>CBDEGZ010000003.1:3135000-3332875 GCA_965238175.1 Gammaproteobacteria bacterium | reverse complement strand
TCGCCTGAAGGCATTGTCTGATAAGGTAGCTGGTGAAGGCTTGATCCTCACTGAGTCTCAAGTCGCGGCGATGGAACGCAAAAAAGACGACGATGAGGCTTGTGGCGAGATAGAAACGGCACACCCTGGTTATCTTGGCTCGCAAGATACTTACTATGTCGGTACTTTCAAAGGCATTGGTCGGGTTTATCAACAAACGTTTGTTGATACTTACAGCAAGGTCGCTCACGCGAAACTGTACCCGACTAAAACACCGATTACGGCAGCTGACATGCTCAATGACCGCGTCCTCCCATTCTACGAACAACAACGTTTGCCTATGTTGCGCATTTTGACAGATAGAGGGACGGAGTATTGTGGGCGAGCTGACCAGCATGATTATCAGCTTTATATGGCGTTGAACAATATCGAACACACCAAAACCAAGGTCAAATCACCTCAGACGAATGGTATTTGTGAGCGATTCCATAAGACGATCCTCAATGAGTTTTATCAAGTCGCTTTGCGTAAGAAAATTTACCAATCGATTGATGAACTGCAACTCGACCTTGACGAATGGTTGCTCAAATACAATACTCAACGAACTCACCAAGGCAAAATGTGCTGCGGGAGGACGCCGATGGAAACACTCATCGACGGACAAGCTATCTGGAAGGAAAAGTTTGTGAATTAAACTTAACCTGACAGTCGGTTACTGATAATTGGGTAACTGTCAGATCAAATCTGAATTTCTACATATGAACTCGGGATAAGAAATATCCATCCAGCCGACTTCTTTTAGCGCCTCTGTGCGTTGGAGTTGTTTCCAATAGCCTGCTATTGCTACGCAACTCCGCCTTAATAGCCACTAAAAGAAGTCCACTGGACAAAACAGTCACAGCGATTTCATCTAACTCATTGTCTTTTAATGTTTTTATGGCCATTCTTATCCCGAGTTCATATATGGTCTCCTCCCGTATTGCAAGATAAAACATTCAGATAACAGGGACAGGATTGCTGTCATATATACGGCCTTCAATGAAGTTTTCAACTTCTGACCTGGATGTATTACGCGCCTATTTTCCTTATCAGGTTATCGGTATTAGTTACCCCTGAGCTCGACAGGTTTTCAATAGGCTGGTTTGACCTGTTATGCCATCTTTAGTTTTACCTTCGCAATTCGTTGAAATGATTTGTTCTCTCTATTTAGGCCGGTGAGTAGTCATCACCAGAAACCGTTATAGCCCAGGCCATTCTTGCCATTTTGTTGGCATACGCCACACACGCTCGATTATGCCCCCGCGTCTCAACTAAACGATTAATCCATTGACTCAGTTTATCGCCTTTCGTTTTGGCTCTTGATACCACGGCCTTCGCGCCTAGAATTAACAAACAACGAAGGTATTTATTGCCGCGTTTACTGATCCCCAGTAGCACCTCTTTACCACCACTACTGTACTGTCGTGGAACAAGTCCTAATGAGGCGGACACATCGCGCCCTTTGTGATAATGAGCGCCGTTTCCCACTTCATTAAAATACGCGCTCGAGACCATCGGCCCAAACCCTGGAATAGTTTGTAAGCGTTGGCAAATCGCATTGTTTTTTGCCGATTGAATGATCAATTGGTCAAATGTCGCAATACAGGCATCAAGTGATTGCCATTGTTCCTTTAGCTGGCGCAGTATCCTTTTGAAAGTAACGGACAACCGTTCGTTCTCATCACTTAATAGCAACGGGATAGATTGACGTAGGGTATTTAGGCCGGGACGAAGGCTAATGCCATATTCTGCAACAAGCGCTCTCATTTGGTTACATAATGCGGTTCTTTGTCTGACCGCTAAGTCTCTTGCTTTATGTTGTGCCTGGTTGTCTTGTTGCTCAACTGATTTAATGCCCACACTTTTTAAATGAGGTTGTTTCGCAGCAACGGCGATGGCCAAGGCATCGTTATAATCATTCTTATTGCCGATTAGAAATGCGTTAACATGCTGAGGTGGTAGTAATTTCACCTGATGTCCCTGTTGTTGTATCGCTCGGGCCCAATACTGTGACGTTGCACAAGATTCTATTGCGACTAAACAAGGAGGTTGAGATTGAAAAAAGGAGAGTACCTGCGCTCGCTTTAACATTTTCTTTTTGATTATACGCCCTTGTTGATTACAGCAGACAGCATGAAATACGTTTTTTGCTATGTCTAACCCGATTGTTGTAGTCTTCATTTTGGTCTTCTCCTCTTTTGATTGTGTGTATGTCAGTTCAATCATGGCACCTAGATGCCGTTAGGGGGAGGAGACCATCACATCAGGTTAATTACCTTTAGAGCATCGATCGAATTAGCTCAGAATTCTCTAAAATCAAAACCCTTTATAACCTGATGTAATTGGATAGCGTCTATCACGTCCAAAAGCTCGTTTTGTGACCCGAACACCAGGCGCCGCTTGCCGGCGTTTGTATTCGTTCCGATCGACGAGTGTCACGATTCTCTCAACAATTGCACGATCAAAACCTTGCGCAATAATTTTTGCCGGTGATTGATCATGCTCTATGTAGGCTTCAAGAATTGGATCAAGAATTTCGTAAGGCGGCAAACTGTCAGAATCTTTTTGATCAGGTGCTAGTTCTGCCGAGGGTGGTCGGCTAATGACACGTTGTGGAATAACCTGAGAGATAGTATTCCGCCATGTGGAAAGTTTATATACGAGTAGTTTTGAGATATCTTTTATTGGTGCAAAGCCTCCATTCATATCACCATAAAGCGTTGCATAACCAACGGCCAATTCACTTTTATTACCTGTGGTGAGTAATAGTTTTCCTGTTTTATTGGAAATCGCCATTAATAAAACACCACGACAGCGTGCTTGTATATTCTCTTCTGTGGTATCAGGCTCAGTGTCCGCAAAAACGTCTGCAAGGCTTTCAGTAAATGCATCAAATGTTTTTTTTATCGGAATGACGTGATATTCGATACCGAGAGCTTCCGCTTCTATGACTGCATCTTCATTACTCATATCAGATGTGTAGCGAGAGGGCATCAAAACGCCTTCGACATTTTCTTTGCCTAATGCATCAACAGCGATTGCTGCAGTTAGCGCAGAATCAATTCCACCGGAAAGTCCAAGCACCGCACCTTTGAAACCATTTTTTGTTACATAGTCTTTTACGCCAAGAACCAATGCTTGATAGATACTTTCTTCGATTTCTACTTCATCCGGTCCCGGATGAGTGTGTGAAATTTTGCCTTTATCAGAAACTTCAACAACATAAATATCTTCTTCAAAATTGGGAGCGCGGAAGCGCTGTTCAGCTTTGTTATTTAGAACCAATGAGCCGCCATCAAAGACGAGCTGATCTTGTCCACCGACCAGATTAACGTAGATCACAGGTACTTGTCCTTCAAGAATATTTGCTTCTAGGGCAGCAATACGCTCGCCAAACTTATCCTTATTGTAAGGTGATGCGTTAAGGTTGATGATCAAGTTTGCACCAGCTTCTCTCGCTTGTTTACCTGTTCCTTTGGTCCAAATGTCTTCGCAAATGCTAAGGGCAACAGGCATTCCTTTTATGTCGGCGACAAGGGCTTTTTTACCGGGTGTAAAATAACGTTTTTCATCGAAGACGCTATAATTAGGTAAATGCTGTTTATCATAGGTGGCGATGATTTTTCCATCGCGGATCAATGAGCAGCTATTGAATAATTTTTTATCTACTTGTCGGGGATAGCCGAGGATCAGATCGATATCTTTAACTTTCTTACCAATGCTTGTCAGCGATTCTTCAATCAGTTGATAAAGATGTGGTCGTAACAATAAATCTTCCGGCGGATAGCCGGTGATCGTGAGTTCCGGATATACAATCACATCTGCTTTTAATTCGTCACGCGCCGTGATCGCGGCGGAAATTATTTTGTCTGTATTTGCTGGAATGTTTCCTACATGGAGGTTCAGTTGCGCTAAAGCTATTCTTATCACATTAATCCTGCCAGGGTTTTACCAAGTTCAGCAGGAGAGTGTGTGGTGACAACACCTGCTGACTCCAGCGCTGCAAATTTGTCTTTCGCTGTCCCTTTGCCACCCGAGATTATTGCACCTGCATGACCCATGCGTTTGCCCGGAGGGGCGGTGACTCCCGCGATATAGGTTACGATCGGTTTGCTGATATTTTCGGCGATAAATTTAGCTGCTTCCTCTTCTGAGTTCCCACCAATTTCACCGACCATAATAATGCCATCGGTGTCCGGATCGTTTTGAAAAAGCGTCAGACACTCTACAAAATCCATACCCTTAATTGGATCGCCACCAATGCCTATACAGGTACTTTGTCCCAAACCCATTAAGCTGGTTTGATGTACGGCTTCATACGTTAATGTGCCGGATCGAGACACGATGCCTATTTTCCCGGGAGTGTGAATACTTGCTGGCATTATCCCAATTTTGCATTTTCCGGGTGAAATAATGCCGGGGCAATTCGGGCCGATTAAAACAGTGTCGGGGTATTGCATCAAGCTGGTTTTGACCTTGATCATATCAAGCACAGGTATGCCTTCTGTAATGCAAACAATTACTTTAATTCCGGCTTCTGCGGCTTCAATGATCGCCTCAGCGGCAAAACTGGGCGGGACAAGGATCATTGTGGCATCTGCGCCAGTTTCTTTAACCGATCTATCAACGGTATCAAAAACGGGAAGATCAATATGTATCTGACCGCCCCGGCCTGGTGTGACACCAGCAACAATTTTTGTACCGTAATCCAGCGCTTGTTTAGAATGGAAAGTGCCTTGTTGTCCGGTAAAACCCTGGCAGATCACTTTTGTATTTTCATCGATCAAAATGGACATTAGAGTACTCCCTTTGCAGCTACGACGACCTTTTTTGCCGCATCATCAAAGTCATCTGCAGAGATTATATCGAGTCCACTCTCTTGTAGTAGCGTTTTGCCTTGCTCAACATTGGTACCTTCCAGTCGGACAATAACCGGGATATTGATCCCCACATCTTGCACGGCTTTGATGACGCCATCCGCGATCAGATCGCAACGAACAATTCCTCCAAAAATATTAACCAGAATTGCTTTTATCTTTTTTTCGGACAGGATCAATTTAAAGGCTTCAGCTACCTTCTCCGCAGTCGTTCCACCTCCCACATCAAGGAAATTAGCCGGTGAACCTCCATGCAACTTTATGATGTCCATTGTTGCCATTGCCAGCCCAGCACCATTGACCATGCACCCGATATTTCCATCTAAACTAACGAAACTTAGGTTGAATCGTTTGGCTTCGCTTTCGATGGGATCTTCTTGTTCCGGATCGCGCCATTCAGCAAGTGCGGGTTGGCGAAATAAGGCATTTTCGTCAATAGTTACTTTTGCATCAAGGGCAAGAAGTTGATCACTGTTATTGATGATTAATGGGTTGATCTCAATAAGACTGAGATCTTTTTCCATAAACAGTTTATAGAGTGATTCTAAAATTTTATATAATTGCGAACGTTGATCTTTGCTTAAACCTAGCGCATGACCAAGTTGATGGCTCTGATAGGCTTGCAATCCCATAATTGGGTCGATAGTCACGGTTAATATCTTTTCTGGAGTTTGTTCTGCAACTTCTTCGATATTTACACCGCCCTCAGATGAAACCATGATAGCCAATCGTTTGGAGACGCGATCAACTAACATACTTAAATAGAGCTCATCTTTAATATCAGTCATGCTTTGCACTAATACACAATGAACGGGTTGTCCTTTGGGGCCAGTTTGTTTTGTGATCAGATTTTTGCTTAGCATCTCGCGGGTGTAATTTTCAACCTCATTTAAATTATCTGCCAGTTTTACGCCGCCCCCTTTACCACGACCACCAGCATGAATTTGCGCTTTGATCACCCAACCAGTGCCGCCTAGAGCCTTAGCAGCTTGTACAGCCTCTGTAACAGAGCGAGTGGGGATGCCTTCAGGTACTGGGATCCCATAATCGCTGAAGAGTTGTTTTGCCTGATATTCGTGCAGGTTCATGATCGAATAATCCTGTAAATAGTTTGCATGGAATTTGCTATGTCTAGCTGATGGAACCTGTTAGATTAATTATCTCAAATTTTATCTTACTTATGGGGGAAATGCAGTGCCAGGATTAGTCCGTGTGATTATTTTGGGTTTAGTGATTGGTTTTGTCTACAAGCTGATAAGAAAATTCCAGCAAAACCGTGCACAACAAAATGCCAAAAATGCATCTCGATCAAAAGATAGCGTCTCTTCTAAAAAAACCGTGCAATGCGATCATTGTGGAATTTACATTCCTGTTGATGAATTGGTGAGTAACGGTAAAAAGAACTTCTGTTGTCAAAAACACAAAGAGGAATTTGATCAGTGACAAATATTGTTACGCCAATTTCTCAAGCAGAGACTGGGTGGCGCGCACTAAGACTGTTTAGTTTATACCGAATTATTTTGTCCGGATTCTTGTTTGGGCTGATTATTTTTAAATTTCTACCCGATCCTTTTGGAGTTTATAGCCCTCAGTTATTTACTCTCAGTGTAGTCACTCATTTCATCATCGCTATTATTTTTTTCCTGCTGGCACACTATCGTCGACCGACTTTCAGTTACCAGGTTTTTGCTCAGATTATTATTGATTTTGGTGTCTTTGGCGTGATGATGTATAGCAGTGGTGGTGTCAGCAGTGGTATTGGTTTGATGTTGGCAATGAGTGTTGCTGCTGGCAGCTTGTTATTGATAGGACGGATAGCCTATTTATTTGCAGCAACGGGAACACTCACCGTATTAATTGTTGAATTATGCATTTTGTTTGGTGAAAGAACCTACAACACAAATTTTACTCAGGCTGGATTACTCGGAGCTGTTTTATTCGCGACGGCTACCTTGGCACATTTTCTAGCCGTACGCATCCGGGAAAGTGAAACACTTGCCGCCCAACGTGGTGAAGATCTGGTTAATCTTTCACGTATGAATGAACGTATTGTCCAACGGATGCGTTCAGGGTTAATAGTATTGAGCAAAGAAGGAATTATTCAATTAGCAAACCTTTCTGCGCAGAGCATATTGGAAACAGAAGGAAATATTGAAGGGGAGTCGTTACAATCGATTTCGCTAGAACTACAGACGTGCATGAGGGAATGGATAGAAGGAGAACAAGCAACACGGATAATACGACCCGCATCCCGATCAACAGATATCCAGGTATCCTTCACTTATCTTGGAGAAGATCAGGATTCTGATATTCTGGCATTTTTAGAAGATGCTGCAACGTTGAGGCAAAAAGCCCAGCAATTAAAACTTGCATCACTAGGTCAATTGACCGCCAGTATCGCCCATGAGATCCGCAATCCGCTGGGTGCTATAAGCCACGCCGGTCAATTATTATCAGAATCACCGGCATTGGAGGATTCCGATCAACGCTTGTTAGAGATTATCGAAAATCATTCCTTACGCGTGAACCAGATCATTGAGGACACCCTTAGACTCGGTCGTCGTGATGATTCGATGCCGGAAAGCTTTCTGATCAAAGCATGGTTGGAAAAGTTTATTGCAGATTTTATATTGCAGCATGATCTATCAGAAACGGAGATTTCATATCACGTAGAGCCGAGTGATATGCGTGTGATGATGGATCAAAATCAACTACATCAGGTTGTCGCAAATTTAGCTGAAAATGCCTTACGTTATAGTAATTCAGATCCTAAAATCGAGTTACATTGTTATGTAAAAGATCCCTCGGAACGGCCAAAGATGGATGTCATAGATCAAGGGCCTGGCATTGACTCTGAGCATGCCGATCAAATATTCGAACCTTTTTTTACAGATCGCAGTGGCGGTACAGGTCTTGGCCTTTATATTGCTAGTGAATTATGTGAAGCCAACCAGGCATTGTTGGCGTTAGAAAAAAACACCAGCGAAGGCTGTTGTTTCAGAATTACCTTCGCGCATCCAGACAAACAGATTCATATTGAATAAAAGATGGTTTCAAACACACTGATCGTCGATGACGAACCTGACATTCGAGAATTACTGACGATTACTTTGCAACGTATGGATATTCCTAGCCGGGCAGCAGCGGATCTCAAAGAAGCGCATGCCTTACTCGAGCAGGAAGATTTTGATCTCTGCTTAACCGATATGCGTTTGCCTGATGGTGACGGCTTACAGTTGGTTGAGCATATACAAGCGTTTTACCCAGAACTTCCAGTTGCTGTGATCACTGCTCACGGAAGCATGGAAACCGCAATTCAAGCCTTAAAGACGGGTGCATTTGATTTTGTCACTAAACCGGTAGATTTAGAAAATTTACGTAATTTGGTTTCTAATGCATTAAAACTTGCCGCAAAACGATCACTAAAAGATCCATCAATTATTGGTGAATCTGATCAAATCATAAAATTGCGTAGTACGATCAAAAAGCTTGCTCGCAGCCAGGCACCTATTTATATCAGTGGTGAATCGGGCACCGGTAAAGAACTCGTTGCAAAAATGATCCACGAGCAAGGTTCCAGAGCGGATAAATCATTTGTGCCGGTTAACTGTGGTGCAATTCCGGCTGAATTGATGGAAAGCGAATTCTTTGGTCATATCAAGGGTAGTTTCACCGGTGCTAGTACCGATAAACAAGGGCTATTTCAAGTGGCTAATGGTGGAACCTTGTTTCTTGATGAAGTGGCTGAGTTGCCTTTAGCCATGCAGGTGAAATTACTGCGCGCTATTCAGGAAAAAGCGATTCGACCTGTTGGTGGGCATAAAGAAGAAACTGTCGATGTTCGGATTCTATGTGCCACCCATAAAGATCTTGCGGAGATGGTTGCCGCAGGTGATTTTAGACAAGATCTGTTTTATCGAATCAATGTGATCGAGTTAAATGTGCCACCTTTGAGAAATCGTGGCGAGGACGTTTTATTGTTAGTGGATCACATATTGGATGACCTTTCTGATCAGATCGTGAAATTCTCGCTTTCTTCTGTCGCAGAGAAAGCACTTCATGAATATAGTTTTCCAGGCAACGTTCGCGAGTTAGAGAACATTCTTGAACGAGCAATGACGCTTTGCGAGGGTGAGGTTATTGGATTAGATGATCTGAGATTGCCCGAAGGACAGACTGTGGAAAACATTCTTCCCAAAGAAGAAATGCTACTAGAACCCTACCTTGATTCTATTGAACGAAAACGCATTATTGCGGCATTAGAGCAAACACGGTGGAATAAAACAGCTGCTGCAAAAGTGTTAGGGATCAGTTTTCGTGCTTTACGCTATCGTCTTGAAAAACTGGACCTTGAAGATTGAGTTTGGATTTCGGCATCAGGTGTGACAATTATCGTCACATTCTGACGTAAAAAAGAAGCCTCACTGTTAGAAACCCATCATACAGATCAAAATAATATTGCCGAGCTTACAATAAAGTCTAAATATATTCATTAAAATCAGTTAGATAGTTAATATTTTAATAAAAATCCTCTCGCATTAAGCAAACTGGCATACAACCTGCAATTATTCTCACAACTCAGTAGTGGGTTCATGATCAGCAGTAAACAAGGTTGTTTTTAGCGATCAAGCTAAAAGATACGAAATAACTGGAAGTACTACTGATTATTCCAATTAGATTGGAGACGCAATCAGAAATGTTGGCGTCACCAGAAGATAAATAAACATAAGGAGATATTTATTATGCAAAAAGCACAACAAGGATTTACTCTTATCGAACTGATGATCGTAGTTGCTATCATCGGTATTTTAGCCGCAGTGGCGATTCCTGCTTATCAGGATTACACCGTGCGTGCACGTGTTACTGAAGGTTTGTCATTAGCTTCTGCAACCAAGATATTAGTTACTGAAAATGCTTCATCAGGTGTTGCTTTGAATACAGGGTTTAATCCTCCTAGCACAACAGACAATGTAACAAGACTTGAAGTAGCGGCTAATGGAAATATTTCTATATTTTACACCGCTAGAGCGGGTAATGGAACAATGATTTTACACCCTCAGTATGGTACCGGAGACACAGCTTTGCAAGCAGGTGTAATCCCTTCAGATCGAATAGAATGGACTTGTACAGGCGGTACTTTAGCTGATAAATATAAGCCTAGTAATTGCCGATAAGTTAGTTAGAAAGAAGAAATATAGATTGATGGAAGGGCCTCTCTATATGAGAGGCCTTTTTTAATAGCACAATAGAGCTTATATATTCTTGTCACAAATCATGTGGCTTCTCACACTGATAGAATTAATGTGATTCAGCAAGTTCGACAAAAGCTGGGTCAAAAGGAACTCTGGCAGCAAAGTACGTGCCTTCAAGTTATCGTTGGGAATTAATATGTTGTTACAGTGCTGAAGTTTTATTCAACTGCTGAATAATCTCTTTAAACACCTTCGGGTTTCCAGCAACAATACTGCCGGATTTCATTTGATCATTTCCACCCTGCATATCACCAACCAGTCCGCCAGCTTCTTGAATTAATAATATCCCGGCAGCCATATCCCAGGGTTGTAATTGCATCTCCCAGAATCCATCTAGGCGACCACACGCAACATAGGCTAAGTCGAGTGATGCTGCACCGGCTCTTCTAATTCCAGCAGTGTCTTTGAAAATGGCTTTGAAGGTTTTCAGATATTCATCAAGTTGTGCGTGATCTCTGACAGGGAATCCAGTACCGATTAATGAACCTTTCAGACCAATTCGCTTACCCACTCTGATGCGACGATTGTCGAGGAATGCTCCACGTCCTTTTGTTGCTGTGAATAATTCTGATCGATTTGGATCGTAAATCACCGCTTGATCGAGAATGCCTTTATGTTTCAGTGCGATTGAGACTGCATATTGTGGGAAGGTGTGCAGGAAATTGGTGGTGCCATCAAGCGGATCAATAATCCATTGATATTCGTTGCTAGTGTCGGAATTGTTGCCAGTGATTCCGCTTTCTTCGGCGAGAAAACAGTGATCGGGGAAGGAATCACGAATGGTATTAATAATGATCGACTCTGCTTTTTTATCCACTTCGGTGACGAAGTCGTTGTGGCCTTTTTCGGTCACAGAAAGGTCCACAACTTGATCTAAATTCCGGTTTATAAAATCGCCTGCTTTACGGGCAGCACGAACGGCGATGGTTAACATCGGATGCATAGCAAAATCTCATTTTGAAAAGAACATTGGAACGTCGAATGGATAATTTTAATCTAATCTTGATCAGGATTCACGGTATTATATTCAAATGAATAAAAATTATTTTTTAAATATTCGAATTGTTCTTGTTGGAACCTCACACCCGGGTAATATTGGGGCTGCTGCACGTGCGATGAAGACGATGGGTTTATCGCGTTTGTTTTTAGTATTACCGAAAAAGTTTCCTGATCATGAAGCGACTGCCAGAGCATCTGGGGCGGATGATATTTTAGCCAGCGCTCAGGTTTGTTCGAGTTTGCCTGAAGCATTAACGGGTTGTGGGATGGTGGTTGCGACCACTGCAAGAACGCGTTCGATGCAATGGCCGATTATGAAACCAGCAGAAATGGCTGAGAAGGTGGTTGGTCTTGCCAGTGAAAATGAATGTGCGCTGGTGTTTGGGCACGAACGCTCGGGCTTAAGCAATGAAGAGCTGTCGCATTGCCAGGCAGCGGTTATGATTCCAACCGAGAAGGGTTTTAGTTCATTAAATCTGGCTGCTGCGGTTCAGATTTTGGTTTACGAAATTCGTCGGGCGATCCTTGATCTTGATGTAGATCAAAATGAAATGAATGTTGTTGATCATGCATCACTGGCAACGTCAGAACAACTGGAGAACTTCTACGAACATCTTGAGAAAACCATGATCGATATCGAATTTTTTGATCCGAAAAATCCAAAACATTTAATGCATCGTTTTCGACGTTTGTTTAATCGATGTTCAATGGAGCAAAGTGAAGTACAGATTATGCGTGGTTTGTTAACCGCAAGTCAGAAGATGGTTTGGAAGTTGGCCAATAACTCGGGTGATAAAGCCGCGAAGAAAAATCGATCCTAGTCTATAATCACGTTTTTTTTATTCAAATCAAAATAAGGATGCACAATATGCGACCAAGTGGCAGAAGTCAGGATGAATTAAGATCAATTTCTTTTACGCGAAATTATACCCGCCATGCCGAAGGTTCTGTGTTGGTCGAGTTTGGTGATACAAAAGTATTGTGTAATGCGACGGTCGAAGAAAAAGTACCGCCGTTTTTACGTGGTAAAGACCAAGGCTGGGTAACCGCCGAATATGGAATGTTGCCGCGTTCAACAAACAGCCGTATGCGCCGCGAAGCTTCTGTCGGTAAGCAAGGAGGTCGGACTTTAGAGATACAACGTTTAATTGGTCGTTCGTTGCGTGCAATCGTTGATCTTAATGCCTTAGGCGAAAGAACAATTTTGATCGATTGTGATGTCATTCAGGCTGATGGCGGAACTCGAACGGCATCGATCACCGGTGCTTATGTTGCGATGATGGATGCTATTAATACACTGATCAGTAAACAATTAATCAAAGCAGATCCAACTCATGGAATGGTTGCTTCGATTTCCGTCGGTATTTATGAAGGGCAACCGGTGCTTGATCTGGATTATGCTGAAGATTCAAATGCTGAGACGGATATGAATGTTGTGATGAATGAGGCAGGAAGTTTTTATTGAAGTTCAAGGTACGGCAGAAGGTCATGCATTTCGGATGGATGAACTACAGGCGATGCTTGATCTGGCAAAAGATGGTATCAGTACAATTATTGATCTGCAGCGTAAGGTGTTGGCTGAATAAGTCTGATGCTGCAAAAAATTGTATTAGCCAGTGGTAATCGAGGTAAGTTAAAAGAATTAAAGTTAATGCTAGCGGATCAGAAAATTGAGATCGCTGCACAATCAGAATTTGATCTGCAAACACCTGAAGAAACGGGTCTTACATTCGTCGAAAATGCCATTCTCAAAGCACGTTATGTTACTGAGAAAACGGGCCTACCTGCGATTGCAGATGATTCTGGAATCGAAGTCGATGCATTAAATGGTGAACCAGGAATTTATTCGGCGCGTTATGCTGGTGAAGAAGCGACTGATAAAGAAAATTTAAATAAGTTACTTTTTGAAATGCGAGAAGTTGATGATGACAATCGTCAATGCCGATTTCATTGTGTCATTGTTCTAATGAGGTTTGCAGCTGATCCGACGCCGCTTATTTGTCATGGGAGTTGGGAAGGGCGTTTACTGCGGCAACCTACGGGTGAAAATGGGTTTGGTTATGATCCGGTCTTTTTATGTTCCCGAACAAGGATGTTCTTCAGCACAGTTGTTACCAGAAATAAAAAAATCAGCTTAGTCATCGCGGAAAAAGCATTGCGGGAGTTAGTGCAAAAACTTAATGTCTGAAATTCCACTGAGTCTCTATGTGCATTTTTCCCTGGTGTGTTTCAAAAAATGTCCATATTGCGATTTTAATTCCCATGCGATAAAAGAAGATCCCATCCCTGAACAACATTATATTGATGCTTTATTAAAGGATCTTGATCATTCTATAGCACATATTTCAAGTTTAAATTTTGATCGATCGATCAAAAGTATATTTTTTGGCGGTGGAACCCCGAGTTTGATCAGTGGTGCAGGGATTGATCAATTCTTGACTAAACTTGACCAAAGAATATCTGTTTTCAAGTGAAGCCGAAAATCACCTTAGAAGCGAATCCAGGAAACGGTCCGATTCTGATCATTTTTTATCAGTATATAAAATCAGGAATAAATCGACTTTCGATCGGCGCGCAAAGTTTTCGTGATCCACAATTAAAAGAACTAGGTCGTATCCATGCATCCAGTGAAGTGATTACTGCGTTTAATATCGCTCGCGATGCTGGCTTTGAAAAATATCAATATTGATCTGATGTTTGGATTACCGAAGGATACGCTTGAAGGAAGCTTGTTTGATCTGGAACAGGCACTTAGTTTGAAACCAGAACATGTTTCTTGGTATCAGTTGACGATGGAGCCGAACACTTTATTTTATCGACAACGACCAATTTTTACCGAACGATGATCTTATTTTGGGAGATGCAAGATGCTGGGCAATCATTACTGGCGCAGGCAGGATTTCGGCAATATGAGAATCTCGGCTTATGCGACAAAAAAAAATCAATGTCAGCACAATATTAATTACTGGATATTTGGAGATTATTTAGGCATTGGTGCAGGTGCGCACAGCAAAATAACAAATCTGGACTTTCACAAAATTGAGCGATTTTCTAAACCCCGACATCCTAAACAATATTTAAGTGAACCTAAGCAATTTATTGAATGCCGAACTCTGAATAAAGAAGATATTGTTTTAGAATTTATGATGAATGCACTGCGTTTAAATGATGGTTTTTTGTTAGAAGAATTTGAATCAAGGACAGAACTTCCATTATCTTATCTTGATCAAAAAATGGAAAAAGCTTATCAAAAAGGTCTAATTGATAAAAATGAACAACGGATAAAACCAACACAAAAGGGTCGACTTTTTTTAAATGATCTTCTGGAGCTTTTTTCTTAAAAAATAATTAATTCTTATTAACAAGCTGTGGTTTAGTTGAAGGTTGCGTCCGTTCGTTGATCAAATCTTGTAGAATCCGGGCTGCTTCAATTAATAGAATATCTTCTTTTTCTGGTGCTTCAGAATCATCTTCCGATTTTACTTCAGCTTTTTTGTTATGGTTTTTATGTTTGATTAATGTCGGTAGAGATTTAGCAATGACTTTATGGCGTTCCTCTAATTCCTTACTTTTTTGCTCGTTATCATCAAGTTCAGACCGGCGAATTTTTTCACTTAAGGAGACAGTATCTCTTTCTTGTAGAATTTTTATCGATTCAATTTCTTCAATTAATAATTTGAAAGCGGGATCTTCTGCTATCCTTTGCTCGTGTTGTCCTCGAACAATAGCAAAAGCCTCGATAGGTGCCAGTGCTGCACGGAAGGTGGCGGGTTTCACACTGGACCAGGGAAGTGCATTTTCATAAGCACTTTCACCATAATCAGCGTTTTCACGTCCGGTAGGGTAGATAAAATCGGGTACCACGCCACGATGCTGAGTACTGTTGCCACTGACACGGAAGAATTGTGCAATGGTTGTTTTTAGATGGCCAAGTGTATTTTCAGAACGGTCATCATATTTATTTAAATCGATTAGATTTTGAACCGTTCCTTTCCCAAAAGTCGGTTCGCCGATGATGACGCCACGTTGGTAATCTTGAATTGCTCCAGCAAAAATTTCTGAGGCTGAGGCACTGTAACGATCAACTAATACAGCCAATGGTCCTGTATAGGCAATTGTTGGGTCAGAATCATCGTTTATTTCGATGCGTCCAATTGCGTCTTTTACTTGAACAACAGGGCCTGTTTCAATAAATAAACCGGTTAAGCTTGTTGCCTCCAGCAACGAACCGCCACCGTTACTACGAAGATCAATGATTAAACCTTCAATATTTTCTTTGCGTAATTGATTAATTAAAAGCTTAACGTCTCGTGTGCTGCTGCGATAATCCCTTTCACCTCGAGATAGAGCAGCAAAATCAAGATAGAACGTTGGAAGATCAATAATACCGATTTTTTTAACAGAGTCTGAATTTGCGACTGGTAGCTCCAGCAAGTAGCTTTTCGCCGCTTGTTCTTCAAGATTAATCTTATTACGTTTTAGGGTGAGGACTTCTCTTGCACCACTTGCACCCGCAGTTTTTGGAATGATCTCGAGCCGTACATGACTACCTTTTGGACCGCGGATCAAATCGACGACATCATCAAGTCGCCAACCGACAACATCAACAACAGGCCCTTCTATGCCTTGACCTACGCCAACAATTTTATCTTCAGCTTTTAATTTTTTATCCAGATCGGCCGGCCCTCCAACAATGATTTCTTTGATCATTGTGTGTTCATCTTCGGATTGTAAAACGGCTCCTATCCCTTCCAAAGATAACCGCATTTGAATATCAAAATTCTCTGATGTTCTAGGAGAAAAGTAGGATGTATGAGGTTCGATACTGGTGGTATATGAATTCATGAAGTACTGAAACACATCTTCTGAATTAATTTGATGTGTACGGCGTGTCAAGCTTTCATAACGTTTTTTCAAAAGATCATGAAGCTCATCCGGTTTTTTATCTGAAAGTTTGAGGCTCAGTACATCGTTTTTGAGACGTTTTCTCCATAACTCGTCCAGCATTGCTAGATCACTGGCCCAAGGAGCATCTTTACGATCAAAAATGTAACTTTCATCAACAGTGAAGTCTTGTTTTTTATCCAACTGCTGTAAAGCAAAATTGACTCTCTGGTCTACTCGTTTCCTGAAGACTTTGAAAATCTCGTAGGCTGGATGAAGATCTGCATTTCGAAGTGAATCATCTAACTGATCTCTATATTTTTCAAACTTCGAAATATCTTCAAGGATAAAATAAGAGCGGTTTGGATCAAGAGATTCCAGATACCTGTCGAGAATTTGCTCCGATAATTGATCATCAAGAGGAGTCTTTTTGTAATGATAATTACTAATAAAAGAGGTGATCAGATCTATCGCTCTTTTATGTGCAAGTGTCGGTGTTAGATCATCAAGTTCAATCTCTTTGGTCAGCGAGTGACTTGTTTGAATCCAAACAACGAGTGCAAACAATGTCGATACAGTCAGTATTCTCTTCATAATTTTTAGTGCAACAGTTAAGTTAAATCTAGCCAATTTGTTGAGTATATAGCGTCAATGTATAGGTGAAAGTTTAACACCCTACGACTTTTGTTTAAAATTTTCTATGAGTATTTACATAGTGTAAGTGTAGTTTGTGACTAAGACAGATAAAGATATGTGGTTTGGATTAATAAAGATCAAGTTTTGGCGATTACTGAGAATTAGGTTTAGCCAGTCGGCATTCTGTTTTGCAGAGGTTTATTTTGATTAACTAGAGAACAGATTGAAACAGAGTAATGGCGCTACCTGAGGTTGCTGTTGTTATTCAGCAACTTCAGGTAGGGATATAGATTAACGTTTCGAGAATTGAGGACGCTTACGCGCTTTGTGTAGGCCAACCTTTTTGCGTTCTACAGCGCGTGCATCTCGTGTAACGAAACCCGCTTTACGAAGGGGAACCCGGAGTTCGCCTTCATATGCCATCAAGGCGCGAGTGATACCGTGTCGAATTGCACCAGCTTGACCTGAAATACCACCTCCAACAACAGTACAATTGATATCAAACCCTTCCACCATTTCGATAGTTTCTAATGGCTGACGAACAATCATACGTGCAGTGTCACGACCAAAATACTCTTCGAGAGTTCGTTTGTTAATGGTTATGCTGCCAGAACCTTTTTTAATAAAAACGCGTGCAGTAGAGCTTTTGCGACGACCCGTACCGTAATAAATTTGTTCTGCCATGTTTAAATTTCCAGAGGTTGTGGTTGTTGAGCTGTGTGTTGATGCTCAGGGCCCGCATAGATTTTCAGTTTGCGAAACATGTCACGTCCTAGAGGACCTTTGGGTAACATGCCTTTCACAGCACTTTGGATAACTCTTTCAGGCGCTTTATCGATCTGTTGATCAAAGGAGATTGATTTAATACCACCAGGGAAACCTGTGTGGTGGTGATATATTTTATCCTTTGCTTTATTGCCAGTTACGCGGATTTTTTCTGCGTTGATAATAATGATATAGTCGCCCGTATCCACATGAGGTGTATATATAGGTTTGTGTTTTCCACGTAATCGATTAGCGACTTCCGTGGCGAGTCTACCGAGCACTTTATCAGTGGCATCGATGACGAACCAGTCACGTTGAACTTCTGCTGGTTTTGCGGTAAACGTTCCCATTATTATGGCGTTCCAGATCGAATTAAAAAGAGGCGAAATACTACGGATTACAGAAGGGCATGTCAATGGCTTCTGAAGGAATTTTATCATGGGTCACAACTTGAGTAGTGGAATAGTTGATCAGTTGATTATCAGTTTCGATAATGGACTACAGACACTGTTCGGAGAACCGCTTTCAACAGGGCGAAAAACCCCAGGCGAAAGCCATAAAAAACAAGAGCTTAATGAACTTGACCGATGTAAGAGCGAAAGGCTCTTCAGGGTGAATCATGCTGGAGAAGTTAGTGCGCAGGCACTTTATCAGGGACAAGCTCTTGTGGCCCGCGATAAATCAGTTCGAGAACGAATGATGCGATCCGCTATTGAAGAAAATGATCATCTTATTTGGTGTGAGTCCAGATTGGCGGATTTAGGTGGACATAAAAGCTACCTTAATACTTTCTGGTATCTCGGTTCATTCACAACAGGACTTGTTGCAGGGTTAGCTGGAGATAAGTGGAGTTTGGGATTTGTTGTGGAAACTGAAGATCAAGTTGTGCGACATTTGGATGAACATCTCGAAAAATTATCACCCGCCGATCAAAAGGGGCGTGCAGTGCTAGAGCAGATGAAAAAAGATGAGTTACACCACGCCAATGTTGCTTTGGAATCAGGAGCCGCTGAGCTTCCTGTTCCGATCAAAAAATTGATGACCTTACAATCGAAAGTCATGACCACACTTGCCTGCTGGATCTAAATTTTCTGATTTAGATCATTTCTCTGAACTAAACTACTGCTCTTGAAATTTAATCAGACATCGCCATCTTGTTTTTTGTAGACACAATTAACGAGGTGAAAAAACATGTTACTAACACATTATCAACCCCTAAGTTTATTTGGACAACTCCAGGACAATGTAAACAATTTGTTAGAAGGAAACGATGCAGAAAATAGGCAACTCGGTAATTCGAGAACGGTAACGAGACATTGGTCACCTTCTGTCGATATTAAAGAAACAAAAGGTCAATATCTCTTGGCGGTGGATTTGCCTGGTATTGCCGCTGAAGATATTGATATCACAATGGATGAAGGTATTTTGATTTTAAAAGGTGAACGCAAACAGGAAAGCGAAGAAGAACTCGATGGTTTTCATCGCAGAGAAAGAATTTGTGGTCGTTTTTACCGCCAATTTAGTTTGCCCGAAACAGCTGATGTAAGTCTTGTTGAGGCAAAAAGTAGTAATGGCGTTTTGGAGATTGTGATCCCAAAACAAGAAAAGGTGCAACCCCAGAAAATTACCGTTCAGTCATAAATCTTTAGATACCGAAACTTACCCAGCGGAGTTAGTTCGTTGGGTAGTTTTTTTTATTATGTGTAGAAGTTTAGACCCAATCTGACACATCACTAAATCAAGCGGAGCGTAGCGACGCTTGATTTAGTGAGAGTTACCCGCTTTGATGTAACTGCAACGTAAACATCAAAACACAAAGAGGTAACTCTCATGATTCATACTAATGACAAAGTTATAAAACATAAAGTTGGTCTACTCAATCTCGCTGAAGAACTCGGCAATGTCTCAAAAGCCTGCAAGATGATGGGTTTGTCCAGAGATACATTTTATCGCTACAAAGAAGCGGCTGATGAAGGCGGTGTAGAAGCCTTGTTTGATCGTAATCGGCGTACCCCAAATCTTAAAAACAGAATCGACCCGGCTATTGAAACCGTTGTGCTCGAGTATGCACTGGAAGAGCCCGCACATGGTCAAACGCGCACCAGTAACGAGCTGCGCAAACGGGGAACATTTGTCTCACCCAGTGGCGTTCGTTGTATCTGGCTTCGTCATGGTCTTGCTTGCTTTAAAGATCGCCTGAAGGCATTGTCTGATAAGGTAGCTGGTGAAGGCTTGATCCTCACTGAGTCTCAAGTCGCGGCGATGGAACGCAAAAAAGACGACGATGAGGCTTGTGGCGAGATAGAAACGGCACACCCTGGTTATCTTGGCTCGCAAGATACTTACTATGTCGGTACTTTCAAAGGCATTGGTCGGGTTTATCAACAAACGTTTGTTGATACTTACAGCAAGGTCGCTCACGCGAAACTGTACCCGACTAAAACACCGATTACGGCAGCTGACATGCTCAATGACCGCGTCCTCCCATTCTACGAACAACAACGTTTGCCTATGTTGCGCATTTTGACAGATAGAGGGACGGAGTATTGTGGGCGAGCTGACCAGCATGATTATCAGCTTTATATGGCGTTGAACAATATCGAACACACCAAAACCAAGGTCAAATCACCTCAGACGAATGGTATTTGTGAGCGATTCCATAAGACGATCCTCAATGAGTTTTATCAAGTCGCTTTGCGTAAGAAAATTTACCAATCGATTGATGAACTGCAACTCGACCTTGACGAATGGTTGCTCAAATACAATACTCAACGAACTCACCAAGGCAAAATGTGCTGCGGGAGGACGCCGATGGAAACACTCATCGACGGACAAGCTATCTGGAAGGAAAAGTTTGTGAATTAAACTTAACCTGACAGTCGGTTACTGATAATTGGGTAACTGTCAGATCAAATCTGAATTTCTACATATTATGGCTAGGACTTGGATTCAAGATCCGTGAGTTTTTTCTTTATTAATTTAGCGGTGGCTAGATGATATTTTTGAAATGTTAAATTGATTTCATTGTCGAGTTCTTTTTGTTTTTTAATAAAAAGTGTATTTATTTCATTCTGAATTTTCTTTTCTAAACTATGAAATAACCCTTTCGCAGCAGTTTCATGCTCATCACTAAAAGCTGGAGCAGGTTTTTCACTCACTGTTTCAGGATTAATCTTTCTTTCTTGAGGAGCCTCTGCTCTTTCCGGAGGTCTTCTCGTATCTTTCAAGACCGCGCCTGCGTTCTCTTTAGGCGTAATTTCTAACGCTGGAGCAGGTTTTTCACTCACTGTTTCAGGATTAATCTTTCTTTCTTGAGGAGCCTCTGCTCTTTCTGGAGGTCTTCTCGTATCTTTCAAGACCGCACCTGCGTTCTCTTTAGGCGTAATTTCTAACGCTGGAGCAGGTTTTTCACTCACTGTTTCAGGATTAATCTTTCTTTCTTGAGGAGCCTCTGCTCTTTCCGGAGGTCTTCTCGTATCTTTCAAGACCGCACCTGCGTTCTCTTTAGGCGTAATTTCTAACGTTGGAGCAGGTTTTTCACTCACTGTTTCAGGATTAATCTTTCTTTCTTGAGGAGCCTCTGCTCTTTCTGGAGGTCTTCTCGTATCTTTCAAGACCGCACCTGCGTTCTCTTTAGGCGTAATTTCTAACGCTGGAGCAGGTTTTTCACTCACTGTTTCAGGATTGATCTTTCTTTCTTGAGGAGCCTCTGCTCTTTCCGGAGGTCTTCTCGTATCTTTCAAGACCGCACCTGCGTTCTCTTTAGGCGTAATTTCTAACGTTGGAGCAGGTTTTTCACTCACTGTTTCAGGATTAATCTTTCTTTCTTGAGGAGCCTCTGCTCTTTCCGGAGGTCTTCTCGTATCTTTCAAGACCGCACCTGCGTTCTCTTTAGGCGTAATTTCTAACGCTGGAGCAGGTTTTTCACTCACTGTTTCAGGATTAATCTTTCTTTCTTGAGGAGCCTCTGCTCTTTCCGGAGGTCTTCTCGTATCTTTCAAGACCGCACCTGCGTTCTCTTTAGGCGTAATTTCTAACGCTGGAGCAGGTTTTTTCAGTTCTTCTACCAGTTCTGTAGTGACGCTTTTATCCGGTTCTAGTTTAAGATACTCATCTACACTCGTTTTCAATGAGCAAACAGTAAAACCTTTACTAGAAAGTAGAAATGCAGTTGCCATTGCATGGGATTCAGATTCTCCACAAATAACAAATTTCTTATTAGGATTGAGGTCTTTTGTGGTTGTATAAAGATTATCTAAATTCAGGTTGGTACTATTTTTGATCCTTTTTTGTCGATACAGACTCGCATCTCTTACATCTAACCAATCGGCTCCTTCTGCAATTAATGCATTAGCTTTATCAACACTGACTCGATTAAGGTTGGTTTTTATAGTGTTGTTGAAAACATCTGCAGGTACTCTCATTAAAATGCCGTCTGAAAGCATTTCAATGCCTACATCTGAAGGTGTTCCAGATAAAATTGATCGCTCTCCGAAGAATCCCTCAGGACCTAACTGGGTAAGGATCTTAGTGTCACCACCTTTGGAACGTCGGGTGATCGCACAATTTCCATGTTGGATTAGGTAGAAGAATTCACCGTTCTCACCCTGTTGAATGATTCTTTCTCCATCTGTAACTTGGATGGTATCTAATTGAACAAAAATTTGTTGCAAGCTTGCTGGCGTTAGTCCTGAGAAAATACTGGAGTTCAACATGCGCAACATCCAGTTGCTAGAGCTTTCCATATCAACTTCGTCAACCTCTAACTTGGGTACATGCATTTGCTGTCTGCCAGAGTTTATTGTTCCGAAAAACGTTTGACGTGTTACGAAAACCTTACAGTTTTGTTTGACTCTAGCTGAAAAAATTCGAGGCTTATTGTGATCGATAGTTTCAAGTTCGTTTTGTCCAGAATGTTGTAATAACTGAACCTGATTATTTTGTTGATCGATGAGCTCAATGGAACCGCTGAGGAGGTAGTAATCGTTACCGTCATCATCATTGATCATAAAAATAATATCGCCAGTATTGTATTCGATGATTTGAGTTCGGTTGAGGATCTCGTCCTGATGTCGGCTTGGCAAATTTTTGATCGGTTCCCACTCACTTAGAGGCAGGTCATTAACCCTAGTCGTGTTACCGTTGAAATCATGGTTATTTCGTTGTTTCAGCATCAGTTATATCGTCCTTGATTTTTAAAGAATGAGTTGCTTCGTTAAAAGTTTGGCATCCAACCCTCATAGGGCTTAATTAGTCTTTTCGGCCGATAATGTAAAATGTTTAGCTTAAATGGTTTAGATTGGTGCGTAGGGAACTTCATAAAGGTAGAATGGTCGGGTTATGGGCTTATAAGATGTCGGAGAATTTAATGTTTTTAGAACTCAAAACTCAAAGGGTAGATTATTTTGTGTCAAGAATAGTGTTTTTAGTCATTTTGGTAATGACGTTTATTCCAGCAGTAACAGCTGGATTGCCATCAGAGGTGGGTGGACAAATGCTCCCAAGTCTGGCGCCGATGGTTGAAAGTGTTACGCCTGCGGTTGTAAATATTGCAACGGAAGGCAGGGTACAGATCAGACAAAACCCATTGTTGAATGACCCTTTTTTCAGACGTTTTTTCAACATCCCAGAGCAACCCCGTGAACGTAAAACACAGAGTCTCGGAACAGGTGTGATTATTGATGCCGAACGAGGCCTTGTCGTGACGAATAATCATGTGATCGCAAATGCACACCAAATTACGGTGAAACTCAGAGATGGTCGGAAGTTTCAAGCTGAGATTATTGGATCAGATCCAGAAACCGATGTCGCAGTGATCAAAATACCTGCGGAGCATTTAATCGCTGTTAAGCGGGCCGATTCTGATGAGTTGCGCGTTGGTGACTTTGTTGTTGCGATTGGAAACCCATTTGGTTTAGGGCAAACCGTAACCTCGGGGATTGTCAGTGCATTGGGCCGAACTGGGTTGGGTATAGAAGGTTATGAGGACTTTATTCAAACTGACGCGTCGATTAATCCAGGCAATTCTGGTGGAGCGTTAGTTAATCTGCGTGGAGAATTGGTTGGGATTAATACAGCAATTTTTTCGCAAAGTGGTGGTAATGTCGGGATTGGATTTGCGATTCCAATCAACATGGTCAATATGGTTACCGAACAACTTGTCGAGCACGGTGAAGTGCACCGAGGTTTGATCGGTGCACAAACACAAGACTTAGATCCAGATTTGGCCGATGCATTTGGTATTGATCAACGAACTGGTGCTGTGGTTGTGGATATTGCCCCCGGTTCTCCTGCAGAAAAAGCAGATCTCCAAGCTGGAGATGTCATAACTAAAGTCAATGGTAAGCAGATAAAAAGTTCGAGTGATGTACGTACGCGAATTGGTTTATTGCGAGTGGGTGAAAAGGTTGAATTCACCGTGGTTCGAAACAATAAGGAGCTTAAATTGTTTGCGACCGTTGCAGATATTAAAGATCTTGGAAGTAAATCCACACTGAAAAATCCGCGTCTTGCAGGAGCGACTTTTGGAGATATTCCAAAAAATTCACCAGTATTTGGAAGACTCAAAGGCGTTGTATTGTTCGAAGTAGAACAGAGTAGTCCACTTTGGGTTGCAGGCTTACGTGATGGAGATATCATTACCTCGGTAAATCGGACAGTAATTGAAGATTTAGACGGCTTTTTGCAGGTTGTTAATTCAGCGAATAATGAACGGATGCTATTCAGGGTTCGTAGAGGAAATCAGGCGGCGTATATAGTTATTAAATAAATGTGTTCTGTGGTGGATGATCAATTTTCGCCAAGATTCTCAGCAGATTTTGTTATTCCAGAGAGAGACATTTTCTGTACGGCCTGATTGAGTATGTTGATAGCTTCTTTTCTTGGAAAGCTATTTCGCCAAGTCAGAACGATATCACGACTGGGAACAGGATCTGAAAAAGGTTTGATCTTTATTAATCCATTTAAATCCATACCTTTGGCTGCTGAGGTGCAAGGTAAAACTGTAATCCCTACACCGGAAGCCGCCATTTGCCGCATGGTTTCCAAAGAGCTTCCTTCCAGTGTTTTTTGCATGCTATTTTTTTGTGGATCAGAAGCAGTAATACAATCAGGGCAAGCAGCAACCACTTGCTCTCTGAAACAGTTACCAGCGCCTAACAGTAATAAGGTTTCTTCGCTCAGTTCTCCAGGGTGGATGTTCTTTCGTTTCACCCAGCGGTGTTTTGAAGGAAGCGCCAACATGAAAGGTTCTTGATACAGCAAGTGGGTTTTCAAGCCAGGCTCTGTAAACGGTAATGAAAGGATAGCGACATCAATCTCGCCATTTTTCAAAGACACACGTAAGTTCTCAGTAAAATCTTCACGAATAATTAATGGCATGTCCGGTGCTAGTTGATTCAAAACTGGAATCAAATGTGGTAGAAGATATGGGCCAATTGTGTAAATAACACCTAGTCGGAGTGGTTCGTTAAGCTGCTCTTTCCCTTCATTAGCCAGTTGGCGAATTTGCTCCGCTTGCGCAAGAACTTGCTGAGCTTGATCTATAACTTTAAATCCAACAGGTGTTGGCCGGATTTCGTTCATACCACGTTCAAACAAGATCACGCCTAATTCTTCCTCAAGCTTTTTTATTGCAATACTCAAGGTTGGTTGACTGACGAAACAGGCTTCCGCTGCCCGCCCAAAATGAAGGGTTCGACCAACAGTAACAATGTAGCGTAATTCTGTGAGTGTCATGGAACCATACGTTTCTCGTTGAAGTCCCAGTTACTATAACAGAGTATCGAAAAAATCGACCTGGTGATCTCAACAAGCATGGTTGTGAAATATGAGGAAACAAACATGAAACAAGGATTATTTTTGATCGTACTGACATTTTTATCTGCTTGTGCCAGCAATTTACCGGTTGAAATTAAAATGCCTATTGAAGATAGCCCACTGTTGTTGGATGTTTTGCAAAAACCTGAAGTCTACCAAGACGAACAAATCCGATGGGGTGGTTCTATAGCCTCGATCAAAAATAAAGAAAGTGAAACTTGGGTAGAGATTGTTTCTCGCACGTTAGATAGTAGTGGAAGGCCGATCAAGGATGATAATACCAGCGGGAGATTTATCGCAAAAGTAAAGCAATTTCTTGATTCGGAAATTTATAGCAAAGGTAGATTGATCACCATTTATGGAGAACTTGCAGGTAGTCAAAATGGCAAGATCGGCGACCAATCGTATGTTTACCCTCTGGTCAATTCAAAAACGGCCTATTTATGGGCCGAGTATCGGGAACCACCGCAGAATCTTTACCCACACTCTCCTTACTACAGAAGAGGCTATTATGATCCATTCTGGGATCCTCATTGGGATTTACACTGGCGGGGTAGATATTTTTATGGTAATCCGAGGTTTGAGTATTGACCTATTAACGACTTAGGTAAGATGGGCACGCTTTTTGCGCATCGTGTTTGACTTGTTTGTTATGTATTTTTTATCATATACCCAACATTGGGAGATACTTTCTACGATGATAAGTGAGCGCCAATAAAATACAGTTTTGTAATTCACTAATGAGTATTTCTTCATTTTTATTAAATACTATAGCTCTGTTATCTTCATACTTGAACTTATTTCCATATCGTTCTTTAAATGTATCTACTAACTTTGTTTTGCAGTTAAAATATAGAGCATATTGATCTGGTTTTGATTTTTTCCAATCCATTCTGATAGTACTGCCGTTTTTTGTGATATAGCTTGGTTCTCCCCATTTTAGAGTTTCCTCTAAAGTAAAGATTCTTTCAGATTTTGAAGCAGTTTCTATAACGAGTTTACGAAGCAGCATTAATTTTTCTCGCATTTCTTGCGGGTAATTATTAAATACTTCTTCAACTTCCTTATTTTTAAATTCATGCATAATGTTTTTATACATAACTAGGGTCTAAGGGACATCTTGTCCAATATACAGCTATAGATGATGAAAGTGAATCATGGTGAATTTCGTGTTAACTTCAATCAGATAGATCATCTTTTGAGCATGACGATTATATATCCAAGGTGTTCACGTTGCTATTTTAATAGCTATATTAATAGTTTCAGAAAATTCTTATTTTGTTGGGTAGATTCAGTAACTGAAAGCAGCTGAAAATCATGTAGTGGACAGCCTTGAACTATGCAAAGCGTCTAATTGATGAGTATGAAAGTAGTCGAACTTAAGAATAAAACGTTCTGACTACTCAGACCCTCAAACGTATTGTTCCGCATCGAGAGTATGGTTGTTGGTGTCGGAAACGATCTGTTTGAATATATCTAGATCGATATAGCTTGTTCCAGCGCGTGATAATTGATCGACGAGATCAGGGCTTCCACCTGAAATTTCTATTGGTTCATCCGTATTTGGATCACCGAGACTATCAACGATTAGCGGGGCACCTTCAAAATCGTTATCTCGAGTAAAATAATGCGTTGTGATAACGGTGTTGATACACGCCGCCTGACCCGATAGAAAACCATTCCGGGTGTCTTCAAGCGCTAGGCATTCTCTTGGAGATACATTCAGTTTTTCTAGTACGTATTGATAAACCGCCGGTGAGGGTTTTTTGGCTTCAACAATATCGCAGCTTGCAATTAATTCGAACCAGTCAGGCCAGTCAATAGGAAGATTGTTGTTTAACAAGGTCGTTACATTACTGAGCTGTGAAGACGTGGCAATGGCCATTCTGATCCCTGCATTTCGACATTCGTCGATAATACGTCTGACGCCGGGTCGCAACGTTACATGTCCTTCGACTAACATGCGTGCGTAATGACGGGTTTTTAGTTTATGGATGCCGGCCACATATTCATCAATATCAGGGGGCATTTTAAAATCTTTGTGATCAATTGCGTATTGGCGCATGCGTTCTTTACCACCGGAGATAACCAGTAGTTCGGCATACTCTTGACGTGACCAATGCCAGTCAAGACTGAAGTCATCAAAGGCGAGGTTGAACGCCAGGCGATGAACCTCTTCAGTGTCCGCTAAGGTACCGTCCATATCAAAAATGACAGTGGTTAATTCGTTCATTACCCAGTTTCCACCGATACTAAGAATGTTTTATCTTCGAAGGACATGTGATCTAAAAGTTAGTCTTAATTCTTAGTATTGTAATATAATTATATGAAAAACATTAGTTATTTTTCATCTTCATTTGTTTGATCATTTTGTTCGGTAGAAAGTTCATCTAGCTCGACACGTTCGATTTGATCAAATCGTGCGGTTATCTTCCGGGCTGACGTATTGACTTGTTGGACACCTTCGTGGGCTTGTTCAATATGTCTTGCTAGTCCATCCATTCGTTTCTTGAAGCGATCAAAATCTTCAGCCAACAACCTTAAATGATCTTGTATGAGATCGACTTGTTCCCGCGTAGCTGCATCTTTCAGTACAGCCCTTGCGGTATTTAAAATCGCCCACAGAGTGGTTGGTGACACCATCCAGACATGCGAATGCTGTGCCAGTTCCACAAGATCAGGATGCCGTGACTGAATTTCGGCAAAAACAGCTTCAGCGGGAATAAACATCATCGCGCCACTGGAGGTTTCATTTTCGAGTATGTATTTAGAAGAAATGTCCTTAATATGCTTGCGAATGTCGAGTTTAAATTGTTTTGAAGCTTGCTGTCTATCGCTGTTAGATGACTCGATTTCTGTCATTTTACGAAACGATTCTAATGGGAATTTCGCATCTACTGCGACATTGCCTGTCGGCTTCGGTAGTAGCAACAAGCAATCAACACGCATACCATTACTCAGGGTATGTTGTAGTGAAAAGCTATTTTCGGGCAGGATATTTTTGATCAGAGAATTTAGTTGTACCTCACCAAAGGCTCCACGACTGCGTTTGTCGGCGAGAATTTCCTGCAAGGTGATGACATTGCTAGACAATTCGGTGATCTTTTTTTGTGCCTCATCGATCAGTGCAAGACGTTTGATCACGTCAGAAAATGTTGCGGTGGTTTTTTCGAACCCATCCGCAAGTCGCTTATCAACTTGATCGCTAATGTTGGCAAGTCGCTGATCTGTTTGCTTGGTTAAATGTTCAAATCGTTGCCCTAATTCTTGGGTATTCTGGGTGAGTGTCGCAGTGAGTTGAGTTTGTACGGTTTGCATGTTTTTCCACAAGTTTTCATTGAGCACATTGCTGGATTCGTTTTGGCGTTGTTCAAATTGGGTGTGTTGTTTTGAGAAATTTTTGCCGATCTGTTCTCGAAGCATTGAAAGTGATCCTTGTAGCCTTACATTGCTATCGGCCAGGCGATCCATCATTTGTTCTCGAGTCACGCTTGAGGCCTGAATTTGATCGGTCTGCAGGCGGATCATTAATTGTTCAAGTGAATCGAGATGATTTTGCAGGTCGTCCATATGGGTGTCGATACGCAATAATCGATCATGATCGCGAAGTTGTTGTATCGATCTAAAAACCAGCCAAAGAATGAGAACGAGTAGAAATACCATTAGCGCTTCTAATAGTAGTGGACTAAGCAGATTTGTCATTTACCCCCCAAGCAAATGGAACTCCCCCATAAGGTACACGGAAGCATTGAGATTCTCCAGAATTTGGGATTGTGGAGACTTAAATCTTGCAGGACAAGAGCATTTTAAATACCTTCAATAATCTCTGACAGCAACTTTTCATCCATCAATGCTATTTTACGTTTGCGCTGCATGCGGGTATTACTTATTATATTTTTTTTAATAAATTGAGGGTAATCGATGAAAAACACTCATCACTTCCGCTGTTGAGCAGAGGGTGTGACTCTACTCGCTAGTCATAATTATGAGTTGGTGACGCCAGCGCAGCCGACTCAATCAGGCGATAAAGTAGAAGTGTTGGAAATCTTTTGGTATGGCTACCCACATTGTTATCACTTTGAACCTGATCTGCATGCCTGGAGTGTTCAGGCAAAACTGGGTATCTCATGCAAAAGCTTTCTATACAGCCCAAAAACTCGGCGTTTTAGATAAAATCCATATCCCCTTATTCAATGCTATGCACCAGGATGGGCGAAAAATATCTTCGGATAAAGCGATACTTGATTTTGTCGATGAGTTGACGGGTTGATGGCGATGCATTTCGTAAGGCCTACAATACATTTTCTGTTGAAAGTCAAAGTCAAGCAGGCGATGCGTTTGAGCAGAGCCTATGGTATTCGCGGTGTCCTTGCAGTTATTGTGAATGGCAAATATTAGACTTCAGGCAGTTTGGTTGGATCTTTTTCTGAGTTTCTAAAGTTTTTTGAGTATTGGTCGATAAAGATGAAGTTTGAACATTGGTCGAGTTAAGGAGGAAGAAAGTAGCGAAAATTAAATGTACATGTTTCCTGTTGCTTTGAGTTTAGAACAAATTTGAAGTACAGAAAACTAAGGATATTGGATAAGTAGTAGTGCTGACTAGAAGTAACTGTATCAACACTGTAAGGACGAGCAGACACAACTTGAGCGGCAATTTGTTGTTTTGCAAAAAGGCATCTTTGGTGTTTAATAATTTTATTTATAAATGAGGATAAGGATATCATCATGATCAGTAATGAAAATAGTAATAAACTGGCAACAACCCATAATCGATTAGCGTTTTCACGATTATTTTGTTTGGTAGTTGTGACTATACTAGTCACATTATCTTGGAGTAAAACTGCATTTTCGCATGGATATGTCACTTATCCTAAAGCCAGGCAGGTAATTTGTGACGAGCAAGGTGGATATTGGTGGCCCAGTGATGGCGCCGGGATCTCCAATGGGGCTTGTCGAAATGTTTTTCTAGAGTCTGGAGTTATCCCCTTTGTACAGAAGAATGAGCTAGCAACGTTGGTTCCAGCACCCGATTACGAAGAACATAGTGTAGTACGAGAGTATATAAAAGACGGCTTACTTTGTGCGGGAGGCGATCCTCAGAAGAGTGGGTTAGATATACCTTCGGCTCATTGGCAGCGTACAGACTTGGTAGCGGGTAGCACTATTCAATATCGATTCCGTGTAACCGCAGCACACTATCCTAATTTCTTTGAGTTTTTTGTTTCGAAGCCAGAGTTTAATCCAGCCACAGACGTACTTGGGTGGGATGATCTGGAGATGTTTTATCGAATAGATGATGTATATCCAACCACTGAGTCAAGTGGTAACTACTTTTTGATTGATTTACCTTTGCCCGCAGGCGTGAGTGGTGACGCAATTGTATACACGCGTTGGCAAAGAAAAGATCCAGCAGGAGAGGGTTTTTATAATTGTAGTGATGTCAGCTTTGGTGGAGAAACCACTATTAGCGAGGAATTCACTCCTGAAGCACATGCAAATGCTCAACCAAAAGAGCCTGTAGGTTCAGTAGAAGTGACACTCTCGGCCAGTGGTTCGACGGATCCGAATGATAATTCTGGTTTAAGTTTAAGTTACCAATGGAGCCAGACTGAAGGCCCTCAAGTAGGCATTGTTAACCCTAGTAGTGAGTATGCGCGAGTTTCGCTACCGTCAGTTGCAGAGGAAACACGCTATCGTTTTGAGGTTGAGGTCAGTAATGGACATGCTACAGACCTAGCCAGCATACTGATTGTGCAGACACCTGATGAAGATGGACCTGGACCTGGCGGCGGCGGTAATCTTGAGGTGGAGTATGTGTATCCTAATGGTTTGGGCAGTTATGGACCTGGTACGGTAGTTTTAGGTAGTGATGGCAGTATCTATCAATGCCGCCCTTTTCCAAATTCAGGTTGGTGTAATGGATGGGATACGTATTACGCGCCAGGGACAGGAATCGCATGGATAGATGCGTGGATAAAAAACTAGAAGATATTTACGGTTATCTTAATTTTATCTGAACTTCAATTGTTGCAGATGAATAGAGCCAAGCGGAGACGCTTGGCTCTTTTTTGTAACTCCGATTTACGTAAGTACCGAGTAAAGGACATTTTATCGAGTTACCCCAGAAAAGATCCTTGTAGTCTTACATTGCTATCGGCCAGGCGATCCATCATTTGTTCTCGAGTCACGCTTGAGGCCTGAATTTGATCGGTCTGCAGGCGGATCATTAATTGTTCAAGTGAATCGAGATGATTTTGCAGGTCATCCATATGGGTGTCGATACGCAATAGTCGATCATGATCGCGAAGTTGTTGTATCGATCTAAAAACCAGCCAAAGAATGAGAACGAGTAGAAATACCATTAGCGCTTCTAATAGTAGTGGACTAAGCAGATTTGTCATTTACCCCCCAAGCAAATGGAACTCCCCCATAAGGTACACGGAAGCATTGAGATTCTCCAGAATTTGGGATTGTGGAGACTTAAATCTTGCAGAACAAGAGCATTTAAATTCCCTCAATAATCTTGGACAGTAACTTTTTATCCATCAATGCTATTTTACGTTTGGGTTTCATGCTGGTACTACGTTGTTGTATTTTTTTAATAAATTGAGGGTAATCGATGAAAAACACTCATCACTTCCGCTGTTGAGCAGAGGGTGTGACTCTACTCGCTAGTCATAATTATGAGTTGGTGACGCCAGCGCAGCCGACTCAATCAGGCGATAAAGTAGAAGTGTTGGAAATCTTTTGGTACGGCTGTCCACATTGTTATCACTTTGAACCTGATCTGCATGCCTGGAGTGTTCAGACAAAACTGGGTACCTCATACAAAAGCTTTCTATACAGCCCAAAAACTCGGCGTTTTAGATAAAATCCATACCCCTTATTCGGTGTTATGTACCAGGATCAACGAAAACTATTTTCGGATGAAGCGATACTTGATTTTGTCGATGCGTTTGAGCAGAGCCTATGGTATTCGCGGTGTCCTTGCAGTTACTGTGAATGGCAAATATTAGACTTCAGGCAGTTTGGTTGGATCTTTTCCTGAGCTTCTAAAGGTTGTTGATGCATTGGTCGATAAAGAGAGGAAGAAAGTAGCCGGAAATTAAATGATCATGTTTTCTGCTACTTTGAATTTAGAACAAATTTGAAGTATAGGAAATATAGGTGTTGGATAGTAGTACTGACTGGAAGCAACTGTATCAAAACTGTAAAGTCGAGCAGACACGACTTGAGAGGCAGCTTGTTGTCCTGCAAAAAGGCATCTTACGATTGGCACTTGCTTATATCGGCAGAAATGACAAGTTTGATAAGTTGCTTCGTCAGATCACCAGTACCGTTCGTAATAATGAAAAAGATATTCTAGTAGAAGATAACCTTCTTCTTGAAGTAATTAGTTGGGTTACTCGGCTTAATGTAATAGATAACGCCAAACTAGATAAAAACAATTCTCAATCCGAGAGTCCGATTTTTGAAAGATCGGGTGTTGGCAATGAAGTAGTCTCTAATGATTCTTCAGAGTTTGAAATTCCAGCCGAAGTAGAAGTGCTTTTTGGTAAGGCTAAAGAGACGCATACTGAAGAGGAGTTTGATGAACTTATAGAAGAAGCCTCATCACTTATTTCTAAATATTGTAATTTCACTTCGAACCAACTTACATCAGGAGCCGCATCAAGTAATTATCAATTACTCCGATTGCTTGAGAAAGTTTCATTTGGAAAAGAGCAATTGTCGAAGATGAACCATACTAAGTCAATTTTGACAGGCAAGGTTGTACCGGAGAAAAAGAAAGAAGCTCATGAGTTAGTTGCAGATTTGATCAATGAATCGACAGCACGCGATGCGAGTTTGGAAGGAATTGCTGATTTTTTGAAGGGAACCACTGAACGTTTAGAAAAATTGCATGGTTATCTTGATCAAAGTGATTTAATTAATAGTGATAAGTTTAGCGATTCTCTGACTTTCAGCCAAAACCTAAATGAGCAATTTGTCGAAATACGTGAAGGCATGGAGAATATAGGATCGATAAAGGCATTAAAATACAATATTGAGTCACATCTTGATTTCCTCAATCAAAATATTGCTGATTATGTGGAAAATGAAAAAGAGCGTATGAGTGATGCTGATAAAACTCTAGGGATATTAAATTCGAAACTAGATGAACTTCAGATGGAAACCAAAGTACTTAGAAAGTCAGTTGAGAAAGAACAAGCAAGGTCATTAACTGACGCACTAACCTCTATTGGTAATAGACGTGCTTATGAAGAAAGAATTAGTATAGAAATGGATCGTTGGAGACGACATGGAGGTCAACTGAGTTTAATGATTTTTGATCTGGATAAATTTAAGTTGATTAACGACAATTATGGCCATGTTGTAGGTGATAAAGTTCTACGAGGACTCACAGGCACTTTTAAACGTGGGATCCGACGGACAGATTTCCTGGCAAGATATGGTGGAGAAGAATTCGTAATGATTATGCCTGCAACTTCTCTTGAAGAAGCTATGGTGATTGCGGATAAATTACGACACGAAGTTGAAGAATGTGTATTCCGATATCAAGGGAAAGAAGTCCCTGTGACGATTTCGATAGGTGTTGCGGGATTTCATAATGATGATGAGGAGGAAAGTGTTTTTTCTAGAGCTGATGAAGCGCTGTATTTAGCGAAAAATATGGGCAGGAATATTTGCCGTAGCGAATCTGATCTGGTTGAGACAGTCTCCAGGTGATCGATAATCTGTAGAAATTCAGATTTGATCTGACAGTTACCCAATTATCAGTAACCGACTGTCAGGTTAAGTTTAATTCACAAACTTTTCCTTCCAGATAGCTTGTCCGTCGATGAGTGTTTCCATCGGCGTCCTCCCGCAGCACATTTTGCCTTGGTGAGTTCGTTGAGTATTGTATTTGAGCAACCATTCGTCAAGGTCGAGTTGCAGTTCATCAATCGATTGGTAAATTTTCTTACGCAAAGCGACTTGATAAAACTCATTGAGGATCGTCTTATGGAATCGCTCACAAATACCATTCGTCTGAGGTGATTTGACCTTGGTTTTGGTGTGTTCGATATTGTTCAACGCCATATAAAGCTGATAATCATGCTGGTCAGCTCGCCCACAATACTCCGTCCCTCTATCTGTCAAAATGCGCAACATAGGCAAACGTTGTTCTTCGTAGAATGGGAGGACGCGGTCATTGAGCATGTCAGCTGCCGTAATCGGTGTTTTAGTCGGGTACAGTTTCGCGTGAGCGACCTTGCTGTAAGTATCAACAAACGTTTGTTGATAAACCCGACCAATGCCTTTGAAAGTACCGACATAGTAAGTATCTTGCGAGCCAAGATAACCAGGGTGTGCCGTCTCTATCTCGCCACAAGCCTCATCGTCGTCTTTCTTGCGTTCCATCGCCGCGACTTGAGACTCAGTGAGGATCAAGCCTTCACCAGCTACCTTATCAGACAATGCCTTCAGGCGATCTTTAAAGCAAGCAAGACCATGACGAAGCCAGATACAACGAACGCCACTGGGTGAGACAAATGTTCCCCGTTTGCGCAGCTCGTTACTGGTGCGCGTTTGACCATGTGCGGGCTCTTCCAGTGCATACTCGAGCACAACGGTTTCAATAGCCGGGTCGATTCTGTTTTTAAGATTTGGGGTACGCCGATTACGATCAAACAAGGCTTCTACACCGCCTTCATCAGCCGCTTCTTTGTAGCGATAAAATGTATCTCTGGACAAACCCATCATCTTGCAGGCTTTTGAGACATTGCCGAGTTCTTCAGCGAGATTGAGTAGACCAACTTTATGTTTTATAACTTTGTCATTAGTATGAATCATGAGAGTTACCTCTTTGTGTTTTGATGTTTACGTTGCAGTTACATCAAAGCGGGTAACTCTCACTAAATCAAGCGTCGCTACGCTCCGCTTGATTTAGTGATGTGTCAGATTGGGTCTAAACTTCTACAGATAATCAACCATTTTCTGTGGTTTCTTTTTCTGGCTGAAAAACAATAACCGTATCCCCGGCCTTTGGTTTATGTTTCTTTTCAGCACTTCTAAAGATTAGAGTTCCATCGGGTTTTATGATAGCAATTTCCATTGCGTCATCATGGTAGTTAGCAACACAACTTTCATAATCATACTCTTCAGTAATGCGTGTCTTGTTGAAGCGCCAACCAAAAAAGTATCTCCTGATCAAATCTTCATAAAAAACTTCATCACCTAAAATGTGGCCACGAATTGAAGGGCTAAAGCCATTTGGGTCAACATCGGCAATTGATGGAAGTTGGAAAACGTGGCTACGGCCAAGTTCAGGGCCAAAGCGAGTACAAACGAGTGCATTAAAAGAATCATTGTCTGTGGCTGCTAATAAATATGCAATTTGGTTGAATTCGATGGATTGCTCGGCACTTTCGGAAAGGATCTGCCCAAAATAAACTGGAACACCGGCGAGGCGGGCTGGGCGTAAGCGATGCCAGGAAGCGTCGACAATTACCACAGACTGGTCTAGTTCTTGTAGTATCGTCGCCAAATTAATACTCCATGGTGATGCCCCTACAATCATCAAACCATTACTTTTAGCAAAAGCTAGATCAAGTTTTCGTGCTAACCAACCAATGCTTAGGCCATGTAAAACAACGGTACAAACGATTAAAGAAAAGATCAACGGAACCAGTTGATTTGCATCATAAAACCCTTTTTCTACCAATGCAGGTGCGAAGGCACCCGCGACAGCTGCCGCCACAATCCCTCGAGGTGCAATCCAGGCGACCAGTAGTCTTTCTTTTAATTCCACATCTGATCCCCATAAAGAGAGAAGTACTGTGACGGGCCGAGCGATAAAAATAACAAATGCAATCAGGGCGGCACTTCGCCAGTTGAGTTGTTTTAGCAAATAGGGATCAAGATCGGCAGTCAGGAGAATAAAAAGACCGGAAACCAGAAATATGGTGATATATTCTTTATGTCGGCGCATTTCATTCATGCTGGGGAGATTTTGGTTTCCCATGACGAGACCAAGAACGGTCGCAGATAATAAGCCTGCCTCTTCTTGTAGAAGATTGGCGCCACCAAAGACCAACATTACGGCAGATAAGATCACCGGTGCTTTTAAGAATTCTGGTACAAAGGCTTGCTTGAATGCATAACCGAGAAAGAATCCAACACCAGCACCGAGAATAACGCCTGCCAATAATGTCCATGTTACGCCGGCAATGACCTGGTTAATTGCCTCTCCGCTTCCGGCATGTACGAAATATCCAAACACCAAAACGGCTATCAGGGCACCCGTAGGGTCATTAATAATTCCTTCCCACTTCAATAATGAAGCTGTACTTCTACGTAATTTGGCTTGTCTTAACAAAGGAATAATAACGGTAGGCCCGGTAACTACGACGATAGCACCGAAAATGAGTGACACCGGCCAGGATAAAACACCTATGTAATAAGCGCCCAGACTACCGAGTGCCCAGCTGAGAACAACACCAATCGTGCACATACGTTTAACACCTGAGCCGGCTTCTTTAAGTTCGTGCAGATGTAGATTAAGCCCACCTTCGAACAAGATTACGGCAACGCCTAACTGAATAATAGGATTCAACAGGTGACCAAAATCAGTTGAAGGATTCAACAAACCTAAACCTGGTCCAACAATTAAACCCGCAATCGTTAATAAAATAATTGCCGGAATTTTGAATCGCCATGCAATCCATTGAACACTGATACCGAGCACAGCAATCAATATCAGTAGCAGATTGAGATTATGTTCCATTTATAAAAATTATTTTTTGGCGAGAGGGGGATGATCATATAGTACAATTCCACGTTTTGACAGAACGAGAAAACTAAACCTCAAATCAATGAAGGCACTAAAGCTTACTAATCTGAAAAAGACCTACATGAATGGTTTTGAAGCACTTAAGGGAATTGACCTAAGTGTAGAAGAGGGCGATTTTTTTGCGCTTTTAGGTCCCAATGGTGCAGGTAAATCGACCCTTATTGGAATAGTTTCATCATTGGTAAATAAGACAGAAGGGGAGGTAGAGATTTTCGGTATCAAAATTGATCAGGATATAGAGACAGCTAAATCGTTTATTGGTCTTGTCCCACAGGAGATCAATTTTTCCCAGTTTGAAACGCCCGAACAAATTGTGGTTAATCAAGGTGGTTTTTATGGCATTGAGCGTCCACTTGCGTTACAACGTGCGGAAAAATATCTCAAACAGCTCGGTTTATGGGAAAAACGCCACGATGCCGCTCGAACTTTATCAGGCGGTATGAAACGTCGATTAATGATCGCAAGAGCGCTAGTCCACAAGCCTAAATTACTTATTCTTGATGAACCAACCGCTGGTGTTGATATTGAGTTGCGTCGCTCAATGTGGGATTTTTTGCAAGAAATTAACGCTCAAGGAATTACGATAATTTTGACGACTCATTATCTTGAGGAGGCGGAAAGCCTCTGTCGTAATATCGCAATTATTGATCAAGGTTCGATTATTAAAAACACATCGATGAAGTCGCTACTCGGACAACTTCATGTCGAAACGATCGTACTTGATGTTGTATCAGCGCTTAAGGAGTTACCCAAAATTGAAGGCTATCAAATTAAACTCTGCGATGAGGTCACAATGGAAGTGGAAATAGAAAAGCATCAGTCGATCAACAAATTATTTTATCACCTGACAGATCTTGGAATTGAGATCAGCAGTATGAGGAATAAATCGAATCGCCTCGAAGAATTGTTTTTGCGTTTATTGGAGAAGGGCTAGCGTGAAATATTGGATTGCCTACAAGACGATTGTTTATAAGGAAGTTTCGCGATTTTTACGGATTTGGCCTCAAACGATCTTGCCACCTGCAGTCACGATGACGTTGTATTTTTTGATCTTTGGAAATTTGATCGGGGCGCGTATTGGTGAAATGGGCGGGGTTAGTTATATGCAATACATCGCACCTGGCATCATTATGATGTCTGTAATCACGAATTCTTACTCAAATGTCGTTTCATCTTTTTACAGTTCTAAATTTCAGAAACATCTAGAAGAGATGTTGGTCGCACCCGTGCCTAATTGGGTCATTTTAGCGGGTTATATTACGGGTGGTGTTAGTCGCGGTTTGATGGTGGGTTTAGTCGTCACTTGCGTTGCTTTATTTTTCACTCAACTTCATATCCATTCTATTTTCATTACCATCCTGACCGTCCTTTGCACCTCAATTTTGTTTGCATTAGGAGGGCTGATTAATGGGGCATATGCTAAGAGTTTTGATGATGTATCAATCATTCCTGTTTTTATCCTTACACCACTGACGTATTTAGGTGGTGTATTTTACTCTATTAATTTATTACCTGATTTCTGGCGGCAGGCCTCTTTAGCTAATCCCATTTTGTATATGGTTAACGCGTTTCGTTACGGAATTCTTGGTAGCTCCGACATAGGAATCGTAACGGCTTTTGTGGTGATCGGAATTTTTATTACGGTGCTTACTTACATAGCAATGTGGGTTCTGAACAAGGGGGCAGGGATAAAACAATAAACAGTATTTTCCTATCCTGACCAACCTGAGCGATAAACTCTTGAAACAGATTTAAGCGGGCGCACTGCTTTGATCACTTGTGCAAGATGATGCCTGCCCTTAACGGTAATGATGAATGTAATTCCAACGTATTTTCCATCACCGTCTGACATAGTGACATCTTCGATACTTGCATTTTGTCCAGAAATAGCAGACGCGATGGTCGCTAAGGCTCCTCGCTGATTTGAATTTTCGATCCGGATTTCAGCGCGATACTCACCATCGACTTGATCTTCCCAATGAACGTCAACCCATTTTTCTGGGTGATTACGGAACTCAGCGACATTGCTGCATGCTTTCCTATGTATCACGATCCCTCTACCTGCTGACACATAAGCGAGGATTTCGTCACCGGGCAATGGGTAACAACATTTCGGAAAAGTAAGGACCATGCCTTCAGTACCTTTGATGGCAAGTGGTAGTTTATTTTCTTTTTCACTTTTCGTTTTTTTCGGTGCACTGTCGGGAACCAAGTGTTGTGCGACAATTATAGCCAATCGATTTCCTAGGCCAATTTGGATTAATAAGTCATCTGTTAATTCTAAACTAAATTCTTCTAAAACATTGTTTAGTCTTGTTTTTGGAATTTGATCAAATTCAGTATCGAAACGCTCTAATTCACGATTAAGCATGCGTTGACCAAGTGATTTAGCTTCGTCGTCTTTGAGATTTTTCAAAAAATGACGAATTTGTGAACGTGCCTTTGCTGTCACAACAAAGTTTAGCCAGGCAGGGTTTGGTTTGGCTCCAGGAGCGGTGACAATCTCAACTGTTTGTCCTGTTTCAAGTTCGGCTTTCAAAGGTGCCAAACGTCGGTTGATTCTTGCTGTTACACAACCATCTCCAATATCAGTATGTATGGCATAAGCAAAATCTACAGCTGTGGCTCCGCGTGGGAGTTCAAGAATTTCCCCCGCAGGTGTAAACACATATATCTCGTCTGGAAATAGATCAACTTTCACATTCTCGAGAAACTCTTCTGAATCACCAGCCTGCTGTTGCATTTCTAAAATGCGTTTTAACCAGTCACGAGCACGTTTATTGGCATTGTTTGCTGCACTGCCACTGGTTTTGTATAGCCAATGTGCAGCGATACCGACTTTGGCAACATCATTCATTTCTTGTGTGCGGATTTGAACTTCAATTGGAACGGCGTGTGGGCCGAATAGAACGGTATGTAAAGATTGATAGCCATTAGATTTAGGAATGGCAATATAGTCTTTAAACTTTCCGGGAACCGGTTTAAATAAGTTGTGAACTGCGCCTAAAATTCGATAGCACATATCAACACTATCAACGATGATACGAAAACCATAAACATCGAATACTTCATTAAAGGAAAGATGGTTATCGCGCATTTTTTTGTACAAACTATAAACATGCTTTTCTCGACCCAAAACTTCGCCTGAAAGTTTTTCCTGTCGTAAGCGGCGCTGTATGGCATTTTTATTTTTTTTGACGATTTCTTTGCGATTACCCCGTGCTTTTTTTATCTCCTTAGTGAGGACCTCATAACGCTTCGGGTAGAGAGTTGAAAAACCAAGCTCTTCAAGCTCTAACCTTACGTTGTTCATTCCAAGTCGTTGTGCGATTGGGGCATAGATATCTAGTGTTTCTTTGGCGATTCTACGACGTTTTTCATAACTCAACGCTTTTAACGTCTGCATGTTATGTGTTCGATCAGCTAACTTAACTAAAATGACGCGAATATCACTCGACATTGCCATCATCATTTTTCGGAAGTTTTCAGCTTGTTTTTCTGCCTGACTTTCGAATTCAAGATGGGTTAACTTGCTAACACCGTCGACAATTTCCGCAACCTCTGATCCAAACTCGGTACTTAAATCTTCTTTTGATATGGAGGTATCTTCGAGTACATCATGCAATATTGCGGCGATCAATGTTTCATGATCCATATGCATATTTGCGAGTATCGTCGACACATGTAAAGGGTGTTGAATATAGGGCTCACCACTTGCACGTGCCTGGCCTTCATGTGCAGCCGCCCCGTATTCATACGAGCGACGTATAGTTTCTACTTGTTCAGGTTTGAGATAAGTTGCGGATAATTCGCAAAGGTCATTGATTCCGTACATGACCAGAGCATAACCTAGAGTTGAGTGTTACTGAACATCCAATGTTCGATTTTTGGAAATCAACGAGGATTATTTTCCTCGGTAGGAAATAATGCTTCCGCTTCTTCTCCAAGAGCTTCCATTTCTTCGTCTAGTTTCTCTTTTGCATCGATAGCATCGACTTTTTCCATGTTGATCAATCCAGCCGCAATTTCGCGCAAGGCGATAACAGTTGGTTTATCCTTTTCTTCGTCAATTAAAGTGGGAGAACCCATGGCGATCTGTCGAGCGCGTTTACTGGCTAGTAAAACAAGGTCAAAACGGTTGCCAACAAGCGGTAAACAATCTTCAATAGTAACTCGAGCCATTAGGGTTTCCTCATGAAAAAGACATAAAACAGCAGATAAGTATACCAATATATTATTTTATATCCAAGTTACAAGTTCGAGGGTTTTTCGTCAAACCACTCGTCCTTCAATTGATTAGTAAGAGGGAATATGTAATGAAAAAAGAGCGATAGTTATTGACAACTATCGCCCATAATGCTGGGTAGGCCACACCCAACGAGGTCAACAAATTTATGACATTCTTTCAAAAATAGCAGCGATACCCTGGCCACCACCAATGCACATACTTACCAGTCCAAACTGACCACCTGTTCGTTTTAATTCATGGATTAGTTTTACTGTCAGAATAGCACCTGTAGCTCCAATTGGATGACCTAACCCGATCCCTGAACCATTTGGATTTACTTTCGTTGGATCAAGATCTAAATCTCGGACACATGCGATCGCTTGTGCAGCAAATGCCTCATTTAATTCGATTATATCCATATCTTCAATTTTTAAACCTGTGCGGGTTAGCACATTTTTGATTGCCGGCACCGGACCTATCCCCATATACTCTGGGTCAACACCTGCTAATGCGTAACCGACCAATCGAGCCATTGGTTCAAGACCTTTTTGTTCGGCGGTGTCGGTGTCCATAAGCACAACTGCAGCTGCACCATCGTTAATGCCGGATGCATTACCTGCAGTGACTGAACCATCGGATTTAAATACGGCACGAAGTTTTGCCATACCTTCAACGCTAGCATCCCCACGAATATGTTCATCTGTATCAAATACTGTGGTTCCTTTACGGGACTTTAATTCGATAGGTAAAATTTGATCCTTAAAATAGCCAGCTTCTGTCGATTTAGCTGCTTTTTGATGGCTTTCAACCGCGAGGGCATCTTGATCTTCACGACTTATATTCCATTTGCTTGCAATGTTTTCTGCGGTTATACCCATGTGAACACTGTCAAAGGGATCTGTTAATGCACCCACCATCATGTCCATTGTTTCGAAATTACCCATTTTTTGTCCCCAACGGGCGGATGGTGATAAATAACCACCACGACTCATAACCTCGACACCACCGGCGACGGCTGCATCGGTATCACCAAGCATGATTTGTTGGGATGCTGATACTATTGCCTGTAGTCCACTACCGCAAAGCCGGTTTAAGGTCATTGCTTGACTTGAATGGGGTAAACCACCTTTAATTGATGCATATCTTGAGATATACATATCGCGCGTTTCTGTATGTATTACATTGCCTAAAACACATGCGCCAACGTCTTTTGATTCAACATCAGATCTGCTGATTGCCTCAGCGATGACTTTTGCAGCAAGATCGCCGGGAGCCTGATCCTTCAGTGACCCTCCGAATCCTCCTATAGCAGTTCTTACTCCATTTACAATAACGACTTCTCTTGAATTTGACATATTTGGCCTCGTTTTTTTTGTTTATAAGTTTAAGGTATTTAAAACTAGAAGCTCATGAATAGACCACCATTGACGGGTATATTCGCTCCTGTGATGTAACTACTATTGTCGCTAGCTAAAAAGCATACTAAATTAGCAATATCTTCCGGTTGACCCATTTTACGAGCTGGAATTCCTGAGACAATTTGATCGCGGATTTTAGATGACATCGCTTGAGTCATCGGCGTTGAGATATAGCCTGGTGAAATGGTGTTTACACAAACGCCTTTTGCTGCACCTTCTTGGGCAAGCGCCATTGTAAAACCATGCATACCAGCTTTAGCAGCTGAATAGTTGGTTTGGCCAAATTGGCCACGTTGTCCATTTACAGACGAAATGTTGATTATTCGACCAAATCCACGCTCTGTCATGCCTGGAAAGATTTGTTTTGAAACGTTGAAGACGCTGTTGAGATTCGTGTCGATAACCGCATTCCAGTCAACAGGATCCATTTTGCGTATGGTTTTATCACGCGTTATACCTGCTGCGTTCACTAGTATATCAATAGTGCCGATTTTGGCCTCAATAGTCTCAACCATTTTTTCGCAATCGGTATAAGAAGCAACATCTGCTCCTATCAGGTCGATATTCACTCCCCTCTTTTTTTGATCCTCTTGCCAGGTCTTGGCCAGATCTGCTTCTGAGGGATAATAGTTTGCAAAAACGTGTACATTTTGTTGTGTTAGTTGATAGCAAATTGCTGTTCCAATACCACCAACACCACCTGTAATCAGGGCAATTCTCTGTTTAGTCATGTAACATAATTCCTTGTAGTTAGTATCACTATTAAATTGTGCAATGCACAAATGCTGCACTGCACAATAGCAGTTCAAGGAATTATGTCAAGTACTTTTTTGGTGCTAATCCTCCTTTCCATCAGCTTCTTTGTCTGGAGAGATTGGGTTAAGCCCTGCCATTTTAAGAAAATTGTCTTGAACGTTTGTCCACATGTCCAAATTATCTTTTGCCATGTCCTCAAAAATTTTCATCGAGTCTGCATTAAACTGGTTTTGTAATTGAGTTTGACTTTCTGAAAATGCTTTGAGACTTTGTTGAAAATATTCATTGAACAGGCTGGGCATAGTATTACCGTAATAACCCACTATTTCGGATAGTGAGTCAACAGAAAACATGGCTTGATCAGAAGTTTCTTGTTCTAGAATAATTTGAAGTAAAACGCCGCGAGTTATATCACCTTTTGTCTCTGTATCTATGACTTTAATTTGTTCTCCAGCTTTTGCATATTCGGCGACGCGCGCCAAGGTTATATATTTACTCTCTTCAGTATCGTATAAGCGCCGGTTTGGATACTTTTTAATTATTCTCAAGCTGCCTCCGTATAGCTAAAATTAACAAGGTTTTAGTTTAATTAGACGTTACATAAAATCCGCATGGATTGCCGATTAATAAAAATTGTTTTTGTAAAGATAAAACAATGTGAAGATGATCAGAACATGTGTTGACCGCCATTAATATCTATAGTCGATCCAGTAATGAAGCCAGCTTCATCCTCCACAAGAAACATCACTGCACGTGAAATATCTTGTGGCTGTCCGAGTCTACCAACAGGGATGGTAGTAATAATCTTCTCTAATACCTTTTCTGGTACAGCACGAACCATATCCGTTTCAACATAACCCGGTGCAATCGCATTGACAGTGACATTTACAGCAGCCCCTTCTCTTGCTAGTGCTTTTGTGAAGCCATGGATGCCTGATTTGGCGGCAGCATAATTGACCTGACCGTATTGTCCAGCACGACCATTGACAGAACCAATATTAACGATACGTCCAAATTTCCTGTCACGCATTCCTTCGATCACTGTGCGACACATGTTAAAACATGAACTCAGATTTGTGTTAATAACATCTTCCCACTTGGAGGTGTCCATTTTGTGCATTGTGGAATCGCGTGTAATTCCCGCATTGTTGATTAGTACATCTACAGATCCAAGATCATTTTCAATTTGTTCAACAGCCGTTGCACATGCATCAAAGTTACTAACGTCAAACTTATAGGTTGCTATTCCGGTTCTATCAGTAAACTCTTTTGCAGCATCGTCGTTACCTGCATAGGTTGCAGCGACCTTGTAACCTCGATTTTTAAGTTCAGTAGAAATACCTTCCCCTATTCCTCGAGTGCCTCCTGTAACAATCGCACATCTAGACATAATTGTTCTCCTTATAATACGAAAAAAGCTTGCATGAATTAAATTAATACAAGTTCTTTATATCAGTTTTATATTAGGAGTGCAGCAACTATTTGTTATCGAAATTATGTTTAATAGCAAGTCGGTATTGCTAAAAATCTCTATTTAAATTTAGACACTTATTTTTTGTTATGTATTTCGCGAGCTTATTGACTAACATAAGTACCAGGTGCGTCCTCAATGATACCAAGATCTCCTTCTCCCGGAGTTCTGGCGGAGACCTTTTTACCCGCTTTCGCTTTGACCCATTTTTCCCATTCTGGCCACCATGAACCGGCATGCACTTCGGCTTTCTCAAACCATTTGTCTGGATCTACGGGTGGTTTGCTGCTTACGCGGTAATCATATTTGTTTGCGGCAGGGGGATTAATAATGCCGGCAATGTGTCCTGATCCGCCGAGTATAAATCTTTTTGATCCACCAAAGAGTGTGGTTCCTGCATAAGTTGATTTCCAGGGAGCGATGTGATCTTCAACGGTAGAAACAAAACAAACAGGTACTGTGACTTTGTTTAAGTCGATAGAGACACCATTGATTTCAAGTGCTCCAGGTTGTTTGAGTAAATTATTCAAATACATATTACGTAAATACCAACTATGCATTTTGGCCGGCATTCTTGTTGAATCAGAATTCCAGTAGAGTAGATCAAAAGGTCTTACATCATTTCCCAAAAGATAATTATTAATATAGAAAGACCAGATCAGATCATTTGCACGCAGCATATTGAAAGTACCAGACATTTCAGAACCATCAAGATAACCACGGTCGTTCATTTTTGTTTCCAGAGAAGAGATTTCTTCTTCACCGAGAAAAACACCCAAATCACCAGGTTCTTCAAAATCGAGCATTGTGGTTAGAAAAGTTGCGCTGGATATCCTTTCGTCTTTTTTCTCTTGCATGTATGCTAATGTTGCCGCAAGCAAAGTACCACCAATACAGTAACCAATCGCGTTGACTTGTGTTTCTCCTGTTGCCTTATTGATCGCATCAAGTGCTGCCAGCACACCCTCTTCAACATAGTTTGAAAACTCGGTATTCCGATAAGATTCATCAGGGTTAATCCAGGAAATGACAAACACAGTATGTCCTTGATCAACTAACCACTTGAGATATGAATTATTTGCTTGTAAATCAAGAATATAATATTTATTGATCCAAGGTGGAACGATCAATAATGGTTTTTTATAAACAGTTTTTGTACTCGGTGTGTATTGAATCAGTTGGTGGATATGATTTTGGAAAATAACTTTTCCTGGCGTTGTTGCGATATTTTCCCCAAGCGTAAAGGCATTTGCATCCGCCATTTTAATTTTTAGCTCGCCTTCACCTGCCTCAATATCAGATAACATATTTTTTGCACCACGAACCAAACTCGCACCTTTGGTCTCAAGCATTCGTTCTAGTACGGCAGGATTGGTCGCTGCGAAATTGGTTGGTGAGAGTGCGTCGAGGTAGCGTTCAGTGAAAAACTCCAGTTTCTTCGCTGTGTTCTTGTCCATCCCCTCGGTTTCACTGATTATAGTTCTCATCCATTTCGAGGTTAATAAATAAGTATCACGAATATGTTTGAATACAGGATGATTTTCCCAAGCTTCATGACGAAAGCGCTTGTCATCAGGAGCGGGTTCAATCGTAAATGCCACATCATCTTTTTTAGTATCAGCAGATTGTTCTTCTCCAGAAATAATGCTTTCCATCTGAGAAGACATTTCTTGGTACAGTTTCATAGAGTCAGCAAAAAAACGCATATTTGCTTCCATCAGCTTAGATGGATCTTGTGCCAGATTTTTTGTGAAATCAGCGAAAAGATTTTCTAAGTTGAGCGGATCAAAATCACTGTTTTTTAGTTTTTCTGAATAATCTTCAAGCATCGTCTCGCATTGCTTGAAGTTATCCGAAAGTGCTTGCGCAGCCTGACCAAAACCGAGGGCAGCAATCGCTTCGTGTGTTTTATCTGTAGGCATAGCTGTGTTCATTCTCTTTTTATTATGAAATTACTTTAAGACAAGTTAGCTGAGTAAATGAAGCATTAAGTCTTTACTTAACGGATTCCCGGATCTCATCTAATCCTTCTTTAACTCTTGCTGAGATAGTTTCTGTCATTTCCTCTTGTGTTTTGCTGATAAGCTCACTAATTTCTGTAGAAGACTTCAGGGCTTTATCGAAAGCTGTTTGCATCAATTCGGTTTGTTTTTCACTCAGTTTGGTCTTGTCATTTGCATTTTCAGCAAATGCTTGACCAGCATCAGTAGCATCCTTTATAGCTTCCTGGAATAACTCTGCTTGCATGGTAAGAATCGCTTGAGTACATTCAATTGCCTTATTATTTGACGTGACGATTGCTTCAATGTTTTTACGCTGAACATCGGTCATTGACGAAAAATCGAAGCTTGGTGTTTGTGGTGTTGCAAATTGAGCGAAGGCATTTTGAAATTGACGCATCATGTCTTGAGGTTCGTATTTTGGAAAAAACTGACTAAAATCAAAAGGGTTATTCATAAGTATGACTCCTAAAAAGTTCGCTAATTAATGTACACTCTAATGTTGTAATCACAAAATGCTTATGTGATTGCATACTGTAGATCTGTATGTTTTATACTCTGTCCTATCATTACATTTTCTACTTAATATTACTTTATCAAAAGTAGTTGGGTTTAGGCTTAATAAGCTGGGTAGTTACAAACCCATTATCCAGTGTGACCATTTAGGACGGTAATCAACGTTTGCTCAACAAATACTGGATTCTAAAACCCCGCTATCTTTAAGTATGAGATAGCGAGGTTTATCTTAATTTAAGCTATTTATCAAGCCGCCTTTAAGTTAGGCATTTTGACATTTTTTTCGATCAATTTTGTTGAGTGTTCAACGAAAGTTTTACCTAACTCACCTTGAGCCGTTGCATCTGTCACAATAATTTCCGCAACGCTTTTAGCGACAGTCTGTTGTTTTTCTGCGTAGGCTTTTATGTCTTCTGTTGATTTAACATTGAAAATAGAATTCACATTGTCGAAGCCTGCTTTCACAAGTTTTTCAAATGTTGATATTTGCAGATCAAAAGATTTTTCTACGACTTCGCTAACCAATTTGTTGTATTCAGTAAATGGAGCAATTGTTTCTTCGATTTGTTTAACTTGTTCTGTTTTAGCCATGTTATTCACCTTTATTGAATGAGAAAAAATAAAAAAGTAGCAACCATTTAATGATTGTTGCAATGCAGCATAGCAGACAAATTGTTGCGGCGCAACATAATTTGTGCATATTATTTTAAATAACGACTAAATTCGCTGTTTTAGTACGAAGATATATTTTTTGCAGGAGTTTTTTATCACCAACAGGCGTGCTGACGTCGATCTGCATTTCCAGGTGGCACGGGTATATATCTATAAAAACTGAAAATTAAATTTGCTGCTGAATTTGGTTACTGATCAAACAGGTCCTTTAATAATGTTTTTAAACTTTGTTGCTGAATTTTTGATCGAAGTCGAGTTGCTCTAAAAATTGATTGTAAATCTGCTAGTGCTGTATGGAAATCGTCATTAACAACAATAAATTCGTAATCCTTATAATGGGACATCTCAGCGATCGCATCACGCATACGCCTCTCGATAATTTTGTTATCTTCTTCACGGCGATATAGTCGTTGCTCCAGTTCGTGATATGAAGGAGGGAGTATAAAAATACTACGGCAATCAGGTTTTTGTTTCCTGATCTGCTGAGCGCCCTGCCAGTCAATTTCCAAAATAACATCGGTTCCGGTTGCTAACTGCGCTTCGACTGTGGTATTTGAAGTTCCGTAATAATTATCAAAAACTTGAGCATGTTCGAGGAAATCGTCTGTTTCAACCATCTGATCAAATTTTGCCTTATCGATGAAATGGTAATCCACACCACTATTCTCACCAGAACGCCTTTCTCTGGTGGTATGCGAAATTGAAACTGAAATGTCTGCTGTTGCACTAACAAGTGCACTTACAAGGCTGGTTTTACCCGCACCTGAAGGAGCTGAGATAATGTAAAGTTGGCCGCTCATTCTATATTTTGGATCTGTTCACGCATTTGTTCGATCAAAACTTTTAGTTCTATAGATGCTTCTGTGCTTTCCATATGTGCCGATTTTGAACCGAGTGTATTTGCTTCACGATTCATTTCCTGCATTAGAAAATCTAACCTTCGCCCAATGGGTTCTTTTTGATTGATCACTCGCAGTACTTCATTGATATGTGCATTTAGGCGATCAAGCTCTTCATCTACATCCAATTTTTGTGCCAGTAGCGCGACTTCTTGTTCCAGGCGAGTTTCATCCATTCGTTCAACGATTTCTTCGACACGGTCGATCAATTTTTTATTTAAGGATCCGACGATTGTAGGCATTTGTTGACGGATTTTTGTAACTTGCGTTTGGGCTGAGTTACAACGGGTTTCTATAAGATCTACAAGAGCTTTCCCTTCTCGCTGGCGTGTTTCGATCAAGATCTCTAATGTTTCATCCATCAAAGAAGTTATGGCTTTCCCGGTTTGTTCAACATCAAGTTCAGGATTATTGAGTACGCCTGGCCACAGAAGGACATCAATTGGGCTTAATGCTGTGGTTTCATAAACCACACTTTTTATTTGTTTGGTTGCGATCGCCAATTCCTTTACTAGAGGCAAGTTTATTTTGAGTGACGTTTGTTGAGATTCAGTTTTAAATTTGAGTGTACAATCAACTTTGCCACGTTTTAGCTTATTGGAAATTCTCTCACGTAGTTGATGTTCTAAACCGCGTAGCTCTTCTGGTAGGCGTAAATTGATATCCAGATAGCGGTTGTTGACTGAACGTATTTCCCAGACTGCATTTCCCCATTTTCCTGAAGCGCTGTGTCGTGCAAAAGCAGTCATGCTATGTGCCATTAGTTTGCTCCCATTTATGCTGAAATGATGACTTGTTCACTACCGAGTTTTTCTTCAATATGGCCGATCTTGAATGCTTTTTCCCCTAATTCTGAAAGCCGCTCAATAATGGAGTCAGTTTGATCATTATCAACGATCAAAACCATACCTATACCACAATTGAACGTTCGATACATTTCAGTTTGATCAATACTACCCTTTTCTTTCAGCCAGTTAAAAATTTCGGGTGTTTCCCAGCTGTCAGGATCAATCACAGCAGTGCAATTTTCAGGCATGACGCGTGGGATGTTTTCTAATAAACCGCCCCCCGTGATATGTGCCAGTGCATGAATAGAAAATTCCTCGATCACTTTAAGCAGAGGTTTGACGTAAAGCCGAGTTGGTTCCAGGAGTACTTCACCAATAGGGCGACTATTAAAGTCTTCGTCTAAGTTGGTGTTGGATACTTCCAGAACTTTTCTGATTAGCGAATAGCCATTCGAATGAGGACCGTTCGACGCAATTCCGATTAATGCGTTACCCGCTTTGACCTGGCTGCCGTCGATAATTTGATCTTCTTCCACCACACCAACACAAAATCCAGCCAGATCGTAATCTCCAGCAGAATACATGTCCGGCATTTCTGCCGTTTCACCACCAATGAGTGCACAACCCGATTGTTCACAACCAGTAGCAATGCCGCTGATGACATCGGTTGCAATATCGACGCTTAGCTTAGACGTTGCATAGTAATCAAGGAAGAACAGAGGTTCTGCACCCTGGACAATCAGATCATTGACACACATAGCGACTAGATCAATGCCGATGGTATCGTGTTTTGCCATTTCGATGGCAAGGCGTAGCTTGGTTCCAACGCCATCGGTTCCAGAAACTAACACTGGATTTTTGTAACCGGTGTCAGCTAATTTGAATAATGCTCCAAACCCGCCAACATTGCCCATCACGCCTTTACGATGAGTTCGTTTTACTAATGGTTTTATTTGATCAACAAGTTGGTTACCGCTGTCGATATCGACACCAGCATCTTTGTAGGTGAGAGGTGGAGTTTGTGTCATCGTATTTTGCAGTACACTAAACAGGCAATTCTATAAACTATAGTCGCTTTGAACAAGGGTTGACTTGAATAAGTATTATGAAATAGCGTTTGTATCGATGAAAATGATTTACAATTTGTAGTTATTTTATCCTATCGTATTATTGATCGCTTTTTACAGAGGAAGAAATTTGTTAAGCAAACTCAGTGATTCACAAAAATGGTTTATGTTGGCTGTGTTAGCCCTCAGTGGTTGGTTGGTCTATTTGCTCGCACCCGTTTTGACACCATTTTTGATCAGCGCTTTATTAGCCTATTTGGGTGATCCATTGGTTGATCGACTCGAAACGCATAAGTTTTCTCGTACCTTAGGTGTCGTAGTGGTCTTCTTTGTCATGTCGCTGATTGCAGTGATATTACTACTGGTTATGATTCCATTGTTGGAAAAACAAATTTCAGTTTTGATCGTCAAAATCCCCGCAGGCATTGATTACTTTCAAGAAAACCTGCTTCCAAGAATTGCAGAATTTGCCGGTTTTGAAACGCCAACATTGGATACGAGTGCCTTCAAGCGCGCCATTATTGGAAACTGGGAAAGTCTAAGTGGTGCAATGGGCGGAGTGTTTGGCAAGCTAACCCATTCAGGGTTGAAGATTTTTAACTGGCTTGCTTTTCTAGTTTTGATCCCGGTTGTGACCTTTTATTTATTACGTGATTGGGATTTATTGATAGAAAGAATTCATGATCTTCTGCCACGTCGTCTTGAGAATACCGTGACGCGATTAGCCAAAGAATGTGATCAAGTTTTAGCTGAATTTTTCCGAGGCCAACTGTCAGTGATGATGGTTCTCACCCTTATTTATACTGTCGGATTAATGCTAGTCGGGCTTGATGTCGCCTTGTTGATTGGCATAATTTCTGGATTAGTTAGTTTTGTGCCTTATCTGGGCTTTATCGTTGGGATCGTTGCTGCAAGTGTTGCGGCACTGATGCAATTTCACGATGTTATCCATCTCGTCTACGTGGCGATTGTGTTTGGAATAGCACAGGCCTTAGAAGGGATGGTTTTATCACCTTTGTTGGTCGGCGATCGAATTGGTCTTCACCCTGTCGCAGTTATTTTCGCTGTCATGGCTGGAGGACAATTGTTTGGCTTTGTCGGTGTTTTACTGGCGCTTCCAGTGGCTGCGGTTATCGTAGTTATTTTGCGACACTGGCATGAGCTGTATAAAGAGAGCGATTTTTATACTCCGTAAGGAACCAGAATGAATAATAGTGGCCATCAACTTCCTCTAACATTTGGCCAGACTGAATCTTTCTCTTTTGATCAATTCTTAAACGGATCTAATTCCGAAGTTGTACAGAAACTTCGTTTAATTGTAGAGCCTGAATTACAGAAGGAGTCTATTTTTATTTGGGGTGCTAAAGGTGTAGGTAAAAGTCACTTACTACAAGCATTATGCAAAGCACTTGCGGAATCTGATCAACAATCAGTTTATTTACCCTTATCTCACAGGCAGAAATTCACACCCTTATTTTTAGAAGGTTTAGAAGAGCTACCAGTAATTTGTTTGGATGACGTCGATCAAATCACAGGCGATCAGGAATGGGAAAAAGCGATTTTTCATTTATTCAATCGAGTAAAAGAACTTGATCACATATTGCTTATGTCGGCAGGCTCCGCACCCAAGACAATCGAGTTTAAATTGCCAGATCTTGCTTCACGGATGAACTGGGGTTTGATCTATCAGTTGCAAGACCTGGAGGATGATAAAAAGTTGACCGTGTTACAACAAAGGGCAGACAAAAAAAGTTTTGCTTTGCCTGATGATGTAGGTGAATTTCTGATCAAAAGATTGCCTCGAGACATGCACGCTTTGTGTGGTTTTCTGGATAAACTTGATCACGCGAGTCTTGCGGCAAAACGAAAATTGACCGTGCCGTTTGTTAAGGAGTTATTGGAGCAGAATCTAACAGGTTAGTTTTTTATATTTTAAACTAATAGATTTCACTTTCGTGTTAAAAAAGTTTGGTAGAGTGTCTGTATTGCTTTGGAAAATATTACACGACTATAAGCAGTATCGTGATTTATTAAAACAGCATGGCATGATACCCAGTATGAGTCGTAAGAGAGATTGTTGGGAGGCCTGCCCCACGAAGTGTTTTGGTCATAATGCCGTGGCTGAAAGCTTTTTTAATAACCTGAAGAATGAACTGATTTATCATTATCGTTATCAAACAAGGGAGGAAGCAAAGACCGCTATCTTTGATTACATAGAAATCTTTTATAATCGGCAACGTATTCATCAAACATTGGATAATTTATCTCCACATGAGTTTGAATTAATGAATGCGGCTTAATTAACCTGTCCGTTTTTATGGATGGGGGTAGTTCAGGAACCCTCAGGTCTTTCCATGTCGTATTATTCGTTCAGTTTAACAATTTGAAACCCTCACTCAGGATCAGATCCTGTCTTTTGCCTTTAATTCCCGAGCACGATAGCGCGCATAAAAACCAGCTCCAAGATATAGCAAGGTACTCAGAATTATTTCAATGCTAGCCAGTAATCTATTTTCAGGCTGGCTCCAAACCTCAACGATTCCGTGGATCAAATAGAAAAGGGAAATGATACAAATCCATGCATGTGTGTAGGGTTTCTTTTTTAATATCCCAGAAATCCCCAAAATCAGCGGCAAGCCACCAAATAACAAAATCACACTTGTTGCAGAAACTCCGAGTTTTTCTGGGTTAAGCTGGGTCGGGTTTATCGCCCAGTAAACGACTAACATCAATAATCCGAAATATCCGATCAGTGTTGCTATTCGCGCTATAATGATCTTGGTCACAGGTTTATCCTTATCATCATGTATTAAGTGTTTTTGCTATATTCGCAACGCGTTTTCCTAAAGCAATACAGAGTCTTTTTTCTTCGTCGCTGAGATCATTTTTATTATCGTTACCGGCAATATGGCTAGCTCCGTAAGGTGTTCCCCCGGTGCTGGTGGTTATTAAATCTGTTTCCGTATATGGCAAGCCGACCATCAGCATACCGTGGTGCAATAAAGGCAGCATCATTGATAATAAGGTTGCTTCTTGTCCACCATGCAAGCTGGCTGAAGAATCAAAAACGGCAGCAGGCTTGTTTGCGAGCATACCCGATAACCAAAGCTCGCTGGTGGTCTCGAGGAAATGTTTTAAAGGCGCGGCCATATTTCCAAAACGAACTGGGCTGCCAAGCACCAGTCCCTGACATTGTTTTAGATCGTCTAGAGTTGCGTAAATGGCACCCGATTCAGGGATGGAATCTTCGACCGCTTCACACACAGTTGAAACGGGAGGCACCGTTCGAACAACAGCTTCGCAACCGGAAACTTGCTCGGCACCTCTTGCTACGTGACGTGCCATTTCTGCCACATTTCCATGACGGCTATAATAGAGTACTAATATCTTGTTCAAAACGGCTATCTTGAAGCTTATAAAATTTCTAATACCAATTCAGGCGGCCGGGCAATAATGGCTTTACCGTTAGAAATGACAATTGGACGTTCGAGCAAAATAGGATTTTCGACCAATGCATTGATTAGTTCATCGGTTGTCAAATTTTCATCGGCTAAGTTATTTTCTTTAAATGCCGCTTCACCTCTACGCATTAGATTACGTGGTGGGAGTTCCAACATATAGATAAGCATTTTGATCGTGCCAGCATCAGGCGGTGTTTTTAGATACTCGATGATTTTTGGTTCAATGCCTTTTTCTTCGAGTAATGCTAAAGTTTGACGGGATTTTGAACAACGAGAATTATGATAAATTACGACGCTCATCGGTTGGGCTCCTGTAGGTTTAAGTGTGAAATAGTGAGATTATTCTAATATGAATTCTATTCCAGCGCAGGTTATTTCGAAATTTCAAGAATTGCGAGATTTTTTGATCTTCGTTAAAAAGCACTTTATGAGTGATAATTGTATACGAACGGCTTCCTCATTATCTTATACTTCACTATTATCGCTGGTGCCTTTGATGGCTGTGATGTTCTCAACGCTAACAGCATTTCCCGTTTTCCAGGGTATGGAAAAAGATATTGAAGCCTTTGTGTTCAATAATTTTGTCCCTGCGCTTGGCTCAACAGTAAGAACCTATTTGCACGAATTTAGTGAAAAGGCAGCCGGCCTGAGAGCTGTGGGCGTTGGTTTTTTATTCGTGACAGTATTAGCGATGATGAACACTATTGAGATGGCATTTAATGACATCTGGCGAGTTCGTTCGAAACGAAAACCGGTAACGCGCTTTATGATCTATTGGGCAGTTTTGACATTGGGGCCATTGCTGGTAGGAACGAGTTTTATTGCAACTTCGTATCTGGTTTCTTTACCGATATTTAGTGAGGTCGATGCGACACTTGGGATTAAAAGGAAGTTTCTGGTTTTGCTTCCATTGCTGACCACAACATTGGCTTTTTATTTGATCTACCGTTTATTACCCAACAGGACCGTTACAACAAAAAGTGCCTTGATAGGCGCTGTGGTCGCAGGCATCTTTTTTGAAATTGCAAAACGATTGTTTGCTTATTATGTTGTTAACTTTCCAAGCCAGCAGGCAATTTATGGCGCATTTGCGACCATCCCGATCTTTTTGCTTTGGATATATTTGTCCTGGCTTATCATTTTACTTGGGGCTGAAATCACACGTTGTCATATGATTTATCATCGTTATGTTGGACGTGTAGACGATCGGAAACGAAATTTATTTGTGGATGCTTACCGTATTACTGGCCAAATTTGGAAGCATCAGATTCAGGGCAATCCATGTACGGTATCTGATCTAATTGTCTACGAGCCTGACATGAATGATGAACGGATTTATGAAATTTTACGTGCACTAAGAGAAGCCGCTTGGCTACAAAGAACAGAAGATGGTGCTTGGGTATTATTGCGTGATTTAGGTGAGGAGACACTTTTAAGCCTTTATCGTGCTTTGCCTGGAGGTTTGCCATTGACTGATTCCGATCTGATTCGGGAAGATATCTGGAATGAACGACTTTTTGCTGAGCTAGGGAAGGCATTTAGCAGCCTTAAAGGATCTATGAAGGCACCATTGAACTCTTTGTTTCAATAATGGTTTTCTGTAAATCACCGACTTAAAGTTCTCGGTTAAATCGTCGCTAAAAATGATCATGATCGATCTTTTTAAGATGAATTCGCAACTTTCGGAATTACTGGATGATGACGCGTGTGTGGTCAATAACCGAGGTGCATGTGAACTTGGTACGCGCGGTAGGTTTCTTGTTTTTGTATACCCTATTCTGGGGGTTATTTTTCTATCAAAGGCTCACGAACACCATGTTCATCTACTGGAATGGATAATAGGACTATTAGCTGTTATCAGTATATTTCGATTTTTTTCAGGTAATCGTTTAGCTAAGTCATCAATTATGACAACAGAGAAACGTTTGAAATCATATGGTTGGTGGACGTTAACTAATACGCTATGTGTTGGCACTTTTGTGGCATTTCTCTCTTTCGACAAAGGTATGTCAGATGAGTTTATGATTATGATGGTTGTTGTTGTAGGAATAACGGGCGCTGCCGTTGGGACAATGACTCTATATTTTCATTTTTGGACTTTATACACCAGTACTATTTTTGTACCAATTGCGATTGCTTGTCTTTACCATGGAATGACTGGGGATGGCCAAGGTTACCTTTTAGCCTTAATCAGTTCTCTCTACCCTGTATTCATTATTTTAATTGGTAGATGTGTTGAGAACGAATATTGGCGAGGAGAAGTTGCGCAAATTAAGCTTGAGAAGGAAGCTTCTGATCTGAAGCTTGCTATTGAGTTAGTTGAAGAAAAAGAGACTGAATTGCGAAAACATCGAGATCATTTACAAGAACTGGTTGATGATCAGCTTCATGATATGCGACTTTCAAAAGAAGCGGCAGAACGAGCAAGTGATTCAAAAAGTGAATTTCTGGCAAATATGTCTCATGAATTGAGAACACCAATACATGCAATTCTGAGTTTTTCTAAGCTTGGTAAAAATAAAACAAAAAACACATCTGAGGAGATCTTCGAGCGTTTTTTTACTCAAATTAATAATAGTGGTCAGCGATTGCTTTCGTTTGTGGATAATCTACTCGATCTCTCAAAAATGGAAGCCATGAAGATGGAGTATCATTTTGAGAAGGCGGATCTAGCAACCATTATTGAACAGAGTATTGCAGAGCAGGAAACGAGACTACAAGAGCTGAAACTCACTGTGGAAGTTACTCCAGCTCAGCTTGAAACAACTGCCGAAATTGACCCTGTTCGAATTGGACAAGTAATCACTAATCTATTTTCAAATGCGATCAAATTTTCACTTGAAGGTAAGACGATAACTTTTTCTGTAGAGCAAGATAAAATCTGTCCAGGTCGAAGGAAGGGTGATGATGTTTTTGTTGTTCCAGCACTCTTATTTAGAATTAGAGATCAAGGGGTAGGTATTCCTGAAACGGAATTAAATGCTGTTTTTGATAAATTTGTACAAAGCAGTAAAACTAAAACAGAAGCTGGCGGTACAGGGTTGGGATTGTCGATCTGTAAAGAAATTATTGAAGCACACCAAGGTGAGCTTTGGGTTGAGAGTAGTAGTGGTGATGGTGCTTGTTTTAGTTTTTTGATCCCGATCACCAGAGTAGTATTTAAGAAAAAGAAAGAAAATACCAGGCTAAAAGAAAGCCAACCTGAAGAAGCTTTTTAAACAGAAATTGTTTAGATTTTTTATTCTCGACCTTTACGTTCTCTTACTAGACGTTTGTTTAAGGCCTGACGAGAAATGCCCAACATAGATGCAGCTATTCCCTGATTATTTTGTGCACGCCGCATAGATTCACTGATAAAAAGACGTTCTGCTTGTTTTAACGAAGGGAGTTTTTCAGGGAATAATTCTGAGAAGATTTCAATAATCCCATCTTGTAAATCGCTTATCGGTAAAATCTCTTCGCCAATGATTTTTTTGAAGCTCTGCAGAGATAAAACATGTGATTGATTTCTGGCAACTGCATCAAATGTCATGGTTTCCAGCTCTCGTACATTACCAGGGAATGAGTACGTGTTTAGAAGTATGTATAATTCTTGTGGGATGACCGGCTGTTTCTTTTTCAGAGCTTGACAGGCTATTTTGACAAAATGGTTTAAGAGGAGCGGTAGATCATTTTTTCGTTCTTGTAGTGTTGGCAGGTTAATCTGATGCGCGCGCAAGCGGAAATAGAGATCTTTGCGGAAAGTATTATTTTGGATAGCTTCATTTAAATCGCTATTCGTTGCGACCACGATTCGAGCAGCACTGTATTGTAAGACGTCTGAACCCAATGGATAATAACTACGATCTTGTAACAGTCGTAGTAACTTGATCTGAGAAGAAAGATCTAGATCCCCAATTTCATCAAGAAACAGAGTGCCATTAGCCGCTTGTGATATTAACCCTTCACGTTTTTGATCAGCACCAGTAAATGCGCCTTTTACATGGCCGAATAAAGTATCGGAGAAAGTCGTATCGTCTAAACCTGCGACGTTAACGGCTATAAAATCACCTTCTGTTTTAGATGCTAAGTGTACTGCTTTGGCAAATAGTTCTTTGCCTGTTCCAGTTTGTCCGGTAATTAAAACGGGCTGATCAGAAGTCGAAATTGCTTCGATATACTGAAAAAGTACTTGTACCTTTTTTTCACGCGTGATGATGTGATCAAACGCTGATGTATCTACAAGATCATCGTTTAAAAGACGGTTCTTTAGCAGAGATAACTCACCTTTTAAGTAGCTGATTTCTATGGCACGGTGAATAGATGAGGTGAGTCGACTTTTCTCAATCGGTTTCACTAGATAGTCAAATGCACCTGCTTGCATACATTTGATAGCAATTTCCAGCTCATCATGTGCCGTAATAATAATGATCGCGATCTCAGGGAATTCCTCTTTAACTTTGTCGAGTATTTCAGAACCAGAAAAGTGAGGCATTTGAAGGTCAAGTAGTATTACTGCAACTTCCTGGCGGTGAAGTAATGGCATGACCTCTCGGCTATCGGTGAGAGATATAACTTCCTGCATTCCGGTTGAGCGAAGGAGTAAAGAGGTACCCTGAACAATATGTTGATCATCGTCGACAATAAGGATCGGCATTTTTGATGAAATTGATTTACTCATCTCTTGCATTGCATAAAATCATAAGGAATGTGGATAGTTGGCTGTCCAAACCTGATGATACTTGGCACCAACCACCTATGCAACATTAGTTGCTAACAGCATGCTATTAGCAATTACTAACTTTTTGTTTTTAAACAATTATGGTTGGTTTTTCATCCATGCTGCGACATTTTTTGACAGTGTGATAATTTTTGTTCTTAAAGTTAGAAATACTATAAAACCTATAATATTCAAATAGATAATGGTTTATTTTACATATGTGGATATTGGTACCCCATATGCTGCATTCTTAGGCTAGTAGTGTTGATGCTGGCCTTTGAGTTTAGGGAGTATGGTTGTGGTGGCGTCCGAGATAGCATGTTTACAGCAAGTGCTGCACTTAATATTCGCCATGGATGCACATGCTAGAGGTGTAAAAGATTTTGTTGTTAAGCCTCTCAGTAAGTATTGAAGATATTTTTGTTATTAGCACAAATTATTCTGGTAAGTGAGGAGAAATAAAGTATCCATATGTTTGAGACTATTCTGCTATTGATATACCCCTATAAAAATCATAATAAAGTGGAGTAAGCGCGATGAACTCTATACCACATATTCTTGTTGTTGATGACGAGCCTTTTAATCTTGAGATCTTGACGGAAAATCTGTCGGATAAGAATTATAAAATTGAAACGGCGGTTGATGGTCAAGATGCGCTAGAACGGTTAGAAGAGGAGCCTGAAAAATATGACGTTATCCTGCTAGATCGATTAATGCCTAGAATGGATGGTATGGAAGTTTTGAGAAGAATTAAGTCGCATCCGGAGTTGAAAAACTGCCCAGTAATCTTACAAACAGCACTGAATAATCATGAAGAAATACTTGAAGGGATGCGTGCTGGTGCTTTTTACTATTTAACTAAGCCTTTTGAAGAAGAGCAATTACTTTCCATTATAGACACTGCTGTTCAGGATCGAATGCAGTTTAAAGAACTACAGGAAATGGTTCATGAGGAGGAAGATTCACTTGGACTAATGGTTTCTTCGAGTTTTCGATTCCAAACTTTAGAACAAGCGCGGTCTTTATCTTCTTTTTTGGCAAAAGCTTGTCCCGATCCTGCAAAGGTCGTTCTTGGGCTTTCAGAGTTGATGGTGAATGCTGTTGAGCACGGTAACTTAGGCATTACGTATGCTGAAAAGTCTATACTGAATAGTACGGGAGGTTCATGGGTAGCAGAAGTAAACAGAAGGTTGAAATTTGAAGAGAACAAACATAAATTCGCAACAGTTGGGTTCCAACATGTCGGTAGATATATTGAGATAACCATTAAAGATCAGGGTATAGGGTTTGATTGGGAGCCATACATGGAGATACAGCCAGATCGACTGACGGATAGTCATGGGCGTGGAATTGCTATGGCAAGTCTGATCAGTTTTGTAAATATAGAGTATCGTGGAAGTGGTAATGAAGTGTTTGCTCTAATCAAGTGCCCAGAGTTTTCTACATCTGACCATCGCATTGTGATTGATTTAGAAACTCAATAGAGTTTGTCCCTAATAAATTCCAGAGCCAATCCTGCCTCGACATTGGTTGATTCTTTATCTAGTCGACTTTTGTATTCAATTTGATCAGCATCTAAACTACGGTCACTTAGTACTAATCGATGAGGTATCCCGATTAGTTCCAAGTCATTAAACATTACGCCTGGGCGTTCTTTTGTATCGCAAAGCAGGACGTCAATTCCGCTATTGACTAATTCAGAATAGAGTAGTTCAGCAGCCTCTTTTACCCGTACAGATTTGTGTGCATTAACGGGAACAATTGATACTTGAAAAGGGGCAATTGCTGCTGGCCAGATAATGCCCGAATCGTCATGATTTTGCTCAATGGCTGACGCAACGATACGGGACACACCGATGCCATAACAACCCATCAGCATATCGACTGCTTTGCCATTTTCGTCGAGGCAATTTGCCTTCATACTTTTGCTGTATTTATCACCTAATTGGAAGATATGACCGACTTCAATTCCCCTGGCAATTTTGATCACGCCTTTTCCATCAGGGCTAGGTTCACCTTCTTGAATATTACGAATATCGGCGACTAGTGGTTCTGCTATATCGCGTTCCAGATTAACACCGATAAGATGTTTTCCATCCTCATTTGCACCACAGGTGAAATCTGAAATTACCATAGCGGATTGATCAAAAATAACTGGAATATTCAATCCGACAGGGCCGATAGATCCTACAGAGCACCCGAGAATCTGTTTGACTTTTTCATTTTCAGCAAAGCGAAGAGGTGAAGAAACTTGATTGATCTTGTCGGCCTTAATCGTGTTTAATTCATGATCACCGCGCAAAACTAATGCAACCAATGAATCGTCTTGGCCTTCGACTATTAAGGTTTTTAGACATTGAGATTGTTCAATTTTTAGGAAATTACAAACCTCTTCAATACTCTGCTGTCCAGGTGTATCGACTGTTGTCATCGTTTGAGTTGCAGTTGCTCTATTGTTAGCAGGCATTGGAGCAGGTGTCAGCTCGACATTTGATGCGTATTTACTTTCGCTACTGAAGGCAATATCGTCTTCGCCAGAGTCAGCCAGAATATGAAATTCATGTGAAGCACTACCGCCAATATTACCGGTATCTGCTTCAACCACACGAAATTTCAGACCTAAACGGGTGAAGATCTGGCAGTAGCTGTCGTGCATTATTAGGTAGGTTTCTTCTAGCGATTTTTGATCAAGATGAAAGGAATAAGCATCTTTCATCAGAAATTCACGCGCCCGCATAACACCAAAACGAGGGCGGATTTCATCACGAAATTTGGTTTGTATTTGATAGAAGTTAGCTGGTAATTGTTTGTAGCTTCTGATCTCATTGCGTACTAAAGATGTGATCACTTCCTCAGCCGTTGGCCCGTAACAAAATTCACGATTATGTCGATCATTTATCCTCAGTAATTCGGGACCGTATTGTTCCCAACGACCTGATTCTTCCCATAAGCCAGCCGGCTGTACTGACGGCATTAATAATTCCTGTGCACCAGCAAGATCCATTTCTTCACGGACGATGGCTTCTACCTTACGTAGAACTTTTAAACCTAAAGGTAGCCAGGAATAGACGCCAGAAGCCGTTTGCCGGATCATCCCGGCCCGTAACATTAATTTATGGCTAATGACTTCAGCATCGGCGGGAGCTTCTCTAAGAGTGGGGAGTAATAGGTTTGATAATCGCATTACTAGTTTTTGAGTATGGTTCTAATTTATGAACTATAGAATGGGGGATTCTACAACAAGAAATAACAAAAGTATCAACTACAATGGATAGCGAGGTTTTCTTTGTTTGTCTGAATTTTATTTTGCCGTTCTTCCTCACCGAGAATAACTTGGTTACCCTGATCGTCCGTTTTAAACAACCGCGGTGATGTTTGAATTTGATCCAGGTTTTTTTGCACATTATCGCAATAATGCTTTTTTTCTTGATTGATGAGTTCTTGATCTTGTTGTTTTAGTTCTTTGATTTTACGGTTTTCTTCTGTTTTTAAAGAATTTTCTTTTTCTGCTTTTTGTTTTGCGATTGCAGCGGGATCAGCACGACCACCGGTATTCTTCAACTTTTTAGTGTTGTGATCCTGACACATTTTTGATCGTGATTGCGTGTATTCAACTTCACCATTGGGTTTTACGCACTTGTATATACCTTTAGCTTCAGCATTCGAAAACGAAAAGGAATGGGTAGTAAAGGTGAAGATCAAATAAAGCGTTGATAAGATATAAAGGTGATAACTATATTTCATAAGATTTCTATCGTTTTTAAAGCAACTAAATTTGCTTTTATATGTTGACCTAAGGCCCAGGTTTCAGTCATGATAAGCGATTAGCCTGCGAATCGGGTTCGCGGGGTGTATTTCTATTGTTGAATTTAGGAAGCAAGAACTATTCCTGTTGATCAAAAATCAGCGAAAAGTCGTTTACTTAATGGTGAGTCAAGTGGGTGAAAAATTACGGGGAGCAGAGATATTACTGAAAGCGCTGGATGATGAAGGCGTTGAATTTGTCTTTGGTTATCCCGGTGGAGCAGTACTGCATATTTATGACGCGATCTTCAAACAAGATGCAGTCAAACATATTCTTGTACGTCACGAACAAGGTGCTACTCATGCTGCAGATGGATATGCGCGATCTACAGGTAAGGCGGGAGTTGTACTTGTAACTTCTGGCCCCGGCGCAACAAACTGCGTTACTGGTATTGCGACGGCATATATGGATTCAATTCCAATGGTTGTTCTTACTGGTCAGGTGCCCAGTCATTTAATTGGGAATGATGCTTTCCAGGAAGTGGATAATGTCGGCATCACACGGCCTTGTGTAAAACACAACTTTATGGTTTCTGATGTAAAGGATCTGGCGATTACGATTAAAAAGGCTTTCCATGTGGCGACAACCGGTCGCCCTGGCCCAGTTGTGGTTGATATACCTAAAGATATTACTGCGGATGTGACGGAATATTCATACCCTGATACGGTTGAAATGCGTTCGTATAAGCCGATAACAAAAGGACACCCCGGACAGATAAAACGAGCAGTTAATATGATTTTGGCTGCGAAAAAGCCGATGATCTATTCTGGCGGTGGCGTAGTCTTGGATAACGCGGCAGATTCACTGATTGAATTCACGCGTTTATTGGGTTATCCGATTACTCAAACTTTGATGGGTTTGGGTGCATATCCGGCGTCGGATCCTCAGAATCTCCAAATGTTAGGAATGCATGGAACTTACGAAGCCAATATGGGCATGCATCAATGTGATGTTTTGATCGCAATTGGTGTACGTTTTGATGATCGTGTCACTGGAAAACTCGAAGAATTTTGCCCACATGCAAAAATAGTTCACATTGATATTGATCCTGCTTCAATCTCGAAAAATGTTGCTGTGGATATCCCAATCGTGGGTAGTGTTTCCAATGTACTTGGTGAAATGAACAAGTTGATCCGTGCAAGTAGTTTTGATCCTATGAACCAAGAAAAGGATGCTTGGTGGAATCAGATCAACAAATGGCGTGCAGTTGATTGCATGCGTTATGACAAAACGACTGACGTGATTAAACCGCAATATGTTATCGAAGAATTATCTCGACTAACAAATGGGGAAGCGTTTATTACTTCTGATGTTGGTCAGCATCAAATGTGGGCAGCCCAATATTATGGGTTCGATAAACCGCGACACTGGATCAATTCTGGCGGACTTGGCACGATGGGTTTTGGTGTTCCTGCTGCAATGGGCGTACAGCTCGCCTATCCTGATGAACTGGTTTGTTGTATCAGTGGTGAAGCGTCATTGGTGATGTGTATTCAGGAACTGTCCACTTGTTTGCAATATGGTTTACCAGTCAAAATAATTAGCCTCAATAACCGTTATATGGGCATGGTTAGACAGTGGCAAGAATTTTTCTATGATCGCCGCTACTCGCATTCATATATGGATGCCTTGCCTGATTTTGTTAAGTTGGCAGAGTCGTTTGGCCATGTGGGTATGCGGGTAGAAAAAACGGCAGATGTGAGTGGTGCATTGCAAGAAGCGATTGGTATGAAAGATCGATTAGTGTTGATGGATATCGTCACAGACCAAACTGAAAATGTGTACCCAATGATCGCTGCTGGTAAAGGCCATAATGAAATGGAATTACCACCGAGTTCTGATGTTAGCAGGGAGCTATCATAATGCGACATATCATCTCGATCCTATTGGAAAACGAAGCGGGCGCATTGTCACGGGTGGCAGGATTATTTTCTGCGCGTGCATACAACATCGAATCGTTGACGGTTGCAGCGACCGAAGATCCAACCATGTCTCGAATGACGTTGGTGACGAGTGGATCGGATGCGACAGTCGAACAGATCCAAAAGCAGTTGAACAAGTTGGTTGATGTGATCAAATTAGCGGATCTGAATGAAGTTAAACATATCGAACGTGAGTTGATGTTGGTTAAAACAAATGCCAGCGGTGTGGCTCGTGAAGAAGTAAAACGATTGGTTGATATATTCCGTGGACGCATTATTGATGTAACGGATACAACCTATACGATCGAGCTCACTGGAACAGGTAAAAAGCTTGATGCGCTTTTAGAAGCGTTAGATAAAAAAGAAATCATCGAAGTGGTGCGTACCGGTCTCACCGGGATTGCCCGTGGCGAAAATGCACTTCATTTGTAAACAATTAATTATTTATAACTACGAGAAAAGAAATGAAAGTTTATTACGATAAAGATGCAGATTTATCTCTGATTCAATCAAAAAAAGTAGCCATCATCGGTTATGGTTCACAAGGACACGCGCACGCCAATAACCTTAAAGATTCTGGTGTCGATGTGGTTGTCGGTTTGCGTCAGGGTTCAACTTCTGCCGCAAAAGCTGATGCAGCGGGTCTTGCGAACAAGTCGATAGAAGATGCGGTAAAAGAATCTGATCTAGTTATGATTCTTGCACCGGATGAGCATCAAGCTGAGTTATATCGTAATGAGATTGGACCAAATTTGAAGCAAGGTGCTGCACTGGCTTTTGCCCATGGTTTCAATGTTCATTTTGAACAAATTGAGCCTCGTGAAGATATTGACGTGATCATGATTGCACCAAAAGGTCCTGGCCATTTGGTACGCTCAACTTATACACAGGGTGGTGGTGTACCTTCCTTGATCGCAATCTCTCAGAATGCTTCAGGGCAGGCGAAAGAACTCGCATTGTCATATGCATCTGCAAATGGTGGTGGTCGTGCTGGTATTATTGAAACCACTTTCCAAGAAGAAACTGAAACCGATTTATTTGGAGAGCAGGCCGTACTTTGTGGTGGTGTGACTGCATTAATTCAAGCAGGTTTTGAGACATTAACGGAAGCTGGTTATGCACCTGAAATGGCATATTTTGAATGTCTTCATGAAACAAAATTGATTGTAGATCTGTTATATGAAGGTGGCATTGCTAATATGCGCTATTCAATTTCGAATACGGCTGAGTATGGCGATATCACTCGCGGACCTCGCGTGATTACGGAAGAAACTAAAAAAGAAATGAAAAAAATCCTGACTGAAATTCAGACCGGGGAATTTGCTCGCGAATTCATCGGTGAAAACCTTACGGGCAATGCAACACTTAAAGCAAAACGCCGCATTGCTAAAGCGCATCAAATTGAGGAAGTTGGTGGAAAGCTTCGTTCGATGATGCCCTGGATCCAGGCAAATCAATTGGTTGATAAAACAAAAAATTGATCCAATATTATTTTCGGGCTTCATTGGTGAGGCCCGTGTTTTTCTCGCGAGGATTAGGACATGCCAAAAAATCATCTTAATCAACGCCGAGGAATTTACCTCCTTCCAAACCTGTTCACTACGGCCGCATTATTTTCTGGTTTTTATGCCATTGTAGCTGCCATAAACGGTCGTTTTGAAGCGGCGGCCATCGCTATTTTTATCGCGATGATTTTAGATGGAATGGATGGACGTGTGGCTCGCATGACGAATACACAAAGTGATTTCGGGGCCGAATACGATAGTTTATCCGATGTGATTTCATTTGGTTTGGCTCCTGCATTGATCATATATCAGTGGGGTTTGACTGGGCTTGGTCGGGTTGGTTGGGTTGCAGCATTTGTTTACACTGCGGCGGCGGCATTGCGTCTAGCTCGATTTAATACTCAAGTTGAGACGGCGGATAAAAACTATTTCCAGGGCTTACCAAGCCCCTCTGCAGCAGGGATTGTTGTCGCACTGGTCTGGGTAGGTGAAGAATATAAGCTTGAGCCTTCCGGTGGGTTAAGTATAGTCGCAATGATTGTCATTGTTTTAGCGGGTATCTTAATGATCAGTAATGTACGCTATAACAGTTTCAAAGGTATCGACTTGAAAGGTAAGGTTCCTTTCGTGCATATATTAGCTGTCGTGCTAGTTTTTGTTTTGGTTTCGCTTGAACCGCCTTCAGTATTATTCATTCTGTTCATGGCTTATGCCTTATCTGGCCCGGTAGTGACTTTGTTTCAACTAAAAAAACATCGAGCACGTCGCTCAAATTCTGAAGATACAAATCTGGAAGACTCAAGTTCTGAAGAAAATGGTTGATAACTTAACTAGTTCTCGGTTATCTTTTACAAATATGGTTTCTACTAAACAACAATTAATTATCCACGTTAAACGTGTGCGCAACACGCGTGAGTTATTGTTGTGTCTTTCTACTCTCCTGCTTCTGCCCTTGCGGACTAATTATTAATTTCACCTGGCGAGGAAAAACGCATCTTACAAAAACCGTATTCTCAAACAAAGTATTGAATAGAAACAATAGGTAGCATGCTGCTAGAATACGCAGCAGGAGCGATCAAAAAATGACTGATAAATTAATTATTTTCGACACAACCTTGCGTGATGGTGAACAGAGTCCAGGCGCCTCGATGACGAAAGGTGAAAAACTGCGTATTGCTAAGGCGCTGGAACGTATGAAGGTAGATGTCATTGAAGCAGGATTTCCTATTGCTAGTCCTGGAGATTTTGAATCTGTAAAGGCGGTCGCTGAGGCAGTTAAAGACAGTACAGTTTGTGGCTTGGCTAGGGCATTGGACAAAGATATTGATCGTGCAGGTGAAGCATTAAAGCCAGCGATCTCATCGCGGATCCATACCTTCATAGCAACCTCGCCAATTCACATGAAAGCGAAATTGCAAATGGAGCCTGATCAAGTTGTTGAGCAAGCAATTCGGGCAGTCAAAAGAGCAAGAAATTTGACAGAAAATGTTGAGTTTTCACCTGAGGATGCTGGTCGATCAGAAACCAATTTTCTTTGTCGTATTATCGAAGCCGTTATTGATGCAGGTGCAACAACAATCAATATTCCAGATACGGTTGGCTATAATTTGCCCGATCGATTTGGTGCATTAATTGGTGAATTGATCGAAAGGATCCCAAACAGCGATAAAGCAGTATTTTCCGTACATTGTCATAATGACTTAGGTCTTGCGGTAGGTAATTCATTATCTGCTGTTTTGAACGGTGCCCGCCAGGTGGAATGTACGATCAATGGTTTAGGTGAGCGTGCTGGAAATGCATCACTGGAAGAAATCGTTATGGCGATCAAAACGCGTCAGGATATTTTTCCATGTGATACAGATCTCGATACGACGCAGATTATGAATTGCTCACGTTTAGTCTCAAGTGTTACGGGATTTCCAGTGCAACCGAATAAAGCAATCGTTGGTGCGAATGCTTTTGCACATGAGTCAGGTATTCACCAGGATGGCGTGATCAAGAGTCGTGAAACTTACGAGATTATGCGTGCGGAAGATGTTGGCTGGAATGCTAATAGAATGGTCATGGGTAAACACTCCGGGAGAAATGCGTTCAAAACACGTTTACACGAATTAGGTGTTAGTTTTGAACGCGAGGAAGATCTGAATGATGCCTTTAAACGATTTAAAAATCTTGCGGATAAGAAGCACGAAATTTTCGATGAGGATCTGCAAGCGTTAGTGACCGAGACTAATCTTGCAAGCGATCATGAATGGGTAAAACTGATCGCATTAAAAGTTAATTCTGAAATGGGTGAAACACCGATTGCTGAAATCACTTTGACAGTTGATGGGGAAGAAAAAACCGGATCTGCGGCAGGTAGTGGACCTGTTGATGCGACCTTTATGGCGATAGAAACGATAGTCAAAAGTGGCAGTGACTTGTTGTTATACTCCGTGAGTAATATTACCAGTGGTACGTCTTCTCAAGGTGAAGTGGCTGTTCGATTGCAACTTGAAGATCGTGTTGTAAATGGTCAGGGGGCAGATACCGATATTATCGCTGCTTCGGCTAAAGCATATTTGAACGCCGTGAATACGCTTATGTCGGTCACAGGGAGAAAACATCCGCAGGTTGCGGTCAAGCTGTGAGTCAAAAACTCGCTTACCTGAATGCCATGGGAATTGACGTTTGGGTCAGGCGGGATACGAACGCTGAGAAGTTTGACGTGAGTAATCAGATTGCGGTTGAAAAAGATAATGATATTGATCAAATTGTTGAAGCGCCCCATACACAATCAACCCACATTCAATCAAGCAATATGGCGATTGAAAAATCACCTATTGAGGGTGATGAAAATTTGTCTCACGAAGATCATATTGAAGTCCAAAGGTTTGAAACTCAGGATGTTGTAGAGATCAACAATGACACTTGGGATGTGCTCCAAAACCGAGTTGCTAGTTGTATTAAATGTGATCTGCATACAACACGAACACAAGTTGTTTTTGGTGTCGGAAATCAAAATGCCGATTGGTTGATTATTGGTGAAGCTCCTGGTGCAGAGGAGGATCGTCAAGGCGAACCTTTTGTTGGGCGTGCAGGACAACTTTTAAACTCGATGTTAATGGCGATTGGTTTATCTCGTGAGCAGGTATTTATTGCGAATATTCTTAAATGTCGACCGCCAGGTAATCGTGATCCAAGATCAGAGGAAGTGGTTTCTTGTTCTGCTTACCTACAACGACAGGTTGAATTGATCAAACCTAAAATTATTCTATGCGTAGGGAGGATTGCAGCGCAAAATTTACTAAAAGTAGATACGCCAATTGGGAAAATGCGTGGTAAAAATTATACTTATGAACCGCAGAATATTCCCGTCGTCGTCACTTATCATCCGGCTTATTTATTGCGATCCCCAACACAAAAATATAAATCATGGGAAGATTTATTATTAGCAAAGTCTCTGATGGGGGAAATATGAGTACCGCCAGCAATCTTGTTTTATCAGATATTCGACCCATGCAATTAGAAGATATTGATAGTGTGATGGAGATTGAGATGGTGTCTTATGAATTTCCGTGGAAAGAAACCATTTATAAGGATTGTTTGAAAGTTGGCTATGGCTGTTGGGTGCTTGAATATGCTCAGAGAATTGTTGGTTATGGTGTCATGACGGCCGCAGTTGGTGAGGCGCATATCTTAAATATTTGTATAAGGAAAGATTATCGTCGTTATGGTTTGGGACGAATATTGTTAAATCACTTACTAGAAATTTCGCGAATTCAAAAAGCTGCGACTGTTTTTCTGGAAGTGCGAATGAGCAATGTAGCTGCATATCACTTGTATGAAGAGGAAGGCTTTTCAGAAGTGGGTTTACGCAAAGGTTATTATCCGACGATTGATGGTCGGGAAGATGCGATCATTATGGCGAAGGAATTATTTATATGAGTAATACATTATATGGATAATACCTTTTTAAATAATTTTCCGACGATTGAAGATTTTGTTGGTAATACGCCACTAGTACGCTTACAACGGATACCTAAAAAACAAGGACATCCGAGCAATACAATCCTGGTCAAGTTGGAAGGTGATAATCCCGCTGGGTCAGTAAAAGATCGGCCCGCGCTCAGTATGATCCTTCATGCTGAAAAACGCGGCGATATAAAAACGGGTGATACCTTGATCGAAGCAACAAGTGGTAATACGGGCATTGCTCTTGCGATGGCCGCAGCCATCAAAGGTTATCGTATGATCTTGATCATGCCGGATAATATGAGTGAAGAACGACGTGCCTCGATGAAAGCCTATGGTGCAGAAATAATTCTTACGCCTGCAGAAGGTAGTATGGAATCTGCGATTGATCTTTCAAGACAGATGGAGGCTCAAGGAGAAGGTATTGTTCTTGATCAATTTTCTAATCCCGATAATCCGCGTGCGCATTTTGAAGGCACTGGGCCAGAATTGTGGCGAGATACGCAAGGCAAACTGACCCATTTTGTGAGTTCGATGGGAACAACGGGCACGATTATGGGAACGTCAAAATATTTGAAAAGTGTTAACCCCGAAATTCAGATTATTGGTGTTCAGCCTGAAGGAGATGCGAGTATTCCAGGAATACGTCGTTGGCCTGAAGAATATTTACCCAAGATATACGATGCTACTCGTGTTGATAAAGTACTCGATATGGATCAAAAAACGGCAGAAGAAACCATGCGTCAGTTAGGTACACAGGAAGGGATATTTTGTGGTGTGTCTTCCGGTGGTGCTGTTGCGGCTGCTTTGCGTTTATCTGAGCAGGTAGAGAATGCGGTGATTGCGGTTATTGTTTGTGATCGAGGTGATCGATATATTTCCACTGGAGTTTTCCCTGGTTGAGATAAGGATTATCGATGATAAAAATATGCTTGATTTTTTTGTTACTGATTTCAAGTGTTCTAGTTACAAAAACCAGTGGATTTGATCTTTTTGATTTTGAAATTGAAGAGGCTGAGTTTTCTGGTTGGAAACTTAATAACCTTCGTTTTCAGTTTGAGATTTTTCCTGAAAGTTCGTCTACAAGCATCCCGGAATTAATGATCTCGATAGAACAAATAAAGTCTGCTACAGGGATCGACCTCAAACAAATTTCCATAAGCTGTCCAGTTTCTTCACATCAATATTATCTGCAGTTTAAAAAACTAGAATGTCTATCAGGAAACCTTTCTGTAAAGCACGCACAACTTGGAAGGTTAAAAGGGCAGCTTGATTTCTTATTTGATCAGGAAAATGATCAACTTGAAGCCTCGATCAAAAATTTGCAGCTAGCAAAAGGTCGCCTTGATCTTGATTTAAAGTTGAAGGATAAACGTTGGGAAATTGCGCTTAAAGGAAAATCACTCGGAGTTGCGGCTTTAAAACAGATCGCCACATCGTTTGTTGATTTGCCAGATGTGACATCTGATGAAACAGGGCTCATAAATTTAAACGTGATCGCAAATGGGTGGGATACAAATCTCCGCTCCGCGAATATAAGCCTGCGAGCTTTTGCTCTTGGTTTTGATGGTAACTCCGTTGCTGAAGAACTGGATGCGAGTTTAGACATTTTCGTTGAAAAAAAAGGTGCTGAGTATCACTTCAGAGAAATATTGGAATTGATCGCTGGTGCCATTTATATAGAACCCGGTTTTACCATTGGTGAAGTTTCACCAGGATTTTTGTTTTCCCCAGAGTCGAAGCCAATTACTTTGTCATCAAATGGGAGCTGGCAGCATGATCAAATAAAAATTCATAACTTGTTATTTGATCACCCCGATGTCGTGACGATTAAATCTAATGGCATTATTAATTCTAAAAAGGAACCGCCTAAAGAATCATCTATAGAAGATCTCACATTTGAATTGAATACCCAGGATCTGCAAACAGTCTTTCCTGTTTATTTACAACCTTTACTGTTTGGGAGTGGACTCGATCAATTGGAGATTGTTGGTGAAACTAATTTAAAAGTAATTATGTCCGCAAGTGGTATTACGGATTTTCATCTTATGATGGAAGATGTTTTTGTTGAAGATAAGGCAGGTCGATTTCATGTTGCCGGTTTGGATGGTGATATACGTTTGAATAGTGATCCAAACGTAAAAGGTTCTGCAATGCAGTGGCAAGGCGGATCAATTTATAAAATGAATATTGGCGCGAGTGAAATGAAGTTGTCATCTAAAGGACGCTCAATGTCACTTCGAGAGAAAATGGTTATCCCAGTTTTTGATGGCGCGCTTCATGTGGATAAACTTGAGATGAAGGAGCTGGGTTTCGCTGATTATTCCGTCCACATAAATAGCAAACTGACATCGATTACCTTAAGTGAATTTACTGAGAGCTTAGGCTGGCCACTTATGGCAGGTGATATTTCTGGTGAGATACCGGGAGTATCATTTCATCAGGGAAACTTGACGAGTGAGGGTCAGTTACATATCAATGTTTTTGACGGAGATATTGTAATAAGCAAGCTGAGAATAGAAGGTTTATTTGATCTTATTCCGACGTTGTATGCAGATCTGTCTGTAGAAAATCTTGACCTTGGAATTCTTACCAAAACGTTTGAATTTGGTGATATTACCGGCAAGCTTAGTGGTTATATGCATGATATGCGTCTTGACACCTGGCAACCTGTAAACTTTGACGCTTATTTTGGGACGCCGGAGAATGATAAATCTCACCACCGGATCAGCCAACGTGCGATTGATAACTTAACCAGCATTGGCGGAGGCGGTGAGGCTAATGTCATTTCGAGAGGTGTGCTTGGTATCTTTGAAGATTTTCCCTATTCGAAATTGGGATTGAGCTGCAAGTTGGTCGATTCCATTTGTTATATGGATGGTATCGAGAAAGCAGATAATGGTTATTACTATATTGTTAAACGTGGTTTTTTACCTCCCTGGCTTAACATCAAAGGATTTAACCATGAAGTAGATTGGTTAGATCTTTTGGAACGGCTAAAAAACATTTCAAAAACCGACAGTCCGATAATCGAATAGACACAGTGATGTCAGAAATTTGACAAATATGAAAGAGCTGGGTTTAAAATGGTGCCAGTTCTATAGAAATGGACTAGGGGTGTTAGTAAAACATAGTAATGAAACCTGAATAGGTCTTATAGACGAATCAACACCAAAATAAGAACGTCATCGGCATATATTGATGACGCAATAATAATCTCTGAAAGGGAGAAAAATATGTTATTACTTTGTAAGTTATGGCCCTGGTTGGCTGGCGGTTTGATCGGCTGGTTACTCAGTGGTTGGTTTGCGCGTCGACTTAAGTATGGAGAGCCACCAGTAGAAAGGATTGTCGAAAAAGAAGTTGAAGTTGAAAGAATAGTTGATAATCCAAAGCACTTGGCGCTTATTTCAAAACTCGAAAATACAAAACCTGCGACAGTTGAAGTGGAAAAGTTAGTTGATAATCCGGAACATTTGAAAAGAATCGATCTACTCCAGGATGAAATCAACGTTTGGAAACGTGGTCCGGCAATTGATTTGCCTGCAGCTCGAGCGGCTGGAATCACGATTAAAAAAGAAGATGATTTCACTGCCATTGAAGGTATCGGTCCGAAAATTAATGATCTGATCCATGCTGATGGTATTCATACCTTCCGAGAATTGTCAGAAACAGATCCTTCTTATATCCAAAAAATTCTAGACAAGGCAGGTTCAAATTATCAGATGGCTAACCCTGGCACTTGGCCTGATCAAGCTAATCTTGCCGCATCAAACCGTTGGCCTGCTCTAAAAGCATTACAAGATATTCTTGATGGTGGTGTTTACCCTGATGCATCTTCAAACAGTTCAGGCAATGGTTCATCTTCAAATGATTCTGCAAGGATTCAAGAACTTGAAGGAGAGTTACAAGCTTACCGCCTAGCAGCAGCTCCTAAAGGATCGGTTGCGGATCTTGATCAAGCAAAAGCGGCTGGTTTTAGAATTAGACGTAAAGGAGATAGAGATGATTTTACAGTCGTTGAGGGTATAGGCCCGAAAATTAATGAACTACTACATGCTGATGGTATCCATACCTACGCTGAACTTGCCAGTACAGTCGTTGCCTCTATTCAAGAAACTCTGGATAAAGCAGGGCCAAATTTTTCTCTTGCAGTTCCTGGTACTTGGCCGGAACAATCTGATCTCGCCGCTAAGAATGAATGGCAAGCACTGAAAAAATGGCAAGATGAACTTGATGGAGGTAAGGAATAGTCATGACTAATCATAACGAAGAATATATCTCACCCCATTGGGCTGGTTTTCGCAGTTTGTGGTGGATTGTAGCGATACTGTTATTTCTTTTTTTGTTGATCACATGGTTTATGGGATACGGGCCAGGCGGTAAGGCTTGTCCTGTTCCTGTTGAAGTTAGAACAGAGGTTAAAACTGTCGAAAAATTGATCACGGCACCAGATACAATCGCTCCGCTGATTACCTTAAATAATGATCCTGTTTTGCATTTAACGACGGGTCAACAATATGTTGACCCCGGAGCACGAGCCGTTGATGGTGTTGATGGTAATGTTGCCGTGACAACAGGAGGTATGGTTGATACTAAAACTGCTGGAGAATACATGATCACCTATAGCGTCACGGACGGGGCAGGGAACACAGCGACAGAAACACGTAAAGTGATTGTTTCTGATCCTGATGATACTGCAGCACCCTTGATTACTTTGGGTGGTGTGCCAACGGTATATTTAAAAACCGGTGAAGAGTATATAGAAGCAGGTGTTTCAGCAGTTGATGAGCTCGATGGTGATATCTCTGTAAAAACTGAAGGTATGGTCGATACAGGGACAGCGGGTGAATATGCAATTAATTATTTAGCTACGGATTCGGCTGGAAATACTTCGACTGCAATGCGTAAAGTGGTTGTTATTGATCCAGACAGAGCAGCGCCTATTATTAGTTTGAATGATGCTTCAGTCATTTATTTGAAATCAGGCTCTCAGTATGTAGAGCATGGTGCAATAGCTGTTGATGCAAATGATGGCGCTCTCAAAGTCACAACTATGGGTACTGTAGACACAAATACGCCAGGTGAATATAAAATCTCTTATAACGTTACTGACTCAGCTGGAAATGCTGCGACAAAAACGCGTAGAGTCGTTGTAGAAGCCGCTGATGCGACGGCACCTGTTATCACTTTGAATGATAGTCCCGTGAAATATTTGGAGAGAGGTCAAAATTACTCGGATCCTGGGGCAAAAGCGCATGATGCAACGGATGGTAATCTATCAGTGATTACTCAAGGTGTGGTTAACACTAGCCGCGTTGGCGCTCATGTTCTTATTTATTCGGCAACAGATAGTGCAGGAAACACATCTATAGCAACTCGTAGGATTGTTGTTTCTGAGCCTGTTCAATTTATTCCCGGGCCCGGGAAAGTTGTGGCTGAGTTGGAGCTGGGGGCGGCATTTGTGCCAGCCGCACGGCTCTACTTTGGAGTGGATAAGGATGGAAGTCCTGATGACAGTAATAATTCCTTAGATAGCGTAGTTACTTATATGAACAATAACCCGGGGGCGATAGCATTTGTTTCTGGTTATCATGATCCTAGTGGTGACGCCCTTTATAATCAGGATCTGGCTCAAAGACGTGCGAAAACGGCTGTTAAAATGTTAAGGGCTGCAGGTATTTCTGCTGATCGTATTATTTCCGAGAAACCAGTTGAAACCACAGGAACCGGTGAGCCTTCAGAAGCTCGCCGAGTGGAAATCAATATAGGTTATTCTAATCAGTAGAAAAGTAAGTAAGATTAAAGACTTGACTAAACGGGGGTGACGAATGTCATCTTCGTTTTTTTATACGGCTAATAAAAAATTTCAAAATCACCAATTCAAAGATTCAAGTACTTCTACTTTATTAAACTGGTGCCGATACATAGAGCTTGCTTTATAAACCACTTTTCTAACTCGGTTCAGCGCACCGATTGGGCGATGCTCATCCAAACCATTCCAGGGTGAAAAGGATAAGTTTTCACAAAATTGCTGCTGTTTGGCTGAATCAATTTCTTGTTTAAGTATAGTGATGGTTGCAACTTGTTGATAAGGCGAATCCGATTCTTTCCATAAAACACTTGGATCTTCAATAGGCATATATTTTTTGGGATTTTGAACTTGAACCATAAATTGCATGCAAGCGTTGTTGGCATTTAATTCACTGGCCAGGGTTTTGCGTAAAAAATCAGCATCAGTTTGATCTTGTTCTTTATCAACATTGACTAGATTTAAAGACTGGCAGGATTGGACTTTATACTTAACGTTTTTTGATCCAAATTTATACGCCGTGTTACTGAAATATTTATCCCAGAGAGGGCTATAGGATGGGGTGGCTAAGGTATCCAAAACGTGAGATAGCTCTCGTAGTCGCCATTTAAACGGATTGTAGCCAGCTAAAAAATATTTCATTTTATTTTCACTTTCAACTAAACCATTATAGTCTTTTAGATCAACGGAAAAGAAAGCGGGACTGTTATGTAATAAAAACTCCTGGGTTTTATTTTGTTCAACAACATTCAATAATTTAATGGCAATACCGCGTGAGTCTTTTTCGGAATCAGCTGCAATGCGTGGTGTACCATTAGAGAATCGGATCCATGCTTTAAAGCGTTTCCCATCTTGTTTAAAAATTCCCTGTTGTAATTCAGGATCAAGATTTTTATTAATATCAAAATATGCTTTTACACAAGCATGACCTTTAGCGTGTGCACCTCGATGTGCTATATCTGTTTGGAATGTTTTTATGATGCCTAAGAAGTTATCAACTGAGCGCTGAATTTCTTTTTCTTCATCATCAGGTATCACTTCAACAATCGTCATATCTGCGTGGTATTGCATGTGATAAGCAATGAAGCCAGCGCCCAGAACAACAAGTATGATTAGTGTATAAAAAATCTTTTTTAAAATTTTCATGTTTGATCTCGTTTAGGGAACCTCTGATTAATTCTAGGCGAAACAATTTGAGATTCAAAATAATCAAGGCCAAGGCGCAAAATGCAAGTAATAGCGGGACTATTGCTAAGTTTTGCAACGATGAGATTGATTATTTTGGGCTCAAATTGAACGTTTATGGATTAATCAGCGGCTCCTTTACTTAGCGTCTTAGGTTCATGATTGGTTTTTCGATAAACAAATACATTATCGACGCTATCGCCATACTCAATACGGTGCTGATCAAAAATCCATAGGTGAGTGTTTCAGCCATCGACCACGGATATTCGACAGGCATCGTGATAGTTAAACTGATCAAGGTCGGTATAGCGACGGACATCACCACTAAATGAATTAAATAAAGCGAATAAGATAAGGTCGCAAACGGATACCAAAAAGAGAGGGAGAGGAATCGTCTTATAAGATTTGCAATCATATGTTGTTGTAACAACATGGCTAAAATAATGATGCCAATACCTGTGGAGAATATATTTCGGTTGAAGATGTAATACAACACATGCAGGTTTTGATACTCGTCATAGATGGGTAAATAATTCGCAAAGGCCATAAAGAAAAGCACAATTCCAATCCCGAAAATTGTGGTAATTATTCCCAAAGAAGAATTAAAAAAGTCAGTTAACTTTTTCTTATGAAAATGAAAGTTATAAGCGGTGATACAACCTACCAGTAAGCCACCAAAACGCGAATGAAGATTGTCATAAAGTACTGTGAAGAAGTGATTAAAATAATCATGATCGGTATATATTCGACTGCCTGGTGAAGTCCGAATCGCATCATCTGTCATTACAATACCAAAGCGAACTACGATTGAGATAAAAAATAACCATAGCATCATGTAACCAGGTGATTTTGAGTATTTTAGGATTACGATCAAAATGAGTGGATAGAGAAAATAAAATTGCTCTTCAATAGCAAGGCTCCATGTCCATCCGACGGCCTGATGACTGTAATGGATAAAATTATTGATATAGAGAAAATTTGCCCAGATCCATTCGCTATGAGGACCACTCATTAGCCAATAAACGATGAGTGTAAAATAGTAGGCTGGTGTTAAACGTAAGTAACGTCGAATATAAAAGTTCTTCAAGTTCATATTGCCAGATTTAGTATATGTCCGGAGTAAAATGCCGGTGATCAAAAAACCACTCATAACAAAGAAGACATCAACCCCCTTATCGCCATTTAAAGCCCATGACCAGTAACCACCGAGTTCATCAATCATTGAAGTGACGGTTGCAGTTGGGTGTGCGAGTTGATAAACAAAAAAAGTATGGAAGATCAAAACCAGAATAATTGATACTGCTCGAATGCCATCGATGGAAGCATAATTAGATGCTCTACGTGTATAAATAGAACGAAAGTTTTCTTTAAATGAGAAAGCGCATTGCAGAGTACTTTTTGATAAATTGACATCTTTGGACATAGGGAGAGCCACTTCTTATCAATTATTATTTTGGGTTGGAGAGCCATTTAAACAGATTGGTTCAGAACTCCCCTTCTTTTACATTGTAATGTCAATATATGCTGTATGTTTGATAGTGTCTATGCAGTGACTTAGGTGAGTGTTGAATCGTCAAATTTATAGCCAATGCCATAGATTGATCTGATCATTTCTGGTTCGCCATTAGCTTCTTGAATTTTTTTGCGTAGATTTTTTATATGCGTGTCCATGGTTCGATCACTGACAACACGATGATCATCATAGACTTGATCGATTAATTTCTGGCGAGAAAAAACAAAACCGGGCCTTTCCGAAAGAGCATGTAATAATCGAAACTCTACACGTGTTAGATCTAGAATTTGATCTAAATAACGTGCTTCGAATTTTTCGAGGTCTAGATTTAATCTCGTCGGACTGATTTTATTTGCTTGTTCAGAGAAGTTTGCTCGACGCAAAAGTGCTTTCACTCGTGTCATTACTTCTCTCGGACTAAACGGCTTGCAGACATAATCGTCTGCACCTATCTCCAGTCCTAGAATACGATCAATTTCTTCGACTCTTGCTGTTAACATCATGATGGGTACTTGAGAAAAGTCGCGAACTTGCTGGCAGATCTCAATACCGTCTTTGCCGGGCAACATTAGATCGAGCAGGATTAAGTCAGGTTTGTTTTCAGACATCCAGGCAATGACCTCACTTCCATTTTCTAACCAAGAAGTTTTGTAATGACTGGTGGTTAAATAGTCGATGAGCAATTGTGCAATTTTAGGTTCATCTTCAACAATGAGAACATGCTGTTCGTTTTTCATTTTAGATAGCTATTCAATCAGGACGTTTTATCTAAAGGGATTGTAATCATTATTTTAAGCCCACCAAGATCAGAATTACTTGCGGTTATTTCCCCTTGATGTGCTTCAACAATCGATGTTGCAATTGCTAAACCAAGACCGGCACCTCCTGTTTTACGATTACGTGAATTCTCAACACGATAGAGTCGATCAAATATTTGCGGTAAATTCTGTTCAGGGATCCCAGGGCTGGAATCCTCAAAACGTAAAAGTGCACGGCCTTGGACTTGTTCACAAGCAATAATTATTTGGCCATTTTGATCGGTATATTTGATCGTATTGTCGAGCAGGTTAGAAAAAAGTTGTACGAGTCGTTGTTCGTCACCGCTCACAAAAACGGGTTCTTCTGAGTTGATCAAAGTTCCTAAGGTCAGGTTTTGTGTTTCAAGGCGAGGTTGGTATTGAGCGATGACGCGATTAAGAATATCGGTAAGATCAATTCGTGATTTTTGATAATCTAATTTACCAAGATCTGAAAGTGATAACTGATAGAGATCGCTCACTAGACGATTTAAGTGGGATGCTTCATTTGATAGAGATTTGATTGCTTTTTGATCGAGTGGGCGAACTCCATCTTGTAATGCTTCAACCTCACCACTGAGTATAGATAAAGGCGTGCGAAGTTCATGAGAAATATCTGCGATCCAGCGTTTTTGTGCTTGTCTATTTTTATCTAATGTATCGGCCAGAACATTGAAGTTCCTACCCAGATCAGAAAGCTCATCGTCATGAGTAATTTCTATGCGTTGATCAAACTTTCCTGCTGTTAGATCGTTGGCTATATCTGTAAGTTGAATGAATCGTTTGCGAAAATAATTGGATAATAACCAAGCTGCGATCAATGATAAGATAAAACCTAGAATGGCAATCCCTATTAAGGAATGTAATTGACTTTTTATAAAACGCCGATCAAGTTTATTGGTGAAATTAGAAACTGAACGAATTCGCAGATAACCTATTATTTTATCATCTAATTTAATCGGGTGGTCTTTAATTGAAAGTCCTTTTTTGATCGAGCCGAGCACTTTATTTTTTGCTTCATCAAGGATTGCGTATCGAGAAATCGGATGGGTTTTAAAGGCATGTTCTGGTTTGAACGGTGGTCGCGAGTCATTTTTAAGAGGAGGTAATGGCGTAAATTGTTGAGGTTCGTTGCGCTGTGTTTCATTTCTATAAGATTCACGAATGATTAATCTGAGTAGGCGCGGTTTTTCTGTCAGGAACTTCCAGCTGCCTACTTCTTGATAACCTTCTGCAAGTCGCTCACTGAGTAACTCAACTTGATTTTTCTCTTGTTCTTTTAAATAGCCACTGAAGTCCTCACGAAAGCTTATTTGTGCGAGAAAAAAAGCGATGGCGATCACAAGAGTTGTGGTCAGTAACAAAACTAAAGCGAGCTTATGCCATATCCGAATTTTCATAATGGCTTTATACCATGTTAGGGATTGCATCGAAGGAAATGGTCAAAGGATCCATAATTTCTTCACATTTTCTTAAAACTCTCTTTACATTGCACTTGCAAACTAACCATCGTGAAAGTTTACAGAAAAATTATTAATATTGTGTAATCAATGGAGAAAAAATATGCGTAAATTATTTGTCGTACTAGGTGGTGTTACATTGCTTACAGCTTCAGTCGTTTCTTTTGCTCAACGTGACCATGTGAATCATTTTGTCGAACGAATGACAGAAAAGTTACAGTTGAACACGGCTCAAGCTGAACAGGTTAAATCAATCATGAAAGAACAGCACGCAAAGAAAAAGGCACTGCGTGAAGAAACAAAAACAAAGTTAGGTGCTGTTTTAAGTGATGACCAAATCACAAAAATGGAAGAAATGCGTCGTCGACATGAAAATTGGCGGCCTGGTAAAGGTAAGGACTGTAAGGGTGGTAAGCACCTTACTCACATTTAATCATAATGTAATTATTTTTTGATATTCTTTTTTTAAACAACTCCCTTTTGGCCGGCCCTTTGACCCCCTCCATAGAATTCTAAAGGTCGGCCTTTTTTAATTAAGGACTACAATTTTTTTGTCTGGCTATTTCATCGTGCTGAAGTTACGTAAGCGCGGTAAAATGATCGAATGAAGAAAATTTTAGCCGATCCGAACATTCCACTTCTTGAACGATTTGAACAAATCGGAAATGTTGTTTGTGTCCCAGGTCGTGAATGGACAAATGATCTGGTTCGTGATGTTGATATTCTGTTAGTCCGATCGGTTACTCAGGTTGATGATAGATTATTAAACAATAGTCGCGTGTCATTTGTTGGTACTGCAACAAGTGGTTTTGATCATATTGATTGTGAATACCTCCAACAAAACGGAATTCATTTTTCTTATTGTCCCGGGAGTAATGCGGCTTCTGTGGCGGAGTATATTTTGTCTGCTGTGCTTGCAGGTTCAAATTCTGATCAAAGAATTGAAACAATGACAGCGGGAATTATTGGTTGTGGTCATGTTGGCTCAGAGGTTGAAAAATCACTCCGGGCGATTGGCATCACATGTATCTTGAATGATCCACCGCTTGTGAGCCAAATTAATAAAAATCAATTTCATGATGAGACTGCTCAGCGAAAATATCGATCATTAGATGAAGCATTGTCGGCAGATATTGTGACATTACACACACCGTTAACTTTCGGTGGAAAGTATGCCACTCACAAGCTGATTTCTGCGAGGGAGTTAGATAGGTTAAAGCCGCATGCGATTTTTATAAATGCGGCTAGGGGGGGGGTAGTTGATGAAAGCGCATTGGTTAAAAGGATAGAACAAACTCCTGAAATGAAGACGGTGATTGATTGCTGGGAGAATGAACCCAATATTGACCCTGTTTTGTTGGAGAAGGTTTCGTTGGGAACACCACATATCGCTGGTTATAGTTATGATGGAAAAGTAAAGGCGACAAGAATGTTGTTTGATGCTGTTACCGCGTTTTATAACTTGGAAATGAAGTGGTCAGATGGACCCGAACGTTCAGACGAGCAAAATTCTAATTTTACGGAAGATCAACTAAACATCGACATTCCGGGTAGCTTGGATTTTAGAGATAGCTTAGGTATTCAAGAGAAACTACGGGAACAGGTGTTATTTTATTATGATATTCGAGAAGATAGTGCTGCATTAAAGAAAACACTTAGCTTGGATAGTGTTCCAGTTAGCCAAGTATTTGATCATTTACGCAAAAATTACCCTATAAGACGAGAGTTTAGATACTAATCCTTCCGTTTCTCCTATCACTACATTTGCTTAGCGAGTTATTAGGAACGTTTTTTGTGAAATTTATTTTTTTCATGTTTCGGTTAAGTTTTACGCAGATCTAAACGATATATTATCAAGATACTTAATTGATCTAAGCTGAGCCAAAATATATACATGAAGGAAAAAATATGAGAAGCCTTATTAAAGTACGATCAATTCTAGCCTTGATTGTATTTTTTTGTACCGTGACAGTTCTGGCTACCTCAGAAATTAGTGCTGAACAGGCCAGAGAATTAATTCAGTCGACAGCGGAAGATGTAATCTCTAATGTTAAAACACACCGTTTGGATTACGAAGCCGATCCAAAACGACTTTATTACTTAGTAAATAATAAGGTTGCGCCAAATGTAGATTTTTCGAGAATGTCTCGTTGGGTGCTTGGCAAGTATTGGAAGAAGGCATCGAAAGATCAAAAGGTACAATTCACGGGTGAATTTAAGAAATTGCTTATAAAAACCTATTCGACGGCACTGCTAAAACTTTCTGATGAAGAAATTGTGTATCCTGAAGTTGAAGGTGGTGTTAAGGATGGAAAGGTTAAAGTAAAGTCAGAGATTATTTTGCCGGATGGTAAACATTTTACCGTTCAATATCGTATGCACAATAAAGATGGAAACTGGAAGATTTTTGATATTACCGTTGGCGGGGTTAGTTTAGTTTCTACCTACCGCTCCTCATTTTCATCTGAGATTAGCAAAGTTGGGATTGATGGTTTGTTAAGTAACCTTGTAGATAAGAATCAAGGGATTGATTTATAAGAATTCGATATTTAAGTCGATAGTTTTAAATAAAGGCTCCTGCTTAAGGGGCCTAAATCATATCTGTTCTGTTAAAACCCTTTTCATTACTTGCTGGTTTTTGATCTTGACGCTATCCTTCACTCCTTTTTAGGGAGCGGGGATCATTTTCATGACGCCACAGGAAATAAAATCTTTAATCGAAGCGGGCATTGAAGGCTCGGAAGCGCTTGTTGAAGGTGACGATGGAGTTCATTTTGAAACTATTGTGATCAGTGATGCTTTTGAAAATTTATCTTTAGTTAAAAAACATCAATTGGTTTATAAAACGCTAGGCGATAAAATGAAGGCGGAAATACATGCGCTCTCAATTCGACCGATGACGCGTGCTGAGTGGGATAAAAATAGTTGCCTGAAAGTTCTTAAATAATAAAAATATAATATGGATAAACTAATCATTACCGGTGGGCGCCAATTAAATGGTGAGATCCGAATTTCTGGTGCTAAGAACGCAGCTCTACCTATATTAGTATCAACCTTGTTAGCTGAGGGAGTTTCGACGATTAGGAATGTTCCTCATTTGCATGACATCACTACGACGATGGCGCTTTTGGGCGGAATGGGTGTCCAGCTGACCGTAGATGAAAATATGAGTGTTGAGGTTGATAGTTCAACCATCGAAAACTACTTCGCTCCCTACGAATTAGTAAAAACAATGCGAGCATCTATTTTGGTACTAGGTCCTCTACTATCGCGTTTTGGACAAGCGAATGTTTCCCTGCCAGGTGGTTGTGCCATTGGCTCACGTCCAGTGAATGTACATCTTGATGGATTGCGCAAAATGGGCGCGGAAATCAATGTGGAGAATGGCTATATCATTGCTAACGCTGATCGTTTACAAGGCTGTAATTTGTTACTCGATATGGTCACAGTTACGGGTACTGAAAATTTAATGATGGCAGCAGTATTGGCTGAAGGTACAACTGTACTCCAGAATGCAGCGCGAGAACCAGAGGTGGTTGATCTGGCTAACTGCTTGATTGCCATGGGAGCCAAAATCACTGGTGCTGGAACCGATACAATCACCATCGGAGGTGTCGAATCTCTACAGGGAACCACCTATGACATTGTTCCAGATCGAATTGAGACAGGAACATTCCTTGTCGCAGCAGCAATGTCGGGTGGTAAAATAAAGCTCAAAGATACCTGTCCAGATCTACTAGAAGTAGTTATCGATAAGTTAGAAGAAGCGGGTGCGGAAATTGAAATGGGTGAGGACTGGATTGAATTAGATATGAAGGGTCGTCGTCCAAAAGCTGTGGACGTTCACACTTCGCCTTACCCTGGATTCCCTACAGACATGCAAGCACAATTTACGGCACTGAACAGTCTTGCCGAAGGAACAGGAGCAATTACAGAGACAGTTTTTGAAAACAGATTTATGCATGTACAAGAGTTACAGCGAATGGGTGCAAATATTACTCTAGAAGGCAATACAGCTATAGTAAGAGGAGTCGAAAAACTGACCGGTGCACCAACGATGGCGACAGATCTTCGTGCATCGGCAAGTCTGGTTTTAGCAGGTCTAGTTGCAGAAGGTGAGACGGTGGTAGATCGTATTTATCATATTGATCGTGGTTATGAAGCCATCGAAGAAAAACTTCACCAGCTAGGTGCGACAATTCAGCGAGTACCAAACTAATGAATTCAGGATTAACCCTCGCACTTTCAAAAGGGCGTATTTATAAAGATACCCTGCCATTATTGGATAAAATCGGCATAAAACCGATTGAAGATCCAGAAACATCGCGTAAATTGATCATTCCTACCAACCGAGAAGATTTGAATCTAATGGTAATTAGGGCGACTGATGTACCGACGTTTGTGGAACATGGTGCCGCTGATTTAGGTGTTGCCGGTAAAGACGTTTTGCTCGAAGCTGGTAGCGATAATCTCTATGAACCCTTAGATTTAAAAATCGCGCGTTGTCGTTTAATGGTCGCGATTCCGAATGACAATCCTTTGCCGGAAAGTGGTGCGCGGATAGCAACCAAATATATTAATCTTACGCGCCAGTATTTTGCCCAAAAAGGACAGCAGGTTGAAGTGATCAAGCTTTACGGTTCTATGGAGCTTGCGCCGCTTGCGGGACTTGCCGACGGAATAGTTGATCTGGTTGATACGGGTAACACATTAAAAGCGAATGGTTTGGTTCCAACCGAACAAATCATCGATATCAGTTCCAGGTTAGTTGTGAACAAGGCTTCTATGAAAATGAAATCGACAGCGATAAAAACATTAGTTAATGAATTGGCCCAAGTGATTGATTAAATATAGCGAGTTGAAGAAAAGATGAGTGGCGCAATAAATATTTCTTGTCTAAGTATTGATCAGTTGGGTTTTGAACAAGATCTGACGCGTTTGTTAGCATGGAATGACGAAACGGATCAAAAGGTCACGGAAACGGTTCGTGGTATTCTTGATGATGTTCGTAAAAAAGGCGATCAGATCTTAATCGAAACCACTAATCAATTTGATCGACGAACAGTATCAGAGATCTCTGAACTAGCGTTACAACGAGCTGAACTTGATCAAGCGAAGCTAGAATTAGATTCAGACGTTCGAGAAGCACTGGATGCGGCAGCGGAACGGATCCGCGAATACCACTTGCATCAACTTCAAACCTCTTGGAGCTATGCCGAAGAAGATGGAACCGTGCTTGGTCAAAAAGTGACACCTATGGAACGTGTTGGCGTTTATGTTCCTGGTGGCAAAGCGGCGTATCCATCTTCAGTTTTAATGAACGTGATACCCGCTAAAGTAGCGGGTGTTGAAGAAATTATAATGGTTGTTCCTGCCCCTGATGGGGTGCTTGATCAAACCGTTCTTGCGGCAGCCAGTATTGCGGGTGTTGATCGTGTTTTTACAATTGGTGGTGCGCAAGCAGTTGCGGCTTTGGCTTATGGAACAGAAACGGTTCCGCAAGTGGATAAAATAGTTGGGCCGGGGAATATTTACGTCGCGACCGCAAAAGCGATGGTTTTCGGTAAGGTCGGAATTGATATGATCGCTGGTCCTTCGGAAATTTTGATCATTTGTGACGGTAAAACTAATCCAGATTGGATCGCGATGGATCTGTTTTCTCAAGCAGAGCACGATGAACAAGCACAATCAATTTTGTTATGTCCTGATCAGGGATATATTGATCAAGTGCAAGCGAGTATTGAGAAACTGTTACCGACGATGGAACGTGCAGAAATAATTCGAGAATCGCTAGAAAGTCGTGGTGCCTTGATCAAGGTAAAAGATCTTGATGAAGCGGCTTCTGTTTCAAATATGATTGCTCCTGAGCATTTGGAGTTGTCCGTAGAAGATCCTGAGTCATTAGCAGAAAAGATCAATCATGCGGGTGCGATTTTTATGGGCCGGCATACTGCTGAAGCGCTTGGTGATTACTGCGCTGGACCAAATCACGTTTTACCAACATCTCGAACAGCACGTTTTTCATCACCCTTAGGTGTCTATGATTTTCAAAAACGTTCATCGATTATCCAATGTTCGCCAGAAGCTGCGGGAGGATATTTAGGCAATATTGCTTCTACACTTGCACGTGCAGAAGGATTAACAGCGCATGCTCGTTCGGCAGAATTTCGCAAAAATCCGACAGAACAGTAATATACATAAAATGACAAGTGATTTGATCAGTCGTTGGATCCGTCCAGAAATACGTGCGCTGGCGGCTTATCATGTACCCGACTCCCACGGTTTTATTAAACTGGATGCTATGGAAAATCCTTATTCCTTACCTGAGGCACTCATCGAAAATTGGTTGGATACTTTACGTCAACTTGAGTTGAATCGATATCCGGATGCAAGTGCTGGGCTATTAAAAGAAAGGTTACAACAATATCTTGGCTTGGGATCTGATCAAGAAATTTTGTTGGGTAATGGTTCGGATGAATTAATCCAAATTGTGGCGATGGCTGTTGCAGGAGAAAACCGAACCTTACTCGCTCCTGAGCCAGGTTTTGTAATGTATCGCATCATCGCGCAGTCTCTAGGCATGCAGTATATTGGTGTTCCGCTGAAGGATGAAGATTTCAGTCTTAATATGCCGGAAATGTTGGCAGCGGTAGAAAAGCATCAGCCGGCGGTCATTTTTCTGGCCTATCCAAATAACCCGACAGGCAATCTATTTGATCAAAAAGACATAGAAGCTATTCTCCAAGCTAGCGAAGGTTTAGTGATTATCGATGAGGCGTATCATAGTTTTGCACAGGTCAGTTGGATCGATGATTTGCCACGTTATGAAAACTTGCTGGTTATGCGAACCTTATCTAAAATTGGGTTGGCCGGATTAAGGATCGGGATGTTAGTTGGTTCAAAGCTCTGGTTAGATGAGCTTAATAAAATAAGGTTGCCCTATAATATCAATGCTTTATCACAAGTCAGTGCAACATTTATGCTAGAACATGTTGATGTTTTTGATCAACAGGCAGCGCAGATAAGAGCAGATCGACAATTTATGTATGACTCACTTAGTCAACATTTTCAGATAGAAGTTTGGCCCAGCTATGCAAATTTTCTATTATTGCGTAGCGCAAAAGCACAAGAAATCTTTGATTTTTTAAAACAAAATAATATCTTGATTAAGAATTTAGATGGTACACATGAGAAGTTGGCGCAATGTTTGCGTGTCACGATCGGAACTGCGGAAGAGAACAACTCTCTCTTAAAAATTATCGAACTACAGAATTAATGCTGGTAGAATCCGTAGGCTTCACTTCAGGGATGAGTTTTTTTAACGAACACAATTCGGAATAATCTTATGTCAGATAGGGGAGACAGTTTGGTTAGTGAAGATGAAGTCGATGTTGAGCGACGACGATTTTTGATCACAACCACTGCAGGGGTTGGTACTGTTGGTGCAATTGCAGCTGCTGTACCGTTTGTATCATCACTTCAGCCAAGTGAAAGAGCTAAGGCTGTTGGTGGACCAATTGAGATTGATATAAGTAAGCTTGAGCCTGGACAGCGCATTGTACAAAAATGGCGAGGTCAATATGTTTGGGTATTACGGCGAACTGCAGAGACATTGAAAGCACTAGAGAATATGTCTAATTTATTAGCAGATCCAGAATCTAAAGAACCCGAGCAACCAGAATACGCCCAGAATATCTCTCGTGCTATTAACCCTGAGTATTTAGTGGTGATGGGGCGATGTACGCATCTTGGTTGCTCACCCACATATCTTCCATTGGGGACGCCAAATAATCTTGGGCCAGACTGGCAGGGGGGGTTCTTTTGCCCATGTCATGGTTCCAAATTTGATTTGGCCGGTCGCGTATACAAAAATGTACCTGCTCCGAAGAATCTATTAGTTCCACCATACCATTTTTTAAGCGAAACATTGTTGTTGATTGGTGAAGATGAGGGGGCCTCATAATGATCAAATTATTAACAAACCTTCTAGCTTGGATCGATGCACGTTTTCCATTAACAAAACTGTGGAATGATCATCTGGCTAAATACTACGCACCAAAGAATTTTAATTTCTGGTATTTTTTCGGTTCTCTAGCCCTGGTTGTTCTGATTAACCAGATCGTTACTGGTATCTGGTTGACGATGAGTTATAAGCCAGATGCTGAGCTAGCATTTGCTTCCGTTGAATATATTATGCGAGACGTTGAATGGGGTTGGCTCATTCGCTATATGCATTCCACCGGTGCCTCAGCGTTCTTTGTGGTGATTTATTTACATATGTTTCGTGGTTTGATGTACGGATCCTATAAGCATCCACGTGAATTATTATGGATAACGGGGATGTTTCTCTACCTGTGCCTAATGGCGGAAGCCTTTCTTGGCTATTTGTTACCTTGGGGACAAATGTCTTACTGGGGGGCAAAGGTGATTATCTCTTTATTTGGGGCGGTACCTTTCATAGGGGAGACCTTAGCTTTATGGATTCGTGGAGATTTTTTTGTTTCCGATGTCACACTGAACCGTTTTTTCTCTTTCCACGTCATTGCCGTTCCAATCGCATTACTGGGGCTGGTGATGGTTCATGTTCTTGCCTTGCATGAGGTAGGATCAAACAACCCTGACGGTGTCGATATCAAGAAAAATAAAGATAAAAATGGGATCCCGCTTGATGGAATTCCATTCCACCCTTATTACTCAGTCAAAGATATTGTCGGCGTGGTGGTCTTTTTGATCTTCTTCGCACTGATTGTTTTCTTTGCACCAGAAATGGGTGGTTATTTCCTGGAGCATAATAATTTTGTTCCAGCGAATCCAGCAGTCACTCCTGAGCATATTGCACCGGTTTGGTACTTCACACCGTTTTATGCCATTTTGCGTGCTATACCCTCGGTTGGGGGCTCAGCATTTCCAGGAGTGTTGGCGATGGGCGCGGCTGTGATGGTGTTATTTTTGTTACCGTGGTTGGATCGTAATCCGGTTAAATCGCTGCGTTATCGCGGCGGTTTATATAAGGTGATCCTTGCGATATTCATTTTCAGCTTTATCGCATTAGGCTGGTTAGGATTAAAAAATCCAACACCACTATTGACACTACTGGCACAGATTTTTACAGGCATCTACTTTGCATTTTTCCTTCTCATGCCGTTTTATTCCAAATGGGATAAGACTAAGCCAGTTCCAGAAAGGGTGACGTACAAATGAAAAAACTTATACTGATTTTTTTATTGATTGTCCCTATTGCGGCTTCTGCTGCTGGTGCCGGTGTTAGACTTAAAGATGCACGTGTAGATCTTAGTGACAGGGCATCATTGCAACGGGGGGCGAAGCTATTCGTTAACTATTGCTTAAGTTGCCATTCCGCGGCTTACATGCGCTTTAACGGCATGGCAAAAGACTTGGGTATACCTGAAGAGGTTATGCTCGAAAACATGGTGTTTACCACCGATAAAATCGGTAATAACATGAAGGTTGCCGTGCGTGCTGATGATGCGAAGAAATGGCTAGGTGTAGCACCGCCAGATCTTTCTGTGATTGCCCGTTCACGTGGCGCGAACTGGATCTATACTTTCCTGGATTCTTATTATGTTGATCCTGGTAAAGAGACAGGCGTTAATAATCTGGTTTTCAAAGATACTGCGATGCCGCATGTTTTACTGGAATTACAGGGTATGCAAAAACCAGTTTATGACGATCATCATGGCGATGAGTCATCAAAGGTGATTAATAATTTAGCACTGATGACGCCGGGTAAGATGAGTGAAAGTGAATTTAGAACCGCACGGCGTGATTTGGTTAATTTCATGGTCTACATGGGGGAGCCTGCAAAATTAATCAGAAAGGATATTGGTTTCTGGGTGATTATATTCCTATTAGTATTGCTTGTTCCCGCCTATTTGCTGAAAAAAGAATACTGGAAAGACGTACGTTAGTATTAAGACTTTATCCTCCTCCATTTATTGAATGGGGAAGGGGTTGACAAGCGTGGTATGATTTTCGTTTAGTATTTCTTTATGGGGTTTTCTAATGAATGCGCTTGTTAATCGACGTTCAGTCATGTCTTTTTATTCTGATCCATTGGATCCGGTTGGTCACTGTGTTCGTTTTTGTATTGCAGAAAAAGACATTAATGTTGAAGTCAATTTCGTAGATCATGACAATATTCCTGAAGAAATCATCGGATTAAATCCCTACAACTCTGTATTGACACTGGTAGATCGTGATTTGGTTTTGTATGAACCACGGATTATTATGGAATATATGGATGAACGATTTCCGCATCCTCCACTTATGCCGGTTGATCCTGTCTCCCGAGCAACGAATCGTCAGTTAGCCTACCGAATTATGAAAGATCTTTACAGTCTCATAGATGATATAGGAAATGGTAAAGAAGCAGTAAAAACAAATGCTCAAAAAATAATGCGCGATAACCTTACTGCAATTTCACCCGCCTTTGAAAGTTTTGAATTTTTTATGTCTGACGATTTTTCCCTGGTCGATTGTAGTCTTGGCCCCATTCTTTGGCGTCTTCAAAGCTACGGCGTGGAGCTGCCACCACAGGCAAAACCATTACAGAAATATGCGAAGAAGTTATTTGATCGCGAAGGTTTTCAGACGAGTATGTCTGAAGCTGAACGAGAACTTGGATAGTGTGAGGTAGGTTAGACATGGATTTAAGCCCAACGAAACCTTATCTGGTTCGAGCATTTTATGAATGGATTCTCAACAATGACTTAACACCGCATTTGATGGTAGATGCAGAGGCTGAAGGTGCACAAATCCCGCTCGAGTTCGTGACAGATGGACAGATAATATTGAATATCTCACCCATGGCAGTTAAATTTTTAGATCTAGGAAATGGGTGGATCTATTTTAATGCACGTTTTGGTGGGGTTCCTCAAGATATACACGTACCAGTTTATGCAGTGAAAGCAATATATGCGCAGGAAAATGGTAAGGGTATGGTGTTTGCTGAAGAAGAAAACGTACCGCCGCCAACCACGTCACCACCTGAGGATCCTGGTACCCCTCCCCCTACTAATAAGGGATCAAAAAAGCCGCCTTTCCTACGCGTCGTAAAGTAACAAGTCATAGGTTCCAGTTGTTAAATACTAACCCTGGTCGATGTACTGAAAAAGTTTAACAACTTTCTGAACACCCGAGGCTTTACTTGCAACTTGTGCTGCATTCGCACCTTGTTGGCGTGTGACAATTCCCATCAGGTAAACAACCCCAGCTTCTGTAACGACTTTGACTTTGGTGCCATCAACAGTTTTGTCGGCCAAAACACGTGCTTTAACATTTGATGTCAGCAGTGTATCGCTACTTCTCGCCAACAGTGCGCTTGGCGCCGCGATCCGGATTTCATTAAAGACGTGACTAACCTTTTCGATATTTTTAGCAATCGTTACGATTTGCTGACGAATTGCTTCAGTTGTCGCTTCACCAGTAAGTAAAACAATAGTATTAAAACTGGTGGCATTGATATGAATTTGATCTTTAAAAGATTTATCTCCTAATAGTGCAGATCTGATCTTTAATTCTATCACCTCGTCTTCTACAAAAGTGCCTGTTGTACGTTTATCGTTTGCCACCGCAGCTCCGGTTGCAACGCCACCAACGACGAGTGGGGCGGCGCAAGCCTGTACTAACAAACAAATCAGTGACAGATTTATCAAACTCATTTTTGACATAATTAATTCCTATCCAAATAGTTTCTTATCAACAAGATCGCACAAACAGTGGATCATAATCAAGTGTACTTCTTGTATACGTGCTGTTCGCTGGCTGGGTACACGCAGCTCAATATCTTCTTCTTCAAGCGATTCGGACGCTGTACCACCATCTTTCCCACTGAAAAGAATAACACTAACATCACGTTCATGTGCCGCTTCTATGGCCCTTACTATATTAGGTGACCCGCCACTGGTTGTTATTGCGAGCAATATATCGCCAGATTGGCCAAGTGCGCGAACCTGCTTAGAAAAAATTTCGCTGTAGTGGTAGTCATTAGCGATCGAGGTGATTGTTGAGGTATCAGTGGTTAGTGCAATTGCCGGCAGGGCAGGGCGCTCCATTTCAAATCGATTAAGAAGCTCAGCAGAAAAATGTTGTGCATCACCTGCCGATCCACCATTACCGCAGCTCATGGCTTTATGGCCATTGATCAAACAATCTGCAAGGCGAGATGCTGCCGTCGCAATCATCTCCGGTAATATTTCCGCAGATTGGGTTTTTACTTCAATGCTTTCGGCAAAGGTTTGTTGTATGCGTTCTACTGGGTCCATAATTAAAATGCGTTTTTTATCCAATTAAGTGAAGGTTGATCCGGTTTGCCGTTGATGATCACCGCGTCAAACCGACAAGAGTGATCCTGGTGAGAATGATTCTTCTGTAGAAAATGCATTGCTGTTGTCCTTATTTTCTCCTGCTTGCGAAAATCAATGGATTCAACCCCACCACCGTATTGTTCATTTTCTCGATACCTTACTTCGACAAAGGCAATCGTGTTTTGCTCCCACATTATCAGATCAATTTCACCTCTTTTGCAGGAATAATTGCGTTCTACTAATTTCAAGCCTTGTTTGATCAAATATTTTTCGGCCAGCTTTTCCGCCCACTGACCGCGTTTATTGGTCAGTAGATCTTTTAAATTCACGAGATGGAATATTTGAAGAGTATTGATTTTTGATCAAACTAGGTTTTCCACGCAAGAATTTTGCCCACGCCAGGTCACGCTGGATCTGTGCATTTTCATTCATCGATAAAGTGCCAGTTTCACCAATGAAATTTTCACCGATTTGCAACCTTAAACGACCGAGGTGTGGAATAATTTTGTATGCGTCAATACCGAGTGCAAAAAGTCGCAGGAAGGCAGCATTGTTGTCTGGCCAATTTTGCTGCATTGATAAAGGTGTCTCAGGATCTATTTCCTGATTCTCGATCAACCACGGCATATCACCAATAATAACGCCTTCAAGATCAAGATCTGGTTCTCCACGGGGTGGCAGACCAAAGGTATGTGAAGTTGCAATTACGGGTATTCGTGAAGCACGATGGAATAATAGTTGTGGTCGAATTTGACGTGCATGAACTGGCAGGGCTGCCATAAAGACAAAATCCACATCTTTTCTTGGACGCGCTTCAAATTTGATCTTGCGATCCAATATTTTGGTCAAGGCATCAAAACGTTGCTGACTACCATCAATATTCAAAAGGTGAGAGACAATAGTGGAATATTCAGTTGTCGAAGTGGCAAACTTTTGATGTTCCAAAATGATGCCACCGAGCTCTTCATATTCAGTTTTAAAGGCATCAAAAAGCCGATCGCCCCAATTACCTTCGGGCGTTATAGCCAGTGCTTGAGTATAACCTTCTGCCCAGGCTTTGCTAGCAACTTGCTTTGCCTCTTGTTCGGGAGAGAGTCCAAATTGGTAAAAATGATCAGAATCAATATGGGTTTGGAATTGAACTAAGGATTGTTCATCAAGCTGATTTAAAGCCAACGTTCTTACTGGCAATGTTTGCATCGATAATAATGTCTTCAGCGTATTCTTTTCTAATGGGCCAACGACAAGATCCGCACCTTCCTCAATAGCTTGTTGATAAACATCGAGAATGTTTTCTTCATTTGCGTCATAGACGTGAACTATTGGCTGATCGGATCGATCATTTTCGCTATACCATGCAGATAAAAAACCATCTCGCAGTGCAGCACCGGCTTGAGCAAAGCGTCCACTTTCAGGAAGTAACAGTGCAATGCTAGTGACTTTGGTTCCTAAGGTTTTACTTTTTTCAAATAACTCACTGAGAATGGGTTCTTCAGCAGCATGTTCTGGGAAATTCAAACGCCACCTCGAAATTTCCCGCCCAAAAATTTCTGCGTCAAAGATTGATTCTCTCGCTATGCTTGCAAGTTGACTCCAGCCTATTAACGGATCTCGTGAGTTGGTTTGTAGTTGTTTGAGAATTGCTAGTTCTTGCTGGTTGATCGTTTTCCAAATTGCTCGACGATTCTCATTCTGTTCGAGAGTTGATTCAAGAAAGGGATCGATTAATGCTCGTTTGCGAGCGGCTTCTATTGGCGAATCTAATTCTCCAAAGGCAGCAATCTGCATTTGCAGCATTTTTTGAGTGTGTTGGTCAGCTGATATTTGGTCGAGTGAACTGATGACCTGTTCAGGTTGTTGGTCAAGTTGTGCGATTTTTGCGCTAGTTAGGTGGTATCGATCGCTTAAGGGTGCATCTAACAAATTGTGTTCGACCAACGCAAGTACTTTTCTGGCCTTGAGACTGTCACCCGCTTTAACGTAAGCTTCAGCTGCTGAGAGTTGGTAATCGGATATCAAAAAAGAAGGTGTGCCATCTTCTAGAGTCGAAGAAGCACTGTTAGCTAATTTCAAATATTCAGCGGCCGCCGCGTTATAATCACCACTGCCTAATAGTTGTATGGCAACTTCGATTTGGCCTGGAGGTGGAGCTTCTTCTTTGGTTGGTTGACTAACACAGCCGGCAAATAGCGCCAGAATCAATAAAAAAGGAAATAAACGAATTGGTGGTTGAAACAACATTTCTGTTCCTACGATCGGATGAGTTGGGAGTTTAACATTTATTTTTCAACGTGAGGGTATTCTTAAGTGGCACGAAAGCAAGATCAGGAACAACAAAGCGGTATTTTATATGTTGTTGCGACACCGATTGGAAATCTTGATGATATGACGCCGCGAGGGATCGCGACTTTGCAAAATGTTGATCTGATTCTGGCAGAAGACACCCGGCATAGTGGCGGTTTGCTGAAAAAGTTTGGTATCACGACCTCAATGAAAGCCTGTCATGATCATAACGAGCGAAAAGTCGCTGCAGATTTGATTGAACGAATTCAAGCTGGCGAAAGCATGGCTTTGATCAGCGATGCAGGAACACCGTTGGTAAGTGATCCGGGATATTACCTTTTATCGCTTGCGCGACAGGTGGACATTCAGGTTATTCCGATACCCGGAGTTTGTGCATTAATTGCAGCTCTTAGCGTATCAGGTCTCGCGTCTGATCGATTTACCTTCAATGGTTTTTTGCCTGCAAAGAAAATGGCGAGACTAAAAACACTACAGGCTTTAAAAGCGGAATCAGCGACACAGATTTTTTATGAAGCACCACATCGGTTAGCCGCCTGTATTTCTGATTTGAAAGAGATCTTTGGATCAAAGAGGCTCGCTTGCATTGCGCGTGAATTAACAAAAATCTATGAAACGATACGGTCAGAATCGTTACAAGAACTTGAACAATGGCTAGAAAATGATCCAGGCCAATGTCGAGGTGAGATTGTGATTCTTGTTGAAGGGTTTCAACAAGAAGATCAAAAAGAAGATGGTGAACCAGAAAGGATCCTGGAAATATTATTAGAAAGCCTTCCACCAAGCCAGGCCGTGGCAGTGGCAGTTAAGATCACGGGGGCAAAAAAAAATCAGCTCTATAAGTTGGCGCAAGAAAAAATAGACCAGGAAAAGTAAAAATAAGTTGTTATATCCCAGCCTTTAAAATAGATCAAAAATAAAGCTTCTTTTTGATTTAAATAATATACAAGCCTCATCTTTGTAGGCTTTTTATGCCTGCTAATTAACCGCTTGTCGCTAGTTCAGGTAAACTAGGCAGCAGAGTTGGCCAGGCAGTCGCTGTTATCTATAAGGTAACAGAGGAAAGTCCGGGCTCCATAGGGCAGGGTGCTAGATAACGTCTAGGGGGCGAAAGCCTACGGAAAGTGCCGCAGAAAATATACCGCCTGTTTCGACAGGTAAGGGTGAAATGGTGCGGTAAGAGCGCACCGCGCTGGTGAAAGCCAGTGGCAGGGTAAACCCCACCTGGAGCAAGACCAAATAGGGGAATGCGCCGCTTCGAGCGGTATCGTGTGGTCCGCATGAGTTCCCGGGTAGGTTGCTAGAGGTGCATGGTGACGTGCATCCCAGATGAATGACTGTCACATCCCTAAATTTATTTAGAGGTGGACAGAACCCGGCTTATCGGCCAACTCTTTTTTGATCTAAAAATGAAAACTTCAGATTAAAACTAAACAATCTAAGAGTTCGGAGAATGGCAAAGATGTTCGGGTTTGGAGCTGGAAAACATAAAAGATTATTAATACGAGCGTTCTCTGATTGTTTTCAGCCGCTGAAAGACGAGCTTGGAAACGTCCCACTAGATATGCAAACAAGCCCACAAATTGCCGCTTCTATTTTAGGTGTCTGTAGAACTTACAGCGCATCACATAATATTAAACAAAAGGACATCAACGTGATTGCAGACGCGGTGTTCGAAGAATTGTTCCGACGAGAATCTGTTGCTGTTCAAACCCGTGCAGATAGTTGGGAAAGCGAGAACAATGAAGAATTTCTAAAGGCATATCAGCATGCGAGTTCACAGAAAAGTGAGACAGTAGATCTTGCTTGGTTAACGGAATACCTAAAGGCGAACTTCAAACCTGCGACGGGTTTAATGTTATGAGTAGGGAAACACATAGGAGGTAAATAAACTATGTTTGGTTTGGAAGTTTTGAAACACAAGAAAAAATTAAAGCAGGCTTTTTCAAATTGTTTTGATCCACTTAAAAGCCTTTACGATAATGTACCGTCTGAAATGCAAACTAGTCGATATATCACCGCTTCTATTCTTGGTTTTTGTCGAGGTTATGCAACTGGCTATAACATAAAAGAAAAATCGTTTGACGTCATTGTTGATGCTGTCTTTGAGGAAATCTTTCGACAAGATTCACTATCAGTCCAAACTCAAACAGAGGAATGGTTACATGCTCCCGACGAAGAATTTATGGAAGCCTACTATCACGCGAAAGACAAAGCGAGCCCAGCATTAGATCTCAAATGGCTGACTGATTATTCCTTAGAACATTTCAAGGCAGCGCGTGAGGTTTATCATTCTACTTAACCCAGACCAGGTTTAAGATAATTAACTAACGTCCCGTTCTACGATCAGTCCAGTTGTTACACTTACACTACAGTCCGAGCAAAAATTGTCAGAGCTACCCATGATGGGCAATAGACTGATCCAATTTATCCTTGATAGTATCAAAGAGAATTTCAGCTCATTTTTTGAATGATAGCAATTGTGTTTGAGGTGTGTAATGGAAACCAATGCAGCATCGACTAGTAAAAAACGAACGGTTTTAACAACGTGCCCACGGGATTGTTACGATGCTTGCGGCATGGCCATCACGATTGCAGATAATAAAATATTCAGAGTAGGAGGTGATCCAAAACACCCAGTGAGTCGCGGTAAACTTTGTCCTAAATGTGCTGTTGCTTATAACAATACTTGGCTTGATCCAGACTCACGAATTACCCAACCTTTACGTCGGACTGGACGAAAGGGTGAGGGTCGTTTTGAACCTGTAAGTTGGGATCAAGCCTTATCTGAAATTGCTGAAAAGCTACAAAACATTATTCAGGAAAAAGGCGCGCGTACAATACTGAATACCCATTACACGGGTACGTTTGCGTTACTTGGTTTTTTGTTTCCTATGCGCTTCTTTAATCGACTAGGCGCGACCGAAGTTAATCCTGATACGGTTTGTAATAATGCAGGTCATACCGCACTTGATTATAATTACGGTAGTTCGTTGGATGGTTTTGATCCGCGCACAGCGAAGGATGCTGAATGTATTCTTGTGTGGGGAGCCAACCCATCGTCTTCGGCTAGTCACATTGATAAATACTGGCTGTCTGAGTCATCTGCTAAAGTTGTGGTCGTAGATCCTATCCGTACCGAAACGGCTGAAGCTGCTGATCTGCATTTACAGAATTATCCAGGCAGCGACGCCGCATTAGCATTTGGAATAATGCACGTATTACTTCGCGATGAACAAATTGATCGTGACTATCTTGCTAATAATGCAATCGGTTGGGAACAGCTAGAAGAGAAGTTATTGTCTTGCACGCCCGATTGGACCGAAGAGAAAACTGGTGTCCCTGCGCACTTCATCGAACAAGCCGCAAAGATTTATGGAAGTGGGTCGGCCATGCTTTGGCTCGGACAGGGTTTGCAACGACAAAATCGCGGAGGGAATGCGATGCGCGCCTGTTCTTTATTACCCGCCGTGACGGGAAATTTTGGTAAAGCAGGTAGTGGTTTTTTGTATCTTAATGGTTTTGGAAATCGCAATATCGATGAAGATTATGTGTCAGGATCACATTTGGGCGAAGGATCAGAAAGTATCAGTCATATGGATCTTGCCGATTGTTTGGAAGATCCTGATCGTTCCCAGGCCTTTTTTTGCTGGAACGCGAATAGTTTGGCTTCTAACCCACAACAAACAAGACAACGCGAAGCATTATCTCGCGAGGATTTATTGACGGTGGTGCTAGACATCTTTCCAACTGATACTGCAGATTATGCGGATTATATTTTGCCCGCAGCAAGTTTTCTCGAACATGACGATTTAGTCGTGTCCTATTTCAATTTAAGCTTGTCCGCTCAAGTTAAGGCCGTTGAGCCGATGGGAGCGTCATTACAAAATTCCGAGATCTTTCGGTGTCTAGCTAAGGCGATGGGATTCACTGAAGCTGAATTATTTGAATCTGATCGAGCGATTATTGATCGCGTACTCAAAGGATCCGGCGTTGGAGAAACATTTGAATCACTTTCTGAAAAAGGCACTGTTCCTATCGCAAAAGATCCTGTTCTACAGTTTACTGATGGTCATTTCCCGACACCAAGCGGAAAGATCGAAATTGCCTCAAAACAGGCTGAGGAAGATGGTCACCCTTTGATCCCAGAACCACATGCCGATCTGGATCCTGAATCATTGGGAAGTCAGCTCAAATTACTTTCGCCTGCGTCAGCTTGGTTACTGAACAGCAGCTACGGAATTGATCCGAAAATTGAAAAGCAATTGAGAAAAGCAAAAGTGATCCTGCATCCCGAAGAAGCCAGCAACAGAGAATTATTTATTGGTGATCAAGTCAGTTTATACAATGACACGGGCGAGATAAATTTAGAACTGGCTGTTTCTGATCAGGTGCCACGTGGGGTTGCACTCAGTTACAAAGGATTTTGGCCGAAGCGCCAGCAAGGTAGCAAAGCGAATATTAATGTTCTCAATCCAGGCATAAAATCTGACATGGGTGAAAGCAGTACTGTGCATTCTGTGTTGGTGGAGATTGCCCGAGTATAGATAAAATTTTAGAGCTGATTTACTTCCTGATACGTAAGAAGCTCGCAAACTTTGGAATGCCTTTTTTTGTAAAACCAAAATATTTATAAGTGATCTGAGATCCAATCTTAGGTGGGGCTTTTCGATCCTTGTCTTTAAAACCAGATCCAACTTTAAACCGTTTCCCATTCGGCATTTCAACCAATAGCGCGCCAAGCATGTCTTTATATTTACCCTTGCCAGGTAAGTAAGCGATCACAATGGCTTCAGCATCTTGATAGGTTTTAACTTTTAATAGGTCACTACTGCGCCCAGTGCGATAATGTGAATCGTCACGATGTAACATCAAACCTTCAGCGCCTTTTTTGATCGCACTTTGTAATTTTTTTTGTAATTGATCGTGATTAGTAATACGTGTCTGTTTGATGAGTTGCAAGTGCGGAAGACTGACTTGATCGATGAGTGTTTTCAATTCAACTAAACGATCAGTGAAGTTTTTGCCCGAATCGGGTAGATCAAAAATCATGTATTTGACTTCTTGCCATTCGGAATCAACAGGCCGATGTTTTCTAACAGTGCTGACCAGTTGCTCAAAGGTACCGCGCCCGATCCAGAGTTCACCATCGAGTTTTTGATCTGGAAATTTTTTGGTAAACCAGTTCGGTACACTAAAACGATTTCCTTGTCGCGAAATCAAATTTTTACCGTTCCAATATGCACGTACACCATCGAGTTTCTCGCTAACCCAATATTGTCCAATATCTTCATTTTTCTGATAGATCTTCGCTAATGAAATATTGGGTGGAGGTTCAGCTTGAATAGTAAAGCTATTCGAAGCCAGGATGGTGGTAGTTAATGTTAAAAGGCAAAGGTTTTTGATCATTTCGTTCATAAATGATCAAGATGGTAAACCAAAATTGATCTATCTGAATCAAAATTAACCAAAAGTTATTCTTGAATAAACCCATTTGTAACATTTCATGTCTTTATAAAAATGACATATCTAATAAATCACTTTAAGTAGAATTACTAAACAAATGATACTAAAAAAGTTATTTTTTTAATTTCAGTCCGAAAGGTGAATTTTTCGCTAAGTTGTTGTTAAAAAAGAAAGAATTCCCGATTTTTATGCTTGACAGCAGACTACTGTTGTTAGATAGTTCGATAATCTGTGGTGGATCGTGGTGAATTGTGGATCATAATATATGAGACGCTAATAAAAATGCAGCAACGGGGATTTCATGTTTACGGGTAAAAGCTCACTTAATCTGGACAGTAAAGGGCGATTAGCAATTCCTAGTCGATACCGTGCTCGGCTCCAGGAGATGTGCAGTGGTAATCTGAAGCTCACCATTAAGCCCAATGAACCTTGTGTATGGATATACCCGTTGACTGAGTGGGAATTGGTTGAACCCAAACTAGTCGCATTACCCGAATTTGATCCGAAAGCGAGCATGACTAAAACATTAATGCTTGGGCATGCCGAAGATTGCACATTGGATTCCCATGGTCGGCTTCGAGTGGAAGCGAGCCTTATAAAACATGCTGGGTTAGAGAAAGAAATCGTCATCTTTGGTCAGGGTAACAAATTCGAGTTATGGAATGAAGCAACTTGGAACGCAAAGCAAGAAGCATGGTTGAGTAGTCTTAAAGACGGCAGTGGCGAAGTTCCAGAATCGCTACAACAACTCTCGCTCTGATGGCGGCGATTGATAAGGAGCAACAACATAAACCGGTGTTATTGGATGAAGTGTTGGAAGCGCTCTCGATAGTTGAGGACGGAATTTATTTTGACTGTACTTTTGGGCGAGGGGGACATTCAAAATCGATATTGAAGAAATTGGGCAAGCAGGGGAAATTGATCGCTATTGATCGTGATCCATTTGCTATACAGGCTGGGAACATTCTTGCCATTGAAGATAAACGTTTTTCTATCGAGCAAGGTGCATTTTCAATATTAGAACAGATCGCTGATCAAAAAGGAGTCACAGGAAAAGTTAACGGTATTCTTTTTGATCTTGGTGTTTCTTCACCGCAATTGGATGATGCCGAACGTGGTTTTAGTTTTATGCGAGAAGGGCCATTGGACATGCGCATGGATCCAGAAAATTCGATTTCTGCAGCAGACTGGATAGCGACTGCGACCGATCGTGAAATGGTGCAGGTATTTAGTGAGTATGGTGAAGAACGATTTTCCAAACGGATAGCACGGGCAATCGTCGCGAGGCGTGATGAAGCACCCATTGTCACAACAAGGCAATTAGCCAGTTTGATCAAAGCAGTGACACCGAACCAAAGTAAGCCCGGACAAAAAGCTATTCATCCGGCAACGCGCGTTTTTCAGGCGATCAGAATTTTCATTAATGATGAATTAGGCGAGGTCAAAAAAGTGCTGGATCAGGCGTTGAGCATTCTTGCTCCAGGTGGTCGCTTAGTGGTGATCAGTTTTCATTCTTTGGAAGATCGCATTGTAAAACGATTTATGAAAAAAGCTGCTGCTGGTGATACCTATCCGAAAGATTTACCGATCCCCGTTTCAATGTTGAATCCCGATATGAAGCTTGTTGGGAAAATGATCAGGGCAAGTGTTGCGGAAGTAGATAGAAATCCAAGATCAAGAAGTGCCGTATTGCGTATAGCAGAGAGGATGTGTGTATGAAGTTTCCATTTTTGTTGATCGGAATGTTGGTGGTTTGGACGGCGTTAAGTGTGGTTGGAACAAGACACGAAAATCGTAAATTATTTGTACAACTTCAAGCAATGGAAGCGCAACGTGACTTGATGAATGAGGACTGGGGGCGTTTTCAATTAGAGCAAGCAACTTGGGGAACCCATAGTCGTATTGAAGAGGTTGCTCGTGAAAAATTGGAAATGGAACTGCCTGTTAGCGAGAACATTAATTTGGTGAATTCTAAGTGAAACAACAAGATCAAAAAATGGAAGCACATTTTACTGGCAGGCGCTGGTTTGTGCTTTGTCTGTTTTTGATCGCCTCGGTGGGATTGGTATTCAAGATTGTCTATTTGCAATTGTTGGAAAAAGATTTTCTACAAAGTAAAGGAAATTCATCTTATTCAAAGGTAGTTCCTGTTTCAGCAAATCGCGGCATTATTTATGATCGAAATGGTGAGCCTCTGGCGATTAGTACACCGATTAGTGCGATTATTGGGAATCCTAAAAAATTGGTTTTGGACAAACCCCGATGGGTTGAGTTAGCAAAAGTGTTAGGTATTCCTCAAATCACTATGGAAGACATGATCAACAAGCGTGCAAAACGTGAGTTTGTTTATTTGAAGCGACAGGCCACACCGCAACTTGCTGCAAAAGTGATGGCGCTTAAGATCCCGGGAGTATCAGAACAAAAAGAATTTCAACGATTTTATCCAGCAGCAGATGTTGCCGCTCATGTGGTGGGGTTTACGAATATTGATGATAAGGGGCAAGAAGGAATTGAGCTGGCTTACAACAAATTGTTGAAAGGTGAGCCTGGCAAAAAACTCGTGATTAAAGATTTGAAAGGTCATACGATCGAAAATGTTGAAAGTGTCAAAGCGTCTCAACCCGGCAAAGATCTGACTTTGAGTATTGATAAACGTATTCAATATTTAGCGTACAGAGAATTAACCGCTGCTGTATTGGGACATAAGGCAAAAAGTGGATCAATCGTTGTTTTGGATGCTAAGTCAGGTGAAATCCTGGCAATGGTTAATCAACCTTCATACAACCCAAATAATCGTTATGTGATGAAAGGCGAACATTATCGCAATCGTGCGGTAACGGATGTATTTGAACCAGGCTCAACAATAAAGCCTTTTACTGTCGCTACCGCATTGGATTTGGGTACTTATAAACCTGAAACGATGATTGATACACGCCCAGGTCAGTATCGTGTAGGTCAACACATGGTGCGGGATATTCATAATTACAAAATGATTGATGTATCTACCGTGATCAAAAAATCAAGTAATGTCGGTGTGTCGAAAATTGCGTTGTCGATGGAAGCTGAAGTGCTATGGAACACATTTGATCAAATTGGGCTAGGGACAGTCAGTGGAGTTGGTTTTCCAGGTGAAGCCGCAGGACGTTTAAGGGATTATTCAAGCTGGCGGGATATTGAGCAAGCAACGATGTCATTCGGTTACGGTATGTCGGTGACAACATTACAACTAGCTCAGGCATATATGGTATTGGCTAATGAGGGTGTGATGGCAATACCGAGTTTATTAAAAATCGAGCAGCCAGAAGAAGGTGATCGTGTAATGAGTAAAGTCACCACACGTCAGGTTCTGGAAATGATGGAAGGGGTTGTACAAAGTGGCACTGGTAAACAAGCGAGCATTCCAGGCTACCGCGTTGCTGGTAAAACAGGTACCGCACATAAATCATCTACGGGTGGCTATGCAGAAGATCGTTACCAGTCTGTTTTTGCTGGAATTGTGCCGGTGAGTAACCCACGCCTTGTTGCTGTTGTCATGATCAATGAGCCATCACAAGGCGAGTATTACGGTGGGCAGGTCGCTGCACCAGCATTTGCAAAATTAATGGGTGAAACACTTAGGTTGATGAATGTTTCTCCAGACGATGTTTCCGAAGCCATAACAGGTGAACATAAATTGATGGCGGGTAGGCAACCTTGATAATGACAGCGATGAAACAAGGTGGAATTTATCTAAGCGAACTCGTACAAGAGTTTGCGGAGCTTGATGATGATCAAAATGTTTTGATCAATGGTATTCAACTCGACAGTCGAAAGATAAATCCAGGAGACTGTTTTTTTGCTCTGAGTGGAACTATTACTCGTGGTACGGATTTTATTGACGATGCAATATCAAGAGGAGTCGTTGCTATTTTTGTTGATCGTAGCGAAGCGGATCTTGTTACAAATAAGGTTGTTGGAAATATTATTTTTATTGAAAATTTATTGAGTAAAGTGGGCATAATCGCGCATCGATATTTCGGCAATCCAACAGATGATCTGAAAATATTTGGAATGACTGGCACTAACGGTAAAACGTCAGTTAGTCATTTTATCGGGCAAGCGATAGATAATATTTCAGGAAAAAATTCCAGCGGTGTCATTGGAACATTGGGTAATGGACTACTTGGTGAATTTGCCTCTAACGGTATGACAACACCAGATGTTATTAGTTTACATAAATCGCTATTTCGATTAAATGATCAAGGTGCAAAAGCCGTCGTTATTGAAGCGTCATCACATGGTTTATCACAACAAAGATTGAATGGCGTGAATTTTAATGTTGCCGTGTTTACCAATTTAACGCGTGATCATCTTGATTATCATGGCGATATGCAAGCCTATGGTAATGCAAAATTATCCTTATTTAAATCACCTAATTTACAAGCCGCAGTTGTTAATCTGGATGATCCTTTTTCTGAACAGATTTTCGACACTTTATTGCAAGATAAATCGAATAATATCAAACTGATTGCTTATACTTTAAGTGAAAAAAGTCATTCGGAAATTAATACTATTCGATGCAAAAAATTAGATGTTTTCGTTACCGGTTTAGAAATGGAAATTGATACGCCACAAGGATCAGGCGTTATTAAAACTGATCTATTGGGTCGTTTTAATGCGAGTAATTTGTTGGCTGCATTGGGTGCTTTACTCGCTGCAGGATTTGAATTTAAAGAAGCCTTGCAATCATTGTCGAAAGTGGCCGGTGTGCCTGGTCGAATGGAAGCTTTTATCCAAAAAAAACAGCCCACAGTCGTTGTCGACTTTGCGCATACACCAGATGGGCTTGAGAACGCATTGAGTACGTTGAAAGAAGTTTGTAAGGGGCAGTTGTGGTGTGTTTTTGGTTGCGGAGGTGATCGTGATCAAGGCAAACGTAGCTTGATGGGAAAGGTTGCTGAGCAGCTGTCAGATTTCCTGATCATTACCAATGACAATCCAAGATCAGAAGATCCAGAAATGATCGCTGATCAAATTCTGGAAGGTATGAAAAAGCCTGAAAAAGTGAAGATGGTTTTTGATCGAGAACAGGCGCTTGAATCTGCGATAGAGTCAGCGCAAGTAAATGATATTGTTTTGATCGCAGGTAAAGGTCACGAAGAATGGCAAGAGATAAAAGGTCAACGTTTCCCATTCAATGATCGAAATGTTGTGCTGAATATTTTAAATGCAAAACAAGCAGAGGAAGGACAATGATCAATCTTTCTTTGCAAGAAGTAGCTAACAAGCTTGGCGCAAGTTTGCTAGGAGAAAACGTAACATTTTGTGGTTGTTCGACAGATACGAGAACTATAGAAGAAGGCCAGTTGTATATTGCACTTCACGGTCCGAGTTTTGATGGTCATGATTATGTCGCTGCAGCAGAAAAAGCAGGTGCAGCGGCAGTGATGATCGATAAATCTGTACGAACTAATTTACCCACCATAGAAGTTGAAAACACACGATTAGGTTTGGGCAGTTTGGCTAGTATATGGAGAGATTATTTCGATATTCCAGTTGTAGCAATTACAGGTAGTAATGGAAAAACAACGGTTAAAGAAATGGTTAATTCAATTTTATCTGGCTGTGGTGAAGTGCTCTCGACTAAGGGTAACTTAAATAACGATATCGGTGTGCCACTGACACTGTTTAATCTTGATCAAAAACATGATTATGCGGTGATCGAAATGGGTGCAAATCATGTTGGCGAGATTGCCGGTTCCAGTAAAATTGCAAAACCAATAATCGCGGTTGTTACCCAATGCGCGCCGTCTCACCTGGAGGGGTTTGGATCAATAGAAGGTGTTGCTCACGCCAAGGGTGAAATTTTTCAGTCTTTACCTGAAGAAGGCATTGCGATAATAAATGCAGATGATAATTTTGCACCGGTATGGAGAACAATGGCGGGCCACTGTCGCAGTCTTAATTTTGGTTTAGAGAAAAAAACTGATAATAAACCTAACGTTACTGCTACGAGGAACAAAATACTTGAGCGCGGTAGTCGCTTTTATTTACAGGTTCAAGAAAAATGTATCGCGGTGAAACTACCTGTTCCGGGTCGGCATAACATTATGAATGCCATTGCTGCTGCGGCTTGTGCTGCGGCGTTAAATATTTCTCTAGAAAAAATTCGTGATGGTCTTGAATCATTGAAAGGTGTTCCTGGCCGTTTGCAATTCAAATCAGGCATTCACAATGTACAACTTATTGATGATACCTATAACGCGAATCCTGGGTCATTGCTGGCCGGCTTGAACGTTTTGCTCAATTCATCAGGACGACCCTGGTTGGTGCTAGGCGACATGGGTGAGTTAGGTAAAGCGGCAAACGAACTACATGAGCAAGTTGGTGAGCAGGTAAGACTTGCGGGTGTTGAACGATTGTTTAGCGTTGGCCAATTGAGTGAAAAATCGACACAGGCATTTGGAGTTGGAGCGGAACATTTTTTTGATAATGAAACGCTTATAAAAAAACTAAAAATAATAATAAAGAATGAGCTGGATACGGATATCACACTGCTTATAAAAGGTTCTCGTGCAGCCAAAATGGAAACGGTAGTACAAGCTTTGGAGAGTCATAATGCTTCTGCTGCTAGCTGATTATCTGACCCAGTTTCATTCTGGGTTTAACGTCTTTCAATACTTGACGTTGCGTACAATTTTAGGTGTTTTGACGGCTTTATTTATATCGTTGTTTGTTGGTCCCCGGATGATTGCTTATTTGAAGCGGTATCAGATTGGCCAAAGTGTTCGCGATGATGGTCCTGAGACACATTTGATCAAAGCAGGTACTCCAACCATGGGAGGCTTGTTGATTTTGGTTGCTGTCGGTGTCAGTACTTTACTCTGGAGTGATTTGAGTAATAAATTTGTTTGGGTGGTGTTATTGGTTACCGCACTTTTTGGTGTCATTGGCTGGATTGATGATTATCGTAAGATCGTTGAAAAAAATCCCACAGGGCTACCAGCTCGGCACAAATATTTTTGGCAATCTGTGGTTGGTATTGCAGCGGCGATTTTTTTATTTCGTACAGCACAGACTAATGCAGAAATTGAACTTTTAATCCCTTTTGTGAAAGACATCAATATCGTTTTAGGTGTGCTTTATATTCCTTTTGTTTATTTTGTGATTGTCGGAACCAGTAATGCGGTGAACCTGACAGATGGTTTAGATGGATTAGCGATTATGCCTTGTGTGCTCGTTGCGGGCGCACTGATTATTTTTGCCTATGTTACGGGAAATGTGAAGTTTTCTGATTATCTAGGGTTTCCTTACATTGCTGGTACTGGGGAGCTTTGTATTTTCTGTGGAAGTATTGTTGGTGCCGGTTTAGGTTTTCTGTGGTTCAACACTTATCCAGCACAAGTTTTCATGGGCGATATCGGTGCACTGGCGCTAGGTGCAGCACTCGGTACGGTTGCAGTGATTGTTAGACAAGAATTGATTTTGTTCATCATGGGTGGGATTTTTGTTATTGAAACAGTCTCCGTCATTTTACAGGTGACATCGTTCAAATTAACGGGAAAACGAATTTTTAATATGGCACCACTTCATCATCATTATGAGTTGAAGGGATGGCCAGAACCCCGAGTAATAGTCAGATTTTGGATCATAACCGTCATGTTGGTTTTGATCGGATTGGCTTCTTTGAAGGTTAGGTAAAGGTGAACAAAAAACTTCGTATGAATAAGCAAGCCAACTTAAACATAGATACCGTTATTATTGGTCTCGGTGTGACAGGTTTGTCGTGCGCGCGTTTTCTGGGAAGTCAAGAGTTTTCATTTGCAGTGACGGACACACGTAAAAATCCACCTGGCGTTGAGCAGTTTCAGCAGGAAAATCCCGATGTTTTAATCAGTGTTGGTGATTTAGATATCGATTTGATCATGAACTCAAAACAGTGTCTCGTCAGTCCGGGAGTTTCGATACGACATCCTGTTTTGCTTCGTGCACAACAAGCTGGTGTTGAATTGATTGGTGATATAGAACTTTTTGCAAGGCACGCTAATGCACCAACGATCGCTATAACGGGTGCTAATGGAAAAAGCACAGTAACGACACTTGTATATGAGATGGCGAAAAAAGCTGGTCTGGATGTTCGAGCCGGGGGGAACTTAGGCACACCAGCTTTGGATTTGATCGGTGAAAATGAACCTGATCTTTACGTATTGGAATTATCCAGTTTTCAGCTTGAAACCACACATGGTTTAGATGCAGTAGCCGCGACTATCTTGAATATTTCAGAAGATCACATGGATCGATATGCGGACATTGCAGATTATGTTGATGCCAAGGAGCGGATCTTTCAGGGTGGTGGAGAAATGATCTTGAACGCCGACGATTCGATTGTTGCTCGCATGTCGAAAATGAATCGTAAAATCACACGTTTCACATTAAATAAGCCGGATGAAAATGAGTTTGGAATTCGATCAAAAAATGATCAGCAGTGGTTAGCTTTTGAAGAAAATTTATTGATGCCCGTTGGCAAAATGAAAATTCAAGGAACACATAATGTTGCTAATGGATTAGCGGCTTTAGCCTTGGGTAAAGCGGTGGGTTTAGAAATTGAACCAATGTTGGAAGTGTTAAAAACATGGTCGGGATTACCACATCGTTGTGAATGGGTTGCTGAACATAATGGCGTTGATTGGTATAACGATTCGAAGGGTACGAATGAGGGTGCAACTGTTGCTGCAATAAAAGGGTGTGCACAACGACCTATCATTTTTATCGCTGGAGGCGATGCTAAAGGTGCAAAATTTGAACAGCTGGCTGTTGTTGCGAAAGGCCGTATTAAGCAAGCTATATTATTTGGAAAAGATGCGAAATTATTAGAACAAGTGCTTAGAGCGGTTACTGATGTTGAAGTTGTATCTGATCTCGAAGATGCTGTAACGATTGCGGATCAGGTTGCAGTTTCTGGCGATCAAGTCTTGTTATCACCCGCTTGTGCGAGTCTTGATATGTTTAAGAATTATCAAGCACGTGGTAAGGCTTTTGTTGAAGCAGTTAACAAAGTTTGTAATGAGGGTTCTAGTGGAATTTTTGGCGAGGGTTTTGACTCATGAGTCAAGCAATCCTGACCCAAAACAAGAGTTTGTACTATCTGGAGGATGCCGAATACGACTGGTGGTTAATCGGTTTCGTGGCAATTTTAATCGGCATTGGCCTGGTTATGGTCGCCTCCGCTTCAATAGCAATAGCAGATCCTTTGGGTAAGGATCAAGGAGCACAATTGCATTATTTTTGGCGACAAGTTGTTGCTTTGAGTGTGGGGTTGATCAGTGGTGCAATTGTTTTGAATACACCACTTTATGTGTTGAAACAGTTTCGTTATTTATTTCTTCTGGTCTCGTTGGTTTTATTAGTTGCTGTTATTTCACCACTGGGGAAAGAAGTCAATGGTGCTAGTCGTTGGCTTGATTTAGGTGTCTACGATTTACAAGCCTCTGAAGTTGCTAAGATACTTATTGTGATCTATCTGGCTGGTTATATGGAGCAACACTTAAATCAAATCAGAACGCATTTTTCTGGTTTGTATAACCCAGTTATTGTCATGACCTTAGTCTGTGGTTTATTGCTGATGGAGCCGGATTTTGGAACATCGGTTCTATTATTCGCAACCATGCTTGGTTTGTTATTTATTGCAGGGATCCCTCTTCTGAGAATAATTGTTTGGGGAATGCTTGCAGTAATGGCAATCGCTACTGCGGTGATGTTGTCACCATACAGATTGCAGCGCTTATTAACATATTTAGATCCATGGGCGGATCCGTACAACACCGGTTTTCAATTAACGCAGGCCTTGATAGCAATCGGTAGAGGTGAGTGGTTCGGCGTTGGTCTTGGGAGTAGTGTTCAGAAACTTTTCTACTTACCCGAAGCACATACAGATTTTATTTTTGCAATTTTTGCAGAAGAGTTAGGTTTATTTAGTTGCTTGATTTTGATCGCAATATTTACATTCTTTATTTGGCGAGTTTTTTATATCGCCGCACAAGCTGAAAAGAGGGGAAGGTACTTTCCTGCATACCTGGCCTACGGGTTCGGCCTCCTTATAGGTATGCAGGCATTTTTAAATATGGGCGTAAATATGGGCGCGCTCCCTACCAAAGGTCTGACACTTCCTTTTATCAGTTACGGTGGCAACAGTATGATTATGATGTGTGTTGCAACGGCTTTAATTTTGCGTGTCGATTATGAAACACGTGCTGAACAATATGATGACGAGGTCGAACAATGAAGCGGCCGATCATGATTATGGCAGGAGGGACTGGTGGGCATGTTTTTCCAGCACTTGTGGTTGCAGATTATTTGCATTCAAAGGAAATTCCATTGCTATGGTTGGGGACTAAAAAAGGCCTGGAAGCTAGAGTCGTTCCGGAAGCAGGTCATCGTTTATTAACATTAACTATTAGTGGTGTGCGCGGTAAGGGATTTTTTAAGTTATTACTTGCGCCGTTGAAAATATTGTTTGCGGTTTTGCAAGCTATCAAAATTATGATCAGTTACCGTCCCGCAGCTGTTCTGGGAATGGGAGGGTTTGCCAGTGGACCAGGTGGGATCGCAGCTTGGTTAATGCGGATACCCGTGGTTATACATGAACAAAATGCCATTGCGGGTATGACCAATAGATACCTGGCAAAAATAGCCACGCGTGTGTTTACGGCATTCCCAAATACATTTAATCACCGTAATGAACAGTACGTGGGTAATCCAGTTAGAGCGTCGATTGTTAATTTGAAAAAACAAGCAAAAACTAACGATCAAATCAGGATATTGATCGTCGGTGGAAGTCTGGGGGCAAGTTCGCTAAATAAAATTGTTCCATCAACACTATCTCAAATTGTAGCTAAAGGGGGGGGCGAATTAAATATCTGGCATCAAACCGGACAAAATGGTTTTGAGCAAACTGAAGAACAATATAAAGAACTGGGAGTAAAAGCGCGTGTGGAGCCGTTCTTAGATAATATAGATCAGGCCTATGGATGGGCTGATTTTGTGATCTGTCGCTCAGGAGCATTGACGGTTTCCGAATTGGCAGCCGCCGGTTTACCTTCGATTCTCGTTCCTTATCCATATGCGGTGGATGATCATCAAACAGCGAATGCGGCTTATCTTGTTGATGCCAGTGCTGCGTTGGTTATTCAGGATTCTGATCTGTCGGAAGATAAGCTTGGATTAATTATTAATAACTGGATCACAGATAAAGAGAAGCTTGTCGAGATGTCATCCAATGCAAAAAAAATGGCCATGACGGGCGCGACTGAACAAGTTGCAAATGCGTTATTGGAGGTCGCTTATGGATAAAAATAGCGTCGACGCCATGGAGTTAAGTATAGGTATGAGCATGGGGATGGGGCGAGCGCATTATATTCATTTCGTCGGCATTGGTGGCGTCGGTATGAGTGGTATTGCTGAGGTATTACATAACTTAGGATACGAAATTTCAGGTTCTGATATTACAGAAAATCGTGTAACGAAACGACTTGCAGAGTTAGGGATTAATATATTTATTGGTCATGATGAAACTCATGTTGGACAAAGCGATGCAGTGGTTATATCGAGTGCAATTGATGTCCTGAACCCTGAAATTGTTTACGCAAGGGAGCATCGGATCCCAGTGATCCCACGCGCAGAAATGTTGGCTGAACTAATGCGCTTCCGCTATGGAATTGCTGTTGCTGGTACGCATGGAAAGACCACCACAACAAGTCTTGTCGCTAGTTTGCTCGCAGAGGGTGATCTTGATCCAACGTACGTAATCGGCGGTCGTTTGAATAGTTCTGGTACTCATGCTCGTCTTGGTGATAGTCGTTATTTAGTTGCGGAAGCAGATGAAAGTGATGCGTCATTTTTACATTTGCAGCCGGTTATTGCGGTGTTAACAAACATCGATCTTGATCATATGGAAACCTACGGTGGTGAGGTAGAAAAACTACGTGAAGCATTTTTAGAGTTCATGGCTCGATTACCTTTTTATGGTTTGGCCGTCATATGTTATGACGATCCTATGGCGCGAGATTTATTGTCAGATTTAACCAAACCTGTTCTCACATATGGAACGGATGAAAAGGCGGATGTAAGAGCGAGTAATGTTAAGTTTTTTGAAGGTAGCAGTGGTTTTGATGTGAAGCTTCCAAAGAATGATAAAACGTTTCCAGTTAAATTAAATATGCCTGGTCTTCACAACGTACTGAATTCATTGGCAGCAATTTCTGTTGCATATGAAATGGGTGTTTCTGAAGTAGCAATTTGCAGAGGTTTAGAAAATTTTCAAGGTATCGGACGGCGGTTCCAAATCCACGGATCGATACAGATTGATCATGATGAAGCATTGGTAATTGACGATTATGGTCATCACCCAAGTGAAATTGCCGCGACCATTTCTGCAATCCGTGAAGGTTGGGCAGAACGGCGTTTAGTGATGGTTTTCCAACCGCATCGATATACACGTACACGTGATTTGTTTGAAGATTTTGTTCAAATTCTTTCAAAGGTAGATGTATTGATCTTGCTGGATATTTATTCTGCCGGTGAAAAATTGATCAAGGATGCTGACAGTAAAGCACTTAGCCGTGCGATCAGATTACGCGGACAAGTAGATCCAATCTTTGTTGATCAACCTGATGAGATTGTTTCTGTGATTCCTGGGTTTATTGAAGACGATGACATCGTGTTGGTGATGGGCGCAGGGAGTATAGGTCGCGTGGCAGAACAATTGATCGAAAGTTACGGGGGCGAAGCCGCGTGATGGCAGCGATGGATATGACGTCCGAATTAAGAGGAACGTTAAAGCTCGATGAGCCGATGTCAAGGCACACTACCTGGCGTGTGGGTGGTGTGGCTGATCATTATTATAAACCTGCTGATATTGAAGACATGGCGAATTATTTACGTCAGCTTCCAGACAAAGAACAGGTCACATTAGTGGGTTTAGGTAGCAATTTGTTGGTTAGAGATAAAGGTATTCGTGGGAGCGTGATTTGCCCTACAGGTTTGCTTAATGGATTTGAGTATTTGGATGACAACACACTTCGAGTTGAAGCCGGTTTGCCATGTGCGATTGTTGCAAAACGATGTGTAAAAAAGGGTTTTTCAGGGCTTGAATTTTTAGCAGGGATCCCTGGAACAATCGGCGGAGCGCTTGCGATGAATGCGGGTGCCTTTGGAGGTGAAACATGGCCAAATGTGCAACAAGTTGAAACATTAGATCGAGAGGGACAATTTCATGTTAGAGGTACTGATCAATATTTGATTGGTTATCGATCGGTGATTGGCCCGATGGATGGATTGCTCGATGAATGGTTTGTTGCTGCACACTTTAGTTTGAATGCTAATAACAACAAATATAACGAGATTGAAGAAGGCGCAAATAGAATTAAAAAGTTGTTGATAAAAAGATCAGAAACTCAACCGACTGGAGTATCAAGTTGTGGTTCTGTTTTCCGTAATCCACAAGGTGATTATGCGGCGAGATTGATCGAAGCATGTGGTTTAAAAGGTTATCAACTTGGAGGCGCACAAGTTTCAAAAAAGCATGCAAACTTTATTATTAATTTAGGTAATTCAAGCGCTGCAGATATTGAAAATTTGATTCTGTTGGTCGCCGGAGAAGTAAAGAAAAAACAAGGTGTCACATTAGAGTCAGAAGTAAGGATTATTGGTGATGGTCTGGGTGATGTCTAAAGTGCTAGAGACAATTAACTCATTTGGAAAAGTAGCTGTGCTAATGGGAGGAACTGCTGCTGAGCGTGGAATCTCACTGGAAAGTGGTCAAGCAGTTCTGGCCGCATTATTAAGAGCGGGTGTTGATGCCGAAGGTATTGATTGGAAAGGTGGAATACCACGGGAGTTTGAACAGAAAAAATTTGATCGGATCTTTAACGTCCTACATGGTCGTGGTGGTGAAGATGGTGTGATTCAAGCGGTACTAGAAACGCTTGAGTTGCCGTATACCGGCAGCGGTATTTTAGGCTCTGCATTGGCAATGGATAAGGAAAGGACAAAACGAGTGTGGGCAGGTTTAGGAATACCAACGCCTGAATTTCTTGTACCAGTTCAACAACCAGATGCAAAAGATGTGATCAAAAAATTAGGTCTGCCGTTGATGGTTAAACCTGCAAGAGAAGGTTCGAGTTTTGGTGCAAGTAAGGTTGAAAAACTTGATCAATTATTACCTGCCTGGGAACAAGCATCAAAGTTTGATGACAGTGTTTTGATTGAGCAGTGGATTACAGGTGGTGAATATACGGTTGGAATTTTACAGGGTGTTGCTTTACCTGTGATCAAATTAGAAACGCCACGCGAGTTCTATGATTTTCAAGCTAAGTATGAAGAAGACACAACTCAATATATTTGTCCTTGTGGATTAAGCGTAGAGACTGAAGCAGAAATTCAAAACATTGCATTACATGCTTTTGGAGCCGTAGCTTGTTTGGGTTGGGGACGCGTTGATTTGATGCTAAATGAATTGGGTGAGCCATTTTTTATTGAGGTGAATACTGTTCCTGGAATGACAAGTCATTCTTTAGTGCCGATGGCTGCAAAGCAACAAGGTATCGAATTTGATCAATTAGTCATCAAAATTCTAGAGACGAGTTTTTTATGAGTCGCATATACACAAAACCAAAGAAGAATAGATTGGTTAAAGGTCGGAAAAAACAAAATCGCCGGGTGATCACAAGTGATCCTGAAAAGACCAATCGACAAGTGGTACGCGGTGGTTTGACCTTTTTAGGTTTCTTTGCAATTTTCACTTGTTTTGTATTAGTCACATGGGTGGCTGGGAAAATGGCTGATCCAAGAACGTTACCGATAAAAGCGGTAAAAGTTGAAGGAGATTTTCGCTATTTAGCAACAGAAAATTTACAGCGCGTAGTAGCAGAGAATGTGAAAGGAGGTTTTTTTTCCTTAGATATAGATCAGATAAGAAGTGCAGTTTTAAGTGCTCCTTGGGTAAGAGAAGTGACCGTTAGAAAATTATGGCCTGAGACTTTATACGTGAAAATCAAAGAACAAACGGCAGTTGTTCGATGGAGAACAACTGGGTTCTTGAATCATAAAGGTGAATTATTTGAACCAGAAGATATCAGTAAACCAGAGGGTTTAATTAGGTTAAATGGACCAGCAGGAACAGAACAATTGGTGTTTGAGAAATACAAGGTATTGATGGGATTACTTAGTCCTAAAAACAGAAATGTTGCCTGGTTAGAGTTGAATGAAAGGCGTGGTTGGAGCTTCGAAATTAAACAGGGTCCTATGGTGATTGTTGGCCGAAAAGAAGTAGATAAACGCTTATGGAAATATGTAAAGAGTGTTGAAAAGTCGTTTGGAAAAGACATAGAAAACATCGCCCAAATTGATCTTAGATATACCAATGGTTTTACCGTGCGAGTACATGATGAAAACGATGTTGAGGAGAGTACAGAAAAATTGACCGGCACAGTGAGTAAGAAGGACTCGAGAGGGACTTGAAGGTGATGAAAAAAGTGGATAAGAAATTGATCGTAGGTTTGGATATTGGGACTTCTAAGGTCGTGGCGATTGTTGGTGAGGTTGATGAGGCTGGCGAAATCGAGGTTATCGGTATTGGTTCGCATGCATCTAGAGGTTTAAAAAAAGGGGTGGTGGTCAATATTGAATCAACGGTTCAATCGATTCAACGTGCAATTCAAGAGGCTGAATTAATGGCCGGTTGCGAAATTAGATCTGTTTTTACCGGCATTGCGGGAAGCCATATTAGCAGTCTGAATTCACACGGTATTGTTGCAATTAAAGATAGTGAAGTCGTTCAAGGTGATATTGATCGTGTGCTAGATGCTGCTCGTGCTGTTGCGATTCCATCGGATCAAAAAATAGTTCACGTATTACCACAGGAATTCATTATCGATAAACAAGAGGATATTCGTGAACCGATCGGAATGTCCGGTGTGCGTCTTGAAGCGAAAGTTCATATGGTCACGGGTGCGGTTAGCGCGGCACAAAATATTGAGAAATGTATACGACGATGTGGTTTAGACGTTGACGATATTATCTTGCAGCAATTGGCATCCAGTTATGCGGTTTTAACCGAAGATGAAAAAGAACTGGGTGTGTGTTTAGTTGATATCGGTGGTGGAACAACAGATATTGCTGTTTTTTTAAATGGTGCCATTCAACATACAGCCGTGATCCCAATTGCTGGTGATCAGGTGACTAATGATATTGCAGTAGCACTACGTACACCGACGCAGCATGCAGAAGAGATCAAAATTAAATATGCATGCGCATTAACACAACTCGCTAACCCCGATGAAACCATTGAGGTTCAAGGAGTTGGTGAACGAGTTTCAAGAAGATTGGCGCGTCAGACTTTAGCTGAAGTGGTTGAACCAAGGTATGAAGAACTTTTTATCTTTATTCATTCTGAATTGAAAAAAAGTGGCTTTGAAGAGCTGATGGCAGCAGGCGTGGTATTGACGGGCGGCAGTTCAAAAATGGAAGGGGCGATTGACTTGGCTGAAGAAGTTTTTCATATGCCAGTGAGGTCAGGTGTTCCTAAGGGAGTAACAGGACTTGTAGATGTAGTGAGTAATCCGATTTTTGCCACAGGTGTGGGTTTATTGCTTTTTGGGAGCACTTATTCCAAGAGAAGTACGGCCTCAGAATCGGGTAGTGGAAGTATGTGGAAAAAAATGAAGAGTTGGTTTCAAGGTAACTTTTGAGATCAGTTGTATGAAATATAAATATATAAATTGTATATAGATAAACCAAGGGTAAAACGGAGGATAAAAGCGATGTTCGAATTAATGGATTCATTCAGTCAAAGTGCTGTAATTAAAGTGATTGGTGTTGGTGGCGGTGGCGGTAATGCTGTTGAACACATGGTTAGTGCAAATTTGGAGGGAGTAGATTTCCTGTGTGCAAATACTGATGCACAGGCATTAGGTCATTCTACGGCTAAAACGACTCTGCAAATGGGAACAGAAGTAACAAAAGGTCTTGGTGCTGGCGCCAATCCTGAGATTGGTCGACAAGCTGCGCTTGAAGATCGAGATCGGATTATGGATGTGTTAGATGGAGCTGACATGGTCTTTATTACCGCAGGTATGGGGGGTGGCACTGGAACTGGTGCAGCACCAGTGGTGGCACAAGTGGCCAAAGAAATGGGGATTTTAACGGTTGCTGTTGTGACTCGACCATTTCCATTTGAAGGCAAAAAACGATCGGAAATAGCCAACGATGGGATCAGTGATCTTCGTCAATATGTAGACTCTTTGATCACAATACCTAATGAAAAATTATTGAGTGTACTCGGTCGAGATATCAGTTTGTTGAATGCATTTAAGGCAGCTAATGATGTTTTGCTAGGTGCAGTTCAAGGTATTTCGGAACTTATTATTCGCCCAGGACTCATAAATGTAGATTTCGCAGATGTGCGCACCGTTATGTCAGAAATGGGAATGGCAATGATGGGCACTGGAACAGGGAAAGGTGAAAACCGAGCAAGGATTGCGGCAGAAGCAGCTGTTGCCAGTCCATTGTTGGAAGATGTAAATTTAGCAGGTGCAAGAGGAATTCTGGTGAATATTACTTCTGGAATGGATTTGAGTATGGGTGAGTTTGAGGAAGTGGGTAACACTATCAAACAGTTTGCTGCAGACAGCGCCACTGTTGTTGTTGGAACCGTCATTGAGGCGGATATGACTGATGAGGTTCGGGTAACGATGGTTGCGACAGGTCTTGGTGTTGTTGAATCAGGAAAATCAGAGCCGTTGTCTATAGTTGATACTAGTCCTCGATCAACAGAAGTTGTTGATTGGGGTAAACTTGATCGGCCTACTATCATCCGTAATGGAGTAAATGCTGAGCAAGAAGTTGATTCAACTCGAGATTCAGATTATCTGGATATTCCTGCATTTCTGAGAAGACAAGCTGACTGATAGCAAATTAAAGTTTGAACAATCGCATTTCATTTTAAACTCAAGGATGAGTTTAAAATGGGTTCACTTGTCGAACTTGGCGTCTGTGGTATCATTCCCAAAATAGAATGTGAAAAATAGTCAATAAAATGGCAGTTATTAAGGAATTGTTTCAGGTGTTTCTATGATCCGTCAATGTACTCTAAAAAATGCTATACGTGCTACAGGAGTAGGGCTCCACACCGGTAAGAAAGTCTATCTAAAACTACGTCCAGCAGAAGCTAATACAGGAATCATTTTTCGTAGAGTCGATTTAGATCCGGTCGTTGAAATTTCTGCTCATGCCGAAAATGTCGGTGATACACTGATGTCTACCAGCCTTGCAAAAGGTGAAGTCACTATTTCAACGGTCGAACATTTATTATCAGCATTTGCTGGATTAGGTATCGATAACGCATATGTTGATGTGAGTGCACCCGAAGTTCCGATTATGGATGGTAGTGCAGGACCTTTTGTATTTTTGATCCAGTCTGCAGGTATCCAAGAACAAAATGCGGCGAAAGAGTTTATTCGGATCAAAAAACCAATCATGGTCGAAAGTGATAATAAGTGGGCTAAATTCACCCCCTTTGAAGGTTTCAAAGTTTCCTTTGCTATAGAGTTTGATCATCCTTTTTTTGAAGAAAGCAGTAAGTTTGCTTCTATCGATTTCTCATCGACTTCGTTTGTTAAAGAAGTTAGCCGAGCTAGAACATTTGGTTTCTTAAAAGACACAGAAGCATTGCGTGAAAAAAACCTGGTCTTAGGTGGTAGTTTGAATAATGCCGTGGTCGTCGATGATTACCGAGTCTTAAATGAAGACGGTCTACGTTATGATGATGAGTTCGTTAAACATAAGATACTTGATGCAATTGGTGATCTGTACTTGTTAGGTCATAGCTTAATCGGCACATTTGAAGGAAATAAGTCTGGCCATGCACTTAATAACAAATTGCTAAGGGCTTTGTTAGCAAATGAAGATGCATGGGAACTGGTTTCATTTACGGAAAAAGAGGAGAGCCCAATCTCGTTTTTACAATCCGTTCCTGCTGGTTAATTAATAATCAGTCGTCTGTAGTATTTTGATGCTGCGACAATTTCTTTAATGCTTCAGAAAGATCGTTGTTTTTTATTCCTGCAGCAACCAAATTAAGCAATTTTGATGTGTCCTTAGACAACGGTTGAATGCTTCTCTTTGGAAGTTCGGTTTTTGATCTTGCAGGTACAACTTTTACTTTTAGTTTTTCAATCATCGCCAAATCCATTATATTTCGCATATAATTAACGATCTCTGTTGCGATGAAATTAGTGCGTGTTGACCAAGCAGGTGAATTTGCCTGCAAAATCAATATATTGTCTTTAATGTTGCTAACAATAACATGTTCAGACAGAGGGGAAGGCAGGAAACGTTTTAAATGGTAGTTAGCGGTTTCGATTTTTTTTGCTTTATCAATTAAGGGCTTCAGGCTTTGATGCTGAATGATTGATGTGAGTTTTTTATTATGGGTCTTGTACATAACGGTGCAACTATTTTGACATAGCTGGAAAAAATAATGCAGATTTTGATCACAGATAGTACAAACGGGCGACTATCACAACTAAAAGCTGGTTGGGCAATACTTTCATTGGCCATTGGGTGTCTAATTGGAACGGCTGGTTACGTTGGTTATTATCTTGGGATACAGGGTATAGAACAAGAACTTGAACTAAAAACCTTAGCCCAAGAGCAGCTTTTTATTAGTCAATCTCTTACCCTTAATGAAGAAGTGGATGTGCAAAAATTACAGATCAATACTGCGGTATATGAGGCACAAGAAAATTTAAATGCACTAGCGATGAGGTTAGGCGGTATTCAGGCAAAAGTTACTAGACTAGAAGCTGCAAGCATACGTTTGACCTCACTTGCCGGTGTTACAACTGAGGAATTTAACTATGAACAAGCGCCTGCAATTGGTGGTATTTTAGATCCGGTTAATCAGCAAGAATTTAGTGTCCCAGATTTTATTCAATCATTAGAAGACTTGTCAGACAAAGTTGATGTCCATAAATATAAACTCAGCATGCTTGAATCATTTATGCTTTTTGATCAACTCGGTAATGCCTCAGTACCTTCCGGTAAACCTGTTACAGATGGGTGGATATCATCTGGATTTGGAGAACGTACCGATCCACTTTCTGGGAAACACGACTTACATCTTGGCCTTGATTTTGCAGGACAGGAAGGTACGCATATTTATGCAGTTGCTGATGGAGTGGTGACGTGGTCTGGTAATCAAACAGGTTTTGGAAATGTCGTCGAAATTGATCACGGTCATGGTTATATAACCCGATATGCACACAATAAAGAGAATATAGTCTCAATTGGAGATAAAGTGAAAAAAGGTCGTACGATTGCATTAATGGGCTCTACAGGACGTTCAACAGGAACTCATGTACACTTTGAAGTTGAACATAATGGGAAGCTAGTTAATCCAAGACCCTATCTAAAACCGCAGGGATAATCCAACGATTGATCTAAATGGGGTTGAAAATTGGCCAGGCTGTGTATATATAGTAATCTATAAATATTAAATTTTTTTAAACCCCTACCATTAGGATTTAAACCAAAAGCAGATGTCAAATAACCGTCCTTCATTCGGTGGCCTAATGGGTCGCATTTTCGGTAGTCGTAATAACCGAGTTCTAAAAAAGTTGAATCGTGTTGTCACAAAGATCAATGTTTTTGAAGATGATATTTCAGCCTTAAGTGACACAGATTTAAAAAGCAAGACTCAGGAATTTCGTACTCGTCTCGAACAAGGAGAATCGCTTGAATCATTGATGCCAGAAGCTTTCTCCGTTGTTCGTGAAGCCGGTAAACGTGCTTTGGGTATGCGCCATTTTGACTGTCAGATGATTGGTGGGATGGTGTTGAATGATGGGAAGATCGCTGAAATGCGCACTGGTGAGGGCAAAACACTGGTTGCAACGTTAGCCACTTATCTAAACGCATTGTCAGGAGAAGGTGTCCATGTCATCACCGTCAATGATTATCTAGCCCGGCGTGATGCCGAGTGGATGTCAAAACTATATGAGTTTCTAGGGTTAAGTACCGGTGTTATTGTCGCGAATATTGACAAAGAAGAGCGTAAAGCGGCTTATGCTGCAGATATAACCTATGGGACTAATAATGAATTTGGTTTTGATTATCTTCGCGATAACATGGCTTTTTCCGCGGAAGATCGGGTGCAACGAGGACTTAATTTTGCGGTGATCGATGAGGTCGATTCTATATTGATCGACGAAGCTCGAACGCCATTAATCATTTCTGGACCAACCAACGATAAGACCGATGTCTATCAAAGTATCGATAAATTAATTCCACAACTAACCAAACAAGAAGAAGAGGATGGGCCTGGCGATTTCTCGCTGGATGAAAAAGCGAAGCAGGTTTATTTGACCGAGCAAGGACATGAAACGGTAGAGGGTTTGTTGGTAGAAGCGGGTTTGCTTGCGGAAGATCAAAGTCTCTATGAGGCTGCAAATATTGGACTCATGCACCACATTAATGCGGGATTAAGGGCACATACTTTATTCCAAAAAGATGTCGAATATATCGTGCAAAATGATCAAATTGTGATTGTCGATGAGTTTACTGGTCGAACAATGCCAGGACGTCGATGGTCTGAAGGCTTGCACCAGGCGGTAGAAGCGAAAGAAGGTGTTTCTATTCAAAATGAAAACCAGACATTAGCCTCGATCACATTTCAGAATTACTTCCGTTTGTATAACAAGCTCTCAGGTATGACAGGGACTGCTGATACAGAAGCTTTTGAATTTCAACAAATTTATGGATTGGAAGTTATTGTCATTCCTACCAATAAACCGATGTTACGGGACGACAAAGGTGATCTGGTTTACCTCACACAAAAAGAAAAATTTGATGCAATCATAGATGACATCAAAGATTGCACTGAGCGAAAACAACCCGTTTTAGTTGGTACAGCTTCCATTGAGACCTCAGAATATTTATCAGATTTGCTTAACAAAGCAGAAATTGAACATAGTGTTTTAAACGCTAAATTCCATGAAAAAGAAGCACAAATTGTCGCTCAAGCAGGGCGCCCTGGCAGTATCACAATTGCAACTAATATGGCTGGTCGTGGTACCGATATAGTCTTGGGTGGAAACCTTGATTCAGAATTGGAAGAACGTGAGTCAGAAGGTCAAGCTGATCAAATTAATGAAGAATGGAAGTTGCGACATCAGGCAGTTCTTGATTCGGGTGGTGTGCATATCATTGGAACAGAGCGACATGAGTCTCGACGCATAGATAATCAATTACGTGGTCGATCTGGTCGACAGGGGGATCCAGGTTCGAGTCGTTTCTTCCTATCGTTGGAAGATAATCTTATGCGTATTTTTGCTTCGGAACGTGTTTCAGGTCTAATGCAAAAAATGGGTATGGAGGAAGGAGAGGCGATCGAACATCCGTGGGTTTCTCGTGCAATCGAAAATGCACAACGTAAGGTGGAAGGCCGTAACTTTGATACCCGTAAGCAATTACTGGATTATGATGACGTGGCAAACGATCAACGTAAGGTCATTTATGAACAACGAAATGAGCTGATGGATGTTGATGATATTTCTGAGAATATTGAGGGTATACGTCACGATGTCATTAATGAAATTATTGATGAACATATCACACCGCAAAGTATCGATGAAACCTGGGATATTGAGGGACTCACAAAAGCGGTTGAAGATGAGTTGGCTCTACAGCTCCCGATACAACAACTTTTGGATAAAGATGAATCTCTACATGAAGAAACCCTGCGAGAAAAAATTCTGCAAGAACATAGCAATGCATATCAACAGAAAGAGGCTGATGCTGGGCCAGAGACACTGCGACATTTTGAAAAAGCATTGATGCTACAAGTACTGGATAATCATTGGAAAGAGCATCTGTCAGCAATGGATTATCTACGACAGAGTATCAACTTACGTGCGATGGCGCAGAAAAACCCGAAGCAAGAGTACAAACGTGAATCTTTTGATATGTTTACAGAGTTGCTCGACAACATCAAGCGAGAAGTGATCAAAATGTTGTCACACGTTCAGGTGCGTGCTGAAGAAGATGTCGAGGCAATGGAGCAGCAACGTCAACAAGAAGCTGAAGCAGCTGTAGTTCAGTATCAACATCAGGAAGCTGAGAATCAATTAGTCGATGAAGAAACATTGGCGACAGATCCGAAAAGCCAGAATCAACAAGTTAGACAGACACCCTTTACAAGGCCAGATCGAAAGGTTGGTCGTAATGAGCCTTGCCCTTGCGGTTCCGGCAAGAAATTCAAGCAGTGTCACGGAAAAGTGAGTTGATCGAAGGTGTAAAGCTTGGAACGGCCAGTGCAGGGATACGCCAAACCGAGCGTGATGATCTTGCGGTAATAGAGATTTGCGAGGGTAGTAGGGTTGTCAGTGTTTTTACCCAAAATGCATTTTGTGCAGCTCCCGTTACGATTGCAAAACAACATCTGTTAGAAACTCAAACGAAATATTTGCTGATAAATTCTGGTAATGCGAATGCTGGAACAGGTGTTTTAGGTCATCAGGATTGTTTGGATACCTGTCAAATGTTGGCAGACTGTGTGTCGTGTGATAAAAATTCCATCTTGCCTTTTTCGACCGGTGTTATTGGTGAACGACTTCCAATAAATTTAATTGAGCCTGCAATTTCAACCGCATTAGAAAATCTTAAAGCTGATAATTGGGAAGCTGCATCTCAAGCTATTATGACCACAGATACTTGTGAAAAGAGAGCTAGTTTGCAATTTGAGATTAACGGAAAGAAAATCACAATTGTCGGTATGGCGAAAGGATCAGGCATGATCCGGCCAAACATGGCGACAATGTTGGCGTATGTCGCTACGGATGCAGATGTGGAAACAGAATTATTGCAGCAGTGTTTACAAGAATCGGTGGATAAGAGTTTTAATCGTATAACTGTTGACGGTGATACTTCTACTAATGATGCTTGTGTTTTGATCGCAACTGGAAAATCGGATGTTGAGGTTAAGGATGATGATTTCGATCTGTTCCAAAAAGCAGTAGATGAAGTTTTTATTAAACTTGCACATGCAATTGTAAAGGATGGCGAAGGTGCTACAAAGTTTATTTCCATTGAAATTTCGGGCGGAAAGACCGATAAAGAGTGTCGTGAAATAGGCTACTGTATTGCACATTCACCGCTTGTTAAAACGGCATTTTTTGCCTCTGATCCTAATTGGGGTAGATTACTTGCAGCGATAGGTCGGGCAGATGTGGAACTGTTGGAGATCAGTAAAATTGCGATAAAGCTTGATGACGTGCACTTAATTAAAAATGGTGAGCCTGCAGAAACGTATACTGAAAAACAAGGTGCTTCAGTAATGAAAAAAAATGAGATCACAATAAAAGTTGATCTAGGTAGAGGTGATGCCACCGATACGGTTTGGACTTGTGACTTATCCTATGAATATGTCCGGATCAACGCAGAATATAGAACCTGAAGTTACGCATGTAGCTGTCGCCTGTGTGATCAATGCTGAGCGTAAGGTCTTAGTTGCTCGTCGTCCCAAAGGTGTTCATCTTGAAGGTTTATGGGAATTCCCCGGGGGTAAGTTAGAAGAGGGTGAACCTGTCTTTACCGCATTGCAACGTGAGTTGATAGAAGAGATAGGCATACAGATACAATCTGCTCGTCAGTTGATCAAAATTATTCATGATTATCCCGAGAAAACCGTCAAGCTTGATACCTGGTTGGTTAGCGAATGGACAGGTAAAGCGATGGGATTGGAGGGGCAAGAAATAAAGTGGCTTGATCAGAAAGTGTTGCAAGAGTATCAATTTCCAGCTGCAGATCTGCCGATTATTACGGCATTAAGTTTACCTTCTGTCTATCAAATCAGTCCTGAACCTGGACGAGATATTGAGGGTTTTCTGGTTCGCGTAGAAGCTTGTCTGGCTCGTGGTGTGAAACTTTTTCAACTTCGTGCAAAAGAAAGTAGTCCAGAAAGAATTGATCAGATTTCAAAGCTTCTCAAAACGCTTTGTGAGAAATATCAGGCTAAATGGCTAATTAATGGTGATCTGGATGATGCTTTAAGGTTCAGTGCTGACGGTATTCATCTAACAAGTAAGCGTTTACTTTCGTTCAAAGAAAGGCCGTTAAATACCGAATTTCTGATCGGAGCTTCTTGCCATAACGTGGAAGAACTAAAACATGCTGATAAATTAGATCTTGATTTTGCTGTATTGTCACCAATTAAGAAGACACTCTCACATTCAGAAGTTGAACCTCTCGGCTTTAATCAATTTGAACAATTGATCGAGAAAATTAATATTCCGGTTTATGCATTGGGTGGATTGAGTGATGGTGATCTACAAATTGCATGGCAGCATGGAGCACAAGGTGTTGCAATGATCAGATCTGGTTGGAACTGAGAGAAAGTCTTTAAGAGATGAGGTGTAAGAGTTAGTGATGCAGCATGTCATCTTCGTCTGGGATGATGATGACTTCTTCTCCAGGAATAGCATGACTGCCGTTCATCCAACCACCAAAATCGATTAACTTACAGCGTTCAGTACAGAAAGGAAGTGCCTTCTTATCTTCAAGATTGTCTATTGGCTTTTTGCAGGTTGGGCATAGATTTTTTTTACTCATTAGGCCGCTCACTCATTAATTACAACATTGAAGTTCAAAATCAATATTATGCCCGATCTGTGTTGGTCGTTCTCGTGTAGTGTGTTGCTCAAGAAAACGAACAGAAAAACGATGTTTACCGCCACTTATTTCGGGGAATGAAGTGGTTCCTATCGGCATCAAAATTCGGATTAGTTGAATGGGTTTATTTTTTTCCAGCGAGTACTGAAAGAAGCCATCTGTTGCTGACTCTTTAGTTGCTTCACTACCTGTTCTCAATAAGTTCAATACAAGACTTATTGCATTTTTCATGTATTTAAGATCATCAAACCATTGATTCAACTGAAACTTTCTCTCACTAGAGTTCTTAGTTAACCAATGGTGATAAGAGGGTAGATCAAAATTACAGGCACCACCTGCGATAGACAGTCGTTGTTTAATCGATGAGATCAATTCATCCTCTTTCATATTTTTTCCTGGATGATATGAGGGGTTTGTTAACTGGAGGTGAGAATCCTGGAGTTTGTGTAGCATTTCATTAAGAATTTCGTCATCTACCTGAGGATTCTTTTGTAAAGACCTCAGGAGATTAATGTGTTTATCCAACTCTTTATAGAGTTCTGCTTTTATATCGGTTCGGTTGAGTAATTCACTAATATCAATCAGATTTGAGACACACTGGCGATTATCCCACTCCTCTGATTTAGAAAGGGAATAGTTAACAAGCTGGAATAAAAATTCGAGCCGTAAAAAGTTTCTAATACGCTCATTGAGTGGCAATTCATAAATTGCTTTGTCTTGAACGTCTGAGAATAGTCCAAATTGTGATTCGGTAGTGTCGATGTCCTTATTCATTTATAGATTCGCGAAGTGAGGATAATGCTAAATATTTGAGATGTAAGTTTTGTACTTGAGATTGAAGTTCCGATATATTTCCTTCGTTTTGTATTATATCATCGGCACTTAGCAGTCGTTTTTCTCTTGTTATTTGGTGCTTCATGATATTTTCCACTTCCTTTTGGCTGATATTATCCCTGTTCGCGACGCGCTTGTTTTGTATGTCAGCAGGGATATCTACGATTAAAACTCGATCAACATCATTTTCAAGTCCTTTTTCTAACAGCAAAGGAATACTCAGGATGCAATAGGGTGATGTTGTTTGAGCCACTTGTTCGCACATATAGCTAATAATACGAGGATGAGTGATTTTTTCCAGTTGATCTAATTTTTTTTGATCATTGAAAACGAGTTGGCGTAATTTTTTGCGATCAATTTCTCTATTTTCTAACAGAATATTTGATCCAAACAGATCCAAAATTTCTGTGTGAGCTTGTCGATCAGGTTGGATGATTTCATGCGCTATAACATCAGCATCAATAATACTAATACCAAGTTCGGCAAACAGGTTGCTTATTGTGGTTTTACCAGAGCCAATCCCACCCGTTAATCCAATACGTAAAGGTTGGGAAAGGTCAGTTTGAGTCACTAATAGAGCGTCCTTAAGTAGGCATCAATTAAATTTTGTCCCCAGCATAAAGCAATCCACCCAGCGATCGCAAGGTAAGGGCCAAACGGGATTGGTTGTTGACGACCATGTGATTTAAATAATATCAGAGAAATTCCGATCATGGCTCCTGCCACCGATGAGAGAATAATTGTAAGTGGTAGCACTTTCCATCCTAACCAGGCACCTATCATCCCTAATAGCTTGAAGTCACCGAACCCCATACCTTCCTTTCCTGTGACGAGTTTGAATAACCAGTAGACTGACCAGAGTGAGAGATAACCCGCCATAGCGCCAATAACACTGGATTGTAGATCAGTCAATGTAGCAAACAAGCTAAAAACGATACCAAGCCATAAGAACGGTAAGGTTATCGAGTCGGGCAATAACTGGGTATCAAAATCAATCCCACTCAGTACGATTAATGCCCAGGTGAATAAAATGCCACCCCAGGCCGCCCAGCCGAAGCCAAAGCGCCAAGCAACAACTGCAGTCAGGACGGCAGTTAATAGTTCGACGAGTGGATATCGAGCTGAAATTTTGTCACTACAACCTTTACATCTTCCAGCTTGGATTAAATAGCTGATCACTGGAATGTTCTCGACAGCCGTTATGGCATGATCACATTTAGGACATTTTGATCTGGGGCTTGCAAGATTAAAGACCTCTTTTTCTTTTTCAGCTTCTGGACATGTTTGGTCGAGTAATTCTCTACATTGAGATTTCCAATCGCGTTCCATCATGATCGGTAAACGATAGATAACAACGTTAAGAAAGCTGCCTACAATTAATCCGATCAATCCAGCGAAAAGAATGAATAGAGTTGGGTTAGTCTGTAAAAGGCTGACAAAAGACATTGCAGGATTATAGGTAGTTCCTTCACCCTTGTCAGGGTGAAGAATTTAAATGATTTATTTAACTTTAAACAACCTGGCCCATTTTGAAAATAGGTAAGTACATTGCAACCACCATACCGCCGATTAATACCCCAAGTACCGCCATGATTATAGGTTCCAGAAGGCTGGTGAGAGCCTCAACAGCATCATCTACTTCTTGTTCATACCAGTCAGCAACTTTACTGAGCATGTGATCAACAGATCCAGATTCTTCACCAATGGCGACCATTTGAATAACCATGCTTGGGAATAATTCAGAATTGCGCATCGCAAGTTGAAGTTGCGTACCCGTTGCCACTTCATCACGCATTATCATGGTTGCGTCATAGAACAATATATTGCCACAAGCTCCTGCAACAGATTCCATTGCTTCAACTAAAGGAGTTCCTGCTGAGAACATGGTTGCCAGAGTTCTTGAGAATCGTGCGATAGCCGATTTTTCTAAAATATCCCCGATGACGGGAATTTGTAATGAAACTCGATCTAGAAAGTGTGCAAATTTTGGAGAGCGTTTTTTTGCTTGAATCATTCCATAGACTGTGGCTCCAATTACGGCAAATATCAGGTACCAGTTTGCCTGGAAGAACTCAGATATTTTGATCACCATCGCTGTTAAGGCAGGCAGATCAGCACCAAAATTACTGAATAAATCCTGAAATTGCGGAATTACAAAAATCATCAATATCGTCGTAATAACGAATGCCATGATAATAACAGCAGTTGGGTAAAAAAGTGCTGATTTAATTTTTGATTTTAATGCTTCGGTTTTTTCTTGATAGTCAGAAATCTCATTAAGCATACCTTCAAGATTACCGGATTGCTCACCAGCATTGATCAAATTTACATATAACTCATTAAAGTGTAGAGGGTGTTTAGCCAATGCATCCGTTAATGTGCCACCTGCTTCCACATCACCTTTAAGAGACATTAGCAAATCCTGCATTTTTGAGTTGGCATGACCACGTCCAGCAATATCAATAGACTGTACCAGCGGTACGCCAGATGCCATCATTGTCGAAAGCTGACGGCTAAAGATGGCAATATCTTTGGTGACAATTTTTTTACCACTTTTTTCAAAAAGCGGTTTGGATTTTTTCTTGACTTTTAAGGGGTTGACACCTTGTCGCCTCAAAGTTGCATTGATCAAGGCAACGCTGGTGCCATTCATTTCGCCTTTGACTCGTTTGCCATTTTTGTCCATTCCTTCCCAGGTGAACATGAATTTTTTTACTGTATCTGTAGCCATATAGTTACCTGTTTATTTATTCCAGAGTGACTCGATTAATTTCCTGCATGCTAGTGATACCATCCTGGACCTTTTTAAGTCCTGAATGACGAATGTCTGGTATCTCTTCTTTAGCGGCTTGATCGGCTAAAGTTACTGCATTTGCTTCGTCCATTATTAATCTCTTCATAGCGTCCGATATGGGCATAACTTGATAGATACCCGTTCTTCCTTTGTATCCATTGCTACATTGTTCACAACCAATGGCTTCATAAGGTGTAAACCCTTCATCAACAGCTTGTGTTGAGAAGCCTTCAGAGACTAATGCATCCTTGGAGATCTCCATCGGTTGTTTGCAATGCGGGCAGAGCCGTCTTGCGAGCCGCTGAGCAACAATAATATTAATAGTGGTGGCCACAGCGAATGGTGGTATTCCCATGTCTTTTAAACGTGTCAGCGTTTGAGGGCCATCATTTGTATGTAAGGTTGACATAACCATATGTCCAGTTTGGGCTGCTTTAACAGCGATATTGCCTGTTTCTAGATCTCGTATCTCACCGACAAGAATAATGTCAGGATCTTGTCGTAAAAAGGCTTTTAGCGCTTTTGGAAAGGTCATTCCCGTTTTTTCATCAACTTGAACCTGGTTTACGCCTGGTAAGTTAATCTCAACAGGATCTTCTGCGGTAGAAATATTTACATCTTCAGTGTTAAGGATATTAATCCCTGTGTACAAGGAGACCGTTTTACCACTACCTGTTGGCCCAGTAACCAAAAACATGCCATAAGGTTTCTGCAGGTTTTCGAGGAAAATTTCTTTCTGGAAATCATCATAACCGAGAACGTCGATACCTAATTTTGCGCTATCAGAATCAAGGATACGTAGTACAATTTTTTCGCCGTAAAGAGTGGGGCAGGTACTTACCCTGAAATCAATTGATTTGTTTTTTGAGATTTTAAGTTTTATGCGACCATCTTGAGGTACGCGTCGTTCGGAAACATCCAGCCTGGACATAACCTTGATACGTGCAGAGATTTTTCCGGCCAGGCTATTTGGAGGATTTGCGAATTCATGCAAAACACCGTCTATACGAAAACGGACACGGTAAGCTTTTTCATAAGGCTCAAAATGAAGATCAGATGCGCTTTTTTTGATCGCATCAAGAAGCATTTTATTAACAAATCGAACAACGGGTGCATCATCTACATCCGAATCACCATCATCGTTATCTGAGTGCTCAGCAACTTCGAGATTATCGAGATCGAGCAGTTCTTCATCTTCCATGTCTCCGAAGACTGAGCCTGATTCTTCTAGCGCCTCTTCAATAAAACGTGTTAGTTTATCTTCCTCAACAACGACCATTTCTGTGTTTACACCAACGTGAAACTTGATCTCATCAAGTGCCTGAATATTTGTTGGATCTGATCCTGCGAGGTAAATTCGGTTGCCGCGTTTGAATATAGGTAGTACGCGATGTTTTTCGATAAGTTCGTTGGATACCAGGGCGGTTGTTTCTTTGCTCAGCTCGATAGTTGCTAAATCAAGAAGTGGAACTCCAAACTCTTCAGATGCTGCTTTTGCCATACTTTTCGGATCGGCGAGTTTGTGTTCCACAAGATAGGCGACAAAAGGTTTGCCTGCATCGACAGCCTTTTGATGAGCTTTTATTGCTTTTTCTTCGTCGAGAAGGTTTTCCAGAATCAATTTTCTGGCAAGACCACCCAAATTCACTCTATTTTTTGTAACTGTCATCTAGTTTAGAATTTCCGTTCCCAGTTTCGTTATTCGACTCTCCCTTATCCACAGTTGTAAAATTACATGAAAATCAATAAGATAAGGTTAATTGAGTTATTTTTTAACTCATTGTCAGCGTTATAGGAATGAAACCATCAAAAATGATCAGTGCGTGAGGCTCCATTACGTATACGTAAGTTACAGCAAAGATCGTTCCAACAATTGAATGTTTAGAGTGTTTTTAAATACTGACTTTAACTGGAAGAGATAGTTTTCTGATTCGTTCAGCAAAATTTTCCAGCCAGGCAGGTTCAAGTGTAGAGAGAGTTAAAGCTTCAGGCTGAAGTGAAGGGCGGGCAAGTCCGTAGAGCAGAATGCCTTTCAGAGGTGTGTTATTGGAAAGGACTTGTTCAAGAAAACCAAGATATGCATTTTGCTCTTTTTCTAAGGGAGCTTCTCCATCTTTCTCGAACATACAAGTTTGTAACCAGGTAGGACATAGTCGACTTGCGCGGTCGAGGTTTGTGATGACGCTATTTATGCTGCGGTTAATACTATTAATATTTTTCATACCTGACTCGGTTGCGCTATCCAGTTTAAACCAAACTTCACCATTCAGCTCAGCCATGGTTTGTAGGCCCTTTTGTACGTGAGAACGCTGGATATAGCTCCCATTTGTGATCAGCACTAACTTGATACTTCCAACCAGATCAAACTGACGCATTATCTGACCGATCAGAATTATGACTTGATCAAATTTAGTGGCACTGGTTGATTCTCCATTTCCAGAAAGTGCAATGTCTTTAACATTGCGTAGCGACAGAGCTACATTTTCTCGATCAAAAAAATCACCTTTTATAACGTCTTGTAGAAACTGGTGTAATTCAGACTCTAATTTTTGCAGGTCAATTTCAGGTGCAGAGCCTCGTTTGAGGTCGGGTACCTGACAGTAAATACAACGCCAATTACATTTATTGTTTGGGTTAAGGTTGATACCTACAGACAGGCCACCTGCACGACGAGATAATACTGGGTAAACATAGGTCATTCCGACACTATCGCGACTATGATCTTCTACAGTGAGCATAAGGTTTTTTTGCTTGAAACGAAGGTCGATATTATGGATGATGTTTCTTGTTGGTCAAATCGTTTAATAGGAATACGTAAAATGCAATTCACCAAGTTACAATCTATTTATGAATTTTGGGGTTAGCAAGTGAATTCAGTTGATCAAAAAGCCCAACAGGGCCGAGACACTTCCAGAGGATATTTTGTTGATGTCTGGCAAAAGTATCGAGCAGGATCAATTTTACAGCCATTAGAAAGTTTGATCGCTGGGGTGATTATTCAACACGCTGAATATCATGAACTCTTAGAAGATCATAATGCTGCAGTAGAAGCAGATTTTGATTCAGAGTCTGGCGTACCTAATCCATTTTTGCATATGGGGTTGCACATTACTCTCCAGGAACAGTATGGTGCAGATCGTCCAGCAGGGATTCGGGAACTGTATGATCTTGGACTGGAAAAGTTAGCTGATCCTCATCTGCTTGAGCACCGTATGATGGAGAGTTTAGGTGAGGTTTTATGGCAAGCACAACGTGATCAAACTCTCCCTGATGAAGAGGCTTATCTTGAAGGGATACGACAGATAGTGAGTTTTAGTTAGGTATTATTAGTTTTATATATGCAATATAGTTTATGGCTATGTGTCATTTATGGTTCAAGTAAGAATTGCATTTTGATACCCGCTAGTTCGAGAATGTCGTTGTCCTCTATTGCATGTGCTTTAGGGCCAATAGAAGCACCATTTACTTGGGGGTAAAAAGCTTCGCCATCCTTTTCACCTTCGATATAGGAAAGAAAGTAGCCTTGAGGCCTTCTTGAAATTACGGCGACCTGTACACCTGGTTTCCCAAGTGTGATCATAGCCTTAGATAAGTTTAGTTCGGTGCCAGCTTTGGGTCCGTTAAGTAGATGTAGAACCCCTTTGGGCATTGCCATCGCTGATGGATTACTTGCTGTAGACTGCTTTAAAGCAGTTGCGGCAGATGCCTCTCCGCTTGTAGGAACGACAATCTTTTCTTCAGGCTTAATTTCTTGATTGGCTATAAACTTCAGATCATGTTTTCCGATACTGATAATGTCTTCGTTTTTAAGAGCTTGTTTTTTGATCAACCTTCCGTTGACATAAGTACCATTAGTACTACCAAGATCCTCAACAAAAGAGCCTTCCAGGGTTGTTAGAATGACAGCATGAAGTCCACTGATTGCGAGATTGTCGACAGGGATATTATTTTCGCTTTTACGGCCAATCGTCATTCGTTCTTTTGCAAGTTCGAATTCACCTTGTGGTCGGTCGTTTAGACTGAGAATTATTTTTGCCATAGCTTGTAAACAATAATGTTTAGGTCGTACCAAAAAGCTTATTGTACCAGCTGTTTGATGATGGAAAAGGCACTGTGGGCCGACCTAATACAACAGTGATATTGTCTTTACCACCATGCTTATTGGCTAAGTCAATGAGTTCTTGAGCAACCCTGTTGAGATTATCTTTATATTTTTTCAAAATTAGGAGAATTTCATTATCATCGACCATATCTGTCAGACCATCGGTGCAGAGTAGAAATAAATCACCTGGGATCACTGTATCTTCAAAAATATCGACGTTTACTGTTTCATTAATTCCCAGGGCTCGAGTGACAAGATTACGAGGTGTTTTAGCTTCTGCCTCTTCTTGTGTGTAGAGGCCACGGTCGATCAACTCTTGAATCAAAGAATGATCATTAGTTATTTTCTCTAGTTGTTCATCACGTAAGCGATAAAGCCGAGAGTCACCAACATGAGCTACAGTAAAGCGATTGTCGTAGAGTAATAATACGACGCCAGTTGTACCCATGCCTTCAAATTGAGAATAATCTTGAGCAGAACGAAAGACTTCATAATTTGCCTCACGAATAGCATCTCTTACTACTAGAGATTCATGGGTAAATTCGCTGTTATGATCTGGTTCCAAAGTTGCTACTATTGGCAATCGACGTTGGATATGTTTAACAATAGTAGAAATCGCAACCGCACTTGCTACCTCGCCTGCAGCATATCCTCCCATACCATCGGCAACAACCATTAAACCATGTTGAGCTTCAATAGCACTGGTATCTTCGTTGTGTTCGCGTTTGCGGCCAACGTCAGAGTTACTTGCTAATTCAAGGACTTTAGTTAAGTTCATAGATTATCTGTGTGCACATCGTTTGATTGCTGCTGCCATTTCAGAGCCATTTTGAAAACGATCAGCGGGATCTTTTTCCAAAGCTTTGTCAATTATAGCGACAAGTTGAGGATGAGTTCTAACCAATGCGGGTTTTAAAGTCAAAATATCACGATGTGGTTCGCTGCTGATCATATACATTAACATTGCGAGAGATTCACCCTTAAAAGGTAGCTCACCACAGAGCAACTGAAAAAACATCGCACCAAGTGAAAACAGATCGGAACGGCCATCAATTTTTGCTCCTTCTAATTGCTCTGGAGACATGTAAGCTGGTGTTCCTAATATTATACCTGCATGAGTTTGACTGGCATCAACAAATCGAGCAATGCCAAAGTCGGTCAATTTTATTTTTCTACGTTCTGGATCAAACATGATATTTGCGGGTTTAAGATCGCGATGAATGACGTGATTCTCATGGGCATAGTGTATGGCTTTTGCTGCTTTATAGACTATTCCCATTGCCATTGTTGGTGAAAGCAAGTCGTTTTTTCGTGTATGACGTATTAAATCACTACCGGTCAATAATTCCATTGCGATATAAGCCAGGCCGCGTTCTTCACCAACACCATGAATTTTGACAATGTTTGGGTGGTTGAGCTGTCCAGTTGTTTCTGCTTCACGATAAAAGCGTTGTTTTACAGATTCAATTTCTGAGGGATCAAATTCATCGGCGAGCGGTAAGGTTTTAATTGCGACCTTGGTATTTGTTTCAAGATCGTGAGCCTGATAGACGATACCCATGGCACCTTTGCCTATTTCTTTATCAAGTTGATAATGGCCAAAAATAGAGTTTGAACGATTATTATTTTGCTTGAGAACAGACGATTTTTGTATCGGGGTTGTGGTCGATAGTTTTGACATTGTTTGATTAGCTTTTATCGAAGTGACTTGTTGGGAGAGGTCGAGATGTGTAAGTGTGTTGTTGGAACTGACATTATCTTTAATATTTCGATTGTAAAATACGTAACTTATTAAAGCTATGCTGCTTACCAGTAAAGGTAAAATCAGCAATAGCCAATGATATTGCAATGAAAATAATAGGGTTTCTACTGTGATCAAACAGCCAGCCAGAGCGAAAAACAGCCAAATTTTAACGGGGTTTAAACTCACACTTTTTTTTGCAATTTGGTCATTGTTAGAGTGATCCAGAAAAACTATTGATGCTACACTTTTTATTTTCTCTTCGGAAGGATTGGAGCATAGCTAAAAAGTTGGTAGATTACCTGCAATATTGTTCAACTGCATGTTCGGCAGATTTTACTGCAACAGCGTGTTCTTTATCGTCAAGTACGACGCGTTCACCTTTCTCATCCAATTTGTATAAGTAGCCAGCCGTTTGATACTGCTGTAAGGATTTTTCTGCGTTTGAGCACTTTTCCTTTTGAGCTATCTTTTCTTCTGTTGTAGATGCTCTTTTCGAGCTCTTTTCCTGACGATCTTCCTCGTAAACATCTAATAAGCGATCACGCTTTTGTTCGTCTGCCAGGTTTATTTTGTCTGGTTTTTGGTATGGCTGGATCTTGATTTCTTCAGCAGTATCGATAGGTTGATCACCATAATGTATATTTCCATCAGAATCTGTCCACTTATAAACCCCACCGCCAAAGACAATATTGGAGATTAAAAAGAGAAGTGTAGTAATGAAAATTTTAGTTAGATTATTTTGCATGTGTATTAACCTCTTCGAATACAATCTTGGTCGTTTTGCAGACCAAAATAAATTGTTTGTAAATTTGAGTTGTAATGGGAGAGCTATTACTGTTTTGATAATAGAAAACACCGATAGGTTTTGTATCTACAAAAAGCGAGAAAGCAATAAAGTCTTGATTATGAATGTCTACGGATAAACCAGAGGGTAATAGCGATTTATATTTCTCTCGGGATTGTGAATTTATATAAATAGAGCTTGGTTTTTTTATTAGTGATTTAAAAATATTATTTTTATCAACATCAATTAAAATCGTTTTGTTCTGATCTGAAAAATTTGCCCAAAAGCGTGACTTCAAGACAGATTTATTTTTGTTTAATAAGAAAAATGCTATTGGGTTATTATCAGAAATTTCAGAAATAAGCTCAAAACTTGAGCTTAGAATTTCTCGAACAGGTGCTTTGTTTTTACCTAGCAATGCCAGTTTTTGTAATCCAACCTGGAGTTTTGATGAGGTTTTTTTCTCTGTAACAACGGCCGATTTTTTTCGTTTAGGCGTCATTACTTTGTGTGTGGCTTTTTTTGCTATTTTTTTAATATCATCACGTTCAGTGCTAAGTAGTCGACATGCGGCCGGTTTAACGGCGTAAAAGGTAGTTTCACGTGCAGCAATCACAGAATTATTATGAGTAAGCTGGATTAAAACATCTTCTGGAATGTCTAGAATTGTTGATGAATTTGCGAATAAATTCTCCATTGGTTTTGAAAACCAACCACTCTCGGCAAGACGAGCAACATTATTTGAAAATTGAACAACATCAACCAATCTGCTGGAATCTGAATTTTGATCCAGGCTTTCTTGTAGCAATTCAGAAAAGCGCCATTGCTTAGCTAGCATTTTACCTACTTGAGAAAGTAACCCATCTTGATCAAAGAGATCTGTCTGTGATTTTGATTTTATCAATGCAGACATTTTATCTGGGGCGTAGTACCAAAGACTGGCTAAATACAGATGACTCATTTGTGCTGTAATAAAGGCTGTTTCTGCAGAGGACTTACTATATTCAAACATCCATTCTTTTGCTTGAATTCCGGCATGATAAGAGCGTGATAAAATTTGAAGGATTCTGGTTTTGCTCATCGCATCTTTTTGATCAGAAATCAGAGGAAGCTCTTTTCCCAGATTAAGCACATAAGGGACGCCTAGAACCAATATTGCATGATTCAGGGTTGCTGCAGGTGCTCGTTTACTCTTCGCTAAACCTGCATTTGCATTGACAAAAATTTCATGTGCAAAGCATGGATCCAAACGTAGGACTTGTACGATTTGTGGGATTGATGAACTAGGTTTGCCATCAAACCTCTTCAGATTTTCTCGAGTTTGACTAAAAATAGGTAAAGGTTTGTTTTGAACCAGATTAACTAGAGATCTGATCTGAGCGGTAGTTGCGGAATTCGTTGTTTCTTCAGATTGAATTGCTTGAACTTTTTCCGCAGCGACGCCCATTTGAAATCCTTTTCGTAGTGTAACTTGTAACTAAACAGGGACAAACATACTCTAGATCTAACATAAATATGTCTACATATGTGTTAGTTATCGGCCAAAAAGGCACACACTTGATTGACTAAGCTAGGCTATGGAATTGAAAAATCCGAGTTAAATAATATATTTGTGAGTTCTTCGTGCCCAGAAATATCCAATCCATCGTATCCTTATTCAGGAGTGACTAGAATACCAATTAAAGCATCAAGAACTTTCAGTAAAATCCACGTGGCAGTTAAGGTGAGTATCCATGCTGTATTAGCTAGGTTCAGTTTGTCCGCGAAGTATACAAACAGGTAAAAGGCGAGTTAACTAATGTGAGTGTTTTAAAAATTAAATTTGTAATCATTTACCAGATCATAAACTTTTTATTGTTGTTTTTTGAGTTTTATAGTGCGTCGTTGTCCATTTCGCCGGTTCGAATTCGTATGACTCGCTCAATGTTGGAAACAAAAATTTTGCCATCACCAATTTTGCCTGTAGAAGCAGCATTTTGAATAACTTCGACAACAGATTCAGCTAAGTCTTCACTGACAGCAACTTCGATTTTGACTTTAGGCAGAAAATCTACGACGTACTCAGCACCACGATAAAGTTCTGTATGGCCTTTTTGACGACCAAAGCCCTTGACCTCGGTGACCGTCATTCCAACGATACCTACCTCTGAAAGAGCTTCTCTTACATCATCCAACTTGAATGGTTTTAGAATTGCGGTAATTAATTTCATATGACCCCTTATTATTTACATTAGCTATTATTTATACTGGCTCTGGCCACATGATGATCATTGTAGGCCGTCAAATTATTATCAAGCTATTCTGAGCAAATTTGGTAGGAATGTCTAATGGATTTAGGAAACAGAAGTAAAAATGAACTTCTGTTTTTAGAGAACACATTTGTGACTATCTAGAGAAGTTTCGCCCTCCAGAGAGGAAGACGAAACTTTAATTAGAATGATGTTGTTAAGCGAGTAACTTTTCTATGATCAAATATTACCGTTCTAGCTTGTCGCGCTTGTCTTTTATATCTTTCCAATCGTCAGCATCTGCTGGTGGCTCTTTGGCTTCATTGATCACCGGCCATCCTTTAGAAAGCTCTTCGTTCAAAGCGAGAAATGGCATTTCTGCATCGGTCAGATCATCCTCAGACTTGATCGCATCGACCGGACACTCCGGTTCGCATAACGTACAATCAATACACTCATCTGGGTCAATGACCAGCATATTAGGCCCTTCGTGGAAGCAATCTACTGGGCAGACTTCAACACAATCGGTGTATTTACATTTAATGCATTCTTCAGTTATTACAAATGTCATTTGACGATTTACCTGTCAGATCTTAAAAAGCGGCATTATAACGTTGATTGGACATTATTTTCGACAAGAATATCAAAACAAACACTTATAAGCATATAAGTGGGTAAAGACCGCAAGCGATTTTTTCTGATAAAAAAAATCCTGATAAACTCCACCTTCAATTCTTAAATGCGTAATAGATAAAATGGATCAAGAATTTACCTCTAAAACTGATTCGGGATACTGGTCAAAATTTTGGAAAGAACGTTGGCAAAAAAGCGAAACTGGATTTCATCAAGAGGAGATCAACAAAAACCTCACTACTTGGTGGCAAAAGATACAGATCCCACCTGATGCTCAGGTTTTTGTTCCACTGTGTGGTAAGAGTAATGATATGTTGTGGCTGCTTGAACAAGGCTACAAAGTCTTAGGGGTAGAACTCAGTAATAAAGCTGTTGAAGAATTCTTTACAGAAAATCAGCTTGAACCCGAGATTACTGAGAAAAATACAGGCAAGGAACCCTTTAAGTGTTACAGGTTTTCTGATCTCACCATACTCTGTGGTGATTTTTTTTCACTGACAAGTGCAGATCTCAGATTTGTATCTGCAGTTTATGATCGAGCATCGCTGATCGCATTACCTGCCGAATTACGACAGCAATACAGTGTTCACCTAAAAGAAATTTTATCTAAGAACGCACAAACACTCCTGATCACATTGGAATATCCTCAAGAAGAAATGAATGGGCCACCTTTTTCTGTTTCCGCACAAGAAATAAACGACTTATACGCAAGCAAGTACCAGATAGAAAAACTAAATGAACAAAGGATCCTGGAAGAAAATGATCGATTCAAAAAAAAAGGTTTAACGAGTTTAAGCGAACGAGTTTACCGCCTATATTAAAATCAATTTCTAATCACAAAGTCTCAATTTATCTAGAGCCGTTGATAAAAAATAATTTTGAAGGTTACGTAGGTTCAAATAGTTAACCCCAACTCGATAAGCAATAGAACTAAAACGAAAAGCCTGTTGCCCGATCAGATCATAACGATCTGTGATTCAAGTACAGATCAAAAACTAGCTAGCACTCAATAGAGTTAACCCTTTACCCACTGTTGTAAATATCCTGGCGCAAAGATACTCAGCAGCAGGTTACATAGGCTCTTACTCAAATTAGTTTCTTTACATTGTTTTACAACAGTTTGTGAGAAATGTCACAACAACATTATCCGTAATGTATTACGCTAGCATCCACACCTGAAAAAAATAATACTGTTTTAATTCAGAGCTTGACGGGTTTTAAATAATCAACGAAGGAGGGCTCTTTGATGACTTTTTGCCATCTTGCCACAGTAATAAAATCAACTTTGCTCTTTAAAACGCCACAATCTAACGAGATTGTGCTCAGACAATATTCTTTTGCAGTGGGGTTATTTTTACTGCTCGTTGTTAGTAATCTTTATGCGGTTAACCGTGTTGTTTTTTTAACGGTAATAACTTCACTTTGGGCAATGAATCTCAAATTACAAAATTTTCACATCCTCTCTTTAAAATTACAAAACTATGCCGGAGAACAGCATTGAATAAGCGATCTACTTTTTTTAGCCAAGCATTTATTCAGCATACTGCTTTATGCTTCCTTGTTCTATTCACAAGTGTCAATCCGCCTGTCCAGGCAGAGACAACAGAAGTTAATGGGGTGGTTTATATAACAATTCCTTCTGTTGAGAAATTTCGGCATACCCACTTTGCCATCGGTGGAGCTTTCCTGGAATCGCATCAAGCAGCCTGTGCATCTTCGGTCTCTCCTCCATACGTTCCAGGATCGGGGGCTATCGTTCGTGAGAACCCACGAGCAACGGGTTCATGTGTTCCCGGAAGTGAATGTGACTGCCTATATCTTGTCACGAATTATGCTTCTAGTGGGACGATTCTTAACCAAACTCCAGATTGGCTTGGTCAAAATTGGGTGCAAAGCGCGATATTTTGTCCTACAGACTATTACCTAGGAAGAAGTACTCAATGTGAGAGAAGCTTCACCAAAGGATTCTATGTCGAATTAAACCCACCAGAAAAACAATGTAACACGCCACGAGATGGCAACCCTTGTAATGCGGCAACCGGTAATAAATTTCAGACCGAAACAGACTATACCTCAAGTGTTTCCAATGGCTTGCATTTTAGTCGCTATTACAACAGTCAGGGCAGTACAAAAAATGCGGAGTATGTGGCGATGGGATGGCGTCATACTTATTCACGCACCCTCGGTGAAGCACCTATAGAACGTCGGGCAGAATCGCAACAACTAAATATGCCAAATGTCCTAGCATCAAGTACAACACTGGTAGATCGATCGAGTCTTTACAGCTCTGCTCAGGATGCCTGCATTATGGGTTGGAATGACTTAAAAGGCACTGTGTTTGGTGGGCAGTTTTCATCTGCGACCGCCAGTTTGCAAGGAGAAAGCTGCAAAGTGTCAAGTGGTGGTCAAACAGTTACCATGATGACGATCCGATCAAGTCATCCGTCATCACTGACGAACTCGGCCAATAGTTATCTCGATTTATTGGAACAATCAAACACGATGACCGTTAACAGAGCAAATGGCAGTCAGCTCTTTTTTGAAAAAAATGGTGGTGTTTGGACAAGCTACACCAATGAGACAATTAAACTCGAACAGCTAACAAATGGGTGGCGATTCACAGACAGTAACGACACAATTGAAGAGTACGATAGTGACGGTAAATTGCTCAGTATTACCAATCGAGCAGGTTTGGTGCAGACACTTGAGTATACGTTGCCTTCAGGTAGCAACGGTGATGATAATCCCAACACCCTGGATCGGGTAACCGGCCCATTCGGAAGAGAACTGCGCTTTACCTATAACGCCCAAGGTTATCTTCGATCCGTCACGACACCTGATGGAATATTGCAATATCAAACAAGTGTCAATGGCAATTTAAGCTCAGTGACATACCCTGATAATCAAGAACGTCGTTATGTTTATGACAAGCCTAACCAACCTCATAAACTAACCGGCATTATTGATGAAAATGGTGATCGCTTTGCCACTTGGGACTATGACAATAAAGGTCGTGCAATTTTATCCAAGCATGCGCTAGACACCGAAGCGGTTACCTTTACCTACAACAATGACGGCACAACAACCGTCCTCGATCCCCTTGGTGGAACGCATACCTATACCTTCGAAACCGTCAATGGTTCTTCACGTGTGAAAGAGGTTACCGGCGATCGATGTTTAAGTTGTCCTAATCGCCAAATCGTAGATCGAACTTATGATGCGAACGGTTACCTATCAAGCACCACCGACTGGAAAGGTAATCAGACGACTTACACCTATAACACACGTGGACTGGTAGAAGAACGTATTGAAGCATCAGGGACACCTCAACAACGTAAAACAATCACCCAATGGCACACAAGCTTTCGGGTTCCTGAAGTCATAGAGGTATACGACACCGCTAACACGCTGGTTAAAAAAACCATTAACAGCTACGACTCCCAAGGCCGTCTCCAAACCCAAACCGTGGAGACGCCAAACACATGAAATTGAATAAACTAACAATTAATGACGTCATATTGCGCACCAGAGAAGAAAAAACCATGAAGACAACACCGACATTCTTACGTATGACGCTTCGCCTTTTGGTCACATTGATAGTGCCCCTGACAATTATCAGTCAACCGGTCGATGCCGCCACCCGAAGCACAAGCTACACCTACGATGCGACCACCAAACAGATCAAAACCATCAATGGCCCTCGCACCGATGTTAATGACATCACCACCAATGATTACGATGCAACCACCGGCAACCTAACCAAAGTCACTAATGCCTTAGGCCATGAGACCACCTTCTCCAATCATGACGCCAATGGCCGACCACAAACGATTACCGATCCAAATGGTTCAATCACAACACTGACCTACCACCCAAGAGGCTGGCTAACCAGTCGAACAGTAGATGGCAATACCACCGATTTTGATTACGACAATGTTGGACAACTAACAAAACTGACCCTACCCACCACCGCGCATATCAACTACACCTACGATGCCGCCCATCGCCTGACCGATATCACCGACAACCACGGTAACACAATCCATTACACCCTTGACTTAATGGGAAACCGCACCAAAGAAGAAACCAAAAATAATGCCGGCAGTATTAAAAGAAAACTAGAACGTGAATACGATCAACTCAGTCAATTACTGCTATTGATTGGCGGACAAGGACAACTGACACGATACACCTATGACCTAAATGGCAACCAGACCGCCATGACCGATCCCAGAAATACCGGCAGTGATATTGCTGCGGCAAAAACCGTCGATCCACTGACCGTCAACAACACCAACCAGTCCCTTTACGATGCGCTCAATCGACTGGTTGAAGTCACCCAGATCCGCATTGCCGGTAACGGAACCGATGATGTCACCACCACCTACGACTACAACGCGTTAGATCAGCTAGTCAAAGTCACCGATCCAGAAGGCCTGGAGACGAACTACACCTACAACGCCCTGGGTGACTTGCTCACACTTGACAGTCCAGACACCGGCACCACCACCTACACCTATGACAGTGCTGGCAACCGTAAAAGCCAAACTGATGCCAGAAGCATCACCACAAACTACAATTACGATGCACTAAACCGACTCACCAGTGTGACCTATCCCGGTGATAGCAGCCTCAATGTCATCTACACCTATGACGAAAACAACAACCAACAAAATGGCATCGGCCGCCTAACCCGCATGACTGACGCCAGTGGCAGCACCAACTACGCCTACGACAAACGTGGCAACCTCACGATCAAAACCGTCACCATCGATACTATTCCATCGACCTTTGAGTTTAGCTACAACAGTGCCGACCAACTGACCAACATCATCTACCCAAGTGGCCGTGAAATTCAATACACCTACAACACCATCAACCAGATAACCAGCGTCAGCTTGACCGAAGACGGCGCGACCAACACCCTCGCCAGCAACATCAGCTATGCGCCCTTTGGCCCGATGACCGATCTAGATTATGGCAACGGGCTCAGCAAAGCCCAACAATATGACCTTGACTACCGCCTCACCAACAACACACAAGGCAGCGTTATCAACCAGAGTTATGATTATGATGAAGCCAACAACATCAAAACCCTCACCAACAACCTCAATGCCAACAATAGCCAAACGCTGGACTACGATGGACTCAGCCGACTCATTGATGCAGACGGCCAATACGGCAATAAAGTCTTTAGCTATGATGATGTAGGCAACCGCACCAATGTCACCAGCGGCGCCCAAAGCGATACCTACAACTACGTCCCAAATACACACCGCCTTGATCAAATTACAGGCAGTAATACCGCGCAATATAGCTATGACAACAACGGTAACATTACCAACCACCCAGAAAGCAACTTCACCTATGGTGCTCACAACCGGATAAGCAGCGCAGACACCAACACCTATACCTACAATGGGTATGGTGAGCGGGTTAAAAAAGCCGGTGCGACAACGCTGTATTTTGACTATGGCCCTGATGGAGCCTTACTCGCTGAACGCGACGATACGGGTGACTCCATCAAAGAATATATCTTTTTAAATGGGACATTACTTGCGCAGTTATCAGGCGCAGATAATCCTCCGGTGAATGTTAATGTAGACGATATCATTGTCGACAACAGCGACAGCAATACAGAGAGTCAGGGCAACTGGCAATCCTCGGGCAGCTCACCAACCTACCTTAATACCAGTCGTGGTTCAGACTGGTTGAACGGCAATGGCTACTTCAAATGGATCTCGAATGTGGCCACGGCAGGCACCTACAAAGTGTCGGTCTGGTTCACCCACAACAGCTCACGCCCATCAGCGGCAGAATACGTCATCCACCACGCAGGGGGAAACACCAGCGTGACCGTGGCACAAAACGATCCGGCCTTAGGTGGCCACTTCACCGAGTTGACCGGCACCTACACCTTCAATGCAGGCAGTGGTGGCTACATCCAACTCAACAGCAATACCACCGGCAACTTCAGTGCCGATGCGATTAAGTTGGAATACGTTGGTGGCGGTAACCCACCCCCACCGAACACTGAACCAGTCGTCACCATCAGCAGTCCAGTTGCGAACAGCAGCGTGACCTCCGGAACAAATGTGACCTTCACCGCAACTGCCACCGATGCAGAAGATGGTAACGTTGGTGCTTCACTGGTATGGACTTCTGACAAAGACGGGCAGATTGGTACAAACGGTAGCTTCTCCACGAGCAGTTTAAGTGAAAACACCCACCTAATCACTGCTACAGCGACAGACAGTGGAAACTCAACCGACACGGATAATATTACTATCACCGTGACTGGCACTGGTGGCGGTGGGAATGTAACTGACATCATCGTCGACAACAGCGACAGCAATACAGAGAGTCAGGGTAACTGGAGTAGCTCTGGCAGCTCACCGACCTACCTTAATACCAGTCGTGGTTCAGACTGGTTGAACGGCAATGGCTACTTCAAATGGACACCGACTGTGGCCACGGCAGGCACCTACAAAGTATCAGTCTGGTTCACCCACAACAGCTCACGCCCATCAGCGGCAGAATACGTCATCCACCACGCAGGGGGAAACACCAGCGTGACCGTGGCGCAAAACGATCCGGCCTTAGGTGGCCACTTCACCGAGTTGACCGGCACCTACACCTTCAATACAGGCAGTGGTGGCTACATCCAACTCAACAGCAATACCACCGGCAACTTCAGTGCCGATGCGATTAAGTTGGAATATGTTGGTGGCGGTAACCCACCCCCACCGAACGCTGAACCAGTCGTCACCATCAGCAGTCCAGTTGCGAACAGCAGCGTGACCTCCGGAACAAATGTGACCTTCACCGCAACCGCCACCGATGCAGAAGATGGTAACGTTGGTGCTTCACTGGTATGGACTTCTGACAAAGACGGGCAGATTGGTACAAACGGTAGCTTCTCCACGAGCAGTTTAAGTGAAAACACCCACCTAATCACTGCTACGGCGACAGACAGTGGAAACTCAACCGACACGGATAATATTACTATCACCGTGACTGGCACTGGTGGCGGTGGGAATGTAACTGACATCATCGTCGACAACAGCGACAGCAATACAACAAGCCAAGGCAACTGGCAATCCTCGGGCAGCTCACCGACCTACCTTAATACCAGTCGTGGTTCAGACTGGTTAAACGGCAATGGCCACTTCAAATGGACACCGACTGTCGTGACGACAGGCACCTACAAAGTATCAGTCTGGTTCACCCACAACAGCTCACGCCCATCAGCGGCAGAATACGTCATCCACCACGCAGGGGGAAACACCAGCGTGACCGTGGCGCAAAACGATCCGGCCTTAGGTGGCCACTTCACCGAGTTGACCGGCACCTACACCTTCAATACAGGCAGTGGTGGCTACATCCAACTCAACAGCAATACCACCGGCAACTTCAGTGCCGATGCGATTAAGTTGGAATACGTTGGTGGCGGTAACCCACCCCCACCGAACACTGAACCAGTCGTCACCATCAGCAGTCCAGTTGCGAACAGCAGCGTGACCTCCGGAACAAATGTGACCTTCACCGCAACTGCCACCGATGCAGAAGATGGTAACGTTGGTGCTTCACTGGTATGGACTTCTGACAAAGACGGGCAGATTGGTACAAATGGTAGCTTCTCCACGAGCAGTTTAAGTGAAAACACCCACCTAATCACTGCTACGGCGACAGACAGTGGAAACTCAACCGACACGGATAATATTACTATCACCGTGACTGGCACTGGTGGCGGTGGGAATGTAACTGACATCATCGTCGACAACAGCGACAGCAATACAACAAGCCAAGGCAACTGGCAATCCTCGGGCAGCTCACCGACCTACCTTAATACCAGTCGTGGTTCAGACTGGTTAAACGGCAATGGCCACTTCAAATGGACACCGACTGTCGTGACGACAGGCACCTACAAAGTATCAGTCTGGTTCACCCACAACAGCTCACGCCCATCAGCGGCAGAATACGTCATCCACCACGCCGGAGGAAACACCAGCGTGATAGTGGCGCAAAACGATCCGGCCTTAGGTGGCCACTTCACCGAGTTGACTGGCACCTACACCTTTAATGCAGGCAGTGGTGGCTACATCCAACTCAACAGCAATACCACCGGCAACTTCAGTGCCGATGCGATTAAGTTGGAATACGTAGGTGGGGGTAATTAATCATGAGACAGACGAAAACAAACAACGACATGATTGATCAAAAAAGACAAGCGGCAGCAGTAATCGCCATGAAAGGAAGAAAACCCATGACAGGTTTAATAATGGAAGTAGGTAAAACACTCAGTAAAATGTTCAGACTATTGTTTATAGCGGGATTAACGGCGAGTGCTTCAGCGACAGAGATCAGTTACTACCACAACGATCATCTGGGCACCCCACAGGTGCTGACGGATGCAAACCAGAATATTGTCTGGCAGGCGGGGTATGATCCGTTTGGGAAGGCCACTGTGACGACAGAGACGGTGACGAATAATGTACGTTTTCCGGGACAGTATTTTGATGCGGAGACGGGGCTGCATTATAATTACTTTCGGACGTATGATCCGAGTATTGGGCGGTATGTTACGAGTGACCCGATTGGACTGGATGGGGGAATGAGTACTTATGGATATGTTGGGGGGAACCCCTTAAATCGTATCGATCCTACCGGTGAGATCGCACCGATATTATGGTGGCTTGTTGTAGGTTCAGGTGTAATATGGACAGGGATTGATGTAGCAGATTCGATTGATGAATTTAATAGTAATACAACGGTTACTAACAATATAAATAGTGCTATAAACTCGTGTCTCACTTGTCCTGAAAATTTAGTAGATCGGTCGAAGTGCCAAGACTTACAAAACCAGAAGTTTAATGAAATTAGTAAGATGCCAAAATCTGGATCTGATTTCATGGATGCCTTAGAATCTATTAAGAATATTCCAGATATACCTTTTCCCAGCCGTAAGTAGTTCTATAAAGATAATGAAAAAAATAATTGTATCTTCGCTTAAGTACCTCTGTATTATTTCTATGATAGTGATTATTTTCGTTTGGAGCTTTCCCACAATATTTTATTTTTTGTCTAAAACCGAGGAGTTTAAAGAGAGATTGGAACTTCACTCAGGGTATGAAATACAAATGCAGAAAGATTGGTATCCATCAGTTAATTCTGTACTTCCTCTTACCGAGAGTGGGCAATCTAGTAGGCTTTATTGGAATAAGAAAAATATCATAAACCCTTGGACGTTTAATCCAAATATCCTAATTGAAAAAATATCATGCGATCAAGCAATCAAGCTCAGCCAATCATTCCGAAAAGTTGAGGTACCTTGGTCTGAAGAAAAGCAGGTCTTAGCATACGGCCAAGATGGTGCTGAAAAAATACTCTTGCCTGAAAAGGGGATATTAATCTCGAATGGAGGCGGCAATTTATATAAGAACATTATTAAACTTAAGGCTGATACAGTTTGTGAACATTAAATGGGGTCAGCAACTGTCTTGAGCCAGCTGCTCATTCCAGGGTTTATCATCTCTCACAAAATTAAATGGGGTCAGACTCTGAGGGATCCCCACGAAATTGATAAGTATACTTAAACATACAACGGCTCCCTCATGAGTTGTTGTATGTGTTCAAAGGCCTGCATCCAATCATCCTTTTTGAGTTTTAATTTTCTATCTTTAAACGCTCTCAAACCAACAAACTGATAGGACAATACGACTTTATCTTTGACAGAATTGGCTTGATAACGGCGATGTAAATTCGCCATCGTCACTACCACTCCAAACAGGTATAAAACAAACTGAGCTAACGCAGCAATCACCAATAACACTGTCAGACGTTTCAATATTCGTGTATTACCAAGGTTCATCTTCAACCCTGTTTTCAAGTCTCTAAAACTCTCTTCAATTTGCATCCGTGTCTGATAAAGTTTGGTCACTCGTTTAGCAAACTCTTTTTCTGGTATTAATGAGGTGACCAACAACCAAGGCTCTGCTTCCCGTTCAGCTTGTTTGCGCGAATGACTATTACGACGGTTCTTATGACCTTGTGCCGTTTTGTCTTTTCGGCCTTGTGGTTTTTTACGCACCACCACGAACTGACCCACCATCGGTGTGTTGCGGCACAGTTGATAAGCGCCTAAGTGCGTTGGTTTTGCTGTCGCGCGTATATATAAATCCTTAGCTGGAAACCAGTCCGGTGCTGAGGCTTGTTGGCATAAGGTGCGGTTCCTTACTCGTCCAACAAAATCCCAACCTAACGAACGTATCAAGTTAAACCAAGGTGTTCGAAAACCCGCATCAGTCACAATAATCGGACAATAAAATGGGGTCAGACTCGACATAAACCCCTTCTACAGCTAGACTAATCTTATTATTCATTTAATAAGATTAGTCTAATGGCACGATTAGCACGCTTTTACGTTAAAGACCAACCACAACACCTTATCCAACGAGGTAATAATCGAGAGGCCATCTTTGCGGTTGAAGAGGATTATCGGTTTTATCTTGACTGTCTGAAAGATGCAGCAGAGCGTTATGGTGTCTCGATCCACGCCTACGTGTTGATGACCAATCACGTCCACCTGCTTGCCACTCCTGAGAATGAGCAAAGCTTACCTAAGATGCTGTGAATCAAGGGGTCAGCCAGCATGATTATCTATAGAGCGTGAACAGGTAGTTGTCACTGTCGATTAAGCAAGATTTATAGCGTCCTTCCCAAAGAGTGCCGGTTCGTTTTCGTACAGCATTGAAGTAACGCACATAGCGATTACTCAACGATTGCATAAAGACTTTGAGCTGCTCTTTATCTTTGGGTGTAAGTAGTAAGTGTAGGTGGTTATTCATTATCACATAGGCATGAAGCTGACAGTCTGCTTTTAATAAGGAGTGGTTAATATCATCCTTAAGCCTTATAAAATCTTCTTCTGTTTCAAAGATGACTTGACGATTATTGCCTCTGTGCATGATATGCAGTGCTTGGTCTGGGATAACTATTCTTGGTAGGCGCGCCATTTGGGTAGATTACTTGCTTCAAAGTGAAATATCAAGCTGGCTGACCCCTTGGTTCGTGTCATGTCTCTAATGGCACAATGCTTAATCAAACCCCCATCAGCGCCGGTTTTACCGTTAATAAAGGCTATGATGAAGGCCGTGAATGGATCGACGTTAATGGCGATGGCAAGGCGGATTTTTGTCGCGTCGTTGGAAACTCAAGTAATCCACAGATAGCCTGTAACACATCAACTGGTAATGGGTTAAATAGCGCGTTCTCAGGTAGCCTCTCACCGGAAGGCTGGGGGCAGGGGCAGGGTCGCCGATGGGTGGATTTTAATGGTGATGGACGAGCGGATTATTGTCGAGTGACAGGATCTAACCGTGCCGCCTGTACGCTCTCAACCGGTACTGGCTTTGGTCAGACTATTATCGGCACAGGTTTAGTTTATGGAACCGGTGCGAATGGAAAAAATATCCGTGACTGGGAAGACGTCAATGGCGATGGTCTGGTGGATTTTTGTCGGACGCTGACGGATAACAGTAAGGTTTGTAACCTTTCTACCGGTACCGGGTTTGATCCCACTCCCTATCAAACGGCAGCCCATGCAGTAAGTGGTTACTCTGGCTCCACCGCCTGGGTGGATATCAATGGCGATGGCAATAAAGATCTCTGTGGCCTCTTCAAAGAAGGAGAAATCCAAAGCAAGACCCCCCTCGTTCCAGGCCTTTTGGAGAATCAACAATATAAATTCACCATTAGTGAAGCTCGATTTTATGCTAAGTGTAATTTGTATACCGGTACGGGTTTCGCCAACACCATTGAAAAAGAAATGTTATATGTTCCTGAGAAATCGTGTTTCAGCTATGAAGGTATTTCATGTGACATATTGCAAAGGGAACCCGAAACAAACGTTAAACTTAAGTGGAAAGACGTCAACAACGATGGGCTTGTTGATGCGTGTAGATTTGGTGCATGCGCACTCTCTAATGGCAGTGGCTTTGGGCCACTGGTGACTGGGGTAAACACACATTTTGAGAATAGCAAGACAACCGATGAGATTTTTGCCGATGTCAACGGCGATGCCATCGCCGACGCTTGTTACATTCGTTTTCGTAGTCAAAAAGACGATAATATCACTTGCAGAATCGGCAACACCCGCCCCCAGATGCGCATTATCAAAGTCACCAACAGCCTTGGTAGCCCCACCGAGATTGAATACAAACCGATGACCGACAGCAGCGTCTACAGTAAATCTGCGGATGTGGTTCCGAAAACAACAGGCTACCCTTACCTTGACGTCCAAGCCCCGATGTACGTAGTCTCCAAGGTTAAAAATGACAATGGCCTCGGCCTCGGCATCACCAACGACGTCGACTACACCTATGCAGGCGCCAAAGTCCACCTAAAAGGCCGTGGTTTTGCTGGTTTTCGTTGGATGTTTGCCTACAACAGAGCCCAAGGCACCTATGCGGCGACCGAGTTCCATCAAGACTTCCCACTCGCCGGCATGGTCGCCTACACACGTAGCAACCTGATTGCAGACAATAGCCTGATTAGTCAAACCAACAACACCTATAACGTTGTGGCAAGAACCGACGGTAGCTATTTTCCCTATCTTCAAACCAGTAACCAAGTCACATACGAACTCGGCGGAGCCATGGTCAAACAAACCGTTACAGACTACGTCTACGATGATTATGGTAACCCGATCTCGATTAAAGTGGCCACCGCAGGCCTCGACCAAAATACCTTCCGCACAGAAACCACCAACACCTACGACGCGTCCAGTACCGCCATCAGCAAATGGTACCTAGGCCGCTTAACCACCACCGCCGTCACGCAAACCGCCAACGGCAAGACCGCAACCCGTAAATCGGCGTTTGAATACGACATCAATGGTCACGGCATGCTGATGAAAGAAATCATCGAGCCGAATAACCCCGCACTTCGATTAGAAACCGCCTATCAATACGACGCCTACGGTAACAAAACCCGCGTCACCGCCTTGGGCGGCAGCGGATCTACCGCCATCACCGCCCGCAGCACACGAACAGAATATAGCGGCGGCGGTCACAACACCGGGCAATTCCCGATCAAAATCACCAATGCGATGGGCGAATCTGAAACCCATACCTACGATGCGCGCTTTGGCGTCATGACCAAACTCACCGGCCCCAATGGTCTGGAGACCACCTGGCAATACGATAGCTTTGGACGCAAGATAAAAGAGACACGGGCAGATAGCACGACAACCACCTTTACTCGTAACTGGTGTGCTAAATACTGTAAGACCTCCCTGACCACCCAAAGCACTGGCAGTGCGCCTGCTCTGGAAGCCTTTGACCGACTCGGCCGAATTCAATATGTCAATACCTATGGTCTTGGAAATGATCTGTCTGGCAGCAATGTCTACACAGATCTAAATATCATTAACCCCCGCATTATCAGTGTAGCAACCCAATACAATATTCGCGGTGAAATCAAACGAACCTCACAACCCTTCTATCTTCAGAGCCCCATTCACTGGACCAACTTCACCTACGACGCCCTCGGCCGGCCGCTAACCGAAACCGACGCCAACGGCACCACCGGTTATGAATATAAGGGACTAACATCAACCCTCACCAACCACCTCAACCAAAAAACCACCCGGCGAGTTAATGCGCGTGACGAATTGATCCAAACCACCGACAACCTAGGCTTCAACACCTATTACCAATATGATGCACAGGGCAACCAAACCCAAGTCACTGACCACCTCGGCAACATCACCACCATTGACTACGACGCCCGTGGTCGCAAAATCGCCATGAACGACCCCGACATGGGCGACTGGGAATACAGCTACAACGCCCTCGGAGAGCTGATAAGCCAAACCGACGCCAAAGGCCAAATCACCCGCATGGAATACGATATTCTAGGGCGCATGATCACACGCACAGACGCGGAATGTAACAGCTTCTGGGTCTATGGCTCACACAGCAACACCGGCGCAAGTGATAAGGCCATCGGCAAACTCATCTACAGCCAAAAAGGCCAGCAAGAAAAAATCTTCACTCGCTACGACAGCCTAGGCCGTCCGAATGAAATTGAAACAAGACTACAGTTTGAAGCCACCAACAAAACCTACCTCACCCAAACAAATTACGACACGCTCGGACGAGTACAAGACATCACCTACCCGGCCAGCAACGACTACCCAACAGGCCTCGAACTAAACATTGGGGTCAGGCCTTACAATTGACATTTTCCAGCCTCTTTTTTATTCAAAGGAATTGCACTTATTGTATGAATTCGCGACATGGTATATATAAAACAATCATTACCTAAAAACGAATAATCTAAAACTGGTATAAATTATTAATAAAATCAAAAATCATGAAGTGCAAAATAACTGATGACTCTGGATTTTTAGCCTTAATCAATGCCCATACGATGATCGATATTGTTCGACAAACTTATGAGACCAGTATAAATGAAATCGAGGGAGAAACTTGTAACCAGTTAATTGGCGTTGGAACTGACATATTTGGTTCCATGGATGTTTTCTATATTAATGTTTCAGGGACTTTTTTTAGATTTTTTATTGATGAGGAAGTTTTGTTTTGGGAAAAGGGCACCCCAGATGAAGGAGAAGATTTATTTTCTGGCCAAAAATATATAGAAATATCCTCTATACTTAATTTTGAAAACAAGATAATTAAAGGAGCATACAAAAAGGGGAACGATTTTTCTATTTTGTTTGCAGATAGTTTACCAGTTATTTTGCGTTACGATAACGGCGAGACATTTGTTGTTGCTAGTTGACCAAAAAATACTTATGTAGTGTAGTTGTTCAAGGCAAACTTGGCTCTGGGGCGCGATGGAGAGAACCGAACACTGGCCCGAACGCCCGCCAACGACAACCAAATCGATTGTCCCTTACGTTTTTCTGGTCAATATTTTGACAAAGAAAGCGGCCTCCACCACAATCGATACCGCTACTGCGACCCCGAAACAAGCAGCTACTTCTCCCCCGACCCGATAGGCCTCGAGGGCGGACCCAGGCCTCAAGCCTATGTTCACAACTCTAACGCTTGGATTGATCCGCTGGGGCTGGCGGTTTGTCCAAAACGTCAAGGGCTCGTCGCAAAGAAGGCTAAATGGGTTAGCAAATCCCAAAATAATTCTGAAGGTTAAGGAGTTAAAGATCATTATGTAAAACATGGAGATGAAGTTGGAGCAATCTCTCGAAGACATTATGAAAAAAATGTCCCGTGACAACGTTAAAAGTGCTGACAAAATCTTTAGCTATACTAATAGTGATGGCTTTAAGAACACTGGATACCTAAATACAAAAACCAACGAGTTAACGGTAGTATCTTTTGGTGGGAAACACCCAAAAATCAGAACTTACCATGTATATGGTAATGGATGGACTGGGAGCAAGAGTAGTAGTTCATTTACAAAGATTAACGTGATTAAATAAGCAATGAAAAAAAATAGAGAAATTTCATTTGAGGAAAAATCAAAAATAGGAAAATGCCTTGTAAATATTGTCAATTCAAATCACAAATTAGATTTTAAAGATGCAAAGTTGCACTTAGAAAAATTTTCTTGCGATACACTTGTTCAATTTTATGATGATAAAAGATTTTATTTCCTACGTCTGTCGGAAAGTTACTTAATCGCGGAAGAAGTTGATGTTTTACTAACAACCGCAAACTTTCTTTTCATTCTAAACAATGTTGTAGATATTTTTGATAAGGCAACCAAAATTAGCAACGATGAAATATTAACTCGTCTCAAAGAAAAAAAGGCCATGACTGGCCTAAAGGCTAATTCGATGACAGGGCTTATTAGTGAAGCTCCATGGTATAAAACTCTTCAGTAAATGGATGTGATGTAGGCCTGTTCTTACTTTACTTGTTAGGCATTTCCTCGATTGTTTTTTTTGAGATACTTAACTTTTCTTTGCATTCATCTTTATATTCCCAGCCTGTTTCATTTTCGATAGAGGCAAGATAATAATTTATTGCAGAAATAGCCTTATCCTTCAATTCTTGTTCACATTTTCCTCTTAGTTTTGCCGATGCGAATGCTAAACCCGTTACAGTTTGAAAATATGTATATGAAGAGTACTTACTTTGATATGGAGCAGCTATGTCAATCTCCCACTCATTGAGCAGTTTAGAGAGAAAGGGCAGGGCTGATTTATTGCTATTTCGTTTATTCCATTTTCTAAATATTTCTAGAGTATCTGCGCCAGTATCATTCCCATTAGGAGAAAAATCATCAGCACAGTTCCAAAGGTTTGGTAATGGAACGATCTCTTTCGCTTTTGGATGATAATTGCTCCAATCAAGCCCAAGTTTTCCCCAATCATCTAGGTTACTAAAAGTATCCTTTCGTCGTTTAACGACTGTATCACGAATATTTTCTAGCGCCTCAATGCTATCAGGAATTGTGCTAAGTTTTGCATTTAAATAATCTTCGAAAGCAGGAAAGTCAAAATTGTCCGATTTTTTTAATTTTTGTCTAATTAGACTCGAAAAAGTAATGATTTCTTCCAAAGTTGCTTTAACCCAGATCGGATTGATTTGAATCGGTGGATTACAACTTCTTTTTATTTCATAACCTGTGGTGAATTTACCTTCAATCTCTAAGTTTAGGCGCTGCTTCTTACGGTAAAAAGTACATTTAGGAAGTCTTTCTAAGTTACTGTGAAAGTCTTCCTGTAATTTTTTAAAAGTCTTTCTGGCTGGAGCATCATGATTAAAATTAACAGTAATATCTAATTCTTGTATGGCATCACCAAAATTGGGCATGTCATATTCCAATAGTTCAGCAACCAGCGATATTGATGCATGGCTACCAAATGAATTATATAAACTGTAGGAAATGATAATATTCATTTAAATGCTCTCTCGAATTTTTCGTTAAAAAAGGACATAGGGTCATGAAACACTTTATATCCAGCGAGAACGCGGAGTCGATTGTATTGTTGCATGAATGGCATAGTGCATTGGATCCCATCAGTATTATGCCGCCTAAGATGTTAATCATCAGCATAGACAATATTGAAAAGTTTACAGCCGGAGAGCGCATTGTCATCCCCCACCCCAGTATCGATATTCGCGTTCACCAATTTGGCTTATTATCTTCGATATATTTTTGGTCAGACGTAAGAGGCACTATTCAATTCGACTCGATTGAAGACGCTTCAGTGACGGCGAGTCTAACGCTCGCCGGGGTTCACTCTGGCAAGCTAAACGGGCTTACCCCGGAGAGCATTATTAACACCGAACTGACTTTCCAGATCGAACCTGAATAGGAAATCCCCATATATTTTGGGTGACGTTAAGGCTCTTTGGTTAAATCCGAGGATGAAGTTTCGAGCCTTTGTCGATCAAATTCACCAAGGAGGGCAGAGGACCCACTAAGCACCGGGCTCAGTACCCATATCGCATCCTCTCCTTTCACCTGAATAACATGCTCGCCTAGTTTGTACCCAATTAACTTGTCGTTGTGGAGCAGGACAGATTCCAGCTGCTTTAAAGTGGAATCATTTTCCATTTGTTCCACGCCAGACCATTTGTCCGAACTTTCATACTCTTCGTACAACACGATGTTTTTATCGTCGAAATACATGTCCGTTAAGGTAGGCGGAATACCGGATCCGCCGCCGTTCCACATCGCTCTAATCAATTTGACCCCACTGGCGTCAAAATAGTATTTGTGGAAAAAGGTACTTGTGGCATCCTCATCGATCGTTTCAACGTAGGAATCTAGTTGTCCTCGATTACCACAAAACGCTTGGATTATTTCTCTACGCTGCTCCTCGAAATCAGCATTATCAAGCAGCGATTCCTGCGCAATAGCTGAGGAAAATATTAGTGGAAATAGGTAGATTAGCCATTTGTTCATTTCAAGTTACTTCGCTCAGAATTTTTGACTAACCCTTACTGTAATCTATTCGTCTGTTAATGTTTTTTTAGGCGTAAGCTACAAAACCTGCTTTGCTCATCATTTGCGTAAAAGTAGCGGCTATATTGGATCTGATGCCTAATTGATTGTCTGTATAGTACAAAGTCGAATGCCGTTTATCAAGGCCACCCCTTATCCCTCGCCGTTGGCTAAAAGTATGGCTTCCATATAGGGCCTTTATGCTCTAACTTGGCTGAAAAATAGTTAAAATATAGGGTCGCCGCAAAATTGCCCTTTGGGGTATGCTGCTAATCCTCGATATTTACAAAACATTTACATTTAACTAACGAATATCTCACCCTTGGTACTGATGATGGCACTATACTTTTTTCGTCTTTTATCACATGCAGGAGTTAAAAATATGAAATCGTTATTCACATCCATGGTCGGAACTTTAGTTTTGAGTCTGGTATTTGTTGCACCACAAGTTAATGCCAAAAGCGAGCTCAACAAGGTTCGGCTTAATGTTGAGCTGGGACAACCCGTATTGTTAGCGGAACGTAGTCAAACTGTGTTCTTAAAGATTGGTTTGACGGGTTTCGAACAACAAGACCTTGTGGCGAGACCTCCGGTCAATATTGCTATCGTACTGGATAAGTCTGGTTCCATGAGCGGGCAGAAAATGGAACAAGCTAAAGAAGCAGCTATATTGGCGATTCAACGTTTGCGTAGTAATGACATCGTTTCTGTTGTTGCTTATGACAATACCGTTGAAGTTATTTGGCCAGCTAGTCGGGTTGATAATAAGCCATCGATTATCAAGGCCGTACGTCGTATTCAAAGCAGTGGCAACACAGCACTATTTGCCGGTGTTAGCAAAGGCGCGGGAGAAGTTAGACATTTCTTAACCAAACAAATGGTTAATCGTGTGATCCTTTTGTCGGATGGCTTGGCTAACGTCGGACCAAGTACACCAAGCGAACTAGGACAACTCGGCCTTTCTTTGAGCAAGGAAGGGATCAGTGTAACCACTATCGGTTTAGGGCTTGGCTATAACGAAGATCTTATGGTCGATTTAGCAGGGTACAGTGATGGCAATCATAGTTTTGCTGAAAATGCGCAGGATTTGATTGCGATTTTTGATCGTGAATTGTCCAACGCACTTTCAGTTGTCGCTAAAGACGCAGTGATTGAAATACATTGTGCTGAAGGTATTCAGCCTTTACGTGTTATTGGTCGTGAGTCTGAGATCCTTGGGCAAAAAGTCAAAACACGCATTGGTCAACTATATAGTGAGCAGGAAAAGTATCTACTATTAGAAGTAAAGGTGCCGGCAACTAACGTGGAAAGAATTCGTAATGTAGCGAATGTTGAAGTTTCATACAATAATATTTATACGGGACAATTTGAAAAATTAAAGGGTCAATCTACCGTTGCCTTTACCCAATCCGAGCAAGATGTTGTGAAAGCCCGTAACACACCCGTTATTATCTCGACGGTTAAACAAATAGCCAATGAAGAAAGTAAAAGAGCCGTTAAACTTCGTGATAGAGGCGATATAAAAGGGGCGGAAACCACACTCAATAATGTCAGCGATTATTTACAATTGAATGCGGTAGAGCTAGAGTCAGAGGAGTTGAGTGAAGAATCTCAGGAGGCAGAAAAAGATGCTAATCAATTAACGGATGAAGACGATTGGCGTGTGAGTCGCAAAAAATTAAAGGCAAAAACTGAAGATGTTTCCAGACAGTCCTATCGAAAATAAAGTCACTATTAATATCGTACCGGCTCGATAAGAGCCGGTCTCTACTATGAAGAAACGATTGATCCTACTTTTATTTACCATGGTGCTAGTGCCCGCACTGCTTTTGTCGTGGGTTGCTTATCGACTGGTCTCGCAAGAACAATCCATGCAAGAGACACACTTAAATAAATTAATCACTAAGTCATTAATAGAAGTTGATAATGACATTCAGCAATACATCAAAGAAAACCAGCAACAGATTATCCTTCGACTAAGTCGTATGAACAATTCCAGTAAGTACCAAAACGCAGAGGAAACCCTTCCTCTTATTCGACAGCATTTTATTATCGATGCCGATGGTAGACGGACTGATCCTGTAAGCGATACGCTATTAACAAAACAAGAACAGGACTTTATCGCCCGTAGCCAAATCATCTGGCAGGACCCCCAGCAATTTCATCGTGCTGCTGCCAGCCTTAATGAAACGCGAGAAAAATCTTTTACTCAAGACGAGTATTTTATAAATACGCAAAAAGGTGTGCGACAAAGTAAGGACACTAACCCGACAAATCATGGCTGGTTCACCTGGTTTTGGGGGAATGGTCTTAATTTGGCTTTTTGGTTACAAGGTAATGAGAACCAAATTATTGGGGCTGAACTAGATGTCGCACGGTTACAAGCTGATATCATATCCTTGCTCCCAGACACGCGTGCTTCCGATCCCATCGAAGAACGTATTCGTTTGGTCAATAGTAAGGGTGAGATCATTTACCAATGGGGAAGGTATGAAGCACCGCTACAAGCCGAACCTCAACAACGGTTTAACTTAAGTGCGCCTATCGCAAGTTGGCAGCTAGAATATTTTGCACCAAAATTTGCCTTGGGTTCGACAGCGAATCTTTTAAATTCTTTATTATTAGTTTTTACCTTTATTTTATGTTTGAGCGCGATTGCCTTCTATATTTATCGCGAACATCGACGCGACGCAATATTAACCGAACAGCGCGTCAATTTCGTCAGCCAGGTTTCGCATGAGCTAAAGACGCCACTGACCAATGTCTGCATGTACGCTGAACTCATGCAAGACAAACTGACAGATGAACATTCACAGCTTGATCATTATCTCAATGTCATCTCGGAAGAAAGTCAACGTCTCTCGCGATTGATTAGCAATGTTTTGAACTTTGGTCGAGCTGATCGTGGGCAACTTAATATTCAGACCTGTCCTGGTCTGGTTTCCGACATTATAGAAAAATCACTGGATACTTTCAGACCCTTACTACAAAAGAAAACAGTCGAGATCATCTATGAGAACAATATTACAACCCGTGTCTTTTTTGACCCAGATGCGGTCGAACAAATTTTGAATAACCTGATTGGCAATGTAGAGAAGTATGCCGCCAATGGTGGGTACTTAAAGATAGTACATCAGTATGAGAATGCGAAAACTGTCATTGAGATCAGTGACCGTGGCCAAGGGATCCCGCGTGCAGAATCTGAAAATATCTTCAAACCCTTTTATCGAATCAGTGATCAATTAAAGGATGGTGTCACAGGAACGGGGATTGGGCTCAATATTGCTCGTGCCTTATCAAGATCACATGGGGGTGATTTGATATTTGTACTCCGTGAAGAAGGGGCCTGCTTTAGAGTCACCCTAAATACACCTGGGGTAGGAGTTGCAAATTGAAAATACTAATTGCCGAAGATGACCAGTATATCCGCGAGGGATTGGTCACTTTATTAAGCGATGAAGGCTATAAAGTCATCGCTGCAAAAGATGGTGATGAAGCCATACACTATTTTAATGCACAAAATCCTGAGCTGATTATATTAGACATCATGATGCCAGCTAAAGATGGTTATAGCGTATGCAGAGAAATTCGAACACATAATGTAACGGTCCCTGTAATCTTTCTCAGTGCAAAATCAGAAGAGATAGATCGTGTTGTTGGGTTGGAACTAGGTGCCGATGATTTTATTGCAAAACCCTTTGGTACTCACGAACTCATCGCAAGGATCCGCGCAATTACACGTCGCTGTTTATCGCAGAATGATACAAATTCTACGCAATTCGTGATGAAAGATTTAACCGTGTACCCGGAAGAACTACGTGCAAGCCGAGCAGGCGAAACGATTGATTTAAGCATTAGAGATATAAAATTATTACAGTTACTCTATCACTGCGTTGGAAAAGTCGTTGAAAAAGATAAAATCTTTAATGTCTGTTGGGGGCACGATTATCTCCCCAGTAGCCGCACACTGGACCAGCATATCTCTAAACTACGTAAGCGTGTTGAGATTAATCCAAAACTCCCGGAAATTGTGTTGACTGTCCATGGCGTAGGTTATCGGTTCGATCCTTGATAGATTTAACTGTGTTCGGGATCAACGGGTCAATGGTCTTGGGCAAGCTGCTGGCTCCAAAGTTTATTGTCCCTAACCATCGCATTGAGTATCATCAACAATTTACGCATACAAGCAACTAATATCACTTTTTTAGGCTTGCCTTTTATCAGCAGCTTTTTATAGAAAGTTGTTATCAATGGATTGAACCTTACGACAACCGGCGCAGGCATATAAAGAGACTTTCGTAACCGTGCACAACCCATTTTCGATAAGCTGCTACGATTAATACGGGTATATAAAAGATAGCCACGTCGTTTATCACCAAAACCATCAATGCTCGTCAGTATGGACAATAGCGGTGATTTCTTTTTTTATACGCACAATTTGCTTATCAATAAAAATCAGCATTGAATTAATTGAACGTATGGCAGCTTTATCCAAACTAACACTTAAACGATTTTTCTCTTGCTTCTCATTTTGTTGAGTTGTTCTAGACGAGTGACCAAAAATTGTACATGCTCAAAAGTGGGCGCTTTCGGTATAAAGAGGCTGGTTTCAACAACGCCCTTATCAACTAAATGTTTGCAATAGCGAGTAATGCTCATTGAGTCGGCCTTACCTATTTTATTTCTGAGCATTTCTATTTTAGCAAACGCATGTGTTTGTCTTTTTTGGTGATAAAGACTTTTTGATTTTGCACCAATTTTTTGATGAAAACGCTCGCTACCATAAATTCTAATAATTAAATGATCCCTTGATCTCCTTAGAGCCGCGGATAAAAAATAATTTTGCTACAAACTATAGGGTTATTACGTAGGTTCAAGTATTTAATATTTGGTTAAAATGCGCAAAATCAAGTTAAAGAAGCGGAAGCCAAAGTATAAATATAACTTAGGATTTGTCGCCTTTAATTTGAATAAATAATCAGGAAATTATTTATTTGCTGACTAAGCGGAGTATAAAAAATGGGTATTTTTAGTAGGAAAAAAAAGGAACCAAGTGTTCAGGAAATGGATTTTCTTGGTGTGGGCGATCAGGCAGCTACTTTGTCATGCCTGATTCTTGCTGGGATTAAAGGGGTAGCCTTACAAACTACGTTTGATACTACAGATACGAAAGTTATTAATACATCAAGTTATCAGAAGATATCTTCCTCTGAGAACGCACCTACACTTAAACATGGTGCATTTTCAACGACAGGTGCGCGTGCGATCCAGGCATATATTGATTTTCGAGGAACAGGTAGCTCATTAAATCCCAGAAAAGCCCGATTGCTTGGCGAGCAAAATTCATGGATGGATATTTGTTTTCAGACTATAGGTCCAGTGGTAGAGGATCTTGCAGATGGAAATAGGAATAAAGAAGGTAAAGCCAGGTGTACTGCATTTCTTTCAAACATTAATAATGCGTTAGAAAAGAATTCTTTTGTTTTAGGACAGCTATCATTTGCTGATCCTAATATTGCTGCTTTTATCATTGTTTTAAAAAAACACGGAGTGGATATAGCCTCATATTCCAATATCGAAGCCTGGCTTAATCGACTAATGGACAAAATGTCGGATGATTCAAAGGCTAAATATTTACCAATGCTATCGGCATAATCAACAGAATAAATTGAATTAAGAGGTATAAAAAAGATGGATTTATTTGATCAACGTGCGCCTGTTGGAACTGATGGTGAATCACATGGAATGTCTGGTGATATGAAAAAAAATCAATATATGTTGCAGTTATTGGGAACGCCATGGAATGCAGACACATTAAAATGCATCCTCATTGCTGCTGAGCAGGGGATGGAAATGGAAAGTGGTTTTTTGAATACACTTGAAGACGAACAAAATTCAAATGAGTATAAGGACATGTTTGAGTTTGGTACTTTTCCAAGCTTAAAAGAATCTGATTACTATCTTTCAGGAGCAACGGGTATTACTTCATTCATCAATGCTAGAGGACTTGGTAACTCACTCGTCCCGAAACATGTCGAGAAAGTCGCAGAGCATGCTTACTGGATAGATGTAGCGATCACTGAAGCTCAACCGAATGTTGATGTGATTGTGCAAGAGCAACTTGTTAGACCGATGTTTGATTCTGGTTTTACATCAAATGAAGCGTTTATATCAGAAGCGAAAGCACAGCTTGTACCTTCCCTTGATATGTTCGAAAAACAAGTGAGTGGTAAAGACTGCGTTTTAGATAAATATTCAATTGCAGATGTACATTGGGTGACGGTTATCCATTTGCTATCGCTTACAGATAGTGCTGATTTATTGAGTCATTACCCTGAAATTCAACGTTGGTATAAATCTCACGAAAGTCGTAAAAGTAATTGCGGACAAGATATTAAGCCTTTTTCTTTATTACCAGGTGTCGATGATATCCGTAATAAGAAACTTTCAAGTGTGACGATTTCTGATTTTTAATTTTTGGATCATATGATTATGTTTATCGGTTATTTGTGTAGGCTTGTAGTCGATAAATATCTCTAAAAATAATGAATCTATTTAGGTTGGCTTGGGTGGAGTTAGAAAATTGTATTTCTTATGATATATATTGATGGTGATACGCCGTTCATTGTTGTAAATACGAACATATAGTTCCTTTTCTTGTGGGCGATTAGTTGTCCAGACAATAGCCATTGTGATCTTAAAGATCAAATCCAAGGCTTACATATTGTTCTAAAGAAAGTTCTCTGGTTTTTTGATCAAATCAAAGTCATTTAGTGTTTTAGCCAAACGAGTTTATTTCCCGATGCCAATTTATTATGTGAGAACCCGTGATATAGGTAGCGTTAATGCTAGTTTGTTTTTGCAGCTCTAGAGAGTCGGTAGAAATCAGCCCTAAGCTTGCTTGTGATCCGTAAGAGACGATGAAATATTTTCCGTCGCTTGTTGTTGTGATCCCTCGAGGTTTAGGCAAATCGATGTACTTTTTAAACTGGTGATTTTTAGTATCCCAAAAACTGACCAAATCGCCTTTAGGTGTCGTGACGGCAAAAGTATTAGATTCTTTGTGGATTGCAGCACTTAATGTTTCACCTATATAACGATTTTTTATCCCGTCAGGAGCTTGTAGATCAATTATTTCATTCCCAAATTTTCGGAAGCTCACACCAGCAAGATCAGATTCAGGAAGTCCGGAGCGAGGTGCAGATACCACTCCAAGATCTTGATTTTTTGAAAGGACTAAATGACCGGCATTAATACGTTTATCTGGCAGTTCTATTTTTTCAACTAACTTGCCACTTTCGACATCGACATAGCAGACAGATGGTGAGTCAGTACTATCTAATGTTCCGCCCCCATTTGTTATGGCTAATAATTCACCATTACTAAATAGATGGCAGTCGTGAGGGTTTTTGCCATAGCTTGGAAATTCGCCAAGAATGTCTAATGATTTTGCATCTCTTACTGAGATTATTTCATCGTGGTTATTCAGGTAAGATTCCACAGCAAACAATAAAGAGCCATCTTTAGAATAAGCTCCATGACCATAAAAATGGCAGCCCTCTGAGGGTGTCATATAATGGATGACTTGCCTGGTTTTTAAATCTATTTCATAAGCTCCTGGCCCTTTTTTTTGAAATAGAAATAATTGATTTGTAGAACTGGGATTAATGCTTATACCGTGCGCAAAGAAATTTATTGGGATTTGTTCTGCAAATGATTTTTTGAAATCATACAAGGCAAAAACATACTTGGTTTTTCTCGTTTCAAGATCAACATACTGACCTCCACCTAAAATCAAATCAGTGCTTGCAGGGGTATTTTCGACAGAGCATGATGAGCTGAAATAAGTGAAAGAAAAGATGTTTTACCCAGAGCTTTTAAAAATTCTCGTCTATTAAATGGCATGACAGGTTATAGGATCATTCGATGGTTGTTAAACACTATTTAGTAAAGTTTTATCGACAAAGTATTACATTATAAGTTGAATGCATCACTGTAAGATAACTGATTATACAGGCCTAATCAGTTATCTCGATCAATATTTGTGTTGAGTTAGTTTTTACTAAGTTGTTTTATAAAGCATATGTTTTTTATACCATATTTTAGCGTAGTTGGTGGAAGGTGAACACTTCACTTTTTGACAGCCTCCTTGGTGTATGACAATGTTTTTCGCCGGAGTTAGGAGTGATAATACTAGGCCAGGATAAATTGCTGACATAAAGGATAGTTATTTCGAAGAGGGATCTGGCGACCACACACCAGGAATGAGGTTGAGGGTTTGCGCTTCTTCATTTGATAACTGATAGTTTGGTATTTCTCCTTTCTTCAATTGTTGGGAGTAATTCTGCGAAAGACTGATTACCGTTTTGCTGAGTAGAAATAAGGCAACGACATTGACCAGAGTCATTAAACCCATACCCAGATCAGCCAGAGCAATGACTTGTGGAAGTGTGGCTACGCTGCCGTACAGCGTCATCATCAAAAAGCATACGGTGAAAAATAAACGGCCATAAAAATGATCTAGCTTCACATAAGACAGATTATTATTCGCATAGGCATAGTTGGCGACGATGGACGTGAATCCAAAGAACAGGATTGCCAGCGACATAAAGTCATCTCCCCAGTCTCCTACGTGAGCGGCTAACGCATGTTGAGTCATAGTTATACCTTCCATCTCACCTTGGGCACCACCATTGAGCAAAATGATGAAAGCTGTACAGGAACAGATCAACAAAGTATCAATTGCCACACCAAGCATCTGAATATAGGCTTGTGATATTGGATGTGGCGGATAAGGTGTGGCTGTCGCAGCGGCATTAGGAGAGCTTCCCATTCCAGCCTCATTAGAATAAAGCCCGCGAGTGATACCTTGCTTCATCGCAGCACCTAGAAGACCACTACCCGCTTCATGCCAGCCAAAGGCAGAACCAATGATTTGGTTAAAAATTTCTGGAATTGATTGCAAGTTTTTAAATACAACAAATAATGCTACTAATAAATAGGCTAGTCCCATAAAGGGCACCACATATTCAGCGAAGCGCGCGATACTACGCATTCCGCCCATCACGATTGCGGCAGCCACGATTGTGATCACAATTCCTGTATACAGCGGCGTAAAGCCATAGGAAGCAGCGAAGGCATCGCTAATGGAATTGGATTGTACTGAGCTAAAAATAAAGCCATAACCAAAAAACAGGCAGATAGAGAAAACCAGTGCCATGGTTGGGTTTTTCAAACCCCGGGCCATGTAATAGGCGGGGCCACCACGGAAGGACTGATCAGAAGTAGGTTCTTTATAGAGTTGAGCCAGTGCGCTTTCCGCGAAGGCCGTTGCCATTCCGAGCAGAGCGATCAACCACATCCAGAAAATAGCACCGGGACCACCAAGAGAAATAGCGATAGCCACTCCAGCAAGGTTACCTGTTCCGACTCGGGCAGCGAGGCTGGTACACAATGCTTGAAAAGAAGAAATACCTCGGTTTACGTTTTTATCAGGATCATTATCAAAGCCTTGTTTACGACTGGATTTGATCAGATGAAACATATGAAAGAAGTGGCGGATTTGCAGAAAGCCTAAACGCCAGGTAAACAAAACCCCTACCACTAGCAATAGATAAATTAACAAATTGCCCCACAATATGTTGTTAATTGTGCCCACGATGGTATCGAACATGTAGTTCTCTTCTAATCTCTTATAATGTCAAGGATAAACTAAAGGCATCAATAGTGTTAATGCAAATCCAGTATGTGGGTAAGATTAATGAGGTCTATTTGTTTTTTTGATTGTTTTTGAACAAAAAGCTCTGATGTTAGCCTGTTCATTACGTTTTATTTAATTCTGAATCGACGTCGGTACTCCCCTGGCGATAATCCTTGTATTTTATGAAACAATTTTCCAAAAGCACTGGGGTCTTCGTATCCTACACTCCAGGCAACCTTATTCACGGGGAATGTCGTAAATTCAAGTAACTCGCGCGCTTTCTCAACACGCACTTGTTGTATATAAGCAGTAGGCGTTATCTTTAGAGCACTATGAAATCGCCTGATCAATGTTCTTACACTAACATTTGCCAGATTTGCTAGTTGTTCCAGTGACAATGGTTTATCAATATTGGCTTGTAACCAGTGCTGTACCTTGATGATGGGTTGATCGCCATGACTGAAAGAAGGGGAAAATGCGCGATAAAATTTTTGTTCACGAGCATGGGGATCAATGAGTAAAAACTTTGCTACCTTTAACATAACTTCCGGGCCAGCAAATCGATGGATCAGGCTGAGGCCTAAATCTAGCCATGCCATGACGCCACCAGCAGTAACGATGTCACCTTCATCAATAATGATCCTGTCTATATGTAATTCAGTCTCTGGATAGAGAGAGAAAAACACGTCCTCTAGCGCCCAGTGAGTGGTCGCTTTTCGTCCATTTAGGATACCACTCTGAGCAAGAACAAAAGCACCGTTGCAAACAGAGCATGTCACCGTACCGGATTGATATTGAGTTAATATCCATTCAGTAAGAGCTTGCGATTTGGTAGGTGCTTGTTCATCAAGACTACCTGGTAGTATCAGAACATCTTTTACGAATGGTACCGATTTTAAGGTACAGTATTCGGAATTTAATTTTGTATCGTTGTCTGAAACACCCCAATGACTAACACAAAAAAGTGACTGGTTAACCATTTTTAAAGAGTTAATAAAGCGGTTAGCGGTGAGGAACATATCCGTCAAACCATGTACTGCAGTTAGTTGAGCACCGGGGTAGTTAGCAATAGCGACATGTAGATAAGATTTTCCCACTTGGCAATTATGAACCAAAACATGGCAATTATGCCAATCGTATATTGTAACGGTCAGTTTTTACGGGCTATATTAATGCCGATGTTTTCCATGCCTGCTTAACAAGATCTGTTATCTAACTATGAGCAAAGCATTATACCCGTGTCACCTGGACTCGCCCTTTGGGTGACGCTATCATTCACGCTGGGCAGCGTTGTGTTTCTTGAAAAGGGCCAAGCAACTAACAAGCCTTTCCGGCGGAACATGCCTTGCCAGCAAGAACGATAGAGCCACTGAAATCTGTAGTTTCAAGTAGCACAGGTATAGTGATGGCTAATGTAAGTTTTCATAAGCGGGCAGATATTGTAGAAGCCATAGATATTCATGGTTGTACTTTAGAATATCCCCTTATAGTTCTGGTTTGAGTCTGATAGAACACAAATGAGCACAAGTGAAAGGGAGCTGATGAAAAGAACGATGTGAGGTGGATACCCTATTTAAAAAGCACATGGATTATGCCAATCTATATTGATCTAGTTATATGCGGATTTGTTTGAGGAAATAGTCGAGGGGATCTCTATCTTGTACAATAGGTGTAATCTCCTGCGATAACTGGCGTGTAAGTTGCTCATAATTATTATTTGGTAAAAATGCAATGATGTTCTTTGGCGGGTAATGAGCAACTTACTTCATTAAATTTAAAAAGTTTTTTCTAAATGCACCATGGGTTCTTTTAGTATGTACCTATGACTCAGAATTAGCCGAGCACTGTTATAAACATTTAGTCATATTTCTAAAGGTTGTCCTGGCAAAATTTCAAATTGTTAGTAATCCTTTCAATCTCGGATGATGGTATTCTACCCTCTGTCAGCAATTGCTCATTCAATACCGCAGCTTCCGCATATCGTTTGCACCAATACAAGGCTACCGCATATCGGTCTTTCAGTTGATAATCATAAGCTTTATATTCCAGAAACAACCCAGGTAGTGGTGGATATTGCAGATGTGCCATTGCCTGCTCGGCGTAGAGCACTACCAAATTATCATGCTCATCCAGATCGGAATAATGATCAATGATGCGCATTAAAGGCTCAATGCGGTGGGGCATAAATTCCCAAGCGGCTAGATAGTCTTGCATCACCTCTAGCCAAGGCACATTTAGGAAATTCTTACGAGTATCCCCGATACGTAATAGTGCTATGAATTGTTCGTCACGATAACCTTCGTCTATCGCCGCACGTTTACGATAGCGATCTACAGCTGCTTCAAAAAGCCCAAAGCATTCATAGCTTTGAGCAAGATAGAACATACACCTCGGTTCATCAGGCGTATCTAATAAATCCTGCTCTAGCAAAAATGCATCGTGCAGATACCGACATGGTTTTTTTGAACGCGTACCTGCCTGTCTATGAATGATCTGCATGCCTGTAATATTACCTTGTACTAGATCCTTAGAACGATCATTACGTAGAGCCTCATGGATGCGGTATTTATAATACCAACCATCACCTGCCCGAAATAAAAAAGGGCGCTCAAAATAGATATTACGACCGCTAAGTTGTGCAGAATATAGAGAAGCATTGAGCTCTGGGAATATAAAATCCTTAGATGCAATCATTTCATCATCTGCATCCATTACAAAAATATAATCCCCCGAATCACAGTGCTGCTCGGCACACTTCAGTGCCATATTACGGTTGGTAGAAAAATCTGCCCAATCATGGCTATACAATTTGCCCGGGATATCTTGCAAGACCTCTAAAATAACCTCACGCGTGCCATCTTCAGAGCGACTATCTATGGCGATGACCCATTGATCAATATAGGGCTTAACGGACTCTAAACATTTACCTATGCGATCTACTTCATGCTTGCAGATCATATTCAAGGTTATTACTGGACGCGATGACGGGCGGGTACAGAGCAACCCCGTATTTAATGCTGTAGTTGTAGCTGTAGCTGTAGTTGTAGCTGTAGTTGTAGCTGTAGCTGTAGTTGTAGCTGTAGTTGTAGCTGCCAGTGGCTGGTTTAATTCTCGCCAGCTTGGTTTGACCGCATCACGAATTACATACCCCAGCTCTCGCCTCGCGTAGCGATCTAAAAAACTATCCTTTTCAATGACCAATATCTCAGGTGGCTGATTTGGGCGCAATTCCGAAGGAAGGCGCATCTGTGTATTCCAAAGGTGAATACCTATGGTGTTTGCTGTGAAACATTTTTCCACAGCTTCTTCACAACCTGCCATTAAAGGCAAATGTGATTGATCCCAATAAACCGGATAAAACACTTCTGGTGCTTGTGCAATATCAAAAATACCGTGTTTTTTAGCAAAATAAGTCAACGCCTGTGGGCCATAAACTCCCCAGGGCATTTTATTAACAGGTACCGGGGTGCCGGCTGCAATCTGTTGACGATAGTATTTTTGATCTTCTTCGCTATAATTTGGCGGGACGGGATAATCTTGTTCAACATACTCACATAATTCCTGCGTAATAGGTGCATCAGTTGGCAAATACAATACTGCACAATTTATACTATCTTCATCTTCTCTACCAAACAGATATTTCGGCTGGTCGTCAAACTTCATTGGATGCAATAACAACACATCTGAATCCACCCAAGGGCCAATGCCCTCACGCATCATTATATAACGGAATTGATCCGAGCCCAGTGCCGGGCTACCAGAGACATGGCAACGAAAGCTCTCTTGTGGCAATATTTCATTGGCATCACATGTTTCCACGCCAGACGGCAAATTGATAATAGGCTCATAGCTGAAGACCCTTACCTTATGGCCTTGATGTAACATTGACAGTAGACAAATCTCCTCAAGGGTGCCTAGAGAAGAACCCAACCAAAAAGTGTTTAGAGTATTTGTATCCATGATTAATAGTTTAGTGTCATACGTTATGGGATTAAGAAAAATCTATTTTGAAGAGCTGGTTTCAGGCATCTGATACCAACCATCACCAGTATAGATATTCAATACATCTTGAAAATATTTTTCATAACGAGGAGCGATATTTTCTAATGAAAATTGCTCCCCAAAACGCCTGCAATCAGATGGTTTAATATTCTCTATATTCTCTGTTGCTGCAATAAAATCAGCAAAGGTGCGACAACGATAACCAGTAACTCCATTAGGGTTATTTTCAGTAAAAGCACCCCAGTCTGTGGTAATAGTTGGTGTGCCTGATAGCAGATTTTCTACTTGAACTCCACCAAATGGCTCCAGATACATAGATGCAACAAATGATGCTTTAGCTCGCGACATCAAACGCTTTCTAGTTAGGATATCCGCATAACCTACAAATTCTACATGTGGCGGAAAAGTCAGGTTATCCGGGTTTTGCCCAGCAATGACCAGTTTAGCTCCTATTTTCTCTGTTACCTCTATAGCAGTATCTATACCTTTACCAGGATATACTCGCCCTATAAACAGGTAATAATCTTCTTTCTCATCGCAATACTCAAAATCTTCAAGGTCAAAGTAGTTTGGGATAACAACGTCATACCAATCCTGCATACAATTACCTACCGCTCCAATACCATAAAAGGCATGCATGATTGCATAAGACTCAAATACCTTCCAACGAGCCCAGTGACCCTCAGCATAACCTATGCCAGGTTCTACTGTTATAATATCTTGGTGAGCATCACAAACCGGCCTGACACCACTACCCCAAAACGGCAAAATAAAGTCATCAGGCTGCTTGCGCTTACCAATCTCTTTTATGGCGTTTTTAAAGAAAGTTTGATAAGCATGGTCATTTACCTCAAAAGTAAAGAAGTTTTTGCGCCAGTCATGACTACCGTAAGCCTTTAACAAGTCGTCATTAGTAAGTACAGAAACATGCTCATAACAAACCAAATTAGAGTCCTCATGGCCATAATGGATAATTTCATGCCCTCTATCAGACATCATTTTGCCAAACTTTACGACTTTCTGGGTATACGCACAGGCACTATATTCAGTACTTGAAACTGTATGCGGTAAACCCAAAATATGGAACCTCATAAAATATTCCTCACATATCGTTTTAAAATAAGGGCTAGGTCAAAGTGTAAGAACTGAGCCATTAAATAGTAATCCTTTATGAGCTTATAGCAGATTATTACTATAAAAAACATTCTACTAACACCATAAGCTAACTACATTTCTTAACAAAGATAACAGTTGCTAGATCTAACATGTCATATTGTGCAGTTTGTAGCCTTAAAGGCTAAGTCGTACTCTAAGCAATAAATGTGCCCTGTACATGCTACGGATTGTCCCTGCACACACGTTCTAAGCCTTGTTATATCTATAGCTAAACTGGTTGCAGACACGTGTTGAAAATGCACTTAATAAAATGAAAACAGACAATCATATGCCATCTTTGCACAGCTTTTTACTTGCAGGCAAAAAATAGGCCATGTAATGTAACTGCTGAAAGATTGGAGGTACGGTCAAAAACACAGGCTCAGATCTTGAGCGAAAATTAAGGGGGCAGCCTATAAAAATTTCGACTTAGGCAGACAGATTATACTGTCAACAGCTTATTTTAGGAGTCGAGAACATGAATCGAAAAGCACAACACGATATTACAAGAAAACTAGGTGTTACTAAGTCTTACTCAGAAACAAGCTAAATCAGGCTCCCTAAAAACATCAAGAAACGTTCACGGAGTAAGTTTAAACGTTACGAAAAGAAAGTGCCTGGACAACACACGCAAGCTAATTCGAGTGATTTCATTAAATACGTGGTGGATAAACTTCCCTTCCGAATTAAAACTATCCGTACCGACAATGGACATGAATTTCAAACCAGGTTTCATTGGCATGTTTCAGAGCTCGGTATGATCCATGCTTATACCGAACCCGCTAGACCACGATTAAACGGTAAAGTAGAACACTCTCACTTTACCGAACAGCATGAATTTTATCTACAGTGGAGATGTAGAGTTCTGTAAAAGGCTCGCTCAATGGGAGAGCTATTATAATTTCCTTAGACCCCATTTTACACACATGAGCAGAGCACCTTATGAAAAATTAAAACAACATATGTTAGGCTAACATTTCTTCCTCAGTACTAGTCAGATATTCTAAAGACAGCTTGCTTTCTCAGTCGGTGAACCCAATACAATATGCATGGCGAAGTCAAACGAACATCATAATCTTACTATCTTATCATCTGGGTAGTCTCAAACACTGAGTATCAAAGGGACTAGGCGCAGATATGCTACATTATATTAAAAATGACAAGAAAACTTTTAAAATCAGAAATTCCTTGGGAATCCATATTTGGGTGGTATCACTATGGTGATTTTGTACTAGAGCATTTAGCCACGCTAGAAAATGGTGATTTAAAAGAACAGGAAAAGGCACTGCATCATATTGAACTAGAAATAGAGCATCAAGGAGGGAGCAGTTATTTAGCACCTTTTGCGGTTAAAGAATTAATCGACCTTCTGGAAAGAAAAGAAACCTTAGTTAATGGAAGAATAATTGAATTTTTAAATGAACTAAATGAAATTTGTATAGAATATTTAGAACTCGTTGACGATGTTGATAATTTAAAGAAAAACAAATATAGCTTTAAAAATTTGTTGGATTTTTTATCTAAACATCCTGACAAAGAAGGTGAAAATAGTATTTGGGAAACAGAAGACCCTGAAGGTTTGATCATCGCTAATATAATTACAAAGTCCTTAATAGAAAAATATAAACTAAATAACGACTGAAATTAAAAATTATGTCATACCATCAAGTAGAAGATATCATTGAAGACGCCATTAATTTGCTAGATCGAGCAGATTTATTAGCTAATAAAAAACGAGATTTGATCTATAGTCTATATCGTTTTCACGATATGCATGATACGAGCTTTACCCGTTTTAGAGTGCTCTCTGTATTGGAAGATTGTCATTATGCCTATCAGCTTCCAATAGAAAAACACCCCAATTATTTAAGCCATAAAACCGCATTCAACACTTTTGATATTGATACGAGCGATTGGATTCCTGTAGATTTTTCTGACAAAGGATTTTCGGCTTATGTAAAAAATAAAATAAAATTAAAATGAAAAAACCCATAACACTTTATTTACCGAGTTATTATGATACCCAAGAAGTGGAAGGAAATCGTTTAGTATTGACAAAAAAAACATCTTTATTAAAAGAAGACAGCAATAATGCACAATATATTGCAAGTATTGAAAATGTGGAAAATGTGGAAAATTACCAATGCACCATTTCAGAAATTGGAGAAGAATATAGAACATTGGCTGAAAAAATATTTCATAGAGACCGAGCAGAAAACTGGGAATTGCACACAAAAGTATCAGAATGCAAAGTTTATACTTACAATTGGGATGATAAAAATTTTCATTTTAGGATTTATTGGATTGTAATTACAGAATCTCAAATGTTGCAACTTGTTGGTATTTTTGAACCAAAACATTCAGCATTTTATAAAGAATATTTTATGTTACTTGGCTTGGATACTGAAATGGATATTACTTTCGATTTTTCAATAGAAAACAATCCAAACAATTTATTTGAGTGTAAGCCAATAGAAGTATCTGTTGAAAAATTACAAGAATTAATTGATGCGGAAAGACAAAAAGAAGAAAAAGCCAAATATTTAGAAGAAAATCTTAAGATTTCAAATCCTAACTTTTATAAAGATCTAGAAACAGAACTAAAAGAAAAGGAAGAAGCAAGTATAAAAAATTTTATGTGTAAAGATTGGAATATGTATTATGATTTATACAATCCAGAAAATTTCTCTGACCCAGATAGCACCATAGAATGGGAAGATAATTCAGATGTCTATCAATACTACGAAAAGCCATACACCGATAACTCGAAAGTTAACATTGTATGTAATGAAGGTGACTTTAATTTAAAAATATTGAAAAATCTTGTGAGTAACAAAAAAAGGGTAGAGCAAAAATTACTCTCTTTTTTTGAACATTACACTTTTGGAAATGGTGGAGCATACGCAGATGCTATTTATTACAGATATGCCAAAATAGAAATAGAAACATTACATAATACAACTTATAGTAATAAAGAGTTTTTAAAACGAAATTTATGTTTAGAAAATATAATATTCACTGAAAATATAAATGGATTGAAACTATACTTTAAGTGTAGTTGGGACACCGAACACGGAGTTGATATTATCCTTGATAAAAATTATGAATGTAAAACAGAAGAATAACTATCGCCAACAGAGTATAAGAATAATAAGGGTTAAGTAATAAACCCAATGCTGTTTCATTTTATATAGAGTCCGCTAAAATAGAAAAGCAAGTGCATTTTAATCCCTTGTTGTTCTTATATAAACTAATGGTTTTAATGCAGAAATACAGTCGTAAGACCACAAAGCTTAGGCGGAAAATAAATTGAGTTCGAAATTTTAAAAGCCGGAATTAAAACAAAACGTTTGACTGAAATACAGAACTGAATAAAACTAAACCGAACCAACTGTGACCGAAAAATGTTGGACTAACTCAAGCGGGTTTTAATATTGTTGGAAAAGTAGTCGTTCGAAAAACAAAACTTGAATATAAAACGAATCGATAAAAAACCACAAGAAGTTCAGCAAAGTCCAGGGCCAGATATTTCAATATCAGACCACTTATTCAGTTTAATCGCCCTGCTGATAATTGTATAATGTTTTTCAATGTAATCGCCAATCTTTTTCATCGTATAACCAACCTATAAAAATGCAGCTGTTATTCTGCTAGTATTTGATGCTTGTTTTGGAACAAGAATTGGATAGTATTCAACGGAGATGATTCATCAGAAGTCTACGATATAAGTTCTCATTCGAATTGGTTTTCTTAACATTATTTTGCAATAATTGTGATGGAAGTTATATTCACATTTTTAAGAAACTATATAGTGGGTAAAGGATAATTTAATTTTTTCATTCTTATTTCCTTAGCCAATATATTGTGGTTCATTTATAATTGGAAATGGTGTTGGTGCTTTTACGTTTATAGAATATCCAAAGAGAAACATTAATAAATTCATATGGTTGTTAGGTTTAGACCATAACGTTGTTGATTTATTAAAAAATTGTCAAGAATTTAAGGAAGAAATGTTTTCAGATACATTTAGACATAATGGAATTTTTATTAAATATGGATGTTGATTTTAAAAGGAAGCGTCGATCAAAGAACATTATACCGAGCGATGCTAGAAGCAGATTTCTAAATTTCTGATGTTACGTAACATCGTATTGCACAAAGCAAAGAAAATGAGTGTGCTAAAAACAAACATGGAACGAGTTTTAGATTGGAAAGTATTATTGTTCGAACAATTATTATTAAAAGGACAAATATATTAATACGATGAAGCTAGATAAAATATACATAATTTCGTTGGATGCTACTCATGTTGAGGCCCAACAAAAAATATCTGCCAATTTAGCTGAATGTGATTTCGATGGGATGACTGATTATGAAATTATGCAAGCGTATGATGGTAGAATGGGAGATATGCCGAAAGGCATGTCAAAATATGCAGGCTGGAATTTAGGTAAAGACCATTGGAATAAATGGTGGTCTAGAGATGTACTCCCCGGAGAAGTGGGATGTTCAGTTAGCCATATTATGGTTTGGAAGAAAATTGTAGAGTTAGGTATTGAAAGGACTTTAATATTAGAAGATGATTTTAATCCAAATGGAAGTGTTGCTGAATTAAATGAACCAACCGTTGATTGGGATTTAATATTTTTAGGTAGATCTATTATTGATAAAGAAACTCTTGAAAATAAAGTGGAAGATATTTGGATGTCACCTAGACATTCATATAATTCACATGCATATGTTTTAACATTAGAAGGTGCTAAGAAATTATTAGCAACTGAATTTTCTAAGAATCTTTTTGCATTAGATGAATATTTAAGTGCTGCTATATACACACATAGAAGAGAAGATATTGCTAAGAAATTCCCGGTAATGTTAATCGCACTGGCACATGAAAATCCTTATTTTATTTCACAAAACAGACCACAAAGCGAATCAACTATAGAAACACCAGAAACAAATCCTAATTTAAGGGGAAGATAGTAAATCAAACAGGGCACTATATTTTGAAATTTTAGATGTTAGTGATTGGGAATAATGGAAACATAAATTATATTAACTAAGGCAACCTTGATTGATACTGAACGATATCTGTTGACTTGCCATCGTTATACAAAGCTCAATTTATTGTCCGAGGGAGAACGAAAACCAGCCATTTATTGTAAAAGGAAGCATAAGCTTAAGAGTGAGCAGTAACAATCTAAGTTGACAATATCTGTACCCTGAGTTTAAAGATGAAATAGAACGAAGCCCAATCCATAATTATTTTTTCACTATATTTTTTATGTTTAATGCAGGATTTATAGAACCGAAGCCATTTTTTTTAAATATTTTTTGAGCATTATCTTGTAGGAGATAAGTATAAAACGTATTTGCGACAGCACCTGCGTTGTTTAATAAAACCATTTTTTGATTTAATGCAGAGTAAAGATCAGTTGACAGTAATTGGTAATTTCCAAACCCTTTCTGTTTTAGAATAATAGCCAGCGATTCAGGTAGTAAAGCTCCTTCCACAGATTGATTTTTCACAAACATTGCAGATTGAGATGCACTTTCACCATAGATCAAAAAGGGAAGTATTTTTTCCCATAGACCCGCATTCTGAAATGCTTGTTTTGCGATTCTTCCATAGGGGGCTAGTTCAGGATTAGGTATCGAAAAATGTGTGATTAAATTATTTCCTAGCGCAGAATCAAGTGACAAAAGGTCTTGATTTAACTGCTGTGAATGATCCGTTCCAGGTTGAAAAATCACTAGATGTCCCAAGGCATAAACATTAGATTTACCCTGGGTGAAATTTTGGTTTATTAGTCTATCTACGTAAGTCTCATCAGCAGATAAAAAAAGTTCGAAAGGCGCACCTTTTTCGATTTGTCGGGTTAACGTTCCCGATGAAGCAAAGCTGATTTTGATTTTATTGCCAGTCTCAGACTCGAATTGTTCGACTATTTCTTCCAATACGAAAGTCAGGCTCGCTGCAGCCGCAATTTTTGTTTCCCCAGCAATTGCCTGAGGGAAATAGTGCAGAAATGTCAGAGACAATACAAAGCGTAAAACTATGTGCCAAGTATTAAGAGAAAGTAATCGTTTCATAGCAGACTAGTCTTTCATAAGTTATCCATAGTTTCGAGTAGAAATTTGAAGTGACGGATGATTACCCTTGAATTACGATTATGAGTTAATATGCGTATATATCTATAATACAAATTTGTGAAAATTTTGAAATAAGGAACGGCATTCTGATGACGGCAGATTTAACAAGCAGAAACCAGTTTAGTTACGAAGAATTAATAGCATCCGCAGAAGGAAAGCTTTTTGGCCCAGGGAATGCGCGATTACCAGCTCCACCTTTTTTGATGTTTGATCGAATTTTGTCAATTACGACGGATGGCGGAAGCGTAGGTAAGGGTCAAATTATTGCAGAATTAGATATTAAACCCGATCTCTGGTTTTTCGATTGTCACTTTATCAGTGATCCAGTCATGCCAGGTTGTTTGGGGCTAGATGCATTGTGGCAGTTGGTTGGTTTCTATCTTGGTTGGCGAGGAGGTCCTGGAAAGGGGCGAGCGCTAGGTGCGGGCGAGGTAAAATTTACTGGGCAAGTCTTGCCAACAAATAAAATGATCACTTATCGCATTGATATTAAAAGGTTAATTATGCGTAAGTTATTTATGGGTGTTGCGGATGCCACGATGGAAGTTGATGGTAAAGAAATCTATGCTGCTAAAGACTTGAAGGTGGGGCTATTTACCTCAACCGAGGATTTTTAAGGGTTAAGTGATGAGAAGAGTTGTCGTAACAGGTTTGGGTATTGTTTCCAGCATTGGCAATAACAAAGATGAGGTTACCGCTTCGCTTCGGACAGGACGATCAGGCATAGAATTTTGTCAGGAATATGCTGATCTTGGTTTTCGCTCTCATATCCACGGATCCATCAATTTAGACCCAACTGAATTCGTAGATCGCAAGTTAATGCGTTTTATGGGCAATGCCGCTGCTTATAACTATATCGCGTTGGCGCAAGCGATTGAAGATTCGGGTTTGGAAGAAAGTGATATTTCCAACGTGCGTACCGGTTTGATCACCGGTTCAGGCGGAGCTTCTAATGAAAATATTTTATTAGCTGTAGACACTCTGCGTGAACGCGGTGCGCGAAAAGTACCGCCAACGTTAGTTCCAAGAGCTATGGGCAGTACCACCAGTGCAAATTTGAGCACGGTATTTAAAATCAAAGGTACCAGTTATAGCATCAGTTCAGCTTGTGCTACCAGCGCGCACTGCATTGGTAATGCTGCAGAATTGATCCAAATGGGTAAACAGGATGTCATGTTCGCAGGCGGCGGTGAAGAATTACACTGGTCGTTGACAATTTTGTTTGACGCAATGGGTGCTTTGTCATCCAAATATAATGAAGATCCAACGATAGCTTCTCGACCTTACGATGCCAACCGAGATGGATTTGTTATTTCTGCTGGTGGTGGTTCACTAGTTCTGGAAGAGTATGAACATGCTAAAGCACGTGGTGTGAAAATCTACGCAGAGATAGTCGGTTATGGCGCAGCATCCGATGGTGAGGATATGGTTAAACCTTCTGGCGTTGGTGCGGTAAATTGTATGAAACTGGCCAAAGCTGATCTTGAGGGTGACATTGACTACATTAATGCACATGGTACTGCTACGCCTGCGGGTGATACAGTTGAGCTTGATGCGGTTAAACAAGCATTTGAAGGTCAGAGTATTCCTAAGATCAGTTCAACAAAATCACTGACGGGACATGCTCAAGGTGCCGCAGGCATTAATGAAGCGATTTATTCCTTACTGATGTTGGAAAATGATTTCCTATCTGCCTCGGCAAATATTACTGAGCTAGATCCTGGTGCTGAAGGTATGCCGATTGTTCAAGAACTGATCGAAAATGCAGGATTAACAACAGTTATGTCAAATAGTTTTGGTTTTGGTGGGACGAACGCGTCTTTAGTGTTCAGAAAAATCTAAACGAGACCATTACACGCAAGCTATTTTGTCCTCAAGCGGCGGCGCCTAAAGTGCCTACAGTTGGTACAAACATGCTCAATCGATTATATGTAGAAATTCAGATTTGATCTGACAGTTACCCAATTATCAGTAACCGACTGTCAGGTTAAGTTTAATTCACAAACTTTTCCTTCCAGATAGCTTGTCCGTCGATGAGTGTTTCCATCGGCGTCCTCCCGCAGCACATTTTGCCTTGGTGAGTTCGTTGAGTATTGTATTTGAGCAACCATTCGTCAAGGTCGAGTTGCAGTTCATCAATCGATTGGTAAATTTTCTTACGCAAAGCGACTTGATAAAACTCATTGAGGATCGTCTTATGGAATCGCTCACAAATACCATTCGTCTGAGGTGATTTGACCTTGGTTTTGGTGTGTTCGATATTGTTCAACGCCATATAAAGCTGATAATCATGCTGGTCAGCTCGCCCACAATACTCCGTCCCTCTATCTGTCAAAATGCGCAACATAGGCAAACGTTGTTGTTCGTAGAATGGGAGGACGCGGTCATTGAGCATGTCAGCTGCCGTAATCGGTGTTTTAGTCGGGTACAGTTTCGCGTGAGCGACCTTGCTGTAAGTATCAACAAACGTTTGTTGATAAACCCGACCAATGCCTTTGAAAGTACCGACATAGTAAGTATCTTGCGAGCCAAGATAACCAGGGTGTGCCGTTTCTATCTCGCCACAAGCCTCATCGTCGTCTTTTTTGCGTTCCATCGCCGCGACTTGAGACTCAGTGAGGATCAAGCCTTCACCAGCTACCTTATCAGACAATGCCTTCAGGCGATCTTTAAAGCAAGCAAGACCATGACGAAGCCAGATACAACGAACGCCACTGGGTGAGACAAATGTTCCCCGTTTGCGCAGCTCGTTACTGGTGCGCGTTTGACCATGTGCGGGCTCTTCCAGTGCATACTCGAGCACAACGGTTTCAATAGCCGGGTCGATTCTGTTTTTAAGATTTGGGGTACGCCGATTACGATCAAACAAGGCTTCTACACCGCCTTCATCAGCCGCTTCTTTGTAGCGATAAAATGTATCTCTGGACAAACCCATCATCTTGCAGGCTTTTGAGACATTGCCGAGTTCTTCAGCGAGATTGAGTAGACCAACTTTATGTTTTATAACTTTGTCATTAGTATGAATCATGAGAGTTACCTCTTTGTGTTTTGATGTTTACGTTGCAGTTACATCAAAGCGGGTAACTCTCACTAAATCAAGCGTCGCTACGCTCCGCTTGATTTAGTGATGTGTCAGATTGGGTCTAAACTTCTACAGATTATATGAAGTATAAATTCCTTCTTTACGCGTGTTTTTGTCTTGCATGGAAGTAAAACATTCTTCCGAGCAAGGGTCTCTAAACAGCATCTGTTTTTTCTTTGCCACAACGTGAACAGCGCGACAGAGTAATAAGTCGTCCTTGCTTCACATCGAATTTTTGTTCTGTCACAACCTTCCATTTATGAAATCCACGTTTACACATCGTGTGAGCTTTGGCCTTGTCAGCAAGTGACGGTTTTCGGAATTTGATCACATCACCCATTTGAGATATTTCCCTCAACGTAAACTAAAACTTCACGACAATTTCTACAGAAATAATTTTGTTTTTTTCGCCCTCGAACACCGTTAGCTTGAGCACGGTTATGGCGGGTGCTGCTTAGTTTATGTTCCTGACAACTGCAACGATAAAGGTGTCGTTGTTGACGTTTTACGGGCACCCCTTCCAGATCAAATTTATGTGTTGTTTCTGGTTCACAACCTAAAAGATGCATCATCGACTGCCACTCTTTTCCATGCGGAGCACGTCGTAATCTATAAATATGATCAACCAGGTAATGTGCAATTTCATGGGGAATAGTTGTGGCAAAATTCTCCTCAAAATACTTGGCGAAAATATATGGGTTGTAGCGGATCCATCGTTGACGTTTATGCGAACAATACATGCCGGCGGTTCGGCCTGAAAGATCAAATGTGATCTCAATCTGTGGAATTTTTTTGCCCATTTCATTTTCTGCAAGCTCGATCAGTACATTTTGCCGATCAATGACCAGTAGCTGCTGGCTCTCGTCAATGGGTGCGATTTTGTCGATGAATTGGATGGATGTCATAGGATTCATTAAACTAGCGCCTATTCTATAATCAGAAGGAGAAAACATGAACTGGAATCTTTACCTGTCCGGCGAGATCCACAGCGACTGGCGCGAACGAATTGAATCAGGCATCAAAGACGCAGGCCTGCCCATTACATTAACCGCACCGGTGACTGATCATGCATCAAGTGATGATTGTGGCGATCATATTCTGGGCACCGAGCAAACGCCTTTCTGGAAAGATCATAAAGCCTCAAAAATAAATTCGATCCGCACAAGAACCTTAATCGAAAAAGCGGATGTGGTTGTGGTGCGATTTGGTGATAAATACCGACAATGGAATGCAGCGTTTGATGCGGGTTATGCAGCGGCCTTGGGTAAGTCCTTGATCAGCATGCATGATCCAGAACTGACGCATCCGCTCAAAGAAGTTGATGCGGCCGCACTTGCCGTCGCCAAAACACCGGAAGAAATTGTTGAGATCATGAAATATGTGATTAATGGTCGACTAAGCTAAGTCAATTGAGTTAATACCGAACACATTCCTGTGGGATATTTTACCGAGTCCTTTTCAGCCGCGCTAGATCTGGTTTTTAAATTTGATCCAGAGGTGTGGTTCATCGCCTGGACATCCTTAAAGATATCGATCATGGCGGCGATCTTCGCGGCAGTAATCGCCGTACCTTCTGGTGTTGTCATCGCACTTAGTGAATTTCGTGGCAAGCAATTCCTACAGCAAATTCTCAATACATTAATGGCGATGCCAACGGTTGTGATCGGTTTATTGTTGTACGGCTTATTCACCCGACAAGGGCCAATGGGCGAATTAGAACTGTTATATACGCCTGCCGCCGTGGTGATCGCAGAATGTATTTTGATCCTGCCGATTATTCTTAACCTGACAATTGTGGCAGTTCAATCTTCAGATAAACGATTGGTACCGACATTACGATCATTAGGCGCGGATAAAATCCAGCTTACCTGGCAAGTCTTGCGAGAAACTCGATTTGCGGTGATGGCGGCAATCGTCGCAGGCTTTGGTCGGGCGATTGGAGAAGTCGGTGCCGCGATGATGTTGGGCGGAAATATCGAAGGTTTCACGAGAACAATGACCACAGCGATCGCACTTGAAACCAGCAAAGGTGAATTTGAGTTGGCGCTGGCGCTCGGCGTGTTATTGCTGATTATCGCTTTTGTGGTTAATTTTGGCTTGCAATTTCTAAGCAGCAAAAGTGCAAGGTCATGATCAATAACCAAGATCTTGCTTACCACTTAAGCGATCTAAGCTATCGCTATGATAATGATTTCAAGTTGGAAATTTCTGATCTAGCCATTAAACGAAATCAGATCACAACGTTGATCGGCAGTAATGGATCAGGCAAATCAACCTTACTTAATTTATTAGCTTTTTTACAAACTCCCGATCAAGGTGAGCTGACTTTTTTTGATCAGAAGTTAAACCAGAAATCGAACAATCAATCTGATCAAAAGACGGTACTTTCACTTCGTAGAAATGTCGCGCTCGTTTCACAAAATCCTTATCTACTAAAAGGAACTGTTGAAGAAAATATTGCGCTTGGATTAAACTTTCGTGGCCAACCAAAGACAGTTCAAAAATCTCAAATTGATCAGGTTTTAAAACAAGTTGGGGTTAGTGACTTCCACCATCGAAATGTAAAAGAACTCTCTGGAGGCGAAGCGCAAAAAGTATCGCTAGCCCGTGCGTTAATTCTTCAACCAAAAGTATTATTGCTAGATGAACCATTTGCTCATCTCGATCAAAAAAGTGTAGAGAGTTTAGAAAATTTATTACGAAGTTTGATGAGCACTCAAAACATGACTGTGGTTTTGAGTACGCACGATCAACTACAAGGAATGGCCTTGTCAGAAGAAGTAATCAGTTTAATGAACGGTCGCATCGTCAACGCACCCTTACTCAATTTGTTTCATGGACATGTCGATCGGCAACAAGATCAACATCATTTTGAGACTGGAAAAATTTTGATCAATTTACCAAAAGATATTTCCGATGGAAAACATTTTGTTATCGATCCAATTGAGATCGTCTTATCAAATGGGTCGTTGAATTCCAGTATGAGAAATAGTTTTCAGGGACGAGTGATTGCAATTGCTGAAGACAAAGGCCGAGTTTGGATAACCGTCGAAGCTGGCGAAAAGTTTCAGGTTCAAATCACACAAGAGTCATTGCAAGAAATGTCCTTAAATTTGGGTAGTGATGTTTGGCTGAATTTTAAATCGACATCAGTGCGGGTGTTTTGATCGAGAAGTATCGTAGTCGGCTTACAACTGTATGGATGTAGAAGGTAGGGTAACGCAAGAGCCCGTTGCGAGCGTAGCTTGGGGTATAAGCCGACATAAACCATATATAAAAGTCGATATGAATTGATGTTGGGTTACGGCATAAAAACCATGCTTAATCACAACCTACCTTCGACATCCATGTCGTTATAATTACACCCTACGACACTTTATAATTCCGCTATTAACTCTAGATGTTCTGTCAGAAAGTATGAGATCACGGGCTCCGTTCTTTAAGATGCTTCGTGGCCTCAGCATGACAGTCCATTTATAATTTCATTTACCAAGCTGAGTTAAAAGCTTATCCAATTGATTCGCGAATGTCTGTCGATCATTTTGATTGAGTGCAGGCGGCCCACCAGTTTCGATTCCACTGGAACGCATCGTTTCCATAAAATCTCGCACATCAAGACGTTCTTTAATATTATCCGTTGTATAAAGTTCACCGCGAGGGTTGAGCGCCGTTCCGCCTTTTTCGATTATCTCTGACGCTAAGGGAATATCATTTGTGATCACGAGATCGCCGGCATTCATTCTTTTTACAATTTCATCATCTGCTACATCAAATCCAGCTGAGACTTTGACAAAATTGATCAAAGGTGATTTTGGGATCTGCATAAATTGATTTGCAACCAGGGTGATTTCTGTCTGCGTACGTTTTGATGCACGAAATAATATTTCTTTGATTACGACAGGACAAGCGTCGGCGTCTACCCAGATTTTCATTTTTGAGACTTTCGTACCACGATTGTTCTTTTGTTCTCTGGCATCGTTAAAAACGTACTCAATCGGTCATTTATGAGTATAAACTCCCTCATTCCGTGCGTTTTTGCTTTGCCCGAGAATAAAATCCCTGCTCGTGCAAAGGTCTCTCTTGAGTGATAAAGATGAGAATGAGGGTTGATATAAACCATTAAATAGAGCCTATTTTTGGAAGATATTGTTGTGTGGATTCTGGCAGTTTAGAAACCAAAACGGATCTTACTTTGAGCCAGTAGGCCGATAACAATAGCAGTGCTCCACTTAGAAGTTGTTGTTGGCTTTCTATATGTCGAATGTCAAAGCGGTTTTTTCGAACTTTAACGTATACTGTATTTTTATAAATACCTTTTAAAAATGTGAAAAGCACTTGTTCCTATGCACGTACGTAATTGCGTTAGAAGATAAACTCTCTATTACTTCTTCGCCATTTTCTTCCCGATTAACAGCATTCTGATCACACGCTCACCAGCGAGTTCTAAATGTTTACGTGAATCTTTAATCGCTGTTTCAAAACTCATGTCTTTTGCAGCGGCGGCATCAAGACCATGGATGCCGTGATCAAAAACGCCGCGTGCGTCATCGGCTAAACAACCACCTATCGCAACGACAGGTACTTTATGTCTTTTCGCCGCTTTTGCAACGCCTGCTGGTGTTTTACCGAAAGCGGTTTGGAAGTCGACTCGACCTTCGCCAGTAATAACCAGATCAGCTCCTTTTAAATATTTTTCTAAGTCTGTCATTTTCACGATCAGATCTACACCGCGTTTCATATTTGATCGTGTGAGGGCCATCAGTGCTGCGCCTAAACCACCAGCAGCGCCAGCGCCCGGTTTTGCTGCGATGTCTTTTTTAAGTTGCTTTTTGATCAGCTGACCAAAGTATTTGAGATTGTCATCCAGCGTTTTAACTTGTGCTGGCGTTGCGCCTTTTTGTGGGCCGAAAACATGTGCTGCACCTTGTTTACCTGAGAGAGGGTTTACAACATCTGAAGCAATAATAATCTTGGTTTTTTTGATCAAAGGGTTAGCCTGGCTCATGTCGATGGTCGCGATGTTTTTCAACATGCCGCCGCCCAGGTGTTGTGTGATTTCATTTCCTTTTTGATCTAAAAAGCGAACGCCGAGTGCTTGCGCCATTCCTGCGCCACCATCGACTGTTGCTGATCCACCCAAGCCAATGATGATTGTTTTAATGCCTTTCTTCATTGCGTCTGCGATCAATTCGCCGGTACCGAAGGTTGAAGCTGTTAATGGATCTCGTTTTGCTTTTTCGACTAAGTGTAAGCCAGAAGCTTCCGCCATTTCGATCACGCCGGTTACGCCATCACCCAATAAACCATAACGTGCTGTAACTTGATTACCAGCAGGGCCGGTGACTTTTTTACGTACAATTTTTCCGCCTGTTGCATCAACTAGAGATTGAACTGTACCTTCACCACCATCGGCCATGGGGACTTTAAAACATTTGGCTTTTGGTAAAACTTTTTTAATGCCTTTTTCGATACAGGTCGCAACTTGCATTGAAGTCAGGTTTTCTTTGAAAGAGTCAGGCGCAATTACAATTTTCACTTTATTATTCTCCGTGTTGAAACGAAATTTATTAATGTTCTTGAGAGGTTAAGATCGGCAATTCTACCTCAAGATGGAATGACTCCCAATACGCATTTTCTGAAGGGTATGGATTGAATCTTGTTTGGATGGGTTTTGTATATGGCGATCTTCATATGTTAAGGATTGAGTCAAACAAACAGTTGGTTATAGAACAACCATGTTGTTGGTTAATAACAACCAAAAAAGCAATAAATATCGATCGGCGGCGTTAGCCAGAATATTACGATAGACAATTTAAGCTATTGAATATTAATGAATTATACGATTTTATAAGGAAATTTTAAAAAGTTGGCATGTCAGGTGCTATATAGATTATAAGTAGACAATTTGGTTCTACCAATTTTATAAACAACTGATAGGAGAAATATCATGAAATGGGAAACTCCAGCATACGAAGATCTAAGATTCGGTTTTGAAGTAACAATGTACATCATGAATCGTTAAGATTTAAAGAATTAAGAAAGCCCGGTATAGAAGCGATTCTTACCGGGTTTTTTTATGCCCTAAATTTGAAGCCCAAGATTTAAGATACCGAATTATTCGAAGCTAGTGTTGTTCGAAATCATAAGGTCGAGAAAACTTTTTCAGCAGCGTTGATCGTCTCTTCTATTTCTTTATTACTATGTTTGCTAGATACGAAACCTGTTTCAAAAGCCGAAGGTGCTAGATAAATACCTTCTTTCAACATGGAATGAAAAAACTTTTTGAAGCGTTCCTGATCACATTTCATCACCTGGGCAAATGAGGTGATGTTTTTCTCTTCGGTAAAAAACAGTCCAAACATGCCACCAACCTGATTCGTTGTTAGTGGGATCTCTGTTTTATCTGCTGCTGTTTGAATACCATTTACTAACATCTTTGTAGTTGCGGCCAGTGATTTATGAAAGTCAGGTTTTGCGATCAATTCTAGTGTTGCAAGTCCAGCAGCCATGGCAACCGGATTACCAGATAAAGTACCTGCCTGATAAACGGGACCATCTGGCGCTATATGATCCATAATTTCTTTTTTACCACCAAAGGCTCCAACGGGCATACCGCCACCAAGAACTTTGCCTAGCGTTGTCAAATCTGGCGTAATGCCATAATGCGCTTGAGCGCCACCGAGCGCGACACGAAAGCCTGTCATCACTTCATCGATGATCAAAACGCTGCCATGTTTTTCAGTGACGGATCGTAAGCCTTCGAGGAATCCAGATACGGGTGGAATACAATTCATATTACCTGCGACAGGTTCAACAATAATGGCTGCAATTTGATCGCCGATTTCTGCGAATACTTTTTCAACTTCTTCAATATTGTTATACGTTAGCGTAATAGTGTGTTCGGCCAAACCTTCAGGGACACCGGCCGAACTAGGAACGCCTAATGTCAATGCACCGGAACCGGCTTTTACCAACAGAGAGTCAGCATGGCCGTGGTAACAACCTTCAAATTTAACGATCTTGTCGCGGCCTGTGTAACCTCGTGCCAGACGGATTGCGCTCATGGTGGCTTCCGTTCCTGAACTGACCATACGGACCTTTTCGATCGAAGGTACAAGTTCGCAAACCATTTCTGCCAGTACAATCTCAATCGCCGTTGGTGCGCCGAAGCTTAATCCGTTTGCTGCTGTTTCTTGTACCGCAGAAATCACCATAGGATGTGCATGACCGACTATCATTGGCCCCCAAGAACCAACGTAATCAATATAGCGATTGTCATCGTCGTCGATCAGATAAGCACCTTTGGCTTTTTTGAAAAAGATAGGATCGCCACCAACACCTTTGAATGCACGCACCGGTGAATTTACGCCACCGGGAATATGTTTTTGAGCTTGTTGAAAAAGTTCTGCTGATTTGGTCATTCAATTATTCCTCAAATAGTTCTTTGTATTCTTTAGCTACTTTGCCAGGATCTGATTGTCCGAACACGCCGTGGATTGCGGCGATATAATCAGCACCTGCGGCAATTAATGGAGGTGCATTTTCCGGTGTAATGCCGCCGATCGCAACTATGGGAATAGAAAGTTTCTTTTTGGCTTGCGTCAGCAGATCAAGGTTTGGTCGACGGGTGTTCTGTTTAGTTTTAGATGGGTAGAAGGTACCGAAAGCGACATAGTTCGCTCCTAGTTGTTCAGCCTCAATTGCAAGTTCAAGCGAGTCGTAACAAGAAATTCCGATGATTGCTTTTTTTCCTAATAGTTTTCTTGCTTGCTGATAAGAACCATCTTTCTCGCCTATGTGTACTCCGTCAGCGCCGATCATTTTTGCCAGGTGTGGATCATCATTGATGATGAAAATAGCTTTATGATTGCGACAAAGTAGTATTAGTTTTTTTGCATATTTCGGATCAGGATTTGTTTTTTCTCTATATTGGAGAATGACGGTGCCTGCTTTTAAAATGGCTTCAACATTTTTAAGTGGATCATTATTGTTGGTGATTGCATAGAGTCCTTTTTTGAGGAGAGAAATCATTGGTGTATATGTGGCTTTTTTCTTTAAAAACGATTATTTAGATGGCGAATTAATGATCCACATTATTGGAAAATAAATGAATAACCACAACACCTGCGATAATCAAAGTCATTCCAAGGATTGCAGGTAAATCAGGTGTTTCCTTGTAGGCAAAAAAGCCAATTATTGCGACAAGTATGATGCCCAAACCAGACCAAATCGCATAGGTAATTCCAATAGGAAGTACACGTAAAACCAGCGTCATAAAATAAAATGCAATTGCATATCCAGCTATGACTAGAATGCTAGGGATCAGTTGGCTAAATTCTTGCGAGGCTTTTAATGCACTAGTCGCGATAACTTCAGCGATGATGGCGATTGCTAGATAAGTGTAGGTCATTATTTATTACTAAATTTAGTTTAAAAAGAATTAGTTGATTGATTCTTTACCATAGGGTTTTATTTATCTGAGGATATTCATTCCAACTTTAAGACAATAGTTCGTTTTTTATTTCGGTTCGAATTAGATCTGAGACCACCAAAGTGTAAATATATCTTGTTATCGAAACAACCACCTAAAAGTATAGCTTCATCTGTAGGCTTGAATTAATTTATAGTCGATATCAGAAAATTCAGGATAATTTATATCACCATAATCTTTGAAAACATTAGGAACATGTTTGTTTGGTCGAATATTTTCGATTTGATAATAAAGTTGTTTAGGTCTGTTTTATTGAGAGTGGTTTAGCCACAGCAATTCGCTGCATACCTTTGTTAGGGAATTCTCCAATGGTCATTACTATCTCTTCAAAAGATCATTTGACCAACATGGACACCATTTGCCCGTTTTTTCCACAGGCCAGATCTGCCAAGTTAGATAGAGTGAATTCACAAATAAACACAAATCAGGTTTGGACTTATTCCTCAAACTTTTAGCTTCAATTGTAAAGTTAAATGATTCTGCCTTCTTTTCGTCAATCAATACAACTGCTTGATGGAATTTATCTAAATCTAAATCTGGCACCCAATGAACCTTCGTTGTTGATAGTCTAACTGGAGCCTTATCATTGATCTGAACAGAGTAATTTGTTTCGTTCTTGTTATTAACGATTTTCCAAGGTGTCTCCTGCCCTTTATCAAGAATGGGTAAAGGCGCTAAACAAACTCTTCCACTTTTTATATCCTGTGCAGCCAATTCCGTTGTAAAAACTAGCACTCCAATTAAACCACCAATTGCGTATAACAAGAACACGATAAATTTTTTTATTTGTTCCTCTAGTTTGATAATTGTTGTAGGTTTGTTTAACACAGCATAAGCAAACATCAATTTTATCGGATTACGCTGTGCTAACATGATCTACTGATATCCATTATTCTTTTAGGCGTTTTTTGTTTTTGTCCAACATGATAACCCGCCTTAAGTGAGTTCCAAGTATAGGTTTGTGCTTGTTCAATTGCTGTTCGGATATTCAAGCCTTCTGCTAGTAGTGTTGCAATTGCTGACGACAAGGTACAACCTGATCCATGAAAAGTGCCAGGTAATTTTTCAAAACTATAAATCTCGATCAAACCGTTTTGTCCGTATAAGCGATTTTTTACTATTTGATCGGCTTCATCTGCTCCGGTGATCAGGACAAATCGACAACCTTGTTTGATTAATTTTTTTGCTGCTTTGTCTAAAGGGTTTAAAGCGCTTAATGTTCTTGCTTCATGATTATTGGGTGTAATAATTGTGGTGAGTGGTAAGAGTTTATCTTTGATCGTAGCCACTAAATTATCATTGGATAAGTCGGTTCCTGAGCCTGATCGTAAGACAGGATCTAAAACGATGGGAAGATCGGTTAAGTTGTTTTCGATGAGGCATTCTACGATTGCCTCGACAGTTTCAGTAGATGAGAGTAGCCCGATTTTGATCGCGTTGGGACTGATATCTTTGAGTAAATGATCGGTTTGTCTTTTGATCCAATCAGGATTGATAGCTTGTGTTTCTATCAATGATTCTGTGTTCTGAATAGTTTGTGTTGTGATGATCGGGCAGCAGTGTCCGCCCAAAGCGGCAGTTGTTTCGATATCTGCTTGAATGCCAGCACCGCCGGTTGGATCATGTCCAGCAAAAACGAGTACGGTTTTTGATTTATTAGATGTTTTGCTCAAAATGGTCTAACAACAGCGAGGATCACAATTGGGATAATCAATAGTACGGGGAATTCATTTAGCCAACGGTAAAAAATGTGGCTGTGGGTGTTGCGGTCATGTTTAAAGTCGATCAAACATTTGCCGCAGTAGAAGTGGTAAATGATCAATATGCCGACCAATGCTAATTTGAGGTGAAGCCAGCTGCCATAGTTACTAATCCCCACTTTCGCAATCATCCAAAGTCCAAAAGCAATGGTGAGAATTGCACCGGGTGTCATGATGCCGTAGAAGAGTTTCCGTTCCATGATCTTGAAACGATCATTACTGATTTGATCGTCACTCATGGCGTGATAAACGAATAAACGCGGTAGATAAAAAAGCCCGGCAAACCAGGTGACCATAAAGATTATGTGGAAAGCCTTAATATATAACATGAATATAAAGCATAGCGTGTTTTTTTATAATTGGGTCAAAGGCTGATGTGGAAGCATCGATTTAATTTTGTTGCGCAGTTTAACAGGATCAATCGTGCCGATAATATGATCAACAATATTTCCATCCGGTGAGATCAGGAAGTGCGTTGGCGTGACTTGGATACCTCCAAAAGCTTGGGCTATTTCTCCATCTATGTCGAGTGAGACGGGATAAGGGATTTTATGTTTCTCAGCTGATTGTAAGATCAAATCTGGACGATCATATGGCATGGCGACACCGATGATCTCAAATCCTTCATGTGAGAATTTATTATATAAGGCGATCAAATCTGGAAGTTCTTTCAGGCAGCTTGCGCAGTTGGTTGACCAAAAATCGATCAAGACTGGCTTGCCGCGGTATTGCTCCAAGGATAATTTGCGCCCGTCTATGATTTTGAATGAAATATCTGAAGGTGCCGTTTGATGGTTTTGGTATAGATAAGTCATGCCGCTGAGGATAATAGCTGTGATCAGTATGAATTTTATAGTTTGTGATTTTTTGGCCATAATATTGGGTTAGGAGTTTAGCTTTAATGTTGTGGAGTAATCAAAGGTAGTTTATGTAACTTTAACAATAAATGTGTCAAACTCTTGACATGTGAACTGTTTCACATTATGCTTATCACAACATTAACGACAAAAACTTGTTGTTAGTGTTAGGAATATAATAATAAAAATAATAGAATTTTGAGCGGCTACGGCCGCTTTTTCTTTTTGTGCTTTCTGCTCACAGTCCGTATCATTAACCTCCTTTATAAATTTCAAACAAACTTCTTCTGGAGAGTTTAGGGCATGATCAATGTTGGTGTGGTTGGTGGAACTGGTTACACTGGTGTGGCACTACTACGTCTACTGGTGAGTCATTCTGATGTCAACCTGAAGATGGTCACATCACGTTCAGAAAACGGTGTGCTTGTTGCAGATATTTATTCTGCATTACGAGGTTATATTGCTCTGAGTTTTACTGAACCAGACGTTGATGCATTGTCCGAGTGTGATCTGGTATTCCTTGCAACGCCGAATGGAACTGCGATGAAAATGGCTCAGGCCTTATTGAATGCGGGCACAAAAATAATTGATCTGGCGGCTGATTTCAGGTTGAAGGATGTTGACCAATGGCAGCATTGGTACGGTTGTGAGCATGCTTGTGAGGATTTATTAGCGGAAGCTGTTTATGGTCTACCAGAGATCAATCGTGATCAGATTAAAACGGCTCGATTGGTCGCAAACCCAGGCTGTTATCCAACCGCAGCAACATTGGGTTTTTTACCACTAATTGAGAAAAATATTATTTCTACAGGTGCTTTAGTCGCTGATTGTAAATCGGGAGCTAGCGGTGCTGGAAGAGAGTTAAGGCTGTCGAGTCTCCATTCAGAAGTGAGTGATAACTTTAAAGCTTATGCGGTACCGGGTCATAGACATCTCCCAGAGATTACTCAAACTTTGAGCAGTATTGCAGGGAAAAATGTTGGCGTTACTTTTGTTCCGCATTTGTTACCGACTTTAAGAGGAATACATGCGACGCTTTATTGTGAGCTGATCGATCAGAGTGAAAACTTGCAGCAGATCTTCGAGCAACGTTATGACAGAGAACCGTTTGTAGATGTTTTGCCAGCAGGTTCATACCCAGATACAAGATCTGTAAGAGGTTCGAATGTTTGTCGAATAGCGGTTCACAAACCTCAAAATAACAATACAGTGGTTATTCTGTCAGTGATTGATAATCTGGAAAAAGGTGCGGCAGGGCAGGCGGTTCAAAATATGAATATCATGTTTGGGTTTGAAGAATCTCGCGGATTACGGAACGTTCCACTGGTACCGTGAGTATTTAAGATTATGCAGTTACACATGCAAACTCGCAAACGAGACGGTCATCGACAAAAGTTTCTAGTTTTGCTCTGCGTTTTGCTCGTTCTTTCAATTGGTGGGTGGTTGTTGTTCGATTATGGAAAGTGGCGGATCATTTATCAAGAAATGTCAGAAGCCATTATGCAAAAGTCGCAAATGGATTCTAAACCTTCTGAGTTGCAGGTTGAAATGGAACGAGAACTTTCTGAACTGCGAACAAAAGTGATTACTCTTGATAGAATCGCACAAGTTGATAAGGCGGCGCAGGATGAGGTTAGAAAAGTAATACTTACTCTGGAAAAAGAAAATCAGGAGCTTCGTCAGGAGTTAGGTTTTTATCAAAATATTATTGCTTCAACGAGCAGCGGCCGTGGTTTAAAGATCCAGGGTTTTCGTTTGGAGTCTTCAAGCGATAAACAACGTTATCAATTTGAACTGATATTAACGCATATCGTCAAAGGTGGTAGAGTGGCTAGAGGCGATGTTTCTATTGTGCTAGTCGGGATTGGCAAAAGTGGGAGGATAGACTACGATCTTAAAGAGTTGCTTGTCGATAGTGAGAAAGATCTCCATTTTGAGATCAAACATTTTAAGAGGATTGATGGTATGTTTACCTTGCCAGATGACTTTGCTCCTGAAGCAGTTAAAGTCATTGTTCAGCCCAGTGAGGTCGAAGCAGTTAGCATAGAGAAGGTTTATCAATGGATTGACATAATTGTGTGAGGATTTGAGACGTGTTAGGTAAAAAGAAAAAAAGAAAAGTAACGCAGGTAGACTCTCTAATTGGCCAGCATACTGTCATTACTGGTGATGTGAATTTTACCGGTGGATGTCATGTCGATGGTAAAGTGATTGGCAATATTATTTCTGATGATGCTGATACCTCTGTTTTAACAGTAAGTGATAGGGGCAGCATAGAAGGTGAAATTCGAGTTCCTTATCTAGTGTTGAATGGATCAGTTATTGGCGATGTCTATGCTCACCAGCATATCGAACTTGCAGCCAATGCCAGGGTCGAAGGCAATGTGTATTATAATTTGCTTGAGATGACGATGGGTGCCGAAGTGAATGGTCAACTTATCCATCAATTGACGGGCTCTGCTGAGTCACCGTTGATCTTGGGACATAATGAGAGTGAGTAAGGGAGACATATTAAAGGTATAAATGGAATGGCAACGAAAATAGAGATAGCTAAAGAAGAGGATCTTTTAATCTTCACGGATGCGGCTGCAGATAAAGTCCGAAAATTGATCGAGGAAGAAAAGGACGAAAGCTTAATGCTACGTGTGTTTATTTCTGGAGGTGGTTGTTCTGGATTTCAGTATGGTTTTACCTTCGAAGATAACATCACTGAAGGTGATGAAATTGTTGAGAAAGGTGGCGTTAAATTACTTGTTGACCCGATGAGTATTCAATATCTGGAAGGTTCAGAAATTGACTATACTGAAGGTTTGGAAGGCGCTCAATTTGTGATTAGAAATCCAAACGCATCGACCACCTGTGGTTGTGGATCGTCTTTCTCAGTTTAGATTAAGTCGCTAAATTAACCATATATAGCGCCAAGTAATACTTCTTTTGTCGCTCCGGTTACTGAAGGGATATTTCCAGGTAAATTATCTAATCGTCGTTTCGCTAACCATGCAAATGCGACTGCCTCGACAGAGTTAGGTTCGATCCCAAAAATAGCAGAGGATGTGACTGGAATATCTTGTAGAGCTATAGAAAGCAAGTCGATTAGATAGCCATTATATGCACCACCGCCACAGACGATGACATCATCTGGATCAATTTTAAAGGCTTCAATTGACGAGGTAATTGATTGAACAGTAAGCTGTTGCAATGTTGCCTGTATATCTTCAGGTTTATGTTGATCAACTCCCATTTTTTTATCCAACCAATCTAAATTGAAGTATTCTCTACCTGTGCTTTTCGGTGGAATAATTTGAAAATAGTTGTCTTCGAGCATATTGGATAGAAGGTCTGGTATAACATGTCCCGTCTTACCCCATTGTCCATCTCTATCAAATGGTACCCCCTCCTGGTTCTTTGCTACCCAATCATCCATGAGAGCATTTGCTGGCCCAGTATCAAACCCAATAATACTTTCTGAACGGGAAGCAGGGAGTAAAGTTATGTTAGCAATTCCACCTAAGTTTAAAATGATTCGAGTTTTATTTTTCTCTCTAAACATGGCCTCATGGAAGGCGGTGGCCAATGGGGCTCCTTGGCCACCGAGTGCAATATCCATACTTCTAAAATCTGCGATTGTTTTGATCCCAGTCATTGCAGCTATTGTATTTGGATCACCGAGTTGTATAGAAAATGGCGGGGATGAATCGGGAGAGTGGAAGACGGTTTGTCCGTGACTGCCAATCGCCGAAATATCTTTAAGATCAAAATCCGTTGACTCAAGGAGTCGGGGGACTACATTGGCGAAAACCTCTCCTAGACGAATATTAAGCTTTTCTATTTCTGTTAACGAAAAGCATCTTCCTGATACTCTTAAACTCGCGATTTGTTTTTTTAATTGATGTGGATAAGGATATTCTTGGTAGGCTTCGATAGTTGTTAAAGAGCTAACACTTTCATCAAAAGAGACAAGGGCGGCATCTACGGCATCGCTACTCGTGCCTGACATCAGCCCTATGAATAACTGCATTTAGTTTGTAAGAGCCTCTACGGTGTAATCGTGATTGTTAATGGCGATATCAATTTTTTCAGCGGTTTTCTGTTGTGCTGGATTCGCTTTTTCTACACGAGTGACTTGCCGTGTTTCTATAGAGCCATCAGTCAAAGAAGCAAGCTTTGATAGAAGAGGCTTCGTTTTCTGAATAAAGTCGTTCATGTATTGCTCAGGTAATGGTAGCGATTTTGGTAGATCTACTGTGAGAGGATTTCTATGGACACCACTCACCCGGAATTCGTAATGTAGGTGAGGGCCAGTCGCAAGACCTGTCTTGCCAACATAGGCAATGGTTTGCCCTTGCTCCACGCGTTTACTTTTTTTTAATCCCCGGGAAAATCTGGATAAATGAGCATAGAGTGTGGTGTATTTACCACCATGTTGGACAATAACGGTATTCCCATATCCATTCTTAGTACCTACGAACAGAACTTTCCCATTACCTGTGGATTTAACTGGCGTTCCTAAGGGTGCTGCATAGTCAACGCCTTTGTGAGCCCGTATTTTGTTGAGCACCGGGTGTTTTCTACTGAGGTTGAAGTGAGAACTAATCCGCGTGAAGTTGACAGGTGTACGCAGAAAGGCTTTTTTCATGCTTTTGCCTTGTTCAGAATAGTAGCCAGGTTGTTCATCAGAACCTACATAGTGCACGGCTTTTAGTACTTTGCCTTGATTAATAAATTCTGCAGCGAGAATTTTGCCATCTTTAATCTTTTTGTCATTTTTGTAGAGCTCTTCGTAGATGACGCGAAATTGATCGTTTT
>CBDEGZ010000003.1:0-3127500 GCA_965238175.1 Gammaproteobacteria bacterium | reverse complement strand
TTGACGAGAATGTAAACTAAACGATACTAATATACTCTTTGATTACTTCCTAAATGCCTGTTTACTGCAGATATTATATATATTGCAATGAACACAACAGTTTGTCTGGCGGCAATAGCGAGCAGGAACCACCCGATCCCATCCCGAACTCGGAAGTGAAACTGTTTAGCGCCGATGATAGTGTGGGAGATCCCATGTGAAAGTAGGTCACTGCCAGGCTTTAAACAATAAAAACCACAACCAATTAATTGGTTGTGGTTTTTTTTTGATCAAAAATTATTTCATCTATCATTCAGAAACTGCAAGCTATTAAGTTTGGATAGCCCTGGCTGCTGATAAGAAAAACTGAACCGAAGCTTTGAGCCACGATCAGATCATTTGACGAAAATGATAACTTGAAAGGGCTCAAGCATGAATAATCTAGAACAACTGTATTATGAAATTATAAAGAAGATAATTTCTGCCAGCAATTTACCCAGCTGTATGCTTTACTGACGTATTGCTAGGCAAAACCGAAAGGCATCGTTTCGTAGATCCCTAAATTGGCTCTGTCATAATAATTGTATCTTCTGGAACGAGATTTTTGACGCCTGGCTCAATGAGGTATAGGTATCATGAGCTGGTTGGGGTTATTAAGCTTCAATTCTAAAATAGAGCATATTGGCATCGCAGCCCAGTGAGTTCTATAGTCCATTTGTTGGTTGATTGTTATACCTTTTAGCCTGAAAAACCGGGCATATGATTACATGTGTGAAAAAGAGGACCTTATGCAGATCTGAATTTAGATACTCATAAAAAATACAATTCTACGAGTTTGCGACAACTAAAGTATTTCCCTTCTTTGTCGATGTTATTTGATACATCCTGAGACTTATCTAAAAGGTACTTTATCGAATGAAATCACCTGGTTTTGAAGACAATTATCAACCACTGGAAACTTCCACGAGAACAATTTTATGTGTAGACGATGAGAATAAAATTATTTCTGCTCTTAAAAGACAGTTTAGAAATAGTAAATATTCTGTAGTCACTACAACCGACCCGCAGCAAGCTGTTGAGCTTTTAGATCAACATAATATTTCAGTAGTCATTAGTGATTATCGTATGCCTGTCATGACAGGTTTGGAACTTCTGGCAAAAATTAAAGAAAAGAATCCTTCGATTGTTAGACTTTTATTAACTGGAGAATCTAATTTAGATTTAGTCGTGCGTGCAATTAATGAAGGGGCAATTTTTAAATTTATTTCTAAGCCTTGGGATAGGGAAGAATTAAATTTAATAGTAGATGAAGCTTATGAACATTACGAACAAAGCAGAAACAAAGAACGCTTGGCTAAAGCGTTAGAAACTTCAAATGTAAAGCTTTCATTTCATAATAGAGAATTAGAAAAGGTAGTTGTAGAAAAAAGTGATGAACTTATAAAAGTTTCACTATATGACGATCTGACAGGTTTACCGAATAGATCGTCATTAACAAAAAAATTATCAGAGATAATTAGTAATCGAAAAGTAACAACTGACACTGTCTCAGTAATTGTTATCGGTATGGATGGATTTAAAAGAATAAATGATAGTTCAAGTTCAATTTTAGGGAATGAAATACTGTGCAACACCGCTCAACGTTTGGTGAACCATGCGAGGAGTTGCGATTTGGTCGGCCGGTTAAGTGATGACAGGTTTTGCGTCATACTAAATGCTATGGTGAAACCAGCGATGCTTGATGATATTGTGCAACGCTTATTACGGTTATCAGCCGATCCAATAACAGTTCAAGGAAAAGAGGTCTATTTAACGGCATCTATAGGCATTAGTACATGCCCAGATCATGGCAGTTCTGCTGGATTATTATTAAATCACGCAGAAACAGCTGCAAATATTGCTAAGGATCTCGGAGGAAATCAATTTTGCCACTTTTCGTCAGAATATAAGGTTATTGCTAATGCTCGATTAAGTTTAGAAGCAGAATTAAGAGATGCAATTAGAAATGAAGAGTTTGTGCTCTATTTTCAACCAAGAATTTGCAGTGACTCAGGAAAAATAATTGCTGCGGAGGGTCTAATCCGATGGATTCACCCAAAACGAGGAATGGTTCCACCTGATCAGTTTATTCCGATCATGGAAGATACAGGTCTGATTGATATTGTTAGCAGTTGGATAATCTCACAGGCTTGTGATCTTCTTAAAAAATGGTCTTCACTTGGACTACCCAAATTCAAATTATCTATTAATTTGACTTCAAGTCTCTTCATTAACCCCGAGATTGATGATGTGATAAAAGATATTGCAGATAACTATGACACCGAGTCGGTTATTAAATACCTTGAGTTAGAAATTACGGAGGGTGTTTTAATGGAAGATATTGCACATACGCGCCGTGTGCTGAGTTCATTTCGTAATATGGGTATAAGTCTAGCGATCGACGATTTTGGAACAGGTTATTCATCACTGAATTATCTGGTCAAATTTCCAGTAAATTATCTAAAAATAGATAAGTCTTTTATTGATGATTTAGGCAAGAACAAGGATGTAAATTCTGTTGTAAGAATGATGATCCTATTAGCACAAGGTTTACGAATGCGTGTTGTTGCTGAAGGTGTAGAAACGACGATGCAAGCAGATGCACTAAGGGTGCTAGGTTGTGATGAATTTCAAGGGTATCTTTATTCGAAACCACTTCCTGAGGAAGAGTTTATTGAATTACTACAGACAATCAATTCTTCGAATCCAATCGAAAGTGATCAGGTGAATGATACCGACTCAGCAGTAGCTGTTGTCGACAAAAGTGATTTAATCGTTATTTAAGCTAGATAAATGTTATTACATTCTATCCATTCACTACTTTTTATTTTATAGCTAATTATTCTTACAAATACTGAGGTAGCCTTCGATTACGTATCTCCAAGTCTAATTTTTGTTGGTTAAATTAAAAGATTTTAACTCTGAAGGTATTTAAGGTTTATATTTTGATCTTTTAGGTTAAATTCTGACGTATGATAATAAATAATGTCCAATTTAACTCGGATTTATTTTGAAAAATAAGAATAATAAAACACCTCTCGACTTATATAAAAAGGATCTTACGCAAGATGGTTTTGCTCATGATCCAGCCCAACAACAAGCTGTCGAATATACCCAACAGCTCTATGAAAATTTAACCAATCCTGGGAAACAATTTTTAGATAAACGAGGGCTTTTCAAGAGAATATTTCAGAGGCGGGAAGTGTTATCGACTGAACCAATAAAAGGCCTTTATTTTTGGGGAGGGGTAGGTCGAGGTAAGACTTATATTATGGATACCTTTTATAACTGCCTTCCTTTTAAGGATAAGTCGAGAATACATTTCCATAGTTTCATGCGTAGTATTCACCAAGAGTTGAAGGAACTAAAAAATACTGAAAATCCTTTAATTAGTGTTGCTGAACGATACGCCAGTAAGACCAGAGTGATTTGCTTTGACGAATTTCATGTTTCAGATATTACTGATGCTATGTTATTAGGTAATTTGTTTAGCGCTTTATTTGATCGAAACGTTACATTAGTTGCAACGTCTAATGAGCATCCGGATGAGTTATATCAAGGTGGTTTACAGCGAGATAGATTTTTACCTGCGATAGAACTGATCAAAAAACATACGAAGGTAGTGTGTGTTGATAGCGGGGTAGATTATCGTTTTCGAGTGCTTGAAAAAGCGGAAATTTATCATTTCCCACTTGATGATGAAGCCGATAAAAGTTTAGCTGATAGTTTTGAAAAAATTTCTCCTGAAGAAGGAATTTCTAATGAAGTTGTAGAGATAGAAGGACGAACAATTCACGCTCTTAAATATGCAGATAGCGTTGTATGGTTTGATTTCACTGCAATATGCGATGGTCCGCGAGGTGCCGCAGATTATATAGAAATAGCACGCACTTTCCAGACAGTGCTTGTCTCTAATGTTCCCGTTATGGATGCTGATGATCATGCAAAACGATTTATGACAATGATCGATGAATTTTATGATCGTAGAGTGAAATTAATTATTTCTGCAGAGGTGCCAGCTGAGGATCTCTATTCAGGAACTAGACTTTTGAAAGGTTTTAAACGGACGATAAGTAGATTACAGGAAATGGGCACTAAGGAATATCTAGCTACACAGCATATTTCAGATTAGGAGTCGTGAATTAAGTTTAGCTTCTCCAAAAAGCGGGTGAGAGTAAGACTAGAAGTGTAAAAATTTCTAGACGACCTAGCAACATTGCAAAGCTGAGTACCCATTTGACTGTATCTGTTAATTCACCATAGTGAAGACTAACTTTCCCAAGACCTGGGCCAAGATTATTGATACACGCTGCGATTGCAGAAAATGCAGTTAATTGATCCATACCAGCGGCCAATAAAATTAGAAACATGACTGTAAATGTTGCTAAATAAACGGCGAAAAATCCCCAAATAGAATCAATGACTTGATTGGCAATAGCTTTATTGCCCAATTTAATAGGAAAAATAGCATTAGGATGTATCAATCTTTTAATCTCACGCATTCCTTGTTTGAAAAGTAATAGGACTCTAATTACTTTTATTCCTCCGCCAGTTGAACCTGCGCAGCCGCCAGCAAAACTTAGAAATAAAATCAATAGTGGAAGGAAACTTGGCCAGGCTTGAAATTCTGTTGTCGTGAAACCAGTGGTGGTGCCAATAGAGATAACATGAAAAATTCCTTGTCGAATTGTCGTACTAGTATTGTCGTAGGTTTGAGTCACCATCAAATAATAAATTACGACAAATGTAGTTGTACCCAGTAATGCAGAGTAGGTTAAAAATTCGCTATCGTAAATGTAGGGCTTAATACTTTGCCAACGCCAAACTAAAAAATGCAATGAGTAGTTAACGCCTGAAATGAACATGAAGAGCATAGCAACTATTTCAATATTTATATTATCAAAATAGCCCAAACTTGCATCATGAGTTGAGAAACCGCCAATAGCGACTGTAGAGAAACTGTGGCATATAGCATCAAAAAATGTCATCCCACTGAGCCAATATGCTAAACAACAACTGATGGTAAGACCAAGATAGATATACCAGAGTGTTTTTGCAGTCTCAGTAATCCTAGGTGTCAATTTATTATCTTTCATTGGCCCAGGGGTTTCAGCGCGATACAATTGCATACCGCCGATCCCCAACATCGGTAAGATTGCGACAGCAAGGACAATGATGCCCATCCCACCTAACCATTGGAGTTGTTGACGGTAATAAAGGATAGACATTGGAAGGTGATCAATTCCAACAATGACGGTCGCTCCAGTTGTTGTAAGCCCAGAAAGAGATTCAAAGAATGCATCGGTAAACGGCATATTCGGGTGTTCAGCAAGTGCAAATGGGATTGCACCCGATAGACCTAGTACTGTCCAGAAGAATACGACGATTAAAAAACCGTCACGTAATCTCAACTCTTGTTTTTTGTTTTTTACTGGTAGCCAGAGCAGTAGACCCAAAGTCAATGTGATCAGAAGGGCTGCAGTAAATGCTTGTAAAGCACCATCATTTGTAAAGTAGGAAATTAAGGCAGGAGGGACTAGAGTTAAACTAAATAGCGCCAATAACAATCCTAAAATCTTTTGTATTATTATAAGACGCACTAAAGAAAGGTGACTCCAACTTGAAACAGTTTTTCTACATCTCGTACATGACGTTTGTCTGTCACCATTATAATCACATGATCTTCCGCTTCGATTACTGTGTCATGGTGCACCATGATGACCTTTTTCCCTCGTACGATGGTGCAGATGGTAGTGCCTGGAGGGAGTTTGATTTTTTCTATTGCACGGCCAACAACTTTTGAGGAGCTTTCGTTACCGTGTGCAATTGCTTCAATTGCTTCTGCAGCACCTCTACGAAGTGAATGTACGACAACGACATCACCTCTCCTAATATGTGCAAGGACGCTGCCGATAGTTGCTTGTTGTGGTGATATCGCAATATCAATAATATCTTGTTGGACAAGATCAACATAAGCGGTTCGGTTGATCAAGGCCATTACTTTTTTAGCACCAAGTCTCTTTGCAAGCATTGATGAAATAATGTTTGCTTCATCATCGTTGGTAAGTGCACAGAAGATGTCAGTTTCTTCAATATTTTCTTCTAATAGGAGATCTTCATCCGCAGCATCTCCTTTTAAAACGATAGTGTTATGGAGTGTTTCAGCTATTTCATTTGCTCTTGTTGAATCAAATTCGATCAATTTAACGCGATATTTTTTTTCCAGAGCTAAAGCCAACCTGACTCCTATATGCCCGCCACCAGCTAGTATGATCCGCTTTACGCGTTTTTCAACACGACTCATTTCTCGCATGACAGCTTTAATGTGTTGTGGCGCAGCGATAAAGAAGACATCATCGTCAGCTTCGATAATGGTGTTACCACGAGGAATAATTGGTTGTCCTCTACGAAAAATAGCAGCTACACGTGTTTCGGCACCGCGTAAATGATCTTTCAAGGTTCTGAGTTCTTTTCCACAGATTGGACTAGTCTCAAGTGCTTTAACGGCCACAAGTTGCAGTTTTCCTTTCGCGAAGTTAAGTACTTGTAATGCACCGGGATAACTAATAAGCCGCTCAATATATTTTGTTACTTTTTGTTCCGGACTGATTAAATAATCAACAGGTAATGCTTCATGATTAAATAACTCGGGGTACCTTAGATATTCAGCCTCCCGTACTCGAGCAATTTTTAAAGGGGTATGAAATAAAGTGTTAGCGATTTGACATGCCAGCATATTGACCTCATCACTGTTGGTGACGGCGATAAGCATATCTGCTTCTTGCGCCCCAGCTCGTGTCAGTACACGCGGATGAGATCCAGATCCGACGATTGTTCTGAGATCAAAACGATCTTGAAGTGTTTGAAGATAAACAGGGTTTGTATCAATAACGGTTATGTCATTTGCTTCGTTACAGAGGTTACTTGCTACAGATGAGCCTACTTGACCAGCGCCAAGGATGATGATTTTCATCAGTCTTTATTGATCTCCTTCACTTGCTTCGCGATCTGTTTTGGATCGATGTCTAATGCACGGAGCTTACGATACAAATGTGTTCGCTCTATTCCAGCGTGAGATGCAACATTCGTGACATTTCCCGCATTTATTTTTAGTTGATATTCAAAATAGTTGCGTTCAAATTGTTCTCTGGCATCACGTAATGGAAGTGCGAAGCCAGGAATAAGATCGATCGTAGGAATAGTTGTGGCAATACCGAGAGCCATTTCTACTTCATTAACATCAATTTCCTCATCATTGCCCATAATTAATAAACGTTGAACAAGATTCGTTAATTCGCGAACATTGCCTGGCCATTCATAGCTACATAATCGATTTTTTGCCGAAGAAGAAAATTCTCTTTTAGGTAAACTTTCTTTGCTCATAAAATAGTCAATGTAATAATCGAGTAGATCAGGAATGTCTTCCGAATGTTCTTTCAAGGCAGGGACTTTTAACGGGATCACATTTAACGCGTAGAAAAGGTCATCACGGAAATTGCCATTAGTAATTTCCTGCTGTAGATTATGGCGCGTCGAAGCAATGATCCTAACATCTATTTTTACTGCTTCATGACCACCAACACGTAGGATCGATTGGTTTTCAAGAGCGCTTGCTAGTCGTGCTTGTGTATTCATATCCATGTCGAAGATATCCTGCATGAATAAGGTTCCGCTATTTGCACGTTCAAGATATCCAAAATTCACCTTACCATCTGTTTCGCTCCCAAAGAGCTCTACACCAGGGTTTTCAATTGCCAAGCCACCAACGTTGACAGAAACAAAAGCGCCAGATGCGCGAGGACTACACTGATGTAAGTAATAGGCAAATTTCTCTTTACCACTTCCTGTCGGGCCAGAAATTAAGGCTGAAGTGTCGTGATTCGCAACTCGTTCGAGTTGAGATTTTAAACTCAGTAATAATGGGTGAGATCCAAAATTTTGTTCAGTGGAAACTTCTGTCTGTTTTTTAAGATCAATATTTTCGCGTTTAAGTACAGAAGTTTCGAGGGCTCTATCAACGGTGATCAGAAGTTTTGCGATCGATAGTGGTTTTTCAATAAAGTCATAAGCGCCGATGCGGATAGCCTCAACAGCGGTCTCTACGGTTCCATGACCAGAGATCATGATAACGGGAGAATCAAAGGATTCGTTTTCTTTCCATTCCTTGAGTAGGGCAACACCATCAATATCGGGCATCCATATATCCAACAAGATCAGATCAGGGCGGTGTGCTTGCAGCGCTTCTCTCGCTGCTTGTCCATTTTCGGCTGCGGAGACATAAAAACCTTCATCTTCGAGAATTTCTTTAAGTAATCCTCGAATATCCGGTTCATCATCAACAACTAGTATGTGGCCAAAATTCATAGGCTATTTTTCCTTGCTTCCTGAATTGAAAGAACATTGGAGGAAGGTGCATTTAGATTTTCGATATACGTTGGGAGTCGTATTACAACACAACCACCTTGATTCTTTTTATTTTCAACCCAGACTATACCGCTGTGCTCTTCAACTATTTTTTTAACAATCGCTAGACCAAGCCCGGTGCCCCTGGATTTAGTTGTGACGTAGGGTTCAAAGATCTCTCCAATTAAACTGTCCGGGAAACCAGGACCATTATCCATTATACGTATTTCGATCAACTCGCGGCCTGCAGCATGTATTCTTTTTGTTAAAATATTAATTTTTGGCTTAGCTGAATTTTCATTAGCTTCTACCGCATTTTTCAAGAGATTATTGAGTATTTGTCGAAGCCGATTGTGATCAGCTTCAATAAGTGGCAGTTTCTTATCCAGCTGTAGTTCAATCTCTATTTCGGTATTCATCTGTTGATAAAGTGTAGAAACTTCTTCGACCATTGGGTTTACATTGAGTGGTTCCGTTTTCATTTGAGATGGACGTGCATAATCTGAAAAGGTATTCACCATTCCTTTCATTGTGTCCACTTGTTGAACAATCGTATTGGTTAATCGATCCAGAGTCTCAGCATCGGCACCATTCATTTTTTTTAGATATTTATGCCGAAGTCTTTCTGCCGATAATTGAATCGGAGTAAGCGGGTTTTTGATCTCATGGGCTAGACGTCTTGCAACCTCGCTCCATGCGGCATCTTTTTGACCTTGTATTAGGGCAGTGATATCGTCGAACACGATCACATGGCCTTTTTCGCCAGCGTTCTCCAGTGCTGTACCTCTGCACATAAGAACCTGTCGGCCTGCTGCGCTAAATAACACAACTTGTTTTTGCCAATCACCAGAATGATCACTGAGTTTATGTTCAATGGACTCGAATAAAGACACTAGTTTGGTTTCGGTTTCTGGTATCTCACTAATATGCCCACCAAGGTATGGCACAATGTTAGTTTCCAGAATCTGATTAGCGCTAACATTCGCAGTTTTCAATTGCAGATCTGCGTCAAAAGTAAGAACTCCCGAAGAGAGCTTGCCTAAAACCGTTTGGAGATACGTTCGTTGTGATTCCAGTTCCAACTGAGCAGCATTAATTTTATTCGACATATCATTGAATGACTGGACAAGAAAACCAAGATCATCAGAGCTAGATACGGTTAATTGTCTTCCATAGTCGCCTTGGGCAATTCTTCGTGTTCCTTCGGCAAGATCCTGAATAGGAGAGGTTAATTTTCTTGCCGAGTGAAATGCAGCAAGTACTGCGCTTAAAATGCTAAAAAGTAGTACCAGCGTTAATGTCATATTGAAACTGAGCTGCAAGGGCTTTCTTAGATAAGCCAGTTCCTGATAATTAGCGTATGCGCCTTGAACATTTTCGGCTAGTTCATTGATACGTGTCGAGATGGGATACAATGCCTGTAACACTCGGGTCTTACTATTCAGATCATCGTTTGGAATTTTAACGACTGCCCGGATAAATACACCGACATCACGAAGTGGTTCTAAACCAATGTAATTACGGCCTTGCCTAAGTTGGAGGAGCGTGGACTCTCCTGGTGTATTTGGAACGATGTCTGTTTGTGTGCTACTGGTTGCAATTATTCTGCCTTTTCGGCTCAAGATTGCCAGCTCTTCAGCGCCATTTCTGATCCTCAGATCATCCAGTTCCGAAGTATCCCACTCAGTACCGCCTAGCAGGTTTGTATTCGTAATTTCACCTTGCAAGTTTTCGCGATAAAGCGAGGCAAGGGAAAGCTCTGATTCATCGGATGCAGTTAAATCTGCCGCTATTTGCTCAGTAGTTTTGAGCAACTCACGCATGCGTAAACTAATGGCTTCTTTGCTTAGCTCAAGTGAGTCTGTGAGTGCAGTTTCAATACGAACGTCGAACCAATTATCGATACCTCGACGAATAAAATCCGTTGAAAACCAATAAACGATGAGTAAAGGGATTATGGCCAATAAAATAAAGGTGGTGACCATTCGCAAGGTTAAACGAGAACCTGGCTTTTTATTCTTAAGCTGTTTCAGCAATTGCTTGATATTACGTGCGATCAGATAAATCAGTCCAAGTAGACCGATGGCATTGGTAATCAGTAATAAAGAATACAATCTGCTGAAATTCTCAGAGCCGTTGATTGCGTTACTCATCAGTAGCAACGTACTAAGCATCATAATGAAAACGATTGCTGCAATAGTTAGGATTCGTTTGGAATTGATCATGGAAAAACCTCCCATTCAACCCAGCCTGTGGAGACGCGCCATTCAGAAGAAAGCCATGCCTGTAGTCGCATTGGCGGCGGCAGTGCTTCTATATCAAGTCCCGATCGGATCTTGCCAAGTAGAACGTTTTCATATTGAACTTGATTTTCTTCTGCAACAGGTAGTTTTGAAATTTTCCCTAGCTTGAGCAAAGCATCATTGAGAGAGTCAAAGCTGAATTGATCCTTCGTTGCCAAGTTTGTAAGAATATATTGATCGCTAAGAGGATGATGCTCAAGCCGTACATTATGGCTATGACGAATGAGTGGTTTATTCCACATGAGTTCTCTTGGTTGTTCAAATTCAACTTCGATATAGAATAACAATGGAATGCCATTGTTCAGGGCTTCTGTGGCTTCCTCTCCTAATTCATAGTAGAGATTGGCAGTGACGACATAAATACCATTAACAATGTCGGATTCGACATAGTTGACGTTGATTTCCGCAGCAAACATTTGACTGTAAATGGAACCTGATAGCAGGGTAATAAGAATGACAATCAGTTGCGATTTATGTTTTATGCAAGCAGGCATAATAAAATCCGTCCATTCCACCTTCTCCTGGCAAAATTTGTTTTCCAAAAGCTGTATTGCGACCCCACGGTGATGAAATCTTTAATTCTTCAGCATCTTTTTGTTCGGATAAAAACCAAGCTATTTGATCCTGATTCTCTTGTTTAAACACTGAACAGGTAACATATACAAGCCGACCGCCGCTGGCAAGTAGTGGCCAGAGTGCTTTTAGCAGTAAACGTTGCGTTTTTACCAAGGAATCGATGTCACTGGCTTTTCGGTGATATTTAATATCCGGGTGCCGACGGATCACACCTGTGGCTGAACAGGGTGCGTCCAACAGAATGCGATCAAATTTGTGTCCATCCCACCATTGTTGCGTTGTGGTTGCATCTTGATCAAGAATACGGACGTTATTATTTAATAAGCCAAGTCTTGTAAGCGTATTTTTTAATAAAGCGATTCTTTTTTCGGTTATATCTATAGCGACTAACCGATTCAAATTTTGTTCGGTTTCAAGAATGTGGGCTGTTTTACCGCCCGGTGCGGCACAGGCATCAAGAACATTTTGCTCGGGTTTTAAATCGAGTAAAGGCATGGCCAGTTGGGCGGCGATATCCTGAATGGAAACTGCGCCATCTTCAAAGTTGGCCAAGCGAGTCGGATTGATCGATTGTTTAAGTAATAGGCCCTGTTTACTAAATTCTGATTTTGAATATTTAATATCCTGTTCATCTAGCATAGAAAGATAAGTATCGCGATCATTCTTTAACACATTGACCCGTAATGCCATGCTTGCAGGCAGGTTGTTATTGCTTAGTATTGTTTCCCAGTCGTTGGGCCAGTCAGTTTTTATTTTCTCGATGAGCCATGATGGGTGACTATACTTCTGCTTATTTGAATTGCTAACCTGAGTAAGTAAGTGTTCACACTTTCTGATCAGGTTTCGTAATACGCCATTTAAAAGAGAAGTTGCCCAAGGTCGTCCTGATTGTCGCGCACACTCAACTGTACTAGATACCGCAGCATGCTCTGGTGTTCGTAAATGAAAAATTTGATAAGCACCAATTAAAAGTAAGGCTTTCAAAATACTGTCGCGTTTTTTCATAGGACGGTGCAGCAAAGGTGACACCATTGCATCTAATTGTTCATACCAACGAAGTACGCCGTAACTTAACTCTTGCGCCAGCCCACGGTCGCGAGGATCACTTATTTGATCTAAAAGTGGTGATGCGCAATCGGATAAAGAACGATGCTCGCTTAAAACGGCATCAACAATTTTTGCCGCAATCATGCGAGGATTATTTTTTGCAGAGGTCATTAACTGGTCAGATCAGAATTAAACTAGCTTAGGGTTTAACAAGATCAGGGTTCGCATTCAAGAAGTCGGATACGGAGACTTTACGTTTTCCTGGAAGTTGCAGGGTTTTGATCCGTAATAAACCTTCGTTTGCAACAATATCAATGCCATTACGCGAGATCTTGTTGATTGTACCGGTTGTCTCATTATGATCCGATTGAATCACCTCGGCTTCCCAGACTCGGACTTTTTGATCAAATAACTCAGTGAATGAAACAGGGAAGGGGTTGAAGGCGCGTATTTTTCGTTGAATGCTTGAAGCAGGTTCGCTCCAATCGATTTCTGCTTCAGCTTTTGTCAGTTTTGAGGCATAAGTTACTTGACTCTCATCTTGGGCTTCTAATTTTGTTGAACCACTCGCAATGGCTGACAAAGTTTCAAGTAAGCATTGCGCACCTAGATTTGCTAGTTTGTCATGTAGCGTTTGGCTAGTATCCGTTTGATCGATATTACACGAGGTTTTTGAGTACATTGGGCCACTGTCTAATGACTCTGCCATTTGCATAATTGTAATACCGGATTGTGCATCACCTTCCTCGATAGCACGTTGTATGGGGGCTGCTCCGCGCCAACGTGGAAGCAGAGATCCATGGACATTAATACAGCCTAGACGAGGTGTGTCGAGAATAGCTCTAGGTAAAATTTGTCCGTAGGCAACAACGATTAAAAGGTCAAGTTCAAGATTGCGCAATGCCTCTAATGTTTCCGAGCTATTGAAAGAGTGTGGTTGTAGAACAGCTATATTATGCAATTCTGCAACTTCTTTCACCGCACTTTTCTGGATCTTTCTACCCCGCCCTGCCGGTCTATCTGGTTGGGTGAATACAGCTACAAGCTCATGTTGACTGTTTTTTATAAGACCTTCAAGTGAAATGGCCGCAAATTCAGGCGTGCCAGCAAATGCAATTCGCAAAGGGGTGGTCATCTGTATATTGGAGCCTGAAACTGTTTTTGATCAGTAGTTGATTTAGCTGGCCTGACGGAGGCGTTTTTCCATCTTTTTTCTAATTCTGTTGCGCTTGAGGGCAGAGATATAATCTACAAATAGTTTCCCATCCAGATGATCAATTTCATGTTGGATACAGATTGCCAGGGTACCTTCAGCATCCATTTCTATTTCTTTTCCACTTCGATCAAGTGCTTTTACGTGGATCCTGTCTGCACGCTCAACGATTTCATTAACCTCAGGAAGAGAAAGGCAACCTTCTTCTTTTTCTCTTTTACCTTCAGCGTAAGTTATTACAGGGTTGATCAGATAAAGTGGGGAGTCTTCTCTGGTTGAGACATCTGCAACCAAAATACGTTTTTGAATACCCACTTGTGTTGCGGCTAATCCAACGCCTGATTCATCGTACATAGTCTCAAGCATATCGTCTAACAGTCGATGTATAGAGCTATCAACCTTTTCTACAGGTTTTGCTACGAGTCGCAATCTTGGATCTGGGTAGATGAGAATATCAAGTATTGTCATAAAATTAAGCAGGTTAAAAGCAGTTAATTAATTTAAGAGACAGTATAGCAAACTTCGAGTACAAACGTGAAGCTCTAATACGTTTGTGCACGTTTCTTGCAGAATAATTCACACAATGGTCTCACACATAGAGGTGTTAAGGGTTTAAAATGGCTAAAAAAATCATTTATTTCATGTTTATGTTTTGCATTTCATGTACGGCGATGTCGGAAGATATCAAGCTTCGCACAGATCATCCACAACAATATGTTGTAAAAAAAGGTGATACGTTATGGGATATTTCGGCTATCTTTTTAAAAAGTCCCTGGTTGTGGTCTGAGATATGGCAAGTTAACCCGCAAATTAAAAATCCTCATTTGATCTATCCGGGAGATGTTCTGGAGCTTACACTTTGCAATGGAAAACCGTGTCTGAAAATGGTATCTGGATCTGCATCTAAATATGCATCTAAATCTGTATCTGGAGGAAGGACTGTTAAGCTTTCTCCAAGTGTAAGAGCTTCAATAAACGATCATGCAATACCGGCTATCCCATTGGATGTTATACGTCCCTTTTTATCGCGACCACGTGTTGTTGCCAGTGATACCCTTGAACTCGCGCCGTATGTCGTCGCTAGTCAGGATGAGCATTTGATCGCAGGTGCAGAGAATAAGGTCTATGTACGTGGCATTAATGAAAACGAGCAACAACACCGTTATATGATCTTCCGTAGTGGTGAGGTCTATCGAGATGTGCCTGCTGGTGAAAATAGTAAGGGTAAGATACTTGGCTATGAGGCAATCTATGTAGCTGATGCGGAAATGCAGCATTTTGGGGATCCCTCTACCGTGTTCATTACCTTATCAAAGCAGGAAGTTTTAATTGGTGATCGGCTATTACCAGAAGAAGATCCTATCAGCGAGAAATTTATTCCGCATGCTCCAGATCATGAGATTAATGGCAAAATCATTTCCGTTATCGATGGTGTTTCCCAAATTGGCCAGTATCAAATGGTGGTTCTGAATATAGGTAATAAAGCTGGCCTTGAGGCTGGGCACGTACTTTCAATTCATGAAAGTGGCCGCTTGATACGTGATCCAATTGCTTATGAGCAGCAACATTTTGGTCTGAGTGAATTGATTGAGTTACCAGAAGAACGCATTGGTGAGTTGATGGTTTTCCCGCACGTTCGAAAAGGTTAGTTACGCTTTGGTGATGGATCTAGAGCGCCCTGCACATATTTATGATGCGGTACATTTACCGTAAGAGGCCTCAGCATAACTACTACGCTTGCCAATACTTTGTTAAAAATAGGCTTAAAATACTCATTTACACCAGAAAACTCCGCTTTTGGGCCTATATTTTGCCTCGTCTTGGCTTCGCTCGCTACGTTATGCTGAGGTCTCCATACGTAACTCCTGAATTTCGAGAAAGATCATTTCTCTGATACCATCGCCGGTCTTTGGGTAGAGTGATGTAAGAGAGTTGTCAGATACTGAACAATCAATGAACTCTGGATTAGATGGCGATAAGGATCTGCAAGATTGGTTAGCTTTAAATCGTGTTAAAGGATTTGGGCCCAAAAGGATCCTTGCGCTGCTGGAAAAGTTTGAATCACCAAAACATATTTTCAATGCTTCGCCAGCAGAATTAAAGCATGCTGGACTGACTTCTACCGTCATAAATCAAATCAAGAATGCGGATCGCCAAGTAGAAGAAGACGTGGGTTGGATAGATGCCCATTCTCGACACCACATAGTTACTCTGCACGATCGCCGATACCCGTTTTTATTAAAGGAATTAAATGATCCACCTATACTTTTATATGTAAATGGTGATCCTGAATTATTGTCAAAGCCACAACTATCGATTATAGGAAGTCGAGCTGCCACGCCAGGTGGGTTGGAAATCGCACGTGAATTTGCACAAGCGTTGGCGTTAGCAGGTTTGGTCGTTACCAGTGGATTGGCATTGGGTATTGATGCTGCTGCACACCAAGGAGCGTTGGCTGCGAGTGGGAAAACCATTGCGATTTTAGGTACAGGGCCAGATAGAATATATCCTGCACGACACTTAAAATTAGCCGAACAGATCGTTGAAACGGGAGCGATAGTTTCGGAATTTGTGCCCGGAGCAATGCCTCGAAAAGAAAACTTTCCTCGCAGAAACAGAGTGATCAGTGGGTTGGCTTTAGGGGCGCTCGTTGTCGAAGCGGCTAAACAAAGTGGTTCTTTAATCACTGCTCGTTTTGCATTAGAGCAAGGAAAAGAGGTATTTGCTGTTCCTGGCTCTATCCATAATCCGCAATCGAAGGGTTGCCATGCTTTGATCCGTGAAGGTGCAAAATTGGTCGAATCGGTAGAGGATATTATTGAAGATTTAGGGCCTTTATACGAAGCTTCAATTTCTGATCAAAGTACAATACTGACAAATGCCTCTTCTGTTATCACCTCATCTGTAGATACCAGTGCACCGTTACAAGGTGAACAAAATCGATTACTGGAAAGTTTGGGCTACGATCCGATCACAGTAAATGAAATTGTTGAACGAACGGGATTGACTGCTAGTGATGTTTCCTCCATCCTGTTGGCCCTAGAGTTAGAGGGCTATGTCGAGTCTCAAGCCGGTGGAAGGTATGTTAGAAAATGCTGAAGCAACATAGAAGAATTAAGTAATTAGAATATGAAACAAACTGAACTGGATGTGTTGATTTTTCTTTTTGAGAATTATATTGATAATGAGAATGATATTTCCATCGATCAGGAGTCATTGCGTCCAGAATTACAACAATCAGGCTTTGATGAGATACAGATTGGAAAGGCATTTACATGGCTAGAAGGGCTAACTGCTCAGCAAGACAACATCGCGATTAGTGAGCAGGCAGAAAGCACAGCTGTGCGCATTTACACTTATAAAGAGCAAGGAAAACTAGATCTAGAAAGCCGCGGATTTTTGATGTTCCTTGAACAGATCGGCGTGATAGGGCACCATAGCCGCGAATTAATACTCGATCGAGTCATGGTATTGGAGTCCAATATGATTGACATGGAACAGTTAAAATGGATTGTTCTGATGGTCTTATTTAACCAACCAGGTTCTGAAAAAGCCTTTGGTTGGATGGAAGATTTGATCATGGATGAACATAACGGTATTTTGCACTAACGCTTCATTTTGATTTTATATGACAAGTAATCTGGTTGTGGTCGAGTCTCCGGCCAAAGCAAACACAATAAAACGCTACCTAGGTAAAGACTTCGAGGTTTTGGCTTCGTACGGTCACGTCCGTGATTTAATGCCGAAGAAAGGTGCGGTTGATACCGAACACGGTTTTGAAATGAAATACGAAACCGTCGACCAAAATAACAAACACGTTGCGGCGATCGTCAAAGCGATGAAGAAAGCCGATGCGCTTTATCTCGCGACGGATTTGGACCGCGAAGGAGAAGCCATTTCATGGCACCTGGCTGAGATCCTTAAAGATAAGAAATTACTAAAAAACAAAGAGGTTTTTCGGGTTGTTTTTAGTGAAATTACTAAAGGTGCAATTCAAGAAGCGATTAAGGCACCACGTGGACTGTCGATGGAGATGGTTAACGCACAGCAGGCACGGCGTGCGCTTGATTATCTGGTAGGTTTTAATCTATCACCATTACTTTGGAAAAAAATTGCACGAGGACTTTCAGCAGGTCGTGTTCAAAGCCCAGCATTACGTTTAATCGTTGAGCGTGAGGAAGAAATCGAACGTTTTGATCCAAAGGAATATTGGACAATAGAAGCATCTAATACGCATGGTGGCGTTAGTTTTGGTGCGAAATTAAATCTCTATCAGAACGAAAAAATCAAACAATTTTCTGTCACTGATGCAGAAAATGCAAACAAGATCCGAGATGATCTGATCGAGAAGGCCGGTGGCCAATTGCTCGTTAGCCGTGTTGAGAAAAAACAAAGAAAAAGGAATCCGTCACCGCCTTTCATTACTTCGACATTACAACAAGAAGGTGTACGGAAACTCGGTTTTACCGCGCAGCGTGTTATGCGGACGGCACAGCAGCTTTACGAAGGAATCAATATTGAAGAAGGTTCTGTTGGTTTGATCACCTATATGAGAACCGACTCGGTAAATTTAGCGCAAGAAGCGCTGAACGAGATCCGTGATTTCGTATCTGAACGATATGGCACAACGGAAATTCCTCCTGAACCAAGGATGTTTAAGAGTAAATCCAAAAATGCTCAGGAAGCGCATGAGGCCGTACGGCCGACTTCGGCAAGAAGAACGCCGACAGATATGAAGCCGTTTCTGAGTGCTGATCAATTCAAACTTTATGATCTGATCTGGAAGCGAACCGTAGCTTGTCAGATGAAGCATGCGACGATTGATCAAGTCGGTGTTGATTTAAAATGTGGCGAAGGGAACAATTTTCGTGCGAGTGGTTCGACAGTTGCAGATCCTGGTTTTATGGCAGTCTATCTTGAAGGTAAAGATGACAGCAACGAAAGTGATAGTGACGAAAAGAAATTACCAGTCCTAAAAGAAGGTGAAACGGTCAATCTTAATGACGTTTTCGCCGATCAACATTTCACCGAACCACCTCCACGTTTTACGGAAGCAAGCATTGTTAAAACACTAGAAGAGTATGGCATCGGAAGACCTTCTACGTATGCTTCGATCATTTCAACTTTATTACACAGAGAATATGTTGAGTTTGAGAAGAAACGTTTCACACCAACGGATATGGGACGTCTCGTAAACAAATTTCTGACAGATCATTTTTCAACTTATGTTGATTACGAATTCACGGCGAATCTTGAAGATAAACTGGATGAAATTTCTCGTGGTGAAAAACAATGGATCCCTGTTCTTGAAGAATTTTGGACGCCATTTGAGAAACAATTACTTGATAAAGAAGAAAATGTTTCTCGTAAAGATGCTAATCAAGCGCGTGAATTAGGTACAGATCCAAAAACAGGTGAGCCAGTCACGGTGCGTATGGGACGTTTCGGTGCCTATGTTCAGATTGGTGATGCGGAAGCGGATGAAAAGCCTCGGTTTTATGGTTTACAAGCAGGTCAAAAGCTCGATACTATCACTTTAGAAGAGGCCATGGAGTTAACCAAACTTCCTCGTGATCTGGGTGAAGATTTAGAAGGAAATCCTGTTTCGACCAATGTTGGTCGTTTTGGTCCATATGTTCGATATGGCAATAAGTATGTATCTATCAAAGATGATGATGATCCTTACACCATCACGCTCGATCGAGCGTTAGAATTGATCGAGCTGAAGAAAAAAGAAGATGCAGAAAAGAATATAAAAGAATTTGCAGGGACCGATATAAAGGTACTAAAAGGGCGCTATGGTCCTTATGTTACTGATGGCAAGAAAAATGCCCGGATCCCAAAAGATAAAGAACCAGAATCGATCACTTTAGAAGAAGCGACAAAGATGATTGAAGAAGCACCAGAACGTGGACGTGGTAAACGAAAAGCTAAAGCAAAGGCTAAAACTAAGGTAAAAGCTAAGACTAAGAATAAAGCCAAATCTAAGGCTAAAAGTAAGGCGAAGAAAAAAGCCAAGGCGAAGGCAAAGACAAAATCTAAATAAGTTTAAGAGATGTGCTTTGGCTAAACATTACTCTAGCTGGCATCTAAAACGTGCTTCCCAAGAGATCGAAATAGGTGGTGTTATCGGCTACCCAACAGAGACTGTCTATGGCCTAGGTTGCGATCCTTGGAATGAAAAAGCGGTTTTGAAAATTTTAACGATCAAGAAAAGGCCAGTTCACAAAGGTTTGATCGTTATTGCCGCCGATATAACTCAACTTTATCAATTGATCACTTTTCCGAATCAACAGATCAAAATTAAAGTTACATCGACCTGGCCAGGCCCGTTTACCTGGATACTTCCAGCATCAAAGCAATGTCCTAAGTGGTTACGAGGGAAGCATAATGGACTTGCAGTCCGGGTGTCATCACACCCTTTATGTCAAGCTCTATGTCAGTTAGCAGGGCCCGTTGTATCTACCAGTGCAAATGTTGCCGGTAAACCACCTGCAGAATCTGGCTGGAAAGTTCAAATGATGTTTGATGATCACTTAAATTATATTTTGCACGAGAACTTATCCAAAAAAACAAACCCAACAAGTATTCGAGATGCTGTCACAGGGGAAAAAATCCGCTAAATTATTTAGATGAAACAGTTGTTTTAAATAGCGAATTTTATAAAGTCATATAAATCAATTAGATAGGTTTGTACAGAGTAGTTGTGCGTATTTGACTTGTGAGGTGTTTTTAACGGAGAATTGTTCTAACGATTGAAAAAAATGCTCTCGGGAAGGGATCATGAAAACAATAAGGAAATTAATCAAAAAATTAATATTAGTTTGTATTGGGTTTATCACATTCCAATTTTCGGTAATGTCCGCTCATGCGGCAATACTTTTCTCGACTAGTTTCACAGAATGGCAAGCGGATATGACAACAACCTTTTCGCGACATCTTGATCATTCGACATTCGAAATAAGCCATACCAATATTTCGTCAACAGTGAATGGAGGGATTGCTTCACTACCAGATCCATCACATCCAGATTTTGAATCGGCGCGAATAGATTGGAATTCTGCCGGTAATAATATCGATCTGGGAAGAGTGGCAAGTTTTAATAAAGCCGATACGAACTTTCAATGGAGCTTTCAGATCAGTGCGCTTGAAACGGATAAAGTGACTAATGAACATGGCACGAAATATATGAGTGGTGATACCGCTGAGGCACATATTATTTACAATGATAGAATTAATAAGCGTAATTTTGAACAGATAAATGCTTTTACAAATGTGCTTTCAATTGGGAAGTTTGGTGGCTTTGATACTGATGAAGTTGCGGATGGTGATCCCTTTAAGTGGGACAACGACGATTTTAAGATTGAGATTACCAGTGGTCCTGAGCTTTATGCTTTTGCATTTGAACTCGTCAACAATAAAAAATATGTTGATGTGACGATAAATGGCCAAAGTTCAGATGGCGGGCTTTATTCCTATGGTCGCGAATCTATCACGATTACGGATGCTAACAACCAAACCTTTAAAATCAAAGAAGAGACTGGGGGTCTACCGGTGATCCCTGGTTATTATAACGATCCGACAACAGAAGCAAACGAAGGATTGTACAGTGATAACTATGATGATGTACGATTCATAGGTATTGTCTCGGATACGCCTTTTTTACTGCTCGAATTTAATGAGGATTCTCGTTCTGATGACATTGGGATCAGAAACTTACAATTTGCGAGTGCAGCTTCACCGGTTCCGATACCTGCCGCTTTATGGATGTTGTTATCTGGTTTGTTTGTGATCTCTAGAACAATTGGTAAGAAATAACGAGATAATTAGAGTGTTGGTTAAGCAATAATTGCAGAAATTCACATGATGAAGGTAAACTGCTAGTTAAATCGGATAGTTATAATTTACGAGTTTTGTAGATTGTCATAAATATTGCATAGGTTTTAACTAAAAAATGCAACTAAATACTTGCTAGAATGGAGAATACGAGCGATTCTAATATTTTGGCGCTAAAATTTAGTTGGAAGTTGGTCTGTTTGACTAATTTCAATAAGAGAGAATGACTTTGGAAAAGAAAAAATTATCTTTGGTCAAAACACAACTGGTCGAGTTAGAACATGAGCATCGTAACTTAGATATCTCAATAAAAGAATTTTCTAAGGATTTAGGGACTGATTTACTAAAATTGAAACGATTGAAGAAACGTAAACTGGCATTAAAGGATCAAATAGCGCAGTTGAGAAGCCAGCTAATACCAGATATGGATGCCTGAAATTGTAATAACAACTAATGAGACAAGAAAAACCTGAAGAAAAGTACCATGAACAAATATGCCGACTAAACCCGGTAGTGCGTCTGTCGTCTGAACTTCAGGGGAAATTGATCAGTCGTTCAGAAATCACCATGCTTCCCACAGGAAGCGAACTATTTCAGCAAGAGCAAGAAAGACTCTTCTATTTGTTAGAAGGTGATGCTGATATATACAAAAAATTCGAGTTTAGTGAAACAATTCTGGCTGGTACTGAAAAAGCGAAAGATCCTTTAAATCAAGATGTATTTCTGTCCGCAAAGGCAAAAACACGTGTGGTTCTCTTAACTGTCAACAAATCATATGTCGAAGCACTGAACAATTATGTTGATGAAACTGAATCGGAAACAGGCATAAGTACAGAAAGAGAGCTTGCTGAAGAAAGTCTAAATTGGCTGAGGCCACTTTTTTCGTTGGATATTTTTTCACGAATTTCACCTTCCCTTACAGAAGGTTTCGCGGCACGATTTGAAAACATGAAAGTCAAAAAAGGAGATCAAATAATTACTCAAAATATGCCGGGTAATTATTTTTATTTTATTGGTGAAGGCCGCTGTGCAGTTACTAAACGTGATTTTAATTCTGGTGAAACTGAAACATTGGCCGAGCTGGGTGTGGGAGAGTTTTTTGGTGACGAAGCACTGTTAGAGGATCAAAAACGAACAGCGACTGTAACAATGTTGACTACCGGTCACTTACTGAAACTGGCTCGCAAAGATTATGATGAATTGATTGAATTTTCTTTATTAGTATCCGAGCAAGAAGAGAAAGAGCTTGAGGCAAAGAATAGTCTTGCAGGTACACTTCTGGAAAGACGAATGACCTCGATCGATCAACGGATGGGTGAGTTGAAGTTGATGTTAAGTACGGAAGTTCATCTTATTGCTCAAGAAGGGCTTGATAAAAAGCAAAATGATAAAGGTGAAACTGAACTTCAAGAATCGGAAGATCCTAAACCGATCGAAGATTTAGGCATTCTGGTAGAAGCACGCAAAAAAATTGATCAGATAGAAAGTATCCCAGCAAATGGATCGTTGGAAGATAACCTGCAAAAATATGAAGAAGCTCATGAAGCAACAATAGATAGTCATGATCAAGCAAGTGAACTTGGTCGACTACGAGCACAGTTAGAGAATGCGCAGAGCTACATTCAGGAAGAACAAAAGCAGATTGAAAGTGAGCAGGGTACTGAACAAAAAGAGTTGACCTTGAAACATGTCTCGAAAGAGCTAGAATTGATTAAGACACGATTAGAAAAACATAAATCTTATGAGCTTACGAGGCGTAATAGTTTTGAGCAGCAGTTGGCGACAGAACGTGAAAAAATGAGTGAGCAATTGGACAGGTTTTCAGTGGGTATAGAAAAGCAGCGATCCAGAAGCATAGAAATACAAAAAGTTAAACAACTAGCAACTATTGAAACCAAGCAGATCATAGAAAAATTTAAAGATGCACACGAACAATATCGGTTGCGTAATGAAAAAAATATTCAAAATGTCAGAAGTAAAATTCAATCGCAGGTAACACAAGTTTTAGATAAAGCTCGACAAGCAAAGATTGAGAAAGATCAGGTACTTGCGGTTTTGCAAAAAGTCAATCAACAATTGGTAGAACTCAAAAAGCAACGTTTGACGCAACAAGTTGAAAAAGTTAATGATGATTCAAATGTGGTTAATGAAGTACCACTACTAATGGATATCGAATCGATTGGTAATGTAAATGACAAGCAAGTTGAAAAAACCATAAGTGAAGCTAAAGAACGTCAATCCAATCAAGCTGATGATTCAAATACAACTGCTGAAGATGCAGCTTTATTGGCGAAATCTCAAGAAGCCCATAATAATGAAATTTTAGAGCAACTAAAAAAACATAATGATGATCCTGGCACACCACTTGAATTGGCAGATTGGCTCACCTCTGATGATAACACAACAATTGAGCATGGAAACCTTACTGAAGAACAACAGGCCAGTTTAGAAAGAGTTAAAAAGATCACAAATAAAGTCCTTGAAGATGCTTTTAATGGCCACCAGAATCGTCCTGGGAATTCCTAACATAGTTGTTCCTAGCTCTGATCGGGTGTTAGTAATAAAACCGATCTCGTAATTTTCTCATATCAAAAAAGCTGATTTTAATGTATTTTATGGATTCGAATTTTCTTAAAAGAAAGTGCAGGATTTTTTTTGTACAAAAAATTAGAAGAACGTCTTAAAGTGCTCGACGAACCAAAATATCGCTTTTTGCTACAGGGTGGACTTAAGGGGATTGAAAAAGAGAGTCTCCGAGTCGTGCCGGCTGGTCATATTGCACAAACTCCACATCCAGTGACTTTGGGCTCAACGCTCACTCATCCATATATTACAACGGATTATTCTGAAGCATTGCTGGAATTGATCACACCACCTTTTGCGGATATTAAAGACACACTTAGTTTTCTTAACGATTTGCATCATTTTATTTATGCGCAGCTCGGTGATGAAATGATGTGGCCTACCAGCATGCCATGTTTGCTCGAAAATGATGAGAGTATTCCTATCGCCGACTACGGTAATTCAAATGTGGGGCGGATGAAGCATATTTATCGACATGGGCTTGCGCATCGCTATGGTCGAGCGATGCAAGCAATTTCCGGCGTCCATTTTAATTATTCGATACCTGAAAAATTCTGGCCTGCATACCAATCGCTAGAAAATGATCAGTCTGATCCTCAGAGCTTTATTTCTGAATCTTATATGAGCATGATCAGAAATTTTCAACGCATAGGCTGGATAGTTTCTTACCTATTTGGTGCATCACCTGCAGTATGTCCGTCTTTTACCAAATTAAGATTAGTTGAATTCGATGACTTTGATTGTTCATCCTGTGCAGAGCCTCATGCAACCTCCTTGCGTATGAGTGATATTGGTTACAAAAATAGTAATCAAGACGGCATAGTCATTAGCTACAATTCTTTGGATGAATACGTTGCTAGTCTTAGAGCGGCGGTGAAAACACCAAGTATGGACTATGAAAAGATAGGTGTTTTAGTCGATGGGGAATATCGTCAACTCAATACCAATATCCTGCAAATTGAGAACGAATATTATAGTTTTGTACGGCCAAAACAGATCGCAGAGTCAGGAGAGACACCGTCACATGCACTAGATACTCGCGGTATAAAATATGTTGAAATCCGCGCATTGGATGTAAACCCTTTTGATCCGATTGGCCTGAACGAACAACAGCTACACTTCATGGAAGCCTTATTAATTTTTTGTTTATTGCAAGACAGTCCGCCGATGGATGATCAGGAGAGACATGAATTTGAACGTAACCAGTCAACAGCTGCATGTTCGGGTCGTAATCCAGATCTAATACTTTCAAGGGATGGCAAACCAATTTTACTGACAGATTGGATAACAGAAATTCTCGACAATATGCACGGCGTGTGTGAAATGTTAGATGCTGATCCAGAAACAAAAAATTATTCGGAAGCCTTACAAGCTCAGATTAAAAAAGTCAGTAATAATGATCTGCTCCCATCTGCAAGAGTTATTGCTGAAATGCATGAAAATAATCAATCATTTTTTGATTTTGCGATGAAGAAATCAGAACAGCATCGAGATTACTTTTTTAACTTAACGGTTGATGATAAGCAGTTTGGTCAAATGGAAGAAATGGTCGAACTATCACTCAATGAACAACATGCTCTTGAAGCAATGGATCAATTACCGTTTGATCAATTTCTGGAAAATTATTTTAAGTCAGGTTAAGACATAGCTACAATCCAAGGAACGGGTTGCCAATAATGAATGTAACAAAAATAAAGAAACCACTCATGAAAAACACCTCAATACTACAACCCTTTTTTTAACAGCCAGCTTAATCGTCACTATAACGTTGGGTGTGTCGCCCAAAATATTTCAGCGTTTACCTTCACCTTCTTTACAGGGTTGGAGGATTTAATCGACTGGCAAACTATTAGCGAAGTTCTGGCATCTCCGCCGATGGCCGCCTGGATGGTGGATCTGCATTATTAGGGCTGGTTGTTGGGTTTAAGCGTAAAAAAACGCTTAATCTTTTTAACCTCAGGCAAGATGGCATCTAAAGTCGTGTTTATTGAAAAATACGCTGCTTTATTTGCTATCATCCCTATTTTTCCTACAGTAATGATCAGACGCTTAGAGCTTGCTACTTTTTTACCGACTTAAGTCTTAACCTATTCTAATTTCCTGATTGTTAGTTTTTATTTGAAATAGTATAAATTATTGATCTAAAAATAATTATTCAAAAATCACCACTGCAATTTTTTTCGTAAACTTCTAATGCTTCAGGCATCCACTCATTTAATTTTTTAATTCGTGTTTCGTGACTTGGATGAGTCGAGGTAAATTCCTGTGGTTGTCCTTTACTTTTCTCTGACATCCGCTCCCATAACTTCGGTGCTTCTCTTGGGTCATAACATGCCCGTGCAGTGAAAATTAATCCCATGTAATCGGCTTCTGATTCATGGCTACGTGAGAAAGGCAATAAAACACCATATTTTGATCCCATTCCTAGCGCACCTTGAACCATTCTCTGGGTGTTATAACCCATATCGCCAACGGCAATCGAAATTGCCATCGTGCCCCACTGGATCAATTTCTGATAAGCCATTCGCTCAGCACCATGTCGCGCAATAGCATGTGCAATTTCATGGCCCATGACCGCACTCAAGCCATCGACATTGGCTGTTACCTCCAAAATACCGGTATAGACTGCGACTTTACCTCCCGGTAGCGCAAAGGCATTTGCTTGAGGTGAATCTATCAAATTGAATTCCCATTCAAATCCTGGGTCTACATCGGCTGCTGCGGTCGCTAAACGTGCTCCAATTTCACGGATTTGATCGACTAGTTCACCATTACGGATCACATTTTCCTGACTCAAAACTTGTTGATAAGATTGATAACCCAATGCAGCTTCTTCTTCACGGGTTAAATCTACTAATTGATTACGATCCGTCATCGGTACTTTCTCCTGGTTCGAAAACCAGTAGTAAGCGAGATACAAAGCAAAGATAAGGATTGGCCATAATCTTAGAGCCAGACCGCCACGACGACGGCCTAAGTTTTGTCTATATTGATTCCTACCAAAAATATTTGAGTGCATTTTTTATTATTCTCATTGCTTGAGGATTTAGGTTTCTAGCTTGTATTTTTACAGAGAAAATGGACTTTGAGCAAATGTTGTTTGATTGAATAAGAAGTAAGGGAATCAGTAACAGATATTTAATAAAAAATAATGTACTAAGGATTTTATTTCCTGGCTTTTGCTTTACTTTCTTTTTTGAGTGGTTTTGCTACGGGACAAACTTCCTGTACAAAGCCATTTAAAGTATTAATCAGGTTATCTTCCACAAGGCTATAGTGAACAAACTGACCTTTCTTTTCTCCAGTGACAAGACCTGCATTTTCTAGAATACTTAGGTGCTTTGATAAGGATGGTTTGCTTATCTCAAAGCGTTCAGAAATCTGCCCTGCAGTCAAACTTGTCGCAGAAAGATAAGCTAATATCTTTCTGCGAACAGTAGAAGATAAAGCTTGAAATACTTTTTCCATGATTTGCCCATGTTGTTATTTAGCCTATTGACTAATTATCTAAATATTAAGTAAACTAAGTTAATTAGCTTATTAACTAAATTTATCATGCCTGTCAGAGGTGAACAAGTGAATATGGATCAAGGAAGTAAACTTTATGTTGTTTATGATGGGGAGTGCCCATTTTGTAAGCAGTATTCTAAGATGGTGCGAATCCAAAAAAACGTAGGTGAAGTTATACTCATCGATGTGCGGAATCCTTCTGCAATTTTGGATGAAGTAACGGCGTTGAGGTTGGATATTGAACGTGGCATGGTTGTGAAATTTGCTGAAAAAATATACTACGGTGCTGATGCAATTAATATTTTATCCGTTTTAAGTTCCCGATCAGATCTGTTCAATCGAATCAATTATTACTTATTCAAATCAAAAGCTCTCTCTTATATTTTTTATCCGCTTTTACGAGATTATCGGAATATTGCCTTGTGGATATTGAATATTCCTAAAATTGATAACCTTAAAATGGTGAAGAAATAATGAATAACGAAGAAAATAACAAACGTAAAATAACAATTAGTCAATGGAGGTTGTTTTACATAATCCTGCTTATTGGTTTGTTGTTCCTTTTTTATTACGTACTTAAATACAATAGTCTAGGTAGTTCTGCCGCCTTATATGTTGGTCTGCCATTTTTGTTAGCGTTAGGATTGAGTCTTACCCCAAATGCGAAAACACCTGTTGGTGTAACGATGAAGTGGCTCACAATTGCATTGTTATTGTCTGTACCACTGCTGAGAGAAGGTTTTATTTGCATAATAATGGCATCACCCATTTTATATAGTCTAGCGGCATTTTTTACTTCAACGATTATACGTATTAAAAAATCACGTAATGAAAATAATAAAATTCAGCTTTCCGCATTAACCATTGTTATTGCAATGACAGCCTTGGAAGGCACTCATGAGAGCTTAACCTTTGATCGATTTGGGCAAGTCGAATATTCGAGAGTAGCCAATGTGGGTATTGGCTCTATTCGCGATAATTTATCGCAGTCATTAATACCTTCACAGCCTCGACCTTTTTTCTTACGGGTTTTCCCATTACCTATTAATATGATCGGCGAAGGTCTGGACGTTGGAGACGAGAGACGTTTAAATTTTGAATACAAAAAATGGATTTTTAGTAATATTCATAAAGGCTCAACTGTATTTCGTGTGGCTGAATCTAATGCTAACTATATCCGTTTTGAGATCCCACATGATGATAGTTACATCAGTAATTATCTAACCTGGAAATCATCAGAGGTTTTTCTGGAACCCTTTGACGAAGGTAAAACGAAGATAACCTGGAGGTTAAGTTACGAAAGAAAATTAGATCCATACTGGTATTTCGGACCAATGCAAAGCTATGCAACTTGGTTAACTGCAAGAGTGCTGACAGAAAATGCAATTAATCGAAATTAATTCAGAGATTTTAAAGTCCCTGATCTTGCTTATGCCAGTGATAGGCATAGGGATCGCTTTTGTTATAAGACGCCCAACATATTTTGAGCTGGTTGGTTTAATGTTAGGTTTGCTTTTGTCGATCCCCTATATTCTCTTAATGAATTTCTTGGCCGAGTATATGGGATGGTGGTCTTACCCTTCCTCTGAGAATAGTTATACTAATATTCCTCTGGAAATTATTATTGGTTGGTCAATCTTTTGGGGAGTATTTTTGCCGTATGTTTTTAGCTCTTTGAATATCATATTTCCGATAGCAGTGGCATTAATGATTGATATTTTTTGTATGCCGTTGTTAGAACCAATATTTTCACTAGGAGAGAATTGGTTGGTTGGAGAAGCGGTACTAATAATAAGTTGTCTATTTCCGTCGTTGTTAATTTATCAATTAACAGCTAATCGACAACAAGTTTTAGCCAGAGCATTGATCCAATCCTATATCTGGGGAGGCTGGATAGTATTTTTAATTCCGTCCATTGTACTGTATATAAATGATAAAAATATTTTCAACTTTTTTCATATGAGTTTGCTTCATACAAGCATTTCTTTACTTGGCCTGGGTTTTAGTATGGTGCCTGGATACCTTGCCTTGATCGAATTTGCAAGCAAAGGTCGAGGTACTCCGATTCCATTTGATCCACCACAAAAGTTAGTCACAACGGGAATATATAGTTATGTTGCGAACCCTTTGCAGGTCTCAACAATGATGATATTTATTAGCATTATGTTTGCGTATAAAAGTTGGATGATGCTCTTTCCCATTTTCGTTGTGTTTGTCTATTCCGAACTTTTCGTACGGTGGCATCATACTGTTGATATAGAAAAACGATTTGGCGATGAGTGGTTTGAATACAGAAAAAATGTGAAGAATTGGGTGCCCAGATTCAGTAAATATTGATTTTAGGAAAAATGATCTGAGCACTATGGACTGATCATTTAAGAAGAGCGTGATGGGGATTTTAAGTATTTTGGGTGCACTTTTAAATTTCAAATAATAAGAATTATTCCCATATAAAAACAGTAGTTCATATGTGAGAATTGCTTTTTCTACATTGGAGATAATCAGTGTACAAACACCCATTACTGGATCGTGACAAGATTAAACCGTCCGAAGTATTAGAAATTTTGGTGGAAGGCAATAATCGTTTTCTTGATAATTATATGGATGATAAAGATTTCCCTAGTCTTATCCACATGACAAAAGACAAACAGCATCCGTTTGTTTCTGTACTAAGTTGCAGTGATTCAAGAGCGCCAGTGGAGTTACTTTTTGATCAGGCACTGGGAGACATTTTTAGTGTGCGTCTTGCCGGAAGTATTGCATCTGATAAATGTATAGGAAGTCTTGAGTTCAGCACCAAATACTTGGGGAGCAAGTTAATTGTAGTGATGGGGCACACAGGGTGCGGAGCCGTAAAAGCAGCCTGCGATGATTTTAAAGATGGTCACATTGGCGAAATTGTAAACCTGATAAAACCTTCAATACGCCATGAGAAAACAGTCACCAATAAAGCTGATCGCACTTCGGAAAACCCTGATTTTGTCGAAAAAATAAATCACCTCAATGTTCGGTATCAGATCGAATCAATCATTCGATTAAGTGATATTATTGATGATATGTTGGATGCTCATGAGATTGGAATTATCGGTGCTGTGTATGATGTCTCAACGGGAAAAGTTGAGTTTCTCGAGGATACGTTTATTAGTTAAGCATTCTTATTGATTTTCGAGCCACTATAGCAAGATAGCCCAAGGTAACAGGAATGAATAAAGCTAGATTTCTGATCATAAAAAAGCTGAAGATAAGGACTATGTTGATAATAAATAAATCTCTTATTTTTATGTTTCGGTTAAATAGTGAAAGCATAAATATGCAGGTTCCAAATAGTAAACATTTTGGGAGCACCTTTTCTTGAATAGCACTTAGAGAAATACTACTGCCTGATTTTAAGATCTTCTTATACTCAGGATCTTCCATATCTACATATATGAGCTGCCTTTCACTTTTGTATTCGTTAATTAATTTGTTGAGAGTGGCGAGTTTTTTCTCATTAGCGTAGTTCTAAAGGTTGAACAACGCAGTAAATTGTTCCGGCAGCTGTAAAGATTAGGCAAATCATAAAGATGTAAAAATGCAGTTTTGGTCATGAGATATCATTAGTAAGAGCAATCTTAGGAAGATCGCCTTCCAACCCTATCACTTTTCGCATGATCAGGTTTTTTGCAAAAGTTGAAGAGTTAGTTATATCAAGCCCAGTGTTTCTGATCCATTGAACGGGTTCTAAAGTTGATCCGAATAAGTATTTAAAACCATCCATCGTGGCAATAACGCTGAGGTTCTCGCCCTTGCGCCAGCGTTCGTATTTTCGCAGGATGGATTTGCGGCCAATATCATGTTCAGAATGTTGTATAAGAATTTCGGCTAATGTGGTGGCATCGAGAATTCCTAGGTTTGCACCTTGCCCGGCTAACGGGTGTACGCGATGAGCAGCATCGCCGATCAAGGCGATTCTTTCTGTGACGTAGTTTTTTGCATGTGCACGAGTGAGAGGAAAGCTGAATCGATGGCTAGATTCCAGAATGGATCCGAGTTTTGAATCGAATGCTTGTTCAAGTTCTTGATGAAATATTTCTTCGTTGCTTTTGAGCAAAGCTTGGGCTTGATTTGGTGTCGTTGACCAGACAATCGAGCTCATATGCGGATCTGAAAGTGGTAGAAAGGCGAGTGGCCCGGAGCTTAAAAAACGTTGTCTGGCAATATCATTATGTACAACTTGGGTTTTTACTGAACAAACAATCGCAGTTTGTTGGTAGTCGTAGATTTCGTTTTTAATCTCAGCAAGTTCACGCACGCGCGAATTAGCACCATCGGCACCAACGATCAATTTTGATGTGATTTTTTTTCCTGATTCTAGTAAGACAGAAACATGATCAGAATGTGTTGTCAGTTGATCAATTTTTTCTGGGCAATGCCAGTCAATATTTTCGAGCGGATCAATTTTATTTTTAAGGGCTGATTGAATTTTTTGGTTTTCGATTATGTAACCTAAGGTTGGTTCGCAAATTGTTTTACTGTCGAAATGAATGTTTCCAGAACCGTTCGCATCCCAAACGTTTATCTCTCTGAAATGTCCCATGGGTTGAGATTGAAGCTCTTCCCAAATTCCAGCAGAACGAAAAATTTGTTCTGAAGATAGCGTGATAGCAAACACACGAGGATCATTTTTTTCGGGATCAAAACGGTTAGCTTCTACAAGTGCAATTTTCAGATTGGTTTGTTCTAACAGGACAGCTAAAACAGATCCGGTGACACCGCCACCTATGATGATCAAATCATAGTCTATTTTATTATTACGTACTGTTCTCAAAGAGGTAGCCCTCTGACCAAACGGGGTGGCTCACCTGATAGTCCCATCGCACGTCTTGTTAAAGCACGTTTTGCAGGTGGGAAATGTTCAACACCTAACATTGCAAGATTCCGTAGGGTGATTAGAACAGGGTTGTCGTTGTAGAATAGTTTGGTCAAACCATCGCTAAAATGGATCACTTGCTGGTGATCTTTTTGACGTGATTCCGCATAAGTATTCAGTAATTCTGGGTGACCAATATCTTTATTGTTGCGAGCGGCATCAACGATTAACTCTGCCATTTGCGTAATATCTCTAAGCCCAAGGTTTAAACCCTGTGCAGCATTTGGATGAATGGTGTGTGCAGCATTACCGAGAATTGCAAATCGTGGACCTATCAGTTGCTTGGCTTTGATCAAATTCATTGGGTAGCTTCGACGCTGGCCCATCTTTAAAAACTTTCCTAATCGACGGCCAAATCTTTTTTCTAATTGGTCAAGAAACTCCGGATCTTCGAGTTGCATGATGGAATCGACTTGATCAGTTTTAGTTGTCCAGACAACGACACATCTTTGATCCGAAGAGGGGAGTAATGCCAGAGGGCCTGTGGATGTGAAACGCTCAAAGGCGGTATTGTTATGCGGTATTTCAGGTGTGACGTTGGTTACTATTGCAGTTTGATCATATTCTTTAGTTTCAGCTTCAACACCGAGTATTTTTCTAACTTGTGAATTACCACCGTCAGCAGCAATCAGTAAACTTGCGGTGATTTTTTTAGTCTTGTTTGGGTTCTGAATGTCTATAGAAATATGATCACTTTGATGTTCTATATTAGAAACGGTTGCTGGACAGATGAATTCGATATTTGCAGAGTTGTCGATGCTATTTTGTAGAACTTCACCCAACGCACGTCCGATGACAATATGGCCAAGTTGAACGGCGCCCATTTTTTCTGCTGACAGTCGCGTTGTTGCAAAATGGCCACGATCAGAAATATGAATTTTTTTGATCGGTGTTGCTTCCACTTTGAGTTTTCCCCATAAGCCAAGACCTTGCAGGATCCGTTGCGATGCAGGAGCAATTCCTAGTCCACGATCATCATAGCTAGGAGGATTATTTTTACTGGGAGCGGATGCTTCGACAACCGCAATTTTGATCGGTCGATTGTCTAAAGTTTGATTGCGAAGTGCGCAGGCCAGGCTCGCTCCAACCATTCCACCACCGACGATCAAGCAATCAAAATCAGGTTGCATGATCCATCAGAGCTTCAATTTCTGCGATGGATTTTGGTACATCTTTACTAAGGATATCGTGTCCGTTTCGAGTCACGAGAACATCGTCTTCGATACGAATGCCCATGTTCCACCATTTTTTTGCGACACCGCGAGAATGCTCTTTGATATAGAGCCCTGGCTCAACAGTCATAATCATACCTGCTTCAAGCATGCGCCAATCCCCATTGACTTTGTAGTCACCAACGTCGTGTACATCCATTCCTAACCAGTGGCCAGTACGATGCATATAAAAAGGCCGATAGGCTTCTTGTTTGATCAAAGTTGGTAGGCGACCTTTGAGTAGGCCGATTTCTTTTAGTCCGCGGGTAATTATCCGAACGGCGGCTTTATGTGGATCATTCCAGTGGTTGCCTGGTTGGATTTTTTCTATTGCAGCTTCCTGCGCTTGCAGCACAATTTCATAGAGTATTTTTTGTGCTGGGCTAAACTGGCCGTTAACTGGGAAGGTGCGGGTAATATCGCTTGCGTAACAATCATGTTCAGTGCCAGCGTCGATCAATAATAGATCGCCATCATTCAATGGATCAGAATTTTCTGTGTAATGGAGAATACATCCATTTTCGCCGCCACCGATAATTGATGGGTATGCGGATGAACGGCATCCATGCTTCATAAATTCGTGTAATAACTCTGCTTCAATCTGGTATTCCTTCATGCCTGGCCGACATTGTTTCATTGCACGAGTGTGTGCCTTGGCCGAGATCTGTGCTGCACGACGCATGGCTTTGATCTCACCACGACTTTTAAACAGACGTAGTTCATGCAATGCGTGGCCTAGTGAGATAAATTCTTCTGGTGCGGTGACACCTGATCGGGCTTTATTTCGCACTTGATTAACCCAGCCTTGTATATGCGCATCAAAATTAGGATCAATTCCCATGTTGTAAAAAACGCGATCTTTGTTTTCGATCAAGCCCGGTAAAATTTCATCAATATCGCCAATTGGAAATGCATCATCAGCACCGTAATATTCAACCGCCTTTTCAAGACCAGAGCGTCGACCATGCCATGTTTCCATTTCTGGATCTTTTTCACGACAAAAGAGGATAAATTCACCATGTTTGCGATCAGGAATTAAAACGGCCACGGCTTCTGGTTCTGGAAAGCCGGTTAGATAATAAAAATCACTATCGGGTCGATATTGATAATCGACGTCATTATTGCGACTACGTATTTCTGAAGTTGGCAAAATTGCGATACTGCCGATGTTCATGATATCCATCAGGCGTTTGCGACGGCGTGCGAATTCTTTTCTTTCCATAATTAATGTTGAATTTTATTTGAGAGAGAGCTTGAAATTATAGCATTCGCTTGGATTTCTTCACGGAAAACTAGCACACCTACGCGGATATATTCAAAGAGTTCCATATAGTAATGTTCGGCGTCTTCATCTTCAGATTTTGTATCGAGCTTTCCGATTTCACGAACGTCGGTTATAAATTCCTCTGCACTTTCAGATAATTTGTTCTTTTTGCCTAACTCATTATCACTGACTCCAACTCCGTAAAGAAACCCTTCGCACCAGGAAGCTAGTGCTTCTAATCGTTCAGGTAGATCTGTCTCATCTGGAGGTAATAAGAGTTCCATACCACCTGAGATTGGATCAAAACCATTTTCAGTCATATCCTGCAGTTCGACCAGCTCAGCATTCAGGTTTGATCGTTGTTCAGCTTGAGTATCAGCCTGAGTTTGTTCGTCAAGGATGAAATTCATCCAGACATTAATATCAAGTGTTGAAGAGAGACTAAGGATCCCACACAATGCGCCCTGTGCTTCAGCAGGTGAAATTATCGAGCCTGCGTTTAACAGGGTTGTTTCGAGTTGATAATAGAGGGCTCCAGACATATACAAATCTCTAAAAATAATAAAAATGTAAGGTAACTACAATTGAAGTGAAATAAAAGTCTTTAATTTGGTGAAAATGGCATGAAACATGCAGTTATAAATACAAATTTAGTATTGTAAGTGATATAGCTTGAACAACTGAGGATGTCGAACAACTGGTTATTTTTAATCTGCTGTCGGTATCAAATTGCAACTCTGAGGGGATGTTGAATGAGAAATCGGACCAAAAAATATCTGAATGATTCAGGTAGAACGGTAGTTAGTTTATTTTTAAAGCAGATACAGAAGTTTGGTATTGTTGGTTTAATTAGCCTTCTTTTCGCCACCTTTTCTGGAACAGCGTGGGCTGATCTTGTTTGCTCTACAGGACAAGATGGTCATCTACAAATTACCACGCCACTCACTCGTGTAAATGTCTATTACCCAGCACCGACAGGCGCTGTCACAGTTTCTGCTGGTTCAACCTCTATACCCATTGATAGTCCTCAGGCGACGAATCTCGATGCGCGAGTTAGCTCTACCATTGCAGCGGGCGATATATTAATTATCGTACAGATGCAGGGGGCGGATATTGACTCTGCCGACAATCATTTTGTTAACCAGCATTTGGTGGATGCTGGACAGCCAGTAGGGCAATATGGTGATGGCAATGGCGGCTTTGAACAAGCCGGCTATCTCCCTGCAAATGTAGCTGTAGGTCATTATGAGTATTTGATTGCCACGGGTCCGGTATCTGGTGGTTCAGTTCCCGTTGAAGGTACGGCAGTTGGTGGTGGTTTGACCAATGCTTACAGTAGCTCGGATACGGTTTCGGGCAATTCAGGTTTTCGTCGCTATCAAGTTATCAAGGTACCTCAGTTTGTAAACCTTGATATTACCGCTACAGGAGAGGTAGTTCCCGATCGATGGAATGGGCGATGGGGTGGTATTGCAGCGCTTAATGTTCAAGAAACCTTGAATGTAGCGGGTAGTATCAATGCAACGGGTAGAGGCTTTCGAGGTGGACAGTTCTTCAGGAATCGTAATTTGGATGATGGTGATGGACCTTCCGGTACAGTTGAAGCGAATGTCTATAACTTTGGGTTTAAGGGAGAGGGGATCGCTGGCTCACCGAGTCGGACGTTTAGTCAGGTCTTATTAAGTGAAAATGCTGGCACCTTAGGTGAAGAAGTAGGTGCAGTAGGTTATCCTGGAACTGACGATCTCGGCAATACTGCCCCTTATCAGAATATATATAGATTCGTTAGAGATGATGTGGATAATGATGCCCTGTTCGGAAATACGAATGACCCTGTTCCGGCTACAATTCCTCCTGTCTTATGGCAAACGGATTGGACAAGGGATACGGGACAAGGTGCTCCTGGTAATGCAGGTTCTGGCGCAGGTTTTTCTGAAGATGGCGGTGGCGGTGGCGGTGGCCATATAAATCGAGGTGGTGATGGTGGACGGGGTACTGATAACCAGTTCTCGCACGGCATTGGTGGTGGTACGTTTTTCCAACAAATTAATGGTGGGACGCCTACTGCAACTCGATTTGCCATGGGTGGTGGTGGTGGTGGAAGTAACGGTAATAATCTAGCCAGTTTTGTCCTGGCAGTTTCTAGTGGACAAGCAGGTGGTGGTATTTTATATATCAGAGCTAAGAACATCACAGGTAATGGGACGATAAGCGCTGATGGCGACTCTGCTGGGTCTGCACAATCTGAAGGTGGTGGTGGTGGTGGTGCTGGCGGAACAATCCTCGTTCATACTGGAACTGCAGTCATAAATACACCGCTTTCGGCAGCGGGTGGTGCTGGTGGTTCAAGTCAGAATGGCCAAGACGGTGCTGGTGGTGGTGGCGCTGGTGGTGTTATCTGGTTATCGGATACTACGCATACAAATGGCCTTGCGGGCCAAAACGTTATAGGTGGTGCTGGTGGAGTAGGTAATGCTCTCACAGGTGGAACAGGTCCAGACGGTGGTAATTATAACGGTTCGGCAGGGGGAGTTGGTTTAGCATCGGTAATCAATCCCGGCGATCCAGCTATACCCCTCTATGGTTGTCGGTTCATTTCGCTCGGGATAGCAAAACAAGTTAACAGTGTCAGTTTAGTTTCAGGAACGACGTATGACATTGAGTTCGGAATGGTGATCGAGAATTTAGCTGCTGAAGATGCATTAAATGTTCAAGTTACAGATGATTTAACTGCGGCTTTTCCTGGGGTAAACAGTATTGCTGTTACAGCAGTTAACCGTGGGGCATTGACTGCTCCAGTGACACCTTATGATGGACAATCCCAGAAAAACTTACTTGCAGGTTCAGACACTATAGCAGCAGGTACAAGTCAAAGTTTGACGCTTACGGTACGTGTTGATATTGGAACTCAAACGGGTCCATTTTTTAATCAGGCCGAGATCACGAGTGCACTTTTACCTAATGGGTATCCACAAGTACTTGATAAATCTGACAATGGAACTGATCCAGATCCTGATGGCGATGGCGATCCGTCGGAAACAATCTCTTTAGGCGGCAACAGTTCAGAAAATGATCCAACCCAAATTATACTTGCAGTAAGCTCAGCAATTTCGTTAACTAAAGAAGTAGCAGAAGTCACACAGGTAGGTAGTAATCTTCGGCTCAGATTCCGCCTCGTCATACAAAATACAGGGGTGCTGAACCTTAATAATTTAAGTTTGGTTGACGATGTCTCGACTCAATTTGGGAGCGCCTTTGTCGCTTATGAGACAGGAAGCTCTACCATTGTATCAAGCACTGCTACAACAAATCCTAATATTACTAATAGTCTACCGAATTTATTTGATGGTACATCAGGGCGGTTGGATGCTGGTCAGCAGATAACTTTTGATTTTTCCGTACTAATAAACCCTCAAGCAAGTGGTATTCCTAACCCTTTAACCAATCAGGCTAGAATTACGGGTGAAGACGTTGCGGCTCCAGGTTCTTTTATTACCGATCTTTCTGATAGTGGAGTTGACCCAACTACAACTAATCCGGGAGCACCTGGTGACACAACTGGGAGTGATGATCCAACGCCTATTACTTACACTACCGGTATAACCGGTGTTGTATGGCTAGATACGGATGGGAACGATCAATTAGGAAGTACTGAAAACCCATTGGAAGGATGGACCATTATTGCTAGAGATAGTAATGGGAATACTGTGGGAACGCTGGTCACTACAGCAGATGGTTTGTTTGATTTTACAGGTCTTACACCAGGAAATTTCACTATTGATGCTATTACACCTCAGGGAGTGACTTTCTATAGAGAGACAATACCTATTCCAAATGCCACGGTTGTGAATGTTCCGATACCGGTTGATCCTAGCGGAGTCATCTATAACACTGTTACTAGAGCTCCAGTGCCGGGAGTGGGGATCGATCTTGTTGACAGTTCTAACAATGTTGTGCCGACGGCCTGTTTATTACCAGGACAATCGGGACAAGTAACATCAGCAAATGGACAATATCGATTTGATCTACAACTTGGTGTCGCTGGATGTACTCTACTGGCAGGTGATTACAGGGTCAGATTGACGACAATTCCTGGTGGTTTTATACAACCCTCAACAACAATTCTTTCAGAGGCAGGTGCACTGGATGCCACCACGTGTCCGGGTGATGCAACCACAGGTCCGCCGTGTAACTTACAAGCACAGGCAACACCACCACAAGCAGGAGATGCAACAAGATATTTCTATACCTGGGCACTAGAAGCTGGTGATCAGGACGTGATCAATAATCATATTCCGATCGATCCACTGGCAACAACCGGCTCAATTTTATTATCGAAAAGAGCGGACCGATCTGAAGCGGTTATTGGCGATATTGTTTTCTATACGCTAGAAGCTGAAAATACTACATCAAATAATCTGGACAATATTGATATTCAAGATGATCTACCCGGTGGTTTCCGTTATGTACCGGAATCAGCATTATTGATCAGAGAAGGTGCTGATGGTGAGCTGGGAACACTCGATGATCTGAAGACGATCATTAACCCAACGGGGGTTGATCCGATCAACTTCGGCGGGCTTAGTTTTGCTCCCGGTGAGGCAATCCAAATCGCGTACTTTACACGTGTATCGACGGGTGTAGTTGCAGGCGAATATGTGAATACCGCAATCGCATTATTCTTTGGTGGGCCGGTGAGTAACCAGGCGACTGCAAAGGTACGGATTATTCAAGATCCAATACTACAAAAGACCACTATTATAGGTAAAGTTTTTGACGATCGAAATAGTAATGGTGTACAGGATAAAGGCGAAGAAGGGATCCCCGGCGTTCGTCTTGCAACAGTGGAAGGATTACTGATCGAAACTGATCGTTATGGTCGATACCACATTGCTGATATTGATGGTGGACGACTGGATCGAGGACGTAATTATATTGTCAAAGTTGATCCAGCAACTTTGCCGGAAGGAACAGTATTTGTAAGTGAAAATCCGCGTGTTTTGCGTATTACTCAGGCCTTGGTGTCGAAATTCAATTTTGCCGTCAAGTTGCCTGAACCGGGTCGACTTACATTAGCCGGTCGACCGGAGGTTCAGGAGACAGTGAAGGAAGAGGTAGTTAAACTTTCCAATGTGGTCGATCCGATTTATTTTGATTCTGGTAAATCATTTATTCGTCCTGAACACATAAAACAACTTCAGGAAGTTCTCTATTTACTCAGTGATAAACCGAACATACGCGTACATATTGTTGGGCATACCGATACGCAACGACTCGCGCCGGCTACTGCCAGAAAATATCGCGATAATCAAGGCTTATCAGAAGCTCGGGCAGCAAAAACGGCCAGAATTTTTGAACAACGAATGGGATTATCAAAAGGTAGTATCACGACATCTGGTCGTTCCTTTAATGAGCCGGCGGCGACAAATGAAACGCCAGAAGGAATGCAATTAAATCGGCGATCAGAAATTGAAGTTCACTACGACATAATTGAAGAAAGAACAGTTGAGAAAAAAGTGTTCGTCGCCAGTAAACCAGGTGACAGTAGGATCCTTTTACCTGACGGAGGCGCAATCTGGGCAGTCGAAGATCCAGCTGCAAATGATCCGCGACTGTCAATCATGGCGCATAGCGCGTTGATCATCAATGATGGATCAGTGGCTGAACCTGTGACCTTTAGTTTGTACAGTAACTACAAGCATTTTATTGATCACTGGGAATTGGCTATTTTTGCTGATTCTGATCGAGATATGGTTCAACCAATCGCGACTTTAAGAGGCAATGATATTAGCTTCATGGACAAGGTTACTTGGGATGGGGAAGGTTTTAATGGGCAACGTTATGAAACAGGAGCTCCATTGACTTACGTATTACGAACCTATGATGCCGAAGGACATATGGATGAAACAGCGCCACAGTTCTTGAAAACGATCGATGCAGATTTGATAAGAAATGCTCAAATCGCAGATGGTTTAGCGATTTATGGTAAATCACAACTTGCACGCCAGACAATTCCTGTTCATGGTAGTCGAGTTAGACTGCATGGTGTTGATCTCAACAAAAATCATAAATTGATGGTTGATGGTGTTGAAGTACCTGTTGCTGAGAACAATACCTTTGTGATCGAACAACATTTACCACCGGGCCAACATACTTTTGATCTGGAATTAGAAACTTCGACTGAAGAAAAGTGGGCGTATGCGGTACCGATTGATGTGACGGGTAAGTATATGTTCCTCGTTGGTCTTGCGAACATGACGATAGGAAATAATAGCGTTTCAGGAAATGCATCACCGTTAGAAGTCGATGATCATTTTGATGAGGAAATTTTCGTCGATGGTCGGCTTGCCATGTACTTAAAAGGAAAAATCAAAGGTAAATATTTGATCACGGCACAGATTGATACGACTGAAGATGAACTGAAAAATATCGGCTCCAATCTTGAGAGAAAAGATCCAAGTCGGATCTTCCGTCGATTAGATTCAGATAGGTTTTATCCAATTTATGGTGATGATTCGACAACGATAAGTGATGTTGATACCCAAGGTGCTGCCTATGTTCGGGTTGATTGGGATAAGTCGCATTTCGTCTGGGGTAATTATCATACTGGATTCACGGGTAATGAGTTTGCCCAATATGATCGCAGCCTCTATGGTGTTCAGTTGCAACATCGTTCTGTGAATACAACAAAATTTGGAGATCATAAAGTTGAACTCAATGGTTTTGGATCAGAAGCGCAAACTTCATTTGCACATAATGAATTTAGTGCAACTGGCGGTAGTCTCTATTACCTGAGAGATAAAGATATTGTTCAGGGATCAGAAAAAGTCTGGGTTGAAATAAGGGCTAAAGATACAGAAAGAGTGCTCGAAAATATCACCCTTGAAGAAGGTCGAGACTATGAGATTGATTATATTCAAGGACGTCTAATTCTCAGTCGTCCTCTGACTCAGGTTGCCAATAATTCAGCGCCAGCAATCATAAAAGATCGTCCGTTGGAAGGTAACAATGTTTACTTGTTATCAGATTATGAATTCGTAGCGGATGGTTTTGAAGCTGACAAGATAACTGCCGGTGGGCGAAGTAAGGTTTGGGTTACTGATAATTTAGCACTTGGTGCAACGGTGGTTAAGGAAAATCGTGATGATAGTGATTATCGAATGCATGGTACAGATGTGACTCTGAAACTTGGTAAGGGAACATACGTAAAAGGGGAATACGCGAAGACAGATGCACGTCAGACGGATAGTGATTCTCAATCTCTAGATGGAGGTTTGTCGTTTAGTGATAAAAACCCGGTTAATGGTAATGATAGAGTTGATGGCAGAGCCTTTAGTATCGAAGGTAAAGTTAATTTAACCGAAGTGACGGAAGGTAAAACAGATGGCCGACTTGAAGTTTGGTATAAAGATCGGGATTCCGGTTTCTCGGCCGCGCGTGTTGATAACGGTATTGACACTTTAGATGCTGGTCTTGAAGGACAAATTCAAGCGACTGAAAACCTGACAATATCAGGACGAGGAACGGTTTACGATAGAGACGGTTTAAGCAAAGAAACAAACCTAAGTCTGCAAGGCGATTATGCAGTCACAAATGAATTTGCCGTTGGTGCCGAAATTCGACATGAAGATATTGATGATTTTCTGACCGGAGAAGATGGATCAGCAAATTTATTGGGTGTCAGTGCGGAATACTTCTTCACGGAGCAGACACGGATGTACGGTGCGCTACAAGGTACGCTCTCTGAAAAGGATGATTATGACGACAATGATATGGCAACAGTGGGTGTGACAACTCAGGTTAATGATCGGCTTGCATTGAAAGGTGAGGTCAGTGTCGGAGATCGTGGAAATGCCTATGTTGCAGGTGTTGAATATGCAGTAAATGATAAGACCACGCTTTCATTATCCAGTGGTTTTGGTGATGGAGCTACAAGTCAAGTTGGCGCTAACTATACAACCGCAAGTGGTGTGGATTTGTACGGTACTTATGCAATAGATCCTGATCGAACAGGCAGCAAACGATCAACCTTAACGATGGGTAGTCGTCGGGAATATGCAAATGGTTTGAAATTGTTTAGCGAGAACCAGTTTGTTGAAAGTGATCTTCAAGACGGCGTCAGTAAGGTATATGGTTTGGACTTTGCCTTGAGCGATGCCTGGAGTCTTTCTGCATCCATGCAATCCAGTAATCTAGATGTAACAGGTGCTGAAGATATTGAACGTGATGTTCTTAGTGTCGGAGCCCAGTATGGATCAGATGGTGTGCAAGGTAGCACTCGACTGGAATATAGAAAGGATGAAGGTTCTGTTAACGCAACACAATGGCTAACCAGTAATGCCATCGAATGGAAGCAAGATCCGAGTCTTAGGTGGTTAGGTAAATTAAACTTCTCTGTGACGAATGATGATGACGATAGCCGTAAAGATGGCAAGTTTACGGAGTTGGATTTCGGTGCTGCATATCGACCGACATTTAACGACAAGCTGAATATACTGGCTAAATATAGCTTCTTGTTTGATCTGCCCAGCGAAGGTCAGATATCTACCCGACGACCAAATGATGAGCGTAGTCATGTGCTCTCGCTAGAAGGACTCTACGATCTAGATGAATATTGGGAATTAGGTGGCAAATTAGCCTATAAACGTGGTGATATCAGGCAAGATCGTGACCAAGGTAAATGGTTTGAAACCGGTGCAAGGCTAGCCGTAGTTCGTGCACGGTATCACTTTATCAAACATTGGGATGGACTGGCAGAATACCGTTGGTTACAGTCTGAAACGGAAGACGATATGCGACATGGTGCATTATTGGGTTTATATCGTCACCTTGGAGATAACGTTAAAGTTGGTGCGGGTTATAACTTCACCAAGTTTGATGATGATTTGACTCGCCAGGACTACGATGTTCACGGTCTGTTCCTAGATATTATCGGTAAATGGTAACTATTCCACTGAAAACATAGAACAAATCACCGATAGATCTTGACCGATCTATCGGTGGCCTCTATGATTTGCATGATATCCTAAGTGGATCAGTGACAAATGAGTGACAATAACGATAGTAATAGGGAGCCGATGGATCTTTTAGCGTTAGAATTAAAAGTAGATCAACTTATCCAGACCATAGAAAACCTGAGTGCAGAGAATGAGGCCTTGCGTCAACAGCAAGGTGCGCTAGCGGTAGAAAGAGCTGATTTGATTGAAAAAACGGAACTAGCGCGAACCCGTGTAGAAGCAATGATTTCACGTCTTAAATCTATGGAAACTCGGACATGAGCGAAGAGCAAAAACCCGTAACAGTCAGCATACTAGATAAAGAATATACGGTTGCATGTACAGACGAGGAGCGCGATTCGCTCTACACATCAGTTGAGTTTCTAAATGGTAAGTTGAAGGAAGTTAGAAGCAATGGAAAGATTGCTGGAAGTGAACGAATTGTAGTGATGGCTGCGCTGAATATTGTCCATGAATATCTTGAATATAAGAATGGAAATCAGGGTGTTTCAGAAGATTTTCAAGATGCATTGCAACGGGTGCAGGATAAAATTTCCACTGCACTTGATATGTAGAAATTCAGATTTGATCTGACAGTTACCCAATTATCAGTAACCGACTGTCAGGTTAAGTTTAATTCACAAACTTTTCCTTCCAGATAGCTTGTCCGTCGATGAGTGTTTCCATCGGCGTCCTCCCGCAGCACATTTTGCCTTGGTGAGTTCGTTGAGTATTGTATTTGAGCAACCATTCGTCAAGGTCGAGTTGCAGTTCATCAATCGATTGGTAAATTTTCTTACGCAAAGCGACTTGATAAAACTCATTGAGGATCGTCTTATGGAATCGCTCACAAATACCATTCGTCTGAGGTGATTTGACCTTGGTTTTGGTGTGTTCGATATTGTTCAACGCCATATAAAGCTGATAATCATGCTGGTCAGCTCGCCCACAATACTCCGTCCCTCTATCTGTCAAAATGCGCAACATAGGCAAACGTTGTTGTTCGTAGAATGGGAGGACGCGGTCATTGAGCATGTCAGCTGCCGTAATCGGTGTTTTAGTCGGGTACAGTTTCGCGTGAGCGACCTTGCTGTAAGTATCAACAAACGTTTGTTGATAAACCCGACCAATGCCTTTGAAAGTACCGACATAGTAAGTATCTTGCGAGCCAAGATAACCAGGGTGTGCCGTCTCTATCTCGCCACAAGCCTCATCGTCGTCTTTCTTGCGTTCCATCGCCGCGACTTGAGACTCAGTGAGGATCAAGCCTTCACCAGCTACCTTATCAGACAATGCCTTCAGGCGATCTTTAAAGCAAGCAAGACCATGACGAAGCCAGATACAACGAACGCCACTGGGTGAGACAAATGTTCCCCGTTTGCGCAGCTCGTTACTGGTGCGCGTTTGACCATGTGCGGGCTCTTCCAGTGCATACTCGAGCACAACGGTTTCAATAGCCGGGTCGATTCTGTTTTTAAGATTTGGGGTACGCCGATTACGATCAAACAAGGCTTCTACACCGCCTTCATCAGCCGCTTCTTTGTAGCGATAAAATGTATCTCTGGACAAACCCATCATCTTGCAGGCTTTTGAGACATTGCCGAGTTCTTCAGCGAGATTGAGTAGACCAACTTTATGTTTTATAACTTTGTCATTAGTATGAATCATGAGAGTTACCTCTTTGTGTTTTGATGTTTACGTTGCAGTTACATCAAAGCGGGTAACTCTCACTAAATCAAGCGTCGCTACGCTCCGCTTGATTTAGTGATGTGTCAGATTGGGTCTAAACTTCTACACTTGATAGTCAATTAGGGTAAACCTTTTCTAGTTTAATCAAGTGTTCAAGTTTTTTTAAGGCAATTCATTTCTCTAGATGCACTTTTTGTTTCAAGATTCTTCTTGTGTTTTATCATCAAACCCATTTATTGTTTCGATATATAAATTTCTTGTCTTAAGCCTTCTTCTCGAAGAAAAAACAAAAGCATTTTCAAGCCGTGGCCTATATTCATCAATTGAGACGGACGAGTTGTTATCGTTTATAAAACAGTAATAACTCGTCCACTATAACTTCAATTATCTGGTTAAGTCTCATGACGAGTTATTATTCAACGTCATCAATAGAAAGGCCAAGTGCCTTTGCTACACCAGCGCCATATGCTGGATCAGCTTTTAAGCAGTTACTGATATGTCGTTTTTGAACTTCGACTGAAGCCCCACCAGCAGAAGCAGCAGTATTATTAAATAAAGCTTCCTTCTTTTCGTCACTCATCAGTCTGAACAAATTGCCCGGTTGTGAATAATAATCATCGTCTTCACGGTGATCCCAACGTGCCGCCGCACCTGACAAATTCATTGGTGGTTCCGAATAATCAGGTTGCTCCTGCCATTCGCCCTGACTATTTGGTTCATAACCAATCGTACTTCCCTGATTCCCATCAACACGCATTGCTCCATCACGGTGATAATTATGAACCGGGCAGCGAGGTGCATTCACAGGGATCTGATTATGGTTTACGCCCAAACGATATCGTTGTGCATCACCGTATGAGAACAAACGACCTTGCAACATTTTGTCAGGAGAAAAACTGATCCCGGGGACGACATTTGCAGGGTTGAAGGCAGATTGCTCAACTTCTGCAAAGAAGTTTTCAGGGTTTTTATTCAACTCCATAACGCCAACTTCAATAAGTGGATAATCACCATGCGGCCACACTTTGGTCAAATCGAAAGGATTGTAAGGTGACTGCTCAGCCTGCTCTTCAGTCATTACTTGAATAGACAAAACCCATGATGGATTATCACCCTCTTCAATCGCGTTATATAAATCTGCTTGATGACTTTCGCGATCTTGACCAATCACAACCTCAGCTTCCTGATTAGTTAGGTTTTCAATACCTTGGTTGGATTTAAAGTGAAATTTGACCCAAACACGCTCATTACCCGCATTGATCATACTGAACGTATGGCTACCGAAACCATGCATGTGGCGATAAGTTTTGGGCAGGCCTCTATCGCTCATAACGATTGTCACTTGATGCAATGCTTCAGGAAGGGATGTCCAAAAATCCCAGTTGTTTTGTGCACTACGCATATTAGTTCGCGGATCACGTTTTACAGCATGATTAAGATCTGGGAATTTCAATGGGTCACGCAAAAAGAAAACGGGCGTATTATTCCCAACTAAATCCCAGTTACCTTCTTCAGTATAGAACTTAAGCGCGAAGCCACGAATATCACGTTCAGCATCTGCAGCGCCACGCTCACCAGCGACGGTGGTAAACCTTGCGAAAAGATCAGTTTTCTTTCCGACTTCCGAGAATATTTTCGCTCGTGTATATTTTGTGATGCTATTCGTCACAGTAAATGTTCCATAAGCACCAGATCCTTTTGCGTGCATTCGCCTTTCAGGAATAACTTCTCGATCAAAATGTGCAAGCTTTTCTAAAAACCATACATCCTGCAATAACTGTGGTCCGTGAGGACCCGCTGTCATAATGTTTTGGTTGTTGGCGACTGGGCAGCCGGCACTAGTCGTTAATTTCTTTTTCATCTCTACTTCCTCATTGCTGGATTCGAAGAATCATAATAGTAAGGAAAGTATGATAAATAAAATTAATTGTTTAAATGGTAATGATTTAAAATATTAATCATTACGTTTTGATCATTTAAAGGACGTAATTTTCCTTTTTTAAATATCTCGATCATATGCATTCTCTACTTCAAATTTATTCTGATGATGGTAATGCCATAAAACAAGTTGTCAGAATTTTGCCAGGGTGATCAGAGTATGATAGGTAATATATCGAATAAAATTAATAATAGGCAAGCTCGAAATTTCCTTCGTAGTGCGAGTCTCTGATGATAAAATGCAAACGAATTTTTGCAAGAATTGCGAAAAACAGGATCAAATTCCAAACTTTGGGGGAAAATGAAACAAGTTATCCTGATTGATCAAAGAACAGGCAGGATACTGCATTTCAATATGGCCAGATAAAGCGGAGACCAAAATGCAACAGATTGAATTTCGTACTGTTGACGACAGCGACCTGGATCAAGGATGGATAGTTGGGGATGACAACTTTTACATTGTCGTTAGAGAATGGGACCTACTCGCTTTTGTAAAGCTCCTGTTTAAGTTGGATGGCAATATATTCAATCCAAAAGATGTATCAAGTTTTTGTATTAGAAGCAGAAATCTGATTTCTCAAAACATTGAAATTTCTTTCGGGGGCTTGTTTCATGGTTCAATTGATTTGATCACCTATTCTGATTACGAATTTGAGTGTGATTATGATGATAAATCGAAGCCAGATGCAAACGACAAGTTAACAGCAATCCAAGACAAGTTATCAACTAGCCAATTGTTGCGGGGCACTAAATATATCAATCTAACACTAAATTACTTTAGCGACGAGAATAAGCTTACGATTGACGAGCGGCGTCGGGATGTATATTTACCGAAATTTGAATTTTTGGAGTTTTTACTAAATTATCGTCCCACTGTTTTTGCGTTTTTGACGGATAAAAATTATTGGCATGAAATAATTTACCAGGGTGAACTTACTGATATATTTTACCCTTCCATTCAAAGTCAACTCCTGGTCAAGCAGGAGCTCTACGATCATTGTGGTGGCTCAAATGTTGACTTACCCGTAAAGATGTCTCGTTACCCAGGTTTGGTCGGTAAATTTGCCTATGTGGATACTTTAGAGCCCTATGATGCCTTTGATTTTGATTTGGGTGACCATATCGACACTTACGATGAGGTTGATAATCTTGCAGAATTTGATGACAATCCTGAACTGATTGCGCAGGAGCAAGCGATTGTTGACTATCTGTTTGAGGGGCGAGACTACCAGAGGGAAGTCAGTTATACGCTTTCCAAAGAGAAAATTATTAGCTACCAAATTCCAAACTTAGGGAAAAATTGAAACAAGTTTGGAAAACTGAATCGTAAGGCGCGTGATACGGTACAGTTAAAAGAAATGCCGCGCAGCTAATCATATTAGACAACCGGACGGGGAAAACTTTGATCTGGCGAAATCCTAATTTTTCACAATAGGAGTAGATCATGTCACAACTAAAGAAAATTCCGGTAAGTTGTGCCGATAAGGATCGCTTTAGCTCATATATCATTGAAACTGACGTTATACTGGCTTTCGAAAAATGTAATCGGGTTGATGTAATCAAGAATTTGTTTGGTACAGAAAAAGAAGTATTGAATAATGACCAAATATCAAGATTTTCTATTTCAAGCAGAAACTATTATTCTCATTTCTTCACTGTGTATCACTCGCTCGGATTGCTAAGTATAATCATATCTCCAATAGTAGATTTTGCTTCAGGACGCAATTTGAAAAATGAGCAAGTAATCGCGAAGACAGCCGCGTTTTCTGGCCTGCAATTTCAAATGTTTTTTGAACTGAGCGCTTACGATATTGATCGAAAGCTTGGCAGAGAGGTTGATGACGATCCTTTAGTGGAAATTATCGAATCCTTCGTTGATATGGAGGATGGCTATTGTCTTGCAGGCGACGAGATTATCGAATCGGAGTGCTTATTCATACCTGGGATATTTCGGAAACTGTTTCCGGAAATGGCCATGAAGAAAATACTAATTCATCCCCAAATAAAAGAAGAGGAAGTAAGAGATAGATATCTTGACCTGTTTTGTGAGTTGGACAAGCGGCCAAAGGTAAATCATGACATGGAACTTGTTGAGGATCTCGGTATACTGACTGATGTTTATCCCCTTGCACCTGAGGGACCTATCGAAGAAAATGGTGATACGCACGGTGACTACGAAGACTTGATTGAAGACATATCAGAGATGATCGCACAGGAACGCGCTATCGCTGACTATATTTTTGAAGGACGAGGCTACGAAGTCATCGAAAGTGGACCAGATGCCGCGCATCCAAACAGGCCTAGAGGAATCACTTATCAGGCATTGAATGGAGTCTAGTGCACCGCTTTCCTGCGAGAAAATTATTAGCTACCAAATTCCAAACTTGGGGAACGATTGTCGTTAGAGAGTTGGACTAACCATAGGATAGAAATCAATGGGAACGATCTACACCGCCTTTGGCGTGAAAGAAATGGGCGTCAGTCGGCTCGACCTGCAAGGGCAGGCTGATCGGAAGTTGGATATCCAGGAGAAGGCGCTCGGCTGGTCTTAATACGGATGTATTGCAGCACCAGTTGACTCTATTGATTGGGGCATTATTTGAGATTACGGACACTTGTGAAAGTTATTGTACTGTCTTTATATACTCTTTTAAGCTCGACTTTTAAGTTATGGGATGGCGCTCTTGAGGGCGGTCGATTTATGATCGAGCATAGCGTACGTTAGACCTGACTCTAAAAGGCTGCACGCACCGCAAGTTAGCCTAAAGCTCGTTGATAGCATTCCAATCGTCAACATCAACTAGAAAGTGTCGGCAGGGTACATAGTCCTCATAGTCAACCCATTCAGTGTAAACTGTTTTGCCAAGTTCTCTGAATTTATCAAACACTATTTCCTTTTTCTCCTTGGGCAAGAACCAAAAAAACAGATCGTTGTTAAGCTGACGAACCGTAACTTCCCCTGAAGATTCGCTGATATTTTTTAGTTTCTCATTGGTTATATTCCAACGATATACTGAACGAAGGATCTCTCCAGATGCCATCTTTCGGAAGCACGTTCCATTTTCGAGTTTCCTGACTTCCTTTGCCAGTTTTTCGAACATTGGATTTTCAGATTCACTCACCCCCGTTGATCCCTGACTATATTCAATCTCGTCATCTCGGAATGCACAAATTAACCCGTAACCGTAAGTAACTCGGAGTTTTTTGGCTACGATTGCACTGCAATTAAAAACGAACTCATCAAGTGAAGCAGATAGATGTTTCTCCGCAATGATAAGGTGCAATATATAAGGTGGGGAAAATTTTAACCCTATACTTACAAAATGGATGCTAAAGTCCGGATATCTTCTATCCTGCCCCTTCGGAACATCATGAGCAAGAATGCTCAGGTGGATGTGAGCATTATCTGGAATAGAAAAATTGGGATAACCTTGCTTGGCTCTCAATTCACGCATCTTAAACGAAGCATCTTGAGTGCTTACGAATTGCAGCGTCCTGTCGGCTTGTTTTGATAGCAAGAAAAAAACGTCGGCAAGCTGTTTTTGTGTTGGCAATTTGCCAATAACCCACATTAGATCAATTCTTTTTTTCATCACTTAATGTACCAAAATATCGATGATTAGCTTTCTGCAGCACCCTTATGTCAAAAACTTTGCTCTCATCTGGCCATCAGTCTGTGACTTTGGCGAGATATTCTCAACCAGAGTCATTGTTTGGTTTTAGGATCATAGTTGATGACATTGGACTGTTTCCTGCGGGGCGAATGCACTTGGTCATAAATCCCTACGTTTCAGACGGTTTCATCAGGATCGATATTCCAACCATTCAGCCCTGCGCAAGCCTCAAAATCTTTTCTTAGACTGTCAAGGTCGAAGTCTTTGACCTTCTTTGCCGCGAGAATATCTAGGGATCGAAGCAAAGTATCATACATTAGAAAAGTGCGTTTTTGTGTGTTACCTTTTTTAAAAGCCTCAAAATCTACCCGCAAGCGAAAATCCATCTTCTGTGTGCTTCTCTTTACCATAGTTCTTTCAGTAAAGCCTGGATCCAGCGGTCCGCCAGCGATAATAAATATGACCGACCATTGCTTCAATCCGCTGCCGTAGTTCTTTTCGGTAATATAGTCATTGAACTTCTGTTCGAAGGCATTGAATATTACGATTGCTTTTTTTGGAAGGCTACCAGTACCTTCGCATGTATTCCAAAGTTTCATATCTTCTTCCTCAAGTTATTAATAGTAACATTTGTTCAATCTTGGTCGTCCTTGGATCAACAGGGGCAGAGAGGGTCGGAGTGAATTGATCTTTACAACCGGATCCAATTGCTTATAGGTTGAATATGTATGCCTATGTGGGGAATGATCCATTGAATTTTGTGGATCTGCTGTGGGAGTTTGGGAAGACAGTTGACCTAGGCGTCGGATTTACGCCATTAGGAACAGCGGTGGATATCTATTCAGCTGTTTTGGGTCGGACGCTTAGTGGTGAGCGGATCACTGGGTTAGTCCCTGTGGAAAGCTCCATGAATCTTGAGTTCATATATGGTCTCCTCCCGTATTGCAAGATAAAACATTCAGATAACAGGGACAGGATTGCTGTCATATATACGGCCTTCAATGAAGTTTTCAACTTCTGACCTGGATGTATTACGCGCCTATTTTCCTTATCAGGTTATCGGTATTAGTTACCCCTGAGCTCGACAGGTTTTCAATAGGCTGGTTTGACCTGTTATGCCATCTTTAGTTTTACCTTCGCAATTCGTTGAAATGATTTGTTCTCTCTATTTAGGCCGGTGAGTAGTCATCACCAGAAACCGTTATAGCCCAGGCCATTCTTGCCATTTTGTTGGCATACGCCACACACGCTCGATTATGCCCCCGCGTCTCAACTAAACGATTAATCCATTGACTCAGTTTATCGCCTTTCGTTTTGGCTCTTGATACCACGGCCTTCGCGCCTAGAATTAACAAACAACGAAGGTATTTATTGCCGCGTTTACTGATCCCCAGTAGCACCTCTTTACCACCACTACTGTACTGTCGTGGAACAAGTCCTAATGAGGCGGACACATCGCGCCCTTTGTGATAATGAGCGCCGTTTCCCACTTCATTAAAATACGCGCTCGAGACCATCGGCCCAAACCCTGGAATAGTTTGTAAGCGTTGGCAAATCGCATTGTTTTTTGCCGATTGAATGATCAATTGGTCAAATGTCGCAATACAGGCATCAAGTGATTGCCATTGTTCCTTTAGCTGGCGCAGTATCCTTTTGAAAGTAACGGACAACCGTTCGTTCTCATCACTTAATAGCAACGGGATAGATTGACGTAGGGTATTTAGGCCGGGACGAAGGCTAATGCCATATTCTGCAACAAGCGCTCTCATTTGGTTACATAATGCGGTTCTTTGTCTGACCGCTAAGTCTCTTGCTTTATGTTGTGCCTGGTTGTCTTGTTGCTCAACTGATTTAATGCCCACACTTTTTAAATGAGGTTGTTTCGCAGCAACGGCGATGGCCAAGGCATCGTTATAATCATTCTTATTGCCGATTAGAAATGCGTTAACATGCTGAGGTGGTAGTAATTTCACCTGATGTCCCTGTTGTTGTATCGCTCGGGCCCAATACTGTGACGTTGCACAAGATTCTATTGCGACTAAACAAGGAGGTTGAGATTGAAAAAAGGAGAGTACCTGCGCTCGCTTTAACATTTTCTTTTTGATTATACGCCCTTGTTGATTACAGCAGACAGCATGAAATACGTTTTTTGCTATGTCTAACCCGATTGTTGTAGTCTTCATTTTGGTCTTCTCCTCTTTTGATTGTGTGTATGTCAGTTCAATCATGGCACCTAGATGCCGTTAGGGGGAGGAGACCATCACATCAGGTTATTTGCCGATCTTAAGATCAGTAGCATTTTATGTCTGAATGTGTCGTTGTTATTGGCGTACTTGGAAATAGAAATAGCTGTTTCGTAGAATGCCTGACATCAGAATATTAGGAATATAAAAATGCCTAATTGTTTAGAATTTATAAGTAGCAATTAATGATTGAAGTTCGGAAGCTGTTGACTCTATTTGAGTGCTTGACTGACTTGTTTTATTCGATTGAGTTGCTGTTTCTTTTGCTTTCTCATTTATGCTTTGAATACTCTCATTAATATTCTTTATAATAGCGCCTTGTTCTTCTGAAGAGCTTGCGATATTGGTGTTTAACTGAAAAATGTCATAAATCTGTTTGCCGATTTCATCAAGTGCTTGTGTTGCATTAGAGCTATCTTCGGTAGCCAACAAGGAACTTGCTGAGCCTTCTTGCATGACATCAACTGTACTTTTCACATTTTTCTGAAAATGTTCGACCAAAGACTGTATTTCTGTTGTTGACGCCTGTGTTCGATGTGCCAAGGCCCTTACTTCATCAGCAACAACGGCAAAACCACGGCCATTTTCACCCGCTCTAGCTGCTTCAATGGCGGCATTGAGTGCAAGTAAATTAGTTTGGTCGGCAATACCACGAATTACATTTAATTGTAGAAATTCAGACTTGATCTGACAGTTACCCCTTTTTCTGTAACTGACTGTCAGGTTAAGTTTAGTTCAAAAACTTTTCCTTCCAGATAGCTTGTCCGTCGATGAGTGTTTCCATCGGCGTCCTCCCGCAGCACATTTTGCCTTGGTGAGTTCGTTGAGTATTGTATTTGAGCAACCATTCGTCAAGGTCGAGTTGCAGTTCATCAATCGATTGGTAAATTTTCTTACGCAAAGCGACTTGATAAAACTCATTGAGGATCGTCTTATGGAATCGCTCACAAATACCATTCGTCTGAGGTGATTTGACCTTGGTTTTGGTGTGTTCGATATTGTTCAACGCCATATAAAGCTGATAATCATGCTGGTCAGCTCGCCCACAATACTCCGTCCCTCTATCTGTCAAAATGCGCAACATAGGCAAACGTTGTTCTTCGTAGAATGGGAGGACGCGGTCATTGAGCATGTCAGCTGCCGTAATCGGTGTTTTAGTCGGGTACAGTTTCGCGTGAGCGACCTTGCTGTAAGTATCAACAAACGTTTGTTGATAAACCCGACCAATGCCTTTGAAAGTACCGACATAGTAAGTATCTTGCGAGCCAAGATAACCAGGGTGTGCCGTCTCTATCTCGCCACAAGCCTCATCGTCGTCTTTCTTGCGTTCCATCGCCGCGACTTGAGACTCAGTGAGGATCAAGCCTTCACCAGCTACCTTATCAGACAATGCCTTCAGGCGATCTTTAAAGCAAGCAAGACCATGACGAAGCCAGATACAACGAACGCCACTGGGTGAGACAAATGTTCCCCGTTTGCGCAGCTCGTTACTGGTGCGCGTTTGACCATGTGCGGGCTCTTCCAGTGCATACTCGAGCACAACGGTTTCAATAGCCGGGTCGATTCTGTTTTTAAGATTTGGGGTACGCCGATTACGATCAAACAAGGCTTCTACACCGCCTTCATCAGCCGCTTCTTTGTAGCGATAAAATGTATCTCTGGACAAACCCATCATCTTGCAGGCTTTTGAGACATTGCCGAGTTCTTCAGCGAGATTGAGTAGACCAACTTTATGTTTTATAACTTTGTCATTAGTATGAATCATGAGAGTTACCTCTTTGTGTTTTGATGTTTACGTTGCAGTTACATCAAAGCGGGTAACTCTCACTAAATCAAGCGTCGCTACGCTCCGCTTGATTTAGTGATGTGTCAGATTGGGTCTAAACTTCTACAATTTAATATTGAATTAATATCATTGGTATTTTCTTCTAATTCTTTCGCCACTCCGCTTGAGGATTGTAATTTAGTTGCCAGTGAGTTTATCGATAAATTAACCGCCTTAATAGCCGCCTTGCCTTGTAGTACGGATTTATTAGCTTCATCAGCAGAATTGGCTGCAACATGAATATTACCAGTAATTTCTTCTGTAGCAGATACCATTTGTTGGACTGCTTCTGTTACTTCGTGAGAATCAGTTTGCTGAGAAATAGCCAATTGATATGTTTGCTCTGAGATAGTTGTATTCAGGTTTGATTCTTTTTCGAGAGTTTCAGAAAGTGCAGGTATTTTACTGAAAGTTTCTTTTAAGTTTGCGGAGAATTGATTAAACAATTGGCTGATTACAGTTACCTCATCGTTACCACCAATTTGGATGGAGGCTGATAAATCACCTTTTTTCAAGACCACTTCATTTAAATGAGCTTGTAAATATCCGAGGCGTCTATTTACTGATCGAGACATGGATATCATGGCGCCCAGTATTAGCGCAATAAAAATACCGACTATAAGCAATAATTTTTTATAAATAAAGTTAGTTTTCGAATCGAGATTATCTGACAATGCGGTACTTATGGTGTTAAAGCTATCTTCAGTTTTATGGATTGCAGCACGCATTTCACCGTGAAGACCTGTTTTAGGTGTAAGCCCAAGTTGTATATGATTCTGACTGAATTTCTTGAACGTAGAACGATAAACATTCATTTTCGAGACAATATCATTTTTCTTTTTATTAGAGAGGGATGATTCGTTCAAATTCTGATTGAAAAGAGCATAGTTGCGCTCAAATTTTTTAAGGTACTTTTCATCTTTTCGTAAGATGAAATCTTTTTCATTACGACGAAGCATCAACATATCGACAGTGAGTTGAATTGAATTAAATTGTTTTAATAATGCTTCAGCAGCATGAACTGATTTACGTAGATCACCACGCAAACCTGATTCATGATTTAACCCTATCTTTTGATAAAGAGTAACGATTTTATTAAAGGATGATTCGTAGATTTGTAAATATTGAATAAGCGTGCTGAGTTCTTTTTCGTTGTTTAAGCCGATTACGTTAATATCTTTTTTAAATTTAGTGGTTTTGTCGATTAAAATATCGAAATTCTTTTTAAATTTTTGTTGATATTTACTATCTAACCGAGCCAGAAAGTCTTTTTCATTTCTGCGTAGTATTAACATATCAGCCTTACTGGACTGAACTAGCACCAGGTTTTTATTTAAAAATTTTATATTTGAGAAGGAATGGATCGCTATTATTGTTAATAGAACTAAACCGACCGAAATCAGTCCAGCCAAACTGTAAAGTTTGAATTTTATTGTGATACTGTTCATGCTTTAAATTTTTTAGATTTAGAGTAGTAACGTTATCGACAGACGTTAAATATGGCGGTTTCAAGTTCCAAGTGCGCCATTAACGGCTTTCAAAAAGACCTCTTCCGGTGTTCGATAGTTGAGTGATTTACGAGGTCGTTGATTAATTAATGTAACGGCTTTTTTAATCTGCCTTTTTGTTACTTTACGGAAGTCCGTGCCTTTTGGAAAGTAACGTCGTAACAAGCCGTTGGTTTGCTCATTTGTACCACGCTCCCAAGGGGAGTATGGATGCGTAAAATAAACGGACATTTGTTTACTTTGTGCTATTTCATGATGCCGTACATTTTCACTACCATTGTCCAAAGTCAGTGTCTTACACAACGTCTCTGGAATGGATTTAAAACATTTCTTAGTGGCCATGGTAAACGTATCTGCACAGCCATCCATTAATTTCTCAGCAAGCAAAAAACGACTCTTACGTTCGACATGCGTCGCTAATCCACCCCCGCCTTTGCATCCTTCAACCGTATCACCTTCCCAATCGCCCAGTCGGTTACGTCTGTCGACAACAGTAGGACGTTCTTCAATACAAACGCGGCCAGGGATATGGCTTCGCTTACCTGCTGGGCGCTGTCGTTTACGTTTGTTATGTTGAGAGCTCAAGCAAGTATATAACTCACCTCCATCAAACGCATCTCGATAGATCCACTGATAAATACATTCTGTACTGACGTACCTTTTAGTCGTTGTTCGTTTCAAATAACCGCTGATGGCATCGGGCGACCAATGTTGATGCAATGTTGATGTAAGTGTTTCTGAACAAATTCGTAAAGAGATGCATTATCACGTTTTCGATAATGGCGAGCCTGTGTCTTACGAAGACAGGCTTGTCTATCAGCAAATTCGTTACAGTAAGATAAGTTTCGTAGGCGACCATTGCGTGTGACTTCTCGGGCAATGGTACTGTGGTGACGATTGAGACGTCGTCCAATGTCTCGATAGCTTAATCCCCAGTGCAATAAATACATTAAGGTGTGACGTTCTTTTGCGCTAAAATGATGATAAGGCATGGCTTTTTCTCCAATAGAATAAGATCTCGACAATCTCATTCTAGCAAGACGGAAAGTCATGTCTTTTTAATCACGGCTAGTGGCGCGCTTTGGAGTTGAAACCGCCTATCCTTTAAAGCTTCTGTAAAGTTCTATTCCTTGCGGTTTCTATGAGTATTGATGAACGAGCGCGTACCTCCATTAAGATACAAAATGTAACGACTTTGGTGTATACACTTTAGTATTTCTGGCGAACTATAAAGTGTAAGTGGTATGCAAAACAAACTGAATAAATCACCCTAACGACCCCTTCAACTCATACAATTTTTCTAATGCTTCTTTCGGACTTAATTCATCGGGGTTTATATTTTTGATCTTTTCGGCCAGTTCGAGCATGGCAGTGGAGGGCAGTAGTTCAAGTTGTTCGTTTTGCTCTAATGGATGAATAATGGTGGATTCACGATTTTCTAATTGTTTTAATCGAACACGTGCTTGCTTGATCACGTCTTTTGGAACACCGGCCAGCTGTGCGACTTGTAATCCGTAACTGCGATTGGCTGGGCCATCTTTTACGGTGTGCATGAAAACTAGTTTGTCTTTGTGTTCGATCGCATCAAGGCGTACATTGATCGCGGAGGGATGTTTTTCTGGGATCGCGGTCATTTCAAAATAATGCGTAGCGAATAATGTCCATGCGCCGATGTTTTCAAGTAAATGGATCGAGCTTGCCCACGCTAGCGAAAGTCCATCGAAGGTGCTGGTGCCACGTCCGATTTCGTCCATTAAGACTAGCGAGTTTTGTGTGGCATTGTTGAGAATATTTGCCGTTTCGATCATTTCGACCATAAAGGTTGAACGTCCAGAGGCTAGATCATCACTGGCGCCAATGCGGGTAAAAATGCGATCAATATTTCCTATGCCGGCAGATTTTGCTGGAACAAAACTACCGCAGTGGGCGAGCAAAACAATCAGTGCGATTTGTCGCATGTAGGTGGATTTACCACCCATGTTTGGACCAGTGATGATCAACATTTTTCGATCTTCATTCATGATCAGATCATTGGGAATAAAACTTTCTTCTTGAATTTGCTCAACAACTGGATGACGACCTGCTTCAATATTGATCTGGCTCGTCTGACTTAGATCCGGTTGTGCGAGATCCAAAGTCACTGCACGTTCGGCAAAACTTCCGAGCACGTCGAGTTCTGCGATAGCGGCTCCGGTTGATTGAAGTTCGGGTGTGTGTTTGGTTAATTGATCGAGTAGATCAGCATAGAGTGCCTTCTCTAGTTTCAATGCTTTTTCACCCGCACTAAGCACTTTGTCCTCATATTCTTTTAGTTCTGGAGTGATGAAGCGTTCAGTTGCTTTGAGTGTTTGCCGGCGATGATAATGGGTTGGAACGTCATTGCTTTGCAGGCGGCTGATCTCAATGTAATAACCGTGCACGCGGTTGTAGCCAACTTTTAGCGTTTGGATGCCAGTGCTTTCGCGCTCGCGGATCTCAAGTTGATCAAGATAGTCGCTGGCATTTTTGCTGAGTGTTCGTAACTCATCCAATTCAGCGTGATAGCCTTCTGCGATCATTCCACCATCACGAATGAGTGCGGGTGGCATTTCGATAATCGCATTTGTAAGTAGAGAAAGCATTTCGGGAAATTGGTTAATCTGATCAGAAAGTTGTTGTAGTCTTGGACTGTCCAATTCGGCCAGATGTTTTTTGATATAAGGCAACGCACCTATTGATGAGCGAAGTTGAGCGAGATCTCTTGGTCGAGCAGATTTGAGTGCAATACGCGTGGTGATGCGTTCCATGTCGCCGATGGCGCGTAGTGTTTCTTGTAGATCAGAATAGTGTTGATTTTCGATCAAGGTGGCGACGGCATGATGCCGAAATTTGATCGTTGCATGATCTCGCAATGGTGCTTGCAACCAGCGACATAACATACGACTTCCCATACCGGTTACCGCTGAGTCGATCAAGTGTGCGAGGCTGTGGCGACGTTCGCCTGACAAACTGTTGAGAATTTCTAAGTTCTGGCGGCTAGCTGCATCAATTGTGATCGTGTCGCTGAGGGTTTCAAGTTTTAATTCGGTCAGATGTGGCAGCGAGGAGCGTTGCGTTTCGCGGGTGTATTGCAAAAGACATCCCGCAGCCGAGATAGTTGAAGGCAATTGATCACAACCGTAGCCTTTTAAATCTGTTACTTCAAAATGTTCTTTGAGCTGACGTGTGGCGCTATCTAGATCAAAATACCAGGGCGACATGGTTGAAATAGAGTTATGATTTTTTAAGGCTGCCAGTAATGGGGAATCTTCACTGATCAGAATTTCGGCAGGTTGTAGTCGTTCCAATTCTGCGATCAATTCATCGTGTTTGTTGTCTTTATTTGCGTTGCGATCCGAATGCTGAAAAATCTCCATAACATGAAATCGACCACCACTGAGATCTAACCATGCGAGGCCAATTTTTTGATCAAGCTCATGTATTGCTAATAGCAGATTATCCTGGCGTTCTTTTAGTAAGGCTTCGTCGGTTATCGTCCCCGGTGTGATGATGCGGGTGATTTTGCGTTCGACCGGGCCTTTGCTAGTCGCGGGATCACCGACTTGATCACAAATGACGATCGACTCGCCGATTTCGACCAACTTGGCCAGATAATTTTCTGATGCATGCATTGGCATGCCCGCCATTGGAATAGGCTCGCCAGCCGAGTTGCCGCGTTTGGTTAATGCAAGCCCTAACAGTTCATTTGCACGCCGCGCATCTTCAAAAAAGAATTCATAAAAGTCTCCCATTTGAAAAAACAGTAGTTTGTCAGGATACTCGGCTTTAAAGCCAAGATACTGCTGCATCGCAGGGGTATGTTCAGATGTCATTAACTAAATTTTGAAAGACCATCAAGTACCAATGAGATTGGACTGACCATGCCGATAATGTCACGGTTTTCTATAACAGGAGCGCGCATTAGATCATACTGTGCGAACAGTCTTGAACAATGACGAATATCCATATCCGGATGAACTGAAATCACCGGCTTGTGCATAATCTCATAAACGTTTACGCGACCTGGTGGGCGATCCTTGCTGAGCACGTGGCGGGCAATTTGGCCAGCCAGGATCAGTCCATACTCATCATCGTCATAACGTTTGTTGACGACCAGTACAGATGTTTTATTTTGCTTCATCATTGAAACAGCTTCTGCCACTGTGGCAACACCATCAATGGTAATGAAGGCTGTTTTCATTACATCGCGAACGCGAACTATTGGGTTATCGCTCATAACTCCTCCTTAATAACTTTGGTGAGATCCCAGACTTGATGGCGTACACCAATCGCATCTTCGACATCAATTTGAAACGCAATGCCGGTGCCGGGTTTTTCATCAAACTCGGCGACATCAGAAATTTTTTCCAGAATTTGTCTGGCCATATGTTCCTCGACTAAAAGCAGCACAACATCGCGTTGTGTTTCTAGCGTCAAGCCGAAAAACGTTTTCGATTGTTTGATGCCTTCACCTCTGGCATTGCTGATCACCGTTGCGCCAGTAGCACCGGCTTCTCGCGAGGTGTCTAGCACCAGATCAGTCTTGTCGTCTTCGACAAACACTATGATTAACTTAAAGCGCATAAGTAAATCCTCCTTATGATTTTTTATGTTTTGCTAGCATATCAGCGAGCATGGCATAAGATAAAACAGCAATAATTGCGAACAGGCCGGCAAAGGCGATCAGGCCGAAACCATCGAGTAATGGGTTACGATCTGGGACATTTGATGCTAGGCCTAAACCAAGTGCTGTGACCAGCGGAACGGTGACGGTGGAGGTAGTTACACCTCCGGAGTCAAATGCTAAACCAAGGATCATTTTCGACGAAAACATGGTTAAGATAATGACGACGATATAACCGACAATAATATATAAATAGAGATCGGTTCCGCTTACGATTCTGAAAGAGCCGAGTGCTATTCCGAATGCGACACCTGTAGAGACAGTGAGCCTTAGAGGCCAGGATTTGATCGCGCCACCCGAGATCTCCTGAGCTTTGATTGCAACAGCCAGAAGTGAAGGCTCGGCCAAGGTTGTCGAGAAACCAATACAAAAAGCGAAGATATAAACCCAAGTGTAATCCTTCCAGTTTAAGATATCACCGGCTTGAATAAACTCTGGATTGGTTAACTGAGCGGCCATTAGTTTTCCAAGTGGGAAAAGTGCCATTTCAAGCCCTTCGAGGAATAACGCAATACCAATTACAACGTAAAAAAAACCAATCGCGATTTTTTTCGGGTTTTTGATTGGTTTTCGGATGACGAGAATTTGAAAACCAATAATGGTTGCAACAATCGGCAAAATATCTCGTGTCGTCGCTAACAACGAGTGACTGAACAGTGCCCATAATTCGATTAGATGCTCCGTCATATTAACAATCCATAGCACATAACGAAGATAATCGGCGTCAACGAAGCAATTGCTATCAGGCCAAAACCATCTGTCATCGGATTACGGCCTTTGATTGAGGAAGCGAGCCCGACGCCTAATGCTGTGACTAGTGGAACGGTGATGGTTGATGTTGTCACACCACCTGAATCATATGCAATCCCGACAATTTCTGGTGGTGCAAAAAATGTCATTATCAAAATTCCTGCGTAACCAGGAATAATCAGGTTTTGTAGTGGCCAGCCTTTTAGGATCCGTAAAACACCGAGAAGGATCGCGAATCCCACCGAGAAGGCAACGGTAATTCGTAAACCAAAGGCATAGTCTTTCCTTGAGTCATCCGTATTGTCGATCATGCCGCCTTCTGCAGCGACATTCGCAGCCTCTTCACCGACAGCAATGAGTGCTGGTTCTGCTACTGTAGTTGCGAAACCAAGCGAGAAAGCGAAGATTAATAACCAGATAATGCTGCCTTTTTTTGCAAAGGCGTAAGCCATGGCTTCACCGATCGGGAAGAGTCCTTGTTCCAATCCTTGGACGAAAAAAGTGAGGCCAATAATAACCAGTAAAGTACCGAATATTAGACTGACCAAATCAGGAATTGGCTGGCGGATCACAAGCAGTTGAAACGCGGAAACCACCAGCAATATAGGTAATAGATCAAAAAAACTACTGATCAATTGTTTAAGAAAAGGATTTCGCGCCAGACTCATTCTTTTTTTATTCGTTGGAATAGCTATCAATGTTACCAACTTGAGAAGAAATTGCCATTGACAGCCTTGAAATCATAGGGTTTGATCCCCACCTTTAATTTTTTATTTCGAGAGAATCTGTTTGATATGACTGCTGATGTAAATAAAGAAACGCTGGGCTTCCAGTCGGAAGTTAAACAATTACTGGATCTAATGATCCACTCTTTATATAGCAACCGTGAGATATTCCTGCGTGAGCTTATTTCCAATGCATCTGATGCCTGTGACAAGCTGCGTTTTGAAGCTTTGTCGAATGATGCTTTGTTTGAAGGTGATGCGGAACTTAATGTTCATGTTGATTTCGATGAAAAAGCGAAGACCATTACGATTACAGATAATGGTATTGGTATGACGCGAGAAGAAGTCATCGATCATATCGGTACCATCGCGAAATCTGGAACCAAAGAATTTTTTAGTGCCATTACCGGCGATGAAAAGAAAGACTCGCAATTGATCGGTCAGTTTGGTGTTGGTTTTTACTCCGCCTTTATCGTTGCAGATTCAGTGACTCTGACGACTCGTAAGGCGGGTACAAATGAAGACGAAGGCGTTCGTTGGGAATCTGAAGGACAGGGTGAATATACGATTGAGTCAGTCAATAAAAAAGCGCGCGGTACAGAAATCGTCCTGCATATGCGCAAAGATGCCAAAGAATTTATAAACAGTTACAAGCTTCGTGAAGTTATTCGCAAATATTCTGATCATCTTAATCTGCCGATCATCATGTTGAAAGAAAACTTTGATGAAGAAGGTGAAGAGAAAAAAGAGATCGAATATGAAACGATCAATTCTGCAAAAGCTTTATGGACCAGATCAAAAAAAGATATCTCTGATGAGGAGTACAACGAACTCTACAAACATATTGGCCATGATTATGAGGATCCAATGGCACGGATCCATAGTCAGGTTGAAGGTAATCTTGAATATAGCACCTTATTTTTTGTCCCAAATCGTGCACCATTTGATCTGTGGGATCGTAATCAAAAGCACGGCGTAAAACTTTACGTGCGACGTGTTTTTATAATGGACGATGCGGAACAATTGATCCCTTCTTATCTGCGCTTTATTCGCGGTATAGTTGACACGAATGATCTACCATTAAATGTTTCGCGTGAGATTCTGCAACACAACAAAGTTATCGAAAAAATCCGTGCTGCGTCAGTGAAAAAAATACTTGGCATGATCGGAAAACTAGCGAAGAAAGACGGTTACGATAAGTTCTGGAAAGAGTTTGGTCGAGTCATTAAAGAAGGAATTGTTGACGATGATAAAAATAAAGATCAAATCGCGAAATTATTACGTTTTGCATCAACCAATCAAGACAGTGAAGAACAAAATGTTTCATTGGAAGATTATGTTGGCCGCATGCAAGAAGGGCAGAAAAATATTTTCTACGTTGTCGGTGAAAGTTATACAACGATCAAAAACAGTCCGCATCTTGAGATCTTCCGTAACAAAGGAATTGAAGTGCTGTTGTTGTCCGATCATGTTGATGAGTGGTTAGTTAATCATCTAACAGAATTTGACAGTAAGGAATTGCAGTCGATCACCAAAGGCGAACTTGATCTGGGCGAGCTTGATGACAAAGAAGACAAGAAAGAATCTGAGAAGAAAACTGGCGAATATAAGGATGTTCTCAAACGTCTTGAAACCTTGCTGGAAGAGAAAGTTAAAGAAGTGCGTGTTACTAATAGACTGACAACGTCACCAGCTTGTCTGGTAGCAGGTGAGCAAGATATGGAAGCCAGTTTACAACGGATTCTTGAGGCTTCTGGTCAGCAACTGCCAAGCTCAAAACGTGTTCTGGAAATTAATCCTGATCATCCAATTTTGATCAAACTAAAAGCTGAAAAAGAAGATGAACGTTTCAACGATTGGGGTAATATTTTATTTGATCAAGCCTTACTCAGTGAAGGTGGAAAGTTAGAAGATCCTGCCGGGTTTGTACATCGCTTGAATGAGATGTTTATGGAAATGAGCGCTTAGGATAATTATATTTGGAGCAGGTTAAACGATCTTTTTTCTAAGATCTTTAACCTGGCTCCGTTTGTTCTTTTTATCTAAACGTTTCATTTTTGATCCGTAAGATGGTTTGGTTTTCTTTCTTTTTTTCTGAGTAATACCCGCCGCTTTAATTATCTGTATTAGTCGATCTATGGCCTCTTTTTTATTTTTCTCCTGACTGCGATGTTGTTGTGCTTTGAGAATAATAATGCCTTCTTTAGTTATTCGTTTATCACCATTAGATAACAGTTTCAATTTATAAGATTCCGGTAAAGAGGATGTGTGAATATCAAAACGTAAGTGGATCGCAGTCGACACTTTATTGACGTTTTGCCCACCAGAGCCCTGAGCACGGATTGCTGTGATAACGATCTCGTCTTCAGAAATTGAAACATTATTAGAAATAACATACATGGTTTTTATTGTAACGAGTTCTTCCAATTGAGATAAGTTATTTTTATCAATTGTTACGGGGCTTTCTATTCGGAGGAGTTCTGTTACAATGCCGCGCATTCCAGCACACTTCGGTCTGTGTTGATAGAAAGCTAATTGCTTTCTAAGTTATAGAAGTCACCTCTCATTGGTCACTATTTTTTATATTTAAGAATGTATTAATTCTTAGATAACTCGCCTAAGACCGTCCCATAGATGTTGGGTAGGCTCTAATTGGAATAATTATTTATATGTCATTTGATAAACTTGGCCTTTCGGCTGAATTACTTCGTGCTGTCTCAGAACAGGGATACACAGAACCCACTCCTATCCAACAACAGGCAATTCCTGTTGTACTCAAAGGAAAAGATTTACTCGCCGGAGCACAAACCGGAACGGGAAAAACAGCCGGCTTTACGCTGCCACTCTTACATCGCTTAAGTCAGCAAAAATTTAAAACCACAAACAGACCAATACGCGCATTGGTGCTTACTCCGACACGAGAACTGGCAGCGCAAGTAGAAGAGAGTATTAAAACCTATGGAAAGTATGTCTCATTAAGATCCAACGTTATTTTTGGTGGCGTGAAAATCGGCCCGCAGGTCGCTCGATTACGTCGCAATCCGGATATTATCGTTGCGACGCCGGGACGTCTTCTTGATCATTTACAACAAAAAACAATCGATCTTTCTAAGATTGAAATACTGGTTCTTGATGAAGCCGATCGAATGTTAGATATGGGATTCATTCGAGATATTCAAAAGATTATGGCGATGCTTCCAAAACAACGACAAACATTATTATTTTCTGCAACCTTCTCCAAAGAGATCAAAAAATTATCTGAAACCTTATTGAAATCACCTTCTCTGATTGAAGTGGCCAGGCAGAATACAACTGCTGAAATTGTCGAGCAGATTATTCATCCTGTTGATAAAGAACGTAAACGCGAGTTATTGTCTTTTTTGATCAAAAAAGAAAAGTGGTATCAGGTTTTAGTTTTTACCCGTACAAAACACGGTGCGGATCGCTTAGCAAAACAACTGAATCGTGAGCGTATTCCAGCCGTCGCGATTCATGGCAATAAAAGCCAGAACCAACGAACGCAAGCATTAGCATCTTTTAAAGATAATAAAGTACAAGTGTTAGTTGCAACTGATGTCGCAGCACGTGGATTAGATATCGATCAATTACCCCATGTGGTTAATTATGAATTACCCAATGTGTCGGAAGATTATGTACATCGTATAGGTCGAACCGGTCGCGCCGGAAATGAAGGTGTTGCTGTTTCTTTGGTCTGTATTGATGAGAAAAAATCATTACGAGATATCGAAAAATTAATTAATCGACAGATCACAAAAGTTGTTATTGATGGTTTTGAACCTGATCCAACGATTAAACCTGAACCTACTAAGAAAAATAATTCGCAAGGGAGGGGACGATCACAAAAGCGAAGAGCAAGTGCAGGTAAAACATCTGATCGTAATTCTAAACCAGGTAAATCTCGTAGACGAAGAAATACAAGGTCAATGGGAGCTGATGGTGGTGGCAGTTCTACGCCACGTAAAAATCCTTGGCAAAACAGTAAGTCTTAAAAATATTACAGCATTGGCTTTAGATGCTTTGTAAATATTGAGTATGTGTATAATCAACACAATAAAATATACTACTATTTTAGGAAAATGACTTTTTAGTTAATGTTTTTCTAAATTAGTTCTAATATCTTTCAGAGGTTGTTTTGGTTTTCAGTTCTGCAATATTTTTGTTTGGTTTTTTGCCACTGGTCTTATTTCTTTACTATAGCTCTCCGACTGTAATACGGAATGTTGTATTGTTATTGGCAAGTTTATTGTTTTATGCCTGGGGTGAAGTTTTTTACCTTGGTTTAATGCTCATTTCCATTATTGCGAATTATAGTTGTGGTTTATATATACATCGCTCTTTATTAGAAAATGAAAATCCAAATAGAGCAAAATTATTTTTGATAATAGCTATTATTATTAATGCTGGGTTACTAGTTTCATTTAAATATGTAAATTTTATTTCGGATAGTCTGAACATACTATTATTAGCGGTGAATCTTCCCCGCATAAATATTGATCCTGTTCATTTACCATTAGGGATTTCCTTTTTTACGTTTCAGGCAATTTCGTATGTCGTTGATATTTATCGTAAAGAAGTTAAGCCACAAACAAGAATTATCAACCTGGCATTGTATATTTCACTATTTCCACAACTAATCGCCGGTCCTATTGTTCGCTATCATGATGTTGCCACACAAATAACTCGACGCTTACATAGCGTCGAGTTATTTGCTAGTGGAGTTAAGAAATTTATTTTCGGACTGGCGAAAAAAATGCTGATTGCAAATCCACTTGGGGAAGTGGTTGATAATGTTTTTGCATTATCTGGATCAGATTTAACTACACCACTAGCATGGATAGGAATTCTTGCGTATACCTTACAGATATATTTTGATTTTTCCGGTTATTCAGATATGGCCATTGGCTTAGGTCGAATGTTTGGCTTTCGTTTTCTTGAAAATTTTAATTATCCGTATATTGCAAAATCTTTGCGAGAGTTTTGGAGACGATGGCATATTTCTCTTTCTAGTTGGTTTCGAGACTATGTCTATATCCCTCTAGGTGGTAGTAAAGTTTCAAGTTCGCGTGTTTATATTAATTTATTCATTGTTTTTATTTTGACAGGTGTATGGCATGGGGCAAGTTGGAATTTCATCATCTGGGGTTTATTTCATGGTGCGTTCTTAACATTTGAGCGAATAGGTTTGTCGAGTTTATTAAGTAAGTTATGGGAACCGCTACAGCATATATATTTGTTATTTGTAGTCATTATAGGATGGGTATTTTTCAGGGCTGAGACGCTTCCAGAATCATTTCAATATTTAAAAACAATGTTCAGCTTTAGCGAATTTAAAATGACACTATTTCAATTAAATCAAGTGTTATCTGCAGAGGCGATTTATGCATTTTCTATTGGAATTTTCTTAGCAACACCATTTTATTTATTTCTTTCAAATAAACTTAAAATTATTGCTTTGAATCGTACTTTAATGACAATTGTAATTTTAGAATTTTCTAAAACTATATCTCTATTTTTATTATTCTACGTAAGTATATTGAAGGTAGCTTCTTCTACATATAACCCATTTATCTATTTTAGATTTTAAAGAAATGATATGAATTTAACTTTTTATAAATTCAAAAATATTATTATCAGTCTTTCATTTTTACTGCTGATCTTTTTGCCATTTATAAAGGGAATCATTGAAAAAGATGTAAGGTCTTCAAAGGTTGAAAAAAGAAACTTAGCCATGCTGCCTGAGTTACCAGAATCAATAGGTGAGATCGTTAAATATCCAACTCTATTTGATCAATACTATTCTGATCATTTTGGATTCCGTGAGTCTTTAACGATGAGCTATTTTAAAATAATGAAAAAAATAAATTATCGCTCTATTACGCAAGATGTAACTTTTGGTAAAGGTGGATGGATGTTTTTAGGGGCAGTAAAAGCTGGATATAACCGATATGGTGATCCAATTGGGGATGTAATGAATGTTAATCTCTATACTGAAGAGGAGCTTGAAAAGTTTAGAAAATCAATTATGGCGGTAAAAAGCTGGCTAAATAAAAGAGGTATAGAGTATATTTTTATGGTAGCGCCAAATAAACATACAATCTACTTTGAAAATTTACCAGAATATATTTCCAAACAAAATAAAGAATCAGCTGCGGATCAACTAATTAAATATTTACGTAAAAATACAGATCTTACTGTCGTTGATGTGAGAAAAGAATTACTGGAAGAAAAGAAAAAACATCAAGTGTATTTTAAAACAGATACACATTGGAATCACTTTGCAGCGAATATTGTACAATTCAAAATAATGAAAGAAATTGAAATGTTTTTTCCTAATAAAATATTGCCGGAATTGTTATTTGAAAGTGATTTTACAATGATAGAAAAGAATGACGGAGATCTTTTAGGTATTGCGAAAGTTGAGGGCATTACTGAAATGCAACCAATGCCGAACTTTGAAAAGGGATGCGATCTGAAAAAAGAAATGCCGGTTCCTGGAGATACTCGAGCTTATACAGTGACTTGCGAGAGTGAGAATCTAAATGCAGTTATTTTTAGAGATTCATTTTTTATTGTAATGGAGCCTTATTTTTCCCGCAAGTTTAAACGCTCTACTTACCTAATGGAAAGGTTAAATTATTCTACTTTGACAAATTACGTAGAGTCTGAAAAACCGGATATAGTGATCGAAGAATGGGTGGAAAGAGATTTACCGCATGTTCCAGATCATAGTTCTTTTATAAACGAGAGTATGAACTAATAGAAATATTAAAAAAATAAAATTTTGAAAGTGATAGCCAGTGATGTGAATACAAGCAGCGGTTTTATTAATCGAGCACCGTGATGAATTACCATATGTGCTCCAAAATAAGCACCGATAATTTGCCCTGTTGCCATTACTAACCCAATTGTCCAAATTACTTTTCCACCAAAAATAAAGAAAATTAGCGCTGCAAGATTACTAATAAAGTTAAGCAGTTTTGCATAAGCAGTTGCTTTGGTCAGGTTGTAACCGAGTAACATGACAAATGCCATGGCGAAAAATGATCCGGTTCCGGGGCCAAAAAAGCCATCATAAAATCCGATTGAAAAAGTTGCGGTAAAAGCGAAAACATTAATACTGATTCTGGAATGCGTATCCTCATCTCCAACCCGTGGTGAAAATAAAAAATAGATCGCGAAACCGATCAAAAGAAACGGAATAATTTTTTCTAAAGAAGCGGCATCAAATTGCTGGATCAAAAGTGTTCCGCAAGCCGAACCGATGAAAGACATGATGATCGGAATCCGCATGGATTTCAGATCTATTTTTCCTTGCCGAATAAACCGCAGCGTGGCTGAAAAAGATCCAAAAACAGCTTGAAGTTTGTTAGTTGCCAGGGCTTGTGCCGGAGTTAAACCAGCCCAGAGTAGAACAGGTAAAACAAGTAAACCTCCGCCACCAGCGATTGCATCGATAAAGCCAGCTAGACAAGCGACCACTGCCAGAATGGCGAGAAGTTCAGGTGTAAGGAATTCGATAGTGAAAGGCATAAGAACGCGCTATTAGAAATTGTCTAGTTTGTAACACAGTGCGTTTTTTATTGAAAGGTAGTTTCTGGAGGATGGACATATAAAACCAGATAGCGCGAAAAGTAGATGAGTAAAAACGTCTATCTTCTTAATGTAACCATGCGGATCTGATAGATAAGATCCTTCGCAAGGCTCAGGATGACCTGGAGTTGTCATGCTGAGGTTACGAAGCATCTCAGAAGGAAGTCAATTCAAAATAAGGTGTAATCTAAAGATAAGATATTAAAATTTTGGGCTGGTGTTACGCCCTACAAACTGACTCATCGCAGGAAGGTCAATGTTTGTACATGCTTGAACGGATTATGTGTTGTTAAATACGGCGCACTGCAAGCGAGTGCGCCCTACGGAGCTGACGAGCTTGGGATGAAGGATCTAAGAAAGAATCTCCAGACCGGAGCCGCTAGCCTGCTTGTTTAAGCTATTGCATCTGACGTTTACGTTTAACGATTACATAGTTGATGCTTTATGAGGTTGATAAAAAAAGCCCGCTGGTTTGAAACTCAGCGGGCTTTTTTATTTGTTACGAATTGCTATATAAAGTATTAAGCAACGTTTTGTTTAGAAGCTTCCAAACGTTGTCTAAGAGCATTTACTTGATTAGTTAACTCTTCAGGTAGGTGCTCACCGAATGTCGCATAGTATTCTTCAATACCCGCTAATTCTGAGATCCAACCATCTGTATCAACTCGCATTAAGTTAGCAATGTCTTCATCAGACATATCTAGTCCGCTAAAGTCGATGCCATCTAATGTTGGCATATTACCAATCGCAGTTTCGATTGCTTCAGCAGTACCGTTGCAACGTTCAAATACCCATTTTAATACACGGCTATTTTCACCAAAGCCCGGCCACATGAATTTGCCAGCTTCGTTTTTGCGGAACCAGTTGACGTAGTAAATCTTAGGCATTTTAGCGCCTTCTTTTTTACCCATGTTTAACCAGTGGCCCCAGTAATCAGCCATGTTGTAACCACAGAATGGCAGCATTGCCATTGGATCACGACGTAGTTGACCGATAGCGCCGAAAGCCGCTGCTGTCATTTCTGACGCGATGATAGTGCCAAGGAAAGTGCCGTGGTTCCAATCTAACGCTTCAGTTGCTAAAGGCACTACTGTTGCACGACGTCCACCGAATAAAATTGCACTGATTGGAACACCTTTTGGATCTTCCCATTCATCTGCAATTACTGGACATTGATCAGCGCGTGCTGTGAATCGAGCATTTGGATGTGAAGAAGGTTCATCTGAATCTGGCGTCCAGTCTTGGCCTTTCCAGCTAGTAAGATGAGCAGGTGCTTCATCTGTCATTTCTTCCCACCAGACGTCGCCATCATCAGTCATAGCAACGTTAGTAAAAACTGCATTTTCTTCCATTGACAACATAGCATTCGCATTTGATGACATGCTTGTACCAGGAGCAACACCAAAGAAACCAGCTTCAGGATTGATTGCATAAAGTTGGCCATCTTCGCCGAATTTCATCCATGCGATGTCATCACCGATAGTTTCAACTTTCCAGCCTGGAATAGTCGGCGTCAACATTGCGAGGTTAGTTTTACCACAGGCACTTGGGAAAGCGCCGGCGACATATTGAACTTCACCTTCTGGGTTTGTGAGTTTAAGGATAAGCATGTGTTCTGCCATCCAGCCTTCATCACGGCCCATTGTTGATGCAATACGTAATGCAAAACATTTTTTACCTAATAGTGCGTTACCGCCGTAACCTGATCCGTGAGACCAGATTTCACGCGTTTCTGGGTAGTGAACGATATAGCGGTTATCAGGGTTACAAGGCCATGGATCACTGACTTCACCTTCTGCCAGTGGAGCACCAACTGTGTGTACGCATGGTACGAATTCGCCATCATCACCTAAAACGTCAAGAACGTCCTGGCCTACGCGAGCCATGATGTGCATATTGGTAACAACATAAGGAGAGTCAGAAACTTCAACACCGATTTGAGCGATGTTAGAGCCGACTGGACCCATGCTGAAAGGAACAACATACATGGTGCGGCCTTTCATGCAGCCTGTGAAAAGGCCGTTTAATGTTCCGCGCATTTCAGCAGGATCAGCCCAGTTATTAGTCGGGCCCGCATCTTTTTCTTCTGCTGAACAAATGTAAGTGCGATCTTCAACTCGTGCTACGTCAGCGGGTACTGAACGGATGTAGTAGCTGTTAGGACGTTTTTTTTCATTCAGCTTGATTGCTGTACCGCCTTTAACCATGATATCCCACATGGCATCCCATTCAGCATCTGTGCCATCACACCAGACAACATCAGTTGGTTGACATAGAGCAGCCATTTCATCAACCCAAGCCAACAGTTTTTTATTTGTTGATTTTGAACTCATCAAAAATTCTCCGATTTTTATTTTAATAAATGTTTAACGTAAAACCCGACTCGATTGAGCAGATAATAATTTCCTAGCAGAACAGTCAAGAATACATCAAGTTAAAGATATTTTCATCTCTAAAATCATAAGATCCTGTAAGTAAACATGATTATTACTGAAAGTTTGTGCTCTAAGTGTAAGTAAACAAAACAATGTTTTTCTCTAAAGAGTGAATGAGTGCGTTATACTGATTTGTTTATTATTGCTAAAGAGAGCCTAAAACATGCCCGGTCAACAACATCATTTAAATCTTTGTAGTCAGGGAACGTCGATCAAAATGCTATTTACAGGCTATCTTGTCGTTGTTGCGGTGGGATATATGATGGCACTGGCTCAAATTATGTTTACTCATGGCATGGCTGATGGTGAATTTGGTTTGTCGATTGATGACATCGTCTATAGCTACTATGGGAAAAGATCAGGATCGGTTATAGAAAGTAAGTTGAATGGCTCCATGAAAGTGATGGCTTCTGATGAAGATCGTCTTAAGATCATCCAATGGGTAAAAAAAGGAGCGGATCACGATGTTTTTAAAATTGATATAAGACCTATTATCGATCAACGTTGTGTTATGTGTCATAGCCCGGCATCCGGTATGACAGTTCCTGATTTTACGGTTGATGAAAATCTTTTCGAAAGAGCGGATGTTGATACTGGCATCACATTTTCAACACTCACTCGTGTTTCTCATATTCACTTGTTTGGGATTTCATTCATCTTTATGTTTGTCGGTTTGATTTTTAGTCTCGCCTCAGGTGTTCCAAAGACGTTGAAATCTACCGCTATTGTTATGCCTTATATCTTTTTGATCGTCGATATTGCTTCCTGGTGGTTGACCAAACTTAGCCCTGGCTTTGCCTGGCTTATCATTATTGGTGGTGGCATGATGGCATTGGCTTTTGGGTTTATGTGGATTGTTTCAATATACGAAATGTGGATCATGCCTAAAATACATGATGATGACAGAGATGCGCTTCTTGATGAGTGAGGTTTAATTGAAGCTAAAAAAAGGCCGCATATGCGGCCTTTTTTTAAGACAAGATTTGAACAGATTATTTTGTTTTTGGTTCAGGTAATGGTAACTTTTCTTTTTTGGATCGGATTTTAAAAGGCCGCCATAACCCATTTTTAGAAAAGCACTCCCAACCCCAGCGTAACCATCTCAGGAGTGCGAAGGCTAGCCATAAAGACCAAAGCAGCATCAGCACGCGATAGACAAAAAGCGGTACTGAGAATATCCATGCCTGTGGTGGAATATTAGCAATTCTGTCCTGGTACCAGTTAAGTGCATATGCATTCGATCCATTTCCCGAAATTTGCATTTCAGGGCTGCCTAATAATCCTTGCCGAATCGCTTCAAACAAGACGCTTAACGCAATAAATGTTAGCGCACCTAAACCAACCTGGATCAAATTAAACTTAGTTTTGCTTAAGTCAGTATCCAGAGTTTTTCTCATGCCTAACGCTAATAACCAGGCAACGACTAGTACTGCGGATAAAATGGGTGCCTGGCTCAAACCAATAGCGAGCAAGATCCACTGAATAGTCGTCAGTGGTGTACTTTTGATCCTTCCCAGTGCAACCGCGACGAATAATATGACAATCAAGATCCCCCAAAATAACACCGCAGGTCCCCATTGGGGGCCACCCGTTAAAAGTACCCAACGATCTTGTCCAGGAAGGAGCTTGATCGCGTGGTTGACACTTGGAGCTGCAAGATCAATTTCAGGTGTTTTTTGAAAACTAAGCATCCCTTCTGATTCACGCCAGCGCAGATTAATGATTTGTCTTCCAGGATGAACAGGGAGCGTCACGGATTGACCCTCTTGCCTGATCGGTTGAGATTTTCCATCTATAGTGACGGATTGTAATCTTGTCAGTTCGGGTAATTTAAGCGTGTGTTGGCCGCCCTGACTACTGCGTAGCGAAAGTTGTAGATCAACATCTGTGGCACGTTGGCCTGGTGTTACCGTTATTTCAGAACTATCAATGGTAAGCGTTTGGCCATCGATCCCCTGAGGGCGGGTGATGTTTAGCGTGACAGATTCGCCTGGCCAAGGTCGCCAGTTAGGCAACCAACGCCCATCAGGGTTTTGGTGATGCACTACGGCAATCCCTTCGGTTTCCATATGCCAGATGGGACTGGTATCGGCATACCAGAACTCTGTCCAATTATTTGTTTCAGTCGCGCTAAGTTTAATTTGATCGCTTACTATAAGACTGGATTCCCAATGGATGTCGGATTGATTTGCTGACATATTGATCAGCACCTGATTATCCTTAATATTTATACCATCGCTCAAAATTGACTCACCCTCTAGCATGGGTACTTTGAGTACGATAGCGGTGCCTGGTGGGGATGTTCGGACAACACGGGTTTCGATTCGCCAGTCAAGACCAAGTCTTAAGGTACGATGGATCTGAACAAAGGGCGGTAAGGTTGCCGTTTCAAGCACGGTTGACTTGTGCACACCTTGTTTTTTCACTCGATTTAATTTGAGTTGATTATCAGAGCGCCCGTTTTCATGTAGTCCAACAATATCCCAACCTTCAGCTTCGAGCGTCACGCGGGCAGGTTTTAACGGTAATGCGAGATCAACACTGTTTTGATCAGGAAGTTGTCCAAACAAGGTTAACTGATGGACGCCTTTTTTGAGAGAAATCCACAATTGTCCTGTTTTGTCTTTGTGTAAACCGCTTGCGGGTTCGCCATCGACCGCAATTTGAGTGGGCACCCACTTACCTGACATGCCGGGTATAGGAACAATGACATCATCAACAGTGTGGATTTCCATCCTTAGTTGTAAACTGTCAGGTTTGACTACCATCTTCATACGGGATGCGTTTGCACAGGTCGGTAGACATTCTGCTGGTGCAAGTAGGCGAGTCTTTAATTCCTGCAATAATTCGGGTGTAGGAATCTCAGCATAGCTGTTTTCGGATTGCATCGAGAACAGGATCGGCAATAACAAGATAGTGGCTACTTTGTTAGCTTTCAAACTAGGCAAATTTTCTTTGAGTTTTTTAGGGTCGATGATCAGAAATGCCAGTCCAATAAGTAACAAGACTCGCAAGATATTCAGCAATAAATTAACTCGAGGTGAAAGTAATGTGAACCCGATCTGTTGGTTTTTTTCAACAGGGCCATTCCAGCTGAGTGGTATAGAATTCCACTGCCAGAAGGGTAAACCGGGACCGGTTTGGATATTAGTCTTGGCATCATACTGGACAGGAAATTTTGATTTGTTGTAGGAATCATAACTACTAGAACGGCCTAATAATCGTTTTCTTGGGGCGGATTTTTTTTCCTGCTTGATCAAGCGATCTTTCATTTCGACCATATTTGTTTTAGCGGCCATCGATTCTACTTGCACGTTCTGCGGTTGATTCCGATTAGGATCAACATCGCGAACATTGACACTTTGCCACGGTCGTTCTACTTGTGGGTATAGGCCGATCCGGACTTCATCTACCATAAAAGGAATGGAGATTAGAATCAGAATCAATATCGAAACGTTGCGGTAGCTATTCACTAATGATTGAAACTTACTCTTTGGAATAACACGCAATAAGGCAATAGCCGCAACAATATGCAGCCAGATATATTTCGGTGCACCAGGCTCATGCCAGAGTAAGGCTAAGCTGATCAAAGCCACTAAACCGATGCGCCAATTATATAAATTGCTGATCGCAATTGCTGCGATCAAAACCAGAAATAGATCGAGTAATGTCCAGCGTTGTAGCCATGTATTAGGAACTTGATCAACACCACTGGCTGAAAATAATTTCCACCCGGGTGGAAGGTGTAAGGTTGCGCGAACTTGTTGAAAATCATGATCCCAGCCGACGGCATTTATCTGACTGACGTCACCCTCGTAGCGACTGTCTGCGCCAAGGTTTACTGCGCCACGTCGAACTTCAACACCTTTTTTCTCAACAAATTTAGTGATGAACTGGGGTTTACCATCAAGAGTTACACGTCCCAAATCCAGATTTTCTGTGGTTTCCAGGCGCCAACCTTTGGTCATACGACCGTTGATCGTATCGTTGATAGTGAAACCTTCACCTGTCTGATCGAGCCACAAGTTTCGATTTAATGTCAGCGTATCGGGTTCAGGTTCTGGATCGCCACGTCGAATGACCTTGAACGAAAGCGCATCATTTGCATTAAGGCGAAATGCAGGTAACTGACGCCATTGCTGCGGCATTTGAGTTTGTTGAGGATCAATACTTGTTCCACCAGTCACTTCCACTAAACGAAGTTGGTTTTGTGCTGAAAAGGACCAAACCTCTTGAGTTGGCCAAGGTGTTTTTTGCTCTGGTAAAGAGAGTTCGGTGATTTGATCAGGAAGTCGTGCGGTGAGATCAATCGTCCAACGCCCAGGCCGTAGCTGAACACGTAAACTTCCATCAGGTTCTAGCCGAGCTGGTAAACTACTAATTAGCTGTAATGGGATTGCTCTTGTGAGTAAAGGCTTACCAATTACCATTTCACGCTGTTTACCCGAAACTTGAAGATCAATTTTGGTGGTAATTTTCATCGGGATTTCATCTACGATTTGTCGGTACACATCAAGATGTATCTTCTCCCCTGTGCCCGTTGCGACTTTTTTTTGTTTGATCCAAAGCTGACCTTTTTGGAAATCTGGAAAATCGATATTTTTATGATTAACAGAAAGTGAGACGAGACCGGTATCTGGTGGAATGGTCAGCGCTTTAGGCATATTTTGCCATTCAAATTTTCCAACTATCTCATGCTCACCTGCGGTTAATAAGGCGGCAGGTTTCCCATTGCGGTTTGTAATACTGATGATTGAGCCATTATCAGTTATATCAACAGGCCAATGTTTTTGATCGCCTGGCAAGGTCACCCAACTTTTTTGATATACATGCCATGTGATTGAAAATTCACCGGATCGCGATAGCAGTGATAGGTCAAGTTTTGTCGGCCATGCACAACGGTGTTGGTTCGAGTTGTTATAGAGGAAGGGGCAGGTTTTTTGTTTTTGATCCTGAAGTACCCAGTCGATCCAGGGTTCTAATGGATCGGGAATTTCACTTTTTGAAATCGGATCTGCATTAGTTGAAATGGTGAAACTCAATAGAACGAAAAGCAGGAAAAATAAGCGCGTCATATGATTTCCTCAATTTGGGATTTTTTATTTATGGCCTAGTTATCGGTAGTATATACTTGTGATACTAATTTTTGATATTTTCAAGTCGCTACTGTTTGATTTTCTCGCTATTTAACAGGCAAGCCTTTGGCGACCGAATAGAATAGTAGTTTTAGTAATTTATCATTACTTACGCAGAGATTTGTTAAGACAACAGTTACCTTTACTTCTTTGCGGCTGATTTTGACTTGATCACTACGAGTATAGGTTTTGTTTTTGTTTATTTTACGTAGCGTTAAGACAGCCATTCCTATCGCCCAGAGACAAAACTTTCTGATCCCTTTCTCATGTTTTGGGATCAGCAGAGTGTAGCGTAAGGCATTCTCCAGATGAACGAGAGCAATGCCAATTAATTCGCCGAGTCCTTGTTGAAAAGCCGAGCTACTGTTCCCACTGCCAGCACTGTTTAGATCAGAAAGATCAAATCCATATTTTGAAAATATTTCCTGTGGTAGCCAACATGCGCCACGCTTTTGATCGTCCCAAATATCTTTTAGTATATTGGTCATTTGTAAGCCTTGACCGAATGAAACTGACAGTTTCATTAAAGTGTCATGGTTGGAATTAATTTCTTCACTGTAATCGCAAAATAGTTTTGCTAACATTTCTCCAACGACACCAGCAACGTAGTAGCAATAATCATCCATTGCTTCAAGATTTGGCAGGCCATTTAGTGTTTCTTTTTCTTGATAATCTGCCATGCCTTTGGCCATGATCTTTACACAACAAACCAAGGCGTTTTTTTGGTTTTGGTTGTAACTATGTGTGATTCTAATAATACGATCTGTGTTCTTTATCAGATCGCGCTCACTATCTAGTGTTTTATCGGAAAGCAGTGGAAATAATTCATCAGCAAAGATATTGGCAGTTTCTTTACCATTCACAACTTTAATGAATTGATCGGTAAACATGCGTTTTTGTTCTACTGAGAGAGTGGCTTCATCTTCTATCGTGTCTGCTATACGGCAGAGTAAATATGCATTGCCTACTACTGATCGGAGTTGCTCTGGTAATTGTGGAATAGTTAAAGCAAATGTTCTTGATACGCTCTGAAGGATCTCTTCTTGATAGTTAAAGTCTTGCAGGGTGGGTGATTGTTGCATAGATTCTAAATGTATAAAAATTATTGCAAAAAAAAGGCCCTGTAGTTCTACAGAGCCCTTACAGAATCCAGACTTTGCACTCACCTGTTTTAAGGTGAGTGCAAGTAAGGGTATTCTTATTCTATAACAACTAACTCAACTCGACGGTTTCTGTATCGACCATCACTTGTAGAGTTATCAGCAACAGGGTTAGATTCACCCATGCCAGTTGAAATAAGTCGTGAACCACTTACACCATTGTTTGTTAAATACTCAACAACTGCAGCAGCACGACGTTCTGAAAGGCTTTGATTGTAGCTTTCTGAACCGACGCTATCAGTGTGACCGACAACTTCAATATTCACTAGTGAATTAGAGTTCAAAGTAGATGCTGCATGGTCTAGTATTGCTTCTGATTCGTAAGTAAGTTCATCACTATCGGAAGCAAAGTTCACACCTTCCAATGTCATCAGAATTTGCCCAACTTTAGGGCAACCATTTGCTTCAACTTCAACACCCCGTGGAGTGCCTGGGCATAGATCATCTGCATCAGGTACACCATCGTTATCACTATCAAGAATTACAATCATTTCTTCCATTTCTACTGCTGGAGGACAACCAGTTGAGTCAACTTCTGTACCTGCAGGAGTTCCTGGGCATTGATCACGATCATCAATTACGCCATCACCATCTGAATCTGATGGTCCACGGCATAGGATATAACCTACAGCGGCACCAACAGCGGCGCCACCTGCTATTATTTGCCCATTATCATCATCATCAGCAATTACACCAATACCTCCCCCCGCTGCGGCACCTAGCAATGTACAGAGAGCTGGGTGTATCTGCGAGCCTGTATTGGCACAACCTCCAAGCATAAGTCCTGCGATAAGCAGAAGTATTATTGAATTCATTTTTTTCATAACAATCCTTCCCGATGTTTTTAAAGATTAACAAAAAGTCATTAAAGAGCGAACTACATGTAGTTGATACTCTTTTCCCGGGTTCTCTAGGATAGTTAAATGCTAACTAGCCCCCCCCTTAAAGTTGATTCTAACTTAGATTGTCTGTTTCAAGCAACATTACTGTACAATAAGTTGATATTAGAAGGTTGCTTATTAATAAGTAATACCGACAATAGTGTGTCCATCAAATTAGGAGGGTAATTTTGATGAGAATGTTTAATCATATGTTGTCCAAAAACAACAATATCAAGCTTGGTGTTGTTGTTTTGATCATTTCAACGTTATTTTTTAGCCATATAGCTAGATCAGGTTGGTTGGATGTTGGTAAAGAGTGGTTGGAAGATGCAACATCTTCAAACAGCGGAGGAAGTGCGCTTAGTACCATCGATATGGCGGCAGGTTTAAAAGAGGCGTTGATAGTAGGATCTGGATCAGTTGTAGATCAATTAGGAAAGTCAGGTGGTTTTAACAAGGATCCTGCCGTGCATATTCCGTTGCCTGGTAGTCTTGATAAAGTTAAATCTGTTTTAGATAAGGTTGGCATGGGCAGTATGCTTGAAGATCTTGAAACCAAAATAAACATGGCGGCTGAAGCGGCAACACCAAAGGCTAAACGTTTATTTACCGATGCTATCAAAGCAATGACGTTAGATGATGTCAAAAAGATCTTTAATGGACCTAATGATTCTGCCACACGTTATTTTCAATCTAAAATGTCTATTCCTTTAGCTAAAGAAATGAGTCCCATTGTTCAGGAGAGTTTGTCTGAGGTTGGTGCGATTAAATCATATGATGCCACAATGGAGGAATATGCGTCGCTACCATTTGTACCCGATGCTAAGGCGAATATGACGGAATATGTGGTGGAACAAGCAATGGATGGCATTTTCCATTATTTGGCGATAGAAGAAGCCGCTATAAGAGAGAATCCTACAAAGCATACAACGGATTTATTGAAAAAAGTTTTTGGTAAGTAAGATGGTAGGTTGGTTTGTTCCAAGTTAGTTACAAATATTCTAAATAAATAATAATTCAAGGGGGAAGGACTATGGGTATGGTTTCAGAATTTAAAGAATTTGCCATGAAAGGCAACGTTATGGACATGGCAGTGGGTATTATCATTGGTGGTGCATTTGGAAAGATTATCTCTTCATTAGTCAGCGATATCGTGATGCCAGTCATTGGGAAACTTATGGGGGGTGTTGATTTTAGTGGTTTGTTTATAAATTTGGGTGAGGGAACTTTTGTGACTTTGGAAGCTGCAAAAGAGGCCGGAGCAGCGACCTTAAATTATGGCAGTTTTATACAGACAGCAATAGATTTCTTGATTATTGCTTTTGCAATCTTCATGATGATTAAAATGATGAACAATGCGAAAAAAGTAGAAGAAGAGGTGGAAGAAGCACCGGCCGAGCCGTCCTCAGAAGAAGTTTTGTTGACTGAGATCCGTGATCTGTTGAAAAAATAATTTTAAGTATTTGTTATAAAAAACCGATCCAAGTGATCGGTTTTTTTTTGATCTTAGGATTTTGTATTACTGATCAGCTCTTTTGCTTGTACTATCCAATTCTCGCGTTCAATTCTACCCTTAAAACGCAAATGCTGACTGACCCAATTAACATTATCTTCGGTGAAATTTGCAATTTGTCGAAATTGATATATCCCAAGTTCGTTGAGAGTAGACTCAATTTTAGGGCCTATACCTTTAATGAGTTTTAGATCATCGGAATCGTCATCGGAGCCTTCGGTAATCTCTGGTCTGGAATCTAAGGGCTGAGTTTTGACTGTGTCGGAGATTGTTTCAACTATCTGGTGTTCTTGATCTGGAGATTGTGATTTTTCAATTTGGCTGAGTTCGTCTCTTAAGTTTTGTAATGGATGATTTTTATTTGTTCCAATATCTACATTTGACGGTTGTCGGGAACCTTGACGTGATCTGAAAGGTAGTGAACTTGAACTGCTGGCTTCTATTTGAGGCTTGATTTCCTGTATAGTCATTCCTGCTTGTTTTAACTCGTCGAGTTCAGTTTGAAGGCGATTGTTTTCACTTTGAAGGATATGGTGCCGTGAACGCCATTGATTTTCTGAAGCGAGCATTCGTGACTCAAAGCCTGAACTTCTAATTATCCAGCCAATAAAGAATCCAATCAGTGCTGCAAGGATCAGGTATAACAGGATTTGTGCAAGCAGATAGTCCATAGTTTAGTTCTCCTCATGGAGTAGTTAGGTGGATTTCGATACGTCGATTTCGCCGACGTCCTTTCTTAGTATTATTGTTATCAATGGGTGAAGAGTCACCATATCCTACGGCTCTGATTCGATGATGTGGTACGCCCGCTTTTTGGAAAAATAATTTCACGGCTTCCGCTCGATCAAGGCTCAATGCAGAATTTTTTTCAGATTCGCCAATATTGTCAGTATGGCCAGCAATTTTTATACGCGTTTCAGGACAATCAAGAGTAATACTAATTAATTCATTTAGTAGTGTGAAACTTTCTGGTGAAATGCGACTACTTCCAGTAGGAAATTCTACGGAATTTTCTTTTAGAAATTTTCCAATATTATTTTGACATTCTTGTTCAGAAGTTTTTGCTGTGTCTATGACTGGTGTAGCGGGAGTAAGATCTGGATTTGAAGTTATTATAGTCGGCTGTTCGTCATTTACTACTTCAGAATATTTTATTACTTCAGAATTTTTATTTGTATCTGGAAGTTTAGGAGTTTCTATCGAAGGTCTTTTAGATTCATGAGCAGAGGGATTAATTGTGCACTGACATTCAATTTTTCTAACGCCCCAAACGGAGCTAATAGCTTTTTTTGCTATCGCAATTGACTCAGTATTAGGTGATATACCTTCGATCAGGACATCACGACCATCAATGATGACTTTTGCCCAAGAAATATTCTGTAAGGCAAGTGTTGATCGATCTTTTAGATCGGACTCTATCTTATCAACTTGAAAGTGGATAGCAGTCACATAGACAATTGATAACAGCACTAAACCTACTATCCAGACAGCTATTCGCCCCATATAACCCTCTTAATTCTTTTTGTTTAACTTCTAATTTTAAAGCAACGTCTATAGGTAGCCTTTGACATTATGGAATATGGTACCTTTCAAACCTGACAAAGTAGTCTTAATATACCATCTCGAACCTCATCTTGAAAAAGGAAAATAAAAATGTTCATCTTCAGATCCATTCCGCTTTTTGCCTTTTTATGGGCTGCTTATTACATACTCACCATGGTTAACGGTGTTGCTATTGTAGAATCTACGTTTATTAATACAAAATTGCCATCGGGTGTTGATTGGGGCATTACAAATGGGGATCTTTTTATTTTTACTGGAATTATTTTCCTTTATATCGAGATTTTTAAGGCAACACGTACTACATCAGGATCAATTCTTGACCATACCTTGTCGATGGTCGTTTTTGTGGGAATGCTTCTTCAATTTATCCTTGGTGAAACAACAGGTAATTCGGTATTTGCAGCGTTGACACTGATGGCGTTAGTCGATGTAGTAGCAGGGTTTACCGTAACGATTATCTCCGCACGGCGTGACTTTGGTTTTGGAGGAAACAATCCTGATGTCTGATCCTGTCTCAATTTATATTGGTAAAGGTGAGGAACAACAATACCTCGATCTTAAATTAGCGAACCGACATGGTTTGATTGCAGGTGCCACAGGTACGGGTAAAACGGTGTCATTACAGATACTAGCCGAAGGGTTTTCTCGTCAAGGTGTGCCTGTCTTTATGGCGGATGTGAAAGGTGACTTGTCGGGTATTTCTCAGTCAGGCAAGACACACAAAAAGTTGGAAGAAAGAGCCGAAACGATAGGCTTAGAAGATTATAACTACCGCGAATTTCCAACAGTTTTTTGGGATCTTTTTGGTGAGCAAGGGCATCCCATTCGTACAACTATTTCTGAAATGGGGCCATTGTTATTGTCCAGATTATTGGAATTGAATGACACGCAAGAAGGTGTTGTAAACATCGTTTTCAAACTGGCTGACGATGAAGGAATGTTACTGTTGGATATGAAAGATTTTCGTGCCATGCTGAACTTTGTCGGTGAAAATGCGGCACAGTTAACCACAGAATATGGCAATGTCAGCAAGGCTTCTGTGGGAGCGATCCAGAGGCGTTTATTGGTTTTGGAGCAACAAGGAGGAGAACATTTTTTTGGAGAACCAGCATTGGAACTTGATCATTTTATGCAGACCAATGATGAAGGCTTTGGTTATATTAATGTCTTAGCAGCAGATAAATTAATGCAGCACCCACGCATGTATGCGACTTTTTTGCTGTGGTTACTTTCTGAATTGTTTGAGGAATTACCTGAAGTGGGCGATCCAGACAAACCAAAACTGGTTTTCTTTTTTGACGAGGCTCATTTGCTTTTCAATAGAGCACCAAGAGTTTTGATCGAGAAAGTAGAGCAAGTAGTAAGGTTAATTAGATCAAAAGGCGTCGGCATTTATTTTGTGACTCAAAATCCTATGGATATTCCAGAGTCGGTACTTAGCCAGCTTGGTAATCGCATTCAACATGCTCTCAGAGCTTATACTCCTCGTGAACAAAAAGCAGTGCGTGTCGCAGCGGAGACTTTTCGTGCAAATCCAAATTTTGATGCAGCTAAGGCAATTACTGAGCTTGGTGTTGGTGAAGCACTGATCTCAACTTTACAGAAAAAAGGCGTACCGAGTATTGTTGACAGAACTTTAATTCGACCGCCTTCTTCACGGTTAGGCCCGGCGACTAAAACAGAGCGTAAGCAAATTATTAAAAATAGTCATTTGTCGGGTGTTTATGAGGACATTGTTGATCGAATTTCCGCATCTGAAATGTTAAAAAAACGTGCTGAGAAAGCGGCGGAGATAGAAGTGTCAAAAACTCGTCGGATGGAAGCTGAAAAGCCTCGGCGTCGAGGTCGACAACGACAAGGCATACTTGAAACGATGGCAAAAAGTGTGGCACGAACATTAGGAACCAAACTTGGCCGACAGATAGTCAGAGGAATTTTAGGATCAATTTTTAAAGGGCGTTAATGTAAGTAACCTCTGGTGTGTTATGAATGGTCGATTTGAGTCTAAAATATTCAACCTCAGCGCTATACGAAACTGAGTACTAGAACTACTCACTTGCATTTCGTGCCTTGATCTTGACTATTGTGGTTCTCATCTTTGCCTCGCCCAGACATATCAGAAGTTCCTTAGCGTTTTAAGTTGTAATTTCGGCATTGATATTGCTTATTCTTGATCATGCGATCAGGAGATGCGATATGTTTATGCCGATCATCAGAAACAAACGACGGAAAGTGCTCATTCTGACAAGTGCGTTTTTGATCGTATTTCATCGTTCTGTCTCCTACTCTGTAATTTCCGAAGAGACACTTTTAGTCAAAGCACTACCTGAAACTAACGTCATAGAAGAAACTGGATCTGGACAAATTGTCACTAAGACAAAAGAAACTCCTCCTGAGCCTGTTACCATAGAAACTGATCCAATTGATCATAGGGCAGTTGCTTTAGATAAGATTGTCCAGCCAATAACTACGGTGACAGAATTTGTCGGAGGGCAACAAGAACGGAATCGAGGTAGTGGTTTTGTTGTAGGCAATCGCTTTTTTACGGTAAATCATAATTTAACGACTGCATTTCCTTCTTTGCGGGTAAAAAGCACCAGTTTTATTGATGGTATGTCGGTATCAAACCCAATCTTTTCTAATGAAGAGCAGGATGTGGCGGTTTTTGATCTGCCCGACAGGCTTTGTATCAAATATTGTAATAATACAGAGGTTGAATTTATTCCAGATTTTAGTCGTGAAAGGAAAGTTTATTGGCTGAGGAAATTTGAGGATGATTTTATTCTCAAAGAGGCTAATATTCTTGGTAGTGTTACCTTCAGTAGTATTACTACACCGGCAGAATTATCTTGCGACGATAAGTCGGTTGTACTCGTCGATCAACCGTTTATTGCCGGCAGCTCCGGATCACCGATTATGGATGCAGAATCAGGTAAAATTATCGGTGTTATTCAGGGTAGTATTGACAAAGATGATGATTCGAAAGGTTATTTCAAACCAATCAATTGTGTATTTGCGATGTTATCTGATCATGAAACATCTGAAGTTATCGCAAAACTTTAATGACTTGATGGTATTGGCTGTGTAAATGGCTTTGCGAATATCCTCAGGGTAATTAAAGCGTGTATTGGGGTTATTCCAGTGACTGCGCCATGACTTACTTATCTGCGGATATTTCTCGTCCCAGCGTTCGGCAAATTGTTCTAGTGCGAGTAGCGCTTCGTCTTCGGTCATCGAGTGATAAATACGTTTTAGGTCCACGGCACATATTTCATCGAGTTGCGAACCATGTGACAATGCACAGCTGTATTTGTGTGTCAGGAAAGGCGGTATTGATAGCATCGGGAAAGCCTTTTAGTCCGTCAACGCATGCAACCAAAATATCTTTTACACCGCGATAAGGATTTGTAACGGTACAATTTAGTTAGAGACTTTGTTAGAGGGTATTATTACTACAAATAACGAGGTCAAGATGCCAAAGAAAAACCTATCAACAGAATATAAACGTAAATGTGTTGAGCTAGTGATTGTTCATAGACATAAGCAAAAAGAAGTCGCCGCAACGATGAATGTTGGTTTATCAACTATTCAACGCTGGGTCAGTTAGTACCGAAAAGAACAATTGAGGATTCATCAGGGTCAGGCCTTACAATAGGATTCATCAGGGTCAAAGGATTCATCAGAGGATTCATCAGGGTCAGGCCTTACAATTGACATTTTCTACACAAAAACTGGTCAAGGAAGACTTCCATTTACACCGGGTCGGGAAGGTTTAATCAAGCATTAGATACGGTTGAAAACACCGTGAAAAATGCGACTGATGTTGTTGGACCTTTCACTGGAGCAAGAGGGTAAAATACCGTTGTTGATATTTTCAGCAGTAAGACTGGGTTTACAGTTCGTCTGAGAGCTGATGATTCTTTTGATATTCTTATTGAAGGCGCTGCGCCGCGAGTTTGTCCATGAACGATCATAAGCGAGACACCTTTGAGCCTTTCATAGGTAGTGCGGACTTAGAGTGCGTACTTAAGTGTAAAAAGTCGTTAATAGAAAAGATTCCATGTATTCTCAATATTTGTAACGATCATGGATTTAATCCTATAGGCAAAATGTCTCTCCTTGCCTATGGAAGCGACCCAATCGAGCCAACTATAGTTGCAGATGCAAACGAGGCAGATTCTTTTATTCAGTCCATAAAAGAACTGAGTATTCTTAGATGCATTGTTAACCTTGATGGGGTTTTGTCGGATACTAAAACCTCAATGAGCTTGATATTTGATATGGCCGAGAACGTTTTAGTCATTAGTGTTCCTGAAGATGTGTTGTGGGGTTTTAGCTCGTCGGATGGTGGTAAAGCAGACATTCTTAGATTGAAAGCATTTGCCAGATGTTGTGAGGTTATTGCTAGCCGAATGTCAGCGCTTCTTGGCTATATTGGAACTGAGCATCTCCATCCAGAGGATATGGTCGTCGGAGATGATTCTGGTGCTAGTCATATCGATAATACTTTCTTTTCGGAAGAACGGATTCAGGAATTGTTCGATTGGTATGTTAATTTTTATGTAAAGAGATGGTATAAAAAGTAACAAACGTCAGCGTCAGGCCTTATAAAGATCAGCCAGGGTCAGGCCTTACAACTGAAATTTTCTACAGCTTCTATGTTTCTATTCTATGTGAAATGTAAGGCCTGACCCTGTTCCGTTAAAATCGCTATTTTTGATTACATAGAAACCTTTTATAATCGGCAACGTATTCATCAAACACTGGATTATTTATCTCCACATGAGTTTGAATTAATGAATGCGGCTTAATTAACCTGTCCGTTTTTATGGGGGTAGTTCAGCCTGACTCTGAGGGGTTCTATTCTGAGCAAAAGCAGAAGTGGGATTTTCAAAAAGCTAGTCGCCAACTATAACTGCAACTATCAGAAAAGAAACATATACCACCGGTATCGAAACTACAGAAAGCAAAAGCGATAGCCACTCTTTCTTCCAAATACTAATAAAAAATATTATACCCAATGGAATAAATGAAATAATAAACGCCGCTTCCATAAGAGAAAACAATAATTTTTCATACTTGGTGTTGAAAGTAATCCAGTGGTTGCCACCCCAAAAATATTTATTATGAGTATGTACGGCGGTAGCGATAAGAACGAACAAGGCTGTATATATAATTGTAAAAATTTTCATTGTGTGGCCTTAATGTGTAAATTGCCCTATTGTGGTTGAGAATTGAAGATACCCATCTCCATATACGCCCGAGCAAAGCTGACCAATAAGACTGCCATAACTACTTGGGCTAGCCGATGATAGGGGAGAGTTTGCAGCACCTAAATTGTACTCAGAACCAATTATAGAAACTGCTCTGGTGTTCTGACTAAACTCAGAACGAGATAGAGTAGGGTAACGATTAGATCTATTTTTCAGAAAATCTAGTATCTTAGCTAATGCATGTATGGCACTCTTAGACCACTTCAGCATCCTAAAGAGTTCCCACATTTGATCGGTGTTTAATTTAAAAAATTCCTCGCTTATTTCATCTGCGGCGGATGCATGACCACTAATTCTTTCATGCTCGATTAAAGGAATCCATCCTAACGCCATAGCAAGTGTAGACATTCTCACTTGACCTATGCCTATAGTTTTATCCACCAATCCCAGAAAATCAACATTTAATCTATCTACAAAGATCTGTACCATGTCTTTCAAGAGATAGAGCAAGGAAAATTCACATCTTTACTGAATTGAGCGAAGCGAAAAATCAATAGGGTTAGAGTACACCAAAAAAACGTGGTTTCGGATCATTAAGTGTAATTAAATTATGCAGTGAGCGAATCAGTTCGTTGTACTAACTTTTTGCTAATTTTTTTATTGAAATCTTTCATTATGAAAAAAATGGTTATTGTCAGGTTTTATCATCTTTGGTTCAATGCTATTAAATTTATTTCATATCAATCTCTGGAGTTACTAAGTCAAAAATTGATAAATTAATAAATCCCTCAAAATCTATAACTATATAAACAATCGGGGAAAACAATAAAAAAAGAAGTACATACAAGGGGAAAACTGATATTGTTTTACGAGTGTATTGTAGCTGTGTAAAAAGATATATTAGTAGGTAATAGATTCCAATAATTAAGGCAGGACCACTAAATAAAGCAATAAAAGAATTTAATAAACCGCCTGTAATATAGGCTCCTATACTAAGAATTGTCATTGTAACAAACAATATAAAAGAAGTTATTTTAAGCGTTTTGTAGGATTTGTTTTTTATGATGAGGTAAGAAGGAATAATTACAAATATAAATATCATTATTCCAACAGAGATAAATCCGGTATTATAAGTTGAGGTAGTGTTCATTTTGTAGTTTTAAGTTTAGTGGTTAAGATTGTCTGTTAATTTTGTTTTATATAAATTAATTTTGTCAAGTATAAACACTATTTCATTATTTAAAACATCTACTCCACATCCTATTCCGATTACCGTGGCTTCATTGCCGTGAAGTAGATTGGAAGCACAGGCCTGTATTATTACCAAACCTGATTTGTCATTAAGAAATAGTTTTTCCATGTGTTGATCTGCAGGGGCTTTGTCACTTGGATCTAGATATAGATAGGTTGTTAAGGTTGCTTAAACCGAGTGGTGGAAATAGTGAATATTTTATTGGTCGCCAATAAGGGGGGGGCTTCAGTTAATGGAGGAAGGATCAGTTTTATTTTCATTGTAGAGTAGTTCTTACTTTACTAAAAATTTTACTAATGGTGTCTTGATATATTGGCCGTTTATTGAAGCTTCAGCTTGCAGTTGATGCGATCCTTTTTCCAATTTCCATTGGTAATTATAATCTTCTGTTTCAGCTAGTAATTTATCATTAAGTATCCATTTCACCTTTCGATTTTCATTTGGATTATTTAAAGAAAATATGAATTTTTCTTTATGATCAGGAATTCTGGGATCCATGGCTATTTGTAGATTTGGACTTGGTTGTTGAATTCTGATTTTATGATCATTCTTTATGACAATTTTTTGTTGAGACTTTGGATTTAGTTCGGGAATATTTTCTGGTATCGTTCCGGGGATAAACCATTCGTTAATAGTCGTGCAATTTTTATTTTCTAATGAGAATGGTAAACCATTTTCTGTACATACTTCAGCGTTGACTAATTTTGGACTAAAAAAAAGCGCCTGGGGTTTTTTATGTTTATTAAGTTCTGAAAAAACAGAACGAAGCACAAATGCTGGGCCAATTGATCCGGTAATTTCTTTCATACCGGTTCTATCCATATTTCCCATCCAGACACCAACTGTATGATGATGATCATAACCAACCGCCCATGCATCGCGGTAATCATTAGAAGTGCCTGTTTTTACTGCGGTTTGAATTGGAAAGTTTAATAACCCACCTGTTCCAAACTCTCGTCTTCTGGCTTTTGGATCAGAAAGAATATTTGCAATTAGAGATGTAGATTCTGGCGTGAATATGTTTTTGTTTTTGTGATCATAATATTTATCTCTATTGACCGATAATGGTTTGTAATTACCTTGTCTTGCAAGCGTGGTGTATGCCTGAACCAGTTCATAAAGTGTGATCTCGCCATTACCTAATGCCAGCCCATCACCGTATAAGTCAGGATGTTTCTGTAAACTAGACATTCCTAATTGATGAAGTATATTTAAAAAATTTTCTGTACCGACTTTTTGTAAGGTTTTAACCGCAGGAATATTGAGGGAATTTCCTAAAGCTTCACGTACGGAAATCAATCCATAATGCCGGCGACTGTAGTTGCGGTAGGTATGTTGGCCAAACCCAACTGATTCGCTCAGAGAACGGTCATCAATCAGTGTGGCTGCAGTAAAACCATGTTCAAGCGCAAGTGTGTAAAGTAATGGTTTTAATGTAGAACCAGGTTGTCTTGGTGTCGTGACAGCATCAATGCCACCACCAGGATATTCTGCTTGACTATCTCCGGCGACAACCCAACTGAGAACTTCATTTGTTTTATGATCGATAATTAAAACTGCGCCGTTTTTCACATTGCTATTTTTTAGATCAATAATCCTTTGTTCAAGAATTTGTTGCGTAACCTGTTGCAGGTTTCGATCAAGGGTAGTCTTAATCTTGCGTGTTTTTGTTTTTCGGCTTTCATTATTTTGTTTATAGATATAACTTGCAAAATGACTGGCTTTGATCGAACCTGACTCTTGTTGCGAAGTTGTATTCGACCAACTTATCGATTTGTTCATAAGTTTTGCTAATCGTTTGACAGCTGGTTTTACAACATCTGGATTCTTGATCGGATCGAGTCTGGAAGGTGCTCTAACGAGTACAGCAATAGTCATCATTTCCTGATAGTTTAACGTTTCTAAGTCGCGATCAAAATAATAACGAGCAGCTTGAGTGACGCCCCGTCGTTGAGCGGAGTAGGGGACTTGATTGAGATAAAATTCCAGGATTTCATTTTTACTAAATCTTTTTTCTAATTGAGCGGCTTCAAACCCTTCCAGCCAACGTGTCCAGATGGTTCTTGGTCGAGGATGTAACATTTTGATCGTTTGTTCGCTGATGGTGCTTGCACCACGCACATTACTCATGGCAAAAATATTTTGCCAAAGCGCATGTGCACGCGCAGCCCAATCCGGTCCATGATGATTATAAAAACGTTTATCTTCCGAAATAATAAATGCTTGCTTTAGAAATTCCGGAACTTTATGCAGAGGAACAATATCATGCAGGTTCCAATAGTTTTTATAAGTAATCGTGATCGGTTTTAGATGACGATCTAACAGTTGTGGTTTTTGGATCGTCGATTCGGTGAGATTGAGTGTCGTTGGGATATCTTGCAGATCAGTATATGTCTGTACAGCTATAGTTATTAGTGTGAAAAGAAAAGCGATTATAGCGCTAGCAAATAATTTCATGATCTAATCTAATACTTCCAACGTCGCTGGCAAACTTCTTCCATAAATATCGGGATCATACATCTCTTCTGTTTTTGCCGGTAAGACTGAAAAAGTCCCTGACGCAATCGCTTGGGCGGTGTAGCTTAGGTGATAATTGCCAGGGCTGAGATAATCTGAATAAAATCGAACAGAATCGTGACGCATTTCTTGATGATAAAAACTCCATCTAGAATAGTTATAATCTTGCCAATCGTCTTTTTCAAACCAGAAAGAACCGTCAGAGGCTTGAAATTCTCCAGCTTCAGCATCGAAGACAGAGGTGGTTGCCAGATCACGATTAACAGGTTCTAACCCTCCCGGAACGGGATCATCAATGACGACATAGTTACGTGCTGTTGGAAGGTTTACAAATAGGTCGACACGTACTAGGTCGCCGCGTTTAATTTGCATGGCTGCTTTCGACGTATTTAATTGCTCCCATGTATCATTTCGTTTAATACTATATTCACGTCGAATTTCAATGCCAGAATTTAGCCGTTCTGCTTCACTGTCGAGTAAGGCATATTGCAATTGTGTGGTGTAATAGACTCGACCAGAACCTTCTTTTTCGAGTGTGATAGTCGCTTTTCTACCGAGATCATTATTATTGATCTCATGGACAAAACTCATTTCAGTTGAACGTTTGTTTTCAAATTTGGAAACGCCTAATAGCTCATCGTCGAGCGTTGCTTTTATGAGCATTGCTGAGGATTTTGCTTCATAAACGCGGCTATATTCGCTGAGTGCATTCATGCAGAACATATTTTCTTGAGTGTTTTGCCAGTGATCTCGAGCTCCTCGCCCTTGAGTTATAGCTCTGACAATTTTGAATGGAATTTCACCAACTAAGTTTCTTCCGACGGTGGTCTGAGCTGTCTCTGTTAAGGCACTCAAGATTGAACATTGCGTACGCATTGGTGTCGCTAAGATACGATTATAAGCAGAACTCAAATCTTCATTGAACTGAAATTTTCCAGTACTTTGAACAACATGTGAAAGGATTATATGCGCAACATCTGTAATAATTTCATCTGCGCCCTGCGTATTATTAGCGGCGATCAAATAATGTGCTTTGCCGAACAAACTCATTTGAGGAACATGTTCGCGGAAGCGTTCCAGATCAGATAATTGTGTTTTTCCTTGCTTTGAAAGTGCGGCTAGTGCCACTGCTCTGACGGTGGAAGCCATTCCTTTATCATAAAAGGTTGGCATGACGTCGTGCTTAAGTAATTGATTAAGATAGCCGTGTAATTTTTCTTCTGTTTGATCAGGAATACTGTGGCCGCTATTTCGCAACCAGTTAAAAGCGAGCGCGGTATAAGCACTTAGGTACGGGCTGACATATTCATCTTTCGGGATCCAAAATGTCATGCCACCATTCGGTGCCTGAAAGTTAGTGGCGTCATTAATCATTTTCTCTGCGAGTTTTTCGCTCTCGTTCCATTGTAGATTATCAGGCAGGTAATTCTTCAGACTTTGAAAATGATCTGCCATAACGCCTTTACTCAAACGTTGTTCCCAACACCTGTATGGATAGTCGCGCATATACTTAAATGCACCATCGACATTACCAATAACGGTTGGTGATACGTTCACGCTTAAAGAACCAGAGTCGTTATGAATTTTTTCCGGGAATAAAATTTCTGTTTTAGTAATCGGATCAATAGATGTGCCGTAGTCGGCTGCGGTATCAAACACTCTACGTTTTAGAACAGGAATAGTATGCTTCAATCCGTCGGTTTCAGAACCTGATCTTGCTTGCGCAGTAAAAACAATTTTACCAGCTGATTTAGTTTGAACAGGCAGCCAGAAAGATTGACGTTTAAATGGTTCAACGGTCAAATATTTGCTGACGGATTTTTGTTGATTATTTTTTTTATCAAATCCATCAACACTATCTCCACTGAGTTTTATTTCAACATTAATTTCTTTTGTTTTATCTGTTCTATTTAAAACACTAAACCCCGCTTGAAATTGATCACCTTGCATAACTTGATTCGGCATTACTGGACGCAGTTCAATTTCTTTGTTGACTTTAAACTCTCCTTTACCGAGACCAAGACGATCAGTTTTGTTTGCCGCCATTGCGAATACGTGCCAGCCAGTTAAATTATCCGGTGCTGTGAATGAGATGGTTTGTTTTTGATCTGGTTGTAAAATTAAAGAAGGATTCCAATAACCGACATATTTATCGATGGATCGAAAACTAACATTATCTGAACCTTGGCCATCACCACCGGGATTCGTACCTTTTTTCTCAAAGTTTTGACGTCCGATTAAGCGTGTTAATAAACTAAAATTCGCAACATCTAAACTCTCAAGAGAATAAAAGCCTTTATAAGGATCAAAATATTTATCACCTTGTTTGATTAAATCAAAAACTGCTTCATCGAGTACTACAATGGTTAATTCAACATCTTGTTTTTGGTCATCATTTTTAGGGTGGGCCGAGAATGTGAGTTCGATGTTTTCACCGGGTTTATAAGTTTTTTTGTTACTTTCAATCGAGACATCAAGTTGTTTATAAGGATCAGAAACCGGCACACTGACATAACCCATACTGAAAGCTGGTTTTCCTAAATCAACTTGACCTAAATTAGTATTTTTAGTATCGCAGGTTATTTCTTTTGGTGGTTCAATTCTGGGAGAAAAAACATTAACCGATAAATAAAAACCCGGCATAAAGTCTGGCCCAACTTCGAACTCGACAATTTCTGTGCTGTCGTCAAAATCTTCAACCCAACTTTTTAAGATCCCATAACGTTCAACCGTGATCAGCGCCTTGCCACCGGGGTAAGGGTTTTTAACTAAATATCGAACCGTGTCACCGATTTTTGGATCATTATTTTCAGGAATAATTGATAAATTATTATTGCTAGGTTGTTCCCATAAAACTTGGCCTTTGCCTACAACCCAGGCATAAATTTGAGAATTGTGTTGCCGCTTTTGTGAATCTTTAATATTAGCTGTGATCCGATAGTTACCCGGCTCTGCAGGTGTGAAAATACAGGCGGCTAACTCGCTAGAACTAACGCCAGTGCAAGTTGACGCTTGAACCCATTCAGTAATATATCGGGTGGTATAAGCATTGCCAGCACTTTTGACGCGTGCTGCGCTTGTTTCTTGACGCTCAATAATAAGACTTACGGCTGTATCTGTAATAGGATTACCGTCTTTGTCAACGACCATATATTGTATTTCAGCAGGTTGTTCTTCCTGATATACCCAACGACTGTTTTTCAAACCAACCAGTTGATCGCGAGCGAAGAATTTTGCGTTAGCAAGATTAGCGACATTTTTACCACGATCATCCTGAACACGACTCTCTACACGTACGGTTCCATAAATAATATTTTTATCAATGAGATCAATAGCTGTTTCTAGATCACCCTTATCGTCTAATAATTCCTGTTTTTGAAAAATAACTTCTGATTGGGATCCATTTGCAGATCGAGTGTCAAAATGTAGTTCTTTAGCTATGGGATGTTTAGAAGTAAAATTGCCAGCGATCAGATCTGCTGAAATTGAAGTTTGAGCTTGAGTATATGGCCCACCTGCATGGAGACGTGCTGTGGTTGAAACAATTAATTGATCACCCGGTTGGAACATTTTTCCATTTAATTCTGTTTTGACTTTAAAAGGTGCAGGTGTGAAATCACTCACCAGGACTGTAAGTGGATCTGACTGAAATATTATTTTTGTGTTTTTGTTTTCTTGATTGTTTTGGTTTGTTTCTTTTTCCGCTTTGAGTGTGAACCTATAAGCACCAACACTGGCATTTTCAGGAATTAAAAGTTCGTTATCGTAAGCACCGAATTCATTAAGCTGCAGATTTTTAATCTCACTTACTACTTTGTCTTTTGGATCTGTAATCGTCAGGCTCCAAAGGGTATCTGGTCCATTGAAAGATGATTTGATCAATGTTTGATTATTCTGATCACGAACGTAGAGTTTGTATTGAATAGTGTCACCGGGGCGATATACGCCTTGTGCTGTGGTTCCCCAAGCTTTCAAATAACCAAATTGATCGCGGTTCCATGGATAGATATCTCTTCCCCAGACTGTGAAGGAATTTTTTGCGGGTAATAGCGCGATATCTTTATCTTTCTCAACTTTGAACATTAATTTTGTCGCGTCATGCTTCCAGCTATTGATCAATTCCAGATCTGGATCAAGTGTTAACAAGCCAGAAAATTTTGCCAGCCCTTGATCATTTGTGATCACGCTTTCTATTATTTTATTGGGTTCTTTTAGATCTAAAGTGCCTTCATAAATACTGACATTTGCATTTTGTACAGGTTGACCTGTCGCCATATCAATAACCCAAACTAACGAATTAAAATGGCCAAGTTTTACATGAACTTGCCAAGGGGTAACTTGCACAAAAAAGTCTGTTGGATCATATCCTCGAGGATTTGGATGCATTGAGATCTTTCCAGAAATGATGCCGGATTGTTGTTTGAGGATTTCGCGAACAGAGAGCGGATGAGCGAAAGCAATATCTACAATATCAGGTACATCTAATGATTTTTGTTGAGATGCTGTTTCTTTAGAGGTAAGTATCGAATAGTTCAGATCAAGTTTCTTCAGGTTGGTGATATAAACGGGCAATTGGCTGTCTATCTCTTTTTCTAATACGGCCACTGGGTGTGCAAGGTTTAAATTTGGTTGTCGATGGTCAGTAAAAAAATTCAGATCGATGGGTGATTTTAACCTGCGACCAAATTCATCACGGATATCTTTACTACTAAATTTGTAAGGTTGAAATGCTTTTAAGTTTTCAGGAAGATAAACATCGTAGTTTTGATCTTTTTGGTGCGGGCTAGTCAGTCTGGAATAAAAATAATTACCAGCCCAGGGATCATAATCTTTCCGACCATTAGTCAGATCTGGTTGAATGATCAAATGGTCTCGAAGGGCGTGTTCCGCAACGGGAGAGCTGAAAGTAAGAGTAATGCTGCCTTGTGGATTACATATAGGTAAATCATTCGATTCAGAAATTAATATCTGTTTTTGTTTAGTGGTTGAGAAACACTTCACGCCAAGAAATTCAAATTCCGGAAAGGTCTGGAATTCGACAACAGTACGACTTGATTGACCGAAAGTTGTTCCTTGATTTGAAACAAGACCTGCTTCGGTCATTAATTTTATCGCTGTATCCAGTGGTAGTTCGTCTTTTGGAGAAAGTAACCATATCTGTTGAAACTCAAGGTCCGTGTGTTGGTTAACTTCCATATCTGGATTGAGTTCAGCTTTAATCGCAAAGCGTTGTCCTGAGGCTTCAAAATAGATATGTTTTTCGATGGAGGCTTTGGTGACTGGCATATTGAATCTGGTTTTGATAACCGGGGTTCCGGGAGTCGCCCATGTACGAAACCAGGTGGAATGAATGTCGGGCAGTTGTGTCGTAAAGGTGTGATCATATGACGACTTCATTCCTGTATCGTTCTCAGTCGTAATGCCTGTTTCAACCTTAATAGAGTATTTTGTGGCGAGGGATAGTTTTTCTTCAACATCCAGTTGGCAAACCAGTGAGCGTGTATCCATCCAGCGCCATTGGCAGTTTATCTGTGGTGTTATGCTAATGGGTAATTGTTTGGTGTCTCGTTGCATATTTCCTAAAGGAACAACGGCTTGATCAAATTCGATAACAATTTGTTGTTTGGCAGGAATGTTGTCACCTTGTGGTGTGATCCGTAAGATTTTTAATTCTTCTGCCGAATAGGCCGGAGTGAGTTTAAAAACAACAATCAAAAAGAATGAAAACAGAATTTTTACTTTATTCATCATAGATCCTAGAAGTAAGTCCCATTAAATCAGGCATAAATAGTTTGGCTTTAGTTTAGAATTGAATTGTGGCTAAAAAAAGGTGAAATTGTAATTATATTTAAGACAACCGTAATTATTGATACACGTTATGCATACATATTTCAATACTTTCCGTAGACAAACAATACTGATTCTGGTCGGTTTGTTTGTACTTGCTTATTTTTCTTCAGTGAGTGTAGCGGTGGATGATGCAGGTTTGTCAGAACCCAGTTTCAACATTGTTCATTCACGGTGGAACACCACGTTGAATAATGCGGAAGGGTTGATCAAGAAAAGTCGTCTTAATGATGAGTCTGCAATACTTTTACGAGAACAAATAAACACCGTTCGTACTGAGGCGCTTAAAAGGAGTCTTGATGCGTCTGATAAGACACGTGAACTAAAAAAACTTGTAGATTCACTAGGGCGGCTACCTGAGGACGGTGAGCCAGATGAAGCGGCTCAGGTCTCACGTGAAAGGCGGAAACTGGCGAGGTTGTTACGAGAGGCGGAAGGACACGCTAAGCAGTCCGATTTGATCAGTAAACGCAGTGATCTGTTGTTGCATGAGATCTCGAATGTAGAGATTGATCAAATGGTTTCTACATTGGTTAGTCAGGCTCCTTTGCCGCTCGATCCAAGAATTTGGATAAAAGCTGGCGCGCAGTTCTTTAATGGTTATAAGTCGTTGATAAAAGCACGTCAGGAAGGTGGTTATAAGTCACCTGTTTTAATCATATTACCTGTTCTTGTGGTAGGTATCTTTCTCACAATTTTAGCTGGATATTTGATGAGAAAAGGGCCTCTACATCGCTTTCTGAGAAATGCTGCGATAGAAGCACCATCGTATCGGCATAGAATTTTTGCGGCGATAGGTGTCACAATCAGTCGAGGGATTATTCCAGTTCTGATCTTTACTGTTCTGTGTGGGATTGCTTGGAATTATTGGATGCAGTTCGTATTGGATCCACAATTCATTTGGCCGAAAGGAGTATTTTTCGCCGTTATTTTTTATTTAATGGGTTCAGCGTTGGTTCGGGCGATATTTTCGCCTCGGATGCCACAATGGAGTTTAACTTGGGTTTCTCCAAATGCGGCTAGAAAAATAGCTCATCGTTTAAACCTTCTTGTCGCTGTTCTTGCGATAGGCATTGCGTTTGATTTGGTGCTCGTAGACACAGGTGTAGCTGCTGAATTTGGTTCTATTTATGCTTTCGTTAAGAATTCACTTATTTCGGTGATCTTACTGTTTTTATCTGGTAGATCGTTGTGGCGAGTGTCTGGAAATATTGATCCAGAGATTGTTCAGGGTGAAGGAGAGGTTGATTCTGCACGGTTATGGTTTTGGCCTTATCTTCGATTGTTGACGGGTTTTGTTGCTTTTACTGGATTGGTTTGTAGTATTTTAGGTTTTCATAATCTTGCTGATTTTCTCCTGCTAAGAATCATCTTAACGAGCTTATTGGCTGCAATTTTTGTAGCACTGCGCGTTTTCCTCCGTGATTCACTTCTCTTGTTGTTAGAAAAAGAGACTTCGGTCGCGAACTCGTTGAGAAAAGTGTTGACCTTTGATCGAGATACAGGGAAAAGATTGAATTTCTGGATTATGACCTTGTTGGATCTTTTTGGAATTCTTGCCGCAGCCTATTTGCTTTTAGTCTTGTGGAGGTTCCCTCATCAGGATTTAGTCAACTTGATCTCTGGCTGGTTCACAGGTATTTCGATCGGTTCATACACCTTTTCGCTAGCGGATGTGATTCTTGCTTTTTTTGTCTTGTTTGGCGTAGTTGCCTTAACTCGTGTTATTCGGACATTTCTGGAAAACAGATTATTTCCACAAACCAATATGGATATTGGTGTAAGAACGGCTGTGAGTTCTGGTATCAGTTATGTAGGCATTTTGATCGCGTTATTGTTAGCGCTATCTACTTTAGGAATTGATCTCACCAAACTTGCTCTAATCGCGGGTGCACTTTCTGTCGGTATTGGTTTTGGTTTAAAGGATATCGTTAATAATTTTGTTTCAGGTTTGATCTTGTTATTTGAACGACCGATCAAAATGGGTGACTGGGTCATTGTTGGAGAATTGGAAGGTAAGGTTAAGCAGATCAATGTTCGCTCGACTGAGATCGAGACATTTAGTCGCGCTTCCGTGATTATTCCAAATGCAGATTTATTACAGAATGCCGTGGTTAACTGGACCCATAAAAGTGCCTTTGGTCGGATCGAAATTCCAATTGGTGTTGCTTATGATTCTGATATTGAACAGGTTGAAACTATGTTACTCGAATGTGCTGGAGAGCGATCAGAAGTCCTCTCCTGGCCGGCACCTTTTGTTTATTTCAATGATTTTGGTGAGAGCTCGCTCGATTTTCAGTTGTATGCCTTTGTTGACAATATCGAAAGTCGAAAAAGGGTTTCGAGTGAAATTCGCAAATGTATTTTGCAAAAGTTCCGACAAGCAGGAATTGAAATTCCATTCCCACAAACAGTAGTCACCATGCCTCAGTAGTCTCAGTTCCCATAAATGACTTAGTTTGAGAACCCTGATAATTAAATTTTAAACTTGCTAACGGTATTTTGAAGTTGTTTGGAAACAGATGAAAGTGTTCCGGATGATCGTACAGATCCCTGTACGCCACTTGCAGTTTGTTCAACGACCTGGCTAATATTAACAATACTTTGATTTATCTCATTTGCAACCGTAGTTTGTTGGTTTGACGCCTGTGCAATTTGTGCATTCATTTGATCGATGGTTGTGATCATACTGGTGATTTTATCTAACGCTTCACCTGCTTTAGCTGCACTTTCTACAGTTTCATGAGCACGGTTACGGCTGTTTTCCATTACAGCAACGGATTCTTCTGCTCCTGCTTGAAGTCTATTAACCATTTCTTCTATTTCAATTGTCGATGACTGTGTTCTTGCGGCTAATGTGCGTACTTCATCCGCAACAACTGCAAATCCACGACCATGTTCGCCAGCGCGTGCGGCTTCAATTGCAGCATTTAGTGCAAGTAAGTTTGTTTGTTCAGTAATTGCTCGAATAACATTTACGATATCGCCGATGTTTCCAATATCACCATCAAGTCGCTGTAGCGTATCGGCGGCTTGTTCAACCTCTTTTGCTAGTGTATCTATAGATTTGATTGAACTGCTTACTACATTTTTACCATTTTCAGCTTCTTGATCGGCATTTTTAGCTGCAGCTGCAGCACTTGACGCATTTTTCGCTACTTCCTGGACGGTGGTCGCCATTTGATTAATGGCTGAAGCAACCTGATTTGTTTCCATTTGTTGTTTTTGAACACCTTCGCTTGTTTGAGCGCCAACAGAGGTGAGTTGATTACTTGTGATTGCTAATTGATCAATCCCACCAACTATTTCACTTACAAGTACGGCCAGTGATTTACGAGTGTCTTCAAATTCTCTTGCTATCCAACTAAATTCACTTTTACCTGGAAGAGAGAGAGTCTGAGTTAGATCACCTTTATTCACGTTTTGAATACTCTCAACCAAATTTTTACTGCGTTCAGAGGCATGCCTCCCGAAATATTCAGCCAGGGTAGTTATAGCTATGATGAACAAAACACCTATACCCATGGAAATTGCAATCGAAATATGAAAATACTCAAGTGTCATCATTGTCAATAGCCCGGCAACACCTATACTGGAGATAAAGAACATTCTTTGTTTCAGGGTGAAGTTTTCAAGCTTTAGCATTTTATTTTCCTTAATCTGGGTGTTTAGTTAATTACATCGACATCTGGTAGTTTGTTAAACTGTCTTCGTTGGTTACTCAACTGTGATTCAATATTTATGCCAAAGGTGCCCTGATAAAGTGAGAGTTTCTGTATGAGAATTATGATGATTTTGTTGGTTTTAGCTATTGTCGCTGGATCAATTGTATTAGTAACTAGTGACGGAGATCAGATTCAGGATATTAAGCCTTCAGTTTCTGGAGATGCTTCAAAAATCAGTGGCGGATCAACTATTGATCAAAATGGCCACTTTCAAAGTGATCAGAATCAAGATACTTCTCTAGTGAAGGGGCCAATAGTCGATGAACAAGAAGTGAGGCGTCAATTGATGCACAGTAAATTTTCTGATCTAAAAGAGATCAGAAAGAAAATAAAAATGCGTGTTAGTCGACTTTCATCACGTTTACGAAGATCGGAATTCCCTCCAGAACAAGCCAGAACAATAAGCCAGGATATGCGTCAGGCAGGTTATTTGTTGAAGAATCCAAAATTATTAGGTGCTTTTTCTTCTCCAGAAGAAATTGAGCAGGAATTCATTCAATTATCAGACGTAAATGTCAAATTAGATTCCATAAAACAGGTTTTGGACGAGAAGAAAAATAAGCAATTATAAGCCTGAATATCTAAACTAATTTTATTGCACGCCGATAGCTATATTCAGTTGATATAAAGATCAGTTATAGCTGATCTAACTATATTTATAGTAAACAGTTAACGAATTTTCACTGGGTTATCAAAACACAAAGTGTTCTGGACTGTACAATCCAGTGTTCTGAAGATGGGAAGGGTAGTATGAAAATACTGGTTACAGGTGCGGCTGGTTTTATCGGGTCAACGCTGAGTCACAAATTATTAGCGCGTGGCGACGAGATTGTTGGTCTCGATAATATGAATGACTATTATGATGTGTCGTTGAAACAAGCACGTCTTGATCGCTTAACTCCAAATAATAACTTCAAATTTATAAAACTTGATATTGCTGATCAGGTTGGTATGAAAGCGATGTTTGAAGAAGAACAGTTTGAGCGTGTTGTTCATCTTGCTGCGCAAGCAGGGGTGCGATATTCATTGGAAAATCCTCAAGCTTATATTGATGCAAATATTGTAGGTTTTACGAATATTCTAGAAGGTTGTCGACATAACAAGGTCGAGCATTTGGTCTATGCTTCATCGAGTTCGGTCTATGGTGCGAATACCAGCATGCCATTTTCAATCCATGACAATATCGATCACCCGGTTTCATTGTATGCGGCTTCAAAAAAAGCCAATGAATTGATGGCGCACACCTATAGTCACTTATTTGGTCTGCCTACTACAGGGCTGCGCTTTTTCACCGTTTATGGTCCTTGGGGAAGACCGGATATGTCTTTGTTCATGTTCACTAAAAACATTATCGAAGGAAAGCCGATTGATGTTTTTAATTATGGAGATCACCAACGTGATTTTACCTATGTCGATGATATCGTTGAAGGTGTGACTCGCTGTGTAGACACAACTGCAACCGCGGATCCTGAATGGTCAGGTAACAAACCCGATCCAGGAACCAGTAAGGCACCGTATCGAGTTTATAACATTGGAAATAATGATCCTGTCCATTTAATGACGTTTATCGAAACGTTAGAAAATGTACTGGGCAAAAAAGCCGAGAAAAACATGTTGCCTTTGCAGGCTGGAGACGTTCCTGCGACTTATGCAAATGTTGAAGATTTGGTTAATGATATGGGATATAAACCTGAAACGAAGTTGGTGACAGGAATACAGAATTTTGTTAATTGGTATAGAGAATTTTATCAGGTTGCGTGATGACACATAACAGAAAAATTTCAGTCATTGGTCTTGGGTATGTAGGTTTGCCTGTGGCCGTCGAGTTCGGTAAAACAGAGCAATCAATCGGCTTTGATATTGACCCTAAGCGTATTCAGGAACTGAAAGATGGTTGGGATCGCACAAACGAAGTTGAAGATGATGATCTGAACAATACCGATGTTTTATACACGGCTAATCCAGAAGACCTTAACAAAGCGGATTTTCATATTGTTGCTGTTCCGACACCGATTGATAATGCAAAACAACCTGATTTGTCGCCGGTGATTGGTGCGTCAAAAACAGTTGGGAGCATACTCAAAAAAGGCGATATAGTCGTTTATGAATCAACTGTCTACCCAGGAGCAACAGAAGAAGATTGTGTGCCTGTACTTGAACAAGTTTCAGGTTTGAAATGTGGTGAGGATTTTTTTGTGGGTTATTCACCAGAACGCATTAACCCCGGTGATAAAGAGCATACTTTTAAAACGATCATCAAGGTGGTCGCCGGTCAGACACCAGAAATTCTTGATATTGTTGCCGCAGTTTATGAGTCAGTCGTCACGGCGGGTGTTCATCGCGCAGCAACGATAAAAGTTGCTGAAGCCGCCAAGGTAATTGAAAATACACAGCGTGATTTAAATATCTCTTTGATGAATGAGTTAGCGTTAATTTTTGAACGTATGGGGATTGATACGCGTGACGTATTAGCTGCCGCTGGATCAAAATGGAATTTCCTGCCTTTCGATCCAGGTTTAGTTGGTGGTCATTGTATTGGAGTTGATCCTTACTATCTTACATACAAAGCCTCGGTTTTAGGATACAGCCCTCAAGTGATCCTCTCTGGTCGTTGCATCAATGATGGCATGGGCGCACATGTTGCGGGCCAAGTAGTTAAACAAATGATCAAAGATGGCGTCAAGGTCAAAGGTTCTACTATTACTGTTTTGGGTTTGACTTTTAAAGAGGACGTTCCTGATCTCAGAAATACGCGCGTCACAGATATTTTGTGCGAACTTGAAGATTATGGGATTAATGTGCAGGTGACAGATCCTGAGGCTGATCCTGAAGAGGCCGTTGAAGAATACGGCATTGATTTAGTCAAAGAAGCTGATTTGAAACCAGCTCAGGCTGTTATTTGTGCGGTACCTCATCGCAGTTATCTTGATCGGGGTTGGGAATTTGTATCCAGCTTGCTCGATAATGGTCAAGGTGCTGTTTATGACGTGAAAGCAAAACTGTCACGAGAAGATATTCCTGTTGGTGTTTCTCTGATTAGACTTTAATTTTCGAGTTTTAATTTAAGGATATATTTTAAAGAATGATGATCTTACCTGTAATTCTAGCTGGCGGTGGTGGCACACGTTTGTGGCCATTATCACGCGAACATTATCCTAAGCAATTTCTTAGGTTGACTGGGGAAGATTCTCTCTTACAACAGACCTTGGCAAGAATGGATACGAGTGTTGAAGGTGTTGAACCAGCGATCATAGTCAGTAATGAAGAACATCGTTTTTTAGTGGCAGAACAAGCGAGATTGAAAGAACAAAGCCTGAATACGATTGTGCTCGAACCTGAGGGGCGAAATTCAGCACCGGCTTTAACGGTTGCAGCCATGGCTGCGCAAGGTGGTCAAAGTCTAGACAACGATCCAATTATCATAATGATGCCTTCTGATCATGTTATTCAAGATTTGGATACGTTTCATAACACTATTCAAGAGGGTGCCAAGCTGGCAGAACAAGGTTATCTGATCACTTTTGGAGTTGTGCCGGATAAACCAGAAACAGGTTATGGCTACATCAAACAAGGAGCGAATGTTGATGGAAGTAGCGCTTATTCAATTAGTGCATTCGTTGAAAAACCTGATACACAGACGGCACAGTCCTATCTGGATTCTGGAGAGTATTCATGGAACAGTGGCATGTTCATGATGAAGGCTTCGGTTTGGTTAGAAGCTATCAAAACCTTTAGACAAGATATTTTCGATGCCTGTACAACAGCGTATCAATCTGGTTCTGCAGATGGTGATTTTTTCCGTCTTGAAAATGATTCATTTGTGAATTGCCCTGCTGATTCTGTGGATTATGCGGTGATGGAAAAAGTGACGGATCATCATTCGTTTAAGTCTGCCGTCCTTTCACTTGATGCAGGTTGGTCTGATGTGGGTTCATGGTCTAGCTTGTGGGAAATTTCTGATCAGGATGAAAACGGTAATGCAGCAACGGGTGATGTTTTTACTCACGATGCAAACAATAATATTTTAGTTGCGGAGCACCGTTTATTGTCGGTTGTGGGTTGTGACGATTTGATCGTGGTTGAAACATCGGATGCGGTAATGGTGGTACCTAAAGATCGCGCGCAGGATGTTAAAAAAATCGTTGAATTTCTGAAAAAAGAACAGCGTGATGAATCATTAATGCATCGTCGTGTATACCGACCATGGGGTTGTTATGAAGGCATTGATGCAGGTGATCGTTTTCAAGTTAAACGAATTTCGGTTAAGCCGGAGGAAAGCCTTTCTCTACAAATGCATCATCATCGTGCGGAACATTGGATTGTTGTGTCAGGTACCGCAATAGTCACTAAAGGTGACGAAGAAATCATGCTGACAGAGAACCAGTCAACTTATATTCCGTTAGGTGTGACCCATCGTTTGGTTAATCCGGGTACGATTACATTAGAACTGATCGAAGTTCAGTCTGGTTCTTATCTTGGTGAAGACGATATCGTCCGGTTCGAAGATATTTATAATCGGGCTTAGTTGAAAATAGTAGTATCTGAATTTTCGATCAGATCTTTTTTCTGCGGGTAAAATTCTCGTGGCATATAGTCAAAATCCTTGATCGCTTCTTTACTGTCAAAACATAAATCCTGATTCATTCGATCTGCCATTTCTGTTGTTAAATGTGAATATGCAGGAATGATCGAAATACACTTAATCAGTGCTTTGAACAAAGGCAGTGGAAAAGACATAAATCGTGGTTTTTTCTTTAACGTTAAAAAAATCCGTTCGACCATTTCTTTATAAGTCAGCGTTTCTCCACCAACTAAATTATAAGATTGGTTTGGCATTTTTTTGACGTTCAATATTTTCGTGCATGCAATCGCAAGATCTTCCGCATGTACGGGTTGGCGTAAGCCTGTGCTTTTTCCTACTAAAGGGAAGATCTTTAAGCATTGAATCAAAGCTGCAATACTTGACACGTTTTGATCAAGGCCTGCACCATAAATTAGCGTCGGTCTGAAAATTGTCCAGGCAAGCTGATGATTGTTACAGTTAGAAGCAACAGATTCTTCGGCGGCTATAAGTTTTTTCGCTATTTCTCGCTCTGATGCAACCGTAGAACTTTTTTTACTAAACCGGCTTGTAGAACTAAAAGCGATGATTCTTTCTCCTCCCAAAGAAACAAAATCTTCGATGATGTCTGGAAGACTATACAGAGGAGCAAGATGTATAAGAATATTTGCACTAGTGATTTTTGGACTGACGCTTTTTAATGAACCATCGTAATGATGCCATTCTTCAGAAGGATTGTTTATTTCTGATCTACTCTTTTGTGATCTTGTCAGGGCATGAATTTTATAACCATTATTCCGAAGTAGTGGTAACAGGAAACGACCAATCAGACTCGTCGCACCAGTGACAATAATACTTGTTTCTTTATTGTTTAAAGCTTTATTTGAAGTCGCTGACACAAGCTAATAACTTTGTTTTTATTGATCTGAAACGATCAACTATTTGCATGATTTTGTAGTAGCTAGCCATCATAATAAAACGTAACCACACGCCGATCACAATCAACCACATCAGTGGTTTTGGATATTCTTCTTTGAAGAATTTTTTATAGAAACGTACCATGCCATTATGCATATGCCAGATCACAAATATCTGTCGGTTCTCGCTACAACCACCTTTTACATGTGTCACGATAGTATTTGGATTGAATAACAATCTCCAGTTTTTTTGTCGAAAACGCATACACCAATCAAGATCTTCACAGTGTAAAAAATAACCATCATCGAGTAGACCAACCTCGTTAGTCGCAGACGCTCTAACAAACATAAACGCACCGGAAATAGCTTCTACATTGATGGGATGATCTGGCAAGGGTTCTGTATGCAGCAAAAAGTCTTTATATTTTGGATTATCTTGGAAAAACTTAGATAAGCCAAAAGCCCGAACAAACGATCGCCACGGTGTTGGAATAGCTCTTCGACAACCTCTCTGCTCACTACCATCAGGATTTACGATCAAGGGACCAGACATGCCAACATCTGGATTTTTTTCCATCAATTCACGCACCTCACTAATAGTGTCAGATCTGATGACACAATCAGGATTTAAGAATAACCAGTAATCGCCAGTTGCTTTTTCTACGGCTTGATTTGAAGCATGTGCGAAACCAGAATTGGTCGAGTTTCGAATTATCGTCAGCCTTGTATCGTTTTTGAAAGCGGAAGCTACCTTTAATAAACTGTCATCTTCAGAATTATTATCGACAACGATGACTTCTATGGAAATGGTTGAATCAAATAAGGACAGGAGACAATCGTATAACAAAGAGCCAGAATTAAAATTGACGATAATAACGGAGACTTGAATCGACATTTTTATTGATCGTTAGCTGGTTATTATTTAATTAGGCAGACTATCTTCTGGAGCCGTTAACTCCATGTCGGTAGCAGCACCCGTGCTCGGACCATCACCATAAAGGCTCTCGTCAACTTCGATCGAAGGACCACTGAAAGGGGAGCTGGGTTCTATGTTAATAGTTGAATCAATTTCTACCACAGCGGCTTCGATGTTTTGCTCTTGCAATGTATTCTCAGGTGATGGAGAGGGTTGATCAATTGCAGGAAGATCAGATGTAGTATTACTACCCTTATTGAGAAGCCAAAAAGCTGCCGAAATCAAAACGATTATTAGTATTATTCCAATTAGTCTCATATGAATTTGTTTTCTCTTATCTTGATTGATTGTGAATTAAGCTGAAATACAAAAAATTGCCTGCGTATATTATAGGGCATGTTCTATATGATGTGAGTACTGATGATGCGTAGTTGTACGCATAAAGAAATGAATGCTTAGTATAAAGTGATCAATTACTTAATATGTTTGTAATACCTGATCAACAGGTGCTCGTAAAGTTGGTGTCTGCAGATTTAATACTTACTTTATTTCTATCTTTTCAGTCTAGTGTGAGATAGGTCGAAATAATTAAACCAGGATCATTATTTATACAGTTGAACAATGTGATTACTCAACTGTCCATTGAAGATCGGTGATTGCTTGCACAGGATTCTGAATTAGAATGTTTGAACCATCCATAAGATACATCCAGTTTTCTCCAGTGGTATTGTTTCTCCAAAAAATATCATCTTTACCGTCACCGTTAAAATCACTCGCGGATTTAATATCCCAACTTAGAGCACTGAACGCTACATGCTCTCCAGGACCTGCCAGATTGCCATTTGTGATTAATGCTCCATTCATCAAGTATGTCCATACACGACCATGTTGATTATTTTTCCAGAGGATATCGTACTTACCATCGCCATTGAAGTCCCCAACTTTTTCAATATCCCAAGATAGTGAAGTGTAGGCAATGTGGGAGGAAGTGGTGATAGTAACTCCATCCAAAAGGTGCATCCATACTCGTCCATTAGCACTATGACGCCAAAGGATATCGCTCTTACCATCACCGTCAAAGTCACCAACACCTTTAATTTCCCATTCTGTGCCTACGGTGGTAACTGATTGATCTGAGGCTAATGTTGTTCCGTTCATAAATGAAATTCTAACTTCCCCAGTTGTTGCATTTTTCCAGAGAAGATCATCCTTCCCATCACCGTCAAAGTCACCAATACCAACGGTGCTCCAAGAAAGATCAGTTTGAATATTGAGACTGGCAGAAGACGTTATACTTGCACCGTTCATAATATCGATAGTGCTTGAGCCGTTAAGATTATTTCTCCAGACAACATCCGCATTGTTATCTCCATTCAAGTCACCAATGCCTACAAATTTCGAATTAAGATCTTTATTGTCATTTATTGTCTGGCTCGAAATCACATTCGCCCCATTCATGTGAAATACTTGGCGTTCAGCAGTAAGACGATTTCTCCAGTGAATATCTGATTTTCCATCCGGGCTAAAGTCATTTCTGATCCTGATCGGTTTCTCTTCAATAACAGGCTCTTCAAGAACAGGCTCTTCTTCAATACTGGGCTCATATGCAGCTATAGCAGAATCTATTTTAATACGAGAACGGGTAATGTTGTTACGGGAATCAGTAACAGCAACGCCACTAGTTTTTAGAACTGCTAGAATTTCATCAACAGTACTTTTTGGATATTTTGAACGTAATATTGCGAATGCACCTGCGACATGAGGTGTAGCCATTGAGGTGCCGCTATAGTAACCATAGCCTGTTCCTGGCAGTGAAGATTCGATGGAACTACCTGGCGCTAAGATATCAAGGAGCTCAGAACTATTCGAATAACTGGCAATGCCATCACTTTTTGTTGTTGCGCCAACGCTGATCGCAGAAGAAATACAAGCAGGTGAACTTATTTGAGAGCTGTAACCATCATTTCCGGAAGCTATTACTGTGGCAATATTTGCTGCTTTGAGTAAGTCTATAGTCGATTTATATACCTCACTATCGCAGGCACTTGAATAGGCTCCTCCACCTAAACTCATATTGATTGAAGCTATGTTATAAGTGTCTTTCATCGAATAGACATGTTCAAGACCACTTAAGATATCAGAGGTATAAGCTAATACGCATGAGCTTGCCCCATTGCAGTAACTACCCGTGAATTTTGAGAAAACCTGTATTGCCATAATGTTTGCATCCGGCGCAACCCCTGAGAAACTGCTTCCTTTACCAGCAGCAATACCGGCAACATGAGTGCCATGGTTGCAGATTCCACTGCATGGCTCGGCAGCCCCAGTACCAAGCTGGCTATTACTTCCATTAGGACAAATAGAGGTTGAATCTCCACTTGTTTTAGAGAAGCAAGCTTCATCAACAACCTTACCTGAGAGAAAAGGGTGGCTACTATCAACTCCGGTATCAAGAATAGCAATCACTTGGCCACTGCCTCCACTACCTGAATTTACTGCGGTAGTTGAACCAACTAAGGATGTACTATCAGCCAGATATGGTTTGAATAATTTGTCTTCAAAAACCTCTTCTACATCTGGATTATTGAGTAAAGAACTTAATCCTTCGGAATCAACTTCCGCTGAGGTAATTGGAAGGTGTTGGAATTTTTTCACATCAGCGGAGTTTAGCTGTCTCAGTTTACTTACTACACGTGTCTTTCGTGAATCCATTGCCATGCTGGATGCTGAAAGTTCCGCGTATGTAGTGTTTGTTTTCATTCTGACAATAACACGAACCTTACCTGCACTGTCGGCTTTGGCCATGATTGATGCGTGAGAGGCTTGTTTAGGTGAGTCAGAATCTACAACAGCCTGACTTGATGCGCAGAACAGTAAAGAAAAAATAACAGGAACAATATACGTATGATCAAATAAACGTTTCACTGATTTACCATCCTTGGTTATATATTTTATTCAGTTCGTTACTCTTGGATATTGTTGATACATCCAATATCAATCCTACAGAGCAACGTTGATTAAGTTATTTATCGGAACATTTGATGGAAACCTTTAGTGTATATGGGACGGTTTAACAAGGTAGTTTGTGATTCTCATCACAATACTCAGGATTAAAAAAGAAAGACGTGGATAACTAACCCCAGATCGATGTATAGACTCCGACTAAGTAAGATAAACTGAAAATTTATGTTTATGGAACAACCTGGTTATTAAATACGATCATGTTACAAGGATTTAGCTTGATTTTATGTTTATACTGTAAGACCTCTTAATGTCCGAACTTAGCTTAACCATCTATAAAAACTCTATAGTTTTCTTTCAAGCAAATAAAGATATAAAAACACGTAACTAGTATAGAAGGAATATGAAACCTACAACAAATATTTTATTATGGAACTCAAGTATTTTTTTAATTTTTTTGCTGATCCTTTTCATCTTTTTAGAATTTTTTTATAGTATAAAATTAACGAATGAGAATAATACAAACACCAGAAATTCTTATGCTTTTTGGAGTTCTGCATATCCATTCACTGAGAATAAGATATATGAATTTAAACCAGGACTTTACTCCAATACTACAGATGAGTTTACAGAATCTTTCGAAGTCAACTCAAATGGTTATCGAAATAAAAACTATAATGTTGGGCAACCCGTAGATATCATTTTCTATGGAGATTCATTTACTTTTGGTTTGGGCGTAAGTGAAGGCGAACGATTTTCGGATATAATTTCGTCTAAGCTTGGCTCCATGAATATTGCAAACTTTGCGTATAGTGGCGGGTTTACTACTCCGCATTACCTCCTCCACTTTAATTTAAATAAAGATTTAAGACCTTCGCGTGTTTATGTATTTACCTATCTTGGGAATGATTGTTTCTCAGATATTAATGAAACGATTTTAATATCGGAAAGCCAAGGAGGTTATCCAACGCGTATTATTAAAGATGGAAATATAACAGCTGATCGTACGGAATACCCAGGGTATGTAAGGGTGTTAAGCAATTACTCCTCTTTCTTTAAGGTATTATTTAAGAAGATCTATTATCATCCAGATGCTTCCACTCTTGTTTTTAATGAAAAGGCAAGACCTAATAGTGCTAACCCTATAGCTTTTGACTCTGGTGAAGATAAAGAAGCCTGTTCCAATAATTTAATGTTTATGAAGCAATTAGAAAAAAGATGTAAATCCAGAAATTCAAAATGTAGATTGACAAACTTCTTAATTCCACAGGATTTCTTCATTAATAAAAATGAAAATAGCTATCATACCAATCTTGATGATTCCCAAAGACTTGCTGCTTACGACTCAAAAAAACTTATCACCAATGTAATGCAGAATTGTAAAGAGCAGGGTATTGACTGTTTCGACATGATCCCTCTTCTCAGAACAGAGACTAGAAGTACTTATTTTAATTTAGATGCTCACTGGAACGTATATGGTCATCAAAAGGTTGCAGATTCTTTAATCTCTAAACTCCAAATACTTGACTAGCATGAGCACATTCGATGTCTTACATGTAACTCGATCTTTGGTACATCCAAATACCAAACGAATGAGGAGGTAAATTACGCGTTTACATAAATGTATTTGACTCTTGGATAGACCTTGAAAGTAATGTAGGTTTAGCGAGTCATTACAGTGTTGATTTAGTCACGGATGTGAGACAAATATGAAAGAAAAACTCATCTCTGCATGGAACAAAGGGGTGCTGTCCAGATGGTTTATCATTGAGACAATCCAATGACCAGTTGAAACATATCATTCAGATTGAATATTTCAGACACTGTAGCATCCAGGTTTAATTATTCATTTTCACATGGTGGATTATTCGTTTTAGAACTTGTTTCAGGTTGGGGAGTATTTTGTGTCTGGTGTAGATTCTCTTTCGTAATAGACGTTATATTCTCCAGCGTTTTTAGTATTTCAAGTCCGGCTTGGTCAATGGATAAGGCTATTATTGGTGAAAAGCGATAGCGCGTGATGTTTTCGGTTTCATACAGCTCCAAAGCTTGTAATAGCTTATCTTGAGCGGTAGCAATAGCATCAGACGAATTTTTATTTTGTTCTGGAATTGCTAAGGTAACAATGACTGAATTCATCATATTATTGTTTGTACTGTGTTTCTCGTTTTCCTGCTGACTTAAAGAAAAGGGTGAATAAGACAGTAAAGATATAAGTGCAATTTGAGATAGGCATTTGATCATGTATGAATTTCCAGCTTATGCGAAAGGGCTATTGAGCCAGTGTAATGATCTGGTTGTTAATTGATTTCATCCTCATCCTCATCTTCTTCATCCATCTCATCAAATTCATCCATACCGGATACAGGACTACTAGGATCGAGTGTTCTCTGTCCTGTTGGGATGGGATTTGACATTCCAGGTGGCAAGTTATTCCTTTGATCACGCTGATTGATATTGTTTAATTGCATGCGCTTATTAGGATCGGCTTTTCTAGTCATTTCTAAAACAAATTCTTGTTTGCCAGAGAGCAGCTTCACCGAATTATTTTGTAATTCGATCAAAGTCCAGTTTTCGATCTTTTCGTCTAGTTTGACTCGCTTAACTTTAGGATCTTTCCTAGTTTTGATCAGCGCAATTTGGCCTTCATCGCTTAGTACAATACCGATTAGTTGAAGGTTTGGATCTCTTGCGGGCCTTTGTGTTGGAATTTGTTCAGTAACAATTTCTTCCTGGGTTTCTTGTCTGTCGAAAGAGAAGAGCGGACGTTCGATAATTTCGCTGTAACTATCTATATTAGCCAATTGCGATGTTGAAACTTTTTGGATTTCTTTGGAAGTTGGTTCTTTTGGTAATTCGGTAGTTTCTAATTGATCAAATACCGGTTGGTTCTTGAGGTTGTAGTAGATCAAATTCCCAAGAATGGTACACATCACGACTAGTAGAAAAGTGATAGTTTTGCTACTCATGGCGTTGGGTTCGCTTCCTTATTCAGCATATAAACTTTGAGATCAAAACGGGTGTTCAAAGGTTTTATATTTTGATTTTTAGATCGGTTGTTTTTTCTATTTGATCCTCCGACACTTTGGATTTGTAAATTCTCAATAAACGTTAAGGGTCGTTTTGATTCAAGATCATGCAATACGTGTAGTAAAGCGTCAGTATTAGATTTTATATGTACTTTGATCGTTATCGGTGTGACAACGTCTTCAGCTTGAGCTGGAATAGGTTGAGTACTGATGAGTTGACCGTGATTTTTTTCAAGCAAAGACTTAATCTGTTCTTGTAATTTTGCTGCTGCGAGAGAAGGTGCCATCACTGGCATAAAATTGACGGTATCTGAGCTTTGATTGATCTGTTTCTTATAAAAAGGGATCAGCGTATCTTTTTGGTTGGCCACATTCTTGTATCGTTGTAAACGTTCTTGCTGTGTTTCTAACTCTGCTTGTTTATCTTGATAATAAGTCAAAGCAGGCCGGACGCAGGCAGCATAAACCAGCGCTACAAGCCCAACTAAAATAAGGAACGACAATAAACCATGTTGCCAGCGAGTGAGTTTCATTGTGACACCTGCTGATTCTTTTGATCAAGATTTCCATCGGTTATTTTTGCAGTGATTTGAAAACGATCATTTCCCGTCGAAACGTTATTCGTTACGGGAGATTGAAAGCGAGCATCACTAAAATAGTCTGATTGCTCTATGATACCAATCAAATCTGTAGCAGCAGCAGATTCTCCATGAAGTCTGATCGTATCACCTCTTAGCTGTAGCCGATTTAACCATGAATTATCAGGGATGATTTTAGTTAATTCGTCCAGTATCACTGTCATCGATTTTCTACTGTTCACTTTGTCGCTAATGAAAGACTGTTTTTCCAGAGATTTTTCCCAGGCAGCTTTCAGGTTATTAATTTCGAGGGCTTCTTTTCTTGAAAGTTCAATCTCTTCTTTCGATGTTTTTAGAGCATCTTCAAGATGTTTGAAAGGCAGTGCTATCGCTACGAGTGTTAGTAAAAAGGTTAGAAATAAAAGTGAAAAATTAATGTATCGAGTCGCTTTATGCTCCCCTTCAGAATTACTTTTTTGAAGAATATTAATTCCATATTCGGCATTATCATTCTGTAATTCGATTCTTGTAGGAACAACACCTATTTGTTTAAGCTCAGCTAATTGAGGATCTACGCTCTTTTTGGGAACGACATTGAGTTCGACATCAAGGGTATTTGTTTCTGGATTTTTTGTAATAAGGCGATGACCAGAATAGATATCTTCACGACGAAAAGGGGTTTGCCGATCAATTTCAAATTCGAGAATGTGAGATAAATCCGTTTCTGCACTTAAGGGTAATTTCAGAATGTTTCTCAGTCCTTTTTTTGCCGGAATACAAAGAGAAATATCATGTTTTTCTTTATGAAACTTTGATAGACGTTTAAGGAATAATTTTTGATCATTTGTTTCTTGAATTGAATAATAATCTAGGGGGCTTTCACTTTTTTGATTTGGCCAAACTACGGCTAGCCGCTCATCTTTGAACTGTAATAAGATCCTCTTTTTTACGGGACTAAAAAGAGTCTTAAGCGATCGAGGGACGAGATAGCCCAGGCCCTGGAACCACCATTGTAGAAAAGAAGAATTAGAGTGAGACATTATCAGTTAATATTTCCTGTTCGGGGAAAATTTTCAGGGTGGGAGCAACCTCTTTCCAATCGAGTATCGTAATTGGCCTGTTCCCAACTTTTTTAAGTATCAATGTTACCTGAAGTTTTGAAATTACTTCATCAACGCTAGCATTACTTACAATTGTATAAATATTGCCGCGGCCTGATGCAAAAATATAGGGTTGAGTAATATCAGGTATAACGGATGATGGAATTATAACAGTACCATCATTGAAGCGACTAGCTATAATCTCTGCAGCTAGATCTTCAGTCATTCCGGGTAAGCCATTTAGTACGCTTGCAGGACTGGTTGATAGGCGGACTCGCGCTTGCATAGAGTTAACCGTTAAGCCAGATTTCACTTGGTCAAAAATCTCCTGTGTCATACCTCGAATAAGCATAAGTTCTTCTACGCTGTTAAAAGTTCCATTTTTTGCACCGTAGGGTAGATCATTTGCTGCATATTCTGCTGTTTCGGCACCGTTAACGCGTTGCAGATTATCTTTATCTCGCCAGTCTAGTATTGCTTCTACGAGGTGCAAGCTTTGCTCATAATCTAGTCCGGTAGATTTGATCAGACCTAGCAATAGTTCCTGGCTGGCTTTATTAAGATCTACTTTTCCTGACTCGTCTTGAATCGATATGAGTACTTCCTGATCATTATCCATTAGTAAGTTAACGACAACACCATCCGGAGAAAAACGTCTTTCATTGGGAGGCCTAAGTAGGTCGTGAACGGCAGTCCATAAACCCGCTTCGGCAACAGCTCTTGCCTTAGCCGAACGTGCGACATTGCCGGTTAATTGGCTTTCTGATCGCGTCATCCCCGAATAGGCTAAAGCGATAATGGAAAGCAATGCCAGCATCCAAAGAACAATAACGAGAGCGATACCGTTCTGTTTGTTTAGTTGATCAGAACTAACCACTTCCCGGCCCCCCGGTATTTTCAATATCATCGACTTCATCTATGTCAAGGGATGGACCTTTACCTTCCCGCGAGTTTGGATCACGGCTTTGACCACCTTGATCAAATTCATAGCTTCTTGATTCTTGCAGGAAGAATTGTCTGAAGCCTGTTGGGTCATCAATGTGAAGTGGGAAAATCATTTCGGGCCATTTTTTGCCGTTTGCAAGGCTGATCTGACATTTAATCAATTTGGGAAGTTTCCTTTTGCTTTCCCAGCTTGAATACCATGCTGGGGATTTTGATCCTTTATTTTTTTTACCGAAGTATTGGAACTTGATCTCCTCAATATCATCCATCACCTGTGTTTTATTCATACGATCACGCGTGTCAAAGGGTACTTGATCCGGTGTTAAAAGGCTGTAACCAAACTCTAATTTGTTATTACTTTTTACTAGTTGTAATAAAGAAGGTAATCCGGACAGGCGATTTGCAGGCAAAATACTGACGTATAGCATTGAGTCTTCATTGCCACGAAAGATCAGATCAGAGCCTCGAGATGTTATCCAAAGTATCGGCATAACCTGACTAAATTGTTTACGCATAAATTCTGCGACCAATCTTTGCTCTTCAACCAATTCATTCTGAATTTGGCCGGTCTTCCAACTTTTAGACGCTAAATGTAATGCACCAAATAGAATTCCCATGATCAAAACTAATAGCAAAAGTGCGATCTGAATCTCAACAAGAGTGAAACCATGATTGTTTTTCCTGTTTAATCCTATCACTATTTCATATCCGTAATACGGCGAGATTTAAGGCTGAAATCGTAATCACGGCCCATGGTAGTCCAGCGAATAATCACTTCAACATCTACCAGTTGGTAATTACGGTTGAAAAACTCAGGATCTGGATCTTGATACTCACTAACTATTCGTTGCCATTGAACTTCTTCATCAGTAGTACCATTTTTTTCACCGAGGACGATTTTCCTCTCCTGATCGAGTTCAGCCATTTTCGATTGAGCAATGATCACGGCCCGGTTGTAGTCATGAGAGAGTGCAGTACTTTGTGTGCCGCGTGAGTAAATTTGAAACAGAACGGATAAGCTCAATGCCAGGATAGAAAAGGCAACCAGAACTTCCAGCAAAGAAAATCCCTGCTGCATTTTTTTGTTCTTAGACGACGAATTCATTCAAGCCAAGAATAGCTAAGAGAATGGAAATAATAATACCGGCAATTATTATGCCTAACCCAACGATCAAAGCAGGTTCCAATAGTGCCAGTAAACGCTTGACGGTTTCTTTGACTTCATTGTCATAGATATCAGCAAGCTGATGGAGCATTTTTTCCAATTCTCCAGTTTCTTCTCCAACCTGAATAAGCTGTACGGCGAGTTGTGGAAAAATACCAGATTTTGATAATGGTTTTGCCATCCCTTTACCTTCGCGTAATTGATCAGAAACATCGGACAATGCTTCAGCCATCACGCTATTAGTGACTGTATCACTGACAATATTCAAGCCAGTCAACAAAGGTACACCGTTGGCCGATAAGGTGCCAAGCGTGCGGCTGAAACGTGCGGTTTCCACCTTTTTGATTAGATCAGAAATCAAAGGAATTTTTAATAATTTTTTATCTATCGATTTACGAAATGATGGGTTTTTCAGCATCCATTTGAAGCTTTGATAGCTAATAAACACGAGGCCTAAAATCAACCACCAATAATTTTGTACAAAAGTAGAGATCGCAATTACGAATGCAGTCGATGCTGGCATGGCTTGTCCCATACCTTCAAATAGATCACTAAATTGTGGTACGACATAGACCAATAATATCCCTAAGGAAATCATGGCAACGAACAGTAGAATTGCTGGATAGATTAATGCGGATATAACCGTTTCTTTCAACGCTCGACTTCGTTCCAGATATTCTGCCAGCCTTTCCAGAACAGTATCTAAAGCACCTGCGGTTTCACCTGCTTTGAGTGTACTTATGTAGAGTTTATTAAACGTATCCGGATAAGCTTTCATTGCTTCGGAAAGTGCGGCGCCGTTTTGCACATCGGCACGTACTTTTTCAAGTAATTGCTGTCCAGGACCTGGAGTGACAAGATTTGAAAGTAGTTCTAGTGCATGATCGAGTGGTAAACCTGCGCGCAGCATCAATGCAAGTTTACCGGTGATTAATTGAACCTCATCGGAGGATAGATTTTTTGATCTGGTTCGTTTATTTTTTTTTATAGAAGAATTTAAATTACCGACTTCTTCGGTTGATATCGGAATATGGCCAGCTTCGTGTAATTGATTAACGACCGCCTCCTTGCTGGGAGCTTCGATTTCACCAGTAATGGATTCGCCGTTTGCGGTCAGTGCACGATAACTAAATAAAGACATTAGATTTCCTGAGTGACTCTAAGCACTTCTTCCAGTGTGGTTTCACCGCGGATTGCTTTTTTCAGGCCATGGCCACGCATGGATTGCATCCCTTCTTCAATGGCGGCTTTTTGAATGCGGGAGCCATCTGCTTTGGCTAATACTAATTGTCTGATGGTGTCTGAAATTGGCAAGAATTCCAAAATAATCGTGCGTCCATTAAAACCGCTATGCGCACATTGATCACAGCCTACCGCTTCATAAATCGATTGACCTTCTTGATAACCGTATTTATCTAAATGTAGTTGTTTTTGTAATTCCGGTAAAACGCCATGTTCTTTTTTACAATGTGGGCAAAGTGTTCTAACAAGACGTTGCCCGATAATCGCGTTAACAGTTGAGGTAAGTAGATAATCTTGAACACCCATATCAAGCAAACGTGTAATTGCGCTGCCGGCATCATTGGTATGCAAGGTTGAGAAGACCTGGTGGCCGGTCAAGGCCGCTTGTACTGCTATCCCGGCGGTTTCAAGATCGCGCATTTCACCAATCATAATGACATCAGGATCTTGTCGAACAACTGATCTCAACGCACTTGCGAAGGTGAGGTCGACTTGTGATCTAACTTGTATTTGAGTAATGCCATCTAATTGATATTCAACAGGATCTTCAACGGTGATAATCTTCTTATCAGGCTTGTTCAGAACCTGAACTGCACCATAAAGCGTGGTTGTTTTACCGCTTCCTGTTGGCCCTGTTACCAGTAGAATTCCATGAGGGAGTGAAATGGTAGATAAAAAATCTTCATGTACTTCTTCATCAAAACCGAGGCTGACAAGATCGAGTACTGTTTGTTCTTTATCGAGGATCCTGAGTACAACACTTTCACCGTACAGTGATGGTACGGTCGACACACGTAGATCAATTTCCCGACCATGAGTGCGAAGCTGGATCCGACCATCTTGTGGTCGCCGTCGTTCCGCAATATCCAATTTGGCCATGATCTTTACACGAGAAATAACAGCGGCGGTGGATCGAGCAGGAGGAGATTCGACTTCTTGCAGAACGCCATCGACACGATAACGAACTTTCAGAATATTTTTGCAAGGTTCAATATGGATGTCAGAAGCGCGTAATTCGACTGCTCGGTTGATGAGTAAGTTAACCAATCGGACAACGGGTGCTTCACTGGCAAGATCCTTTAAGCGTTCTACGTCATCTGAATCTTCATTACCGGTTTCAATAATTTCATCAGATATTTCTGAGAGAGTATCTTGATTAGCATAAATTCTTTCAATTGCATTACCTATTTGATCTGGCGTTGAAATCAGCAGTGAAATATTTTTATCAATAGCGAGTTCTAAGGCTTGTATCAAATATTCATCGCTAGGATCGGTAAGGACAAAAGCAACAGAATCTTCGTTTTCTGAAAACGGGATAACAGTATGTTGTTTAAGGAAGTTTAACGAAAAGTTATCTGTGCAAAGTGGGTAAGATTGTAACTCGTCGATTTTTGCAAGCGGGTAGTTTGTCAATTCTGACCAGGTGCTTGCAATTAGACCCGCTGGAACAAGACCTGATGAAATCAGCAAGGTAAGAATCTTCTCACCTTTCTGTTTAGAAATTGCCTCAACCCGACTAAGATCATCATTTTTTAACACGCCATTTAAGATCAAAGTGTCGGTTAAATTTTTTAATTTAGGAGGACTTGTGTGACGGGTAGATATGTTTAGTTCTGTCAAAGTAGTTGTATTAAGTTTTGGTATAATAAAAGAGTAGGGAAAATTTAGATCATATACAAGCAGGAAACGCGCCATGGAGTTAGATATCATGTATAATTCTGCCTAAAATCTATTGAATTATTCCAGCCAACTAAACAGCACTTATTTAAAAAACTCCCAATTTCTTGCTTATTTTCCAACCACAGACCCAAAGAGTTACTGTTTCCAAAGATGACAACAACATCAATGACTAAAGTTGGAACACCACTCATCGTATTGGGTATGCATAGAAGTGGGACCTCGCTGCTTGCTGGGGCACTATATAATCTTGGTATACATCTGGGTGACGAGAAGAACCTGATGGGAGCACAGAAGGATGTCAATGCAAAGGGATTTTGGGAACATGAGAAGATTGTCGCAATTCATGATGAAATATTTTCGGTGTTCGGTCTTCATTGGGATAAAATTTCTGCTTTGCCAGCACATTGGCAGCATGATGAGAGAGTCAAACCCTACAGAGAAGTACTTGTAGATATCATAAAAACAGAATTTTCGGGTCATGACTTGTGGGGTATAAAAGACCCGCGGATGTGTCGCTTGCTACCACTCTGGCATTCAATTTTTGAAGAATTAAACATCACACCTAAATTTCTCTTTATTGGGAGACATCCTTTCGAAGTTGCAGCTTCTTTGGTAAAGAGGGATAGCTTGCCGTGGCAATATAGCCTTTACTTATGGATTAGGTATTTTTTAGAAGCGGAGGAATTTAGTGTTGAACATCAGCGATCTTGGCTTACCTATGAAGCATTGAATAAGGATTGGAAAAGCACAATTTCGAGAGTAGGAAGTGATCTTGATATTGAGTGGCCTCGTTCAGTTGAGGGTATAGAAGTTCAAGCAAAAATGGCAGATTTAGTCACAGATAGTTTGTGGCATAACAAATCTGCTGACTTATTAGAAAAGTATTCCGATGAGTCTGTCTGCACATTGGAGCTGTACGAAGCGTTTTTAATTCAAACAAATGCTAGCGAGAAAAAAAACAAAGATCGTGATCGGATCCAACGAGTACGGGAAAAATTAGCACCAGTTTACGAATTGGTTAGTCAAGCAACGGCCTCATGGAATGATCTGGTTTCAGCACTAAAGAAGGAAAACACAGCGTTAGTCGAACAACGAGAAGACTTTGCGGCAGTTAATAAGGAACTGTTAAACGAAAATATACTGTTAGTTGAATACAGAGATAAGTTAAATAATAGGTTGGATATACGTTTGCTTTTATGGGTAAGAAGCATACTAAAATGAATTTGCCCACGGTTAGCGTAATTATTCGGACAAATTCTTTTCGAAAAGGATGTCTGGCCGAAGCGATTGATTCTGTTCTAAAACAGACGTATCAAAGTATAGAGCTAGTTATTATTGAAAATGGTTCAAATGATCTAGAGGCATGGTTGTTGAACTATGAATTCGGGGATGATTCCAGGGTTATAAATTATTATTACTCTGAACTTTTTGATCGTTGTGCTGCTGGAAATCTCGGTTTAAAAGAAGCAAAGGGTGAATACCTCTGTTTCTTGGATGATGATGATCTTTTCTATCCGCAACATTTGCAACTACTCGTTACGGCACTAGAAACGCATGAAGATGTTGGTGCAGCATATTCATTGGCAGAAGAAGTTCCTAGCGAAATACGGAGTTACACTCCTTTTGATCATACAGATGGTAAAAAAACTCTCTCATTTCAGCGTGAATTTAGTCGTGGTGCTTTACTGGTAAATAATAATCTCGCTATACAATGTGTATTGTTTAGAAGAACTTTATTTATGGAATATGGTGGTTTTGATCCTGAATTAGGGCGGCTTGAGGATTGGCATTTGTGGGTGAGATATGCAAGCAAAGATGATTTTATTTTTGTCAATGAAGTTAGCAGTTTGTATCGAACTCCATACAGTGTAAATGAGATTTTAACACGCGATAAAATGTTAGATGTGTACTATCCATTGGTAAGAGATAAACAAAAAGAAATTTTAGTAGATGTTGATGAGAAATTAATTACTGAAATACTTGCGGAAATATTTAGACCAACAAAGTTATCTTTTTTTGTCTACTCAAAATTTTCGAAGGATATCGTTATTAATTCAAATGTTTATAAACTTTTTGTTGATCAACACGATGCCGGTATACCGAAACAAGCTTGTATTTCTTCCAATGTATTAGAGGCGATAAATTTAGCCAACAGTATAGTAATAGAAAATAAATTATTATGGTTTACTCAAAGGATTGAATATGCATTAAAGGATATTCTTCACTTGAGTTTAATCAAAAGGTTATGGTTGAGAACTTAGTATGGTAGATGCCTTTACAAGCGCAAACATTAATTATTTAGCAAAAGCTCGGGTGCTAGCTAACTCTCTTAAAGAGCACGAGCCAGATATTCGTATGCACTTAATGTTATCGGATAAAATTCCCGATTGGCTTGATGTTGAAATGGAACCTTTTGATTCAATAATTACGATTGATGATTTAGGTCTAGAACAAAGCTGGGTATTTCACCATTCAGTGGTAGAGTTATGTACTGCAGTTAAACCACATTGTTTTCGTTATTTGCTCGACAAATATAATAGTGAAAAATTATTCTATTTTGATCCTGATGTTGTCATTTTTTCTGGATTGTCTTCTTTATCAAATTTACTAGATAAACATAGTATTTTGTTAACTCCTCATGTGGTGGTGGAAGAAGATGATTTGCAGGCGATTATTGATAATGAAACATCAAGTATGCGTCACGGCATATACAATCTAGGATTTCTCGGTATAAAAAACGATACTGACGGAAATCGATTGATTGATTGGTGGTCGCATCGCTTGACACATTTCTGTCATGACAATATCCCATTTGGAATTTTTACTGATCAAAGATGGATGGACTTTGTCCCTGCATTTTTTGAGACTCACAAGATTGTTAGAGATCCAATCTACAATGTTGCAACCTGGAATTATTCTACTCGGAAGTTGACGGGCTCAGTCAAAACTGAAATTAAAGTTAATGATTTCCCTATCTGTTTTCATCATTTTTCTGGCGTTGATAATGGAGCCAGCCTTATGATGCTGGAAAGATATGCTGATGACATGCCAACAGCTTGGGAACTTGATAAATGGTATAAACAACAATGTGACCAGCAAGGGCAGAAGACTGTTAGTAAGCATCCGTGGTTCTATGGCTTCTATAATAATGGTGAGAAAATAGAGCAAAGAGACAGGGTTCTATTTAGGAATGATAGTGACTTACAAGATGAGTTTGATGACCCATTTTCTGTAAGTGCTTTAGCTAGCAACCACAAGATTAGTTTTTATCAGTGGATCAAAAGCCATCGAGATGAAGGCTCTCTTCCAGAAGATATACATCTAAAGCCCTTCAAAACCTGGTTTAATGAGAGCCAGAAAGCATTATTGTGGTATGTAGGAAAGACGACAAAACTCCCGCGTTTTGTGAAAAAGATAACTCATAAGTTAATCGTTTTTTTTGGGTGGATAAGTAACAAATTTTTTTAAAGCCGAGATTAGAAATTTGCAATCTAAAAGTATTCTTGATCATCCAAAATATCTAATTCTACTTTTCACAGCAGTTTTTTTAACCTGCTTAGTATTGTTCAAATCATTTTTAGTGGGTAATAAATTATTTTTGTTCAGAGATATTGGTAGTGATACTTTTTATTCTTACTATCGTTTTTATTATTTTTTAGCCGAACAAATCCATAATTTAGAATTCTCATTCTGGTCTTTTAAGATGGGTGTGGGGACAAGTGTACTAACCTTATATGCCTTTTTGTATGATCCATTTTCTCTTGTCTATTTCATAGCTGGTCCAGAAAATGTGTCATTTTTATTGGTATATGTTTATATATTAAAAATAATTTTATCCGCACTTTTCACCTACTTTTATTTTACATATATAAAAGTAGGTGCCATTCCTGCCGTTATTTGTTCTTTTCTTTTCGCTTTTAATGGTTACTTAATGTTATGGGGACAACATTATTTTTTCAGTTCGAGTGTGGTTTTCTTGCCTTTACTATTGCTAGCACTTGAACGGTTTATGTCAGAAGGAAAATGGTTATTGTTGTTGTCAACAAAGGCCTTACTTTTGTTAAACATATACTTTTTTTATCAGATATTTATTTTCGTAATTACCTATTATCTTTTTAGATTCTATTTTGATTATGGATTTGATATGAAATTTTTTCTGAGAACGACAGGGAAATTTATAATCATATTCTTTCTTGCAGTAGGGCTAGTTGCAGTATTCATTTTCCCTGAATATCACCTTTTAAAATCAAGTCCAAGAACATCGACCGAAGGAATAATGAGCATATTTCGTATGCAGTTTCTGTTTAACTCTTACGATTATTATTTCTCTATATTTAGTCGTTTGTTTTCCAATAATCTACAAGGCATCGGTTCTTCCTATATAGGTTTTCTTAATTATTACGAATCAATGCAGTTGTATTGTGGGCTACTATTTTTAGTAACATTTCCGCAGGCTTTTATCCTTTTTGATCGAAAACGAAAAATAGTTATATCCGTTGGTATTTTTATAGTATTAGTATTCCTGATATTTCCATTTTTTGCACGTATTATGAATGGATTTCAATATGCGACATATCGTTGGGGATACAACATAATTTTTGTAGAACTTATATTGTTAGCCTCTATGTTGAAAGAGATCTTTGAAAAAAGAGAGGTTAATTATAAGCTATTAATTACGACTATTTTTATTCTGTTGATTAGTCTGGTTTTCATCAATCATCGATATGCAAACGAATTAGCAATATATCAATATAACGTAATAAAAACTTGGAAAAGTATCGCTTTTATTCTTGTCTATGGAGCAGTGTTATTTTTTCTGACAAAAAATGTATTTACTAAATACGTTGCACTTGCCATATTGATAATGACGTTGTCTGTGGAAATGGTATCAGAACATAGTGACACTTTTGGAAAAAGAAATGTTTTGACGAAAGGGATGGAAGCAGACAAAGAAGCACTTCTTAATAATCAGGAGATTGATCTCTTTGGTTATACAAATGATGTTATTAAGTATCTTGAGAGTATCGATGATACTTTTTTTAGGGTTGAAAAAAATCGTTGGATTTCAAGTATGAATGATTCAGTTGTGCAGGATTATATGGGAATGGATTCATATAATTCTTTGAATACTCCATCATATTTCGAGTTTATTGATACATTAAATATTCCTCCTGTTCCCAATGCACCAGCAAATTTACGCATGAATATACTAGGATGGACTTCCCTGCAGAGACCTGATTTAGCAAATCTATTAAGTGTCAAATATCACCTGACCAAAACTGAAGAGGTGATACCTGAGACCTCAAAATTTCTAAAAACTATCGGAGATATTCATGTTTTTAAAAGGACTGAGGCATTACCTTTCGGGTTTGTTTACGATAAGTATCTTGATCGAGAAAAGTATTTTTCTATGGAGAATATTACTGAAAGAGATAATTTACTCCAATTTGGATTTTTACCCTCGATAGATCAAAATATGGAACTTATATCAGAAAAATTTGATGGGCTAACTTGTTCTGCCACAGAATTTGATCCTTGCCCTTCGAGAAGACTTAATGTTATGAAAATGACGAAATTTTCTGATGATGATATTTCCGGCAATATAAATCTAGAAGCTGATGGAATGTTATTTTTATCAATTCCTAAAGATTCTGGTTGGCATGCAACAGTAAACAATGAGGCAGTTGATATTTATAAAATTAATGCTGGTTTTTCAGGTCTGTTATTGGGCAAAGGGCAGCACATTATTGATCTAAAATACTTCCCGCCGTTATTAAAAGAAGGTCTGATAATCACGATTCTTACTATATTAATACTGATTTTTTGGTCGAGTAAGATAATTGTAATCCCCCGAAGAACAATCTGAGTTTTAAGTAGAAAATTCTTACACTGTATTTAGGAGAGTTTTCTATGAAAAAATCGACGTTTTTAGTGCAAAAGAGTGCGGTCATTGTCTTTTAATGTTTTTATGGTCATTTTTATCCCGAGTTCATATATGGTCTCCTCCCGTATTGCAAGATAAAACATTCAGATAACAGGGACAGGATTGCTGTCATATATACGGCCTTCAATGAAGTTTTCAACTTCTGACCTGGATGTATTACGCGCCTATTTTCCTTATCAGGTTATCGGTATTAGTTACCCCTGAGCTCGACAGGTTTTCAATAGGCTGGTTTGACCTGTTATGCCATCTTTAGTTTTACCTTCGCAATTCGTTGAAATGATTTGTTCTCTCTATTTAGGCCGGTGAGTAGTCATCACCAGAAACCGTTATAGCCCAGGCCATTCTTGCCATTTTGTTGGCATACGCCACACACGCTCGATTATGCCCCCGCGTCTCAACTAAACGATTAATCCATTGACTCAGTTTATCGCCTTTCGTTTTGGCTCTTGATACCACGGCCTTCGCGCCTAGAATTAACAAACAACGAAGGTATTTATTGCCGCGTTTACTGATCCCCAGTAGCACCTCTTTACCACCACTACTGTACTGTCGTGGAACAAGTCCTAATGAGGCGGACACATCGCGCCCTTTGTGATAATGAGCGCCGTTTCCCACTTCATTAAAATACGCGCTCGAGACCATCGGCCCAAACCCTGGAATAGTTTGTAAGCGTTGGCAAATCGCATTGTTTTTTGCCGATTGAATGATCAATTGGTCAAATGTCGCAATACAGGCATCAAGTGATTGCCATTGTTCCTTTAGCTGGCGCAGTATCCTTTTGAAAGTAACGGACAACCGTTCGTTCTCATCACTTAATAGCAACGGGATAGATTGACGTAGGGTATTTAGGCCGGGACGAAGGCTAATGCCATATTCTGCAACAAGCGCTCTCATTTGGTTACATAATGCGGTTCTTTGTCTGACCGCTAAGTCTCTTGCTTTATGTTGTGCCTGGTTGTCTTGTTGCTCAACTGATTTAATGCCCACACTTTTTAAATGAGGTTGTTTCGCAGCAACGGCGATGGCCAAGGCATCGTTATAATCATTCTTATTGCCGATTAGAAATGCGTTAACATGCTGAGGTGGTAGTAATTTCACCTGATGTCCCTGTTGTTGTATCGCTCGGGCCCAATACTGTGACGTTGCACAAGATTCTATTGCGACTAAACAAGGAGGTTGAGATTGAAAAAAGGAGAGTACCTGCGCTCGCTTTAACATTTTCTTTTTGATTATACGCCCTTGTTGATTACAGCAGACAGCATGAAATACGTTTTTTGCTATGTCTAACCCGATTGTTGTAGTCTTCATTTTGGTCTTCTCCTCTTTTGATTGTGTGTATGTCAGTTCAATCATGGCACCTAGATGCCGTTAGGGGGAGGAGACCATCACATCAGGTTATTTAAGCAGATTTAACTGGGGCAGCGACTTTAAAGAAAATTGCATATAAAGCAGGTACCACTACAAGCGTTATTACAGAGCCAAATAATAGACCGAAGAAAATCGTGACCGCCATGGTTTCAAACATTCCTCCGCCAAGCCATAAAGGAATCATGCCACCACAAGTTGTAGCCGTTGTGAGTAATATTGGTCTAAGTCTTGATTCGCTGGCAGAGACGATTGCATCCCAGGGACTTAAGTCTTGATCTCGAAAGGAATCAATACTGTCAATCAAGACGATCGCGTTATTAATAATAATTCCCGCCAGCGACAATAGACCGAGGATGGTAAAGAAACCAAACGTTGAACTCGCGATCCATAATCCCCATGCCATGCCGATAACACCCATCGGAATAGTTAACATGATCAAGGTCGCTTTACGTAGTGAATTAAATTGGCCAACCAGCAATAGCACGATAAAAATAAATGCTATAGGTAGTTTATCGACGATAGACTGGCTAGCATCATCAGAAGATTCTGATTCACCACCAATTTCTATAGAATAACCAGGCGGTAGTTGAGCGGTAAACTCATCTAACCAGGGAGTAAACGTCTGATTAATCATGGTCGCAGTATAGTGCTGGAATAATGTCGCTGATATTGTCACGGTACGGACACGATTTCTACGTAAAATATTTGAAGCAGACCATTGCACCTTGTTGTCCGCCACCTGGGCTAATTTAACACTTTCACCTGTCTGAGAATTGATCGTTAAATCATTGATGATCCTCAGGTCATTTCGCTCGATCCCTTCAGTAATTAAAGTAATGGGAATTCTGTCTTCACCTTCGCGAAAGTCACTGACTGAATTTCCACTCAAACTTAGCCGTAATGAATCAGCGACGTCTGCGCTTGATACGCCAGATGCACGTGCGCGTTCCTGATTAACATTGATCGCTATTTTTTTAGATCTTACACCCCAGTCATCTTTTATAGTGAGTACACCTGGAATGTTTATTAACTGTTGCTTGATTGCGGCTGCACGAAGTTCCAGTTCGTTGATATTGTGACCACTCAGGCGCACTTGTATCGGATAAGCGACGGGTGGACCCTGCGATAAGCGTTGAATTTTAAAGTCTACATCAGGGTGATGATTAGCAACGTACTCACTTAGCTTTGTAATTGTTGGATCAAGTGCGGCTGTATTTCGTACATTCACGATACTGGATACGTGAGCTGGATTTCCGGCACCGGGGTTGTAGCCCAGTTTAAATTTTGGGGCGCTAGAACCCACAAAATTTGTCCAACCCGTAATCAAGCCACTGTCATTTTTACTGTTGTACTTAAGGGTCTCATAGGTAGTCTGTAGCTGATCGGATAATTGTCGTGTGACTTCAATATCACGGCCAAGTGGTAGATCTAACTCTACACTAACAATTGCCTCATCTGAGGGAGGGATAAACACTGCAGGGACATGGCTTAATGCATAACCTACCGTACCAAAAAGAGAGACTACCAATAATATGGCAACCCATCTAAACCTAAGTACTATTTGAATTATCTTTCCATAAAGGCGAATAAATAACCCACGCGATGTTTCATCTGATTTGTTTTTCTTGGTGTTTTTTACCTTTAGTAATAGCGATGCAATAGCGGGAATAATGGTGACAGAAAACACCCATGAAGATCCCAGTGAGATTGCAACTATGTAGCAAATTGCCGCACAAAACTCGCCTATTCCTGACTCTGCTAATGCAATTGGCATAAAGGCGGCCACGGTTGTTAGAGAAGCGACCAGGAGAGGAATTTTAAGCTCATTAATAGTCAAACTGGCAGCTTCAATGCCTGTTTTACCTTTCTCCATTTTAAGCATTATAGACTCGTTGATAACAATGCCATTATCAACAAGCAACCCGAGAGAAATGATTAAACCGGCTAACGAAACCTGGTTGATCGTGATATCAAACACGGTCATAAACGCAAAAGTACTCAAGATGGCCAAAGGGATTAATATCGCAACAGCGAGTGCTGTCCGTAGACCCAGAAAAACAAGCAGTACGACGAAGACAATAACGATTGCTTGCAAAATACTAGAAATAAAATCTTCTATTTTTAATGCCACAATGTCTGCTTGAAATGCGGATTCTCTGAGATCTACGCCCAGTGGGAGTGATGATTGCACGTCACTGGCAAATGCGCGTAACTCTTCGCCTAGTTTGAGAATGTCTCCACCTTCATTCATTGAAATAGCGAGAACCATTGCGGGTTTCCCATTGGCATACACCAGACTGGTAGCCGGATCTTCTAGTACTCGTGTTACATCAGCAATGTCCTGGAGCTGTACAAGGTTATTCTGTTTATCACGAATTAGGGTTTGTTTTAGATCATCCAAAGAGGAGAAATTACCGCTTGGTTCAAGACTTATTCGTTCCTCTCCAATGATGATGTCACCACCGGGTGATATAACATTGACACTACTGATCGCATCGCTAAGCATTGCAGGGTTCAACCCCATTTCGCTCAAACGTGCATTACTATATTGTACATAGATCACCTCATTTTGTTTGCCGTAAAGTTCAACTTTTGAAACTAAATCAAGGCCAATAAGTTGATCCCGAATATCATCGGCTATATCGGCTAATTCGGTTAAGTTAAAACCATCACCGGTGAGTGTGAACAGACTACCAAAGACATCACCAAATTCGTCATCGACGATAGGACCCTGTATACCTTGCGGCAGATCAGGGGAAACGGCTTCAATTTTTCGACGTAGAGAATCAAATATAGGCCGCATCACCTTGTAACTTTCCTTGAAGTTGACGGTAATATATGAAAGGCCTTCTCTTGAAATACTCTGTACATTGTCTAACTCAGGCATTTCCATAATGGCTTCTTCAATCACAGACGTGACTAATTCTTCTATTCGCTGAGCACTTGCCCCGGGCATTTTAGTGTTAACAATGGCAGTCCGGACAACAAACCCAGGATCTTCGGCCTTTGGTAGACTTAGGTAAGCCAGACATCCCCAAACTACAATGGCGAGTGTCAGGATAATCGACAGACGATTATTTTTAAGTGTAAAATCGACCAGGTTCAGCGCCATTTTATTATCTCTTACTTACTTCCCAGATGTTTTACTTTCATACCTGCACTCACTCTTGAGGTTCCAGAGACGATGACTTCATCGCCTTCGGACAAGCCATTTGATACCTCAATACCGCTATTACGTAGTTCGCCTGTAACGATATCTCTTCGTGTTGCAGTAAATACGCCTGCAGTCTCAGTAGGATCTAATACATAAACGAACTTACTGGTTGCATCCTGCAAAATTGCCTGTAGTGAAAGTAGCGTGGTCTGAGTGGAATCATCCTTTCCAAGTTTTAAAGTGACCGAAGTCACAAGGCCAACTCTTAAATGTTCATCTGCTTCCTGGAGCTCAACCTCCACATCAAACCCAGCAGCATTGTTATTACTTACTCCAACTTCAACAACAGTTCCTGGAAAAGGTTGAGAACGGGCACTGGGAATAGAAACAGCCACTTCTTTGCCGACATTTATTTGATCAATAAATGCTTCTGGTACGGTGATTTTCGCTCGTAGAAATTTCCCACAAGATAAATTAACCACTGGGGAACCTGCATTGATATTGCTGTTAATGGAGGCGGGAACCGTCATAACCACGCAGTTGTCAGAACTACTCGATAGCTTTGTATATTGTTTGTTTTTAAGGGTGGAGTTCAGTTGTTGTTGTGCGACGGATAAACTGGCTTTCGCGCTGTCGGCATTTGCTTTAGCCGACTCTAAGTCAGCCAAGCTTGCTGCTTGTGCAGCATAAAGCTCTTTCGATCGTTTATATGCGAGTTGAGCATTAACCTGTGCAGCTTTGGCTTGAGATACACTGGCATTTGCCTGGCGAGAAGATATCTCAAAATCGGTGCTATCCAGACGCGCAATTAAGTCGCCCTTATTAAGCGCGTCTCCTACCTGGACTGGTAATTCGACAATGACTCCAGAAACTCGGAAGCTGAGATCTTGCTCGTTAGCCGAAATGGTCGTGCCGGAGAGTACTCTCTCTAAAGCGCTCGATTGACCTTTTATTATTTGAGTTTTTACAGCTTTGATCACTTCTGGAACAGTAGAGACTTCTGTCTCTTTCTCACCGCAGCTTGAAATGCTGATGATAACTAGTGTGGCAATGAATAGCACATTTGCAGATTTGATTAAGGAATGCATAGTATTTTTATATAAGAATTAGTTAATTGTGATCAGGGTCAAGTTTGGACAGTTGGGTTCGAAAATCTACCGACCATTGTTGAAAGCTCGCTGCTTCCATTAAGTAACTTACTGCGGCAACTTGAAGTTGCCAGTTGCCTAATGCTTGTATGTATTGATAAAGGTTAGTTTTATCGCTATTTAAAGCAGAAATATAGGTGTTTTGGATACTTTGCAGGTTTTCTATTGTTATGGCTCCGCTGGCGTAGGATCGTTGGTTTATCTCTAAACTTTTTTCCGCAGAGGATAGTGCTATTTTGCCTAGTTTTATATCTTGCCAGGCCTGCGCCAAGCTATAAACCGCATTTCGCGTATTTACCTGAGCGGTGTTTTTGCCCGCAAGGTATTCTAGCTCTGAGTCTAATAATTGTTTATGCGCCTGACGTAGTAGACTAGTGTTGCGTCCGCTGGTCCATAATGGCACGGTGACATTAATACTCAAACTAATATCATCCACATCATCAAATGTTGTACCAGAAGATCCTCTTGAACTATCTAAATAGCTATAGGCTTTGCCTACTAAATTAACTTCAGGTGTATATCGCACTTTGTTTGCAGCCTTAACCTGAAGTCGGTTTGAGTCCATTGTCACCATCGAAGCTTGTAAGTTAGGGGATTCTTTTACGGCTTGTTTTGAACTCCAGCTAGCCAATTTTTGTATACCACTCAACGTTTCCAGAAGCGGCTTTACTAATTGATGGCTGGTGGCCACACTGGGGTGATCCAGGTCGACATCAGCAAATACGGCGTTTTCGTCAAACTCAGTATTACTTATATCCATAAGTAAACGCCTTGCCTCTAATGCTCCTATGCGTGCAGCTAATAATTCGGAATTGGCTGTCGCTATCGTGGCCTCAGAGTTATACACATCACCAATTATGCCACTACCCAAATTGACTCGTTTTTGAGCCATAGATAAATTTGATCTGGCTAGTCGGACATTCTCTTGTTGTGCAGATAAACTTGCTTCCGAAATTAATACCTGTAAAAACACATTTAAGGTATTCACCACTAAATTTTGATTGTTAGCATCGTCCAGATACTGTCGACTTTTTTTATTTAATTTTGCCACTTCATGATTAGTGCGATCTACTACTGAGTAGATTACTTGGGAAAAATCGACGGAAGCCAGCGTGTTTTGATCAGGGTTGCCAGTCTCAACTGTATTTCCACTGTTACTAAATCTTGTATGACTCACTGAGGCATTAAGTTGTGGGTAAAGTGATGACTCAGCTTGAATGATCGACTCTTCGGCTAAATCAATATTGTTGCGGGACTGGGCTAAATCAGGATTCTTGTCTAAAACCCACTGAAACGCATTTTCTAAGGTGATACTTTCAGTATTAATATTAGCAAACCTAACGACGGTTGCAGATGAAAGCGCTTCAATGGGTAAATCAATACCCATTTGTTGTGCCGAGCTTATATTCAAGGTCAGATGATGTTCTGATTCTAACCAACGTGGGCCAGGTTCTAGTTTTTCACCTTGAAAAAGACCATATATATCCAGTGCGATACTACGTGCAATTAATGATTCGTTAGCATTAACGATATCCGTCATCATGGCACCTTCTTCTACGATTTGGGGACCTTCAAATGTAAAGACAGGAATGTTCGCTGCTTGGATCTGCTGAATAAGATCTGAAGTACCTTCTCGCAGAGGAGGTACCATGGCCAAAGCGATTTTGGGATCTATTTGTTCAGCAATGGGCTTTGATTTGTCTAATAATGTGACAGAAAATTCAATACCAAATTTTCCAGCTTTTTTCTTTAACCCGGCAAAAAAGGATTCTCCTAAACTTGCCGCTCCAGTATCTGCGATCAGAGTTATGGGTTTTTGTCCAATAACTTCGACAATCGTTTTAAAAGTGGTTTCAATATCGTTGCGCGTACTAAGCCAATATAAGTTTGGAGTGTTGTTTTTTACTTCACTACCGATCAGGTTTGGATCGATAACCCAGGATAAAAATGTGGGTTTGGTAAATGATGTTTGGTGGTAAATAAATTGGCTGCCTAGAAAACCAGGCGCAATAATGACTTTAATATCTGGGTCAGAACTAGCCTTGTCTACTTGTTCCTGAAAAAACTGTGGAGAGGGTAAAGTGTTGAAACTGACGAACTCAATACCTGCTGAATCTTCGATAAAAGGGGACAGCTCTTTGATGATAAGTGCCTGCAGTCTAGTTGATTCGACAGCATTATCTGAAACAAACCCTATTTTAAACGATTCTGCATAGACTGGGTTTGAAGTGATCAAGCTTAAGGTAAGTAGAAGAAGGCTAAATACTAATGATGCACCTATTTGTTTTATTTTAAATATCGAAATAATTAATTTGTCCATACTATTCTAATTTTTATCTGAGTCAGAGGAACGTACCAATATTAATCATTAAATAAAGTATTTGACGATTACACCCATGTGAATTTGAGCGGTAATATTATCATATAGTTGAAGCATAGAATGATGGAATGTATTCCAAATGATCCTATTGCTATAGCAACAGCTGGTATTTTTATTGTCTACCCCAATTTTACAAAATAAGTCGGTCAGCTGTATCGGGGAATCATCTTTCGTTTTATTATATCAGCATGCAAAAAGCTGTCGCTCGAATATCGCAAGTCAGGTTATTACCGGATCATTTGATCAATCAGATCGCGGCGGGTGAAGTAATTGAACGGCCAGCCTCTGTTGTGAAAGAATTATTGGACAATTCATTAGATGCAGGCGCATCGAAAATTGTGATCGATATCGAACATGGCGGTGTTGGTTTAATTCGCGTTAAAGATAATGGAATCGGTATTCATCAAGACGATCTGAAACTAGCGTTGACACGACATGCGACCAGTAAAATTACCCAGCTTGATGATTTGCAGCATTTGATTACCATGGGCTTTCGGGGTGAAGCGTTGCCGAGTATTGCCTCCATTTCTCGATTAACAGTCACGTCTGGATTTCAGGAAAGTGATCATGCCTGGATGATAAAATCTGAAGGTCGAGAAGATCCTACCGGTGTTGAAGCAGAACCAGCATCACACCCAGTGGGTACGACGGTTGACATTCGAGATCTGTTTTTTAACGTTCCGGCGAGACGAAAATATTTACGTACAGAGCGAACGGAGTTCTATCAGATCCAACAATTAGTTCGACATTTTTCTATAAGTCATCCAGAAATTGCAGTGCGTTTAACTCATAATGGACGACAAATAGTTGATCTTAAGTCAATTACTGACAATGACGGGAAAAAGCGAGTTAGTGATGTTTGTGGAACTCGGTTTATGCAGAATGCCTGTCGAATTGATGCACAGGATCGTGAAATAAAGCTTACCGGATGGGTTGGGAATGCCGACGCGGCAAGAACCATGAACGATGCACAATTTTTTTGTTTGAATGGACGTTGCATTAAAGATAAGCGTATTAATCATGCGATTGTACAAGCTTATCAAGATATTCTTCCGGAAGGACGTTATGCCACTTTTGCACTTTATCTACAAATGGATCCTTCGATGGTGGATGTGAATGTTCATCCGGCAAAAACAGAAGTGCGTTTTCGTGAAGGAAGAACAATTCATGATTTTATTTATAGTGCGTTAAATCGAATTTTATCTGATCAAAACACGATTACTTATCAAGAAAGTGTCATAAAAAATGTTGTTCCTGATGCACGATCAATTTCTGTTTCACATTTAAAATCAAGACCAAACTACCAACAAGAGAATAGCCAGGGTGAGGTTAAAGAATCAGGTGCAACTTATTTTCCTGATCTTAAAACTGTAAAAGTGAAAGAAACGAAAATCTCACAAAATTTCAATCAAGATTTTGAACAGGAGGCTGATCAGAAAATAGCGAAAGTTGGTGAAGTGTTATTAGTAAAAGAAGATGATCAATTAATACTTATTAATATAAAAGAAGCTTCCGCTGCGATATGTTTACAACAACTTAAATTGGAATTAGAAAGTGGTTCGGTTATTTCAAAGCCATTACTTTTTCCTGTTAATATCATTTTTGGAAAAAATGATATTAAGCTGTTTAATGAATATTCCAAATTACTTTCAGAAGTTGGAATTATTTTATCCGAAAACGAATTTGGACCTATGCAGTTGAGACAGCTGCCAGCGATTGTTTCTATTCAGAATCTTGATCAATTTCTTACTATGATCTTGTCGTTTTTGAAACAGCTAGCTAGCCAACACCTTGACGATAGAAAACTTGAATTAATTACTCGACTAGCGAATTACCATTCTCAAAAATTCATACTTTCAGAGCCACAAAAATTCATTGAGGAAATTGATAGAAAATTTTCAAAAATTGAGTCACAGAGTTGGCTAAGAAAATTATCGGCCGAAGAATTATTAACCATGATTTGTAAACGATGATTGTTAGTCAATAATGAGTTTACCTTATGTTATCTCAATCATGGGGCCGACCGGCACCGGTAAAACAGATCTTGCCGTGGAGCTGGTTTCACGATTCCCCTTTGAAATTATCAGTGTAGATTCTGCGCTGGTTTATCGTGGCATGGACATTGGGACAGCAAAACCTGAAAAGGAGATCTTACAAAAAGCACCACATCATTTGATCGATATCATCGATCCGGATGAGGTTTATTCTGCTGCAAGTTTTAGAAAAGATGCCTTAGTTGAGATTGAAGAAATTACTAAGGCTGGAAAAATTCCGCTACTCGTTGGAGGTACGGGATTCTATTTTAGAGCTTTACTTGAGGGTATCTCTGAACTTCCATCCGCAAATGTTTTGATACGACAAGAATTGGAGAAACAGGCTAAAGATTTTGGCTGGCAAGCGATGCATGATCGACTGGCTATGATTGATCCAGTTGCAGCGGAACGTATACATCCAAATGATCCACAACGCATTGAGCGGGCGTTGGAAGTCTATGAAATTAGTGGAAAGACAATTACTTCTTTTCATGAGGAAGGTCAAAGAGCTGATTTTCCGTATACTCCAATCAATTTTATTTTTGAGCCGAAGGATCGATCCTGGCTTCATAAGAGACTAGAGATACGATTTGATCAAATGATCGAGAATGGACTCATAGAAGAAGTAGAAAACATTCGAGAGAAATTTAATCTAAATGCCGAAAGTCCGTCTATGCGTCTAGTGGGTTATCGGCAGGTTTTGAACCACTTACAAGGTGTCATCGATCGAGAGACAATGATCGAAAAAGCCGTAGTTGCGACTCGTCAACTGGCTAAACGCCAACTGACCTGGTTTCGTTCAGTAGAAAATGCTTATCGAATTTTCGTGGATAAATCACGTTCTATCCATGAAATTTTACAAATTCTGAACAATGAAGAATTATTTTTGTCGAAATAGGGTATATACTAGTTAAGTTTACATAGACGAGTGCTTAGATTAAGGGGAAGTACAGCGTTTTCTATAGTTTCAATTTTCATGTTGTCAGTTTCTACCGTTAATTACGGACTAGATTCTATAACTAAAATAAGAGTGGGGATCTACAATGGGCAAAGGCCAATCACTTCAAGAACCATATTTAAATGCATTACGAAAGGAACGTGTTCCAGTTTCAATTTTTCTTGTAAATGGTATTAAATTACAAGGTCAAATCGAATCTTTTGATCAGTTTGTTATATTACTCAAAAATTCAGTCAGTCAGATGGTATATAAGCATGCTGTTTCCACGGTAGTGCCGGCGCGAAATATTAAGTTGCCGCGTACAGATGATGATCTTGATGGCGAGGAAGAGTAAGCACCAATTTGTTTGATCGTCCTCAACAAGGTGAACGAGCAATTCTCGTTCACCTTGAAATACACTATGCAGAATCCTCAGATGATCTAGACGAACTGGTAGAGCTTGCTGAATCCGCAGGTGCAGAAATTGCGGGTGTAGTCACTGGCAGTCGAAGTACACCTGATCCAAAATATTTTGTCGGCAAAGGCAAGCTCGATGAGATTAAATCCCTAATAGAATCAGGCGCAGCAGAATTAGTCATATTTGATCATTCTTTGAGTCCTGCTCAAGAAAGGAATATTGAAGCGACTCTTGAATGTCGAGTATTAGATCGAACAGGTCTGATTTTGGATATTTTTGCTCAACGAGCAAGTACTTTTGAAGGTAATTTACAGGTTGAACTGGCGCAGTTAAAACATCTTTCGACGCGGTTAATTCGAGGGTGGACTCATTTGGAAAGACAAAAGGGTGGGATTGGTTTACGCGGACCAGGGGAGACTCAGTTAGAAACTGATCGGCGTTTGATTGGTGCTCGAATCAAACAGATCAATTCTCGTTTAGAGAAAGTGCGTTCACAACGAGATGAAAGTCGTAAATCTCGCCGGCGAGCAGATGTTTCGTCTATCTCATTGGTGGGTTATACCAATGCAGGAAAATCAACGTTATTTAATCGTCTGACCGGTGCGAAGGTTTATGCTGCTGATCAACTTTTTGCAACACTCGATCCAACTTTACGTCGTATTCACATTCCTGGTGCGGGTGCACTGGTACTGAGTGATACTGTAGGGTTTATCCGTCATTTACCCCACGATCTAGTGGCAGCTTTTCGTGCCACTTTAGAAGAAACTCGTCAGGCTGATTTACTACTGCATATTATTGATGCCAGTTCCGATGGGCGTCTGGAACGGATTGAAAATGTGAAGGATGTGATCGAAGAGATGGGGGCGGGCAAAGTTCCCATTATCGAAGTCTGGAACAAAATTGATCTGCTTGAAGGTGTGGCACCACGAATTGATTATGGAGATGATGGTTTGCCGAAAAGAGTCTGGCTGTCTTCTGTCACTGGAGAAGGTGTCGAGGAATTGTTTACCGCAATAACTGAATTTTTTCGTCAATATAAAACCAGTCGCTGGTTATCTGTTGATATGAGTGCGGGACAAGTTCGGGCCAAGCTTTATGAAATGGGCGCAGTTGTCGAAGAGAAACTTGGGAAAGAAGCGATATGGCAGTTAAAAGTCGAACTACCTCAATCACACCTTGATAGTATCTGTCGAGAAGAGGGGGTGAGTAGCTTGCCTCAAGTTGGCTAGCCCCGTACAATCTTTGCCTTAAAACCACAATATGTTGGAGAATTAGTATGGCTTGGAACGAGCCTGATAAAGACGATAAAAAACGTGATGATAAAGATCCCTGGGGTCAGCGTGATAAAGGCGATGCCCCACCCGATCTCGATGAAGTAATCCGCAATATGCAAGAGAAACTCTCTGGAATTTTTGGTGGTAAAAAATCCAAAGGATCTTCCGGTGGTAATGAAGGTGGCAGTAATTCGGGTAATGCAGGTTTTATAGCCATACTTGCCATACTTGCCATAGTCTACGCCGCATTTAATTCTGTCCATATTATTGATGAGCCAGAGCGAGGTGTGGTGTTACGATTTGGTAAATACGTAACGACGTTAAACCCAGGTCTTAATATTCGTTTTCCTAAACCTATCGAGTATGTTTATCCGGTTAACGTTAATAAAATTAATTCTGTCAAACACCATGCAACCATGTTGACCAATGATGAAAATATCGTTGATGTCGAATTGGCTGTGCAATACAAGATAAAAGATGTGAAGAACTATCTGTTCAATGTAAAAGGCCCAGATGCGACGCTTTTGCAAGCAACGGAAAGTTCTATCAGAAATGTGATTGGTCATAGCGATATGGACTTCATATTGACAAAAGGGCGTGGTGCAATTGCTGACGACACCCATAAGTTGATACAAGATACGCTTGATCAATATAAGTCGGGAATTATTGTTACCAGTGTCAATATGCTTCCAGCGAAACCGCCAGAACAAGTAAAAGATGCTTTTGACGATGTCAAAAAAGCCAGTGAAGATAAAGAGCGTTTAATCAATGAAGCGCAAGCTTATGAAAATGAAATTATTCCTAAATCCCGTGGTAAAGCCGCTAGATTGACGGAAGATGCTCTGGCTTATAAAGCGCGTGTCGTTGCACAGGCTCAAGGTCAAGCAAGTCGTTTTGAGCAATTACTCACAGAGTACAAGAAAGCACCTGTTGTCACACGTGAAAGACTATATCTTGAGTCAGTAGAGTCTGTGTTATCGAGAAATCGTAAGATATTTCTTGATACTGGCGATGGCGATAAGATTCTTTACTTGCCGATAGGACAAGGCACAGAAGGACAATCCCCGCGTCCAGTTTTACCATCAACATTGCCTTCGGGTTCCAGAAGTACGTCAAACAGTGTTGATCAACGCATGAAAAACCAAGATGATCTAAGAAGTCGGAGTACACGCTAATCATGCCTAAATATATTATTGCTTTAGTGATTGCGGCGTTTATATTCGCGCTTTCAGCATTTACCGTAAAAGAACCGGAATGGGCGATCTTGTTCCAACTGGGTGAGATTAAGCGTGCCGATTTTGAACCGGGCTTACACTTTAAGATGCCACTCATTAATAATATCCGCAAGTTTGATAAGCGTATTTTGACCGAAGACGAACAGCCGCAGCGTTATCTGACCCAAGATCAAAACTACGTTATTGTCGACTCGTTTATTAAATGGCGTATTAAAGATCCCATTGTTTATTACAATGCTACCAGCGGCGATCAAAATCAGGCGGGATTGCTTATTTATCAAAAAGTAAATGACAATATGCGGGGTGAATTTGGTAAGCGATCACTCCATGATCTGATTGCGGGTGAACGTGCAGAGGTGATGAGAATCGTTACGGAATTATCAAATAAACAGGCAGTGGAGCTTGGTGCAGAAGTCGTTGATGTGCGTCTCAAACGTATCGATTTCCCTGATGATATTAGTGAATCTGTTTATGGCCGGATGCGCGCTGAGCGTGAACGAATTGCACGTCAGTTACGCTCACAAGGGGAAGAGGCTGCAGAAAGAATTCGTGCAAAAGCTGATCGTGAATCAACAACCATACTTGCTGAAGGTTATCGGAAGGCAGAAATTACCCGGGGTGCGGCTGATGCAGAGGCCACTGAAACTTATGCAAAAGCCTATGAACAAGATGAAGAGTTTTATTCTTTTTATCGACGTTTGAATGCCTATCAAAGTAGTTTTTCAAACCAGAATGATGTGATGTTATTAGAACCTGATTCGGATTTTTTCAAGTTCTTTAAAGATCCAAGTTCTAAAATACCAGCTTATCCATAAGCAGATCTTGAATGTGGCAGGGATTATTAATTGCGCTCGGTTTGGTACTTGTGATCGAAGGGATTATGCCCTTTTTGAGTCCAAAGGCTTTTCGAGAAGCAATGCTCAAAGCATCACAGATTGATGATTCTACGCTGCGGTTTGTAGGACTGACATGCATGCTGATCGGTGTCGGTCTTTTGTACTGGATTCGCTAACCAGTACTCTGCCCGGTTAATATTGTCGGGTTCAGTTAGCTTGTCTGTGATCATGGCAAGGCGTGTCTTGCTGGGAATGGTCGTTCCATTTCCAAGAGACACAACGTAGTTCATGGGCACAGACAAGCTAACCCGAAGGACGCTACCGTAGCGTCCTGTAGCTACGTTGCAGCGTTTGAGAATAGAGCGACTATTCTCGGTGTACTGCGCCTTGCTGCAAAACACCACGGTCGACTGCATGAATGCAGGCGGTAGAGAATGCAGGAGCAATTACCGAAGCGCTGAATGCGACAATATTAGCCGGATAAAGTACTAAATATGAATAATAAAGTAGCTGATCAGTGGTCAGATAAATGGCTGTTGCCTGAAGGTGTTGAAGAAGTTTTGCCTCCACACGCAGCATGTCTGGAGCAGTTGCGTCGCGGTATTATTGATCTATTTCAATCTTGGGGTTATGAGCTGGTTATTCCACCATTGATGGAATATCTGGAATCCTTATTGACCGGATCAAGTCATGATCTTGATCTGCAAACGTTTAAAATAACTGATCAACGAACGGGACGTTTAATGGGGATTCGTGCGGACATGACACCACAAATCGCGCGTATTGATGCACATCGTCTAAAAAACGAGTCACCTAATCGACTATGTTATCTCGGCCCAGTACTGCAAACAAATCCAAAAGGGTTGTCGGCTTCCAGAAATCCTTTACAGATCGGTGCTGAGCTTTTTGGTCATGATGGACTGGAAAGCGATATTGAAATTATTTGTTTGATGCTTGCGGTATTAAATGAAGCAGGTCTTGAATCTGTTTATATGGATATTGGACATATCAAGATCTTTAATGGTTTGGTTAAACAAGCTGGTTTGACTAGCGATCAACAACATCAGTTGTTTGATGTGTTACAACGCAAAGCCGTTCCAGAATTAAAAGAATGTTTAGCAGGATGGAATTTATCTACAGATGTGTCAGCCATGCTCGAAGCACTGGTTGACCTAAATGGTGGAAGAGAAGTGCTGGAAATGGCGCAAGATACACTTTCCAAGGCCGATCAGAATGTACAACAGGCATTATCTGATTTAGTTGTAATAGTTGATCAAGTTTTGTTACGTGTTCCGGATCTTAAATTGAATATTGATCTCTCAGAACTGCGAGGGTTTCACTATCACACGGGCGTTATGTTTGCAGCCTATTTACCTGGGCATGGTCAGGCTATCGCAAGGGGTGGTCGTTATGATGAGATCGGTGAGGTTTTCGGGCGGGCCAGGCCTGCAACAGGTTTCAGTACCGATCTGAAGTCATTGGTTCACGCTGGGACGTTGGAATGTGGTCAGAAGGAGATAATATATGCATCTTGGTCAGATGATCCTGAACTAGCAGTTGTGATACAGAAATTGCGAAAAGAGGGTAAGCGGGTCGTTAACCAATTGCCCGGACATGAAGATGATTTATCTAATAAAAAGTTAGTAAAAGAAAACGATAGTTGGGTTATTAAAGAGATCAAACGCCCGAATCTACTCATATCTAAGCGCAAACTGTGATTGGATAGATTGTTAATTAAATAAGAGAACGTAAAGTAACTATGGGAAAAAGTGTTGTTATCGTAGGAACCCAATGGGGTGATGAAGGTAAGGGCAAGATCGTCGATATGTTGACCGATCGAGTACAGGCTGTGGTTCGGTTTCAGGGTGGCCACAATGCCGGACATACTGTGATTGTCAGTGGTACCAAGACAGTATTACATCTGATCCCATCAGGTATTTTACGTGCAGGTGTACAGTGTTTGATCGGTAATGGTGTTGTTCTCTATCCAGCAGCTTTGATGGAAGAATTGGCCATGCTTGAAGAGCAAGGGGTTGCGGTCAGAGAAAACCTCAAGATCAGTGATGCGACAACGTTGATATTTCCTTATCACATTGCGCTTGATCAAGCGCGCGAAAAGAAACGTGGCGGTAATGCCATTGGTACGACAGGTCGTGGTATTGGTCCGGCCTATGAAGATAAAGTAGCCCGACGCTCTTTACGCGTTGGTGATTTGCAATACCCAGCGCGTTTTGCCGAGAAGCTTAAAGAGACTTTAGAATTTCATAATTTTTCACTAGAATATTATTACAAAGTTAGCCCTTTGGATTATCGGGAAGTTTATGATGAGATGATGTCTTACGCTGATGATATAGTCCCGATGATTACTGATGTGACTGAGCAAATTGATCAATACAAAGTCGCTGGTAATAACTTGTTGTTTGAAGGTGCACAAGGCACGCTTCTTGATATTGATCACGGAACATATCCGTTTGTAACTTCCTCGAATACGACAGCTGGCGGTGCTGCAACGGGTAGTGGTGCAGGTCCTTGTAGCATGGACTATATCCTTGGGATCACCAAAGCCTACACAACACGAGTTGGTTCTGGGCCTTTTCCTACTGAACTTGAAGATGACGTTGGAAAACACATGGCTGAGAAAGGCCACGAGTTTGGTGCGACAACCGGTCGACCTCGTCGCTGTGGTTGGTTCGATGCAGTAGCGTTACGACGTTCGCGACAAATTAATAGTTTGTCTGGACTATGCATGACTAAGCTGGATGTTTTAGATGGTCTTGGATCTCTGAAGATTTGTGTAGCTTACAAATATCGTGGCGAAGAAATTACCACTTTACCAGCCGGTGCAGATGCGATTGCAGAATGCGAGCCAGTCTATGAAGAAATGCCTGGTTGGTCTGACTCGACCAATGGTGTTCAATCTTGGGGTGCGTTACCGATTGAAGCGAAAAATTATTTGGAACGACTCAGTCAATTAACTGGAGCACCGATTTCGATCGTTTCTACTGGCCCTGATCGTGCGGAAACCATTGTACTCGATAATCCATTTGGTTGATTATGTCAGCGAAGCTGATTGCAAAGGGTCTGGAATATTCACGGAATGATCAACTCCTCTTCAGTGATCTCGATTTTGAGGTTAATTCTGGAGAAGTTTTGCAGATTGAAGGGCCTAACGGTAGTGGCAAAACAACCTTATTAAGAATTCTCTGTGGCTTGATCAAAGCTGATCTAGGGCAAATATTCTGGTCCGATCAAAATATCCACAAAGATCGTTATGACTATTCAGTTAATATGAGCTATGTCGGTCACCATGATGGTTTAAAAGGTGATTGCACACCATTAGAAAACCTAACCTTATCAGCAGCACTTTCCGGCTCTGATGAAAATAAACAACAAAGTTTATCGCCACAAGAAGCGATACAAAAAGTTGGTTTACGTGGTTTTGAGCATCAACTTTGTCGAACACTTTCAGCAGGGCAAAGACGAAGAGTCGCGTTAGCTCGATTATTGATCAGCCCCACTAAGCTCTGGATTCTTGATGAACCGTTTACCGCAATTGATAAATCTGGGATTGGGGAACTAGAAGCTATTATTGCAGATCATGCAACGTCAGATGGGTTGGTAATTTTGACTAGTCACCATGATGTAAACTTGCCTCAGATTAAAACGATTAGTCTAGATGCTAGGCAACGGTTATGAATGCTTTTTTAGCCTTGTTGAAAAGGGATTTATTACTCGCTTATCGAAATCGTGGGGAACTTGTGAACCCCATGTTGTTCTTTATTATCATTGTTAGCATGTTCCCACTTGCAGTAAGCCCAGACTCGAAAATTTTAGAAGTTATGGCAGCCGGTGTTATTTGGGTTGCTGCTTTACTAGCGACGTTGTTATCAATCGAACGAATTTTTAGATCCGATTTTGATGATGGAACCATTGAACAGATATTGCTGAGTCCACAACCGTTGCCAGTATTGATGCTGGCAAAAGTAGTCGCGCATTGGTTGGTAACTGGATTACCACTTATTTTAGTGACACCAATATTAGCGATGTTGATGCACCTTCCGTCAGAATCCTTAGGTGTACTCATGCTAACATTATTGCTAGGCACACCGGTATTAAGTTTAGTTGGGGCGATAGGTGTCGCTTTAACAATTGGTCTGAGGCGCGGTGGAATGCTGTTGACCTTATTGATCTTGCCGCTTTATGTTCCGGTGTTGATCTTCGGTGCAAATGCGGCTCAAGCTTCTGCAATGGGTTTAGATGTTTCTAGTCAAATTTATCTAATGGCTGCAATGTTAGTTTTTACCTTGACACTCGCACCACTTGCGATAGGTGCAGCGTTAAAAATTAGTATGAGTTAACAAACAGATTAAAAAAGAGTTAAAAAGTATGTGGACGTGGTTACATAAATTAGGATCTCCAAAGATTTTTTATAATCTTGCTAATAAATTGGTTCCTCTGTTTGGTTGGAGTGCATTATTACTGATCCTATATGGTCTTTATGGAGGCTTGATTCAGGCACCTGCGGATTATCAACAAGGCGATAGTTTCCGAATTATGTATGTTCATGTGCCGGCGGCTTGGATGTCGATGTTTGTTTATATGGTGATCGCTTTTAGTAGCGCAGCATTTTTGATCTGGAAAATCACCGTCGCAGATATTATCGCAAGAGCAAGCGCGCCGATTGGAGCATCGTTTACATTTTTGGCTTTGGTTACCGGTTCACTTTGGGGTAAGCCTATGTGGGGAACCTATTGGATCTGGGATGCACGGCTTACTTCAGAACTATTACTGTTATTTATTTATCTCGGTTATATAGGATTAGGATCCGCAATTGAAGATCGACGTGTAGCAGGCCGGGCGTGTGCCTTATTAGCCATTGTCTGTGTGGTTATTATTCCAATCATTCATTACTCAGTGACTTGGTGGAACACGCTTCACCAAGGATCGAGTGTTGGCGTGATGAATAAATCGGCCATTGATGCGAGTATGCTAACGCCACTTTTGATCATGGCTTTGGCTTTTAAACTTTATTATGGTGCTGTTGTTTTGATGCGCGCGCGATCTGAGCTGTTATTCCTGGAGCGAAAAACCAGTTGGGTTAAAGAGGTTTTGATAAAAGATGGATGAATTTTTTAATATGGGCGGATATGCTCTTTATGTCTGGTTAAGTTATGGGCTTACTGCCATAATTTTGATCGCAAATGTAGTGATGCCTAAGCTTCGTGAGAGGCAAATAAAACGTGAATTGGTCATGAAAATTGATCGCGATAATAATTTGAGAGATAAGAAAAATGCACCCAGTACGTAAACGGCGCTTACTTATGATTGGTGGTTTGGTGCTTGGGGTTTCGATAGCGGTAGCACTGACGTTGATGGCGTTAGGCAAAAACCTGAATGCTTTTTATAGTCCCAGCCAGGTTATGGCTGGAGAAGTGCCAGCGGATCATACTTTTAGAGTCGGAGGTATGGTTGAGGAAGGCAGTGTTCAGCATGATAAAAAGACCTTAGATGTGACTTTTGTCGTTACCGATACAGCTAATACTACAACGGTAAAATACACCGGTATTTTGCCGGATCTTTTCAGAGAAGGTCAGGGCATTATCGCGCAGGGAAAGCTTGATCAAAAGGGTATTTTTATCGCCGATTTGGTACTCGCAAAACACGATGAAAATTATATGCCACCTGAAGTGACTGAAGCATTAGAAGCTGCTCAGGATATGCAAAAATACAAACAGAATCAGTAATCATTCAATAGGTAAGAAGCAGAAAAGGCACAAGAAATGATACCCGAGATAGGACACTTTGCACTTATTATGGCGTTGAGCACAGCCCTCGTTCAGGCTGCATTGCCGTTGTGGGGAGCGCAAAGAAATAACCCTGCTTTAATGGCTGTTGCCAGACCGGCTGCTTTTGGGCAATTTCTATTTTTGCTTATTTCATATGCTGCACTGACCTATGCATTTATCAGCCATGATTTTAGTGTTTTATATGTGGCGAACAATTCAAATTCAGGGTTACCTTTAATTTATTTGATCTCTGGAGTTTGGGGTGCGCATGAAGGCTCGATGTTACTCTGGGTTTTTATTCTAGGGATCTGGACAGCCTTAGTTGCACTGTTTAGTCGTAGCTTGCCGGAAAATATTGTTGCTCGAGTTTTATCAGTTCTGGGCTTCTTGAATATTGGTTTGATACTCTTCATGTTATTCACATCGAATCCTTTTGATCGCCTTTTTCCAGCGGCAGTAGACGGTGCAGATCTTAACCCTTTGTTACAAGATCCAGGAATGGCTTTTCATCCACCGATGCTCTACATGGGCTATGTCGGTTTAGCAGTCCCCTTCGCATTTGCGATTGCAGCGCTGATAGGTGGGCGACTTGATGCAGCCTGGGCACGTTGGTCGCGTCCCTGGACGATTATTGCCTGGTCATTTTTGACTTTTGGGATCATGCTTGGTAGCTGGTGGGCTTATTATGAACTTGGCTGGGGCGGCTGGTGGTTTTGGGATCCGGTAGAAAACGCATCGTTCATGCCGTGGCTAGTTGCAACGGCCTTGATCCATTCACTTGCGGTAACAGAAAAACGTGGACTGTTCCGTGGTTGGACGGTATTACTCGCCATTATTGCATTTTCGTTAAGTCTTTTAGGCACCTTTCTGGTCCGTTCAGGCGTATTAACCTCAGTGCATGCTTTTGCGACGGATCCTTCGCGCGGACTCTTTATTCTGGCATTTCTTGGTGTTGTCATTGGTGGTTCACTTATCTTATATGCATGGCGAATGCAGACTTTGAAGACCGTTGGTGAGTTCAAGCCACTTTCACGTGAGACCTTATTATTATTGAATAACGTGTTATTAGTCGCTGCCGCTGCATGTATTTTGCTAGGAACCATTTATCCACTCATCATTGATGCTTTGGGCAAGGGCAAGCTCTCAGTTGGACCACCTTACTTTAATACGGTTTTTGCTCCACTTATGCTGCCACTGTTTTTGTTGTTGGGAATTGGTCCAATGGTTCGATGGAAAGAACAAGATGCGAGTAAGTTAATTCAAAACCTTAGAACTATTTTTATCACCTTTTTAATCGTTCTGAGCATTGCTGTCTTTGTTCTTATGCAGTCCTCTTCGTTGATGGTATTTGCAGGGTTGGCTGTCTCCATTTGGATGATCGTTTCTAGCCTAGGCTACCTTAAACAACGAGTTTCCAGGCGCCAAGGTTTATCTGGGTTGAGAGCAATTCCTACTGGTGTTTATGGCATGGTATTAGCCCATATTGGAATAGCAATTACTGTAATGGGTGTGACGTTTTCCAGTGCATACAGCCATGATCATGATATACGGATGACACCCGGTGATGAAAAAGAGTTAGCGGGATTTTTGTTCAAGTTTGAGTCAGTCGAGCAGCAGCAAGGTGCAAATTATCTGGCTAACGTTGGTGTATTTACGGTAATCAAAGACGGTGAAATAATCGCAACAATGAGACCTGAAAAGCGCATCTATCATGTCAGACAAAACGTAATGACTGAAGCGGCAATTGACACTGCGTTGACACGTGATTTGTATATTTCACTTGGACAACCACCAGAAACAGATGAGATGTGGCCGGTGCGTTTGTACTATAAACCCTTTATTAGTTGGATCTGGGGTGGTGGTGTGATTATGGCCTTGGGAGGGATTTTTGCAGCGCTGGATCGGCGTTATCGACAAACTTCAAAATATAGAATTTCTAGAAATAAGGCAACTATACACAAACCTTCCAAAGACGTAGATGAAACTGAAACATCGTCTGTTTCACCTGCTTAAGATTAAATGAAAAAGCTGGTTTTTATTTTACCGTTGGTCTTGTTTGTAATTCTGATCGGGTTTTTTATTGTCGGATTGGAACGCGATCCGCGTTTTATCCCTTCGCCTTTTATCGGTAAACCAGCACCAGAATTTTCACTGCCGCATCTACAAAACGAAGATCAATTGATCACTCAGGCGGATCTTGAAGGTGAAGTTTCGCTAGTCAACTTTTGGGCAACCTGGTGTCCCACTTGTCGCGGTGAACATGATGTTTTGGTGGAAGTTGCCCGGAGTAATAAAAACTTAGCCATTTATGGTATTGATTATAAAGATGAGAAGGAAGATGCCCTAAGTTGGTTGCAACAATTAGGTAATCCTTATCGGGCGGTGGCGTTTGATCAAAAAGGTGTTACGGGTCTCGACTGGGGAGTTTATGGCACGCCAGAAACATTTATACTTGATGCGCAAGGGATCATTCGTTACAAGCATGTTGGCGCGATAAGCTGGCAAGATTGGAAGCAGATTTTGGAACCTATCGTGATAGAACTTCAAACAGAACAATGGAATACACAAGAAGTGGCTACTGCAGAAATACAATACCAGGAAGAAAATAGTGAATAAGTTGATCGCATTATTCTTGATTTTAATTTCAGGTTTTTCATTTGCGGAAGATCAACGCTTTCCTTTTGCCGATCAAAAGCAGGTTGAACAGTTTCGTCAATTGACGGAAGAGCTACGATGTCTTGTTTGCCAGAATCAATCCTTAGCGGATTCGGATGCGCCATTAGCAAATGACTTGCGTGAAAAAGTGTATGCCTTGATGGATGAAGGTAAAACCAATGATGAAATTATTGAAGAGTTGGTGGCCCGTTATGGCGAATTTGTTTTGTATCGGCCGCGATTGATGCCAGAGACCTATTTACTCTGGTTCGCACCAATAATCTTAGTGTTGATAGGAATTATTGCCGTTGTATTAATGATCAGACGTCGATCAGATACTACAGAAATTGATCAAACAGATCTGGTTAATGTTAGAAGATTGCTTGAGGATGAGAAATGACAATTTTTCTTCTCTGTGTTGTAGTGATGATCGTAGTTGCTTTCGCGTTAATTTTACCGCCACTTTTGAGGAAAAATTTTCAGGCTGATCAGGAATCGATTCAGAATGAACATAATCTGGCGATTGGACGCGAATATTTACAAGAGTTGAATAAGGATTTAAGTTCTGGACGAATTGATCAAGCTCAATTTGAGCAAGCACGATCAGAGTTAGAATTAGAGTTATCGCAAGTGATATTAGCTGCTTCTAAAATAACGAATGAAAACGATAGTCAAAGCAGGCCTAATAATATTGGACTGATCTTCTTGCTCATGATTGGGCTGCCGATTATTGCAATCGGGGTTTATTTACAGACAGGATCATTGACTGCACTTGATGTTGAATTACAAAAAACCGAGCAAGCACTAAGTGAGCAATCCCCTGATATAGAAACTATGATTGCTGCTTTAGCTGAACGTCTTGAATCCGATCCGAGCGATGGGGAAGGTTGGGTCATGCTTGGTAAATCTTATCTAGTGATGAACCGTTTTGGTGAGGCCAGAGAAGCATTTTCCAAAGCACATAAAATCTTCGGTAATAATGTTGCGCTGCTTGCAGATTATGCCGATGCGATCGGACGGGGTAACAGTGGTGATCTTACCGGCGATGCAAAATCGTTAATTGTTAGTGCGCTTGATGTTGATCCTGATTATCCAAAACTACGTTGGCTTGCAGGAATGTTGGCCTATCAAGAGCAGGAATATGAGAAAGTAGCTGAGTTTTTACAGCCAATTTTGATGCAAACCAAACCAGGTTCTGCGGTGCACGAAAGTATGAAAAGACTGATTGTGGAAGCGCAGTCTCAATCTCAGTCAGAAGAATTGCCTGCAAAGACGCCTGAGGAATCGGTTCAATCAAAAATTTCTTTGCAAGTAGAAGTTAGTCTTGCAGGGAAATTAAATGATCAGGTTGATGCGGAAGATACTGTGTTTGTATTTGCGAAAGCAGTTCAAGGTCCCCCCATTCCTCTCGCAGTAGCTAAATTAAAAGCGAGTGAATTACCTACAACAATCACGCTTGATGACAGCATGGCGATGCGGCCAGATCTAAAAATATCAGCTCATCAACGTGTAACTATCAGTGCCCGGATTTCCAAAAGTGGTAATGCAATAGCGGCAAGAGGTGATCTAGAGGCAGAGTCTGTAGAAGTCGATGTTGAAACTTTAAAGTCGATCGATATTTTTATTAATAGCGTACATCCATAATTGTGAAATATATCTAATAAACAATAAATTATCTTGATTTTTAAATAAATAGGATTAACATTGTTATGAGTTATTATTTTAATAGGTTTTATCGTGGCGCAAGCAATTAAAAGAAGATCCAGTCCCTCCATTACATTGAATCGTGATGTCAGTGGATCTTTTTTACATCGGTTGCAAGAAGGTATGCTGATCATTTCTGGTGCGATCGCACTATTTTTTATTCTCAGCCTGGCAACTCACCATGACGGTGATCCAAGTTGGACTTTTACTGGGTCACATACTGATATTGTCAATGCCGGTGGTGTTGTCGGTGCTTGGCTTTCAGATTTATTACTCTACTTGTTTGGTTTGCTCGCGTATTTATTCCCCGTCATTATTGCTTACGTTGGCGGGTTAATGTATCGCGAACGCGACCAGGAAATACTTGATTATTTCCATGTGGCAACGCGTTTTGCTGGGTTACTGATGATTTTCACCTTTGGTTGTGGCCTGGTCTGGTTTCGTTTACGTAATGGTGTCGAGGCGGGTGGAATTTTAGGGGATGTTGTCGGCCGAAATTTAGTTTCTACCTTTGGGAATTCTGGTGCCGTTGTATTAATGTTTGCTTTGTTTCTCACGGGGATCACATTATTAACTGGACTTTCATGGCTTTGGTTAATGGATACAACCGGTTTTTATAGTTTGAATTTTTATGAGTGGGTGAAGAATAAATCTTTATTGCTCTATGACTTTACAGAGGGTAGAAAAGCAAAAAAAGTACGTGAAGTAGCTTTGAAAGAAGACAAAATAAAGGCCATTTCGCGTCCCGAAAGAAAAATAGAACCTAAAATTTCGAGCTTTGAAGTGGGCGAGCGGGTTGAAGTTGAGAAGCAAGCCAGTTTATTCCGACCAGCAGCTGATGTGGTTTTACCACCTCTGGATTTGTTAGACGAACCACCAGAGAGGGTTGGTGGCTATTCAAAAGCAACACTTGAGGCCATGTCTCGACAGGTTGAGTTAAAGCTGAAAGATTTTGGTGTTGAAGTGCATGTGGTTGGTGTCCTTCCAGGGCCGGTGATTACTCGGTTTGAAATGGAACCGGCCGCAGGTACTAAAGCCAGTAAAATTACTGCGTTGACGAAAGATCTCGCGCGTTCATTGTCAGTAACCAGTGTGCGTGTCGTTGAAGTAATTCCTGGTAAATCTGTTATTGGTTTAGAAATACCGAATGAAAAGCGTGAATTGATCGCTTTGAGTGAGATCTTGAACTCTAAGCAATATGACGCAAGTACCTCCACATTGACACTATGTTTGGGTAAAGATATTAGTGGACACCCTGTGGTGGCAGATCTAATGAAAATGCCACATCTTCTTGTTGCAGGAACCACAGGTTCGGGCAAGTCCGTTGCTCTCAACGCTATGATTTTGAGTTTGCTCTACAAAGCAACGGCTAGAGATGTTCGCTTGATAATGATCGATCCAAAAATGTTGGAGTTATCGGTTTATGAAGGCATACCGCATCTGTTGGCACCTGTAGTGACTGATATGAAAGAAGCTGCTAACGCGCTGCGTTGGTCTGTTGCGGAAATGGAACGTCGATACAAACTAATGTCACATCTGGGAGTTCGAAATCTGGCTGGGTATAACAAAAAGATCGAAGATGCGATTAAGAAAAAGTTGCCATTCCCTGATCCTTTTGCTGACAAACTCGCCGCAGGCGAAGAGGTCGTTTTATTAGAAACAATGCCTAATATTGTCGTTATTGTTGATGAGCTAGCAGACATGATGATGACAACGGGTAAAAAGGTCGAAGAATTGATCGCAAGACTTGCACAAAAGGCACGAGCCGCAGGTATTCATTTAATACTTGCAACCCAGAGACCTTCGGTTGATGTAATAACCGGTTTGATTAAAGCAAACATCCCAACCCGAGTAGCATTCCAGGTTTCATCACGAGTAGATTCAAGAACAATTCTTGATCAAATGGGAGCAGAAAATCTGCTAGGCCATGGCGATATGCTTTATCTTGCACCGGGGACGGGTTTACCTAACCGTGTGCACGGCGCTTTTGTTTCTGATGAGGAAGTTCACGAAGTTGTTGATTATTTGAAGAAACACGGCGAACCTGAATATATTGATGAAATTTTGGAAGGTCCTGTAGATGGCGGTGATTTTCCTGGTATGCCTGGAGACGGTGAAGAGGAACTCGATGCCTTATATGATGAAGCTGTCGCGATTGTGACGGAATCAAGAAAAGCGTCAATTTCTTACGTTCAGCGTCGATTGAAAGTCGGATATAATCGAGCGGCTCGAATGATCGAACAAATGGAACGGGATGGCGTTATTACCGAATCATCGTCAAGTGGTGCGCGTGAAGTGATCGCAGCTCCACCGCCGAAGGACTGAGTTTTATTCCAAACACCTATTAATTTTCCATTTAGATTTTCTCGGTTAAGATGGAACTGTTCCTAAATAGGCCTACATATAAAATCATGAAAAAAAACATATTAGTATTTCTTGCATTGCTATTATCTTGTGGACAAGTATTTGCAGAAGAAGCGAAAACTACAATCGAGAAATATCTGAATAGTATTACAAGTTTTGAGGCTTACTTTTCGCAGTCATTAATCACTCAAGCGGACGGAATCCAGGAGACTTCAAAAGGTAAGTTTTACTTGTCTCGTCCTGGCAAATTTCGTTGGGACTATAGTCAACCCTTTGAACAGTCCATTATTGCCGATGGTAAAAAAATCTGGATTTATGATCAGGATCTAGAGCAAGTCACTGTTCGTGAGATGAGTGATGTTTTATCAAATACTCCCGCTTTATTACTAAGCAGTGAGGTGTCAATTAGTGATGAGTTTAATGTCAGTAGAATTAAAGATAGAGAGAAAAATACTGGACTGGAATGGTTTGTATTAAGCCCAAAAGCCGCAGATCAACAGTATATTGATATTAGCCTGGCTTTCCGAGATTCGAATCTTGCAATGATGGAATTACGAGATAGTTTTGGTCAATTAACTAAAATTATATTTACCGGCCAAAAACGCAATCAAACGATAGATCAACGATTGTTCAATTTTACGCCACCAGAAGGTGTTGATGTACTGAATACAGCCTTAGAGTGATCACATTGAGAACTTTTCTCTTATACCCTTGTCCCAATGCCTGTAGTTCGTCTCAAACTCTGATATTATTGGTTATAGAGTTCAGGCTCTGCTTAAAAATAAACTTAACACACGAGGGTAATACATAATGAAAAAATTAACTGGTTCTATGCTTGCTGTTGCGGCCGCAACTCTACTCGCATCAGGTTGTGCATCAGACAGTGGTTCTAGCAGCTCTGCTGCCTCTACAGCAAAGATCCACTGTAATGGTGTCAATGAATGTAAAGGTACCGGTGCTTGTAAATCATCGACTAATGAATGTGCGGGACACAATGCATGTAAAGGACAAGGCTTTATCGCCGTTACTGAGGAAGAATGTGCTGCTCAAGGTGGTACTGTAGGTTAAAGGGACAGTGGAAACGGATCGATCCGTTGCGATCCGTTTCCAATTCTTACAAACAAAATGATCTCCCAAGTTAGTAATGATCGTTCTTATTTAGGCTTCGGTCTTGGTTTAAGGACGAAGCATTACCGTACCATTTTAGATGAAAAACCTGCGATCGATTGGTTAGAGATTCTCACTGAGAATTATCTTGTTCCAGGGGGGAAACCCTTACATTTTCTGGATCGTATTTGCAAACATTATCCAATGGTTATGCATGGCGTGTCGTTGTCTATTGGCTCAACAGATCCACTTGATACTGCTTATCTTAAAAAAGTAAAACAGCTTGCTGATCGAGTCGAGGCTCGATGGATTTCTGATCATCTTTGTTGGACTGGAATATCTGGTACAAATTTGCATGATTTGATGCCTGTACCTTACACAGACGAATCATTAAATCATGTTGTTGATCGTATTTCGCAAGTTCAAGATTTTCTTGGACGACAGATTTTGATCGAGAATCCTTCCAGTTATCTTGAATATAAGCAATCAACTATCACAGAATGGGAATTCATGCATGAAATGGCTAACCAAGCCGATTGTTTGATCTTGCTCGACGTTAATAATATTTATGTCAGCAGCATCAACCATTCATTTGATCCCATTGAATATATAAATGCAATGCCTGGTGATCGGGTTCAGCAAATTCACCTGGCGGGCCATTCAAATGTTGGAACTCATATTATCGATACGCACGATCAAGCTGTTATTGATCCGGTATGGGAGCTTTATAAAATGACGATACAACATTGTGGCCAAATTTCTACAATGATTGAGCGAGACGACAATATTCCTCCTTTGTCAGATTTGCTCGAAGAGCTTGATCATGCCCGTCAAATTTCTGAGAGCGTTTCTAAGGGCAAGGCGGCATGAGTGAGCTGCGCGCGTTACAGGAAAGTTTTCAAACGTTTGTTCTTAATGGAAATGAAAACTTCAAACAATGTATTAATAGTAGCGACGATCAATTTGTAAACCGTAGAGCGGCAATTTATTACGACGGCTACAGATTACGCTTGGTAGAGGTCTTGAAAACAGACTATCCAGGATTACATACACTTGTCGGTGATGACCAGTTCGATACGATCTGCCAAGATTACATTAAACGCTATCCGTCCAATCATTTCTCGGCACGTTATTTCGGTCGATTTATGCAAGAATTCTTAACTACCAAGCCATATTCTAAACATAGAATGTTGGCTGACATTGCCGGGTTTGAATGGGCGGTGAATGATGTACTTGATGCTGCCGATCAGCCAGTATTTTCTATGCAAGAACTCCAGGCGATTTCTCCTGAATTGTGGCCAAGAATGATGATTACTCTTCATTCTTCACTGAGAACTATTCCACTGCAATCTAATGTTCCAAAATTCTGGCAACGTGTTAAAGAAGATCAGCATCCAGAGAAGCCAACCCAAAATTCACAAGCAGTGACATGGGCACTCTGGCGTAAGGGAATTGAAATTTATTTTCGATCACTGGATGAGGATGAAGCTTGGGCACTTGCCACATCTCAAGAAGGATCAACCTTTGCGGAACTCTGCGAAGGTCTGTGTGATTGGAATGAACCAGAAAATGTGGCCGTCCGCATGGCTGGTTTTATACAGCATTGGATAACAGATGAAATGGTCTCTTCGGTAAAAATATAGATCAAAATTATTACTTTTGAACTAACATTCATTATTTCCTTTAAATACTTGATTTTAAATAACCTGATAAATTTCAGTTAAATTAGCATTACTTATTTACTCACGATTGCTTGCTAGAACAGGATGATCTGGTCTATCCTAAAGTTACTACTATAAAAAAAAACCTTGTAATACGTGTTAGATTGTAAGTGGAGGTATTCAAATGGCTGCATACAAAGCAAATTTTGATCTGGATGAGGCAGATATCGAACTCATCGAAAGTACTATTAGAAATGAAATTCGGGAATTAACCGTTACAGAAGATCAACGGGTTGGTGATATAGAGCTTGGTAGGAAGATCAAGCAATTAAATACACTGCTCGGAAAGTTCCATAACCAGAAAATTTGGTATAGCCAGGTTAACCAAACGGGTGTGCCTTTAGGTTAGGTTAGATACGCTATTTGCTATTTACCTTAGCATAAGCCGAATGATTGTGGATGGATTCGAAGTTTTCAGCTTCCACTGTATAGGCTGTAATGCGTTCGTCTTGGTTTAGATCAACGGCAATATCCCTGACCAAATCTTCAACAAACTTAGGATTGTCATAGGCCTTTTCCGTGACATACTTTTCATCAGGTCTTTTTAACATGCCGTAAAGTTCGCTTGAAGCGGATTTTTCTACCAGTTCGATCAATTCTTCGAGCCAGACAAATTGATTTATAGCGCAGGTCAAGGTGACGTGTGAACGTTGATTATGCGCCCCGTAGTCTGAGATGCCCTTGGAACAAGGGCATAAACTTGTTACTGGAACGATCACTTTTACCGAGACTTGAGGTTTGCCTTCATAGACCTCGCCGATAAAAGTTACTTCATAATCCATCAGACTGGTAACTGCGGAAACCGGGGCTTTTTTTGAAATGAAAAAAGGAAATATCATTTCAATGAAAGTAGTTTCAGCATCAAGTTTTTCCAGGGTTTCCGTAATCATATCCTTAAAAGAATCGACGGTTATTTCGTATTCGTGATCATTGAGTATTTCCACAAAGCGAGACATGTGAGTGCCTTTGAAATTATGTGGTAAACCAACGTACATTGAGAAGTCTGCGACCGTGTGTTGAACATCACCGGCACGTGCACTGATCACTACGGGGTGTCGGATCCCTTTTATACCGACCTGCTCAATATCAATTTCTCGTGTATCCTGACTGCTTTGAACGTCAGGGATAGTTGTATTATCCATCGGCGTAGTTTAACAGGTTATTTCTTGTTATTTGTTTCGACTAACGATGTAATCCGCAATCCAACGTAAAATATCGGCTTTTTGATCAAATCCTTGCAGGCTTTCTATGGCTTGATCGTGTAGATCTATCGCGGTTTGCTTTGCTCCAGCCATTCCAATGAGGTTTGGATAAGTAGGTTTATCTTGTTCGATGTCGGATCCTTGAGGCTTACCGATGACTTCAGTATCACCTTCTATATCCAGTACATCGTCCCAAACCTGAAAAGCCAGGCCAATACATTTCGCATAATGATCAAGCTTATCAATTTGATCATTAGAAACATCAAGGCTTGCGAGTGCACCTATTTTAACTGCAGCACGAATTAAAGCACCGGTTTTATGAATATGCATATTTTCTAACTGAGGCAAACTTAGCTTTTCTCCGACAGAAGCCAGATCAATTGCCTGACCGCCTGCCATGCCTCGAGATCCACTTGCAGACGACAGTGTCTCAATCATTTTGAGACGATTGTCAGTACTGGTTGTGATTTTTTGATCATGTGAAAGTATGTAGAAAGCTAATGCTTGGAGAGCATCGCCAGCGAGGATCGCAGTTGCTTCATCGAAGGCCTTATGACAGGTTGGGCGACCACGGCGAAGATCATCGTCATCCATCGCGGGAAGATCATCATGGATAAGCGAATACGCGTGGATTAATTCCACGGCAACACTAGGTCCGTCTAGTGATGACAAGGGGATCCCAAAGGCATTTCCGGTTGCATAAGTCAGTATTGGGCGAATACGTTTTCCATCACCTAAAACGGAGTAACGCATGGCACTATGTAAATGTTGCGGTGGAATATTATCGGCTGGCAACCAGTGTTCCAGTGCCTTATCGACCTGTAATTGATAAGCCTTTATTGTTTCAGAATGGGACATTAATAATGTGATTTTAAGGTGTTATTAGTTTTCGTTTTGATCAAAATCTTCTAGCGAGGTTTTTCCGTCTTTTTCCATAAGGATCTTAACTTTTTGATCAGCTTCTTCGAGTGCTTTCTGACAAGCACGCGTTAGTGAAATGCCACGTTCAAAATTCTTTAACGAATTTTCAAGGCTAATGTCACCGTCTTCCATGGTTTCTACCAATTCTTCCAGCTCAGCGAGGGACTTTTCAAAATTGAACGATGTTGGCTTGTTGGCCATTTTTTTACTCGATTTTGTTAAGAGAGCTACGTTAACGCAGATGGCGTCAAAGGGTCAATAATTGGATGTATCTTTTAGCGAGGGCTCTTAAGCTAAAGAACCCTCCCGGAGTAAGGTAATCGTTAATCTTCCAACCTCTAATCTAATGGGATTCGTATTTTCTGGCCCGGATAGATCAGATCTGGATCTTCGATAACTTCTCGGTTGGCCTCAAATAAACGCGGATATTGCATTGCATCGCCATAGTAGTTCTTCGCGATTTTACTTAATGAATCACCACTTTCTATGATGTAATACTCGACATTTTCCTGTTCCAGGATTTCTGTAATCTCAATGGGTGAGACTCCCGCACTGGAAGCTACTTCGGTAGTTTGATCTGTGGCTGGCGTTTCTTCTGTGGTAGTTTCAGCTGAGGCTGGAGGTGTAATACTCATTTCGCCTATACGAACATCTTCAACACCTTTAACATTCCCCGCCATCAGGATGACTTTTTGCATTGCCGTGGCTGATTCGCATTCACCGCAAAGTGTGACGATGCCATCACCAAATTCAACTTTTAGATCTTTTACGCCAGGATTATTCTCTTCAATATGTTTCTGAATGCTTTCTGCAGCTTCTGCATCGCGGCCGAATAATGACTTACCTATATTTTTAACGAATCCGAATAATGACATTTTAGTTCCCCTTTTTTTATAATAATTAGTGGAAAGATCATCATACCGTAGAAGAAAATAAGTTACATTAAGTGAGATAGGTTTTTCTTTAAATGCAATATTTGCTGGGATATTAAGAATTGTTCTGATATAACATCGCTGCATAATTAATATTAATAAAGATCTAGTAAATTTCTGGAAATAACATTGAGTAAAGACTACGACGCCTCTGATATTGAAATCCTCTCTGGCTTAGATCCAGTTAGGAAACGACCAGGGATGTATACCGACACATCTCGTCCAAATCATCTGGTACAGGAAGTTGTTGATAATAGTGTTGATGAAGCGATTGCAGGTTTTGCATCAAGCATAGATGTCATTTTGCACCAAGATGGTTCTGTGGAGATTGCAGATGATGGTCGTGGCATGCCCGTTGATCTGCATCCTGAAGAAAAAGTACCTGGTGTTGAAGTGATTATGACGCGCCTTCATGCAGGCGGAAAATTTTCTAAGAAAAACTATAAGTTTTCCGGTGGTTTGCATGGCGTGGGTATTTCCGTTGTAAATGCATTATCTCGACAGCTCGAAGTTTGGATCAAACGTGACGGAAATGAACACAATATGTCTTTTGCTGGTGGTGAGATCAATTCCACTTTAGAAGTGGTAAGCAAGGTTGGTAAACAGAATACTGGTACCCGGATCCGCTTTTGGCCAGATGAGATCTACTTTGATACGCTCAAACTTTCATTGTCCCGTTTAAAGCATGTTTTACGAGCGAAAGCGGTTCTTTGTCCGGGGCTAACCGTCAAATTAGATGATCAAAATACGGATGAAAAAATAACTTGGTACTATCCCGATGGTTTCAAAACCTATTTGGGTGAAGCTCTAAAAGGTGTTGAGCTTTTGCCAGAAAAGCCGCTTAGTGGATCAATGTCAGGCGAGACAGAAACGGTAGATTGGGCTGTGCATTGGTTAGCTGAAGGTGGAGAAGTTATTTCCGAGAGTTATGTCAATCTTGTTCCGACTATACAAGGTGGTACACATGTTAATGGGCTTCGCTTAGGTTTATTGGAAGCGGTACGTGAATTTTGTGATTACCGTAATTTACTACCACGTGGAGTGAAGCTAACGGCCGAAGATGTCTGGGAAGATTGTTGTTATTTGTTATCAGTCAAACTGGAAGAGCCGCAATTTTCGGGGCAGACAAAAGAGCGTTTATCATCACGTGAATGCACGTCTTTCGTATCCGGTGTCACTAAAGATGCGACGAGTCTCTGGTTAAATCAACATGTAGAAACGGGTGAGCGAATTGCGGAGCTTGCAATCAATCATGCACAAAAACGTCTTAAATCGGCGAAGCAAGTGGTACGTAAACGCATCACGGGAGGTCCTGCATTACCAGGGAAATTAGCGGATTGTGTATCACAGGATTCTGCAGTGACAGAATTATTCCTGGTGGAAGGGGATTCGGCGGGCGGATCAGCAAAACAAGCGCGCGATAAAGATAATCAAGCAGTTATGCCATTACGTGGAAAGATCCTAAATACCTGGGAGGTGGATTCTGGACAGGTTCTCGCATCACAAGAAGTTCATGATATAGCTGTGGCGATAGGAGTTGATCCTGGCTCAGATGATCTGGCAAAACTCAGGTATGGGAAAGTTTGTATTCTGGCGGATGCGGATTCTGATGGTTTACATATTGCGACATTATTATGTGCATTATTCGTTAAACATTTTCGCCCCGTTGTTCAGGCTGGCCATGTTTTTGTTGCAATGCCACCTTTATTTCGGATTGATGTTGGTAAAGTTGTCTTTTATGCATTGGATGAAAGAGAGAAACAAGGCACTCTTGATCGTATCGTTGCTGAAAAATTAAAAGGTAAAATCAATGTGCAGCGTTTTAAAGGGCTGGGTGAGATGAATCCACCACAGTTGCGCGAAACAACAATGGCTGAAGAAACTCGTCGATTAGTCCAGTTAACAATGGACTCATCGGATATAACGGATAAAATGCTGGATATGTTATTGGCTAAAAAACGATCGCCTGATCGTAAAAAGTGGCTAGAACAAAAAGGCGATCGTGTTAGTATTTGAAACTAGAATAGTATTTTGATCGATTATTAGTTGATTAAAAAAACAGTTATTTTGTTTTTTCACAATCGGATGTTGATCGGGCATCATCAACCACCACCCCCCATGGGAATTTGCCGACTTCTATATTTGTAATAACGGTATTGGTCGTTGTGTCTATGACTGAAATTGTACCGCTGACCCCGTTTGTGGAATATAGCCGACTGCCATCATCATTAAGTGCCAACCCCCAAACCCGTTTACCCACAGGAATTTTAGTTTTTATCTCTAATGATTCTGCATCAAGTGCAAATACCGCATTGGCTCGGCCTGCCGCGACGTATAAGGTCTTCTCGTCTTTACTAAGTAATACATCTTTAGGTTTTGCCTTGTCATCGGTCAGGCTCAGTACTTTAACGACTTCGTTTGTGGCCATATCAACCTTTTTAACTTCACCACCGATCTCTGCTGCCGTATAGGCAAAACTGCCGTCTTTATTAAATGTCGCAGAGCGGGGACGTGAGCCAACCAGGATGTTTGCGACGATTTCATGCTCTGGAACACTTATCACATGTAACATATTTGTAGATTCGCTAGTGACAATAACGCGTGATCCATCAGGTGAGACTGCAACCCCTTCTGGTTCAATACCGACTTTTATTTGTGTAATCGTTTCACCGGTAGCAGGGTTCAGAACCGTCGCCATATTATCTTCTTCGTTTGAAATATAAAGATTGCCATTTGGGTGCACAGCAAACGCTTCTGGATCGTCACCAGAATCAAGATCTTTGAGTACTTTCAAAGAGACGGGATCAATAACGATAATTTTGTCTTCTTTACCTAACGCTACATATAACTCAGAACCATCTGGAGATAACCCAATTCCGCGTGGTTGAGCACCTACTTCGATCGTAGTTTCAACGACATTTGTTTGACTATTAATAACACTGACTGAACCACCTTTTTCGTTAGTAACGAAAATTCTATTCGTCGGCTCTGCCATGACAGGCTGAGAAATAAAAGTAAATAGTGCAATGGTGGATAATAAGTTTTTCATGTACGGTACCCCATATAATAGATAGTGTAGTGCATATTTGATTCCATTCTATTCTTGCTAAAAATAAACTGCATTAAGAAATTTTCCTATAAGCAGTCAGTTAGAAATAAAACTAAAAACAAACTATAAAATTTTTGACAAGCACACTGTTGTAGAAAAACAACATAAAATATCTGAAATATTTAGAGAATGATACTCTTAGGTTGGAAAACAGGTATTGTTTAGGTTAAGGCGAAGTTTAGCCTTATCCATAGAAGGGGTTATCAGTCTTTAAAAATAACAGAAGATCAAACCGAACCCAGAATCAAGGAAAATCTTCCACCTGTTAACTTCAATAAGTTAACTGTCAATTGAGAACTCTCGACATTGGCGTTCAATATAAAACTGGGGTTTACAGCACAAAACGGTCATCCTGACTTCTTCTGGAGAGATCATGGCTTACAAGTGAAGTCTTGCATTACCTAAGCTTTACTATCTTTAAATATTAAAGGCACAATTTTTATTACTGATTTTGGGTATATTGGAGGGGTAGCCAATGAATTGAGTACCAAAGGCACGGTAAATTTGTTGTTTTTATGCATAAAATAATTAAAAGCCAATATATTTGTTGTATTTTTAATATAAATACTTGCTGGGAAGAGTGTGATTGTTGTATATTAGCGTCAGTTGCTGGAGCCGCTGTTTTGTAGTGTAGCTGTAATAGTTAGTTTGGGTGGGGTACAACAACTTAGTATAACTCTAAAATTTAGGAGACTAATGAAATGAACAGAAACAGAATTATAAAAGGGGCGTGTATGCTTGCTGCAGCTGGCATGGTTTCTCCTTTAGCAAGTGCTGAAGAAGCATCCTGGGGGATCTCGGGTTGGATTAATGAAAGCGCAATCTATTGGGATGATGGCGATCAAAGCGATATCTCACAGGTATCCGATAACGGTACAACATTGGGTAGCCGTATTACACTCTCAGGTTCGACGCCTCTGGCAGGTACAGGTTTGACAGCGGGTTTCGAAGTTATTTTAGAACCACTGTCAAGTAATACACCTCTGATTTTCTCTAATCAAGATACTATTGAGACGTTCAACGGTGGAGACATTGGTGTATTAGGCAGTAGCCTTAATGTTGGTGGTGCCTGGGGTAAATTGACATTCGGTTTACAAAGTATGCCTACTGATAATATTGCTGTATTGGCGGATCCTTCATTGACACTATGGTCATCTATATCGCCTGTGTTCCGTGGTAATGGTTTCTTTGTTCGTGATACTGGTGATCTTCCAGAGACTCCGGGTTTTGTAACTCCTCCTGAGGACAGTAATAATGCTGTATGGGGCGATTTCTTAGAGTGTTTAACTGCCCCTGGGCTTAGTGGTGCTGGTGGTATTGGTCTTGATTGTAACGGTATATATAGAAATGGTATTCGTTATGACCTGCCTGCTTTTGGTCCGGTTAGTGTTGCTGTTGGCTATGCAAATGATGATGTATTTGATATCGCTATTAAATATAGTGGTCAAATCGGTGGTTTGATTGCTAATGTACATGGTGGCTATGCCTATAATGCCGATGGTGGTGTTAATACCACCGATGCGTTAGGTAACAGTATTGTTGTAGGTGATGGATCTGATAATTTCCAAATCCAGTTTGGTTTGATGGATCCTGACAGTGGTGTATTCGGTACGCTTGCATACCAACAAGAAGAAACTGAAGATGGTGTTGCTGGTTTTGGTGATGATACTGATGCATGGTGGACTAAGATTGGTATCAAGAGAAACTTTACTGGATTTGGTGATACTGCGTTTTCATTCCAATATGGTCAGTACGAAGATCAATATGGTAATATAAATGACAGTGCGGCCGTTACAGGTTTAACTGCTAGAGGCCCTACTCCCAGGATTGATGGTTCTGGTGGTATAGTCACTGGTTCAGAAGTACAGCGTGTAGGCTTTTCGGTTGATCAATATTTCGGTAGTAAGTTGATCATCTATGGTGCATATGAAAATCTGAGTCTTGACGTTGATGGTAGTAATGCTGCTGTAGAGAACCTGTTTGATGATGGTGAAGATCTTGACATCTTTAGTTTGGGTCTGACTTATTTCTTCTAAAGTTTATTTTGATGAAGTAGTCGTTCTATTTAGAACAAAAAAAGCCTCTTCGGAGGCTTTTTTTATGAAAATCTAACTTAGTATTCAATCGAGGCCTAAGTATGTGTATTATAATCATTAAACCTATTATATTGTTTGTGACTTGATTTTGGATAATGTGATTGTCAGTCTATTTCATACAGAATTAATCAGAGGATCCTGATCATTTAATTTGAATTTCTCTTCGAAATTATTGTCATACTTGGGATATAACGATTAATTTGAAGTTATTGAGGTGCCTTCAATAGATGAATTTATTTTATAGTAAACTCGCCTCAAATTATGAGTAATATTCACATAATACAAATAAAATTTTAATGCAAATCAAACCTTACAATTTATGAAAAAGTATAATAGTCAACTAGTCAAACTAATTTTTTGTTTTCTTTTACTGTTACCTAATAGCGCCTTTTCTATAGACTTTTTTTGGGAAAACGAAGAAGAAGTAATTTGGGAGGCTGGTAAAAATGTTTATTTCAAATATGCGAAATTGGATAATGACTCGCTGGGAGAAAATGATCAACCAGTTAGCTTTGCAAAGGAAGAACTAGAAAAAGCGCTCAGTTTGATTAAAGTTTCTGATAAAAATCAAGCAGAAGAGCAAGAAACACTTTTCACACAATTGCAGATGAATTTGCTGGCAAAACATCTGGCTTCTGGTTTGGAAACAGCCACCCCTGAGCAAGATATTGTTTTTGCATTGAAAAGAAATGCCAGTCGTTTTTTCGGTTTGAAAACCGATCAATATTTTATTGCGGGTAGAGTTTTTTATAAAGAGGGTAATTTAAATATCATTATAGGTGACTATAATAGACCTCGGCTGGAGGGTTATGAAGCTGCATATGATCCAACCCACGTCGGGATCGTTGCTTATCACTTTAATCATGGTTATCGAACTAAGAAGTCAAAAAAATATAAAAAGGTATTAAAGGAAGTTGCAGGAATTGAAAACAAAAAGTATGAAGGTTTAGTCAGAAATAACTGGTTTGTAGTTGATGTTCAAAAGGCTGCTGAAACAGCCGTTACGATAGCTAAAACACAGGAGAAAGATGAGCTTGATGAAAAAAGAAAGGAATTAAGAGCTATTCTGGGTGAAGACACTGCCTCTGGAACATCTACGAAAGAAAAAGCCAAAATCAGTAAAGAGCGTCGTGAAATGAGAGCAGAGATGGCTCGTATGCGAAAACAGATGAACCAAATGAATAACAACGGACAGGAGCAGTCTCTGGAAGAAAGGTTGGGAACACTTAAAGCATTGAAAAATAAAGGATTGATTTCTGAGGAAGAGTATCAACTTAAGCGCAAAGAAATACTCAAAGATATTTGATTAAGCCGAACTCAGAATAAGAAAAATAGTTTATCCATTCGAGTTAATTCTTCGTTATCGCCTGATCGCTGTCGCCTGAATAGATGGCTTCGATATTGTGATCTTTCATAAAGCACAGGATTACAATGTAAAATGGTCATCCTGACGATCTCAGGATGCTGAATTCCAGAAACGAAATTTTTGTAGATGCCGCGTTTTCCATATACAGCAAGGCTAGATACTTACCACGAGTTCGAGTTCAGTGTAACTAAGAAAATCTAACTCTATCAACTTTTCGCGTTTACACGAGGGCATATCACGGAACTCAAATATGCACATTGTAATTAAACTTACTTTACTGTTATGAATCTCTTTTCAGTTAGTAGTACGTCAATGGCTACGTCAGTTTCTTCGATAGGTAAGGATTCTATGATTTGTTTTTCAAATGCGATGGCTATTTTTAATTTAACTTTATGACTTGAGAACCAGCGATCATAATAACCTGCTCCAAAACCAATACGATGTCCTTCTAACGTAAAACCGAGACCAGGCGTAATGGCGACGTCAATCGGTAATGTGTAAATTTCACCTTTACCGGGTGTGAGAATGCCTAATTTTCCGGGCTTGAGTTCTGCCCAATTATTTAGCTGTTGTGAGTGCATTACCTGAGAATCAATTATTTTTGGTACAAGTACTTTTTTTCCGCTAGCTAATAAGCTTTGTATTAATTGATGTGTTTCAACCTCAGTGGAATATGAAATGTAAGCGAATACAGTCTCTGCTTTTTTTAGTTGCTCTAAGCTAAGTAGATGATCAGTAATGATTTTTGAAAAATATGTCTTTTCAGAGTTGCTTATTTCAGCCCGTTTCTTTTTTAATATTTCTCTGAGTTGTATTTTTTGATTAAAAATCAGGTTTTGATCGTTCAAAAGTCTTTCCTTTTAGGTTGGTTTTCCCTTAGAATACGCGACTTTACTGTGATTACAGCACAATCTGCTGTCTATCCTTATAAGATTATACAAACGAGAATATAAATACAATGGTCAAAATTCGACTTGCACGCGGTGGTGCAAAAAAACGTCCTTTCTATCATATTGTTGTTGCCGATGGCCGTAACAAACGTGATGGTCGTTATATTGAACGACTTGGTTTTTTCAACCCAAGTGCTTCTGGGCAAGAAGAAACACTCAGGATGGATAGTGAAAGAGTACAGCATTGGATTTCTCAAGGTGCGCAGCCGAGTGAGACTGTTGCAAAATTGATCAAAAATAATTCAGTTGCAGTATAACTCGACAGAATTTACTGATTAATGGCTGAAGATGGGTTCATTCATCTTGGCTATATAAACGGAGTATTTGGAGTAAAAGGCTGGGTAAAAGTTTTTTCAGATACTCGGCCAAGAGAAAATATTTTTAGTTATAGCCCTCTTTGGTTTCAAACGCGTGAAGGTTGGCGAGAATACAAAGTGGTATCTGCAAGACAACAAGGGAAAGGTCTTGCAGCTCAGTTTGAAAACCTGAGTGATCGTGAACAGGCAGAATTATTAGTTAACTGTAAAATAGGGATTAAACCCGAGCAGCTGCCAGAGACAACAGACAATGAGTTTTACTGGTCTGATTTGATTGGACTAAAAGTGATCAATTCCTCAGGTGAGTCTTTTGGAAGGGTCGCGGAGCTTTTGGAAACAAATGCTCATGATGTGATGGTCGTAAAAGATGATCAGCAGCAGCATTTGATTCCATATGTCTCTGAGGTATACATACTGAAGGTGGATATAGAAGCCGGTACAATTGAAGTGGACTGGCAGCAGGATTATTCAACGTAACAAAATCGTAAAGTTAAATCGTGAAAATTAGCGTTGTTACTTTGTTTCCGCAAATGTTTGATGCCATAACTGAACACGGTATCACCAGGCGCAGTATAAGTAATAGACTACTTGAGCTGGAATTTTATAATCCTAGAGATTATACGAAAGACGTACACCGTAGTGTGGATGATCGACCTTATGGTGGTGGTCCTGGTATGGTAATGGCGATGCAGCCATTGCAGGATGCAATAATTGCCGCAAGTCAAAATTTTGATCAGAATGGGAAGAAGGTTCACAAAATATGCCTGACACCTCAAGGAAGAAAGCTTGATCAAAATGGGTTAAAAGAATTGTTGGATCATGAAAATTTGATCCTGGTATCGGGGCGTTACGAAGGTATAGACGAACGAGTGCTGCAACAGAGCATTGATGAAGAATGGTCAATTGGTGATTATGTCATCAGTGGTGGCGAATTGGCGGCAATGGTCGTGATTGATGGTTTGATCAGAATGATCCCTGGAACATTGGGGCATGAAGATTCAGCCAGTGAAGATTCGTTTTTCGACGGCTTGTTGGATTATCCGCATTACACACGGCCTGACGATGAGAACGTGCCGGTAGTATTATTGGGTGGCAATCATGCAGAGATTAAAACCTGGCGATTGAAACAGGCGTTAGGAAGAACATGGTTAAGACGACCGGACTTATTGACAGATCGGGTTTTAACCGCAGAAGAACAAAATTTATTAGATGAGTTTATACGGGAGCAAACCCTCCCTGATTTGGAGTAAAAAAATGAGCAACATAATTCAGGAACTTGAAGCTGCACAAATGACTAAAGAAATTCCAGAGTTTGGTCCTGGAGATACTGTAATTGTGCAGGTGAAAGTAAAAGAAGGTGAGCGAGAACGCTTACAAGCTTTTGAGGGTGTCGTAATAGCGAAGAAAAACCGAGGTCTTAATTCTGCATTTACGGTTCGTAAAATTTCACATGGCGAAGGTGTTGAACGTGTATTTCAAACTTACAGCCCACTTGTTGATCAAATTACGGTTAAGCGTCGTGGTGATGTTCGACGAGCAAAACTTTATTACATGCGTGCATTACGTGGTAAAGCAGCACGAATCAAAGAAAAAATTGGTGGCATAAAAGCAGTTAACAAAACTGCAAAAGCTGCATCAGCCCCAGTTGAAGTATCGTCGGATGATCTAACTAAGATCGAAGGAATTGGTCCAAAAATAAGTCAATTGTTGCAGGATGATGGCATTAACACGTTTGCTGATCTTGCGGGTACATCGCCTGATGCGATTAGAGAGATTCTTTCTGCTGCGGGAGGTCAATTTGCTTCACACGATCCGGAAACATGGCCAGCACAGTCAGAAATGGCTCGTGATGGAAAATGGGATGAGCTGAAGAAATGGCAAGATGAATTGGACGGTGGCCGAGAATAGAACTCCCATCATGGTTAAATGATGTATCAAAAAGCGGCTATTTAGCCGCTTTTTTCTTATAATAAGCCGATAAAATCTATGTCGCGCGTTTAAGTTAATTGGTGGGATCTTTGATAGATGCAGGGACGAAATGATCTCTCAAGATACGACGTATTAGAAAAAAGTTAAGAAGACTTGAAAAAATAATAACAATAAAAATCGCTAGTCGTTTATGAATTTGTAATGCAACTAAGAAATCTAAAAACCACAAGCTAACAATAAAGATCAATAGATATAATATCGCCATCAACAATTTTCTTTTTTGGGTAGTCATTCCACCAATGAAAACTTTTGATGGATAAACGATCATAAGAAAGATAAACCCTGATAACCAACTAAGGCTATAAGCGTACTGATGTGTCAGAAAAGTGAGTAAAATTTGGTACAGAATGATTGTGAAAAGCGTATTTATTCCGCCAACCCCAATAAACCTTAATGCATCAGAAATAATGCTTTGATTACTTAGATCTTTGTTTGTCATTAGGTCACGTTATAAACCGAGCAAATTCTTTTACTTTTTCCTGATAGGTTTTCTTATGGAAACTAAAATAATAGTAATTCTCGTCTGCGGATATTTTTTTAGAACCCAATTTATTATGGAATGAGATCACAGGTTTATTTTCTTTTAAAACCTCGAAGTGCGATTTGGTATATGCCAGTATTTCAAACCCAAACTTATAGACTAGAAGCGCTGTTTCAATAGCTGAAAACTGTGTTTTATTTTCATTCAGGATCCAACTTCCCCAACTAAATGAGTGCTTTTGTAAGTCGTATATTCTAACGGTTCCACAAGCGGTGTTATCATGACGTTCTATTATGAAGTAATATTGCGTCCCTGAATTTTCAGATAATTTGTATTTTCTTATCCAGGCTTGTTGTTTTGTAAGATCATTGTCCACAGTAGAAAGAAAGGCGTTATAGCGTTGATCAAGCCGTAAGGACAGAATGAATTTTGCATCTTGCTCTTCTACCAGTCTTAACTTAATAGTTTTACTTCTGAGTTTTTCAATCCCAGATTTAATTTGATCGTCTAACATAATCTTTGAATTCACCATAATCACGAATGTAATCATCAGGATCATACGGATGTGATGCATACACCAACAGCATAGAACCTTTCGAAAAACTATGTTGAACCCCCCAAATATTAGCTGGCATGTATAGACCAATTGAAGGTCTGTCTAAACAGATTTCTGCTTTATTCTCACCGTCATCGACAATGACTTTTATTTCTCCACGTATTGCGATTAGAAATTGATGACAAGCTTTATGTGCATGCTCTCCTCTTAGTTTACTGTTTGGAACACTATGGACAATAAATAGTCGTTGAGGCTGAAAAGGTAAATCATTCGAAAATTCTGTCACCATCAAGTCACCGCGAATATCTTCAAAATTGGGCAGCGGCCACAATTCACAAAAACCGATATTAAGTGATGTTTTTGTAATAATGTTTGAATTAAAAAGCATAGATTCTATTTATTATTTGTTATTTTTTTAATGATGATATTCAAAGGTCTTTTTTTAGTATTTTCAAATGCTCTCCATAGATAGCAGCCTATTATTCCTTGCGTTAGAAGCAGTATTGAAAAGAGAAATAATATGATCAAAATCAGGGTTGTATATCCTGGTGTTTCAATTAAGCCAAATAATTTTCCTAGCAGCGTTACGAATCCCAGAGAAAAAGTAATTAGACAACTAAAAGCTCCTAACCAAAGTACCGCCATAATAGGAAGATCAGAATAAGAAAAAATACTATCCAACATGTATCGTAATCTTTTTCTCAGGCCCCAGGCGCTTTCGCCATGTTGACGCTCCTGTCTTTCGTATGGGATGAAATCACGTCTATAACCAACCCAGAAGAGTTGTGCGATTAAGGAACTATTAGGTTCTTCTATCGAAAGTATGGTTTCTGATACAGTACGATTACACGCGAAAACATCAACCCCTCCTTCAGGTATCTCTGGCAAAACAAATTTTCTATATAGCTTCCAATAAGATTTAGCCAGAAATTTTCGAACAGGCGGATCTTCACGTTCAATTCGTTTCCCAAAAACAATATCGGATTTGTCTTTGCAAAGATGATCAAAAAAAGTTTCGATCAAGTTTATCGGTTCCTGTAAGTCTGCGGCCATGACCGCAATATATTCGCCTTCAGCATGCTCCATTCCTGTGCGTATTGCTGTAAATGCACCAAAGTTACGGCTATGCAAAACCAGTTGTGAACGAAAAGGTAAATCATCTAACTTAGAAAGTAACAATTGATAAGAATGATCAGGAGAGCCATCTACGACAAAAACAGTTTCAAAATTATCTTTATATTTAGAACTGAATTCAGTAATTGCACTAAATAAATGCGGCAAGTTTTCTTCATTATTATAAACAGGAATAATCAGAGAATATTCGATAGGATTATTATTTTTCATTGTCTAGTTCGATTGCCATTCTGAAAGTGCATTGTATACGTGGTCTATTTCTTTTTCCTTAAGAAAAGGAAAGCAGGGGATGGAGACTATATTATTTTTCACTTCGTGAGTAATTCTGAGGTTAGAGATTACATCACAGCGTTGCGGCAAGCCTTGCCATGCTATTTGGTCACAATCAGGTATCGGATAATGAACATCAATAGAGATGTTTTTTGAGCGCATAAACTTTATAAACTCATCGCGATGTTTGACTGTAACTATCGCTAAATGACCAACATAATCTCGATCAGAATAATCTAAAAAAGACAGGTTTTCCCCTTGTGTTTCTTTGTAATGATTAATTATTTGTACTCTTTTCTTATTGAAACGATCTAAATGAGGTAATAGACAATTCAAGATCCCTGCTTGAACCTCATCCATTCTTGAGTTTCTGCCATAGGGAATATTGACATTATATTTATTATTCCATCCGTATTGATGTAGCTGCTGAGCTTTTTTATATATTTCAGGATCAGAGGTCGTAATTGCCCCACCATCACCAAGTGCGCCAAGGTTTTTGGTTGGATAAAAACTAAATGTTGCTATATCACCTAAACCACCAACGCGATCTCTACTAACTTTTGCGCCGTGAGCTTGGGCACAATCTTCTATAATTGGTATGTGTTGATAATTGATCTCAGCTAATTTTTCTCGAATCTCAAGTACATTTACAGCTGCGCCATATAAATGTGTAATTACGATTGCTTTTACTGATGGACTTAAGCACCTGAGTAAAGAGTCAGTATTGATAAGGTGATTCTGTTTATCAATATCAGCATAGACGGGTGTCACGCCGATGGTCCTGCATGTTGCTGTTGAATAGCCCCCTGCATTTGCGACGGTGATAATTTCATCAACTGGGCTAGGGTTGTTAATAACAGACCGTAAGGCAATTTCAAGCGCATCCGTTCCATTTGCAACCGGTAAACAATACTCGACGCCACAATATTCGGCGAAAGATCTGGCAAATTTTTCTGTTTCTTTTCCAAGCAGCCAATGGCCACTTTCTGCAGTTTTTATCAGAGATGCTTGTAGTTCAGCCTTATGCGTTTCGTATAATCGTGAGGGGTCATTAAAAGGAACGAAATCACTCATTTTATTCTTTAGTTTGAAAGAATATTTTCCATACAAAGAGATAAGGATTTCCCCCATTCGGGGCATTTAATATCAAACGTGTTGGAAATTTTTTCTAGTGAAAGTTGCGAATATTTAGGTCGCTTAGCAGGGGTTGGATATTGCTCGGTAGGAATTCCAGCTAACTTCAATTTCTCAGAAAGATGAAAGTTTTCTTTAGCAAGTTCTTTTATCATTTCTGCAAAATTATACCAGGAAGTGACACCTGAACTGGTAAGGTTATAAACCCCACTGATCGTATTTAATTCATTAAAATTATGAGAATATTTAGACAAAACTTGTTTACTGATCTCGGCAATGGTCCGGCTCCATGTTGGCGCACCAAATTGATCGCTGACAATATTAAGTGATTCTCTTTCTTGCATGAGTCTTAACATGGATAATAAAAAATTATTTCCACGATGAGAATACACCCAACTTGTCCTGAAAATTAAATAGGGTATTTTTTGTTCTTGTATTGCCTGTTCACCTAATAGCTTACTTTTGCCATAAACGTTAATAGGATTGGTCGGATCTTCCTCAAGATAGGGTGTCTTTTTTGATCCGTCAAAAACATAATCAGTAGAATAATGAATTAATGTTGCACCAATATTTTTCGCTTCTTCAGCCATTATTCCTGGTGCGATGGCATTTACAGCCATTGCTGACTCAGGTTCTTTTTCTGCTTGATCAACAGCAGTATACGCAGCTGCATTGATAATGAGATCCGGTTTCACTTCCTGGATAGTTTTTCTTAATTTATCTTGATCACTCAAGTCAAGAGTGTTCCGATCAAAAGCAACTATTTTGCCAAGATCATTAAATGTCCGTTCTATCTCCCATCCAAGCTGACCATCTTTCCCTGTTAGCAAAATGGTTGTCATTCATAGACCTCGCATTCGCTCAAGAGGGTGCCAGCCCGATCTTTTTCGGAGAGGGTAGGTTCTGTAGAGATTGGCCATTCTATATTCAAACAAGGATCATTCCATGCCAGAGTACGTTCATACTCAGGTGCATAGTAGTCTGTTGTTTTATATAGAAATTCAGTTGTTTCTGAGATGACAACAAAACCATGCGCAAAGCCGGGTGGAACCCATAACATGCATTGGTTTTGTTCAGAAAGTACTTTTCCTATCGTTTTACCAAAGGTGGCAGAGTTCTTTCTGAGATCTACGGCTACGTCATAAACTTCACCAGAGACTACTCGTACCAGCTTGCCCTGAGGTTGTTGAATTTGATAGTGAAGACCACGTAAAACATGTTTAGTCGAACGCGAGTGATTATCCTGCACAAATGTAATTTCTTGTTTGATAAATTCCTGAAACTTTTGTTCATTGTAACTTTCAAAAAAGAAGCCACGCTCATCACCGAACACTTTAGGCTCTATGATGATCACATCAGGAATTGTAGTTCTGATAAAGTTCATATTGATAAGTTATCTTTGAGAATATTTAAAAGGTATTGACCATAATTGTTTTTAGATAAGGGCGTAGCCAATGCTTTTAATTGAGTAGTCGTGATATAGCCTAAGCGCCAGGCAATTTCTTCCGGACAAGCTATTTTTAACCCTTGTCTTTTTTCCACTGTTTCGATAAAGGTAGATGCCTCTAATAGTGTTTCATGAGTGCCTGTGTCTAGCCAGGCATGACCACGACCTAGAACTGAAACCTCTAACTGATTTCTTTCAAGATAAACTTTGTTGACATCGGTAATTTCAAGTTCACCTCGATCAGAAGGTGTGATGTTCTTTGCAATGTCGACAACTTGATTATCATAGAAATAAAGACCTGTGACGGCATAACGAGATTTGGGTTTTTCAGGTTTTTCTTCGAGGCTGATGGCAATACCATTTTGATCAAATTCGACGACCCCATATCGTTCTGGATCATGGACAGGATAGGCGAAAACTGTCGCGCCTTTCTGGCGCTCAGTAGCTTGTTTTAGATCGGATTGAAAGTCATGGCCATAAAAAATATTGTCACCAAGAATTAACGCACAATTATCATTGCCGATAAATTCTTCGCCGATAATAAAAGCTTGGGCGAGCCCATCGGGTGAGGGTTGCACTGCATAGGACAGGTTGATCCCAAGTTTTGATCCATCTCCAAGAAGTGCTTCAAAACTCGGTGTGTCGCGAGGGGTTGAAATGATCAGAATATCTTGTATACCGGCTAGCATCAAAGTGCTTAGCGAATAGTAGATCATCGGTTTATCATAAATAGGCAATAATTGTTTCGAGATTGATTGTGTTATTGGGTAAAGACGGGTTCCAGATCCCCCGGCTAAAATGATGCCTTTCATGAATTTTCTCTCGTAGAATAATTTTTATTGAGCCAGTTTTTATAGGCACCACTGGTGACATTCTCAACCCAATTATTATTGGTCAGATACCAGTCGACGGTTTTTTTAATCCCCGATTCAAATATTTCTGAAGGTTGCCAGCCTAGTTCGGCCTCAATTTTAGTTGCATTAATGGCGTATCGGCGATCATGTCCAGGACGGTCGGTGACATAGGTGATTAAATCAGAATAAGGATGTTCTATAGGTCTCAATTTATCGAGAATCGAGCACACTGTATGCACTACATCTAGATTGTTTTTTTCGCTATTCCCGCCGATGTTATAAACCTCACCGACTCCACCTTTATCTAAAACGGAACGTATGGCCGAACAGTGATCACCAACATATAACCAATCACGAATGTTTTGCCCATCACCATAAATAGGCAATGGTTTTCGATTAAGCGCATTCAAAATAATCAAGGGGATCAATTTTTCAGGAAATTGTAATGGTCCGTAATTGTTGGAGCAATTGGTTGTAACAACAGGTAATCCATAGGTGTGATGATAAGCGCGAACCAAATGATCAGAAGCGGCCTTTGAAGCAGAATATGGACTATTGGGTGCATAAGCATTTGTTTCTGCAAAAGCTGGGTCATCTTTTTCCAATGAACCGTATACTTCATCTGTAGAAACATGTAAAAAACGAAAAGATGTTTTCTCATTTGAGGGTAATTCTGACCAATAATTTTTCACTTCATCAATTAAATGGAATGTGCCATTCACATTGGTAAGAATAAAAGTTTCAGGACCATGAATTGATCGATCCACATGGCTCTCCGCTGCGAAGTTAAGAATTGCTCGCGGTTTATGCTCAAGTAACAACGAACGAATTAAGTCTCGGTCACCGATATCACCCTGTACAAAGGTGTAATTATCATTACTCTCAAGACTTGATAAGTTTTGCAGGTTTCCTGCGTACGTGAGCATATCCAGGTTGAGGACAGATTCATCTCGTTCGCCGAGCCAATCCAGTACAAAGTTTGAGCCGATAAAGCCAGCCCCGCCAGTAATTAAGATCATAGATTAGTGACCAGAAGCATTACAAAGATTATGATGGTGCTTTTGATTATTATTCAAAGAATTTAGAGGGTTTTAGTTTGGCTGCAACCATAACAAGTACACAGTTTTTTCTCAAATGCTTAATTCCTATAATGGAACATTTTTCAGGCGATACCATTAAATGATCTGTTTTTTCATAACAGTACTAATAATTGCAGTAATTTCCACCTATTATTTCCACCGATATGCGATCCGCCATTCGCTGATGGATATCCCAAACCAACGTAGTTTACACGATTCTCCTATTCCACGAGGAGGAGGTCTGGTCATCGTCATTATTGTTTTAAGTGTTGTCCTAATCACCGGTATTACAGGATACCTTGATCAAAATCATGTTTTTGCTTTAGTCGGCGGTGGCGGATTGGTGGCGCTTATAGGTTGGATTGATGATCATAAAGATGTTTCTGCACCGATAAGGATTGTTGTGCATTTTCTTGCCGCTACCTGGACAGTTTTTTGGCTGGGTGGATTTAATAGCCTCGAGCTTGGTTTTTATAAACTGGAATTGGGAAGTTTAGGTGTATTCGTTGCTATTTTAAGCATAGTTTGGTTAACCAACTTGTACAATTTTATGGATGGTATCGATGGCTTGGCAGCAGTACAGGCAATCACTGTTGGCCTTTTCACAGTCTTCCTTTTTTTGAGTGCCGGTAATACAGGGCTGGTTTTTGTCATGCTCGCGATGGTTGCTGCAACAATGGGATTTTTGTTCTGGAACTGGGCGCCGGCAAAAATTTTTATGGGCGATGTTGGGAGCAGTTTCCTTGGCTATTTTTTCGCTTCAGTCGCCATAATAGGTGAAAATTCCGAAGCTGCTCCGATTTTGATCTGGATAGTTTTACTTACCTTTTTTTTGTGGGATACAACCCTGACATTAGTACAGCGTATTTTGGCTGGCGAAAAGTGGTATAGCGCGCATCGTAGTCATGCGTATCAAAAAATAGTGCAAAGTGGATTCAGTCATCAGAAGTTGGTATTGTATTTGTGTGTGATCAGCATCACGTTTCTATGGCCTATGGCCTGGTTTGCAATGAATCACCAATTGTTAATGACTGTCATAGCGATTACTGTATCCGCCATCAGTATTGGTTTATGGAATACAATGCGCGTCAAGAGTTGTGATAATTAGGGGAGATTAATGCGGTTCGGTACACAGACAACAGCAGTAATGATTCACGACTTGTGTATGGTCATATTGGCGTGGGAAATAGCGTGGTTTGCCTGCTTTGACTTTTCAATGCCTCCTGCCGCTTTTTGGGAAGCAGATCTTCAAGCGTTACCTTTCGTTATCATCATCCAATGTTTTATTAATTGGCAACTCGGCCTCTACAAGGGACTTTGGCGTTTTGCCAGTTTGCCAGATCTGTGGAATATTGTTCGGGCGGCAGTGTTGGGTGTTATCGCGATTGTCCTGATCTCATTTGTTACTGTTCGACTGGATAACTTCCCTCGATCTATTCTTATTTTTTATCCAGTTTGTTTACTTTTTCTTCTAAGTGGGCCACGTCTTGGATATCGTTTTTGGAAAGACCAAACCATATCTCTGAAGAGTATTTCTGGGACAGAAAGAGTACTCGTAATCGGTGCGGGAAGAGCTGGAGAGACAATGGTTCGTGACTTACTGCGTGATAGTCGCTACATAGCAATCGGTTTTGTTGATGATAATCCTCGTCTGCATAAGCGAAGGATTCAAGGAGTGCCAGTTTTGGGCGGTTTAGCATCATTGGAAAAGATAGTTGAAGAATCTGCTATAGACTCATTGTTAATAGCGGTTCCTTCAGCAACAAAAGCGCAAATAAAAAAAATAATCACTCTTTGTGAACAAACAGAAAGACCTTTCCAAATGCTGCCAATGATTACAGCAGATGCTGCTGGAAATTTTGACGAACCAGGATTGGGAGACGTTAGAGAAGTTTCTATAGATGATCTTCTTGGTAGAGATAAAATTGAATTGGACTGGTCGATCATTCGCAAGGGGATCGCCAATAAAAGGGTGCTTGTTACTGGTGGTGGAGGCTCGATCGGATCAGAGTTGTGTCGTCAAATTGCTAAACTTAATCCAGCAACAATAATGATATTTGAACAAGGAGAATTTAATCTTTACGACATTGATAGAACTTTGAAGCTGGAATTTCCTGAATTGTTGCTTGAATCCAGGCTTGGTGATGTGCACGACATGGTCGCTGTAGATGCTGCGTTTAAATCTTTCCACCCAGAGGTTGTTTTCCATACTGCAGCTTATAAACATGTTCCCATGTTACAAGGGCAAGTGAGAGAAGCTTTACGTAATAACGTAATTGGAACAAGAGTGGTTGCCTCTGCAGCCGATAAATATGAATGTGAAAAATTTGTTTTGATCTCAACAGATAAAGCAGTCAATCCCACCAGTATTATGGGTGCGAGTAAGCGCATTGCTGAGATGATGTGTGAAGCAAAAAACTCCGCTTCGAAAACACGATATATTACGGTCAGGTTTGGAAATGTTCTTGGATCTGCAGGTAGTGTTGTTCCTTTATTCCAACAACAAATTACTGCTGGTGGGCCCGTGACGGTGACGCATAAAGAGATGACACGATTTTTCATGACTATCCCAGAAGCCTGCCAACTTATTCTCCAATCCGGATCGATGGGAGAAGGTGGAGAGATTTTTGTTCTCGACATGGGTGAACCTATTAGCATCCTTTATCTTGCTGAGCAAATGATTAAACTTTCACGAAAAAAGTTGGATAAAGACATCGAAATTAAATTTACTGGATTAAGAAAAGGTGAAAAACTGAGTGAAGAGTTATTCCACCATGATGAAGATTTGGTCGGAACAGGTCATAAAAAGGTTCTGCTTGCTAAACAACGATTTGAAGACTGGCAACAATTTGAAAAAATGATCGAACAGATAGAGACGGCCTGTGGTGTTTATGATGAGGAAAAAGCATTGAAGGTAGTACAGCAATTAGTCCCAGAATTGGTATATGAATCTGTTAAAAAAGAAGAACAGTTAGAGCTTCTACCACCTAGCACAGAAACTTATTCAAATATTATCGCATTCGAAAAAAATTAAGGAAATTTGACAATGACAGTTGCTGTTAAAAAAGCAATCTTCCCTGTTGCGGGCTTAGGTACGCGATTTTTACCTGCGACCAAGGCGAATCCTAAAGAAATGCTACCAGTGGTTGATAAACCCTTGATCCAATATGCGGCAGAAGAGGCTGAAGCTGCGGGTATTACGGAACTAATCTTTGTAATTGGAAGAAGTAAAAACTCGATTATTGATCATTTTGATAAGGCATATGAACTCGAAGCCGAACTTGAAAAAAAGAACAAACAAAGGATGTTGGAAGTTGTCCAGAACGTATTGCCTCCTAAGATTTCTTGTGTCTACATTCGACAAGCGGAACCGCTAGGCTTAGGGCATGCAATTCTATGTGCAAAGCCCGTTATCGGTAACGAACCATTCGCTATTTTGTTAGCAGATGATTTAATCGATGGTGGAAAAAAAGGCTGTCTCAGCCAAATGGTCGAAGTTTTTGATCGGCATAATAATGGCGTAATTGCTGTAGAAAGGGTTCCTCAAGAAGATACTGATAAATATGGAATAGTTGAGGTGCAAAATATTGAAGAGAAGCTAAGTCGGATCAAAAGTATTGTCGAAAAACCAGATCCTGCGAAAGCACCTTCTAATCTTGCTGTCGTTGGCCGATATATTTTGCCACCAACAATAATGGATGTTCTGGAAAAAACCGGAAAAGGTGCTGGTGGAGAAATCCAATTAACGGATGGTATTGCAAAACTACTTGAGAAAAAAGAAGTTCAGGCTTGGGAGTTTGATGGGATTCGCTATGACTGTGGATCAAAGCTAGGCTATTTGCAAGCGACGGTCGAATTTGCGCTTAAACATCCTGAATTAAAAGATAGTTTTAAAGATTACTTATCTAGCTTTTCAAAATCCAAAAAGTGAATTATTCAATACTTAATCAAGGCCTGCCAGGCCTGCTTCCCATACTCTCTAAATATAAAAGTAGTTAGAATGGTAGAATAAAGCAGAGAGCCTTTGTTGCTAACTTATGTTGCTTGAATATGAATATAAGGGAAGCAGACATTTCTCGATTTATGGCTCCTCGGGACGGGCTCGAACCGCCGACCTAGTGATTAACAGTCACCCGCTCTACCAACTGAGCTACCGAGGATCAAAAATCGAACGCGTATGGTACTGATCAGAGTCGATCAGGTCAATGCAGTTTTACAGTTTCTTCTTTCCTTACTTCTGTTAACTTGCATCGACCTGTTTGAACAAAACTTAAGCCAGAAGCTAACTAAGCCTGGACTTAAGCTAGCGCTTTTGCTAGCCGGCTTAGTGACTCTTCCAATAATTCCATACTGGTTGCAAAAGAGATCCGAATGCAGCCAGGAGCACCAAATGCCGAGCCTGGAACAATTGCGACCTCTGCTTCTTCTAACAAATACTCTGCTAATTCAATGTCGTTGTTGACGGAAGGTAACCTTTCGATCACGCCATTTAAATCGGGAAAGCTGTAGAACGTACCTTCGGAAGGACGGCAGCGAACGCCTTCTATCTTATTCATTTCCTGGCAAACAAAGTCATGTCTTGTTTTGAATACATCACACCATTCACTAACAATGCCTTGATCGCCAGTTAAGGCCGCCTCAGCTGCAAACTGAGCTGCAGAAGAGGGATTAGATGTACTTTGCGACTGGATTTTTTTCATTGCTTTGATGACATCGACAGGACCAGCAGCATAGCCGATCCGCCAACCTGTCATCGAATAAGCTTTAGAGACACCATTTAGAGCGACAGTTTGATTGTATAGTTCAGGACAAACATTGACGATATTTGAAAATTTTTCCGCTCCCCATAGGATATGTTCGTATATATCATCTGAAGCGATCAAAACTTCTGGATGATCGATCAATACTTCACTCAACGCACGAAGTTCTTCTTCGGTGTAATAGCTACCTGTCGGATTCGAAGGACTATTCATGATCAGCATGCGCGTATTTTCATTGATGGCACTTTTTAGCTGTTTCGGAGTGATCTTGAAATCATCTTTTATGCCCGTTTTCAGAATAACGGGTTGTGCGCCAGTCAGTTGAACCATGTCAGGGTATGAAACCCAGTAGGGAGCAGGAATAATGACTTCATCAGTAGGATCAAGTACCGCTTGCATAAGATTATAGATACTATGTTTACAACCGACAGAGACAAGAATTTGATCGAGATCATAATCGAGATTATTTTCCTGTTTAAATTTATTTTGAATCGCTTTTTTAAGACTTGGTGTACCATCCACTGCGGTATATTTTGTATATCCGTCTTCGATCGATTTGATCGCTGCGGCTTTTACAAAATCAGGGGTGTCGAAATCAGGTTCACCGGCAGCGAGGCTGATAATATTTTTCCCAGCAGCTTTTAGTTCTGCAGCTTTTGCAGAAACGGCCAGAGTGGGAGAAGGTTTAATACTTTGTGCTCTATGCGAAACTTTCACGATTTTTACATACCTTAGACTGAGTTATAGAAACGAAATCGCGTGTAATATACTTGAAGTTTTGTTATAGAGCACCAACTAAGTTTAGAATTTTGCGACAGTTATTCAAATGTTACTCAATATCCCTCTTTTTGACCCTAAATTATGACTATAAAATCCTATGAACCAGCAGTTTAAGTTACGATCAGAATATTCTCCGGCCGGTGATCAGCCTGATGCGATCAAAAAACTCATTGAAGGGCTTGATAATGGCTTGGCCCAGCAAACTCTGTTAGGGGTCACTGGTTCTGGCAAGACCTATACCATTGCAAATGTTATTGAGCAGAAACAGCGGCCGACAATTGTACTTGCACATAATAAAACTTTGGCTGCCCAGCTCTACGGCGAAATGAAAGAATTCTTCCCAGAGAACTCGGTGGAATATTTTGTTTCCTATTACGATTATTACCAACCCGAGGCTTATGTTCCCGCTTCTGATACCTATATAGAAAAAGATGCGTCGATTAATGAGCACATTGAACAAATGCGTCTATCGGCGACAAAGGCATTATTAGAGCGATCAGATACGATCATCGTTGCAACGGTTTCTGCGATTTATGGTTTGGGTGATCCGGATTCTTACCACAAGATGGTTATGCATTTAGTTCGCGGCGAAAAGACCGATCAGCGAGATATTATTCGCCGTCTGGCCGAGTTGCAATATAACCGTAACGATATTGAATTACACCGTGCAACCTATCGGGTTCGTGGTGAAGTGATCGATATCTTCCCAGCAGAATCGGATCGTGAAGCGGTTAGAATTGAAATGTTCGATGATGAAATTGAGTCACTTGCCTATTTTGACCCTTTAACTGGTGAAGTGTTACGCAAAGTACCAAGGCTGACGGTTTATCCAAAAACGCATTACGTGACCGCACGAGAAGTTATGTTGGCTGCTGTAGATAAGATACGAGTTGAGTTAGATGTGCGTCTGCAGGAACTGCAAGACCTAAATAAGCTTGTGGAACGACAAAGGCTAGAGCAACGTACGCGGTTTGATATCGAAATGATTCTTGAAATTGGTTATTGCCAGGGTATCGAAAATTATTCTCGCTATTTATCCGGTAGAAAACCTGGCGAGCCACCACCTACATTATTTGACTATCTGCCAGAGAACGCACTTTTAGTTATTGATGAGAGTCATGTTTCTATTCCTCAGTTAGGTGCGATGTATAAAGGTGATCGGTCACGAAAGATGAATTTAGTCGAATATGGGTTCAGGTTACCTTCTGCACTTGATAATCGTCCGATGCGGTTTGATGAATTTGAAGGTATTGCGCCACAGGCAATTTTTGTTTCTGCTACACCAGGAGCTTATGAAGATGAAAAGTCTGGGCAAGTTGTTGAACAGATAGTCAGGCCGACCGGATTGTTAGATCCACCCGTAGAAGTAAGGCCGGTTGCCTCGCAGGTTGATGATCTGTTATCTGAAATTACCCTTCGCGTAGAAAAACAGGAACGCGTATTAGTCACAACTTTAACCAAACGTATGTCTGAAGATTTGACGGATTATATGGGAGAACATGGGATCAAAGTACGTTATCTACATTCAGATATTGATACGGTTGAACGTGTAGAAATTATCCGTGATTTACGCTTAGGCAAATTTGATGTGTTAGTTGGGATCAATTTATTACGAGAAGGATTGGATATACCCGAAGTTTCTCTCGTTGCCATATTGGATGCAGATAAAGAAGGATTCTTGAGATCAGAACGTTCTCTAATTCAGACGATAGGTCGTGCTGCTCGTCATTTGGAAGGGAAGGCCATTCTTTACGCGGATAGCATTACAGGTTCTATGAGACGTGCAATGGATGAAACTGAACGGCGTAGAACTGTTCAAGCTGAATTTAATCAAGAACATGGTATTACTCCCAAAGGGATCAAAAAAGCAGTTGCCGACATTATGGAAGGCGCGCGCACTAGTGTGTCTGATCAAAGAAGTGTAAAGGCTGTAGCCGAGGATAGTGCGGACTATATGGCGATGACTCCAGAAGTATTGGTGAAAAGACTCAAACAGATGGAAGAGCAAATGTATCGACATGCACGTGATTTGGAATTTGAAGATGCTGCACGCATGCGCGACGAAATTGAACGAATGCGTGAACAAGGCTTGAAAAAAGGTATGTGAATACAGTTTAATTTAAGATTATTGAGGATGAGTCGATATTTGAGGGATGATGAAAGTTTCGCGGATGAAATAAGCTTGTCGCTTAAAGAAATATCAATTGAACAATTATGCGTTGGGCATTACGTAAAGCTTGATGGTGCCTGGACGGACTATCCGTTCATGTTCCGCGCGTTCAAGATCAAAAATAAGAAACAAATTAACATTATTATTGAAATGGGTGTAAAGACGATTACGATCGATACCGCTCGTAGTGATCTTAAGGTTCCCGAACTTGAGGTTGCATCAGTTACGGAAGACTTTGATGAAGATATTCCTGATCTGGATTTTGAGGACGAATTGAAAGAGGAAGAGATCTTCGAGGAAGAATTGGAAGAGGAAGAGATCTTCGAGGAAGAATTGGAAGAGGAAGAGATCTTCGAGGAAGAAATTTCTGAAGAAGTAGTTTATGCAAAAGATCAAAAAGCACGTAAAGATAGCCTGAAACGTAGCGAAGCTGCTTTTTCAAATTCGACAAAAGTTGTAAAAGATCTCATGAAAAACATGCGCGCTCAGCCAAAAGAGTCATTGCTGGCAGCTGAAGTGCTTGTCGGTGATATTGTTGGCTCAGTGGTTGAAAATCCTCATGCAGCCATTCAACTGGTGAATATGAAAGGCCAGGATGAGAATAGTTACTTTCATATTGTCAACGTAACTATGTTGTCTCTTCTTGTTGGTAAGGAATTAGGCCTTAAAGATATGGAACTTAACCACCTTGGGGTGGGTGCTATGTTGCATACTTTTGGACAGCTTAAAATTCCGACGCCAATTTTGCGTAAAACCAAACCTTTAAATGATATTGAGCGAAGAACCTATCAATTGTACCCACGCTATGGTGTGCAACTAGCTGAAAAAGTAGGAAAATTGCCAAAGCCAGTTATTGAAATTATTGGTCAGCATTGTGAATGTGAGGATGGATCTGGTTATCCGAATCAGTTGGTAGGCGGTCAAATTAGTGAGTTAAGTAAGATTGTCGCGGTCGCGAATGCTTATGATGGATATTGTAACAACACCCAAAACTCAAAATTGCTAACACCTTATGAAGCAATGTCATATATGTATTCGCAGAAGAAGTTTGATAAAAATATTCTTTCTATCTTTATCAATAGGTTGGGTGTTTATCCACCTGGGACAATAGTCAAATTATCAGACGATAATATTGCAGGAGTTATTGCGATAAATCGTAATGATCCATTGAACCCTACTTTACTCATCTACAGTGCTGATATCCCAAAAGAAGACGCCAAAATTATTGATTTGGCAGCTCATGCTGATCTGGAGATTAAAAAGACGATCCGTCGAAATGAGGTTGCCAGCGAGGTTCTTGCTTATCTGAATTTTGGAGATTCATTGAACTACTATACTGATCCAAACTCGAGGAATTAATGTGAAGCGTTAGACTTGCGTCACAGTCAGCTAGCCTAAAAAATAGTTTTAATGTATCCTCCCCGACCTTGAGTATAGGCGCGTAGCTCAGTTGGTTAGAGCACCACCTTGACATGGTGGGGGTCGGTGGTTCGAATCCACTCGTGCCTACCAATTATTTTGAAGTACTGTGTTAAAACTACGGTGCTTTTTTGTTTAAATTAAAATCAACCTGAAGATGATCCCTCGTATCGATCACCATGGAGTTAAGACATGCTCACTATTACACTTCCTGACGGTAGCGAACGTCAATATGAAAACACCGTAAGCGTTCATGATGTCGCAATGTCGATCGGCGAAGGGCTTGCTCGTGCTGCATTAGCGGGTAAAGTTGATGGTGAACTTGTTGATACTTCGTATCAAATTGATCAGAATGCTGAACTTGCGATTATCACAACAAGAGATCAAGAAGGTCTTGATGTTATTCGTCATAGTTGTGCACATTTGTTGGCACAAGCTGTTAAAGAATTGTTCCCGACTGCACAGGTTACCATTGGACCTGTTATTGAAAATGGTTTTTACTACGACTTTGCCTATGAGCGAACATTCACGCCGGAAGATTTGACCGCCATAGAGAAAAAAATGAAGGAGCTGTCAAAGCAAGATTTTCAAGTAGAACGCAGTGTCATGGGACGTGATGAAGCGGTGAATTTTTTCCGTGACATGGGTGAGGAATATAAAGCTGAGATCATTGCATCTATTCCAAGTGATGAAGATCTATCGCTTTATAAACAAGGGGAGTTTATTGATCTTTGTCGTGGTCCCCATGTTCCGAGTACCGGTAAGATAAAAGTCTTTAAATTGATGAAGTTGGCTGGCGCGTACTGGCGTGGTGATTCTGATAATGAAATGTTGCAACGGATTTATGGAACCGCTTGGTCTGATAAAAAAGATCTAAAAGATTATCTACACCGGCTTGAAGAAGCCGAAAAACGTGATCATCGTAAGCTGGCTGTACAGCAAGATCTTTTCCATATTCAGCCTGAAGCGCCGGGTATGATCTTTTGGCATGATAAAGGATGGACAATCTTCAAAGAGGTTGAAAATTATATTCGTAATAAGATCCGCTTACATGGCTATGAAGAGGTTCATACGCCTGAATTAGTTGATCGTAGTTTATGGGAGAAATCTGGTCACTGGGAGAAATTCCGCGAGGACATGTTTACCACTAATTCCGAAAATCGGGATTACGCAGTGAAACCAATGAATTGTCCATGTCATGTACAGATATATAATCGTGGGATCAAAAGTTATCGTGATTTACCATTGCGAATGGCCGAGTTTGGATCTTGTCATCGAAATGAAGCATCCGGAACGTTGCATGGTTTAATGCGCCTGAGAAATTTTGTACAAGACGATGCGCATATTTTTTGTACAGAAGATCAAATTCAAGATGAGGTTTCGGACTTTATTGATCTTTTATATGAAGTTTACAAAGATTTTGGTTTTAAAGAGATTATTATCAAACTCTCGACTCGGCCAGAAAAGCGTGTTGGTAGCGATGATGTTTGGGACAACTCTGAAAAAGCACTTGAACAGGCTTTAAATAACAAAAAGCTCGATTGGGAATTACAGCCTGGCGAAGGTGCATTTTATGGCCCGAAAATTGAATTCTCTTTGAAAGATTGCATTGGTCGAGTCTGGCAGTGCGGGACGATACAGGTTGATTTTTCCATGCCAGAACGATTAGGAGCAGAATATGTTGCTGAAGATGGCAGCCGTCAAACCCCTGTAATGCTGCATAGAGCGATATTGGGATCGTTGGAAAGATTTATCGGAATATTGATAGAAGAACATGCCGGATCATTTCCGACATGGTTGTCACCGATCCAGGCCGTAATTATCAATATTACAGATTCTCAGGCCGAATATGCATCAAAAGTAACAGAATCCTTGAAAAAACAGGGGTTTCGTGTGATTCCGGACTTGAGAAATGAGAAGATCGGGCTTAAAATCCGCGAGCACACTTTACAACGCGTCCCCTACATGCTGGTAACAGGTGATCGGGAAATTGAAAATGGTACCGTGTCCGTGCGTACTCGAGAAGGAAAAGATCTCGGGACAATGACTCCTGAAGAGTTTGTTAACCATCTTCAGCAGGATATTAATACACGCGGTCATGTTGTTTTGGAGGAATAAAACATCGCAGCTGACAAGAAGAATCGTGTTAACGACGCGATCTCCGCTCCTAAGGTTCGTCTTATAGGTGCGGATGGAGAACAGGTAGGCGTAGTAACGCTTGAAGAAGCAAAACAAAGTGCCGCCGATAGCCGAAAAGATCTGGTAGAAATAGTACCAAATGCGGAACCACCGGTTTGCCGCATCATGGATTTTGGTAAGTTCAGATTTGAACAAAGTAAAAAGCGTAATGCCTCCAAGAAAAAACAGAAGCAGGTGCAGATTAAGGAAATTAAATTCCGACCGGCGACCGATATTGGTGATTACAATATTAAGCTCAGGAATCTAACAAAATTTCTCAACAATGGCGATAAGGTAAAAGTGACCATGCGATTCCGCGGTCGAGAAATGGCGCATCAGGAAATTGGCATGCAGATGCTAAAACGTGTTGAAGCAGATTTGGACGAATTGGGAAGTGTTGAACAATTTCCTAAGATGGAAGGTCGCCAAATGGTGATGGTTATAGCACCGAGAAAGAATTAATTTCTGATAGTTTATAGATGAATTTATCAGAACAGCTAGACAATATTGGAGAAGACAAGTAATGCCTAAAATCAGAACAAATCGTGGTGCGGCTAAGCGTTTTAAACGCACAGCTTCTGGCAAGATCAAACATCGCCAATCGTTTACCAGCCACATTCTGACTAAAAAGAGTCCGAAGCGTAAACGTCAGTTACGAGAGAATATTGTTTTATCACTGCCTGATAAAAAGTTAGTTGATAAAATGTTGCCTTACATGTAAATAAAAAGTAAGCAGAATAGATCAGACAAGTAGATCAGCCAAAAAGATCAGAGAGATTGAGGAATTAAGAGATGCCAAGAGTAAAAAGAGGTGTAACAGCCCACGCCAGACACAAGAAGGTCATCGCGCAAGCGAAAGGTTATAGAGGTCGGCGTAAGAATGTATATCGCGTAGCCGTACAAGCAGTCACAAAAGCAGGGCAATACGCTTATCGAGATCGACGTCAACGTAAACGTCAGTTTAGAGCTTTATGGATTGCACGAATTAATGCTGCAGCGAGATTAAATGGCTTGTCTTACAGCAGGTTCATGAATGGTTTGTCAAAAGCCTCAATTGAAGTAGATCGCAAGATGTTGGCAGAGTTGGCAGTTAATGATGCCACGGCATTCAGTCATTTAGCAGAGCAGGCCAAGAACGCACTGGCAGCTTAATATATATATTTTGTGTCTACCAGAATGGGTAGTGCACGGATGGATTACAAATTCTGGGGAAAGGCTAAAAACCTTTCCCCATTTTGTTTTATAATCAAGAAAAAATCACATGAGCGACATTGAAAAAGTCGTCGAAGGTGCGCTTCAAACTATTGAAAGTTCAGAAGACCTTGAGACGTTAGATCAACTCCGAATTCAATATCTTGGCAAGAAAGGTGAATTAACTGTCTTGCTAAAACAGCTCGGCCAGTTACCACCAGAAGAACGTCGTGAAGCTGGTCAAATGATCAATGCAGCGAAAGAGAAAGTTTCTCAAGCTATCCAGGTAAGAAAAGACAGTTTGGAAATGGCTGTTCTTAACCAAAAGCTAGCATCTGAAACAATTGATATTACCTTGCCGGGTCGTGGACAAGAAACGGGTGGTTTACATCCGGTAACGCGAACTTTAGAACGAATAAAGTCACTTTTGATCCCGGCAGGTTTCGATATTGTTGAAGGCCCTGAAATCGAAGATGATTTTCATAATTTCGAAGCATTAAATATCCCGGCTGATCATCCTGCACGTGCGATGCACGATACCTTCTATATTAATGAACACACCGTATTGAGAACACACACATCGCCGGTACAGATCAGAACGATGGAGAATCAAAAACCTCCATTTAAGATCATTGCGCCAGGGCGGGTATTTCGATGCGATTCTGATCTCACGCATACACCGATGTTTCATCAAGTGGAAGGTTTGATGGTTGATGAAAATGTCAGCTTTGCTGATCTAAAAGGACTTATTCAAGATTTCCTCCGCGCATTCTTTGAAAAAGAAGATTTACAATTACGCTTTCGACCGTCTTATTTTCCATTTACGGAACCTTCTGCCGAAGTGGATATACAGTGTGTTATGTGTGATGGAGAAGGCTGTCGTGTTTGTGGTAAGTCTGGTTGGCTAGAAGTCTTGGGTTGTGGAATGGTTCACCCTAATGTCTTTAATTCTGTTGGTATTGATAATGAGAAATACACTGGGCTCGCTTTTGGTTTAGGTGTCGAACGACTTGCGATGCTTCGATATGGCGTAAATGATCTTCGCCTCTTCTTCGATAATGATCTCCGGTTCTTGAAGCAGTTCAGGTAAGTTTATGAAATTTAGTGAAAAATGGTTGCGAGAAAGTGTGGATCCCACACTTTCAACAAGTGAGTTGTCCGATCTTTTGACGATGGGTGGCATGGAAGTCGATGGTGTAGAACCTGCTGCGCCTGAATTCTCTGGCGTAGTCGTCGCAAGCATCATATCTGCAGAGCAACATCCTGATGCAGATAAATTACAGCTCTGTAAAGTTGATTTCGGTGGTGATGAACTGGTTGATATTGTTTGCGGTGCTGCAAATGCACGAGAAGGTTTAATCACAGCACTTGCTATTGTTGGTGCCGTATTGCCTGGTGGGATGAAGATAAAGAAGGCTAAATTAAGAGGCGTACCTTCATTTGGAATGCTAAGTTCAGCCTCTGAGTTAGGTTTGGCGGATAAAGCTGACGGTATTATGGAATTACCGGCAGATGCTGAAATAGGACAGGATCTACGTGATTATTTTGATCTAGACGATTCCATTATTGAAGTTGATCTAACACCCAATCGTGGCGATTGTTTTAGCTTACGTGGCGTTGCCAGAGATGTTGGTGTCTTGAGTAATAGCGAAGTTCTAAGCAATGATATTAGGGTAGTTAACGCAACTACTGATCAAACCTTTCCAATTGATGTCCAATTGCCTGGTGGGTGTCCAAATTACATTGGACGAGTGATTACTAATATTAGTACGAATGTGGTGACTCCACTTTGGATGCAAGAACGTTTACGTCGCAGTAGCCTTCGATCAATTCATCCGGTTGTTGATATTACAAATTATGTGATGTTGGAACTTGGGCAACCTATGCATGCTTTTGACTTGGCTAAGTTAAAAGGTGGAATTATTGTTAGAAAAGCACTACAAGGTGAAAAGCTGACATTATTGGATGAGCAAGAAGTTGAGTTAGATGAAGATACGTTGGTAATTGCTGATCAAAAAAATGCTATAGCCTTAGCTGGAATTATGGGTGGGTTAGATTCATCTGTGGCCGAGGGTACAGAAGCGTTATTTCTGGAAAGTGCGTTTTTCACACCCGCAGAAATGGCAGGTAAAACTAGAAAGTATAAAGTGCAGACAGATTCTTCACACCGTTTTGAGCGTGGTGTCGATTTTCAACTACAAACTATTGCCATAGAGCGAGCAACTGAACTTATTTTAGAAATTTGTGGTGGTGATGCTGGCCCTGTTTCACAACAAGCTTCAGAGCAAAATTTACCTGTCAGATCAGAAATCCAATTACGTAAGACTAGAATCACCCGACTACTTGGCATCGAGTTTGATGATGAGTACATTGAAACCAGTCTTAAACGGCTTGGAATGACGGTAGAGAAAAGTGGATCTGACTGGTCTGTTACTTCTCCATCGCATCGTTATGATATTGCGATTGAAGCAGATTTGATCGAGGAAATTGCACGTGTCAAAGGTTATAACAACCTAACCGTTAACAATCCTGCGGTTTCAATGGTGATTAAACCACGTGCTGAAGCTCAGCTTGATCTAAATGGCCTACGAAATGTATTAGTTGTAAAAGGCTATCAGGAAGCAATTACTTACAGTTTTGTTGAGCCTGCCATGCAAGATAGTTTAGCCGAGCATGATCATCAAACCGCCGTTTCTTTAATGAATCCCATCTCGAATGATATGTCAGTGATGAGAACATCCTTATTAACAGGATTATCCCAAGCATTGATTTATAACCTTAATCGTCAAAATGATTGTGTTAGATTATTCGAAACCGGCATGGTTTTCTTTAACGAAGGTGATAAAACTGTGCAAAAGAATGTTCTTGCGGGGATTGTCAGTGGCAATACATTTCCTGAACAATGGGGCTTAGTTCCTAAGGCCTTAGATTTTTATGATCTAAAAAGCGATGTGGAAGCGCTATTGTCGCAATCTGGTAATTTATCTGACTATGAGTTCAAAAAAGGAGGTTACATAGCTTTGCACCCTGGACAGTCAGCAGATATTTATAAGAACGGGCAAAAAATAGGTTACTTAGGTATGTTAAGTCCTGTTGTCACTCCAAAATTGGGCTTGGAACAAGAAACTGGTTTTTTTCAGTTAGATCTTGGGATTATTCTTGAAGGAACGCTACCGCAATTTTCTGGCTTATCTAAGTATCCATTTGTGCGTCGCGATATAAGTTTGCTTGTTGATAAAGATGTAGAGGTTTCAAGAATTTCAAGTTGTATAAAAGGAAATAAGTCACAAATATTAAAAAATGTGCAGTTATTTGACCTATATCAGGGTGAAGGCGTTGAATCAATGAAAAAAAGTGTGGCACTGGGCTTGATCTTTCAAGGAACTTCGAGCACTCTTGTAGATCAGGAAATTGACGAATTACTAAAAATAATACTATCAAGATTGAAAAGTGACATAGGGGCGACACCTAGAGAATAAAATCACTTATTAGCATTGATTGAACGACATTATAATCACGGGGAAATATGGCACTCACCAAAGCAGATATGGCAGAAATGCTATTTGATGAGCTTGGATTGAACAAGCGAGAAGCAAAGGAACTGGTCGAAATGTTTTTTGGGGAGATCCGCACCGCATTGAGTACGGGTGTACAGGTTAAGTTATCAGGATTTGGTAATTTTGATTTGCGCGATAAGAGTCAGCGTCCTGGACGTAATCCTAAAACAGGTGAAGAAATACCCATTAGTGCCCGCAGAGTTGTAACCTTTAAACCAGGACAAAAATTAAAAGCTAGGGTGGAAGTTTATGCTGGAAGCAGCTAATAATAACGAACTACCTGTAATACCAGGGAAACGATATTTTACTATCGGTGAAGTCAGTGAATTATGTGCGGTAAAGCCACACGTTCTGAGATATTGGGAACAAGAGTTCCCACAATTAAGCCCAATCAAAAGGCGTGGTAATCGACGTTATTACCAACGTGAAGATGTTATCTTGATCCGTCAAATACGTAGTTTGTTATACGAGCACGGTTTCACTATCGGTGGTGCCAGACAAAGATTGTCTGGAGATGAAGTAAAAGCAGATTCAGATATTAGCAAACAAATAGTAAAACAACTTCGAGGTGAGCTGGAAGAAGTTCTGGACATCCTTAAACGTTAGTTTTTCAATTTAGTCTCTACAAATTTAAAGCATCTAGATTCCAATCAAGCTAGTCACAATTCATAATCGGGGCGTGGCGCAGTCTGGTAGCGCACCGCAATGGGGTTGCGGTGGTCGGAGGTTCAAATCCTCTCGCCCCGACCAATAAAAACACATAGTTAGCTCCATTTTTATTATTCTGTTGTTTTTCTAGGAACGTATCAAGGGGGCATTTTATTTCCTGGTCAATTCTTTAAAATAAGTATTAATATTTCAGTTTCTGTTAAAACCTTCTCAAAATTAAAGTATTGTCGTTAATTGACGACAAACTCTTTGTTACTATGGCTATCTAAGACAATGTATAAAAAGGTCAAGTAAGCGTTTCTCTGACAATGTTTATCACAGAAATGTAAGGTCTTTGGATATTATCTTACATCAGTGTGTTTTTAGTTTTTTAACGAAGAGAGATTTTATCAATGTGTGGAATAGTGGGTGGAGTAGGCCAACGTGATATTGCGCCAGTCTTATTAGAAGGTTTAAAACGACTTGAGTATCGAGGGTATGATTCTGCTGGGATGGCAATAATCGATCAAAATTCTGTAATAGATCGACACAGGGTTTTAGGTAAGGTTGTTGGGCTGGAAGAGGCATTAGAGAAAGAACCGTTACTTGGCTCATTGGGGATAGCGCACACTCGCTGGGCAACTCATGGTGAACCGAGTACCGCCAATGCCCATCCACATATCTGTGGTGGAAAAGTTGCGGTAGTTCATAATGGTATTATAGAGAACCATGAAATTCTTCGACAAAAACAATTAGAACTAAAGCATAAGTTTATTTCCCAAACTGATACGGAAGTCATTGTTCACGAAGTTTATGATCATATGGAGTCGGGTAAGAACTTACTAGATGCAGTACGTGCGACGATTCCTGTACTAGAAGGTGCCTATGCTCTAGGTGTTGTTAGTAATGAAGAGCCAGATCATCTTGTCACAGCGCGTTTAGGCAGCCCACTTGTTATTGGTGTTGGTATTGGGGAATATTTTATTGCATCGGATGTATTTGCATTATTACCAGTAACGCAACGTTTTATATTTCTTGAAGATGGAGATATCGCTGATATTCGTAAAGATTCATTGGTTATTTATGACGCATCAGGCAACGAAGTTGATCGACCCATAAGCACATCTGAATTGTCTGCAGATGCTTCGGATAAAGCAGGTTATCGACATTATATGTTGAAAGAGATCTTTACTCAGCCTCGTGCAATTGCGGATACGCTAGAAGGTCGAATTATAAATGACAAGCTAGCTAAGGATGTTTTTGGTTTAAACGGAGATGCTATTTTAGATCAGGTAAAAGCTGTTCAAATCGTCGCTTGTGGTACGAGCTACCATGCGGGGCTGGTTGCAAAATATTGGCTGGAGTCGCTGGCTTGTGTTCCATGTCAAATCGAAGTTGCTAGCGAATTTAGGTATAGAGAACATGTTGTTAATCCAGATACTCTGTTTTTGACGATTTCACAATCTGGTGAAACAGCTGATACTTTAGCTGCGCTTAAAGAAGCTAAAAAGTCAGGCTTTGATCATTCAATGGTAATTTGCAATGTGCCTGAGAGCTCGTTAACCAGAGAATCTGATCTAGTCTTGTTGACTCGAGCTGGAACTGAAATAGGTGTCGCTTCAACTAAGGCTTTTACTACGCAACTAGTGGCGTTAATGCTTTTGGTTATTGCACTTGGTCGTAGAAATGGCATGACCAGAGCTCAAGAAGAAGAGCTTATTTCTCAGCTTGAGAGTTTGCCCGGTAAAGTTAATGTTGCACTAGAATTAAACGATAAAATTGAATCCTTGTCTAAACGTTTTTCACAGAAACATCATGCCTTGTATTTGGGGCGTGGAACGATGTACCCGATTGCAATGGAAGGCGCTTTAAAGATCAAAGAAATTTCTTACATTCATGCGGAAGCTTATCCTGCGGGTGAATTGAAGCATGGCCCATTAGCACTAGTTGATGAAGATATGCCTATTATTGCCGTTGCACCGAATAATAGTTTGATCGAAAAGTTAAAATCGAACTTAGAAGAAGTGCGTGCACGTGGTGGTGAATTAATCGTTTTTGCAGATGTGAATGCAAATATGTCAGATTCTGAGGGAGTGACTGTTTTGAATGTTGCATCCGTTGAAGATGCAATAGCACCTATTATTTATACCATCCCATTACAATTATTTTCTTATCATGTAGCAGTAATCAAAGGGGCTGATGTTGATCAGCCGAGGAATCTGGCAAAATCGGTGACAGTTGAGTAAGGTGAGTAGGTAATCCTATCAATATGAAACGTAAGTTTTCTTCCTGTTTATGTTTTTTCACAGTTGGATATGGTTAGTTTTTAACCAAGTCAATACAATCGTCAGTTAGAAATTATGAGATAGCGGAACATTGTGAGTAAAAAAACAAAAGAACTAACTTCTAGAATATTAGTTGTCGACGACGATAGCGATATTCTTGCATTATTTTCGAAATGGCTTAAAGCCGAAAATTTTGATGTTGTAGCTGTTAATTCTGGAAGAAACGCACTTGCTCAGATTAGTATTACAAGACCAGACATTGTGATCACAGATCTTATAATGGATGAAATGGATGGTATGGCTTTGTTGGCAGAAATTCATCGTCTTAATCCTTTGCTTCCTGTGATTATGCTAAGCGGACAGGCGAATATTCCTGATGCTGTAAAGGCGACTCATTTAGGTTCTTCTGCATTTTTAACTAAGCCAGTTGATAAGGAAGAACTTGTTTCACAAATTAGAAAAAATCTACACCTTAATAAAGGTAAGGCTAAGAAAGATCGCGATTTTGGTCGAAATATTATCTACCGCAGTTCGTCCATGGCTGAATTGATTGCCCAAGGTAAGGCGGTTGCTGATGGAGATATCACCGTATTTATCAGTGGTGAAACGGGTACTGGTAAGGAAATATTGGCTAAAGCAATACACGATGCTAGTCCTAGAAAAGACAAACCTTTTATTGGTGTGAACTGTGGTGCAATTCCAGAACAACTATTAGAGTCTGAGTTATTTGGTCATGAGAAAGGTGCTTTTACAGGTGCGATGGCTCAACATGAGGGTTTGTTCAAAGCGGCTGATGGTGGAACATTATTTCTTGATGAAATAGGTGATATGCCTCTAGATTTGCAAGTCAAATTGCTTCGTGTACTACAAGATTTTCAAGTAAGACCTGTTGGTTCAGTACGTAGTGTTTCAATAAACGTTCGCATTATTTCTGCTACTCATACCGATTTAGAACAGGCGGTCTCAGACGGTGCGTTCCGGGCTGATCTATATTATCGGTTGAATGTTGTGCCATTGGCGATTCCTAGTTTGGCCGAAAGACCCGAAGATATCGAACTATTGTTAGAGCACTATTTAGAAAAGTTTGCCAAGAAAAAAGGCGAGAAGAAGAAAGGTTTTTCCCCTGATGCGATTAACTATTTGATCGCCTCATCTTGGCCTGGAAATGTCAGGCAGTTGATAAATGTTGTTGATTTGTGTGCAACATTGAACAAAGCTAATATTATTCCTTTGAGTATGGTGCAAAAGGCGTTAGGCAATAAGGCAAGAGATCTTTTAACGCTTAAAGATGCGAAGCATTCGTTTGAAAAAGATTATTTGATCAGCGTTTTACAATTAACCAGAGGTCAGGTTGCTAATTCGGCACGTATAGCGGGCAGGAACCGTACGGAATTTTATAAATTGTTAAGCACACATAATCTTGATCCAGCAGATTTTCGAGATACGGCGAAAGCCTTATAGAGATAGATAATAAAAAGGAAGGGAGAATCAAATTGGAAAATATAACCGTGCAGTGCGACCCTGATCTTGAGGATTTGATTCCCGGATATATGGATAATCGTCGTAAGGACATCGTACTTATTAGAGAATGTCTTCAGACTAAAAACTTTGATCAAATTCATACTTTAGGACACAGCATGAAGGGATCTGGTGGTGGATATGGGTTTGACGCCATTACAGAGTTAGGCAGTAGAATCGAGGTTGCAGCACTTGCATCTAGCAAAGATGAAATTGTTCAAGCTGTCCAAATATTAGAAGATTATGTTAATCGAGTAGAAGTAGTTTATTCTTAAGCGCTTATTTCTACGTTTCCAAAACCGGGGTCAGGTTTGAAACACAATCGATTGCCTTCCAGACGATTTATCTATTTAGTGACGACCATTCTCGGTTTGTCATTTACATTAATACTTTTCTTATTGGCCTGGTTTAATTCGATAGATGATGAGAAAAAAGAGTTTGCCTTTGAGACAGTTTCGATAAGTTCTTTGGTTAACCGAGGCGTTTCTGCTGCTGATGATGTGACCATAACAATGGCAGATCTTTTTGAATCCCTCCCTGAGATGAGCGAAAACACTTTTCACTCATTCGCAAAATCATTTATAGAAAGACATTCTTTTATTCGCTCTATTTCTCATTACGAAGTTGGATCACAAAATTCGCAACGCTATTCCAATAAGCAACATGCAGAACTGAGGTGTATTTTTCATGTAGGAAAAAGTGGTGATAGAGTATGTAGTATTAACAATATGCTAGAGATACCAGAGCAAATGAGAATTGCAGTAGATTCTGCAATGAACACAGAACATGTTGTTCCTACTCCAATGAATCAAGAAGGAGACGATCAACCTAATTATATGTTGATAAAATCAGTCCAAGGAGTTTCGAGTGATGAAGCTTCAGGAGGTATAACTAAACACAATCTGGTCATTGTGGCTATTACACCGGAGGCATTATTAGGTAATTCACTTTCTGATGCATTGTCAATAAGGTTACAAAGTGAATCTGAGGGAATTGCAGGAAGACAGTTACTCTTCCGGAAAAAGATCAAAGAAGATCTTTCTTCAAAAGGTTGGAATATAACGAATTTAAGCGAAGAAGCACTGGTTCAATTTCCCTACTATTCGACTAAATTAACTATACAGCGACCTGTGTATTGGGCGGATCTTGATCAAAAGTTAATCTTGACAGCTTTGTTTCTTGGTGCAGGGGTTACCTTATTATTGATCGCACTTGCAAGAGCTAAAGAGATACAAGCGCGAGAGTTACGTGAAAGAAATAGAGAGATTGAACGACAAGTTGAGCGACAAACACGAGAATTAGCAACGGCTCGCGATCAGGCGTTAGAAGCTTCTAGAGTAAAATCTGAATTCCTTGCCAGCATGAGTCATGAAATTCGCACGCCGTTAAACGCGATTATTGGGATGGCTGAATTATTGTCTGAAACAAGGCTTTCTGGAGAACAAAACCGCTATGTTGATATTTTTCGTAAATCTGGCGAAGCGTTACTAAGTTTGGTAAACGATATTCTTGATTTGTCTAAAATTGAGGCAGGACAACTCGTCATAGAAGAGATTGATTTTGATTTGCCGCGATTAATTGAAGAAGCAACCGATATTTATTCTTTAAAAACTGATGAAAAAGGGATTGAATTGATTTGTCAGGTTGTTGCGGATGTTCCAGTTTGGGTGAAAGGTGATCCAGGAAGGTTAAGGCAGATTATTCTCAATTTGCTTGGAAATGCGGTTAAATTTACTGAAAGTGGTGAGATCTTTCTAAGAGTTAGACAAGCTCCTGATCAGGATGATCCTTTTCTGTTGCAGTGTTCCGTAGCGGATACAGGAATTGGTATTCCTGTAGCAAAACTTGACACTATATTTGGTAGTTTCAATCAAGTCGATTCATCTACCACACGCAAATATGGAGGAACAGGTTTGGGCTTGACCATATCAAGACGTCTTTCAGAAATAATGGGTGGTCAGATGTGGGTGGAAAGTCAGCAAGGAAGAGGCAGTGTTTTCCATTTTACGATAAGGATGCAGAAGGGCGAACCTATGGGAGATCTATTACCCATTGCTATCCCTGATACGTCAGGTCAACGAGTTTTGATCATTGATGATAATGATACTAATAGGCTCGTTCTCAGAGAAATATTATCGCAAAAAGAGATGATTATCACAGAGGCAAAAGATGGTCATTCTGGAGTTATTGCCTACAAAGATGCGATAGAAAAAGGATCTCCATATGATTTGGTTATTTCTGATTTTCATATGCCAGATATAGATGGTTTTGATGTCATAAATAGGGTCCATAAAATCGGTGGCAGTGTCAGGACTGTACTCATGTTATCTTCTTCCAACTTAAATAGTGATTTGGAAAAAGCTAAGTCATGTGGTGTAAGCAATTACTTGGTAAAACCGATCAAATCTGAAGAGCTATTGAGGGCTGTTGCCGGAACATTATCGGTGTCGTTACCCAGCGACAATCAACACCTAAATACAATTGAACAAAAGTCGTTTATTAATTGCGCACCTATTTTGCTGGTTGAAGATAACGAAGATAACCGGTTATTGATCAATGCTTATTTGAAGAGAACAACATTTAAGATTGAAGAAGCAGAGAATGGCCAGATTGCGGTCGAAAAATTCACAAAAGGGCATTATAGTTTGGTATTAATGGATATTCAGATGCCCGTTATGGATGGACATACTGCAACCCGTGAGATTAGACGTTGGGAGAAAGAAAATCATTTAGAATCAACTCCTATCATCGCCTTAACTGCTCATGCTGTTAAAGAAGATATGGAAAAAAGCCTGGAGGCTGGCTGTGATTCTCATCTGACAAAACCGATTAAAAAGGCGACCTTGTTACAAACACTTGATCGATTTATGAAGTGACTGATCTTCGATACTCTTTAAGATGATAGTTTTATATTCGAATTATAAAAAATTATCTATTTAAAGTAGAACTAACATTTATTCTATTGTACCAATTCTAATTGTCGTTAGATAACGACAGAATTCCTGCTTTTAAATAACTGAGTTATCTAGTAATTGTTATAACAATGTAAAATGTAACATGTTGTTATTAAAAGGATTGTTTCCTTGTCTTTCGTAAGATGAATCTGCACTATCTCTGTAATATTTAGCTATTGAAAAGTATCGTACCTGTTTTACAGACACAGTCGTTCTATTATTGGTTCTAACTTTAAAGATCCTAGTCAGGCTGCCGATAAAACTAAGAAGAAACCAAATAAGGCCAAAAGTAATATAATATATGTACAGAATCTTCAGACATTACGTGCCAAAGACAATAATGATGCTAATAATGGTTGAACTCGCCATTTTTTTTGTATCTGTTTATTTGGGTGTGATTTTACGTTTCTACGATTGGCACTCATACCAGATATACAGTATTGAAATTGAAGGTCCACTCCAAACTATTTTCCCTCGTGCAATGGTTTTTATGCTTGTCATGTTTGGTGTGATGACAACAATGGGGCTCTATCAACGGGATTATCGTGAAGGATCAAAAACGACTTTTGTAAGAATTGTCGGCAGTTTCTTTATAGGATTGTTGTTGATGGCTTTGGTTTTTTACATGACTCCGGACTTGATACTTGGTCGGGGTGCATTTGGCATGGCCTTCTTTTGTGCTTTCATTGGGATTATTTCCAGTCGGTTTCTTTGTTTTCATCGAACAGATACTGCATGGCAAAGGAACTTATTGATCCTGGGTGTAGGTCATACAGCCCAACTTATTGGCCAACTCAGACGAAAAACAGATCATCGAGGTATTAATTTAGTTGGGTTTGCTCCGGTAGGTAATGATAAACAGGTTGTAGCTGATGAACGAATCATTTCTCTTGAGAATATACACCTCATAGACTATGTCGTATCCAGTGACATCGATGAAATCGTGGTTGCGGTAGATGATAGGCGAAACAGTATTCCTGTCGATGATATTTTGCAATGTAAAATGCAAGGCGTCCAAATTATCGATGTGTCTACCTTTTATGAACGCCAGCTTGGAAAAATGAAGCTGGATTCTTTACATCCAAGTAATTTTATTTTTGCAGATGGTTTTACACAGGCTGTACTAAAGTCTTCAGGTAAACGGGTTTTTGATGTTGTTGTCAGTACGATTCTTGCAATTCTATTTTTACCATTTATTGGGCTTACTGCTCTGGCGATTTTTATAGAATCCGGGTTTCGAGATCCGGTTATTTATAGGCAAGTACGTGTAGGCTTAAATGGGAAGCATTTTGAAATATTGAAATTTAGAAGTATGCGTGTTGATGCTGAGAAGAATGGTGTGGCACAGTGGGCGCAATCTAATGATAGTCGTGTTACCGGGGTTGGTGCATTTATACGTAAAACACGTCTGGACGAATTGCCGCAACTTTATAATGTGCTTCGCGGGGACATGAGCTTTGTAGGTCCAAGACCGGAGAGACCTCAGTTTGTTTCAGAACTGGCAAAAACGATTAAATATTACGAAATGCGTCATCATGTGAAACCAGGTATCACAGGTTGGGCTCAAATTTGTTATCCGTATGGTGCCTCAGAAGAAGATTCACGCGAAAAACTTCAGTACGATTTGTATTACCTGAAAAATTATAGTCTGTTTTTAGATATCACAATACTGCTACAGACTGTTCAAGTGGTACTCTGGGGTAAAGGAGGGCGTTAGGACAATTTTTTTGATCAGTTTAAAGGCAAAGTTAATTTTAAAGAATAGCAGTAATCGATTATCGGAAGTATGAGGCCTGGGAAGCATTAGCTAGTTATTAATGATCCTCGGCACTTATGTAAAACTCTGTTAGCATTAAGGTGATATAATAGAGGTTTTGTCTGACTCTGACTGGTGGATCTAGGAGAAAATTAATACTCTAACTAGAGTTAAAGGATTGATTTAGCAAAGGATGATGCGTTTCGCTTAAGAAGGGATAATGCAAATTATAAATTTTTACATTAATTGAAGAATTCTTATAGTTATGGAAGAAACAGTAGAACAGATAAAACATCTTTTTAGGAACTTTTGGGAAAACCGATGGCTGGGTTTGATCGTGGCTATTTTAATTTCGGTTATTGGCTGGGTGGCAGTGATTGTTACGCCAGACAGTTATGAAGTTACGAGCCGTGTTTATGTCGACACCCGTTCAATGCTAAAACCTTTATTAAAAAATATTACTGTTGAAAGTACGGTAACCGAGTCGACAGCAGAAATAATGAAACGAACATTACTTTCCCGTCCTAACTTAGAGATCGTTGCTAGTAGAGCTGAGCTAGATAAGAAAGTTAGCACTTCCAGAGGTTATGAGAAAATGCTAAAAAGACTTTCAGAGCAGATCTTAATTGGTGGGGGTAGGGAAGAAAATAATGTGTATAGCCTGGTTTACACGAGTAGTGATCCCCTTGTGGCAAAAAAGGTGGTTCAAACATTATTAGATTTATTCATTGAAAAAGTCGTTAGTGCAAACAGGTTAGATACGGATGTCTCAAAAAGGTTTCTAGATGAGAAAATTGCTGAGTACGAAGTAAAGTTACAGGGTGCAGAACAACGACTGGTTGCATTTAAAAAAGAACATCCAGGTGTTATTGCTAATGATGAAAGAACTTATTTCACACGCTTAGAGGCAATGAAACTGCAGTTTCAAACTGCAAAATTAGATTTGCAAGAGCTCGAGCATCGACGTGCTGCTCTTGCAAAACAGTTAAAGACAACTCCAGCCTATACAGCAACTGGAGGTGGGGTTGTTGGTGGTGTTAGGCAGAGCGGAGGTTTACCGATTGATATCAACATCATGACAGCTCAGGCTGAACTTGATGGGTTATTATTAAAGTACTCAGGTGCACACCCTGATGTTGCATCTGCTAAAAGGAAACTGGAGCAACTACAAGCACAAAAAAGTGCTGGTGTAACGGGCGTAGTGACTGATGCAGGCGATGGTAATGCAATTCGCACAGCTCCAATTTCTGTTGCAAACCCCGCTTATCAAACCTTAAAGTTAGCTTATGGTGAGGCGGATGCTATGGTAGCTGCACTCAAGACGAGAGTGGCCGAATATAAGAAAAGATTAATCGAAATGGAAGCTTCAGTTGATACTTTGCCCGATATTGAAGCTAAGTTAGCCAGATTGGATCGTGATTATTCGGTAAATAGGGTAGAGCATGCTGAATTATTAAAGAGAAGAGAAGCTGCAAGTATCACAGAGGATGTGAATAATACTGATAAGCTTCAATTTGAAATAATTGATCCACCACGTGTGCCACTTACACCTATTGGACCGAACCGATTTAAGTTGCTAACAGTGGTGTTTTTGTTAGCACTTGCTGGTGGTGTGGGAGGCGGTATCTGTTTGTCAATGATGCAACCTAAAATATATAGCAAGCAGTCTATAAAACAATTAACGACCTTGCCTATTTTGGGTAATATTTCACAATTAAATAGTGTTGGCAGCCACTTGGTAAAAGGGGCTGGTAATATCTCTTATTCGCTGGCATCAGGTATGTTACTTCTAGTATATGCAACTTTGATGTTGGCATATTTGTTTGATGTTGATTACGTTCGGGACTATGCCGGGTTTGGTGTCGAACAAGTAGAAGAACAAATAGATGATGGTGTTGGTGGTTCTATTAAGGATATGTTGGAATAAGGAAAAGTATTGAGAATAATATTATGAGTATCATAGAAAAAGCAGTAAACAAGCTGATGGTTGACCCTATAGAACCAAACAGAATTGTCCAGAAAAAAGATTCTGAAAGTGTCGCTGAAGTCTTTGGGGCTGTCGTTGCCGAAGCTGATCGTGTGAGTGGTCAGCGTTTTTCCAACAGTAGAGAGCCTAGTGTAGAAAACCGTGCCGTAGAAGAAAGTACTACTGAAACGATTAAAGTAGATTTAAGACGCTTACGTAAAGAACACGTTGAGCTGATTAATGAGGATAACCCACGCCTTAATGAAGAGTTGAGAATGATCAAGCGTAGGTTGTTATTGAATTCTGCAGGGTTAGGTGATGGTACCTCAATAGAAAAGGGTAATCTAATCATGGTGACGAGTTCGCTTCCAGATGAAGGTAAAACTTTTATCACTACAAATCTCGCTTTAAGTATTGCCCGTGAGATTGATAGAAGAGTCCTTCTTATCGATGCAGATGTTGCTAAATCAGATACGACGAAAAACTTTGGTTTGTCTGGTAAAGCTGGACTGACGGAGGTTTTGATTGGAAATGCTAGTCTTAATGAGGTATTGATTAGGACAGATATCGATGGCCTGACGATTTTGCCTACCGGCAAGAAAGTTAATAACGTAACTGAGCTAATGTCCAGTAGTCGTATGGAAGCTTTGGTTAATGAGCTATCCAAGCGTTACAAGGATCGGGTTATCTTATTCGATTGTCCACCGATATTAGCAACAAGTGAGGCTCCAGTTTTGGCTAGCTTGGTAGGGCAGGTAGCTTTTGTTATACACGCAGGTAAGACTACAGAAAAAGAATTTATTAGTGCGGTCGAGCGCCTTGATCATTCTAAATATGTTGGTTTGATTTTAAATCAAAGTGATGATGAAAGTGACTCAGGCTACTATGGTTATTATAACAGTCCCTGAGTATTGATTTTAGCTACAGAATGAAAATAAATTAGCAGTGTGAACTAGACTTATGTATCGAGAATATTACAATTTTACGGGTAAGCCATTTCAAATAACGCCTGATCATCGATTTTTTTATGAAAGTAACGGTCATAAAAGAGCCCTTTCGTATCTACTATATGGAATAAAGTCGATGGAAGGGTTTATCGTCATTACTGGCGATGTTGGGACAGGGAAAACAACTTTAGTAAATGCTTTATCAGATGAGCTGGAAAATAAGCACATCGTTGCTGCTAAGGTAGTGACTACACAGATTCAAGAAGATGATTTATTGAGGGTTGTTGCAGCCGAGTTTGGGCTTGCCTATGACGGAGTTTCTAAAGCGGTTCTGCTTAAAAATCTTGAAACTTTTTTTAGACAGCTTGCTCATGAAGGTAAAAGGGCATTATTACTGGTCGATGAAGCTCAAAATTTACCTCCGAGATCAATAGAAGAGTTGCGAATGCTATCAAATTTCCAGATGGATAGTAGAGCATTACTACAGAGCTTCTTGTTAGGGCAAAGAGAATTTAGGGCAACCATGCGGTTACCTCAATTTGAGCAGCTAAGACAGCGTGTAATTGCAGCCTACCATTTAAAACCAATGAGCCGAGATGAAACGGAAGGTTATGTTACTCATCGTTTGCAGATGGTTGGTTGGGTTGGAAATCCTATATTTACTGAGCAGGCTTTTGATGCGATATATGAACACGCAAAAGGAATCCCAAGAAAGATAAATGTATTTTGTGATCGCCTGTTACTTTGTGCTGGTCTTGAAGAAAGTAGCGAAATTGGCGAAGCAATTCTTGAAATGGTGAGAGGAGATCTTGTAGAAGAGTCTTGGGGAACAGATGAGCTAGATCCTGCAGCAGGGCCTGGTCAAGTAAACCCTATTAGCCCCGATGTATCTAACGTTAATAGTTCTGCTAATGCGCTACTTCAACAGGAACAATTAATCAATGCGATTGGTAGCATGATGGATAATAAACTTGAAGAGTTTAAGAAAAAACAGCAGCAAGTCGAGAGTAATGAGCTAACTGCGAAACTCGTTTCGATTGAGAAAAAAGGAGCGGCTGTTATTCAAAAAAATAGTGAGTCGAGTGGTGTCATACAAGGGTTTATTCCTCCTGGTGAACCTGGATAGTAAATCAATTGTTGTACGCACATACAAACGTAATTTAGATTATGCGTTGTGCAAAACAGGGAAATATTAATTGTGCGGAAATTATTAATTTTAACTGACACGGTAGTCGGTGGTCGGACAGGAGGTGCAGAGTGTCATCTTTGGAATTTATTATTAGGCTTGGATCCTGAAAGTTGCTCTGTGGATGTTATCTATTTTGATATGGATAACCCTGTTGACAATGTATTTGACGCTCGTTATTTGTCCGAATTATCTAATATAAACTTTCATAGAATACCAATTAGAAGAGTGTACGCACCCTCTGCGCTAAAACACTTGATCAAAATCTATAAGATTATGAAGGCTGGTGATTATGATTGTGCTATGTCATTTTTTGAAACGTCAGACGTAGTAGTTGGAACTTTAGGGTATTTTGCTGGTATTGAAATGAGAATTTCTAATCGGAGAGATACAGGTTTTAGAAATAGTAAGAAATTGGCATTGGTATACCGAGTCGTAAATAGGCTTTTTACACATTTCATTGCTGTTTCGAATGCAGTGAAAGATTCAATTATTGATCAAGGTGTTACTGCTGAAAAAATAAAAGTTATCTACAATGCGGTTGATCTTAAACGTTTTGAGAATTTAAATGGAAACGAAATTAGAACGCAGATAGGTGTAAATTCGAATGAACAAATCTTTGGAATGGTTGCAAATTTATTCCCGGTTAAAAACCATTCTTCTGTTATAAGTGCGCTGAAAACAATGCATGAAAAAGGTAAAAACGCACACCTGATACTCGCCGGTATAGGCCATTTACGTGCGCAATTAGAGCAACTGGTTTCTAGTTTAAATCTCGAGTCATATGTACACTTTTTAGGATCACGAGATGATATTGAACATGTTTATGATGCTATTGATATATTTGTACTAGCGAGCCATACAGAAGGGCTGTCAAATGCATTATTAGAAGCTATGGCTGCAAAAAAGCCTGCGATAGCATCTTGTGTTGGTGGAAATGTCGAGGTTATAGAAGATGGTGTTGATGGATTTTTAGTATCTACTGAGGCTAATTCAATCCTTGTCGCTATGGAAAAATTATTTGATTCAAAGGCGCTACGTACCAAAATGGGCTTAAAGGCATTTGAGCATGTCAAACAACAATTTTCTTATGAGGAAATGATCGCTAGTTATATCGGAATTATTAATAAAAAAGTATCCGCTAATAAGTTGGAACAACAAGCCTCATCAGTAATCTGATCCTGCCTGCTTATCATGTCAGATTCAGTAATCATTAAAAAATCACGTTCTCATACATCTTCTCAGGTTGGAAATGATGGAAATATCAAGGCGAATTTTGTATTACTATTTTTGATCTTTTTAATCCCTCTACAAAATATATATATAGTGAAATTGCCGAGTTTTGGTGGTGGAGTAAACTTGCTCAACATATGTTTTCTACTGTCATTTATTATTTGGAAAACGCGTTCTGAACTGAATATAAAAACACCAACACCATTCAATAAACCGATTATTTTTTTCATGCTTTCACTGCTGCTTGCTTTACTCATGCATAAAGTGACACTAGGCGAGCTTCCATCGGAGCTCCTGATAAAAGTGAAAGATATTTTTCTTGCTCCGTTTTTGTTCTTTATTACATTGAATTGTGTCCGTGACAGGAGAGGGATTGTCCTTGCTTTAGGGGCGACCATTCTTCCTCTTCTCTATATGTTTCGAGTTTTCTTTTCGCAACATAGATCTGTAAGCAGTCATCACTATGATCATGATCTTAGAATTAGCGGAACATTCACCTTGCTTGGTAGTAATGAAATGGCCACATTCTATTCTGCCTACACATTTATGTTAATTGCATTATTCTTTTTTATCAAAACGACCAAAGTACGGTGCATTCTTGTTTTTTTGATCTTCTTAAATATGTACAGTCTTGTATATAGTTATTCTCGAGGTGCTTATCTCGGATTTTTATTGGCGATATTTGCAATTTTGTGGCACACGCGAAAGAAGTTTGTTTTTATGCTTATTCCGACAATGCTTATCTTTGGCGGTGTAATGCTAAATTTCTTGCCTGAATCGGTGCAAGAGAGGTTTGAAAGCACCTTTGAGAGTGAATCGGATCGTGACAAATCAGCTCAATCAAGATTTGTTTTCTGGGCATTGGCCATGGAACAGTTTTGGGAAAGTCCTGTTATAGGTCAAGGCTATTTGACGTTTATAGAACGTAATCCAGCCAGGTTGGATACACACAACTACTATTTGAAATTACTTGCTGAACAGGGGATTATCGGATTTATTATTTTTGTCATTATTCTCTGGCGAGCAGCGAAGGCTGGTAAGAATTTATATGATGAATCAGAAGACCCGCTATATCGGGCACTTGGCATAGGTTTTTTTGGTGTGGTTGTCAGTTTAGCTGCAGGCAACATTTTTGGTGATAGATTTACTCATTATCCACTTGCCGCATATTTTTATGTTTACTTAGCCATTGTTTTGAGAGCTTTAATATTGACAAGAGAAAATAGCCCTGCTTCTGGCGTAATATTGCGTAGTTTTTAATGCGAGTTAGAGTATTGCATTTGCGCTCAAGCGCAGGATTTTATGGGGCTGAACGCGTTATTATGACCTTAATGAAGTGCGCGCCTGGAGACAATCTGGACACAACATTAGCCTGTATTGAAAATTATCTTACTCATGATCAATCATTGTTAAAGTGTGCGCAAGCATCTGATTTACGGGCGATTGAAATTCCATGTAAATCGAGAATAGATAAAAAAACCATTTCTCATCTCGTCAGTTTCTGTAAAGAAAATAAAATTGACATAATCCACACTCACGATTACAAAAGTCATTTTTATGGAATTATTGCATCAAAAATTTCGGGTTGTCGTCAAATTGTTACATTGCACGGCAAAACGTCAGGAAGTATAAAAAACCGTACCTATGAATTGGCAGAGAACTTATTTTTACGTATGGTGAACTATATAACCGTCGTTTCTGATCCACTTTATAAAGAGTTGTCGAAAACGGGTTTGGTTGAAAAGTTATCTCAAATTTCCAATGGGGTTGACGATAAAACCTTCAACCCCGACACTGAAGGTTTTCATAAAAAAAACTGGGGGTTTGCCCAATCTGATTTTGTTTTCGGAACCATAGCAAGAATGAGTGAAGAGAAAGGCCATCGTGTTTTGATTGAAGCTTTCTCACAGCTTACAGAGAAGCATGAAGATGTAAGGTTACTATTAGTTGGAGATGGGCTGCTTCTTGAAGAATTGACCGAGATGGTTGAATCACTAAGCTTACAAGAAAAGATTAAATTTGCAGGTTCTCAAACTGAAGTTGAGCGTATTCTAAATGATCTGGATTGTTATGTTTCTCCTTCTCACACAGAAGCTATGCCGATGAGCATACTTGAAGCAATGGCTTGTGCGCTGCCTGTTGTTGCGACGGATGTTGGTTCAGTTGGATATCTATTAAGGGGTGATTATGGAAAATTGGTGGCTGCAGGTGATGTAAATGGTCTTGCGAAACAGATGGATTCTATTGTTGAAAATAGAGAGTATGCTAAGGAAATTGGAGTAAATTGCAGGAGCAGAGTGGAAAAAGAATTCAGCGCAGATATACAAAGTTTTGAATATGGGAAAATTTATCGATCTATTTGTATTACAAATTAATCTTCCTAAAAACTAAAAAAATGAACATAAAAAGTCTACTTCGAAAGTACAGCAAACGTTTTGTCGCAATAGCCTTAAATAAAATGGGAGCGGTTGAAAAGCACTTGGAAAAAGGTGGTGTGATCATTTTAGTGTTTCATAAAATAAATGATGGACATGACCCACAATTACTTACAATTTCACCGACTGTTTTTGGGCAGATTATTTCAGAAGTTTCAAAAAAATATAATATAGTCTCTTTAGGAACGCTACTTGATAGCGAAGGGAATTTGATCGTTGATGATAATGTTAAATTTGTTATAACTTTTGATGATGGATATAGAGATAATTACGAAAAAGCTTATCCAATACTAAAGAATTATAACGCCCAAGCCACTATTTATTTAAGCTATGGACATGTAGTGGGTGATTATTCTTTCTGGTACGAAAGAGTTATGTCGGCATTACAGAATTCACAAAAACAAAGTATTGAGTTGGATGATATGGGTTTTGAAAATTTCGGTCTTGAAACTCAAAAAGAGCAAGAATTCGCCATTGATGAAATAATTCTATGGTTAAAGAATTATACTGACAAGGAAAGGTTGGATAAGTGTGAAGCCATAATAAAACGTCTTGAAGTCAGACCTGAGCAAATAGATGTTAGTCCTATGTTGACGTGGGATATGATAGGTGAAATGAAACAGGATTTGATCGATTTTGGTTCACATACACTTTCGCATCCGATACTCTCAAGAGAAAATAGAGCATCGATTGAAAAAGAAGTTGTCGAGTCAAAGAGAATACTTGAAGAGAAGTTAAGCGATGAAGTGACAGGTTTTGCTTACCCTAATGGAACAATTGATGATTACAATGATACGGTTTTGGAATTTACTTCAGCCACGTATCAGCATTCTTGTACAACCATACCGGGAATTAATTACAAAGGTCAGGATCCTCATCAATTGAAGAGAATTAATATTGATCCGAATATGTGTACCAATGACAAAGGTGTCTTTCTACCTGATCTTTTTTGGGCAAAAGTGGCTACGTTGATTTAAGCAGGTTAGCTAATTATGAAGCTAAGAAGAATTTTCTATATATTACTTGATGGCTAAATCCAAACATAAACTCAAGATTGGGTTGATACTAGATAAAACGAGTAAAGAGTCGATGTGGATATCGCGTTTGATCAAAGATATCGATGCGAGTTCATTTGCTGCAGTTGAAATTACCCTTATTACAGATGTAATGGAACCTACTGATATGCGGAAGCATAAACTCTATTCTGTCTATTGTGATTTGGAACGTTATCGGTGGCCTGATACTGAGGAAGATCGTTTATGGATCGATAAAAATGACCTTTCTAAAGAAACACTTGAAGGACCTGTGTTAAATATAAGTAACCCGTCTAAAGAATGTTTAGCAGCAACTAGCGATGCGAACTTAGATGTTTTATTAAACCTGACTCAAAAGAATTTTCCTGATCAACTTTTTCCAAAAATTAAAGCGGGTATCTGGTCACTCCACTTTAAAAATGGGAAAGTAAATAAGAAAACGTTTCCTGTTGGTTTTTGGGAAACTTATGATACTTCACCAACGATGGAATGTTTGTTAACTAATTCCACTGGCAAATTGTTACACCAAGTTGTATATGCGGCTAATGAGGATTCTTCGGCACGCTCGACTCAGAAAAAATCCTATCGAATTGGCGATACAACTATTTTGAGAAAACTCAAACAACTGCATAGTTTAGGCACAGATGATTTTTTGAGTACACATAGCGATTTGACAGAAAAACATCTTCAAGAGTCTGAAGGTTTTCGTTCTGATAAACCCGGCAATATAAGAATGTTTATTTTCTTTGTAAAGAAATTCATTAGGTCGTTAAAAATGCGGGCGATCAATTGGTTATACGCAGAAGAATGGAGTTTGCGTTACAAACTTGCTGATGGTCTATCAATGGATTTTGATCAATTCCAGAAATTAGAGCCTGAGCTTGGTGGTTTGTGGGCGGATCCATTTATTATCTATAAGGACGATAGTTATTTCCTGTTTTTTGAAGACGCGGTTTATGATCATAAAAACGCTGATATTTCAGTGGTTAGAATTGAAGAAGATGGCAACATAGGAGAGATAAAACCCTGTTTAATCAAACCATATCATTTATCTTATCCATACGTATTTTTCTGGGACGGAGAGTGCTACATGGTTCCGGAAACTGGAAGTAATAGAACTATCGAAGTATACAAAGCTTCTCGTTTTCCTGATCAATGGGAGTTTCATAGTAATTTGATGGAAGATATTCGGGCGGTCGATACAACGCTCTTATACCATAACGAAAAATGGTGGATGTTTACAAGTTGTAGACACGATCAAGACGTGAGCGTTGATGCTGAATTGTCTATCTATTATGCGGATTCTCCACTGAGCCAAGATTGGACTTTGCATCCACAAAGCCCCGTTGTTGCAGATGTCAGGCGAGCACGTTCAGCCGGGCGAATATATGAACATGAAGGTAAATTGATCAGGCCTGCTCAAGATTCATCTGTACGTTATGGATATGGTTTCCGGCTAAATGAAATTATCACATTAACGGAAACTAAGTATGAAGAACAAGAGGTTGATTTTATCGAACCTCACTGGGAGTCAAGTTTATTAGGAACGCATACAATTGCACATGCAAAAAACCTGACTGTTATTGATGTGCTATCAAGACGTTCAAAATTCTTTTGACTGAATTTGTAAGGCTCTAGACCAGAAGTTCTTAGTATTATTGAGTAATGTCCCACTGTAAGTTTTATGGTACATCTGCTTGCGGGTTGATCGCATATACCCGTGCCTTTTGGGTGACTCTATCATTCTCGCTGGGCATCGTTGTGTTTCTTGGAAAGGGCCAAGCAATTAACAAGCCCCCTTTCCGGCGAAGCACGCCTTGCCAGCAAGAACGACAGAGCCACTGAAACCTGCATTTCCAGGTGCCACGGGTATATACCTTTCAACCTAAGAAACCCAGTATCAACATCTCTTGGAATGAAGAACGGATCCTTATGCAGATCTGAGGTTAGAATATGGCGAGGCAATCGTGCGTACCTTTCTTCGACTAACGCTCAATTTATTAAGGAAAAATACAACAAGTAATGCAAGCATGAAACGAAAATGTAAATAGCATTGAGGAATGAAAAGTTACTGATCGAGATTAGAGAGGGGATTTAAAATACTCTTGCTCTAATTATAAGCTAAATAACCTTGCTATTTACTTTTATCAAGTACACACTCCTGAAAGCCATTGTAATTGGTTATTGAACTAGCACGTTCATTGATAAAGGATTATCAATTTTTACTTATAAGGAGATACAGCATGAAATTCACAGCTAGAAAATTAGTTCCTACCATTATTTTAACCATAGCATCAACCATCGCATTTTCAGCACAAGCGTTTAATGTTTATCATTATAGTTATTCCGACAAATTAAAAAATCGTCCAATAGAAAGTTTTTCCACATCTTGGAATACCTACAACAATGTACTTAGTCTATTTTCTAGTTTTAATAATAATGCTGGAAAAGTGGACAAAGCCCAATTCACGTTAACTAGTGGCGGTTCGCCAAATAGAGCCAAGCAGTACTTTTCATACAACTTAGATTTAGTAAATAACAAAGTTAGTGTTAGAGATTATTGGAATGGCGGAACAGAAATCGCGTCTTTTGATAATATTATCAATATTGGAGAAGGTGGTTTTTCATTGAGACTTGATCATACTAATTTTGACAAAAAGTATAGCGTTGGTTTCGGAGATAAACTGGGTATTTGGCATAATGTCCACAGCAACGGTCAAAGGATAGATCAAATTGATAAGGGTAATGTTAGAACCAATGTAGACAGACTAGTAGTAGAACCGTATCCGTTTCAACCGCTACCGGAACCAGCGAGCGTATCTGAACCAGGCACGTTAGCATTAATGGGCTTAGGACTCTTAGGGATGGTAGGTCGTAGAAAATTCGCTAAAAAGTGATGTGAAGGTCATAATTAGCATAAGCTTTTTTATTTAGGTTTACAAAAAAGCCGAAGTTCATCTTCGGCTTTTTTGCTAGTAAACCTGAACTCGGATAGGAAATACCCCTTCAGCAAATTTCTTTTAGTGCCTCTGTGCGTTGGAGTTGTTTCCAATAGCCCACTATTGCTACGCAACTCTGCCTTACATAGTCGCTAAAAGAAGTCCACAAGGCAAAACAATCACCATTTTTTCATATAACTAATTGTTTTTATTAATGTTTTTATGGGATATTCTTATCCTGGGTTCATATATGGTCTCCTCCCGTATTGCAAGATAAAACATTCAGATAACAGGGACAGGATTGCTGTCATATATACGGCCTTCAATGAAGTTTTCAACTTCTGACCTGGATGTATTACGCGCCTATTTTCCTTATCAGGTTATCGGTATTAGTTACCCCTGAGCTCGACAGGTTTTCAATAGGCTGGTTTGACCTGTTATGCCATCTTTAGTTTTACCTTCGCAATTCGTTGAAATGATTTGTTCTCTCTATTTAGGCCGGTGAGTAGTCATCACCAGAAACCGTTATAGCCCAGGCCATTCTTGCCATTTTGTTGGCATACGCCACACACGCTCGATTATGCCCCCGCGTCTCAACTAAACGATTAATCCATTGACTCAGTTTATCGCCTTTCGTTTTGGCTCTTGATACCACGGCCTTCGCGCCTAGAATTAACAAACAACGAAGGTATTTATTGCCGCGTTTACTGATCCCCAGTAGCACCTCTTTACCACCACTACTGTACTGTCGTGGAACAAGTCCTAATGAGGCGGACACATCGCGCCCTTTGTGATAATGAGCGCCGTTTCCCACTTCATTAAAATACGCGCTCGAGACCATCGGCCCAAACCCTGGAATAGTTTGTAAGCGTTGGCAAATCGCATTGTTTTTTGCCGATTGAATGATCAATTGGTCAAATGTCGCAATACAGGCATCAAGTGATTGCCATTGTTCCTTTAGCTGGCGCAGTATCCTTTTGAAAGTAACGGACAACCGTTCGTTCTCATCACTTAATAGCAACGGGATAGATTGACGTAGGGTATTTAGGCCGGGACGAAGGCTAATGCCATATTCTGCAACAAGCGCTCTCATTTGGTTACATAATGCGGTTCTTTGTCTGACCGCTAAGTCTCTTGCTTTATGTTGTGCCTGGTTGTCTTGTTGCTCAACTGATTTAATGCCCACACTTTTTAAATGAGGTTGTTTCGCAGCAACGGCGATGGCCAAGGCATCGTTATAATCATTCTTATTGCCGATTAGAAATGCGTTAACATGCTGAGGTGGTAGTAATTTCACCTGATGTCCCTGTTGTTGTATCGCTCGGGCCCAATACTGTGACGTTGCACAAGATTCTATTGCGACTAAACAAGGAGGTTGAGATTGAAAAAAGGAGAGTACCTGCGCTCGCTTTAACATTTTCTTTTTGATTATACGCCCTTGTTGATTACAGCAGACAGCATGAAATACGTTTTTTGCTATGTCTAACCCGATTGTTGTAGTCTTCATTTTGGTCTTCTCCTCTTTTGATTGTGTGTATGTCAGTTCAATCATGGCACCTAGATGCCGTTAGGGGGAGGAGACCATCACATCAGGTTAGTAAATAATTCAGATTTTTTCAGAAAAGTTTTCAATATATATAATTGGCTAGCATTCTTTTCTTCCAACCTTGACTAAAAAATCATCTAATAACAAACAGGCTATTGAAATATTTAGCACCAAAGGCAATTTTAAAATCTTGTTGTGCATATTTTTCTAAAATGCATCGTTCTTTAAAAATGTAGTTGATAGCTGCTCTCAAAAAACGTTTAAAAATGTTTTTCGTCAATCTATGTCGATTCTAAATGATGTAGGCGCTATCTCAGCAAATCTATAAATCGTTTTCTTTATCCATTTATAGTAGGATCCGACGCTTTTCAGCCACGGAACAACGGTGATGATAGAACTAAATAGTCTATTTGCCCGCATCAAAGGGATGCAAGAGCGTGTTGATGCGCTCAGGGGGTATCTTTGACTACGATCTTAAGTGTGAAAAACTTACAGAAGTTGAGCGTGAATTAGAAGAGCCGACGGTTTGGGACGACCCGGCTCAGGCACAAGCGTTAGGTAAGGAAAGAGCTTCTTTAGAAAAAATTGTTGAGACTGTAAAGACGCTGGATAACGGCCTCAGTGATGGAGCGGAATTTCTCGAAATTGCTAAAGAAGAGAATGACGAAGATACCGTCAACGAAGTTGTTCAAGATCTTGAACAAATAGAAAAAGGATTGGCAGAATTGGAGTTTCGTCGGATGTTTTCTGGCGAGACGGATGAGTGCAGTGCCTTTTTGGATATCCAGTCTGGATCAGGTGGGACTGAAGCGCAGGATTGGGCTGAAATGTTGTTGCGAATGTTTCTGCGTTGGGGTGAACGTCATGGCTTTAAAACAGAACTGATGGAAGTTTCACCAGGTGATGTTGCGGGGATCAAAAGCGCAACGATCCGTTACCAAGGTGAATATGCGTTTGGTTGGTTAAGGACTGAAACGGGTGTGCATCGATTGGTACGTAAATCACCTTTTGATTCGGGTAACCGCCGTCATACTTCATTTGCGTCGGTTTTTGTATCTCCCGAAATTGATGATGAAATTGAGATCGAGATTAACCCTGCCGATTTACGAGTAGATACATATCGTGCCAGTGGTGCCGGTGGACAGCACGTCAATAAAACCGATTCTGCGATTAGACTTACTCATGAGCCAACGGGTATTGTAGTCCAATGTCAAAATGATCGATCGCAACATAAGAATCGTGCGAATGCCATGAAGCAACTCAAATCTCGGTTATATGAATTGGAGATCCAAAAGCGTAATGCCGATCAGCAAGTGTTAGAAGAAGGTAAATCGGACATTGGTTGGGGCAGTCAAATACGATCTTATGTTCTTGATCAATCAAGAATTAAAGATCTGCGAACCGGTGTAGAAACGGGCAATACTCAAGCCGTACTTGATGGTGATCTGGATAAATTTATCGAAGCAAGCCTCAAGAGCGGACTTTAGCAGCGGGTGACATAACAGATTATGAGCGACAATAAAGAAAACAATAACGAAGCGAACAATGAAATTGATGATAGCGATCAGATCGCCCAGCGCCGAGCAAAGTTGGCCGAATTACGTGAAAACGGTAATCCGTTCCGAAATGATTTTCGTCGCGATTCCTTATCAGCAGAATTGATCGCGCGTTACGAAGAGCTTTCCAAAGATGAACTTGCCGAGAACCCAGTCAGGGTAAAAGTTGCGGGACGTATGATGACGCGACGAGTGATGGGAAAAGCCTCTTTTGCACATCTTCAAGATATGTCGGGTCAGATCCAATTGTACGTCAAACGTGATGATTTGCCGGAAGGTCGATATGCCGAATTCAAACGTTGGGATATTGGCGACATTCTTGGTGCTGAAGGCGTGATGTTCAAAACCAATAAGGGCGAGTTGTCGGTTATGCTCGATGATATTCATATTCTTACCAAGGCATTACATCCTTTACCGGAAAAATTTCATGGTCTGACGGATCAAGAAACGCGTTATCGCCAACGTTATCTTGATTTGATTATGAACGAGGAAGCGCGCGAAACATTTAAAAAACGATCTGCAATTATTGATTACATTCGTCGCTACTTGATGGCAAAAGACTTTATGGAAGTGGAGACGCCGATGATGCAAGTCATTCCTGGTGGTGCCACGGCTCGGCCTTTTACGACGCATCATAATGCTTTAGATATGCAGCTTTATTTGAGAATTGCACCAGAGTTGTATTTAAAGCGTTTAGTGGTTGGTGGATTTGAAAAAGTCTTCGAGATCAATCGTAATTTCAGAAATGAGGGTTTATCAACCCGACATAATCCAGAATTCACTATGCTAGAGTGGTATCAAGCATATTCTGATTACCGCGATTTGATGGATCTGACAGAGGATATGCTGCGCTGCCTGGCGAAAGATGTATTGGGATCAACAACAGTGAACACCGAAGGAAAAGAGTATGATTTGGCTCAGCCTTTCCAACGTATGACTGTTAAAGAATCAATCTTGGCTTTCAACTCTGATCTCAATATGGAACAACTTGAGGAGCTGGAATTGGCGAGACGGATCGCTGAAAACCTGGGTATTCCGATTAAAGATAGTTATGGGTTAGGAAAAGTACAGATCGAAATATTCGAGAAAACAGTTGAGGCTAATCTTGATCAGCCTACCTTTATTACTGCTTATCCTACAGAAGTTTCACCACTAGCACGTCGGAATGATGACGATCCTTTTGTCACTGATCGATTTGAATTTTTTATTGGTGGCCGTGAGATTGCAAATGGTTTTTCCGAATTAAATGACGCGGAAGATCAAGCCGAACGGTTCAAAAAGCAAGTGGAAGAAATGGAAGCTGGTGATGATGAAGCAATGCATTTTGATGCAGACTACATTCGTGCACTAGAACATGGTTTACCACCAACAGCTGGGGAAGGGATCGGGATTGATCGATTGGTTATGTTCTTAACTGATTCACCTTCGATCCGGGATGTATTACTTTTCCCTCATATGCGGCCCAAAGTAGAACAAGAGTAGGAAAGTTCCCGTTAGTTCTGTTTAATTAATCTAGTATTTCTTCTAATATCTCAATTTTAGCTTCAGCTCTGGCTGTTTGTAGAGGGGCAGTCGATAAACCTGATGTTATTGTTTCTTCCATATGCTCTTTTTGCTCAACAGTATAGCCAGGAATGACTTCGATATCGGTCATTTCATCACCATTTTTATTAGTTTTGTGTGATAACAAGATATTTTTTACCATCTCTGTTTCTTTTGAAGCAACGAAACGACTGGCTGAATAATAATAACCATGGTTTTCATCGTTGATCATTATCATCAACCTATTGACGGCTGACACATTTCCAGCACGACTATAAACATCCTCATTTCGAAGATACTCTTCCTCATGCACCCATAAACATAGTGATAGATCTGTCTCAATGATAAGTCCATGCTTAGTTGATACCATATATTCCCACATTTTGTAATTTTCTAACTCTATGTAACGAATGCTCGATGAATTTTTTTCAGAAGACACTTTGCAACGAATTAGTTTTTGAGATTCCTGGTAGGGATGAATATTCAGCATTTTGTTATTTCCGTATCTTTTAATTGTACATTTTGTAAAAATCAGTTCTTACATCTGATCAATTGTTAGGTTAATAATGCAAAGGTTATGCCATAGATTAAATGTCTTTTGACAGCTGCTGAGAACTTTTTAAGTATCTCCAAGTCAATAAGGTTGCAACTAGGAAATATCTAATCAGACTAGTAACCAATTAATATCTTAATGAGGAATTTATAATGTTAAAGAAAAATGCACTTAAACCTGTTTCTGCAATCATGGGTACAGCTTTCGTTGTTACATTGGCAGCTTCTCCGCTTGCAAATGCTGCTGAAAATCCGTTTGGAATGTCCGAACTCTCCAATGGATATATGGTTGCTGAAGGCAAATGTGGTGAAGGTAAGTGCGGCGAAGCTAAAAAAGCAAAAAAAGCTGAAGGCAAATGTGGTGAAGGTAAGTGCGGCGAAGCTAAAAAAGCAAAAAAAGCTGAAGGCAAATGTGGTGAAGGTAAGTGCGGCGAAGCTAAAAAAGCAAAAAAAGCTGAAGGCAAATGTGGTGAAGGTAAGTGCGGCGAAGCTAAAAAAGCAAAAAAAGCTGAAGGCAAATGTGGTGAAGGTAAGTGCGGCGAAGCTAAAAAAGCAAAAAAAGCTGAAGGCAAATGTGGTGAAGGTAAGTGCGGCGAAGCTAAAAAAGCAAAAAAAGCTGAAGGCAAATGTGGTGAAGGTAAATGTGGAGATAGTAAGTAATCGTCCTGATTTTCATTACTTAGCTATTCCGTAAAAACAAGAACGGATATGTTTGAAAAAGCATGTCCGTTTTTTATACCTAAAGAAAAATAACACCCGTTGTGCATTTAGGTAATCATGATTTTCAGATGATTTATGCTATTCCTGTTCTGTTTATTGAACCACTGAAAGATAGTTAACGCCGTAATTTCCCCTCGTATTCTCGTCGAAAAGCCTTGAAACGATTTGGCATAATTACGCTCGTTCATAATAGTATGGAACTCTATAGTCAGTAACAAGTCGGACGTTAAGGTATAGCTTATTCAGTTCTGGATTTCTAGCCTGGGGACGGTTATCCTAAAAAAGGGCTGTGTTCTGATAGTTACTTTAATACTGAAGGCACACCACATACTTAATATAGTTATTTTATTGCGGAGAATATAAAAATGTCTAAAAAGAATTCTGTTAAACCTGTTGTAGGAATGTTTGGAACTGCCTTTGCGGTATCACTGGCTTTTTCACCTGTAACAAATGCTGAAACAAATCCTTTCTCATTAAATGATCTTTCTACAGGTTACCAAGTTGCTGAAGGCAAATGCGGTGAAGGCAAATGCGGAGAGAAGAAAGCTGAAGGCAAATGTGGCGAAGGTAAATGCGGGGAGAAGAAAGCTGCAAGCAAATGTGGCGAAGGAAAATGTGGTGGTAAGGGTGTAGACATGCAAGGTAATGTTGTCGAATTAGGAAACTTCCAATACGGCGGCGATAACATGGCTAAATATGCCGGTGGTAAAATAGCTACTGGTAAGAAAGATCCGGCGGTTTGCGGGAGTTTCTCTGCAGCTAAGTGCAGTGTTGGCCATCTGAAATAAACTTGTTCAGAAGTCAAAAAGGCATTTTTTAAATGAAGATTAATTCATATAAAGTTCAAGGTGCCGGATTAGGCCTTCGGCGAGTTCATCTGGACTCGCTGAAGGATCAAATTCCAGAGCAGATTGGTTTTGTTGAAGTTGCGCCAGAAAATTGGATTGATTTTGGTGGGGCTGTGGGTAGAAAGTTTGCGTCAATTGCGGATCAACTTCCTGTTACTTGCCATGGACTATCACTCAACATCGGTGGTCCAGCGCCATTAGATGAAGCCTTTCTTCAGCAAATTAAAGAATTTCTTGATCGATTTAATGTCCGTGTATATAGCGATCACCTGACTTATTGTGCGGATGATGGTCATCTTTATGATCTGATGCCAATCCCTTTTACTGAAGACGCCGTTGAACATGTCGTTAAGCGGATCCATCGAGTAGAAGAAATTATCGAACGTCCATTTGTCATTGAAAACGCGTCTTATTATGCAGCCCCTTCAAGTGAGCTTACTGAAATAGAATTTATTCGTGCTGTTTTGAAAGAAGCCGATTGTCAGTTTTTGATTGATATCAACAATATTTATGTAAACAGTGTCAACCATCGTTATGACGCAGAAGAATTTTTAAAATCACTGCCGGGTGAACGGATTGCGTACGCGCATATTGCTGGTCACTATAATGAATATGAAGATTTGATCATCGACACACATGGTGCTGACGTTATTGACCCAGTTTGGAAATTACTCGATGTGGCTTATGATCATTTTGGTGTTTTTCCGACACTTTTAGAACGTGATTTTAATATCCCACCGATGAATGAATTACTAAACGAAGTTGATCAAATTTTAGCAATTCAACAACGGTATTTAAATGTAGATCCACAAAAAAATGTCCGCCACGCCTGAGTTTATTCAAAAACAATATGAGTTCACTCGACACTGTCGGGATCCAGAAAACAATCCTGCTCCAGACAATATCGAAGATCGGCGTATGGCGATCTATCGTGATTTGCTTTACAACAATATCGAAGGATTTATGTCGAGTAATTTCCCAGTTATTCGTGAAATCATGATGGATGATGAATGGCATGAGCTGGTTAGAAATTATTTTGTCAATCATAATGCAAGCACACCGCTTTTCCCCAAGTTACCGACAGAATTTTTGAGTTTTTTAGAAAATGAATTTGATCAAAATGAGAAATGGCCATATTTGATCGAGCTTGCTCATTATGAATGGGTCGAGTCTGCACTTGGCATAGATACACGAGAAATTGACGATTCTGAGGTTGATCAAAATGCTGAGATTCTCACAGGTATTCCATTAGTCAATAATTTGATTTTGCGGCTAGCCTACGATTATCCAGTACAAAAGATTGGAAAAAGTTATTTACCCACGGAAAAACCTGATCAACAAACCTATCTCGTTGTTTATCGTGATCGACACGACGAAATTGGTTTCATGGAGTTAAATCCAGTGACGGCGAGGCTGCTCGAAAGAATGTGTGATATTTTTGACCAAACGGGTCAACAACACTTGCAGGCCATTGTTGAAGAACTTCAGCATCCGCAACCGGAAATAGTCATACAAGGTGGTTTAGAAATTCTGCAACAAATGCAACAATGTGACATTATTCTCGGCGCTAAAAATCCTTAAAACTATTACCTTCCTGTAGTATTAGATTCCCTTAAAAATTGCCGTCTTTGTGAACTCGTCGTCAGTTTATTTAAGAAAGTATATTCTAGTGGAACTAAGTAATTGAAGATTGTTTCTAAGTGGTTAGCAACTAATTAAAAAAAATTTCTAACTTATAAAAACATGTATTTAAATCATATACGTTGTAACTTCATTATTCTATTCTTGTTTTTGAGCATAGTTCCGATCAGTTTATTTGCTAAAACGGATAAAGAACCGATTACAATCGGCTGGCTTGAAAGTGTTATCTTTGCGCCGTGGGATATTAAATTTCGGGCTAAGCTTGATACAGGTGCAAAAACATCATCATTACATGCCGTTGATATTAAGCGCTTTAAACGTGACGATAAGGAGTGGGTGCGTTTTAGTACAACAGATCCCGAAGATCAAAGTAGTCTAAAACTCATAGAGGTTCCTCTTGTTCGCGAAGTTAAAATAAAAAGACATAAAGAAGCAGCACAAATTCGTCCGGTTGTAGAAATGACATTCTGTCTCGATGGGCATGTCTATACTAGCGAATTTAGTTTGATAGATCGTAGTCGTTTTAACTATCATGTTTTACTTGGTCGTCGGATGATGCAGCAAGGGATTATTGTTGATCCATCATCTACTTTCACGACTAAAATCACTCCAAAAAAATGCAGAAAACTTTTGCAGAATCATGAGAAAAATAGTGTGAAAGAGTTACCAGGTGAAAAAGGAACGTTGGAGAATGAACCTTGAGGAATCTGCACGTAAGGTTACTCGCACTGGCGTTGTTTTTGATCGCTGTATCTTTAATTTATTTTAAAGTAACAAAACTTGGTTTACCTTTGTTTCCAAGTGAAGAAATTGAAGTTTGGAGCGTAGAAGCGAGGTTGGCTTTTGAAGCGAAAGAAGGCCCGATTAAGGCGCAACTCACCTTGCCAAGATTACCCTCAGGTTATGTTATTGTTGATGAAAATTATGTCTCGGGAAAATATGGTCTTGCAGTAGAGGATGATAAAGAAAACCGCATTGCTGAGTGGGCGGTTAGACGGGCATCAAATGAACAAGTTCTTTATTATCAATTGCAACTCGCGCGTGACACCAATGAAGAGTTAGCCGGACAAAAAAAAGAAGATCAAAAAAGTAATAAAGAAGAAGTTTCATATCCTAAAGTCCCAGAATATTCAGAAGGGAAAGCTACGGCAGTTAATGCACTGTTAGAAGAAGTACGTCAAAAATCTGCCGATATTAAAACCTTTACACGTGAGTTATTGAGCAGATTTAATTCTGAGACGCCGGACGAAAATGTACAACTGCTTTTAAGCGAAGTTAACACAAAAAAGGAACGTGTTGGTTTGATACGTGAAGTACTTGCTGGTGCAAGAATTCCCTCAAGAACAGTCTACATACTCGTTCTAAAGGAAGGGCTCAGGCATGGAAAACTAATGCCTTGGTTGCAAGTGCACAATGAAAAACAGTGGCTTTCATTTAATCCACAAAACAGTGAAACCGAAATCCCCAAAAATGCCGTTATCTGGCAAATCGGTGACACGCCAATATTTAATGTCGATGGTGGTAAAAAATCTGATCTGGAATTTTCGATTAGTCGTCATACACAAGAGCCTTTAAGGCTTGCCGAGCAAAGAGCTCGAAAATTGGGTTCGCGGGCAGTGGAGTTTTCACTTTTCAGTCTTCCAATTGAAACGCAGAATGTCTACCGCATTTTGTTAATGGTGCCGTTAGGTGCTTTTTTGATCGTATTTCTACGCAACATCATTGGTATAAAAACCTTTGGTACTTTTATGCCGATTTTGATCGCGCTTGCTTTTCGAGAAACAGATCTAATTTGGGGAATTGCACTTTTTACTCTCATTGTCGCGCTTGGGCTAGCAATCAGATTTTATATGGAATATTTAAAACTTTTACTGGTACCGAGACTTGCCGCAGTTTTGATTATTGTGATCATATTAATGACGATTGTGACAGTTATTAGCTATAAATTGGGTTTCGAACATGGTTTGTCAGTGGCTTTATTTCCAATGGTTATTTTAGCCATGACCATAGAGCGTATGTCGCTGGTTTGGGAAGAGCATGGGCCAGGGGAAGCGCTACAACAAGGGATCGGAAGTATGGTCGTTGCTTCGCTTGGTTTTTTAGTGATGAGTAATGAGACACTGAATCATCAGATATTTGTATTCCCTGAAATACTTTTGATCATACTTGCTGCGACTTTGTTATTAGGCCGATATACAGGCTATCGCTTGACTGAACTTTGGCGATTTAGGGCGACGATTTAATGACGGCACTTAACTTAGATCATTTTCTTCCCTGGCGACGTTTAAAAGCCCAGGGTATCTTGGGAATGAATAAACGTAATGGTGATTTTATTGCCGTATATAACCAACGTTCTCGTTATCCTCTTGTTGATGACAAGGTGAAGACTAAGCGCCTGGCGGAAGCTGCGGGTGTTACCGTTCCGAAACTTTACGCAGTTGTTGAGATAGAAAAACAGATCAGAACAATTTCTGAGCAGTTGGAGCAATATCAGGATTTTGTCGTAAAATCTTCACATGGTAGTGGTGGAGAAGGAATTCTTGTGATCACAGCTCGCACTTCGCATGGATTCAGGAAAAGTAATGGACAGCTGATCTCAACGCAGGAGCTTGCATATCATATCTCGAATATTCTCAGTGGTATGTATAGTTTGGGTGGTTTGTCAGACACTGCTTTAATTGAGCAGCGAGTAGAATTTGATCCCATTTTTTCCGATGTTAGTTACCAGGGGGTTCCTGATATTCGAACGATCGTCTTTCGTGGAGTGCCAGTGATGGCAATGATCCGATTGCCCACACGCATGTCTGATGGAAAAGCAAATTTGCATCAAGGCGCAATTGGTGTGGGAATTGATCTGAAAACAGGTGTAACGTCTTCAGGCGTTTGGCATGAACAGATTATTGATCGACATCCAGATACAGGTGTTTCTATTATCGGCTTAAAAATTCCTGAATGGGATAAAATTCTCCATCTAACGGCACAATGTTACGACTTGGCAGAACTTGGCTATCTTGGCGTCGATATTGTTCTTGATCGAACTCATGGCCCTTTGATGCTCGAAATGAATGCCCGTCCTGGACTGAGTATCCAGATTGCTAATCAATGTGGCTTATTGAAAAGATTAGAAAAGATCGAAAAGTTGAAGTCTATTCCAAACCAAATTAGTGATCGCGTATCTCTATCATATTCAATGGTTGATTCTCTTAATCACCTCAAAACTTCTTTCTAAAGCAACCGGTTTAACCGGATGATAAAAAGCAGTATTTCGCATTTTTAAACTTGTCGGGTTAGCCGTAGTCTACTCAAATGTAATATGATGATTTGCCTCAATATTTTTTCTATTGAGACAAGGCACGTTCATTGCTTAACAAACAAGAATAGCTACTGAGGGGTATTTATGACGTTGCACTTTTCTTTAATGATTCCAGGCGCCACTACAACAGATGGCTTGTTGGAAATTTTTGCACCTTTTGATCGTAGTCTTATTGCAACGACTGATACGGCTGATGCAGCGGCTGTTGAGATCGCATTGTCTACGGCTTATGCCTTATATCGTGACCGAAGTCGTTGGTTATCTCCTCCTGAACGGATTGAAATTCTAGAGCGAGCTGCAGAGATTATGCAGCATCGTTTTGATGATCTGGTTGTTGAAGCTGCCCGAGAAGGTGGCAAACCGCTTAATGATTCTCGTGTTGAAGTTATACGTGCAATTGATGGGATGAAACTGTGTGTTGAAACACTAAGAACTGAAGCCGGGGAAGAAATCCCAATGGGCCTTAATGCCGCATCTAGCGGACGCATGGCCTTTACTCGATCTGAACCCATTGGTGTTGTTGTCGCGGTTAGTGCCTTCAATCATCCTCTGAATTTAATTGTTCACCAGGTTGCGCCAGCAATTGCGACAGGTTGTCCGGTGATCGTCAAACCGGCGGAAGATACGCCTATTTCATGTTTTCGATTTGTCGAAATTTTACGCGAAGCAGGATTGCCAGATGAGTGGTGTCAGGCATTAACTGTTAATAATCTTGATGTGGCCACGAAACTGGTAACGGATGAACGTGTAGGATTTTTTACTTTTATCGGCAGTGCGCGCGTCGGTTGGATGTTGCGATCGCAATTGGCTCCTGGAACACGTTGTGCTCTAGAGCACGGTGGCGCAGCACCGGTAATTGTTGCAGAAGATGCGGATTTGGAGGCCGGTATTCCTGTGATGGCCAAAGGTGGTTTCTATCACGCAGGCCAGGTTTGCGTCTCAGTTCAACGTGTATTTGTTTATGAAACTATTGCTAAAAAAGTCGCTGATCGTTTAGTTGTTGAGGCTAAAAACTTGAACGTCGGCAATCCTGTATTAGTCGAGACTGATATCGGACCTCTTATTAGGCCAAATGAAGTTGATCGTGTTCATGAGTGGGTGACCGAGGCCGTTGATGCAGGAGCCGAGCTGCTTTGTGGTGGTGAAAAGTTATCTGACACTTGTTACGCGCCGACAGTTTTACTTAACCCACCAGATAATGTCCGTGTTTCCAACGCTGAAATATTTGGTCCTGTCGTTTGTGTTTATTCTTATTCAGATATGGACAATGCAATTGAACGCGCGAATTCTTTGCCAGTTGCTTTCCAGGCATCTGTTTTCACGAAGGACATCGATACTGCCTTAAGAGCCTATTCAAATTTGGATGCGTCTGCAGTGATGGTTAATGATCACACGGCTTTTCGCGTTGATTGGATGCCATTTGCAGGTTTGAAACAGTCTGGTCTTGGTGTCGGGGGAATTCCACACACTATGCACGATATGCAGATCAAAAAAATGATGGTGGTTCGATCCTCAGAAGTTTAGAAAAAATTAGAAGTTATAGATAGCACTTAATTACAGAGAAAAGTATTATGGACTTGATGAACACTTTCCTTCAAATTTCCGTTGGTTTGATTCTATTTTTGATCGTATTTGTAATCGTTTCAGTTGTTGTGATGTACATATCCGACATAACTCAAACCAAACAGGCAATTCGTCGAAATTATCCCGTTGTTGGTCGTTTCCGATATTTTTTCGAACATATGGGTGAATTCTTTCGACAATATTTTTTCTCGATGGATCGCGAAGAAATGCCTTTCAATCGAACACAACGTTCCTGGTGTTATCGATCTGCTAAAAATGTTGATACAACAGTGGCTTTTGGTTCATCAAGAGATCTACAAATTCCAGGAACGGTACTTTTTACTAACTGTCCCTATCCAACATTAAAAGAAGATGCGGTTGAACCAGAGGTTGTTGTCATTGGGGAAGATTGCAGAACACCGTACAAAACAGCCTCGTTATTTAATATCTCGGGAATGAGTTATGGTGCATTATCAAAACCTGCAGTACGTGCGCTTTCAAAAGGTGCTGCGCTGGCAGGATGCTGGATGAATACAGGGGAGGGTGGTTTATTTGAACATCACCTTTCCGGAAATGCAGATCTGGTTTTTCAGATAGGGACGGCAAAAAATGGTGTTCGTGATACGCAAGGAAATTTGTCTGATCAGAAGTTGCGAGAAGTAGCAGCTCATGAACAAGTACGAATGTTTGAGATCAAATTAAGTCAGGGCGCGAAACCAGGAAAAGGTGGGATTGTTCCCGGTGCGAAGATCACCGCTGAGATTGCCGCGGTTCGAGGTGTAGAAAAAGGCAAAGATGCAATTAGTCCTAATCGTCATCAGGATATTCGAAATGATGAAGAGCTATTAGATGTTATTCAACATATCCGAGAAGTGACGGGTAAACCTGTCGGTTTTAAAGCCGTGATTGGTGAGGCAGGTTGGCTGGATTCATTATTTATCAAGATAAGAAAACGTGGTGTAGAATTTGCACCAGATTTTATTACTGTTGATGGAGCTGAAGGCGGTACAGGTGCCGCTCCGTTACCGCTTATCGATGATATGGGCATGCCTTTACGAGAGTCATTACCATTAGTCGTCGATAAGTTGAATACTTATGGTCTACGTGGACGAATAAGAGTTATTGCTTCTGGTAAATTGATCACTCCCGCAGATGTTGCCTGGGCGCTCTGTGCAGGTGCGGATTTTATTACTTCAGCACGTGGGTTTATGTTTGCACTCGGTTGTATTCAAGCACTTCAATGTAATAAGAACACATGCCCAACAGGTATCACAACGCATGATAAAAAATTACAACGTGGACTTGTTCCGTCGGATAAAGCTGAACGTGTTTGTAGTTATGCGAGTAATATGGTTCACGAAGTAGGAATGATCGCACATGCTTGTGGCGTAAAAGCACCAAGACAGTTCCAACGTCACCATGCACGGATCGTTATGCCGAGTGGATATTCGAAACCATTGAATGAGTTATTTCCTGAAGTTGTACCAATAAAAAAACCAATTTGAAACCAAACCTCCTGACAGTTGTCTACTGATGCTGAATGAACTAGGGTGTTAAGAAAATTGGTTTGTTCTCTAATAAAAAATAACTGAATAATAGGAGGGTAATAATGAAAGCGATCATGTCCATAGGGTGTAGCGTTATACGACTACTTAACTGGTTTGGGGATTGGTTACCACAGCTGGCTTTACGGATCATTCTGGCATGGGAGTTTTGGGAAGCTGGGGTGATGAAATATAAAGGTGAGAACTGGTTTTCTGCCGATATGTTCCCATTTCCTTTTAGCATACTTTCCGCAGAGGTTAACTGGAATCTAGCAATGTGGGGCGAACTAATTGGTGCAGTGCTTTTGTTATTTGGTTTGTTCACAAGGTTTGCGAGTGTTTCATTGATCGTAGTAACGATTATTGCAATTGCCAGTGTTCATTGGCCAGAACAATGGACAACTTTTTCTGAATTATTACAAGGCTATTCAATCTCAAATAAGGGTTTCGGAAATTATAAGCTTCCCTTATTATACTTGGTGATGTTCTTACCACTATTATTTAGAGGCGGTGGTAAGTTGAGTCTTGATCACTTACTAATGAAGCGCTGTGGAAATCATTCTGATTGATAGTCACCAAAGGTTTTTATTTTTGATCTTTTAATCAAAAACCGTAAATGCTAGAAAAATCCAATCGATCCGGATCTTGATATCTCAAGGTTCGGATCGAATATTTATACGATTCTTAAGTAATCCGAACTCGATGTATGGACACCACCACCCTACCGAAGAAGTAGCGTGGAGTAACCAAAGGAGCCCATACATGATCAAGCATAATGTTATTTCACTGGATCTTGCAAAACGTGTTATTCAAATCAGTAAAGTCAGTCCTGTCGGCGAAATATTTTTCAACAAGCCAGTCTTACCTGCCAAGGCTAAAGAAATATTGGCCAACTCTCCCCCTGTATTGTGGCCATGGAAGACTGTGGTAGTTTTCATTACTGGGGACGCATTGCACGAAAACACGGCCATATTGTTCGTGGTATGCCACCCAAGAAAGTAAAACCCTTTATCGGTAAACAAAAAACGGATGCCAATGACGCCATCGGTATCGCCGTGGCGGTTCGTCAACCGAACATGACTTTCTGCCGGGTAATGACGGTTGAGCAACAAAACCTACAAGCATTACAGACATCAAGACGCCTTCTGGACAAATCCTTGACCCAAATGAGTAATCATCTTCATGCATTGTTGTATGAGTATGGTTTTGTACTTGGGGTGGGCAAGAAATCTTTACGCTAGGGAATAGACCTCTTGTTAGTACCTGATAATGAAGCCTTACCCAAGGTGAACAAAACACTGTTTGAACTGCTTGGGACACAATGGTTGGGGACAGAAAGACAACTTAATGCCGTTGATAAATTACTCCGCCAGCAAGCTACCCACTCTGATCCCTGTCGCCGTTTGATGGCACTTGAAGGCGTCGGTGAAATTGGTGCGGCGGGGTTGTTTTGTCGCTTGGGCGATAGCTCAGGCTTCCACAATGGCAGATACGCGTCTGTGTACATCCTATTGTGATTGTGTTTATAGCAGTTCAATTATGGCACCAAGATGTCGTAAGTGAGGAGACCATCACATCAGATTAAGTAGTTTTGTTGCTCCCTTAGGCATGTTTTATGCTATTCAATTCATTTTAGACTTGAAAACAGCAAACGACCATGTGGGGAATTATGTACGACACTAATGTTCTTCTAATACAGCTTGTTATCTATAGACGCTTTCAAAGTGTAGTCTTGTTAGTTCTTTCGTACTGTCCAAGCCTTCTTTCCCATGATGCAACCTTATCTAGTTGTTATAAAAGATGCTTGCATTTAACTAGATCTGATCAAAAACGTCATCCTTTATATCTGCCTTTTGAACATAATCGGTTTGTTTCACGATGAATAATATTGACATCGTCGATATAGAGGCTGGATTTAATAAAAAACCAACTTCAATACGCAAAAGTTTGATTTTGTGGTTTCTCATGATGGGATTAATGCCACTTGGCTTGATGTCATTTAGTAGCTATTACCAGACTCGTGATAATCTGATCAAAATTGCTCAAGATGAAGTGAATAATACATCGAAATTAAGTGTTAATTTCATAAGAAGCTGGTTCGATTACCGTCTAATGGATATGCAAGTTCAGGTAGAATCAAAAAGTAATGCAGCACTATTAATGAAACTTGCTGAAGGATTAAAGCAGAGCCAGCGACCGATTTCGCAATATGTGAAAAGTTATGATTGGGCAAAACGGATGGAGAGTTCAGCAAATAATTTGGCTAATTTGATTCGTGATTATGACTACATCTATGATCTGTTTTTGATCGACAATGAGAGCAATATCCTATATAGCGAGGCTAAAGAAGATGATTTGGGCACGAATCTTCAGAATGGTCCATACTCACAAACGGCTTTTGCCTCAGCTGTTCGTTTGACACAAGAAACGGGGAAGACGCAATTTTCTGGCCTGGAGCGTTATGCACCTTCTGACAACATCATCGCTGGGTTCATCACGGGCTTACTTCGAAGTGCGGCAGGAGAAAAGATCGGGGTTTACGCAATCCAGTTACGAATAGATCGAATAAATGAGTTATTAGAGACCCAAACCACAGAGACGACGTCTCTCGCTCATTATTTAGTCGATGAAAATGGTCTTCTACTCTCACCTATTGGTAATCAATTTAGGAATGAAGTGTTGAAGAAAACTATCAAATTAGATTATTTTCAACAGGTAGAACAAACAAACAGGTCTGAAGCTAAGTCCAATATCTATGAGTATATCGGCCCAAGAGGTGACTTAGTACTGGGTATGCAGGAAAGATTGAACTTTCTTGATACTAAATGGTTACTAGTTACCGAAGTAAATAAGAGTGAGGCATTAGCACTTATTCGTTTGCTGCAGAGAGATATTTTCTTTTCTGTGGTTTTATTAACCTGTGCTCTAATCTGTTTGGCCATTTATCTATCTCGTCGAATTACGCTACCAATTATAGAATTAGCCAGTGCTAGTGATAAGGCGGCGTCGGGTGATAGTTGGCCGATTCTAAAAGTAAGAACAAATGATGAAATCGGGCAGTTAGCATTGTCATTCAATCGCATGCTAGAAACTCGTCAGATTTATGAAAAATCGCTGAAAAATAGTGAGCTAGAATCACGTCAGGCATTAATGGAGCTAGCAGATCAAAAATTTGCCATCGACCAGCATGCAATCGTTGCAGTGACGGATGGTAAGGGTGCGATCACTTTTGTGAATGACAAATTCTGTGATATCAGTGGTTATAGTCGAGAAGAGTTACTAGGTCAAAATCATCGCATACTTAATTCTGGCTACCATGATAAAACTTTTTTCTCGAATATGTTCCAAAAGATAGCAAACGGTGAGACCTGGCACAGTGAGATCTGTAACCATAACAAGGCCGGGGAAATTTATTGGGTAGACACCACCATTGTTCCATTTATAGGAGACGATGGACCTGAAAGATATATTTCAATTCGTACTGATATTACCCAAAGCAAATTGAATGAAGATGCGTTGATTGAGGCTAAAGTTGAGGCTGAGCAAGCAGTACAGGCAAAAAGCGAATTTTTGGCCAGTATGAGTCATGAAATTCGAACCCCTATGAATGGTGTGTTGGGGATGTTGGGTCTTTTACTAAGTTCTGAATTAGATCATGAGCAACACTATCGGGCAAGTATTGCTCAAAAGAGCGCTGAGTCTTTACTGGGTTTGATCAACGACATTCTTGATTTTTCCAAGGTTGAAGCTGGTAAGTTAGATCTAGAGATGATCGATTTTAACTTATCCGATATGCTTGGGAGTTTTGCTGAAGCAATGGCGTTTCAGGCGCAAAACAAAGACCTGGAATTGATACTCGATTTGACTGACATTGATCAAATGATGGTCAAGGGCGATCCCGGTCGTATAAGACAAGTATTAACTAACCTTGTTAGCAATGCGATTAAGTTCACAGCAGAAGGCGGCGAAGTACTAATCCGGATATCTTTAAAAGAGACTTTAGATGATTCTGAAGGGATATTTTGGAATCTAAATTGTGAAGTTTCAGATACTGGTATTGGCATCCCAGCAGATAAAATACCATATTTATTTGAATCGTTTAGTCAGGTTGATGCTTCAACAACGCGTAAGTTTGGTGGTACAGGGTTAGGGTTGTCAATTGTCAAAAAGCTTTGTTGTGTAATGGGAGGGGATGTCAAGGCAAGTAGTGAAGTTGGAAAAGGCAGTTGCTTTGAATTTAACGTGGTGTTGGAAAAAAGTGACCAGTCAGTTCAAGTAATCCCTCAAGTAGATATGAAATCCTTAACCTTGTTAGTGGTTGATGATAATGTGACTAATCGACATGTACTACGGCACCAACTTGAACACTGGGGAGCCAATGTTGTAGAAGCCGATAGTGCGAAACAGGCACTCGTTATTTGCGATGAGCGATTTCGGCGGACAGATATGAAGTTTTTCGACATTGCATTTTTAGATATGCATATGGTTGATATGAACGGCGATGAATTAGGTAGACAACTTAGGGCTGATCCTCGGTTCAACGATATGAAGCTAGCGATTATGACGTCAATAGGACGTCAAGGTGATGCACGTGAATTTGCAGAAATAGGTTTCAGCATTTATTTTCCTAAACCTGCAACAACAGCCGATCTATTCGATGCACTGTCAGTTGTCGCTGAAGGTGGGGATGCGCTAAAAAATGCTCAACCACTGGTGACCAGGCATTATCTTAAATCCTTAGCACACGGTAAAGAAACTGATAAAAGTGAGGAAAAAGTAAACTGGCCTTTAAACACGAGGGTGTTATTGGTCGAAGATAATAAAATAAATCAATTGGTTGCAACAGGATTGTTAACGCAAATGGGTTTGCATGCAGATATTGCTATTAATGGCCTGGAAGCAGTTGATTGTCTACATCAGACAACTAAAAAGCAGCCCTATAGCTTGGTGTTAATGGATTGTGAAATGCCCGAAATGGATGGCTATGAAGCAACTCGAATAATTCGTTCTGGTGATGCGGGTGAATTCAATAAGAATATTCCAATCATTGCGATGACTGCTAATGTAATGACAGGTATTCGTGAAAAATGTATTAATGCAGGTATGGATGATTATTTGGCTAAGCCAATTGAACCTGAGAAATTACTAACGAAAATTCAAAGTTACTTAGTAAATAAATCGTCAGAAACGGTTGAAAAAATAGCATCAAATATGGAACAAAAAACGTCTGATCAAACTATTGTTGTATGGGATAGTGATGCAGCACTTAAACGTCTGTTGGGAGATGAAGAACTTTTAAATAGGGTAGTAAATGCTTGTCTAAATGATCTGCCAGTACAATTTGAGGAAATTAAACAAGCAGTAGATGATAATGATTTTGATCATCTACGACGCCTCGCACATTCTATAAAGGGTGTGACGGGTAATGTCGGTGGTGTATCGTTGCAATATCATGCGGCTAATATGGAGTCTGCTGCAGAGAAGGAAGATAAAGCCCAGATATTAAGTTTACTTCCTGAAATGGATCAAGCGTGCGAGCAACTCTTGAGTCATTTCATGCGTTATAAAATGGAGCGCACCGATAATACATCAGTGAAAGCATTAACGATCAGTATTAGTGAGTGCGTGCCTTTGCTCCAACAGTTAGGGAATCGATTGGAATCGAGTGATTATATTGATCCACAAGAGCTGGAATCACTTGGAAAGGTTAATGGTAGCCCTATTTTAAGAAGTCTATTAGAACAGTTAGTAAATCAAATTAATCAATTTAAAAACAGCGATGCATTAGATACGTTAAATGAAATTGCCGAGCTAGAAAACTTCGAGCTCAGTATAAATACATCAAACGAACAAACTTAAATATGGAGCTATCCAAGTGACAGATAAGCCTACAGTACTTATCGTTGATGATGAGTCTACAAACATCCAACTACTCGCAGCTTGTTTGAAACAAAAGTATGTGATCAAAGTTGCGACTTCTGGGCAGCAATGCCTGGATTTGATCCAAAACCAGTTCATACCTGATTTGATTTTGCTCGATATTGAAATGCCAAATATGGATGGTTACACCGTTTGTCGAAGTTTAAAGAGTTATAGCAAAACGGAGTTGACCCCAATAATATTCGTCACCGGAAAAGATGGGGATGCTGATGAAGAAAAAGGGTTGCAACTTGGGGCGGTAGATTATATTACTAAACCTGTTCGACCAGCGATTGTATTGGCTCGAGTGGATACACACGTCACTCTGAAGCAACAGCGTGATAAGTTGAAGACAATGGCTTTACGCGATCAACTGACAGATCTATATAACAGGTTCTACTTACTTGAAGAGGCACATCATAAAATTGCTTTTGCCAAGCGGCATAAGCATGAACTTAGTTTATTAATGATGGACATTGATTACTTTAAATTGATTAATGATCAGCATGGGCACCTAATCGGGGATGAGGTTCTAAAAGCAGTTGCAAAGTTATTGATGGAGGTAACTCGTACTGAAGATATCGTTGCTCGTTTTGGTGGGGAAGAATTTGTGGTTGTCCTTGATCATACAGAAGCCGATGGCGCTAAATTAAAAGCAGAGAATATTCGCCGAGCAATTGAGGAGTTAACCCCAGAAAATATTTTGGTGACAGTAAGCATAGGTTTAGCACAATATAGTTCTGGTAAGGAAACTTTTGAAGAGTTGTTAAAAAGAGCAGATATTGCTGTCTATCAAGCAAAGGAGCAAGGACGCAACCGAGTCATTATTGCTGAAGATAACGAGGAAACCTCTGAAAGGAAGTTATTGGCTGACGCTATCGACAAACCATAGTCATAGTTGAGTTAAGAGATCGCTAAGCCGAGAGACTGGCTAAGATCAGGTCTAGGAGTTCAGACTCGATCTGACGGTTGCTCGTTTATCAGCAACCAACTGTCAGGTTAAGTGTAGAAGTTTAGACCCAATCTGACACATCACTAAATCAAGCGGAGCGTAGCGACGCTTGATTTAGTGAGAGTTACCCGCTTTGATGTAACTGCAACGTAAACATCAAAACACAAAGAGGTAACTCTCATGATTCATACTAATGACAAAGTTATAAAACATAAAGTTGGTCTACTCAATCTCGCTGAAGAACTCGGCAATGTCTCAAAAGCCTGCAAGATGATGGGTTTGTCCAGAGATACATTTTATCGCTACAAAGAAGCGGCTGATGAAGGCGGTGTAGAAGCCTTGTTTGATCGTAATCGGCGTACCCCAAATCTTAAAAACAGAATCGACCCGGCTATTGAAACCGTTGTGCTCGAGTATGCACTGGAAGAGCCCGCACATGGTCAAACGCGCACCAGTAACGAGCTGCGCAAACGGGGAACATTTGTCTCACCCAGTGGCGTTCGTTGTATCTGGCTTCGTCATGGTCTTGCTTGCTTTAAAGATCGCCTGAAGGCATTGTCTGATAAGGTAGCTGGTGAAGGCTTGATCCTCACTGAGTCTCAAGTCGCGGCGATGGAACGCAAAAAAGACGACGATGAGGCTTGTGGCGAGATAGAGACGGCACACCCTGGTTATCTTGGCTCGCAAGATACTTACTATGTCGGTACTTTCAAAGGCATTGGTCGGGTTTATCAACAAACGTTTGTTGATACTTACAGCAAGGTCGCTCACGCGAAACTGTACCCGACTAAAACACCGATTACGGCAGCTGACATGCTCAATGACCGCGTCCTCCCATTCTACGAAGAACAACGTTTGCCTATGTTGCGCATTTTGACAGATAGAGGGACGGAGTATTGTGGGCGAGCTGACCAGCATGATTATCAGCTTTATATGGCGTTGAACAATATCGAACACACCAAAACCAAGGTCAAATCACCTCAGACGAATGGTATTTGTGAGCGATTCCATAAGACGATCCTCAATGAGTTTTATCAAGTCGCTTTGCGTAAGAAAATTTACCAATCGATTGATGAACTGCAACTCGACCTTGACGAATGGTTGCTCAAATACAATACTCAACGAACTCACCAAGGCAAAATGTGCTGCGGGAGGACGCCGATGGAAACACTCATCGACGGACAAGCTATCTGGAAGGAAAAGTTTGTGAATTAAACTTAACCTGACAGTCGGTTACTGATAATTGGGTAACTGTCAGATCAAATCTGAATTTCTACAGGTTAAGTTTGGTTGTGTAGGAATGTAACTTATACTTATTATTTTACCGACCTTTTTTACCGGCAATACGTAAGCGTAAAGCATTCAATTTGATAAAGCCCTCAGCATCTTTTTGATCATAAGCACCAGCATCATCTTCGAAGGTTGCAATGTTTTCATCAAATAGACTGTCATCAGATTTTCGACCAGCAACTTCAATATTTCCCTTGTAGAGTTTTAATCGAACGATACCATTTACGATCATCTGCGAAGCATCGATCATTTGTTGCATCATTTCGCGTTCAGGGCTCCACCAGTATCCGTTATAGATTATCTTCGCATAACGTGGCATCAGCTCATCTTTAAGATGTGCAACTTCTCGATCGAGTGTGATCGATTCGATGGCACGATGTCCTTTTAACATGATGGTACCGCCCGGTGTTTCGTAACAACCACGTGATTTCATGCCCACATAACGGTTCTCAACAATATCAAGACGGCCAATTCCATGTTCTCCACCAATGCGATTTAACTCAGTCAAAACAGTTGCTGGAGACATTGCTTCACCATCAATTTCTGTGATATCACCTTTCTCGTAGGTGAGTTCAAGATATTGAGCTTTATCTGGTGCATTTTCAGGTGATACTGACCAGCGCCACATGGATTCTTCAGACTCATTCCATGGATCTTCCAAAATCCCACCTTCATATGAGATGTGCAGTAAATTCGCATCCATCGAGTAAGGTGATTTTTTGCCCTGCTTCATTTCAATAGGGATATTGTGTTTTTCTGCGTAGGTCAATAATTTCTCGCGTGATAAGAGATCCCACTCACGCCATGGCGCGATAATTTTGATATCAGGTTTCAGCGCATAAGCACCCAGTTCGAAACGAACTTGATCATTTCCCTTACCTGTTGCGCCATGTGAAACGGCATCAGCACCGGTTTCATTTGCAATCTCGATCAGTCGTTTTGAGATTAAAGGTCTGGCTATTGAAGTGCCGAGTAGATACTCACCTTCGTAGATGGTATTCGCTCGAAACATAGGGAAAACAAAATCGCGTACAAACTCTTCTTTGAGATCATCAATATAGATCTCTTTAATACCCATTTGTTTGGCTTTTTCACGCGCCGGCTCAACTTCTTCACCCTGGCCTAAATCAGCGGTGAACGTGACAACCTCACATTGGTATTCATCTTCTAACCATTTCAGAATGACGGAGGTATCTAAACCACCAGAGTAGGCGAGAACGACTTTATCGACTGAATTTTCTGACATTTTATTTGTTTCCTGAGATGCACATTACGAGAATGCTGCATTCTGCCTTTAGTTGGCGTTTTCGTCCAGAAATTCAGTCAGGGATTGGTAAAAAAGATCAGGTTGTTCTGCATGTAGCCAATGACCACTATGGGTTAAAGTCTGGATTTTAGCTTGAGGGAAACGTTTTCTGATCGTGGAATGATGTTCTGGAACGATATAATCAGAATTCGCGCCACGTAGGAAAATTGCGCCTTTGTTGAAAGTGCGATTTTCAGCGTAGTCTGGAAATCCTGAAATAACCGGCATGGCTTTTTCAATAACATCAAGGCTGATACGCCAGTTGTAGTGATCGTTTTCTTTGATCAAATTTTGTAAAAAGAATTGACGTAACTGAGGTTGTTCTATTGTTTCAGACAATAGTTGATCTGCGTTTGCTCGATTGTCTACCTGAACTAACGGAAGTGCTTTCAAAGCAGAAATGATGTCATCAAATTTAGGCTGATAAGTAACGGGTGAGATATCGGCCACACATAAAGTTTTAATGCGATTGGGATATTCAAGCGCGCAACTCATAGCGACTTTTCCACCCATGCTATGGCCAAGTATGTTGATCGATTGGTAGCCCAAACTATCCACAAGCTGAATTATATCTTCAGCCATTTCTGGATATGACATAGTCTTGGTATGTGGAGATCGGCCATGATTTCTGAGATCGACACTTACCACCGTGTATTTATCAGACAGCTTTCGGGCGATAGCTCCCCAGTTTTTCAGAGAACCAAGCAAGCCATGTAAGATAAAAATAGGCGTGTGTTCACTACCTTCATTCAGGAGTGAATAATTAAGCTCCACTTTTGATCAGACTAGCTTTAGCTATGACCTTGCAATGTAGCGATACGAACTTCAAGCGGTGGATGACTGGAGAATAATTTTCCAAATTTGCCACCAATAAAGCCGAACGCAGTTAACGATTCTGGTAATGGTTGTGGATTCTGTAATGATTGTAGCCGTTGTAAAGCTGCGATCATTTTTTGACGACCAGCCAGATCTGCACCACCTTGATCGGCTCGAAACTCACGTTGTCGACTGAACCACATGACGATCATACTCGCCAGAAAACCGAAGATCATTTCAAAGATGAAGCTGGAAATGTAATAACCAAACCCCGGTCTACCACGCTGCTCACCTTTGGAAAGCATACCATCGACAACATAACCAGCGACTCTGGCAAGGAAGATAACAAAGGTGTTCACTACGCCCTGGATTAATGCCATGGTGATCATATCGCCATTCGCGACATGAGCAATTTCATGACCCATCACGGCTTCAGCTTCATCACGTGTCATTTCGTCTAAAAGCCCTGTACTGACAGCCACCAGCGCATTATTTTTGTTCATTCCAGTCGCAAACGCATTAGGAGTCGGTGAATTAAAAATCGCCACTTCTGGCATACCGATGCCCGCATCACGTGCTTGTCGTGTGACGGTCTCGACCAGCCAGATTTCTTGCTCGCTGGAAGCTTGATCAATGACTTGCGCAGCAACCGATTTTTTCGCCATCATTTTTGACATGGCGAGTGAAATAAAAGCACCAGTAATGCCGATGACCGCAGACATAATCAATAAACCTTGATAAGGGATACCATTACCCGCCATCATTCGGTCAACACCAAACAATCTCATGACGATAGAAAGTACCAACATGATCGCCATATTGGTGCCGAGAAATAATGCAATTCGCATCATGATAAAAATCTCCTACAGAATAGAATTAACTAATTTCTAGTATATCAACAAAAAGTTCATTCTAAGCTAGATCAACCTGATAAAGATCAGATTTATAGGAAAGACTAGACTGTTAGAAGTGTAACTGAGGGTGTATTCAATTCAGTTTCTGCATGGAAACCGCGGATCAGAACGATATATTCACCCTCATTTGCAAACCCTGCATCTTTAGCAACCTGGCGTGCAAGCACGTTAGGATGTTTTGAACCTGCATCTTTAGCAAGAATTGGCAATGTTCCCCAAAGCATATTCGTGCGGCGATAAACACGTTCGTCAGAGGATATCGCGATCATATGTGCAGCGGGTCTTGCAGAGCTAATGGTAACGGCAGACATGCCCGACTGTGAGAGTGTAAGGATGGCTTTAATTTGCAGGTGTTGCGCTAGTTCAGCAGTAATGTGAGCAACTGCATGCCCAAAAGGTGACTCGTCAAATTCATTTAGATCTCGCTCCAGCGCAGAGAACCTGTTTTCTTGCCACATATAGGCTTCTGTTTGGTGAATAATCCGTGACATCATGCGAACGGCTTGTATAGGATGTTTTCCGGCAGCGGTTTCACCCGATAACATAACCGCATCTGCACCTGTGAAAACGGCTTGTGAAATATCTGAAACTTCGGCGCGTGTTGGTTGCGCAATTTCGATCATGGATTCCAACATTTGTGTAGCGACGATCACTGGGCAATTTAGATCTCTAGCCATGGTGATCAATTTTCGTTGTGCAATTGGGACTTCTTCAGGCGTGAGTTCTACACCGAGATCGCCTCGTGCAACCATGATCGCATTTACAGCATGGATAATTTCAGGTGCATTTTCCAGCGCTTCGGGCTTTTCAAATTTCGCAATAATGCCGGCATCTAGTTTTTGTTCATCCATCAGATCGCGAAGTTTGTGGATATCTGCAGCCCTACGAACGAATGATAATGCAAGAAAATCAACACCAAGATTGAGTGCAAATACGGCGTCTTTCTCATCTTTTTCAGTTAAAGAAGGGGCTGTTACGTTAACACCGGGTAAGTTGATCCCTTTGTGATTTTTTAGCGTGCCGCCTTGTATGACTCGACAGGAAATATCTTCTCCAGCGACGGATTCGACGCGCAGTTCGAGTTTGCCATCGTCCATTAAGATACGGTCATTGGCCATTACGTCTTGCGCAAGTGCTTTGTACTGCGAGGGGATAAGTCCTGATTCACCAAGAATATCGCGAGTCGTTATTGTGACTTCCTCGCCATTAGTAATCTCAATTTGATCGTCTTTGAACTTGCCGGTACGAATCTTTGGGCCACATAGATCCGCAAAAATAGCCACAGGACGATTTAATTCGGATGACAGTTTTCGCACACACTGATAGCTTGCTTCGTGATCCTCATGTGTACCGTGTGACATGTTCAGTCGAATCACATCGACGCCGGCTTCTAAAAGATGCCGAATGGTGTATTCATCATTAGAAGAGGGTCCTAATGTTGCAATGATTTTTGTACGTCGTTGGTTTAGTAGATCGATTTGAGTTTTAATCGCCATATTAATATTTATCGATTTAGGGTAATCAAGTTTAATACGCAGAATTCATGCCATAGAAAGAACTGGAATCCAAAAGATGAGGTTAAAAGATAGTGCTAGAACAAGCTAAAAGGTTTCGCTAAAGGTTCACCAATAAAAATGCCCTGGCCTGGCCAGACGACACTTTTCCAATAGGCTTCGATTAAGGTATTGCCATAGAGATAATGTTGCATGACAACCGTGGGGAGTGGGAATTTCTGTATAAAATTACAAGGCTCAACAACCGCACCGTAGCTCCCCGTTGCACCGGCTTCCAACCAACGCAGAGCACTCATCTGGCCACTTCCTGTCAAAGCACCACCGGCAGAGGTTAAATGATCAGCAATCGCACCAGGAAGAAAGGTTAGCGTATCTAACTTCTTTACTTTTGTTAGGCCGGTAAAATAGAAAAAAACATCATGCTTATCTTCCAGAGTATTGGTTTTAATTGTTTCAAGGTTAAAAATTGGACCTATTCGTTTGATCAAATCCGGATAAAATCGCGATCGCACATTACGGTACTTGTCACTGGTACTAACCAGATAGGCAGTTCCAGCCGGATAAGAAAAATCGGCGGCGACGCCATTTCTGATCAAAGAAATGCCATTTTGTAGCGACGTCGCTGCAATTGACATTGTTGGTCGGATCCCAAAGTCAGACCAAGGCCTGCGACTAAGAGAGTTGAAATAAGGATTCTCACGAGTGGGTTTGCAACCTTCGGCACAAAATGCCGGATCAAAACCCATTGCAAACGCAGTTGTGATTGACATGCAGTCAACTCGGAAAGGCGCAACCCAGGTTAAGGCATATGCTTGTACGTTAAAGGGCGTGGCTTCATCAACTTGACGTTTGAGAACTGAAAACTCCTCTTTCGACATGACATTTTTATTGGGTGCAAAATGAATATAGATAACATTCTTGCGAGGGATTTTTCGCTTGGCGACATAATATTCCCCAAGAGTTGCACTTAAGGGATCGGCTTTATTGATGATGACTGCGAGTTCATTTGCCCCTAAAGGTTGTTGAAATGGTATTCTTTTATCAAAATTAAAGGATTCACCCCAACACTGAAACGAAATAACCAGCAGGGTTAACGAAATGAGTATTTTCATATGATCATAAGTGAAGGAACCGCAGGATAATAATATGTCCTCCCAAGAAGATAAACCTGTATATGAAAAATAATTCGAAAAAATCCATTCTTGTCACCGGCGCATCGTCAGGCATTGGACATTGCGTTGCGCTTGGCCTGAAAGAAAGAGGTTATCAGGTCATTGCAACGGTGAGGAAACAAGTTGATCGGGAGCAACTAAATAAACAAGGTTTAGAAGTTGTTATGTTAGATCTGGCAAGCAGCAGCTCGATTCAGAGTTGTGTTGATCAAACGTTGAAACTTACGGGCGGTAATTTGTTTGCGCTTTTTAATAACGGAGCTTATGGCCAACCTGGTGCTGTTGAGGATCTAACACGAGAGGCTTTACGCGAACAATTTGAAGTTAATTTATTCGGTACACATGAGTTGACTAATTTGATCATTCCAGTTATGCGACAACAAAAACAAGGACGAATTATTCAAAATAGTTCGGTGTTGGGCTTAGTCGCACTTGCTCATCGAGGTGCTTATAACGCGACTAAATTTGCCTTGAACGGTTTAAGTGAAACGTTAAGAATGGAATTGCACGACAGTGGTATTTTTGTTTCTTTAGTAGAACCAGGCCCGATAGAAAGTCAATTTCGAGCAAATGCGACACGGGCATTTCTTCGGCATATCGATGTGGAAAATAGTGTTCATAAAGAGGCGTATCAAAAAACAATGGATCGATTAGAAACAGAGGGTCCTGCAGTCCCGTTTACCTTGCCACCAGAGGCGGTATTAAAAAAAGTGATCCACGCATTAGAAAGTTCTCGACCTAAAAATCACTATTTCGTTACTTTCCCAACGCATTTTTTTGCTTTTTTAAGAAGAATATTACCGGATAGAATGTTGCAAAAAATATTGTCAAAAATATAAAAATTAAATAGATCGAAATCATAAAAAATCACGAAGGCATAAAAATGAAATTAGTAACTTTCACGCATAATAACAAAATGAAAGTTGGTGCGATTGTTGACGATCAAATTGTTGATGCATCACAAGATCAAAATTTACCCATGGACATGATTAGTTTTTTAGCTGAAGGATCGGTTGCGATGGAAAAACTACAAAATTTAATTGACGTAAATTCTGATCGAATTCCTCTGAATGAAGTTCATCTTGAAGCACCGATCCAAAACCCACAAAAGTTTTTGGCCATCGGTTTGAACTATGGAAAACATATTGTTGAAACGGGAATGGATAAACCTGCATTTCCGACTTTTTTTAATAAGCAATCAAGTTGCGTGAATGGGCCTTTTGAACCAATCCATCTACCTAAAGTCTCTGACAAACTCGATTATGAAGGAGAGCTCGCATTTGTGATTGGCAAAAAATGTCGTCATGTACCGAAAGAAAAAGCCCATAAAGTGATCGCTGGATTCACTATTGTAAATGATGTTTCAGTTCGCGATTGGCAGTTTTGGGCGCAAACGATGACACTAGGAAAATCATTCGATACCCACGGACCCGTTGGACCCTGGATAGTGACTTCAGATGAAATTTCGGATCCGCATAATTTGAATATTAATGTCTGGGTTGATGATGAACAGCGCCAGAAGATAAATACCAGCGAAATGATTTTTGATTGCTACGATATGATCAAAACGCTTTCCACCGCTTTTACATTAATGCCCGGAGATATTATTTCAACCGGAACCGGAGCAGGGGTTGGGGTGAAAATGAAACCGCGTGGTTACATGAAGGCGGGACAGGTTTGTCGAATTGAGATAGAAGGTATTGGAACGATTGAAAATACAGTGATTGATGAACCGGAGGATACGATTTTATATTAGCGTTTTACAGGCTTACGAATTGTATTGCTAATTTAAATTAACGATAACGGACTCGCGTTCCATGAGCCAAGGCCATGTTGATTTCTTCAGCGGCAATTTCTTTTGGAAAATAAGTACCGGAAATATTAGCATCGGCAAAACTGGCACCTTCAAGTTTACAGTTTCTGAAATCAATACCACGTAGATCCGACATACGGAAATAACAATTGCTGAAATCCAAACCCTCAGTAACAAGTCCGCGTAAATCAGTTCGACTTAAATCCGATCCTGTCAGATCACAGCTTGAGCCCGCTGCAATAGAAGAATTAAATTCCGAGATTTTTCCGGTACGCAATAAGGCAAATAAAGGATCGTCTGAGATTCTTGGTTTAGCCATTGTCGCCGTTCCTCTTATATGTTGTGAGTAGTTACAATGTTAGCGACAGATTGAAAAAGAACTTGATGTTTTGTAAAGATTAAAGCTTTGATTTGGAATTGGTTTTCTTAAAATAGAGATTACTTTAGAGCATCTACCAGTTTGGTATGAATTCCAGCAAAACTACCATTACTCATGATTAAAATATGATCACCTGATTTTGCTAACTCAACAGCCGAACTAATGATGGAATCAATATTATCGCAGATGTTATTTTTATGATTGTTTTGAATCATTGATTCAATATCCCAATCAAAATTAGGAGGTTGAAAAATAAAACTATGATCAGAATTATTCAGTGAATTTTCTAACGAATCTTTATGAATACCCATCCGCATTGTATTTGATCTTGGTTCAAGAATACTGATGATGCGTGCATTACCAACATGCTGGCGCAGTGCTTCCAGTGTTTTTTCAATGGCGGTTGGATGGTGGGCGAAGTCATCATAAACGGTGATGTTATTGATCACTCCTAAACATTCCATACGGCGTTTTACACTTTTGAAAGTAGATAAAGCTTCACATGCAATTTGTGGGGTTACGCCCACGTGTTGGGCAGCAATAATCGCGGCAGCGGCATTCATGGCATTATGCTCGCCGATCAAAGACCAATTAATTTCATATGATGCATTATTAGTTGAAGTATTATGGGAAATTTGAAATTTTCCATAATCTGCTGAGATAGGTTGGATCGACCAGGCGGAGTCATTTGCTTTTTGACTAATAGATTGCCTTTCGGACCAACATCCTTGGTCAAGCACGTCGTCAATATTTTCGTCATTCTGTGGATGAATGATCAAACCTGTTGCAGGAACGGTTCGAACCAGATGATGGAACTGTTTTTTGATCGCATCGAGATCATCAAAAATATCTGCATGATCAAACTCAAGATTATTTAAGATTGCGGTTCGTGGTCGATAGTGAACAAATTTAGATCGTTTGTCGAAAAAAGCCGTGTCGTATTCATCGGCCTCAATGACAAAAAAAGGATGTTCACCAAGCCGTGCAGAGAGACCAAAATTTTCAGCTACACCACCGATCAAAAATCCAGGGTTGAGTTTTGCATCTTCCAGAATCCAGGCGAGCATACTGGTGGTTGTGGTTTTGCCGTGTGTGCCAGCGACACCGAGAACCCAACGATCTTGCAGAACATTATCGGCCAGCCATTGTGGTCCAGAAGTATAAGGGATCCCGCGATCAAGCACCGCTTCAACCATCGAATTACCCCGAGACATCGCATTTCCTACGATGACTAAATCGGGTACGGGGTCAAGGTGTTCAGCCTTGTAGCCCTGAAAAAGTGTGATCCCACTTTCTTCAAGTTGAGTGCTCATTGGCGGGTAGACATTTGCGTCAGTGCCGCTGATTTCAAAACCAATTTCGCGTGCGATCAGTGCAAGGCCACCCATAAAGGTGCCGCAAATTCCAAGGATGTGAATTTTTTTCATGGTTGTGCAGGAATTAGAAACTCAAACAGTCGAAAATAGATCAAAGGATATAATACTGATATCACAAACCCATGTACGAAGCTGGTGGAAAGTGCATGACGTAGAATATGTGCATTGACTGAGAGCTCCCAGGTAAAAAGAATCAGCCATAGAATCGCTCCTGGAGCCATATTTACATTGTTATCCTCAGCATATTGCAGCATAACAATGACAGGCATAGCAATGACTGCTATTACGATCCCAGTGCCTAATTGAGCAATAAGTGTCTGATTGAAGCGCAAGGATTTATTGTAGAGTCTAAGAACTAACTGGGTGATAATGGCGATCACAGACAGATTTAAGATCACCGCTAACATCGCGTGTTCGAATGGTAAGTTGATCAGATTGATTAACAAACCAAAGACGATTGAAAGTAGCACCAGCATTCCAAGAAAAAAATTGGAAGCTGGGAGATCTTGTGGTTGGCTACGAAACAGGCAAATTTCCATAAACGAGGTAAATAGGGTTTTCAAAGTATTAAGCATTTGATCATATTATACGCATGAAATTCACCATCATAGTCAACAATGGCCCGTATCAATCACAGTCGTCTGATACAGCTTGTAAATTTGCCAATGCACTCATAAAAGAGGGGCACGATCTTGTCCAGGTGTTTTTTTATTTTGATGGTGCATGGCATGGTGTTGATACAGCGGAGCCACCACAGGATGATCGAGATGTGATCAAAAATTGGTCAATGCTTGCAACCGATAATAATCTGGATTTGATCATCTGCTCTACTGTCGCAAAAAAAAGAGGTGTCGGAACGAGACTCGCGCCAGGATTTAAAATCGACACACTTGGCCGCTTGAGCGAAGCGGTTACCGTTTCTGATCGCGTGATTACCTTTGGTGCCTAAGATGAGTGAGCATGAAATGAACCAACAAAAAACCTGTTTGTTTATTAATCGTAAATCAGCTTACCAAAGCAGTCATGCGCAAGAAGCATTGGACATGGCTTATGCGCTTTCAGCATTTGAACATAAGGTTAGTTTAGTGTTTATGGATGAAGGCGTATTAGAGATTATGCGTGATCAGGACCCTGCGGAAATTGGAATAAAAAATTTCTCACCTGCATTTCATGCCTGGCAAGATTATGAAATTGATCAACTTTATGTCGAGGAAGAATCACTGAAAAAAAGAGCAATAAAAACGTCAGATTTATTAGTCACCGTTAAATTAATAAATACTGATCAATTAGGCAAAATAATTAACCAACAAGACTTTGTTTTTAACGATTAACTTTTAATACTGATCATGTCTACACTGCATATTATTAATAGCTCACCCATGATGCGATCCTCTCTGCAAACGAGTCTGTCTGTATTACAAAAAAACGATGCAATAATTTTGATCGAAAATGCAGTTATTGCTGCGAAAAAAAATAATCAAAACGAAGATTTGATCAAGGCGACAGAAAATGTGTTTGTGCTTCAGGCAGATTTAAAAGCAAGAGCAATAAAAGCTGACCAAATTATCAACAATGTAGAACTCGTTGATTATTCTGATTTTGTAAAATTAACCGTCAAATATAACAACACATTGACATGGAGTTAGTAAAAACAACAAAAGATGGTTTTTTGATCAATCAACAGGATTGGACTCCTGCAGTTGCTGAAAAAATTGCTCAGCAAGAAGAGATCAAATTAACGGAAGATCACTGGGAAATCATTCATTTTGTGCAGAACTATTATCAACAATATAGCATCACACCCATCATGCGAATTTTAGGTAAAGCGATAGGAAAAAAACTGGGTGAAGATAAAGGCAAAAGTCGTTATTTGTATAAATTATTTCCAGATGCACCGGTCAGGCAATCTGCGCGCATAGCGGGTCTTCCTAAACCTCCAAGTTGTATTTAGGGAGTCGAGAAAATTTTTGAGAAAAACGTATTCGATTCTATACCCAGAAAAACAACGGCAAGAACGATAACCACAATCATCGCCGTTAGTACCATACGGGTCTGTTGACAACGCTTACATTTGTTTTTGTTGTGCATGATATTGATCGTTAATTGAAAATTATCTTGGAAGTATATCGGTTCACGATTTTTTGTGAAATCACAAAATTGTGATTTGAAGGAAATTGTTGTTTGCTTACACTTTCGACGAGCAAAGTATCGACATCACCTGTGAGAACTGCGGCGTGGATCACTGAAAATAGTCGGTTGGCTCAAGCGTCATTCTGAGTCAACCCGTCAGTGCGCTTATATTGCTAATGATGCTCTTCATTTGGCTGGTTTAGATATCTTTAAGTGACTTGTGTTCAAGCGTTGCATGCTCAGTGTCTAGCTGCTTTTTTGAGCAGGTCTTGATGCTCGTGGTGAAGGACATCGATATTACTTGTGATGACTGCAGCGTGTATGCGTTTAAATGCAGCGGATGGCCAAGTCAATAATTCTGTCTTACCATTGGCGTGGGTTATGAATTTGCTTTTAATAAGCGGATCGATAAAGCTGGGAAGACTAAATATTTTCACCATCGCGTTCCATAATTCAGATCCTTGACCAGCACGGATCATGTTGATTTCTACTTCGTCGAACATTTGTTTTATTTCGTTCGATTCAATTTGTATCTGTAACTTGTTGTCAGCCATGTGTTCTCTATTATCAATTTAAGTTGACTTGATTGACCATTAAGGTAAATAATAATTGATTGCGAGTCAAGCATTTTTGACTCTGCGATTATGTCGGTTTTAATTGAGATAACTGATCAAAAGATAATTGAGGTTGAATGACAGGCGTATACTTACATTGAAGAATTTGATCTTAATAACATTGGAATCAGATATTTCATTATTGATATATTTATCAGAAGAGGGTAAAGAATTTTTTTGCGTTTGGGTCACGATTTCCCAAATAAAACAACAACAATAAAGGTGGATAAAAAAACTCCAATTAAAACAACTAAAGACGGTTGTGCCTGAATAACCGCAAAAATTAATAATCAGTTGGCTAAGTGGGATGAATTAACTATTAGAGGATATCACCGGCCGTACTGAAGATGGACAGACTATGTCAATTAATCTTGGTGGCTACTCAAAAGTGCTGTTTTTTCTATAGAAGTAAAAGGTGATTTAAGTACTTCGTTTATCATCTTTAACGTATTTGACTTCAAAACGACGCTCAATAGTTTCGCCAACATGAGATCTGCATATTTCCCAAATACACTTGCGCGCAGATAGTGGTAAGTCAAGCCATCTTCTGCATAGCCAATCAGCTGTGTTCATGTTTTCCAGTTGTGCAGAATCTTTAACAGGATTTTTTAATGCAAAACTCTCGGGAGATCCTTGCAGATATTTAAAGATTTCCCCGGTGCCATCGGTGATGTAATCTGGGTTAATGTAAGAATTTTTTTCCAGATTTCTTAGCGACTCATGGTCGGGCTTCGCTAAACCATTTTCCCAATGTGAAACAGCTTGCTTTGACACACCAGCACGCTTACCAAATTGAGGTTGTGTCAACTTCATGTACTTCCTTATTTTTAGAATTCTTTCCGCGACATCGCTCATAATTAACATCCTGTCCTGCTAAAAGTAAAGAATACTTGATTTTCTATCAATGCAAATTGACAGAAATAGTCAATAATGATTTACTTGATCTATGAAGAAGAAAAGGGCAAGGGGATTGTTCGGCTCAACATATAGATCAGTCGCGTCAGCAGTCGGGGTAACTAAGCAAGCTGTATCGAACTGGCCGGATGATCTGCCACAATCAATTGGTGATCGCGTAGTTGGTGCTGCCGTAAGAACAGGTGTGCTCAAGTTATCGCCAGAATCGCAAATAAAAATAGATCAGGCTAGCGATTAATAATGCTATTAGTCAATCCGCTGTGATTTGAAGGGAAACGTTGTTTGGTGTACTAGTAGTGAACTGCATGTAGGCCTTAGTCGGTTACACTAGAATACCCGGTTCAACTACACCTTGAAGGGTTGTGAATTGCATGTAGGCCTTAGTCGGTTACACTGAATATGGTTGTCGATGTGCAGCATGAGATGTTGTGAATTGCATGTAGGCCTTAGTCGGTTACACTTTCCAGATGGTCAGTTAGAAGAGGGATTCAGTTGTGAATTGCATGTAGGCCTTAGTTGTAGAAATTCAGACTTGATCTGACAGTTACCCCTTTTTCTGTAACTGACTGTCAGGTTAAGTTTAGTTCAAAAACTTTTCCTTCCAGATAGCTTGTCCGTCGATGAGTGTTTCCATCGGCGTCCTCCCGCAGCACATTTTGCCTTGGTGAGTTCGTTGAGTATTGTATTTGAGCAACCATTCGTCAAGGTCGAGTTGCAGTTCATCAATCGATTGGTAAATTTTCTTACGCAAAGCGACTTGATAAAACTCATTGAGGATCGTCTTATGGAATCGCTCACAAATACCATTCGTCTGAGGTGATTTGACCTTGGTTTTGGTGTGTTCGATATTGTTCAACGCCATATAAAGCTGATAATCATGCTGGTCAGCTCGCCCACAATACTCCGTCCCTCTATCTGTCAAAATGCGCAACATAGGCAAACGTTGTTCTTCGTAGAATGGGAGGACGCGGTCATTGAGCATGTCAGCTGCCGTAATCGGTGTTTTAGTCGGGTACAGTTTCGCGTGAGCGACCTTGCTGTAAGTATCAACAAACGTTTGTTGATAAACCCGACCAATGCCTTTGAAAGTACCGACATAGTAAGTATCTTGCGAGCCAAGATAACCAGGGTGTGCCGTCTCTATCTCGCCACAAGCCTCATCGTCGTCTTTCTTGCGTTCCATCGCCGCGACTTGAGACTCAGTGAGGATCAAGCCTTCACCAGCTACCTTATCAGACAATGCCTTCAGGCGATCTTTAAAGCAAGCAAGACCATGACGAAGCCAGATACAACGAACGCCACTGGGTGAGACAAATGTTCCCCGTTTGCGCAGCTCGTTACTGGTGCGCGTTTGACCATGTGCGGGCTCTTCCAGTGCATACTCGAGCACAACGGTTTCAATAGCCGGGTCGATTCTGTTTTTAAGATTTGGGGTACGCCGATTACGATCAAACAAGGCTTCTACACCGCCTTCATCAGCCGCTTCTTTGTAGCGATAAAATGTATCTCTGGACAAACCCATCATCTTGCAGGCTTTTGAGACATTGCCGAGTTCTTCAGCGAGATTGAGTAGACCAACTTTATGTTTTATAACTTTGTCATTAGTATGAATCATGAGAGTTACCTCTTTGTGTTTTGATGTTTACGTTGCAGTTACATCAAAGCGGGTAACTCTCACTAAATCAAGCGTCGCTACGCTCCGCTTGATTTAGTGATGTGTCAGATTGGGTCTAAACTTCTACACCTTAGTCGGTTACACTACCATGCAAGTAATTGATTGATCCAAAAGAGAAACTCCTGTTTCTTTGTTCAGAAAAACAGGAGTTGTTTCGGGGTTTCTTCGATAGTTTGCTGTCTTTTTCCATAGAACACTTCTATTTTTCCAAACTGTTTATCGGTAATTTTGAAGATTCGAACCTCACCATCAGCAGGCAATGCTGCTTTTACACGCTTGATATGAACCTGTGCATTCTCTTCGCTGGCGCTATGTCGAATATAGACTGAGTATTGCATCATGGTGAAGCCATCATCAAGTAAAAATTTCCGAAATTGTGTATTGTTTTCGTGCTTCTTTTGTGTCGGTGGGGAGATCAAAAAGTACGGTAACCCACATGGTATTCAGTCCACCAAAGTTCAAGCTGCGATCCTGTTTTCCAATTGAGGAAAACAAAGTTTTTCTTTTGAGTTTTGATAAGCTCTTTTCAGATCGGCAGTCAAAGAATGACAAGCGACCATCAAAGGCAGGCTTTCCCCTTTCCAGATCACTTTTTCACTCAACATGCCTAACAGTGCTTGCTTTATTTCAGTATTGATCTCCAGTTGTTTGTTATCTACAAATAGCTTGTAAACAGCCAGGTCAACCCAAGGCCTGAACGGCTCCATAATGTCATCAGCAAGACAAAGACCATTGTACTGATTGCGATGATGCAACCCAATCGCAGGGTGTAAGCCACTGCCAACCAATGCCCTTGCTACCATTGCACGCATAATTGCATAGCCGTAATTTAATACGCTATTTAGTCCCTCAGCATCCACATTGCGTCGAAACTCATCTCCAAACAATAGCCGCCAATATACTTTAGCCGCCTGGGCTTCATGATTCTCTGAATCGCCAGTTTTTACTTTTTCTGTCAGTCGTAATAATACTTTATTATCTTTACTCGCTAGACTCAGAGTGTTGGCTTGTTCTTTTATCTTGGATTTTACAATTTGCTGCCATAAACGTTTTTTTGTTGGCAGGGTTACGGTTAGTTGTTGTCGTAGTACTTTTGTATGTAGTGTATGTCCCTCACTAATAGGCAAGACTACAGAATAGGGCAGATGTCGAGAGTCACAAAAAACTAGTACTACATTATTTTCCTGACAAGCGATGATCACTGCCTGGGTTATGACTATTGCAGTGTGTTGCAAAATTAGAACACCCAAATCTTCTATCGGGATCTGCCCGATAGTTTCACCTTCTTTATCGATCAGAAGCTGCCTGTGTTTCATATGAATATAGGCTTGTTCGCTGATGTCGATAATGCGTTTGATCACTAGAAAATCTTTCCTATGACATTTATCTGTAGTTTTTTTAAATTCCAATCCGTAAATGACTTTTCATTAATTGAAACATATATCTCTTCATCTTTATTACCAAGTGTTGATGCAGTATGTAACCTCAAAACCATTCTATTTGAACCTGAATCTAATTTTTGAATTCGATAAAAAATCTGTTCGCTATCCTTTTCTACACTTACCAGGTCATTAATATGCAAGGCCATTAAGAACTCATAATCACTGCCATGATCAGTTTTGATTACTTTTTGCTTTTGCATACCGATTCCTTTTGCTCTGTGATGGGCTTCCATTGTTGTTACAAATTCACCCTTATATTTTCCAGTCTTTTTATTCTTGATAATTTCGACATGGTGCAAATTTCCATAAGCAAGCCATTTAAAAACTTTGCCGTCTTTGTTTTTTACACCAAATTTTGTTTCATCAAGTTTTTCTCGTGTAGTTTTAGATTGCAAAATGCGTACCCGTTTGATCGGTGTTTTACCATCTTTATGTAAAACAGGTTGCCTTTCAGCAAAAGCTTCCTTGGGATTATTGTTATATTTACCTAAATGGTTTCGTATAATTTCCCTGACTTCATCATCTATAATTTTATCAATCTGTTTTTCTTTAAAATCACTATTCAGATTTGCCCGATAGACAGCGCCTTTTGACTCGATAAATCCGACGCCCGTTTCTTCATGTAAAGCACCACTAAGTTTACGTTGTGGTGCATGAGAAATGATGACATTGCTTAGCTTTTGATTTAGTTCATCTCGCAGATGTGGCCATGGAGGATCAAAATGGAGATCTTTCATGTGCAATGATGAATGTGTTCGCTCCAAATCTTTGGCTTCTTTTATTAACTTCTGATAGAAGCTTCTGTCAACACAGGCAATAACTACAGCATCAATTGCATGATGACGATGATCGTTTCGGTCTTTTTTATTGGTTTCTCCTATGAGGTTATTTAATCCCCATTGATGTCTCAACCATGAGGTTGTTATTCCTTTACTCACACTAATGTCTGCACCTAGTTGTTTTAAATAGTCTTGCGCAACTCGACTCATGTAGCGAGTATCATTGAGTTGGCTACTGATGAAATCACGTTGTTGAAGATCTGCTGCTGTTTGAAAAAAACGTGCTTTTTTACTTTTGAATCTTTTATCCCATCGATTAATTCGTTGAAAAATTTGTTCCCACTTTTCTTCATTTCCGCCGAAGGCATCTATAGGAGTACGTTGGCCTTTGTAGCGATTTTCTCCTGTATAACAAACAACTTTATTCATGTATGAATCATCAAGTGATTGGCTATAGGGAAGAATATGATCAATATCTATTTCAGCACTAAACAGCGTTGCCAGATCAATGGAATTACCACTATAAGCACAGCGCTGATCTTGATCTTTCCATAACCGATACTTTATTTTGTCAGAATGGCTGGGGTATTTTGAAAGTTTGAGATGTGGAGATTTCCGTCCCATTTCTTGAAACTTCTCAGTGGCTTTATCATTAGCTTGAGTGTTAGTCTTTTGTTGTTTGAGAAAGTCTTTATAGCGTTTGGCATTCATTTCCAGATCTCTGGCCATTTCAATACGAATAGCATCTGGTCTGCCATATTCGGCAATAATGGCATTAACCAATCGACGAAGCTCGTGCAGCCCTTTTTGAACAATAGGATTGGCTATTTCAGGAGGTATGCCCAGACGCTCCATAAGATCTATCTCTTTTATTTCATAACCATATCCTGCTTTGATTCTGGCATTGGAATAGATTTCCCCTTCCTTAAGGAAAGGAAGAAGTTTATTGATGGCTTTAATTGAGTGGCTACTGTGGCCAGGTTCAAACTCAAGTAAACAAAGTTCTACAGCAATTTTTGGATCAAAACCCCAGTGATCTAAAAGTCGTTTTTTCAGAGTGGATTTCTTCTGAATAGTTAGAAGATCTTCAACAAGTTTATACTGAGAGTCAGAACCAAGATCATTCCAATCGGATATAACTTTTTTCAATTCACAAGCAGTAATATTGCCCTTAAGTTTTTTATTCCCATTTTCAAGATTAAACTGTAGAAATTCAGACTTGATCTGACAGTTACCCCTTTTTCTGTAACCGACTGTCAGGTTAAGTTTAGTTCAAAAACTTTTCCTTCCAGATAGCTTGTCCGTCGATGAGTGTTTCCATCGGCGTCCTCCCGCAGCACATTTTGCCTTGGTGAGTTCGTTGAGTATTGTATTTGAGCAACCATTCGTCAAGGTCGAGTTGCAGTTCATCAATCGATTGGTAAATTTTCTTACGCAAAGCGACTTGATAAAACTCATTGAGGATCGTCTTATGGAATCGCTCACAAATACCATTCGTCTGAGGTGATTTGACCTTGGTTTTGGTGTGTTCGATATTGTTCAACGCCATATAAAGCTGATAATCATGCTGGTCAGCTCGCCCACAATACTCCGTCCCTCTATCTGTCAAAATGCGCAACATAGGCAAACGTTGTTGTTCGTAGAATGGGAGGACGCGGTCATTGAGCATGTCAGCTGCCGTAATCGGTGTTTTAGTCGGGTACAGTTTCGCGTGAGCGACCTTGCTGTAAGTATCAACAAACGTTTGTTGATAAACCCGACCAATGCCTTTGAAAGTACCGACATAGTAAGTATCTTGCGAGCCAAGATAACCAGGGTGTGCCGTCTCTATCTCGCCACAAGCCTCATCGTCGTCTTTCTTGCGTTCCATCGCCGCGACTTGAGACTCAGTGAGGATCAAGCCTTCACCAGCTACCTTATCAGACAATGCCTTCAGGCGATCTTTAAAGCAAGCAAGACCATGACGAAGCCAGATACAACGAACGCCACTGGGTGAGACAAATGTTCCCCGTTTGCGCAGCTCGTTACTGGTGCGCGTTTGACCATGTGCGGGCTCTTCCAGTGCATACTCGAGCACAACGGTTTCAATAGCCGGGTCGATTCTGTTTTTAAGATTTGGGGTACGCCGATTACGATCAAACAAGGCTTCTACACCGCCTTCATCAGCCGCTTCTTTGTAGCGATAAAATGTATCTCTGGACAAACCCATCATCTTGCAGGCTTTTGAGACATTGCCGAGTTCTTCAGCGAGATTGAGTAGACCAACTTTATGTTTTATAACTTTGTCATTAGTATGAATCATGAGAGTTACCTCTTTGTGTTTTGATGTTTACGTTGCAGTTACATCAAAGCGGGTAACTCTCACTAAATCAAGCGTCGCTACGCTCCGCTTGATTTAGTGATGTGTCAGATTGGGTCTAAACTTCTACAATTAAACTCATGTTTTTTATCAAAACCCAGCGTTTTTCTTATTTTTGGAAATGTTATAGTGGGTTGGCTTTCGAATAGGTCAACCATTTTTTCTTTTTGTTCGGAGCTTAAGTTTTTTTCTGTTTCATCCCATGGATCGAAATAAGTCAGGTTGTTAATATCTTGAAGATAACGAAATCTTTGAACTTCTAATCGAGCAATGTTTGCACGTTTTCTTGTGGGTTCCAGAGAACATTTCCCTATTCTGTCAGATCGTAATTTAAGCGGGCGCTGGTAGAAAATAATTTTCTCAATTTGTTCTTTAATAGCATTTGATAAGAGCGAATGAGATAACTTTTGTTTTTTCCATATCAGATCCAGTTCTTCGCGATACATTTGGCGATCTGTTCTTAGATGCCCCCCTTCACGGCTGCGATTTCTTTTACAGTCATGTTTATTTAATGATGCTAAGTATTCACCTAGAGTCCGATAACCTTCTTCGGAAATAGTATTTCTAAGCTCACTAATATCTTTCTTGAATGCAGTTTCTTCTTTTGCTTTTTCTGATGAGTTATCGTCGTCAGCTTCCAATTCCGTGAGAATTTCGAGAACATCTGGATCATTAACCATGTCACCTAATAATGTTTTGCGATTGCTCAAAAAGCCACGACGCTGAACCAGATGGAGTAGTACCCGTCCTAGTTCATGTGACTCAAGACGATGGTCAAGTGCTTTAGCACGTAATAAATAAGGGTCGCCCAGATCGTTTAAAATAATTTCGGGTTGACTGTGTCCTTGTATTTCACTGGGTAACAAGTCAAGCTTAACCAAATAATTCAGCATCCGTTGCTTGCGGTGTGAGCGGCGTTGAATCACTCGTCTGGCTAACCTTGCATCACGTCTTTTAACATTTTTTGGTGTGGGTGTTTTTTCTTCAACTGCTTTGGTAAAGATTCTGCTTCCTAGAGCGATAATGTTGTTCAACTTACTATTTTCTTCCTCTAGTAAAGCCCATCCTATTGAGTTACTGCCTAAATCAAGGCCGAGAACTTTCTTGCTCATTGCTGATCTCCTCATGTATAATGTTAGCCTTAGTGTAACCGACTAAGGTCTATTGATTGTCTTTTCATACCAATGAAATGAATTTTTCGTAGGCAACGCTTCTATGCGACCAAAGCCCTCTTCGTGGGGGCTTATTACTTTTTGGCCAGCTAAAATTTTAGTCCCTTCATGAAATATTCATTTGTATAGATGTATCTGGTTTTTTCATAATTATTTTTTTAAATTTTTGTTTTTATAAGTTAACTAGTGAGTCTTTTTCCTAAGGTTTATTTATACCAAAATTATTATGATTGGAATGTGATTTTTATCACAATAATCATGAATTTCATCTCATGATGCACACTAAGATAGACTCCTGTGCAGTCTCTGAAGTTTATTTTAACCTTATCGTCCGAAAGCAGCCGAAAGACCCAGCTTAATCACTGGTGGTTTTATTTTGTGCTAATCAGAAAACCCCGATGTGCCGCATCAAGAGATCTGACAGTAATGATCCACGCTACCTTCAGAATGTTATGATCTATCAATAGTATAACCACCGAGATTGTTATGACAGATCAAAATCAACAAGTAGACCCAGAAATAGACATGAAAGACAAACTAAATGCCGAGACAGGTAAGGTTGTCTGGAAGGAGTTAGAGCGGCATTATGCACGCGGTGTGCTTATCAAGGTTGAGCAGGGGCTTGATTTAGTTGAAGTGGCGATGTCTTTTGCGGAAGATAACAAGGAGTCTGTTGAGCGATGGTTAACCAGTGGTGAGGTGGAGCGGGTGATGGAAGAGGATGCACGTCGTTGGAACGAGGAAGATCCTTTATTTTGGGCGACGGTTGTCGCTCCTTGGGTGTTAGTTCAGGAAGTTGAAGTACCGGACTCGTTGCACTGATTTAATTTGAGAGGATGGTTTGCTCCATTGGGATAGAGAGTCAACAATTAATTCCGTGGCTTCGACAGTGAGATCTTTCGTGCAGCTCAGGATGAAGTTCTATGTATTCTGACAGCGATAGTTGGAAGGATCTTATTGTCGAAGTCTATAAACCTCATGTTTTATGTAGTCAATTTGAGACGAACTTTTTCCAGCCCCAGGTTAATAAATTGTGAAAAAAATTCTACTACTTTCTGCTTATGATGCGATCAGTCATCGCTATTGGCGGGAGGGGTTGGTAGCAAACTTTCCAGAACACGATTGGACAATCTTAACGCTACCCGCTCGCTATTTCAGATGGCGGATCCGTGGCAATAGTTTAACCTGGGCATTTTCTGAGCAGGCGATCTTAAGTCAATCTTATGATCTGGTTATTGCGACATCGATGACGGATTTTGCAACTTTGCGTGGTTTGGTTCCTTCGCTAGCGCAAATTCCATCCATTGTTTATTTTCATGAAAATCAATTTACGTATCCTGAAGGTGATCATAAACAGCTTAATGTAGAAGCAAAAATGGTGACGCTTTATTCAGCATTAGCAGCCGATAGATTGGTGTTTAACTCAGATTATAATCGGCAAACTTTTCTTCAAGGTTCTACTTTGTTTTTAGAAAAAATGCCAGACGGTGTTCCTGTCGGAATTGTTGATCAAATATCTCAAAAGTCGATCGTGCTTTCCGTGCCTTTGAATAAACCAATAAATAGTCCAAACGAAAATAAGTATTCTAAAAAGAGGCCATCATCACTCACCATTTTGTGGAATCATCGTTGGGAATATGACAAAGCACCTGAACGTTTTTTGCAAGCTTTAGTTAAGCTTAAAGAACGTAAAGTTGATTTTAAATTGAATATGCTTGGACAGCAGTTTCGTCAAATGCCGGTTGTTTTTGATCAAATGAAAGTGCCGTTATCGGATCATATTTTAAATTGGGGATATGTTGAGGACGAAGATGAATATAGATCAATTATGATCAACTCAGATGTGGCTGTCTCTAGTGCATTACATGATTTTCAAGGTCTGTCGATTCTTGAAGCAGTGACTTATGTGTAGAAATTCAGACTTGATCTGACAGTTACCCCTTTTTCTGTAACTGACTGTCAGGTTAAGTTTAGTTCAAAAACTTTTCCTTCCAGATAGCTTGTCCGTCGATGAGTGTTTCCATCGGCGTCCTCCCGCAGCACATTTTGCCTTGGTGAGTTCGTTGAGTATTGTATTTGAGCAACCATTCGTCAAGGTCGAGTTGCAGTTCATCAATCGATTGGTAAATTTTCTTACGCAAAGCGACTTGATAAAACTCATTGAGGATCGTCTTATGGAATCGCTCACAAATACCATTCGTCTGAGGTGATTTGACCTTGGTTTTGGTGTGTTCGATATTGTTCAACGCCATATAAAGCTGATAATCATGCTGGTCAGCTCGCCCACAATACTCCGTCCCTCTATCTGTCAAAATGCGCAACATAGGCAAACGTTGTTCTTCGTAGAATGGGAGGACGCGGTCATTGAGCATGTCAGCTGCCGTAATCGGTGTTTTAGTCGGGTACAGTTTCGCGTGAGCGACCTTGCTGTAAGTATCAACAAACGTTTGTTGATAAACCCGACCAATGCCTTTGAAAGTACCGACATAGTAAGTATCTTGCGAGCCAAGATAACCAGGGTGTGCCGTTTCTATCTCGCCACAAGCCTCATCGTCGTCTTTTTTGCGTTCCATCGCCGCGACTTGAGACTCAGTGAGGATCAAGCCTTCACCAGCTACCTTATCAGACAATGCCTTCAGGCGATCTTTAAAGCAAGCAAGACCATGACGAAGCCAGATACAACGAACGCCACTGGGTGAGACAAATGTTCCCCGTTTGCGCAGCTCGTTACTGGTGCGCGTTTGACCATGTGCGGGCTCTTCCAGTGCATACTCGAGCACAACGGTTTCAATAGCCGGGTCGATTCTGTTTTTAAGATTTGGGGTACGCCGATTACGATCAAACAAGGCTTCTACACCGCCTTCATCAGCCGCTTCTTTGTAGCGATAAAATGTATCTCTGGACAAACCCATCATCTTGCAGGCTTTTGAGACATTGCCGAGTTCTTCAGCGAGATTGAGTAGACCAACTTTATGTTTTATAACTTTGTCATTAGTATGAATCATGAGAGTTACCTCTTTGTGTTTTGATGTTTACGTTGCAGTTACATCAAAGCGGGTAACTCTCACTAAATCAAGCGTCGCTACGCTCCGCTTGATTTAGTGATGTGTCAGATTGGGTCTAAACTTCTACAGTTCATATATGGTCTCCTCCCGTATTGCAAGATAAAACATTCAGATAACAGGGACAGGATTGCTGTCATATATACGGCCTTCAATGAAGTTTTCAACTTCTGACCTGGATGTATTACGCGCCTATTTTCCTTATCAGGTTATCGGTATTAGTTACCCCTGAGCTCGACAGGTTTTCAATAGGCTGGTTTGACCTGTTATGCCATCTTTAGTTTTACCTTCGCAATTCGTTGAAATGATTTGTTCTCTCTATTTAGGCCGGTGAGTAGTCATCACCAGAAACCGTTATAGCCCAGGCCATTCTTGCCATTTTGTTGGCATACGCCACACACGCTCGATTATGCCCCCGCGTCTCAACTAAACGATTAATCCATTGACTCAGTTTATCGCCTTTCGTTTTGGCTCTTGATACCACGGCCTTCGCGCCTAGAATTAACAAACAACGAAGGTATTTATTGCCGCGTTTACTGATCCCCAGTAGCACCTCTTTACCACCACTACTGTACTGTCGTGGAACAAGTCCTAATGAGGCGGACACATCGCGCCCTTTGTGATAATGAGCGCCGTTTCCCACTTCATTAAAATACGCGCTCGAGACCATCGGCCCAAACCCTGGAATAGTTTGTAAGCGTTGGCAAATCGCATTGTTTTTTGCCGATTGAATGATCAATTGGTCAAATGTCGCAATACAGGCATCAAGTGATTGCCATTGTTCCTTTAGCTGGCGCAGTATCCTTTTGAAAGTAACGGACAACCGTTCGTTCTCATCACTTAATAGCAACGGGATAGATTGACGTAGGGTATTTAGGCCGGGACGAAGGCTAATGCCATATTCTGCAACAAGCGCTCTCATTTGGTTACATAATGCGGTTCTTTGTCTGACCGCTAAGTCTCTTGCTTTATGTTGTGCCTGGTTGTCTTGTTGCTCAACTGATTTAATGCCCACACTTTTTAAATGAGGTTGTTTCGCAGCAACGGCGATGGCCAAGGCATCGTTATAATCATTCTTATTGCCGATTAGAAATGCGTTAACATGCTGAGGTGGTAGTAATTTCACCTGATGTCCCTGTTGTTGTATCGCTCGGGCCCAATACTGTGACGTTGCACAAGATTCTATTGCGACTAAACAAGGAGGTTGAGATTGAAAAAAGGAGAGTACCTGCGCTCGCTTTAACATTTTCTTTTTGATTATACGCCCTTGTTGATTACAGCAGACAGCATGAAATACGTTTTTTGCTATGTCTAACCCGATTGTTGTAGTCTTCATTTTGGTCTTCTCCTCTTTTGATTGTGTGTATGTCAGTTCAATCATGGCACCTAGATGCCGTTAGGGGGAGGAGACCATCACATCAGGTTAATTACATAGAGCCCGTTTTACAATCAAAAAAGACGACATTATAAATTAGGAAATATTTCCTCGGTGAAAATTGAGAGCGTTTCAAAGATAGAACGTTAAAACTCAAAGAGAAAGATTGGACAAGAGCCTCTGAGCACATATAACAACCCATGAGAGAGCCGTTGTATGCTTGATTATTTATACCAATTTCATGGGATCCCTCAGGCTCTGACTATTTATTTTCTAATCATAAGCTCTACCCATATTTATATATTCGTTCGAGATCTTTGCGGGTTGTTTTTATGCCCGACCAATCTTCACGCATTGGTTCAAAATGAAAGCTGACGTTGGCAAGTTCAGCAGCTCGATTTACTATAATACTTAAAAGAGCTTTATAGCATTCAGCCTCAAGTGTCTCAACGTTCATTTCTGGCGTGATAGGAAAACGTAGCACATCAATGATTGGCCCTGAGTCGACCTTTGCATACATCTGATGAAAAGTGATACCGAATTTTTCAGCTTTTTCATGAATAGCAAATTCTGTTGGGTGAAAGCCAGGGCGCTCTGGCGGGCCGGGATGGAAATTATAGGCATTAAACTGTAGTCGCTCTAAAATGGTTTGCGGTACAATGAGGGGTGAACAGAATGAGATAATACGTGCTGGGCATGTCGTTGTATTGGTATAGTGTTCGATGCGTTGTTCAAGAGCTTGAATGGACACTATATGTTCTAAAGCCGTAAACGGTGCATGTTCTTGTAACTTTTGTATGAAAAATGCCGCATCAGCCTCTTGCATAAGCAGAAAAATGACAGCGTCTGTATTTTTGTTTCCCAATGGTTTGACCCCATGATTAGCTTTTAAGCTGCCATACATCTAGAATACTCTGTTAACTAAATAACCTGAACTCGGGATAAGAAATACCCATCCAGCAGACTTCTTTTAGCGCCTCTGTGCGTTGAGTCGTTTTCAATAGCCCGCTATTGCTACGCAACTCCGCTTTGATAGCGACTAAAAGAAGTCCACTGGACAAAACAGTCACCGTGTTTTCATCTAACTTATTGTCTTGAATTCGCTATCTAATACATTCACATCGACTAATGAGGCAGCTATTCGAGCGGTTAAGTCTGCAATAAATAACTCAATTAATCGACTCTTCTCATCTTTAGATAATACTTTAAGTTGCGTTATCTTGAATAGTCTCTAAAAATTAAATTATCAAAATTTTAGATATGGAATCTATTAATTATGGAAGGAGGGTAAGGTATAAGTATAATAGCCTGTGGTGCCTTTCCTGACCTTTCCTCCAAATAATCCTCAAATATCGACTTATACATCAAATAAGATATTTCGTTTTTCAAATGAGTCGATTATATTTTTAACCAGCCATTTTTCATCAACTCCTGTCTATTCACCTGCTACGCTCATTAAATTTGCTTGGAGAATAGCAAAGACTTTATGCCTATTAATTTCTTTCACTTCAGTTAAAATGTAAGAGCTTCCAATTATTTTAAAAGCAAAATGCTTAAAGTATGATTCCTGAAGTTCAGTATCAAGATAAAGTTCAGATAAGCCATCCAAATAAATTTCCTTTCTTCTATGTTAATAGTTTCTTTTATTCTAATGGTATAGCGTTCGTTTTTTGAGTTGTTTTTAATGGATACATCACTTAATGATTCTATTATTAATTTATTCGATAAGCGTTGATAGAGTCTGTTTTTTAATGTTAAGAAGCACTTGCTAGAAAGCAGCGCGACTTTATTCGTTGCTGTATGTCGTTTTTTATATATCTAGTATTTTTACGATCACATAAAACTCACCCTTGGATCTATGAAACTCCGGCAAGGAGTCCCTTTCTTGATTATCAAAATTCATTGCACCCTACATTGAAACGGACAATTCATAAATTGGGATTGATTGTTTTCAAATCATCAGAATAAATACTATCGTTCTTAGCATTTTCTGGTTTCCAACCACAACAAACAAACCTGAATTCATCCATTCCATATTTTAACCACATCTTTACCTGAAACCTTGTATGTAGCACTTCGTAAGGTCTATCCTGCTTCTGATTTTTTCTTACATCCTATGAATTCAAGTTCGGGTGCTTGGCATACAATTCGAACAAATCACCGTAGTTTAAAGCTCCGTTTGGGGAGTAGAAATAGGTTTTCCAAACGGGGGATCTTTTACAAATAGCTCTTTATATGAGTTTGAGCCCTTGGCAAATCAGCATCACCGTGGTCGTTCGTTTCGAACAGCTTCACGTTGGTCTCAGTTTGTGACACTGGCAATGGCACAATTGTCGGTTCGAAACAGCTTGCGAGATATTGTCGAGAACCTGTCAGCTCAAGCGCATCGTCTGTATCATTTGGGTAGTGTAAAATTATCTCGCTCCAATTTGTCCCGTATCAATGAAGATAAACCTTACACACTTTATGAGGCCTTGTTTGGTAAATTGTTAGCACGTTGTCAGGGGTTAACGCCAGGACAATCTTTCCGTTTTAAAAACACATTGTATTCATTGGATGCCTCTACGATTGACCTGTGTTTATCCGTTTTCCCGTGGGCTGACTTTCGTACAACGAAAGGCGCGATAAAGCTGCATGTTGAATTGAACCATTCAGGTTATTTACCCGAGTTTGTCCCGGTAACGGAAGGGAAAACACATGACGTGACGGTGGGTCGCACACTGTCTTTTCCCAAGGGAAGTATTGTCGCTATTGATAGAGCGTACAATGACGATGCCTGGTATAAGCAATTGACAGACAAGGGGATATTCTTTGTAACGCGCCTCAAAACGCATGCTAAATATCGTGTGATAGGTCGGAGCGATGTTTTGAAAAGCAAAGGACTGACGTGTGACCAAACCATTGAATTCACCGGGTTCCAAACCGCAAAAAAATGCCCTGCTCAGTTACGTCGTATTGGTTATCGTGACCCGAAAACAGGGAAACACGATGTGTTTCTCACCAATAATTTTACACTTGCAGCGAAAACGATTGCTGATATTTATAAAGCACGTTGGCAAGTGTAATTATTTTTTAAATGGATAAAACAAAACCTTAAAATCAAATCATTCATCGGCACAAGTAAGAATGCGGTGATGACACAGGTATGGATAGCAATGTGCATTTACTTACTGATGGTATTCATCAAATTTCAGTCCAGACTCAAGAAGAGCATGCAACAAATCTTACGTGTATTGCAACGTAATCTCTTTGATAAACGGTCGTTGTTAGCGTTGTTGCAAGACGACCCGTTACCCGATGAGATAAATACAGTTCAGCAATTGGTATTGGTTTGAAAGTTAACGGGACAGCAGTGATTGGTACTATATAAAACAGTTGAACAGAATAAGGCGAAGGAGTTAACCTGTAGCTTTATTATGGAGATAATTAAAAACGCATTTGTGAGTGAATCAATTGAATTTCAAAGGGAATGGTTAGAATGTAAAATTGCACCTGACAAAAATCTAATGAGTAAAAAATTTACAAATCGAGTGATTAGACAAACCATTGATAAAATCAATGTATCTGAATTAAATCCTTATGACTTTACGATTGAAGTTTTAAAATTTCAAATCGCGGAACTTTATCGAATGAAAGACAAACAGTTGAAAAATGGATATCGATATTTTGGTGTCCAATCGGAAACAGAAAATTATTGGTACAACTTTGATCCCTTTTGGAAATTTGGAATGTGGAGCAAGATGCATGAAAGACAATGAAACCGATTTTAACTCATTAGATTAGTCATTTCTTTGGTGAATTATTGGAAAATGGAAGAATTTACGAATAGTGATTAACTCAAAGATATACCAGACTGAGTAAGTTTCTAAGTTTAGTTCTTAGACATAAGCCTGAGACTATCGAAATCAAACTTTCTGATAGTGGTTGGACGGACACAAAAATGCTTATTGAAAAAATGAATGATTATGGAAAGGCAATTGATATTGAAACCTTGACTATAATTGTAGACACAAACAGTAAAAAACGATTTAGCTTTAATGAAGACAAATCAAAAATAAGAGCCAATCAGGGACACTCAATAAATTTGGATTTAGGCTATACTCCAAAAACACCTCCTGAAGTTTTGTTTCACGGTACAGCCCAAAAAAATATTGATAACATCTTCAAAGTTGGACTGGAGAGAAGAAAAAGACATCATGTCCATTTAAGCAAGGATATTGATACTGCAATTAAAGTTGGACAACGGCACGGCAAACCAATCGTTCTTAAAATATTTGCTAAAGAAATGGACAAGGATGGCTTTGAATTTTTCAAATCTGAAAATGAGATCTGGCTTACTGATAGTGTTCCAGTAAAATATTTAACAATTAATGATAAAAACAATGGTTACTGATGTGCTGAACATATTCATTAAGTGAAATGAATTGAACAGATTAGTATTATAATTGGAAATAAATGAAGCCAATAAGTTACTTATTAAAAAGAACCTCAACAGATAACCTCGTTTAGTAGGATGTTAATAACCATTAAAATTTAATAATCTAATATGACAAATTTACAAACAATTATCGATACAGTTGAAGAATTTTATGATGCTGAAAAACACCAGGAAATAATAGAATTTTCAAAAGAAGTTATGAACCCTGAGAATGAATTATATCTCAAATCAGAAATAGGGAGAGCATTAAATAATATAGGCAACGAAAAAAATGATCCTGATAAGTTTAAAGAAGCCTTGAAATATCTTTTAGAGGTAGATGAAACAGAATCTGACAGTAATGCCGAGACAAAATACAGAGTTGCGTTTTCTTATTACAGGTTAAATGATACCGGCAATGCACAAAAATATATAAACGAATGTCTGAAGATAGATAAAGAAAATCAAAATGGGAAAAGGGTGCAAAGTTGGATAGATGACAATGTGATATTTATAGACGATAAAAAACAAAATGAAATAAAAAAGTCATTAATCAATCCAGCAAACTTGTTTAGTGAAGTACAATTTTGGGATGTTATTGAAATCTCAAAAAAGGCAGCCGGATCTGCAGAGGAGCAATTAGAAAAACTTACATCAATATTAGATGGTTTAAGCACTGAGGAGTTAATGGGTTACTATTATCAATTTTTAAAATCACATAATGAAGCATATCTAGGAAATCTTTGGGCTGTTGCTTATATAGTATTAGGGGGGTGTAGTGATGATGGTTTTATGGATTTTAGGTACTGGCTAATTTCAAGAGGTAAAGACATATTTACGTTAGCAATACAAAACCCAGATTCTCTCTGTCAAGAATTTGATACGGTTGACTATCCTTCTTTGGAGGGAATTAGTTACATTCCTAATGAAGTTTTTAACAAAAAATATGGCGGTGATAGTTGGGATGATGAAGAGTCAAAATATAATTTTGAATTTCAAAATAAAGAAATTGATTTTGAATGGGATGAAGATAATAAGGCCTCTTTGAAAAAAGTTTGCCCTAAGACATTTGAAAAATGGTGGGACAATGATAAATTTTAAAATCTAAAATATTTTGACTTTAATTTTGAAAAATAAAAAAATATTAAGGGGTAGCCAGCTTGATTTTTGCCCAATATCCCACTGTGCGACATTAATTTTTTTGGCCTTGTTACTTGTCTGCAATTTCTTGATGAAACTGCTCATTGCCATAAATTCTAATGGCTAAATATCAGGCTGGCTAGTCCCTTGATTTTTTCGGGTAGATAACTTGTTTGACCGCAGTTTTGATCAATTGGTCAGGGTAGCGCATTGGATTGGTGCTGATATGCGCAGGTTTCATGTCATGATGGCTATATTCGATCTTTTCGCATTTGTTTTGCTGCTATTCTTGCTGAAGGATTATTGGACAGCCTATCAATTAATCGAGAAAGAGGCTGCTTTCTTCGATGTTCCTCGGACACGTGCAGCTCTATTTGTCGGTCCCTCGATTTGGTTTTTTCATCTTATATTCACAGAGCGCGGCAATCGATTGTTGAAAAAATACCTTATGCCAACTTTCATTGCTCTGGCTGTTGGGCTGATAATTTGTGGCTACGTGGTTTCAAATCGGCTTGCCGATTTTGCAGAAGCCCACGGGTATCGGCTTTGTTCTTACCCCTTTTACGAGCAGTCAAGAACTTTTCAATATTATGCGCGTTATAACGTTGATTGCCCTGATCTGAATTCATTTGGTAACCTTAAGAAAAAATCTTGACTAAAAAGAAACAGTCGTCGGATAAAGTTTCTCCTCTGGCGCTCGTTTGTAATGAGTATTTCTTAACATTTAAAAACAGAGTATATCAATTCACTCTCTACGCTTAACAATTGGTTGATGTAATACGTTGAAATGAGTATTTTTAACTCTATAGATGGATAACAATCTTGATTAGAAAAAACATATGAAAGCAAAACTATGGATTGCAGCCATTGCGACGCTATTTATGGGACTCATCATCGCCCTTGTTTTTGGACGAGGTTTATTAGAAGGGGTCTTACCACCAGGGCCAGAACGGTTTCACTACCTTACGGAAAAAAGCATGACCATGAATGAAAAGAGAGCAACCGCGTGTCTGGGGCGTTTCACCATGAGCTACGATCCTCGCTTGACGCTATTGTTTCAAATACCTGAAGAAAGTAAATCTGCTTATCATGAGCGACAACAATTTCAAAACCAGTCCATCAAAGTGCACGTGCGCGATGGTGTCATGACGAAAGTGCGCTTTGAGACTGAAATTAGGGCGATCTACGAAAATGACTGGGGGCTTGAGCTTTATGGGCCGCCGCAGAAACGGTTTGATCTTGGTGCGATGACGGCTCTGTTCAGCTTTAATATTGATCATGATCTGCATGATCTGCATGATCTGCATGATCTGCATGAGCTCCGAGGTTTTAAATACGTTAACGGTAAGATTTTCGAGTTCCGGGTTGGACCTCATGGTAAGGAATATTATAAGCGTGACCTCGATAAACTCATCCTGTCTATGCAACACCTCAAGCCTATGGAGGTGGGGTCTAAAGAGGAGGGTTTTTGTTTTGATGATGTCATTCTGGCTCTGCCATCTCTGGGCGAAGAGGGTATAAGTATTATATTTCACAATAAGGATCTGTGGGACCAAAAGAAAAACGAACCGCGCTGGTTTTGGATTGATCTCACAACTCATGACAAAGTCCTACAAGAATTAATTGAGAAAAGAGTCTGGAAAGAGCGAAACACCTATGGCTACGAATCGTTCTTCGGTTATTGGCTGCTTTCAGGCTCTCTCTCGGAAGCTATCAAATATGTCATATGGGAATTTCGAAATAGGATATTTCACGACGAAGAACGTGATATCGGTTATGCAAAGAAAGCCATCTACCTAATCACCCGGGGAGTGGGTAATGAAAAAAGATTTGAATTACACCAATATCACTCCGGTGATTTTCAGTCGCAAGCTCAACCTTCCTTAAAAATGGGGCATGCAGGCGAGATTGATGAGGAGGAGCTGACGCATTATCGAGCGTTGTTTGAATCAATCAAAATTTATCATCGCCCTGGCGCTTTTGGTGAGGAATAGGTGTAGAAGCACAGGCTTAATCTAACAGTTATTTGCCTGCGTTAATCCAAGGGTTCCCTACGCTTATCAATTGGTTTTTGTTATAAAAAGAGAAAATATTTAGATGGAATTTTTTTTTGAAAAAAAAGAAATAACGAATTTACTTAAAATTAAGAAAACAGGAGTGACTTTCTTGTTCATTTAAATAAATATAGTATTAGGAATAAATTTTTTAACAAACACCATTTTCTATGTCAGATATAGCCGATAATGAAACAGTAGAAGTAAAAGGCTCAGCTGTTAAACCCTATCTATTAAAAAATGTGGGCGGCGTTTATTCCTGCTCCTGCCCAGCTTGGCGCAATCAATCTGCACCTATTGAACAGCGTACCTGCAAACACCTCAGACAATATCGAGGGGAACAAGCTGAAAAAGATAGGCTAGGCGGAATACTACCCACCAAAACAATTAAAAAAAGTAACATAAAAAAAGATACTCCTCCTCTGTTGCTTGCTACCGCTTGGGATGGTCAACAGGATATAACCGGTTGGTGGATGAGCGAAAAACTCGATGGTGTAAGAGCCTATTGGACAGGCGAAAAATTTTTATCCCGCCAAGGAAATGAATACCACGCTCCCGATTGGTTTGTTGATAAACTTCCCGCTTTTCCTTTAGATGGTGAGCTGTGGATGGATCGTAAAATGTTTCAAAAAACCGTAAGCATTGTTCGCCGGCAAGATAAAAGCGAACATTGGAAAAATATTCGTTTTCTAGTATTTGATGCTCCCGCAGAAAAAGGCAGCTTTGAAGAACGTCTGGAAATTATACGCACTCACCTTAATTCAAAAAACACATATATAGAACAGCTTTCGCATATACCCTGTGAAAGTAGTGTTCACCTAAAAGAAGAATTACAACGAGTAGAAGCATTGGGGGGTGAAGGACTTATGCTTCGTCAACCAAAATCCTTATATGAAATTGGGCGCTCCAACACTTTGTTGAAAATTAAAAGCTTCATTGATGCAGAAGCCGTTGTACTAGAATACCAACCAGGCAAAGGAAAACACAAAGGAAAAATGGGAGCACTTAGCGTACAATTAGATAACGGCACGTTATTTTCCATTGGCACAGGTTTTTCAGATCATCAACGTGCCAATCCCCCTGAAATAGGCAGTACCATAAGCTTTCGATATCAAGAACTATCAGATGATGGAGTGCCTCGATTTCCTTCATTTCTTAGAATTCGAGAGGATATCAAAATAAACATCAGCAAACAAAAATCACCTCCTGAGGAACAAAATATGAAAATAGAAAACACAAACAATCAAGCCAATCTGCGCCGCTTTGAATTTTCCGATGAAAAATCAAACAAATTTTGGGAAATCTCGTTAGACAACACTAATGTTACCGTACGCTATGGGCGTCTAGGAACAAACGGTACAAGTAAAACGAAAACATTCGACACCAAAGAATTAGCCACAAAGCATTATGATAAACTCATTAGTCAAAAAACAGCAAAAGGATATACTGAAACGGTGTGATGCCAAGACATTAATTGAAAATGGATTAAACTATTATATGTAGGTTATTAATACATTGAATGGATTATGAAATAATTAAAAAAAGAAAATTTATAAAAGTAAATATATAGGTAAATACCATCAGGCATTAATATTAAGAACACTTTGACCAAACGTAGTTCGCTAAAATAGAACTTCTATGTAATGAACGCTTATAAGAGCTATGCAATATTGGAAAACGCGAATAAAAAACATATTCCCAAACATGAATTTGGAAGATATTGAAAATCTGATGCAAATGTGGATGGAGTTATACGATCAACCTGGAAATTAAGTAAGACAGAATGGGGATGAATTCTTTAGAAAAATTTCCCCGGAAATGATTTTCTACTTGAATTGTAGAAGAATGCAGAATATGACTATTACACGTCAGTTGTTATAGCGTTTGCCAGAAAATTACTTGCATTGAAGGGTATAGAAATTTACATAATTAAATATTTGCCAAGGAATATTTTTGTTGAATATAGGAATGTATTCGAATATGCATCACATCAAAAGTATAAAGAATTACTTATTTTATATAACAATAAATTTGATCAAGATAGAATCGACCACGAATCATAATTTGTTCAATTCATCGTGCTGTTGTTATCAGAAATAAATGTGCCATCCCGTCTTTTGAGTAAGAGGTTTAGCTTTGATAAATCTAATTATTGCATAAGTAAAATAGAAAATTGTGATTGCAATCAATCCACTCTAACCCTGTTGACTCTATTGATTCCTTTTCAATAGCAAGATACTGAGGCCCTGAGGGATCCCTATCCCTATACAACTTCGCTACTAAATATTATGACTCAAAATAAAATTAACACGATATATAGAAAATTTGATAAAAGAACAAAATCAATGATTGAAAAATCAGTTAGAGAGTTACCCTCGTTGTTAAAAAATGAAACCCTTTATGTCTTAGCAATACACATAGATATTCAAGATCATATTGAAATTGATATTTGCGCTAATACTGTTGAAGGTCTGGAAGAATATAAAAAAGCGCGAGAAAAAAGATACCAGAAAGAAAAATCAGAAAATGAGCCTTTGTATTTTGAGATTCTTGATGAAGAGAAACAAAAAGAAATTAAAATTAAAGCTGAAAGTCTACAATATTCTGTTGATCAAATTGTAGCTATGATGAATGAAAGGAAACAAGAAAAATTAAATGAAATAAATTATTGTTATCAGATGTTTAATAAATTTGATAGTGGCGATTGGAAATATAATACCCTGAGTTCACAATTTAAAAAAATTGATAAAATCTTTCATAAAGAACACTCTTTGTTTAAACGAATTAGAATTTCAAGTGAAGTTCATGAAAGCATATTGAATAACCAAGGTTTTGAATTATTTAAGAATAAATTGATAACAATTTCAAATAGTCATTTTTTAGAATTAAAAGCAAACAATCAATTTAAAGATTTAAACAAAACCGATGATTTTATTGCTTATACAACTGTACACGACAATGACTATATTAAAGATTTAGAATTAATGAAAAACGTTTGGTGACAAAGTATATTAAACATAAGCTAGTAAGTGCTAAACCAAAGGCTAGTGCTTATTTGCAAAGACCGGCAAATTTAAAAATTCCGCTCTGTGTTTAATCGAAAAAATTAGCTCTTTTTACACGCTACGTTTTATACACAAAATCGTTGTATAAAAAGAGCATCCTACATTAAAATATCAACATGAAAAAATTTGTGAACAATAAAAGATACTTCATCCTCATTCTCTTGGGTATGATTTTGTATGGGAATGTTTGTGCGACTGGACCATCATACATAGAGTCAAAAATTATCCCGATCTCAATAAATGAGAAAGGAGAGATATTATGTAGAACGAGATTCTCAAAGAATGAGATGGGTTCGCATGCAGCAAAGAAAATTACGTATGGATACTGCGTTATAACAGCAGGTTCGATTATTCAATACATAACACAAGAGATTGAACCGGATGGATTTCCAGATCATGATACTTTTTCAAAATCTACTGACTATTGGGATTCAATTTTTAATAGTTGTTTCGACAAAGACCATTTAAGTGCAATTGGAGATAGAATTAAAAGCCAATACCATTTTGATTTATGTAATATTTCACCCTATAAAATAGACACAGTTCAGTCGATATCCGAGTTTGAAAACAACAAAAAAATTGACTTAAGTATCACGCCTCAATTGGCCCTAAATGGAGCAAAAAGTACTGATTATTATGATAATAAGAAGATTCATATCCTGTATGATTTTGGTCATGTAGTGATATTGGAAAATATGATAAATGTGAATAATGAATATAGAGACTCAAAAGGCGCTGATTTTGATTATTTTAATCCGTGGACAAATGATGAGGGTAAAACCGTAAATATTGGCTTTGAGACTAGCGAAGTTACGGGAGTCTTAAGAATTAAATAATTGATACCAATGTATGAAACAAAATAATGTGTAAAAACACATAGCTGGGAAAGTGGTAAATTCAAGAGTTGTAGCCCGCTTCAATTTTCTTGTAACTTGACAAGAATGAAGTCCGTAATCCCCTACTATTCTTACACGAACCGTTGGCAGTAATAAGAACAAAATGAAACCAAGAGAATTAATTACAGAAAATATACTTGAGCATCTTTCTGAGCCTTTATTGGAAACAGGATTTAGGTTTTTAAAAAGTTCTTTATCATTCAAAAGAAAAACAGGAGATTTTGAACAAAAAATACATTTTCAACTTAATAGGCATAATCAAGAAAATGTAAATGCTGAATTTTGGACATTACTAGGTGTTGAATCTAAAGCATATAGTAAATGGTATGAAAAAGAATATAGAAAAAAGCCTGTAAATTATTCTATGGGAGGAGTTTCCTGTTGGAATATTCCAAATTGGAAAAAAGCTGTTATTGACAATGAAGAACAATTACATTTTGAAATAATAAACGTTAAATACCGTGCTAATGTTATGACAACTCTCAAAGAAAATTTATTAACTGTGGGAATACCATATTTGAATAATTTATCAAGTTGGGAAAAGTCAGCGAACAGAATTATTGAAGAGGAACACGGAGGTAGACATTCTGTTGCTTGTGATTTTTTTTTAATAGAAAACAATAAAGACAAAGCTCTTTGGGCTCTCGAAAAAGGATTAGAATACTGGATAAAATATCCCAATGCTTCATTTTCAAATGATAAAGAAGAAATTAATCTTAGATTAAAAAAATACTTTAAAAGATAAAATAACAGTAAAATTGTATATTTGGCTAAGTGCTAAACCGAAAAGCAAGTACATTTTAATCCCCTACTATTCTTATACAAACCGTTGGCAGCAATCTAAAAAAATGGCATTTCTAAAAAAAGAGATTAGCAAAAACTATTTGACTAGGTATCCGAAGGGAGTTTATAAACTGGATCGCTTGACACGGAAATCTGGCCTGCTAATGCGAAACCAGGCTCGTGCCATAGAACAGGCCGTTTATAACCGAATGAAGAAAAAGGGTATAAAAGCGGTCAATAAGCCTAATGTTAACAACCCTATTGACGCCAATCATGCCCACTTTGATGCAGCAGTAAAATGGGGAGAAGATTGGCTTAACAGCAATGGATTTGGAGGTCTTTTTAAATAATGGATATCATGAATTTTGATGTGGTAAGAGGCAAAGCAAGGCGAAAAAAACCTGTTGTGGGTGATGTTTTTAGTCTTCAAATCAAAAGCATTGGCTATTTTTTTGGTATTGTCGCTAAAATTGATGCCCTTTATTCGGAGAATAGCCCTCCTGACGAATTACTAAATATTATTTACATTTTCAAGGATAAATTCTCGACCTTACCTGAACTAAAGGATCTCAATATTTCCAAATATAATTTGTTACTCCCCCCCCCAAATTGTAAACAATTTGAACTGGTCTGGAGGAGATTTTGTTTACTTGGGGAATCTGCCTGATGCTGATCTTTATGATCGGCATTGTTTTCATAATAACCTACTAAATGTCTACATAGATCAATACGGTGTGGAAGTGGATTATTTTGAGCCCTGTGGGGATCATGTATTTACCAGCGCGCCTGCGATTGCAGCAGAAATAGGTCTTCTTCTGGCAAATCGATAGTTTTCAAACAAGCGCACAACACCTTCCGGCCAAAGCGCTTCACAGGTGGACAAAACGAACTGCTACACAACAGATCACACGGTAAAGTGTATTCCAAAATCGCAAATAAAATGATCTTCAATGCGTATAAACTAAGGGGGAGCGAAACAAGTGGTTTCCACCCTCAATTCTCTTTCTAGAAAGATGGCAAATTCGCAAAACTTGGCTAACCTTGCTTCAAAAGATAGGTACGCAAAAGTCACGGCTGAGGTGGCAAAAAATTTAAATTTGTTATATTGAATTTGTTATGAACGGAGGTGACAGGGCTATGATTTATGGAATTGAAACGGAAGAAGAATCTTCTGAAATTCTTTTTGTCTTTGAGGATGACGACTATTTTCAAAGTGCCGCTTGGAAACTCCTAGAGCAAAAAAAACAAGAAGTTGATGACAGACGTAGCTTTATAAATAAAAATCAACCTTTTGACGTAGAGATAGTTGGTGGCGAAGAGGGACTTCCCTCTGACAAGCCTGTTGATTTGTGTGTTGGTACTGGCCCCGTTCTATTTTTTTCTGAACGTTGTTTAAGAGCATTAAGTTCTTTAATTTGTAGAAGTTTAGACCCAATCTGACACATCACTAAATCAAGCGGAGCGTAGCGACGCTTGATTTAGTGAGAGTTACCCGCTTTGATGTAACTGCAACGTAAACATCAAAACACAAAGAGGTAACTCTCATGATTCATACTAATGACAAAGTTATAAAACATAAAGTTGGTCTACTCAATCTCGCTGAAGAACTCGGCAATGTCTCAAAAGCCTGCAAGATGATGGGTTTGTCCAGAGATACATTTTATCGCTACAAAGAAGCGGCTGATGAAGGCGGTGTAGAAGCCTTGTTTGATCGTAATCGGCGTACCCCAAATCTTAAAAACAGAATCGACCCGGCTATTGAAACCGTTGTGCTCGAGTATGCACTGGAAGAGCCCGCACATGGTCAAACGCGCACCAGTAACGAGCTGCGCAAACGGGGAACATTTGTCTCACCCAGTGGCGTTCGTTGTATCTGGCTTCGTCATGGTCTTGCTTGCTTTAAAGATCGCCTGAAGGCATTGTCTGATAAGGTAGCTGGTGAAGGCTTGATCCTCACTGAGTCTCAAGTCGCGGCGATGGAACGCAAAAAAGACGACGATGAGGCTTGTGGCGAGATAGAAACGGCACACCCTGGTTATCTTGGCTCGCAAGATACTTACTATGTCGGTACTTTCAAAGGCATTGGTCGGGTTTATCAACAAACGTTTGTTGATACTTACAGCAAGGTCGCTCACGCGAAACTGTACCCGACTAAAACACCGATTACGGCAGCTGACATGCTCAATGACCGCGTCCTCCCATTCTACGAAGAACAACGTTTGCCTATGTTGCGCATTTTGACAGATAGAGGGACGGAGTATTGTGGGCGAGCTGACCAGCATGATTATCAGCTTTATATGGCGTTGAACAATATCGAACACACCAAAACCAAGGTCAAATCACCTCAGACGAATGGTATTTGTGAGCGATTCCATAAGACGATCCTCAATGAGTTTTATCAAGTCGCTTTGCGTAAGAAAATTTACCAATCGATTGATGAACTGCAACTCGACCTTGACGAATGGTTGCTCAAATACAATACTCAACGAACTCACCAAGGCAAAATGTGCTGCGGGAGGACGCCGATGGAAACACTCATCGACGGACAAGCTATCTGGAAGGAAAAGTTTGTGAATTAAACTTAACCTGACAGTCGGTTACTGATAATTGGGTAACTGTCAGATCAAATCTGAATTTCTACAACTAAACCGTCCGGAATTGAGGTTGCAACACTTTAACGGAGCAAATAACTAAGGGGCATTTGCCCGCTCAAATTCTACAGGGCTAACATAGCCTAAATAAGAATGCCTCCGTCTTCGATTATAAAACACTTCAATATAGTGAAATAGGCTTTGTTTGGCATCGCTACGTGTTCGATAATCCTCATCATCAACCAACTCTGTTTTGAGGCTGCCGAAGAAACTTTCAGCGACCGCATTATCATGGCATTCACCTTTTCGGCTCATACTACAAAGGAAGCCATTATCTTTAATGAGCTTTCGATAATCACCCGAGGCATAAGTGCTGCCTTGGTCGGAATGGACAATCACATCTTTTGCCTTGTCTCTGCGTGACAGCGACATCGTTAACGCATCAGTGACTAGCTTGGTGTCATTACGCTCAGACATCGCCCAGCCAATAATTTGCCGTGAATACAAGTCCATCATGGTAGCCAAATATAACCAACCTTGCCGAGTACGAATAAAGGTCGTGTCAGCTACCCAGGCTTTATTTGTTTCATTGACACGAAATTCACGTTTGAGCCTATCGGGTGCAGGTGCTGTGGTATTTTTTGAATTGGTTGTAATCACAAACCGTTTGGCCATCTTCGATTGAATGCCAGCAGTCTTCATCAAACGTGCAACACGCGGTCGACTTACTTTTTCACCTGAATCGAGTAGGTCTCGATGTATCCGAGGTGAACCATAACGCTTAAAACTAGCTTGATGAAAACATCTTATTTTCGTCAGTAACCGTTGATTCGTTGAGTGTGTCTTACTTTGAGGCCTGTCTAACCAATCATAATAACCACTGACTGAGACAGTCAGGGTGCGACATAATAACGACACAGAGTGATGGCGACGTTGTATTTTAATAAAGGCGTACTTCACTTGAGTTCGCCTGCAAAGTACACCGCGGCCTTTTTTAATATCTCAACTTCCTCCTTCAGCCGTGCATTATCTTGGCGTAAGGTGGTGAGTTCACTTTGTGCTTCTTTCTTAGGCCTTCCACGTTGTTCTGGGAATGCAGTATCACCTTTGTCGGTCAGTTGTTCTTTCCATTTATAGAGCTGATTACGCCGTATACCAAGTTCAGCGGCAATCTCAGATGACGGTTTATCTGATTGCTCCATCAAGCGTAACGCTTCTAGTTTGAATTCTCGGGTATAGGTTTTGTATGGTTTTCTGTTGCTGGTCATTTGGATACTCCTAAAGGCATATTGTCGCCTATTTAATGTATCCGTTAAAATGTAGCAGGTTCACCGTGTCCCAGACAAAGAAGGATCCAGATTTCTCGATAAAGGAATTCACCAAACCTGTTCCTCCAGGTATTCATGTTTTTCGTGATAAAAAATCTTCACAGATGTCCATATTTTGTACGGAGCACTTTAAAAACACATTTGAGAGAAGTGAATTCACTGGTGCCTGTTTTTCTCCCGCCATTCGAAAGATACCTAAGCAAAAAAAGGGATTAGACTGACGACTTGAATTACAATAAGTTACGGTCACAGGTAACTAATTATGAAGTTGAAAGCACTCTGCTTTTTTGAAGAAACGCCTTATGGAAATTGCGGAAGCATCTATGAGGCCAAACGTGATGAAGCGCACGCCTATAAAGAAAAGATAATATCTTATCTTAGCAGTGGGGTGGTTTGTGCCGCTGCCTTTGGCCTTATAAAGGATATCATTTCCGGCGAGGTGATTGGCCCACAATCCATGCTGACTGATGGTTTTTGGGTTTGGGGAAGTGATCTAAGCACCTATGTTAAGAAGTACAACGTTGAACTGCCAGAAGATTTTATTGCGCAGGTTAAGCAATGGGATGAGCAAAGTTTTGATGTTGATCTTTCCTCTGTTGAGCTTTGAATCTTAATGCCACTTCCCCCCCTTTACCCCCGGCGGCAAGAAACGGTTTGTCCTTGGTCTGTCTCCGGGCTATCTTAGTCGGTGAAGCTTGGCCGTTGTGGTCTGGCCTTGGGGCTTAGTAGCCTCTTGCGAAGCGGCTTTGTGATAGATCTGGCGGGCGGTGAAAGGCCGCGAGCCTATGTGCTTGACCCAATCGTCTAGATGGATAAACTGGGATTGGCTGGCTGTAAAATTGTCCACGTTATTAAAGAAACTTTGTCCGCAAATAAAAAAATATCACTAGCCAATATATTGGCAGCGGATGAGGTCAGTCAAAAAAAACTTGGAGAGTACTTAGCCAACCAACGAAGCGATAACTGGAGACTTTTGCTTGATACCAGTATGGTTCACGGAACTGTGGTTACTGATTTTGTAAACAAATTGGTTAAAAAGATGTTATGAGAGATAAAATTTTGATTCCTAATTCCAGTACATATCGTGTTTTTAAAGTTGTAGATTTAATTTATTAGAAAATGTCTTCCCACACAATAATAACTGGCTACATTAGAATTCATCACTTAGATGTGGAAGAATTCGAAAATTATATTGAATGTCATACCTCCTATTTGAAAAATACAATATTTGATCCTTACAAATGTAGAAGCAGTGGATTTCACAACTATGCTATATGTGCGGAATTTAAAGAATATTACGAATCAGATAAGAATGAGTATATTCGAGATTATTATTATTTTTTACAAAAATTAAAATTGAATTATATATACTGCACATTATACTTTGAATCTGATTTAGAAATTTTTCCAAAAAAAGTTCAAATTCATAGTATTTCCAACGAAAAATGGCAGCTCGAAGTCAACGAGAAAACAACTGATTTGGATGATTTTTTGCGGATATAGTTATAGAGTGGTAATTTCCCAAAAGAGTTGGGTTGAAAATTAAACTTTTCCAACGTGTAATGCATCCGATACCCGCTTTACTACCACTTTTACCGCTACTACGACTCCGAGACCAACCTGCTCGCCAAGCGCACAACCCCTTCCGGCCAAAGCGCTTCTTATGAGTGGATAGCCAGTTCGTAGGGACATAGAAATTTAGGATCAAGTGATAGATTCGGAAAATTTATTACGGAATAATTATCTAAGTTAGGTTTATAAATGTTATTTGAAGTTATACCAGATGAGAACACCGGGGAACTGGACTTTGTCGACGACGAAGATGCAGATTATGATGATCTTATCGCCACTAAGATATACATCGAAGGAATAAGCCATATAGACGCAACCATGGAATTTCCTATCGAATCTCTTAACAGGGAGGGCGAAATTTATAAGGGAGTTGGTATAGATTTCTCTGCTAAATGTCGACCAATAATTATTTTCTCTCAGAGATTTTGGCAGCTATTTGAATCGGACTTATTCGATTGTGGCGATGTATTCCAAGCCATAAATATTCATTCAAGATTAAAGTATTTTGGAATGCGAGTTAAGGCTGTAGAAACAGCCTGTACAATTATAGAGAAAAATAATCAAACAATTTATGATTTTTCTACTTCTGATAAGCTTGGAAACAGTCTTTTTCTGGATAAAAATATGTCTGATCTTTTGCTATATTGCACTTTGGACTTTAAAACCAAATTTGAAACTCATGAATTAACAGGTATAACGTTTAAAGACCCCAAAAGAGTGGTTCCGAAGAAGAAAAAAGTGAAACTTCCATAATTGTTTTAAGGTTTGGAAAATTCCTAAAAGTAATTTACGTCTCCCCCCGTAAATTGTAAATAATTTGAATTGGTCTGGAGGATATTTTGTTTATTTAGGGAATACGTTCGATTTCGATCTATATGATAGATATTGTTTCCTAGTTGAGGTGCAAGAATTTATGTGGACGAATATGGTCTTAAAAATCAAATTTAAAAAATTTCGCAGTCTTTGTAAACAGGAGCAACTCTTTCTGTTTAGTGCTTGCTAACTATGTTTTATATGCTGTGTTGTGCGACTATTCTTCCATTAGTAGAATTAAATGATCGGCTTGTTTAATGGTACTCTTATTAGTTGTCTTATTTTTGATAGATACAATCAAATTTTTCTTTCTTTCAAGAAATTCATAATGTGTTGGTAAGTATTCCTGAAATTCTTTAGAAGTCATTTTACAGCCCGGATTTTTAGGGCTGAAATCGAAAAAACCTTTATCTGAATCCCATAAGTATTTTAAACCAATTTGTTCCCAGTCAGCATCAAATTGTCTAACTGAGACTATAAGAGAGTAAACGTGATAAATTGATTTTAAGATCCCATCTGCATTTTCAAAATTCTTATCTAATAATTTACCCAATTCTTCTAATACTTTATTGCATCCAAAAACTCTCGAACAAGGATGAATAAAGAGACTATTATAACTAGGATCCGGTGTATTAACTCCAACCTCAATAAGTTTCTTGAATAATTCTTTATTAAAGGAGTCGACCGTATTGATATATGATGCAACAAACCATTTTTTGTTTTCATCATTAAGCAATTCAATAATGAAGGGCATTTCTTTTTCATCCACATTATTATGGATTTTTCTTTTGGCAATGAAATCAGAATGAAAAATATTCTTCCAATGAGCAACCAAATAATTATCAATTTCTTTACTATTAAAGATATCTTTTAGAATCATATTTTAAATATTGCTCAGCGTTTAGCATGTAAAAAGCAGTAGATTATAACATTCCAACTTTTCAAACTATTACTGGCCTTTATTTTTATACTTTCGTTTTGGCACTTGCTCCACTATTTTTTATATCTATTGTTAGCAAATGTTATACTTTTATAAATTGATAACCATATTCTTCCATGCCAATTATTTTTGCAAAATTCTTTTCAATGAGTTGTTTATCCTTTTCATCGTTGTAATAAATAGCAAATCCACTGTATTCAATCATTTCGACGCAGCTGATATAACAAGGACAGAAGTGCTTGGCAATGGTATTGGTTAAAACAGCAAATATTTCCTCATCATAAAATTTATCAAAGTCGAGTCCTCCCTTTAAAATATTATTATCCGTTATGGTGATAGAATTCCCAACACGAGTGCCTTTTTGGGTAGCGGTAATTTTAATCGTATCCTGGTCTTGTTTATGGATGGTATGTGTGATTTTATTCCCTTGCTTATAACGATCAGGCATATCCAAAAATTCTAGGACATGGTCTACGCTTGTCTCTTCTATATGGGCAGTCAAATTATAATAGTATGGGCTGCTTGGCGTAAAGGTGGTAAGAAAGCCGTCCTTCCCTGTTTTTATCAACGCTTCAATTAAGCTTTTTGTACTAGCGAGTACTTCAGCATAGGATAGTCTAGAATAGTAATAGTTATCATCTATTTCATATGCTTTTTCAAGACCGCCCAGAGGGAGCAGTAATTGACTAATAGTGATGTTATAGAATTCATCTTCAGGAGTGACTACTGTGTCTCCTTCATATATATCACTGCTGCGATTACTTAGTTCAATTTGAAAATTCTCATCAAACAAGGTTAATGTCCAATAATCAGTATAGCCCTTAAAGTTGTCAATGTGTTTCTGTATCCCCGCATAGAGGTCGTTAATGCCAAATGTTTCGACATAGTGGTAATAACGATACTCATTGTTTGTAAAGGTTTCTGGGGTGCGATAGTAACTAGTAATGCCATTACAATCTATTTGAACATTTTTGCCAACGAGTGCAAAGTGGGAAAGCAGCTCATGCAGCAAGGGCATAAAATAGTGACTCGTTATGGTTACTCCTTTTTCACTGGTGTTGGATAGATCATAAACATTGCATTCTTCTTGATACTCCTCGTCAATAATTTCTTCTATTTCTAGTGTGTCTTCCGCAATTCTATTGATTTGAAATTTTGTGTTATCGGTCAGTTCAGATTTCAACAAAGGATAAAGGTCTTTTATCTTGAACGGTTTTGCTTTTAATTGCTTAATAAAAGACGTGGTTTCTCCCTTATTTATTCGATACATTTCTGAGGTGATTTCACGATGTATTAAGTCTAATCCAGTAACTATTCCCATATTTTCCCCTCTTAAGGTTTGCTAACGATGAATATAAGAATGGTAGCGGATTTAAAGTGCTAATCTTTCAATTTGGTACTAAACTTTGTACAAAAACTCACTTTGAATTTAGTACTAAAATCGCTATTATTTTTATATATTGTTAGCTACTTTTATTTTTTTATTCTTTTTTCGACTTCTTCAATATTTTCATCATGGTCTATACAAAAAAATTTAAAGTTGTCAGTTTTAGAAATTTTCTCAAAGGTTCTTGTTTTACTAAAATCAGCTATGGATTTAGTAAACGACTGGATCAATTCCTCAACAAATTTTTTCCAAGATTTGTAATTATCCTCGGGAAAATTCTCAAGTATTTTAGTTAGTTCATCTTCTGAAAATACATTTATAGAAGAAAAGCATTGATAACCCCAATCTCCAGTACTGTATTTTAAGTCCACAATATCTTCTTTGGTTTGGTAATGCTGAGACAAATTTCCATATTTGATAATGTTTCAGTGTCTTTTCAAAATCTTCTTCTGTATTGAAACAAATATTAATTTCTGCATATTCAGCATTGTAATCGTAGGCAAATGCATAAAATGTTTTTTTCAGAGTTTTCTCTTAAAAACTTTTCAACTTCAAGTTCAGTAAATTTCACCAATTCAAATTTTATGTTTTCTAATTTTTCATTCATTTTGGTTGTCTCTAACTGTAGCTAACGTTTGGTATATAGTTTGCTGTGTGGATAAGCATCTAATTTAGTAAATAAAGTCCGAATAGAAAATCTGCGGAGATTTTTGTAAGCAGGCTAGAACTAACAATAAATTATATATTTTAATTGGCAACTGGCTTTTTTCTCAAATTCAAACTATTTTTTTAGCATATAAACTTCATCAATCGTTTTCCCTTCTTTTATTATCTCAATATTCAAAAAATCACCTTCAGTGGCTACATATTTTAGCTTCAAATGTGTCATTCCATTTGTGTCGTAAAATGTTCTATATTTACAATAAAATGGATTGTTTTCTACTTCATTTGTAAAAATTGATAATAGAATCATTTTTGTTGAGTAAATATCATTTTTCTCATAACCAAAAATTCGATGGTCTTTTTTCATAACCGAAAATCTGATTTCAGATAGCCAATGATGGCTTCGATAGTCTCGAACACAAACAACTGTGTGAACGACTTTACCCCGTAACGTTTCGATATGCATCACTACGGCAGTAAAAAGTATGGCTGTCATGCAGGCTCTGTAAGTGACTCATTGTACCAACGATGATATTGCCTTTCGCTGTGCTGGCAATGGAGATTTTTCTGCCATATAGCTAAATCCCTGAGTGTAGTGCTTGGCAAGGGCTTGCTCAAAGTCATGCCAGGGAATTGCGAGCGGATAGCACTAGTAAAGGGGTAGAGGGAGTTAGTAGTTGAAGTAAGTCTCATTCCCAATCAAATTCGGTTGAAAACCACCCGTATGGCTTTTAGTCAGCATTTATTCAGCATTTCGACTAGAGAAGGAGCTTTCATTTTATTATCGCTGGTCGATTCGGTCATCTTGTTACTGAGCCTTTATCCCTTAAACAAAAAAAGCCGAAGATTAACTTCGGCTTTGAGTGTCAAATTAAAATGACTTATTGTTATTTCTTAGTTAACTTCCTACGGCCAACCATCCCTAACAATCCTAAGCCCATTAATGCTAATGTGCCCGGCTCTGATACAGGTACGCCAGTACCAGGAGTAGGTGATTGTGTCGCAGTAGTTTTTGCACGATGAACATCAAGCTGATCTACTTTCCTGCCACCACTATACAAAAAGTTCCAAATACCAATGTTTTCTCCATATCCAACATTGTAATTCTTTTTAATGTAATCCTTTTGAAGAAGACTCGAATGATCAAGACTCAATGAAAAACTACCGTCTTTAATATCGATAATATTATCAAATGTCGCTTTTGTGGCAGTTTTGTCATAATAGTCAGTAATAGTTACACGGTTGTTTACTAAATCTAAATTATATTGGAAATATTTCTTTGCTCTATTAGGGACACCACCACCCGACAAAAGAAAAGAGTACTTATCAATCTTCCCTCTCTTATTATTGAAGTTTGATGATAATTTGAGAACACTGCTCTGAGTATCCCAAGAACTTGAAAAAGTTTCTACCGCCTTGCCAGTAACGTTTTTTGAGAAACTATAAACTGTTGCTTGTGTTGAAAATGTGATGGTTGATGCTACGGTTAAAACAATGGCAGGAACTAACTTTTTAGCTGTGAATTTCATAGTGTATCTCCTTATAAATAAAAATTGATAATCCTTTATCAATCGAACGTCCGGTTTAGGAACCCGATGTATGTGTCCATAATAATGAATAATTGACGCAAGTAAATAGCAAGGCCTCTTAGTTTATAATTTGTGACATTCTTCTGTCACTTTGACACAATTCTCTATCATTCTTGCTGGCAAGGCATGTTTCACCGGATCAGAAAGGGGGTAGTTGCTTGGTCCTTTTCAAGAAACACAACGCTGCCCAGCGAGAATGATAGGGTCACCCAAACGACTGCATGAACGCAGGAGGTAGAGTGCTGTCTGGAACATGCATCGAGGGCGAGTCCAAGCGTCCACACAACAACGTTAGCTTACTTGAAAATGGCCAAATTACACACTAGGCCATTCTCGGCGTACGCTGCCTTACTGTGTAGACGCTTGGACTCGCTGAAATCTGCATTTCCAGGGGATGCCATCGATTCGGTAGTAAATCGTAAAAGGATGGGTGGAAACTAGTCGAGATTTGGTTTGCTAGTTGATCGTCTGGAAGGAGGAATATAATTCTCAGCATCATAATCAATTAGTTCGTATCCATTAAAAACCAGGAAGTGTTTACCCTTAGCTCGTGCAATCATGACAACGCCGGTTTTTTGAGCCAATTCAAGCCCCATTTGCGTGACTCCTGAACGGGACAACAATATCGAGATCCCCATTTGAGATACCTTTATTACCATTTCGGATGTTAGCCTGCCGGTGGTGTAGAAAATTTTCTGATCACCAGAAAGGTGACCCAGCCACATAATTCCTGCAATTGCGTCGACAGCATTGTGTCGGCCAACGTCTTCAACAAAGGTTAAAATTTGATCTTGCTCGCACAGTGCACAGCCATGAACGGCACCAGCAGATTTATAGACATCGTTATACTCTCGCATGTTATAGAGCAGATCATATATAACAGATTGCTTGAGACGGGACGGCTGCATTTTGACCTTATTGAGAGAACTCATTATTTCTCCAAACATGGTTCCTTGACCACAACCGGTGGTAACGGTTTTTTTTGCCAGTTTTTGATCAAGATCAGCGATAGGTTTTAAAGTAGTGACAGCGGCAGCATTGGTTTCCCAGTCAATTTGAACGGCTTTTACACTTTCAATATTTTTGATCAAGTTTTGATTTTTTAGATAACCTAGAACCAAAGCCTCTGGATGACCACCCAGAGTCATTAAAGTGACGATTTCTCTTCGGTCAAGATATATCGACAGAGGTCGTTCGCCAGCGATCTGTATTTCTCTTTGAGAACCATATTCATCATGTGCTTTGACAGAACAGGTTGGAGAAAGCCCAGCCTGAGTCATTTCGGGACAATAAAAATCAGCCACCAGTGTTGTTCATGTGTCGGAACAAAATGGGTTTTACACTGAGATCAAAATTATGACCTTCAGGTTTGATTTTCATAGATTCTCTAATGGCTGTTTTTAACTTTTGTAGGTCACCAGGATTTGATCGAATGATTTTTCTTAGATCGACGGAATGTTCTTGGCCGAGGCATAATAATAACCGGCCTTCTGCAGTGACTCGGACACGATTACAATCTGCACAAAAGTTATGACTGTGCGGAGAGATAAAACCAACACGAGTTTTAGTGTTTGGAATTTTGAGGTAACGTGAAGGTCCATTAGTTTTTTCTGTTGTCGAGATAAGATCAAATGTCTTACCTAGTTCATGCTTGATCTCGTCGCTAGAGTAGAAAGTTTCTTGTCGATTGTGATCATCTATTTCACCAAGTGGCATTTCTTCTATAAAACTGATATCCATTTCTCGTTCAATGGCGAATTTGACGAGATCTGTCACCTCATCATCATTTCGATTTTTTAGGATGACCGAATTGAGCTTAACTTTTTGAAACTTGGCGTCGAGTGCAGCATCAATTCCAGCCAAAACCTTTGTTAGATCGCCAACGCGTGTGAGTTCTCGGAATTTGTCTACCTTAAGTGTATCCAGACTAATATTAATACGTTTGACACCAGCGGTTTTTAAATCAGCGGCCAGGTGGGGTAATTGTGATCCGTTAGTTGTGAGCACTAATTCATCGACGCCAGGAAGCTTTCCAATATTGTTAAATAACTGGATGACATTTTTGCGTACCAGTGGTTCGCCACCGGTGATTCTAATCTTGCTTACTTGAAGTTCTGAAAATGCACGTGCGATGAGGCTCAATTCTTCCAATGTTAAAACTTGTGCTCGTGGTACAAATTGCATGTCTTCACTCATGCAATAAACACAACGGAAATCACATCGATCCGTAACAGAGATCCTGACATAAGACACAGTCCGACCAAAAGAATCAGTTAAAGGAGAGTCAAATTCATTTTTATCCATAACAAAATTATACTCCAGACTTAGGGATAGTGCTTGACATAATCACTCGGATTCGTCACTCTCATTTTGTCACTAAACAAAGGGGTAGATCTATCCTGCGTAAGAAGTTCATCCCCCAAGAAAGCTATAAACTAATATAATAATACTAACAATAATTCCACAGGAGTCTCGCAGATGTCCGGTTTACTTTCAAAAGAACGAATTGTCGCAAAGCCTGATTTTAATCGCTGGTTAATAGCACCAGCCGCTTTAGGAATTCACCTTTGTATCGGTTCTGTTTATGCATGGAGCCTTTTTAATCCAGCATTAATCAAACGTATTGGTGTGGTGACCAGTGCAGCGGATGATTGGTCTTTAAAAAGTGTTGTATGGATCTTTACAGTTGCAATTGTTTTTCTAGGTTTATCGGCAGCTATTGCTGGAAAATGGCTCGAAAAGGTAGGGCCAAGAAAGGTGGGAACCGTTGCAGCATTTTGTTGGGGAGGAGGTTTTCTCGTTGGAGGACTAGGTATTCTCTCAGGTGATCTTTGGTTACTTTATTTAGGTTATGGGGTGATTGGTGGTTGTGGTCTTGGTCTTGGTTATGTTTCTCCTGTGAGTACCTTGATTCGCTGGTTTCCAGATAGACGTGGTATGGCGACTGGAATTGCGATCATGGGTTTTGGTGGTGGCGCGATGATAGCCAAATTTTTGATTGGGCCAATTATGAAATCCTTTTATCAAGCCCCTGAATATCTAGGTTCAGTGGATAGCATTAACCTGGTGACTGAAGCTGGACGAAGGATGGTCGAAGTGGGTGGCCAGATGAAAGAAGCGGTTGTCATTGGAGGAAATGATGTTGCTAGTATGCTAGTGCCGGGCCCAGAAGGTGTTTACCTTGCAGGAACAGGAACAGTTGGAGTGGCTGAAACATTTTTCACTTTAGGTGCCGTTTATTTTGTCATAATGTTGATATCAGCGTTTTCTTACCGTATCCCAACAGAAGGTTGGAAACCACAAGGTTGGGAGCCACCTAAAGAAACGGCCAAACAAGGTATGATCACACAGCATCACGTACATATTGATCAGGCACTCAAAACACCACAGTTTTATCAGCTATGGATTATGTTATGCCTTAATGTAACTGCAGGTATTGGTGTAATTGCTGTTGCAAAAACGATGGTTACAGAAATTTTTGGATCAACATTACCGGACATCGTTGATCTTGAATTTGCTGCCACGTATGTACTGATGTTGAGTTTGTTTAATATGGTGGGGCGTTTCTTCTGGGCGAGTATATCTGATTATATTGGTCGTAAAATGACCTACTTCATCTTTTTTGGATTAGGTATACTTCTTTATAGTTCGATCCCTTATTTTGCCCAACAGGTCAGTGTTAGCCCATCAATTATGTGGCTAGTGCTTTTCTATGGTGCAACCATGATCATTTTCACAATGTATGGCGGTGGCTTTGCAACAATTCCTGCCTATCTAGCAGATATTTTTGGAACAAAATATGTCGGAGGTATCCATGGACGATTATTGACTGCTTGGAGTACAGCTGGGGTTCTTGGACCATTGGCCATTACTTCACTACGAGAAAATTCAGTGATTAATGCGATAAAAGGTCTAGTAGAAAATATTGACCCATCCAAATTTCAAACGACTTTTGGGGCAGGAGCTGATCAGTTAGATAAACTAGTCGAAACAAAAACAGTCACCATTTCTAAGTTAATGGAGATTTCACCTGTAGGGACGGTTGATCCAACTTCTAGTCTCTACAATCAAACGATGTATTTAATGGCGGCATTGTTGTTTATTGCTTTACTTGCAAATATGTTCATGAAACCTGTTAACCCTAAGCATCACATGACAGAAGAAGAATTGAAAAACGCCTGATTTTCAGGTGTTTAATACAGTCACTCTTAACAAACCATAGGGAATAGACCTTTAGATATATATATATTCTTTTTTGATTGGCCGATACTTAAGTAACAACGAAGGTTTTAATATACAGCATAGAAATATGGAGAGTGTGCTATGAAGTTTTTACGGTTGTTTTTCTTGAGTTTCTTATCAATCACTACTCTTTTGCCGATTGCAGGTCTTTCAGTAGAAAAAGATCAATCCACTATTGATGTTTGGACTGCCTTTATTAAACCAAAACATTTTCAAGACAAAACGCTGCATGAAGGCGAATCTATAGTTCAGTTGAATGTACCGTATCGAGCAGAAGATGCTGCTGTTGTACCCGTAAGCGTCAATGCTCAAATCCCACAAACTAAAGATCGTTATATTAAAACAATTTATCTATTCGCAGATAATAATCCTGAACCTTTAGCAGGCACTTTCAGGCTTACTCCAGAGATGGGTAAGGCCGATCTTGCGATGCGTATCAGAATTGATCAGTACACGAGTGTAAGGGCGGTTGCTGAATTGAATACTGGCGAGTTATATATGGATACGAAATTTGTTCGGGCAAGTGGTGGTTGTTCATTACCGCCACCCTTTTTAGAGCTTCAAGAAGCGAAAAAGCACATTGGAGAAATGAATTTTCGATCTTTTGGTTCCAATAATGAGGAAGGTACTTTAGGCCAATTACGTATTCGACACCCTAATGTTAATGGCTTACAACTTGATCAACGAACACGCTCCATTATTCCTCCGGATTATGTGACAAAAGTAATGATCAGTTACAACGATACCCACATCATGACGGCAGAGACAGACATTTCTATTAGTCAGGATCCTAGCTTTCGCTTCTTTTTTAATCCTGATGAAGAAGGTGAACTAAAAGCAGAAATGGAAGATTCAAAAGGTCGTAAATTTTCTAAAGTATTTAAGGTCGCCCCAGAATAGCTCGAACTTTTACTTTGTCTTTGTAAGCCCCCCTCTAGATAGTTTTCAGGAGGTTAAACTTGCTTGAAAAATTTAGGTAAAGAGGGCAGTATCCCTGAGTGAAAAGTGGTTTTATTAAAACTCAGTACCATTCTAGGGAGAGTAAATGGGAAGGTTACTTGTTGTTCTCGGTTTTATTGCATTAACAGTTCTTGCTTTTTTATGTGTAAACAAACATACCCCAAGGATTGAAGATGATCTTATAACACGGGCTAAGCATGCACTTATGACCGGAGGTGTGGGATATACCAAAGTGGGTATTGATGGTCGTGATCTTATTCTTACTGGTATTGCACCCAACGAAGTATCAAGAGAAAGAGCGGTCGAGTTAGCAAGTACGACCATCGGTGTCCGTAGTGTAAATAATCAGATAACACTTTCTCTAGCCAATACAGCTCAAAGTTCAACTCAGACGTCTGAAAAAGTAACCCTTCAGCAAACTGAATTAGATTCGACCCGAGAGCATAAAGCGGATAGTTTGCATGCTAAAGATCCTCAAAATGATAGTCTTGATGCCCTTCATACAGCTGAGTTCAATATAGAGGTTGAAGAGTCTGATCCAATTCCAACCTATATGGTCAAAGCTCCTCAACCATTAGATAGCCAACCTGCACAGAAGATGCCTTCAGCAATAGAGAACTATCAGACGGAGATTATTTATGATTTTGGCAAAATCGTTTTGAAAGGGCATGTTCCTGATCAATCTGCTAGAGTCTGGTTAACAGATCTTGCGATCGAAAAATATGCAGAGGAAAATGTAACTGATTTAATGACGGTAGCTACCGGTGAACCTCAAAGTTGGTATTCTGCAGTCAGTACTTCTCTGAGGAAACTTGCATTATTTGAAAAGGGAAAAGCTGTGTTAAGTGGTTCAAAAATGCTTATATCGGGACAGGTATCGTCAACAGAGCTTAAATCGAAAATAGAAAAAGTAGATGATAATGTAGACACCAGTAAAATGGGTATAAGCTACGATATAACGACACCTGCTGGTAAAACTTCAGTATCTGATAGTACGACCAAGACATGCCAGCAGAAATTTAATAATTTACTCAAAAATAACCAGATCTTATTTGATTTTGGTCAAGCGGATATTAAATTGGAAAGTTATGTTCTACTTGATCGATTAGCTTACGTTGCAATAAAAGAATGTTCGAGAACTAAGCTTGAGATTGCTGGGCATACGGATGATCAGGGTGATGAATCCTATAATCAATATTTGAGTGAATTGCGCGCGAAGGCAGTCGTAAAGTATTTACAAGAGAAAGGTGTCGCATCAAAAAATCTTAAGGCTGTCGGATATGGAGAACTACGACCATTAGTGGATAACTCAACTGAAAAAGGAATGACAAAGAATCGTCGTATTGAATTCAATGTTCAGAGGAAATAGTTCATGGGATATTTAGTTGCTCAGATATTAGTTTTTCTTATGCTGGCGGCATTAATTGGGGTAATAATTGGTTGGTGGTTAAAAAAAATAGCTTGTGATCGTAGATTTTTAGAGTTGGAAGACGAATATCTACATAACTTAACTAACCTGGAAATAGAACGTGATACTTACCGAGCTGAATTCAATAATTACATGAGTAATTTGATAGCTAATGCTGGAGGTGCCGTTACCTTGGTCAGTCAACCCAGTGTAGAAAGTGATCAAAATGAATGGCCATATCCAGTGGAAGAGATAGAAGGTATCGGTTCCGTTTATGGCGAAAGGTTACGTTCGATCAATATTGCAACAACAGAACAATTGCTAAGCGAATGTTGCGAGGCATCGAAACAAGCTGAAGTATCTAAAACGGTTAAGGTCGAACCATTTGTTGTAGGTAAATGGGTCAGTATGTCAGATATGATGCGAGTGCCGGGTATCCATGGCCAATATGCTGAATTACTTGAAGCTTCTGGTATGGCTTCTATCGGAGAATTGGCACGGCAGGAGGCATCAAGTTTAGCGAGAAGGATGGTCAGTGTGAATACTGATGAGCGTAGAACACCATCGGTGCCTGACACTGAGACTGTTGCTGAATGGATCGATGTTGCGAAAGGCATACCCAGTGTAATAAAGAGTCTTGTCCCTAAATAGGTTCCAATAATTTCATACAAAAGTAAGGCTGGTTTGTACGAGTTTTATTTTTATGTAAAACGTCAGATCTTCTTTTTAGACTAAAATAAAATTAGCAAAGAAGAGGCTCTAGTTTTAACACTAAGAGATTTGGAATTGATTTCCCATGTTCCAGACGGTATGCTTGCCGCCGCATCTTAATCCTTGGTAATTGTGGTCTGAAAAAGTGAGGTTCTAATAGAGTGCGTAAACCACTGGTAGCAGGTAACTGGAAGATGAACGGAACTCTTTCGACTATTGATCCGTTGGTTAATGGAATTAAAAGCGGGATCACAGGTTTAGAGCAAGTAGAAATTGCGATTTGCCCCTCATTTATTTATCTCGAATATGTTTCAAATTTGATAGATGATTGTCCCATTTCATTGGGTGCTCAAAATGCTTCGAATGAAAATGAAGGTGCGTATACAGGTGAAGTATCATGTGCAATGTTGAATGACATTGGCTGTCATTATGCCATTCTTGGCCATTCAGAAAGACGTAGTTTATATGGTGAAAAGAGTGATTTGGTTGCGGAGAAATATATCCAGACACAAGCCTCTGGTTTAGTCCCCATTTTATGTGTTGGCGAATCTTTTGAAGAGCGTGAGAGTGGCAAAATGGAAGATGTGATTAGTCAACAAATGCGCGCAGTTTTAGACAAGGTAGGAGCAGAAGGATTCAAAAAAGCAGTAATTGCTTATGAGCCTGTTTGGGCAATTGGTACTGGATTAACCGCAACTCCAGATCAAGCACAGGAAGTACATAGTTTTATACGAGATTTAGTGGCAGAATACGAAGAAGAACGCGTAGTGGCTGAGCAAATACGTATTTTGTATGGTGGTAGTGTCAAACCAGAGAATGCCGCAGAAATATTTGCGATGAAAGACATCGATGGTGGGTTAATAGGTGGTGCTGCCCTCAAACCTGAAGATTTCCTTGGAATTTGCCAGGCGGCAGTAGTATAGCAGTAAGGCATAATGGAGTAAGTAATGCAGTCTATTTTATTAATTTTACATGTACTAATGGCCTTATCTTTAATTGGCCTGATTTTGATCCAACATGGCAAAGGTGCCGATGCTGGCGCTGCTTTTGGTAGCGGCGCATCTTCAACAGTATTTGGTGCATCGGGTTCAACATCTTTTCTAACACGAGCGACGGGTATTTTGGCATTTGTCTTTTTTGCCAACAGTTTTTTCCTGTCGTATCTTTCAACTACAGGTGTTGAGGGAGAAAGTTTGATGGAAACAGTGGAAAAAACAGATGTGATGGATCAAAAAGTTCTTGATACATCAGAAGTTGAACAAAAAATAGATGTTCCTGTAATGCCAGAACAAACAGGCCAATCCGATCTGCCGGTTGTTCCAGAATAACTAGAATACTTGCCGATGTGGTGGAATTGGTAGACACGCTATCTTGAGGGGGTAGTGGCGTAAGCCGTGCCGGTTCGACTCCGGCCATCGGCACCATTTTGAGTGTTTCAATTGTGGAATATCTCTGTTTCTTTTATCGAGATTGTCATTAATAATTGAGCAAGATAAGATTTCGTGTGAGGGTGCACGTTACAAACCATGCTTGAACAATACATACCGGTGTTAATTTTTCTTGGCGTATCAACCGTCATTGGTATCGTATCCCTTGCGTTTGGGCATTTAATTGGCCCAACAAAACCTGATAAAGAAAAAAACTCTCCTTACGAATGTGGTTTTGAAGCATTCGAAGATGCACGAATGAAGTTTGATGTTCGTTATTATCTTGTCGCCATCTTATTTATTATTTTTGATCTGGAAATTGCTTTTCTGTTTCCCTGGGCTACAGTCTTAGACGAACTGGGAATGTTCGGTTTTGTCGCGATGCTTATTTTTCTCGGTATTTTGGTGATTGGTTTCATTTATGAATGGAAAAAAGGAGCACTTGAATGGGAATAGAAGGTGTTTTAGAAGAAGGATTTGTCACAACTTCCGTTGATAATGTTGTCAACTGGGCTCGAACAGGATCATTATGGCCCATGACGTTTGGTCTTGCTTGTTGTGCTGTCGAGATGATGCAAGCTGGAGCCTCGCGCTATGATATGGATCGATTCGGAGTGGTTTTTCGACCGAGCCCCAGACAATCGGATGTGATGATAGTTGCCGGAACTCTGGTTAATAAAATGGCGCCTGCATTACGCAAAGTGTATGACCAAATGGCCGAACCTCGCTGGGTGATCTCAATGGGGTCATGTGCTAATGGTGGCGGTTATTATCATTACTCTTATTCGGTTGTTCGAGGTTGTGATCGTATTGTCCCAGTAGATGTATATGTGCCCGGATGTCCACCAACAGCAGAAGCACTGTTGTATGGGATTTTACAATTACAGAAGAAAATCAAAAGAACGAACACAATCGCCCGACCAGCTCAACCCACTCAGGCAAACCAAGAATAATAAATAATAATGGCTTCTACCGTCGCGCCCAATATTGATCAAATTTGTTCACAGCTCGAACAAAGATTTACCGATCAAATTGATAATTGTGAGCTTTGTGTGAATCAAATTAACCTGGATGTTTCCGTTAGTAATTTGATTGAGGTGGTTACAGCTCTGCGTGACGAAACACCTTTCGAATTCGAACAATTAATGGATTTGAGTGGTGTTGATTATTCAACGTATGGTCAAGATGACTGGCAGACTCAAGAAGCAACCAGTTCTGGTTTTAGTCGCGGTGTGACCTCGCACAAAGCGACAGATAATTTTGAACAAAAGCGATATGCGGTTGTTTACCAATTACTGTCTCTCAAACACAATCAACGTTTGCGTTTACGTGTTTTCGTTGCAGATGAATCGTTAATTTTACCTTCGGTTGTCTCAATCTGGAATTCTGCCGACTGGTATGAGAGAGAGGCTTTTGATCTGTTTGGAATCTTATTTGATGGCCATCCTGATTTACGGCGGATCCTGACAGATTACGGTTTTATTGGACATCCTTTCCGTAAGGATTTTCCGTTGGAAGGTAATGTAGAAGTTCGTTATGACGAAGAGAAGGGTCGGGTGATTTATCAACCAGTGACCATCGAAAGTCGCGTATTAGTTCCTCGCGTGATCAGAAAAGATGATCGTTTATCCAGTGAAGAAGAACAGGATCAAGATCATGCCTGAGATCAAAAACATGACCTTAAATTTCGGTCCTCAACATCCTGCTGCGCATGGTGTTCTGCGTTTGATTCTCGAGATGGATGGTGAGGTGATTGAGCGAGCTGATCCGCACATCGGTTTACTGCATCGAGGAACGGAAAAGTTGGCGGAGAGTAAACCGTACAACCAAAGTATCGGTTATATGGATCGACTCGATTATGTTTCGATGATGTGCAACGAACATGCATATGTGTCCGCGATTGAAAAATTACTCGGTGTAGAACCGCCGATCCGTGCTCAATATATTCGTGTTATGTTTGACGAGATTACCCGCATTTTGAACCATCTGATGTGGCTAGGTACGCATGGGCTTGATGTTGGTGCGATGACCATGTTTTTGTATTGCTTTCGTGAACGAGAAGATCTAATGGACTGCTATGAAGCGGCCTCGGGTACTCGCATGCATGCCACTTATTATCGACCTGGTGGAGTCTATCGCGATCTCCCAGATAGCATGCCGCAGTATCAGGAATCAAAATGGAAAGGCAAACGTCGAGTCAAAAAGTTAAATGAAAATCGTCAAGGCAGCTTACTTGATTTTATAGATGATTTTGTCAGTCGTTTTCCTGCCTGTGTTGATGAATATGAAACACTTTTGACGGACAATCGAATTTGGAAACAACGTACTGTTGATATTGGAGTGGTTACACCGGAACGTGCAAAACAAATGGGTTTTTCAGGGCCAATGCTCAGAGGTTCTGGCATCGAATGGGATTTGCGTAAAAAGCAACCTTATGAAGTTTATGATCTAATGGATTTTGATATTCCTGTCGGTACAAACGGTGATTGCTATGATCGGTATCTTGTTCGCGTCGAAGAGATGCGCCAGTCAAATAAGATCATTAAGCAATGTGTTGATTGGTTAAACGAAAATCCTGGACCGGTAATTTTGGATGACTATAAGCTGATACCACCAAAACGTGAAGATATGAAAGGTGATATGGAATCTTTAATCCATCATTTCAAATTATTCACGGAAGGTTATTGTGTACCAGAAGGCGAAGTCTATTCCGCGATTGAGCATCCCAAAGGCGAGTTTGGGATCTATATGATTTCCGATGGTGCAAATAAGCCTTACCGGGTGAAAATCCGTGCAGCCGGTTTTGCACACCTTGCTGCAATCAATGAAATGGTCAAAGGTCATATGCTGGCGGATGTTGTTGCGGTAATAGGAACACAAGATATCGTTTTTGGAGAAATTGATCGATGAGTCATTCCCAATCAGATAACCCAAATATGAATCTATCGGTAATTTCTGATCACGCGAAAAGTGTCATTGATAACTGCTTGAAAAAGTTTCCAGCTGATCAAAAACAATCTGCCATTCTTGGTGCATTACAAGAAGTGCAACATGAGAACAAAGGATTTTTAACGGTGGAATTAATGGACGCTGTTGCAGAATATCTTGATATGTCAAAGATTGCCGTTTACGAAGTGGCAAGTTTTTATTCTATGCTCGAAACCGAACCGGTTGGACGTCACAGTGTTTCTGTTTGTAATAATATTTCATGTATGTTGAATGGCGCGGATGCTTTAATTGATCATATTGAGAAAAAATTAAAGATAAAAACTGGAAAAACCACAGAAGATGGTCGGATTTTTCTTAAGCAAGAAGAAGAATGTTTGGCCGCGTGTTGTGGTGCGCCGATGATGATGGTTGATCATGTTTACTTTGAGAATTTAACCACTGAAAAAGTCGATCAAATCCTGGACGATCTAAAATGAGTAAGGAAAAAGATAAAGATATATTACTCAACCAAACTTGTTTTGAAACCTTACAGTTTGCCGAACCATGGCTAATGGAAAATTACACTTCGTTAGGTGGTTATCAAGCGTGGAATCAAATTCTCAGTGAAAAAATACCACCAGATGCGTTGATCGAAGTCATAAAAGATTCGGGTTTACGTGGTCGTGGTGGCGCAGGTTTTCCGACCGGCGTTAAATGGAGCTTTATGCCCAAAAATGATCAACAGAGTTATATCGTTTGTAATTCAGATGAGAGTGAACCAGGCACCTGTAAAGATCGTGATATTTTGCGCTTTAATCCGCATGCACTAGTTGAAGGTATGGCGATTGCCGGTTATGCCATCGGTGCGACAGTTGGATACAACTATATGCGTGGCGAGTTTATGGATGAACCTTTTAAGCGTTTTGATCAGGCACTTCAAGAAGCCTATCAAGAAGGTTTATTAGGCAAAAATTTAAAAGGTAGTGGCATTGACTTTGATCTACACGGAACATTAGGTGCCGGTGCCTATATCTGTGGTGAAGAAACTGCATTGCTGGAATCTCTGGAAGGTAAAAAAGGGCAGCCACGTTTTAAACCACCTTTCCCTGCGGGCTATGGTTTATATGGACGACCAACGACGATCAATAATACTGAATCTCTCGCATCTGTTCCGACGATCTTTAGGAAAGGCGCGCAATGGTTTTTCGATCTGGGTATTCCGAATAATGGTGGAACGAAGATCTTTTCAGTCAGCGGTCATGTTGCTAAGCCAGGGAATTTTGAGATCCCGATGGGAACGTCATTTAAAGATTTGTTAGAGCTAGCCGGAGGTATGCGAAACGGACGAACGTTAAAAGCCGTGATACCCGGTGGTTCATCAGTACCCGTTGTTCCGGGTAATCAAATGATGGAAACAACGATGGACTACGATTCCATTACAAAAGTTGGATCAATGCTGGGATCGGGTGCCGTGATCGTCATGGATGACACGACTGATATGGTTAAAGTATTACAGCGGTTATCTCGTTTTTATTATGCTGAATCCTGTGGTCAATGCACTCCATGTCGTGAGGGAACAGGCTGGTTGTATCGCATGTTGACACGAATTGTAGACGGCAAAGGTGAGATGGAAGACTTGGAAAAACTTGAAGATATCGCCGGGAAAATAGCAGGTAGAACGATTTGTGCTTTGGGTGATGCGGCGGCAATGCCTGTGCAGGGAATGCTTAAGCATTATTTGCCAGAATTCGAATATTACATTATCCACGGGCATAGTAAGTTGCAAGCTAATCGCGGAGAAGCGGCCTGATGTCGGATTCGGATCAATTCGTCAACATTGAGGTCGATGGAAAGCCACTACAGGCGCGAAAAGGATCAATGTTGATTGAGGTGACAGATGCCGCCAATGCTGATGTTCCGAGATTTTGCTACCACAAAAAATTAACCGTCGCGGCCAATTGCAGAATGTGTCTAGTAGAAGTTGAAAAAGCACCTAAGCCTCTACCTGCCTGCGCGACACCGGTGATGGACGGTATGAAAGTGTTTACCAAGTCGAAGTTGGCGAAAGAAGCACAAAAGTCGACGATGGAATTCTTATTGATCAATCATCCGCTCGATTGTCCGATTTGTGATCAAGGTGGTGAATGTGAGCTGCAAGATCTGGCCGTTGGTTATGGCAGTGATGTTTCGCGTTATTCTGAGCAAAAGCGTGTCGTACAAGATAAAAATATTGGGCCTTTGATTCAAACTGATCTCACACGTTGTATCCACTGTACTCGTTGTGTGCGTTTTGGTGAAGAAATAGCTGGAATGCGCGAAATGGGTGCCACAGGGCGTGGTGAAAATATGCAGATCGGTACCTATATTGAAAAAGCGGTTATATCAGAATTATCAGGAAATATTATCGATCTTTGTCCGGTCGGTGCACTAACTTCTAAACCGTATCGCTACTCTGCGCGCGCTTGGGAGCTTAGACAATATGACAGTATCGCACCACATGACGCAGTGGGTTCAAACATTCATTTGCATGTCAAAGGTAATGTCGTAAAAAGAGTGGTACCGAAAGAGAACGAAGCGATTAATGAAGTCTGGATTTCTGATCGAGATCGCTTTAGTTATGAAGGGTTGAACAGCGCAGAACGCTTGCAAAAACCGATGATCAAAGTAGATCGTAAATGGCAAGAATCAGATTGGGATAATGCGCTTGATTTTACTGTAGCAGGATTAAAGAAAATTTTCCCGACAAAAATTGGAGCACTTGCGTCTCCAACCAGCACCTTGGAAGAATTATTTTTATTTCAAAAGTTGATCCGTGGAATAGGCTGCGGAAATATTGATCATCGACTAATGCAAACCGATTTTAGTGATCAAAATGATCTACCGGTTTTCCCCTGGCTAGGACAAAATATTTCTGATCTGGAAGATCTTAATTCGGTATTATTAATTGGCAGCGATGTTCGTCAAGAACTACCATTGGTGAATTATCGCTTACGTAAGGCTTCAGAAAAAGGTGCGGAAATCTTTGTCATTAATCCGGTGGATTTTGATTTTAACTGGCAGCCAACAGGTAGTGTTATCTTGCCACCTTCTGAAATAGAAAGTGTTTTATCCGGTATAGCAAAAGCATTGATGGATAAAACAGATTCGAATTTAAATAGTCATTCTGATATCGCTAATTTTTTGAAAGATATTGAACCAACCAGAGAACAAAAAATTATTGCAGAAAGTTTACAGAATGATGATCAATCGGCTGTGTTTCTTGGGCACATTGCCGCGTTAGTACCTAATGCTAATCGGCTACGTACTTTATCCAATTTAATCGCAAAACTAAGTGACTCGAAATTAGGCTATTTTCCCGAAGCGGCGAATACATGCGGTGCCTGGCTGGCGGGTGTTGTTCCTCATCGTCAAGTGGGTGGTCGAGAGGTAAGTACGGTAGGTTTAGATGCGCGAGCCATGTTTGAACAGGGTATGAAAGGCTATGTTTTGCTTGGCACTGAACCGGAGCTGGATTCGTTAACTTCAGTTGCTGCAGTTGAGTCACTAAAATCTGCTGAATTTGTAGTTTCTCTTTTTGGTTTTCGATCAGAGATTATGATGGATTATGCCGATGTGATGTTACCGATTGGATTATTTGCAGAAACATCTGGTACGTTTGTGAATTTGGAAGGCCGAATGCAATCTTTTTCTGGTGCGGTTAAACCCAAAAATGAAGCACGACCCGCCTGGAAAATTCTCCGAGTATTAGCAAATAAGTTTAATCTGGAAGGATTTGATTACGACTCTTCCGTCGAGGTTTTGGATGAGGTTAAAAGCTTGACCAAAGAGGTCGTACCAGACAATAAAATGCAGACGATCTCACCTAGAGAAATTCAAAAAACAGGACAAGGTATTGAATTGGTGTTTGAGACGCCGATCTATTTTACCGATGCATTGGTTCGTCGAGCAAAAGCCTTACAACAAATGCAAGATGTTGAAGAGAGTGTTCTGCAAATCAATTCTTCTCTGGCAGATCAATTGAAAATTGATAATGGTGAGCATGTGCGAGTCCGACAGGGAAAGCATGCCGTTGAATTAAAATGTTTGATCAATAATCGCGTACCTTCAAGTTGTGCACTCTGGCAACGAGGTCATAAACCCGAACCTGATTTTGGTTTAAAGCCGGGTGAGTTTGCCCTGGAGAAAATTAGTTGATGACTTCGTTAGAAGTTTGGTTTTCTGGTTGGTTACCAGAACCAATACCCATGCTTATGATAATCATGATCAAAATTGTTGCGATTGTTTTACCGATCATGGGTTGCGTTGCATATCTTACCTTTGCGGAAAGAAAAATTATTGGTTTTATCCAGATGCGCGTTGGGCCGAATAGAGTTGGACCAGGGGGATGGTTGCAACCGATTGCAGATGCGATCAAATTATTATCCAAAGAAATTATTCTGCCAACAAAAGCCAGTAAGACACTTTATTTTCTAGGCCCGATTATTACCTTGGCTCCAGCACTTGCTGCTTGGGCAGTTATCCCGTTTGATGATCTGCGTGTGTTGGCTGATATTAATGCTGGATTACTCTATATTCTCGCGCTTACTTCTTTAGCGGTTTATGGTGTTTTGATCGCCGGTTGGTCATCAAATTCTAAATATGCTTTTCTAAGTTGCATGCGTGCTTCAGCGCAAATTGTCTCTTATGAGATTGCGATGGGTTTTGCATTGGTTGGGGTTTTGATCGCGGCCGGAAGTTTAAATCTGAGAGAGATTGTGCTCGCACAGCAAGGTGGTATTGTTCACTGGTTCTGGTTGCCATTACTGCCGTTATTTGTGATCTATTTTATTTCAGGTGTTGCGGAAACAAACCGCGCACCGTTCGATGTGGCCGAAGGTGAATCAGAAATTGTTGCCGGGTTCCATGTGGAATATTCGGGTATGGCTTTCGCATTATTTTTTCTCGCCGAATACGCTAATATGATTTTGATCTCGGCACTTTCTGCGATTATGTTTCTCGGTGGTTGGTTGTCGCCATTTCAAGGCATAGAGAGCATCGAAAAGTATACTTTCTGGGTTCCTGGAATTTTATGGTTGATTCTGAAAACATCTTTCTTCTTATTCCTCTTTTTGTGGTTTCGAGCAACATTTCCACGTTATCGATATGATCAAATTATGCGCTTGGGTTGGAAAATATTTATTCCACTCACGATCATCTGGATTGTTGTTGTAGGAGGCATGGTAGTGTTTGAAATTCCACCGTGGTTTGACGCATGAAGATCTGGCAGGTCATAAAAAGTTTATTTCTGTGGGAATTGCTCAAAGGTCTTCGACAAACGGGAAGCCACTTATTTGGCCGAAAAATAACGGTTCAATACCCTGATGAGAAAACGCCACAGTCGCCACGTTTCCGAGGACTACATGCATTGCGTCGTTACCCCAATGGCGAAGAGCGTTGCATTGCTTGCAAACTCTGCGAAGCGGTTTGTCCAGCTACCGCTATCAGCATTGAGTCAGAAGCGCGGGAGGATGGTTCCAGACGTACAACAAAGTACGAAATTGATTTGAGTAAGTGTATTTACTGTGGTTTTTGTGAAGAGTCTTGCCCAGTGGATTCCATCGTAGAATCACGACATTTCGAATACCATGCTGAAGAACGAAGTGAGCTGATAATGACAAAAGAAAAGTTATTAGCCAACGCCGTGTTGTTAGAAGATGAGATCGCTGCCGATCGGGAAGTGGAGGCGAAATACCGATGATGGGATTGCCTTATGATCTAGTCGTTTTTTATCTTTTTGCCAGCATATTGGTTTTTGCTGCGGCAATGGTGATCTTTGTAAGAAACCCTGTTCACGCCGCATTATTTTTAGTCTGGTCATTTTTTGCCAGTGCTGGGATCTGGATGTTGTTAGAAGCCGAATTTCTTGCGATTGTTTTGATCCTTGTTTACGTCGGTGCGGTGATGGTGTTGTTCCTTTTTGTTGTCATGATGTTAGATATTAATTTAGCCGTTTTAAAAGAAGGATTCGTTAAATTTTTATTGATTGGTGGTGTGATTGCAGTTTCTATGTTGGGTTTAATGATTGGTGTTGTTGGGCCAGATAAATTTGCAGCGGACAAAGTTTCTCCGCCGGTTCGGCATACGGCTGAATATAGTAATACCGAAGAGCTTGGCCGCGTTTTGTATACCGATTATGTTTATGCGTTTGAGATTGCTGCAGTGATTTTATTGGTGGCGATAATTGCTGCGATTATGCTGAGCTTACGCAAAACGCGTAGTAATAAAACAGCAGATCCTGGGCAACAGGTTTTGGTGAAAAAACAAGATCGCTTGCGTATTGTGAAAATGCATCCCGTAAAAATCGAACAAGTAAACAAAGAGGAGGCCAGCTGATGACGTTAGGGCTTTCTCATTTTCTTATTCTCGGCGCGATTTTATTTACGCTGAGTGTGACGGGGATTTTTCTGAATCGAAAAAATTTGATCATAATTCTTATGTGTATTGAGTTGATGTTGTTGTCGGTCAATATGAATTTTATCGCTTTCTCTTATTTTTCTGGCGATATCGCAGGACAGGTTTTTGTTTTTTTTATTCTAACTGTTGCGGCAGCAGAAGCAGCAATTGGATTAGCAATTCTCGTTGTGCTGTTCCGTAACCATGAGACGATTAATGTCGCTGAATTGGATGAGTTAGAAGGATGATTTTTGATCTCGCAGTCATCGTTGTTCTTGCGCCGTTGATGGCTTCTGTTACGACGGGTTTGTTTGGAAAACAGGTAGGTCGGTTCGGCGCGCATTGGTTGACGATTATAGGCGTTGGAATTAGTTTTGTGTTTTCGATGATCATTTATATGAGTATTGTTTGGGGCAATGAACAGGCCATTAATACTAATATTTATAGCTGGTTAAGCAGTGGTGGGATTGATTTTCACGTTGGTTTTTTGATCGATGAATTGAGTGCCACCATGATGGTGGTGGTGACGTTTGTTTCACTGATGGTGCATATTTATACCATCGGTTATATGCATGATGATCCGGGCTACCAGCGTTTCTTTAGTTATATTTCGCTGTTCACTTTTAGCATGTTGATGTTAGTGATGGCGAACAATTTTATGCAGCTGTTTTTTGGTTGGGAAGCGGTTGGGCTTGTGTCTTATCTTTTGATCGGTTTCTGGTATAAAAAAGACACGGCGATCTTTGCGAATCTAAAAGCATTCTTAGTTAATCGTGTTGGTGATTTTGGATTCTTGTTAGGAATTTCAGCTGTACTGATGTATTTCAATTCGATGGATTATGCAGAAGTATTTAAGCAAGCCCCAGCAATGGCAGACAAAACGATCAATATCTGGTCAGATAAACAATGGTCGTTAATGACGGTGATCTGCATATTATTATTCATCGGAGCGATGGGTAAATCAGCACAAGCACCTCTGCATGTTTGGCTGCCAGATTCGATGGAAGGTCCAACGCCGATATCAGCATTAATCCATGCTGCAACAATGGTCACCGCCGGGATTTTTATGGTGGCTCGAATGTCACCCTTATTTGAATTGTCGGAAACAGCGTTGAGCTTCGTACTTTTGATTGGTGCGTTTACCGCTTTCTTTATGGGCTTACTTGGCCTAGTTCAAACGGATATTAAACGTGTCGTCGCATATTCAACGCTTTCTCAGCTTGGTTATATGACAGTCGCCTTAGGCGTTTCGGCCTATGCTGCGGGTATTTTCCATCTGGGAACGCATGCGTTTTTTAAAGCGTTATTATTTCTTGCCGCCGGTTCTGTGATTATCGGCATGCATCATGAACAAGATATGCGGAAAATGGGTGGTCTGAGAAAATATATGCCGATAACCTGGATCACCAGTTTGATTGGTTCGCTGGCATTGATCGGTTTCCCCGGATTTGCCGGATTTTTCTCTAAAGATGCGATCATAGAAGCGGTACATCATTCCGATCGTTATGGTGCTCACATCGCTTATTGGGCAGTACTTGCGGGTGTTTTTATCACCGCACTTTATTCTTTCCGGCTGGTGTTTATGGTCTTCCACGGTAAAGAGAGAATGGGTGCGAATGTCTGTACTAATCTTAAAGAGTCTCCGGCCGTCGTGACCATTCCACTGATTTTGTTGGCTATTCCGTCGGTCGTTGTTGGTGCGATGTTTATTGGCCCGATGTTGTTTGGAGATTATTTCGGCGAGAGTATTTTTGTTTTCCCGGAAAATAACTCCTTAAAAGAAATGGGCGAACATTTTCATGGATGGTTAGAAATGATCGAGCATGGGATAACTCAATTACCATTTATTCTAGCTATGTCGGGAGTTTTTGCTGCCTGGCTAGGTTATATCGTTTTTCCTCAATTACCTCGATATGTTGCTACCATCTTTAAACCAGTACATTGGATGTTGACGAAAAAATATGGGTTTGATCAATTTAACCAGCTGTTTTTTGCTGGTGGTGCGAGAGGTGTGGGAAGCTTGTTTTCGGGTCTCGGTGATCGATTTTTGATCGACGGCATGTTCGTGAATGGTTCTGCGAAAATGATCGGATTTTTCTCAGAAATTGTTCGCAAAATTCAATCTGGTTATCTTTATCATTATGCGTTTGCAATGATTCTAGGACTGTTAGCGTTATTAGGAATTTTTGTACATGATTTCTGATTTCCCATTACTCAGTCTCATTATTTGGTTGCCGATTGTTGCAGGACTGGTCTTAACGATCACAAAATCTAATATTTCGGTTAATACTACAAAATCAATTGCGCTATTGGTTTCGGTTCTGACCTTTTCACTGTCGATCCCACTTTATAGCGGTTTTGATAACAGCACGCACGTAATGCAATTTGTTGAAAAGCTGTCCTGGATCCCCATTTTTAATATTCATTATCATCTCGGCGTAGATGGTATTGCTGTGCCGCTAATTTTACTGACGACCTTTACGACGATCCTTGTTGTCTTGGCTGCCTGGGAATCGATTACTGATCGGCAATCACAATATTTAGGTGCATTTCTGATCCTGAATGGGTTGATGGTCGCAGTGTTCAGCGCCCAGGATGCGATCCTGTTTTATGTTTTCTGGGAAGCAATGTTGATCCCAATGTTTATGATTATTGGAATTTGGGGCGGACCGAATCGGATCTATGCCACGATCAAATTTTTTCTCTATACCTTCCTTGGCTCAGTATTCATGTTAGTGGCTTTTTTGTATCTATACAGTAAAGCGGGTGGTAGTTTTGATATTCAAACCTTACATCAACTACCTTTGTCGATGGCTGCACAAAAGTGGATCTTCGTCGCGTTCTTTTTAGCTTTTGCCGTAAAAATTCCTATGTGGCCGGTGCATACCTGGTTACCGGATGCACATGTTGAAGCACCTACCGGTGGTTCAGTGATTTTGGCCGCCATCATGTTGAAAATGGGTGGTTATGGATTCTTGCGTTTCTCCATGCCGATCACGCCAGATGCAAGCCAGGAATTTGCTGGGATTATGATCATCCTGTCTTTAATCGCGATCGTCTACATTGGTTTTGTGGCCTTGGTTCAAAGTGATATGAAAAAGCTAATTGCTTATTCGTCCATTTCACACATGGGTTTTGTGACATTAGGAATGTTTATGATCTACCAGATTATTGACAGAACTGGTTCGACGGAAAGCGCGGCGATGGCCATGGAAGGCAGCATGGTTCAAATGATCTCACACGGATTTATTTCAGGCGCGATGTTCCTCTGCGTCGGCGTTTTATATGATCGAATGCATAGCCGCGAGATTGATGATTATGGTGGTGTCGTAAATACAATGCCGGTGTTTGCTGCTTTTATGATGTTGTTTGCAATGGCGAATGCAGGGCTTCCGGGAACCTCTGGTTTCGTTGGGGAGTTTTTGATCGTACTGACAGCATTCAAAGCAAGTTTCTGGATCGCATTTTTTGCTGCGATGACACTTATTCTAGGCGCCGCTTATACCTTGTGGATGTATAAGCGTGTGATTTTTGGTGAAGTGACCAATGATCAAGTTTCGAAGTTGGTTGATATAAATGGCCGAGAAAAGTTGATCCTTTCCAGTCTGGCGTTTATGGTTTTACTGTTTGGTTTGTGGCCAGCACCATTATTCGATTTGATGCATGCGAGTATCGAAAATCTAGTCCATCAAATTACGCAGAGTAAAATAAATTGAACGCCCTTAACGCGCTGAATTATAGCTTGGCCATTCCTGAAATATTCGTGCTCAGTATGGCATGCACTGTTCTGATGGCTGATGTTTTCTTTGGTAAAACACATCAAAAGTTAGCTTATTCTTTATCGCTGCTTACACTTGCCATTGCCGTATTTTTAAGCGTACAGTTTTCATCTGAGACAGCACAAATTGCTTTTAATGGACTATTTATTAGTGATCCGTTGAGCACGATTTTGAAAATATTTATTTATATGATCAGTTTTGTGGTTTTGATCTACTCTCGACAATATCTCGTCGATAGAAATCTGTTTAAGGGTGAATATTTTGTCCTGATATTATTCGCTGTATTAGGCATGATGATCATGGCTTCGGCAGCCAACTTTCTGCCTATGTATCTTGGATTGGAATTATTGTCTTTGTCGATGTACGCAATGGTTGCGATGTATCGTGATTCCAAACAAGCCTCAGAGGCGGCGATGAAATTCTTCGTCCTCGGTGCAATTGCATCTGGCATGTTGTTGTACGGTATGTCGATGATTTACGGAGCCACGGGAAGCCTCGATCATTCTGTGATCAATAATGCGATTGCAAACTATCAAGATGACAAAATATTATTAATTTTTGGTCTTGTTTTTATTGTTGCAGGCATTGCCTTCAAGCTTGGGGTTGCACCGTTTCATATGTGGGCACCCGATGTTTATCAAGGCGCACCAACCGCAGTGACAATGTTTATCGGTACAGTTCCTAAACTGGCTGGGTTTATATTAGCTTATCGTTTGCTGGTAGATGCCTTGATGGGGCTTGGTGCGGACTGGCAACAAATGTTGATCATTCTATCGATACTGTCGATTGGTCTTGGCAATGTCGTTGCGGTTGCACAAACAAACATAAAACGCATGCTGGCCTATTCCGCGATCGCGCATATGGGTTATATGATGCTGGGCCTACTCGCAGGAACGCAAAGTGGTTTTGCAGCTTCACTATTTTATACGCTCGTTTACACAATTATGACTGCTGGTGCGTTTGGTGTAATTACCCTAATCAGCCAGTCAGGGCAAGAAGCTGATCAACTACAGGATATAAAAGGGCTTGGTAAACGCTGTCCTTGGTTGGCTTTGATTATGCTGATATTAATGTTTTCTATGGCTGGAGTTCCGCCATTTGGCGGGTTCTGGAGCAAATGGTTTGTGTTAAAAGAAATTGTTGCAGTAGGGCATCTCTGGTTAGCTGTAGCGGCAGTCTTTTTTGCGATTATAGGTGTGTTTTTCTATTTGCGAATTGTAAGGTTGATGTACTTTGATTCTGCCGAAGAGATTGAAATTATCGCTCCGACAGATCATAAATTATTTTTAGGTCTAAACGGATTAGTTGTGTTGATGCTAGGTTTGATGCCGGGGATTTTATTGACGGTTTGTTTAGCTGTTTTTAACTGATAGCTCCAAATAAAAAGAGGGTAGCTTATACCCCCTTTATTCTTTATGAACAGTATATATCCGATCCGGTGGCTGAAAAACTGATCGAGGATACGGCATTATCAAAGGCCCAACCGAGAAGCCCCGTGTCCCTGTAATATTAAAAGGATTTACCGATGTACCATCCAGATTCAAGACTAAACCACTGGGCCCTCTCACTCCGACAAAATTTGCGGCAAAGGTATTAACAGGGCTTCAAAGATAATTTCTATCAAGGAGGTCATACTATCAGAGTCTTGACTCTCCCATCTCAACCGCAGGTGATCAATATTGATTAGACCAGCAGATCGAGAACTCGTGGAATTAATTATAGTATTCAAGTTCTCATTCACGCTACTACGAGTGGTATACCGGACATTAAAAGCGCCAACATCAGTTGAACCATGGGATAATCGTGTGTTTCTTGCGACATTAAATTCTTTGGTGACAAAATTACCAGCACCGACCGCAGTATTTCATAGAGTATGGTCAGTAAAAGTATTTATCCCCTTATTGATCAGGATTTAGCAGTTTTAATATCAGGCCGTTTTTTTGTGTTTGAAGCCCACAAGTCCCATCAATGCAGGATCAAACAACCACATTGCAACAGGAACAGGTATTGCTGAGACATTACCTGGTGACACATTATCCATAAACAAGATCTGGGAATATGGATTTTTGGGCAAATTATGTCGCCTGAGGCGATAGTTATGGTTTTATGGCTGGTTTGGATCAATTTCTATCTGTCGGGATTATATCGCATGACCTGTCGGAACTAGGCCAGGTTGTGTAAGACCGAATTTTGGAGTTGAGAATTTGAAATGAGCTTTCACAAGGTCAGGAGGGTTATAGGACCCTATTAACTTTGAGGTTGTTAAAATGCCCTTTTTACTTTGTTATCCTGTTTTTGCGAAGGATCTCAATTCGAAGCCGCCTACCTCGGTAGTTTCTAATGACTTCGGAGAATATTCACTACCATTACCCAACACAGCACATTACTTCTTACTGTCCAATATAGATTTCAGATCGGCAAAGGGATTATGCGTGGCAGAGGTTACCTTAGCACTACGAGTAGAAGTATTCCCGCGCGCCGCCTCTTCATGCCGTTGGTGTTCATTATCGTGACAATACAGACACAATAACTCCCAGTTACTACCGTCATCAGGATTATTGTCGTGATTGTGATCACGGTGATGCACCGTCAACTCATGCAGATTCTCGCGCGTAAATTCACGAGCACAGCGTCCGCAAATGTGCGGATACATCTTCAATGACTTCTCGCGGTAACCGTGCTCACGCTTTTCGCTGGCACGACGTGCTTCGGCGACCACCTTTTCCATTTTGGAGTTATTTATATTAGCCATGGTGATATTTATACCGCTGACTTAATTGGAACGCAATTAATATATCTATGGTTTGTCGGTTTTTACTAGTGCTTTAAACAGAAGAAAAACAAGCTCGCTTGATATGCGTTCTATGATGATCCTATCCTTTTTTCGATTACCTGGCTGGAATTAGAGCAAGTTTGGGAAGGGGTGTTTTTGATTTATGCGGCGATTTATAAATATTGAATACTTTTTTCGCACTCAACTATAACTTTGCGAGAGTTGTTGGGCATTTCAACCTCTAAACAGTTAATTGACCATTTTCCCATTTTCATTACTGAGTTAACGAAGACGGTTGCAGAACCATTTGGGCCTTTAATGTCATAACTTAAATTAGCCTCACCATCTGGCCCAGATGTTTGCATGTTACCAGTGACAAAGCCAGATCCAATTGGAGTACCAACAATACTAATGACTTCTGGATCAGTTGAAGCTATCCCAAAAGATAATCTATATGGTTCCGAATCTTTTATGTAGATATTAATAACTAGAAAAAATGCAAAGATTAGAGGAATTAAACAAAGAGTAAAAATAGCACCAGCTTTGGCCCACTTTCTTTGAACTTGTTGGAAGTGTTTAATACTTTGCCACTTTGTGTGCTTCCAAGCCCACTCGCTACCTTTAAAGCCAAGGGCAAAAAGCATAAAGAAACCAACGGGAGGGAAGAAAATCCAAAGTGCACGATATGTACTGTGTCGGATACCCCATAGCCAGCTAAATATAAATGCACCCCAATTCCATTTCATTATTTCTTGGGGGACAATTGATTCCTCACCTTTTCCAGATGTATTTTCTTCCATATTTTCCTGTCTGAATGTATCTAATTTGTTTTCTAATATCAGCCAATTTGGCTAAACAAGTCAATGCACTGAAATAAAGAAACGTATCTCGTTGAGATAAAGTGAGTAAGAATCTTCATGACGATATAGGATAGAATAAGCGTTTGAGAAAAATATTAGAATTGTACTATGTCAGGAAATAGCTTCGGAAAATTATTCACCGTTACAACTTTCGGTGAAAGTCACGGTTTGGCGTTGGGGGCGATTGTTGATGGCTGTCCTCCGGGATTGGAGCTTTGTGAAGCGGATTTGCAGCGTGATCTTGATTTGCGCAAGCCGGGAACATCGCGCCATACAACCCAGCGTAAAGAGCCCGATCAGGTGCGGATTTTATCGGGTGTTTTTGAAGGCAAAACCACCGGTACGCCAATTGGTTTGATTATCGACAATGTTGATCAAAAATCCAAAGATTATACTAATATAAAAGATACCTTTCGTCCGGCGCATGCGGATTACACCTATCAACAAAAATATGGGATCCGTGATTATCGTGGCGGTGGTCGTTCGTCTGCTCGAGAAACTGCAATGCGGGTTGCGGCAGGTGGTATTGCAAAAAAATATTTGTCCGAAAAATACGGCATAAAAATTAAAGGTTATCTTGCTCAGTTAGGGCCGATCAAAGTTGAGTTAAAAGATTGGGATGCGGTTTATGAGAATGTTTTTTTCAGCCCTGATCCGGGTAAGGTTGATGAGCTTGATGCCTACATGAAGGCGTTACGTAAAGAAGGCGAATCTGTCGGTGCGCGAATTAATGTGGTGGCGAAGGGTGTGCCGCCTGGTTTGGGCGAGCCTGTTTTTGATCGATTGGATGCTGATTTAGCCAAAGCGATGATGAGCATTAATGCGGTTAAAGGCGTCGAAGTCGGCGCTGGTTTTGATAGCGTTGAGCAAAAAGGTACTGAGCATCGTGATGAGATCTCATCTGAAGGATTTCTCAGTAATAATGCCGGTGGTGTGCTGGGTGGAATTTCTTCTGGCCAGGATATTCTTGTCAGCATGGCACTAAAACCAACCTCTAGTTTGCATTTGCCCGGACAGTCGGTGAACAAGCAAGGTGAGACCATCGAGGTGGTTACTAAAGGTCGTCATGATCCTTGTGTTGGTATTCGGGCAACACCTATTGCTGAAGCAATGATGGCGCTAGTAGTGATGGATCATTTGATGCGGAATCGTGCTCAAAATGCAGATGTTCAATCTGAAACACCGATTATTCCCGCACAACCTGGAGAATGACTCAAGTTCCATACTGGCGTCTGTCAGGTTTTTACCTGTTCTATTTTGCCACTGTCGGTACATTTCTACCCTTCTGGGGAATATATCTTGAATCATTAGATTTTTCACCAGCACAGATCGGCGAGCTCATGGCCTTACTGGTGGTCGGTAAGATTATCGCACCGTATTTGTGGGGCTGGATTGCTGATCATAATGGTAATCGAATGGGCGTGATCCGTTTTGCTGGATTGGTCTCGATTTTGGTTTTTACCGGTGCTTTATTTGCAAGCTCTTATGGTGCATTAGCACTCGTTATGCTGGTGTTTGGTTTTTTCTGGAGTGCCTCCCTACCTCAGTTTGAAGTGGTGACCTTAAATCATCTCGGTGAGGAAGCCCACGCTTATTCGAAGATACGGTTATGGGGATCGATTGGCTTTATTTTGACGGTAATCTTTCTGGGTGCAGCACTTGAACGATTTGGAGTGCAACCATTACCGTGGATAGTTTTTGTAATGACCATCGGAATATGGTTAACCAGTTTGATCGCACCGGATGATATTCCCCACCAACATACGTCAGAAAACAAACCGATCAAAAATGTGATCCAAAACCCAACGGTGATCGCGATGATGATCGCCTTTTTCTTGATGCAGATTGGACATGGCGCTTATTATTCATTTTATTCTTTGTATCTCGAAAAATTCGACTATTCACGTAGCTTAATTGGGCAATTATGGGCGCTTGGAGTGATTGCTGAAGTTGGACTTTTTTTGATCATGTTGAAATTGCTGAATCGATTTAGTTTGAAATCATTACTCCTGACAAGTTTGATCTGTGCAGCAATACGTTGGTTTTTGATCGGTACATTTCCTGAAGACAGGATAATTATTTTCTTTGCACAATTTTTACATGCAGCGACTTTTGGAATTCACCATGCAGTTGCGATCCAATTGATCCACCGTTATTTCAAAGGTCGACACCAAGGGCGAGGACAAGCCTTATATAGTGCGCTGAGTTACGGTGCTGGCGGTGCATTGGGTTCACTTTTAAGTGGTTATATTTGGGAAGGTCTTGGGCCTTCAGAAGTTTTTGTTTTTGCAGGAATGGTGAGTGTATTGGCAAGTTTGATCGTCTGGAAATGGGTTCGAACAGAGATTGCGATTTGATGTTTACTAACACAGGAAAATCTAAATTATGAACATGGTCAATAGTTTATGGTAGTATTCTGCTTGTCTTAAAAAAATAAAACTGAGGAGGAGCACTAATGAGTGATTATGGCGAAAAGTTAGCAAAATATACTAACAACGTTGATGAAGATGCGGTTGCAAAGATAGTTAAACATCTTGGTATTGCATTGCGTAGTAAGGATTCTTCACTGGTTTCTGGAACTGACCAAAAAGAGTTAGATCGTGTTCGCGAAAGTTGGTTGAAAAAGAAACTTGGCCGGACAGAAAGTGATGATGATTTAAATGCTGCGATAGATGACGTGGTTGAAAAAATGGGTCGCAGTAATCCGAGCAAATGTCGTGTATGTTTTTATTATTTATTAGCTGAAAATTATGGTGTATTAGGCGATCTTTAAATTTTGACCGCTTAGAAGTATATACAAAGCCCATCTTTCATTGATGGGCTTTTTTTGCCTTGCACATGAGCTTGGGTTTTTTACCTGATGAATGAGATAATCCTTTCATTATGTCACCATCAAATTCATCACCCAGTCGTTATACAGAAGTTTCATCAATTTTAAACGCAGTTCAACAAGCGGTGGCAGATAAATCACCGATCAAAATAGTTGGTGGTAATTCGAAGTTTTTTTATGGCCAGAGTATAGATCACAGTTTAGAAGGTCAGGAATTAGCTGTTTCAGGTTATCAGGGTGTCGTTAGTTATGAACCGACGGAGCTTGTGCTCACTGCACGTTGCGGCACTCCACTGAGAGATATTGAGTCTGTCCTGGCAGATCAATATCAGATGCTGCCATTTGAACCTCCACATTTTGCGGAGACAGCCACGATTGGAGGCACGATAGCGTGCGGACTTTCTGGACCCATTAGACCTTACTCGGGCAGCGTCAGAGATTTTGTTCTGGGTGTGAGAATGATCAATGGAAAGGGTGAAGATTTAACTTTCGGTGGTCAGGTAATGAAAAACGTTGCCGGTTTTGATGTATCAAGATTAATGACTGGCGCGCTGGGTACCTTAGGGATTATTTTAGAAGTCTCGATAAAATTATTGCCCAAGCCTGAAGCGGAGATCACTATTCAACAGGAATGCGATCAAGCGCAAGCACTTAAAATTATGAACCAGCTCGCTGGCCAGCCGTTACCCCTTTCTGCAGCTTGTCATGTGGATGGAATTTTGAGCCTGCGTTTGTCTGGTTTTCCTTCTGCGTTGAAATCTGCACATGAAAAAATTGGTGGGCAATTGATGGAAAATGCAGATGTTTTCTGGCATTCAGTTAAAGAGCAACAACATCCATTTTTTTCTACACAAAATGATCAAAAATCACTATGGCGAATAAGCGTTCCACCAGCATCTGAGGTACTCGATTTTAACGAGGATTGTTTTGTCGATTGGGGTGGAGCACAACGTTGGTATTTTATCAGTTCGAAGGGAGAACTTTCGGTTGAAGAAATCCGCCGTCGAGCATTAAAGTATAAAGGGCATGCGACTTTGTTTAGATCTAACTCGAAGCTTACATCGAATAAGAATGAACAGATCGATGTTTTTTCACCGTTGTCTCCAGAAATCAAAAAGATCCATCACCGATTAAAACAATCTTTTGATCCTGATGGGATTTTTAATATTGGGAAAATGTACAAGGATTTTTAATGCAAACGTTTATTCCAGAACAGATTAGAAATTCACCGCAAGGGATTGAAGCGGATCGTATTTTACGCAAGTGTGTGCATTGTGGTTTTTGTTCTGCAACCTGCCCAACCTATCAAATTAAGGGTGATGAATTAGATGGGCCGCGTGGTCGAATTTATTTGATCAAAAATTTGCTTGAAGGAAATAAAGCAACCGAAGAAACGCAGTTGCACCTTGATCGATGTTTAAGCTGTAGAGCATGTGAAACGACGTGTCCCTCTGGTGTTGAGTATGGGCATTTACTTGATATAGGACGACAGTTGAGTAAGAAAGAAACGCCACGATCTCTTAAAGACAGAATTATTAGATCATTACTGGGGAAAATTTTACCCAGGCAAAACTATTTTGCGAGTTTAGTTAGACTAGGTCAGTTTTTCCGACCTGTCTTACCTGAAAAAATTGCAGAAATAATTCCAACCAAACAACAGCAAACAAATTGGCCGGTGATAAAACAGCAAAGAAAAATGTTGATCCTGGACGGTTGTGTGCAACCTGTATTATCACCTTCGATTAATACTGCGGCAGCAAATGTGCTTGCAGCATTAGGGATTTTTCTGATTAATGAAAAAGAAGCTGGTTGTTGTGGTGCGATCAATCAACATCTATCCCAGTTTGATGATGCAATGGTTCATATTAAAAGTAATATTGACAGTTGGTGGCCGCATATTGAAGCGGGTGTCGAGGCAATTTTGATCACCGCCAGTGGTTGTGGCGCGATGGTAAAAGATTACGGGTATTTGTTGAGAGATGATGAATGTTATTCCAAAAAAGCTGCGCAGGTTTCTCGTTTATGCAAAGATTTGATCGAGGTAATTGAAGGCGAAAACCTATCGCCGTTTAATCTCAGAAGAAGCGATCAAAAAATAGTCTTTCAATCTCCTTGCAGTTTACAACATGGGCAAAAATTGCCCGGTCGAGTGGAAGATCTCTTACAGAAAATCGGTTGTGAATTAAGCCCAGTAAAAGAGAGTCATCTCTGCTGTGGTTCTGCGGGAACCTATTCAATTTTACAATCAGAAATGGCCGAACAGTTGCGGGACAATAAGCTAAAAAATCTCACCTTTGGTCAACCTGATGTCATCCTCACTGCTAATATTGGTTGCCAGCAGTTTTTACAGCAAAAAACCGACGTGCCAGTTTTACATTGGATAGAGTTACTTGAGCAACAACGGATTTCGTGATTTCACCTCGTTCGGTTTACAATAAGCCGTTTCCTGACAAAGAGAAGTGAAAATGGGAACTGAAATCCCCTTGGTTGGCGTCGTGATGGGCTCTTGTTCAGATTGGGAGACGATGACCAGTGCCGTTAGTATGCTGAAATCACTGGATATTGCTTGTGAGGTCGAAGTGGTCTCTGCGCATCGTACCCCAGATAAGTTATTTCAATATGCTGAAGATGCCGAAACACGTGGCATCGAAGTAATCATTGCTGGTGCTGGTGGAGCAGCACATTTACCCGGAATGCTAGCAGCTAAAACACCTGTCCCTGTGCTTGGTGTTCCGGTTCAATCAAAGGCACTCAATGGTATGGATTCGCTATTGTCGATTGCACAAATGCCTGCGGGGATCCCGGTGGGTACGTTAGCGATTGGAAATTCTGGTGCAAGCAATGCGGCATTACTGGCTGCTGCAATTCTTGGGAATAAATATCCTGAGATTCGTACGGTACTGAAAAAATTTCGTTCCGAACAAACAGAAAAAGTGCTTAACAATCCAGATCCCAGAAAAAAGTAAAATAATAGAAAAGTAATATATAGAGAAGAATAAAAATGAAGGTAGGAATTATTGGTGGCGGTCAGCTTGCACGTATGCTGGCGATTGCAGGATACCCATTAGGTTTGGATTTTGTTGTTTTAGAGCCAGCTAAAGAAGCTTGTTCAACGCAGTTAGTTGAGCACGTTTGTGCAGATTATGACGATGAAAAAGCGCTGGCTGAATTGGCACAAAAAGTCGACGTAGTTACTTATGAGTTTGAAAATGTACCTGCCAGTGCCGTTGAATTTTTGGCTGATAAATGTCCTGTCTATCCGCCTGCTCAAGCACTTGCTTGTGCTCGTGATCGGTTAAACGAGAAAACTATGTTCCGTGAACTTGGTATTGGAACAGCCGAGTTTGCAACGGTCGATAGTCTTGAGTCTTTACAACAAGCCGTTAAGGAAATTGGTTTGCCATCAATCTTAAAAACACGAACCTTGGGTTATGATGGCAAAGGTCAGCAAATGCTCAGAGCAGGGACGGATCTTGTCGCTGTCTGGAAGGATTTTAATGACGCACCCGCCATTTTAGAATCACTAGTTCCATTTGATCGAGAAGTTTCAATTATTGCGGTAAAAAATGTTTCTGGTGAAATGGCATTTTACCCCGTCGCAGAAAATGTTCATCGCGAAGGAATTCTTAGGTTATCAACTAGCCAGACAAATGACTCTGTACAAGAATTAGCTGAGGATTATGCGCGACGAGTTTTGAAAAAACTTGATTATGTTGGCGTGTTGGCAATTGAATTTTTTCAACTTGGGGAGCAACTGCTTGCTAATGAAATGGCACCGCGTGTACACAACTCCGGGCATTGGACTATAGAAGGATCAATTTGCAGTCAGTTTGAAAATCACATTCGTGCCGTTATTGATCAACCTTTAGGATCTACGCAGAATATTGGTTGTCCAACCATGGTAAATTTGATCGGAGAGTTACCAGATACGGCTGCAATTCTTTGTATTTCTGGTGCGCATTTACACCGTTATGGTAAATCTCCGCGAGCAGGTAGGAAGGTTGGGCATATTACTGTTTGTGGTGAGGATGAAAAGGCGCGTCAACAATTATTAGACCAGGTTCAAAACTTGGTATCAGAATAAAAAATTAAAAGCTAACAAGGTTATAAAAATGACATCATTTCTTATAAAAGCCTATGACCGAATCATTTTAGGTCATCCGATCATTACGTTGTTGGTTGTGTTTTTGATTGTATTTAGTTTTGTACGCCATGTTCCTGATTTTCGATTGGATGCATCTGCTGATACGCTGGTTTTGGAAAATGATCAATCATTAAAATACTATCGTTCGATAAAAGCGATCTATGGTTCGGATGATGGTTTATTTGTTACCTATACACCAAACGAAGGGTTGGAAATGTTCTCTGACGAGGTGTTGAATGATCTAAAAAGTTTACGTGATAAGTTAAAAACAATTGAACGTGTTGATTCCGTAACCAGTTTACTTGATGTGCCACTGATTAAGAGCCCACCGGTTACTTTCTCTGAATTGGCTGAAGAAATTTTAACGCTCGAAAGTCCAAAAGCAGATCGCACTTTAGCTAAAAAAGAATTTCTTGAAAGTCCTCTCTATAAAGAACTTTTGATCAGTGCAGATGGTAAAACAACGGCTTTACAGATTTTGTTTAAACATGATGAAGAGTGGAAAAAATTGCTTGAACAACGTGATGCACTTTTTGCTAAACGCATAGAAAGTGAGCTAACAGAGCAGGAAAATGAATCACTGAAAAACGTGGTTAAACAGTTTGACGCTCACAATGCATCGCTACAGACACAATCGGCAAAAGACATAAAACAAGTTCGCTCGATTATGGATGAACATAGAGATTCTGCGAGTCTTTTCCTAGGTGGCGTACCAATGATTTCCAGCGACTCAGTTGACTTTGTTCGACATGATCTGGTGACCTTTGGTGTTGGAATTCTGGTATTTTTGATCATTATTCTCAGTATAATTTTTGGTCGTGCTCGCTGGGTTGTGCTATCGATGCTGACTTGTGTGACGGCTGGGGTCACTATGGTGGGAATACTTGGCATGTTGGATTGGCCAGTGACAGTCGTTTCTTCAAACTTTGTTTCGCTGTTATTAATCTTGACGCTTTCATTAATGGTGCATTTGATTGTGCGCTATAGGGAATTACTCAGGGAAAATTCTACGCTTTCTCAACGCGAGTTAATTCTTGAAACGATCAAAAGTAAAACAAACCCATGTCTTTATACTTCACTCACGACAATGGTTGCGTTTGGATCATTATTAGTCAGTGGTATTCGACCCGTTATCGATTTTGGTTGGATGATGGTGATAGGAATTGTCGTTGCTCAAATTATTGCGTTTACTTTATTCCCGGCAGCATTGGTACTTTTTGATCGAGAAAAACTATCTGGCGACAATGATTTCACTGCGGGAATTACCCAGTTTTTTGCTAGTAACAATGAAAAGCATGGTGGTCTGATACTGTTTTTCTACCTAGCACTTGCAGTGGTAAGTGTTTGGGGAATTACCAAGTTGACGGTTGAAAATAGATTTATTGATTACTACAAAGATTCCACTGAGATTTATCAAGGTATGGAATTAATTGATAAACGACTTGGCGGCACAACCCCTTTGGATATTATTCTTGATGCACCTAAAAGTTTTTTTGAAGAAGAGATCGAAGAATTTGATCCAGAATTCGCAGATGAAGAAAACGATGATCTTTTTAGTGATGAAGAGGATGAATTCGAAGATGAGTTTGCGGACGAATTCGAAGAAGACAGTTCTGATATTGGGATAACTGGATCAAGTTATTGGTTCAAAAGTTATATGTTAAATGACATTGCCAAGATACATGACTATCTTGATAGTTTAAGAGAGACGGGCAAAGTACTTTCTTTGACAACAACATTCAGAATGCTTGAAAGTCTGGATGAAAATATTTTGACTAATGATTTTGAACTCGCGATTCTTTATAAGCAGCTTCCAGAGGTGGTTAAAGAACAATTAATTGATCCGTATATGTCAGAGGATGGTAATCAATTACGATTCGGAATTCGCGTTTTTGAAACAGACGCAACACTCAAACGCGAAGAATTATTAACCAGAATTCGGCATGATCTAAAAAATGATTTTGGTCTCGAAGAGGATCAGATTAAAATCACCGGGATGATTGTTCTGTACAACAATATGTTACAGAGTTTGTTTCGTTCGCAAATCTTGACGATTGGTGTTGTGTTTATCGCGATTATGATTATGTTCGCCATTTTATTCCGTAATTTTAAAGTCGCTATACTCGCCATTATTCCTAATATGATCTCTGCAGGAATGGTTTTGGGCTTGATGGGTTGGTTGAAAATCCCATTGGATATGATGACGATTACGATCGCTGCAATTTGTATCGGGATAGCTGTTCACGACACGATCCATTATGTTTATCGGTTTATGGAAGAGTACGAAAAAAATCCTGATTATTGGAATGCGGCCAGACAAAGTCACAGTACGATTGGTCGTGCGATGTACTACACATCGATCACAATCACATTAGGGTTTTCGATTTTGGCCTTCTCGAATTTTATTCCAACTATCTACTTTGGGCTTCTGACAGGTTTCTCAATGTTGTGTGCACTATTTGCAAATATGACGTTGTTATCAGTTTTGATCGTTCGATTTAAACCACTTGGGGATGGCGAGTTTGTCACCTAATTAAACGGCCAAAATAGTTAGTGCTGGAGTGGCCAAATGATTGAACAATTAGTGACTGATCAGTTGGTTGTAACAGAATTAATCAGACGCCAGTTATCACTCTCAATTTGTACATACCACATACCTCGGATCAGTTCCGGTAAAGGTGCTTCATAAAAGCCAGCGGGTGTTCGAATGGCTTGTAATTTTTTATCATAACCTTTGCGAGTTTTGTTCATAAAGGTGACTTGAATTTTTGAGGGATATAGAAACTCTTTACGGGCAGATAATAAAAGCTTAACTTTTTGAGTATCGTGTTCCATGTTGATTGTTGCAATCAATTCCATTTGTTGGGCAGTTCTATCTCGTTCAAGAACCTGATTAATTTTTAACCCTTCTTTGTAATAATCATCTATGACTAGACCATCATCAGAGGTGATGGCCAGTTTTATGGTAATAATTCCAGCGACAACGGCTGATAAAGGGAAAAAAATTATCAGCCAGACATAAGGGTTTTGATACCAGTTTGTTCTATCTTTTATCATTTTCTTGGTCCTAGAAATCGTCCTTCTTCAGTGACATTTAATTCAGGGTTATCTTTTGCAGTTAGATTAAAATAAATCGTTGAACTGTGTTGTTTCAGATCTGTTTCATCCACTCTTAATCGAACAGGGAGATCGACAACATTTCCTCCTTTCACAAAGATGTTTTCATGTTCGATAATTAATTCAAGGCCATTGAGGCCTCTGGTTGTCAGGGTAAAGTCGTGTGCATAATCATCCATATTGATCAATTTCAGTGTATAAACATTTTCGATCAGGCCTTCATTAGTTTCTCTAAATAACGCATTTCGATCACGAATTATATCAAGTTGTAACGGAACTCGAGTCGCGAGGAGATAAGTTAATGTGCCGATTAAACCTGCTAAGATTAATGCATAAATAATGATACGAGGACGGATTATTTTTGAAGGTTTTCCATCAACACTATTTTGTGTGGTGTAAGCGATCAGGTCTTTTTCATAACCCACTTTATTCATAACGTCATTGCAGACGTCTATACAGGCCGAACAGCCGATACACTCATATTGCAGACCATCACGAATATCAATTCCGGTCGGACAGACCTGTACACACATGGTACAACCAATGCAGTCTCCTAACCCCAGCTCTTTATGATCATCACTTCTTTTTCTAGCACCGCGAGGTTCGCCTCTGTCTTGATTGTAAGAAATGATCAAAGTGTCACTATCAAACATAGCGCTTTGGAAGCGGGCGTAGGGACACATATGTAAGCATACTTGTTCGCGCATCCAGCCAGCATTCCCATAAGTGGCGAATCCGTAAAAGATGATCCAGAATGTTTCCCAGGGACCCAGCGAAAAAACGGTAAGATTTGCTGCAAGATCTCTAAGTGATGTGAAATAGGCTACAAATGTGAAGCCGGTAAAGGCAGAAAATAGTATCCATGCAGTATGTTTTGTTGCCTTAATGCGAAACTTTTTTACCGACATTGGTGCTTTATCGAGCTTAATCTGTTTTGCCCTGTCACCCTCAACCCAACGTTCTATCGTTAAAAATACTTCTGTCCAAACTGTTTGTGGGCAAGCATAACCACACCATAAGCGACCTGCGAGTGTGGTGAAAAAGAACAGACTAAGTCCGGCAATAATTAATAACAAAGTCAGTAACAAAAAATCTTGTGGCCATAAGGTCAAACCAAATATGTGGAACTTTCTGGCGGGAAGATCCAGTAATACAGCTTGACGACCATCCCACTGTAGCCAGGGTAGACCATAGAACAGACCTAGTAATGCAAAAACAGCCGCTACTCGTAGTTGTGCAAAAATTCCATGAACCTCACGCGGATGGATCTTTTTTCTTTTAGCGTAGAGTGATTGCGCGACATCAGAATCAAGATGTATTTCCTTTACAGGATCAATTTTATTCATTTTCTTTTAGGGCTGAGGATGAAATCTGCAAGCACACAAGTTGAGGAAGTTAGTAACCAGAATAAGAAAAAGCCAATTGAGTAAGCTCCCATTCGACTTATCTCGGGGAAACTCACACAAGATTTTAAAACCTCTGGATCGATGGCCGAAAAAAATACACCTGTTGCGATCCCGGCCATAAGATAGGACAACCAAAAAATGACAATGACGCGTTTAGTCTTAGATAATTGATGGCTTTGTTCTGCATCGTCTTCAATCATTTATATCACTCGAATGTCTTAATATTGTTTATGGATCAGTGTTAGTAGATAACCAATAGACATATGCAGCGAGTAAGTGCACTTTTGCTTCACCGAGGAATTCACTATGGGGTGGCATTTGCCCTTGGCGTCCTTGGGCGATGGATTCCATGATTCTTTTGTTTGAACCACCATATAACCAAATATCATCTATTAAATTTGGAGCCCCCAATGCTTGAATACCTGTTGCATCTGCTCCGTGGCAGGCGGCGCAGTTTTTGGAAAAGATATCTTTACCTTTAGCGACAGTGACAAGATCGGCTTCTTTGCCTCTAAAAGATTGAATATAAGCGGTTACATTGAAAAGACCTTCGTTACCCAGAATTTGTTTCCAGGCTGGCATTACACCATTGCGACCTTTCATAATTGACGTTTTGATCGTTTCTGGATCATGGCCGTACAGAGAATCATTATCGATGAGATTTGGATAACCCCTTGCTCCCCTCGCATCGGAACCATGACATTGTGTGCAATAAGTTGAAAATAAACGTTTACCAATTTCGCGTGCTTCAGGATCGTTTGCGACGATGTTTAAATCCTGATCAACAAATTTGTTGAAGATCGGACCATAGGAATTTTCAGCTTTTGTAATTTCTTCTTGGTATTCTTTAAGCTGACTCCAGCCCAATAAGCCCTGGAAAGCGCCTAAACCTGGATAAAGAATAAGGTAAGCCGATCCAAAATAAAGCGTAATGTAAAATAAATACAACCACCATCTGGGCAGAGGATTATTTAGTTCCTGCAGATCTTCATCCCAGATATGACCGGTAGATTTAACCTCACCTGTCAACGGTTTTTGGCCTTTCTTAGATTGGCTAATCACCAACCACCAACATGCAATCATGCTTAACACGGTTAGAACAATGACAAACCAATTCCAGAATTCATTGACGAAATCAGCCATTTAAACTCTCCTTTTTATCAGACTCTTTATTACTCTTTGATTCGATTTCAATATCGTCGTTAAGAGGAATTTGAGCAGCTTCTTCAAAATCGGTTTTGTTCTTTCCACTGCACGCCCAAAAAACAATGCCAATAAAGAGCAAAAATACGATGAGTGTCCAGATTGATTGAATAGTAGTGAGATATTGCATGGTATTTACCTGCGAGTTTTAACCGATGTACCCAAACCTTGCAGATAAGCAATCATGGCATCCATTTCGGTTTTATCTTTTAGATCTGACGGTGCTTTTGCGATTTGTTCATCAGTATATGGCGCTCCCAATGATCGTAAAACTTGCATTTTTTTCTTGATGTTGGAAGCATCAGCCGGCGTATCTGCAAACCATGGGTATCCCGGCATCACAGATTCAGGAACCAGATCTCGTGGTGCAATTAGATGGTCACGATGCCACTCGTCACTGTATCGACCTCCTACACGATGCAGATCAGGCCCCGTTCGTTTTGAACCCCATTGAAACGGTCTATCGTAAACAAACTCACCGGCGAGAGAGTAATGACCATAGCGTTCTGTTTCGGCTCGGAAGGGGCGAATCATTTGTGAATGGCAGAGATAACAACCTTCTCGAACATAGATATCACGCCCGGCAAGTTGTAATGCTGAATAAGGTTGCAAGCCCTCAACGGGTTCTGTGGTTGAATGCATAAAAAATAGTGGGACAATCTGAACCATGCCGCCAATACTGACTGTAATTAGAACCAGAATGATCATTAGGCCGATATTTGTCTCTATTTTTTCATGGGTGAAAGCCATACCGGATCTCCTTTAGTGAGCCATGACTGGGTTAGGAATTTGAGATTCTGCAGGTGTTGCACCCTTAATCGTTTTCCAGAGATTAAAGGTCATTATCAACATCCCGGCGAAGAACAAGAATCCCCCCAGCGTTCTGATTAAATAAAATGGATGCATGGCTTCTACCGTTTCAACAAAGTTATAAGTCAATGTGCCGTCGTCATTTACTGCACGCCACATCAAGCCCTGCATAATCCCTGAAACCCACATGGCGACGATGTACAGAACAATACCCACGGTAGAAACCCAGAAATGGACTTCGATCAAATAAGTGCTATAAATTTCACGATTAAAAAGACGCGGTATTAAATAATACATACTGCCGATCGAAACCATTGCCACCCAGCCTAATGCGCCGGAATGCACATGTCCGATTGTCCAGTCGGTGTAATGAGAGAGGGCATTCACAGTTTTGATCGCCATCATGGGACCTTCAAATGTAGACATGCCGTAGAAAGAGACTGAGACGATCAAAAATCGCAGAATAGGATCGGTTCGTAATTTATCCCAGGCGCCAGACAAAGTCATCATGCCGTTGATCATTCCTCCCCATGAGGGCGCTAACAGAATCAGGGACATCACCATTCCTAATGACTGAGCCCAGTCAGGCAGGGCGGTGTAATGCAAATGGTGTGGTCCTGCCCAGATATAGGTAAATGTGAGTGCCCAGAAATGAACAATAGAAAGTCGGTATGAATAAACCGGTCGTTCTGCCTGCTTAGGAATAAAGTAATACATTATCCCAAGGAAGCCTGATGTCAGGAAAAACCCAACGGCATTATGGCCATACCACCATTGAATCATCGCATCTTGAACACCGGCGTAAGCCGAATAGGATTTTGTTAGAGAAATCGGAATGGCAGCACTATTGACCACATGCAACATTGCAACGGTAATGATGAAAGCACCAAAAAACCAGTTAGAAACGTAGATATGCTTGATTCGTCTTTTCGTGATTGTGCCGAAAAAAACAAGCGCATAAGAAATCCAGACTAAGGTGATTAAAATATCTATTGGCCATTCAAGCTCTGCATACTCTTTTGAACTGGTAATTCCGAGTGGGAGCGTGATCGCAGCCAACACGATGACTGTCTGCCAGCCCCAAAATGTAAAAGCGGCTAACTTGTCACAAAAGAGACGAACATGGCATGTACGCTGAACGATATAATACGATGTGGCAAATAATGCTGATCCACCAAATGCAAAGACGACTGCATTGGTATGCAATGGCCTTAAACGGCCAAACGTCAGGTAAGGAATATCAAAATTCAAAGCAGGCCATGTCAGTTGTGCGGCGATAAAAACGCCAACAAACATGCCGACAATACCCCAGACGATAGTCATAATGGCAAATTGCCGTACGATTTTGTAATTATAGGTTTCTTGCTCGGCCATAGAGCCACTCCTTGGAAAAATTATCATTAACAGAGTCAAGCAATAGTGTTTGAACTATTTGATCTGAATCTGATCTGCTTAAGCTCAATATATGAACCAATAAGCATTATTGGCATAATTCATAAAACAAATTTGATCTAAATCAAAGAACATGCAGTTTTTGAGCTTGTTGTTATCCTGTTACTTTGGGATCAGGCAAAATGTTACGAATGGATGACGCTTTACACGATCAAATTTGCTATCACTGTGGGTTGCCTGTTTCTACGGATCTGGAGCTGCAAGTAAGTATTGACGGTCTGAATCGATCGATGTGTTGCGCGGGGTGCCAAGCGGTAGCGGAAATTATTGTTGCTTCAGGTTTGGGAGGTTTTTATCGAAATCGCACTGCGTCCGCCCCGACTGCCGAGAATGTCTTACCTGATTTTTTAGAGCAACTAACGGTTTATGATGAACCTGAATTACAGAAAAGTTTTGTCACTGAACTGATCCACGATGAACGCGAAGCGACATTGATTATTGAAGGAATTACTTGTCCAGCATGTGTTTGGATGAATGAGCAACATTTAAAAAACACCCCGGGCATCCTTAATGCTCAAGCAAATTTTTCCACCCGACGTTTGCATGTTAAGTGGAATGAAAACACGGTTAAGTTCAGTGGAATTTTGAAGGCGATTCATGCTATTGGTTACAAAGCTTATCCCTACAATTCGGAACAGTATCAGCATCTCATAGAGAGCGAGCAAAAACGTCTATTACAACAACTTGGAATTGCCGGAATCATGGGAGTGCAAGTGATGATGTTGGCAATTGCTTTATACAGTGGGGATTTTTTAGGAGATGGTTACAAGTACCAACATTTCTTTCGTTGGGTAAGTTTATTCTTAACAGTGCCAGTCGTAGTATTTTCATCCAGAGCCTTTTTTGATCCCGCAATACGTGCCTTAAAACATCGAAAATTAGGAATGGACGTTCCTGTTTCTTTAGGAATATTGATTGCCTTTCTGGGCAGTGTGAAAGCAACCATAACAGGTTCTGGCGAGATCTATTTTGATTCTGTAGTTATGTTTAATTTCTTTTTGTTAACGGCACGATACTTGGAGTTGATCTCGCGTAAAAAAGCATCCGAAACATCAGAAAACCTGATCTATTTGACGCCAAGCACAGCAGTACGAATCAACAATAATTTGCAAGAGTGTATCCCGGTAGCACGTTTAAATATCGGTGATCGTGTTCTGGTGCTAGCGGGTGAAAAAATTCCTGCTGATGGTCATATTGTCGAAGGGCGATCCAGCATTAATGAATCAATATTAACGGGTGAAAGTGTGCCTATAGTGAAAAGTATTGACGATCAGGTTATTGGTGGAAGTATTAATGTTGAAAGCCCATTACAAATCATTGTTGACTCTATTGGCAAGGATAGTTTGCTGTCTCGTATTACCCATCTTATGGAACAGTCACAAATGGAAAAGCCCGAGATCACAAAGTTAGCCGATCGGGCTGCAGCATGGTTTGTGCCGATCATTATTTGTCTTACAGTGCTTACTTCTTTTTATTGGTGGTTCATCGGTAATCCACACTGGTTTGAAATCATGTTGTCGATATTGGTGGTGACTTGTCCTTGTGCACTGTCGTTGGCAACTCCTGCCGCGATGACTGTCGCAACAGATGTACTGATGAAAGCAGGTATTTTAGGTATACGCGGACATGCGATAGAAACACTTGCTCATGTCGATCATTTTGTTTTTGATAAAACGGGTACTCTGACGAAAGGTCATTTGCAATTAAAAAAAATTGAAATATTTTCAGAGGAGACAAAAGAACAATGTCTACAAATTGCGGCTTCATTAGAGCAATATTCCGAACATCCCATCGCTAAATCAATCTTATCCATGTTCGATAACAAAGCATTATTACTTGAGGCAAAAGAATTATTTAATGCTCCTGGCGCAGGATTTACCGGTGTTATTAAGGATGTTAAATATTTGATCGGTAATGTGGATCATATTAAGGATGGGTCACAAGCGACATTACCAAAAACATTAATTCATTCATTAGGAATGTCAGGTTTATCGAATGTATTTCTTGCCGATGAAAATAAATTGCTTGCTGTTTTTATTTTCGAGGATGCAATGCGTTCTGATGCAATGGAAATGATCTCCATGTTAAAAGAAAGAGTCAAAAATGTTTCACTTTGCTCCGGAGATTGTGAAGCGGTGGTGAGAACACTGGCAAAAAAATTAAAAATTGATCACTTTAAGTTTGGTATGAAACCAGATCAAAAACTAACTGAGATACGGAAGTTGCAACAACAGGGGGAAATTGTCGCAATGGTTGGTGATGGTATAAATGATGCTCCAGTGCTAGCAGGAGCAGAGGTTTCAATTGCGATGGGCAGTGGCGCAGAAATTACTCGCGCTAATGCTGATCTTATTTTATTAAGAGATCAGCTTGCTATCATTGTCAGAGCTATAGATATTTCCCGAAAAACCATCAAAATAATAAAGCAGAATCTTACCTGGGCAGTGCTCTATAATATTATTGCTTTACCACTCGCAGTGACTGGATTATTAGAGCCCTGGATGGCAGCAGTCGGAATGTCGTTGAGCTCATTGATCGTTGTTACAAATGCCTTAAGGATCAGAAAGGCTGTTTGATTTATGAATATTATTTTTTTACTAATACCACTTTCTTTAATATTAGTTGGTGTCATTATTGCTGTTTTATTTTGGGCTATTCGATCAGGTCAATTTGATGATATGGAAGGCCCCGCGCACCGTATTCTTATGGATGACGATAAACCAGATACAACGTCTAGTTCAGAACAAGAAAACTCAAATAATGAAGATCAATGCTGATGCATATTGGGATGTTTCTGGATCACATGATCTGAATGGTCCATCGGTATTGCCATCATCAAGACAGCCAGAATGATCATTGCAAACCCAAATAACTTTCGGACAGTTGGTTTACGTAATGTATTATTTAGCTTGCCGGAAATTAGTCCCGTACCAATAACGGCAGGTACTGTTCCCAGGCCAAATGCTAGCATGCCTAAGCCCGCGTTGATTGCATTGCCACTTAAAGCGGCTAGCAATAATGCGGTGTATACCAGCCCACAAGGTAGCCAGCCCCAAATCATTCCAAAACAGATTGCGTGTTTTGGTGTTTTAACCGGGATCAAGCGTTGACCAAAAGGTTGTATTTTTTTCCACAGTTTTACGCCGAGATGCTCTATTTTGGAGAATTGTGGAAACCAGCCAGCTATGTACAGACCGATTAGAATTATCATGATTGCAGAAAAGGTTTTTATTGTTTGGTGAGCCGAACTCATTCCTATCACACCGACTATCGTTGTGCCTATATAACCTACAATGAGACCAGCAACGAAATAGCTAAAGAGACGACCAAAATTATAAGCAAATAGATATACAGCAAGTGTCACTTTATCGTCACGAATTTTCTGATCCAATCCAAATGTTAATGCGCTGATTACCCCGCCACACATGCCGATGCAGTGGAAGCTGCTGAATAAACCGAGAGTGAAAAGTACAACATAAGAAAATTCATTGTTCATAGATTAAATTTACACATGTAGTGAGTTAGTACAACTAGTTTTGAACTCGATTTTATCTAAATGGAGAATAATTGATCTACATCACTATTTTCATTTTTCCTATATGTTCAAATCAACGCTCCCATTTACGCTGGGAGCATCCCAATACTGATCACACGTCTGAGAACAATTAGATTTTTGCTCAAAAACAAGTTTGTGATCACATCGTTATAGTCAGACTAAATAAGTTTAGATTCTGGCTGTAGCGATGTTTTTTTTATTCAAGACATTTCAATTCTTCAAGCTCGAAAGAGCTTGCTATATTACTGATTTTATAATTTGGGCCTGTCAAAAGCATAATTTAGGCGATTGAAAACCTTCTTCAAAGCATTTTTCCTCACTTAATCTGATTGTCAGTGCCATTAGATATTCTTCGTTGTTCATGGATAGTATAAAATAGAGCGATAAGAAAGGGTGAACCCCTAAATTTGTTACTTATTGAGAAACAAGATGTTTAATTAATAACACATTGTAAAGAATAAAAATAGGAATAGGATTGAACTTAGGATCAAGTTAGTCGGTTTTCTTTTAAGCCAGGGAGATAGAGAGCGAATGCATGAATCTGTAATCAATATAAAACGACTAAAAGTTGCATGTCAAAATTGCCGATTGAGTGAGATTTGTTTGCCAAGAGGCTTGCTAAGCTCTGAGATGGAAAGACTGGATACTATCGTTGGTCGAGGGCGGCCTCTTTCGCGTGGTGATGTTTTATATCACCAGGGGGATAGCTTACACAGCCTGTTTGCTGTCCATTCTGGTTCATTGCGAAGTTATACTGTTACAGAAGATGGTACTGAACAAACGCTAGGATTTTATCTGCCGGGAGAATTGGTAGGGCTAGACGGATTAGAGAACAGCAGTCATGGTTGTACGACTATGGCGCTTGAAATGACGTCGGTTTGTGAACTCCCATTTGATCGTTTGCAAGAGTTGTGTGCGACCTTACCAAGCTTGCAACGACAAATGATGCGCTTGTTAGGAAAAGAGTTATCGGATGATCGCGATATTCACTTGCTGCTAGGTACAAGAACAGCCAGAGAACGGCTTGCTGCTTTTTTGCTCAGTCTTTCGAGGAGATTTTCTGAAAGGGGTTTTTCAGCGACCGAATTTAACTTAAGCATGTCCAGGAACGATATTTCCAATTTTCTCGGCATTACAACGGAAACGGTTAGTCGTCAATTAACGAGTTTTGATAATAAAGGGATACTCAAGGTCGACTACCGTAATGTAAAAATTCTCGACATAAAAAAACTAGAAGATATTGTTATTCCTTGTCAGAAATCCGAACAGAAACTAAATGACGATACATTAGGATTGTCGGCCGGATGATCATAAATTTTAACCTAAAATTGACAGGGAAAGCATCGTAGCAACATTCAATAATGTGGTACTTCATTGTTTATTGACTTGACAATTTTGGATCGTTTTTTTGCTAAATTGAGTGAAATGATTGGTCAATTATTCATGGTTGGACTCTTTTGGTTTTTGTAGACATCAATTTACGACTGTAAGGTGGGAGAGTCTATACATCGAACTGAGGGTTATTTAAGTTAAATTGCACTTATTGCTTGAATTCGAATTGTTTCAATAAACTGTAAAAAAGTGAGGTAAAGTATCCAGCTAGGCTATAAATTAATTTACATTCATATTAAAATACACATTCGATTATCAGTAAGTTTAGTTATATTACAACTGAGCATACTTACAATGATTATTCTAAAAATAATTATTGAAGTAGTCGAAATATGAATGGATTCATAAAACTCATCATGATTGGCAGCCTTAACTAATTAATATCGTTGGGTGTGCCTCAATTACAATGATTCCTATCAAACAGTGCAAGTTACAACAGAAGATAATAGTATAATTATGTTATTGGTGATGCGCTGAAATCAACGTGTATAAATTTTATAGTGATTATATGGTTGCATTGATCACAGTTAAAAAGGATATGCATAAAGCGTTTGAGCTAGGTAGAAAGTTAATGGTTACTTGAAAAAAGATTGAACGCATTGATGCACTTAACGGAAATCAAGCCGTAGTTATATTTGACAATACTAACGGTGAAATAACAGAAGCAAATAAAAGGAATTAGCAATGCATGTAAATAGTATTTGTGTCGAAAACTTCTATGAAGATGTCGACGAAGTAAGAGAGATGGCGTTAGGTATGGAATTTGGCGTTAGAGGTAATTACCCAGGTCAAAGAACTGTCCCTGTAAAGAATGATCAAGTTAAGAATCTCATCAGTGATATTATCAAACCTTATGCTGGTGAAATCACAATGTGGGAATCTTGTGAGTACACTGGAGCATTTCAATATACAACTCAAAGAGATCGTTCATGGGTTCATGCTGATCAAACTACAACTTGGGCAGGGGTTCTATATTTAACTCCGGATGCTCCATTAACTGGTGGTACTGGTTTATTCCGGCATAAAGAAACGGGTCTTGAAATGGCTGTAAAAAACGTTGATGGTTCATACAACAAAGAAGTAATGGATGAGATCTATAAAGATTCTCAGGATATGACTAAATGGGAGATGACAGACTTTGTCGGTAACAAATACAACAGACTGATCTTATATCGTGGAGATAACTTCCATACATCACTGGACTATTTCGGTAGTGATGTACAAGATGGCCGCTTATTCCAAACATTTTTCTTTGGTACTGAGAATTAAACTCGAATTCAAGTAGGTTAAGTGCAACTTAAATAAATGAAAAAGACATTATTAAATACCTGATTAGGTGTTAGATAATGACTGGTTTTCTGGACCGGTTATTTAAATTGTCCACGACATTCTTGAGCTGTTTCTAGTTCACAATCCGGAAGTTTTTTTGGAAAAAATTGCCTAAGCGAATCATTGGTAATCTCAATTAATTGTTTTTAACTCCAATTATTTTTTAGCAATCACCAAGTCGTTTAGCTTTAGATCTACTCTGAGAAGTCATTTTCATAATAATTAATCCGAGAAATCAACCCAGGGATCTCAAAATAATGGTTTATTGATCGTTCAACAAACAGGATAATGGCAGCCTTTTCTAGCTCCTTAAGGATCACCAACCTCAATGTTGAATATCTCTGCTCAGATCGCACAAGAACTCAATGTCTCACCGAAACAAACCAGTGCTGCTATAGAACTATTAGATGAAGGATCAACCGTTCCGTTTATTTCTCGCTATAGAAAAGAAAAAACCGGTGGCTTAGACGATACGCAACTACGCAATCTTGAAGAAAGGTTGCGATATTTAAGAGAGTTGGAGGAACGTCGGGAAACGATCCTGAAAAGTATTGATGAGCAAGGAAAATTAACCGAGGAACTGTGTGATTCTCTTGAGGCTGCTGAAACCAAAACCAAGCTGGAAGATCTCTACCTGCCTTATAAGCCTAAACGCCGCACCAAAGCGCAAATCGCACGAGAAGCTGGGCTTGAACCACTTGCTCAATTATTGTTTGAAGATCCAACACATGATCCTGAAGTAGAAGCCGCAAAATTTCTCGCACCTGATCAAAAAATCAACGAAATCAAAGATGCATTAGATGGCGCTAAACAAATATTGATGGAACAGTTTTCCGAAAATGCTGAACTCATCGGTCGTTTACGCGAACAACTCTGGAAACAAGGGATCCTCACTTCACAAGTGATCGCAGGAAAAGAACAGGAAGGCCAAAAGTTTTCGGATTACTTTGAATACAGTGAAGCTATCAATAAGGTCCCGCCGCACCGCGCACTGGCCATCTTCCGTGGCCGTAATGAGGGGATCTTAATGCTCAATTTGGATATCCCTGTCGAAGGTCTAGCTACATATCGGGCCACACATCCGGCGATTACCGATATCGCTAACACATTCAATATCGAAGACAAAGGCCGTGCAGCAGATAGCTGGTTACAAGAAGTAGTCGAATGGGCCTGGAAAGTTAAAGTCCGTACGCATTTAGATTTAGATCTCAAAATGCGTCTGCGTGAACAAGCTGAAGAAGAAGCCATCCGCGTATTTTCGGTTAATCTAAATGCACTATTGCTCGCTCCACCCGCCGGTGCAAAAGCAACGTTAGGATTAGATCCGGGTATTCGTACTGGCGTCAAAGTCGCTGTAGTCAATACCACCGGCAAAGTAGTTGATTTCGATACCATCTACCCACATGCACCAAAAAAACAGTGGGATGCATCGCTTGCAACCTTAACTAAATTGATCAAAAAACATTCCATTAGTTTGATCAGTATTGGAAATGGAACCGCCTCACGAGAAACCGACAAACTGGCTGCGGATTTGATTAAACTAAACCCTGATCTCGATCTGCAAAAATTGATGGTGTCAGAAGCGGGTGCATCCGTTTATTCCGCTTCTGAAATAGCAGCCAAAGAATTTCCGGATCTCGATGTATCAATTCGTGGCGCAGTTTCGATTGCTCGACGGTTACAAGATCCTCTGCCCGAGTTGGTTAAAATTGATCCAAAAGCAATTGGCGTAGGTCAATATCAACATGATGTAAATCAAACCCAACTGGCGCGATCACTAGAAGGCGTCGTCGAAAACTGTGTAAATGCGGTTGGCGTAGATGTGAATATTGCTTCTGCCGCATTGCTAAAACAAGTGTCTGGTCTCAACGAAACCCTCGCACAAAATATGGTCGAATATCGAGATGCTAATGGCGCCTTTAAAAACCGTAAAGAGTTTCTCAGTATTCCCCGATTAGGTCCAAAAGCCTATGAACAAGCGGCCGGTTTTTTAAGAATACGCAAAGGAGACAATCCCCTAGATGCATCAGCCGTTCATCCAGAAGCTTATCCTGTCGTTACAAAAATCTCGCAACAGCAATCCCGAGAGATTACAGATCTGATCGGCGACAGCCAGTTCTTGAAAAGCCTTAAAGCCTCCGACTACACAGATGAACAATTTGGTGTGCCGACGATTGTCGATATTATTGCGGAACTGGAAAAACCTGGGCGCGATCCTCGCCCTGAATTCAAAACGGCAGAATTCTCAGAAGGTGTCGAAAAACTTACTGATCTAGAAATTGGTATGCAACTGGAAGGTGTTGTCACCAATGTCACCAACTTCGGTGCGTTCGTTGATATTGGCGTACATCAAGATGGTCTTGTGCACGTTTCACAACTAGCAGATCGCTTCGTCAAAGATCCGAATGAAGTGGTGAAAGCAGGTGACATAGTAAAAGTCCGCGTTACAGAAGTAGATGAAAAACGTAAGCGAATTGCTTTGACGATGAAGAAAGAAGTCTCGACTGATAGGGCTGATAATGAAAAGAAAGTGTCAGTGCCAGTACCAACAAGTAGGAAGCCAGATCGCAAAAAAAATAATAGAAAGCCTAATCAATCAAATAAAAATAACCAGGCAAAACCGCCTGGCAACACGGCCTTTGCTTCAGCGTTGCAACAGGCTTTGAAGAAATAAATATGCTCCCTCAACCTGGCGCTATTAAGTTCTTTCTATAGCCAATAGTTGGATCATTAAATGGCAATTTCCGAGTACCCGTCGAAGCTAAGTTTGCCGCAGATTAACCCCGGCATCGCGACAGTACTGGAATATCTGGTGATTAAATTCCCTACTATTAATGCACAGATTTGGAGGCAACGCATCGCCGATGGCAAGGTACACTGCTACGATGGCTCACTGATAACAACAAAATCGCCTTTCCAACCGCAGCAACGGATCTACTATTACAGGGAGGTCGAAAGCGAGCCTAGCATCCCCTTTAAGGAAACGATCATATTTCAGGATCAGCATATTTTGGTGGCCTATAAACCGCACTTTCTAGCAGTAACCTCAGGCGGTGTTTATGTGAATGAATGCCTGCAAAATCGCTTACGACGCAGCACCGGCATTGAGGCCTTACAAGCATTACATCGCTTGGATAGAGTCACAGCTGGCTTGGTTTTATTTTCTGTTAATCCGGACACCCGTCATCATTACCATCATTTATTTGAAACACGACAAATGCACAAAACCTATCAGGCAATTGCGAACATTAGTGCCGATGAAAAACTGATAGGGCAGGAATGGGAAGTTAAAAATCGACTCGTGCGGGCCAAACAACACTTTCGCATGCGAGTGGCGGAGGAGGGCGAGGCCAATAGCCATTCTGTGATTCGATGCCTGCAACAATCTGATCAGAAAGCGTTATTTGAATTAAATCCAATTACGGGTAAAACCCATCAATTACGACTTCACATGCAGGCATTGGGCTGGCCGATACTGCATGACAAGTACTACCCGCAATTACAACCGCTATCAGCAGATGACTATTCAGCACCATTGCAGTTATTAGCAAAAGAACTTCAGTTTATTGACCCAGTCTCTCAACAGGAAAGATGCTTTAGTTGTGACCGTAACTTATCGTTAGAATGATCGTGCTATTGATGGCAATTTTGTTAAATGCGCTTTATGCCGATTTAAAATATTGTCAAATCGTATTAAATCGATCATGAAATAACTGAGGTTATCAACATTACGTATGACTTTTCATTTGTCGCTAGCTTTAAATCTATCAGGTTCTTGCGCATCTAATATTTCTCGGATGACAGAGGTCGCATAATATCCTGCGGATAATGAAAAGCTGAGCTGTAGTTGCGACTCGTTTAGCCATTGCCATGTCATGTTCTTTGGGATGGCGGCTAGCGTCCGACGCTCTTGCTTTAGGCCGGCATACTCCATGCCTTCACATAAAGCTGCGTGTCGTTTAGCTATAGCATTTTCTAAGTCAGCAGCTGCTGTTGCGGTGCTAATACGGCCACGCCCCCATAGCGCTCCGGTCGGCATGCCTTGCTCATCAAACACATCTCCTTCAAGCGTCTTGCCCCACAGCCCATTATTGATGCGATCTGCCAGTATTTCATTAAAAATAAAAGAACGGACTGCCGATAAATAAATACCTTTCTTTTTTTGCTGGCGTCCACGGGTATCTCGTGTGAGCATCAAATGACCTTGCGCAACATTGCCACCATCGCGCCCAAATCGTTGAGGGCCAAAATAGTTAGGTACGCCATATTGTTGAATCTGTAATAAGTTTGCTTCAATGAGCGCGTGATCTCCTTCCACATCTCGCAGCACAATTTCGAACTGATTGCCCAATAAATCACCACGACGACATTTTTTAACATGGCGGTGCTGTGCTAACACGGTGAATTCATCATGTGCTAACTGCAAAAAGTCCGGGGCTTCACCTTTGGGGAAATAGACACTAAACCACTGCTCAGAAATCGCATAGCGATCTTTTAAGCCTGCGTAGCCGACATCCATTAGTTTGACGCTTGCATAGTCAGCGATACATTGCGCAACAAAAGCGGTGTTTGCACCGTCTTTATTAACTTGTAACCAAATATGCTCGCCTTCACCTGACGGCAATGACAAGGGCAGTTCAGTGACACGGAAATCTTCGTTATTTTGTTTTAGCGATCCGCGTGCGCCTGTCTCAGGATACGTTTTTGGCCACGGGGGTAATGAGGTATATGACATTAAATTTTGTTTTCTTCTGTAGTTAAATAATGGGGATCAATATATAAAGGGACCAGCTTGATTTTGTTGCTACACTTCACTTTTCCTATCTCCACCGTGCGATGTTAATTTTGTCGGTCTTGATAATATTGCTGCCATTTTAGTATGAAAACCAACCTCGCCTTTTTGAGTTGCTTGGGTAATGTCGGTATTTTGCGTCGATAGATTTAAACTTTCAAACAAAGCCTTGTATGCTGTTGTTTGTTGTTCCGCTGTCTTTGCCAAATTCTTATAGAGTGTATGGGCTATAATGAGTTTGTCCTCCTTACCTAATGCATTATGGTGATAACTTGACCAAGGGTAATCTTCTAATTCTGTCACAATATTAGCTTTTATCGGATTCATTTCTATGTATTTATAGAGTGTGAACAGGTAGTTGACATTGTCGATTAAACAGGATTTATAGCGTCCTTCCCAGCGAGAACCCGTTCGTTTTCGTACAGTATTAAAATAACGTATGTTAGGCTAACATTTCTTTGTCAGCCCAAGTCAGATAAAAGACAGTTATGAAGAAAAGCAAAATATCAGCAGTGTTATTCTCTTTGTTATATATAACCTTCGTATCTTTTTCATCCCAAGCTGCAAAATATACTCATCAAGAAAAGTCGTCTTCAGTAAAAAATGTTGATCGTGCCTGGACTGTCCCTGTCGATAAAAATGCTAAGCAGGGTTTTAGTTATACTTTCAAAGAAAAAATAATTTATTCTCCAAAGCGTAATCTATATGTGGTTGGATTGCATTGTTATCGTGGCAAGCCAATTCGTTTTCATATACCTCATGAAAAATTCACGTTTTACATCGATAAAAAAGAATATAAACCGCTGCAGGATAGAGGAGGAAGTGTCTGGCATAGGTTTCACAATGGTGCATGGTCAAATATTTTTTTGATATGGATAGATTCAGCATATTCTGTTGTTGCGTTAGAGCAGGATTCTTGTGCGGAGGTTGTGTTAAATACTAAATACGATGTAAAAGAAATGCTAACAAAAGCGAATGATAAAAATGTACTCGTCACAGTGTATGATAGTTTTGATAAAAAAGTAGGTGAATTTACTTTAACAATAAAGCAATAGATAAGGTAAAAACCTTCCGTAAATCAATAGGGGCAGTGTGAATTGATTATCAATTTAACCTGACCCTACGCCTTCCTATTGATTTTTTTATTAAGGCGTTCCTACATGAAAATAACGATTTCCTTCAATTGAATGGCCAACTGAATCTGTGTTGTAAGTAGTATTATAGTGATTGGGTTCATTATAGAAACCAAACTCCATTGTTCCATAATGTTCTGCATCATTAAGTGCTTTCGAGTTTTTAATATGTATGTTTGCAGGATAATCATCATCGTCAGGATCACCAGTTAGAAGACCATGTAAAACAAGAAAGCCAGAGATTTCTTGTGTTGGCCAATTGGTATTATGACCTGTATTCCATGCTTCACAATTATCTACCAATATGTTTTCAGTTGAAGGACCTGGCATATCTATTGTTTCTTGGAGGCTACCTCCATTTTTCCCACTAAATACAAAGCCAGCCCAGCCTGCTCTAATAGCGATTGAATCTCGAATTATTCCATTTGTAGCTGTATTAGCAAATTTAAAGCCGAAACTATGAAGGTCAATTACCGCAGAGTGAGCAATTTCAAAATCATCATTGCCATCAGATCCTGTAATATCAATGCCTTCTCCTGTTTCAGCAACTGATGTACTAAGAATAAAGAGCCTATTCGTGCCACCCGCAGCAATGCCATCCGACTGGTACCCATTATAAGTACCACTTCCATATTCTCCACGTAACCTATCGACCCTTGAGTATTGAAGAGTAATGTCGTCTGATCTCAAGATAAGAATCCCAAAAATTTGTTCTGTATTGGGAGTTGAAGGAGTAGACCATCTCATATCATGTACGTTTATATTAGTCATAGTTACATTGTAAGAATCAATGATAGATAAACCTGTGCCATAGCCATCACCTGTAACTTCAACGCTATCAAGAGTTGAATCGTGGATTTCTAACCATATACCTGCACTATTTGAGATGCTGCCATTACGTTCATCATTTCCTCTATCTACGATGATGTTATGAAGATTAAGAACACCTCCTCTTTTAAAAAGGGTTCTAACATCAGGATCGCCTGTTTTGGTTTGATTGAACCTTGCATTTTTAAGCGTGATATCAATATCACCACGTAACTCAAGGGTGCCATAGACGGAAAATGTATTATTACCACCATCAATTGTGCGATGCTCCGATGGGTTTGGACATGTCGTGCTAAAGACTGCTTGTATTTGAGCAGTATCATAGCTGGGATCTAAGTTCACGATGCAAGCCGATATGGTTCCAATTTTCAATAAAAAAATTGTGCATAGAAGTAATGTCTTTTTTAGCAAGTTTCTTTTGTTCATTCTAGATCCTCTCTCATAATTTTTAGTCATGTTATTTTTTCTTAGTAAAAAGAAAATGGTATTTTTATAGTGTTATTTTTATTTAAACATGAATACGAATTATGTCGTTGTGAGAAAAAACACAAATAGGGGGATTTATTTGAAATAGGCTAGAATCTAACCCTTAATGAATTTGTTTAATGATTATTTCCCAGCTGAGTCCGAAAAGTATTCCCCTTTCAATTTCTTAACCACCCCAGCCAATAAAACAAGTCCAAGTAGATTCGGAACAACCATTAGAATATTGGTGATATCCGCGAGGTTCCATACCAGTTGTAACGGAACGGCTGCGCCGACCATGACGAGGATGGCATACACAATTCGGTAGGGGAGAACAGCACTGTCACCGAACAGGAACTTAACTGATCGAACACCATAATATGACCAGGCTATCATGGTCGAGAAGGCGAATAACATTAAGCCAAAGCCAACCAGTTTTGATCCAAATCCGCCGAGTGATTGTTCAAATACGAAAGTACGCAAGGATGGCCTAGTTAGCTTACTTATTATATTGCCTGTTATTTTCTGAGTATTTTAAAGATAGAAAAAACAACAATAAAATAATCGGGCCTATGATTAATAGAAAGTAAAAGTGACGAGGAAAATATTCAAGCTCAACTCGTTCAATATTGCTTTTGGGTAATATAGTTATCAGTGCGTCACTACTTGTTTTTATGGCGGTAGCTCCTTTTGAAATATGCCATCCATCGTGAAACCTTACTGGGATTGTAATCTCTTCCTCTTCAGTTGGTTTAAAGCTGATCCTGCCAGCTTGTTCTATATATTCTGAATAACCTTTACCTGAAATACCTAGTTTGTTTTCTATAGGTTTGTCGTTATATAGCACTTCTAAAAGTGATATACCTTTTATGTTTTGTGAGATCACTTTCCAATCTGAATTGTTGTTATGAGAATCAATCCATTTCTGATTTTCGGTATAGGGTAATGATACAAACTGTACATGCATCTGCCTTAAGACAGGCCATGCCTTTTTATCATCAATTGAGTTGATAACATCATGAGTTAATCCTTGGCTGGGTGCGTGTGTACTTACTTGGTAAACCAAATTCCGTAAAGACGGTTGAACAAACCAATGGTTAGTTATAGATGGAACACTATAAGCAATAGCTGTGTTTTTATATAATGCATTTTTAACATCGAGAATTCGTGCGCCCGGTACCAGGTGCTCTTTAACGTATGTAATTAACTCATTCTCGGGATAATAATCTTTAGGAGAAAAATAGTAGGTGTAACTAACTGACGTAGCTATTCCGAGGATTATATTACAGCCAATAAATGCCAGGCTCGAATGTTTGCTTGGTCGTAGAATTGCTAAGGCTAATGTTATAACACTAAGAGCAGCGATCGCTCCATAAACAATACAATTGATCAATGTTTGTTCAGCTTTTACTGTTATTACTGTATAGCCATAGGTACAGAAGAGAGTCAGTACCAGCAAACCTAAAAGCGTGTACCAATGGCGGGGATTAATTCGTAACCGTAACAAATGTTCCAGTAACAAGGCAGAGCACGATACTGATGCTAATGTGATCAATGTTTGTAACCGTGTAAAAGGATGTTCGTTTAATATGGGTACATATTTAAGGAGTTGCTTCACTTCAAAAATATTAAAGTATGCTACCAAGCAAAAAATTAAAACAACCAGCCAAAAAGTTATTTCTCTGTTGAGATATTTTTTCACGATGATCGAGTAAAGACCGAATATTGTAGCTAACGGTAAGGTCAGAATTCCAGCACCAAGCAAACTGCCGAAGTAGTCACGCATGCCAGCCATCGAATACTCGTGGATATTACCAAAAACTGACGGGATTAGTAAGTTTAAAGCTGTTATTGAGGGAGGATCGTAAAAAAACAGTAGTTTTCGCTGTTCGGGGTCATACCCTGTGCTAGGGTAAAAACTTAAAGTTTCAACAATAGCTGGCAACACAATTAAAATACCGGTGAAACACGCAGAAAATATAATTACGAATTGTCTCCAGTTTTTTGACATGACTAAAAGATATGCACCTAGAGTCAATAGTAGATATAAGATAACCGATGGAAACCCTCCCAAAATCATACTTGCTATAGCTAACACTAAGAAAACGAAGTCAGTAGCTTTGCTTTCTTCGCAGAGCTTATCTGTGTAGTAAAGCACCATTGGGAAAAATGCCATCACATAACCAATAATCTCAAGTGAGTAATTGACAAAAAAGCTGCCGAAACTTAAGGATAAAGTAAATGATATCGCCACCCATGGACGTACAAGCCTGTTTCTCAGGTAAGCATAGAAAAAGGCACTAAATATTGCGATACGTGCCCACCAGCCAATTACGAATGCAAGCCAATCTGACATAAATAAGTGGAAAATATGAAATGGGTGTAATGCACCCGTACCAAGGGTTAGCAGGGTTGGAGCACCAAAGGAAGATTCATGACTCCAGAAAGGATTTGTACCATTACTAATTGCTTGAAAAAAAATTCGTGCGTAAGGTTCAAAAAATGTGTAGCTATCACCAACACCTGCTGCAAAGGGGCCTGGAGCTTTCCCTAAAAAAATTTGAGGAAAGAAAAGAGGAATGCCTAAAATAAGAAACAAAAGCGACAATCTATCCTGTTCTTTTGGAGTAGAAAGCCATATAGGTTTAGACATGTGTATTCAGTCCATAAAGTATTCGCATCTGATTAGAATAAATAGGAGGCTGGAAAATGTCAATTGTAAGGCCTGACCCTGCGCCCCCTTGTGAAACTGATTGTTCTGACAATAAATTCCAGAATAAATCTATACCACTATCGTCGCTCAACAAATTACCGAAATAAAAACATTTCAATTCTGATATCGTTTTACCTGGTGGCTTTAAAAGATTCAACAAAAACCACTCAACACCATTCGTAATCACCGCATATGGAATTTGTGTATCTTCTGTATATGACTTTGCCTGTTCTAGAACTTCTGCGAATGCCTGTCCGAAGGCTGATTGAACATAGGATAAGGTATATTCTGTTTTTCTCAGCTTTTTAGTTGCAGTGAAAGTATGACCAATTTTTTTTGCTTCCACGATAAGGTGAGGAATCTCGTTAGTTGTCAACTGATAATCCAAATACTGCCCTCTGTTCGTTCTTACTTCAGGGTTAAGTTGGGATTTATCCCAACCTAAAGCATCTAGAATTTCATCAATTAAAACTACTCTCGTTGTTGCTTCGTTAGCATCATGTATTTTATGTCCCCAGTTCCATAACGCTCAGTAAGAGTCTTTATCTTAGCGAGTAATGTTTCCCGAGTAGTCATATTGAAGGAACCTACCTTGCAAGTTGATTTTATTTAAACATGAATACGAATTATGTCGTTGTGAGAAAAAACACAAATAGGGGGATTTATTTGAAATAGGCTAGAATCTAACCCTTAATGAATTTGTTTAATGATTATTTCCCAGCTGAGTCCGAAAAGTATTCCCCTTTCAATTTCTTAACCACCGCAGCCAATAAAACAAGTCCAAGTAGATTCGGAACAGCCATTAAAATATTGGTGATATCCGCGAGGTTCCATACCAGTTGTAACGGAACGGCGGCCCCGACCATAACGAGAATGGCATAGACAATTCGGTAGGGGAGAACTGCGCTGTCACCGAACAGGAACTTAACTGATCGATCACCATAATATGACCAGGCTATCATGGTCGAGAAGGCGAATAACATTAAGCCAAAGCCAACCAGTTTTGATCCAAATCCGCCGAGTGATTGTTCAAACGCATAGGCGGTAAATGCTGCGCCGGTTAATTCCTCTGGTTGCGTTCCGTATGCGCCGGAAACCAAAATAACCAGGCCAGTCAATGTGCATATGATCAATGTATCTATAAAAGGTTCTAACATTGCAACTAGGCCTTCGCGCACTGGCTCATTTGTTTTTGCAGCTGCGTGTGCCATGGGGGAGGAGCCTAAACCCGCTTCGTTTGAAAATAAACCGCGTGCAACACCCCAGCGAATTGCTTCACCGACTGCTGCGCCACCGACGGCCCAAATATTCAGCGCGTTATTAAAGATCAAACCAAAGGCTTGTGGAATTGCGGTGTAGTTTTTGATCAATACAAGCAGTGCTGCGCCTACATAAATCACAGCCATAAAGGGGACGAGTATACTTGCTACTTTTGCGATTCTTTTTATTCCGCCGATGATGACTAAGCCGACCAGAATCGCCATTCCCAAGCCTAACCACCAGCGATATTCTTTTAGTTCTGGGTAGATAAAAGCCAGTCCATCAATGACTGAATTTGCTTGCACCATATTGCCGATCCCAAAAGAGGCTACCATTGCAAATACAGCAAACATAATTGCGAGGGGGCGCATGTTCAAACCATTTAATAAGGTGTACATGGGGCCGCCGGCAATTTCACCATTGGGAGTGACTTCTCGAAATTTGATCGCAAGTGTGCTTTCGGTAAATTTTGTTGCCATACCAAAAATAGCCGTAACCCACATCCAGAATAATGCGCCGGGTCCGCCGAGAATAATTGCAGTAGCGACACCGGCAATATTCCCAGTTCCGACGGTTGCGGAGAGTGCGGTTGAGAGCGCCTGAAAGTGTGAGACTTCACCTATATGTTCGGCTTTGCTGTGCTTGCCTTGGATCAATTCAACCGAATGTTTGAAGCCTCGAAATTGGATAAAGCCTAATTTGATCGTCAAGTAGGCCCCTATACCGAGTAGTGCGCTAAGGGTGAAAATATTGTTCCAAAGTAATCCTGAAAGTGCGCCGCTGGTTTCTGTTAAATATTCAAGCATATTGGGTCTCAGACTGTTTTTAGTTATTCGTAGTAAGGTTTCAAGATCAGGGTTTTGCCACGTTGTGTCATTTCAAGATGTTTTAAAAAACTCATGCCGAGCAGTATTTCGTCATCTTTATGCATAAAAGGGTTGATGGTTGCGCGAATATTTTTTAAGGAGATACCACCGAGCTCAACGTTATCTAAGCGTGTCATTTGTGCCGTAATAACACCGTTTGCTGTAGTCATACGGACTTCTGGCCCGGGTTTTAGTTTGAGTTTCTTGGCAATTTCTGCCGGGATTGCGACGTCGGTCGCACCGGTATCTAATAAGAAATCAACGGTTTGATTATTGATCGAACCTGTCGCGAAATAGTGTCCTTGTCGATTTTGTTGTAACACGACTTCGGGAATGCCTTCACTATTAAGTATATTATTGATCTGTTGATTGGGGTTACGTTGTTTGTCTAAAACATCTTTGAAAAAGAAAGTGAGCATGGCAAGCACGAGAAGGAGTGCCAGGATCAACATTATTTTCCCTATACTGTTTTCTTGATCAGTATTTTTTTCGTTATTATCGTTCATGTTTAATAGTTTGCCGTAATTTGTTGACTGGTGGTAGTCTGTCGCAATGTTGAAATTGAATAAAAATAATGGATGGATCAGTGGTATTCGTCATTGTCCATCACCGAATTATGATGATCGTCCTGAGGGATCCAAAATTGATCTGCTGGTAATTCACAATATTAGCTTACCGCCTGGACAATATAATAATAATTATATTGATCAGCTTTTTACCAATAAACTCGATCCTGAAGAGCATGCCTATTTTAAAGAAATATATGAGCTCAAAGTGTCATCGCATTTATTGATCAACCGATCAGGTGAAATTACGCAGTTTGTGCCACTGACAAAACGTGCTTGGCATGCGGGTGTTTCTGAATTTAAAGGGTGTGAGTGTTGTAATGATTTTTCAATGGGAATTGAATTGGAAGGTTGTGACGATGAGGCATATGAAAATGCACAATATGTAAGTCTTGTTGAGTTAACCCGGTTGATTCAGCAACAATGGCCGGAAATTGATCAAGATAGAATTGTTGGTCATTGTGATATCGCGCCAGATCGAAAAACAGATCCTGGGGAAAGTTTTGATTGGGTTAGGTATAAAAAACTTATATAAATGAGTTTTAAAAACAGTGTTTGATTACTTAATCTGAAATTGAGATAAGAAAAACCAGTTTATTTTATTAGTTTAATGGTTAGCTTCTAGACATGAGGCTTCGACATTAAGATCCTTCGCGAAAGCTCAGGATGACAGATGTTTTTTTATATAATACGCTGTCATTCTGATGACGCAGGAAGAAGAATCTCTGGAACGAAGCCTTTGAAAGGTTTATTTATTAACATCTGAGTAGGACAACTTTCCACCTCGAATTCAGATCATTTATTGATCAAAATAACGTTTAACTAAACTCCAAATTAATAAGGTAAATTGAGGACAGTTAAAACGTGGCTCGCCAGGAATAACCAGCAGAAGTCTTTTCTGCCCAATATAAATAGGCCATGTTCCAATCCGACTGGAACCCGATGCGTCCATAGCTCCCCAGCCGTTAATGGTGAGATCGAAATGTTTTTCCAGACGTTTTTCATGACGATCCTGAACAGTAAGTAAATCCGCACTTAACGCTGAAAGCATCTCAACGGTTTCTTGATCAAAACCACTGTGGGCAATTGCACAACCTGTATTATCAACTAAAACAGCATTGCCGGATGTGGACAAATAAGACAATAGAATTTCTGCACTGTTACCAAAACCCGAGTCAGGTAACTTAAGCGGTTCTTGCAAACCTTCAATATAGGTCATTAATTGTGCTTCATGCAGGAGTGCCATCATTGACTTCACACTGTTTGCTTGGGTCCAGTTAATGAGCTGGCTAGTAATCGGCTTTGGCGTTCTTTCCTGTTTTAAAAGTGCATGTAAGAAAATTCGTAATGGCTCTGGTGCTGGGTTAGAAACAGCATAAAAAGCACCCGTAGGAGTGGGTGCGAGGTAAATATTTTCTGCAAATTGATAATTGGTCACAGGATTATTTAAACGGGAGGCTTGTAGCTTGTTATTTTGATCACAACGGCTGAAGTAGAGCTTAGCCCTTTAGATAAGCGTGATTCTGAACTTGGGATAAATTGTGTTGCTGATATTCCTGTATGCAAATGTTTTTTTATGAAACCTGCATGTTCTTTGCTAAAAAGATCATAGGTCGGTTTAAGGACAGATTTTTTTAGAGATAATCCTTTTGAACCTAAAGTGATAAAAAAATCAATAACCGCACCAAAGTAAGCTTCTTCATTTTTGAGTAAATAGTTTAGATGAATACGTTGAATATGCGCATCTAACAGATTGGGGTCACGTCTTATCTTCCGAGCCAGAAATTCAGCGTAGGTATTTTTTTCAGCTTCTGACTCAAGTTGTGTTAATGATTTTTTTTTGGCAAAAAACAGATCGGGATCAAAATTAATGTGGTAGTTCTCATTGATCGGTTTAAGTTTTATTAGAGCGTCTTGCGTAAAAATTGTGTTCATTTACCATTCCATTTCTTGTTGTTATTGTGAGGTTAATGTCTGGTGATTATAACATTTATCTAATAATCATTGATCCTATTGTGGTATTTCAATATCGCCAGAAAGAATTCCTCCCAACGTATCGACATACAGATGAGCTTCAATTTGTCTGACTTTTTCTCGTATGCTTTCAAGGCTTTCGTTGTTGCCTAGCGAGACACTTTGCTGATTGAGAATAGGACCTTGATCATATTCTGCAGTTACAATGTGTACAGTCGCACCGGTTTCCTTAGCATGGTTATCTAACACAGCCTGATGGACATGATCACCATACATACCTTTGCCACCAAACTTCGGTAGCAATGAAGGGTGAATATTTAGAATTCTATGCGGGTATTCAGTTAACATTTTTGGACCAAGTTTTTTCATGTAGCCAGAAAGAAGGATGAGATCCACCTTGTGTTGTTGTAGTCGGTCGCAGATAGTTTGATCTAAATCCGCATCATCTTCATGTGTTTTGCTACTCAAGTGGTAAGCTGGCAAGTCATATTTTTTGGCGAGTGTGAAGGCATTTGCATTTTTGTTGTTACAAATCAGTACGGTTGGTTTTATGCCTAATCCATTTGCAACGGCATTCAGCACCGAAAGCATACCACTAGCATTGTAAGAAGCCATAAAACCAATGTTGAGCCCAGTGTGAGGCTCAGAATTGATCGCAGACTTAGGCATAGAGAATCCCTTTCAAATATTCGAAATTAAATTATGGCATATAATCTTCAGCTGTAGCCATCATATCAACACAAAAAATCGTAAAAAACTAAATAGAGAAGAGTCTTGAATCAAGTATTAAAGCCAAAAGTAAAACCTGATAACCCTTTATTTTCGTCAGGACCATGTTCGAAACGACCAGGTTGGTCACTTAGCAATTTAGAAGGTGCTTTACTGGGTCGTTCGCACCGATCAGAACCGGGCAAAAGAAAACTGGCTGAGGCGATTGATCGAACACGTGAAATATTAGAAGTTCCTGATGATTATCGTATCGCTATTGTTCCTGCTTCAGATACGGGTGCGGTAGAGATTGCATTATGGTCACTTCTTGGAGAGCGTGGTGTTGATGTGTTGGCATGGGAAAGTTTTGGTGCTGGTTGGATTAATGATGTTTTAAATCAACTTCAATTAGAGAAGGTGAGTCGGCATGAGGCGGATTATGGAAAGCTTCCAGATCTAACGAAAGTTAATTTTGATCACGATGTTGTTTTCACTTGGAATGGAACGACGTCTGGTGTGAAAATAGTCGATGGTGATTGGATAAAAAAAGATAGAAAAGGCTTGACGATCTGTGATGCAACCTCGGCGGTATTTGCGATGAAATTACCATGGGATAAGTTGGATGTTGTGACTTATTCATGGCAAAAAGTGTTGGGTGGTGAAGCTGCTCATGGCATGTTGATTATCAGTCCGCAAACAGTTAAACGATTGCAGTCATGGAAACCCACATGGCCGATGCCGAAAATTTTTCGTTTAACAAAAAATGGAGAATTAAATGAAAAAATATTTCAAGGGCTGACTATAAACACACCGTCGATGCTCTGTGTTGAAGATTATCTTGATGTGTTGAAATGGGCTAAAAGTGAAGGTGGTCTGTCAGGTCTTATTGCGCGTTCTGAGCGTAGTTTAGGAGTGATCAAAAAATGGATCGAAGAAAAAGGTTGGATCGATTTTTTGGCTCAAGATAAGCAGACGATATCAAATACGGGTGTTTGTTTGAAAGTAATTGATCCCTGGTTTGTGAAAATGTCAGAACAACAACAACGTAATATAATCAATCGACTTGTATCTTTAGTTGAAAGTGAAAATGCCGGTTATGATTTTGGATCGTATATTGACGCGCCACCAGGTTTGCGTATTTGGTGTGGAGCAACGATTGAGTCTAATGATGTGGAAAAATTAATGCTCTGGGTTGAGTGGGCTTATTTTGAGCTTAAAGGATAGAAATAAAGAGATGAAATTATAAATTCAAACATAATTCGAATACATTTTTATCGATATTTTTCCCACTAATCTAAACATGATGATAATCGATAGTTCATAAATGCGTGGCTCAGACAACGTGGTAGACGCGGCAATTCATATAGGATGGGTTTACGATTTTAGTTTGAAATAAGTGATGGGACAGATTTTGTGAATAAGGAGCATCAACAGGTTGATGCTCCTGAGAGTTTCACTAGTTTAGTCAATTAGCTAAAAATTCGTTTAATTAAACCAAAAATTCCACCTGATTTTGGAGGGGTATTATCTTGTTGTGCAGATTGTCTCGGTTTATTATTGTTGTGATTCGGTTTTTTACTCTGTTTTGGTCGTGAAAAATCTACTCTTAGATTTCGTCCCCCTAGCTCGCTGCCGTTGAGGTTTTCCACTGCTTGTTTTGCCTCGTCTTGATCAAGCATAGAGACAAAGCCGTATCCTCGAGAGCGTCCCGAACGGCGATCAACGATAATGTCTATGGACTCAATTTCTCCAAATTTTGCAAAAACGTTCTCCAAATCTTCTTTTTCAGTATTGTAAGGTAAATTTCCAACATAGATGTTCATTTGTGTTCCTTGTGTGATTGTTCTTCATTATTTGAGAAGCGTGATTTATCTAGCGGGAAGGATTTTAGCAGACTTGATTAATTTAGGAACTGTTGATTAATTCTACTAAGATCATTATTTCAGTACATATGGATTTGTTTGGTATAAAATCTACGGGACAATTTAACAAGTAAGCTATCTATTTGGAAATCAAACTATGACTCAATCTGTTTCAAAAAAGACTATTCCAGCAACCCTTATACATGGTGATGGTATTGGACCTGAGATAGTTAAAGCGACGGTTCGTATTCTTGATGCTGTGGATGCGCCTTTTGAATGGGATGAACAGATTGCAGGAATGGCGGCGATGGATGAAGGCGGTGATCCTATCCCAGATGCGGTGCTTGAATCGATAAAAAAAACAAAGTTAGCGTTAAAGGGGCCGTTGACTACACCGATTGGTGGCGGTTTTCGTTCAGTAAATGTGCGTTTGAGAGAGGCATTTAAACTGTTTGCAAATGTGCGACCAGCCCTAACTTTTGTTCCGGATGGCCGTTATACAGATATTGATCTTGTGCTGATTAGGGAAAATCTTGAAGGAATGTACGTTGGTGCGGAACATTTTGTGCCTGTTGATGGCGATCCGCATGCGGTGGCCGAGTCATCCAGTTTTATTACGCGTAGTGGTTGTCGGCGGATTGCGGAATATGCCTTTGAATATGCAGTAAAAAATGGCCGAAAAAAGGTGACCATTGTACATAAAGCAAATATACTCAAAGCTCTAACAGGACTATTTTTGGAAACGTGTCAGGAAGTCGGAAAGAAGTATCAAGATCGTTTGGTAATTGAAGATAAGATTGTTGATAACACCGCAATGCAGCTAGTGCTGAATCCTAGTCAATTTGATGTCATTCTAACGACAAATATGTTTGGTGATATTCTATCTGATGAGATTGCCGGGTTGGTTGGTGGGCTTGGAATGGCACCCGGTGGAAACATTGGTCACGATGCAGCTTTATTTGAAGCCGTGCATGGATCGGCCCCAGATATCGCTGGGAAAGGGATCGCAAATCCAACCGCTTTATTACTTGGTGCAGCGATGATGTTGGACCATGTCGGTGAGCAAGAAAAAGCAAATCGTATTCGTAAAGCATTGGAAAAGTTAATCCGAGCGGGCAAGAACTTAACGGGTGATCTAGGTGGTAAAGCAACAACGGCAGAGTTCGCCGATATGGTGATTGCAGAAGTTACCTAGAACAGGATACAAGTTGATATGAGTGCTAGTTAAGTTTAGATAGATTTTTTGATCGGGAAGAGCATAATTCAAGACCAATCTAACGCAATATTACAACGAAAACTAGATCGGCTGCTGCTCGAAGGACGCCGTAATGATGAACGTTGGCGGCGGTTTCAGTCTTTAGAGTTAAGTTTGATGCGCAGCGGTTCTCTACCCGAAATGCTGCGGACAGTACTTTATGATTATCGCGCTGGTTTCGGTTGGGATGTGATCTCACTGACTTTGCATGACCCAGAATATGAAATTCATCGTTTATTAGACTCTACAGGGTCACCACGGTCAGATTTTCCGGAACTATTTCTAGTTGATACTCTTCAGCATATAGATCGATTATTTGAGCATGGCCGACGACCAATCCTAGGGCCTTATCGAGCGCGTTTGCACTCTGGGCTTTTTCCAAAATCAGATCAACGCCTCAGTAGTACGGCAATATTACCGTTAATTCGTAATCGACGTTTGATTGGATCTCTTACTTTAGCGAGTTATAACCCAGACAAATTTCAGGAAAATACTGCAACGGATTTTATGGAACACCTGGCAGCGGTGGTTTCTGTTTGTTTAGAAATGGCGGAAATTCGTGAACGCTTACGTTTTATTGGATTAACTGATGGGCTAACAGGCATCAATAATCGACGATTTTTTGACCAACGTTTACACGAAGAACTTGAACGAACCCGTAGAGATCGTGTTTCATTGGGCTGTTTGTTCATTGATCTTGATCATTTTAAGCGTATAAATGATAACTTCGGGCATCAGGTGGGTGATGATGTACTGAGGTATGTCGCTCAATTGATCAGGGAGCAACTCAGATCAATTGACGTTGTTGCGCGCTATGGCGGTGAAGAATTTGCAGTTTTGCTTGCACAGGCTGATATTGAGCTGGCGATGGAAATTGCAGAACGGATTAGAAAAAATATAGAACAATGGGAGTATGATCCGAATGAAATCGATATGCAGGTTTCTGTTTCAGTTGGTGTGGCAACAACGGGATTAATAGAGGAAACCGATGACATTAGTGAAACAGCACATAAGCTTGTTGAAGCGGCTGATCAAGCCGTTTACAAAGCAAAAGAATCAGGGCGGAATCGAGTAATAAGCCATCATGCAAAAGGCACCACAGGGGAACAACTTAAACTCACGTAATGCCCTGCCCGCAGGGTATGAATTGCTGTGGTATCAGATCAAATCAGTGCTTGGGCAAGGTGCATTTGGGATTACCTATCTGGCACGTGACATAAATCTCGATCGTCTGGTCGCCATTAAAGAATTTCTACCAGGGCAATATGCCATGCGAGATGGTGCGGAGACTGTCCGACCAGTTTCTGAAACGCTGCAAGAAAAATTCACCCAAGGCCTACAACGTTTTATTGATGAAGCGCGTATTCTTGATCAATTTGATCATCCTAATGTTGTTCGGATAATGAATATCTTTGAAGCGAATAATTCGGCTTATATGGTGATGGGATATGAGCAGGGCGTGAGTCTTAAAGAAGTTTTGATCCGACAGAAGTTTCTTGATGAATCAGATCTACTAAATATTCTTTTTCCCGTTCTCGATGGACTAGAGCGAGTACATGAAGCTGGTTTTATCCACCGAGATATAAAACCCGCAAATATTTTTATTCGTACAGATGGATCTCCAGTACTGCTTGATTTTGGTTCTGCACGTCAATCATTAGAAATAGAAACACACACTTTAACCAGTCTAGTCTCACCAGGCTATGCACCGATAGAGCAATACGTTAGTAAGAGTGATAAACAAGGGCCATGGTCGGATATTTATGGAATGGCCGCAACGTTATATCGTGCAGTTACAGGTGTGCCGCCGAGTGATGCGATTACTCGTGGTGAGGCGTTGACAGGGAATGAACAGGATAATTTGATAGCCTGTCATGAACTGGCTGATAAACGATACTCTAGCGATTTTATTAAGGCGATTGATCATGGTCTCGCTTTCTTAACTCGTGACAGGCCGCAAACGATCATGGCTTGGAGGCAGGAGTTTCTCACTTCACCTGAGTTGACAGAGAAAGTTGGCTCATCTTCCGAACAAATTTTGTCAGGTCACGCCTCTGGTCAGATTGTATCTATTGTCAAGGAATCATTAACGCAAACAGTAACAAAGCTACATGATGAACCTGATCTCACCGCAATGTTGATGGATGAAGATCCCACTTCGGTAGAATCTGTGGAACTTGCTCATAAAGCTGGTTTTCGACGAGGGTTAAAATATGCATTGATAATGCTAACGGTATTGGTTAGTGGTTTGTTTATCGGTAACTTTCAGAAAATACAGCAAGTGGTCAGGCCAGGTTTTGTACCGCAAGATGTGATCAGTGATAAACCTGTAGAGTTGATTCAAGGACAACTGATCATTACTCAAGAGTCAGAAAGTCCCGTTATAAATACAGAAGAAGCTCCCATCGAAGGATCCGTAGAAAAGTTGAATGAACTACCGGTTATTCAAGAAAGGGTAATTATTGTTGATGGAGAACCTGTCGTAATTGGTAGTACTAGTACAGGAACAAATTTATCAGAAACGACTATTTCAGAACAAGCAGCCCCGATTAAAGAGGCTGGAATTATCTCAGCGTCATCTCAAGAGGGATCGCCATTGGTTCTTGATGAACAAACAGCAGCTGAATTAGCTGCGGAAGGTAAAATTATCATTGTTGATGAAGTAAGCAATGCAGTACCTTTAGAAAAAAAACCAAAAGTAGTTGAAGATAAAAGTAATACTAAAAAGGCTAATACTGTTGTCATCGAAGAAGTTTATGTTCCACCCTCTAAAAAGGAAGAGTCTATAGTCGATCGTTTTAATAATTGGGTGGATTTTCTGATGGAAAATGCTCAAGAAGATTCTGGTAAAGGAGATGAAATTAAAGCACGACTTGGAAGTAATAAGTAAAGAGAGGGAATGAAAAAAACAACAGAAGTTCCCGAGCACTTTAGAGTGCTAACCTATAATATTCACAAAGGATTTAGCACGGGTAATTTCCGATTTGTGTTACATCAAATTCGTGACGCGATCGAAATCGAAGATGTCGATCTGGTTTTCTTGCAAGAAATACAAGGTGAACATGAGCGAAAAAAAGAACGCATAAACGGATGGCCTTCTCTTCCGCAATTTGAATTCCTTGCTGAAAAAATGTGGCCTCATTATGCATATGGCAAAAATGCTATTTATTATTCTGGGCATCATGGCAATGCAATCTTGAGTAAGTACCCCATTATCCATTGGGAGAACATTAATGTATCCAGTAGTAAACGTGCGAGTAGAAGTTTATTACATGCGGTAATACACGTGCCCCATTCTAAGAAATATTTTCATGTTTTTTGTATTCATCTAGCCCTTCGTGCATCGGAACGACGGCGCCAGCTGCGAGTATTATCTCATCGCATTAAAACTCAAGTGCCGGCAGAATGTCCGTTAATTATTGCGGGTGATTTTAATGATTGGCTGGGGCAAGCTGAAAAGAGTATTAGTCAGCAGTTAGGACTTTCAGAAGTATTTGAAACACTTACCGGCGAACGCGCGAAAACCTTTCCAGTCTGGTGGCCTGTATTACCTGTTGATAGAATTTATTTTCGTAATTTAACCCCCGAAAATTGTCGCTGTCTTAAGTCAAAAACATGGCGTAAATTGTCAGATCATGCTGCCCTACAGGCTGGGTTTGGCTTGATTGAACCTTAAATTCCAGAAATGCGACATACCTTAGAAATAACTTATAAATTGATCCGGCGTATTACGATCTTTCTTATTGGTACAACAGTGGTCATTATCGGAATAATAATGTTTGTTACACCAGGTCCAGCTATTGTCGTTATTCCTGCAGGTTTAGCCATTCTCAGTCTGGAGTTTGCCTGGGCCAAGCATTGGCTAAAAGTGATGCAAGACAAAACGAAAGACGTTGTCGACAAAGCAAGTAACTTGAAAAATAGTGATACGGAAAAAGATAACAGTTCGGGTAAGGACAGAACAGATAAGAACCAGTCAAACTTAGAATGAGTCTACCAGCGTATATCCCAAATGTTTTAAGTGTTATGCGCTTATTGACGGTGCCACTTTTGATCTTTTTTTCTTACAAAGGTTACTCAACCATTTTTTTGTCTTTACTCACATTTAGCTTTGTCACAGACGCTCTGGATGGTGCGATTGCTAGAAAGTTTAATTTGCAATCATCACTTGGAGCAAAGCTAGATAGCCTTGCAGATTTTGCGGTTTACTTAACGATACCCATATGTGCCTGGCTATTATGGCCGGAAGTTATACGACAAGAAATGTTTTATGTGGTCGCGATTTTGTGCAGTGTTGTCTTGCCGGTTTTGATCTGTATTTTTAAGTTTGGAAACTATCCGAGCTATCATACATGGCTAACAAAAATCGCTGCAGTTTTTATGGCGATCTCGTCTATTGTGTTATTCCTTGGCGGCACGGTTTGGTTATTTCATGCTGCCGTTGTTGTTTGTGTTCTTGCTTCACTGGAGGAAATTTTGATCACTCTTTTATTGGTTGAACAAAAGTCTGATGTGGGTAGTCTCTGGTATGTGATTAAGCAGAATTATCATAAGCGCGTTTAATTTCTTTTGCGATAATTTCAAGACCTTTCCGAACCGTTTCATCATCTTGTGAATAGGTGATCCGTATACATTCGTGCTGATGTTGCCATTCATCTTGGAGGCCTGGAAAAAAATAATGTCCCGACACCACAAGTGCGCCACGATTTTTTATTCTTTCATAAAGAACTTCACTTTTTATCGGTAATTCACGTAGCCAAAGCCATAAAAAAAGTGCACCTTCTGCCTTATGTAGATGGAAGTCAACACCTTGCAAAAGCTCTGACAGCCAGGCAATAGCTTGCTCGGCTTTTTGTTGATAATAAGGTGTTATCAAATTTTTACTTAAAGAAATTATGTTACCCGTTTTTACCATTTCCAAGGTTAGTTGTGGACCAAAGCCACTGGTAGCCAAATTAAAAATTGCATTCATTCCAGTGATAGCTGCGATCACTTTTGGATCTGCAATAACGATCCCGGTTCTCGTGCCAGGTAAACCCAGTTTAGATAAACTCATACACAGAATTGTAGTGTCATTCCAAATGGCTTGAGCTTCGGTAAAAATGATGCCTGGAAAGGGAAGGCCGTAGGCGTTATCGATAATGAGTGGAATTTGGTGTTCTTCAGCTAGCCTTGATAAGTGGTTAATTTCTGCATCAGTTAGCACGTTGCCAGTTGGATTGGTTGGGCGTGAAACACATAAGGCACCGATGTTATCGGATATCTCTAATGTGTCGAAATCAACATGATATTTAAATGTGTGATTGTCTATGTGTTCGATTGATGGACGTTGTGAAATAAAAGAATTTTCTGTTAAACCAAGATCTGAATAGCCAATATATTCAGGTGTCAGGGGAAAAAGGATCTTCTTCTTTTTACTGTCATTAGTCTCACCAGCAAAGAGATTAAACAACATGAAAAAACTTGATTGACTGCCCAATGTCAACGCAATGTTCTCTGATCTTATATCCCAGCCATAGGTATTTTTTAATAATGTTGCTAATGCTTTTGTATATTCTTGATCACCTTGTGGTGGATCATAATTGCCGATTAATTTTTCGAAAGCATTCTCATTATTCAGGATCTGCTGCATCCGTTTGCGGAAAAGGGACTGGACTTCAGGAATGTGACCAGGGTTTCCACCACCAAGCATTAACATGTCTGAATTACCAGACATTGCTTGGCCAAGATCATTCATCAATTGAAGAATGCCGGATTGTTGTGTGAATTTCTTACCGAAGCGTGAAAAGTTCATTTGGAAGATCTACCTTTTTTGATGCAGTATAAGGCTTTGCAGATCAGCCCACAATGAACTTACTGTTAAGATACCGCGAAGCTATAACTTTTCCAAAGCTCGGGTTAATTTTAATTCGATATGTTTTTTATATCTAAAGAATTGGACTGATTGGTATTGGTTTTTATCACTATCACTTAGCATAGCTTGAGAAAGATCAATGTCAGTTATATAGGCTGGATAGGTTTGACGACTGCCTCTAAATTTCATGATTTGTTTTGCAACGACTTCGTATAAACTATCGCCATATTGCAAGGAAGAAAATTCTTGTTCTTGACAGAAAATCGTATATTGTTCAGTATTATTTTCATCAAGATCACATAGCACTTGCAAACTTAAAAAGTTATCTGATCGATCCATCTTTAGTGAAATACTTTCAACTTTAAAACCACTGAATTTATCTTTTTCTATTTGATAGAGCTCTGTTGTTACTTCAGAACCTTCTAACAAACTTGTCAGGTCATTGTGCATAATTCTTTCTATGATCGTATCTGAAAAAGTTTTGTAGTGACCAAACAGACTATGTTTATCCAGGTAAAAGTTATTTTGAATAAAAAGTGATCCTTTTTCATCCAAAATGTATACATTCGCCTGATTATTATTCAAGTAAAAAAATAGTTGTACTGAATCTAGTTTGTTGTGTGTGTAGATTGATGGCAATAGTGTGTTATCACAGGCGTATGGTCCAAAATGCACATGGGAGAATTGCATTTTTGGTTTTTCTAAATAGTGAATCAGTTCATTCTGACTAGAGATGAAATTGTGATTAATTACTTCTCCACGTCGTTCAAGGCTTTGAAATCCATCTTCTATCTCAAGTATATACCTACCATCACTCGACGAATTTTCATTATAAAAATGATCAACAATATTTCTAAAAAGTGTATTAAGTGTTTTTCTAATCTGTGCACCATAACCTGGAGAATAACAGTAAACTTCGAGCACGGCTGGTGGGATTTGTTGTGACGTTGGCGCCCAGGACATATACTCTGTAATGCAATCAATTAGGCTATCTGATCCAGAATAATTTTTTATAAATGTTTCACCCCAGCTGGTCGTGAAAACAAGATCAAATGTTTTGGTTAAGTTTTCATGCTGGCCGCCATAGCTTAGCGCATTACTCCGTTGACTGGACAGTAAAGTATCGCTTAGTGAGGGGTCTGATTTTGGAACTAATCCTGCATTTACAAAGACGGCACCAGAGGTGATTTGGGCTGGATTAGCAAGTGCTTGATTATCAAATTTCTGATCAAGAGGGAACTGTTTAGTCAACGATTCCAGAATAGTTCTGATTTCTTGTTGAGATATTTTTTTGTCTGACGGTAAATACAAGGTGATTTTACTTTCAACATTTAAAATTTTGTTGAAGTAGCACCACGACAACATTTCAATAAGGCTGGAAGTTCGTTTTAAATGTGTTGAATCACCAAGATCTTTTTCAGTGATAATACCGCGATAAAGCACCCACGATGCTCTTGTGTTTGTTGGTGTTTCGCTTATTCCCCAAGAAGGATCTGGCGCTGATCTCAGCATGTGTAGTGAAACTGTACCTTCATTGATATTAGGTGAAATACCACGATTGATAATTTCCACTTTTCCAGCTTTCCTTTCAAAAGCTGCAAATAATCTTCGATTCAATAACTGGAGATCAGTTTTTGTGATCTTTGGAATTTCTACTTTTTGCGAAAAGCGTGATAGAACTCTAAAACTATTTGTTAGAGTATTAACAATATCTGTTCGCTCGTGTGTGACTGTCTCAAGCTTCCAGTTGTTTCTGGAATCAAGTTCCAGGATTTTGTCTTCATCCCACTGCCATTTTTTCACTAAATTAGTGATTATCTTTTTTCGCCAATTACGAGAGGTATTAATGTCTACCGTATCAGATAATTTTTCATCGACTTTAAGATAAAAACTTCGACGTAAGACTTTTAATCTAAGCTTATCATTTTTATTTTCTAAATATTCTTCAACAAGCTCAAACATCAATATCCAGGGGTCGAGAAGATCAATATCTGTGACCCCGGAGTAGACACGTTTTTTAAACTGGTGGCTAATTAAACTAATACCACTTTCATCTTGTGCATAGAGTTCGATCAATAATAGTTTCAAGACAGATTTATAAGGCGATGCAATACTCTTGTTCAACTGCCAGATACCTGCACCAAAAAATTCAGTAGGTTCAATTTCTAGTAAAGGACCAAGATCTATACATTGAACAATATTGGGAATGTCGGGAATTTGTACATTTCGCTGACTATGCACATAGTCCTCATAATGTGTTTCATATTCTGGTGCGACTAACCACCATGTAAGTGGTAATCCAGCGATCAAAATACCTGATCGGTAGAACTCATCTAACAATAAACCGTGTTGTGAACTGCCACTGCTTTCTAATGAGATCGGTAATGTTTCGCCATCACGGAATTTATTCGGGTTGATAATAAAAAAATGTACTTCAATGGCAGATTTTTCTGCCCATTGTTCAATTAATCTTGCTTTTTGATCGAGTTCATTGCATTTTTCTTCAAGATCTGGATCAACGAATAGCCATATATCAAAGTCACTTTTGCCGTTATAGGCAATTGTGCCGGGGCTACCCATGAAATATATTCCCAGCAGATCAAATTTTTGCGGTGCTCTTTTACCAATAGCAGAATTTTTTGCAATTCGCCGAGTTTCAAACATGGATTGACCAGAAGGTGTGTAGTTTGCGATTCCGCATGGGGTTTTATCAGAAACATATCCTGGCAGTGTTTTATCATTTATATGAAAAAGCATCGGCAGAGCATCAAGAAATGCTTCTTTTCTTTGGCTTAATGAAGACTGTATGCGTGCGAACCTGGCCGCATTAATGGCAAGAAATCGTTCTATAGGTGATTCAGACGTTTGTTGTTCGCTTTCGGACTGATCTTCAGCTTGTTGTTCAAGTACTACATCGGACATACGTTGTATAGCGACATTTATAGATATTTCTTGAGTTAAGTTTGCGAGTAGTTATATTTTTTTACTTATATAATGTTAGAGAATATCTATAACAACGCTGTAATATTTGATATTCTAGATTTAGTTCGATGCTAACTCCTGGTTGTTTTCTCTGGTGATATGGTTTGTATGTAGGCCGTTTTATCTAAACATTTGCGTAATTGTAGAGAACGGTCATTCGGTTTTATGTAAGTTTTTAATTTAAATGGGAGACTTTACCCAATGTTTACGAAAGATATGAAGGTGGAAGGTTTTGATCCAGAGCTATATGCAGCAATGGAAGGGGAAAGGAAGCGTCAGGAAGAAGATATCGAATTGATCGCTTCTGAAAATATGACCAGCCCACGTGTTCTGGAATGTCAGGGTTCGGTTCTGACGAATAAATATGCCGAGGGTTATCCTGGCAAACGCTACTATGGTGGTTGTGAGTATGTTGATGTTGTAGAACAGCTAGCAATAGATCGAGCCTGTAAATTATTTGGTGCAGATTGGGCGAACGTTCAACCTCACTCAGGCTCACAAGCAAATGGTGCAGTTTACCTTGCGCTATTAGAAGCTGGGGACACGATTATGGGTTTGAGCCTTGCTCATGGTGGACATTTAACGCATGGTGCACATGTTAACGTTTCAGGTCGTGTTTTTAATGCTGTGCAATATGGCTTAGATGACAACGGTGTTGTTGATTATGATCAAGCTGAAGCATTAGGGCTTGAACATAAGCCAAAAATGATCTGGACGGGTTTCTCTGCTTATTCACGTGAATGGGACTGGCAGCGTTTCCGTGATATCTGTGACAAAGTCGGCGCCATCATGGTGGCTGACATTGCCCACGTTGCTGGTTTAGTCGCAACGGGTGAATACCCAAGCCCAGTAGGTATTGCAGATATCACGACATCTACTACTCATAAAACACTCCGAGGCCCACGCTCAGGTATCATCATGGGTAAAGCTAACGAAGATATCCAGAAGAAAATCAATTTCATGGTTTTCCCTGCCTATCAAGGTGGACCACACATGCACACAATCGCGGCTAAAGCCGTGGCTTTCAAAGAGTGTATGGAACCTGAATTCAAAACGTACATTCAACAAGTTAAGAAAAATGCCAATGCAATGGTTGATGTTTTTCTTGCTCGTGGTTTGAAAATTGTTTCAGGTGGAACTGATAATCATCTTTTCCTAGTCGACATGATTGAAAAAGGTCTGACCGGTAAAGAAGTGGATGCTGCATTAAGTAGCGCAAATATCACCGTTAACAAAAATGCGGTTCCAAATGATCCACAATCTCCTTTTGTAACCAGTGGTATTCGAATTGGTACGCCTTCAATTACAACGCGTGGCTTTAAAGAAGCAGATGCAGCACAAGTTGCAACCTGGATCTGTGACATTATGGATAACATGGGTGATGAAGCGACGATCGCTCGCGTTAAGAGTGAAGTACTTGAACTTTGTGCAAAATTGCCTTTGTACGAGCAGTAAGAACAATTAGTTGTGTTTTTGATCAACCGCAAGGATGTCTTATTGATGCCCTTGCGGTTTTTTTGATCTGAATGTCCCGAAATTCAGAATACGAATATAAAAAACAAATTAAAGAAAACAAATCATGCGTTGTCCTTTTTGCACTGAACCTGATACTAGAGTTATAGATTCACGCGATGCCAGCGAAGGTGATCAAATTAGACGTCGTCGTGAATGTACAGATTGCAAAGAGCGTTTCACTACCTACGAATCGGCTGAGCTTAGTCTTCCACGTATCGTCAAATCTGACGGTCGTCGTGAAGCATTCATAGAAGGCAAGCTACGCGCTGGTTTATTGCGAGCACTCGAAAAACGTCCCGTCGAAATGGATGCGGTTGAAATATCCATAGAGCGAATAAAGCGGCATTTACGTGAGAGTGGTGAACGCGAAGTAGATTCACAGAAAGTAGGTGATTGGGTGATGGAACAATTGCGGAGACTGGATCAAGTTGCCTATGTTCGTTTCGCTTCTGTCTACCGAAGTTTTGAAGATGTACGTGCATTTCTCGATGAAATTGAAAGCCTCGAAAAAGAATTACCACCTGAAGTAAAAAAAGATCAACTTGATCTTATTCCCGCTGAAAAGCGTAAAGGAAAACGCGATTAGTTATGAATGATTACTTATAAGCAATTAGCTATCAACTATGGCTTGATCCTTTTTACAAGCCACAGCAAACTGTCGGAATGAACGAGCAACATCCTAATTCACATCAAAAATATATGAACCGCGCTATTCAATTAGCGAGGAAGGGTTTGCTTACATCGCATCCAAACCCAAGAGTGGGCTGTGTTTTGGTTAAAAATGATCAGATTATTAGTGAAGGTTATCATCGAAAAAGTGGTGAAGGACATGCGGAAGTTAATGCGTTAGAACAAGCAGGTGCAGTAGCAAAGGACGCGACTTGTTATGTGACTTTGGAGCCTTGTTGTCATCATGGAAAAACACCACCGTGTACAGATGCTTTGATCGAGGCTGGAGTTAGCGAAGTCTTTATTGCAATGAATGATCCAAATCCTTTAGTTGCTGGAAAGGGGAGCGCGGCTCTTGAAAAAGCAGGCATAAAAGTCACATCAGGAATTTGCACAGAACAGGCGGAAGGATTGAACCCAGGTTTTATTAAACGGATGAAGACAGGATTGCCTTTTATTCGGATAAAAATTGGTGCTAGTCTTGATGGAAGAACGGCGATGGCCTCTGGTGAAAGCCAATGGATTACCAGCGAAACTTCACGTAATGATGTACAGAAATGGCGGGCCAGAAGTTCTGCTATTGTCACCGGTATCGAAACGGTATTGGCTGATGATCCTTCGTTGAATGTACGCGATCCAGAATTGGATATGGCAGGACGATATCCTTTAAGAGTCGTTTTAGATTCGCATAATCGTTTTCCTTTGAATTCAAAAATGTGCGAACTGCCGGGTGAAACCTTAGTCATGACGACTAAGGAAATAGATCAAAAAAACATCATCCAAATTGATTCTAATTCCGATCAAAAAGTTGATTTGGAAAAGGCCATGCGAAAGCTGGCTGAGAAAGAAATAAATGAAGTATTAGTTGAAGCAGGATCAATACTTTCAGGTGCTTTTATTCAAGCTGGTTTAGTCGATGAATTGATCATTTATCTTGCACCTAAACTCCTGGGTGGTGCGGCAAAACCATTACTTGAATTAACAGGGCTGGAAAAACTGGCTGATTGTGTACAATTAGACATTCAGGGAATGAAGAAAATTGATAAGGACATTCGAATTATAGCTAACATTATCTGAGTACGATTAAGTATGTTTACAGGAATTATCCAATCCGTAGGGAATATAGTGACGATCAAATCCAGCAAGATGGATTCACGTTTAAAAGTTAATGTAGGAAATATGCTATTCGACGATGTCGAAATGGGCGAAAGTATCAGCATTAACGGCGCATGTATGACAGTGGTCGCTTTTGATCAGAGCAGTTTCTCGGTTGATGTCTCGCGTGAGTCGCTTGCGTTAACGACACTTGGGGGACTAAAAGCGGGTTCGGCTGTTAATCTGGAACGAGCCATGCAATTGTCTGATCGTTTGGGAGGCCATCTTGTTTCTGGTCATATCGATGGTTTAGGTAAAATCACACAGCGCGTGACCGAAGGTCGGTCCACCCGTTTTAGTATTCGAGTTCCAGAAGCTCTGGCGAAATATATTGCTCACAAAGGCTCGGTTTGTGTGGATGGCGTAAGTCTGACTGTTAATCATGTGAATGGTGATGAGTTTAGTTTGCAGATCATTCCTCATACCTTACAGGAAACTATTTTCAGTGATTATGCGGTTGGTCATAAGGTTAATATTGAGGTTGATATTATTGCTCGTTATCTTGAGAGGTTGATTCTGAAGAGTGAAGAGAGTGATGAAGCGATGCCAGGAATCACAGCCGAACTACTCGCTCGTACAGGTTTTTTGTTGTGAGTGAAGAATTACCTTTCTGGAAGACGAAGAAGCTTACAGAAATGAATATGCAAGAATGGGAATCATTATGTGATGGCTGTGCCCGGTGTTGTTTATTTAAGCTGGAAGATGAGGATACTGGTGAATTATTTTATACCGAAGTTGCCTGCAAATTATTGGATCACAAAACCTGTCGTTGCACCGATTACAAAAATCGATCAATGCTGGTTCCTGATTGCATCACCATGTCACCCGAAAAGCCTGAGGTTTTTTCCTGGTTTCCATCAACCTGCGCTTACCGATTATTATCCGAAGGCAAAGATCTTTATCCCTGGCACCCTTTAGTTAGTGGTGATCCTGATAGCGTTTCAAAAGCAGGTATTGCTATTGGTGGTTGGGCGGTTCCTGAAGATGAAGCGGATGATCTTGAAGATCATATTATTTCATTAGAAATTGATCATGGTTTTGAAAAATAGATTGAGACTTCTAAATTAACCTGAGGTTTGCATAAGAAGAGACGGGGAAATATATTGTTCAACAAAAACAAATAGATATGAAACTCACTATCATACTAAGTCGTTTTTGAAATATTGATCTTAAAGAATATATTCTTATGCGCACCTGAGGTTTAGTTAAATTTTGGGTTAAATCAAGTTATTTTTCCATGTATGTTTTCTTGATTGTTTGCTGATAGTTCTGAGCTAATAACCCTTGATGTGAGAAGCCAATTGTGGACTTGCTTGTCCATTAACTAATAAGCCATTATCCCGTTGATAAGCACGGATCGCTTTTCGTGTTTGTCTTCCTGCTATGCCATCAGAGGGGCCCGGGTGATAGCCTTTTGCGGCAAGTGCAGATTGAATTTGCCTGACAAAGCTATGGTGTTTACTTTTTGGTTTGTATAAATTTTCCGAAGCATTATCTCGCCAGAAAGGTTTACCAAGATTAATTTGATTTGAATCAGTCGCTAACCCGACAATGGCACCACTTGTTGCACCAAGAAGAGCACCTTGCGCTATGGTTATTCCAGTAACTGCTCCAACTGCTGCGCCGGTGGCTGTACCGACCATCGCACCACCTGTTCCTCGATCAAACTTTGTGTGACCACAAGCACTAAGACTCGCTAGCGTTACTAATGTAATAACCCCAGTGCTAATCATGTATATTTTCTGTGATTTCATTATTTCCTCCATTTTGTTTTTACGTTGTCGTCGATGGTTGTGACTTAGTAAGGCGAGAATGGTTTTATGGTTGAACTAATTTGCATACAGATTTGAGAATAGGTTCACAATAAATCTGGCAGGTCGGTTATAATCCGCTAATTAACTGTGACAGATTACTCATTATGAAATTTGCGACAACTGAAGAAATCATCGAAGAATTTCGTCAAGGACGAATGGTTATTATTGTTGATGACGAGCAACGCGAGAACGAAGGTGATTTTGTTATGCCTGCGAGCTGTGTCAAAGCAGAAAATATTAACTTTATGGCGATGCATGGACGGGGATTGATTTGTCTTACATTAGAGCAGAAACGTTGCGAGCAATTACAACTGCCGCTGATGGTTCAGAGCAACTCTTCAGGCCAGGGGACGAACTTTACCGTTTCGATTGAGGCTGCCGAAGGAGTAACAACCGGGATCTCTGCTGCAGATCGAGCGACAACCGTCACTGCCGCAATTAATCCGGATGCTCAACCATCAGATATACATCAGCCGGGGCATATCTTCCCAGTCATGGCTCAACCTGGTGGCGTATTAACGCGAGCAGGACATACTGAAGCAGGGTGTGATCTTGCTGGGCTTGCCGGGCTTGAACCTGCTGCGGTTATCGTTGAAATAATGAATGAAGACGGCACCATGGCGCGCCGGGCCGATCTGGAAATTATTGCTGAAAAACATGGTTTGAAATTAGGTACGATTGCAGATTTGATCGAATTCAGAGTACAGAATGAAAAAACTGTTGAACGCGTAGCAGAATGTCCAATAGAGACGGAATTCGGTGAATTCCAGCTTACTACTTATCAAGATACTATCGATGGTAGTTTTCATATGGCGATGGTGAAAGGTGAGATTAAAGAAAATGATCAAACTCTAGTACGGGTTCATATAGAGAATCCTATTGGTGATCTGACTGGCAACCTTGATCCGGAACTTGGCTGGCCATTACGTGATGCTTTGCAACGTGTTGCGAATGAAGAAAGTGGCGTTGTGGTTATCCTGCGGAATCAGGTTTCTACTGAAGACATGATCAATCAGATCAGAAATCATCATACTGAAGAAAAGGTCATACGAATTAAAACCGAAACGGAAGATTTACGCGTAATCGGTTTGGGAGCACAAATTCTCGCAGATGTGGGTGTTAAGAAAATGCGTGTATTGAGTGCACCAAAACGAATTCATTCTATTTCCGGCTTTGGTTTAGAAATTGTCGAATATGTATCATAAGGGTTAGAATCACGCACTAACCAATTATTTAGAGAATACTATGGAAGATTACCGACTGATTGAAGGCACATTGCAATTACCAGAAAAGGCACGGTTCGGTGTGATCTCAACCCGTTTTAACAGTTTTATTGTCGACGCGTTATTGAGTGGTTGTGTCGACACATTAAAACAGTATGGTGTGAAATCAACTGATATTACAGTTGTTAAAGCACCGGGTGCTTTTGAACTACCTGTGATTGCTGAAAGGCTAGCTAGCAGTGGAAATTTTGATGCAATTATTACACTTGGTGCTGTGATCAAAGGTGCAACACCGCATTTTGATTATGTATCAGGAGAGTGTGCAAAAGGAGTCTCAAATGCCAGTACTCGACATGAATTACCCGTCATATTTGGTGTGTTGACGTGCGATACAATTGAACAAGCGATTGAAAGAGCAGGAACAAAAGCAGGTAACAAAGGCGCGGATGCAGCGCAAACAGCCATCGAAATGGTATCTCTGTTTCGGAAGTTAACCTAAGGGAGCCACTGATTAATACATGAACGGTCAGCTTGAGTCCCAAATAATCAAATTCAGCGTTGCAAAACTGAGTAATAGAACCACTATCACTTGCGCTTTGCGCCTTGACTTTGATTATTTTGACTCTCAGTCTGACCTGTCCAGAATTAATCAGAGGTTCCCAAGTTTTGTCTAATAATCATTCTTCAATTCGTGGTCGAGTGCGTGCCAGGCGTTGTGTTGTCCAGGCCTTATATCAGTGGCAACTAGCAGGGCAGAATCCAAAAGATATTTTGACGGAATTCGTAGCAGAGCGAGAATTGATCAAGGTTGATATGAATTATTTCAAGCAACTGACGATTGAAATTCCTGAGCATGCTGAAGAATTAAAACAACATCTTTCATCCGTTATTGATAAAGAGTTAGATGCACTTGATCCTGTTGAGTTCTCAGTCCTAATGATAGGTTGTTATGAATTGGCAAAATGTCTTGAAATTCCTTACAAAGTAGTTGTCAACGAAGCGGTGGAACTCGCTAAAATGTTTGGTGCCACGGATAGCTACAAATTTATCAACGGTTCACTTGATAAGTTGGCAAAAAATCTCAGGAAAATGGAGATCAAGGCTTCCTGAACATGTCTCTCTCAGAGTTCGAAATCATTCAGCAAATTTTTCAACAACAGATAACTGATAGACAAGATGTTTGCTTGGGAATGGGTGATGATGCGGCATTAGTAAATGTCCCAAGCGGATCAAAATTAGCTATCACCACAGATACGATGATTGCCGGCGTGCATTTTCCAATCGATATGAAACCTCGCGACATTGGTTATCGTGCACTAGCTATCAATTTAAGCGATCTTGCAGCAATGGGAGCAGAGCCTGCCTGGATAACGCTGGCCTTGACGATACCCGAATCAAACCAGACTTGGTTGAAAGCTTTTGCATCGGGACTTTTTGGTTTAGCTAAAGACTATAATGTTCAGTTGATCGGTGGTGATACAACCCGAGGACCGCTGAGTATTACCATTCAAGCTTTTGGTTTTATTCCTGATCAGGAATGGCTAACTCGGTCTGGTGCGAGCGTGGGAGATTTGGTTTATGTCACTGGAACATTGGGCGATGCCGCCGCCGGTCTAAAATTTTGGTCAGCGAGTACTAAAAACAGCTTGTGGTTAAAAGAACGTTTGACTCGACCGATACCGCGAGTAGAAGCTGGGCTTTGTTTACGAAATATTGCCAGTAGTGCAATTGATATATCAGATGGTTTAGTTGCTGATTTAACACATATATTATCTGCTAGTGGTGTTGGTGCTCAGCTAGATATTGATCAGATCCCCTTATCATTGGCATTATGTGCAGAATTAGAAATGGAACTCGAAAAAGCGGTTGATATTGGCTGGGATCTGGCTTTATCTGGTGGTGATGATTACGAATTATGCTTTACAGTGCCTGCAGATAAAAAGGATCAGCTTGAAGAGTTACGGACAATTTGTCAGATCGCCAAAATTGGTGTTATAGAATCTAAACCAGGCTTACGGTGTGTATCAAAAGATGGTTCTTTGCATGGCATTAAAAGTACAGGTTATCAGCATTTTTGATCATTTTTTATATTATTTAAGATGCTTTTAAACCTTGTGCTTATAACCAGGGACGTTCTGCATCTAAACCATCTACATGTAATTTCTGATTTTTTTCCATGATCTCTTTTCGTAATGTAGTACGCATTTGAGCAGCTTCAAATAATTTTTCTTCTACTTCTGATGTTATTTCCAATGGTGGTAATTCTTGTGTTTTTCCATCTTTATCTTTTGCAACCATCGTGAAATAACAGGAATTTGTGTGCCTTGAGTTTTGGGTTTGGAGGTTTTCTGCAACAACCTTAACACCCACTTCCATAGAGGTTGTTCCCACGTAATTGACGTTTGCTCGAAAGGTAACTAGCTCTCCAACATGGATAGGTTCTTTGAAGTGCACTTGATCCAAGAACAAAGTAACAACGTAGCTTTGGGAGTAACGGGCAGCACAAGAATAGGCAACTTGATCTAGTAATTTTAGTAAGGCTCCACCATGTACCACACCTGAGAAATTAGCCATGTCAGGTGTCATTAAAACGGTCATATAGAGTGATTTTTTTTGTTTGGACATACTTAATATTTCCCTTAATTCTTTATAGTTGGATATAGCCTTGCTTTTCAAGCCTTTTTATTTCGTCAACAGAGAAGGGAACAATTTCCATAAATGCAGGAAAGCTGGACTCCTTAATTCCGCGTGAGCTAGCAGATACCTTACATACTTTAAAATCGATTATATTTTGAGCATCTAGCCGAGCAGCTAGATCAACAATCTCTTTATTTGCCTGATAGTATTTCTTCTCAAAAATTTTAATATCTGGGCCGTGAATAACCATCGCTATTCGACTACTCTCATTATTGTATTTAGCTTCAGTAGAAAGACTTTCAGCACGTTCTAGTAAGGTTTTTATCTGGACAGGACCATGATCAGCAACATCAAACAGGTAATGGGTCTCGCCAATAATTTTTTGCTGATTTTCACTGACGGCTGCGATCGAAGGGCTTGGTATTTCTGATCTTGTTATATCTAAGTTGGGGAATAGCTGGTTTTTTATAATCGCTAAACTAGCGAAAATAATGCTAAGCAGAATAACTATTATGATTCGGTTTGACATCAGAACATGATAATCAATCAATGAATCTCGATCCATAATCTTTTGATGAAGAACCTTAAAGATCAACAGCTCCTAGCTACTTAATCTCAGAATAATAAAAACAGTTAATAGACTAAATCGATACATACCTTGATTCTATCTACAAGTAGGTATAATCTATTCTACTAGTAGGTAGGTTAATGTGAAAAGGTAGAAATGGTTAGAGACTCAAATACTGCTGAGAAAATTATGGATGTTGCACAGGAAATGGTGCAAACCCGTGGCTATCACGCTTTTAGTTATCGTGATATTTCTGAACGTATCGGTATTAAAACAGCAAGTATTCATTATTATTATCCGGCAAAAACTGATCTGGCTAAAGCGATGCTCGCTAGAATTAGAGGAATGTTTGAACAAGGATTAGCTGGTATTGATGCTGAAGGCGGTAGTATTGAGGTACGACTTAGAAAGTTTAGTGGAATTTTTCTCGAAACCTATGGGGATGGACGACTATGCCCATTCTGCATGATGGCTACTACCCAAGGCACAATCCCTGAAGATGTGCGAGATGAGGTGAGGGTTTTTTGGCTTCGTGGTGAACAGTGGGTTTGTAATATTCTTGAAGAAGGTGCAAAAGCGGGTGAAATTGAGTTACCTGCTTCAGCGACAAGACTCTCGAGAATGATGGTTTCCTCTTTGGAGGGTGCGATGGTAGTTGCAAAAGCCTTTGAAGATCGTAGCCGTCTTGAGTCAACCTCAGAAATTATTTTATCATTGGTCGGAATTACGCAACCTTCTAAGGCGTAATTTGTCCAAGTTTTTAAACGTAGGAGATAGAAAATGAGAAATCTAATATTAGAAATAGGAAAAGTAGTCGTTTTAGCTTTGCTTGCTGTGGCAACAACATCTGTTTGGGCCGAAGAGAAATCTGAAGCGGGTGCCTGGGAAACATTTTTGAAGGATAAGTTCTTTAAGGATATTGAAATCATTGAGGATAAAACAGTGGTTGATTTAACAACACCTTATCGAGCTGAAGATGCTGCAGTAACGCCAGTCAGTATCACTGCCCAGATCCCACAGACAAAAGATCTTTTTATCGAGAAAATCTATTTGATTGTCGATAAAAACCCAGAACCACTAGTAGGTGTGTTTAATATGACCCCTGAAATGGGTAAAGCTGATCTTGCAATGCGCATACGAATAAATGAGTACACTAATGTTCGTGTCGTTGCAGCATTGAATACTGGCGAACATCATATGGTGACTAATTTCGTTAAAGCGCAAGGCGGATGTTCTGCACCGCTTGCAGCTGATCTCGCTGCTGCAATGGATCGTATGGGTAATATGAAATTTCGAACCATAGATGGAGAAGGAACCGAAGATGGTACGAGTTTGTCACAGTATATGGTCAGTCATCCTAATATTACAGGCATGCAGCTTGACCAGCGTACTCGCTTGATAACCCCGGCTCATTACGTCAAGAAAGTTGCGCTTGCGTACAATGATAAACCCATCATGTCAGCCGAAGTTGGTATTTCCATCAGTGCTGATCCGAGTTTTCGTTTTTTCTTTAAACCAGAAGGAAAGGGGAAAGTAACTGCAACGGTTTCAGACTCTGATGGACTAGAATGGGTTGAATCATTTGATGTTGAAGGCTGATAAATATCTTCTGCTAGTTTACTTAAAGGGCACTTCGGTGCCCTTTTGTTAAGTTATTTGTTTACCTCTCTCCTAACCCTGCTCTAAAAAATCCAATAAAACCACACACGTAATACAGACAACTGGTCTGTATCTTGCCTTAAAAAACAGACTAATTTCTGATTTTCAATATAAGCGAATATTTATTAAAGCATAACCAGCAATTGTCGATAAGGACTCTGTAATAGTTTTGATAAAAATTTTTAAGGTTTAATTTTAAGTTTTAAAAAGGAGAACATAAGTCATGCCAAGTATTTTAGCGGTCGATGATTCTGCATCTATGCGTCAAATGGTAACGTTTACACTGAAAGGCGCAGGCTACGACGTCATTGAAGCGGTGGATGGTGTCGACGCATTAAACAAAGCAAAAGGTCAGAGTGTCAACATGGTACTAACGGATGTGAATATGCCAAATATGGATGGCATCACACTAATTCGGGAATTACGAAAACTTCCTAGTTATAAGTTTACGCCAATGCTTATGTTGACGACAGAATCTTCGGCAGACAAAAAAGCAGAAGGAAAATCTGCAGGTGCCACCGGCTGGCTGGTAAAACCATTCAATCCTAACCAATTATTAAGCACGGTGAAAAAAGTAGTCGGTTAATTCGTATGCTGGCTTGTCAGGTTATAACTATTAGTCAACATTAAACGAGGAGTAGTTTATGTCCATTGATATGTCCCAATTTCATCAGATTTTCTTCGAAGAAAGTTTCGAAGGACTTGATATTATGGAAACGGGTTTGATGGATCTTGATCTGGGTGCAGCAGATGACGAAGAAATCAATACAATTTTTCGTGCAGCACATTCCATAAAAGGAGGGGCTGGAACATTCGGATTTACAGACGTGGCCAGTTTTACCCACGTAATGGAAACCTTACTGGATGAGATGCGAGATGGTGTGAGAGCAGTAACACGAGAAGGTGTTGATCTGCTTTTACTCAGTGTCGATTGTTTACGCGAAATGCTATCAGCTGTTGATGCTGGTGAGGAAATTGATAAGGATACCAAAAACACTTTGCAGCAAGATCTTGAGACAATGCTTGCAAATGGTTCTAGTAATGATGCGAGTAAAAATTCTACGGAAGTGATTGCTGAAGCGGAATCTACTGATACTCCAGTAGCTGAGGAAGCAACAGATCGTTTATGGAAAATAACATTTTTTCCACATCCGCATTTGTTTAAAACGGGTAATGATCCAGTAAAAATGTTCCGCGAATTAGAACATCTGGGTGAGTTAACCGTTGTTGTGAACCATACAGAATTACCCTCTCTTGAGGATTTAAATCCTGAAGAATCGTATATGTCATGGGAGATTGATTTACAAGGCGACTGTTCAGAAGCAGATATTTTAGAAATTTTTGAATGGGTAGATGAAGATTGTGATTTAACAATTAGTCAAATGGCTGAGCAATGGTCGTTAGATACAACGCCTGACGAAGTAGATTCGGTATCAATTGCCACGGAGCCGACTCCTGACCAAGCTCCTCCAGTCGCTGAGAAATCAGAACCAGAAAAAAGTGTCGCGCCTGCTCCAGCAGCTGCATCCTCAAAGAAAAAAGCAAACAAGAGTGCCGCGAGTGAGAGTACGTCTATACGTGTTGGAACCGACAAAATTGACACGCTGATCAACATGGTCGGTGAATTGGTTATTACGCAATCAATGCTCAGTCAAATTAGTGAAAATTTTAAAGTTGAAGATCTTGAAAAACTTCAAGATGGTATTGATGAACTCAAAAGTAACACTCGCGAGTTACAAGAGAACGTTATGCAGATTAGAATGCTGCCGATCAGTTTCTCCTTTAACCGCTTCCCACGATTAGTCAGAGATTTAGCTTCAAAACTGGGCAAAAACATAGAATTGAAACTAACAGGTGAATCAACAGAACTTGATAAATCTGTAATGGAGAAAATTGGTGATCCACTAGTTCACCTGGTAAGAAACTCCCTTGACCATGGTATTGAAATGCCAGATGTAAGACTCGCTGCTGGAAAATCAGAAGTGGGTACGATTAATTTGAATGCCTTTCATGAAGGTGGCAATATTGTCATCGAAATTATCGATGATGGCGCAGGTTTAAATAAAGAACGAATTCTTAGTAAAGCTCAAGAAAATGGATTGGTTGGTCCAGATGAAGTTTTATCGGATGACAAGATCCATGAATTGATCTTTGCTCCAGGTTTCTCAACTGCCACCGAAGTAAGTGATGTATCAGGTCGCGGTGTGGGTATGGATGTTGTGATGAGAAACATCCGCGATCTTGGTGGCAAGATCGAAATAAAATCCGAAACAGGCAAAGGTTCAACTTTTACAATCCGCTTACCACTAACACTTGCAATATTGGATGGACAATTAATTCGTGTAGGCGAACAAGTCTACATTATCCCATTAATATCGATTGTTGAGTCGTTACAAATTGAAACCGAAAACTGCAATTCCGTCGCTGGTAAAGCTGAGTTATATAAATTACGCGAAGAATACATTTCAGTGCTTCGTCTACACAGTATTTTCAACATTACTCCAGACAGTACTGAGCTTGAAAAAGGCTTATTGGTGGTTGCTGAAGCTGAAGGTCAGAAAGTGGGTATTTTTGTAGACGACCTGTTGGCCCAACAACAGGTGGTAATCAAAAGTCTGGAAACTAACTACGACAAAGTTGAAGGTATTTCTGGAGCAACTATTTTGGGTGATGGCACCGTCGCAATGATTCTCGATTTATCGAGTCTTTCCGCATTATCAAGAACCATCAAACATAAAGTAATAGCGAAACCACAGGAAGTGATCAAAGAAGACGCAGTAGCTTAAGCCTACAGGAAATAAATTTATGGAAATGGTAGAAACACAAGCAGAAAAAATAGCAACAGATCAGGCTGAGATATTTGCCATGATGAATGCAGAACAAGATTTAAATTCTGCTCAGTTCCTTAGTTTTTTTGTAGCAGGCGAAGAATACGGAGTGGATATTCTTCGTGTACAAGAGATCAAATGTTGGGATAGAGCAACAGAAATTCCGAACGCACCAGATTATCTAAAAGGCGTGATCAATTTACGTGGCGCAATTGTTCCTGTAGTTGATCTGCGTCAACGGTTTGGATTAGATCCGATTGAATCTAGTAAAACAACCGTTGTTATTGTACTTAAGATTGAAGATGGTGACAAAGAAAGAACCGTCGGTTTTATGGTCGAGGCGATATCAGATGTCTACTCAATAGAACATGAATCGATCCAGGAGGCTCCTGAATCAGGAGAAGGTATTGATATTAATTTTGTAAAAGGTTTGACATCGGTCGATGGAAAAATGGTCGTATTGCTCGATATTGATCAAATGATCAATTTTGATCATACGGCAGTTAGCTGATCCCCACGGCGACACTAGAATTGATGGGCTTTAAAGACGAATTTCGAATGTAAAGATTTAACTATAGAAGAACAGAAGTAGCGCCGTTAAAAGAGACAGAGGATAAACACATGGCAAAAGATAGCAATACGACTAATGACGCAGCAACAGCGGAAGATGAACGACTTAAGCTTGCAGATTACGAGGGCCAGCTCGCTGCGATCAGCAAAGCGCAAGCGGTGATTGAATTCGAACTGGACGGTACGATATTAACGGCGAACGAAAACTTCTGCACCACAGTCGGTTACGGTCTCGATGAAATTGTCGGCAAACACCACAGTCTATTTGTTGACCCAGAGCAACGTGGCAGTGCGGAATATCAGCAATTCTGGAAAAACCTTGGCAGTGGTCAATTCGATGCTGGCCAATATAAACGGATCTCCAAAGACGGTAGCGAGATCTGGTTACAAGCGTCTTACAACCCGATATTTGATCTCGATGGCAAGCCCTTCAAAGTGGTCAAATACGCTAGTAACATTACCCAAGAAACGATCGAAAAAGCTGACTTCTCAGGTCAGCTTGACGCCATCAGCAAAGCGCAAGCGGTGATTGAATTCGAACTGGACGGCACAATCTTAACGGCGAATGAAAACTTCTGCGCCACGGTCGGTTACGGTCTCGATGAAATTATCGGCAAACACCACAGTCTATTTGTTGACCCAGAGCAACGTGCCAGTGCGGAATATCAGCAATTCTGGAAAAACCTTGGCAGTGGTCAATTCGATGCTGGCCAATATAAACGGATCTCCAAAGACGGTAGCGAGATCTGGTTACAAGCGTCTTACAATCCGATACTTGATCCAGAAGGCAAGCCCTTCAAAGTGGTCAAATACGCTAGTAACATTACCCAAGAAACGATTGAAAAAGCCGACTTCTCAGGCCAGCTTGATGCGATAAGCAAAGCACAAGCGGTGATTGAATTTGAATTGGACGGTACGATCTTAACGGCGAACGAAAACTTCTGCTCAACCATTGGCTATAGCCTGGATGAAATCGTCGGCAAACACCATAGTATGTTTGTTGACCCAGAGCAACGTGCCAGCGTCGAATACCAATCGTTTTGGAAAAACCTTGGCAATGGCCAACTGAGCGCGGGTCAATACCAACGGATGGGTAAAGGCGGAACTGAACTTTGGTTACAAGCATCCTACAACCCGATATTTGATCCAAATGGCAAGCCCTTTAAAGTGGTTAAATACGCGACCAATATTACCGAACAAAAAAATGCGGCCCGTGAATTAGAACACGTCATGTCAGAAACAGCCCGGGTGATGAGTTCCATCGCTGACGGTAACCTGACGCAACAAATGGAAGGTGAATACAGTGGTGAATTTAAAACCCTGCAATCCTCCGTCAATGGTTGCGTGGCCAACTTGCTAAAAATGGTCAGTGAGATCCGCGAAGGTGCGTCTAACATCCAGACCTCAGCAAATGAAATTGCACAAGGTAATAACGACCTAAGCAACCGCACAGAACAACAAGCGTCCTCGTTAGAAGAAACGGCGTCTAGTATGGAAGAACTGACAGGAACTGTCCGACAAAATGCCGACAATGCACGTCAGGCGAATCAACTGTCTGTTAGCTCCAAAGAGCAAGCGGAAAAAGGCCGGGAAGTAGTGGGTGAAGCAGTCTCAGCGATGTCAGAAATCAACGACTCCAGTCGTAAGATCTCCGACATCATTGGCGTCATCGACGAAATCGCATTCCAGACCAACCTGCTGGCTCTAAATGCAGCGGTAGAAGCGGCACGCGCAGGTGAGCAAGGCCGTGGATTTGCGGTAGTTGCCTCAGAAGTACGCAACCTGGCACAACGTAGTGCGGGTGCGGCGAAAGAAATCAAAAACCTGATTAACGACAGTGTACAGAAAGTTGAAGACGGCTCTCGTCTGGTGGATGAGTCAGGCACGATGCTGGATGAAATCACCGAATCTGCAAAACAAGTGAGCGACATTATTGCTGAGATAGCAGCAGCCTCACAAGAACAGTCATCGGGTATTGAACAAGTGAACAAAGCGGTGACGCAAATGGATCAAGGCACGCAGCAAAATGCGGCCCTGGTAGAACAAGCGGCGGCGGCGAGTCAGACGATGGATAGTCAGGCGCGTGACTTGCTGGGTCAGATGGCTTTTTTTGAAACTGGCAATCAACAACAAGGCAGTGCGAATGAACGCCGTACAGGTGGACGCCCATGGGAAGAGTCTGCACCACAGCAACAAGCTGCACCGGCACCGGTGAGACCGGCAAAAAAGGTGGCGGCGGCCAGTCAGAGTATAGGTGGGGATGAATGGGAAGAGTTTTAGGTAGGACTCTTTAATATACATGAAAGTAAAAATATTCGATTCTGAAGAAGGTGATGGGGATTCAAATGAGAATTATTTCTGTAATAAATCAGAAAGGTGGAGTAGGTAAAACCACGACAACGGCTAACCTGGCACATGCCTTAGCATTAGCTGGGAATAGGGTAACCGTAATTGATATGGATCCACAGTCACACCTTGGGACGAGCCTTGGTGTAAACGGCAGAGAATACTCTGGAGTGGATGAGGTTTTACTCGAAGGAGCTGCGATTGAAGATGTGATGATTTCAGTTCGAGATAATCTTGTTCTTATTCCCGCTGGAACAGAGCTTAACCGTATTGAGCAACTCGGCAATGGTGGACTGAAAAAAGGTGAGCTATTAAAACAAGCTTTAAAAGGTAAATTATCAGAGCAAGATTTTGTTTTGATCGATTGTCCGCCAAGTTCTGGCTTGTTAGCAATTAATGCATTAATTGCGAGTCATGAAGTTTTAATTCCAGTAACGGGCGACTATCTATCTCTTGAAGGTTTGTCATTTCTGATGGCAACAATAAAAACGTTTAAAAATAAATTAGGTTACAGCTTACGGGAATGGATCGTAGTAACACGCTTCCATAAACGTCGCCGTTTAGGAAAAGAGGTGTTGGCAAAATTATTGCACTATTTTCCTGACAATGTTTTAGCTACTCAAATTAGAGAAACAGCTGCATTAGCTGAATGCCCAGGACGGGGAAATACAATTTTCGAGTATCGATCAAAAAGTAATGGGGCAATTGATTATAAGACACTCGCAGCTGATCTGATGTATTCCAGAACTGTTTTAAAAGGTTTTGATCCAGATTTCACCCAAAAACTTGCGGATGATTTTGCTAATAAACAAGTTGGTTTTCCTGAAACGGTGGAAGTGTCTGAGGAACTGACCGCATGATGGAAAAGATAATTACAGAAAATGTTAATCCAGCCGCTCAAGTTTTTGAAGGTAAGAAACGAACAAATAAAAAACCGATTATTGGAATTGATCCATTAGCTTGGTTAAAGGAAGAAAGTGAAGATGCAAAGGATATTTTTGTAGTTGATGAAGATCACATTGAAGAAAGCGTAGATGAGATCCAACAAGATATTCATCCAGAAAAATCGGAAGAGGTTTTAGAGCAAACAGTCGAAGTAGTTAAATCTGAACCTGGAGAAGTAGCTGAATTTCCTAATGAATTTGTAGAAGAGGAGTATTTAGCGCAAGTGGTTGAAGAAGTTCAACCAGAAAGTGATGAAATAACAAAGTTTCCACAAGGACTAGCAGAAGACGATTTAGAACCCGTGTTTGAAGTTAGTAAGTCACAACCTGAAGAAATAAAAGAACCTTCAGATGCACTAAAAGAAGATAAGTTTGAAGAAGCGGTTGAAGAACTTGAGCCCGAAATTGAAGAGACTGTTGAGTCCTTAGTTGATGACTCAGATGAAGCTCCAACCGAAGTGATACAAATAACTGATCAACAAAAGGATACGGAGTTGGAAATGCAAATATTTAAGCTTGAAGGAATAATCACAATTGCAGACGTTGCTGAGTTACACGATCAATTTAAAACATTTTTTGATAAAGGACAGGATTTGGAAATTAACTGTTCGGAAGTTTCAAGTGTTGATGCAGCAGCTTTGCAATTGCTTGTCGTCTTTATGAAAGATACTAATAAAAAGGAAAATAAAGTGATCTGGCAGGAACCATCAGATTCTTTTCAAGCGACACTAGAATTAATGGGCTTTAAAGACGAATTTCGAATGTAAAGATTTAACTATAGAAGAACAGAAGTAGCGCCGTTATAAAGAGACAGAGGATAAACACATGGCAAAAGATAGCAAAATAACTAATGACGCAGCAACAGCGGAAGATGAACGACTTAAGCTTGCAGATTACGAGGGCCAGCTCGCTGCGATCAGCAAAGCGCAAGCGGTGATTGAATTTGAACTGGACGGCACAATCTTAACGGCGAACGAAAACTTCTGCGCCACAGTGGGTTACGGTCTCGATGAAATTGTCGGCAAACACCACAGTCTATTTGTTGACCCAGAGCAACGTGCCAGTGCGGAATATCAGCAATTCTGGAAAAACCTTGGCAGTGGTCAATTCGATGCTGGCCAATATAAACGGATCTCCAAAGACGGTAGCGAGATCTGGTTACAAGCGTCTTACAATCCGATACTTGATCCAGAAGGCAAGCCCTTCAAAGTGGTCAAATACGCTAGTAACATTACCCAAGAAACGATTGAAAAAGCCGACTTCTCAGGCCAGCTTGATGCGATAAGCAAAGCACAAGCGGTGATTGAATTTGAATTGGACGGTACGATCTTAACGGCGAACGAAAACTTCTGCTCAACCATTGGCTATAGCCTGGATGAAATCGTCGGCAAACACCATAGTATGTTTGTTGACCCAGAGCAACGTGCCAGCGTCGAATACCAATCGTTTTGGAAAAACCTTGGCAATGGCCAACTGAGCGCGGGTCAATACCAACGGATGGGTAAAGGCGGAACTGAACTTTGGTTACAAGCATCCTACAACCCGATATTTGATCCAAATGGCAAGCCCTTTAAAGTGGTTAAATACGCGACCAATATTACCGAACAAAAAAATGCGGCCCGTGAATTAGAACACGTCATGTCAGAAACAGCCCGGGTGATGAGCTCCATTGCTGACGGTAACCTGACGCAACAAATGGAAGGTGAATACAGTGGTGAATTTAAAACCCTGCAATCCTCCGTCAATGGTTGCGTGGCCAACTTGCTAAAAATGGTCAGTGAGATCCGCGAAGGTGCGTCTAACATCCAGACCTCAGCAAATGAAATTGCACAAGGTAATAACGACCTAAGCAACCGCACAGAACAACAAGCATCCTCGTTAGAAGAAACGGCGTCTAGTATGGAAGAACTGACAGGAACTGTCCGACAAAATGCCGACAATGCACGTCAGGCGAATCAATTGTCTGTTAGCTCCAAAGAGCAAGCGGAAAAAGGCCGGGAAGTAGTGGGTGAAGCAGTCTCAGCGATGTCAGAAATCAACGACTCCAGTCGTAAGATCTCCGACATCATTGGCGTCATCGACGAAATCGCATTCCAGACCAACCTGCTGGCTCTAAATGCAGCGGTAGAAGCGGCACGCGCAGGTGAGCAAGGCCGTGGATTTGCGGTAGTTGCCTCAGAAGTACGCAACCTGGCACAACGTAGTGCGGGTGCGGCGAAAGAAATCAAAAACCTGATTAACGACAGTGTACAGAAAGTTGAAGACGGCTCTCGTCTGGTGGATGAGTCAGGCACGATGCTGGATGAAATCACCGAATCTGCAAAACAAGTGAGCGACATTATTGCTGAGATAGCAGCAGCCTCACAAGAACAGTCATCGGGTATTGAACAAGTGAACAAAGCGGTGACGCAAATGGATCAAGGCACGCAGCAAAATGCGGCCCTGGTAGAACAAGCGGCGGCGGCGAGTCAGACGATGGATAGTCAGGCGCGTGACTTGCTGGGTCAGATGGCTTTTTTTGAAACTGGCAATCAACAACAAGGCAGTGCGAATGAACGCCGTACAGGTGGACGCCCATGGGAAGAGTCTGCACCACAGCAACAAGCTGCACCGGCACCGGTGAGACCGGCAAAAAAGGTGGCGGCGGCCAGTCAGAGTATAGGTGGGGATGAGTGGGAAGAGTTTTAGGTAGAAAGTTAAAACTTAATTTATTTGGAATACACATAAAAGTTATATGTATTTAGAGAAAATAATATGAACCAAACAACATTAAATGCGAATGTAGGTTCGCACTCAACAGCACCTGATCTCGACTGGAGTCAAATTAGAGAGACGGTGAAAATGCTTAATTTGGCGGTTGCTCAACTTAGCGGAACGATGGCGCATGGAGACGAGTCTGTTTCTACACTTACTGGTTCGTTTACAATAATGGCGCAAGCTATTAGTGATATTCATAATGTAATAGGGCAAGTTGAGAAGTCAGAAAATGACGAGTTATTGAATACCATTGATCAAAAATGCACCACACTATCTGACAACGTCCAAAATGCAATTATTGCTTTTCAGTTTTATGATCGTTTGAGTCAGAATCTTTCTCATGTCAATAAGAACTTGAGTTCACTCGGGAGCTTGGTGTGTGATCAAAATCGAATCTATAACCCCTTAGAATGGACTTCTTTGCAGGAACAGATCCGTAGCGGATACACAATGAAAGAGGAACGCGACATGTTCGATATGATGTTCAAGGGAGCTTCAGTAGAGGAAGCACTCACAAGTTATAAAGTAGATAAACCAGAGCAGGAAGTTGGTGAAATAGAATTATTTTAAATGGTTTCGATCAAAGACTTCTGTAAAAACGTGATTAATGAGTTTGATATGAAATGAGTGAAAGAGAATACGAGTTTACCGACAGACAATTTAAAAAATTCCAAGATCTCATCCTGGAACATACAAGTATTACTATTTCCGATGAGAAAAAAGAATTGATCTATGGGCGGATAGCGAGGAGGTTAAGAAAGTTAAGGCTCGGATCATTTGATGAGTATTTTAAACTTGTTGAATATGATGGATCTGAGGAAATAGAAAATTTTGTTAATGCGGTAACAACAAACCTCACTTCATTTTTCAGAGAGAAACATCATTTTGAACATCTTAAATCAGAAATTATTCCCAGGTTGTTACAGCATAATCATTCGAGCAGGAAGATTCGTGTTTGGTCGGCGGGTTGCTCAACTGGAGAAGAACCTTATTCACTTGCAATGACTTTAATGGAATCTATTTCTGACATTGAGACCTGGGATGTAAAAATACTTGCAACTGATATTGACTCTGAGGTGTTAAACACAGCTAGTACAGGTGTCTACCGTGAGGATAGGATTGAAGGTTTATCTAAAGCACAAATTAAGCAGTGGTTTAAACGAGGCAAGGGTGCAAAGGCAGGCTATGTTCGAGTTGCTCCTGAACTACAACAACTGATTTCTTTTAAACAACTGAATCTTCTTAAAGAGTGGCCGTTTAGTGGGCCGTTTGATGTTTTATTTTGTCGCAATGTGGTGATTTATTTTGATAAGTCAACACAGAAAATTTTATTTAAAAAATTTGCAAATGTAGTACCAAGTCATGGACAAATGTTTATAGGACACTCTGAAACATTACATAACGTTTCAGAGGATTTTAAATTAATGGGACACACGATTTATCAAAAGTGCGCTTAGTTTAAGGAAAGTATAATGACAGTTTTTGCCGTAAATTCTGAATCCATAATAGAGCCCTCACTTTCAGGATTTGAAAAAATTAATCGTTATTATGATAAGCATCAACAAGTTGTGACAGCAAAAATATTACCCGGTGAATATTATGTCACTATGCGCCATGAAGTAATTGCAACGGTGCTCGGTTCGTGTATTTCCGCTTGTATTCGTTGCAAACTTTTTGGTATTGGTGGGATGAACCATTTTATGTTGCCAATGAGTCGTGACGATGGAAGTGACAGCTGGATAAAGGGAAATAACAGTGAAGCAACACGTTATGGTAACTTCGCAATGGAACATATGATTAACGATATTCTTAAGGAAGGGGCTAGTCGAAAGCATCTTGAGGTAAAGTTGATTGGCGGTGGGCAAATTGTTCAAAACATGTCTGATGTAGGCAAAAAAAATATTGCATTTGCTAGAGAATATCTGCAGATGGAAAATCTGGAAGTGGTTGGTGAAGATGTTGGTGATATCTATCCCCGCAAAGTTATTTATGATCCGATGACAGGAAAGGTAAAAGTTAAAAAGTTAGAAAGTCTTCATAACAATACGATTATAGAACGTGAAGCAACTTATCGAAACTCTATTGAAGAAGAACCAGTGGCTGGTGAAATAGAATTATTTTAAATGTTTTTAAAAAGAATTTGAGATCAGAGTGATGGGCAAGATAAAAGTTTTAGTCATAGATGATTCAGCACTAGTAAGGAATATGCTAACAGAAATATTGAATTCTGATAGCAATATCGACGTTGTTGGTACCGCTTCAGATCCTGTAGTTGCGCGTAATAAAATAAAATTACTAAATCCAGATGTTTTGACGTTAGATGTGGAAATGCCAGAAATGGATGGGATTACCTTTTTACGAAACCTGATGCGTCTTAGACCTATGCCAGTGGTGATGGTTTCTACGCTGACAGAGCAGGGGGCAGACGTTACTTTAGATGCTATGGAGCTTGGTGCAGTTGACTTTATTACTAAACCAAAAACAGATTTCACTAATACTATAAAGAGTTATTCTGAAGAGTTAATTCAAAAAGTCAAAATGGCATCTAAGGCAAAAGTTCAACCTCTTAGCAACCTGAAAAAACGGAAAGTAACTTTAGATGATCTACCAGATGTTGGTCCGGCAAGAACTGCAGATGCAATAATCAGTAAACAGGCAAGAACGAGACCTTTCAAAACGACAGATAAGATTATCGCCATAGGTTCATCTACTGGAGGCACAGAAGCACTGAAAGAGGTGCTGGCAGAATTTCCAGCAGATGCACCTGCAACCGTTATTTCACAGCACATTCCTGGAGCATTCAGTGGGCCTTTTGCGGCACGTGTGAATCAATTAACTGCAGTCAATGTGAAAGAAGCTGAAGATGGAGAGCAGATTTTACGTGGTCATGTGTATATTGCCCCGGGCGGAAAACACTTGTTGGTAGAGCGTAGCGGTGCGCGTTTTATTTGTCGTCTAAATGATGGACCAGCTGTAAATCGTCATAAACCTTCAGTTGATGTAATGTTTCGAGCGATCGCACAGAACGTTGGTGCAAATGCCGTTGGCGTAATTTTAACCGGTATGGGTAATGACGGTGCTCAGGGACTCAAAGAAATGCAGGAAATTGGCTCACCTACCATTGTGCAGGATGAGAAAACCAGTGTGGTTTGGGGTATGCCTGGCGAAGCTGTAAAGCTAGGTGCTGCTGATGAAATTCAACCTCTTGGTAAAGTAGCAGGCAGGATTATAGAACAAGCGTTTGATCTCATGGATGCCTAAGGAGCTGTTGATCTTTCATGCGCACTAACTGCTGGGACGCTTCTTTGTCGCAACAAGGTAGAGGGAGTGAGGTTTAGTTATTATTAGTGAAAGATCAACAATCTCTAAGTACTCAAGAAAATGGTTTGTTAACTTTCTTGTTGTAACCATTTTATAAGATTCTGAAATTACAACTCAATTTCTGTCTTTTGATTTAATAGTATTTCACATGAATATCTATTTCTGGCCACATGTGGGCTGTCTTTGTTAGGTAACGATAATATTCTTAAAGATAAAGTTAGTTTTACCGATAAAGAGACTAATTATGAATAAAGATAAAGAGTAGTGAAACGTTTATTTAAGCATAATCGTGTCGCAATATTAGTGAGTGGATTCTGTATGGGATTTGCTATCTGGTCAAATGTAGGTCAAACAACGATTATGCTGTTGGTAGTTATGACATGTGTTTGGATGATGTCAGCAGTAAAGCAACCAAAACGTTCTCTAGAAAAACTTGACAATACTTCAGTGGAAGGACAAATAAATAGTGACACTGAATTTTTCTCTGTTGTCGGAGATGTAAACCGTCAAATGATCAAAGAGATGACTGAGCAACAGGCTTCGTATCAACAAATAAGACAGCTGGTTGGAGAGTCTGTACATCGTTTAACGGATAGCTTTAGCGGTTTGCATAATGTTAGTCAGGCTCAAAGCGACATGATGCATACACTACTGAATAACATGCATGAAGAAGATGTTGAAGAAGAGATATCAGATGATCATTTAACGATAAAGAAATTTATAGATGAAACAACATTGGTCATGAATTATTTCGTTGAGTTTATGGTTTCAGGCAGTCTGAACAGTATGAAGACTGTTACAGGAATTGATGATATGGCAGATCAAGTGGATGATATTTTTGTCCTACTTTCTGATGTTAAATCAATTGCCGAACAGACTAACCTTTTAGCATTAAACGCTGCTATTGAAGCAGCACGTGCGGGCGAGGCTGGTCGAGGTTTTGCAGTTGTCGCTGACGAAGTAAGAAATTTATCAGTTAGATCAAATCAGTTTAATGATCAGATAAAAACAAAAATGGTTGCTGCAAAATACGCGATCAATAAAACCCGTGATTTAGTCGGCCAAACAGCTTCAGAAGATATGACTGTTGTCGTATCCAGTAAAGGTCGAGTGGAAAAAATGATGGGTCGTTTGCAAGAAATGGAATCTTCAGTGGAGTCTTCTGTTAAAGAAGCAACAGATCTTGCAGACAGTATTGGTGAGAGAACATCTACTGCAATTAGAAGCTTGCAATTTGAAGATATTGTTCGACAGGTTAGTGAACATGCTGAAGGACGTATGAGTGAGATTGAGAAATTTATTAATGATTTTGAATCTGAAGTGGAATCATATGCCGAATCAAATTCCGATGAGTCAATTGCAAGTATTCGGAACAAATTAAATATTTTTGTTGAACAATCCTTGGAACATCCAGGTAGTCCAGCATCTCAGGAATCGATGTCAGAAGGTGACGTTGAACTATTTTAAATAAGTAAACAAAGGAGTAATACTTATGTCAATTTCAGCACAGTCTATTGGTGATGGTAAAACTAAGAGAATTCAAATCACGGATCGATTTGATTTCAATATACATAAAGATCTTCGCGATGTGTATAAAGGTGATGAAGCAGGGTGCAATTATGTTGTCGATTTGCAAGGTGCATCATATATGGATAGCTCAGCATTAGGAATGTTACTGCAATTACGTGAACATGCCGGCGGTCGAAAGGAATCAGTGACGATTGCAAATGCGGATTCTAATATTAAAGAAATATTAAAGATCGCAAATTTTGATAAATTAATGACGGTTGAATAAAACTCGACTCAAGTAAAACTGTAATCAATTTAATTGAGTAAGTGCGAATGTTGCCAATTTCTGAATATGAGAAAGATGTAGTTTCTGAGTTGGTCTCTGGCGACAACTCAGTTGTCGATCAGATTGATCTGAATAAAAAATATACATTACTTATTGTAGACGACAATGCGGCGAATCAGGTTGTACTAAAAGGAATGTTATCGAAGTTAGGATACAACGTTATTGTTGCGGATGATGGTCAAGAAGCTGTTGATATGTTCAGAGCAGAACAACCAGACATGATCTTAATGGACGTTATGATGCCAGTTATGGACGGCTATGAAGCAACTAAAATAATAAGGTCTGAACAGCAATCTACTAATTTACCTATTTTTTTTCTTACAGCAATTACTGATGAACATGCACTAGTAAAGTGTGTTGAAGTGGGTGGTGATGATGTTATATCAAAGCCCTATAGTCCAATTATTCTTAAGGCTAAAGTTGAGGCATCACTTCGAAATAGTGACGTTTATAAGAAATTGCAAGTACAAAATAGTGCATTGCATATTCGGGAGCAAGAGGTTGCAGCAGATCTTGATATTGCTGAACGTATACTGTCAAAGATTACGCGTGAGGAGGCCTTTGATGTTAAAAACATAAAATATTATTTGTCACCTATGCAACAGCTTAATGGTGACTTAATCATTGTTGCTCACAAACCAGATGGTGGACAGATATATTTATTGGGTGATTTCACCGGACATGGCCTTGGTGCGGCAATTGGTGGAATGGTGGTGTTTGATGTTTTTAAAACCATGGCAATAAAAGGATTTTCTATCAATCAAATTGCTTCTGAAGTTAATCGTAAACTAAGAGAAATTTTGCCAATTGGACGTTTTCTGGCAGTTGGTTTTGTTGAGTTGAATATAGATCATTCGAAAGCTTTGGTTTGGAATGGCGGGCTTCCTGATATATATCTTTGTAAAAATATATCTGGAGAAGTAAAAAATATTCCATCAACTAATTTACCACTGGGAGTGGTTGATAGCCATGAAATTGAATTTGTAAGTGAAACACTTCAAATTGATCAGGGCGATCAATTTTTTCTCTATTCAGATGGGGTGATAGAGGCTGAAAATCACAACGACGAATTTTATAGTACGAAGAGATTGGATAATCTTATTCGTAGTGAAAAAGAAACTAAAAATTTATTTAGCAAAATATTAAATGATGTTGAAGAATTTTCATGTGGGCATCCACAAACAGATGATATTTCGTTATTGGAAATAATTTGTGACCCCGCCACAGTTGGTAATGCTCAAAAAACAACCCAAAAGGCAGTGCTACCTGCGGCAAGCTGGAGTATGGATTTTACGGTGGATTCTGACTTGGTTAAACATGCAGATGTTGTTCCATCAATTGTCAGTATGATCGTTGATATACAGGGGCTGCACCACTGTCAAAAGACTATTTATTTGATAATAACTGAGTTATATACGAATGCGTTAGAGCATGGTTTACTGGATATTGATTCAAAATTAAAATCTGATTCTGATAATGGTTTTGATAAGTATTATAAAGAACGTGATAGAGCACTTGCCGCATTAGATGAAGGGACAATCACGATCAATATAAAGCATAAACCTTCTGGGGATGGAGGTGTTTTAACGGTGCGTATATCGCATGATGGTGATGGGTTTGATGTGGAAACGACACAAGGGTTATTGGAGGAATGTGAACAAGATGATCGGGTTCATGGACATGGCATTAAACTTGTTAAGTCTCTAACAGACAGGCTCGATTACGAAGATTTTGGGAAGGTGGTCGAAGTTGATTACGTTTGGAAAGGCGATTGAAAAATGAATAAAAAATATTGGTTGATGATAGCCGGATGTCTCGAATGATATTTACAGCATTTACCAAAACAGATGTTCTGATTGTGAGATTTTTGAAGCTGCAGATGCCATTGAAACACTAAGGTGTGTGGATCCATAGATATTGATATAGCGACCTTAGATATGAACATGCCAGGTATGGATGGGTTAACTTTAGGTATTGAATTAAGACGACTATATCCAAATGTAAAGCTATCCATGATGAGGGCTAATGTTCAAGAGGCAACCCGAGTTAAAGCAGAAGCTGCGAGCGTTGGTTTTATAGGAAAACCAGTTACAGAAGGTAAAGTTGTTCGTTTTCTTGAAAAAGGAGCATAGCTCATGGTCGTTTTAACTGATTTGGAAAAAGATGCATTTTCAGAGATTTTAAACATTGGAGTTGGTCATGCAGCCTCAGCTTTAAGTCTGATGGTTAATCAAGAAATAAAATTGTCTATTCCCCATGTTGAGGTTTTGGAAAGGCAAGCAGCAGCTAGAGCGCTTACGGGTGAAGAAGATAATTCCGAAACAGGCGTAAGAGAGAAATTTGCGGGTGCTTTTGAAGGCGAAGCCTTTATATTTTTTTCTGATGAAGGCAGTCTTGAGTTGGTTCGACTTCTAATAAGTGATGAATTGCCACTTGGTGTATTGACTGAGATGGAACAAGAAGCACTAACAGAAGTTGGTAATATTATTCTGACTAGTTGTCTAAGCAGTATTGCAGATTTGTTAGGTGAAGAGATCAATAATGAAATACCTAAATTTGCATACGGTAATACTAAAAGCATATTCAAAAGTAGCGATGGTATAGAAGAGGAAAATAATCATATCCTATTATTAAAAACAAAGGTTATGTTCAATGTAAAAGGTAAAGATATTCAAGGTTATATTACGTTTCTTATAGACATGTTCAACTTAGATAAGTTTAGAGAGAGAGTAATACAAGTATTTGAATTAGAAGCTGAAGGTTGAAAAATGAGTAGAATAAAACAGTTGATCAGTTCAGATCAGATCAAATCGGAATATAGTAAACACACGATGAATAAGATAATTGAAGCTATTAATATCGGTATAGTGATGATAGACCCGCATGGTTCTGTAATTTTGTGGAATCGTTGGATGGAAGAAAAGAGCGGTCTAACACAGAATGAAGTTATCGGTAAAAGCTATTGTTCTATTTTTTCAGAAATAACAGATAAGCATTTTTTCTACGTTGTTAATAATGCCATTAAAAATGGTAGCTCATCAATCTTGGCTCAATCAATTCATAAAGCTCCTTTACCTTTGTTTAACCCGAATCAATCAGAAAAAATTCCACAAGCGATTGAGATAAGGCCGATTAAATTAGGTACTGAAGATAAACATCATTGTTTAATTCAAGTCTCAGATATAAGTGCTACTGTGAATCAAGAGGCATTATTACGTTCAAATGTACTGGAATTATCTCAAGCAAATAATCGAATTAAATTAGCGTTAAGTTCTGGGGATCTGGCCATGTGGGATTGGCACGTAGATACTCGGGAAGTTTTCCATGGCGGTCTTATGGGTATGTTAGGTTATGAGCATGCTAAATTACATTCTTATATTTCGGAGTGGCAAGATCTGGTACATCCGGAAGATTGGTCGAATGTGAAGAAAATGATGTGTCAGCATTTGTTTGGCAGACTTGATTATTTTGACTGTGAATTCAGGATGCTTAAATCATCAGGCGACTGGATGTGGACATCTGGACGTGCAAAGGTAGTGACACATGATAAGGGGGGTAAAGCTCATCGTGTCATCGGTATTAGTCAAGATATAACAAGAAGAAAATTGGCCGAAATCAAGGCTGAGAAAGCATCAGAAGAAGCGATCGAAGCCACCAGAGTGAAGTCTGACTTTTTAAGTAACATGAGTCATGAACTTAGGACACCACTTAATGGCGTTATGGGTGTGCATAATTTATTAAAACAGTCGGAAATGAGTGTAGAACAATTAGAATATATAAATGTTGCTCATAGATCAGCAGAGTCACTATTAGAGCTAATTGAGAATGTGTTCGATATGTCAAAGCTGAGTACGAATTCAGTCGAGTTAGAAAAAATTAGTTTTAATCCTGAAGAAATTATAAAAGATGTGATCAATCTACTTTCTGGTTCGGCGAGAGAGAGTGGTGTTTTACTAGATTACACCATTGAAAATGAAGAACTAAAATCAATTATTACAGATCCAGGCCGATTACGACAGGTATTGTACAATTTAGTTGGGAATGCAATTAAATTCACGAGTGATGGATTTGTTCAAATAAGACTTTTAACTACACAAAGTAAAGAATATGTTTTGTTTGAAGTTGAAGATAGTGGTGTCGGTATCCCGGAAGATAGGCAAGACGTTATTTTTAATGCTTTTGTACAAGCGGATGCTTCTACTACTCGAAATTATGGTGGCACAGGGTTAGGACTTGTGATCAGTAGACAGTTAATAGAGTTGATGGGAGGTCAGATAATGGTTGAATCAGAATTGGATAAAGGAAGTACTTTTTCTTTTTCGATTGAAGATCATAGTCAATTGATCAACAATCCTATACAACATGCTGAAGAACAATCTTGATCTGAACCTCCAAATAGCATTTTCTAAAACACAGGCTAAAAAACAATAAAAAATCGTGAATAAGCCAAAGCATACAATCCCTAAAAGGCTTGGGAAATATCAAATTATTGAAAGATTAGCTCATGGTAGTATGGGTACAGTTTATGAAGCATTTGATCCAATTGCAGAGCAGTCTGTAGCGATCAAGGTATCGCGTTCGTATCAAGTAAAAGACAAACTCCAGGCACGACAGCTTAACGAGATGTTTATTCGTGAGGCTAAAACTGCACGGCTATTAAACCATTCAAATATCATGCGAGTATTTGATTATGGTAATGATCAAGGTAAACATTTTATTGTTATGGAGTTGGTCAAACATGCTCGAACGATTAAAGAGTATATTTCTAATGAAAATTTATTAACACCAGAACAAGCAGTGGAGTTGCTTATACAATGTGCATCAGGACTTGAATATATGCATTCTATGGGTGTTATACATCGAGATATAAAACCTGCAAATTTACTTGTAACAGAAGATAAAAAGGTTAAGTTAGCAGACTTTAGTATTGCTTATGTAAACAAACCTGGTTTTGAAATAACAATGTCAACTGGTTTTGTTGGTTCTCCTCGCTATATGTCTCCTGAACAAATCCAGGAAGACGTTATTACCTACCAAACAGATCTCTACTCACTGGGTGTTGTAATGTATGAGTTGTTAACTGGTAAACACCCTTTTGCCTCAGAAAGTTTTTCTAAATTGATCTTTAAGGTTGTGAATGAAGCTCCCGCTAGCCCATTAGATTTCAAACCTGAACTTTCAGATGAGCTTGTGAAGTTCATCATGCGTGCTTTGAGAAAAGATCCAAAGCTACGTTTCCACTCTGCTTCAGAAATGATCAAATGTTTAAAACATATTTATTCTGTGAAAGACACAGCAAATGTCTTCACAGATAAAGAAAGTGAAGTCAGAGCTCTGAACTTTTTTGATGATTTTGATGATAATGAAATTAAAGTGATTAGTCGTGGCTGTATCTGGTTGAAATTTAATCAAGGTGCCCAGATTATTCAGCAAGATCAGCTTGTTCAGGGTTTTTATGTGCTTATGAAAGGTGAATTTTCTACCGAGAGTATTAATATTGGTGATAGTTTTGGTGAGGTTTCATTTATAACTAGAGAGCCATATACCACAACTATTACAGCGACTACTCAAACCAGAGTGATAAAGCTAACTTATGAGCTAATAGAAAATCTTTCTCAGCCTTGTCAAGTAAAAATATATAAAGCACTCTCTGCCGCATTAACAAGAAAGTTGATCTCTATTAACATTGTTTCATCGGTTTTATCAGAGCCTTCCTAAGGGAACTCTGATATGTCATGAACGGTCAGTTTTAGTCCAAAATACTCAATTTCAGCGGTGCGAAACTTAGCAATAGAACAACTATTCCTTGCGTTTAGCACCTTGACCTTGAGTATTTTAATTCAAAAACTTTCTCGTTCAGACACATCAAAGGTTCCCTAAACGATACTTACGCATTAAACTCTCTGTCGAGCAATCATGTTCGTCGAAAACCTTCTGTTTTAAATCTTGTTGAATCGTTTTTGCTAATTGTTTGCCTAATTCAACACCCCATTGATCAAAGGAGTTAATATTCCAAATGACGCCTTGGACAAAAACTTTGTGTTCATAAAGTGCTAGAAGAGCACCAAAAGATTCAGGTGTAACATCATTGACTAAAAGAGTATTACTGGGTTTGTTTCCTGGAATAACTTTATGTAGAGTCAGTAACTCAATATCACCTGTACTTAGATCTGAATTTTTGAGTTCAGTACGAATTTCTTGTTCTGTGCGTCCACACATCATTGCCTCTGATTGTGCAAAGCAGTTTGCCAACAAAGCTTCATGTTGTTTTTTTGCAGAATAAGGTGGTGGTTGAAGCGAAGCAATAAAGTCCACTGGGATGAGGTGGCTACCTTGATGCAGTGATTGAAAATATGCATGTTGGCAGTCAGTACCTACCGAACCAATAATGATAGGGCCCGTATTATAATTAACTGTCGTTCCATTTGCGGTGACAGATTTGCCATTGCTTTCCATGTCTAACTGTTGTAGATAGGACGGTAGGCCTTCCAGGCGTACGTCATATGGCTCGACAGCATGGCAAGTGGTATCGAAAAAGTTTGTATACCAAACACCGAGCAGCGCCATAATCACAGGTAAGTTTTGATCAAAAGGTGTCGTACGAAAATGTTCATCCATACGCCATGCACCCTCAAGCATGGCTTCAAATTGTTCTATTCCAATTTGTAAGATAATGGAGAGGCCAACTGAGCTCCATAAAGAATAGCGTCCCCCTACCCAATCCCAGAGTTCAAAGACATTTTCATGATCAATTCCAAACATGCCAGTTGCCTGATGATTTGCAGAAACAGCGACAAAATGTTTAGCGACCGAGCTCTTGTCTCCAGATTTTTTGACTAGCCATGATTTGGCCAATTCAGCATTTGCAATCGTTTCTTGTGTCGAAAATGATTTAGAGACGACAATAAAAAGGGTTGTTTCGGGATCAACTTTATTGAGTAATGTGTTGATATCTGAGCTCGAAATAAACCAACAATCGAGAGTAGAATTATTATATTCAGCGAGCGCATTTGAGACTAGTTTTGGACCAAGGTGGGAACCGCCTATGCCAATATTAATAATGGTTTTGATTGGTTTCCCTGAATAGCCTAACCATTTTCCACTCCGAACTCTGTCAGAAAAAACGCCGAGTTTTTTTAGAACATCTTTTACAGATGATTTAACACTTCTACCATCGGCTAAAGAAGGTCTTTTAGAACGATTTCTTAAAGCTGTATGCATTACTGCACGTTGTTCAGTGAAGTTTATCTTTTCGCCGTTAAACATCGCTGACCGCATAATATCGAGTTCTCTCTCTTCAGCCAGTTTGATCAAAAGATCCATCGCTGTTTGATCAATACGGTTTTTCGAATAATCGAGGAATATGTCTTCTGTTTGGGCGGAGAATTTTTTAACTCGCTGACTATTATTATCGAAGAGTTGGCGCATATGTACAGATTTAATCGTCAGGTAGTGTTGCCGAAGTTTCCTCCATGCAGGCGTATCATTGGGTGCCATAGTGTCAACTGTTTTTGAGCTGAAGCTTAAAATATAACAAAGGTCAGCTATTGATATAATTTTCCAATTGGTGGATTAGTTCGTCTTTTTCTGAAAGTAAGCTACCAAGAACATCTTTAACCGTGAGCATACCGATTACTGTCTTCCCATCAAGAATGGGTAAATGCCTGAACGCATGTTTATGCATGAGGCGCATACATTTATCAATGGATTCTTCTTTTTGAGCGCAAAAAATATCCTGTGTCATAATGTCTAACACTTTTGTTGTGCGTGATGACTTCTGTTTTAAAACGATTTTACGCGTGTAATCTCGCTCAGAAATAATACCTAAAAGCTGCTCTCCTTCCATTACCAGTAAAGCACCTACGCTTCTGTTGTCCATCTCGGCAATTGCTTCGTAGACAGTGGCGTCGGGTTTGATAGACCATATTCGATGATCATCACGGCTATTTAATACTTGTTGTGCTGTGTTCATAAGCTGTACCTCTTGATGGGTCCTTTCAGGCTAATTTTGTCACTTGATCACTTAATTAACAACCATCTATAAGATACGAATAGTTTTTTTACGATTCAGTTTGGAATAAGAGTAGCTATCTTGAAGCTTTTATATCAGACAATTAGTAGGCATACTAGGATCACACAAAGAGATTAAAACGTATAGAACTTTAATAAAAGTTAGAAAACTAATATTCTTGTAATTAACATAAGTTTTATGAAGTATCTTTTAAACTAATTGATAATATTCCAATGAGTGAAATTGAAGAAAATGAGAATTCACACCCTTTAGACTTTGAAACAAAAACTGTCTCAGATAATACGCCTATCGAAAGAGTTGAGACCAGCAACCAAAAGACAGAAGAAAGTCCCCTTGATGGCGAACAAAAAATAGCTAAAAATTTGAATAATCGTGATCTTGATGCGACTAGTCTCTATCTTAATGAGATTGGTTTTTCTCCATTATTAACTGCCGAAGAAGAAGTCCTCGTTGCACGTAAGGTTCAACAAGGCGATCCTGATGCGAAGAAGAGAATGATCGAAAGTAACCTCCGACTGGTGGTCAAGATCGCTAGACGATATATGAATCGTGGTCTCGCTTTTTTAGATTTGATAGAAGAAGGAAATCTTGGTTTAATTCGAGCGGTAGAGAAGTTTGATCCTGAAAAAGGTTTTCGTTTTTCTACTTATGCGACATGGTGGATTCGTCAAACAATTGAACGCGGCATTATGAATCAGACAAGAACCATACGACTTCCAATCCATGTTGTTAAAGAGCTAAATGCTTGTCTTAGAGCACGTTATAAACTTTCTCAGACTATGACAGGTGAGCCAAGTGCGGAAGATATAGCTGTCTATTTAGATCGGGAAGTTGAAGACGTTGAAAGTATTTTGAGTATGAATGATCGTGTCATCTCGGTGAATGTTCCTGTCGCTGGTGAGTCGGAGCTTTCTATTCTTGATACTGTTCCTGATGAAAATAAAAGTGATCCGGCCATTAAACTTCAAGATGATGATATCAAGTTACATCTGGATAGCTGGCTTATGACCTTAAATGATAAACAACGTGCAGTGGTTGAATATCGTTTTGGCATACACGGGAGCGATATTCACACTTTAGAAGAAGTTGGGAAATTAATTGGTGTTACTCGTGAAAGAGTACGACAAATTCAATTGGAAGCGCTTAAACGTTTGAGGCATCAACTTGAGAAAGAAGGGCTGTCAATAGAGACCTTGTGTCCAGAAGAATAAAAAAAGCCTGCCATCGTTATTCCTGGTTAATAATTAGACCAGCAGCCACACTTCGGCCTTCAGAAACGAGAATGCTATAGCAGCGACATGCAGCATAAGTATCCATTATTTCAAAACCAACTCCTTTCTTTTTAATAATATTAATAATTGATTGATCAGGTAGGACAGAATGTTTACCACAACCGAGAATAACAATTTCCTGTTTTAAATTTAAGATATCAATTACATCGTCGATGGTTAATTCTGTAAATCTGTCAGGTCGCCAATCAGGGATTAGTTCATCAGGACTAATAATGAAACTATGAGTAAGTTTTTTATCATTAACAGTTATGCCAAAATCATCATAAGCATGAATCACATAAGATGAATTATCATTGTTCGTTTCAAGTTTCATTTTTAGATAAATCCCAGTGTACTTTTTTTTAACTGCCAGTAAGATAACACCTTTCAATAATTACTCACAAATACAGAATTCTAAATATAGAGAGAACTTACTATGAAAATGATACTTTTGGGTGGACCAGGTGCCGGTAAAGGCACACAGGCACAATTTCTCTGCAAAAAGTTTGATATTCCACAAATTTCAACTGGTGATATGTTACGTGCTGCAGTCAAAGCACAAACGGAATTAGGTAAAGAAGCAAAGGTAATTATGGATGCTGGGGGCTTAGTTTCAGATCAAATTATACTAGGGCTTATCACTGAAAGAGTTGCCGAGCCAGATTGTGAAAATGGTTTTTTGTTTGATGGTTTTCCACGAACCATTCCACAAGCTGAAGGATTAGATGATATCGGTGTCGGTATTGATTACGTTGTTGAGATTAGAGTTGATGATGAAGAAATTGTAAAACGTATGTCCGGGCGACGAGTACATGCAGCTTCTGGCAGAACATATCATATAGAGTTCAATCCACCCAAAAATGAAGGCAAAGATGACAATACAGGTGAAGATCTTATTCAACGCGATGACGATCAAGAAGAAACTGTTCGAAAAAGATTAGATATCTATCATCAACAAACGGAACCCCTGATTGAATATTATTCTTCTAAAAATGATCCGAATTTAAATTATTTTTTTGTTGATGGTATTGGTGATCTTGAAGATATAAAAAATAGAATAAATTCTCAATTAAATTAAAAAATATCATGTATATAAAGATGTTTGATGGTTTACGACATTAATGAATATGTTATAGTTAGAAAGTTCATATATTCAAGATCAATTAATTACCGAAGAGGTATCCTCAATATGGCATTGGCAAAAAAGAAAGTTTCTCGTAAAAAATCTGCAACAAAGAAAAAACCTTTGGCTAAAAAGAAAATAGTTTCAAAAAAGAAAGTAATTGCAAAGAAAAGAGTGATCAATAAGAAGAAAACCGTAGCGAAGAAAAAAACGGTTGCTAAAAAGAAAGCTACTAGTAAGAAAAAAGTGGCTGTCAGAGGAAGACCTGCTAAGAAAAAGATGGTTGCTAAGAAGAAAGTTGCTAGGAAGGCCACTGCAAAAGGAAGGGGTGTGCCGTTGACTGAGCAGCAGCGCGAAGCTAGAGATATAAAACGTGCTAAACAGCAAGAGAGAAAAGCTAAACTTCGAAAGAAAGTAGCTTATAACAAAGCATTTGCAGCTTTTCAAAATAAATTTGAAAAAAACTATTCTAAGATGCTGAAAGATAATGAACGCGCCAAGGCAAAAAAAGTGCGTGAGCGGCTTAAAGCAAGAAAGGCGGCAGCTAAGGCTAAAGCAGCAAAGTAAATAATTGATCTGGATTTGTAGTAAGCATGCTGCTTTTGATCCATTTCACATTTTCTTGATTTAAAGAGCCTTGCTTAGAAATAAGTAAGGCTTTTTTATATGGCAATTACCCTCAATTCTCTGGATTTATTGTTCAACAACAATCTAATGGCTTAAATCTGTGGTAAAACTGTGGCAAAAAACGTAAGCAAAAAAAAACGCACGGTTAGTCGGAAAAAAACTACTAATAAAACAAAAAGTAACAATAAGAGTACAAAGCGAGTTCGTCGTAAGAGGGAGGCTGTGTCAAAAAAGCGACGGCCATCTTCGATTATTTCATTACGTTCACTTTTTTATCTATCTATTATTATACTAATTATACTTTCGTCGTGGTTAGTATGGTTAGATCATACGATTCAACAACAATTTGAAGGTCAGCGTTGGGCATTGCCAGCCAGGGTTTTTGCTAGACCGTTAGAACTTTTTTCAGGAAAAAACATAAATCTCGTCGATGTTCAGACAGAATTGAAGCTACTTGGTTATAGGCGAGTTCTTTCTGCAAAAAATCCTGGTGAATTTTCTGCAAATGAGAGTGTTATAAACCTTCATACCAGAGGGTTTATTTTCTTAGATGGAAATGAGCCTGCACAAAGAATCTCTTTGCGTTTTAAAGGTCGAAAACTTATAAAAATTAGTCAAATTGGCTCGGGTAGCGTTGTCCCTATTCTACGAGTTGAACCTGTGGAAATCGCAAAAATATTTCCAATGCATCGAGAAGATCGAATCATTCTTAAACATGAGGATATCCCTCCATTTTTGATCCAGGCTCTTTTAGCAACGGAAGATCGACGTTTTTACCAACACCACGGAATTGATCCAAGAGGCATAGCGCGTGCATTTTGGATCAATTTGCAAGCAATGAAAACTAAGCAAGGTGCTAGCACCTTGACCCAACAATTGATTAAAAACTTTTATTTAACCCATGAAAGAACCTTTAAACGGAAGTTTACGGAGTTGGTAATGGCTCTATTGCTGGAACTTCGTTACGAGAAAGATGAGATTCTTACCGCTTATATGAATGAAGTTTTTTTAGGTCAGGATAATAATCGTGCGATACATGGCTTTGGTCTGGCAGCTGAGTATTATTTTGCTGCGCCTTTGAATGAATTACGCTCTGATCAATTAGCCATGTTAGTTGGTTTAGTAAAAGGACCTTCATACTTCGAGCCTAGGCGTCATCCCAAGCGAGCAATGCAACGTCGAAATATTGTACTTAACAGCATGGTTGCTGAAGGTCTGATTAGTGAACAGCAAAAAAAAGACAACTCATTAAGAAATCCTGACATAAAGACAAAACGATCATTGAGTCGTTCACGTTACCCGGCGTTTACTGATTTAGTTCGGAAGCAGTTGATCAAAAATTATAATCAAAATGATTTACGGACAGCTGGATTGAAAATATTCACAACACTAGATCCTATCTTGCAGGAGAAGGCTGAAAAGGTGCTTAAAGATAAGATCATAAATCTCGAGCGACAAAAAAAATTACCTAAAGATCAATTACAGGGTGCGATTGTTCTAACAGATATAAAAAGCGGGGAGACGCTCGCGATGGTGGGTGATCGACAACCGCGTAAAGCAGACTACAACAGAGCGATCAATTCTACTCGTCATATTGGATCATTAATCAAACCGGTGATTTATTTAGAAGCTTTGGAAAAAGGATGGACATTGGCATCGATGGTTAAAGATGAACCGATCACATGGATGATTAAAAATCAAAATAGTTGGAAGCCTGAGAATTACGATAAAAAATTTCATGGGGAAGTACCATTAATCACTGCTTTGGTTAATTCATATAATGCTGCAACAGTTTGGTTAGGGCGTGAATTAGGGATCCCTTCGATAGTCGATCGTTTGAATTCACTAGGACTCGGTAGATCTATCTCTGACTATCCTTCAACATTGTTAGGTGCAGTTGCCTTATCCCCGTTGGAAATTAGCCGTGTTTATCAAACATTTGCTAATGATGGTTTTAGTATCCCACCACGTGCAATTCGCGCTGTTTTGACGAAAGAGAATAAACCACTACAACGAAATGAATTGGAAATAGATCGTGTTATTGATTCTGAAGATGCTTACTTGATCAAATATGCAATGACTGAGGTTGTCAGAATTGGAACTGCAAAAGCTGCATCAAGTCTGTTAAGCGATTTGCCTTTGGCGGGTAAGACCGGAACAACCAGTGCTCTACGTGATAGTTGGTTTGCAGGTTTTGATCAAAATACATTAGGGGTTATTTGGTTGGGGCGTGATGATAATAAATCGTCTGGGTTAACCGGTGCTTCAGGGGCATTGCGTGTTTGGATCGATTTGATGCAAGCAATTCCTACAAAACCGGTTAAATTGACACCGCCTGAGAATATAAAATGGTATTGGATAAACCAACAATCAGGTAAAATCACCGAAAAAGAGTGTCCTGGATCTATTCCTTTACCATTTAAATCAGGTTCTGTTTCAGGTGAAATAGAAAACTGTAATCAAAAGAGTGGTTTTTTTGGGTTTTAGATTTTGAATAATGGTTATTAGAGAATGAGTTTACTTTTACGAAAAATTGAGATCGGTATTTGTTTAAGTTGTTTGCTTGGATTATCTGGATGTACTACATCTCATACCCAAAATACGCCTGTCCAGGAATCGGATGAGACTTATCCAAAAAGCTCAACTGCGCCTTCTGTTGGATCACAGGCTACTGGTCAAAACACTACACCAACAGCTAGTGGATCCGCTATTGAACTACTTGAAATAGCTAGACAACAGGCTGAAGCTGGACAAGGCGATAAGGCTGCTGCTACGTTAGAAAGAGCAATCCACATTGAGCCTGATAACCCGTGGTTATGGCATCGACTTGCTGTGCTACGGATGCAACAAAAAAAATGGCCACAGGCGGTTGAACTTGCTAATCGTTCAATTGCATTAGCCAATGGGAACAGACGCTTGATTGGTGGGAACTGGTTAGTTATTTCACTATCACTTGAAGGTGCAGGGCAATATGAAGCCGCCGCAAAAGCTAAGAGAAATTCTGATGAGTATTTAGAGAAATAATGATTGAGCTGAATATTTTCCCATCTGACTTTACCTTGAAGTGTAGAAATTCAGATTTGATCTGACAGTTACCCAATTATCAGTAACCGACTGTCAGGTTAAGTTTAATTCACAAACTTTTCCTTCCAGATAGCTTGTCCGTCGATGAGTGTTTCCATCGGCGTCCTCCCGCAGCACATTTTGCCTTGGTGAGTTCGTTGAGTATTGTATTTGAGCAACCATTCGTCAAGGTCGAGTTGCAGTTCATCAATCGATTGGTAAATTTTCTTACGCAAAGCGACTTGATAAAACTCATTGAGGATCGTCTTATGGAATCGCTCACAAATACCATTCGTCTGAGGTGATTTGACCTTGGTTTTGGTGTGTTCGATATTGTTCAACGCCATATAAAGCTGATAATCATGCTGGTCAGCTCGCCCACAATACTCCGTCCCTCTATCTGTCAAAATGCGCAACATAGGCAAACGTTGTTCTTCGTAGAATGGGAGGACGCGGTCATTGAGCATGTCAGCTGCCGTAATCGGTGTTTTAGTCGGGTACAGTTTCGCGTGAGCGACCTTGCTGTAAGTATCAACAAACGTTTGTTGATAAACCCAACCAATGCCTTTGAAAGTACCGACATAGTAAGTATCTTGCGAGCCAAGATAACCAGGGTGTGCCGTTTCTATCTCGCCACAAGCCTCATCGTCGTCTTTCTTGCGTTCCATCGCCGCGACTTGAGACTCAGTGAGGATCAAGCCTTCACCAGCTACCTTATCAGACAATGCCTTCAGGCGATCTTTAAAGCAAGCAAGACCATGACGAAGCCAGATACAACGAACGCCACTGGGTGAGACAAATGTTCCCCGTTTGCGCAGCTCGTTACTGGTGCGCGTTTGACCATGTGCGGGCTCTTCCAGTGCATACTCGAGCACAACGGTTTCAATAGCCGGGTCGATTCTGTTTTTAAGATTTGGGGTACGCCGATTACGATCAAACAAGGCTTCTACACCGCCTTCATCAGCCGCTTCTTTGTAGCGATAAAATGTATCTCTGGACAAACCCATCATCTTGCAGGCTTTTGAGACATTGCCGAGTTCTTCAGCGAGATTGAGTAGACCAACTTTATGTTTTATAACTTTGTCATTAGTATGAATCATGAGAGTTACCTCTTTGTGTTTTGATGTTTACGTTGCAGTTACATCAAAGCGGGTAACTCTCACTAAATCAAGCGTCGCTACGCTCCGCTTGATTTAGTGATGTGTCAGATTGGGTCTAAACTTCTACACCTTGAAGTCATAAATGTTTTAGTTTTCGCTAATAACTTTCCCTTTTAAACTATAAGCAAAGGCGATAACTTCAGCGACTGCGACATATAAGGCTTCTGGAATTTGATCGCCGAGTTCTACGGTGGCTAACAATTCAACCAATTCTGGCTCTTCTTTGATAGGAATATCATTTTCTGACGCAAGTTTGAGTATTTCTTCAGCGATGAGACCTTTACCTTTTGCCGTGACTTTTGGTGCAGAGGCTTCATCATAGTTTAAGGCAATGGCTATATCTGTTTTCATATTTTTATGTCGATCAAATCTTTATTTGCTGGATTAATGGAATTGGTTGGTTCTGGTTTACCTTGATAGCAATTTACTTTTGGATCAATAAATTCAACGTCTGTTAGGCGTTGTTGTAATAGGTCGATATTGTTTTGTATTAACTCAAAAGTAGTTTGATCTTCTGCCCACAAAGTGGCTTGAATTTTATGGCCACCCAAAACTAATTTTGCATGTAAACTCCCTAAACCTTCTAATTTGAACGATAAATTTATTGCCCATTGCTTTTGTGATTCTTGATCTTCCTTTTGATTTTCTTCTTCACTTATTTTGAGAGAAATAATATCAATCTTTTCTTTTTCTTTTATAGGTAATTCTAAAAGAATGGCATGTTGGTTTTGTTCTGTAACAGGTAGAGAATTAAGCTGGTTTAATTGTATGCGAGCTATGGCTGATTCAACATGACGTTGTAATTCGGGGATTAATTTATTATTTGATAGAAAGCTCAGCAAACTGTTATTAGACGTACCTTGTTTTTGTTCTGTTTGTTTAGTTGAACTGGTGCTTTCGCTACTGATTAAGGTTACAAGGCGTAATAATTTACCTTTTAAATCACCTTCAATAAGGTTTGATCCTGCTGATTTAGTTGAATTTGATTTGCCCAGGTTTGATTCAAGAAAAACACCACTTTCTTTAAGTGCTTTTTTTATTTTTTCTGGATTAGTTAAATCCGCCCGCGACGCTAATCCGGCCTGAATCACATTGAGTGCTTGTTGTACGGTTAGTGGGAGACGTTGTTCCCCCGAGCTAATGTTTTTTATATTGGAAAAAAATTCTGCGAGTGGTGCCTGTTTTGGTAAGATTTGTCTTAATGCATTAAGATTAGTTTGTTCAGCAGATTTAGGATTATTTTGTATAATTTGTAAAGAAGGTTGTTCACCAGTACGGATAACTTTCAAGTTAAGTTGTGATCCGGCAGATAAAAGAACATTCGTATTAGCCGAGAGCTTTAAATTGCCAACTTTTAATAAAAGTGATGAATTTGATAATTGTTCCAGGACAGTGGCTTTTATGAGTTGTCCTGTAGCCCAATTTTTAATCGCCGTCGCCGTTGCATTTTGTGGTTGCAATAGCTGAGTTTGGACAGGTTTTTGAATTGCTGTATTTGTTTGTGCAATTTGACCTGATTGTTGAGAAGTTTGAACCGGACTATTCATCCAATTATTAGCGACTAATTGGCATAAAACTTGAGTAAAATTGCTTATGACAGACAGTAAAAAGTGGTTTGTTAAACGTGGTGAAAAAATCCAGGGTCCATTTACACATGTCGTTTTAACCAAACTGGGGAAACTCGGACGCCTTAAGCCCACCGATAAATTAAGTAATGATCAGCAAAGTTGGATAGCGGCTAGTGATTTTCCAGAACTGTTTTCAAGTGATGAAACCGAATCACTTTTGAAGGATGAAGAACGTAGTGGTCTTGATAGACGAGAACAAGCAGCTGATACCCAACCTGAATCAGCACAAAAAAAACGTAAAAAAGTAGATCGACGAGAACCTGAATCTGAGGAAGATATTGCACGTAGAAAAGGCCGAACACAGCTCTTAGATGCGATACATGAAAGCCGTAAGGAAGAACGTTTTCCGGTTAAGTCAATTATTTTTACAATCATTGCGATTGTTATATTGGGATTCTTTTTGAAAGGTTCTGATCCACTAATTTTTATTGACTGCGAAGCACCTTCCGAACCGGGTGTTGTTTGGGATAATTGTGATTTTGATAATTTAAATTTTAGCCAAAAAAATCTATCTGCAGCTTTGATCAGAAATGCATCATTGATCGGAGTTGATCTCCAGGGTACGAATTTGACTGAAGCCGATCTTTCCTATTCTGATCTTGCTGGTGCGAATCTGACGAATGCTAATTTGGACAGAGTTAGTTTAAAAGGTGTAAATCTTAGCTTGGCTGTTTTACAAGCTGCATCATTGATTAAGGCAGATCTAAGTCATGCAGATCTTAGAGGTGCTGATCTTGATGGGGCAGATTTACAAGGCGCCATTCTCGATCAGGCAGTTTGGAAAGATGGCCAAATTTGTGCCAAAAATTCGATTGGAACCTGTCATAAAGAATAGGAAGAATCTCAAAGTCCGATTAAAGAGATGTGAGCTTTTGCCGACACAACTAGGTAACAAGGTTGTTATTTATGGAGTGTCGTCGGAAAAACGAACAAGGAAATGTACGTTAACTATTTCAAATTCAGTGGGAAACCATTCGGTATAAACCCAGATCCACGTTTTTACTTTAACAGTAATACGCATAAAAAAGCGTTGTTGTATCTTGGCGAAGGTTTGGGGAATGGGCAGGGTTTTATTGTAGTTACCGGTGATTCAGGAATGGGTAAAACAACCTTGATGACCGCGCTACAGTATATGTTGGATGATACTAATATTGTTATAGCTCGAATTGTTAATACCCAGTTAGATAGCGGTGAATTATTGCGTTATGTGGCAGCAGAGCTAAACCTTCCCTACGAAGATTTATCAAAAGTCAGCTTGTTGAAGTCGATTGAGCATCTTTTATTAGAGTGTCAAACGAATAATCAACGAGTCGTAGTTATAGTAGACGAAGCACAAAGTTTATCAGATTCAGCAATCGACGAATTACGAATGTTGATGAATATTATCTCTGATAACAATTCTTTGATCCAAATAATTCTATTTGGACAAACGCGTTTAAAAGAACAGATCTCTTCAGATAATTTTGAACCATTAAAACAAAGAATCGTGGCGAAATATCACTTGGAATATTTTGACCAACAGCAAACAAAAGCCTATATCTTCCATCGCTTAAGAACGGTGGGTTGGATTGGTAACCCAGCAATTTCTCCTGAAGCATTCATTGCTGTTCATCAACATTCAAAAGGGATCCCTGCGAAGATCAATATGATTTGTGAAAGGATTCTGTTAGCTGCTTGTCTGAAAGGGACGGATATAGTTTCTGCAACTGATGTGTTAAATATAGTACGAGAAATGGATAACGATTTCTCTGATATAGATTTTCAAAACTCACTTGTTGAAGACATGATAGATGTACTTGTTGCAGATCGTTTGGATACGGTTATTTCTGAAAGTAATATCGAACCAGTTCAACAGAAGAGTATTCTGGAAACGGTGTTATCTGGCCCTAACGAAGGTCAGGTATTAGATGCTGTAGAAAAGAAAGTAGACTTGACTGAGTCAAAAAAAAACGGTAGACAACCTGAAGTTTCTATAGGTGATTTAACAGAAGTCTCATTAACAAACAATGGATTTAGTGAGGGTTTAATAGCAAGTGATCCTACACATGTAGATACGTTAGACGATGTACAATTAGAGTCGATTGACTCTGATATTTTACCTTTACCTAATGAAAATCTGATAATTGACTTCAATGAAGAAGATATATTTATGAGTGAGGGTTTAATAGCAAGTGATCCTACACATGTAGATACATTAGACGATGTACAATCAGAGTCGATTGACTCTGATATTTTACCTTTACCTAATGAAAATCTGATAATTGACTTCAATGAAGAAGATATATCTATGAGTGAGGGTTTAATAGCAAGTGATCCTACACATGTAGATACGTTAGACGATGTACAATCAGAGTCGATTGATTCTGATATTTTACCTTTACCTAATGAAAATCTGATAATTGACTTCAATGAAGAAGATATATCTATGCTAGGCGTTGAAGAAAGGTTACCTGCTCAAACAACCCTGATGGACGAACCTGTTGACATAACATCCGATAATGAATTGGAAATGGTACAAACAGATCCTGTGGATTTGGTAAAGATAAAACCGCAATATCAGAACTACGATGAAAGTTTAGATGATGTATTTTCTACTACTGAAGAAAATTTAATGCTCGAACTTATCGAAACAAAGATAAATAAAAATGAGTTCAGGCAAAAAGAAACTGAGGCATTGGAACTTACAGATGATCAGATCATATTAGAAGAATTTAATACTTTAGGTGAAGATGATCTTATTCTTATAGAGCCGGAAAGTACTGCCAAAGTGAACGAAGATTCATTTATTTCTGAGCATATTCAGATTGGTGGAGCAATTGAAGATAACAATCACTTTGTGAATATGAAAGATCACGATCAAGAATCACCGCCTTGGTTGCAACAACAGAAAGATGGGTATTTAGATAAGGAAAAAGATGAGTTTGATTTTCATGAGGATAATTCAGATACAGGGCATCTAAATCCTTTCTCTAAATCGGTAACAACCAACTCCGACGATACTGTTGAAGAGTTGTTTTAATCTTTTTTCAGGATATACCCCGTGATATTTAGAAATGTCCATTAGGCTGCTCTTGTCTATCCATGCACGTCATCCCCCTTTTCATCCATGGTAGCGCGTTGCCCACAAGATGTAGATAAGGGGAGTTAGCACGACTCTATCCTTGGAGTCGTCTAAACACGCATTTCCAAGTATTACGGGTATAAAACTTGTGATATAGCGCAGCTTTCCGTATTGTCAGTAAGAAATAGTTTGTTGATGATATTTACCGAAAAAGGGGGGAGCACAATAATCATGGATCAAAGACCAACGCTGGGTTTCCTTGGCATTGGCTTGATGGGAGAGCCTATAACACTACGTCTGCTTGATGCAGGGTTTTCTGTCAAAGTATGGAACCGTACTCAAGAGAAACTTGATAAAGTCATCAAGCAGGGTGCTATCCAGACGCAAACACCAAAAGACGTCGCTCAAACCGCAGAAGTTATTTTACTTTCCCTGGCTGATACTGATGTCGTTGAACATGTTGTTTTCGGTAAAAACGGCATTGTTGAAGGTGGCTCGAAAGGAAAGATCCTGGTTGATTTATCAAGTATTAAACCGGAAGCGACACGAGAATTTTCTGATCGATTAAAACAACAATGTGGAATGGATTGGATCGATGCGCCTGTTTCTGGTGGAGTTGTTGGAGCAGAGCAGGGCACTTTGGCTGTTATGGCAGGCGGTGAAAAGAAAGTTTTTGATCAACTTTGCTTGTTGATGGAATCCATTTCACAACGTTTTACTTACATGGGTGAAAGTGGTGCAGGACAAATTACCAAAGTATGTAACCAAATGATCGTGAGTTGTAATGCACTGGTGATAGCAGAGGTGATAGCTCTGGCTAGAAAAGCCGGTATAGACGCGGAAAAAATGCCTCAAGCGTTAGCTGGTGGTTTTGCTGATTCCAAACCTTTACAAATTCTTGGGTCGCAAATGGCGACAGATACATTCGAGCCAATTAAATGGCATGTGAGGACTTTGCTAAAAGATTTGGATACGGCGGTTACATTATCTCAGAATGAAGGTAGTCAAATACCGATGTCTGAATTAGGTGCAAGGCTGATGCGTGAACATGGTGATGCTGGATATTTAGAAAAAGATCCTGCAACACTTGTCGAACTCTATATAAAATAAAAACAAAAGGAAAAACTATGCCAAATTTTAGTGCGAACCTGTCTGTTCTTTTTACTGAATATTCAATGTTAGAACGTTTTCAAGCAGCGGCTGATTGTGGTTTTAAAGCGGTTGAAATTCAGTTCCCATATGATCAAAAAGTGCACGATTTAAAAAAAGCGGCTGATCAAGCTGGAGTTGAGGTTGTTTTGATCAATGTTCCTGTTGGTGACCTTATGGAAGGTGGTTCAGGCTTAGCGAGCATTCCGGAAAAAGAACAAGAATTTAAACAAGCGCTGGAACTGTGTTCGAGTTATGCGGAAATTTTACAACCGAGATCAGTCAATGTACTGGCGGGTCGGGAACTGGATAAATCGAGGCGCAGTGAATATCACCGAACTTATATTTCAAACCTTCGACAGTCGGCGGCGGTTTTCGATGCCATGGGGATTACTACTGTTTTTGAAGCGGTAAACAATCAAGATGTGCCCGGTTTTTTCTTACACACGCTTCGGGAACAGATCGAAATTCTTGAAGAGGTACAACACCCGAATATCAGACTCCAATATGATGTTTATCATATGGAGCTAATGGGGGAGCATGTATGTGAAAATATTTTTGAACATGCACATATTATTGGCCATATTCAATTTGCTGATACGCCTGGTCGGGGACAACCAGGAACTGGCAATATTGACTTTGACGCGGTGTTTAAAACGATCGACGATTCAATTTTTGAAGGTTGGACGGGCGCTGAATATCATCCTGAAGGGACAACAAAAGACAGTTTGGACTGGATGTGAATACTTTAATGATCGATTTGTATTTTTGAAACCATGGATGCTTCTGGATTAACAAAAAAGTTTGGTGTTCCTGAGCAAATAGAATTTGAAACGAGTCATGAAGGTTTAGTAATTGTTCATGTGGAGAATGTTTTATCTAAAGCAAAACTTTGTCTGCAGGGGGCACAGTTATTGTCATGGATAAAAAAAGATACAATAAAAAATTCACCGGATGTCATCTGGCTCTCCAGAGGTGCTACTTTGACTAAGGGTCAATCTATTCGAGGAGGGATCCCAATTTGTTGGCCCTGGTTTGGTTCTCATCTAACAAATCAACGTTTTCCATCACATGGTTATGCACGAACCCAACTTTGGGAGTTGAACAAAATAGAAAAGATCTCTGATGAAAAAACTTTTCTTTCAATGCATCTGAATCAGGATAAAGTACTAGAAGAATATCGTCTAAATGGTGCTGAACTGGAATTGAAAATCACCATCGGTGAAAAACTAGAGATGGATCTAGTCAGTAAAAATACTGGAAGAGAAATGATCACTCTTGGTGGTGCTTTCCATACCTATTTCAATATCAGCGATATTAGTAATATCCGTATTGAAGGATTAGAAAATAAAAACTATATCGACACTTTAGATGCTTGGCAGAATAAAAAACAAAAGGAGTCGATCAAAATAGAGTGTGAAATAGATCGGATTTATCAAGATGAACCGGCAAATGATAACGTGATTGTTGATAAAGGATTTGATCGGAAAATTAGAATCAAGAAACAAGGTAGTCACTCCAGTGTTGTTTGGAATCCATGGATAGAAAAATCAACCCGGTTGGGTGATATGGGAATAGATGGATACCGGAAAATGATCTGTGTGGAAACCTGTAATGCAGCTGAAGATGTGATTTCAATTGAAGCGGGTTGTGAGCATCGACTATCTGTTTGCTACTCGCTTGAAAATCTGTAACAAATAATTTAATGCTTAATTGAACCTTTATCTGTAGAGCGGTTCTATAGATTCGACGAATAAATAAATAAGGATAACTATTATGAAATACACAATACTTTCTTCTCTATTTTTATTGTTTTCTAGCACAGTATTTAGCGCATCAGATAAAATGGAATCTGCTGTCCTCGGTGGGGGATGCTATTGGTGTATTGAGGCTGACTTTGAAAAATTGGAAGGTGTCACTGAAGTCATTTCAGGTTTCAGCGGCGGGCATACGTTGAACCCAACATACAAAAAAGTATCTGCTGGTGGTACGGGACATATAGAGGTTGTAAAAGTGCTTTATGATCCGAAAGTGGTTAGCTATTCAGAAATTTTAGACTACTTCTGGCGACATATTGATCCCACTCGTGATGATGGTCAGTTTTGTGATACAGGGCCATCATATCGCCCAGCTATTTTTTATACCGATGATCAAAAAGAATTAACGCTTGCTTCTAAAGAAAATATTGAAAAAGTAAAACCATTTTCAGAGCCTATAAAAGTTGAATTGATAGAAGCTTCACAGTTTTATGCGGCGGAAAAATATCACCAGGATTATTACAAAAAGAATCCGTTACGTTATCGTTACTATCGCCATGGTTGTGGTCGTGATAAACGCGTTAAGCAACTTTGGGGATCATCTGATCACTGAAATTAATTCTTGAATTCAAGTTATATAAACATAGCGATCAATTATACTGGTCGCTATGTTAGCGGTTAAACTAGATCCTGAAGACAAACAGAATAAAATACGTGCAGCAGCACTTGCATCAAAACTTAGTCTTCCTCTCGAAACAGAACTTGAAGGATCACCCGATTTATTACTCGGCTGGCACGAAGAAAAGCTCGCGCTTTTTTGCAAGGATAGTGGGCCAGTATTTATAGATTTTGTTGAAGGCAAACTTGCGCATCGCCGACAGTTTGGTGGTGGTAAAAAACAAGCTCTCGCCAGAGCGATTGGACTTTCCAGTAAAAAGACACCCACAGTTATAGATGCTACAGCGGGCATGGGGCGCGATAGTTTTGTCTTAGCGACATTGGGTTGTAAGGTGAAAATGATCGAGCGTTCACCAGTAGTTGTGGCTTTGTTAAAAGACGCACTTGATAGAGCACAGAAAGAGGAAGAGGTTTTTGCAATTGTTAATCGACTTTCAGTGACTTGTTTTGATGCTTGTGAGTATCTTACGAAGGTTCAAACAGAAACCTTCTCAGCAGATGTTATCTATCTTGATCCTATGTATCCAAAAAAGCGGAAATCAGCAGCGGTTAAGAAAGATATGTGTATTTTGCAAAAACTAGTTGGACCAGATCAAGAGAGTCATAAGTTACTCAGTATAGCCTTACAAGCGGCAAAATACCGTGTGGTTGTTAAACGACCTAAATCGGCCGAAATTCTAACCGGCCCAAAGCCGAATACGAGTATTAGTAGTCCAAACACACGCTACGATATATATTCCATTAAGGCTTTCTAGGGGCTGTTGATCTTTCATGGGCGTTAACTGTTGACTAAACCTCTTGCCCTCTGCCTTGTTGGGACAAAAAACGTCCCAGCAGCTAATGCCCATGAAAGATCAACAGCCCCTATTTTAATACTAGTTGAGAACTTGATTCAGTGTCTGGCATAGCCTTTGCAATTTCTCAGGAAAGTTAATAAATGGAGACGACAAGGATGCAAGCAATATCAAGTTCAGTAGGTTTAAAAACAACAGCTACAGCGTCTGCAGAAGGATCAGCGTCGTTACCTACATCGGGCTCAGAGGCCTCGTCAGACCTAGGTTTTCTGGCTTTATTTCAATCACAGGTTGCACCTGTAATTACTGATCTTAGCCAACTTAAACAGCAATTGGAGTCAGGGTCTTTCAGCGGCAAGCTTTTTCCGGAAGGGATCCAAGAGCGGCCAATATTGTCGCAGTTGTTTTTGGGGGGAGGAACAGAACAATTAGCAGGGGATAAATTGGTTCCTGTACTTAACGTAACCGACCAATTGTTGGGTAATAAGATATTTTCGAATCTCAACAGTGAAGTATTATCTAAGGAAATGTTATCTGCACAAAATTTTCTTGAAGCGTTTCAAACTGACGGCGATCTGGATACAGATACTGATTTTGTACGTAGTTTAGTGCAGGAACTTACGAATTCATCGTTACGTGGAAAGGGAGCTCAAGCGAGTGCGACTGGATTTACTGCGATCACAAATCCAATAGGAACGCAGAATTGGGGAGATGAGTTAGTTTCTCGGGTTAAGTGGCAAATTGGGCAAACAATTCAAGAAGCGAAGATCAGTTTAAATCCACGTGAACTTGGTCCATTACAAATCAAGATAAACATTATTGATGATCAAGCACATGTGCAATTTGTTGCTAATCATGGTTCCGTAAAAGAAGCCGTTGAGGATGCAATACCACGTTTAAAGGAGATGTTGGAACAGAGTGGTTTGATGTTGGCTGATGCGGATGTGTCTCAGCAATCGTCGGATAATGATCGGGCGACAGCAGCTTTGTCGGATCACGAACAGGATGCATTTGCAGAAGACGATCTTGAAGAAGATGAAGGACAAGTGAAAGTAGTGAGAAAGGGTGTTGGTCTTGTGGATGCGTTTATTTAATCTTGATCGTTTTGTAGATAGTTGACTCGTATTGCGTGATATCGAAACCAAGATGGCGATTGATATAATAGTCGCTCAATATACGACACTGCTGTTCGTAACGGAATTCATCTAGCGAATTTTCGCCCGTTAAGAGTTTATGGGTATAAACTTTGTCTTGATATCTGATCTGCTCTAAAACAGCGTAGACAGAAGTTTGTAACCCTTTAGTCTGGTTTGCCCATACATGTCCTACCTCATGAACCAACCGACCCATTTTTAAGTAATCATGGCTAAAGTCTTCATTGTGATACTCCTCTCGATAAAGAATAAAATTACCAAAAACGAGCGCCGCAAGTGTTGGTGGAAGATTAGCGGTAACAAGTGTGATTTTTGAGTAATCCACTTGCTCAAAGAATACACTTTGTAATTCTTTTATTTCATATTTTGTTAATGGACGTGTATTACCAAGGCTATTGATAACAACAACGGTAATGACTAATAGAGTCAGAGGTATCAGGAAATAAATATTTACTAGTTTCATTTTGACCTGATTATAGTTGTGATTTGAATAACAGTCAGGCAGCATAGTTGATATTTAAAATCTAATAACTTACATGTCTGACATACCTATATTAGGAACTTTGTCCTTACTAGATCTGATCGCGCTTGGGATCAATTTTTTATTATTCGTTTTTACCCAACAAATTGTTACAGTATTTCGTTCAGACAAAGATTCAACTTCAGTAAAAACGAAAATTTGGACCTTACGACTGATCAACATCGTTCTTTTTGGAATTTACTTTTTAGAATTATTTGTCGGAGGGTGGACATCACAACTTTCTCGCACCGGCTTAACGCTCTTGATCGCTTATTTAATAGTCAATTTTCTGCATATAGTTATTATAAGAAAATATGGGAGACTTAAAGAGATCGATGGTTCTGAATATCGAGTAGAAACATACCAGTCAGAAATATTTAACCTGTTAATCATCATTGCAGCCTTTACTATCGTATTGATTGCGGTAATCAATATATGGGGTGTAACAGACTGGTTTAAAACAACGAGTGTATTGGGAGGTCTTTTGATCGTATTATTTTCAACGAAAGATTATTGGGCTCCAGATAACATCAATGGTTTAATGCTTTTATACAATGGTGATGTCGAACCCGGTAGCATTATCAAGATTGATGAATATGATTTAGTCGCAGTAACGATTGAAACGACTCTAACGCAAACTCGGTTTAGAGATCTTCGTTCGCGGCATGTCGTCGTTATGCCGAATTCTAAATTGAGAAATGCTAAAGTTGAAGTCTTAAACAAATGTCCAGCAGTTGGCTTAATGCGATTTGTCGATTTCAAGATTGGCTATGGTTTACCTGCTGAAGATATAGAAATATTTCTAAATGATGTCTGGATACAAGCATGTGAAAGGGAAAAAGCATTAAACTCCGAAAAACAAGCTAAAATATTGGTAGTAGAAAATGGAGATCATGCGGTAGTTTGGAGGTTAGCTTATTGGGTAAAAAATATTTACGGCTTCTACGATGCTGAATTTGCGGTTAACCGATCGGCATACGAACTATCACTTGAATCAGGTATTGCATTGAATACACCTTTGACACATGAAGTATCCAAACAAAACGAAACGCTAACTAATCGATGAACTTTATACCTGGTTTGTAGTCGATGGTATGATTGGGAAAAAATATAAATAAACCGCCCTGAAATAAGACGGGTTTACTGGAGAGTCATTATGAAATTAATACGATTTGTACCATTTTTAATAGCACTGACGTCTTTTTCTGCTTATGGGAATGATTACCCTACGCTAGAACGGGTAGATGCTGTTCTCACCTGCATGGCAAAGCATGGTGGCCAGACTGTTGAGAATCTTTATTCTTGTTCATGCACAATCGATGTCATTGCCAGTAAAGTTCCATTTGATTTGTGGGATGAGGCAAGAACGTTCAAAACTTATAAACGTTTGCCTGGTGAGAAAGGTGGTCTTTTCAGGGATAGCGATCGGGCTGATGAAGTCGTGCCAGTACTTGAAGCTGCAGAGACAGAGGCTGAAAAGCGCTGTTTTGTTGGCGTCAGACATAAAAAAAGCAAGGATGTGACGGCTACAAATTAAGCTTTCAGTACATATATCGATCATGTGTTTTATATTAATTTTAAGCAGAATCAATAAGATAGTAATTGTTCTGGTCATTTAATATTAAGCCTGATCGGTTATGTGAGATTTTCCCAAAAAAAATATTGATAGTTCCTGCTATTTAGTTATAATCAACCCTCGTTGTTATTTCTGTTCCGTCCTTTGGAATGAGTTAAACAGCAAGTTGAGGGAAGATAAAAAGTATTAAATGAATATCCTATTTCAATATTTTCATTCAAAACATTGGCTATCGTCACTGAGCCACTCAAGCTATTCCTCATGTGTTGACTCAAACACATATTCTTACAAATACATTAGTCCCTCATTAGAACAACACAAAAGTTTTCCGCTCAATGGTATCTTTCCGGTCTCGGGCTTCCATTGAGTTATAAAAATAGAACAGAGACCGAAACTGTTAACAGTAAATTATATATAAGGAGGAGGTCATGAGAAAATCATCGTTAAATCGATGGCTTCTAGCGGGTGCAGCACTAACCATGTCTGCGTCAGCAATGGCTAACGAAGAGCTGCTTAAATTGCAGCAAGATGCAAACTACTGGGTTATGCCTAGTGGTAACTTTTCAGGCTGGCGTTATTCTGAGTTGAACCAAATCAACAGTGGTAATGCTCATCAGATGCAAGCGGCTTGGACATTTTCAACGGGTGTACTTCGTGGACACGAAGGTGGACCATTAGTATTGCCTAGCAGCTCTACTGGTCTTGGTGGAGATACTCTATATATCCACGCTGCATTTCCTAACAATGTTTTCGCTATCGACTTAGATACGTTGGAAATCGTTTGGGAATATGTGCCTATTCAAGATTATGACGAAACTGTACCTGTAATGTGCTGTGACACGGTTAATCGTGGTCTAGGCTATGGCGAAGGAAAAATCTTCCTTCAACAAGCAGATACTGTTCTTGTAGCACTGAATGCGGCTACAGGTGAAAAAGTTTGGTCTGTTAAAAATGGTGATCCTAAAAAAGGACAAACCAATACTAACGCACCACACATCATCAAAGACAAAGTTTTCACTGGTATTTCAGGCGCTGAATTCGGTGTTCGATGCTGGATGAATGCGTATAACATCAGCGATGGTTCAATGGCTTGGAGAGCGTACTCAATGGGCCCTGATGCAGATATGCTGATTGATCCTGTACACACGACTGAGCTGGGCAAACCAGTTGGTAAAAATTCTTCACTGAAAACCTGGAAAGGTGATCAATGGAAAATTGGTGGTGGTTCTACTTGGGGTTGGTGGCCGTATGATCCAGATCTGAACCTGATGTATTACGGAAATGGTAATCCATCTACTTGGAACCCGGTTGTTCGTCCAGGTGACAATAAATGGTCAATGACTATGTTTGCACGTGATGTAGACACAGGTGTTGCTAAGTGGGTTTACCAAATGACGCCACATGATGAATGGGATTATGATGGTATCAACGAAATGATCCTTCAAGATGTAACTGTCAATGGCAAAACTCATAAAGGTCTTGTACATTTTGACCGTAATGGCTTTGGCTATACTATGGATCGTGTAACTGGTGAATTGCTTGTTGCTGAAAAATTTGATGCAGCGGTTAACTGGGCAACTCACGTTGACATGAAGACAGGTCGTCCACAAGTTGTTTCACGTTACTCAACTCACCAAAACGGTGAAGATGTGAACTCAACTAACATCTGTCCTGCGGCTTTAGGTTCTAAAGATCAACAGCCTGCAGCATACTCTCCACGAACGGGTCTTAACTATGTTCCTACAAACCACGTTTGTATGGATTATGAGCCAGTATCAGGTGGTGAATATGTCGCTGGTGCGCCATATGTAAACGCGGTATTGAACATGTTCCCTGCGGGTCGTGTTTGTCCTGACTGTCCTAACAACAATGCTGAAGATAACAACCTAGGTAATTTCATTGCTTGGGATGCGAACACAGGTAAAGTTGTGTGGTCAATTCCAGAGCGTTTCTCTGTATGGTCTGGTGCGCTTGCAACTGCTGGAGACGTCGTTTTTTATGGCGATCTTGCGGGTTACTTGAAAGCGATTGATGCTAAGAGCGGTAAGCTCCTTTGGAAATTCAAAACTCCATCGGGCATCATTGGTAACACAAACACGTGGTCTCACAAAGGCAAGCAATATGTAGGTGTATTGTCAGGTGTTGGTGGCTGGGCTGGTATCGGTATGGCTGCTGGCCTTATCAATGATACTGACGGCTTAGGCGCTGTTGGTGCTTACAAAGGTCTGAACGACTACACTCGTCTTGGCGGTGTGTTGAGCGTATTCAGTCTGCCATAAAAAAGCAGCTAGATAATCTAAACTAAGCAATTAGTGACGATAAGCCCTGACTTCTCTTAAGGAGTCGGGGTTTTTTTTTGTCTTTTATTTAAGTTATGTATATAAAATTTTTACACAAAGTTAGTTGTGTTAAATTAGATCGGCAAAACAATTAACTCCACTATAAGAATTAAAACGATGAACCTACCATTAGAATTTAATGAACAGCAGTCTCTTCACGAGTTTACCGAGCAGGCATATTTGGAATATTCTATGTATGTTATTCTTGATCGGGCACTTCCTAATATAGGGGATGGTTTAAAACCTGTGCAAAGACGAATAGTCTATGCCATGTCAGAATTAGGTTTAAAAGCAGGATCAAAGTTTAAAAAATCTGCTAGAACTGTCGGTGATGTAATTGGCAAGTTTCATCCACATGGTGATTCGGCATGTTATGAAGCAATGGTTTTGATGGCTCAGAATTTTGCTTATCGATATCCGCTTGTTGATGGTCAAGGTAACTGGGGATCAATGGATGATCCAAAGTCTTTTGCTGCAATGCGTTACACGGAATCGAAGTTGACAGGGTATGCCGATTTATTATTAAAAGAGGCGAGTGATGGAACTGTTGATTGGATAGCAAATTTTGATGGGACTTTAGACGAACCAAAGTTATTACCTGCAAGATTACCTAACATATTACTTAATGGAGGTTCAGGAATTGCTGTAGGGATGGCCACTGATATTCCACCTCATAATCTCAAAGAAGTAGCAAGTGCATGTATACACTTACTAGAAGCTCCAAAAGCATCGCTTGAAGATCTTTTTGATCATGTTAAAGGTCCAGATTACCCTACGGATGCTGAAATTATCTCCTCGAAAGATGAAATATTTAATATTTACAAAACCGGTACTGGCTCGATCAGAATGAGAGCGGTTTACACAATTGAGAACGGCGATATTGTCATTACAAGCCTTCCTTATCAAAGTTCGGGAACAAAAATCCAACAACAAATAGCAGCTCAGATCGAAGCTAAAAAATTACCAATGCTTGATAATCTACGTGATGAATCTGATCATGAGACACCAACACGATTGGTTCTTTTCCCAAGATCAAACCGAGTTGATATTGAACAGTTAATGGCCCACTTATTTGCAACTACTGATCTAGAAAAAACATACCGGGTTAATCTAAACATGATCGGTATTGATGGCCGACCACAGGTTAAAAATTTACTAGATCTATTAAATGAATGGATAGAATTCAGGACAGTAACTGTCCGAAGACGGCTTGAATATAGGTTAGATAAAGTAAATAAACGAATACATATTTTAGAAGGCCAATTAATAGCTTTTCTGAATATCGATGAAGTGATCAGAATTATCAGGCATGAAGATAAACCTAAATCTGTATTGATACAGAGGTTTAGCATTACTGATGAACAAGCCGAAGCTATCCTGGAGTTAAAGTTACGTCACCTAGCCAGACTCGAAGAGATGAAAATAAGAGGTGAATTGGATGAATTGGCTGAAGAGAGAGATAAATTACAGCTGATACTAGGATCAACTCGAAGATTAAAAACCCTCATTCGTAAAGAAATTCAAGAAGATGCAGAAAAATATGGAGATGATAGACGCTCGCCTATCGTAGAACGACAGCAGGCACAGGCATTAGATCAAACAGCCTTAATTCCATCTGATCCTGTGACGATAGTATTATCACAAAAAGGTTGGATTCGTGCAGCGAAAGGGCATGAAATTGAAGCTGAAGATCTTAATTATCGAGCGGGTGATGGGTTCCGTTCATGCGCCACTGGTCGTAGTAATCAACTTTCTGTCTTTATTGATTCAACCGGACGCAGTTATTCATTAGCGACGCATGCATTGCCATCAGCAAGAGGTTTAGGAGAACCACTTTCTGGAAAAGTCTCACCTCCCGATGGAGCAGAGTTTGTTAGTGTTTTATGTGGCAAGCCTGAAACACTATATTTAATTTCATCCAATGCGGGCTATGGATATGTCGTTAAATTAGGAGATTTATACAGTAAGAATAAAGCTGGAAAATCAATATTAAAACTACCTAAAGATGCTGAAGTGTTAGCGCCTTCAGTGGTAGAAGATCATGAACGTGATCGCGTAGCGGTACTATCAAATATAGGAAGATTACTTATTTTTGATCTAAGTGAGCTACCCCAGCTCGCTAAAGGTAAAGGTTTGAAAATAATGCAGATCCCAGCTCCAAAACTCATTTCTGGCGAAGAATACTTAGTCGCCACCCTCGCAATACCTGAGAATTCGAATCTCTTAATTTTCTCAGGCCAGCGACATTTGACATTAAAACCACGAGATTTTGATAACTACACTGGTGAACGGGGACGACGTGGAAATAAACTTCCGCGGGGGTATCAAAATGTATCAGGGATGAAAGTTGGTTAAAAAAAAGGCCGGAGCTTACGCTCCGACCCAGGGCAGAACGGATAAGGGAGGGGAGGGGAATCCGTCCTGACCATATGTTTAGCGGTCAATTTTCAAATAACTTTAATTCTTACATAAGACTATAATAAAAACCTTTATTACGTATATATCCAAGATATTAATTATAAAAATCAACATGATGTGATAGGATGCCCGATTGATTGGATTGCGGGTAATAGTGAATATCACTCGTGAAGATATAAATTTAGAAAACAATACTTTGAGAGGATTTTATGGAACACGTTTTACCTGCCTTGCCATACGCTAAGGATGCTTTAGTACCGCATATTTCCGTTGAAACATTAGATTTTCACTACGGAAAACATCACGCAACTTATGTCACTAAATTAAATGGTTTGATCGAAGGCACGGAGTTTTCGGATGCTTCTTTGGAAGAAATAATTACCAAGGCATCTGCAGGCCCTGTATTTAATAATGCTGCGCAGATCTGGAATCATACTTTTTATTGGAATTCTATGAGTCCTAATGGTGGTGGAGAGCCGACCAGTGAGTTACTGGAAGGTATAAACAAAGCCTTCGGGAATTTGGAGACATTCAAAGAAGAGTTCAGTAATTCAGCAATAAATAACTTTGGATCAGGCTGGACCTGGTTGGTTAAAAAAGCGGATGGATCGTTAGCCATCGTAAACACTAGTAATGCAGCCTGTCCATTGACCGATGGAGATACCCCATTGTTGACCTGTGATGTGTGGGAGCATGCATACTATATTGATTATAGAAATGTGCGACCTGATTATTTGAAGGCTTTCTGGGCACTGGTTAATTGGGATTTTGCAACTAGCAACCTCTAAATAAATCAACACATGATAAGGAAATTCGCAACATGGATGTCCGTGCTGCGAATTTCCTTTTTCTAGAAGATCAACATGACAACATCGCATCTTATGACATCTTATTCGCCACTTCCTATCAGGTTTACCAAGGGTAGAAGTATTTGGTTGGAAGATGAGCAAGGGCATCAATATCTAGATGCGCTTTCAGGTATTGCTGTGTGTGGTCTTGGTCATGTGCATCCGGATATTGCAGCAGCAATATCTGATCAAGCTTGTACGTTATTACACACCTCAAATGTTTATCAAATAGATCTACAAGAGAAACTTGCAGATCGACTATGTGCACTTTCGTCGATGGAGAAAGTTTTCTTCGGTAATTCTGGTGCAGAAGCAAATGAAGCTGCCATCAAGCTTGCGCGATTACATGGTCGAAATAAAAAGTTAGAGGTTCCAACGATTGTCGTTATGGAAGGCAGTTTTCATGGTAGAACCATGGCGACGTTAAGCGCCACTGGGAATCCAAATGTACGTGCGAATTTTGAACCATTAGTTCAAGGATTCGTGCATATCCCTTTCGGAGACATTGATGCATTAACTTCGTTAGCCAAAGAAAATAAAGATATAGTTGCCGTTTTATGTGAGCCTGTTCAAGGTGAAGGCGGTGTTAACGTACCAGCTGAAGGTTTTCTCTCCCAAATCCGAGAACTGTGTGATCAGAATGATTGGCTTATGATGCTAGATGAGATCCAGACTGGGATGGGTAGAACCGGCAAATGGTTTGGATTTCAGCATGAAAAAGTTATTCCAGATGTGATGACGTTAGCTAAAGCACTTGGAAATGGTGTCCCAATAGGAGCTTGCCTTGCAAAAGGTAAAGCTGCCAGTTTATTTACGCCTGGTAGTCATGGTTCTACTTTTGGTGGTAATCCTCTCGCATGTCGTGCTGGAATAGCGGTTATTGATGTGTTGGAAGCCAATAATTTAATTGGACAAGCTCAACAACGTGGCCAATATTTGCTTGCAAAATTTCAAGAGTCCCTACGCGATATTCAAGAAGTTGTAGATATCCGTGGCAGAGGGTTGATGATAGGCATTGAACTTGATCGACCTTGTGCTGAGTTAGTGAAACAGTCGCTCGATCAAAAATTATTGATCAATGTGACGGCTGTTAACACGATCCGTTTACTACCACCTTTGATCATAAGCGAAGTTGAATGTGATCAGATTGTAGATATTTTGACACCATTAATTAGCTCCTTTTTACAAACATGATGATTTTAACGTTATGACAAGCAGACATTTTCTGACCTTACATGATTTGAGCAGTGATGAGTTTCGACAATTGTTGAATCGTGCAAGCGAGCTTAAAACCTGGCAAAAAGAAGGACGAATTTTCGAGCCGTTAAAGAACAAAGTACTCGGTATGATCTTTGAAAAATCATCAACGCGTACCCGTGTTTCATTTGAAACGGGCATGATTCAATTCGGGGGAAGTGCGATTTTTTTATCGCCTCAACATTCACAAGTAGGGCGTGGCGAAGAAATCAGTGATACTGCTCGTGTTCTTTCCGGCATGGTTGATGGGATCATGGTGAGAACATTTGAGCATACAAATGTCGAACGTTTTGCGGAGTTCTCTTCAATTCCGGTGATTAATGGCCTGACAGATACCTATCATCCCTGTCAATTGTTGGCCGATATGCAAACCTATCAGGAGCATAGAGGATCCATTGAAGGAAAAACGGTGACCTATATTGGCGACGGAAATAATATGTGTCACTCATACGTTAATGCAGCAATGTTATTAAACTTTCAATTAAATATTGCCAGCCCCGAAGGTTATCAACCTGATGAAGATATTGTTAAGAAAGCAGGTGATCGAATTAAGGTTTTTACTTCAGCAAAAGAAGCATCAGAAAACTCTGATCTAATCGTCACAGATGTTTGGGCTAGCATGGGTCAGGAAGAAGAAGCCGAAGAGCGTGCACATACATTTGAACCCTTTCAGGTTAATGCTGATCTGATGTCGCTGGCCAATCCTGATGTATTATTTATGCATTGTCTACCGGCTCATCGCGGTGAAGAAGTGACTGCTGACGTTTTAGACAGCGAACAAAGCGTGGTCTGGGATGAGGCCGGAAATCGCCTACATGCACAAAAAGCTCTACTTGAATTTCTGATGGGCTAATATGTATTTTTTGATCAGTAATGATGATGGTTATCGTGCAACAGGGATCAAAACCCTGACAGAGACACTTTCATCAATAGGAGAGGTGGCAGTAGTTGCCCCTGATCGAAATCGTAGTGGAGCGAGTAATTCACTGACATTGGACAACCCGTTGCAAGTTCAGAAATTTTCTGAAAATCAGTACTTTATAAACGGAACACCAACTGACTGTGTGCATATTGCGATTACAGGATTGCTTGATAAGATGCCTGACATGGTGGTTTCAGGGATCAATTCTGGCGCCAACCTTGGTGATGATGTTATTTACTCAGGTACGGTAGCGGCAGCGATGGAAGGTCGATTTATGGGACTTCCAGCACTGGCAATCTCCTTAGCGAGTGATACTGGCGAAGATCCAGTTTATTATGAAACTGCGGCATCGATAATCAAAAATTTGATCTATAAGCTGGACAAAAATCCTTTACCTGCAGATACGATTTTGAATATAAATGTACCGGATCTGCCATTGGATCAAATAAAAGGCTTGCAAGTAACACGATTAGGACAACGACATAAGTCAGAACCAGTAATCAAAGATAAGAACCCTCGCGGCCAGGATATCTACTGGATTGGGCCACCAGGTGGAGAACAGGATGCCGGTTCAGGGACGGATTTCCAGGCCATTAGACAAGGATACGTGTCGATTACGCCACTACAAATTGATTTGACTCAACATAGTTCGCTAGAGATGGTTTCTCAGTGGCTGGAGAATATAGATAAAAGATGAATGATCATCGTGGCATAGGGCTGACATCTGAACGAACGCGTGTTCGTTTATCAAAGCAACTTTCAGACATGGGTATTTCTAATTCAGTTGTACTAAAATACATTGAGACAATTCCCAGACACTTGTTTATCGATGAGGGTTTAGCGTCTCGTGCTTATGAGAATACCGCTTTACCCATTGGCCACGGACAAACTATTTCACAGCCTTATATTGTGGCTAGAATGACAGAGTTATTGCTGCAAGGATCACATGAAAAGGTGCTGGAAATTGGTGCAGGTTGTGGTTATCAAAGTGCTGTTCTTTCACAGTGTGCCAGCAAGGTATTTGCGGTCGAAAGAATTGCTTTTTTAGCTATTAAGTTAAGGGAACGGATCCAACAATTACGTTACCCTAATATTCTTGTTAAACATGGTGATGGAATGGAAGGATGGGCTGAAAATAGTCCTTATGATGCTATTCTTGTCGCAGCTGCACCCATCGTTGTTCCACCTCAATTATTACAACAATTAAAAGTCGGTGGGCGTTTGATTATTCCGATAGGTAATGAAAGTTCTCAAACACTTTCGTTAATTACTCGAGAAGATGAAACGAATTATAGTGAAGAAAAATTGGATGCAGTCAGTTTTGTGCCGATGCGCAGTGGTGTAAGCAAGTAATACGATCCGGGGATCTAAGGGAGGTTAAGTATGTTGACTGATCAGAAATCGATCTTTGCATGCTTGTTAGTTATTTCTGTCATTGGTCTTACCTCTTGCATGAGTGGAGGCCAGGCTCCGGTTTATAGCCGAGAGCAACAGAAAGCAGATCCCTCAGAAAAAAAATCAGTCGAGAAAAAACAAAAATCTCAAGACCAGGTTTCTAAACCAGAAATCCGTAAAGATTATTATACCGTTGTTCGTGGCGATACACTTTATTCAATTGCCTGGCGTTATCAAATTGATTATAAATCATTGGCAAATTGGAATGGTATTCGCTCACCGTATACTATTTTTGTTGGTAAGAAGCTGCGTCTAATTCCGCCACCTAAGAAGCCAATCCATACAGTAACGAAGGCAGAAAAGCCAAAACCGGTTCCTAAAACAGATCCTAAACCAAAAGTGTCGGTTACCAAGCCTATCGTTAAAAAAGTACCGAAAAAAATCATCTGGGTATGGCCAGCAAAGGGAAAATTGATCTCATCGAATACCGCCTCCGCGCGTAGTGGCATTGATATCAAAGGCAATATGGGACAAGTTGTAAAAGCTGCCGCTGCTGGGAAAGTGGTCTACAGTGGCAGCGGATTGGTAGGCTATGGGAATTTGATCATTATCAAACACAATAATTCATTCCTCAGCGCCTATGCTCACAATAGTCGTTTGTTAGTCACAGAAGGCGCAGATGTGAGCAGTGGTCAACCGATTGCAGAAATGGGCAACAGCGCAACCAATCAAGTTAAGTTGCATTTTGAGATACGTAAGGATGGTAAGTCGGTAGATCCACGGAAATATTTACCCTAGTCTTTATTTAGTTATTTAAAGAGCTAACGGTCATTCAGTTCCTCTTGCATGATGTGATAGAATGCGCTTCTTTCAATGGTGGCTACATCAGTCCCTCCGCGACGCGAAGTTGTGAACCCCGTCAGGCCCGGAAGGGAGCAGCGGCAACAGCGGATGCGGGTGCCGGGGTGTGGCGGGTGTGGCCGCCACCTTTTTGAATAATCGTTATGTTATTTATCTTTATCTATTATTCTCGAAATTTCTTCATTTTAGAGGCAGCTGAATTATAATGTCGCTATGAGTTATCAAGTTCTGGCCCGAAAGTGGCGTCCGCATTGTTTTGAAGATATGGTCGGTCAACGACATGTCTTGCAAGCCTTAACCAATGCGTTGGACAGTGATCGCCTACATCATGCGTACTTGTTTACCGGAACACGTGGTGTTGGTAAAACAACGATTGCGAGAATTTTTGCTAAAAGTTTAAATTGTGAAAATGGTGTAAGTGCTAATCCTTGTGGTCAATGTAGTTCTTGCATGGAAATTGATGAAGGTCGATTTGTTGATCTGATCGAGGTTGATGCAGCTTCTCGAACTGGTGTCGATGATACGCGTGATCTATTGGATAATGTTCAATATTCACCAACACGAGGACGTTATAAGGTTTATCTTATAGATGAAGTACACATGTTCTCAAAAAGCAGTTTTAATGCCTTATTGAAAACGCTGGAAGAACCGCCGCCGCATGTTAAATTTTTGTTGGCAACGACAGATCCAAAAAAAATTCCTCCAACGATCCTTTCGCGTTGTTTACAGTTTAATTTAAAACGCATAACACCCGATCAAATTGAACAGCAGTTAAAACATATTTTGGAAGAGGAAAAGATCAATGCTGATGATCGCTCTTTGGAAATGATTGCGTTTGCTGCAGATGGTAGCTTGCGTGATAGTTTAAGCTTGCTAGATCAAGCGATTTCATTTGGTGGTGGGGAACTAAAAGCCGATGATGTCGCTGGGATGTTGGGTACTATTGATAAAGATCAAGTCTTGAGTTTGCTCGAATTGCTGGCATCTAAAGATGCGATTGCAGTGCTGAATAAAACTGAACAATTGGCTGAGTTGAGTCCTGACTACCAAGTCGTACTGGCAGAATTATTGATTCAACTTCAAGCTATCGCAGTCAAACAATTGGTGCCCGAAGCGAGAAGAGATCATCGTGATAGTGAGCGTTTAGAGCAAATTGCAGCTTTATTGACGGTTGAGGAATGTCAGTTATATTACCAAATAGTGCTGATCGGACAGCGTGATTTACCGTTTCATCCAGATCCTGAAAGTGGTTTTGAAATGATCTTGCTAAGAATGTTGGCATTTCAGAAAATGGATGTAGATCCGAATCCTAATCCAGTAAAAAAAAAGACGCTAGATAATACAAGCGTTAAGTTTGAAGCACAGTCAGATTTTCAACAGAAAACCGATCAAGTAGATTCTTTGCAAAAGAACGATTTCGTATCGCTATCAGCGTCTGAATCAAAAACAGAGCAATTCAATGAGTGGCATACGTTAATTGAACAACTAAATTTAAAGGGCTTAGCACTCCAACTGGCAATTAATTGTACGATGGAGAGCTTTGAAAATAATGAGTTTCATTTGGTTGTCGCACCAGGTGCAATGCGTACTCGCAGGATGGAACAACAGATACATGAGGCATTACGAACAAAATTTGATCATAATTTGAAATTAGTTATAACCGAAAAGAAGCTTGAAGATCAGCAAACCCCCAGGGCAATTCAGGTGAGGGAAGATGGTCAACGATTGGAGCAGGCCAAACAGGTGATAAAATCAGATCCTGATATTCAGGCATTATGTGATGCATTTGATGCAACCATTATTGAGGACAGTATTCGTCCAGCAGATGGAGAAAAGTGATATGAAAGGTGGAATGGGAAATTTAATGAAGCAGGCTCAGAAGATGCAGGAGAATCTTAAAAAGGCGCAAGAAGAAATCGCAAATATGGAAGTCAATGGCGAGTCTGGTGCAGGTATGGTTAAGGTTGTTATGACAGGAAAACACGATGTAAAACGAGTGACAATTGATCCGACGTTAATGAATGAAGATAAAGAAATGCTGGAGGATTTGATTGCCGCAGCCATTAATGATGCTAATCGTCGGGTTGAAACGGTTTCACAGGAAAAGATGGGCGGTATGGCGTCTGGAATTGATCTTCCAGCCGGTTTAAAGATGCCATTTTGAACCATTGAAATATACGCCTCTTATTGATCATTTAATCGAAGCATTACGCTGTCAATCTGGAGTTGGGCCAAAATCCGCGCAACGTATTGCGTTTGAATTGCTTGAACGAAATCGTCTCGGAGCCAGGCAACTTGCTGAGGCTTTGAATAATGCCATGGATGGAGTTCAACATTGCGAGCGATGCCGTAATTTTAGTGAGACACAGATTTGCGAGATTTGCTCCAGTCCAAAACGTGATTCGTCATCATTATGTGTTGTGGAGAGTCCGGCTAATGTTGTCGCTATTGAACAAACAAGTAGTTTTTTTGGACGCTACTTTGTTTTGATGGGCAATTTATCACCGCTTGATGGAATTGGCCCAGACGAGATTGGTTTGGACAAGTTGAAATTAATTGTTGAACAAGACCATGTTAAAGAAGTCATACTGGCAACCGGTACAACTTTAGAAGGTGAAGCAACGGCGCACTATATAAGTCAGATATTCGTGTCCTCAGAGGCCAAAGTGACACGCATTGCTCATGGCGTCCCGCTTGGCGGTGAACTAGATCTGATCGATGGTGGAACCCTATCTCATGCGTTGACATCAAGACAGGAAATTTGATTGAGTTTATATCTGACGTAAGATTTTACGCTAAATTCGAACATACCTTATAATTATAAAAATACAGAGGATGTTGTTATGAAATTATTGCTGGTAGAGGATCATCTTTACGTTTCTGAGAGCTTACAATTACTACTCGAAAGAACAGTGGATTTATCAACGGCAACAAGTTGTAATGAAGCACTAGAACTGATCAAAAGTGAAAGTCGTTACGATCTCATTTTGTTGGACATGGGTTTACCTGATAGCGATGGGCAGTCTTTGCTACAATTTTTTCAGAACTATGACTACTTCCCACCTGTACTTATTATCACAGGCAAAGACAATGTATCTGATACGATTAGAATGGCAAAATCAATGGGGGCAAAAGGTTTTTATCACAAATCTAAAAGTCCGGTACTACTACTCGATGCCATCGATAAACTACTACTCGGCGAAGAGTCATGGCCAGCAGGATCGGTGACAGAGACCTTGGCGATGGACGAAAAAATTGCCAATTTAGCTAAGCATCTTGGGATCACTTCTAGACAACTCGAAGTTCTTAAGCTCCTTGATGAAGGGTTGCAAAACAAGCAAATCGCGGAGAAATTGAGTATTTCTGAAAGTACCGTTAAAACACATGTTAAGGCGCTTTACAATGTATTAGGCGCGAAGACTAGAAGTGGTTGTGTGAAGACCGCGCGTCAGCTTGGATTATTTTTGATCCAATAAGCTACTAATATTCTCATAAAGGATCTCGGGTGTAACAGGTTTATGGACAATGGGTAAACCTGAATCGTTGAGTGCATAAAGATTCTCTGGTGCAGTGTCACCAGTGATCATTAGTGCCGGAATGAGATATTTTTTTTGAATTTTTTTAACTCCCTCAAGTCCCGTTTCACCACTATTTAAGCGATGATCACAAATCAACAAATCAGGTAAAAGTTGCCTCTGTTGCAATATATCCAAGGCCTCGTCACTCTCACGTGCAGTGAGTGGAATCATTTCCCAATTTTTAATTAATTGAGACATTGCCCGAATAACTTCCAGATCATCATCCACTACCAGTATGACTTTTCCTTTAAGTGCAATCATGTTCATGTTTTCTTTAACATTATGAATTATCGTTTCTTTCGAAGGCTTACTCATTGCGGAAACAGGAAGTTTAAAATGAAAAACGGAACCCTTCTCAGGTATTGAGCGGCATTGGATCTCGGTGCCTAATAAGATGGCAATCCTTTGACAAATTGATAATCCGAGACCTAATCCTTTCGAGCGATCTCGTTCGCTATTCCTTACTTGAAAAAACTCGTTAAAGATTTTGTCACTTTCGCTATTAGAAATACCTATCCCAGTATCCCAGATTTCAAAGACAAGGTCGTTGTTACGTTTTCGGAACCCAAGAACAACACCACCGTTATGGGTATAGCGAAAAGCATTGTCGAGTAAATTTCTCAACAGGCGCTCGAGCAGCGTTCTATCGGTGAAAAGTACCTCATTACAATGTCGAACGCTGAACTTGAGCCCTTTACTACTTGCATTAGGTAAAAAATCCATCAGTATTTGGGATGTAATGGATGACACAGGAAAGTGTGTTGGAGTGACCTTAACTGCAGAGGCATCAAGACGAGAGAGATCGAGTAAAGATTCCAGTAGGTTTCCAAGGTTTTTGACACTTTGTTCTAAGCGAAAGAATAATAACTTTCCTTGTACGGATTTTAATTCTTTTTGTAAGCCGTGAACGAGTAAAGATAGCGCATGAACAGGCTGTCGTAGATCATGATTTGCTGATGCAAGAAATTGAGTTTTTGCATTACTTGCGGTTTCAGCCTTTTTCTTTTCTTGTTCTAGATTTTTGATTAACTCAGTATTAACCAAGCTAAGTCTAATGGCATCGTAAGCCACTTTCCTGCTGCTGGTAGCCATTTTTAAAAGAATTAAGAGAAAAATAAGGAGGAGTAAAGCTGGAATATAACCTTCTATAGGAAAGTGAAAAACAAGACCTAACATTACTCCAGAAATAGCGGGAATAGTGTATGTATAGAATGCCGGAAGCCAATAGGCTGTATGAGTTAATGAGCTTGCCGAAATACCCAGAATGATCATATAAAGGATTAGGCCATGAAAAATTTGATCTGGATCATGGAAATAAAATCCGGCAATTCCCCATAAAATCCCGGAAAATAAAGTGGTTATCGTCAGGTATTTACCCCACCGTTGAATTTGATCTGCAGGAGGAGATGTTTTCAGATAATTTTTAGCGAGCATTATCTTGATTATAAAAACAGAGATTGTAAGGATCAGCCAGAGAGTAAGTATTATATTGTTGACAGTATTAAAGAACGTCCAGACAACAACAAAAGGGAAAACCATTTGTAAGTAACTGACATCAATAATATTACTGTAATAAAAACGTAGTGCCTCAGTGGATATAAGGTTATTTTGGTTTTCTTGTGAAAGGTTATTCATCTTCTGATTAACATAAATACCCCCCAAATGGGGGATACTAAATGAGCTGTGGTTTTGTTAAATTTTACTGTGCCTGATCTTATTTACAATGTTTCATCGAAAGAAGTATAACATCTTGTAATAAATGTGTTTTTCAACGAATTTGTTTTTTGGAAAACAAACAAAGGCAACGAATAGCGTTCTTAAGTATATTTCTAATGTTGTATACTGAATGGGTGTTATAACTGGGGTCTTTAGTAGACAAGGCACTGAGCTATTGCTTTGGTGCACCTCCCTTCCTTGTCTATTAAAGTGCCCTATTTTTTAAGTCCTTTCTGACAAATACCTTTACTACCTTTACTATCTTTATTTAAAAAGCTTCCACTATCTGAATCGTATTACTAAAGCGATTCTAAATGGGCAATTCTAACCGACGCTGGAGGATGAGAATCGTGGAAGGCTGAATATAAAGGGTCTGGTGTTAAGGTGTTTGCATTCTCCTTATAGAGTTTAACTAATGCACTGATCAATTTAGTTGCGTCAGCATTTTTAGATGCATATTCGTCTGCTTCAAATTCAAATTTTCTTGAGAGTTTTGCCATCAAAGGGCCAAGAAAAAAGCTGAAAATCGGTGCGACCATCATAAACAAAATTAAAGCCATGTAGATAGAGGGTTGGGAAATACCCAACCCAGTATAAAACCAGTCTTGTTTGATCAACCACCCCAAAAGAGCAAGTCCTGTAAGACTGATCACTGACATGAAGGCCACCTGCTTAATAATGTGTTTACGCTTAAAGTGACCAAGTTCATGAGCTAGAACTGCTTCGATCTCGTCGACTTCAAGATCATCGATCAGGGTGTCATAAAAAACGATGCGTTTATTTGCACCAAAACCGGTGAAATAGGCGTTACCATGGGAAGAACGTTTTGAGCCATCAACAACAAATATCCCCTGACTTGAGAAACCATTACGTTCCAACAAAGCTTCTATTCTTGATCGCAAATTTTCATCGGCCAGTGGTTCAAATTTATTAAACAACGGTGCAATAAACGTTGGAAATGCCCACATCATTAACAGGCTAAAGCTCATCCATACAATCCAAACATAGAGCCACCATTTTTCACCGGCATTTTCCATCAGCCAAAGAACCATCCATATCATTGGAATACCGATCAGTAACATTAGAAATGTTTGTTTGATCATGTCAGAAAAAAAGATCTTCATTGTGGTTCTATTAAAACCGAAACGTTCTTCAATACTAAAGGTACGATACAAGGAAGATGGGATATCCAGAATCGCCATGATTGCAAATGAGGAAAGGAGTACAGCGACACCTGTAGTAATGGATGACCATTGATAGCCTCGCCAGAATTGATCAAGCAGATCAAAACCGCCACCTATTGTCCAGGCGAATAAAAAGAGGGTGCCCAGGAATAATTCAAACAAACCAAAACGTTGCCCTGCAACAGTATAATCGGCCGCTTTCTGATGTGAGTCTAATGGAATAGCATCAGAAAAAGCATTCGGAACTTGTGCTCGATGAGATAAGATATGGCTGATATGCCGTCGCGATAACCAGAAATGTATGCCAACATTGATGATGATCGCTACAATAAACAACGTGGTAAAATTATTCATTTCCATAATAATATAAGGATAACTCCATGAGTGGTTCCGAAAAAGTTTCTGAAAAAAATCTTATCTGGATCGATCTTGAAATGACAGGGCTCGATACCGATGAAGATTATATCATCGAAATTGCAACGATTATCACTGATCAGCAATTGAATATTCTGGCTGAAGGACCAACGATCGCAATTCATCAACCTGATGATATTCTTGAAGCAATGGATGACTGGAATACCAATCAGCACGGTAATTCTGGATTAACTGAACGTGTAAGACAATCAAAATATACGGTTGAAGTAGCAGAACAAGAAACCCTGGATTTTCTCAAAGAATATGTACCTGCCGGACTATCTCCAATGTGTGGAAACACCATTTGTCAGGATCGTCGCTTTATGCATCGATTAATGTCCAAGTTAGAACATTATTTTCACTATCGACATATAGATGTAAGTACGATCAAAGAGCTTGCAGAACGCTGGGCACCAGAACTGCCTAAATATAACAAAAGCGGTAAACACCTTGCAATGGACGACATTAAAGACTCTATCGAAGAGCTTAAATATTTCCGTAAAAATGTACTGAAGATTTGATATTGAAAAAGCCATTATGAATAGTCTTTTACCTCGAAATTTATATACATCGACTCAAGTTCGCGAGCTGGATAAGCAGGCGATTGAGGCGCAAGGTTTGGAAGGGCTTTCACTGATGGAAGCTGCTGGGCAAGCAGCGTTTGATTTACTAAATAAACTATGGCCAGATGCTTGGCGAATCGTGATTGTTTGTGGTAATGGAAATAATGGTGGAGATGGCTATGTCATCTCTAGGCTTGCCCAACAAAGTGATAAAAATGTTGTCCTTTTACAGGTAGGTGATCATGAAAATCTGCAGGGTGATGCTAAAACCTGTGCAGAAAAATCTGCTCAAGCGGAGATCAAACATGAAGCTTTTTCGGTAGAGAAACTAAAACAAGCTGATGTGATTATTGATGCAATTTTAGGGACAGGGTTGGACCGAAATATTAACGAAGAATATATTGATATCGTTAACGCTATCAATAAATCTTCTGCTCCCATTTTAGCAGTAGATATTCCAACGGGTTTAAACGCGGATACTGGAAGTATTATGGGGGCCGCGATAGAAGCTCAGGCAACGATCAGTTTTATTGGTGCTAAGCAGGGCTTGCTAACGGGAGAGGGTGCCACCCACAGTGGCGATGTTTACTTTGATGATTTAGAAGTACCTGATGAAGTTTATGAATCTGTTCCTGTTTCTTGTTTAAGAATAGACTTGTTAACGCAAAAACCTACTTTAGATACACGAAAAGCAACTGGCCATAAAGGTCAATATGGCCATACTCTAATCGTAGGCGGCGATCATGGTTTTGCTGGTGCCGCGCGAATGGCTGCTGAGGCTGCAGCGCGATCAGGTTCTGGGTTAGTTAGCCTGGCTACCCGAGAACGACATGCGACACACATCGCGATGAGTCGGCCGGAACTTATGGCTCACAGTGTTGAGCGCAGTGATACTTTGTTGAATTTGATTCATCGCGCTTCGGTTGTTGCCATTGGCCCTGGACTTGGTTTGGATAAGTGGGGGCAAGAAATGTTGGGCAGTGTCCTGGAAACTTCCTTGCCTTTGATTGTTGATGCAGATGCGTTGAATTTAATTGCTCAAGATCCAGTACAACGGGAAAACTGGGTTTTAACGCCGCATCCGGGTGAAGCCGCAAGAATGTTGGGTTGTTCGGTCGCTGAAATACAACAAGATCGTTTTGCCGCAGTCACTGCGATACAGCAAAAGTATGGCGGTGTAATCGTATTGAAAGGCTCAGGAACTCTAATCACTTCTGAAAAAATGGGTATTTCGCTTTGTTCACAGGGTAATCCTGGCATGGCGAGTGGTGGCATAGGAGATGTTTTGACAGGCGTTATCGCTGGTCTTGTTGCTCAGGGGTTGGATCTATTTTCTGCATCGCAAACGGGGGTAAGTGTGCATGCAAATGCTGCGGACATGGCGGCAAAAAGTGGGCAGCGAGGAATGCTGGCTCTGGATTTAATGCCTGAAATTCGAGCCTCGGTGAACTTTTAATCTCCTGGGAAGCGTAGAGTTATGCTTAGCTATCTTACCGAATCGGCTGAACAGACCGAATCGAAGGCCGCAGGTTTGGCTTCTATTATCCAACAAGGAATGAGCATCCATCTTCAGGGTGAACTTGGTGCTGGAAAAACCACATTCGCTAGAGGTTTTTTATTCGGGCTTGGTCATACTGGTACTGTTAAGAGCCCGACATACAACATTGTTCATTCCTATCAAACCATATTTCAAAACAAGCAATTCACTATCCATCATTTTGATCTATATCGTCTTACTGATCCAGAAGAACTAGAGGCTATGGGTATTAGAGATTATTTTGATGGAACTTCGATCTGCCTACTTGAATGGCCTCAGAACGGAAAAGGCCTTTTACCGGCAGCGGATATTCTTATTAATTTCAGGTATGAAGATGAAAAAAGACAGATAGAATTTGAGCCTATAAGTGAAACAGGTCTCAAAACCATCGATATTTATAGAGAAATTTAGATAATATAATATATTTAAATCAATAAGGTAGTGTATTATTATAAAATATTACTTGTATTTTATAGCTTAACTACTGCAAAATTAAGGTAATTCACCCTAATTTAGGATAAAGGATATATTTGTAGTGCTCAAGAAATCCGTTCAATTTTTGTTTTTTCTAACCCTCCTATGTGTAGGGGAGGCAAGCTATGCTGCGAACATAGAAGAGATGCGGGTTTGGCCCGCACCAGAGAAGACACGTGTAGTTTTTGATCTGAATGACGCGATTAATTACAAGATTTTCACCTTAGAGGATCCTTTAAGAGTCGTTATCGATTTTAGAAACAGTGATACCCGCAAGAAACTCATAGCACCTGTCAGTAAAAATAAACTGCTAAGGAAAGTCCGCTCTGCAGGAAAAGAAAACCATGCCTTTCGTGTTGTTCTTGATTTACGTCGCAAAGTTAAAATTAATAGTTTTCAGCTTGGGCCAGAAGGCAAGCGTGGGCACCGACTGGTTGTTGATCTGTTAGATCTAAAAAACACCAAGCAAGCTTCTCTAATTGTCTCGAAAGACATGCAGAAAAAGTCTTCTGTCGTACCAATGCAAAGGGGACAGAACAAAGTAGTAAAAGTTAAATCAGCTCAAACTACTAAACAACAAGCTGCAAAACCAGCTGTTAAAAAGAAAGTTGTTCTTCGCGATCTCATTGTTGCGGTGGATGCTGGCCATGGTGGAAAAGATCCTGGCGCTACCGGCAAACGGGGTACTAAAGAAAAAGATGTTGTTCTGTCCATTGCAAAAAAACTGGCGAAGAAAATTGATGCTACACCAGGTATGAAGGCGGTTTTAACTCGAAATAAAGATCAATTCTTGTCATTGCGCAAACGCGTTGATATTGCACGGAGTAAGAATGCAGATCTTTTTATCTCAATTCATGCTGATGCAATTAAAAACCACTCTGTTCAAGGTTCATCAGTTTATGTTCTGTCCGAAAAAGGTGCCAGTAGTGAAGCAGCAAAACTATTAGCAGAGCAGGAAAATGCTGTTGATTTTGTTGGCGGTGTTCATTTTGATAAGGGTGATCCCTTATTAAACGGAGTATTGCTTGATCTCTCACAGAATGCAGTAATGGATGCCAGCGTTAATGTCGCCGATAAAGTCTTACAAGGTTTGAAAAAGGTTGGGAAGGTACACAAATCAAAAGTACAGCACGCCGGTTTTGTCGTGTTGAAGGCGCCAGATGTCCCGTCAATATTGATCGAAACAGCCTTTATCAGCAACCCGAAAGAAGAGCGTAAGTTGTTGAGTTCAAAGGAACAAAATAAACTGGTTAATGCTATTCATAATGGTGTGACCAAATACTTTTCTGAGTATGCCCCACCGGGAACGCGATTAGCTGTTCGATAGGAACTAGATTAATCTCTAAATAGTCTTAATCTTTATAGTTTTGTTTGATTAAAACGTATTCATTAATGCCGTAAAAATCTCAGTTTTTACTGTACAATTGCACCTTATCTAATAGTGTGTATCTTAATGCATGGATCTAACATTTTCACCTTTAAAAACACGAGTTAAGTTTTGCGGAGTTACGCGTGTTGAAGATGCTTTACATGCTGCGTCGATTGGCGTCGATGCCATTGGCCTGGTCTTTTATGCAGAAAGTCCGAGAGTTGTATCAATTGAACAAGCGAAAGCAATCGTTGACAGTTTGCCACCCTTTGTCACTAGGGTAGGTTTGTTTGTGAATGCGGAAAGAGTAGAAGTTGAGCAGATCTCAAAAGAAGTTGGTCTGGATGTTTTACAGTTTCATGGAGATGAATCGCCGGAAGATTGTGAGCACTATGATCGACCTTTTATTAAGGCGGTACGTATGCAAGAAGGAATTGATCTTAAAAAAATCTCCCAACAGTTTAACAATGCTCAAGCACTATTACTCGATGCCTACGATAAAGCAAAGTACGGTGGAACAGGTAAGGCGTTTGATTGGGATATCATTCCAAAGGATCTTTCTATGCCAATTATCTTGGCAGGTGGACTGAGTCCTGATAATGTCGCAGAAGCGATCAAAAACGTTCGCCCCTTTGCAGTAGATGTCAGTGGTGGTATCGAACAGATTAAGGGAATTAAAGATAATAAAAAAATGAATGCTTTTATGAATGGAGTAAGCAATGGCTTTAGAGATACCCAAGTTTCTTGAGAATGCCTGTCTCGCCCTTTGGGAGGTCATGATGCCCTCCCTCGCGGCGTTCTATTTTTTGATAATGGAACCACCATTATCTGCAAAACAGGCCTTGCCAGGAAGCGCATCATGACCGCTGAAACAGGCATTCTCAAGGAACTTGGGTATAAGACCCAAACGTTACCCGATGAACGAGGTCACTTTGGTGAGTATGGTGGAAAGTTTATTTCTGAGACGCTTATGGAGCCGGTTACAGAGCTTCAAGAAGCGTATGAAAAATATATAAAAGATCCGGAATTTCTAAAAGAGTTTGACGATGATCTTAAACATTATGTGGGTAGACCTTCGCCACTCTATTTAGCTAAACGCTGGAGCAGAGAACTCGGTGGCGCAAAGATTTATCTAAAGCGTGAAGATTTAAATCACACGGGTGCGCACAAGATCAATAATACGATTGGTCAGGCATTGCTGGCAAAACGAATGGGAAAGACGCGCATTATTGCTGAAACGGGTGCCGGTCAACACGGCGTTGCAACTGCAACTATTGCAGCCCGACTTGGAATTGAGTGCATTGTTTATATGGGTGCCCAAGATATCGAACGGCAAGCAACCAATGTCTATCGGATGAGGTTACTTGGTGCGACCGTTGTGCCAGTCGAGTCAGGATCAAAAACGCTCAAAGATGCGCTTAATGAGGCCATGCGTGATTGGGTTACTAATGTCGATGATACATTTTATATCATCGGCACGGTGGCTGGGCCGCACCCTTACCCTGCGATGGTCAGAGATTTTCAAGCCATTATCGGTCGTGAAGCAAAGGAACAATGTATTGAAGCAACGGGCCGATTGCCGGATGCGCTAGTTGCATGTGTTGGTGGTGGTTCAAATGCTATTGGTCTTTTTCACCCATTTATTTATGATGAGTCAGTTGCTATGTACGGGGTTGAAGCGGCAGGAGATGGTATCGAAACCGGTCGCCATTCTGCCTCACTTTATGCAGGAAAACCGGGTGTGCTGCATGGTAATCGAACTTATTTGATCGAAGATGATGATGGTCAGATTATTGAGACGCACTCTATTTCGGCGGGTCTGGATTATCCTGGAGTGGGCCCTGAGCATGCCTGGCTTAAGGATATTGGCCGTGCTCAATATGTGCCTATCACCGATGATGAAGCACTAGCTGCTTTTTATGATCTGACTCGAATAGAAGGGATCATTCCTGCATTGGAAAGCAGCCATGCGTTGGCTTACGCGGTGAAACTTGCAAAAGAAATGACTGAAGATCAAAACATTATCGTTAATCTATCCGGACGTGGTGACAAAGATATGCATACCGTTGCTGCTCGACAGGGAATAGACAAAGATATAACGGCTTAGTGTTGCTTAGTAAACCCCTAGTATTGCTTATTAAAACCTTCGTAAATCAATAATAATTATGAGTCAAATAAACCAGATATTTAAAGATCTCAAGGCTAATAATCGAACTGCTTTGATCCCCTTTATTACGGCAGGTGATCCACATCCAGATTACACGGTTTCTTTTATGCACGCATTGGTTGAAGGTGGTGCTGATATATTAGAATTGGGTGTACCTTTTTCTGATCCGATGGCGGATGGTCCAGTCATCCAACATTCAAGTGAACGTGCGTTGAAACATAAGGTTTCATTAGTTGATGTTTTTAACATGGTTAAAGAGTTTCGGATCAAAAATCAAACAACTCCTGTCGTCTTGATGGGTTACTGTAATCCGATTGAAATTATGGGTTATGAAAAAGTCGCGAAAATGTCAGAAGCAGCAGGTGTTGATGGAATACTTACTGTCGATTTACCGCCTGAAGAGTCGCAAGAGTTTAATGTTATGTTACAAGAAGCCGGTGTTGATCCGGTCTTTTTGATCTCGCCTACGACAACGCCAGAAAGAATTGAGAAGATTTGTCATTCAGCAACAGGTTTTGTTTATTATGTGGCTTTGAAAGGTGTGACGGGTAGTAGTCAACTTGATACGGGTGGTATTCGAGAAAAAATGGATCTGATCCGTCAATATACGAAATTACCTGTGGGTGTTGGATTTGGTATTAAAGATGGTGAGACGGCTGCGAGGGTTTCAAAGGTTAGTGATGCGGTTGTTGTCGGGAGTGCTTTAGTCTCAAAGATGGAAGCGTTGCAAGAACAACCTGAAAAAATATCTGATGAGATAAGCAGTTTCATGGCAGAATTACGCAATGCTATTGATCAATAATCTGATCACTTGTGAGGAAGAATAAAAATGAATTGGTTTACAAAATTATTGCCGGCGAGTATTCGCACAGACAGTACCTCAAAAAAATCTATTCCTGAAGGTCTTTGGACGAGCTGCATATCCTGTAAGGAAGTTTTGTATCGTTCGGAACTGGAAAGAAATCAGGATGTTTGTCTTAAATGTGGTCACCATATGCGTATTGGTGCGCGTAAGCGTCTCGAACATTTTCTTGATAAAGATACGACTACCGAAATTGGTGCAAATATAACCCCAGAGGATTTTCTTAAATTTAAAGATTTAAAGCGATACAAAGATCGTTTAATACATGCACAAAAAACGACAGATGAAACCGATGCACTCGTTGTAATGAAAGGGGAGTTAAAAGCGATACCGATAGTTGCGTGCGCTTTTGATTTTGGTTTCATTGGGGGAACTATGGGATCCGTTGTGGGTGAACGTTTTTTCCAGGCGGCAAACACCAGTTTGGAAGAAAATATACCTTTGGTGTGTTTTTCCACCAGTGGTGGAGCAAGAATGCAAGAAGCATTGGTCTCACTTATGCAAATGGCAAAAACCAGTGCAGTACTCGCTAAGTTAAGCGAAAAAGGCTTACCTTATATCTCCGTGATGACAGATCCAACGATGGGTGGAGTGTCCGCCAGCTTAGCCATGTTGGGCGACATTAATATTGGCGAGCCAAAAGCACTGATAGGTTTTGCAGGTCCTCGCGTAATAGAACAAACGGTAGGACAAACTTTACCGGATGGTTTCCAGCGCAGTGAATTTCTGTTTGAGCACGGCGCGCTTGATATGATTGTTGATCGCAGGGAAATGCGTGATCAAATTTCAAGTCTATTAGCCATGATGACTCATCAAACTGCCGCCTGACAGGGTAAGCTCGGGACTCTCAAAATGCGCTTCGATAATCTGACAGGTTGGCTTTCGTGGCAGGAAACCCTACACCTAAACGAAATTGAATTAGGTTTGGAGCGTTGCAAATCGGTTGCAGATAGCATGGATCTCAAACAGCCAAAATACGGTTTTGTCAGTGTTTCGGGCACTAATGGAAAAGGTTCCAGTGTCGCTATGCTAAGTACCATTATGCGGCAAGCTGGTTATAAAACGGGTGTCTATACTTCCCCACACTTGATCCATTACAACGAACGAATTTGTATTGATGGTGAAATGGTTTCAGATAAGCTTCTGTGTGAGGCATTTGAGTGTATTGATCAGGCTCGAGGCGAGATTTCGTTAACCTATTTTGAATTTGGAACCTTGGCTGCTTTCTATCTTTTTGAACGAGAAGAGGTTGATTTTGCAGTCCTTGAAGTTGGATTAGGTGGGCGATTAGACGCTGTCAATATGATGGATGCAGACGTTGCACTGGTCACATCTATTGCGATCGATCATGTGGATTGGTTGGGCGATAATCGAAATGATATTGCGTTAGAAAAGGCAGGGATTATGCGCTCTGGTAATCCGGCAGTATGTTCTGATCTGAACGCGCCGGAGAGTCTTGTGGAGTTTGCACAAGATCAAAAAGTAGATCTCTACCTTTCCGGTAAAGACTATCATTATAGTTTCTCTGCCGAATCTTCTTCAGACGAGACGTGGTGTTGGAATGATCAGAAGGTTAGTTACGATGAGTTACCGCGGCCGAGTCTTCGTGGTGATTTTCAACTGATGAATGCTGCAGGTGTTTTGAAAGTTATTCAATGCTTACCGGATCGATACATTGTTTCTGAACAGCATATTCATCAGGGATTACAGGCAACAGAATTATCTGGACGCTTCCAGGTAATACCTGGTGATGTCGAAATTGTCCTCGATGTTGCACATAATCCACATGCGGCTAAAACGTTGGCCAGTTTTTTAAAATCAAATCCAGTTCAGGGTAAGAATCATCTCTTGCTGGGTATGCTCAAAGATAAAGATGCTGGAGGTGTTATTGAAGAAGTTGGACAATATGTTGATGATTGGTATGTTGCGGCACTTGGAGGTTCCCGAGGTGCTGGAAGTGCGCGATTAGTAAAGCTTTTAGAAGACGCAGGAATGAACGTGCCTGTGATCCCTTTTGATTCGGTTAAAACCGCTTATACTGCTTTGCAAAAAGAGGCTAAAGCGGGTGATCGGATTTTGGTCGCAGGATCATTTCATACGGTTTCTGCTGTGATGAAAATAATGGAACAGGAGTCTTGAAGGAAGATCTAAAACAAAGACTAGTTGGTGCTGTTGTACTTGTCGTACTTGGCATTATCATCTTGCCCCTTATCTTAGAGAAACCAGTGACGACTGAAGACTTACCAGAAGTTACTGATATTGATGTTAAACCTGTGACCGGTCATCAATCTTTTCAGGAAACTCCCTCAGCAAGTGCTATACCTTCAGAAGTGATCGCTCGTTATGAAGGGAGTGATGTCGAAGGCAATCATAATATTTCGCAAGAAGTAGAGCAAAAACCTCAAATAACAACGTCAAATCAAATAGTAACAGAAGTGAAATCGGAAATTGCCAATTCGGGACATAGTCAAAATTCTAAAAATCCCGAAAGGAAGGTAGAAAATAAAGCCCCTGAAAAAGGCGAAGGGAAGTCTCAGTGGGTACTTCAAATAGCCAGCTTTTCAAGTAAAGAAAATGCAGACAGGCTTGTGAAGCGTCTGAAGTCCGAAAATTTGTCTGCATATTTTGAAGGAGTTCCTACGAGCGGTAAAACCATCTACCGGGTAAGAATTGGACCGATTGGTTCAAAGTTTGAAATAGAAAAACTAAAAAAACAAATCGATCAAAAAGAGAAGCTACAAACTTTAATTGTTACGTTGGAATAAATTCAGTAGCTAAGGCACAATTGCTCTGATAACATCGCCAATCTATTTACGAGAATAATATTATGAAGCAGGACTAAGGAGTTATTGAGAAATGGATACAGTTGATATTGCAATTATTGCCCTCGTTTTTCTATCCGCTGTGATAGGTGTTTTCAGAGGGTTTGTTCGAGAAGTTTTATCGTTCATTTCGTGGGTTGCTGCTTTCTACGTGGCCTGGATATTTCGTGGAGAAGTAGCGTCATATTTAACCTCCATAGAACCGGAGTTTCTTCGTAATGCTGTTGCGGTTTTTTTAATCTTTATTACCGTACTAATTGCTTTTTCTTTATTTAATTATGTGATCATTAGACTGATGAACAGTGCTGGTTTATCCGGTACAGATAGATTATTGGGTGTGTTATTTGGAATTGCACGTGGTTATCTCATTGTCATGATTTTGATCGATTTGGTTGGAATAACACCATTTATAAATAACAAGTTGTACAAACGATCATTATTGATCCCTCATTTTCAATCTGCGACTGATTGGGTTAAAGGATATTTACCTGAAGGTATTAAAGAGTCACTGAATATAGCTGAATCGACAACGTATGAATCTGAAGTTATTAATTCAGAGAGCGTGCCTATTGAGATAAATAAAATTATCAAAGGTGAATGATCTGTGTGCGGAATCATAGGTATAGTTGCGAATAGTGCGGTTAACCAGACGATTTATGATGGATTAACCGTTTTACAACACCGTGGTCAAGATGCTGCAGGCATAGCAACTTATAATAAAGGTAAATTGAAACTTCGGAAGTCGAATGGGCTTGTCGATAATGTTTTTCACACGCGGCATATGCTTAATCTTCAAGGCAAGATGGGCATTGGTCATGTTAGATATCCCACGGCTGGTTGTTCTTCAACCGCAGAAGCTCAACCTTTTTACGTTAATTCTCCCTATGGTATTTCACTCGCTCACAATGGTAACTTAACCAATGTAACAGAACTAAAACGACAGCTTTTTAGTGATGGTTTACGTCATATCAATACCGATTCTGACTCAGAAGTTTTGCTCAATGTTTTTGCAGATGAATTGCAAAAAATGGGTAAGTTCAGAATAAATGCGGATGATATATTCACAGCAATGAAAGGCCTCTTCCAACGATGCCGTGGCGGTTATGCGTCGGTTGCTATGATCAATGGTGTTGGGATTGTTGGGTTTAGAGATCCAAATGGTATCCGGCCTATTGTATTTGGAAAACGTGAAACTGATAGAGGAACTGAATACATTTTTTCCTCTGAAAGTGTTGCAATAGATTCCTTAGGTTTTGAAACAATCCGTGATGTGAAACCTGGCGAGGCGGTTTTCGTGGACAAAAAAGGCAATATTAAAACCTGCCAGTGTGTTCCTGAGGCGAAACACAACCCATGTATTTTTGAATATGTATACTTTGCCAGACCCGATTCGATTATTGAGGGTATATCGGTTGTTAAATCGCGTATGAGAATGGGAGAATTGTTGGCCAGAAAGATCCAGCGAGACTGGCCAGATCATGATATTGACGTGGTAATACCTATCCCCGATACAAGTCGGACTGCGGCGATGGAAATGGCGCATGAGATGGATGTGAAGTATCGAGAAGGGTTTATCAAGAACCGTTATATTCCTCGAACATTCATTATGCCTGGCCAAAGCAAACGCAAAAAGTCAGTACGACAAAAGCTCAATGCTATTGATTTGGAATTTAAAGATAAGAATGTCATGCTGGTTGACGATTCAATTGTACGTGGAACAACCTCAGGACAAATTATCCAGATGGCTAGAGATGCTGGCGCAAAGAAGGTGTATTTTGCGTCGGCTGCGCCCCCTGTTCGATATCAAAATGTCTATGGAATCGACATGCCATCAGTTGACGAATTGATTGCTCATAACAAAACAGAGCAGGATGTTTGTGATTTGATCGGTGCTGATCGCTTAATTTACCAGGAACTTAGTGACTTAATTGAATCTGCTCATGCTGGTAACCCTGAAGTGACCGAGTTTGATGTATCTTGTTTCACTGGTGCATATGTAACAGGTGATATCAGTACTGATTATTTACATAATCTGGAAAAAGCACGTTCTGATAAGGCAAAACAAAAACGAGATGATGACGATGGAGATGAATCTTCAGACGAAATTTCTATGACAGCTTAATATTAGATATATGACTCAGAGTTTATATAACCCAGACTATATCCTTAGACAATATCAGTATTTTCGTCTTGCTTTAAGCTTTTTAATTGACAGGACACTCTCTATCTTCTAGTCTCATTTCTGCGCCGATTTGATTAATTTCAGCTTGCAGGCGCGTAATAAATATTGCTAAAGCGTTCGGCCTGCTTTGGCTTTTGCTAAATGTGGGTTTTTTTCATTTATGGCCGATGAATTTATTCGGGTGTCAAAATGACTCAAAAAGAGAACGACTATAGCTTGCAAACTCTGGCGATTAGAGCGGGACATCATAGAACGGCTGAGTCGGAGCATAGCGAACCAATTTTTCCTACCTCCAGTTTTGTCTTTAAAAATGCGGCACAGGCGGCGGCGCGTTTTTCTGATCAAGAGCCAGGTAACATCTATTCCCGATTTACAAATCCTACGGTCAGAATTTTTGAACAAAGGTTAGCTGCACTTGAAGGTGCTGAACGTTGTATTGCGACCTCATCAGGAATGAGTGCAATTTTGAGTACTTGTCTAGGCTTGTTAAAACAAAGCGATCACATTGTTTCCTCACGTAGTATTTTTGGTACTACTGTCGGTCTATTTAATAGTATTTTGAGTAAGTTTGGGATCGAAACAAGCTTTGTTCCACTCACTGATATCGCAGCATGGAAAGCGGCTATTCGCCCTGAGACGCGCATTTTATTTCTTGAGACACCTTCAAACCCATTGATGGAAGTGGCCGATCTTGCTGCCCTTGCCCGTTTGGCAAAATCGCGTGATTGTCTATTGGTTGTTGATAATTGTTTTTGCACACCTGCATTACAAAAGCCATTCGATCTAGGGGCTGATATCGTCATTCATTCAGCAACAAAGTATCTGGATGGGCAAGGGCGTTGTGTTGGTGGAGCTATTCTGGGTAGCGAAGAATTGATCGGAAAATCGGTGTTCGGAATATTACGAACTGGTGGCACAACGATGAGTCCGTTTAATGCCTGGATTTTTCTTAAGGGCTTGGAAACACTTTCAATTAGAATGAGAGCACATTGTGAGAGTGCTTTGAATATGGCGCAGTGGTTACAACAACAATCGTTTGTAAAACAGGTACATTATCCTGGGCTAGAAAATCATCCACAGCATAAATTAGCAACCGATCAACAGTCTGGTTATGGTGGTGTTGTTTCTTTTGAAGTTGAGGGTGGGAAAAATGGCGCATGGAAGCTGATCGACAATACAAAGATTTTCTCAATTACGGCTAATTTGGGCGATACAAAAAGTACCATCACTCACCCTGGAACAACAACGCATTGGCGACTGACAGAGTCTGAGAGGAAGGAAGTAGGTATTACTGATAGTCTGATCCGGCTGTCGATTGGTTTAGAAGATATTGAAGATCTGAAGAAAGATCTTTCTTGAACAGAAAAATGATTGGTTACTTTTGAGAATCAATCTTATTCATTGCATTTTTGTTAAAATCAGTATAATTTTGTAAAATCAACATTCGCTCAGGCGAGTCAAGAACCTTGAATGAGTGTCTTATATTACGACACCATCATATCTTTAGCTATAGCATCTCCTGATGCATCGCAACGATAGTCTCGCAGCGATTATAAACTTAATAAATTTAAGTAAAAAATCTGGATCCAATTTTTAGGAGTTTAAATTTTTTGTTCCTGAATTTTGCAGACAGAGTTTTTATGGTTCTTCTACAACAATAAAATGAGAGGATTTAATTATAATGGCTGGACGTAATTTCCTATATATACCTGGGCCAACGAACGTACCGCGTCGTATCCAGAATGCTATCAACGTAGAACAAGAGGACATGCGTGCCCTTGACCTTCCAGAATTCACAAAACCACTTTATGCAGACATGAAGAAAGTTTTCAAAACCGAAAACGGTCGAGTCTTCATCTTTCCTTCATCCGGAACAGGTGCCTGGGAATCTGCAATTACAAATACATTAAAGCCAGGTAGCAAAGTACTTGCTTCACGTTTCGGTCAGTTTAGTCATCTTTTCATCGACTGTGCACAACGACTTGGTATGGAAGTGATTGAAGTCGATTGTGAGTGGGGGGTTGGCACGCCAGCTGACAAATTTGCTGAAGTTCTTGCAGAAGATAAAAACCATGAGATTAAAGCAGTTTTCGCAACACATAATGAAACAGCAACGGGCGTTATGTCTGACATTAAAGCCGTTCGTGACTCAATTGATTCTTGTGATCACCCTGCATTATATTTTGTAGACACAGTAAGTGGTGTTGGCAGTTTGGATTTCCGTATGGATGAATGGGGTGTTGATCTTGCAATCTCTGGTTCACAAAAAGGTTTTATGCTACCGACGGGTTTAGGTATTGTCTGTGCAAGTGAGAAAGCACTTGAAGCAAATAAATCAGCGGAATGCCCGCGTTGTTTCTTCGCCTGGGAAGATCAAATTGCAACAAATGATCTTGGCTTTTTCCCATATACACCACCTATGAATCTACTCCGGGGTTTGCGTGAATCTCTAAACATGTTGTTCGAAGAAGGTTTGGACAACGTTTTTGCTCGTCATACTCGTTTTGCAACTGCAACTCGAGCGGCTGTTAAAGCTTGGGGAATGTCTACTATTGCTCAAGATGGTTGGCAATCAGATACAGTAACAGCAGTACGTACTCCAGAAGGTTTTGATGGAAACGAAGTTGCTCGTCATGCATATCGCCGATATAACTTGGCAATTTCGATCACTATTGGACAAGTGATGGGACAAGGTTTTCGTATTGGCCACATGGGCGATATGAATGAGTTGATGCTTATGATTCCGTTAAGCGGTGCAGAGATGAGTATGAAAGATCTTGGCTACCCAATTGAATTAGGTAGTGGTGTTGCTGCAGCCCAAGAATATTTGTGCTCGACAGCTAAAGACCGAATTTGATCGTAATTAACCTAAACACCCGCCTAGTGCGGATGTTTTTATAACAATAAAATAAAAGTTTATAAGACTTAGGAAGGGTTATATATGAGTTTTACACAATATGAACAAGCGCAACCGCGCTTGCAACGAAGTGAACTTGCAGTACCAGGCTCAAATCCAGGAATGTTTGAAAAAGCAGCATCATCAGAGGCAGATTACGTCTTTCTTGACTGTGAAGATGCCGTAGTTCCTGATGATAAAGATCAGGCACGCAAAAATATTATCCAGGGTTTAAATGATATTGATTGGAGTGGCAAAACCATTTCTGTTCGAATTAATGGACTCGATACTCATTACATGTATCGCGACGTTGTTGATATAGTTGAACAAGCCGGTAACAACCTCGACACGATTTTGATCCCGAAAGTGGGAACAGCACAAGATGTTTACGCTGTTGATATGTTATTAACGCAAGTTGAAGATGCGATGGGTATCAAAGAAAAAATTGGTCTTGAATGTTTAATTGAGACTGCATTAGGCGGTGCGAATGTGATGACGATTGCACAAGCAAGCCCTAGATTGGAAGCTCTGCATTTTGGTGTCGCTGACTATGCTGCCAGTCTACGTTCGCGTACTACAGTAATTGGTGGTTTAAACCCGGATTACGCTTGTAAGGGTGTTGAGATTGATCAATGGCATGCAGCACAAGTACAAATGTTGACGGCATGTCGTGCTTTTGGCTTACGTGCGATTGATGGTCCATTTGGTGATTTCAGCGATGATGATGCTTTCCGTGAAGCGGCAAGACGTGTCGCAGCCCTTGGCTATGAAGGAAAGTGGGCTATTCATCCTAAACAGATCCCATTAGCGAACGAAGTTATGTCTCCGCCTGAAGCAGAAGTAACTCGTGCACGTCGTGTTTTAGAAGCATTGGAGGAGGCTGCGGCAGCAGGTAAAGGCGCTGCTCAATTAGACGGTAAAATGATCGATATTGCGTCTGAAAAGATGGCACGTAATGTGATCGCACAAGCCGATCAAATTGGTGCGAAATAATAATTTAAAAGAGGAGAATCGTAGTGGAAATCCACGAATATCAAGCAAAAGAACTCCTGGCTGAATTTGGTGTTGGCGTAGGACCAGGTGGTTTAGCCTATAGTCCAGAACAAGCTGTATATCGAGCTAAGGAAATAGGTGGCGAAGTCTGGGCCGTTAAGGCTCAGATCCATTCAGGCGCTCGCGGTAAAGCGGGTGGTATCAAGATTTGTAAAACAGATGACGAAATTTGGGATGCGGCCGATGAATTACTCGGTAAACGCTTAATTACTCATCAAACAGGTCCGCAGGGCAAAGTGGTACACCGACTTTATATAGAACAAGGTTGTGATATTAAGCGTGAAATATATCTGGCATTTGTTTTAGATCGCGCGGCTGAGCGAGTCACTGTTGTGGCTTCCGCAGAAGGCGGAATAGACATTGAGCAGTTGGCCGTCGAAAAGCCAGAAGCAATTATTAAAATTCATGTGGAACCTGCGGTTGGTCTGCAAGACTTTCAAGCGCGAGAATTAGCATTTGCATTGGATTTACCTGCTTCAATGACTAGTCAAGCGGTAACTACGTTCCAGGGGGCTTATCGCGCTATGCGCGATCTTGATGGCACTATGGTTGAGATCAATCCTCTTGTTGTGACCGGAGATGGTCGATTATTAGCATTAGATGGCAAAATGTCCTTTGATGATAACGCAATGTTCCGACATGCGAAAATTGCTGAACTTCGAGATAAGTCACAAGAAGATCCCCGTGAAATGCAAGCCGCTGATCGTGGCTTAAGTTATGTTGGTCTGGATGGGAATATTGGCTGTATTATCAATGGTGCTGGTTTGGCTATGGCGACTATGGATATGATCCAACATTCTGGTGGCGAACCTGCCAATTTTCTGGATATCGGTGGAGGTGCTTCCGCAGAGCGTACTGCAAAAGCATTCCGGCTGGTTCTGGCGGATGATAATGTTGAAACGATCCTTGTTAATATTTTCGCCGGTATCAATCGCTGTGATTGGATTGCAGAAGGGGTTGTCCAGGCGGTTCAGAAAATAGAACTAGGTGTTCCTTTAGTTGTAAGGTTGTCTGGTACTAATGTCGAGGCTGGTCGTAAGATCATCAAAGACAGTGGTCTCGATATCATCATGGCGGATACTCTCCAAGAAGCGGCAGAAAAAGCGGTGGCAGTTTGGAAAGGTCACACTGGAAAGTCATAAGACAAGAGGAATTCGAAAATGGCAATTTTATTAGATGAAAATTCAAAGGTGATCGTTCAAGGATTCACCGGCCAGATCGGTACTTTCCATGCTGAGGAAATGATCGAATATGGTACAAATGTTGTTGGTGGTGTAACACCTGGTAAAGGTGGTACAACTCATTTAAGCCGTCCAGTTTTTGATACAGTGAAAGATGCTGTTAGAGAGACTGGAGCAGATGCGAGTATCGTATTTGTACCACCACCGTATGCTGCAGATGGCATTATGGAAGCCGCAGATGGTGGTATAAAGTTTTGTGTAGCAATCACTGATGGTATTCCTTCACATGACATGATCCGTGTTAAGCGTTATATGCGACGTTATAAACGAGAAGATCGAATGGTTCTAACTGGACCTAACTGTGCAGGCTCAATAAGCCCAGGAAAATGCATGATGGGCATTATGCCAGGCCATATATACATGCCGGGTAATGTGGGTGTTGTTGGTCGATCCGGTACATTGGGCTATGAAGCCGCATCGCAGATGAAAGAACTGGGTATCGGGATCTCAACCAGTATAGGTATTGGTGGTGATCCGATTAATGGTAGTGCCTTCAGAGATCATTTTGAGTATTTTGAAGAAGATCCTGAAACTAAAGTAGTTGTAATGATCGGTGAGATCGGTGGACCTCAAGAAGTTGATGCTGGCATGTTTGCGAAAGAAAATATGAGCAAACCTGTTGTTGCCTACATTGCTGGATTGACCGCTCCTAAAGGTCGCCGAATGGGACATGCTGGCGCGATTATTTCTGCGGTAGGTGAAAGTGCAGCAGAAAAAGTTGATCTACTCCAAGATATGGGCGTCACTATTGTGCCAACACCTTCCGACTTTGGACCTACTGTTGCAAAGATCATGGAAAAAATTTCGTAGGAGTTAACTCATGAGTAAACCTAAAGTTATTGTAACTCGTCGGTGGCCTGAAGCTGTCGAAAAACATATGCAAGAATTGTTTGATGTGCAATTAAACACAGATGACGTACCAATGACTGCAGATGAATTAGCTAATGCGTTTCAGACTGCAGATGCTGTTTGCCCAACTGTTTCGGACAAAATAAATGCGGACGTTATTAATGTAGACAATATGAAAGCTAGAGTTATTGGTAACTTTGGCGTTGGGTTTAACCATATTGATCTTGAAGCTGCAAAATTGAATGATTTAGTCGTCACTAATACACCAGAAGTATTGACGGATTGTACGGCTGATACTGCCATGACATTAATGCTCATGACAGCGAGACGTGCTGGTGAGGGTGAACGACATGTTCGAACGAAAGCCTGGACTGGTTGGCGCCCAACTCACATGATGGGTACGAAGGTTACTGGTAAAAAACTTGGTTTGATCGGTTTTGGCCGTATCGCCCAGGCTATGGCCCATAAAGCACATTTTGGTTTCGGTATGAAGATCTATTTTTATGATCCATATCCACCAAGTCAAGAAGTGATCAATAAGTTTGGTGCTATTCAATGTGATACTGTTGAAGAAGTATTATCACAAGTTGATTTTGTTACATTACACTGCCCTGGAGGTGGTTCTAATACGAATCTTATGAATGCTAAACGATTTGCTCTGATGCGAGATGATGCGATTCTGATTAATACTGCCAGGGGTGATGTTGTGGATGAACCCGCATTAGTTGATGCACTTAAGAAAGGCACGATCGCTGCAGCAGGATTGGATGTTTTTGCCAAAGAGCCACAAGTAACTGAAGAACTGTTGACTATGGATAACGTCGTCTTATTACCTCATTTAGGAAGCGCTACGCTTGATACACGTATTGCTATGGGTATGAGAGTAGTTGAAAATCTTAATGCTTTCTTTGCTGGTGAGCCACCTAGAGATCGTGTGGTTTAAGGTGTTTAGTAGATGCCGGAAAAATAAAAGGTAACGGCATGACCACGACTTCTAATGAAACAATAGCAGAAAGAGTAGCGGCTTATGCAAATAAGACCGCTACTTTACTTTTTGAAACTTTAATTGAATCTCTAGAGAATCGGCAGCCTGAAATCGTTGCCGTTATTAAGGGTGAAGAGGAAGTTTCAGCTGACGACGGTTTGTTGGTGCCTGTCTTACAAGCTCAAGGTATTTGGTTTCAGCTTCTTAATATCGCTGAAGAAAGCGCAGGAATGCGTCGCCGTCGTTTGATTGAAACAGAACGCAGTGGTTCTGAGTTAGCCGGTTCTTTCGCAAGCATTGTCGCTACTGCAAAAAAAGCGGGTGTTACTGCCGCTGAATTTCAATCATTACTTGATACAGCGCGTATTCGTCCGGTTATCACGGCCCATCCTACAGAGGCAAAACGAGTTACCGTACTTGAAATACACCGCCGTATATATCTCCTTCTTATTAAAATTGATAATGCACGTTGGACCCCAAGAGAACGACAATCTTTTGTTGATGAGCTTAAAAGTGAAATAGATCTTCTTTGGTTAACCGGGGAATTACGTTTAGAAAAACCCAGTGTTGAACAAGAGGTTGCGTGGGGCCTACATTTTTTCAAAGAATCACTATTTGATCGTGTTCCTGAATTATTAGAAAAATTTGAATTGGCTTTAAAAGCAGAATATTCTGAGGACAGCTTTTCGATGCCACCATTTTTCCAATTTGGATCATGGATAGGAGGAGATCGAGATGGGAATCCTTTTGTAACGAACGAAGTCACACGCACAACTTTATTTAGATATCGACGAGCAACTTTGTATCGTTATAGAAAACAGTTGATGGACTTCTCAGCTAAATTAAGTGTGACAAAAAACTCTCTTAATATATCAAAGTCATTCCAAAATAAGTTGAATAAGGAGTTAAGAGCTTCTGGAAAAGGGAAGTCAATTACAAGTAGGAATCCAGGTGAGATTTTTCGCCAATATTCTGCTTGTATGCTTTTGAAATTGGAAGAGACTATTAATAAAGCTGAACTGGATGATATTCCTGCAAAAGCAGATTATGCTTATTCGACGGCAGATAAATTGATTAATGATCTTAATGTCATGGAAAAAGCGCTAACTGATTCTGGTAGCGAATTACTTACTAAAAATATGTTGCTGCCACTTCGAAGAGAAGTTGAGGCTTTTCGTTTTAAAACAGTCAGTTTAGATCTTCGTCAAAATTCTGATACAACAAATTCTACCTTACAATCTATTTGGACCTGTTTAACAGGCATGGACATATCAAAATGTCCAGATAAAACCTCACCAAGTTGGAAGAATTGGATTTTGTCAGAACTTAAAAAACCACTTAATTATGATATTCGTTTCCGCGATTTGCCAGATCAAGCGCAGGAGACGATAGAGCTCATGCAGTTGATTGCTGAAACAAGAAACAAAATGGATCGAGAGGCGATAGGCTGTTTTATTTTAAGTATGACTCAAAGTGCAACTGACATATTGGGTATTTATTTGCTGGCAAAATATGGTGGTTTATTCAAAGATGCTAAGGGTGTTAGATGTTGCACAATAGCGATTGTGCCTTTATTTGAAACGATAGGAGATTTAAGAGCCGCGCCAGATATCATGCGTGAACTTTTTGTAATTCCTTTGGTAAAGCGATCAATTAATGCGTGTGGTGGATCACAGGAAGTAATGATCGGTTACTCAGATTCTAATAAAGATGGAGGCTATTTGACCTCTAATTGGGAATTAACATCTGGACAAAAACAACTTACGATTGTTGGTGAAGAAACCGGAATACCGATTTCATTCTTTCATGGAAGAGGCGGCTCTGTTAGTCGGGGTGGCGCACCTACCGGACATGCAATAGCGGCACAGCCAGCGGGTTCTGTTCATGGACAACTGCGCATAACTGAGCAAGGTGAGGTTGTGTCTTCAAAGTTTGCTAACCGCGGAACCGCACAATACAACATGGAGTTGCTAGCAGAAAGTGTTATTGCGCATTCTCTTTTATCAAAAAAAGAACAAGCATTATCACCGCAACCTGAATTTGAAACTGCACTGAGTTCCTTATCTGCTGGTTCTTTTTCTGCTTATAGGGAATTAGTTGAAACACCAGGACTTGTTGATTATTACGAAGCAGCTAGCCCTGTCGAAGAACTTGTACTGTTAAATATAGGATCGAGACCCGCAAGACGTTTTGGTGCGAGTTCGTTGTCAGATCTCAGGGCTATTCCTTGGGTGTTTGCATGGAGTCAAAATCGTCACCTTGTTCCCGGTTGGTATGGATTAGGGAGTGCACTTGAAAACTACTTGTCTAAAAATGGAGCTGAAGGAGTAACGTTGCTGCGAGAAATGTTTGATAGTTCTCGTCTCTTTAGATTGATAATTGATGAAGCCGAAAAAACCTTAATTCAGGTTGATATGGAAATAGCCAGAGAATATGCTAATTTGGTACAAAATGCAGATCTTCGAGAGCGAATATTTTCAATGATTGAAACTGAGTTTCATAAAACGGTAGAACAAGTTCTTCGAGTTTCAGGAGGAGAAACACTCGCAGAGAGGTTCCCTCGTTTTCGTCGTAAGTTGAAAAGGCGCCTCGTAACAATTAATCAGATAGGAAGGGAACAAGTTGGTTTGATCAAGCAGTTCAGAGGATCTGATAAAATAGGTAGTGAACGTGAAAAGGAATTAATTCCACTACTTCTATCAATCAACTGTATTGCTTCAGGTTTAGGTTGGACAGGTTAATAATTAAGAAAGCCTGCTGATAGAATACCAGCAGGCTGGAATAAAAAAGTACATAACTTTCGTTGTGTACAAAAATCAGCAATTACACTAGGGGAGGCCATGATTTGAATTGCTGGTTAGGAAAACCTGTTTATAAATTTCTTCACTTAGCATCATGACAGTGATGTTTTCGATTTCTTTCATTAGTTATTTCAATAGATTCAATAGAAACCTAGTAAATTATTCAGGAGTTATCTACTTACTTAGATAATATTGTTATTCTATTTGCATTTCAATACAGCAGTTAGTTAATATATTGTTTCAAAATAAGAAAATATTGATGCTATGGATAAATTAGTTAGTATGAAAGTGTTCGCTCGCGTTGCAAAACTTGGAAGTTTTTCGGCCGCAGCATCAGATCTTGGTATCTCTAAGGCAATGGCTTCAAAACATATCACTGCTTTAGAAAACACATTGGGAGTCCGTCTTTTCAACCGCACCACCAGGAAAATTAGTTTGACAGAAGTTGGTTCAGCTTATCGGGAGAGGGTTAGTGTTATTTTAGCGGAGATAGAAGAAACTGAACTCTCTGTTTCTCACCTTAACACCGAGCCAACTGGGATGCTTAAAATGATGGCACCTACATCATTTGGTGCTTTCCATCTCTCAAGAGCCGCTGCTGATTTTATGGAGGAATTTCCCGATATTAGTGTTGAATTAATATTAACGGATCGTGAAGCTGATCTTGTAGAAGAAGGATTAGATCTTTCTATTAGAGTTGGTGAATTAAGCGATTCTAGCTTAATTGCGCGTCAAATTGCTTCTGCAAGAATGGTTGTTTGTGCATCTCCAGACTATCTAGCTGAGCACGGCATTCCTAAAACCCCGGAGGAATTAGCAGAGCATAAATGTTTGCTTTTCACACCAAGGTTTCCTTCGAATGAATGGCAGTTTCGACGAGATGGCGAAGATTTTTCGGTTAAAGTATCAGGTTGTATGAAATCAAATGTCGGCGACACACTCAGAGTAGGTGGTATAAAAGGTTTGGGTGTTATTCAGGAGCCAACTTACATGGTTGGTCAGGATATAAAACTAGGTCGGTTGAAAGTTATTTTGGAAAAATACGAACCCGCACAACGACCCATCCATGTTATGTATTTACACCGTAGACACCTTTCTGCCAAGGTTCGAATGTTTGTGGAATTTTTGATCCAACGTTTCCAGCCAATACCTTATTGGGATGAGTGGACAGCATAAACTTAAATGGCTACTCGTTAAGTTCAAACTCAGGTTCACGTCCGACAAATGCAGCGATAACTAAGCCGGCAAGAAACCAACCGATAACGATATCGACCATCATTACAATAGTATAGTTGGTAGCAAACCCCCACCAGATCCAGTTGGGAACATGGCCTGATAAAGCTCCTATTAAACCAACCATCATAACAAAAAATACTCTAGCCATATAACCTAGATCAGAAGTGCATGATAGAAGTATTACGATGAGGATACTGATAAAAATGCTATTGAAAAAAGAAAATTTCATAGACTCTTGCATACTCATGCCTGTACCATTTGATCTAAGAGAAATAAAGGCAAATGTATCCGTACTTGCTGTTGCCTCCATTGGCTTTGCTGAATTTTGATCAATTTTAGGTATAAGATAAATTCCATCTTCTTCGACTTGAGCTTTCAGTGTTTTTGCTACAGCTTGTTCGTTATCAAAATGTTTAATTGTTTGTTGGTGCCATGGTAAGAACATCCAGGAAGCACTTGTCCATGCAAAGGATATAGCTCCACCAAGAATAGCTGCAATTAATACTTTAAACATGTTTTACCCACCCTGAAATAATTTTAGTGTAACCTTCTATAAAATTGTGATGTTTGTCAATAGTTTGGTATGTTATTATTGAGTAAGTTTCTGAATTAAAAAGGAAATGTTGTGCAACAGCTAAAAGATAAAATAAGAAATATTTCTGACTTTCCCGAGTCAGGAATTCAATTTAAAGATGTTATGCCACTTGTAAAAGATCCTGCAACGATGAAATTAGCTGTTTATCAGATGATACAACCTTTCTTAGGCGAGGAAATTACAGCTGTCGCAGGAATGGAGGCTCGAGGTTTTATTTTTGGAAGCTTAGTTGCATGGGAACTAGGTGTTGGTTTTGTACCATTGCGTAAACCTGGAAAATTACCCTTTGATGTTGTAACTGCATCATATGATCTTGAGTATGGAGCTAACTCACTAGAAGTACATATTGATGCATTAACAGAGAAAGATCGCGTATTAATTATTGATGATTTAATTGCAACCGGAGGAACGGCTGCTGCGAGTTGTAAATTGATCGAAAAGTTAGGTGCGGAAGTGGTGGCCTGCGCATTTATTGTTGAGCTTGACGAACTTAAGGGGCGAGAAAAGTTATCCGGTTATCGGATCCACTCTTTGATTCATTACTAGCTTGAATGTCTGCCCTTGATTGCAAAACACGACTCTTCGAATTAAAATTTCCCAAATTGATTCACTTTATCCAGGCGCAACTTACGCCTATTTGTCGCCCACAGGCAACACAATTTGACTTAATGAGCCTTTGTAAAACTATCGATATGCGCTAAGCCATTGAAAAGTAAGGAAGCAATACTCGGGCGCAATACTTGCTTTCTGCCGTATAGAAGGATCAACGACAAAAACGAAACATAAAAAAGGAGATGGAACAATATGAAACTCATCAGTATTAAGTCTTTCAGCGTAATAACACTACTCATTTGCTTAAGCAGCACCGCCCACGCCACCTTAATCTCAAGATTGGGCGGCGATGCCCTCTATGATGATGTACTGGACATCACCTGGCTCTCCAATGCCAACTTGGCACTGACCAACCAGTTTGGCCTGACACTCAGCACCAATGAAGCTGACGACACCGCCAACACTGTTGGCAGCACCGGTCGCATGACCTGGGACAACGCCAACCTGTGGATAGCGGGCATGAACAGCGCCAACCACCTCGGCTTCAACGACTGGCGCCTGCCAAGCCTAAGTCCCATCAATGGTACAAGCTTCCAGACCGGCTTCACCAACAACGGCACCAGCGACATTGGTACAGGCGCCACTGGCATCGGCTGGCAGAACAGTAGTAACACCCCAGTCTCAGAAATGGGTCATTTATACTACGCAACGCTGGGCAACCTGGGCTTTTGCACACCCAACAACAGCGCCCCAACCGGCTGTGTCGCACAAACAGGCGCTGGACTCAACAACGTAGGCCAATTCACCAACCTCCAGTCGCATAACTACTGGTCAGGCGTGGAGTTGGGTTCCTCTAATGCGCTGCTCTTTAGCTTCACTAACGGCGACCAGCGCAACCGCAATAAGACTTTTAATTTGTTTGCCCATGCCGTTCGCCCCGGCGATGTTGCCGCCGTCCCAGTTCCAGCGGCTGTATGGCTGATGGGTTCCGCATTGTTTGGGTTGGCAGGGTTTAGAAGGAAACGGCGGTAACGTAATTTGGTCATTCGGTCATTTGTATGATTTGACCCTTTAGGGGGGTAGGGGACGCCCCCTGCGGTTTTGAATTTGTAGGTTGGATTAGCGATAGCATAATCCAGCATTTATTATTTGTCGGATTACGCTGCGCTCGGTAACTGCTCCTGCGCTACTTACCTCCGGCATATATGCAGTTGTAATCCGACCTACAAGCGCTACAGAAAAAGGAATTTTACTCATGGCAAGATACGAACATCTTCCGATTTACAAACAAGCGATGGATGTGGCCGTTTATTTCGAAAAAGTGGTTTCGGGCTTCTCCCGTTATCACAAATACACGCTCGGCACAGAACTACGCAACAAAAGCCGTGTAGTGGTTTCCCTGATTATGAAAGCCAATGCCGCCAGGGATAAGCGCCCTCATCTTCTGGTCTTGCGCGAACAGCTCGATGAATTATTGATACTCGTGCGTATAGCGAAAGAGGCAAAGGCCTTCAAAAGTTTTAAATCATTTCAATTTGCCATCGAACAGGTGGTGTCAGTTTGCAGACAGAACGAGGGCTGGATAAGGAGCAGTCGAGTACGAAAAAATGAAAAAGGTGTAGTTTGATGAGAGAGTCAGAATTATCTGTTAATTTGTCCTGTTTGTATGGACAGTTCAGGTAAGCGTACCAACGTGTATCATTGTGCGCCTGTCCCGCCTGAGAATAGTTTCTCTGGCATGTTAATTCAGGCAAGGCTACTTTATTACAAAGATTTCTTGCCGGTGGGGTGGTATCCGTTTTGTGAGTTTATCCTCAGGATACTATCGGAAAGAGGGCAGGTAATTGTCCAGTCGAATAACTACTGGTCAGGCGTGGAGTTGAATTCCTCTAATGCGCTGAACTTTAACTTCAATAACGGCAACCAGAACAACAACAATAAGACTAATAATTTGTTTGCCCTTGCCGTTCGCCCCGGAGAATGATCACTCTCGACCTGTCGCTTGAAAATCTCTATCGGCAGTATTACGCCTGTCGCAGAAATAAGCGCAACACAATTAATGCATTGCGTTTTGAAGCTGAGCAGGAGAAACAACTGTTGAGCCTGCGAGAGTCATTGATCAATCGTACTTACCAGCCGACCCGTTCTGTCTGCTTTTTTTCAACTCGACCTAAGTTACGCGAAATCTTTGCTGCCGATTTTCGTGACCGTGTGGTGCATCATTTACTGGTAGATTATCTGGAGAAAATCTGGGAACCAATATTTATCCATGATTCCTATGCCTGTCGAAAAGGCAAAGGAGTGCATCGTGGTGTGAAACGTCTACAGCGGTTTATTCGACAAGTGACCTGCAACGGCATACAACCAGCGTATTATTTGCAACTGGATATCCGTAATTATTTCATGACCATTGATAAGGATATTCTTTATGGCTTATTGTCGGCAAAGCTTAACGATGACACGGCATTATGGTTGACGAAAATACTGGTCTATCATGATTGTACACAGAACCATATTTTTCGGGGACGTGATTTAACTGGACGAATACCCGCACATAAAACCCTGTTTGGTTGTGGTGACAATAAAGGATTGCCCATCGGTAATTTGAATAGCCAGTTTTTTGCCAATGTCTATCTGACCGGTATGGATCATCTGATTAAGCATCAATTGAAGTGCCGGTATTACTTACGTTATTGTGATGATTTTGTGCTGCTGGCAAAGGAGCGAGAGCAACTACTGGAATGGAAAAGTCAGATAGAAGTTAATCTGAATGAACATCGCCAGTTACAACTCAACTCACGACAGCCGCTAGCCTCAGTTTCGAATGGGCTGGATTTTCTCGGTTATATCGTGCGACGGGATTATATGCTGGTGAGGCGGCGGGTGGTGAATCACCTTAAGGAACAATTGTGTGACTATGAATCCTTGCTGGTTGAAGAAAGGGGCGGTGTCACGCGCTATCGCTTTGATATTACTTTGCTGGATAAATTATCAGCAATGCTATCGTCGTATCTGGGACATTTTAAACTCGCCAGTTGCTGGAACCTGTGGCAATCGATTTGGAACAGATTTGATTATTTGCAGCAGTATTTTGAGTTTGATAGTGTTAGCTGGAAGTTGATCAGAAAATATGCTGTACCAAAGAACTTTCAGCGAGTCAGTCAACAGTATGGATATTTTCGCTGGCGTTTTCCTGGGGACGTGTTGTTCTTTCGGGTGGGGAAGTTTTATGAGTTTTATCATCATTCCGATGAGGTTGTTGCTAAAAAGCTTGATCTTACCAGAATGAAACGGAATCATCGTGGCGCACGTTTTGGGTTTCCTGTGAGACTGGCGATAGAGAAAGTTAAGACGATTTTGGAATGTGGAAGGTCTGTGTTGTTTATTGAAGAACAAGTCTCGGTATCGATGGAAGTAATGCAACGGGAGCCGACATGTAGGCTAATTTCACAGTAACTACTAGATGAGGTCGACTACTATTAGATCGTTAGATTGTTTATTGACCGGTTATGCCACTATGAGCAGTCGAAAGTTATAAAAAGCTTTAATCGAATGGTAGCAGTTAGACGGTTTGAGACTTCTAATATTTTACAAACTATAAGGCTAATACAACTCATATTTTCAAATTATCATTTTAATCTGAGCTATTACACATCTACAGTTCAACTAAAAAAGGCCAGTCATTAACCGGCCTTTTTTATTCAGAAGTATTATTTGATCAGATTTTTTAGAATAAACCAGTGATGTTTCCATCATCATCAATATCAATTCGCTCTGCTGCTGGCACTTTAGGTAGTCCCGGCATTGTCATCATACTACCGGCAATGGCGACAACAAATCCTGCACCATTATTTAAGCGAACCTCAGTAATGTGTACATTATGTCCTGTTGGGGCACCTTTAGCCGTCGGATCTGTTGAGAATGACATTTGAGTTTTTGCCATACAGATCGGATAGGAGCCATAATCTTCATTCCAGTCAGCAAGTTGTTTCTTCACTTTTGCATCGGCTGAAATGCTGGCTGCGCGATAGACTCTTGTGGCGATTGCTTCGATTTTATCCCATAAAGGCATATCGTCGTCATAGACAAAAGTGTGCTTGCCAGGATTGTTTTCTACAACGTCTACTACGGCGTGTGCGAGGTCTTCTGCACCTGCACCACCGTCTGCCCAGTGTTTGGAGACGACTGATCTCACTCCTAGTTCTTCACAACGTTTTTGTAGTAAGGCAACTTCTGCATCTGTGTCTAAAGTGAAGTGATTTAAACAAACTACGCAAGGTAGCCCGTAAACGTTTTGAATATTTTCAACATGACGCTCCATATTGATCATGCCTTTAGCAAGCGCATCAAGATTTTCAGTATTCAGATCTTCTTTAGCAACGCCGCCGTGGAATTTAAGTGCGCGTATTGTTGCTACTAATACAACGGCTGAAGGGTTTAAACCCGCCATTCGTGTTTTTATATTAATAAATTTCTCAGCACCCAAATCTGCACCGAAACCACCTTCAGTGATCACATAATCGGCTAGTTTCAAACCAGTTTTAGTTGCGGTTACGGTATTACAACCATGAGCAATATTTGCAAATGGACCACCATGAATAATGGCGATATTGTTTTCTAATGTTTGTACTAAGTTTGGTTTAATCGCATCTTTTAGCAGTGCGGCCATAGAGCCTTGAGCATTGAGATCACGCGCATAAACAGGCGTCTTGTTATCACGTTTATAACCAACCAGAATACGTCCAAGTCTTTCTTTCAGATCTGATCGGCTTGTGGCGAGACAAAGAATAGCCATGATTTCAGAGGCGACAACAATATCAAAACCATCTTCTCTCAAATAACCATTTGCTGGTCCGCCCTGACCAATAGTGATTTTACGCAAAGCTCGATCATTCATATCGACGACACGTTTCCATTGGATACGACGAGGATCGATACCTAATTCGTTACCATGATTGATATGGTTATCAATCATGGCAGCTAAAAGCGCATGTGCTACACCAATTGCATGGAAATCACCCGTAAAATGAAGGTTGATATCTTCCATTGGTACGACTTGCGAATAACCGCCGCCTGCAGCACCACCTTTCATACCAAAACATGGGCCGAGTGAAGGTTCACGCAAGCACATGATTGTTTTTTTACCAATTCTGTTTAGTGCGTCGCCAAGACCTACCGTTGTCGTTGTTTTACCTTCACCTGCAGGTGTTGGGCTGACGGCGGTTACTAGGACGAGTTTTCCATTTTCCCTGTCTTTCAAGCTTTCAACATAATCGAGTGACAGTTTGGCTTTGTAGTGACCGTATGGATCGAGGTGTTCTGCTTCAACCCCGAATTTTTCTTTAGCGAGGCCAATAATAGGCTTCATTTTTGCTTTTTGGGCGATTTCTATATCTGACATGTCATTGCTCCTCTCATCTTTGAGCTATGGCTAATTAAGTTTATGGATAAAAAAGTCCGTATTATTAGTATTTTATAGCGGACATTTAGTTTAAATAGTGTTTGCCGGAAGTATCATACCCTCCAGAAAGAGCATGGTATTCTAGCCTGATAACTAATAAATCTCTAATTTCTAAAAAAGTAATACTGTGACTATGGTTGATTTTCTCGAACGACTCCGACTTCGCCTCGCTGGATTTAATGCCCAGCCACTGCTTGCCTTACTGGGACTAACAAGCGGCTTGATTTCAGGTGGGATTATTATCCTCTTCCGAAAAACAGTTGAAAATACCCAGTCAGGATTACTCCCTGGAGATAGCTCAGGAAATTTTGAAGCATTCACAACGTTTGAGCGTTTTTTATTTCCAGCCACTGGAGGTTTAGTGTTAGCAATAATTTTTCATTTTTTTTCTAAGCCTAGCTATCGTTTTGGTGTGGTGCATATTTTGGAAAGGTTGGCCTACTTTGAAGGTAATATGCCAATACGAAATATGATCTTACAATTCTTCGGTGTTGTAGTCGCTTTGGTTTCTGGACAGTCTGTTGGACGAGAAGGGCCGAGTGCTCATCTTGGAGCGGCAAGCTCCAGTCTTATGGGGCACTACCTACTTTTACCAAATAATAGTATTCGCACTTTGGTGGCTTGTGGAACAGCTGCAGCTATTGCTGCATCATTTAACACACCACTTGCAGGCGTCATATTTGCCATGGAAGTTGTGATGATGGAGTACACCATTGCCGGTTTTACACCGGTGATTTTAGCCGCATTTAGTGCGACGGTATTGATGCAATGGGTTTATGGTTCTGCCCCCGCTTTTTCTGTCCCACCCTTTGAGATGTACTCATTTTATGAAATCCCGGTTGTTTTGGTCATGGGAGTTGTTTTAGGCGCACTTGCAGCTGGCTTCATTAGTAGTTTGTCATGGATAACGGAGAAAAATCGGAATCGACCAATCTTCTTCAGAATGATCCTTGCTGGGGTTGGTTGTGGGTTTTGCGCAATGGCTGTACCTGAGGTCATGGGGATCGGCTATGATACGGTGGACTATGCACTGCATGGTTCGGCAGCGCTTAGTGGGTTGTTAATCATCGTTTTATTTAAGGTAATCGCGACATCTCTTAGCATAGGGTTGGGTGTGCCTGGTGGTTTGATTGGTCCAACGTTATTCATGGGAGCAACGGCAGGCGGCGCGCTGGGATTGATGGCGGGATATATACCTATGGAAGGTGGTTCACATCCCGGGTTCTATGCAATGTTAGGCATGGCAGCGATGATGAGTGCTTGTTTACAAGCACCGCTTGCCGCATTAGTAACCTTATTAGAATTAACCGCGAACCCAAATATTATTCTACCCGGAATGTTAGTGATCATTAGCGCTAATTTAACAGCAAAAGAACTATTCTCTAAAGAGTCCATTTTTATGTCTCAGATGCAGGCATTGGGTCTTTACTATAAGACTGATCCGATCACTCAGTCGCTTCGGCGTCTATCAATTACTTCGGTAATGGATCAGGAATTTGTTCTAACCGAGCAAGTAATTGATCGAGAAAAAGCGCAAGAACTTCTTACAAACTCACCACGTTGGTTGATAATTGAAAAGGCGGAAAATAAGTTGCGTATGCCTGCCGCAGATCTTTTACGCTTTTTGGAAGAACTGCAGAAGCAGGAATCGGAGCAATTGCAGACAGAAGATCAGTTTGAGAATGAACTAAAAGAGATTGATCTAATGGAGATCCCTTCACAAAGACAACAACTTGCTTCCGTACATCGAAGAGCGACTTTGCAAGAAGCGAGAGAAATTATGGAAGTCTCCCAAGTTGAAGCACTTTATGTTATTCGTCTTAGCGCACTGTTAAATGATCAAATAACTGTTCCAATTCAGGGTATTATTGATCGAGAGGCGATAGAGAAGAGTTACCGTGTTTAACTGGATTATGGTTGTTTTTAATCAAAGTGAGGATAAAATTATTTAGAAATTTCAATTTATTTTGGAAGTTTAAGTTTTTAGGGTTATGTGACGACACATTATTGAGCTTAAGATCCTGTGTATATTTATGCAGAGGGAGCGAAATTTTAAATATATTTTCAAGGACTCATTTGTATGAAAAAATTACTGTTAAGTATTGTTTTGATCGTGCCGGCGCTTTGGGCGGGTATTACCTGGTTTGCCTCCAATCAAACGGAAGAAAATTTTGACGAAATATTGACAGAAGCCAGTCGGCAATACACAGAAAGCCTTCCTTTTATTAAAGTACAAAAAAAATCCTATGAAAAAGGGTTTACTACGAGCCTGGCAAAATCTGTAACAATAATTGATCTGAACATTGGTGGTGAAAAAGAAGAGCCTGTTGAGATTGTTTTGGAGCATAAAATTTATCATGGTCCAGTAATGATGACGCCGAAAGGAATAAAATTTGGCACTAGCTATATACAAACAACTTTGGATCAATCAACCCTTTCTGTTGGTGTTCGAGAAATGGTTAGTTGGTTTTTTTCTGAAAAAGAACCCTTTACATCGGGTGTCCATACTGGCTTGGGCGAATTGGCTGAGTTTGATCTCGAAGTTGCACCAATATCGGTTGATGCAAAGGGTTTAGCTGAGTTAAGTGGTAAAGATTCTGATGAAGAATATCCCTTTAAAATAGCTGTGGCAGGTATCAAAGGCGACTTCACTGGTAATATTGAAGGCACGCGTCTAGCGGGAACCATGCATGTCGGTGCAATAGATATGGAGGGTGAAGAACAAGGTAAAGCATTCAAAATGTCGATGGTTCCTTCTTCGTTCTCAATGGATATCAATGAGATCTATAAGGGCACAATGATTGATGGGAATATTGTCATGAGGCTTCCTGAAGTTTCGTTCTCTAACGGATCAATTGAAGGTTTAAAGCTCCAAGGGTTGACATTAAGCTCAATTGCTAAAGGTGAAAATGGTAGTTTTTCTGGCGTAGGAACGTTTGATATTGACCAGTTAACGATTCCATCAATGGATTCAGGAATTGAATTCCCTGCATCAAAGGTTCACATGAGCATGGGGATCAAAGGTTTTAATCGAGAGGATGTCACTAAGCTAATTGATGTTGGACAACAGATAAATAAGACACAGTTTGAAATGCTGGGAAGTGATAATTTGGAAGCATCACAGGAAGCCATGGTGAAATCAGCAGCAGCTTATTTTTCAGTCCTTTCAGAAGTAATCAGGCAAGGCGTTGAAACAAACAATTTAGTAGAGGTGAGTAACGAGAACGGCAAGTCATCTATTAATTTCGATTTGAATTATGCAGATACTAAAAATTTGCTAGAGCTTAAGACGGTTCGAGATTTGATCATCGCACTGCAAGGTCAATTAAAAATTAGTCTAAGTAAAGGTATGATCGCCGGTACTCCAGCCGAAGAAGCGATTGGTATGCCCGTGGCGATGGGTTTTGCTGTAGACAAGGGTGAAACTTATGAGCTGGATGCTGTCCTTGATACTGGCGAGGTCGAAGTCAATGGTGAGTCTATGCCGGTTCTAGATATGTTAGGAGAAATGGTTGATCAACCCATACCTTGGGAGGCATTACAGCAGGGAATAATGATGCCGTAATTTATTCATTAATTATCTATAAAAGGGGGCTAATAGTTCAGTTTGGAATTGATGGCTAATAAGGTAAGCATTGCTGAAGAAAATTTAAATGGTCTGAAAACGGGTTTTATAGGATTAGGCCAGCATTAAATCTGCTGATTCTTTATCAGGGGTTTTGATCATTTTGAGTGCATATAGTAGATCGGCAGCACAGTCGAAACGGTCATCTGGATTTTTAGCCAGTAACAGATCAATAATCGGCTGATAGTCCTGTAATAAGGCAGGCAAGGTAGGTATGGGATCATTCAGGTGGGCGTAAAATATCTTCATCAAAGATCCACCACGAAACGGTTTTTTGCCAGTTAACATCTCATAAAAACGGCACCAAGACTGTATAAATCAGCGCGTCGATCAGTTTTTTCATCGTCAATTTGTTCCGGGCTCATGTAATAAGGGGAGCCGAGAATGACCCCCTTCAGAGTCAAACCATACGATTGCTCCATTACCCTGGCAATACCAAAATCTGAAATTGCTAGCGAATTATCTGAACGAAATAAAATGTTTCTTGGTTTTATATCTCTATGAACGATATTTCGTTCATGGATTATGTCTAGTCCCTGAACCATCGGAATGAAATAATTAATGGCTTGATTCGTGTCGATACCTTCAGATATCTTTTGTGACAGATCACCATTGGGGAAATACTCCATAATAATGCAGGCGTAATGGCTACTAACGATCCTGTCTTTGATTACAGCAATATTCGGATGGTTTAAATATTTTAAAAGTTCGTATTCCTGCTCAAAGCGTTTAACTGCTTTACAATCTGTTTCGTCATTCGGATCAAAATCGAGAATTTTTATGATCACGAGATCTTGATCAACCAAAGATTGCGCCAAATATACTGATGACATTCCGGTATGACAGATCTTTTTGATCAATTTATGATTTGGGATCGAGTAATTTCCGAGCATATCCGTATTATTGTGAAACTGATCCTTAAATAATTTTGAGATAAGATAAAAATACTTATATCTCTAGATCCTTAAAGGCGTTATCGACATTACTAACATGAACCTTTAGTTAAAGAATTGTCAAGATATTGGCCAGGCATAATATATTTGAGTACTCTTTAGATCATTCAGCTTGAATAAATTAGCGGTTGAAGGTAACATTCCGCGCACTAATACAAGTGCGGGGTGGAGCAGTCTGGCAGCTCGTCGGGCTCATAACCCGAAGGTCGTAGGTTCAAATCCTACCCCCGCTACCAACAATAAAGGCCCCGCTATCGGGGCTTTTTATTTTGTGGGATTTAAGGGATGTATAACGATAGTTCGCCATTGTATAAATTACTTGACTCCAGCATTTCTGGATTAGGCTATGAAATGTTGGGGTTTGAACAGGTTCAGGACACTGGTGGTGCTATTTTAAGGATCTATATTGATCATGAAAATGGTATTGTTATAAAAGACTGCGAAACTGTCAGTCGTCACATCAGCGGTGTGCTTGATGTTGAAGATTTAGTGAGAGGGCAATATTTTCTAGAAGTATCCTCTCCGGGTCTGGATAGACCATTGTTTAAATTAGAGCATTATGAAAAATATAGCGGCTCAATGGTTAAAATTAGACTGGCCAGGATATTAAATGGTAGGCGCCGGATAAAAGGCGAGTTACGTAGAACTGATGAACAAGATGTTATTATTGCGCTAGAAAATTCTACGGGACAGGAAGAAGAACTAAGTATTCCGTTCAATATGATTGATAAAGGACGGTTAGTAGCGAAAGGGTTATAAAAGTATATATTTAAAGAAAATATGACGACAAGAGTGATTATATGAGCAAAGAAATTCTGACAGTTGTTGATGTGGTTTCGAATGAAAAAGGTGTCTCTAGAGAAGTTATCTTCGGAGCGTTGGAAGAGGCATTGGCGGCGGCGACTCGAAAATTTCACAAGACAGACATTGCCGTTAGAGTGAGTATTGATAGGACCACTGGCGAGTATGAGGCTTTTCGCCGTTGGGAAGTGATTGATGGTGATGCGCCAGTTATCAATGTAGAAGGTGAAGTTGATGAATTTGCGCCTGAGCGTGAAGTTTTCTTTGAAGATATTGTTAAGGAAAAACCTGAGCTACAGATTGGTGACTATATAGAAGAATCGATTGAGGCTGCAGAATTTGGTCGAATTGCTGCACAGACTGCAAAACAGGTTATCGTGCAAAAAGTTCGGGAAGCTGAACGAGCACAGGTTGTAGAAGCTTATAAGGATCGTGTCGGCGAATTGATCATGGGCACAGTAAAAAGAATGGATCGAGGGAACATTATTCTTGATCTTGGTGGCAATGCTGAAGCCTTTATTCCTCGCGAAGAGGTTATTTCAAGAGAATCGGTACGATCCGGTGACCGACTGCGTGGTTATTTAAAAGAAGTGCGATTTGAAAAGCGAGGTCCACAACTTTTTGTTAGTCGTACAGCAAATGAATTATTGATCGAATTGTTTAAGCTTGAAGTCCCGGAAATTGGTGAGAATTTGATCGAAATTTTGGGAGCATCACGAGATCCGGGTCTACGTGCGAAAATAGCGGTTAGATCAGAGGATCCACGAACAGATCCAGTCGGTGCGTGTGTTGGTATGCGTGGTTCACGAGTACAGGCAGTCTCGAATGAGTTAGGCGGTGAGCGGGTAGATATCATTTTATGGAATGATAACCCTGCCCAGTTTGTCATTAACGCAATGGCTCCAGCCGAAGTGGTATCTATCATCGTTGATGAAGATTCGCACAGTATGGATGTCGCTGTTGTAGAAGATCAATTATCACAAGCTATTGGACGGGGCGGTCAAAACGTACGTCTGGCAAGCCAGTTAACTGGATGGCAAATTAATGTCATGACAGAGAACGAGGCCGCTGAGAAAAGTGAGGGCGAGGCGCAGAAGATCCTGGGAATGTTTACCGGATTTCTTGATGTTGACGAAGAAATTGCCATGATTCTTGTTCAAGAAGGGTTTACTACTATTGAGGAAGTAGCCTATGTACCTGAAGAAGAAATGTTGGGTATCGAAGAGTTTGATGAGACCTTAGTTCAAGAGATCAGAGGTCGAGCAAAAGATTTGTTATTGACCCGAGCAATAGCAAGTGAAGAAGAAATCGGTGATGCAAAACCAGCGGAAGACTTATTAACGATGGAAGGGATGGACGAGGGCCTGGCCTTTATTCTTGCTGGTCGAGGAGTTGTAACGATGGAAGATCTTGCAGAACAAGCAACGGATGAGCTCCTGGATATTGAAGGTGTTGATGAAAAACGTGCAGGTGAGTTGATTATGACTGCTCGAAAACCATGGTTTGAAAATGAGGGTGAAGACGTCTAGATCCTTTTTGCAGGTTAAACAGTAGGTTCTTGAAAAATTCTGGAATAAAAAAATGGCAGAAGTAAGCGTTAAAGATTTCGCTGGTGTTGTCGGCATATCAGTTGACAAGTTGTTAAACCAACTGGAAGAAGCCGGTGTGCCCGCAAAACAGGCAGACGGATCAATAAGTGACGATGAAAAGACGAAATTGCTTGCGCATTTACGGCAAAAACATGGGAAAGATGATGATAAGGAGTCATCCTCCGAACCTAAGCAAGTCACGTTAAAGCGTAAATCTGTTAGCGAATTAAATCTTCCTGGTGCGAGAGCAACGACACGTACACGTACTGGTGGCCGAACAGTCAGCATAGAAGTCAGAAAAAAACGTACCTATGTCAAACGCAGCGTTATCGAGGAAGAAGAACAGAAACGAGCAGATGAAGAACAGCAAAAACGTGATCTGATAGAGGCCGAAAAACGCGCTGAAGAAGAAGCGATTCGTGCTGCACAAGAAGAAAAAGTGAAAGCAAAAGAAGAAGCTGAGGCAAAGGCTAAGGCGGAAGAAACAGCAAGTAAAGAAGCTGAAGAAGAAGTATTAGCCGCGAGTAAACAGGCTGTTGAAGAGCAGCGGTTAGCGGAAGAAAAAGCACGTACTGCTACTGAAGCTAAAGCAAAACGAGGAAAAGAAGAGAAGAAACCTAAACCTCGTTACGGTGGTCGCTCTGAATTACATGTGGCAGGTAACAAAGCTGGTCGTCGTCGAAATAAACCGACTAGACGAAGAGCTCCTATCGCTACAGGTGATACCAAACATGGTTTTGAAATGCCGACAGAATCAGCTGTCCATACTGTTGAAGTTCCAGAAAATATATCAGTGGCTGATCTAGCCAAAAAAATGTCGATCAAATCCGGAGAAGTACTCAAGGTATTGATGAATTTGGGTACGATGGCGACAATTAATCAGGTCTTGGATCAAGATACTGCAATTTTGGTTGTTGAAGAACTAGGACATAATCCTAAACTAATCAGTGAAAATGCACTTGAAGAAGAAATTCAGATCGAAACTCAGCCTGAAGGTGAATTAGTTCCTCGATCCCCTGTGGTAACTATAATGGGCCATGTTGATCATGGTAAGACATCACTGCTCGACTATATTCGTTCTGCAAAAGTGGCGGATGGTGAAGCGGGTGGCATTACTCAACATATTGGTGCCTACCATGTAAAAACATCTCATGGTGAAATTACCTTTTTAGATACACCTGGCCATGCAGCATTTACGGCAATGCGCTCCAGGGGGGCAAACTCAACCGATATTGTGATCCTCGTAGTAGCCGCCGATGATGGAGTTATGCCACAAACAATTGAGGCGGTTCAGCATTCAAAAGCAGCAGGCGTGCCGATTATAGTTGCAGTGAATAAAATGGATAAGGAAGGCGCGGATCCTGAGAGAGCAAAGAATGAGCTTTCTGCTCAGGAAGTGATCCCCGAAGATTGGGGAGGGGATACACAATTTATTCCTGTTTCTGCTCATACTGGTGAGGGTGTCGAAGCATTATTAGATGCTGTATTGCTTCAGGCAGAATTACTTGAGCTCAAAGCACCCGTAGAAGGCAGTGCCAGAGGTATCGTCATTGAGTCCAGGCTTGATAAAGGGCGTGGTTCTGTCGCGACAATTCTGGTTCAAGCTGGAACACTTAAAAAAGGTGACATTTTACTTGCGGGTGAACAGTATGGACGAGTGCGTGCTTTGATTGATGAGCATGGTACACAGCTACAAAATGCGGGACCTTCGATTCCAGTTGAAGTTCTCGGTTTGTCGGGTGCATCTGTCGCAGGTGATGAAGCCATGGTTGTAAAGGATGAACGCCAGGCGAGAGAACTTGCTGAGCATCGAGAGCATAAAACTCGTGAGGTAAAACTTGCCAGACAGCAGGCTGCAAAACTCGATCAGATGTTTTCGAAAATGGAAGAGGGTGAGGTTTTCACACTCAACGTTTTGATCAAGGCGGATGTTCATGGTTCTGCCGAAGCGTTGAGCGAATCGTTGATCAAATTAAACACTGAAGAAGTTCGTGTCAATGTTGTAGCAAGTGGAGTAGGTGGTATCAACGAATCAGATGCCACGCTTGGAATGGCTTCTCAAGCCGTTATTATCGGTTTCAACGTTCGCGCGGACGGTACAGCACGAAAATTAATCGAAGATGAGGAATTAGATCTTCGTTATTACAGTGTTATTTATGATGTGATTGATGATGTTAAAGCTGCTCTTAGTGGAATGTTATCACCCGAAATCAGGGAAGAAATTATTGGTGTCGCAGAAGTGAAAGATGTATTTAGATCATCACAGCTGGGAGCCATTGCGGGTTGTATCGTTGCTACTGGTGTGATTAAACGAAGTAGTCCTATTCGCGTTCTACGTGACAACGTCGTGGTATATGAGGGCGAGCTGGAATCTTTACGTCGGTTCAAAGATGATGTGAATGAAGTTAAATCTGGTACAGAATGTGGTATTGGCGTGAAAAATTACAACGACATCAGAAGTGGCGATCAAATTGAGGTTTTTGATCGAACCGAAGTCGCCAGAACACTTTAAACTTGATTAGACCTGACATATAGAACACCGATAGTTACATGCCTAAAGAATTTAGCCGAGCTCGACGAGTCGAGGAGCAGATCAAAAGAGAGCTTGCCTCCTTGATCAAAAACGAAGTTGATCAGCCAAGTTTAGGCATGGTGACTTTTACTGCGGTCGAGTCAGCACCGGATTTATCAATAGCAAAAGTTTATTTCACCCTTCTCGGCTCACAGTTAACTGAAAAAGAAGGTGAAGCTGTTCTAAATGATGCAAGCCCTCACTTACGCCATTGTCTCTCACAAATTATGACGATGCGCAGTGTCCCTCGTCTCAAGTTTTATTATGATGTTTCCATTGAAAGAGGAAACAAAATGGAAGCATTACTTGATGAAGTCGCATTAAAAGATTCAAACTCATCCAATAGTGGCTAGACGACGAAAAGGAAAAAAAGTCGATGGCATACTCTTGTTGGACAAACCCGCCGGGATCAGCAGTAATCAAGTACTACAAAAAGTAAGACGACTTTTTCAAGCTCAAAAAGCTGGCCACACTGGTAATCTTGATGGACCTGCAACAGGTCTGTTACCGATCTGTTTTGGTGAAGCGACCAAAATGACGACTTACTTACTGGATTCAGATAAGTCCTACATTGCAGACGTTAAGTTAGGTATCAATACAACAACCTTAGATGCTGAGGGAGAAGTCCTCAAAACTCGTCCTGTACCGGCATTTACAGAAACCCAATTGGAAGATATTTTTAAACAGTTTCGAGGAAATATCGTTCAGATCCCACCGATGTATTCTGCACTAAAGCATGATGGAGAACGCCTCTATAAACTGGCTCAACAGGGCAAAGAGGTCAAACGCAAGGAAAGGCAACAAAAAATATATCGACTTGAAGCGAGTGATCTAAAAACAGACAGCTTCATTATCGAGGTGGATTGTTCAAAAGGAACCTACATTAGAACCCTGGCCGAAGATATTGGAGAAGCACTCGGTTGTGGTGCACATGTTCTAAGTTTACGAAGAACAAAAGTCGGTTGTTTTGATCTGGACAATGCCTATACCGTTGACACGATCGAAGCGCTGGCTGATGCACCTGAAGAATTAGATCAATTACTGCTTCCTGTCGATGCAGGTTTAAACGATCTCCCGGTTTGTCATTTATCCGAACAGACCGCATTATGTTTTCTCAATGGTCAGCCGGTGATGACGCCCTGTCCAGAAAAATCCGGCTTAATCAGAGTGTATCGTGGTACTGATCAATTTATCGGCATTGCTGAAATCACGACAGAAGGACGTATCGTACCCAAACGTTTAATTGCCACCTGCTTAGGCAAAACTTAGACATATAATTTGATCAGACAAGAACGGCTTAAGTGGGCCGTTTTTTTTGAGAAACGTTCAGGCAATTTGATCGTGTAAAAATGATCAAATTCTATCGCGACAACCGCTTTAAAAGGAGTAAAATGTAACACTTTTAGAGCTACTGATTTGATTGTGAATAAAAACCAACTGATTTTTCTACTTTAATATAAAGAATTCCTTGTCCAATCAATAGCTCACGGTTACAATACGCCACCTCAAAAGTATGTATAAGTATGGAGTCCATTAATGGCACTGACAGCCGCTGACAAAAGCGAAGTAGTAAAAGAATATCAACAATCAGATAACGACACTGGTTCTCCTGAAGTACAGGTTGCTTTGTTAACCACACGAATTAAAGATTTGTCTGATCATTTCAAAGAACATAAAAAAGACAATCACTCGCGACAAGGCTTACTAAGGATGGTTAATCAACGGCGTAAGTTGTTAGATTATCTTCGGGGTGTTGATATTGAACGCTACCGGACACTGATCACCAGTCTTGGACTGAGAAAGTAAAAATATCTAAAACAAATAAAAATACACTACCCGGGTTTGCCCGGGTAGTGTCGTTCTGACTTATCAAAATAATTCAATATAAAGTGATCTCATATGGCGGCAATTAAAAAAACATTTCAATACGGTAATAAAACGATGTCTCTGGAAACCGGGGAGATCGCAAGACAAGCAACCGGATCAATCATGGCAAGCCTGGGCGATACAGTCGTCTTTGTTTCGGTTGTCGGCAAAAAGAATGCGGATCATGGTCGTGACTTCTTTCCTTTGACGGTTGATTATCAAGAAAAAGCCTATGCAGCGGGCAAAATACCAGGAGGATTCTTTAAACGTGAAGGTCGTCCAACTGAAAAAGAAACACTGACCTGCCGCTTAATTGATCGACCATTACGTCCATTATTTCCAAAAGGTTTTGTTAATGAAGTGCAAATAGTTGCCTCAGTAATGTCATTAGATCCAGAAGTTGATCCAGATATTGTTGCTTTAATTGGTGCATCAGCAGCGCTAGCAATCACAGGTGTTCCCTTTAGTGGTCCAGTTGGTGCTGCACGTGTCGGTTATAAAGAGGGCGAATATATACTCAACCCATCTTTTTCAGAATTAGATGATTCAGAATTGGATCTGGTTGTTGCCGGTACATCAACATCAGTCTTGATGGTTGAGTCTGAAGCACAGCAACTTTCTGAAGACGTGATGTTAGGTGCAGTCATGTTCGGGCATGAGCAGTTCCAGACAGTAATCGACAATATTGCTGAATTAGCAAAAGAAGTCGGTACAGAATCCTGGGATTGGGAAGCACCTGAAGAAGATACTGATCTCGCAAGCAAATTAGCTTCGGGCTTCCAGAGTCAGATCAAAGATGCTTATAACATCAAAGATAAAATGGATCGTTATGGTGTGCTTTCAGAGGTGCGTAACCAGGCTAGAGAAGCATTAATCGGTGAAGAAGACGATCAATGGAGTGAAGGCGAAGTTGGGAATGCAATAGAGCATTTAGAACACGAAGTGGTGCGTAGTTCTATCATCGGCGGTGAAACACGGATTGATGGACGTCAGAAAGATGATATCCGTGATATTGCTGTTCGCGTTGGTGTATTACCAAGAACACATGGCTCAGCTCTATTCACACGTGGTGAGACGCAAGCCATCGTGACAGTTTCGCTTGGAACGCAAAGAGATGCCCAAATAATCGACGCGCTTGAAGGATCGTTTAAAGACAACTTCATGTTGCACTACAACTTTCCTCCTTATTGTGTTGGTGAAACAGGCCGGGTAGGTACACCAAAACGACGTGAAATTGGCCATGGCCGTTTAGCTAAACGTGGCATTATTGGTGTTATGCCAACGATTGAAGAATTCCCTTATGTGGTTCGAGTTGTATCAGAGATTACTGAATCTAACGGTTCAAGCTCGATGGCATCAGTCTGCGGAACAAGCTTGTCATTAATGGATGCAGGTGTACCGATTAAAGCACCGGTAGCTGGTATCGCAATGGGCTTGGTTAAAGAAGGAGACAATTTTGTTGTTCTTTCGGATATTTTAGGTGATGAAGATCATTTAGGTGATATGGATTTCAAAGTAGCTGGTACTGAAAATGGTATTAATGCTTTGCAAATGGATATCAAAATTGATGGCATCACAAAAGAGATTATGGAAGCCGCCCTAGAGCAGGCTAAAGCGGGTCGATTGCATATTTTGGGTGAAATGGCCAAAGTGATTGATGAAACGCGGACTGAGATGTCGGAGCATGCTCCAAGAATCCTGACTATCAAGATTAATCCGGACAAGATCCGCGATGTCATTGGTAAGGGCGGTGCAACTATCCGCCAGATCACTGAAGAAACAGGTGCCTCTATCGACCTTGATGATGACGGTACGGTTAAAATTGCTTCTGTTGATAATGCTGCCGGACAGGAAGCATTGAAGTGGGTAGAAAGAATTACAGCTGAAGTTGAAGTTGGGGCCGTGTATGAAGGTAAAGTTGCTAAGATTATGGACTTTGGTGCATTCGTCAATATTCTTCCAGGTAAAGATGGCCTGGTTCATATCTCTCAGATTTCCGAAGAACGTGTAGAAACGGTAAGTGATAAGCTTTCTGAAGGTGAGACGGTTCGAGTTAAGGTTCTCGAAGTTGATAAACAAGGGCGTATAAGACTTAGCATGAAAGAGGTTGATGCAGAGTCGTAGACTTTCTTATAAAGCATAAAAAAGGGGCTATTAAGTCCCTTTTTTAATGGGCTAGAAAACGTCAGTTGTACGGCTTTGAAATCTGTTCAGGGATCGCCAGTATATTCCAGTTAGAAACTCCCCATTCAAGGCATGCCTGAGCGTTTTCTTTACTGAGAGATTCTGGTGGTGTTTGGCCAAGGAAGCTGAGTACATCACAAATCAATTTACCAGAGTTTTGCAGATCATTTGTATTATTGATAGTTAAAGAGCCATGAGATTTACTCAGTTTTTGACCTTTTTGATCTAGCGCAACCGGTAGGTGTAAATACTCAGGTTGTGAATAACCAAGCTTTTTTTGTAGGTAAATTTGTCTCGGCGTTGAGTCAAGCAGATCTGCCCCGCGAACCACCTCCGTTATTCCTTGAATTTGATCATCAACGACGTTGGCTAAATGATATGCAATATATCCATCTGAACGTTTTACAATGAAATCACCTACTTCTTTTTCGATATTTTGTTTGAAAGTACCTTGTTTAATATCTTGAAATTCCAGAGTTTTATTTTCAGTAACAATACGGAGTGAAGAGGTTAACTTTCTAGAATAAATTCTATTTCGACAAGTGCCTGTGTAGGCATTATGACCGATCTGCTTTCGAGTACATATGCATGGATAGATCAAATTTTTACTGGATAATTGATCAATAGCATCATTATAAGCATCGATTTGAACACTTTGGTAAAGAATCTTTTCATCCCAAAACAGACCAAAGTTTTCCAGTGTTTTCAGGATATTTTCACTGGCGCCGCGAACGTTACGAGCAGAATCAAGATCATCAATTCTAATTAGCCATTGCCCACCGCGAGATTTGGTATTGAGGTAGCTGGCAATAGCGGCAATTAATGAGCCAAAATGTAAAGAACCGGAAGGCGTTGGGGCAAAACGACCTCTGATCCGAGCCACATTAGCTCATCTGTTTTTCTTTGATTTCATCGAGAGTCTTACAATCGATACATAAGTCAGCTGTTGGGCGTGCTTCCAGTCTTTGAATACCGATTTCTATGCCGCAGACTTCGCAAAATCCGTAGTCGCCACTATCAAGACCAGCGAGGGAGTTACGAATTTTTTTAGTTAACTTGCGTTCTCGATCACGCGTTCGAAGCTCAAGTGCAAACTCTTCTTCTTGAGTTGCACGATCATTCGGGTCAGAAAAATTGGAGGCATCTGATTGCATATGATCGACAGTACGATCAACTTCTTCTTGCAGATCTTTTAGCCACGTAAGGAGGATAGTCCTGAAATGTTCTGATTGTGACGTGTTCATGTATTCCTCACCCTTTTTAGCTTTGTAGGGTTTGAAATTATCGAAACTGGTTAAATCTCTTGCTTTTTTTACAGTAGTTTCTTGTTTACTAGTTACTTGTTTTTTAGTCAAAGTTTTCTTACTCGCGGTTTTTTTCTTACTAACCTTTTTTTTCGAAACGGCCACCAAAAAAATCTCCTAAACGGAATGAAGCGCGCATTTTTACCAGAATATACTCATTAGTGCAATGAGATTAACTCAGGGTTAAATAATATTTAAGTCATAGAGAGTTGTTTAAACTCTTGATACCACATGTTTGTTGCCCCAGCGACAGCAACAGGCATAGCAAAAAAGTTAACGATTGGTATCAACGTCATAAACGTCACCATTGCACCAAAACCTAATATAGTAAAACGTTTTTGTCGTAAGATGGGTCTTTGCTGTTGGAATAAGTAGCCGTTATTTCCCATTGGATAATCCATATATTCGTGAACTAACATCCACGCTGCAAACAAAAACCATAGGAAAGGCGCAGCAATATTGATGCCAGGAATAATCGATATGATCAGCAGAGGGATAGCGCGTAGAGCAAAAAAGATTAGTTTTCCAATTTCTGCTTTTATCGACACAAAGACATTTTTCGTAATACTCGATAATTTTGGGTTGTTGATAAATTCCTCACCTGACAAACGAGTTTCTACGGCTTGGGCAAGCATACTGTTAAACGGTGCGCCAAAAAGGTTTGCAATGAGAGTGAAAGTCGAAAAAATAACAGCAAGAGCTAGGAAAGCCAAGATCGGCCAGATCAAGTATTCCAGCCACACTAACCAGCCTGGTAGCCAACTCTCAATCAGAGAGTTTATCCAATTTGCGCCAAACCATAATGCGATCGAGAACAAAATAAGGTTGATCAAAAATGGAATCGCAACGTATTTGCGTATCCGAGGCTTGGATATTAGCTTGAAACCTGAAAGGGCATATTTTGCGCCACTAAAAAAAGAGTTACTCATGTGATTTGGTCTTAAGAAGGTTTATATCGAACAATAAAGTAATTGATCAGATTATTTTTGATCAAACATTCATGGTAAAGAAACCAGTTCGGGTGCTACCCAACCTGGTTGACGGTAGTCGGAAACTACTTTCGTATAAATACCACCACGAACATTGAAATCGGCTGTCAGCCTCAAATAACGAGGTTGACATGCATTGACCAGATCATTGGTGATCTTATTCGTTATTGCTTCGTGAAATGCACCCATGTCGCGGAAGGTAACAATATAGAGTTTTAGTGCTTTTAGCTCAATACAATGTTGATCTGGTACATAGGCTAAGTCCAATGTTGCAAAATCCGGCTGCCCCGTTTTTGGACACAAACAGGTGAATTCAGGCATGTGAATGTGGATGGTGTAATCTTTCTCTGGATTTGGATTGTCAAAAAGTTCCAGATCTTCACTAGGTTGGGTCATATTCTTTATAAATTAGTTTGAAAAAAGGCTGTACATACTACCACAATCCGTGACTCTAGAGATAGTTTAAAGGCTGTGGCGACGCAAATTTGACACATAAAATAGTACATTAAAATCAATGAGATAGTGTGTTTTTTCAAGTGGTAAAATATTTGGGAAATTGTTTTGAATAATCGGATTTTTCATGTATCTTAGCGGGCATGAGAATAAGCAAAATCAAGCTCGCTGGTTTTAAATCTTTCGTAGATCCTACAACTCTGAATTTACCTCACGAACTGACCGGTGTTGTTGGTCCAAATGGCTGTGGTAAGTCAAATGTCATTGATGCCGTACTTTGGGTTTTGGGAGAAAGTTCAGCAAAACATCTGCGTGGCGATGCCATGTCAGATGTCATCTTTAGTGGATCAAATGCACGGAAACCGGTTGGTCAAGCTACAGTTGAAATCATTTTCGATAATTCGGACGGAAAGATTGCAGGCGAATATGCGGGCTACAATGAGATTTCGATCAAACGTCAATTAGGTCGTGACGGTGTTTCTATTTATTTCCTGAATGGCAGTCGATGTCGCCGCAAAGATATAACGAATCTTTTTCTTGGAACTGGAATTGGGCCACGAAGTTATTCTGTGATCGAACAGGGGATGATCTCACGTGTAATCGAATCGAAACCTGAAGAATTACGTGTCTTTCTCGAAGAAGCTGCTGGAATTTCAAAATACAAAGAACGTCGGCGTGAAACAGAGAACCGTATTCGTCATACGAAAGAGAACCTGGAACGTCTCACAGATATTCGTCAAGAGTTGGGAAAACAATTGAGTCGACTTGAGCAACAGGCTAAAGCGGCGGAGCGCTATAAAGGTTTAAAAGCAGAAGAGCGACAAGTGAAGGCAGAGTTGACAGCTTTGTCATGGAGAGATCTGCATGAACAGGAAGTTGAGCATAATAAAATGATTGCTCAGCAGGAAACAAATGTAGAAGCCGCAATTGCCGACGTTAGAACCATTGAAGCAGAGATCGAAAAAGATAATCAGTCTCGGGTATCTGCGAATGATCAATTTAATGAAATTCAAGGACAGTTTTATGGTTTGGGGGCAGAAATTACGGGTCTTGAACAAGCCATTCAACATGCGACTGAGAGACGTCAAAATATCGAACGTGATTCAGTACGAGTAAAAACTGAATTGACGGAAATCCAGGATCAAAATGTAAATGATCAGCAACAACTGGAACAAACTAAAAATGAATTGGTTAAAATTGAATCAGAGCGTGCTAAATTAATCGAACTTGAAAAGATTGCCAGTAAAAAGTTGGAAGAGTCTGAAAAGATGACTCAAGATCGTCAGAAAGAGTGGGATGCTTTTCAACAACGCTATTCTGAGCATGTTCGAAATGAACAAACCGAAACCAGCAAGATAAATCATCTGCAGAGAACGATTACGAGTACCGAACAGTGGATTGAACGGCTGAATTCGGAACGAAATGGAATTGTACCGGAAAAACTAGGGTTGAATCTTGAAGGTTTAGAAGCCAGTCTTAACAAGTCCGATACACTTTGTACTAACCTCGAATCAAGAAGAGTGAATTTACAAGAACAGATCGAAGCAGCTCGTGAAAAAGTCCAGGCTTCTTCATCGAAGTTGGATGGATTGCGGCATGAATCTCAATCTGTAAACGGACGCTTGGCTTCACTAGAAGCCTTACAACAGTCAGCCCTGGGACAGGATCAGCGACAAGTAAATGATCTGCTCCAACAACAGGGTTTATCTAAGCATTCTAAATTAGCCCAGGAGATTTCGGTTGAATCAGGTTGGGAGGTTGCACTCGAAGTGGTGCTTGCAGAACATCTGGATGCAATATGTGTTGATGATCTTGGACAATTTGGTTTGCAAGTCGATAGCTTATCTGAGGGAATTATTGGTGGGATAGAACAAAAACCAACCGCTGCGAAAATTGTTGGAACATCAAATATCGCTGGTAGTTTGTTAGATAAGGTGTCTTCAAATTTACCGTTAGAGACGCTGATGCCAAGCATTTATGTAGCTGATTCTATAGCAGAAGCAATGGACTTGCGAACAAATCTTGCGACACATGAGTCGATAGTCACCAAAGGAGGGGATCGAATTGGACCTTCCTGGTTACGATTAAAACGGCAGCAAAAAGAAGAGGCGGGTGTTATTGAACGTGAAAGGGAAATCCGCGAATTGCAGCAAAAATCCACAACGATAGAAAAGGGAATACAGCAATTGCAAGAGGTTCTGGAAGAAAGCACAACACGACGTTCTGCGCTTGAAACAGAAATCACTGATCAAATCCAAAAGCTGGGTGAGGTACAACGTCAAAGATCAACTTTTAGTTCTGATCTGGCGGCTGGTCAAGCACGTTTTGAGCAAGCTCGCTCAAGGCTAACTCAAATTGATAAAGAACTGGCGGAATTACAAAAGATAAGTGAAACCGAGAATCAGGATCTGGAACTGACAAGGCAAAAGGTGTCAGGGTTGGAGTTGGTCGCGAAGGAACTAAAGCAGCAGGAAGAACTGCTCAGTAGCCAACGGCGAGAGCATACTGGTAGCGTTGCAGCATTAAGAGAAGAATGGCGAAAAACCCGTGATACCAGTCATGAATTAGCCTTGCGTAGCGAATCGTTACGTTCACGCAAAAACGCGCTTGAGCAATCAATGCAACGACATCAAATGCAATTAGAGCAATCGACTAAACGTCTCGAAGAACTTTCGGCAGAATTGGATAAAGGTCAGGCGCCAGTGCTCGACATTCAACAAACCTTAGAAACGGCGTTAGGGAAGCGACTAACGGTTGAAGGTGAGTTGGCCTCTGCGCGTGATACATTACAAAGCGTAGAACAAAAACTCAAACAAGCTGATCAAAAACGCCAACAAAATGAACAGGCTTTGCAAGTGGCACGAGAAAAACTAGAGCAAAATCGAATGGAAGCCCAGGCTGTGAGTGTTCGATTGCAAGGTTTGGTTGAGCAACTTAAAGCCGCTGGTTTTGAACCGGAACCATTACTCGAAGCGATGTCTGAAAATGCGGTAAATTCTGCTTGGCAGGAGAGAGTTGAATCCTTAGAACGTAAGATTACACGGCTTGGCCCGATCAATTTAGCGGCGATTGATGAGTGTCAGGAATTGTCGGAAAGAAAAGTCTTTCTTGATAAACAAGATGAAGATTTGATCGAAGCGTTAGATACATTAGAAAGTGCGATCAGAAAGATCGATAAGGAAACTCGTGGTCGATTTAAAGAAATTTATGATCAGGTCAATGAAGGATTTCAGGCAATGTTTCCACGTTTGTTTGGTGGTGGTAGGGCTTATTTGGAATTGACCGGTGACGATCTGCTGGAAACGGGTATCGCTGTTATTGCGCAACCACCGGGTAAACGTAATAGTTCTATTCATTTACTCTCGGGTGGTGAGAAAGCGCTGACGGCTGTCTCGTTGGTATTTTCAATTTTTCAGTTGAATCCAGCACCTTTTTGTCTGCTTGATGAAGTTGATGCACCACTTGATGATGCGAATGTGGTGCGTTTGTGCGATATGTTGCAAGAGATGTCGAATCAGGTACAGTTTATTTTTATCACACATAACAAGATAACCATGGAAATAGCAAAACAATTGGTCGGTGTGACTATGCAGGAGGCCGGTGTTTCGAGACTTGTATCTGTTGATATGGATGAAGCAGTGGATATGGTTGCGACAGGGTAGGTAGGGTAAGGTAGAGGTTCTTTATGGATAATTTACGCGTATTGCTGATGATCCTTGGGATATTTATCATTGCGGGGATCTATCTCTGGGGGGTTGGCTTTGATCATCGTAAAGCGACTCATAATTTGAAGAAACGGCGTAAAGATCTAGAAGAGCCAATACTTGAAACACCAGTTATAAAACCACGAGAAGAGGAGTTGGATTTCACCGATGTATTTCGTCGGCAAGGTGGACTGTTTCGAGATGAAGAAGCTGATCCTCCGCAAGAGGCTGCTTGTTTAGATTCAGGCTCAAAGCCAGCTGTCATTGTACTTTATGTTACAGCGCCATCCGGTTTCAGTTTCAGTGGTGATATGGTTAGAGAGGCGCTTTATAGTGCAGGCCTTTCATACGGAGATATGCGGATTTTTCATCATTACGGTGTCGGGCATTCCGTCACTACTGAGAATGTTTTCTCAGTAGCCAATATTCATGAGCCGGGCACATTTGATTTAAAGAATATGGAAGCACTACAAACGGAGGGTTTGGTAATTTTCATGGAGTTACCAGCGCCGATAGATGCTGCGGTTGGTTTTGAACATATGCTTAGCACGGCGCAACGTCTTGCTGAGGTTTTAAAAGGCCATGTACGTGATGAAAAACGTGAACATTTAACGCCTGAGACAATCGAATCAATACGGAGCTATGTTGCAGGAATCAATGTTTAAAGACGTTGCCAGTAACATCCAATCTCTCTATAAGCAGATCAATGATCATAATTATCGTTATTATGTGCTCGATGATCCGCAGGTGCCTGATGCTGAGTATGATCGCTTAATGCGTGAGTTGATTGTACTGGAGCAGGCTAATCCAAGCTTAATTACTAGAGATTCTCCGACTCAGCGTGTGGGTGCTGAACCTTCTGGTACCTTTTCTGAAGTCATCCATGAAATCCCAATGCTTTCTTTAGGAAACGCTTTTAGCGAAGAAGAACTGACTAATTTTGATCGACGTGTACGGGAACGTTTAGATCAAGACCAGATTGAATATGTCGCCGAACCAAAACTTGATGGGCTAGCAATTAGCTTAATGTACGAAAATGGAAAGTTAATCCGCGCGGCAACACGAGGTGATGGAGCGCGTGGTGAAGATGTTACTTCTAATATACGTACAATCCGGGCAATCCCTTTGCAACTGCGTGGATCAAATTATCCAGAAAAAGTTGAAATCCGTGGAGAGATCTACATGGACAAAAAAGGCTTTCAAAAACTCAATCAACGACAGGAACAAGCCGAAGAAAAAGTCTTTGCAAATCCACGCAATGCAGCTGCTGGTAGCCTGCGTCAACTTGATCCCAAAACTACCGCAACCAGACCGCTTTCGATCTATTGCTACAGCGTCGGTTACATCGAAGGTAACGTTGAAGGTATTGATCTTACTACTAAACATTTTAATGTTCTGATGCAGATTAAGGATTGGGGATTGCCGGTTTCATTGGAGGTTGTGCGAGTTGAAGGTGTATCAGGATGTATGGAATATTACAAAAACATCGAAAAAAAGCGTCCAGGTTTGGCGTATGAAATTGATGGTGTCGTGTATAAGGTTAATGATCTGGCCCAACAAGAAGAATTGGGTTTTGTCTCACGTGCTCCGCGCTGGGCAATCGCACATAAATTTGCACCTGAAGAGGAGATCACTATTGTCAAAGATATTGATGTACAAGTAGGAAGAACAGGTGCATTAACACCTGTCGCACGATTAGAGCCGGTTTTTGTTGGTGGAGTGACAGTTACTAATGCAACTTTACATAATCAGGATGAAATTGACCGAAAGGATGTACGTATTGGTGATACCGTGATTGTACGTAGAGCGGGAGATGTTATCCCTGAAGTTGCTCGTGTTTTAGTTGAGCGTAGACCGGAAGATGCCCAACAGTTTGTGATACCAATAGAATGTCCAGTTTGTGGATCAAAGGTTGTTAGGCTTAAAGATAAAGCGGTATCAAAGTGTAGTGGAAGTTTAATATGCACAGCTCAAAAAATAGGATCGATAATCCATTTTTCATCTAGGCGAGCGATGGATATTGAAGGTTTGGGTGATGAAATGGCTAAGATGCTAGTCGAGACAGGTTTGGTTACGAATCTTGCAGATATTTATAAACTAGATACAAATAGGGTTGGAAAGTTAGAAGGAATGGCTGAAAAGTCGTCTCAACAACTAATAGATGCCATAGAAGGTAGTAAGAAAACTACATTTTCTCGATTTATTTTCAGCTTAGGCATACCTGGTGTTGGGGAGGAAGTTGCTCGGTTATTAACCGAACATTTTGATGGCATAGCAGGTTTGATGTCGAGTGATAGAAAATATTACGTTAAAAACTTAGGGGTAAAAGGTATTGGTGGTGCAAAGGCTAAGAGCATCATTGATTTTTTTAAGCAGAATAAGAATTTGTTCTATATAGGTGATAATTTTGCAGATTATATTTATGAATTAGGAATTTCAGGAGTGTCTAAGAAAGTTGCAGATGACTTAGCTTCAGTTTTTGGAACTCTGGAGGAGCTAAAAAAAGCGGGTATAGAACAATTGGAAAATCATACAAGGGTAGTAATAAAAGGTGTTGGAGATGAGTTAGCCAAAAATCTCGAAATATTTTTTAGTTCAGATCTCAATCAAAAGATCATTAATAATTTACTTGATGCAGGAATTTCTTGGGATCAACAATTAACGTTTGGTAAAGACTTGCCATTAACAGGCCATATATATGTTTTGACGGGAACCTTACAGGTAATGAGTCGTGATAAAGCTAAGGCACAGTTACAAGCACTGGGCGCAAAAATCACGGGAAGCGTATCCAAAAATACCACAGCTGTTATTGCTGGTGAAAAAGCAGGTTCTAAGTTAGATAAAGCGGAAAAGCTAGGTATTAAAGTACTTACTGAAGAAGATTTAGATAATTTGCTAGGCATGCAAAAGCGATGAAAGACAAACTAAAAGACTCGAGAACAAGCTATCCAAGTTGATGTATCAAGTGTAGCCCAGATCAATAAAGTGTAGAAGTTTAGACCCAATCTGACACATCACTAAATCAAGCGGAGCGTAGCGACGCTTGATTTAGTGAGAGTTACCCGCTTTGATGTAACTGCAACGTAAACATCAAAACACAAAGAGGTAACTCTCATGATTCATACTAATGACAAAGTTATAAAACATAAAGTTGGTCTACTCAATCTCGCTGAAGAACTCGGCAATGTCTCAAAAGCCTGCAAGATGATGGGTTTGTCCAGAGATACATTTTATCGCTACAAAGAAGCGGCTGATGAAGGCGGTGTAGAAGCCTTGTTTGATCGTAATCGGCGTACCCCAAATCTTAAAAACAGAATCGACCCGGCTATTGAAACCGTTGTGCTCGAGTATGCACTGGAAGAGCCCGCACATGGTCAAACGCGCACCAGTAACGAGCTGCGCAAACGGGGAACATTTGTCTCACCCAGTGGCGTTCGTTGTATCTGGCTTCGTCATGGTCTTGCTTGCTTTAAAGATCGCCTGAAGGCATTGTCTGATAAGGTAGCTGGTGAAGGCTTGATCCTCACTGAGTCTCAAGTCGCGGCGATGGAACGCAAGAAAGACGACGATGAGGCTTGTGGCGAGATAGAGACGGCACACCCTGGTTATCTTGGCTCGCAAGATACTTACTATGTCGGTACTTTCAAAGGCATTGGTCGGGTTTATCAACAAACGTTTGTTGATACTTACAGCAAGGTCGCTCACGCGAAACTGTACCCGACTAAAACACCGATTACGGCAGCTGACATGCTCAATGACCGCGTCCTCCCATTCTACGAACAACAACGTTTGCCTATGTTGCGCATTTTGACAGATAGAGGGACGGAGTATTGTGGGCGAGCTGACCAGCATGATTATCAGCTTTATATGGCGTTGAACAATATCGAACACACCAAAACCAAGGTCAAATCACCTCAGACGAATGGTATTTGTGAGCGATTCCATAAGACGATCCTCAATGAGTTTTATCAAGTCGCTTTGCGTAAGAAAATTTACCAATCGATTGATGAACTGCAACTCGACCTTGACGAATGGTTGCTCAAATACAATACTCAACGAACTCACCAAGGCAAAATGTGCTGCGGGAGGACGCCGATGGAAACACTCATCGACGGACAAGCTATCTGGAAGGAAAAGTTTGTGAATTAAACTTAACCTGACAGTCGGTTACTGATAATTGGGTAACTGTCAGATCAAATCTGAATTTCTACAAATAAAGTCACATATTGCCAACAGTTTGATCTTTACCTTCTGAATTATAAACAACAACACGATTTCGACCTTCGTCTTTGGCTTGATAAAGTGCTTGATCAGCAGCGTTTAGTAGATCTTTGGCCTCAAAGTTATGCTCCAGGATTGATACGCCGGCGCTTACTGTGATTTTGACATTCAGTCCATCGTGTTCAAAATTGTGTTTTTCGATGGCTACACGTATACGATTTGCAAGCAGTTTTGCACCAGCTAAGTCGGTTGTATTGAGTATTGCAACAAATTCTTCACCACCATACCTAAAAACAATATCACTTCGACGGACACATTCTTTAAGGCAAGTGCCAACGCCTTTGAGGACAGCATCACCCGCCAAGTGGCCGTATTTGTCATTAATTTGTTTGAAATGATCGATGTCAATCATAATGACGGACAGTGCTGCGCCATTACGATGCGCAAGTTCGACTTCGCGCTCAAGCGTTGCATTCATTGCAGTACGATTGTTTACGCCAGTGACGGGATCTTCATAACCTGTTTGAATCGCTTGGTGATAAAGGATTGCATTGTGGAGCGGATGAACAAGTGCACAAAGTAGGCCTTCAAACCAATGGGTTTCATTTTCATCAAATGCTTTTGCTCTTGAAATAGTGATTTCACCTAACGGTTTTTCAAGCAAAGTGATCTGATAACTACATGTTTGATTGGACGGTTTACCTATTAAAAACTCTTTTTCTTCGTCTCTATTAATGTAGAGTAGGCTGTCATGCTCAACAAAATCGGCTAATCTTTCGGCAAAAATTTCGATAAGTTTATTAAGATCTAACGATGTCTGTAATACGCTAGCTACGAGCAGTGTTTCTTGTTGCATTTTTTGCAACTCGTTCATAGGAGCGTAGTAATTCTTTATCCTCTCCGATGAAGCTTCGTTTACATAATCATCATATTGTGGATTCATCTCTTGAACTGACGTCGCCATATTGATCATCTCATTGTTAATTAATAACAATTGTCAATGCGAAAACCATGCCAAAAGTTTGACTGGGCATGGGTTACATAATTATTTGTAACGAGAGTTCGCTATTGGGCTGATAGCATTTGGCCATTTATAGATAGGCTTTCATTGCCCATTAAGTAGAGATATTTATCCATAATTGTTTCAGGAAGTGGGTTTTGATCAGGATCTTCAGCTGGGTAGGCAGCGGATCTTAAAAGGGTTTTGATCGGACCTGGATCAATACTGTTGACCCGAATTGAAGTATTGGTCTCAAGTTCTTCGGCAAGTGTTTGCATTAGACCTTCCGTTGCGAATTTTGAAATACCATATGCACCCCAATAGGCTTTTGCTTGACGACCTACCGAGTCAGAAGTGAAGATTACGGAGGCTGAATTTGAGGCTTTTAGTTGTGATAGGCAAGCGCGAGTTAATAGTAATGGCGCATTAAAATTAACCGTCATGACTTGATGCCACTGTTGTAGATCATAACTCGCAATGCTAGTAAGGCTGCCGAGAATAGCTGCGTTATGAAGTAGACCATCAAGTTTCCCGAAGTTTTTTGCCAGTGTTTCTTCAAGTGTTTCGTAGTCTTTGACAGAAGCACCGGCTAAATCCATTGGGTAGATTGCAGCTTCTGGATGATGATCTTGCTTTATTTGATCATAAAGTAATTCTAAAGCTGGAACATTTTTATCAAGAATGATCACTGTAGCCCCATGTTCAGCAAAGCTTCTAGCCGCTGCTTGGCCTATGCCACCGGCAGCACCTGTTACGAGAATCGTTTTGCCTTTCAATAAATTTTTTTCTGCTGTGTAATCAGGTAGATTCATGTTGTCGCATTTTCAAGATGGTATCTTGTGGTTGATTACCCGACATTTCGGGATAATTAAGTGTGTAGTGAAGGCCTCGGCTTTCTTGTCGGTGCAATGCAGATTCGATGATAAGATCGGCCACCTGAACAAGGTTTCTTAGTTCAATCAAATCATTGGAAACGCGAAAGTTGCCATAGTACTCGCTAATTTCGGCTTTTAATAATTCGACTCGGTGTTTCGCACGTTGCAGACGCTTAGTGGTTCGAACAATTCCAACATAATCCCACATGAAACGGCGTAGTTCATCCCAGTTATGGGATACAACCACTTCTTCATCTGAATCGGTCACTTGAGTTTCATCCCAAAGAGGTAAGTTCTGTGGCATTGTTGCCGATGAAAGATTAGCTGCGATGTCATCGTGACAAGACTGAGCAAAAACCAGACATTCAAGTAATGAGTTACTGGCCATCCGGTTGGCGCCATGTAAGCCTGTGCAGGAGGTTTCACCAATTGCATAAAGCCCCGGGATTGTTGTTTTCCCACGAATATCTGTGGTTACTCCTCCGCAAATGTAATGTGCAGCAGGGACCACCGGGATTGGTTCTTTGGTAATATCAAAACCAAACTCAAGACATTTTTCGGAAACATTCGGAAAATGTTCTTTTATAAATTCAGCTGAACGATGACTAATATCTAGAAATACACTATCACTGCCAGTACGTTTCATTTCGTGATCAATTGCACGAGCAACGATATCGCGAGGAGCGAGTTCAGCCCTCTTATCAAAACGATCCATAAATCGCTCACCGTTGGGTAATAGTAGAATACCTCCCTCGCCACGGATAGCCTCAGTAATGAGAAAAGATTTTGCTTCAGGGTGATAAAGGCATGTTGGGTGAAACTGCATGAATTCCATGTTAGCAATATCACATCCAGCTCGTGCTGCCATGGCAATTCCATCACCTGTTGAGACGTCAGGATTACTCGTATAAAGATAGACTTTTCCGGCACCACCCGTTGCAAGAACAACGAATTTTGCTCGAAACGTTAGTACCTTATCCTGTTCTTTATCAAAGATATATGCACCAACGCAACGATCAGTTTCTAAGCCAATTTTAGATCCTGTGATCAAATCAATGGCGATATGGTGTTCAAATATTGAGATGTTCGGATTAGCGCGTGCTTGTGTTTCAAGCGTGGTTTCAACCGCTCTACCAGTCGCATCTGCAGCATGAATGATGCGTCGATGGCTATGACCACCTTCTCGAGTTAGATGGTAGGGCAGTTCACTTTCGTTATCAGGCGTAAAAGGCACGCCCAAATCCAATAACCATTCGATGCTCTCGCGCCCTTTTGAGGCGACAAACTCGACAATGTCAGGATCACAAAGTCCAGCCCCTGCATTGAGCGTGTCTTCCACATGTGATCTCAGAGTATCTGCTGGATCAAGAACAGCTGCTATGCCACCCTGAGCCCAATAGGTAGAGCCTTCTTTTAGTTGTCCTTTTGATACCACGGCGACATTGGTCTGCTCCGATAAACGTAAGGCAAGACTAAGGCCGGAAGCACCGCTGCCGATAATAAGGACGTCGAAATCATGTTGATGTACCATAGCGCTTTATGACAATTTTAGTTTCTTTTAATGAAGGTAACTTACATTTCATCGAACTATTCCCAATATAGCGTGTCTATCTCGCGGGGTCAGGATGAAAAGCTGCATAATAATAACACAAGGAGAAAGCCCTGATGGGCAACGAAATCGCTGATAGCGTATTAGTTGAGAAAGTACAAAATGGGGACAAGAAAGCCTTTGATCTGCTGGTAATAAAATACCAGAACAGGGTGGTTAACTTGGTGTCTCGTTATGTACGTGACATCACTGATGCGCAGGATATTGCTCAAGAAGCATTTTTAAAGGCGTACAGGGCGTTGCCGAATTTTAGGGGGGATAGTGCTTTTTATACTTGGTTGTATCGCATTGCGATTAATACAGCTAAGAATCATGTGGCTTCAAGAGCGCGTCGACCACAGGAAGTTCAGCCAATTGGCTCAGATGATGAAACCTATGACCTGGATGACGCTCTAAAGGAAACAGATACACCGGAAAACTTATTGTTGACCGGCGAAATACAGGAGACGATTTTCAATGCGATCGAAGAATTACCCGAAGATTTACGAACTGCGATCACATTGAGGGAAGTTGAAGGATTGAGCTATGACGAAATTGCGGATGCAATGACATGCCCGATTGGGACAGTCAGGTCACGTATTTTCCGAGCTCGGGAGGCGATTGATGTACGCCTTAAACCACTGCTGGAGTAAAATGAAATGAAAGATGAAAAACGAGAAAGAATTTCTGCCATGATGGATGGCGAGCTCGAAGGAAGAGATAGAGAAATTGCTATAAAAGATATCGAAATTGATCCTGATACAAAAGGTAGTTGGCAACGTTACCATATGATTGGTGACACGATGAGAAATACATTGCCTGCATCGGTTAAGCCAGATCTGGCAAGTAGATTGAATGAAATGCTGGAACAAGAGCCGACGATACTAGCTCCTAAACGCAAGAAAAAATTCAACCCCTCAAGTTATATTAAACCACTTGCAGGATTAGCTGTAGCCGCTTCAGTCACTGCCGTTGCTGTTGTCAGTTTTCAAGGTGGGAATCAGCAAGCGCCCGGATTAGAAGCAAGTGCTCCTCTTGCCTCAAACGCCATACCTGAAACAGTTAGAACTGTTAAGTTTGAATCTGTCGAAAACACAATAGAAGCAAATCAGCTAAATCCTTATATCCTTAATCATAATCAGTTCAATTCTCGAATGGGTGTTCAAGGTGTTTCACCACAGGCTCGTTTGGTTGGTCACGGATCGAGTCGGTAAACGAATATGGGCGTAAGGATATGCATGATTGTAGCGTTGTTATCTTTTCAGTTTGTAGTTCAAGCGATTGAAGATAGTTCATCTAAACAAGCACTTGAGATGCTCGAGAGGATGTCTAATGCCACTCACAATTTGAATTATGACGGCATTTTTGTTTATAGCCGTGGTAATCAACTGGAGAGCATGCGCATTATCCATAAAGTTGACGAGCAGGGCGAGAAGGAACGTCTTATCTCATTAACAGGGGCCAACAGGGAAGTTATTAAAGATGGTCAAGATGTCGCTTGTTTCTACTCAGATAACCAGACCGTTATGGTTGATAAAGGTGGGTCAAATAAGTTTCTTTCAGTAAATTTTCCTGAATCAATTGCTAAGATACGTAGTTTCTATAACTTTCAAGTGTTAGGTAGGGATCGAATCGCCGGTCGAGAAACCAATATTATTGAGGTGATGCCAAAGGATGAGCACCGTTATATCTACCATTTTTGGGTTGATGATGAAACTGGACTAATGCTCAAATCTGCTATTGTTAGTCTGCAAGAAAAACCGCTTGAAACTGTATTGTTCACACATATTGAGATACCGCACGAGATCCCTAGTGATCTGATGACACCGATGGATGCTGAAAACTACGAATGGCATACGAATGAACAAAATTTGGATCAAACAACGCAAGAACCCTCTCAGTGGAAAGTGCAATGGATGCCGGTTGGGTTTTCGATGGAAAGTACTAACAAACAACTTTTTTCTGGTATCAAAAAGCCCGTTGAGCACCTTGTCTATTCTGACGGCTTAGCGACTGTTTCACTTTATATTGAGAAGGTAGATACCAATGCAAAGGATAAGGTCATGAATGGTTATGTTTCTTTAGGTGCGGTTAATGCATATACCCATTCTCAAGAAGACTATCAGGTCACTGTAGTCGGTGAGTTACCTGCCAAGACCGTCCATAAAATAGCTTCATCTGTTGTTCATAATCTATAAGATAAAATTCTCAACTGTACAACTACGTCTATAGGAAAAAGGTATGAGCCACGTAAATTTGATTAGATCTTTATTTTTAAATTCGATTATAAAGTGGAAATCTGGCCTGTTAACAGTAATAGCCATTTTCTTCATGATTCAGCCTATTATAGAGGCACGGTCACTTCCTGAATTTACAAAACTTGCTAAGGAAAACAGCCCTGCAGTTGTGAATATTTCGACGTCACAAAAACGTGCTGAAATACCGAATTTGAAAATCCCGCAAATGCCAGATATACCTGAAGATAGCCCATTGAATGATTTCTTCCGGCACTTTTTTGGTGAGGGCAATGGATCAGGTAGATCTCAACCAAGATCCTCACTAGGCTCAGGTTTTATCATTGCAGAAGATGGTTATGTGATCACAAATCATCATGTCGTTCATGGAGCAGATGAAATTATTGTAAGGTTAAATGATCGTCGTGAATTCGTAGCAAAATTGATCGGATCAGACAAACAAACAGATATCGCCGTGTTGAAGGTTGAGGCAAAAGATTTACCTGTTGTAAATATTGGACGTTCAAAAGATCTCGAGGTTGGTGAATGGGTCTTAGCGATTGGTTCACCTTTTGGTTTTGATTACTCCGTTACAGCAGGAATTGTAAGTGCAAAAGGCCGCAGTCTACCTAACGAAAATTATATTCCTTTTATTCAGACCGATGTCGCAATCAACCCAGGAAATTCCGGTGGACCGCTTTTTAATCTGGACGGTGATGCGGTTGGTGTGAATTCGCAGATATATAGTCGTACTGGCGGTTTTATGGGGCTTTCATTCGCTATCCCTATGGATATCGTTATGAATGTTTACCAGCAACTACGAGGGAAAGGATCAGTTTCCCGTGGATGGCTTGGTGTCATGATTCAAGATGTGACTCGTGAATTAGCGGAATCATTTGGAATGAGTAAACCTGGTGGATCATTGATTGCTAAGGTCTTAGATGCTAGCCCTGCAGCTAAAGCTGGTATCAAAACTGGGGATATCATCACTGAGTTTAATGGTCATACCATCGATATGTCTTCAGAATTACCCCCAATTGTTGGAACAACTCGAATGGGAGAACGTGTTCCTGTAAAAGTGCTACGTTCTGGGAAACAGATCACATTGAAAGTTTTGATCAAGGAACTACCTAGTGATAAAAAAGTGGCTTCTGCACTTACTCTTGACAATAAACCACTCGCCGATAATCGTCTGAATATTCGGGTAAAGAACCTGACGAATGAAGAACGCAATCAAATGAGTTTGGAAAATAAAGGTGTGTTGGTAGAAGAGGTTAATAAGGGGCCAGCACAGGATGCTGGAATTAATGTTGGAGATATCATTTTATTGATTGATAATAAAAAAATCACGAGCAGTAATATGCTCAAGGGTTTGGTTGCAAAACTGCCATCAAATAAATCGGTTCCAGTACTGATCCAACGTGATGGAAATCCAATGTTTTTGGCGGTAAAAATACTAAAATAATAACAACGAAAGAGGATCCGTTATTCGGACTTTTATTTAGTTATAAAAAAAGCTTGTTATTAGTTTTTAGAGAGCTCGACGTAGGCTTGAGGTACTACTATCAAATCATGTAATGGGGCGATCATTTCAGAGAGCCACTCCCCCCCATCAGGGCTTTCAGCAAGTGCCACCGCAATATATTTATAGCCATTTTCTTCGATTAATGCACTATCTGCATGCCACTGTCGCCAAGAGCCGGATTTACGGTAAATTGTCGCTCTTGGACGATCAGCTAAACCTTTAACGAACTTATGATTAATTTTTGGATCAGATAGAATCTCTTTCATGTCTACCGTTAGATCATGGGAGACTAATTGATCCGTTTCCATCAGATAATAAAAACGTGCAGCTTGGAGCACGGTTGCTCCATGAGAAAGGTTATGTAGTGGATCACGTTCAAATGCTGGTGTCTTTCCATAGGATTTACCTACCCAGAGCCCGCCATTTTGAAGAGGATCATAAAGCTTAAAGCGATCAGACATCAGGATTTCCTGAAGACGGTGGTTCCCAACCCGGCTGAGCATTTTGGTGGCTTTTTCATTGGAGGAAAATCTAATCATCTCGGTGAGATCACTACGGAGTGAAGGGTCTAATGAGAGATTACCTTGTTCGATTTCAACAAAAGCACCTAATAGGATTGCAATTTTCGGCAAGCTAGCTGCATACATCATCTCATTACCGTTCAACATCGCAAGTTTTGGTCTATTGATATCGCTAATATCAACAAGGGCAATGGCTAATTTTTTTCTATTGACTTGTTCCATAAGACCTAATTGGCTGATGGTTTTCTCAAGGTTATGTTGTAATTTAGTATCGGAGCGTTCTCTAAGTATAGGGTAATGTTTATTTGATCTTGCTAGTAAGGTACGGCTTCTTTTCGGCTCAATAACCTTTACTTTGATACCATTATTGGTTGTTAAACCTGAGTAAACATCATTGGTTTTTTTTACGTGTAGTTTTCTTGTTTTAGTTTGATGATGAACAATTTCAAGAATGTTTCTATCAGAAGCATGAATTTTAAGTTTTTGTCCTGGCCTCAGGTGTTTAAGTTCGCTTGTTTCTAATCCAACATGCATTATTACAAAGAGATCTTTAATGCTTAATCCACTTCTTCTCACTAGGCTATATAAGGTGTCGTCTTTTTCGATAGTGAATTCTATCCAATGATCACCTGTTGGTATTTTGAGATCAGAAGTTTGCTTTTTAGTAGTCACAGCAGCGTTATCTGTAACAGGTTCAAAAGGGAGATCTTTAAAGACTTTACTGCGAGTACCTATGCCAAGTGTGATATGTTGCATTCGGTTATTAAGCGAAGAATTTAAGCGTGACTTAGTATTGTTTTTAGTTTCAGGTTCGGCTTGTAGAGTTCTCATAGGAGTTGTAATCAAAACAGTTAAAACCGCTCCTAGCGAAGCAAGTTTGCTTACTTTATACATCAAAAGTATTTTAGATCTATTTGACATAAATTTGATCCGTTTGTTGCACTACTAAAATCACGCTACTGTTTAAATGAAATTGCTAGTGTTTACACTATTGATATCCCATAAGTGGAACTGTGTACCGATCTGTTCAGTGACTGTAATTATGCGTCACATTCACCGTGATTTAGCTGTAATATTGAATCAGTATAGTATCATTACTCTGATGTTAGAAGGGATGTTCAACTTAATAATGGCTGTAAAACGATGAAAAGTACAGGAATTACACAGAGTTTGACTTGGCGAGCTTTGATACTGTTTATCAATTTTTTCCTTATCATCTTAGCCTACTACCACATTAAACCTGCGAGTCGTTCACTCTTTATTGAGTACCTGGGCGCTGATTCTTTACCCTACGTTTGGATAGGTACTGCAGTCATTTTAGGATTATTGATCAGTTATTACCATCGTCTTTTGGAGAAATGTAGTCGGTTGAACCTAGTCCTTGGAACGTTAGCTACTTTTATTGTCGCACTGCTTGTTTTTTATGCTTTATTTAGTCAACAAAGTACAATAACTGCTATTGTTTTTTATATATTTGTAGATATTTTTAGTGTTGTTTTGGTTGAACAATTTTGGAGCCTGGCTAATTCTATTTACCGTGTTTCAGATGGAAAAAGATGGTATGGCATTGTTGGAACAGGTGGGCTGCTCGGAGGTGTTTTCGGTGGCAAAATGGCCAAAATGTGGATTGAGAAAGGTTATGAGACTTCATATCTTCTCTTATTTGCGGTAGCTATTTTAGTGATCTTGGTTGTGTTGAATCTGGTCTTTTCCCGGATTGGCATCTATGACGAAAAGACAGAAAAAATTAAAACAACCACTTTCATAGAAGGTTGGGAGACGTTGATCAAAAATCGATACCTGATATTGATTACAACTATTTTAATGTTGTCACAAATTGCATCCCCATTAGTGGAATACAAATTCATGAGTATGGTTGAGACTCATTTCACAGATCTTAATCAACGAACAAGTTTTCTTTCAGGTTTTTTTGCTAACCTGGGTTTGATCGCTATCGGTATAAATTTATTTATTACACCTTTTGTACATAGAAATTTTGGAACTATTGCCGGCTTAACTCTACAACCGTTTTTTTTGCTATTTAGCACATGGAGTTTTTATATATTCCCAGGGATGTTGACTGCACAAATAATGAAAATAAGTGATCGTGGTTTGGCCTATTCTATTAATCGAGCTTCTCGCGAATTGTTATATGTGCCGCTTGATCCCTTGCAGATTTATCAGGCAAAAGCTTGGATAGATATGTTTGGCTATCGTCTATTCAAAGTGGCAGGATCAGTTCTGATTTTATTATTGACTCAATGGTTGCCCACAGGCATTTCGATCGTTAGTCTCAGCTGGGTAACGATGCTTGTTTGTGTTTTGTGGATAGGCAGTATTACTTTGTTAGCAAGAGAGCATCGCCTGGTAATCCAAGCATTACCAGCCTAACTAATACCTATTAGGAATAGAATTACACAAACGGTTTTGGTTTAAGTGGTTTACTACTTGAATTCTTCAACTGGCATGAGTCTTGAATGTTAAGTTTCTAGAAAAGAGACCAAACAAATTTATGTCAAAAGAATCAATAAAAGAAGCTACTGGAGCTGAAAGAAGGCGCTACAGACGTGTGCCTATGGCTATGCGTGCCACTTTACGTGGTGGCGAGTTAGAAGCAAAACCCTGCATTATTCGAGATTTTTGTCCTGATGGTTTTTTCCTTTCATGGAGAGATGAACAAGGTAGATCTGAAATTCAAGCAATCAAAGATTCGATCCAAGGTAGACGTTTTTCTGTCGAATTCGTTGTTAAATATAAAGGTGCGGGTGAAAAAAACTATTCTGTAAACTTCAAAATTGTGCGCATCTTCCAAAGTGGGATGGGGGTTTCTTTTGAAGAACCAGATAAAAAAGTACTGGATATTTTGGTTAAAATTGGAGAAGTTACTGAAAAGAAAAAACAAAGTGCGGAACATAAAGATCGGGAAACTAACAAAACCAAGTCTGGAGAATACAACAAATTACCGGAAGGTAAATTGGGTCTTGAACAAAGTCTCGAAAGAATTCTGAAATATTATTTCAAAAAGTTAACAAACAGATTACTACTTTCAATTAAGGAAACTACTGACGAAAATGAAAAGTATGAATATTTCAATGCTCATGGTGTATTCGAAGACTATGTGGATAGTGCAGTAACAAATATTACCAAGGCTATACAAGGTCAATTTCATAAACGACCTGCACTCAATTGGGAAAAGGCTTTTGAAAATCAAGATCTATCAAGAAGTGGTACTTTATCACTAGTTGCTGAAAAAGAATTCGAAACCTACCTAGTACTCACTGGGATAGTATCAGATGCTGAAGCTGATCATCGGTTATTGTTATATAGAGTCACCAGAAAGTTGTCTGAGTTATATGATTCTAACTATGATGAAATTCTAAATCCTATTGGTTTTTCTCGTTTATTTACAACGATTGACTCGTATCTTCAAAGTAAAGATCTTGGGTATACGGCGCTAAGATTGGCCTATCATCAACTGGAAGAAGTTCTACTCCCAGATCTAATCATTTTGTATGAAGAACTTTCTGAAGGTATAGAAAGCTCTCCTCAGAATAGAGCTAGTAAACGGCCTGGAACTGTTCATGAAAGTTCCCGACTGAGAAGGACGAGTGACAAAATAGAAGTGCCTCAACAAGTACAAATGTACCCAGGGAGGGGATATCCCACAGGTCACAATGGAAACAACATTGGAGTACCTGTAATGGCGGGTGCAGTACCTTCTTTTGCGCCACAAAGTAGTGAACAAATTACACAAACTTTAATGGCGCTGAAACATAGTGTCGGTATTCCAACGAGCTCACATGAAATGTTCCAGGAACAAGCTGGTGCAAATGAAACAATAAGCGTTGCTAATCAGCAACAGATCATTACGCTTCTTAATCGGATCCAGCAGGAAGATAACCTTAAATGGAAAAAAGGTGAAATGATCGGAGATATCGAAGGCCGATTAAACCCGTTATTTCAGAATGGGGGCCAACAATTTGGGGCAGATGTACAAAATGTGTTTGGTCTTGCTGAAGGTGTTTTAGATTTTCTTAAAGAAGAACAATATTTAAGTAGTTACGCAAGGCAAGATTTTCAGCGTATGCAAGCAGTTCTTTACAAGCAAGCCATTTCCGAAGGAGGTTTGTTTCAAGATAGATCCAACCCACTGCGAAATATCATAAACCTATTTGAGCAATTGGATATGCGTGGTGGTAGTCAACAAATCGAGATCAGGCCAGCCATTGATGACATTGTGGAAAGGATTTTGTCATTAGAAAGCTATGATGCAAATAGCTTGGAGAATATAACTAATAGTCTAAATGAATTATTAGAACGACAAAGTAACCTCTACCAGTTACGTGTTCAGAAAGTTATTGATCAGTGTAACCAAGATCAAACGCTGCTACAGGGTTTTAAGAAAGACAATCCTGATGAGAATCGGAATCGATCAAAAATTCCAGAACCTACCGGTGAGTATAAAGTTTGGCAAAGTCATGCTAAGTCAATGCGAAGAGGTGATTCTCTTGTTATTGAAGGTGTGGCAGGTGAAAGAAAATTGCTATCACTTGCCTGGATAGGACCAGCTTATAATCAGTTTATTTTTGTCGATAATGAGGGTAATAAAGCTGTAAGTATGACCCAGCAGGAACTCGTTATAAGATTGTTAAAGGGAACTGCTGAATTATCTGACAAAGATCAAAAACCATTGTTTGACAGAGCAATACTTTCGAGTTTATTTGGTGCTTATCATGATGTGAATAAACAGATCATCATTGATGAAGAAACAGGACTGCTTAATGAAGAGAAATATCGTACGCAACTCGGCTTATTGTTGGAAAATGCTCGTCAAGATCATGTTGAACATGAATTCTTCTATTTATCATTATCAGTAGCTGAAGATGGTGAAGATAATGAAAAAATAATTAATTACTTAAAGCACGTTGCTAAATTGGCTTTGGAAGTCTTTGGACAAAAAAGCCTTATTGGTAGGCATGGTGAACATGCATTAGGTATTACATCCGAATTTATGTCTAGAGAAGGGGCATTTATTCTTGCAGAAACGTTGCTTAAATCGTTAGAAGATAGTGATTTTATCTTGAAAGATGTAAGAGTTCATTTCCCAATTTCTATTGGAATATCAGTTATTAATGAATTAGCGACGGATATTGATCAAGTAGTTTCGCTAGCGATTGATGCTTGTGAGAAAGCTAAGGAGCTAGGAGAAAACCAAGCTTGGATCCATGAAGAAGTTTCCCCCTCTGAAGATGGACAGAAAGTTGATTCTGAACATGAAGTTATTGATTGGCAATTTTGGTTAGAAGGTTATAGTCAGTCTGAAGAACGCATTCCACTATATGGCCAACGAATTGTTGCGAATAAGGAAGAGCAAGCTATCAAGATGTTACATATTTTTCCAGCCATGGAAGATGAAGAGGGTGTTTTAAGAAAGCCGGAACGGTTTATAAAAGCTTCTTCTGATCACGATCTTATTAGTGCTTTCGAAAAGCGATATATTCATAATTGTCTTGAATGGATGTCTGAGAATAAGAAAAAGACTTTATCAAAAACAAGATGCTTGATAAGTCTTTCTGCTAAAACGATCAATTCTAGAGGAGCGCTTGATTATGTAATCAAAAAACTAACGGAGTGTTCGGTTCCGCCTGGTAAGATCTGTTTCGATGTCCCTGGAATTTTTTCTGAAGATGAAAAGCTAAGTGTTGTTCGTTTTATCCGTACATTGAGAGAGTTTGGTTGTCGTTTTTCATTGGGTCAATTTGGTGTTAATGGGTTGAGTCAGGAGGCATTGAAATTACCGATTGACTACATTTGTATAGATGAGATCTTGACGAGTGACGTTGTTGAAAGTGCACAAAGTTATGGTTTGATTAAATCACTTAATGATATAGCGCATATGATGGAAAAACAAACTGTCGTATCTCATGAAATTGATGAGGATACTTTGGAGTTACTAGTCGAAATGAATATTGATTATATTACTGAATCAGAAGCTGAAAAAGCCGAGTGTTTGAATTCAGTTTCCGTGGAATCTGCATAATGTCTGAAAAATTACCTGAAAAAATAGGTAAGTATGAAATTGTTGGAGTAGCCGGCAAAGGAGCTATGGGCGTTGTCTATATAGGGCATGATCCATTCGTTGATAGAAAAGTGGCTATAAAGGTAAGTCTGAGTGCTACTGCAGGTGAGTTCTCACTTGATGAAACAATGGCAGAAGATAATCATCGGCAATTTTTTAACGAAGCTAAAGCGGCTGGAATACTTGATCACCCGAATATTATTAAAGTTTATGAGGCGGGGGATGCCGATGGCCAGGATTATATTGCGATAGAATTCGTCGAAGACGCAGATACATTGCGCTCATTTCGCAAGCGAAAAGATTTACTTCCTGTGACTCAGATTTTACATTACATTCGCCAATGTGCAGAAGCATTGGACTATGCGCATGGAAAAGGGATCACTCATAGGGACATTAAACCAGCGAATCTTTTGTTGACAAAAGAGGGTGATTTAAAGATTGCGGATTTTGGTATTGCAGTTAGAAAGGCACATGAAAAAATCTCGACTCAAAAAGGCCTTGGATCTCCTCTTTATATGTCGCCTGAACAAGCAAGTGGTAAGTCGTTAACACATCAAACAGATATTTTTTCTCTCGGTGTTGTTATGTATGAATTATTAGCTGGGGTTCACCCTTTTCAGGCCAGTACTATGCCTGCACTTTTTAAGAATATTGTTACCAGCGAACCAAAACCAATACAAAAATATCGTCCTGAAATACCACCATCATTATCAAAAATAATAGATAAATTATTACAAAAAAAACCAAAGGATCGGTATGAAAATTGTGCTGAGTTAGCTGAGGACTTGATAAAAGTTGAGTTTGAAATTGAAACTTCTGAAGAACAACTTACCCGGGAACAAAAACTCGAACTGCTCTCTAAACTGAAGTTCTTTGATGGTTTTTCCGAACAAGATATAGAAGAAATATTGGAAGAAGGTGAATGGGAGGTTTGCCTGGCTGGTACTCATATCATGAGCGAAGGTAAACAAGATAAAACGTTTTACGTCATTACTTCTGGAAATGTTTCTGTGACTAAAATGGATAAAGAAATTACAACGTTAAGTGATGGTGATTGTTTTGGTGAAATGTCCTGGTTGCATGATGGAAAACGATCTGCAACTATTACGGCTATCAGTAAAACAGTGGTGCTAAAACTCGAAGATTCTTTGTCCGATTGGGCATCTTTATCTTGTCAAATGAGAATTAATAAGACGATTCAAAAAATACTCATAGAGCGACTGGACGAAACCAGTCAGCGCTATGCAAGAATGTTGTAGTGTGCGGTTTGAGTGAGTAACTATTCTTTAAATGTCTTGCGACGGTGAGATGAAGCCCAGGCACCCAAAACACCAATTACTGCAAGCGTTAATGGACCTGGCTCAGGAACATATGGAACACCATTGACACTTAATGAGGGCTCATCCCATGTACCTGTTACCCATTGAGTTGAACCCTGCCCCGACAATAATGAATTAGTTCCTGTAGTAATCGAACCAATACTTGTCCACTTTTTTTCATAAGAAAAAAGATTTTCCAGAGCACCATTCGCACCTGAAATAGCAAAGTAATCTATACCAGAAAAAATACCATCTAAGAAGTTAATTGTAGGATAGCCAAGAGAAAAACTTGCGAAATTATCTGTAGAGAAGTTCAAATCACCCATAATTAAATTAAGGCTATTTCCAGAACTTTTAGTGAATTTGATTGATTCAGCACCTATTCCAGTCAAGGTTGAATAATCAAAAGTGGTTTTTAAACTAACTTGCTCCCCTGGTGATAGACCGAAACTGTTTTGATTTGAAGCGTCAGTTGTTTCACCAAAGAGTGTCAGATCAACCATTCCAGCACGTACTGTACAAGAGAGTAACGTTAATATGAGAGAGAAAATGATGTTTGCGAGTAATAATTGGTATGGTTGCCAATATAAAATATTGAGTTTTTTATAGTTCATATCCATATGCCCTGTAGTTTCTTCTTCAACCCTTGATTTAGAAAAACATCTAACATTAATAGCGGCGTATTAAAAAAAAACATTAGTATTAATTGTTACATAAAAGTAATAACGTTTATTTTTTAATAATACACATTGGATAAAGTTAAGTTAAAGTGTGAATGAACCGATAAAAGCCCTATTAAGAAATTAAAGCATCACTTATTTTGGATAAATAGCATACATATAAATTTAATGGCACAGACAAATTTTAAAACCTTAGCAATTTTTCTTATTATTAGTTCAATATTTTTGATTGCTTATATAGAAACGATTCAATATCTGTTAAATGACTGGGTGCAGTGGGAGCACGGTGCATATGCACACGGTTTTGCGGTTTTAACTATCTCTTTCTATATGATTTGGGGATGGCGAGAAGAGATCAAAGACATCTGTTTGAGCCCGAATTTGATAGCAAGTATTCTGCTGATACCATTATCATTACTTTGGGTGGTCAGTATTTATCTTGGTATTCGTTTTGTAGAAAATATAAGCTTTTTCTTACTTGTACCTACATTAGTTTTTGCCCTTGCAGGCAGAGAATTTCTGACACGACTATGGTTTCCAATTGTTTTTCTGTTAGTTGCTTTTCCTGTGTGGGAATTATTTTTACCCTATCTTCAAACTTTTGCAGCAGTTGTTTCTCATTTTTTGGTGAAACTGACTGGTACAGCTATTCTTCGAGAGGGTGTTTATTTGAACATACCCGCTGGGAAATTTTTTGTTGCTGAAGGCTGTAGTGGATTGCGATATCTACTGGCGGCAATGACGTTGGGTGGATTCTATATTTATCTTGAAGGTTTAACAAAGTGGAGAGCATTTTATTTCTTTGCGATAGTTGTTTTTGCAGCTTTGTTATCCAATGCTTTACGAATTAGCACAGTAGTAATTGCAGGTAATTTAACCGAAATGCAGCATCCTTGGGTACATGAGCACTTAACATTGGGCTGGTATATTTTTGTTGGCATGTTATTACCAGTCTTTTTCATAGGTAATATGCTTAGTAAGGCAGAACAAAAGGTAAAAGCTAAAAATACAAGTTATGTAAATCGTATCAGCAAGAAACAAAACGATGATGTTAAAGTAAGCTATAGATTTATTTTACCATTTGTTGTTGTAGCACTATTATCAGGTCCACTAATCAAACAAAGACTCTATGATATAAATGATAATGTCTTAATAACGGATTCTGAGTCTCTGTTAATCGCACCAGTCGGGAATGATGATTGGGAAGAAGTATTTGATTATGTTGAGTCTTATAGACCATTACGACCAAATTATAATGCGGCTGATAATATTGTTGATCAGTATTATCAAGTTGCACAAAATAGGGTACGACTTTACATAGCTTCATATCAAACTCAAAAACAAGATAAAGAATTAATCAATGTAAATAATTACCTATACTCAGAAGAGATATGGCAAGAGGTTACACGGCAGATCCATACGGTTGGCCAAACAGTGAATGATACTGGTAATAAAGTTCTTGAGTTGAAATTAAAGAGTCCTGCAGGTAAGGAAAAGCTGATTTGGTATTGGTATAGAACGGCAGGGAAAACAACAACGCGCCCAATTGTCAGTAAGTTTCTGGACTTATATGGTTTGTTCGTGGGGAACAAGGTATCTTCAGTCATCATGATTTCCGCCGATATTACAGATGGATATGTAGTTGCGAGTAATCAACTGAGAGATTTTCATAGCAGTATGATAAAGGCTATCAACAAAAACCTTGATAAGGTTGATTAAACCGAATGTGATCTAACTATGCCTTGCTGGGCAACAAAAAGTGTTATCAAAGGATATGATAATAATGGGTTATGTAAGACAAATAAGAGTAGTTATTTTATGTTTATTGTTCATCACGGGTTGTAATCTAAAAAGTCCCAATGAGTTAGTTCGAGAAGCTAAGTTACATCGTTCTCAGAATCATGTGGGGATTGCATTATTAGAACTAAAAGATATCCTTCAAAAATATCCTGACAATGAGTCTGCATTAGTCGAGCTGAGTGCAATACTTCTTGAAAAAAAGCAGTATTCAGAGGTCATAGAGCTACTCACTACAGTGGTTGAAGGTGGTTCAACCAGTCAAATTATTCTTTATTCTTTAGTAGATGCACTGATCCATACTGCCAAGTTTCAAAATGCATTTTCGATAATAGATGATAATCAAGATCAATTTCAAACAGCACAAGGGCTTGCTTTATCTGGGCATTGTTTTGCTGGATTAAATGAAGTTGAAAAAGCAAAGAACTATTATCAAAGGGCATTATTAATTGATCCTGATTTAATTTCATCTCATTTAGGTTTAGCTCAAGAAGGAATCATTCAAGCAGAAAAGAACAAATCAAATGTGAGTGCAAAACGTAATACGCAAGATACTGAGAACGATTGGATAGTACCCAGTAGTCATCGAATATATTCTGAAGATAATAGTGTTTTAGATGATTCAAAAAAACATTTAGAAAAAGTATTAGAAATAGAAGCCGAGCATGTAGTTGCGAATTATCTTTTTGCAACTATTCATTATTTTGAAAATAACATTTCAGAAACGCAAAAATTTCTTAATAAGGTGTTAAAGGTAGAGCCAAATCATAAAGAAAGTTTGTTTTTGATGGGTAAACTACATTTGGATTTGAGGCATTTGGATAGAAGTGAGACATTCCTAAGTCGATATTTGAAAGTGTATCCAAATGATCTCGATGTCAGAATGTACATTGCTTCAATATTCTTGAGAAAACAACAGCCAGATTCGACACTTGAAATTCTTGAAAATCATTATGAGGTTGGAAGAACAAATTCAGAGTTTTTGCTTATTTTAGGAAATGCTTATTTGTTCAAGGGTGAGAATGATTCAGCTATAGAATATTTTGAGCAGGCACGCCAAGTTTCGCCGAATTCTGTTTTAGTTAAAATGTATAGCGCAATGGGTTACTTAGGAAGAAGTAATGACATAAAAAATGATCGTGAAAAGGCGATAAAGTTATTAGAAGAGGTTGTAGAAATTGAACCGGAAAATGATCATGCTGGCATAAGTTTGATCACAACTTTATTACAAGAAAGTAAGTACGAACAAGCAAAAACTATAGCGGATAAACTGATAAAACAATCCCCTGATACACCTATGCTATGGTATCTGTCAGGGATTGCATCACAAAGTATGGGAGATTTAGAACAAGCGATAACAGCGTTTCTTAAAACACTCGATTTAAAGCGTCCGTTTATTTTCGCCACCGTCAGGCTAGCTAAAATTCATCAGCAAAAAGGTAATTATGATTTAGCATCAAAACATTTTGAAGAAGCACTATATGACTCACCATACAATCCAGAGATTATGACAGAGATGGCAATTCAAGAACAAATACTTGGAAATAACGACAAGGCAGTAGAACTCTTGAAAATGGCCAAAGATAGAAATTCAGAAGCGCTATCACCACGTCTTTTATTAGGTACATACTATTTAGGTCTAGGACAAATTAATAAAGCACAAAGAATTTTGGAAGAATTAGAGCACCTTTCCCCAAACAGACCTGATGTACAGATGTACTTTGGTGACGTTAAGTTGGCGACAAACAGATCTTCTGAAGCCGTTAATATTTTTTCTAAATTAATTATGCTCAAGCCAGATTCGCCCGAACTATTAACAAAATATGCCACAGCATTACGGATGAATGGTCAAATAGAGGAAAGCCAGAAGGCGTTGGATTCTGCATTAATTTTATCTAACCGTAGCAATCCTGAATCGTTAATAGAACTAGGTAAACAAGCGCTTCTATTAAAAAATTATTCTGAAGTTGAAATAATCTCAAATGATTTGAAGGTAAGGTTTTCTGATCGTTCTGATGGCTATATTTTGCACGGTGATATGCTAATAAAGCAAAGCAAGTTTAGTGAGGCAATTTCAGCCTATAAAGATGCCATTGCAAAACATAAAACGACCGGGTTAGTTCTAAAACTTTATAACGCTTTCCTGAAATCAGGGTTAAATATTGAAGCGCAATCAATGTTAGAACAAGAGGCTCAAAAGCAGCCTGACAATTTAAGGATAGGAATGACGCTAGCAGCTAATAAGCACAAATCTGGAGATACAAAAACGGCAATCAGTGTTTATGAAAACTTATTAAAGGTATATCCGGAGAATGCACTTGTTTTGAATAACCTTGCATGGGTGTATAACGAAATCGATCTCAAAAAAGCATTATCTTTAGCTAAGAGGGCATATCTAGCGACACCTGAGATACCTCAGGTTATTGATTCATATGGATGGTTTTCGGTGTTAGAGGGTCAGCTAGAACAAGGACAAAACTTGCTTGAGCTTGCGATAGATAAGTCTCCAGGCGAACCGGAATTTCATTATCATTTGGCGGAAGCTCTTGTGCGATCGGGTGAACCAGGTTCCGCTCGAAAATCACTTGAGATCGCATTAGCAAGCCAGAAAAAGTTTAATGGTAGAGATGCCGCTGAGGAATTATTTTTGAAGTTAAATCGTGGTGGGTTGGAAACAAAAATTGAGCTTTAAAATATAATATTCACTATATAAATTAACGTAATTGAAGAATAGTTTTTTGTCCATCAGCGGCGGTTTGATAAGGGGTTGTAAATTCTGGAAATGCATTTAGAGCATCGTTAATATCTCGATGTCCAGAAAGCTCGATCAAACTAAAACCACTGCGTTCCAGATGTGCAATCTGATCACGTAGAATATCTCCAAAAGCGAGTATGTCTCCTTGAAATTTGTGCGTATTTCTTAATAAGCTTGCGTAAGAAAAACAGCGACCATCAGCGAAGGTTGGGAATTCTAGTGCAATAAGATCAAACTTTTTAAAGTCAGCTTCTATCTTCTCAATGCTAATATCACCATTGAGAGCGATACCGGTTTTTCCTTCGCGAGAAAAAAAGCTTTGTTTATTTTCTTTATATGTTTCGTAACCAAATATCAGATTTCCTTGAGCATTTATTTGTTCACTGAAAGCCCAATCAATTTCTACTATTTGTCGGTTTTTAATTACGTTCATGATCTTTTCTCATAAGCTTTATTTATACTTGTGCATAAACACGTTCTTTGAACGGTTCAATTCCTAGGCGTAAATATGTTTGTAAGAATGTTTCTTCGCTATTCTGTCGCTGTTCGACATAAACATCAAGAATATTTCCAATTGTTTCTGCCACATTTTCTTTGCCGATTGCTGGGCCTAAACGATCACCTAGTCGGGAAATATTTTCGGCCGATCCACCTAATGTGAATTGATAAAATTCTGTTCCTTTTTTATCGACACCAAGAATGCCAATATGCCCAACATGGTGATGACCACATGCATTCATACAACCGGACATTTTAAGTTTGATTGAACCTAAGTCATGCAGATAATCCATATCATCAAACTTTTCGTTGATTTGATCTGCAATCGAAATTGAGCTGGCATTAGCAAGTGAACAGAAATCCAGGCCAGGGCAACAGATCATATCGTTGAGTGTTCCAATATTCGCTGTTGCTAATTCATATTTTTGAAGTGTTTTCCAGAGTGAATAGAGATCTGATTCTTTTACATCTGGTAGAACAATATTTTGATCGTGCGTTGTGCGAAGTTCACCGTAACCATATAGATCAGCAACATCGGCAACCGCATCCATTTGCACATCGGTTATATCGCCCGGCGCAATACCGTGAGCTTTTAGTGATACATAAACTGATCGATAACCATTTACTTTATGCACGACAGTGTTGTTCTTAATCCAGGCATTGAAGAAAGGATCAGAATTTACTTGTTGGTTAAATTGTTCTGAATCAACATTTTGATCATAATCGGGTTTAGTAAAAAATGCTGATACGCGATCAATTTCTTTTTGTTCTAGAAGCAAGGCTGAACCTTTTATAGACTCCCATTCCTTTTCTACTTTCTCACGAAATGTATCGATACCAAGTGATTTTACAAGCACCTTGATGCGAGCTCGATGAATATTGTCTCGACGTCCTTCAAGATTGTAGATCCGTAAAATGGCTTCCAAATAAGAAAGGAGGTGTTTTTTCTCAAGAAACTCTCTGATTACTTCGCCGATAATAGGCATGCGTCCCATACCGCCACCGACCAGAATTTTAAAGCCTACTGCTCCTTGATCATTTTTTACGATATAGATACCTATATCATGTAACTGTACTGCGGCGCGGTCATTCTCAGCACCTGTGAAAGCGACTTTGAATTTACGTGGTAACCAATTAAATTCTGGATGGAAAGTAGACCATTGACGGACAATTTCGCAGTAAGGTCTTGGATCTTCTATTTCATCTGAGGCAACGCCAGCTAAATGATCTGTGGTTGTGTTACGAATGCAATTTCCACTGGTCTGGATCGCATGCATTTGAACAGTTGCAAGATCTGCCAAAATATCAGGGACACGTTCAAGCTGTGGCCAGTTATATTGAATATTTTGCCGGGTACTTATATGGCCATAATCTTTATCGTATTCGCGGGCAATATGAGCGAGCATGCGCATTTGCTTTGAAGAAAGCGTACCGTAAGGGATTGCAACTCTAAGCATTGGGGCATGAGTTTGGATATATAATCCATTACGAAGGCGTAGATGTTTGAATTCTTCTTCAGATAGTTCACCAGCCAGGTAACGTCGAGTCTGTTCACGGTATTGTTCGACACGTTCGTCGACTGCTCTTTGGTCATATTGGTCGTATTGATACATTCAGAAGCCATAAAGTTAGTATATTAATCCATTAAAGATATCAGTAGTTTCATATTCTTAGAAGGAATAAAATACAATAGGTATATAACTTATAGTGCTATTGAATTGAGATAATATAGCCTTACAGATCCTCCTGTAAGGCTATTAGTTGTTTACTTACTTCCAACATTCCTTTAGTGGTATTGTCCCAGATCGACCTTTTACACCAGTACTTGTGAGTGTCAGGTTTTTACAGCCATCGTTTATTTGATCGTTCAATGCGGTTGCAAGTAAGGTAAAACTACTGCCATCAGCTGCAGCCCGATCTACGGTAACTGTATACGCCTCCGAGGTAGACGTTACAGAGTCAGCCGCATAACCAAGCTCACTCATCCTGCTCGCAAAACCAATATTGTCCGAAAAATAACGTTGCTGCTTACTCGCTGCATCGAGCAAAAGGTTTTGTCCTTCGGCACGTTTGCTTTTTCGGATTTGATCCTGGTATGCCGGTAGTGCGATAGCCCCTAAAATACCCATAATAGCGACAACGATCATCATCTCAATGAGTGTAAAACCAGTTTGTTTTCTATGCATTTTAGATCCTATTTTGTTTTCCATTATTTAGAGTCTGTTTCGTTGACTAAACTATTTACTCTATGACTTTCCAATTTATCCTTGTTATTGGATTATCCATATTTGTGATATTTTCAGTGCCTACATATATATTCAATTCACCTTTACCAGGTGGGAAATAAGGGACAGGTGCTCCCGGTATACCCACCCCAGGTGTACCGATGCTCCGATCTTGAGCTGTAAGGGTACTTCCACCAGGCGCTGTTACTGATGGTACAAAATCTTTAACAGGTGTAGCATCTGTGAGATTAACTAGGTACAACCTGCCATTACCTGCAGCGACATCACAGCTCAGGCCTGAAGTTGATGGAACATAGGTCGTGAAAACCAATTGATTATTAAAAATCAAGGAAGGGGATAATGCTTTTTCGCCCGTGCTGGCTAATTCTAAATACCAACCTTTTTTACTACTCAAAATGTCTAAGGCTCGGGTCTTATCTGCAGAGTCGCCTTCTCCAATAATGTTACTCGTTGTATTGTAAAGGTTAGATTCAGTGAGCATTCTCCAGCTGTTGGGTCCACTACCATTTGAATCAAGAATGGTATCTTTCAACATGTAAAAGCGATCATTTACACCAGTAGCCTTAGGATGGGCACGGTAACCTGAACCAATGGCAACTGCATAATGAAAAGACCCAGAATCATTAATCAGAGCAACACTAGGTGGACTATAAAAGCGACGTAAATCGGCCGGGTTAGTTTCTGAACCGGCGGCTAAATCAGCTAAACGATATGTGCTTAAACTAGTCAAAGAACTAGTTGTTGTAAGATCAATCCGCCAGATCTGCCCTCCCATATCACCGAAGTATATGCGATCAGCATGTTGATCATCATCCGCATCAATGATGGTTAGATCAGAAGGGATACTGTAGGCCATTTGTGGTACAACAGCAGAGTTTGAAGCGTCTGATCCTACTGACCAGAGTTTCTCTCCCGTTTTAGCATCGACAATATAAACAGCATTACCAACTGTGTCTTGAGTTCTTGTTGTGTAACCGTCTTGTGCCACATTGTAGCCTCCGCCGAAGATGAGAACTTTTCGGTTAGAAGCGCCAGCCCAGTGAATTGAGGTTACTATAGGCCGAGACCATGTTTGCCCAAGTGAACTAAAGCTTCCAGCGCCACCATCGATCTGCCAGAGGAATTTTGGTGCTGAAGGATTGGTAACATCCAGTGCGAAGTATTGATTGCCACCTCGACGCATTCCAAAGTAAAGATAGGTTCTTCCGTTTTCTTTCAAGTAGGAAATAGATCCATCAAGACCATATAAATGATTGCTGTCATCGATATTTAACCTATGTCTTTCAAGATTAGGTAATAGAGATTGAGGTATAAAAGCTGAAAGTTCTGTACCACCGGATGTATCACCATATTGGGTTGGATTGCTTACATCAAAAATGTGTAATACGCCCTGATTTGTCATTGTGAAGAGAACGTCCTGGCCACTACTATAAGGAATCATAACTGAAGCTGCATGCAATGGATCGCCCATTGGAGCTTCGTTGTCTAACCAATTAAGTAAAGTTGTCCTCTGATTGGTATTTGTCAGATTAAACTGATCAAAAGTAATGCTGTTATGTGCTATATCGACAAGTGTTGTTCCGCCAGGTGCAGTCGTATAGACGTTTCGGTTGCCCGTCCTTAGTTTTCCAGCCAGACCACCAACGTCAACATTCCCGCCATCAGCTGTTGTAGACCAAAAGCTTTGTGCATTTTCTTTGAATTTGCCGTACTCTTCAGCTGTTGAGTCTGTGATAGTAGCAACTGCTCCATTCACGTCAACGAGTCCATTTGTGCCATCAATAAAGTAACCCTTGGTATTCCCGATCCAAGAGCGTTTTTCAGAAGGTTTGAAGATACTTGTGAAAACACGGTTGTCTGAAGCTAACTCACCTGCATTGACAGAACTCGAAAGACCGGTAAATGTATCATTCTCACTATCGATGACATCTAAAATTAGCGTTAAACTGTCTACTAATGAGCGGGTATTATTTGCTGAGTAGAAACTACCGCCGCCATTTGTAGCTAAATCTTGCATAAAGGTTTGTGCATCACCGTCTATGTTAAAACCAATAGTATGCGTTACTACATTACTCGGAGTTATTCCCTGGGCTGATCTCAGATTGGTATTTGCAAGATATTCTACGATTTCACGGCCACATCTGCCGACATTATCTTGGCAGGTTCTACCAATCATTGCTTGTATTTGTGATATAGCGGCATCTCCATTCGGTGCACCATCAGACAACAGAACGATATAATTTTTATCACAACTATCAACGATCGGGCTTTGATAAGTCGCATTAGGATCAAATGTATTGAAGCTTGGATTCCAGGCAGTGGCGGGTGTATAGGTTGATCGATGTGCTGAAAAAGACGTGCCATTACTCGCTGTAAGAATCCAGCAAAGACAAGAAGAGTTATAGGTCAAGTACCCAGAGTCATATTGGAAGCGTGAACGGTTTACATTCCATGTTGGAGGTTGAAAAGCACCAAACCCTGAAGTTACTCTATCACCCTTAAAATACAACGCTGCTTCATATAGGGCAGCGACAATCGAAGTACCTGCACCTGCTAGCTCTCCTGGAGTTGTAACATAATTGCTACCATTCCAACTATAACCATTATAGAGTATGCCATTGCTGTCGCTCATGTTAGCAAGGTGTTGAAGTATGACACCATGGGTTTGATAAGTGCCGGTAGGGATATTAGAGTCCGTTAAATTTGCATCTTCTGTGATCTGTCTTATTGGCCAACGAATACCAGAAGCGTTAGTATTTCGGCTTCCACGTTTCATTCCAAATAGACTCAAACCAACACGTAAGTTGGGTCGATCCTTTAGGTTGCTTAAAACGGTCACTAACGCATCCATCATCGCTTGATAACGACGTTTCGTCCCATTGCAAGTACCGTAGCCTCCACCGTTATAACCACCGCTTGGGGTAATATTATTATTTGAGCAGCGCTCACTTGTGTCTTCATCCATACTTCCAGATAGATCAAAAATAAACAGCACATTTGCCGCACTGCCGGAAGAAAGAAACACTTCCGTGTCGTCTGCCTTCACTTGTGGCAAATAAAGAGAGAACGACAAGATCAAAACTGCAAAAGTCGCTGCTGCTAATGGTTTTACTTTTGATATTAGATTTATCATGATTAAATTCCTAGAGTTCATTTGTATTCCAAGTAGCTATTTGAGTATCCATATTCAAGCTGTGTGTCTTCAGTGTTCATATGAAATTAAGGGTGAAATTATGGGCAGTTGCCAGTGCGTCCGGTTTCAGGACGGATTAAATATCCACGTTGATCATGATCGGAAAATGCATTTGCTGCTGCAATCTCACCAACGCCGTGAATACTATAAACATGTGCCACAAAGGCGGGTGTTGATTCATCGGCACTTTGTGAATAACCAAGAAGTTTGAAATCTTCCCCACAATATTGAAGTGTTGCTTGAGCATTGACGTTAATTGCTGCTAAGCCACCATGGGCGGGAACATCAAAGCTGGTATTGAAATCGAAATTATTTTTATCCACCGTCAGGTTTACTGCGGGTGAGTTGGTTATCTGTGACGGTGTATTTCTCAGGACATAGCCGGTATCCCAGACGCCCTCAATCACCGATTCTGCGATTTGAAAAGTAGCACTTTTTTGTTGCGCGTTTGCTGACATCAGTTCATTCATCGTGGTGCCGCGTATGGATGAAACGCCAATGATGGTGATTAAAACGAGAAAGATTAAGCTAACAGCTAAAGCAATACCTTGCTGTTTTTCAGGTGCCGTAAAATTCATAGTTGTATGCTCCATGCCCATTGCCTATGTTATTCGGTTACGGATCAAAATAGTTGTTGTGAACACCTTGTGTAGCATTCGATCGGTGAGGGTTGTCGTTGTATCCAACAAGGTATAGGTTTTTGTATCTGCTGTAGGTTTGATATTGGTGACCGAATTCATAAGCAAAGCAATACGAACACTACTCACATTGTTTTGCCATGCTGTAGGGCCTACAGCATTTACAACATTTGCACTAACGTAGCGATCGGCTGTGCCATCATTATCATCATCTAGCCCGTAGAGAATACGCATTGCATCAACACCTTCGATCAGAATTTGAGGGCTGTTAGTTTGTCGTGGGATACAGGTAAGTTCGTTATCAGTATTTACTTGAAAGGAATCTCGCACTATCCCAGTATTTGGTGCTGCATATGTTGTTGTATTCGCGCCGGTACAATCAGTATCGGCTTCATAACTCACGGTAATACTAGTATTGCTGGCTGCTGGAAATGGATCGATTACTGCTGAGGGATCATAATCTGAAATATAACCACTTATTTGTATTGAGTTTCTTAACAAAGTCAGCGCATAACGACCATTTTCCTGCATTGTTCTTAAACCGTTGTTAACTCTTGAGGACTGCGAACTGCTGATATAAACACTAACAACGCCACCCAATAGAAATAAACCAATTAACATGGCGACCATCATTTCAATCAAAGAGAAGCCTTTTTGTCCCTTTATAGATTTTTGCTTGGGGAATTGCATAGTGTTTTCCTTATTTTGATCAGAAATGGAGACTCATGGAAGAATCACATGTTGAACCATTTTGGTATTGGTGGTATCGGTATTATTTACTAATTCGGTTTCGTTCCAACCCACTCGAATGGTATAAGTCGATGTCGCTGTACAGGGAGCACCATCGCAGTTGATAGTCAGTTGGCCGCCGAGTAAAAGATCCCTTACGCCATTGTTTCCTTTAGTTGATCCGCCACTGCCACAGACAGCTTGAAAAGTGTCAAAGGTGGCTAGTTGTGATGCGGTACAACTAGCGGGTGCTGTTGTGCCTCTTTGCTGGCAATAGGCTGCAGGAGGTGTTGTACAATCTGCGATAGTATTTGAGTCGAAATTATTGTAGTTCATTGCCGCTATTGCATTTGGATTTGCACGCATTCTTTCGGCAATATTTTCTGCAATAAGGGTCGCCTGCGTCCTTGCAAAAGAACTATTTGAGTATTGGATCCCTGTTGCCATTAGGTGCGCTGTTCCTAACAAGCCAATTGATAAAACTAATAGAGCAACAAGTGACTCAAGTAAGGTAATTCCTAGTTGTGATTTAGACATGTGTTTTTAATCCTGAATCATCTATTGAGACACACTTACACGGCCGACACTGGCGAGAGTGATAGTTCGTGATGTACTCTCTAGGGTTAGGTCGAGAGTCCCTCTTTGAGCCGCACCAGCTGTTGTTTGAGCTGATCCATTTTGTATAAAAGACACGTATGATCCTGTTTGACCCCTACCTGTCAGAGAAATGGAATTAGCCAACGCTTCACGTACCTGTATTACATCTCCCGCAGTAAATGATCCATCGTTATTATCATCTTCAAAAATGACCCAACCGACTTGCCAATTTCCTGTGCCCGCACAACTAGTGCCATTCGAACTGCGGCACATCGTGACGCGCGAGCCTCGTTTAACAGCTTCGCTTCTCGCAAGGTGTAATCCGCTCAGAAATTCATTGGCGTAACCCGCTACTCGATTGCTGACCATCAGATCGCGCATACTTGGGATGGCAACTGCCATCAGAATACCGGCCATGGCTACTGTGACAATCAGCTCTATCAGTGAAAAGCCTGAATTGGATTGAGTATTTTTTTCCATAAGGACAAATTTAGATTCAGAATGATTGATATACAAGCTTTGAGGGTATGAGTGGTAAAAATGGGCCGACAGACGGTCATTTTTTGAATTTTTTAGAGTGTGTGACGCTTAACATCTTTAAAATACTAATAGCCTAATATCAGAGATTATCGTCCTGACGGACAAAAGCTTTAGTTAAGTTGGAGTGTTCCAATAAGGTCGGACAAATTAGAAAGCTTGTGTTTTTCAAGGTAAGAAGAAATTCCAACACTGATCTTTTTACAAACCAGAGGATCATAAAAAAGTGCAGTACCAACCCCAACGGTTGATGCGCCGGCAATCAAAAATTCAATAGCATCTTCTGTTGTACAAACCCCACCTTGTCCAATAATTGGGATATTATGGTTCTTGGCAACTTGATGAACCTGGTAAACCTTGAGGAGAGCGACTGGCTTAATAGCAGGGCCAGATAATCCACCCTGGTTATTACCAATGATGGGTTTTCTCGATTCAATATCAACAACCATTCCCATTAAGGTATTGATCACCGCAAAACCATCAGTTCCTGCTTCGATACAACGACGGGCATTTTCGGCGATATCGGTCTGGTTAGGAGACAACTTTGTGATCAATGGTTTATCTGTCGCACGGCGACAGGCCTCAACAACACGTGCGGACATGTCCGGGTTATTTCCAAAGGCAACGCCGCCTTCTTTTACATTCGGACAGGAAATATTGATCTCTATGGCATCAATCGGAGAATTATCAAACAATCTTGTGACTTCTTCATATTCTTCTACGGTTGAACCGGAAACGTTGGCAATGAAGCGGGTTTCATTAAAATCAAGTTTGGGGAGAATGTTATCTATAACTGTTTTTGTGCCAGGGTTTTGTAGGCCGATCGCATTAATCATTCCGGCAGGTGTTTCGATAATCCGGTGAGGATGGTTGCCTAAACGTGGTTCTAATGTTGTTCCTTTTAAACAAATAGCACCGACATCTTTGTTGGAAAACCCTTCAATGCGGGTATACTCTTCTCCAAAACCGACACAGCCTGATAACAACACCAAGGGTGAGTCTAAGTCTAATCCACAAAAATTGATTGCCAGATTATTTTTCATTCGATTCCTTACTTACCTTATTATGATACACGTTGTACTTTATCAGCCAGAAATCCCACCAAATACGGGTAATATTATACGTCTTTGCGCGAATACGGGGACAAAGTTGCATTTGATTCACCCATTAGGTTTTCAACTGGAAGATCGTGCTTTGCGTCGTGCGGGTCTTGATTATCACGAATGGGCGGAGGTTGATCAACACGCCACTTTTGAAGCCTTTCTTGAAAAAGAGTCACCCAAACGACTATTTGCATTCTCTACCAAAGGGCAAAAAGTTTACACTGAAGTGGATCATAAATCTGGTGATGTTTTGCTATTTGGATCTGAAACGAAAGGCCTGCCGATACACATACTTGAATCATTAGCTGAGTCCCATGTCTTAACCTTACCGATGAAAGAACAAAGTCGTAGCTTAAACTTGTCAAATACAGTTGCGGTTGTAGTTTATAAAGCCTGGGCAGATTTGGGTTTTTCTGGCGCGATTTGAGCACAAGCTGTGCATATTACTATGGCTCAATATTTGCTTGCACTATAAAAAACTCTAGAATAGCTTCCCAGTAAATAAGGAAAGCAGATTTAATACCGATAAATGCCCAAAAGTGCTATGAAAAAAAATACGATTTTCACGATCGTTGCTTATCTGTTATCCATGCTGTTTTCATTTGTGGTAGAGGCAAATGCGAATACAACTTATCGACAATGGATTTCCGAAATGAAGGAACGTGATAGAGGTCCTTTTTCTCGACTCCGCTGGTTTTGTCAGGATGGTAGTATTTTAGCACCTGAACCATATGCATGTAGTGACCATGGTGGTGGTGTACAACACGGTGAATGGAGTAAGCAAGTAAAAACTCTGCGTAGTAAAGGTTATTATATCGCGACATTATTAGCTGATGAAGATTCTGGTTTGATGTCTAAACCAGACAGAGCAGAACAATTTAAGCAGTTACTTATCGAACGTTATCTTACCACGGTCGATGATGGATGGATAAATCGTAAATCGCGTTTTTATCGTGGATCAATGCAGGCTGAAGATGAAGTTCGTGGTGCCAGAAGGGTATTACAAACACTGGTTCAATCGAAAGATTGGATAACGCGTGGATATTTGACATTACGAACAGGCATCCATGTATTACCGCATGGAATAGATACACCATCGGTTTTGAAAATGCGACAAATAGCAATTGACCTGTCGAATTCAGATAGAAAATTCTTACCGCTGAGAAATAAAATTCATATTTCTCCTGATTCTACTGATGCAAAATCTGTAAGAGAATATGCGGAGAAGTTGGAGAATAAACAGGCTGAAAAATTTTTTCAACTGGCGGATTTGATCGATGAAATTTATGCGCGTCCCGCATTAAATATTCCAATCACGCGGTTATCAAAACGTGTGCGAAAAATGCCGCAAATGTCACGCTCGTTACGTGATATGTCTGCAAGATTAATTAGCAGTCGTGACCCAGAGGTTTTATTTGCTACGACCGCAAACACGATGATGGTTTTACGTGATCATTTGATCGACGTTCCTAAAGCTGGTGTCAGACTTGATGTACTTGATATAAGCATTTTATTAGAGGCCGAACATTTTGATCTTGGTAGAGAACTGATTGCCGACTTAGATAATACATCTCGTGCAAAAAAATTAGACTGGCTAAAGAGTAGTTTGAAAGCGACTTATGGAACAGGCTTACTTTCGAGAAGACAATTTGATGTGATGCTGGATGCCTTGGATAAAATTGGTGATCAAAAAATAGGTCTCGTTCGTTATAGAAATGCATTGAATTATCTTTCCAGAATTCCTGGTTGGGCAGGGCAGAACTTACAAGCTCACTTTTATGATTCTTTAAAAAAGTTAACAGAGATTGAACCCTTGGCTGAGTTTTTTATACAAGATCAATTACGTGGTGGGCCGCTACATTTTTTTGCCAATGTACTGAATTCTTTAGTACGTGATGCCAATCAACTTGCTGGAGTTCGTTCTAATTTATTTGGTGAAGAAGCAGGTACCGGACTTCGAAGCTTGAATCCTGGTTTAGCGCGCGGCACTCTATTTCTTGGCAATGTAAATGGTAACGTTTCTAAATTTGATCGTGATGGTATTTATTTATTGCCAGAGACGATCGCTGATTTACCACCCGTTGCAGGCATCTTAACTTCTGGTGAAGGGAATCCACTTTCACATGTGCAGTTACTCGCAAGAAATTTGGGTATTCCGAACGTCGGTATTGATTATGCTTTGATCGAAAAATTAAAACCCTATGAGAATAAGAAAGTTATTCTTGCGGTCAGTCAGGCGGGTGCGGTTCGATTGTTTCTAGATGATGGAAATTATGAAAGTTTGTTCGAATCAAATCCATCTAGACCTACAATCTTAATAAAACCAGATTTGGAAAAGCTTGAACTTGAAAATATTAATTTTATTCCACTTTCTAAATTGAGGGCTACCGATTCTGGTGTGACAGTAGGACCAAAAGCAGCGAAGCTTGGAGAGCTCTATCATCATTTTCCAGATGCCGTTGCTAACGGTATAACTATTCCGTTTTCCATTTTCAGCCAGTTGTTGCAACAACCTATGCCGGGTGCAGGGAAAAGCGTATTTTATTGGATGGTTGACCAATATCGGTTAGTGGATGAAATGCCAGTTAATTCTACGCAGAGGAAAAAGACCGAAAAGGAATTTCGTGAAGCACTGGTAAACTGGATCGAAAATGCAAATCCAGGTAGAAGTTTTAAACTTCGATTAAAGCAAGAAATGCAAGATATTTTTGGTACTGATGGTCAATATGGTGTCTTTGTTCGTAGTGATACTAACGTTGAAGATCTAGCCGGTTTTACTGGGGCAGGTTTGAATTTGACTGTTCCGAATGTAGTAGGATATGAAAATATTCTTAAGGCGATCTCCCGTGTTTGGGCATCTCCGTTTTCTAAACGAGCTTTTGCCTGGCGACAATCTCACATGGAACAACCTGAGCATGTATATCCCGCTATTTTATTAATGCGAAGTGTGCCTACAGAAAAATCGGGTGTTATGGTGACACAAGATATTAATACTGGAGAAAGTGGATGGCTTTCTATCTCAGTTAATGAAGGTATTGGTGGTGCCGTTGATGGTCAACAGGCTGAGTCGATTAAAGTTAATACTGAAACATCTGAAGTTATATTGATGGCACAAAGTAATACTCGATTCAAAAAGGTGCTAAGAAAATCAGGTGGGATCCAAAATATCTTGGTGAGTGGCTCTGAAGCAATTCTACAAAAAGAAGAAGTAAAAAAATTGATCGAATTATATCAACATTTGCCTGAAAAATTTCCAGATCTTATAGATGACAAGGGTGATATTAAACCTGTAGATATAGAGTTTGGTTTTGTAGGAGGTCGATTACAATTATTCCAAATCAGACCGTTTCTTGAAAGTACCGAAGCAAGAGAAAACGAATATCTTATTTCAATGGATGAAGAGATGGTTTCACGAGATAACGTAATAGTCGAACTACAAGAAACTCCCTGATTAAATAATACTTCAAAGTCAATTTATATCGGATAGTAGCGCTTCAGCCTGCTTACTTTCTGGAAATGAATCATTTTTTGCTAATGCTGATTTTAGTAATCTTTTTGCAGGATTTGATTGTCCTGATTTAATGAGTGCCTTGGCAAAGTGATATTGGTATGAAGGTGTTGAAGGTGATGCTATAACGGCTTTTTGTAGTACGTCAAGACTTTCACCAAATTGTTTTCTTTTAAGGCATAATTGACCGTAAGTATTAAGTATAGCTGGTGCCTCCGGTGACATTTGATAGGCTTTTTTACTAATAAACCAGGCTTCGTCAGAATCATTAACTAAATATAATTGGGCTAGCTTATCTAGAATCAGTGCATTATTTGGTTGTATTTCCAGAAAACGATTAGCTTCTGCAAATGCTTTTTTATAGTTACTTATTTGCTGATAATGATCTATATAAATCAAGCTGAAATCCGAATTTTCAGGGAAATGTTTTTGTAACTTGGTTAAAAGTTTATCTGCCTTTTTTCGCTGATTTATTTTTAAGTAGGCTGAAGTTATTTCTTTGAGTATTAGAGGATCATTTGTGTCTCGGAAGGCAGTGGCGAAATTTTTAATAGCATCATGATAGCTTTTTTTAAGCATAGATAAATTACCACTAAGCAGATAATTTTCTACAATATATGGAGATTTATTGGAGATAATCTCGATTAAATTTTCAGCTATCTCTATATTATTTTGTTGTAATTCAAGATCTGCTATTCCAGTTAAAACTGGGATAAAATCTTCACCCATTACAGATAAAACTTTCTGGTATTTTTCTTTAGCTTTTTTATATCGCCCCATCATTGTGTTGGCCTGCGCTGATAGTAGTTGGTAATAGGGGTGAGCGGGGAATAGATCTTCTAACAATGCATACATCTTTGTTAATTCAGTTGTATTACCAAGCTTTCGATAATAATCTGCAAAAAATAATATTACATTTTCTGGCAATGAATGAATACTAGATAATTTTTTCTTTATATTTAAAACTTCTTTAAGATTACCTTGTTGTAAATAGATTTTACCAAGAGAAAGCAAGGGTTCTATATGGCTAGGATAGTTTGAAACGATCGTTTCTAATCGATTAATTGCTTCTTGATGTTGCCCTTTGCTGTCTTGCAAAGAGGCTAATTCAATGGAGAGTTCTAATTGTGCATGTGAGAGCTTTAAACCTTCTTCTAATAATTTTTCTGCAGCTATTATGTTATTTTCTTTTAAGAATAACTGTGCTAATTGTACTCTTGACGGATAAAATTTTGGTTCTACTTTAAGTGCTCTTTGATACATTTCTTTTGAACGAGCTTGCCTCTTCTGGAACTCATAAACTTTGCCTTGTATATGAAATGGGATAGGTGATCTTGGATGTTCAATCTCCAAAACTTTAGCAACACGCAATCCTGTGCTAATGTTACCATTAGATAAAATGACCTGAATTAGACCTAGACTTATTTTAAAATTATTTTTTTCATTTAAATGTGCTTTTTTAAATGCATCCAAAGCAAGTCTGGGTTGTTCATTTTGAAGGTATGCGGTTCCTAGTTGAGCATAAGCATAGGAAGATTTTGGAAAGTGTATAACCGCTTTCTTGAAATAGTTTAGCGCTTCTTTGACATTATTTTTGATTAGCTCAGCAATCCCGAGATTTATAAAGAGATCTTCATTTTTAACACCTTTTTTCAGATAAGGTATTAAAAGATCTGTACTTTCTTTTATACGACCTTGACTAAGATGGATTGCGGCGAGTGTATTTTTTGCTTGCAGATTTGATTTGTCAATTGCTAATAATTGGAGCAGACTATATTTAGCTGACCGAACATAACCAAGTAATATATTTGATCGTGAAAATATAAGTAATCCTTTAATATTTTGTTTATCAATCGTTAAACTATGATTTGCATAATCAATTGCTTTTGAATAATTACCTTCTAAATAGTAAATTTCTGCAAGTGCTAAGATTGCTGTAAGATTATCTGTATCTACATCAAGTACTTGCTCTATGTATTTCTTACCTATCAGCAGATGTTTTTTCATGCTTTTTGATAATGTTGCCGTGCTTGACTGTTGAGATGAGTCAAATAAAAATTGATCACCTGGTAGCTTAATATTTGAGTATGATGGATGATGTGGTAATTGGTCGGCTACTTTTTGTATTGAAATGGTTGCTAAACCTATTTTAGCTATAATTTCATTGTTTCTATCTTTTAGAAGATTGTTGTATGTTTTCTGAGCTTTTTTATATTTGCGCTGCCCTATTAGAGTTTCAGCGCGTAAAATTTCTAATGTTACTAATTTTTCTGGATTTGAAATATTTGAGGTAAGTGAATCAAGCTCTTTTTGTGCAGCCTTAAACTGCTTGAGTGCGAGATAGGCCTTAGCTAGTCGATAAATTATCCTTGTATCTTCTACTCCTGCTTGTTGTGCACGATAGAGATAAGGTAGTATTTCTTTACTTTTGTTTGGACCTTTTGTTACTTTATCTAACAGCAAAAGCGATGGAGTATGCCCAGGAAGGTTATTTAAAATATTTTTCAATTCCACAATTGCCGCAGCATTATATTCACCAGCAGCATATGCCTTAGCATTTTCAAAATGTTTTTCGACAGAATCGGATTTAAACAGACAAGCTGAAAGCGACAAAGTTATTGTCAGAAATGGTAAAAGAATGATTTTTTTTACTTTCATCTATCGCGTATTAGTCTTGTAATCTATAACATCACTTATTATCGACTGATCGGTATAATTCTTTAAGAAATGACCCGGAAGAAATAACACTGAAATAAAATAAGATAATTATGAGTAAATCCATGTTTCGAAAGATAATGATTTTAGCTGGCTGTTTTATTCCTTTTGGCCTTTCTGGCTATCCATTATTTGGCAGCGAAGATACGCAAATTCGTCGACTTGAAGCTGCACGTTTAATCGAACAAGGGGAATTACGCGGAAGCAAGCAACCTGCAGGTGCTTTGCAATCTATTGATGCCATTGATATTAGGTTGCATCATCATGAAGAGGTTGAGTTGCCTAAAGTAGACACTGTATTAACGAAACAAGTACGGCGTTTCTTATACGAGAACCTTGGTAAGTATTCAATTTCAGTGCTGGATCTATCTGATCCTGAGCAGCCTGTTTATGCTGAACATAATGGTGATCTTGCACGTAACCCAGGAAGTGTCGGCAAAATAATAGTCGCAACAGCAGTTTTTCAAGCGTTAGCTTACGCTTATCCAAATGATATAGAAAAGCGAAAGCAAGTACTGCGGGATACGATTATTACTGCAGATAAATTTATTATCAGTGATCATCATGTGGTGAAGTTCTGGCAAGCTGAAAAAAATCGAGTTAAACAGCGGCCTCTTCGAGTTGGTGACCAGGGCAGTCTTTGGGAATATCTTGATTGGATGCTATCAGCGAGTTCAAACGCAGCTGCAAGCATGGTGCTAAAACAAGCTATGTTGATCAGACATTTTGGTAAAGAATATCCAGTTTCGGATTTTAAGTCTGATCAGTTATTCGCAGAAATGCCAAGAAAAGAACTTACTGAATTATTAGCTGAAACAATTCAAGCACCTCTGATACGTAATGGGATCAATATAAAAAAGCTAAGGCAAGGAAGTTTTTTCACCTATAAAGGAAAGCGTCTAGTTCAAGGGACGAATAGCTACGGAACCACTCGCGAATTAATGAGGCTTATGCTGAAGATAGAGCAGGGTGATCTGGTAGATGAATTTTCTAGTCGTGAGATTAAACGATTGCTATACATGACCGAGCGGCGGATACGTTATGCCTCTCATCCAGCCCTGAAAGACTCTGCCGTTTATTTTAAATCTGGATCTTTATACAAATGCGAAGATGATCCTGATCCGGAATTCGTATGCAAAAAGTATCACGGCAATGTTATGAATTTAATGAACTCTGTCGCTATTATAGAAACATCAAATGAGAAAAATGATCTTCATTACATTGTGACCTTAACTTCTAATATATTAAAAGAAAACTCCGCGGTTGCACATCAAACCCTGGCTATGCGCATACATCGACTGCTCGAAAAAAGACATGTAAAAAAAGACTGAATTAACTTTAAAAAGTTAACCACACTGATAAAGATTACTCTCAGGAATTTGATCTGAGATTTTTTTATAGCACCAATCAAGCATTTCCTTTTGTAGCTCACTTTTATAGGCGATGACGCCGTTATTTTCTTCTAATGGCCCAGCAAATAATTTTTCATCAGGATAAAGCTTAGACATATTTTTGTAATAGCTTTTTGGAACTCGAAAAGCACCTATGCTGATGGAGTGTATTTTATCGGCATCAAGTTGTTTGAAAACGTGTAAGAATAGTTGTTTATAATTTTCTTTAAAATCCGTTGTGTAGATCAAAGGTTCAAAACGTATTCCAATACTCCAACCAGTTTGTTGTAACTTCTTCATTGCATCCAGACGACTTTGCAATGAAGGTGTTTTATCTTCAAGAGATTCAGTAATATTTCTCGGTGATAAACTAAATGCTACGACGCAATTGAGGATTGGATCAGAACGTAATAGAGAGCGCACTTGTGTGCTTTTTGTACGGAACTCTAAATAAGCATTTGGACGAGATTTGAAGAATGGCAGTATAAAGTCTGCAAACTCGGTAACAGGATCTAGCGCAAGACTATCGCAATCATAACCAGAATAAAACCAAATTTTTCGACCTGGATGATTTTCTAGAGTTTGATCAATTGCATCTGTGAAACTGTCGTAATTAACAAAAAGTACATAATGAGCCGAACGATACATACCTCGAAGAAAGCAATACCGGCAGTCATAAATACAATTCAACATGTGTGAAAAATAATAATTATCACTATCGTGACCATCGATACCGTAATCGTCAGGTGCTTTTAAAACGAAACCACTGTGTTTTTTTGCAAGAATTAAAGCTGGTTTTTTCTTCTGTAGGCGGAAATTTTGTGAATTACGATTAAACACTTCAGTGTATCGGTCACACTCAATTAGAACTGCACCTTTGAAACGAGAGAGAATTTTCTGTGTAACAGGATGATCACGGATCTCATCTTCGATATAAATAGTCGATATCATTTTTAAAAGTATATTTCCTGTTTTTTTAGCAAATTATCAAGATAAGAAATGAGGTTTTCACTTGAAGCTATTTCTATGAACTGATCAAAATCCAATGTCAAATTAGAATTGATAATATTTAATTTCGATAGAAGGTTTTTTATTTTTAATTGTTCTGAATGCGTCATTCTTATTTGTTTTTTTAGTGTTTTAAAGTCAATCGGAATCGAAGTGGTAGAAGATAATTCATTATTTATGATCAATAACTGATCGATTAGAAATTGAATATCTTCTATATTCGATGAAATTAATTCAGAAGCTTGAGCAGGTGTTATCTTGTGTAGTGGTGAGTTTGGATTGTCGGATACAACTTTGTATGAATGAATCAACTCATTTGTTGTATAGCGTGAGGCGCTGGCATAAAAAGCTGATGCTTCCATATCGACACCACCATTAAACGTATATTCGCTGCCGGGTTTATCAACAGTCATTAATTTATCTGTACAACAAGGTTGATCAAAAATAATTGGTGGATACCAGGTTTGTTCAGTGGTTTTATCAATAATTTTATTGGCCAGAAATCCAGTATTTATCTCAAAGCTAGAATGGCCGGCTATACCAATATTCAACCATGCACTAGTCTGTTCTACAGAATTATTATTGGCATATAAATAACCGATAGCATTTGCGGAAGATACTTTTCCGACACCCGAAATGATCAGGTTTATTTGATCATTTTGATAAATTTTGAAAGGCGATTTATGTGAGCTTAATTTCAGTTTTAATTTTGAAATAATTGGCCGAGTTTCACAGAGTAGTGCTGTGACGATGTTCAACATATCTTCAAAGGATCCTCTTTTATTAGATAGAACAATGTGTTCTGATCACTCAATATGTCTTTAAGCTTTGTCTGGAACTGACATTACCGGTATTGTTGAGCTTCTTACAACACGCTCGGCGACGCTACCCATTAGCATGTGCGAAAGCCCAGTTCTTCCATGTGTGCCCATGATGATTAAATCTGCATTTATTTTTTTTGCAGTTTGTACTATTTCTATATATGGAACGCCTTCGACTATTTCTGATTCAATAGAAATATGATCATTAGAATATTTGTCGCATACATCTTCCAGTTGTTTCTGCATATGTTCTTCATAGCCATCTTGTAGCGTTAAATTTACTGGCGAAACAAGATCCGCCTCTGGCATGCTGAAAACAGGATATTGATAGATATGTACAAGTTTAATTTTTGCCTCCAGTTTTGTTGCAAGTTCTATTGCGGTATCAAGTGCATGATAAGACGTGGTGGAAAAATCAATCGGACAGAGTATAAGTTTGAAAGTGATCATTTTAATCTCCTTTTTGTTATTAATTTATGCCTAAGCTTACATTTAGTAAATAACTGCAAAACAAAATTTGTAAAATAGAATAACCATGAAAAAAATTATTTATGTGCTGGAGCAAATAGAGGCACGTTATCATCTTTGAAAAAAGGGATAAGGACCATACCAGTAATAAATCCGCCGATATGTGCCCACCAAGCTGTTCCACCCTCATCTGGAGTCGCATTAGCACTATTGACCAATTGCAGCACAAACCATAAACCAAGAACGAACATAGCAGGTACCCGGAATGTTTTTAGTATGATTATGATGGGAACAACGATAAGTACTTTTGCGTGAGGATATAACAATAAGTATGCGCCCAGAACACCAGAAACCGCACCACTGGCACCAATCATAGGAATATTAGATTGTGGTGAAACCAAAGCCTGCGTTAACGCAGCGGCGATCCCACAGAGTAGATAGAAAATAAAAAATTTACCGTATCCCATGCTGTCTTCTACATTATTTCCAAATATCCACAAATAGAGCATGTTTCCGGCTAAATGCAGTAAACCGCCATGTATAAACATAGAAGTGATAATGGTAACTTCTGCTGGTACGACGTATAACTCGGGAGACAACTGTGTGTAATTTAGTAAAACAGTTGGGGTTACACCAAACGAATAGATGACGGCTTGTCCAATTTGATCGTCTAGGTTTACTTGCCAAAGGTAGGTCAGTGTACAAATAACCATAAATCCAATCGTGATTACCGGATTAATATTTGTAGGGTTGTCGTCGTGCAGAGGAAACATCGAGAATGATTCTTTTTTATAAAGTATACCCTGATGTTACTAAAATGTTACTAAGAATTTTTTAAAGATGTTATTCCCCCCAACGTTTTTATTGAGTTGTGTTGGGGGGGTAGGAAAAAGAATTTAACTATTCGTATAAGTTATTGCTTTGCGTTTGATCAGAAATATTAGATCTAAGAATATTTTTTACCTGCTGACAGGTGTCACTGGCTTCTAATCGAACCAGACCTAAGTTGCCTAGTGCAGGTGCTCGAATGGCAAGAACTCCATCTCCAGCAGGATAAATTAAAAGTAAACTTTCACTGCCTTTGATCATGGTTTCATTTACATCACCGAGTGAGGCATTTTGTGCAATTCGATCTCCAAGGCCAGCCGCAGCGGCGCCAACAGCGGCAATACGTGCACCTTCTTCTTCAGCAAAATCTGATGCGATCGATAGCCCATCACTACTCGCAACCATTACGCCGGTAATGTCAGGAACGTTATTTCGTAGTTCTTCTATAAGTTGTTCAAGTTGTTCTTGTTTAGTCATAGTATTTTCCTTCTAGATTTATATGTGTGGAATGTTCAGAATGTTTTGGTTAAATTTGACCAAACGGAATTAATCAAACCAGGTTTTTTGTCAATTGAATTTTCGACATCAGATTCTGGCTCACGAACTATTTCTGATTCGAGCGTTGTATCATTTTCAATATTTGTCGCATCAGAAATATCGGAATTAATTTGATCCGTAGCGAGAATGTTATCGCCACCATTCTGTAAAAGTTGGATAGCATCGCAAGCATTACAAAAGTCGATAACTGTTTCTATATCGACTTCAGTTTCGGTAGCAATCGTTTCTAATTTTTCATTATTATTAATCATAAAGTCAGCAACTTTAATATGATCTTTCGTATGAGGGATCATCCCAAAGTAGGGTGTGTGAACCAGATGGAAAGGGTTTCGATGACTCAAGTTGCTTAATAACCTGCCTTTTGAACCAAACAGTGCTGCGGTGAATAACAATTTCCATAGCGACTGTGGCAGTCGACCATTGACTAATTCGTTCTTGATTTCTTCTTCGACTACTTCAAATGAGAAAGCTTCAGCAGGTTCTCGAAACATTTCAGGATAACTGTCGAGTTCTTCGGAAAAAACAAACCAGCCATTGTCGGGGAATATTCTTAATACTGGAAATGATGGGTGAGTAACTAAGGTTGTTTTACCATTCTCAATCATTTTTAAGATAAGGCCTAGTATTTTGCTGTCAGCATCGAACGATTCTATTTTTGAATTAAATGTAGCAGGTGTTTCAGCAGAATTTGTACCATCAAGTTCATCTAGCGCGTTCTGAGCTTCTGAAAACGCAGGTACTGTTTCTATCAGAGCGGCAGGATCAAATTCCGAATTGTCAGCAATGGGATCGTCATCAGACAACCAGTCAATTTTATGTTTAGCAATATCGATAGAATTGATCAAATTAACTTGTACTTCCGAATCAGTCGATGATTCAAAATTTTGTTCTGCTTGTTCTGCTTGTTCTGCTTGTTCTGCTTGTTCTGCTTGTTCTGCTGCTAGAGCAGTAGCAGGTATGATATTTCTTTTAGTTGTCGCATTTTTACCGGGGACGACAAGGGCCGTTTCGAGTTTTCTTAATAAAACTGTCGCGTCTTTGTAAGAGAGAGGTAGTGAGGCTGTTATCCCAGATCTACTATCTAATTCCTTAGTAGTTGATGAACATATAACGACTTGTGAAATTTGATCGACAGGTACGGAGTAGCTGTTGCCTTCAGAGGTATCTATATTCACTAAAACAATTTGAGCTGATTCTGGAGTATCGACGAGTTGCCATCGTCCAGACGCCAAACCCGATGCTAAATCTATAGATGTTTCTAATAGAGCACGGTCGCGATTTTCTATTCCAATCAGGGCAATTTTACATTTCGCCATAAACTTTAATTCTTCCTTATAATCCCTTGAAAAATATAGAGTAAAATATTAACTCCAAGCGCATATATATCATGTTAGATGGGAGTATATCAATGGTTCAAAGGTAAACTTGTGAAACTTGACTCGATTGTGAGGAAGATCACGATTTTTTGATCAAAACATAGATCGCACCTGTTCCTCCATCGGCAGGCCTCGCAGAACAAAATGCGAGTATCTCATCACGCTGTTGCAACCAGATATTGACTTTATTTTTGATCACTGGTTGACCCTGAACCGAACCTCGACCTTTTCCATGAATAATTCTCACATAACGTTTTCCAGTCTTGTGACAATAACGCAAAAAGTTAGCCAACTCTTCACGAGCCATAGAAACTGTCATACCGTGAAGATCGAGTTCACTTTGAATATTAAATTGCCCTTTTCTGAATTTTCGAAAGACTGCTTTTGAAACGCCTGGACGGTAGAAGAATAGTTCGTCACCGGTTTCAAGAACGGCTGGCTCATAGTCTTCTGAGAACATATTATCGACCACATTATTCTCGTGTTCTTCCGAGTTTTTGATCGTGGTTTCTAGTTTTTTACGAACCGGTTTAATACCATCGAATTTGAGTTTTTTATCGATGCTGACTGATTGTTGGAATAAATCGAGATCTTGAGTTTTGTTATCTTCGGACATATTGCAATTTTTTGTCTATTTAGGCATCTATTAAAGTCAACTCTGATAGTATGTTCCCACCAATTAAATAACAACTTTTCGGGTTATGTATTATGAATTTTTTGAAGATGAAACTCATCGTAATAGCGATTTTCTTTCTAATCTCACCAATTACTATTGCTGATGAAAATATTCAAACAGAAACCAGCAAAGAAACTCAAGAGACGCTTGAAACGCTTCGTTCTCTATTTACTTCCAGTCAAGAAAAAGAAGCAATCTTAAAAGAAAAATTAAGAATTCTAAAAAAACAGAATGCGCAGAGTGATGAAGAACAGAAAGAGCAATCATATCAAGAACTCAAATCTGAGCTTGAACTAATAGAAACAGATTTGGAAACAGTAGCAACAGGTGTTGATATTGGAGCGTATAGAAAAGTAGAACCAGAGTCATTTAATCTAAATGAAGAGTTTGAAAGACTCATCCAACCGATGATTTATGCACTCAATTCAATAACGTCGGATTCTCGGGAAATAGAACAATTAAAGCAAGATCTTGAATCTGTTGAGGATAAAAAATCGGTTGCGTCTAAGGCAATCAAACGGCTCGATTTGTTATTAACAAATGCGGACGATGAAAACTTGAAAGCTGCATTACAAAAGATGCATGAGAACTGGCAGTTAGAGCTAGAAAATGGTGAAGGGGATCAAAAAATAATTAAACACCGGTTAAAAACGCGACTGGAAGCAAAGGGTTCTTTTCTTACTTCAACGCGAGATGTGTTTTCAGATTTTTTTAAAAATAGAGGTTTAAATCTTCTTCTTGGTTTGGTAGCTTTTTTTGCGGTATTTTTGTTTTTAAGATTTTTTTATTCCATTGTTAAAAAGATCTGGCATAAAAAAAATTCGCAACGACTTTCAACTTTTGATCGACTAACCGATCTACTTAGCCTGCTACTTACGTTTGTCATATCAATGTTAGCTACTTTGTTTGTTTTTAACTTACGTAATGATTGGTTATTGCTGGGTATTAGTGGTTTGTTTTTAATTGCAACAGGTTGGATTTTGCTCAAAACACTACCCATGATGATCGAAAAGATCATGCTGTTGCTTAATCTTGGTTCAGTGCGTGAAGGTGAGCGCGTAATTTTAAATGGTGTTTCCTGGAAGGTTGATCGCCTGCATTTTTATTCACACTTGGTTAACCCAGATCTGACGGGTGGCAGCTTACATGTTCCATTACGAGAACTTGTGGGACTGGTTTCACGTCCCTCAGCAAAAGATGAAGAATGGTTTCCCTGTAAAATAGGTGAATGGGTCGAACTAGAGGAAAAACCAATCGGCCAAGTGATCTACCAAAGTCCAGAAATGGTTGAGCTGGAAATTTTTGGTGGCGCGCATCAAACTTATACAACAGAAACGTTTATGAGTTTGAACCCGACCAATTTATCTCGTAATTATCGTATCCAAATGGTGTTTGGAATTGATTATAAATACCAGGCACAATGCACAACGGATATACCAGAAAAAATGGCGGCTATGTTTAAAGAAGACCTGTTAGAAATTATGGGCGAAAGTGAGATCCACAAAGTTGTGGTCGATTTCTTTTTACCCAATGCGTCCTCACTTGACTATGAATACGAAGCGTTTATCAAAGGGACATCTGCACACTTATATGAAGAAATAGAACGGACTATGATCTACTCATTTGCGAATGCCTGTAATAAATATGGATGGGAGATACCATTCCAGCAGATCACATTGCATAAATCAGAAGTAACCTCTTGAATAACATGGCTAGAGCGGCTAAAGATATTCTAGAATAATCAGCCACATTTACTAAATGTGATTTTTATTCAAAGTTATGAGGAGTCTAAAAAGTATTTAATACCAAGAATATATTTATGCTTAAAAAATAATATCAAAAGCTAAGCAGCCAATAAGATATCCCACTCAATAATGCAGCAACGGGTAAAGTTAAAACCCAGGACAATAGAATTTTAGAAACAACACGTTTGTCCGTTCTGCCCGTTATTAAGCCGATACCAAACAGAGAACCAACTGATACATGAGTCGTTGATACAGGCACACCAATGCGACTGGCAAAGATCACCATAAAACCTGTCACCAGATTGGCAGCAAAGCCTTGACTGTGGCTCATAGGTGTAATCTTTTTTCCCATGGTTTTTGCGATGTATTTTGCATTTAACAAACCACCTATTGCCATACCTACTGCAACGGCAATCATGCTTAACTTGATCGACAATCCTTGTATGGCTAACAATAGAGCAACGATCTTGGGTGTGTCGTTTAAACCACGTGCAAAGCTAACCATACCAGCACTGATGTAATGACCTATATCTAATAATTTTTGTAGATTAATGCCGAGAACATTACCGGTGTAATGCAGTTGGCAATTTGATTCGGTGTTGATATTGGCATCAATTGTTTGATGAAATTTTATAGCTTGTTCAGAAGGTATCGCGGTGACCGGAACAAACTCATTTGTTTCACCAATGCAAGCACACCATTCTTTGTTGATACCAAAATAATTTCTAACAGAACGAAAAAACCAATAAACAACAAAGGCGAGACATACCGCAATAAGAGGGCTGATTAATAAAGGAATAAAAAAAGTTTTGCCGAGGAAGTTAAAGTTAACCTGGGAACCTACCGCCATAAAACCACTACCGATCAGACCACCGACTAAACTATGAGTTGTTGAAATGGGTAAACCGCGCAATGCGGTTAATAAAACAGTTAACCCTGCACCCAAGGCAACAGCAGCTAAAAACTCAGGTGATGCAGTTATTTCAATGGGCACTAAGCCTTTACCGGTAAAATTCTTCAATAATTTTTCTGCGAGGAAGATAGAGCAAACAGAACCGGCAAAGGTAGTAATGGTTGCCCAACCGATTGCTTGGCGATAACTAGTTGTACCACTACCAAATAATGTGGCTACGCCTTTGAAGTTATCGTTAGCACCGTTGGCATAAGCCAGGAAGCAAGTAGTAATGAATAAAATTATAAAAATAGTCATTGAGATGTCTTAAAAATAAAAAGAGTTTACGCAGACTCTTCTAATAGTTCGTTTATCAGTTTTTCAATACGGATGGCTTGTTGGTCGCCTTCATGGGTTTCGCCAAAGAAGACCGAACGGACTTGGCCTTTTTTATCGATGAGATAATACGCCGGCCAATACTTATTATTCATAGCACGCCAGTAGGTAAAATCGTTATCGATCATAATTGGATGGTGTAATTTAAATTCCGTTGCCTTAGCTTCGATATTACTTCTATTTTTTTCATGAGCAGACTCAGGTGTATGTACACCGATAACTTGCAGACCTTTTGCTTCAAGTCGTTTTTCTAAATTATTCAACCACGGGAAAGAGTTATAACAGTTCCAACAACCGAAAGTCCAAAAGTCTAATAGCACAACTTTACCTTTCAGGTCATCCAGTGTTAAGGGTTCTGAATTGATCCAATCTTTTGCTTGGCTATGATGAAATTCAGCTGCAGGGAAAGGTTTGCTTAAGGTATCGGCAATAGAAGGCTTTAATATTACCACGGTACAAATAGCAATGATCAATAAATTAATGGACAGTCTTTTGACCGTCATAGATAGATGTAGGCGGTAGAACAACGCTCGGAACATTTGTCGAGGTATTGAAATGTACATGTTTTTCACCTTTTTTACACAAAAGGACTACGACAGTAAAAATTTATTTTTGTTCAATACATTAAAGCTCATAAAATGACAATTAGAAAGTATGCAGGGATATCACCAACAATAGATGAGACGGATGAACAGCAATGGTTATAATGATGGGACACGATAACTTATGCTAGCCGGTATGGACGGTTACACGAATAATGGTCTTGTTTTGTGCTAGCTACTGTACGCGTCTAACTAACAAGAAATAAAACTGATCTTAGATCAAATAACAAAAGCTTTTATGCCAGGATCAGTAATTCACCCTTACCACCAATCCCCAAATCACCTGCATAGCGAGTCGCCCAAGATGAGTAGGTCTTCAAGTCTTTCAAGCGACGGTTTGAATTAACCAATGAATTAAAGATCAGCTTAAGGAAGCAAGTTCAAATGTGCCGCAGTTGTTGAACGTGGCGGGAATACCTTCCAGTATATCATTAAGTATGATCGTGTCGCGTTTCATTGCGAAGCCAACATTTTCGCCAGTTTGACCACAGATCATAATGGTTCCTGAGATCATTTTTGATCCGACATAACCACCAGTATTACCTTCGATGGTGATCATACCACACAGTTTTGTAGGTCTGATTAGCATAGCGTAATCAGACACTAATCGAATGAGGGTTTATACCCGCTCCAGGTGGAACGGGTATATACTACTTAGCCTAAGCTAACTAATTCAATAATTTTAATTAATACCCACATCTACCGACTTCTTTTATTTTGAGTATTACAAGGTTAGTTATTTAAGTGGCAGGATTTCTAAAGCTTTAGTGTCAAATATTTTTGCCGATAAACAAATAGTTAGATCAAAACGTGAATAACTAACAGTGGGTTTTGTTTACATAGCAGCAACAAAAAGTTGCTATGAAAAAAGTTTGCAAACGTTTGTTTGAATAACTTATATTACACAAAAATCATTATGGATTTTATCTGGATATTATTTGCCTTTATTTGTGGTTTTTGCGTAAAGCTCCTGGCCTTACCACCGCTGATCGGGTTTCTGTTTGCGGGATTTCTTCTCAACTTTATGGGTGTTGAACCTGACGAGAGTCTCAATACTCTCGCTGATCTTGGTATCACTTTGATGCTGTTTACCATCGGCCTTAAGCTCAATGCCAGAGACCTACTCAAGCGAGAAGTTTGGGCCGGCACTGCGTCCAATATGTTGATCTTGACAGTGCTATTTGTCTCATTAGCCATGTTGCTAGTGACTATATCAGTGCCTTATTTTCTTGGTCTTAACCTGCAATCCGCAGCGTTGCTTGGTTTTGCTTTGAGTTTCAGTAGTACCGTTTGTATCGTAAAAATGCTCGAAGAAAGCGGCGAAATGAAAACTCGCCACGGTAGATTGTCTATTGCCGTACTCGTTATGCAGGACATTATTGCGGTGGTATTTCTGGTGTTTGCGACGGGAAAGACGCCAACCATTTGGGCACTGCTATTATTTGGATTACCGTTTACTCGTCCTTTGATCGGCTTAGTATTAAGCAAGGCCGGGCATGGTGAATTACTACCCCTAACAGGTTTTTTTATCGCGCTTGGCGCTTATGAATTATTTTCTCTTGTAGGGATAAAAGGTGATCTAGGCACATTAATCTTTGGTATGTTGATCAGTCAACATCATAAAGCGAGTGAACTTTCAAAATCATTATTAGCGTTTAAAGATATCTTTTTGATCGGCTTTTTTCTCTCGATTGGTTTTGTCGCGTTACCTGATTTTTCGATGCTGTTGATGGCATTAGGATTAAGTTTGCTGCTTATTCTGAAATTTTTTCTATTCTTTTTTATCTTCACAGGTTTACGTGTTCGAGGACGAAGCGCCTATCTGTCCGCATTAGCACTTAGTAATTTTAGTGAGTTTGGTCTTATCGTTCTGGCCATTAGTACAGAAGCAGGTTGGATAAGTAATGAATGGTTGGTAATCCTGGCGCTAGCCGTTTCAATCTCGTTTATTTTTACCAGCGTACTGTATCACTCTGCACATAACATCTATTCAAAATATAAAAATATCATTAAACGTTTCGAGCGGAAAAAATTGCTTAAGGAAGATGTTTTTGTACAACCAGAAAATGCTGAGGTCATGGTTATCGGTTTGGGTCGTGTCGGGCAGGGTGCATTTCAGGAATTGTATAAACTGATTGGAGATAGAGCTTGGGGGATGGATGCCGATCAAGAAAAAATAAAAAAATTAACAGATAAAGGTCAGCATGTTTTTTATGGTGATGGCGAAGACCATGATTTATGGGAAAGTATTGACGTATCTGCGATCAAATTGGTTCTAATCACCATCGCCTCTATTGAGGATATCAGTAATATAACAACGCAATTAAGGAATGCGAATTACCAGGGGCAGATTGCAGCTGTCGTTCGCTACGAAGATGAACGTGAGCAGCTTGTCGAATTGGGGATCGATAAGGTATTTAATTTTTATACCGAAGTTGGTACGGGCTTCGCTGACGAGTTTATTACTGAATTAAGAGACGTACAAAATACAGATGAAGATGGTGAATGGAAGACCATATAGTGGTGTATTTAGAATCTCTTGTTATTCACTCAATTTAAGATAGATTCAGAAATAGTAAGTTAACTTTTAGCTAGCGTAATCAGGCATCATTGAATGTCGGCTTACGTTAAGTCAATTTTTTATTCTATCGATATTAAAGAGCATTTTTGTCGTCTCAAGGCGACACATTCAAGCTTGGGAGAAACTTGAATTATTCGATATAAATCATAACTAATTGAAAATAAAGTAAATTAATGGGTTGGTCTGGTAGGTTTGAGCAAAAAGAAATGTTAGTTCATTGAATTTGGTTATTTTAGAGATTTCTTCTAGCCAAGCGCTTAATTGATCTTGTACACAGTGGTGCTACATGCAAAATGAAAAGCATGATACTTATATTTGCATGAAAGGTGCTACATCTTTAGTATAAATAAGGAAAGTAAACTCACATGAATAAGATTTCTATAACTTCGAGATTCACATAGTTTTTGATCACAGTATTATTCTTTTTCTGCATGAGCACATAGAACTTTGGCTCGGCGATATCTTTTATTTCGAGATCCCTCATCGCCGTTTGGTAGCCTGCTAAATATGCACTCATATTCTCTAGCGTTTCTTCACCAATATACATCCCTGGTCTTTTTCTGACCTTATCCAATACGTTATATATATTGTATGCGTTTTGATTCATGGATTGCCTAACTAGAGTTATGCCTCAATAAATTAATGATCGAATTACACCATATAAACTATTAAGTTTTATTCCAGAATCAACAATTCACCCTTACCATCAATCCCTAAATCACCAGCATAGCGAGTTGCCCAGGAAGAGTAGGTTTTTAGTTCTTTCAAGCGACGGCTTGAATTCGCCAGTGAATTAAAAATTAGCTTAAGGAAAGCAAGTTCAAATGTGCCACAGTCGTTGAACGTGGCGGGAATACCTTCCGGTACAGCATTAAGTATGATCGTACCGCGTTTCATTGCGAAGCCGACGTTCTTGCCTGTTTGACCACAGATCATAATCGTTCCTGCGATCATTTTTGATCCGGCGTAATCACCAGTATTACCTTCGATGACGATCATACCACGGCGCATTTTGTCGCCTGCTCTATCAGCGACATCACCACACACGTGAATTTGGCCACCACGTAGCCCATGAGACTGGCCGGGCAGGGCGCCACCTAGAAATTTTCGGGCATTTTTTTGAATGGTGATATTGCCTTTGCGCATGCCGGTGCCGACCCAATCATCAGCATTGCCTTTGACGAGTATGGTTCCGCCGTTCATATCTTGGCCTAGACGATCTCCAACTGAACCTCGAACTTCGATAGAGCCTTGTGTCATGTTTCGACCCACGCTATCAAAAAGATCATTGGCTTTTTTGAAGATAATATTTTGTGTATCCGTTCCATCAAGATCAAAAATTTTTTCGACATCAATTCTTTTTTTACCGACGTAGATCTTAATCTTTTTGATCTTCGCGAGTGATTTGTTTCCAAGCTCGTTTGGGATCAGATCAGAGAGATCGAGTCGATGAGTGAGTTTTTCTTTTAGTGTGAAAGTTAACGGTTTGCTCATTCTATTGACGACTCACTTTAAAATTTTTCTAAGATGGAAATGGTAAGGGCCAAGGCTGCCGCCGTAGTTGCCAGCGCTGATGCGTTTGATGCCTTTTTTACTGCCCATAGAACAAGCGGCTAAAACGCCAACTCGCGTCGCGTCACTAATGGCTTCTTGTGACAGGCCATCGATAACGATCTCCATGACTGAACCGATGTCGCTGTCCAATTCGGATTTAACCTGGCCTTTTAATGTTGGGCAAAAAGCGTCATTGGTTGAAGCTGGGAGCGATGGATATTTTGATCCTACTTTTGATCCTGAGCGAACAACGCCACCCGGAAACGGCATGATTACATCAGGGATTTTTTTCATCGCTTTGATGGCTTTTTCACAGGCGGTTAGAGCAGCTTTCTGATTTTCAGCCAGGACTAAAAAGTTGCCACCACCAATGGCTTTGGTCATATGTGTACTTTCTGCCACCAGAAATTCGCCATCCATCGCTGGTACACGCCAATAACGAACGCCATCAATTTTTTTTGAGATTTGAAAACCATCACCGAAGTATCTGAGGCTTTGTCCTAATGCGATTTTTTTACCTTCATGATTGCCACTGAAACAAGCACTGGTTGGAGACGTTAAAACACATTGGCCAACGCGGTTCTGGATCTGTTTGATCATTTCTTTTTCACTCATGGTGAAAAGTAGGACAGAGATCCCAGGACGACCATCAGGCGTTTCGTGCGGTTCTAATTCTTTTTCGATAGATGATTCGCAACCACAAGCAATAACCGAGGTCGCAAAACCGGTCATGGCTATCGCTGAGTGATATGCCCACTTACGATTGATTGCCGTGATGATGATCCGTGTTGCCTTCATTGGAAAGGCTTCAGCGAAAGTATTATCGATAGCTACACCGTTAATCTTCATGCTGCTGTTCCCTCCCGATTACAGATATGGGTACTTACACTGCCTCGACCTTCATCAATAATTTCATCTTCGGAGACGACGATATTTTCAAGTGCGACGGTATGGTATTTTCTAAAGAATTCATCAAGTGATTTCTCAATACTCTTGTCATAATCTGGTTTGATGGTATGTGTTGTACCATTGGTGACTTTGACAATTTTGCCGTTCTGCGCCACCAGCTCACCATCTTTGAAAACGTATTCCGGTTTCTCGAACATTTTCTCTTTGTTGTCCATTTCTTTATAGACAGTAATATCTGCTGCTGCTCCTGCGCCGAGTTGTCCACGATCTGTTAAGCCAAGACTTTTTGCTGGTGCCGCACGTGTCATGATGGCGATTTCGTAGAGAGAATATTCACGATCAATCGAACCTAATACGGTCATGTCAGCAGCTTCTTTATTGATCGTATGCAACATGTCATTTCGAAATGATCGATCCATTAGCAATCTGATCAAATGTGGATAGGAGGTAAATGGTGCGCCATTTGGATGATCGGTGGTTAAGAATACACGCCATGGATCATCAACCATCAGGAAGGTTTCTAAACCGATTGCCCATTGCAGCGCGTTAACGAAACTTTTATCAGAATATTTAAAAGGAACAACACCACAACCGTTATCACATTCGATATCCATGACGACAAACTTTTTCGGGCTACCATGTGAATGCCCGGCGTATTGACGCATAGAATCACCAGAGGCTGTAACCGTCTGGTTGAACATAATCTGCCCAACGTCGATGGAGATGTTTTTGTGCTGGTTAACCATTTCTGCAATGCGAGCCGCACCAGAGGAGAAATTTTTATCGCCTTCAGTGGCAAAACTGTGAAACTGAATATGAGTCATGTGCATCGGTAAACCATCCATGCCGCGAATGGTTTCCAAGGTAGTTTCAACATTGCCCGGAACACCCAGGTTACAACCATGAACATGTAATGGATGTGGTACTTTTAGATCAACTAATGATCGTGACAGGGTTTTTAGGACTTCACGTGGAGTGATTTGATAATGAGTATGTTGTTCATCTAGATCGAGTTGTCGTTGGTTGAATTTGAAAGCACTGATGCCACCAGGATTAACCACTTTAACGGCCATGGCTTGGAAGTTGGAAATCGTCCAACCCACATAATTGTTCATGACTTCTTGTTCGACACCTTCGGCCATCATGCGCATGAACATGTCATCGTTACCGAGCATGACATAAGCACCCTTATCAATAATGGGGGTATCGGCCATTTCCATATGTGCTTGTCGGGCATTTGCTTGTAGCATGGCAGGCTCAAAACCTGCGGTATAACCCATTTCTACATAGCGATAACCCGCTGTTAACGTAGACGGGGCGGCATGGCCACAACCTGCACGGGTAAGCGGTGTATGTTTAACTAAGTCTTGTTCATGATCTTCTGGCAACATCATTCGGGCGATATTTACTTTTCCGCCACCAATATGTGTGTGTGGGTCGATCCCACCTGCCATGACCACTCGGCCTCGAACATCGTAGGTTTCATCAATGGTTTCATCGCTGCTAGGTTTACCGACAATGCGGCCATCCCGAATGAAAATATCTTTTATCTGGCCGTTGACACTGTTTATGGGATCATAAACTTTGCCACCGGATAATTTGATCAACATATAGAATCCTTTACTTAAAGTGCTTGATGAATTTTGTCGAAGATATGAGCCACACTAGGTAGTCCAACATCGCGAAGTTTTTTTAATGAGAGTGAAACGACAGCATCGACTCGAACCATTAGACCTTTGTGATCGATACCCGGTGTTCCAGCTGGGATAAATACATCAGGTGTGGTTTTGAGTTTCATTCCTGGTTCACCGATAACAATCGTTGGTATATCGGTTTCAGGGGGTAATTTATTTGACGAGATGGTGGAGATCCACACTAAAGTATCGGCTTGACCAGAAGACAACATTTCGCTGATGCTAAAACGTGTTGGATTATATTCTGGGTGTCCTTTAGCAAAGCTGACACGTAGTGGGTAACCCGTTTGCCATGTGGAGACTGCGATAGCTGTTGCCGCACCTTCTCCACCGCCGAGGGAAAATCCTGCTGCGCGTTTTGTTGCTGTCAATTTGCGCACGATATCTGAGATGGCGCCAACGGCTAATTCTGCATTATCAAAGCCGAGTTTCGGTGGTGACCAGACAAAAACTGGATAATTAGCTGCATCAATTTTATCCGCCAGTTTTTGCAGGTTAGCAATAGTCGCACCGCCTGATTTTTTTGCCTGCAGTGAATGACCTTCTATTAGTGCATGTAGTGTGTTTATCACGCTAGGTAACTGATCAATATCACAAGGGATGGTAAATGGTTTTCTGCCACTTGGCGAGATGCCAGGTTTAGTATTAAGTTTTTTGCCGAGATAAACGATTTCACGTTCACTTGGCTTTACAAACATAGCGTCTTTATTCCAGATCACGCGCTCATGAAAACGAGAGTGTTCAGTTGCATCGGTTCCAACAAAAACGATCAAATCCGCACGGTTTTTGATCTCGGTTAAAGTGGTCATTACCCAACCACGATCACTCATCGCCAATACATTACGCAGGATGCCATCACCGAGCATATGATCAACTACGCCCCCGACCTTGTCGGCTGTTCTAAGAATATTTCGATTGCCAGAGACATCGGTACCGAGTCCACCAAAGAGTGTACAACTGGATTTTTTGATCAGACTGGCCGCTTTAGCAATGGCTTGATCTATATCCACATTTTTACCATTGATTTGAGGGTTTGAATTTTTAGGCAGTTTTCGTTCAAAACCCGCAGTGGTAATTGGGCAAGAAGTATTGATTACTTTTAGTTCATTGTTAGACACTTCGACCTTAAGATCATCTGGAAGCGTTCCACAAAATGGATTCGGTACATCGTGTAAAATTTCTTTTTTACTGGATGAATTTGTCGATGATGTCATATAATCTATTCCGCCTGGTTGGAAAAATAAATATCAAAAGTATTAAATAATCAGTAAGTAATACTATAGTGAAGTTGGGATGGAAACAGAGTGTTTCAAAGATGATCTCAGAATAGACATCCCCTACTTGTGTTACAAGTGTGTAAAACTAACATAGTTTTCTTAAAGGCTCCAGATCTGGTTTTAGTCAAGCCTGGTCAAAAAAGTTAGCCTGAATAATTAAAATAAGAATAAATTAAATACTCACATGTTTTAAGATTAAGTGAAGAGAGGAAAAATGACACAATTAGTACATGGATTACATTTTCGTAATATACGTGGGGATATCTACGGAGGGGTTACAGCAGCTGTTGTTGCACTCCCTTTAGCGCTAGCTTTCGGCGTAGCCTCTGGTGCCGGTGCAATCTATGGTATGTATGGAGCAATTATTGTTGGATTTTTTGCGGCAATATTTGGCGGGACGCCATCGCAAGTTTCTGGCCCTACGGGACCTATGACGGTGGTTATGACTGCGATTATTTTGCAATACATAGCAGCGGATCCTGAGACAGGTTTGGCAACTGCATTTACTGTCGTGATTCTGGGTGGGTTGATCCAAATTCTGATGGGGGTTTTAAAACTCGGGCGTTATATTGATTTTGTACCCTATCCAGTGCTATCAGGTTTCATGAGTGGTATTGGCGTTATTATTATTATTCTTCAGCTTGCTCCGTTGGTTGGGCACGAAACAACGAAAGATGGCGGTATTCTTGGTGCATTTAGCAATTTGCCAGGCCTACTCTCGAACCCAATATTTGATGCAACAATTCTTGGCTTATTGACCTTAGTAATTGTCTGGTTCTGGCCCGCCCGCTTTAATAAAATTATTCCCGGATCGTTGTTAGCGTTGATTGTCGGCACGATTATGTATCTATTTTTTCTAGCCAAAGGTGGCAATGTGAAAATCATAGGTGATATACCAACGGGTGCGCCTGAATTTCATCTGCCTACTTATTCACCGGAATTAATCGTTGATATGTTGAAATCAGCATTTGTACTTGCACTTCTAGGGGCGATTGACTCGTTACTTACATCATTAGTTGCGGATAATAAAACACGAACAATCCATAATTCAGATCGTGAGCTGATAGGTCAGGGTATCGGCAATACGATTGCCGGTTTTTTCTGGGGACTACCGGGTGCAGGCGCAACAATGCGAACGGTTGTGAATATTCGTGCTGGCGGTAGAACACCGATCTCAGGTGGGCTACATTCAGTTATTCTACTGGCGATTGTTCTCGGTTTAGGTTCGCTAGCAGAAAGTATTCCGCATGCGGTACTTGCCGGTATTTTGATCAAAGTGGGTTATGACATTATTGATTGGGATTATGTGAAGCGGCTCACTACTGCGCCGCGTATAGATGTTCTGATTATGATCGCGGTTTTGTTGATCACTGTATTTGTCGATTTAATTACAGCAGTGGGTGCCGGTATTGTTGCTTCTTGTTTAATTCTGGTTAACCGACTCCATGGTCTACAAGTTGAGAATATAAATCTGATTAGAGGACCGAGTGATGAAACACCTCTAACAGATGAAGAAGCGGCAATTATGAAAGCGGCGGACGGTCGTGTATTACTTTTCCATTTAACCGGACCAATCAGTTTTGGTGCGGCTAGAGAAATGGGTAAGCAATTAGCTAACATAGATGACTATGACATGCTGGTGCTTGATTTGACCGACGTACATTTAATCGACACAACATCATGTAAAGCCATCGAAGATATTATCCTAACGCATGTCGAAAGTGATCGTGATATTTATTTGTGTGGGTTTGATGATGAGGTTTATAAAATTATGCAGAGCCTGGATATTCTTCGGCCAATGGATAAGCAGCATGTTCTTTGGACACGTGAAGCCGCTTTAAGATCGGTTGGTTTGAAATTACAGGCTGAGGATTAATAGTGCCTAATCGACTGATGAACACAACATGTGATTTTTGTTATACAAGGAGATCTTTCTTTTGATAGGTCAGCATCCGCGTTTGTCACCCAGATCCGTAACGGTTAAAGCACCGGCTCGATTACATTTGGGTTTTATGGATATGAATGGTGGCTTAGGGCGTAATTTTGGAGGCTTGGGATTAACGCTTGCAGGTTTAAGCACTCATCTGACTGTGAAAGCGAGTGATGATGTTACTGCTAATGATCCAAACAATAGTTCCAGTGCAGAACGCGCGATCAAATATGCAAAGTTATTGCTTGAGGAATATGCACCAGATCGTGGCGTTCATATTGAACTTCATGAAGCTATTCCGAGCCATGCTGGGTTGGGATCGGGCACACAATTAGGTTTGGCGGTTTGTTCTGCTATCTCTCATTTATTTGATCTCGATATTGATGTTACAACCATTGCGAAATTAACTGCACGTGGTGCTCGCTCTGGTATTGGTGTCGGTGCTTTTCAGCAAGGTGGGTTTATTGTTGATGGTGGACGTGGCGGTAAGACGGTTATCCCACCAGTGATATGCCGGATGGAATTTCCAGAAGCGTGGCGGTTAATCTTGATTTTTGATAACAATAAAGTTGGTTTGAATGGCTCACATGAAAAGCTGGCATTTAAAAAGTTACCGCCTATGGATCCTGGTGTTTCGGGTAATTTATGCCGAACGGTACTTATGCGGATCTTGCCTGCATTAGTTGAATCGAACATTCAGGATTTCGGAAAAGGCGTCACCAATGTACAAGAGCGCGTTGGCGATTATTTTGCTAATTATCAAGGCGGGCGTTATAGCAGTAACCTTGTTGCAGATGCCTTGACGTGGATGGATGATCAAGGCGTTGCTGGCGTAGGACAAAGTTCATGGGGGCCAACGGGATTTGCTCTGGTTGAAAATGAGCTTGAGGCGAATAGATTAGTAAAAAAAGCGGTAAAAGTGAGTAGTAATACTGATTTGAGTTTCATGATTTGCCAAGCTTTAAATACTGGAGCGACGATAGAGATTTCTGATAAGGTCGCCAAGGTGGGGTGAGAGAAACTTGATCGAAAAAGTATGCTCTTGCATCTACATGACATAAGCAAATACAACCTAACTCTTTATGAAGTAATTAAAAGGAAATCTGATAGATGAAAAAAGAAGATCCGTATTTATTACACATGTTTAATCCGACAAAGAACGTCAGCCCATTTGACGTCAATATGGCTTATGAAGCCGATTTTGATCGGGTTATTCCATACACGTCTGTGGAATTAGATGATATTCATGGGTTGACGCAGGATACGATTTTTTCACGTGGCCCGACGGGTGTTAAACGCACTAGTATTTTTATTGGAGGCCGCGATTTCCCATTAGCGTTAGACATGCTAAAGCGAGCCCAGGCAGCGATGGTGCCACCTTTTGAAGTTTCGGTTTTTGCTGATCCGAGTGGGGCGATTACCACTGCAGCTGCGATAGTCGCCAGCGTTGAACGTTGGGTAGAGAAACAAGGAAAAGGCAATTTGGAAGGCAAAAATGTCGACATAATTGGAACTGGGCCTGTGGGTATTTGTGCGGGTGTTCTGGCCGCAAACTGTGGTGCACATGTTTCGTTGGTTAGTTACCTTGGCCCAGCTGTTGGTCAGGAGATCGCCGATGAAGTTAATTTACGTTTTAGACTTAAAGTGGATGGTGCAGGTAGTGGGACGGATGAACAAGTTGCGTCATTCTTGGATGATTCGCATATTGTTATTGGTGCGGCAAAGGCAGGTATACGTATTCTGCGCGCAGACCAATTACGTCAAGCGAAAAACCTAATTGTTGCAGCAGATGTGAATGCTGTTCCACCTTTAGGTATTGAAGGTGTTGAAATTAACGATATGGGGAAAGTGATCGAGAATACGCCAGGGGAGGCTGTTGGTATTGGTGCGCTTGCCATTGGCGATATTAAATACAAGGTTCATTACGACTTGTTTAAACTGATGATTGATGATGAAGGTGATCCCATTTATGTTGATCATGAAAAAGCGTTTGAAGTGGCCAGAAAGATTGCTAAGAAAAGGATAAAGTAGATCTATTTGATTGTAGGTCAATCTGGCCGGATGCTGGCACAATCAGCATTTAAAGTCAGTATTCCGACGGTTGTTATTGATCAATTTGGCGATCAGGATACTAAACATTATTCTGATGAATGCAAAGTGCTCCTAGAGTTTTGTGATGAAACTCTCCTTGCAGCGATTGAAGGGTGTTGGAGAAAATATGATTTTCTTGGGTTGATACTCGCAAGTGGGTTTGAGCACCGCATTGATCTGATCAAAAGACTCGCTGACAAATATCCATTACTTGGTAACGATTATAAAACGGTTAGTGCAGCAAAAGATCCTACTTATCTTTCTGACCATTTAAATCAACTTAGGATCTATCACCCCGAAATTCGTTTATCCCCTCCTGTAGAAGGTAAGTGGTTAGTCAAACAAAAAGCTGCTTGTGGCGGTGAGCATGTTGCTTGGTGGGATAAGAAAAAAATTTATCCGGATACTTATTATTTTCAGACATATCAACAAGGACAAACGTGTTCAGTCGTTTTTCTTACCGATGGTGAAAAGGCGAAAATTGTTGGAATAAATCAGATCTGGACAGAGAGCGATACTTCGTTTCGATTTGGAGGAGCCGTTACCTTTAATGATTTTCCTGTTTATGACTCGCTTAAAACAATCGTAGAAAAACTTAGCAATTCCTTAAACTTGGTCGGATTGTGTGGGCTGGATTTCATCCTTGATGGATGTGATCAGATTTACGTTTTAGAGATTAACCCCAGACCGGTTTCTACCTTTGATCTGCATGAACTAAAAACAGACTGTTTATTTTTATCACATATAAAGGCTTGTCATGGTGAGATTGATTTTGCTCGAACAGAGGATCAAAATTATTATGCAAAAACAATTGTCTATGCGAGTAATGATCTTGGGCCACTAAATATAACCTGGCCTGAACATTGGCCGGATTGGGCATCGGACATCCCCCAAAATGGTGAATATATTAAGCAGGGAGAACCTTTCTGCACAATATATTCCCAAGCTTCAAGTGCCGACAAAGCTATAAAACTAGTGCATAATCAATGCAATGAAATTGAAATAAAGTACCGATAAATAATAATTTTAATAAAACATATAATAAGTTGAGATAGTGAAATGAGTGAAGAATTTAAACCAAGCGTTAATCAATTAGCCGGCTCCATTGTTGATAAAATGATCGCTAATGCGCAAGCGCTACGATTGGGAGTTGAGAACCTCTCAAATGGAACGACGGTCATTGATGCGGGCGTTAAGGTGCTTGGCGGACTTGAAGCAGGTCGATTAGTGGGTGAAATCTGCTTGGGTGGTTTAGGCACAGTAAGTTTTAGCTCTGGTACTAATTTTAGAAATTGGCGTACGAATATTGATGTTTATTCATCTAACCCTGTTCTTGCTTGCCTGGCGAGCCAATATGCTGGTTGGAGTCTGTCGCACGGTGAAGGTAAGGAAAAATTTATGGCCTTAGGCTCAGGACCAGCACGTGCTTTAGGGAGTAGTGAGCCGTTATTCGATGAACTGGGTTATCGCGATAAAAGTGATACAGCTGTGATGGTTATCGAGGTAGATAAAAATCCGCCTGCAGAACTCGCTGATGAAATTGCTGAAAGATGCAAAGTGAACGCAGAAAATCTGACAATAATTTTGACACCAACTTCTAGTCTAGCAGGTGGTGTTCAAGTTGTTGCCCGTTCTCTTGAAACATCTTTACATAAAGCGCATGAGCTCCATTTCCCATTAGATAAAATTGTTGATGGTTTTGCCTCAGCGCCAGTTTCGCCACCACATACTGATTTTGTTAAAGCGATGGGGCGTACAAATGATGCAATCTTATTTGGTGGTGAAGTTCACCTGTTTGTTGATGCAGAAAATGACGAAGCAGAGGATTTAGCAAATAAGTTACCAAGTAGTTCTTCTAATGACTACGGAAAACCATTTGCGGATATTTTTAAAGATTCAGGATACGATTTCTATAAAATTGATCCACTATTATTTAGCCCAGCAAAAGTAACTGTTTCTTCAGTGAAAACAGGTAAGAGTTTTCATGCGGGTAACTTAGATGAAAAATTGCTTGATCAATCTTTTGGTTAAAAACGATACTTTATAAGAACATAAATAAAGGATCTCTTATTGCAGGTAAGAGATCCTTTTTTTATTTAGTATTTTCCATTTTTCAGTGGGAGGCAAGAACTTAAGCTTATGACACTTGCAAATCAAATAGCCGTTATTACGGATGATCCTGGCTGGCATGGGCGACAGTTAAAAACCGCATTTTCGCAACGTGGGTTTGAGAGTGAGTACGTGTCATTAATGGATTGTCACTTGGCAGTTTTTGGTCAGAACGGAGTTAGGAATACGTCTATTACGATACCTGGATTTGATCAGGAAAAACTAGCAGGTGTTTTCGTTAGAGGTGTTCCTGGAGGAACATTGGAACAGGTCATTATGCGTTTGAACGTGCTACATGCTCTCTATGAGACTGGAAAGGTCGTCTACAATAATGGTCGCGCAATTGAGCGTACCGTCGATAAAATGATGACAAGTCTTATACTCAGCCATCATGGTCTTCCAACGGTAGATACCTGGGTCTGTGAATCTGAATTACATGCACGGGCCATTATTCTTCAACAAACTGGCAAAGGTAATATTTTAGTTATGAAGCCATTGTTTGGTTCGCAAGGGCTTGGTCTGATCAAAATTGAAAGTATTGATGATCTTCCCGAAGATTTGGAAATTTATGGAGGTGTTTTTTATCTCCAACGTTATGTAGAGAAGACCACAGAACAATTTCAAGATTGGCGTGTTTTTGTCATTAACGGTCGAGCTGAAGCGATGATGTTGCGCTCTGGAGGCCATTGGATCACAAATCGTTCACAAGGCGCAAAATGTGTTGCGATCAAATTTGATCAGCAGTTAGCCGATCTAGCCGAAGCTGCAGTCAATGCGGTGGATATTGATTATGCTGGCGTGGATTTGATGCAAGATGAGCAAGGCCACTTCCTGGTGACTGAGGTTAATAGTGTCCCTGCCTGGTGGGGATTACAAAAAGTCTGTGAATTTAATATCGCTGAACGGCTTTCTGATCATTTCCTTTCAAGAGTGGCTGCCTCACAGCAGATCAAAGTGCTCAAGTAATATAAAAAATTAAATAGATAATAATGGCAAGTAAATCCGAAATAATCACCCAAGCAGTTTATAAAAGTTGTATCACCGAAATAAAGGCATTTAAGCCAGGTAATGTCAGTGTTCATTCGGAAGGGCACGGTATGGAAGCTGATGATTTTATCCGAAGTGCCGAATTAATTAGTCCAGTAATGGGAAATTCTGAATTGACCGTTGGGGAGCGTATTCTACAAAGCGTGCAACTGACGATGTCGCAAGTAGGTTGTAATACAAACCTTGGGATTATTTTACTGGTAGCGCCATTGGCTCAAGCGACTTTTATAACAAAAGAGAATGAATATCTTCAGCAGACGATCCATCGTGTGCTTGATAATTTAACGATTGAGGATGCAACGTTGGCTTTTGAGGCGATTGAATTGGCAAATCCAGGTGGACTTGGGGATACACCTGAACATGATGTCAGAGAACCAGCGGCAATAACGTTACTTGCCGCGATGGAAGCTGCACAAGATCGTGATCGAGTTGCATGGCAATATGCGAATGGCTATCAAGATATATTTCAGACTGGTACGAATACGTTGCGAATGCAGGTCTTACGCTGGAAAGATGTAGAAAACAGGCTTGAATGGGCAACTGTGGCTTGCTACTTAAAATTCATGACGATGTTTGAGGATAGCCATATCGTTCGCAAGTTTGATCAGGAAATTGCGGAAGATATTCGAAAGCGTACAGAATCAGTGGAATCCATGTTCAAAGCATGCGAGAATCCCATTGTTGCAAATAGTGAATTGCAACGATATGATCACGAACTTAAACGGGTGGGTGTTAATCCAGGAACAAGTGCAGATCTTACGGTAGCCAGTTTGGTTGCATTATCTCTGGAAGCTCTTTTGTGAAAAATACTATTTATCGACATTCTTAAACATATTTAAGTTTAAGAATGTACGGTTCTTTTTAACAAGACGAGGAGACTCGTCAATAATTTATAAAGGTGACAAGCGATGTCAATATTCAGAGGACTCGTTGAAGAATCATCTACAACAAATTCTACTTCAACTCTAAAAACAGGAGATAAAACAATGGCAGTTATTGACCGAGTATTGGTTGGTGAATCTTTGGTAGGCGACGGTAATGAGGTTGCACATATTGACTTGATTATGGGGCCACGTGGTTCTGCAGCAGAAACAGCATTCTGTAATGCACTGTGTAATAACAAAGATGGTTTCAGTACGCTATTAGCGGTTGTTGCTCCTAACTTGGCGGCTAAGCCAAGCACAATTATGTTCAACAAAGTAACGATCAAAGGTGCTAAGCAAGCAGTACAAATGTTTGGCCCAGCACAACGTGGTGTTGCAATGGCAGTGACTGATTGCGTAGAAGACGGCACTATCCCTGCTGACGAAGCTGATGATATCTTCATTTCTGTTGGTGTATTCATTCATTGGGAAGCTGAGGATGATGCTAAAATTCAGGACTATAACTACGAAGCTGTTAAAGAGTCTATCAAACGTGCAGTGGCTCGTGAGCCGAAAGCAGCTGACGTTGTAGCGAACAAAGGTAGCGAACATCCATTTGCTGCTCACGCTTAATTTGTAATTATTCAAATTAAACTAAAGATACCCCGCTAGTCGGGGTATTTTTTTGTCTGTCATTTGTTAGTTTTTTCTAAAACCTGATAATTGATAGAAATAGTTAGATTATGAAGCGCGGTTGATAGTAAAACACCTGCAGGTTGAGCTTTTTTAAGGACGTCAAGATCAGATTGATCGCGTACACCTCCTGCAACAAAATAGTTCTTACTCGATGAGAGTTCTTTGATTCGATTAAGTAAGTTTATGTTAGGACCAAAGTGGCTACTGATACGATCTAAGGCCATAATGATTACCACATCCGGCCAGATATCCGGTGTGTTTAATATTTCGGTTGGTCCAATTAAAAGATCATTTTTAAAATCGAGTGATAAGATAGAATTCTTGCTAAGTAATGGCAGAAGCGTTTTGGTTTCAGTGTGGCTTTCTGTACCAATGACGGGTTTAAAGTGGTCGATCTTTTTCCATAAATTTATTTGATCTATCGATTTAAAACCGGCATCAACCCAAAAGTTAATATGGCTAAACTTTGTGGAAATTGAAAGTAAGGTTTCGAAATGATTGCCAGAACCTTCAATCGCATTCAAGTCAGCAATATATATAATATTTGAGTTAGTGAGCTTAAGTAATCCCGAAATTATCTCTTCAGGTTCAGATGATGAAGACAGTGGAGATTGAATCGGTTGATACTTTGATCGGTTTCCCTTAATAGCACGAACAACATGACCATCTTTAAGATCAACAACAGGAATAATTTGCATAATATTTTTCGATGAAAATCCTTATTTCAGAGTTTATCACGGGTGGTGGGTTGGCTGAGGAAAACCTTCCTCCCAGTATGCAAAAAGAAGGACAAATGATGTTTGCTGCGGTTGTTGCAGATTTTGTTAAATTATCACAAGTGGAGTTGTCGGTTACGTATGATAAACGACTTTTGATGGATGATTTTCCAGAAAATATCGACGTTGTATTTATCGAACAGAATTACGTTTCGAGATTTGAAAGCCTGTGTGAAAAAGTTGATGCTGTTTTACCGATTGCACCAGAGTCAGATGACATTCTTGAAATGCTTTCACAAATTGTTCTCGATCAGAAAAAGATACTTCTCGGCAGCACACCTGAAGTTATCAAACAAACAACCAGTAAAAAACATACGATAGATATACTCGCTGCTCATAATATGCCTGTTATAGAAACTCATTTCGTAGATGAAAGCACAGATTATCTTGAAAGTGATAGAGCTTGGATTGTAAAGCCTGATAAAGGTGTTGGCAGTGAGCAAATATTTATTTGTCATAGTAATTCCGAAATTTCAGAAGCAGCTTCACAATGTGAGCGGGCGATTGTACAACCCTATAAGAAGGGAAAAGCCGCAAGTATTTCTATGCTGTGTGATCAGGGCCAATCTGTCATCATCGGTTATAATGAGCAAATGATTGAGACATCTAATAACTGCTTGAAATTCATTGGATCAAAAGTGAATGGATTATTGGAATATAAAGATCAATTTGATCAATTCGCCAGTTCTATTGCTAAAGCATTACCAACGCTCAGGGGTTACGTTGGGATAGATTTAATCATTAATAAAGATCAAATTTTTATTATTGAGATCAATCCACGTTTAACAACATCCTATGTCGCACTTTCTGAATCAATCGGTTCCAATCCAGCGGAAATGATTCTTGATATTTTTCGTAAAAATAAATTGCCTGAATTGGACTATTCCAGATTTGAAATGGTCACCGTAAAATTATAGAAATTTATTATTTATGAAAAAAAATAACACAATTGGTTGGGATATTGGTGGAGCACATTTAAAAATTGTTGTTCTCGATGAAGATTCAACAGTCATCTATGTCGATCAAATTGAGACGCCTATCTGGAAGGGTTTGGAAGTTTTAGAGCGTGCAATCGAATCATTTCCAGAAATATTGCTGGAAAATGCACAACATGGAATTACGATGACAGGAGAATTAGCCGATATTTTTGTTGATAGAACCAGTGGTGTTAGAGGGCTAGTTACATTATTTTCACAGAAAGTGGTTGGCGATATAAACATATATGCTGCAGAAAAAGGCTGGCTAAAAGCTGGTGGCATTGAAGGAAATGAAGTCCAAATTGCTTCAGCAAATTGGCATGCTACCAGCACATTCTTATCAACAAAAAAAATGCCACAAGGTTTATTGATCGATATAGGTTCTACTACCACAGATATTATTCCATTTTTTGATCAAAAAACGATGAGTGTTGGTTTTAGTGATCAGGAACGTTTGCAAAAAGACGAGCTGGTTTACACAGGTGTCAATAGAACATCCGTTGCCACTGTTGTTTCTAAAGTTCCATTTGCAGGCGAATGGCAGCAGATCACAACAGAGAATTTTTCAACCATGGCAGATGTCTACTGCTTAACCGAAGACATTCCAGAAAATGCAGGGTTTACTACAGCTGATGGAAAAGGGACAAGCATGATCGATTGTGCCAGACGACTTGCTCGTGTTGTCGGTTTTGATTTGCACGAAGTAGAACTTTCAGCTTGGCAACAACTGGCGCAATATATTGCAAGGCAACAACTACAAAATATTAGTAAAGCTGTCGCGAGAGTTTGTTCACGAATTTCTACACGTTGTTATAATCAGAAACTGCCGGTTATTGGAACAGGAGCTGGACGGTTTTTGATCAGACAACTTGCAGAATCGCACAACCTTCCTTATGTTGATTTCGCAGATTTAATAGAGGGTGATGAAATGTTAAAGCAGGCAGCCGCTATTTGTGCCCCGGCCACGGCATGTGCCGCTTTATTGACATAATTAGATGACAACAACTGCGATAATTACGAGATAATTAATTTAGAATATTGAACATGAGAAAAGTTGAATTACCTTATTCACCAGACAGCAGCGAAGCCTTTGGGCATCTTGCGAATAATACAGGATTTATTTTTCTTGATAGTGGATATCCAAATATTTCATTGGGTCGTTATGACATACTCTCATTTGATCCTTACCTGCAAATCGCTACCCATGACAAGTTGACGACGTGTACTCAGGGAGATAAACAATGGCTAACCAGCGATGATCCCTTTGATGTTTTGCAACGTTATCTTGGTGACACGATAGCGTTTGATAAAACTTTGCCTTTTGTAGGAGGAGCACTCGGTTTTTTCAGTTATGATTTGGGCAGGCAGATAGAAGATTTACCTGCGACTGCAGAAAGAGATATTGATTTGCCAGAAATGATGATCGGTTTATATGATTGGGCTGTGATAGTTGATCACCAACAAAAAAAAACTTGCTTAGTCGGGCAAGGACGAGATGAAAAAACATTTGATCAATGGGATACGTTGATCAGAATATGTAGCAAATCAAAACCCGCTAAAATTAATAAAAAATTTAAAGTTACATCAGAAATAATTTCTAATTTCACAAAAGAAAAATACGCAAAAGCATTTGATCGAATAAAGCACTACATACATGAAGGTGACTGTTATCAAGTTAATCTCGCGCAACGTTTCTCAGCCAGTGTTACTGGTGATCAATGGGATGCATACCAAAATCTCAGAAAAATGAATCCAGCGCCTTTTGCTGTCTATATGAAAACGGATTCAGGATCTATTTTAAGTTCATCACCGGAACGGTTTTTATTGATTAGAAATAATTATGTAGAAACAAAACCAATCAAAGGAACACGACCAAGAAGCGATGATCAAAAACGAGATCAAGAACTTGCAGAAGAATTAAAAAACAGCAAAAAAGATCAGGCTGAAAATGTAATGATTGTTGATCTGCTTAGAAATGATATTGGTAAAAATTGTGCTACAGGATCAGTTTCTGTTCCAAAATTATTTGCGGTAGAAAGTTATAAAACAGTTCATCATCTGGTCAGTACTGTGACGGGAAAATTAGCGAAAGGAAAACACGTTCTTGATCTGATCAAAGGTGCTTTTCCGGGTGGATCGATCACAGGTGCTCCTAAGCTTCGTTCTATGGAAGTCATTGAAGAGTTAGAACCACATCGACGCAGCGTTTATTGTGGCTCAATTGGTTACATCAGTTTTGATGGTCAGTCAGATACGAATATTGCGATACGAACGATGATTTGGGATAAAGATAAAATTTACGTTCAAACGGGCGGCGGAATCGTGATGGATTCCGAAATGGAATCTGAATACCAGGAAACTTACGACAAAGCAGAAGCGATGTTGAAGCTGTTAAAATCCGCGCAAGAAGATTTACCCTCCAAATAATATGATCGTCGTTAAACTCGGCGGTAGTTTTTTTGATTCTCTAGAATTGATCGAATGGTTAGAAGTTTTATCGGGGGAGGGCGCAGGAAAAGTAGTTATCGTTCCCGGTGGCGGACCTTTTGCAGATCAAGTTCGTGATGCGCAAAAGCAACATAATTTTAATGATCCAATCGCACATGAAATGGCGCTACATGCGATGGATCAATTTGGATTGTTTTTGATCGGTATGGCAGAGAAGCATGATCCTGAACATAAATTGATCGCTGTGAATTCTGAGCAACAAATTAGAGAAGCCCTAAAAAACAAACAAACGCCTGTTTGGTTGCCATCAAAACAACTAAAAGACAATCAAGAGATCCCACAAAATTGGACAGTTACTTCAGATAGTCTTTCTGCTTGGTTGGCTAAAGAACTAAAAGCTGAACAATTATTTCTAGTTAAAAGATCTAATATTGATTTTGATCAACCAATAGAAGTTCTTGAAAAAGAAAGTATCGTTGATACTTCGTTTAAGTATTTCATTAAAGGGACAACTATTAAAATAGAATTTTCAAATGAAGGACAGCAACTGCAGTTTGAAGGAAAACTACAGATGATAGATGTTTTAGCAGGTTAACGAGCTTACCTTTAAAGTAGATGAGTACAACAATTTTTAAGAGTGTACGAGCAAGTAAAGCTCAAGTCGATGTGATGGGTGGAATTGTTCATTAAGATTTAGGGGAAAGTGAACTGGAGTTTATGGAGAATGATTTTAGATTTGGTGATTTAATTATTCCATATTCTGAAGTTGAATATCCAATGTCACATAAAGTGTAGAAGTTTAGACCCAATCTGACACATCACTAAATCAAGCGGAGCGTAGCGACGCTTGATTTAGTGAGAGTTACCCGCTTTGATGTAACTGCAACGTAAACATCAAAACACAAAGAGGTAACTCTCATGATTCATACTAATGACAAAGTTATAAAACATAAAGTTGGTCTACTCAATCTCGCTGAAGAACTCGGCAATGTCTCAAAAGCCTGCAAGATGATGGGTTTGTCCAGAGATACATTTTATCGCTACAAAGAAGCGGCTGATGAAGGCGGTGTAGAAGCCTTGTTTGATCGTAATCGGCGTACCCCAAATCTTAAAAACAGAATCGACCCGGCTATTGAAACCGTTGTGCTCGAGTATGCACTGGAAGAGCCCGCACATGGTCAAACGCGCACCAGTAACGAGCTGCGCAAACGGGGAACATTTGTCTCACCCAGTGGCGTTCGTTGTATCTGGCTTCGTCATGGTCTTGCTTGCTTTAAAGATCGCCTGAAGGCATTGTCTGATAAGGTAGCTGGTGAAGGCTTGATCCTCACTGAGTCTCAAGTCGCGGCGATGGAACGCAAGAAAGACGACGATGAGGCTTGTGGCGAGATAGAGACGGCACACCCTGGTTATCTTGGCTCGCAAGATACTTACTATGTCGGTACTTTCAAAGGCATTGGTCGGGTTTATCAACAAACGTTTGTTGATACTTACAGCAAGGTCGCTCACGCGAAACTGTACCCGACTAAAACACCGATTACGGCAGCTGACATGCTCAATGACCGCGTCCTCCCATTCTACGAAGAACAACGTTTGCCTATGTTGCGCATTTTGACAGATAGAGGGACGGAGTATTGTGGGCGAGCTGACCAGCATGATTATCAGCTTTATATGGCGTTGAACAATATCGAACACACCAAAACCAAGGTCAAATCACCTCAGACGAATGGTATTTGTGAGCGATTCCATAAGACGATCCTCAATGAGTTTTATCAAGTCGCTTTGCGTAAGAAAATTTACCAATCGATTGATGAACTGCAACTCGACCTTGACGAATGGTTGCTCAAATACAATACTCAACGAACTCACCAAGGCAAAATGTGCTGCGGGAGGACGCCGATGGAAACACTCATCGACGGACAAGCTATCTGGAAGGAAAAGTTTGTGAATTAAACTTAACCTGACAGTCGGTTACTGATAATTGGGTAACTGTCAGATCAAATCTGAATTTCTACACATAATGACAGGCTCTATTATCAGAATTGGATTTGTCTGGATGTTGTTTTTTCTGAAGAACAATATACTTTTTGGTTTTGTGCCAAGGTTAAAAATTTGCTTGAAATTCCACTAGTTTTCGAGATAACTGAAAATCGTCGTATTTGGATAAATGTACTATTAATTTACGTTTTCTTTTGTTTTTCTATTGTACTGTTATTAATTCTTAGTTTTTTATTATCTGGTTAAAAGTAGATCTCATAAATAATTGGTTATTCGTTATGCTAGAACATGGTTATGAGCTAATAGATGATTTTATTAGTGAAGAAGATATTAAAAAAATTCTTGATGAAGTAGATCAAATTCAATGCTCTAAAGGTTTAGGAGGGATAAGAAATATTGAGAAAAAGTAGCTTCCATTGAGGATTTTATAAATTCCCGGCTCTTACGTGAAAAAGCCGCTTTTTATTTGAATGGTAAAGCCAAGTTTGTAAGATCAATTCTTTTTAACAAAACATCTCAAAATAACTGGCTAGTATCTTGGCATCAAGATAAAACCGTTGCTGTGTCAGAACGTTTTGAGAAACCAGGTTGGGGACCATGGAGTACGAGAGATAGAGCTCATCATGTTCAGCCTCCGTTAGAGGTTCTAAATCAAATGATCACTTTTCGTATACATTTAGATCAAGCGACTAAAGAAAATGGTTGTATGAAAGTTGTGCCTCGAAGTCATACTTGTGGTGTCATAGTTCAAAATGAAATACGTTCATATGTGAACTCACATGAAGTCAAAGATTGTGTTGCTAAAAAAGGTTCAGCATTAGTAATGAGGCCACACCTAATTCATTCATCGAGTAAAGGAACTCTACCTAGTCAACGCAGGATACTTCATATTGAGTTTAGTAGTTTTCAATTACCAGCAGAGGTTGAATGGGCATAGAGAATAGTAGTTATAAAGCTTGGGTACTCTATATGAAATGAAACTCGTGCTAAAATCTACCACATAATCAATTCAGGAATACCCAATGTTCGATAATCTTTCCAGTCGTTTTAACAAAGTTGTAAAAAATCTCCGTGGTCAGGGGCGTTTAACAGAAGCCAACATCGAGGAAGCGTTGCGTGAAGTGCGTATGGCTTTATTGGAGGCGGATGTTGCTTTACCTGTCGTTAAAGCATTTATTGATCAGGTTAAAGTGCGTGCGGTGGGTGAAGAGGTTGTTGGTTCGTTAACACCGGGTCAGGCTTTGATCAAGGTGGTGAATGATGAATTGACCTCATTGATGGGTGATGTGAATGAGTCGCTTAATTTAAACACGGAACCGCCGGCTGTAATTTTGATGGCAGGTTTGCAAGGTTCTGGTAAAACCACCAGTGTTGGTAAGTTAGCGAAGCACCTGAAAGAAAAAGAAAACAAAAAAGTGTCAGTTGTCAGCTGTGACGTATACCGACCCGCAGCGATTGAACAGTTGGAAATCATCGCCAAAGAAGTCGATGTCAATTTTATCGCTAGCCAGGCAGATTCTAAGCCAGCAGATATTGCTAAACGTGCCATTGAGGAGGCGCGTAAAGAATTCAGTGACGTTTTGATCGTCGATACCGCAGGTCGTTTAGCCATTGATGAGCAAATGATGGACGAGATCAAACTTCTGCATGGTGCTTTAAAACCGGTAGAAACTTTGTTTGTGATCGATAGTATGACCGGGCAGGATGCGGTGGTGACGGCGAAGGCTTTTGATGAAGCATTAGCATTAACCGGTGTGATTCTGACCAAGACCGATGGTGATTCTCGCGGTGGTGCGGCTTTATCTGTTCGACATGTCACGGGTAAGCCGATCAAATTTATTGGTGTCGGCGAGAAGGTTGCAGAGTTAGAACCTTTTTATCCTGATCGAATTGCTTCACGAATTCTTGGCATGGGTGATGTGTTGAGTTTGATTGAAGAAGTTGAGCAAAAGGTCGATAAAGAGAAAACGGCCAAGCTGGCGACGAAGCTCAAAAAAGGCAAAGGATTTGATCTGGAAGATTTCAAAGAGCAATTATTGCAAATGCAAAATATGGGTGGTGTTGCTGGGTTGATGACGAAACTTCCTGGTATGGGAGACATTCCTGATAAGGCGAAAGAACAGGTTAATGACAAAGAAATGAATAAGACGGTAGCGATTATTAATTCGATGACACCAAATGAGCGGAAATTTCCTGCGGTTATTAAGGCTTCGCGTAAAAAACGTATTGCCACAGGTTCTGGAACCCAGGTTCAAGATGTAAATAAGCTACTCAAGCAGTTTATGCAAATGCAGAAAATGATGAAACGAATGTCGAAAAAAGGCGGCATGGCTAACCTAATGCGAGGAATGGGTGGTGGATCCGGCGGCGGAATGCCGCCAGGGATGAATTTTTGATCTTAGTTGTTCGATCAGTATTTCTAACTTTTCACCAAAAACTATACAACTATAGCTTCAATTGAATAAGTCTATCGCTTAAGCTATTTTTTATGAGAGAAAGGTTATGAGGATGAATTTGGAGATGTAATATGATTTGCAAAGTGAATTTAAAACGAAACTTGATCGCAAGTGCACTTCTTACAGTTCTGTTTACTAGTGTAACGCCCGTTTTAACTGCAGAAGACGGAATGACTGATGTAGAAAAAGCAGCAGAACGACAACGTAAGGAAGAACAAATTCGACAATTGAAAGAGCAGGCGAGAGCACAACAAGGGAAAGACGTTGAGCAAGATCGAAATTCTACAAAGAGTTATAAATTACCCCAACGAAGAGATGATAAAGAGGCGTTAAAGGAGAGTGAAATAGGTAATCGCGATCTGAATTCTACTGATCTAAAAGAAAAGATAGAAGAAGACAAGCGTTATCGATATAGTGGTCTTTCTGATAAAAATTCAGTGAGTGTAAATAACCGTTTGAAATCTAAAAAATCAGGTGGTGTTGTCGGTAATACGAGCCTTAACCGGACGCAGACCAAAAAAGTCAGGAAAACGAGTGATAAATATAAACTCGGTGTCCAGCGGTAGTTTATCAAAAATTATTTTTGGTTTTGCTGATGATGTTCGTCTATCAATCGATCTAATAGTTTATCCATTGCGGATTGCAGTTTATTAATCTTGTGTTATATCTAGGAAGGTAAAACTTTATCAAAATTCTTGATTTTTACAGCGATGATGTCTATCCCTTGTAGTGTAAGTATGAAAAGTCAGATTTGCTGTTTGTTGTAAAAGATATTGAAAGTAATGAAAACATAAGCATTAATAGATTAAGTATTTTCATTATAATTTCCTATTATTGTGACTGAATAATTGGAAATAAATTATTGTGATAAATTTCAGATGGTTTCAAAATTGGTTTTTCGTGTTTGATAGTCATCAACAATTTTATCAACAGTCTCTTGTTCAAATTTGCTTAGCCCACGCAGCGCCAAAGTTTTAATGCCTTTTCCGATCACTTTTTCTTCTGATTTTACATCAAATTCAACAAGTGCAATTCCTTTACGGCCTTGAACTGAAAGGCTAGTTTCATGTAGCTCAAGAGATGGTTCGATGATTAAAATAGTGTCAAGTTCGATCGACATACTTTGATAAATCAACATTGGTCGGCTTGCATTAATCATGACATCGTTTTCTTTCATTAAAGGGACGATTAAATCAGGAAATGTTTTACCGGAGAACTGAACATAGCCTTCAGCCAATTTAGCGATCATTTTTTTATCATTAGAAACGTCACCTTCAGTTTCTATATGCAGGTATTCTTTTTCTTTCTCATCGGTAATGGAAAAGTTTTGATCAATATTATCTGGGAAAATAAGATGAACATTTTCACCAACCATGCCGGAAAATTCGAAGGTCATTTTTTGATATAAGCCACACTTCGCTAATACCAGTGAAAATAAAAGATCGCCGGGGACACAAAAGCGTGCATTTTCTGGATCGTGAAGGGGATTAAAATCGTTGGCGATATTTTTTGCAAAATTGCTCGCTTGATCTTTGGAGATCAAAATTTGCGAATTATTTTCTGAATAATAAGGATCTAAAAACATTATTTTTTCCTGATGACTTGTTTAAAACCAAAATAAGTAACTGTACCTTTCATGTAGATGATAAATTGTATAAACCAGATTGCTAATAGTCTGATTAAACGCACTATTTTACCGAATACATGATAAATATCGATCTGTTTTATTCCGATTTATTTCATTCTACAAAATTTAGCTGTTGTTTGAGTGAAGATACAATCACACAACAGTTATTCCGACCATGACAAACCAACTCCAAATTTTAACACGTCAATGCTTTATACTGTGATATCTATTATTCATTAATAACTGTATTAAGGTTTAGGATAGCATGAGATGGCTGATACTGATTTAATTTATGGAATGCATGCCGTTGAGCATGCGCTACAACAATTCCCTGAAAGAATTTTAGCGCTTTGGATACAAGGAGATCTAAAAGGTGGAAAGACCAAGAAGATTCAAAGTTTAGCTGAGGATTCAGGAATAGCTTTTCAGCTTGTACCTAGAAAAACCTTAGATAAATTAAGTGGCGATCAACGTCATCAAGGTGTTGTCTGCAGGCAACGAACCGCGAAGCCCAAAGATGAATCAGATCTGATGACAATCATCGGAAATTCTGAAAATACTTTTCTATTAGTACTTGATGGTGTTCAAGATCCACATAACCTTGGTGCTTGTTTGCGAACTGCCGATGCAGCAGGTGTAGATGCTGTCATCATCCCTGCCAGTCGTGGCGTAAGTATGACATCAACAGTTCGAAAGGTTGCAAGTGGGGCTGGGGATTCTGTTCCTTTAATAGAGGTTCGTAATTTAGCGCGAACCTTAAAAGAAATTCAAAATGCCGGTGTCTGGTTGATTGGCACTAGCGATCAATGTGAACAAACTATTTTTGATCAGGATTTAACAGGACCTATTGCATTGGTGATGGGCTCTGAAGATAAGGGTATTCGACGATTGACAGGTGAGTACTGTGATCACCTTGTTCAAATCCCGATGGCTGGCATCGTTGAAAGTTTGAACGTTTCCGTCGCTTCTGGTGTTTGTTTGTATGAAGCTGTCAGGCAGCGGCGATAACATTTTTACTATGTTAAGTTTACAACTAGAATAAATAATATGATGAAATTAGTTAAGATTACTTAGTCGCTCCTGACCATGACGCACAGCAATAGAACGTTTCTTCCATAATAAATAAACGGAAGGAATGACGATAAGTGTCAGAATAGTCGCTGTGATCATTCCACCAACCATGGGTGCAGCAATTCGAGTCATTACTTCAGAGCCTGTGCCAGTTCCAAACATAATGGGAAGCAGTCCACCTATAATGGCAGCGACAGTCATTATTTTTGGACGTACACGTAACAGTGCGCCTTCAATAACGGCTTCTTTTAATTCCGCATAGGTTAGTGATCGGTTTTCATTTTTGGCTTTTAGTTGATATTTGTTGAATGCATTATCAAGGAATACCAACATGACAATACCGGTTTCAGCCGCAACACCTGCTAGAGCGATGAAACCAACAATCACAGCAACCGATAAATTAAAATTCATGACATATAGCATCCATAAACCTCCGACCAGCGCGAAGGGTAATGATGCGAGAATGATCATCACTTCTGTTATATTTTTAAAATGAATAAACAAAAGTAAAACAATTAACGCCAGAGTGAGTGGAACAATCACACTTAATCGTTCTTTGGCACGTTGCAGATATTCATACTGGCCGGACCAGGTTAATGAATAGCCGGGAGGTAATGTAATTGCTTCGGAAATTTGCAGCTTTGCTTCTTCGACATAACTACCCAGATCACGTCCCACCGTATCAACAAATATCCAACCATTTAAGCGAGCGTTTTCACTTTTGATCATTTGTGGGCCATCTTCAATTCGAATATCAGCAATCTGACTCAATGGAATACGAGAACCTGCAGGTGTAATTATTGGTAACATTTTCAGGTTTTCGACAGAATCTCTGACATGGCGCGGATAACGCAAACTGACTGGATAACGTTCTAGACCTTCAACTGTCCAGGTAATATTTTTGCCACCAATAGCGGTATTGATCACTTCCTGAACATTGTTGATGTTCAAACCCAATCGTGAAGCTTCCAGGCGATTAATGTCGACGGTGATATAACGCCCGCCAGTGACACGCTCAGCATAGGCCGATGCGGTGCCGGGAATGTTTCGTACGATCTGTTCGATTTGTTGCCCAAGTTCTTGGATCACTTTTAAATCTGGACCGGCGACTTTAATTCCAACAGGCGTTTTGATCCCTGTTGCAAGCATATCAATGCGGGTTTTAATCGGCATAACCCAGGCATTGGCCAAGCCTGGAAGCTGGACACGCTGTTGTAATTCTCGACGTAACTTTTCAGGCGTCATACCTGGGCGCCATTCGCTTCGATCTTTTAATTTGACCAGAGTTTCAAGCATGGATAATGGTGCCGGATCGGTTGCGGTATCGGCTCGGCCTATTTTTCCGAAGACAAGTTCCACTTCGGGTACGGTACGAATTAACTTATCCGTTTGTTGCAATATTTGTTGTGCTTTCCCAATGGATAACGCCGGTAGTGTTGTTGGCATGTACATCAGATCACCTTCGTCCAGTTCTGGCATAAACTCGCTACCCAACTGCTGAGCAGGCCATACACCAATCACGGTTATGATGATGGCAAAGAAAATTATCGTACGTGGAAATGCCAGCGCCGTTCTTATAAAAGGTCGATAAGAAATAATTAATAAACGATTGATCGGGTTGCTATTTTCTTTTATTACCCGACCACGAATAAAAAGTCCCATCAAAACAGGAACCAGAGTGACGGCTAATCCTGCCGAGGCAGCCATCGCATAGGTTTTTGTAAAGGCTAAGGGTTTAAATAAGCGTCCTTCTTGTGCTTCAAGGGCAAAAATAGGTAAGAAACTGACGGTAATAATTAATAATGAAAAAAACAATGCTGGCCCGACTTCTCGCGCAGAGTCCATTACGATGGACCAACGATCTGTTATTTCATCTCCAGCCTGTTCCAGGTGTTTATGAAAGTTTTCGATCAAAACAATGGCGGCATCAACCATGGCGCCAATTGCGATCGCTATTCCACCCAGAGACATAATGTTGGCATTAATGCCTTGCGCATACATGATTGAAAATGCAGCAAGTATGCCCAAAGGCAAACTGATAATTACGACGAGCGCAGAACGTAAATGAAAAAGAAACAGGGCACAAATAATTGCAACAATGATAAATTCTTCTATCAGACGATGCGTCAACGTCGATATAGATCGATCTATTAAATCTGAACGATCATAAGTTTCAACAATTTCTATGCCATCTGGCAGACTGGTTTTAAGTTCTTCTATGCGTGTTTTGACGGCGGCAATTGTTTTCTTGGCATTCTCACCAAAGCGCATGACGACGATAGCACCAACAGTTTCACCTTCTCCATTTAACTCGGCAATACCTCGACGTTGATCTGGACCAATTTGTAACTGGGCGACATCTTTTAAAAGTATTGGCGTTCCGTTCTTATTAATACCAAGTGGTATCGCCTTAAGTTCTTCAATTCCCTTGAGATAACCTGTTGAGCGAACGACATATTCTGCTTCAGCCAATTCAATGACCGAACCACTGTCCTCTTGATTGCTATTCTGAATTGCATTGCGAACTTGTTTTAAAGTTAAGCTATAGGCACGAAGGCGATCTGGATCAATAACAACTTGATATTGTTTGACATAGCCCCCTAACGTAGCAACTTCAGACACACCTGCTATGGCTTGTAGTTCGTATTTTAAGAACCAATCCTGTATCGAACGTAGTTGAGACAAATCATGTTTATTTTTCCGATCAACTAACGCATAGTTATAGACCCAGCCGACACCCGTAGCATCGGGACCTAATGCGGGCCTGGCACCCGGTGGTAGAAGAGGGGTTACCTGGCTTAAATATTCAAGTACACGCGAACGCGCCCAATATAAATCGGTGCCGTCTTCAAAAATAATATATACATACGAATCACCAAAATTCGAAAAACCACGCACCGTTTTCGCACCCGGAACCGATAACATAGCTGTCGTTAATGGATAGGTAACTTGATCTTCAATGACTTGCGGGGCCTGGCCTGGCCAGACTGTTTTAATGATCACTTGCACGTCAGAAAGATCAGGTATGGCATCAATTGGTGTTTGTTTGACTGTATAAGCACCGCCGACAGCAAACATAATGGAGACCAGCAAAACCAAAAATCGATTATTAAGAGACCATTGGATCAGTCGTTCTATCATGGTGTCATCTCCATTGAAGTTGCCGGTTTATCTTCCATTGGTTGCATTCGCTGGAAACTGGCTCTGAGGCTTGCTTCTGAATCGAGTAGAAATTGGGCTGAGGTGACAATTTTTTCCCCTTCTCCGAGTCCCTCTATAATTTCAACTAAATCTTCACTTTCGATTCCCGTTTTTATTTGCCGTTGTGAAAAGCGACCATCACCTTCTGCCAGTACCACACGTTCGCTGCTGCCATCACGTATAATCGCTTCTCGTGGCACAGCCAGAATATTTTCCCGTGGGTTAGAGTAAATTTTGACGTGAGCAAACATGTTTGGTTTTAATAATTCATTTGGGTTATCGAACTTCAGTCTTACTTTTAATGTTCGCGTCACCGGATCAAGAACCGGATAAATATAATCAACCGATCCTGCCCACGTTTTACTAGGTAAAGAAGGCACCTTTGCGATAGCTTTTTGCCCGACTTTTATCCACGCAGCTTGTTGTTCGAACACTTCAGCCAGTACCCACACATTACTTAAATCAACCATTGAAATAGTTTCAGTAGAGGGTTCGACATACATGCCTTCACGAATCATTAACTCAGTTACTATGCCATCATGATGCGCAAATATGCTGATGGTTTTTTTAACCTTACGCGTTTTAGTGAGTTTGTTAATTTGTGAAGATGAGATGCCTAATGATTTCAGTTTATTTTTTGACGCACTAATGAATCTTTTATTACTACGTTCTAATGCTTTTAAGTATTCTTCTTGTGCATTGACCAACGTAGGCGAATACAGTGTAAACAACAATTGTCCCTTTTTGACGCGATCACCTATTGTATTCACGGTGAGATTTTCAACCCAACCTTCTGTTCTTAAATGCACGTGACCGATTAATGATTCATTCGGATTGATATATGCCACGGTATCGACGTGCCGTGGTAAGGTTTTACGTTTAACTTCAGTCGTACGCACACCAAGATTATTAATCACGGCAGGAGAAACCGTAACGCTTGTTGTCTCGGTATCTTCATCTTCATAGACAGGAATAAAATCCATGCCCATACTGTCTTTTTGTGGAGTCTCTGCAGTTATTGTTGGATTCATTGGATGTCGGTAAAAAATAATTTTGGGTTCTGCCTTCTTCTCATTACTAACAATAGGGATAAGATCCATTGAGCAGATAGGACAACGACCAGGTTCATTGCTGGTTACCTGTGGGTGCATAGAGCAGTAATAAGATTCATCAAGATGCTTTACAGCATGTTCGATTGCAGTCTCTTTTTGGGGAAGTAAGTTTTCATACCAACCGAACCATATTCCCGCTGAGAAGCCAGCAATGATGATAAACAACAAACCTGTTATAAATTTAAGGTTCATAGTGATTCTCCAGAAAGGTACAACAGTTTAATTTGGCTCTTAAAATATTTTTTCTGAATATTTAGCATTTCCAATTGTGTATTCAACGTGAGTATTCCTGTCCGAATTAAGGTTTCGAAATCAGTAAGATCATTTTGATACGCATTGAATGCAGCATCTTGTGTTTGCGTTGCCTCTATTGTTGCTCGTTGCTCATATAGATTTAATCTGCGCTCAAGCCTTGTCAGATTTGCGAACTCAGTTTCAACCTGCCGTATCAATTCTCGTAAGCGATCTGAACGATTAAATCGCATCGCTTGTTCTGCGCTTTTGTTTGCACTTAATACTTTGTCCTGACGCTTGTCGGTAAAAAGGGGTAAAGACACTTTGAAAAAAACGCCGGCAAAATCAGGTCCGGTTTGTAGATCGAACGAACTGCCAGTGTTTTCAGTAATCATGAAATCGACCACCCATTTTGGATTGTATTGTTCTTCAGCAATAGCAACTGATTTTTGTGCAGCGTCCACATTGGCATTTTCGATGGCTAATAAAGGGTGTTGATTAAGGTGTTTTATAACATTATCTTTTGTCTTTACTGAGGATATTTTCGGAAGCTTGGACGATATTTTTCTTGAGGCATTTTCGTATTGGATCCATTCAGATAACTCTGCCTTTGCAACATCAATCAGGCCTCTTGTTTCTTCTATTCGATCTTCAATAAACGACAATTCCAATTGTGATCTTAAGACCTCATGTTGATTGTCTCGACCTTCGGCATACTGTCTCTCTGTGATATCGGCCATCTCAGTAAACAGGTCGCGATTTAATTCAAGTAATTGATACGCTTCTTGCTGAAAATAAAGTTCAACAAAAGCAGTGCGAACATTATTTAGAACCAGCAAGTGTTGGTTAAACATGCGTGCTTGTTCAACATCTGCCATTGAAAGTAGTCGTTCTGACCGATATTTCAGCGTGTTTCCAGGTGGGATTACCTGGCTGATCCCTAATCTAACTTCTGTGTCTTCGTGATCATTAAAGTTGAAATTATTAAGTGGTACTTCGGCGAGCCCAAAACTCAGTTCAGGATCGGGCAATTGCCCATCGGCAATCGCCCGCGCTTGCAAACTTTCTGATCGGGCGTTGTATTTTTTGGATATGAAGTCGAGATCCAACGCGATCTGTTCTGCTTCTGCTAACGATAGTTCATTAGCCGTTGATTCAACTGATAAGCCAATCAGAAAAAATACGACAATAAATTTTAAGAATTTGTAATGGTACATAAAACACCTCTAATGCGAATAAGTAACGGTATTTGATCTTGCGATCAAACAACGAATGCAATAGACCGTGTTTAAATTATTAGTACGTTGAATGAATCTAGAGGTAAGAGGATAGCCCTGTCGGGTGGTGCAGATATTTGTTCGCTGGGTGGAGCTCTATTTGATAATGTTATTTTTTGCTCAGAAGGAATAGTCGCATCTTGTGAGTACTTTATTTTTACTTTTTGCTCTGGGTTTGTATCACTGTTGATAGTGATGTTGAGCTCATCGCAATCACAGGATTCAGAACATATTTCATCATCAGCACTGACGGTTGTTGAGTCATGACAAGGAATTTTCGTCTCGATCTCCGTGGAATGATCAACTCTCTGATCACTACCATGGGCTGCAAAACAGGTTTGACACAATAGCAACATCCAGCTACCGATAAATATCGATAACATCATCGTTGCGAATTTATGTCGCTTGTTTTTGAGTAGAACCGTCATGATCTATATGATTATAGTGTTTATCTCGATTTTTTCTATTAAATTTAGTACTAGTAATGCTAACTAGTACCAGTATATGGCATAAACTAATACATAAAGTTCCTTCTGCGTTATTGATATTTCTGTTTTAAGGCCTTTAGAACTTCAAGAGCATTGCATTGAGTTGTCTCTAAAGCTCAATACCTTTCTGGGCTTGTACTCCCGCTTCAAACGCATGTTTGATCAACTTGACTTCGCTGACGGTATCGGCAACTTCGATTAATTTTTCAGGCGCACCTCGGCCAGTGATAATCACATGCTGACGTTCTGGACGAGATTGTAGATCTTTCATGACTTTATCAAGATTCAGGTATTCCATATTCAGGACAATATTTAGTTCGTCAAGGACGATCAGATCAAACTCGGAATTCGACAGCATTGTTTTTACGATCGCCCAGCCGCGTTCTGCAGTGACAATATCGGCTGCTTTATTTTGTGTGTCCCATGTATATCCATCGCCGGTGGTGTGATATTCAATCTCGTCTGGGAACCGACTGAAAAAACGTTCTTCTCCTGTGCTCATTTTACCTTTGATAAATTGCACTACACCGCAGCGCATTTTGTGCCCCAAGGCACGAGCAACCATACCGAAAGCCGAACTGCTTTTGCCTTTACCTTCACCGGTTAGAATCAAGATTAAACCTTTTTTGTCTTTTGCCGATTTGATCCTGCCATCAACGGCTTTCTTTTGATCTTGCATTTTTTGTTTGTGATCTTGAGCTTCTGTGGACATTGTTTTTTATCGGTTTGGAATAATGTACACGTATTATAATCTACACCCTACTTTCCACATACTGTATAATTATGCCTATTAAAAATTAAATAAGCTTTAAAAGAAAAGCGACCCTGAGGTTCAGCATGTTAAAATTATCTAATCGTAATCAACTTTTTCTTGGTCTGTTCTTTGTGCTGCTAATGGCAGTGAGCAGAGGACATCATTTTGAGAGCCTGCAACAATTACCGGCTGCATCTTTAGCGATTTTCTTTCTTGCAGGGATCTATATTAAAAAATCATGGTTTTTCCCTTTACTACTAGTTGAAGCTGCACTGATTGATTATGTTGTGATTACCTTTGGTGACGTTAGTAGTTTTTGTGTTACCCCGGCTTATGCAATGTTGATTTTGGCTTATGGTGCGATGTGGTTGGGTGGTGTCTGGTATAGCAACCGACACGAGAATACCTGGATCACATTTCTTCCGCTGGCTTTAAGTGTGATTGTAGCTGTATTCCTATCGGAAGTGATTTCAAGTGGAAGCTTTTATTTTTTGTCGGATCGTTTTGCCGATACGAATATGACTGAAATGCTTGCAAGATTGATCAAGTATTCACCAAACGCACTTGCAAATACGGTATTTTACGTTGGTTGTGCTGCGTTGATTCATATGATGATAGTGGCGATCAAATCGGTTTCAAGCGCAGATAATTCTGAATCGGCTTCGTAATACGGTCTAAGTAAAGGGTTTCTTAAGCTCTGAACATAGAAAGGAGAAAAGTTTACCCATTTAGTTAACGGCTGATTGTGTGACTTCGATATTAAGATCCTTCGCGGGAGTTCAGGATGACATCGTAAAACGGTCATTCTGATTAGTTGTATATCACGATGCACTTCTTCCGAGAGTAGCCCAATAGTACGGCATACCCCTTTAGTTCCGCTAGCCTAATCCATATAAATTGGTCGATAGAATTGCTCATAGGTTAAGTATATTATGCCTAAGTCTACCTACAATAAGATAACGCTGGTTCTAAATGTGCAGGAAGTGAGTGAATTCCAGAATGCAAGGCGTGGGCGATGATTTCCAGGCTGTCGATAAGCCGTGGTCCTGATCTTGAAAAATAAGCATTACCATCGCAGATATAAACACGTTTATTTTTAACGCATTTTAGATCTTGCCAACCTTTATTGTTTTCCAGGAACTGCATATCCTTTAATGTTCGTTGTAGATCAAAACCACAGCAGGCGATAAACAATACATCAGGATCTGCTTGTTTTATTTTTTCCCATGTAAGCATTCCAGACGGTTGATTAAGGTTTCCGAAAGCATCGATACCACCAGCGGACTTGATCAATTCTGGCGTCCAGTGACCGGCATTGAAAGGTGGATCTATCCATTCCAAAAATCCAACACTTGGACGATTTTCTAGCGGTATTTTTTCTTCAGTGATTGTTTGTACTTTGCGTTCTCTTGCGCGTAATTGCGTAACGGTTTTTTGAGCGAGTTCAGTACGATCACATTCGTTACCGACAAGTAGCAGTGTTTGGTATACGTCTTCTAAAGACATCGGTTCAAGATTGACTACACGCGGGTTTCCAGGCAGTTCACATGCAGCGGTCTTAACTTCTTTTTCGGCGACCGCACAGACATCGCACAATGCTTGCGTAATGATCACATCAGGTTGCAGCTCATGCAGAATATCTATATTGAGTGAATAAAGTGCGAGATTATCTTGTAGATGTTCGTTCACAAGTTGATCAATTTGTTTGCTCGTTGCTTGTTTGGGAATGCGTGTTTTTGTGACTTTGGGAAGTGCTAAAACCGCAGCAGGGAAGTCGCACTCATGGGTTACACCGACGAGTTGATCTTGCAGATCTAAAAGACAAATTATTTCAGTGGCACTAGGTAGAAGAGAAACTATTTTCATTGTTTTGAGGGATCTCTGATGTGTTATAAGCAAATTAAGTTTGAGATTCAAAATATTCAAGATCGAGGCGCAAAACGCAAGTAATAGTGGTTCTATTAATCAATTTTGTAACGATGAAATTGAATATTCTGGACTCAAATTGTATGTTCATAACATATCAGAGATCCCTAAATATTATGTCAGAAAAAATAAAACCGTCACGTTCAACAGCATCACCTTGCTTGATAGAAATATTTTCATGAAACATTGGGCCAGCATATGTGAATGTATGAAACTCGCCATTTTCACCACAGGGATCAACATTGTTAGGCAGATCGTTCAATAATTTTTGATCAAATTTTCGTCCAACAAAATCGGCTGAAAGTCGTTTTGGATCGATGCAGCTAATTCTTGCTTTAAGTCCAGAAGTGATCATGGTTTGTGCGAGTTGATCTGTGACTAAATTCCAAATAGGAAAGAGTGGTTTTAGATCTAATGGATCCATTTGGTTTTCCCTATAGCTGCGGATATCTTGTAAAAACAGATCACCAAATGCGACGTGTGTGATCATAAATCGATCTTTAAGTTCAATTAATTTTGTGGTGGTGGCTTGTTGATAATTTTCATTGGAACATGGCCAGGGAAGCAAAACATCAAATAATGGTAAGTCGGCAGCTTTTGCTTGAGCCTCAACCAGTTCTCGCCGAGTCGCATGCATAGCAACGCGATCAAATTTTTGATTGAAGGTGGTTAACAGCCCAATTATTTCGATATTTGGATCACGCTGTAAAACATGTAATGTCCATGCTGAGTCTTTGCCGCTACTCCAGGACAGTAGAACTTTTTTAGGTTTCATTTGTTTATTTAAACATGAGCAAGGAGTCATTTTCCTTACTCATGTTTTATTTTATCAACTCAAATATCTTATAAATCTAAATTCATTCTGATACCTGCATAAGCAGCAATGCGCGGTGTGTTGTATCCAAAAATATCTTGATAACCTTCATCAAGTAAATTTTCGATTCGACCGAATAGGGAAGTTTGCTTGCTTATCGAATATTCAGCGGCAAGATTGACCAGAGTGTAGTTATCAAGTGTGACAAGCGTTGGAAAAGTGCTGAAATCTCTATCCAATTGTCTACTCGTGTAATCGATACCTAAATTAATATTTGCTTTGTTATCCATAAAGCGATAGTTAACATTCAAACTAGCGATACGTTCTGGACGACGAATTTCCTCGGTTTGTCTTCCATCTGGTCCTGCTTCAGTTGAATGTATATTCGAATATGAACCGCTGATGGTTAAATCATCAGTAATGAAAGTTTGTACGGCTAATTCGAGACCTTTACGTTTGCTCTTCCCGTCAATATTGACGGCCGTGAACCTAAGCGCTGTTGCATCAAAAGAGAAGCCGTTGATCCCATCTTCCAGTTCTTCTCTAAATAACGTTGCACTAAACGTGACCTTGTCATTGAAAAGCGCTTGATCAATACCTATCTCCCAACCTTTCGATTTCTCCGGCTTAAGATCCGGATTACCCAGAAAAGTATCCGGTGTAAAACCAAAACGATCTCCAAAGGTAGGATTTTTTACACCCGTACCGTAGGCTGTTCGTAAAGTCGTGCCTGAATTTGGGATATTATAGGCAAGGGTGCCACGAAACGTGTTGGCATTATCAAACTCTTCATTGTCATCATAACGTGTCGAAATTGAGGCAAATAATTGCTCCCAAAGTCCGACTCGATATTCGAGAATATAGGCGTGATTGGTTAAATCTTGTTCTTGATTCGGATCACCAAACGCACTTGCGGTTCCCGTTTGTGTTATCTCTTCTTTTTCGCTTTCTAGCGCAAGTGTCACTGTGTGTGTAGCATCGGCAAATGAGGTATCGAAGAAGACATTACTTTGATAGCTAAATTTAAGTTTCTTGCCATCCGTCGTGCTTGATTCAACATTATCCGCAAAGTTTTCGTTATCTGTATCAGTGAGCGTGGTACTAACAATGTGTTGCCAACGACCTTCAAAAAGGTTAAGAGTTGCTTTAGCTAATGCATAGGTTTGTTCATTCTCAGTTTCTCGATCACCATCTTCGGGTTTAGAAGTAACAAAAGAGATTGGATCGAATTGTTTCTCTGCAGAGGTATGCCGTACCACGAGAGAGAGTTGAAAATTTTCAAGTGGATTAAATCCACCTTTTAAATTAAAGGTCGCATTTTTGTAGTCGTCATCTTCATCGCCACTTTCAGAGGCATTGATACCATCGCTTCTGATAAAATTTCCATGCAGTGCAATATGATGATTTTCCCCTCGATCAGAAATACCGACGGCACTATGTGCGGTGGTAAAAGACCCTAATTCAAATAAACCACTAAGCTGAGTTCCTATATTTGCTTCTTTAGTAATAATATTGATCACACCAGCAATGGCATCGCTACCCCAAAGTGAACTTTGCGGGCCACGAATAATTTCTATCCGTTCAATATCATTGGTCAGTAGATGTGCAAAGTCAAAACTTGATCCTAGGGAAGCGTCGTTTGCTTCAATTCCATCAATTAAAATCAGCGTTTGATCTGCCTCGGCTCCACGTATTCGAATATCTGTCTGTGCACCAATGCCACCAGAACGACTGACAGCAATCCCGGGAACATCTCGTAATAGATCGGAAACATGAATCGCCTGACGCTGCTCAATTTGTTCCGCAGTGATGATTGTATGCGAGGTACCCGATTGTTCACTTGATAATGGAGTAAGAGAGGCCGTAACCAAAAGATCATCTAGCGTGTGAGGTTCTTCAGCGAGTGTTGGTGATAAAGGTAGTAATAAGCTAGTGCCGAGCAGACATAGCCTTGAGACATAGGTGTTTTTCATTGATTCCTCCCACTCAAATTCCAACCCGAATTTGAACAGTATTGTTTTGATTTTATTAAGCGGTGGGGAGGATGGTTAGATTAGCTAGAGGATCGATTTGATTCTTATTAAGGCTTTCTTAAAGAAAGTAAATTTAAAGAACAAATATAGCATCACTAATCATCGCCCACCGCGACTTTTTTGTAATGCTCATGGTTGGTCTCCGGGCTTGTGAGGAGATATTTAATTATCTAACTGAATCGCCTTCCCATGTTTTATAGCTAACACAGTGACATTTAGATCCAGTTTTACTCACCTACCGTTGCGGGGGCAGCGTCGGAATTTGACCGACTTCCCATTTAACCCATTATCTGGGTGCCGCGAGCGATTGAAACTTTAAGCTAGTCTATGTTGGGAGTCAATCATCTTGAAAATAGAATTCAAGGTGATTTTTTGGGTTTTTTTGGGTGGAATTGAATTGTAATATCTAACACAGCACTATAACGTAAGGACGTCATGTGTCAAAATCCCACAGATAATTAACGTAAAAGCAATCATGGAGATATAATATTGACGCGCTGGTTTCTTCTTCTTTTCTTACCTATCATTCTATATATAGGGGTTCAAAATAAATCTACCAAAATAGAACAGAAATTACACAGTGATGTTGTCCTGGCGCTTGTAGATGAAGGATTATCTGAGGTACGTGTTCAAATGGATGGTCGTGATCTTCAGTTAACAGGTCCTGAAGAAATGCTTGATCAAGCCTACGCCGTTGCTGAAGCTGTCTCTGGTGTTAAGTTGCCAGGTGAACTTTTAGAAAAAAGATCAAAAGGAAAGTTGAAACAAGTTTTTGAACAACAAGAATCTAACCTCGGCGTCACTTTATCTGGACAGGTGTTGCATCCTGAAGTAACTCGTTGGCCAGAAAAAAGAGTTGTCGGAGAATATTTTCTCTCGGAAGCAAGTCGTCCTTTAGCGGAATATGATATCGTAAAAGGTGGCCTTATCGAATCCTTTTTACAAAATAAGCGTAATGATGACAGTTTAAAAGTTTCAAAGCATGACAAAAAATATGAGCAGAAGGAGAAGTTGTATCCTCCAGTCTCGGAAAGTTTAAATCGTTATCATCTGGTTATTGATAGATCAGTTGATGATGCTTATCAAAGCCGTGATAGACAGACACGGATTGATCAAATTCTACACCCAGAAGAAGTTTTTTGGCCAATGGTAAAAGAAAGTCTTTCTCCAACACTTCAATTTGAAAATAGCATCGTTGATGGTGAGGTAATTATTGCTTACCTCTCGCAGAATCAATATATACCTACTGTCCAGGTTCAACATCCGAGTTATGCATTCTGGCCGCTGAAGATTAATGGTGAAGCTCCCATACGGTTTGATCAAGAAGTCACTCAACCAATGCTCGTCAAAGGTGATGAGATAAATGCTTATCTTTCACAACGAAAATTTGTACCAACACTCCAAGTTGAGCATCCAGAAAAGACATTCTGGCCGTTGAAGAATAGTGGCGAAGTTATAAGGTTTGATCCGTATAACGTTGAGCATATGATTGTCAATAAGGAAACTATCCAAGCGTATCAAGCTCGACAGAACAGAAATTCAATTGTGCAAGTCGAACACACAAAAGGATTATATTGGCCGATCAAAAATACTTATGTTGAGAGTTTGAATGAAATTACTCAACAGGTCTTTTTGATCAACAAGGTTAAAGAACGTATCGAAGTCACTGGAGTAGTGCCAACGATTTATATACAAGATACGCTTCGTGCTAAACTGGAGCAGTATGTGTCTATACCAGAGGATTTCTTTGAGGTTGCTATTGATGAGGGTGAAAGTATACCTGACTGGTATAATGGTAACTTGCCTTTGTTAGTACCCTTTTTTCAGTGGGTCGAAGAAGGGCAATTACGATATAAAAATAAACAGATCATTGTTAAAGGAATTGTGGAGAGTCGAAGGGCTATTGAGGCGTTTGATGTTGCAGTGTCAAATTTGGGAAATCAGTTTCGGGTGGAAAATAGATTGCGAATAGAATTGGAATAGAGGATCAGCTATGAGTTTTCTGATTGTTGAGATGATTGTATATCTAATTGGTATCGCGTTATTTGGGGTTCTTATTGGCTGGTTATTTACGCGTGCATCTTGGAAACGAAAAATTGAAGATGTTGAAGTCAATGTTTATGGGCAGCTTTATGATGCGAACAAGCAATTAGATGAGACTCAAGTCCTGTTGGTGGAATCAAAGATCACACTTGAAAAGGAAAAATCACAACGACTAGATGACGCTAATGAAGTTCGAGAATTGAGTTCTAAGCTATCGTCATTTCAGAATCAATCTAAAGCACAAGATCAGAAAGTATTAGAATTAAGCCAATCACTTGAAGAGGCTAGTCAGCAAATTCAAAAAGCTGAACTGGATCTTGAACAGCAGCACAAAAAAAATCAACAATTGACGAATGAATTTGATTTGGTAAAAAATAGAATGTTAATTTTTGAAAGCGATCTGGAGGAAATTGTTCAACAGAGCGGAATATTAAAAAATGCCCTGGAACATGCACGGCTAGAATTAACCAATAAAGATAAACGTTTAGCAGAACTTGAATCAAAACCCACCGACAATTCGAACATGGCCGTTCTAAGTTTGAATGAAAACGCGGAGCCTGAACTTGCAGTTTCGCGAATAGCGAGATTGCAAACCAGAGTTCAAGAACTTTTTGATGAAGTAAATCTAAAAGATCAGGAAATAGAAAAGTTAAAAGGTTCGATCACGGTTAAGGAATACCCGGCGGATAATGACAAAATAACTGACATATCGAAGCAGTTTGATGATCTTCAACAGATTAAAGGCATTGGTAGCGTATTAGAAACGAAGTTATATGAAATGGGTGTTACACGTTATCGAGACATTGCAGCCTGGGATAACGGTGATATTGATCGCTTTGATCAATTGTTTGATTTTTCAGGAAAGGTTAGACAAGAAAACTGGGTGGAGCAGGCGCGAAAGCTTGGTGCACGTTTTATTACCCCAAAAAAACAAGGTCACTAAAGGTAAAATGTAGAAGTTTAGACCCAATCTGACACATCACTAAATCAAGCGGAGCGTAGCGACGCTTGATTTAGTGAGAGTTACCCGCTTTGATGTAACTGCAACGTAAACATCAAAACACAAAGAGGTAACTCTCATGATTCATACTAATGACAAAGTTATAAAACATAAAGTTGGTCTACTCAATCTCGCTGAAGAACTCGGCAATGTCTCAAAAGCCTGCAAGATGATGGGTTTGTCCAGAGATACATTTTATCGCTACAAAGAAGCGGCTGATGAAGGCGGTGTAGAAGCCTTGTTTGATCGTAATCGGCGTACCCCAAATCTTAAAAACAGAATCGACCCGGCTATTGAAACCGTTGTGCTCGAGTATGCACTGGAAGAGCCCGCACATGGTCAAACGCGCACCAGTAACGAGCTGCGCAAACGGGGAACATTTGTCTCACCCAGTGGCGTTCGTTGTATCTGGCTTCGTCATGGTCTTGCTTGCTTTAAAGATCGCCTGAAGGCATTGTCTGATAAGGTAGCTGGTGAAGGCTTGATCCTCACTGAGTCTCAAGTCGCGGCGATGGAACGCAAGAAAGACGACGATGAGGCTTGTGGCGAGATAGAGACGGCACACCCTGGTTATCTTGGCTCGCAAGATACTTACTATGTCGGTACTTTCAAAGGCATTGGTCGGGTTTATCAACAAACGTTTGTTGATACTTACAGCAAGGTCGCTCACGCGAAACTGTACCCGACTAAAACACCGATTACGGCAGCTGACATGCTCAATGACCGCGTCCTCCCATTCTACGAAGAACAACGTTTGCCTATGTTGCGCATTTTGACAGATAGAGGGACGGAGTATTGTGGGCGAGCTGACCAGCATGATTATCAGCTTTATATGGCGTTGAACAATATCGAACACACCAAAACCAAGGTCAAATCACCTCAGACGAATGGTATTTGTGAGCGATTCCATAAGACGATCCTCAATGAGTTTTATCAAGTCGCTTTGCGTAAGAAAATTTACCAATCGATTGATGAACTGCAACTCGACCTTGACGAATGGTTGCTCAAATACAATACTCAACGAACTCACCAAGGCAAAATGTGCTGCGGGAGGACGCCGATGGAAACACTCATCGACGGACAAGCTATCTGGAAGGAAAAGTTTGTGAATTAAACTTAACCTGACAGTCGGTTACTGATAATTGGGTAACTGTCAGATCAAATCTGAATTTCTACAGGTAAAAGTAGTCGTTTAAATTTTTGATAGAGGGGTGGGTTCTAAGATGTTTAGCAGTTGGGTCTTATTCTGATCTATTAATCATATGGGTTGCAGTTTGATTTAGTGCTGAGAGTAGTTGCTCTTTAAAAGCCTTATCAACCTCCGCTGCATCAAATGCTTTATGCATGCAAAACATCCATTGTTCTTTTTCTTCTAACCCAATTGAAAAAGGTAAGTGTCGGGCTCGTAATCTCGGGTGACCAAAGGCAGCAATGTACCGATCAGGGCCACCTAACCAGCCACTAAGAAACATGAATAATTTCTCGCGCGCACTACGTAAATCTTTAGGATGAAGCTCACGAAGGGCTTCTGCTTCTGGTAATGAATCCATGTAATCATAGAATCGATCAACCAGTGCCCTTAACTCCGTTTCGCCACCGAGTCGTTCATAACTTGATGGCATGTTAATTTGAAATAGTTATTTTTATCACCAGCTTATTACAACAAAATATGGCTATCAGGCAAAGTAATATCTTATATTTAGATATAGGATTTATATAATCAAGGCTATCAAGGCTATCAAGGCTATCAAGGCTTATTGTAAGGCCTAAGCCGCGACTTCAGAATCGGACTTTTTTATTGCTGATATTTGATCCTGTTCAAGAATTTCATCTGTATCTAATAAGATAGCCTTCGGTTGGTTTTTATCTGATAAAACAGCTTTAATGTATCGATCAGTAGAAAGTAACGACTCAAAACCGGCTTGGCTTGGGGAATAGCAATCTTTCACGTTGTAATCTAGCGCATCGTGGACTTCATCAATTAACATCGCATATGCTGGAGTAATTCCGTCACGTGTAACATATAACAAGATAGATCGCATCATTTCAGAGACTTGTTCACGAGAATAGCTAAACAGTGAACTCAGGCGTTTTAAAGTGGTGATTCGTTCAAACTTGAGTTCTTCAAATGCGGCTTCTTTTCCACGCTCACTTGTTGCTGACGTACTCAGTAACTTATCAGCAAGACTATGCAAATGTTCATGCGGTTCCTGGAATTGAGACATGATTTCTTGTAAAGACTCGTTGCGTGGTTCGAATTTATTCAACCATTTTCCAAAATCGCAGAGTTTATGATCGCGTATTTGATCAAATTTTTCGCCAGTACTAATCGATCTTTCTAGTGCATCAAGCCAATCGATGTGTTCTTGTTCGCGGGCAGATAATTTTTCAATAAGCTCATTTTTGCCTTTCGTCCCAGACTTGATACCAATACGTTGAGCAATATCAATAACTGGAACAACTTTGTTCTGATAGTGACTTACACCAATTAAGCCAGGTGCTTTAATCGGCAGTTCTTGAATATGATCAGTTTCTTTGCTCAGACTTACTACATTTTCAATAGGAATAGCATACAACGCGTCTTCAATGTAAAGCGTCATGACGGTGATTGTTCCGTTTTTGGCGTTAGAAGATAAAGAAACTGGTGGCTGATCTGAAGTTGTGCCCATGACTTCGCGTTCTCTGAATTTAATTGATATGCATAGTTAGCGTACATGCCCAGAAAAAGTTTAGAAATATTTTGATCTAAACCTGTCTGTCTGCATTTAAATTATCAGGCTATGACCATGAAGATAATTAGTGAGAGGAACAGAGAAAAAGCCAGTCCACAAAATGCAGATGTTATGAGGTATCGTAGAAATCCATTTAGAATGAGTACTTGATCAGAATGCCTTTTATTTTTCATAGAAGTAATCGCTAAAAAAGCCGCCGGTTAGCCGGCGGCAAGTTGCTGGAGGGATATTCAGAAGTGTTAATGACGCTTAACTTGCCTCAGATAGTGAGATATGGATTGAGACTCGTCGATCAAAAACATAATTTTCGTTATCACCTTCCATTGCCATTGCTTTTGATTCGCCATAGGCCTGACAGTGAATTTTGTCAGACGAAATTCCAGCGCTTTCGAGCAGTTGCTGTACCGTATCGATTCGTAGTTCACTAAGATGTCGGTTGTATTCAGCATCACCACGAATGTCAGTATGGCCTTCCATGCTAATGTTGATATTTGAAAATTCTTGTAAAAGATCAGCTAATTGTTCGAGTCGGTAGGCATTACTGGCGGGTAAATTCGTATCTGCTGATCGGAAATAAACCGTCGTTGTCAGACCTTTTTGAAGATAGTCTAATTTTGCGTTGTGCTGTTCATCGCTTAATTGGTGGATTGCATTTGTTAACTCAGTCTCGGTAGCGCTAAGTTCAGTTTCAAGTTTTGTTATCAGCTCGTTTCTCTCGATCAACTTTTTGTCCAGTGTGGCAATCATATCGGTGCGGTTAGTATCATGATGACCTAACCAGCTGCCACCGGCAGCACCTACAATTGCGCCAGGAGGGCCGCCTAAAAGACCACCAAGGATTAAACCAAGACCAAAGCCGCCGGTCTCTTTTGTAGATGCGTGATCACGATCATAAATATTCTCTGCTGCTAATGCGGGATTGATTAACGCACTAGAGATTAACAATGGTAAAAGTGTTTTGTTTAATTGGCGTTTTTTCATTATATATTTCCTCGTATTTATTTGACGAAGACTATTTAAGCGTGCAGATCTGGTATTGAAAGGGGTAGAAAAGGGCCATTTGGTTACGAAATGTGGCAAAACTATGGAAATTGTTCCGTTCTTAGCATTAAAGATTAAATCGGGTGTAAATTACCCATATAGGAAGATACTTAAGGAGTGATGTGTAAATGCCCAGACGGATCGCAATTGTTGAGGATGAAGTTGCATTACGAGAAAACTATGCAGCGATCTTGCGTAAACAAGGTTATGAAGTGGCGTGTTTTGGTGAGCGAGATGAAGCACTTAGTGCATTTCGTGAGCGTCTACCGGATATGATCATTCTTGATATTGGTTTACATGATGATATGGAAGGCGGTTTCGAGTTATGTCGTGAGTTGCGATTTATGTCACGGACTTTACCGATCATGTTTTTAACCGCCAGGGATGGTGACTTTGATACTGTTTCTGGCCTACGTCTGGGGGCCGATGATTACATGACCAAGGATGTCACCCTCCCACAATTACTGGCTCGTATTAGTGCTTTATTTCGCCGCATTGAGGCGTTGAGTGCTCCACAAGAAGACGATGCAGATCTACAAATTGGCCCATTATCGGTTAATACCAGTGCGATCAATATTACATGGAATAGTCAGCCAATTGATCTGACCTTGACGGAGTTTTGGATAGTGCATTGTTTGGTACGGCGACCTGGCCATGTGAAAAATCGTGATCAATTAATGCAGGATGCAAATGTGATTGTTGATGATAGTACGATTACATCGCATATCAAACGTATTCGTAAAAAATTCAAGAAGATAGATGAGTCGTTTGATTGTATAGAAACGGTTTATGGTATGGGATATCGTTGGAATACGACACCGGTACATTAATGAAAAAACCATTCTCTTTTTCGATCAGAAAAAAATTATTATTATTATCCATTGCGGTATTGAGTTTGCCTTATATGGGTTATCAATATGTTCGTGAGATGGAGCATTACCTCCGCGACGGTTTAGAAACATCATTGACGGGTACGGCGAGCAATATTTCTGGCCTATTGAGTGGGCGAGAAACACTTTTTCCTCAAGTGGGCTATGGTTCTGAAAAATCGATCCCTCTGTTCGTCCATCCTATGAAACAGATCGTACAGCTTGATGGCTATGCCGAAGAGTGGAGCGCATGGTTGGATTGGGCGGACAATAAATCATCTACTGAGGGAAGTTTAGTCAGCAAAGTCATTGTCGCTGAACAAGCTGGATATTTATATATTTTGCTACAAGCAGAAGATGATCGACTTATTTATCAAAGACCTGAAAGTCCATTCAATAATGAAAGTGATCAAATAGAACTATTCCTTGAAAATAGTGATGGTGAACTAAAGCATTATTGGATTGCACCTTCCGCACCTGGAAAAATTAGCGCCTATGAGCAAGGGATGATTTGGAACGAAGATATTTGGGAAGAACAACCCATTCCAAGATCTGTGACCAATATTAGTGGTGTCTGGCAGGAGACACCGGCGGGTTACAGGTTGGAGTTGAAGATCCCATCACGTATCGTCGATCAAAAGTTAGGAATTACGATCACAGATGTTGATGATCCGTCTCTACGAAAGATTACGGGTAAGGTAAGGACTTCTGGAGAACAACAAACTAACTTATTAGTAAGAGCTTCTGATGATATAGGCTCGGCAATTGATAAGTTGGACGTTGCTGAAGGTAGACGTATTTGGGTTTTAGATATTGCTGGACATGTTTTGGCCAGTAAAGGAGATTTGAAAAACAAGACCTATCGTCAAACACTTAATCGTTTTTATGCATGGATTTTCCCTTCTGCAAGCTCGCGTTTTAAGGATGATTTGAAAGGTGCTTCGCGACTACGTGGTGAAGATGTTACCGCTGCATTAAAAGGCGAAACGGGGATCCGCTGGAGGTCATCACCAGATGGTAAAGCTGCGGTAGTCACAGCTGCAAAACCTATCATTTCAGGAACCGAAATTATTGGAGCCGTTGTTGCTGAAGAAACAACCGGCAATATTCAGACGGTCCAACGTAAAGCGATGAGCGAATTGTTTACTCAGTCATTAGTCGTTTTTGTTGTTGTAACCTTGTTATTGCTCGCATTTGCATCAAGTCTATTAAGTCGGATCCGACGGTTAAGTCGCGAAGCAGATCAGGCCATTGATGAGCAAGGGCGTGTTACGCGTACACATGTAGGAAAACCCTGGAATGACGAGTTGGGTGATCTGTCACAGCATTATTCCGACATGCTAGAAAGACTTAAACAATACAATGATTATCTGGAGAGTCTTGCCAGTAAATTATCGCATGAGCTTAGAACGCCTATGGCAGTAGTACAGTCGTCGTTAGAGAGCTTAGATACGGTAGATAATGAGGAAGATGCTGCTGTATATGTTGATCGAGCAAAAGAAGGGATCAAACGACTACAGACCTTAGTAACAAGACTAAGTGAAGCGGCTCGTCTTGAAGGGGCATTACAGTCTTCGGAAATAAAACCATTTAAAATCAATAAGATACTCAAGGGCTGCGTTGAAGGCTACCGCGTCGCATACCCTGAGCAGGAGTTTAGGTTCGAAATAGGCGAGACAAATACGGATACAAATATACTTTGCGCACCGGATTTAATCGTTCAGATGTTGGATAAACTTGTTTCTAATGCGATTGACTTTGCAAAAAAAGAAACACCTATTATCTTGAGGCTGGATGAGAAAAGCGGAAATGTTTTGATCGAAATCATTAATTTTGGATCACAAATTCCAGAAAAAATTGAGCAGAACTTATTTGACTCTATGATCTCTGCCCGAGACAATAAAGTACAGGGGGAACCTCATCTTGGCTTAGGTTTATATGTGGCAAAATTGATTGCAACCTTTCATCATGGTGATTTACTTGCCGAAAATCTAGATACTGGGGAAGGTGTTGTCTTTACTGTAATATTGCCGATCTATGGCTAAATTTTTTATCGCAACTGGAGGTTTCGGGGCCTTTTTGGGTGTTGGTTTCGGTGCGTTCGGTGCTCATGCTCTACGCGACAGGCTTTCTGAACAAATGCTTGCCGTCTGGCAGACGGGAGTGTTATATCAATTGATTCATGCGTTAGGATTGATTTTAATCGGTGTCTTAATACATCTTTATTCCGGCATTGGATCACTAAAACTGGCCGGCTGGTTGCTTGTTAGTGGAATTATTCTATTTTCTGGCAGTCTTTATTTACTAGCACTCTTTGAAATCCGTCAATTTGGAATGATTACACCCATTGGTGGATTAGCTTTTTTAGTTGGCTGGTTAGTACTTGTAATAGGCATGATAAAACAATGATTAAAAAGCTGTACTTGAGGAACTTCTGATTAAGTCATGAACTCGTATCTTGCGCCCAAACTATCCGTACTCTGCGTTGTAAATCTTCGCAGTAGCTCGCTATTACGTGCGATTCACGCCTTGATTACGAATAGTTTGAGTTACAAACTACTTCGCTCAGACTTAATCAAAGGTTCCTTAGTTTTATTTCTGTCAATATTTTCATCGCAGATCTTATGGGCTGAAACCTATTTGTTACCGGAAAATGGTGATTCTGTAATTGGTGCGATCAGTCTTACTACGACTCGTTATGAAGATACTATTTCCGATCTGGCTTGGGCCTATGATCAAGGTTTCCGGGAGATGCAGCATGCAAATCCGGGTGTTGATCCATGGCTGCCAGGTGATGGAACGGAAGTTATTATTCCAAGTTATTATGTTTTGCCTGATGTCCCAAAGAAAGGCATTGTTATCAATGTTCCAGAAATGCGGCTATATTATTACCCGAAGCCAAAGCGCGATGAGCAGGCAGTAGTCGTGACTTATCCGATTAGTATCGGGAGACAGGACTGGGCAACACCCTATGGTTCGACTTCGATTATCGGCAAGAAAAAAGATCCTACCTGGACACCACCAGAATCGATCAAAAAAGAGCATGCTGAAATGGGAGATCCTCTACCAGATGTTGTTCCTGCCGGACCCGATAATCCTCTAGGGCAATTTGCGATGAGGTTGGGCAAGCGGGGTTATTTGATCCATGGCACAAATAAACCCTATGGTTTAGGGATGCGGGTAACGCATGGATGTATCCGACTTTACCCTAAGGACATTGAAGAGCTTTTTGGGATTACGAAAGTGGGTACGAAGGTGCAAATTATTGATCAACCATACAAAGCTGGTTGGTTAAGAGGGAAACTGTATGTTGAAGCACATCCATCTTTGGAAGAAGCAAAGAACAATTCGCAGGAAGATTATCAGCAGTTAGTTAAATTAATCAGCAAAGCGATGGAAAAAATGCAAAATCAGGACAATTTAAGCAATAACAGTGATAACGGTAAGATTGATTGGAATTCTTTGAGGAGGGTATCCCAAAAACAAACAGGAATTCCAACGCTTGTTGGATTTGGGGAAATGAAATCGTTTAGTAACAGTGACCTTGAAGGTGCGGAGTCTGGTTCAGAATTAGATGAAAAATTAATAATAAACAATCATATCGGCGAATATGAGACGACTGATGTTAAAAAAATCGAAAATGTTGATGGAGCAGGATCACAACAACAATCGAGTTATTCAGATCTTTTTTAAGTATATACCCGTGCCACCTGGAACTGCAGGTTGTGAATATTAAGAAATCAGACATAAAAAAGGCCGCATTTTAAAAGCGACCTTTTTGGCCAAGCTATTATTGTATGCTTGATCTTTTTTTACTTACTCATTGCTCTTGAAAATGCGCGATCAAGACGTTCTGAGTTAGCATTACAGCAAGTTTGAGCACGGTTAGCGGCTGATTCTGCATTTGCAGCTGTTGAAAGAGCGTCATTGGCAACACTTAAAGCGTTGTTAGCGGTGCCTTGAGCTGCCCGTGCTTCAGACAAAGCATTGTTTGCTGTCGCTCTTACTTCATCAAGTTGTTCTACAGTGATAGAACTACAACCGGTAACTAGACCAGCGGTAAGAATTAATGCAGAAAGATGGATTGTTTTTTTCATAGATAATCTCCAGTTAAAGATATAAAAAATTAGAATGCCCAGGCAGGATAATGACCTATTTTATGACGATTCGCAATCATTGTTAGCTGTTTTGCGGTATAAGTTCATAAAAAAGAGGATAATTGTCCTTTAACTTATTGTAAAAATTGACTAATACTGCTGCTGTAATTCCCCATATTCGTTTATTATTATAGCTGATTTGATAGTAAAAACTGCCACGTTGTTGATCTTTATATATACACTTATGATGATTTTTTTGATCAAAAATAAATTTCAGTGGCACTGTGAAAATCTCTTCTACTTCGAAGGGATCAGCTTGTAGGGAAAATCCCGGAAGGATCCTGCCAACGATAGGCGTTACAACAAAACCAGAATTGGTTGGATAGTGATCTAGCCCTCCGACAATATCAATAAATTCTGTAGAAATACCAATTTCTTCATGAGTTTCTCGAATAGCTGTATCGATAGGCGTTAAATCTGATGCTTTATCTAACATTCCGCCAGGTAAACTAATTTGTCCAGCATGGTGATGAAGGTGTTGTGTTCTGGTTGTTAACAAAATAGATAAACCCTGATTTTCAATATCCACTAGCGGAATTAAGACCGCTGCTCGTTTGAGATCATTTTCTTTTTCACAGACTGAGTACCGACAACTTTGTTGGGGATAAAGAAACTGTTTAATTTGATCACTAAAATTGGAACTGCTTAACTCCACTATTATTTTTTACCCCAACCTTCAGTGATCCCTTGCGTGTTAGGTGTTCGATAGCGGTCATTTTCAACTTCAGTAATCAGCATTTGGATGGCACGGTCAATACTATCAATAGCTTTTTCATCACAATAATTATCAAGCCAACCCATCATTTCGGTTAGATTCATTTTTCCACTGATACTGTAAGTATCATCAGAAATGGTGTTGTAAGAGGTTAGATATCCACGTAGATAGGCTTTATAGTTATCGTCTTTTTCTGCAGCACGTGCTTTGCTATATTTAAAGCAGGACGAGCTGCCTTCACCCCATATAGCATAATTTCCTTCTGGATCTGCAGCCATGTTATTTAGACTGAATCCTGATACGAATACTGCCAGCAATATTCCCATTATTATTTTTTTCATATTTTTCCTTATGTATTGAATAGACTGGTTTGATGATAAAAGTTCGTTTTATGTCTCTATTATTTGTGACAGATTTCAGTTAAACCTTTAGTGAGTCTTCGAATTCCATCAACGACTGCCTCAGATTGTAATGCGCCGAACGAGACTCTTAAGTAGCAACCCTCGTTCATACCAAACATGTTGCCTGGCAGAACAGCAACCTTGTATGTTTCAATTAATTTCTTGACTAATGTCATTGAGTCTAAGTGGGTTTTTACTTTTAAGAAAAAGTAAAAAGCACCCATTGGTATCGGAAATGTACAGCAGTTTTTGATCGTTTCCAATTCTTTTATAATTAGAAGCCGAGACTCGTTAATCTCAGAAAACTTTTCCTGGCAGTATTCAGCCCCAAGCTCCATCGCTCCAATAGCCGCATTTTGTGCAATAACGCTTGCACAAATAAGATTAGTATCTTGCGCTTTCGCAATGGGCATATAGAGTTTTTCTGGGATAAGCATATAACCAATGCGCCAGCTAGCAAACCCATATGCTTTCGAGAGTGAATAGAGGCTGATAGTATGATTTTGTGATTCAGGTATTGATGCAGATGAAAAATGCTGAACCTGATCAAAACTAAAATATTCGTAGGCTTCATCGCAAATATGATAAATCTCATTTTCGCGACAGAGACTGTTTATGGCTCTTAATGTTTCTTCAGGATAGACTGTTCCAGTGGGGTTGTTGGGTGAAATGGTGACAATAGCGCGCGTTTTTGGTGTGATAGATGCTCTTAGTTGATCAACATCTATTTGAAAGACATCATCAGTTTTGACCAAAACGGGCCTACAATTGACCATACGGATCGCCATTTCATGATTGAAATAACAGGGTGTCGGCAGAATAATCTCATCGTCAGGATCTGTAATTGAATAAAGCGCATTAAGAAATGCCATGTTCGCGCCGGCCGTGACAACAATTCTTTTAGATAACGTACTTGTTACACCATTTTCTTTATGTAATTTATCTTCAATTATCTTGATCAATTCTGGAATGCCTTGAACACTGGCGTATAAATGGTCCGATGGTTGATTTCCAAAACCAGCGATTTTATCCAACGCTTGCGCTGGGGGTTGAAAATAGACAACACCCTGAGCCAGAGAAAGCGTCCCGGGATTATCTTTAATTAGTTGACCAACAATGGGGATAACAGGAGATTGAACCGCATCCATGCGTTGAGATGTTTTCATTATGTTGTTTATTTTTTAAGAAATGATTTTATTTCAAGTTTGGGGTTACTGATAGGGATCGCTACGCATAAAGATTCTTCATTATTTGAGCTAGAAGCTGAGCAAACGATCGCCTTGTTTAAATTGGCCTTTTAGAAAATCCATTTGATCGATGAGAATCCGTCGGTTAGATAAAGCTAAATATTCGGCCCAGTTTGGAACATAAGGGATCGCTAAGAGAGGCATGCTCGCTTCTTCAGGAAACCGGTTGCCCTTGCGTGTATTACATGTGCGGCAGGCGGTAACAACATTCGACCACCGATCTAAACCACCGCGAGACACCGGTTTGACATGATCGCGTGTTAACATTAAGTCGCGATATTCTTTACCGCAATACATACAAAGATTTCCGTCGCGGAAAAACAGCTCACGGTTATTAAGTGGCGGGATAGAACGACGGACATACTTGCTTTGACTGGCACGTTTTATCGCAATAATGGAATTGATCGAAACTTTTGAACGTAAGCCAGTTAAACGACTTAATCCACCATGAAAAGTGAACATGCTTTCGCCTGCTGTCCACGCTACCATATCCCTGGTGTAAAGATTGACTGCGTCTTCCCAAGGGATCCAGGTCATTGGCGAACCTGAGGTATCGAGTCTTAAAATCAGTGGTGTTGTCATAGTAACAATATCAAAGTGATATGATCTAAATTTTGTAGCAACTTAAGCTACTAATTAAAACAACAGGAAGGCCTATGAGTCAAATTGGATCACAATCGATAGAAACATTATTGGAAATAATGGAAAAATTGCGCGATCCAGAGTGTGGCTGTCGATGGGATCTCAAACAAACCTATAAAACTATCGTTCCACATACACTTGAAGAGGTTTATGAGGTAATTGATGCGATAGAAAACGGTGAGATAGCCGATCTTCGTGAGGAACTGGGTGATTTATTATTCCAGATAGTCTTTTATGCTCAAATTGGAAAAGAAAGAAACGACTTTGATTTCAATGATGTTGTGAATGGTATTAGTGAGAAGTTGATACGTCGGCATCCACATATTTTTGATCGAGATCATAGGGATCAAGCACTTGATGATAATGAGCTGTCGATAGCCTGGGACGCGATCAAAAAAGACGAACGACAGCAAAAGCTTGCCCAAAAAAATATTCAAAGCCAAAATGCTCAAATTAAAGATACTCAAAGTCAAATGGATAATATTCCGCTTATCTTACCCGCGTTAACCCGAGCAGCAAAAATACAAAATCGTGTCGCAAAGGTTGGTTTTGACTGGCAGACAATAGAACCCATTTGGGAAAAACTCAAAGAAGAGGTAGGTGAAATCCATGAAGCAATTAATGAAAACCTTGGACAAGACAAGATTGAGGATGAGGTTGGTGATTTACTATGCGTTTGTGTAAATCTGGCGCGTCATCTCAAGGTTGATCCAGAAAAGGCATTACGGCGCTCAAATAGTAAATTTGAACGACGGTTTCGATATATTGAATCTCGCTTAATGCTTAAAAATAAAACTGCCGAACAAGCGAGCCTAGAGGAAATGGATACACTTTGGGAAGAAGCTAAAAAGTATGAATGAGCTGTATTAGTTCAGTAGTAGCTCAGACTTAAACTTTCTTTGTTTGAAATATACCTTTCACCTTGTTTTTCATCACATTATTCCACGGGAAGACTTTGCCATTCATAGAAATGTAAACCCCGTTTTCGAGGCATTGAACGGCTGTGATCGCACAACCGAGATTGAACAGGCTATCTGAATAATTGATTGTAAATGGGATCATCGCTCCAAACAGGATAATAGTTTTGTTGGATACATGTTCTGCAAGAACTGCTGCGGTTTCGACCATCGTATCTGTTCCATGAGAGATAATGATCAACGATTCTTCAGACGACTGACATTTTTTATTGATTAACTCTCGATCCGTATTGTCCATTTCAAGACTATCTTTTAGCATGATTGTCTCTGTAGATATACCAACGTTACACCTTGCTTGTTCTAGCATTGAATGCATATGAGTTTGATCGAAGATCAGGCTTCCATTTATTTCATTGTAAACCTTATCAATGGTTCCACCTGTGATCAAAAATCTTATTGTAGACATTTTCGCCTCGTGATAATGAATTGAATCTAATTGTTAGGAAGGGGATTCTATTTGAATGTTAAACGGCAGGCAAAAAAAATGGCACCTTTAATAAAGGTGCCAATATAAGCCCAAAGGGAGGAGCGTAACAGTCAGGGATGACATGTTACGTTTCAAATAATGCATATGCTGTGCCAGAAATTTTATTTCCCGTAAAAACAGGAATATAGAATGAAGACACGATATTTATAATGTTTTAGAGGGGGAGCTGGTGTTTTAGAGATTGAATGATGCTATTATTCTGTGAATTGGTCGTCAGAAAATTGACTTGACAAGCCACCAAAACTCCCGGATTAGGAGTCCGGGAAGTAGGGTGGCCTTCCTTGGCCGGGTTAAATTGCGGACAATCCGTGTCCGCAAAGTAGCAGGTGCGCATGTCCGTGTGCAATCACTGCTAAAATGTATATCGGTTGGTAAGCTAAATTTCTTTAGTTCTATCTGCCACTATTTTTATATTGGTTGGTATAACAAAAGGTTAGTGACAGAAAGATGTCACGTTTACTGTTTAGGTTTCTCGTTTTGTGTCGTTGTTTCTGTTTGAGTAGTGTGAACTAGTTCCGTATAGGCTTGTTTTTGTTGGTTTATTTCGAGGTTGTCTAGTTCTAGTGCGGGAATTGTTTGAATAGATGATCCAATAATTCCACGAACATCTGCGTACATTCCAATTGTATTTGTCGTGATTCGCTGGATTTGTTTTTCTCTTTCTTTCCAAATCTTTTCCATTGCACGTTTTTCTCGGTTTAACTGATCTTGCATATTACTAAAAGTTTCAACAATGGCTTCGACACGTTGTTTGAATTCATCTCCGGAAAGATAGTTGAACATATCTTCCATCTTTTCCCCTTTGCCTTGAGAAGCGTTACGAGCGAAATTGATTTGAATAAGTTGTTCACGTAACGCAGAGGCCAGTGGTAAGGCAGATTTGACATCAGTTACCCAAACACCATCGATCATTCCAAAACTTGATATAGACTCTGGTAATGCAACTGTAACTAGGATTGCAATACTAGCGCCGATTTCTCTTTGATCATCCTTGAGTTTTGGTAGCCAAAGCGGTGACCAGTTTTTGGTATTTTTAGCTTCCCAGATAATTTTGCCACATTCGTTTATGGCTGTGTCTCTGACATTTTGGATAATGTCAGCACCTTTGATCCCTTTTGGAACGGGTGAAATAGTGTCGTGAGAAAATTCATTATTTAGTCGATGCTCAAGATCAAGCTCTAACACTTCACCTTGTGTTTCCATTGAACCTTGTTCGCTTTTGCGTTTTGCATTTTCTAGAGATCTTCGTAGATCATCTATCTGTTTTTGTTTTTCTCTCAATTTCAGATTTGATTCATCTGAAAACTGTTTACTGATTTTGTCTTCTATCTCTTTTCGTTCTTGATCAATTTTACGTTGAAACTCAAGCTCAATATTTTTTTGTTTTTCTTCTAGTTGACGAGCCTGTTTACGGATCTCTATTTCTTTTACCTGTGCCTCTTCAACACGTAAGTCCTTTTCTTTAAGTTGTTCTTGTAGATCATTGAATTCCATTGCTAAATCTTGTTTAGCCTTCTGTTTGATTTTCTCGCGTAAGGTATGTTCTCTTTGCTTTAAACGGGATTCAAGTTCTTGCTCAAATTGTTGTTTCTGTGTTTCTAGATCATGCTGTTGTTTTTTTATCTGCAATTCTCTTTCGGAAGCTTTTGCGAGTTTGCTATTTTGTTCTTCGAATTGCAGTTCAAATCTTTTCCTTTCTATAGAGAAATCTTCTAATGATTTTTTCTTTGCATCTTCAACCGCTTTTAGGGTTTTTTGATCATTTTCTTTTTTCAGATCATTTTCGATCTGCTGAGAAAGCACTGTCGAGATTTCGATCTCTGTTCCACACTCAGGGCAGTTAATTGATTTGTCAGCCATATCAGTTCCGTTTATTATCTTGAGCCATAAGAATAATCAAAATCCGAGGGGATTAGAAATGTATTCTGAACAGGCCCTAGATAAAAGCTCAAAGGTACGAAGTACGGTAATCTTTATTATCGGAGCCATCATTCTTGTTATAGGTATATTTGGATTACAACCTTCATGGCAAATCCTTAATACTGTATTTTCTGAATTTAATACCACCAGTTCCCCATACACGTACGCTAGCCTGATCTACCAAGGTTTATGGTTGTTGGTTACAGTTTGTACAGTAATCACAGGATTGAGTTTGATCGTTTCGGCATTACGGCGTAAGCAATTTGACCTGATCCCAGGCCCCACGCTTTATTTCCTTGGTTTAGGGCTATCCGTTATTGCCGGATTTTTACTGATGAGTGGATTGAGCTGGCAAGCTGTTGCCATGCTTATGACAGGCTTGTTTTTGATCTATTGGGAATGGGCATATCATGTAAGTTAGGAAGTAAAAGTCGGAGGAAATTAAAGATAAAGATCTGCAAACCTAAAACAATAATATAAAGGGTAACTCTATGGAAAATTCATCATCATTTAATCATGGAAAAGTGATCGAAGATGCTAAGTCTGTGATTACAAACCCCGTCAACTTTTACCGCAATATGCCAACGTCTGGCGGTTTTTTAGAGCCAGTGATTTTCGTTGTTGTCTTAGCGTTCATTGTGGCTGTTGTTTTTATGGTGTTTTCTCTTTTTGGAGGAGAACACCTTGGTCTAACTGGTCTGATCGTTTTACCAATTATTATGTTGATCGGAAGTTTTATTTCTGCTGGGTTTATGTATTTGATCTGGAAGTTAATGGGCTCAAGTCATGGTTACGAAACAGCTTATCGTTGTGTCGCCTACTCAATGGCTCTCGCACCCATTATGGCGCTTGTTTCTGTAATACCATACCTTGGAACAATCATAGGTGCTCTTTGGGTGATGTATTTAATGTATATCGCTAGTATTGAAGCACATAAGCTTGATCAAAAAAAAGCAATGATTACCTTCGGAATTCTTGCATTTTTTGGTGTAGTGGTGAATGTTAACAGTGAAAACACGGCACGTAATATGCAGCAGAATATGAGTAATTATGAGGGGCAAATGGGTCGCTCCACGGAAGATATTAATGATATGACGCCTGAATAAGTGGGAAAAGCTTTCGGCGAGTTTATGCATGCAATGGAAGAAGGGAGTAAGACAAACCTATAAAATCCTAACAAAGCAGGTATTCGATGGAAAAACTGAGTAAACAGAATAAAACCAGACGACCACTTGAAATTCGATATTCAGGCCCAGAATTACTAGAAATGTCCTTGTTGAATAAAGGTAATGCTTTTAGTGCCGAAGAAAGGCGTGTTTTTGATATCGAAGGTCTACTACCCCTTGCTATAGAATCGATTGAAGAACAATCAAGCCGTGCTTATCAACAATTTTCCAGTTTTCGAGAAGATCTGGAAAAACATGTTTTTTTACGCAACATTCAAGATACCAATGAAACTCTTTATTTCAAACTAATCACTGATCATCTTGAAGAGATGATGCCGATTATTTATACCCCGACGGTGGGTTTAGCTTGTCAAAAATTTTCCCAAATATATCGGTGTAAAAGAGGTTTATTTATCGCTTATCCTGATCGTGAACGAATCAACCAGATGATTCAAAGCGCGACTAAGGATAATGTCAAAGTCATTGTAGTTACCGATAGTGAACGAATTCTTGGTTTGGGAGATCAAGGTATAGGTGGCATGGGTATTCCTATCGGCAAGCTGGCTTTATATTCGGCTTGTGGAGGAATAAGCCCAGCATATACCTTACCGGTGACATTGGATGTTGGTACAAATAATCAAGCATTACTTGATGACCCTTTATACATGGGCTGGCGGCATAAACGAATTGTTGGTCAGGAATATTCAGAATTTGTTGATCAATTTCTTCAAGGTTTACAGCGACGATGGCCGAACGCATTGATCCAGTTTGAAGATTTTGCTCAAACTAATGCTACACCATTATTAACTAAGTATCGTGATCAATTTTGTTGTTTCAATGATGATATTCAGGGTACTGCTGCCGTGACAGTAGGCACTTTGCTTGCCGCTTGTCATGTGTTGAAGACATCGCTTAAGGATCATCGCATTGTTTTTGTTGGTGCAGGTTCTGCTGGTTGTGGTATCGCACAGCAGATATTAATGCACATGCAAAAAGAAGGGTTAAGCGAAGCTCAGGCATTAGATCAGGTTTTTCTTGTTGATAGTAGAGGCTTGTTAACAGACGATCAGTCATTGCGTGATTTTCAGAAGAAATTTGTTAAGCCGAAATCATGCTACGAAGGCTGGAGCAGTGATGGTGAGCAGATAAGTTTGCTCGATTCGGTCAGGGAGATTAAACCAACGATAATTATCGGGGTTTCTGGGGTTGCCGGTTTGATGAGTGAATCTGTGATCAAAACGATGGTTGGAGCTTGTTCTAACCCGATCGTATTACCTTTATCGAATCCGACATCTCAAGTTGAAGCACAGCCAAAAGATGTTATCGAATGGACAGAGGGAAATGCCATTGTTGCAACAGGTAGTCCGTTTGAGGCGGTAAAATATCAAGAGAATTCATATTCCATCGCACAATGTAATAATAGTTACATTTTCCCCGGTATTGGTCTTGGTGTCATTGCCAGTGGTGCTAATCGAGTTACCGAAACCATGTTTATGGTCGCCAGTGAAACATTAGCAGCATGTTCGCCATTGGTGAATGGTAGCGGTGATACATTATTACCCGAGTTGTCAGAGATCTCTACTGTCAGTCGCATGATTGCTTTACAGATAGGATTACAGGCGATGGAAGAGGGCGTTGCGCCTATGATAGCTAAGGAAGCATTGGAAAGTGCAATCGATGAGAACTTTTGGGCACCGGAATACCGAGAATATAAGCGGATCTGATTTTTTTTTAACCAGGTTATCCACAGTAATTCAAAAATTTAGCAGGGCGTAACCGTAATTATCTTACCTTCATCTGGCAACTTCTAATTTGCTTTTAAGCTGAATAAACACAAGCTATTACATTCTGTTTATGGTGGCTGTGATCAAAGTCTGGTAAATTCGCCCGAAATTTTCACAAAGAGATCAATATGACCAATTCACTAGCGAGTCAACTAGAGAGTCAACTAGAGAGTCTAAAAGCATTAACAACGGTTGTGGCCGATACTGGTGATATCGAAGCGATACGAAAATATCAACCAGTCGATGCGACGACTAATCCATCCTTATTGCTTAAAGCTTCTGCAATGGATCAATATCAATCGCTAGTTTCAGAATCTGTTGAATGGGCGAAACAACAGTCTTCCGATCAGGCGCAACAAGTTATCGATGCTGGGGATAAACTGGCTGTTGCGATTGGTGCTGAGATTGTCAAAATTATACCGGGGCGTGTTTCGACAGAAGTAGATGCACGGTTATCTTTTAATACTGAGGAAACGATCGCTAAGGCGCATCGTTTGATCGATTTATATCAGCAAGTTGGCGTTGATAAGGATCGTGTTTTGATCAAAATTGCATCCACCTGGGAAGGGATCAAGGCGGCTGAAGTGCTCGAAAAAGAAGGGATTAATTGCAATCTTACTTTGCTATTTAGTTTTGTTCAGGCAAGAGCATGCGCTGAAGTGAATGCTTTTTTGATCTCACCCTTTGTTGGTCGAATTTTAGATTGGTATAAGGCGAGTACAGGTAGAACAGAATATGCAGCATCAGAGGATCCGGGTGTTGTTTCAGTTACTAAGATTTATAACTATTATAAGTCCCATGGTTACAAAACAGTGGTGATGGGCGCAAGTTTCCGTAACGTTGGTGAAATTATTGAATTGGCCGGCTGCGATCGTTTAACGATAGGCCCGAATTTTCTTGAAGAGCTAGCCGAGACCGCTCAAGCCGTTGAGGTAAAACTTGTTGATAATGGCGTTAGCCAATCACTCGATCAAAAGTTAACGGAGCAACAATTTCGTTGGCAAATGAATGAAGATGCGATGGCTACTGAGAAAACGGCTGAAGGCATTCGTAACTTTGCTGCAGATCAAATTAAGTTAGAAATTTGTTTGCTTAGTATGCTATAGGTTATTTTTTAGGGGCTGAAAGTAGACTAAGACTAGCTGTTAGTCTACTTTCAGCCTCTAAGATTATCTTAAAATAAGTGTAAGGTATGAGGTTACTATAGACTTTACAAACAAAGTAGTATTGATCCATGCCAAATATCCGTGTTTTGATCTGTATAGTTCTTAAAGTTTACTTTAGGATAGTGCTGTAAGTTTATATTTGTAGATCATACGTAACACTTAGTAATACTTACCTATAGTAGTTAGCGCCAAGCTGGCATACAATTGCTGCCGTTAATTCGGGCATATATCTATACCGGGAATTAACGATAACTTCACTAAAACTATTTATCGCTTGAGGGGTAAAAAATGGCAGAAGCAAAGGGCTTGGCAAAACCAGTAAAATTAAAAAGTGAATTGGCAGCATTTTTGGGAGAAAAAGAACTTCCAAGAACAGAGATAACAAAAAAACTCTGGGATTACATAAAATCTAGCGGTCTCCAAACAAAATCGGAGAATGGAAAGCCCGAAAACGCAGGCAAGTACATTGTAGCTGATGCTAAATTACTTTCAGTCTTTAAAAACACAAAATCTACAAGTAAGTCGGGTAAGGTTACCGATCTTACACAGATGCAAGAAGGTCAGACCATCAATATGATGCAGATGGCAGCCGTTGTAGGTGCAAACGTAGAATAAATCGAACGTAAGTCGTATACCAGGTATGTATTGCAAATGCATACCTGGTTTTGTATTTTTCTATACCTCACATTTCCAAAAATAAAACCGTTGTCACAAGCTGATCTTTATAGAAATCAGTAGCACTCAGGTGTTTCCCCAAAATCTTTGCAACATAAAGAATTGTTTCCTCTCCTGATAATTAATGACTTATGACTACTTTTAAGGTAGTTTTTCATACCATTGCGGAACAAATATACCTTTAATAATAGACACCTAATAAACTTTCCCATATACCTTCTTAAATGAGCCTAATATTTTTGTGACAGTTTATTGATACCTTGTGCAGTGCTGTCACATCTTTTGGAGTGAGAGACGTTGACTGAAAAAATTTTAATCATTGAAGATAGTGAAGATCTTGCAAAGTTAGTCGCTCTCAATTTAAGAGATCTCTCATATGATGTTCAAATTGCACTTGATGGGGTGACAGGGTTAAGACTAGCAACAGAAAATGACTATAACCTGGTTGTTCTAGACCTTATGTTACCTGGGCTAGACGGTATGAAAATTTGCCAACAATTGCGCGCGCATAAGAACTACACGCCGATTTTGATGCTAACTTCAAAGTCCTTAGAAATAGATCGTATTTTGGGGTTAGAATCAGGTGCAGATGATTATGTTGTCAAACCATTCAGTGTTCAGGAATTAATGGCGCGTATAAAAGCTATTCTTAGAAGAATGAGGGTGGTCGAAATGTCAGATGAACAAAATAACACTAGCTTAATAAAAAGAAAAAATATGCTAATTGACCTGGAAAAAAGACTGGTGTCAATTAAAGAAAAACAGATCGATTTAACCGCTCGTGAGTTTGATTTACTGACCTACTTTGCAAAATCTCCAGGTAAAGTTTTTTCGCGTACACAGCTACTTGATCAAGTTTGGGGTTATAGTTATAGCGGTTATGAACATACGGTTAACTCACATATAAACCGCTTGCGTGTAAAGATTGAAAACGATCCTGGCGATCCAGATTATATCGAGACTGTTTGGGGAATAGGTTATCGTTATGTTGAGTAACTCATTACAAAAAAAAATCACTCTGAGTTTGCTTGTACTGTTTTGCCTGATTGGGATTTTAGTCGTTTACACAACAATTTTTTCTTCGAAAATGTATCAAGAAGAAGTTAATCAAAAATTGAATCGAGGTGTTGCAGAGCATATTGTTAAAGAAACAAATTTGTTAACCGATCAGAGTATAAATCATCAAGAGTTAAAATATCTTTTTGATCAAATAATGATTCTAAACCCCAGCATAGAATTATATCTACTCAATACGAATGGAAAGATTATGGAATATTCAGCACCCGCTGGTTCAGTGAAGTTGAAACAAGTCGGTCTTAATCCAATTAAACAATTTCTAAATGGGCAATTTACTTTTCCCTTAATGGGCGATGATCCAAGAGGTTACGAACGTAAAAAAGTTTTCTCTGTTGCACCAATAAAAAATGGTGATCAAATATCGGGTTATCTGTATATAATTCTGGGCGGTGAGCAAGTTGATAATGTTATGGAGCTTGTCTCGGGCAGCTATATTCTCAAACTCAGCCTCTACGTTTTACTTTCAGGATTACTCTTCTCGTTACTTACAGGGTTCTCATTTTTTAAATGGTTGACTAATCGTTTGAAAAATATTTCAGAGTCCATGGATGCTTATGAAAAAGGTGTTGGTTTTGATTCATTGCCGGGTATTTATTACAAATCTCATGGTGATGAGATTGATGAACTTTCACGATCTTTTTATGAAATGGCTGACACCATTCAACAGCAAGTTGAACAATTAAAATCAACTGATAATCTTCGGCGAGAATTGGTGGCAAATGTATCACACGATTTGAGAACACCACTAGCAACTCTTCAGGGATATATAGAGATGCTAACAATAAAGGATGAAAAGTTTACTCCTGAAGAACGGAAGAGTTACTTAGAAACGGCATTAAAACATTGTAGTAACCTGAACAAACTTGTTGGGCAATTATTTGATCTTGCGAAATTTGATGCACAAGAAGTAAAACCTGTAAATGAACCTTTTAATTTATCTGAACTGGTACAAGATATTCTGCAGAAATTTCAACTGTTAGCTCATAATAAAGAAATAATTCTTTCAGCTAATATTCAGAATATCTTACCATTGGTCAATGCTGATATAGGTCTTATTGAGCGTGCCCTTGAAAACTTGCTTGATAATGCCTTAAAAAATACTCCAAAAGGTGGTGCAATTTCAATCGAGCTAGTTTCGAACGAAGGTCAAATTACAATAGAAATTAATGACACGGGTTATGGGATACCCGAGAAAGATTTACCGTATATTTTTGATCGTTTTTATCAACAAGAAAAAAGCAGAACGAAGCAAGGACAGTCTGGTCTGGGTCTGGCTATTGTTAAAAGAATTGTCGAATTGCATAATGGTCAAATAAATGTCGTTAGTAATCTTAATCAAGGCTCAAGCTTTTCCTTTCGCCTGCCTATTGTCACTTAATTTAGCTGCTGTGATAAAAATGTGATATTTGTGTGAGTAGCGTGTGATATCTGTACATTATTCTTTCCATGTGATATGGCGAACTTTCGCTGTTCATAAATTAATTATCTAATTTTGGAGAGATAAAAATGAACAAATTTATTAAAAGTATAGCATTTGGTATTGGGATTTCACTCAGTTCCATTGCAAGCTTGAATGCATCAAGTGGCCACAATGTTTATGAGATTTCTGTAACAAATTTAACTAAGTCACAGATAATGTCACCAATGGTATTTTCTACTCATAAAAAACGTTTTTCACTTTTTACCTTGGGTGCTGAAGTCTCTCCAGAATTAGCTGCGGTAGCGCAAGACGCAGATAATGCAAGTCTGGTTAGCTTACTTGAAAATGCGCCTGATAGTAGAGAAGTTGTTGTTTCTGAAGGACCTATTTTACCGGGTGAAACAGTCGTAATCGAAGTTTCTACACACAGAGCAAGATATCTGACTGCAGCTGCAATGCTCGTAACAAGTAACGATGCATTCGTCGCTCTTAATGGAATTAGGCTGCGTGGACGCACACAAAATTTTCGAGTAGTTGCATATGATGCAGGTGCTGAAAATAACGACGAAACATGTGCATACATTCCAGGACCGCCTTGTGGTAACGAGTTCAAAGCTTCTGATATAGCGGGTGAAGGATATGTTTATGTTCATCCTGGTATTCAAGGTATTGGTGACTTGGATTCAAGTTTTGATTGGCGTAATCCGGTTGCTTCGTTCACAATTAAACGAGTTCGAAGAAATAGATAACTAAGTTCGCGTGGGTGGATTTTTTCCATGTATATGGTTCACCCACGTAGATTTTATTTAGATAAGTTAATTTGGGATAAAGCAAGGGTAAAATAACAGATAAGTGTTGTATGCAAATTTAATTAACTACAGTGATCGAATGTGATTACGAGAGTGTAAACAGTACGGAAAAATCCTTATCCCGTGTACTCTTAATTAATTCCCTGGCTTGCAAGATACTCTTCATACGTGCCGGCAAAATCTACAAACCCATCTTCTCTCATATCAAAGATACGAGTTGCTAATGATCCAACAAACTCGCGGTCATGACTGACGAAAAATAAAGTACCTTCATATTGTTCCAAAGCCATGTTAAGCGATTCAATTGATTCCATGTCCATATGGTTAGTTGGTTCATCCATGATCAACATATTCGGCTTTTGTAGAATTAATTTACCAAACATCATTCGTCCTTTTTCCCCACCGGAAAGGACATTTACTTTCTTATCGATCATCTTTCCTGAGAATAAGAGACGACCGAGTGTGCCTCGAATAACCTGTTCATCATCTTCAGGAGAACCCCATTGTGCCATCCAGTCATACAAACTGATATCCGCTTCGAAGAAGTGTTCATGATCTTGTGCGTAATAACCAATGTTAGAATTTTCAGACCATTTGATCGATCCTGTCTTACTCGGTATCTCACCAAATAAAGTTTTGACGAAGGTGGATTTACCAATCCCGTTAGGTCCAATAATTGCGATCCGTTCGCCGACTTCAGTCATAAAACTTAAGCCCTTAAACAATGGTTCATTATCATCATAAGATTGGCTAAGGTTTTCAACTTCCAATGCATTTCTAAATAATTTCTTTTCTTGTTCAAATCGAATGTAAGGGTTAACACGGCTGGACGGTTTTATATCATCAAGCTCGATCTTCTCGATTTGCCTGGCTCTTGAAGTCGCTTGTTTTGCTTTTGAAGCATTAGCAGAAAAACGTGCAACGAAATCTTGTAATTCTTTTATCTGATCTTTCTTTTTAGCGTTATCTGCCAGTTGTCGTTGTCGTACTTGTGTAGATGCCAACATATAAGCATCGTAATTTCCAGGGTAAACGCGCAGCTCACCGAAATCCATATCGGCCATATGTGTACAAACACTGTTCAAGAAATGTCGATCATGCGAGATGATAATTATGGTGCTGTTTCGTTGATTGATAATATCCTCCAACCAACGGATAGTATTAATATCTAGATGATTGGTTGGTTCGTCGAGTAACAAAATATCCGGATCGGCAAATAACACCTGCGTCAATAAAATACGTAATTTCCAGCCCGGTGCGATCTCACTCATTGGGCCATAGTGTTGTTCTGTCGGGATCCCAACACCAAGTAACAACTCACCTGCACGAGATTCCGCGGTATAACCATCCATTTCCGCATATTCAACTTCTAGTTCGGCCACTTTCATGCCTTCTTCATCAGACATTTCTGGCAGGTTATAGATACGATCGCGTTCTTTATGGACTTCCCATAATTTTGGATTGCCCATAATTACCACATCAATGACACGTTGATCTTCGTAAGCAAACTGATCTTGTTTCAACACCGCGAATGATTCATTCGAATCGATACTGACGTTGCCAGAACTTGCCTCCAATTCACCAGAAAGGATCTTCATAAAAGTCGATTTTCCGCAACCATTCGCACCGATCAAACCATAACGATTACCCTCTCCAAACTTAACAGAGACATTTTCAAAAAGCGGTTTAGCGCCGAATTGCATCGTGACATTAGCAGTTGTTAGCAAGGTATTTTCCTGTGGGGATTGTCAGAGCTTAAATAGTTTAAAGCTCTCAAAAAACGCGCCATTATACACAGTCTGTGCTTTGTTTGATAAGGCTGATTCACGAATATTCTGTCGAATTAGAAATGATTAAGATCAAAAATGTATTCCAAATCAATTATAAGCTCTCACAAAAGTTAATTTAGGTTAATTGATGACATGTGAGAAAACACACTGAGGAATTATTCATTTTGTTATCAAATAATTTCTGAAAATAAAAAGGATACCGATATGGATGTCAGTTCTACAAGCGCTGGTAGTACCCAAGCTGTGCAAGCAAAACCTGCTACATCTCAAATCGCACCAGAAGCTAAGGCTGATATTAAAATAAACAGAAAGCTAAGGATATATGTCAGTCGCTCAAGAAGCATTTCAACCACTTCTATAGACTGATCCTAGTGATGGTAAAACGATCAATGTAGTCGTTTAATTATTACAATAAGGTAAGGACAACTTAGCGGCTGATGTAGCCGCTAAGGTTTTATATTTTTTTTGATTTGTCTAGAAATAAATATTGTAAGACAGGTTTGACTCACTAACTAGAGATCAATAAACACCTTCTAGATCATGCAACTTTAAGAAGTGGTTTTTTTCAATTTCAAAAGCCTGTATTTCAAACTCGTTAGATTCACCGTAATCTTTCGCTCGACGGTAGAAATCATTCATGTCTCGGTATCGAAAAAGACGTTTTATGATCTCGTCTTGAGTGGTTGTTGACTTTGTATATTCAGCACTATTTTCCATAAAGACAATACTAGATAAGAAATATGACAAGTGTTTTACATAAAAGTGATCGTTTTTTTAAGTACCACTATAAAATTTAGAACTACTGATCTTGAGTAACTAATAATAGATCATCTAATCATTCACTTTAATCTGGGGTTTTGTTGCAAACCATTTATAGAGAGCTGGGATGACTAATAAGGTCAAAATGGTGGAGGTAATCAACCCACCGACAACAACGGTTGCTAAAGGTCGTTGGACTTCGCTACCTGTTCCTGTGGATAATAATAATGGGATCATCGCTAATGCGGTGGTTATTGCTGTCATGAGCACGGGTCTTAGTCTCAGGCACGCGCCATGAATGGAGACCGTATCAATATCCAATCCCTTTTCCATGAGTTCATTAAAGTAAGTTGCTAAGACAATTCCGTTCATTAACGCGATACCAAAGAGTGAGATGAATCCTACGGATGCTGGCACAGAAAGGTTGAGTTTGCTTAACCACAAAGCCACTACACCACCGACTAATGCCAGCGGAATATTTAAAATAATCAACGTTGCATTTTTAAGTGATCCAAAGCTGCTATATAGCATGATGAAGATAAGTAACAGAGTGATCGGTATAACGATTTTTAAACGTTTGAAGGGCGTAGGGTCAGGCCTTACATCTCACATAAAATAGAAACATAGAAGCTGTAGAAAATGTCAATTGTAAGGCCTGACCCCTATGATTTCGGCTGAAGTGGTACGGTTTTTAGAACAGTTCCCAGAATACCCTAGAGATTACTCGGGTGCAGTCCGCAACCAGCGTGTGACCGATTTACTGACCCGTCCCCTTTATGCAGGTATATTGAATCGCCCAAGTGGGATGTTTCATTGCGTCCCGGTAAACATGAGGCCTTAATTAGCTTTGAGACCTATCAAAAAATACAGGGTCGGTTGAAAGGTCATGCCTATGTTCCCGCACGCAAAAATCTTAGCGAAGACTTCCCTTTGAGAGGGTTTGTGGCTTGTGGTGACTGCGGCAAGCCGTTGACGGCCTGTTGGAGCAAAGGGCGTAGCAAACATCATCCCTATTATTACTGTGTCACCAAGGGTTGTGAGAGTAAAAGTAAATCCATTCGGCGTGATGTGATTGAAGGGGAGTTTGAAACCCTATTGAAACAACTCACGCCGACCAAAGCACTGTTCGGTTTAGCTACGGATATGTTTAAAGCGTGGTGGACACACCTAGGCCAAACACAAGAGCACTACGCTAAAGATATGGAAGCAAATATTGTAAAAACACAGCAAGACATTGAGCGATTAGTAACCCGGGTTATCGGCACAGAATCGCCCAGTCTGATTGATACTTACGAAAAAAAGATAACAGAGCTTGAGGCGCAAAAGATAGTTTATGAGGAAAAAAGGGTGAAACAAGGGCAACCATTGAAGCCGTTTGATAACGCACTTCGAACCGCGCTAAAATTTTTGTCAGACCCGCATAAACCCTGGGCTTGTGAGGGATTGGAGAACAAACGCGCAGTGTTAAAACTGACCTTTGCTGACCGTTTGCAGTATGTACGAAATGAGGGGTTTCGAACCGCTGAAACCACCTTGCCTTTCAAGGTGTTAGGGGCTTTCGACGAGTGTAAAAGTAAAATGGCGCGCCCGGAAGGATTCGAACCTCCGACCACCTGGTTCGTAGCCAGGTACTCTATCCAGCTGAGCTACGGGCGCTCATTTTGGTGTATTCCGAGTCAATGCCCGCTAAATACTTTTTTATTATGGCGGAGAGAGAGGGATTCGAACCCTCGATACGGGATAAACCGTATACTCCCTTAGCAGGGGAGCGCCTTCAGCCGCTCGGCCACCTCTCCACGGATATGTAGGATACTTGTCCTGGTAACTTTGTAAAGAGTTGTGTGACTATTTTTGTTGGTTTTGGGAGCTTTTATGATGCCTTAGTCTTCAGTAGAATTACCTTCATCGCCTTCATCTTTTTCATCTTGGATTCGTTGATATATTTCTTCTCTATGTACAGCTACTTCTCTTGGCGCATTAACACCCAGACGTACCTGATTCCCCTTAATGCCTAGCACTGTTATGGTGACTTCATCACCAATCATAAGTGCTTCTCCCACTCGTCTTGTCAGTATAAGCATCTGGTTTTTAGCTCCATTTTTTTATTGGCCAATTATTATGTCAGTTTAATTTGAGATGCAACGGTGGGGATTATATACTCTACAGAGTATTTCCGGTATGTTTTTTATCACAATGTTTAATCTTTTGGATCCCCACCCAGGGGGTATTATGCCTCAGTTTTCACCTACGTCCAGTCCAAACGCAGAATGGAGCGTTCTGACACCTAATTCCAAGTACTTTTCATCGACAACGACGGATATTTTGATCTCAGAAGTAGAAATCATTTGGATATTGATACCTTCGTCCGATAGCGCTTTGAACATTTTGCTTGCAATACCTGCGTGTGATCGCATGCCTATCCCAACAATAGAAAGCTTAACAATTTTTTCATCACCTTTTAGATCCCTTGCTCCAAGTGTCTGTTTAATATTGTCAAGAATTTCTAGCGTTTGTAAATAGTCTGGCCGATTAACAGTGAATGTAAAGTCAGTTGTACCATCAGCACTTACATTTTGTATGATCATATCAACTTCAATGGCAGCATCGGCAATAGGGCCTAGAATACCTACAGCAATTCCAGGTCTATCAGGGACACCAAGTAGGGTTACTTTTGCTTCATCTTTATTAGCAGTGATCCCTGAGATCGTAACTTGTTCCATAGCATTATCCTCTGAGGAAATAAGTGTGCCTTTACCTTCTTCGAATGAAGATAATACGCGTAGGGGGACATTATACTTTTGAGCGAACTCAACAGATCTTATTTGCAGTACTTTTGCACCAAGACTTGCCATTTCTAGCATTTCTTCATAGGTTACAAAATTTAAGCGACGAGCTTCGGGTACAATTCTTGGGTCTGTTGTATAAACCCCATCGACATCAGTAAAGATTTGACATTCGTTAGCGTTTAAAGCGGCGGCTAAGGCAACTGCTGTTGTGTCAGATCCACCCCTACCTAATGTCGTGATGTTATTATTTTCATCAACACCTTGAAAACCAGCCACAACAACGACTCGCCCTTCACTAAGATCATTTTTGATGTTTTGCTCATCAATACTCAGTATTCGTGCTTTGTTATGAACAGAGCTGGTTAAGATTCTGACCTGGCCACCTGTATATGATCGGGCTTGTACACCTTTCGTTTCTATTGCCATTGATAAGAGAGCAATCGTAATTTGTTCACCGGTAGACAGGAGTGTATCTAATTCACGTCCTTTAGGATTTGGGGATATTTCCTCTGCAAGCCCTATTAGTCGATTGGTCTCACCGCTCATTGCAGAGACTACAACGACTACATTATGACCTTGTTGTTTATAGGAGAGAACTTTATCTGCAACCGCATTGATCCGTTCAATACTTCCAACGGAAGTCCCACCGTACTTTTGAATTATTAATGCCATAGTATTTAAGGCTTTTTACCTTTGAGATGTTAAGTGTGATCTATGATATTGACATGTAAAAATGCGCAACTCTAACTGAATGGTGGTGAAATGTTAAGCTTGTCATAAGAATGGGGACGTACTGACTTTCATATATGTGTTTTGCGAACTATAATAGCTTTGTTGAATGGTAATTTTAGGGTATCATCCAAAATTAGTGCGAGAGTGGCGGAATTGGTAGACGCGCTGGATTTAGGTTCCAGTGGGGTAACCCGTGAGAGTTCGAGTCTCTCCTTTCGTACCAATCCCCAATAATTTCTGAGATAAATAAATTCTGAGGCATAAAAATGCAGGTTTCTGTCGAATCTACGGGGGCGCTGGAGCGTCGTATGCGGGTAGATGTACCCGAAGTTCAAATTGAGGGTGAGATAAAAAAACGTCTACAGTCATTAACGAAAACCGTTCGTATAGATGGGTTTCGTCAAGGTAAGGTCCCAGCTAAAGTCGTCCAACAACGTTATGGTAAGCAAGTAAGGTTGGAGGTTCTTGGCGAGATTATGCGTAAAACATATGCCGAGGCTTTAGATGCTGAGCAATTGACACCCGCTGGTGAGCCGTCTATTGAGCATCACGAAGATGATGGTTCTGATCATGGGCTTTCATACACTGCGGTTTTTGATATATTTCCAAAAATAGTCCTAAACCCATTAGACAAGATTAAGGTTAACGTATCTTCTTGTGAGGTGGTGGATGCGGATGTCGATAAGATGATTGAGACATTGCGTGCACAGCAAGCAAATTGGAAGGAAGTAGATCGTAAAGCAGCTACAGGTGATCAAGTTAATCTTGATTTTGCTGGTTTTATTGAAAACGAAAAGTTTGAAGGTGGTGAAGCACAAGGGTTTGATTTAGAGCTCGGATCAAAACAGTTTATCGTTGGCTTTGAGGAAGGTTTGGTCGGCCTTAAGGCGAATGAAAGTGCGAGTCTGGAACTTGAATTTCCTACGCCATATCAGAATGCAGATCTTGCTGGAAAGGCTGTACGTTTTGACGTAACTCTAAATAAGGTTTCGGAAGTAGAGTTACCTGAACTTGATGAGGAATTCTTCCAAAAGTACGGTGTTACAGAAGGTGGGCTAGATGCGTTTAAACAGAACATTCGTGAAAATGTTGAAAGAGAAAGTGAGCAACGTGTCAAGAATCAGGCTAAGACTCGAATTTTGAACGCTCTTTATGACGGTAATCCGATCGAATTGCCACAAACTTTAGTCAATAGTGAAACTGAGCAATTATTAGAGTCCTCAAAACAACGTTTAGCACAACAAGGGTTACCTGCAGAACAGCTTGATTCACTAGATAAAGGTACTTTTGTTGATGAAGCAAAGAAAAGAGTGGCACTAGGATTGCTTATGTCTGAGATAATTAAGTCGAACGATATGAAAGCAGAACCAAATAAAGTTAGGACTATGATTAATATGATGGCAGCGAGTTATGAAGATCCAGCTGCACTGATGCAATGGTATTATGCTGATAAAACTCGTCTTGCAGATATTCAAAATAGAGTGCTTGAAGAAGAAGTGGTGAACTGGATTACAGAACAGGTTCAGACAGTATATGAGCCTGTGACATTCGATGAATTAATGAATCCTGAAAATGTCGAATAAAAACTTTAAATGAGGTGAATAATTACATGTCAGTTTATGACCCGAGAACACAAACAAGTCAGGCTAACGAGACAAAAGCATTAAACTTAGTACCGATGGTAGTAGAGCAGTCAGCACGTGGCGAACGTTCATATGATATCTATTCAAGGCTTTTAAAGGAACGTGTCATTTTCCTGGTTGGTGGTGTTGAAGATCACGTAGCAAATGTCATTGTTGCTCAAATGTTGTTTTTGGAATCGGAAAATCCTGATAAGGATATCCATTTTTATATCAACTCACCTGGCGGTGTAGTAACAGCCGGTATGGCAATTTACGACACCATGCAGTTTATTAAGGCAGATGTCAGCACTATGTGTATCGGTCAGGCTGCAAGTATGGGCGCGTTGCTACTCACTGGAGGTGCATCAGGTAAACGTTTTGCTTTGCCTAACTCAAGAGTCATGATCCATCAACCTTTAGGTGGTTTCCAAGGACAAGCTACAGATATAGATATTCATGCTAAAGAAATCCTGAAAATGAAAGACAACCTTAATAACATTATGGCCTCCCATTCAGGACAATCGCTTAAAAAAGTTCAACAAGATACGGAACGAGATAACTTTATGAGTGCTGCCGAAGCTGCGAAATATGGTCTTATTGACACAGTTTTGGAAAACCGTAGTCAAATGAGTGAAGACAAATAATACAGATTGTTTCACTGACTGTTTCGTAATATTGGAAGGTGATATGATTTCACCAGAATTTGGAGTAGGGGTAAGGGTATGAGTGACGACAAACAGGATGATGGGAATGATGGCGAAAGACTACTGTATTGTTCTTTCTGTGGTAAAAGTCAACATGAGGTAAGGAAACTGATCGCTGGACCATCGGTTTTCATTTGTGATGAATGTGTCGATCTTTGTAATGACATTATAAAAGAAGAGATACAAGATAAATCTGTCAGTGGTTCTGATGGAAAGCTACCAACACCCCACGAAATAAAAGATCTATTAGATGATTATGTCATTGGTCAACAAACTGCTAAGAAGATACTTTCTGTCGCTGTCTATAATCATTATAAACGTCTAGATGCTGACATCAGAAGTGACGATGTAGAACTTTCAAAAAGTAATGTTTTACTGATTGGCCCTACTGGTAGTGGTAAAACACTGCTCGCTGAAACATTGGCAAGAATGATTAATGTTCCATTTACTATGGCTGATGCGACAACGTTAACTGAAGCTGGTTATGTGGGTGAAGATGTTGAAAATATTATTCAAAAATTACTTCAAAAATGTGATTACGATGTGGATAAAGCCCAGAAAGGCATTGTCTATATTGATGAAATAGATAAGATTTCACGTAAGTCAGATAACCCATCTATTACTCGCGATGTGTCTGGTGAAGGAGTTCAACAAGCCTTGTTGAAGTTGGTGGAAGGTACTATCGCTTCAGTCCCCCCACAAGGTGGGCGTAAGCATCCGCAACAAGAATTTTTACAAGTTAATACAGCGAATATTCTGTTTATCTGTGGTGGTGCATTTGCCGGATTAGATAAAATTATTCGAGATCGTTCTGAAAAAGGCGGCATCGGCTTTTCTGCAGAAGTTATCAGTAAGGACGAGAGTCGTAGTGTCGGTGAGGTTTTAAACGAAGTTGAACCTGAAGATTTAATCAAATATGGATTGATACCAGAATTTATTGGTCGACTGCCTGTGATTGCGACTTTGGAAGAACTGGAAGAAGAACAATTGGTTGAAATTCTAGTTGAACCTAAAAATTCGTTATCAAAACAATACAGTAAATTGTTTGAGATGGAAGGGGTTGAATTGGAGCTCCGCAAAGAAGCACTACTTGAAGTGGCGAGAAAAGCACTTGAACGAAAAACCGGTGCACGTGGTTTGAGATCCATTATCGAACAAAACCTTCTTGAAACAATGTACGATATTCCATCTTTAGAAAATGTAACTAAAGTTGTTCTCGATGAGACTGTCATCAAAGGTGAATCAAAACCAATTCTTATCTATGAAGATGCTGAACTACCTAAGGCGGCTTCGGAATAGTTACAGCTGGTGATTAAACAGGTGCAAGATAATAGTGACTGAAACCAAAAAATTAGATGTACCATTACTGCCACTTCGCGATGTCGTGGTGTATCCACACATGGTTATCCCGTTGTTTGTGGGTAGAGATCGTTCAGTCAAAGCGCTTGAAACAGCAATGGAGTCAAACAAACAAGTATTCCTGCTGGCTCAGAAAAATGCTGGTGATGATGATCCAAGTATTGACGAGGTTTATCATGTAGGAACACTCGCAAATATACTTCAGCTGCTTAAATTACCTGATGGCACTATAAAAGTGCTAGTTGAAGGTGAACAAAGAGCAAAGCTGCTCGACTTACATAAAAATCTGGAATTTGCTTCGGCTACCGTAGAACTAATTGAAAATACGGTTACTGATGAACGTGAACTTGAAGCTATAATGCGCTCTGTGACGAGCGAGTTTGAACAATATGTCAAACTCAATAAGAAGATCCCTCCTGAGATTATTTCATCTCTTAGCAATATAGATGAACCTGAACGACTTGCTGATACCATTGCTGCGCACATGTCCATCAAGCATGAAGATAAACAAGAAGTTCTAGAAATAACGGATGTGGCAAAACGTCTTGAGCACCTTATCGGCTTAATGGAAGCTGAAATTGATCTACTTCAAGTTGAGAGAAAGTTGCGTAGCCGTGTTAAGCGCCAGATGGAAAAAAGTCAGCGCGAGTACTATTTGAATGAACAAATGAAGGCCATTCAAAAAGAACTTGGTGAGATGGAAGTGGGTGGTAATGAACTCGACGAGCTAGAGAAAAAAATCAAAAAAGCGGGCATGAATAAAGAAGCTCGTAATAAAGCCAATTCTGAATTAAAAAAACTTAAAATGATGTCACCTATGTCGGCCGAAGCAACGGTGGTGCGAAATTACATTGATTGGATAGTCGATCTTCCCTGGAAAAAGCGTAACAAGATAAGCCGTGATATTGGTCAAGCTGAAGATGTTTTGGATGATGATCATTACGGATTAGAAAAGGTAAAAGAACGTATTTTAGAATATCTTGCTGTTCAACAGCGAGTGAAAAAACTAAAAGGTCCTATTCTATGTCTTGTAGGACCACCGGGTGTTGGTAAAACTTCCTTAGGCCGCTCAATAGCTAAAGCCACCAATAGAAAGTTTATACGAATGTCATTAGGTGGAGTGCGTGATGAGGCTGAGATTCGAGGCCACAGGCGAACTTATGTTGGCTCAATGCCAGGCAAACTTGTTCAGAATATGGTGAAAGCCAAAAGTCGTAATCCATTAATCTTATTAGATGAAATTGATAAAATGGCTTCTGATTTTCGTGGCGATCCTGCATCAGCATTATTGGAAGTGCTAGATCCAGAACAAAATAGTACCTTCAATGATCATTACCTGGAAATTGATTATGATTTATCTGAGATCATGTTTGTTACAACAGCAAATAGTCTCAATATACCTTCGCCTCTTTTAGATCGAATGGAAGTCATCAGAATTTCTGGTTATACCGAAGATGAAAAGATCAATATTGCAACTAAATATTTGCTAGTTAAACAGATCAAAAATAGTGGTTTGAAAAATAGTGAGATCAGTATTTCTGAAAATGCTATTAGAGATATTATTCGCTACTACACAAGGGAAGCAGGAGTCCGTTCATTAGAACGAGAAATAGCGAAGATCTGTCGAAAAGTGGTCAAACAAATTCTAACAGGTTCAGATTCAAAGAAAGTTTTGATTAGTTCTCGTAATATCGAGAAATACCTTGGTGTTAAGCGTCATCGTTTTGGTATCGCTGAGGAACAGGATCAGGTTGGCCAGGTCACGGGTCTTGCCTGGACAGAAGTGGGTGGAGAACTACTAACAATTGAATCTGCTGTTGTTGCAGGCAAAGGTAAAGAAATTTTTACGGGTCAATTGGGTGATGTAATGCAGGAGTCTATTCAGGCGGCGGTTACAGTCATCCGTAGTCGTTGCGATTCGTTAGGGGTTCATGCTGATTTTTATACCAAAAATGACATTCACTTTCATGTTCCTGAAGGAGCAACACCAAAAGATGGACCTAGTGCAGGTGTCGGTATGTGTACAGCACTAGTCTCTGCATTAACAAATATTCCTGTGAAAGCAAATGTTGCGATGACCGGAGAGATTACTTTACGCGGTGAAGTTTTACCCATTGGCGGATTGAAAGAAAAATTACTTGCCGCTTTGCGAGGTGGAATAGATACCGTTCTTATACCCATTGAGAATGAAAAAGATCTTGCAGAAATACCTGAGAATATTAAACAGAACTTAACGATTAAACCTGTCAAATGGATTGATGAGGTTTTTCAGATTGCGTTACAGTCTTTGCCAGCGCCTTTACTTTTGGAAACAACAGAAAATACAATAAAAAAAGACGATTCTAAAGATAATAAGAATAAAAGCAGTACAAGAACACACTAGAATCCCGACGTGGTTCTTCTAAAACTGTGATGTTGTCAGCAAAATTAGCCAATTCATTTACTTAGAACTATCTTATAGTCGAAATTCATTTCCGAAGCTTATTCTTTGATTCTACGAAAGTAATACGACAATTTATAATAAAAGATGCACAATTAGGGGTGTGTAGCAAATGTTTTATTAATAAAAATATTTGTATAATCTGTTGACGTCAACAGGGGCAGTTGGTATAAATTCTGTTCGCTCATAAACCATCCTACATAGCGAAGATCTTCTAAGTGTGGAAAGAATAACGATAATATAATTGGTGCAACAAAGGGGATAAAAAATGAATAAGTCTGAATTAGTAGACGCGGTTGCCGAATCCGCAGATCTATCGAAAGCTTCTGCTGCTCGTGCGGTTGATGCTGTTGTTGATTCGATTACAGCGACTTTAAAAAAAGGCGACACTGTCGCATTATTGGGTTTTGGATCATTTCTTGTCAGGGATCGTGCAGCCCGATCTGGACGTAATCCTAGAACTGGTGAAACTATTAAAATCAAGGCATCAAAAGTACCTACATTTAAAGCTGGCAAAGCTTTAAAGGATGCCTTAAACTAGCGCGCCTTCGGGTGCTTAGCTCAGCTGGGAGAGCATCGCCCTTACAAGGCGAGGGTCGGGGGTTCGATCCCCTCAGCACCCACCAAACATAATGGAGCGGTAGTTCAGTTGGTTAGAATACCGGCCTGTCACGCCGGGGGTCGCGGGTTCGAGTCCCGTCCGCTCCGCCATTAATGTTTAGGGCGTTCCGTTTAAGGATCGCCCTTTTTTATTTTCAACTTTAAATAAAGGTTTTTGCTTATGCTTCAAAGCATTCGAGAACATTCACAAGGCTGGTTGGCCTGGATCATTGTTGGGCTAATTTCGATTCCATTCGCTTTATGGGGTATAAACTCATATATGGATGGAGGATCGAATGTTACCGTCGCTAGTGTAAACGGAAAAGATATCGGTTTAGCCCAATATCAAAATGCCATGCAAAACTACACAGAACGTCTTCAACAGATGTTTGGAGACAAGCTCGATGTGAATAGCATGGATCAAAGTAGTATCAAGCAGGAAGTCATCAAAAGCCTCATAGAGCAACAAGTAATTGATCAAGTAAGTAAAGGATCTGGAATGCGTATCAGCAATAATCAACTTGCGGCGATGATTCAGTCTTTAGATTCTTTTCACGATGAAAATGGGGACTTTTCGAATGAGCTTTATGAAAGACGTCTAACCCAGTCTGGAGCAAGTCCTGCGTCGTTTGAAACACAACTCCGTGGTGATATGCTTCAAAATCAATTACTCAAAGCAATTTCAGATACTTCGTTTGTAACCAAAAGAGAAGAAAATAAAATAGGATTATTACAGACACAAAAGCGCGATATTGTTTATACCACTATTGCAGCTGAGCGATTTAAAGATAAGGTCAATGTCAGTGAAGAAGAGGTTTCTGATTTTTATGAGAAGAATAAAGAAAGCTACAAGACTGAGGAATCGGTACGCGTGAGTTATATTGATCTTTCTACAGAAGGATTGGCTAAACAAATAGATGTTGATGATGACATTCTGCAAGAATATTATCAGTTAAATCTTCAAGACTATACGCTTGAAGAGCGCAGAGTTGCTCAACACATCTTTGTTGCTTTGGCTCCCGATGCAACAGCTGAAATTGTAACAAAAGCGACTGACTCGGCGACAAAACTTCTTGAATTAGTTAAGTCTGGGGTTGATTTTGATGATATTCCACAAAAACATGCAGGCTTACTTAGTGCAGAAGATGAAGTGGGTAAAACAGGTGCGGTTTCAAAAGGTGTGATGGATGTAGAGTTTGACGAGGCTATGTTTAGTCTCAATGCCGGTGAATTTAGTGATGTGGTGAGAAGTAAACGTGGTTTACACGTGATTAAACTCGTTGAAATCCAAGAAGGGAAGACATCAACATTTGCAGAATCAAAAGATAATGTTGAGTCTAAATATAGACAGTCGCAAGCTGAAGCCAAATACTACGAAGTAGCAGATGAGTTGCAAAATCTGGTTTTTGAAAATCCAGATTCGCTAGAAGTTGCTTCTGATACGCTAGGTCTTGAAATCAAGCAAACGGAATCGTTTACCCGAAGTAAGGGAGATGACCTTACAAGCCGGCCAAATGTCCTGGAAGCAGCATTTAGTCATAGTGTATTAGAAGGAGTCAACAGCGAACCTCTGGAGCTGTCTGATACAAGATTGATAGTATTACGTGCCTTTGATCATAAACCTGCCGTAATTAAAGAACTTCCAGCCGTCCATGACATGATTGAAACAACCATTCTTAATGATAAACTTAAGAATATGTCTGAGGAGTTTGGAACTGCGATATTGGCGAAATTAAATGAAGGTGCAGATCCCGAACAGTTGGCAACGACAGAGTCTGTTGAGTGGAATAAGAGTCAATCAGTAAGTAGAGATGATCCTAATGTTAAGCGCTCAATTTTGAGATCTGTTTTCAAACTAGGTCATCCGTCTGACGGAAAGCCGATTTATACAGGTTTTGCTGATGGTTTGAATGATTACACTGTAGTTGGTGTTACTGCTGTGAAGAATGCTGATCTCGAATGGACAGGAGTTGATGAATCGGCCAAGAAAACTATTGAGAGGCTTAAAGAGCAACAAGGTAGTAGTGATTGGCTGGATTTTGTTGCAAATTTGAAAAGTAACGCTGATATAGAAATTTCATCCGGATCGCTTTAAGTTTCAAATCTCAAAAGAAATCTTTCTTATCGTTTTTGGGAGATAAGTGTCATTACAAATCAAAACAAAAGATTTCCTTGAAACAGAAGAAGGTCTGGTGTTTGCTGTTGTTTCAGACAAGCAAGAAAATGATTGTTGTTTATGTTTTTTGCGTTATATAAGATCTGAAACCAAGAATAAGTGGCAAAAACTGGATACTAAACAAGCAAACTTATATCTCAGAAAAAACTTTCCCTCGTATCTCTATTACTCTTCAGTATTCGATGCAGCTTTACATGCAGTTCCGACTTTAAAAATAAACAAACATCACCAAGCCACGAAAAGGTTGATTGATCTGGTAGCTTGTAAAGAACCCAAGAACTCTTTACAAGTTAAATTAGTTCAATTAATTACTCTATTAGTGAAAAATGGGACTGATCTCGATTTTCTAGGCGTTACAGGTTCATTCTTAATTGGTGCGGAGAATGACAAATCAGATATTGATCTGGTTGTTTATGACAGGAAAGTGTTTCATCAAACACGCACTGTTATTAACAATTTGATCAAAGAAAACCATCTTTCAGCATTAGATCAAGATTTTTGGGAGGATGCCTATAAACGGCGTTTACCCAGTCTCACTTTCGACGAGTATGTTTGGCATGAAAAACGAAAGTACAATAAGGCAGTTTTTGAGAATATCAAATTTGATCTAAGTTTAGTCACAGATGATCAAAAGCAGGAACACTCAAACCAGCCATACAAAAAAGTCGGTAAAGTGGAAATAACCACTGAGGTTTCGAATGATGAATATGCCTTTGACACACCTTCATCGTATTCCCTTAAACATCCTCAATTGCAACGTTTAATTTGCTTTACACCGACTTATACTGGCCAGGCTTTTATTGGTGAAACTGTGGAAGTCTCTGGATTTATTGAAGAATCCGAAGATGGTAATGATCGACGTATTATCATTGGATCAAGTCGTGAAGCGCCGGGTGAATATATTAAAGTTATTCGCAGTACGCGTTAGGCCGCTAATGATTTAAGCCCTGATGTGGGTGGACGGTAACTTTTTGGTAAGCTGATTTTAATATCCCTAGAACATCAAGTGGAAACGAAATCATCATTTCTTTGATGATTTGTATAGCCAAGCACTCCTTTCTCAGAAGTACTACCGTTTAATTTGTTCTTACTTCATGATTGTCGTCAATTTTTAGATCATGAATTCTTTGTAACCACCAAAGGGCTTGTGCATTGGTTGTTTTATTTTGAAGTGCGAATTGTAGTGCCGTTTGGGATTGTTCGTAGTTTTTCTGATGGAATTGTGAGATACCAAGTAACAATTGAGGATAACCTTTTTGTTCTAATTGATTTTTAGATAAGGCTGTCTGAAGTTGGTGTGTTGCTTGTGAGTAATCCTCAAGATCAAAATAGATCTGTCCAATGCGAAAATATAGATCAGCTTGATCTGATAATTTCACAGCCTCGAGTAGGGCACTCACGGCTTTTTCGCGTTCCTGCGCCTGTAACCAACAATTGCCGAGTAATTCCCAATTAGCCGAATTTTTAGGTAAAGATCCAGTCTTGAGTTGGGTTTTTAATAAGTCTGCAGCTTTATAAGGCAAATCCATATAAAGGTACATATTGATCAATTGTTTAATTTGTTCAGCATCAAGCAGATCTTTTGTGTGTATCAACTCCATTGTTGCGAGTATTTTTTGATCATTATTTATTTTCTGCCAAGTTGCGAGTAGTTGCAGCCAGTAGGTTTTGTTGTCTGGTTGGTTTGTTAGCATACTTTCTAGCAAGCTTGCTGCATTTTTATATTGATTCGTTTGCAGATAACAACTAAGTAAAATCTGATGCCAGGTTTCGTCAAATATACCTTTTAGTTGGATCACATTTTTCGCAAAGGGAATAGCTTTTTTGTATTGCTTTGATTCGTAATAGGCAGTACCCGCGAGTATATAAGCATCTATTGATGGGTTAGGTTCAGAACCCAACCATGGTTGGAAATAACTTAAGCCTTCGTCGTAACGATTAGCGTAGATCAGAAGTTGAGCCAAATTAAACTGCAAGTCGTGGATTACATTTGGAGGTAGAACATTTGAATTCAACGCGAGTTGAAATGCCTTGATAGCATTTGGGTAGTCATTGTTCGAGATATAAGCATAACCTAAGGTCTGTTGAATGACCGCAGAATCGTAGGTAACATCTTGAGCCTCGATACTTAAAGCATTAAGTTCATTTATCGCTTTATCAGATTGATCAGACTCAAGTAATTTATTTATTTCAGAAAGTTTGTTCCAGTTTTTTTCTGACAATAAGTATTTCTTTTCATTCTCAGCAGCGATTGTATTATCGGCACAGCATAGTGAGAGAGCGGTGACGATAAAAACGGGGAGTAAGTAGGAAATTCCAGTCATCATTTAATATTGAAATTAATATTCAGTTGGGCACGTCGACTGACAGGTTTGCCGTTAACAACTTTGGGTTTAAATTTCCATTTTTTGATCGCTTTTAAAGCCGATTTATCAAATATTTTAGGCGGATCAGATTTAATAATGATTGGATCCTTTACGGTCCCTTTTTCGGTGATTATAAACTCCAGCGTGACAGCACCATTTATCTTTGCTCGTAGAGCTCTTGAAGGATATTTAGGCTTAGACTTATAAGTAGGAACGACATCAGTTTCGATTTGTGATTCTGTAAGACCTGGATCAATTTTGGTCTGTTCAATAGGATCTTGAACAACAGGTTCGGCTATCTGTTCAATAACAGGTTCAGGATCTGGAACGACGATAGGTTCAGGTATAGGTGCAGTTTTTTGAATGATCGTTTTCTTTGGTTTTGGCTTTTTTAGAAAGTCACCTAAGTGTGGGCCATTTGTCATATGCAATGGCAGTTTCACTTTTGGAGTCGGTAACTTGATCTTTTTCGGTTTAGGTTTCTCTGGATCGGGTTGCTTCTGTTTGGGAGGCGGTGGTGGTTTCTTCGGTGGTTTTGGTCTGCTAGGTAACAGTTCGTGCAGTTTCGGTTCCGGTAATTTATCCTCTTGCTTAAAGCGAATAAAATCTACCATAGTCACCAGTTCTGGTAGCAAAAAGGTTGAATGATCTGGTTGGACTAACCTTTGTATTGCGAGAAATAAAAGTAAGTTGATCAGCAATGCCAGAGCCAAACTCACAGTCAAATTTGCAGATGAACTGAAAGATGATTTCACTCTGAACCAGAAGTAGTTGTCGCCGCAATAGACATATTGGTCACTCCAGCCAGTCGAACTTGATCCATAATCTGTACCATTAGGCCTGTTTGAGATTTCTCATCTGCAAGTATTACAACCGAACCTTCTGGATTCTCTGCCCGTAACCTTTCTATATGTGATCGGACTGTGTGTATATCGATTTTGCGCTTGTCTATCCAGACTTCGCCTTTGCTGTTTGCTGCGATAATAATATTTGCGCGTTCTTGTCTTTCGGCTGTTTGAGCGCTAGGGCGATTGACTTCAATACCTGACTCTTTAACAAAGGATGACGTAACAATAAAGAAAATCAATAAGATAAAGACCATATCAATAAGTGGCGTCAGGTTGACTTCTGCATTGCTAGTCGCTTGATCTGTATGTGAGCGTCGCATTCTAAATCAATAAATCCGTCATTTTATTCTTTTCATTTTCAGCCTGGCTTTGTAATTGTGAGCTGAAATAAAGGCCCGAAATAGAGGTAACCAGACCTGCCGCTGTGGTGATCAATGCTTCAGAAATACCGGCTGACATACCTCTGGCATTTCCGGATCCAAATACCATCATGACCTCAAAGGTTGAAATCATCCCGGAAACTGTTCCTAACAAGCCCAAAAGAGGTAGCACACTAACGAGTGCTTTGATCAATAACAGGTTTTTTTGCAAGTTTGAATTTATCTCACCGATTAAGCCCTGACGAAAACTATGTGCATACCAGGACGTGTGATCATTTCTTGATGACCAATCATCAATCTGTTGTTTAAGTTGTCGAGGATGAATGACATATAAGTATAAATATCGCTCGATGATCAACGTCCACATAATGAACGAGACCAGCATGATCATAATCAGCACTAAGCCGCCATGATCAAGTAGCCGCTGAAAGCCTTCAAACAGAGGCACTGCGTTTCTCCGCAAGTTTCGCCACGATAGCAACACTCTTTTCATCGAGAATCTGAACAATGTCGTTGCTTCGACCGGAAAGCATACTGTGCAATAACAATATCGGGATTGCGACGATGAGGCCAAGTACTGTGGTTACCAGAGCTTGTGAGATACCACCGGACATTAAACGTGGATCACCCGTTCCATATAATGTGATCGATTGAAATGTTTCAATAATCCCTGTGACGGTGCCTAGCAACCCTAGCAAAGGGGCAATCGCTGCTAGAATTGCTAGCGTTCTAAGACCACGTTTTATCTTTGGAAGCTCGCGTAAAATGGCTTCGTCCAGTTTTAATTCTAAGGTTTCTGCATTTATATCAGGATTTTCTGTATAAGCGAGCATGATCCTACATAAAGGATTTCCAGTATCAGGATCATTTTCTTTCGTTTGTTTTTTAACTTTTCGTCCTGTTATTAGTAAGACAACAAAACGCTCAATCGCAATAAGTAATGCAATAATTCCTATGGCAATGATGATGTAACCAATAACACCACCTTGTTGAATTCTTTCTTTAAGATTTGGCTTTTGTACTAATAGCGCCAGCATTGCACCTCGTGTGGGATCAACCACCATAGGGAGTAGTTCTTCGTTATTATGCTTTTCTAGTTTTGCTGCCAGTTTCTGAAAACGATAAGAAGGCTGGCGCCGTGGCTCGATTAATCGACCGGTATCCGGCAGATATCGCAGAAATTGGCCGTCGGCACTGGCGTTAAACGTACCAACGCGAGTAACTATCTTTTCAATCTCTTCTCCATCTGTGGTGACAACACCGGCCTTAAACTGGCTTACTTTTCCAGATTCGATCATTTCTTCCAAAATCGTTTGCCATAAGATCTGCAATTGTTCGGAGGAGGGCAGTTCTTTACTGTTGGCCAGTGTATCAATCGCTTCAATCCGTTCCGTTTTTTCAGCAGAAACCAACGATGCACTGATGACATTTTTTATATCTCTAGCCATTTGGCGTGTGACACCTTGCAGCTCACTGATAGTGCCAGCAGTTTCTAACAAAACTTCTTCTTGTTGTTCGGTTCTTTGCTGGTTTTGTTCGTACTCTATTCTTAATTGTTCACCACGAAACTCTTCTTTTTGTAGATCGGTTTTCGCTTTTGCTAATATCGAAGCTTGTTGATTCTTATTGTCTTCAAAACGTTTTACGCGTTCAGCATTTTCGATCTTTTCTGCGGCACGCCCTTGTCGAACCTCGTCGAGCAGATCTTCCAATGTCTGCGGTATGGCCTGGCTGGCAGAACTGAACGTAATGATGATTAAAATCAGGATCCATCGAAGCTTCATTCTGGATCTCCCGAGAATTCAACTTTGCTCAGATCGAGTGGGATTTTAATTAGATCAGGTGGTGATTCTTTTCTTGCAATACGCAAACCGTGATTGATTGACTCGTTATACTCTACTGGCAATAGTTGCCATTGTTTATTGTTTTTATTCCAAAAACCGGCTTCTGATCCATTAAGGCTTGAATAAATTAACGCAACACGACCAACACGTAAAAACTCGACTGAACGATTCTCACTTCCAAGTGTAATCTCACCATTATAAGATTCTATCGTTCGACCATAATCTGCTTCAATTTGATAAGCCTCTAGAATTCGGCGATATTTCTCAGAGGTTGTTACTGTAGGATCATCAAGCATTTCTTTCAGGGCAGTCACACGCATTGAACGTTCTTCATGCAGAAAAGGTGTATCTAGTTGAATAAACCGACTCAGTACTTTGACCATTTTCAACATCATCGGCACAATGTTTCTTTGCGCCTCTCGAGCACTTTCTAATTGTTGATCAAAAGAGGCGAGTTTTTCGCGTTGTTTTTCAACTAATTTCTCTAGCTGGTTATTGTAAACTTGCAGATCTCCTAATTGGATGGTTGCTTGTTGGTAGTCCTGAACCATACTGAGTTTTTGATCGGCCAGTTGATCAATTTCTTTTTGAGATTCTATTGACTCTTTTTGCCCCTCCAGACGTATGTCGATTGCCGATTCTAGTTTAGATCCCATTTGATCTTCTGAATGAGTCTCGAAAGTAATAAGTGCAATGGAAATACTCAGTAGTAGCGAAATGAAGATTGTTGGTTTTTTAAAAATCATGGATTATTTATCGCCTGAGATTGGAAGAGGTGATTGCCTGATTCCTGCTAATGTCTAGTTAACCTGAATTCGGGATAAGAAATACCCTCCAGCAGACTTCTTTTAGCGCCTCTGTGCTGTGCGTTGGAGTTGTTTCCAATAGCTCGCTATTGCTACACAACTCCGCCTTAATAGCCACTAAAAGAAGCCCACTGGACAAAACAGTCACCGTGTTTTCACCTAATTCAATGTTTTTTAATGTTTTTAGGGTCATTCTTATCCCGAGTTTAGGTTAGTTAATATACCTGATTTTATCACGGTGTAATTCTTTTCGTGACAAGAAAATAGCGCTTATAGAATAGGAAATTATCCTAAAAATACTGGAGGAGATCACTGGTTAGTATGGCTTGAGAAGCCTGACATTGGTTTAATTTTAAAGGGAGCTAAACGTGCATTGAGAACCGCTATCAGATTGCAGTTTAATTTCAGTCGATTCGCTAGCATTTATATTGATAACAACTAGTGCTGACCATAAAACATTTGAATCGGTTTGCGCTGAATTGACAATATGACCCACAAGTTTATCTGATCCATCTTCTGTGAGGACGAGTGACATTCCGGCAATGACGTTGCTTTCAGAAGAAATCTTGGCTCGATAGAGTTGCTTCTTTAACTCGCCACGGTATTTCACTCGCGCCACGATTTCTTGGCCTGGGTAACAACCTTTTTGGAAACTAAGCCCACCTAGTCTTTCAAAATCAAGCATTTGTGGTAAAAACATGTCAGTAGTTTCAGGTGTTATTTCCGACAAACCTTCTGCAATATCAAGAAGACTCCATTGATTTAATAATGGTTTTTGATCAGTTTGAATGGATAGAGAATCAAGTTTTAGGTCATTATCCTTAGTAATAATCAAATAGCGCGAAGTTTTTGATGTAAGTTTGATCAATATTTGTTCATCAGTATGTGAGACGCGGTTATCTTGCAGAGAGCTCGAAATTAGCTGATCTGAATTGTCTCCGTATAGACCATACATAAATTGATCTTCTAAAATGCTTAGCGACACATCAGATCGTAAAATAAACATCTTCAATTTTTTAACAAAAGTGTCTGTCTGTGATTTAAGTAAAATCAAATAGAAGATATTTTCCTGATGCCAGATCCTGAAACTGTACAGAACACGTCCTTTTATCGAACACCAGGCTCCCAGCCCGAGGCTATTTTCCGGAAGTTTTTTTAGATCATTGGTAAATTGATTGTGTAAAAACTCAAGCGAATTTTTACCTTCTATTTTAATAAGAACATATTGATCAAGTTTGATCAGATTAGGTCCTTTAATAGAGAAATTGTTTGTATTCAATTGATTGTTATGGAAATTACTTAAGACCCAATGGGTTTGTCAAACATGTTTTGTAACTTGTTGATAATCGCTGCGTGGTGTTGATTTTCCGGTGTGGTTCGCCCCATGATCCATGAGTAGATCTCAGGATCTTCAACCTCCAGGAAATCTTTGAAATAAATTTGATCTTGTTCTGAAAGTGAATCGTATTCGTTTTCAAAAAAACGGTTGATGACCAGATCTAACTCTTTCATGCCGCGGCGGCAAAGCCAGCGTACGCGGTTATGATCACGGACGCGTGAGCTTACTTCCTGATCAGACACTGCTTGATCAGGTTCCCTTACTGATCTGTAATTTTTTGATCTCAGCGATCGCTTTTGCTGGATTTAATCCTTTCGGACATGTTTCAGCACAATTCATAATGGTGTGGCAACGATATAACTTGAATGGATCTTCCAGATCTTCAAGTCGTTCACCAGTCGCTTCATCACGACTATCAGCAATCCAACGATAGGCTTGCAGTAGTGCCGCAGGGCCCAAATAACGATCGCTGTTCCACCAATAACTTGGACAACTCGTTGAGCAACATGCGCAGAGAATGCATTCATACAGCCCATCCAATTTCGCACGATCATCTTTCGATTGAAGGCGCTCTTCATTAACGGGCGGTGTTGGGCTGTCTGTATGCATCCAGGGTTTTATCGAGGCGTACTGTGCATAAAAATGGGTTAAATCTGGCACTAGATCTTTAACGACCGCCATATGAGGCAGAGGGTAAACTTTAACCTCATCATCTATATCTGCTATTGCTTTAGTACAAGCAAGCGTATTTCGACCATCAATGTTCATTGCACAAGAACCACAAATTCCTTCACGACATGATCTTCTGAGGGTCAGCGTTGGATCCAGTTCATCTTTGATATGCAACAATGCATCAAGCACCATAGGGCCGCAATTATCAAGATCAATTTCAAAGGTGTCCATGCGCGGATTTTCACCACTATCCGGATCCCATCGATAAACTTTGAACGTCTTTTTATTGGTTGCGGAATTGGCCGCAGTAACGGTTTTACCTGTACCGATTTTTGAATTCTCTGGAAGTGTAAATTCAACCATATCTGCTTTCCTTTTTAATAAACACGTGCTTTAGGTTTGATGTAATCGATTTCTTTTGTCAGCGTATAAGCATGAACAGGCCTGTACTCAAATTTCACGCTCCAGTTATCGTTTAACGTAGCCAAGGTATGCTTCATCCAATTCTCATCATCTCGATCCGCAAAGTCCTCACGCGCATGTGCGCCACGACTTTCTTCACGATTCAAAGCGCCATGGATACTGACGCTTGCACATTGCAGTAGGTTTTCTAACTCCAATGTTTCCACTAGATCTGTATTCCAAATCATTGATCTATCTGAAACTTGTACATCGGAAAATGATTCACAAACACCCTTAAGCTTGTCGATGCCTTCCTGCATAACATCTCCGGTTCTGAAAACAGCCGCGTTGTTTTGCATTGTACGTTGCAGGTTATCGCGAATTTTTGCCGTTGGTATTGAACCTTTAGCGTTTCTTGTTTTATCGAAACGAGCAACCAACTTTTCAACTGTTCCTTCTGGTAGAGGACTATGCTGCTGACCAGGTTGTACTTTTTCTGCAGCACGAATTGCGGATGCGCGACCAAAGACGATCAAATCAAGTAAGGAATTTGATCCAAGACGATTTGCACCATGAACAGAAACACAAGCAGCTTCACCGATGGCCATTAGTCCCTGCACTACATGATCAGGATCGTTATCTTTTAAAGTAACAACTTCACCATGATAATTAGTTGGAATACCTCCCATATTGTAGTGAACTGTTGGGATCACTGGGATAGGCTCTTTCGACACATCTACACCAGCAAAAATTTCAGCAGATTCTGCTATGCCAGGCAAACGTTCATTAATCACTTCTGGGCCTAAATGCTCAAGGTGCAAATGGATATGATCTTTGTCTTTACCAACACCGCGACCTTCACGAATTTCAATAGTCATTGAGCGACTAACGACATCACGTGATGCTAAATCTTTCGCATTCGGTGCATAACGTTCCATAAAACGTTCACCTTCAGAATTGGTAAGATAACCACCTTCGCCACGAACACCTTCAGTGATCAGACAACCCGATCCATAGATACCTGTCGGATGGAATTGAATGAATTCCATATCTTGTAATGGTAAACCAGCTCGAAGAGCCATCGCATTACCATCACCAGTACAAGTATGTGCTGAAGTACATGAGAAATAAGAACGACCGTAACCACCGGTGGCCAGGATAGTTTCATGACCGCGGAACAAGTGTAAGGAGCCATCTTCAAGACACCATGCGAGTACACCTTTACAACTACCATCTTCATCCATGACCAAATCAAGCGCGAAGTATTCAATAAAGAACTCGGCATCATGTTTAAGTGATTGTTGATAAAGCGTATGTAGGATGGCGTGGCCAGTTCGATCTGCCGCAGCACAAGTACGCTGCGCAATGCCTTCACCAAAGTTTGTGGTCATCCCACCGAATGGCCGTTGGTAGATCTTACCTTCCTCTGTACGAGAAAAGGGAACGCCATAATGCTCTAATTCGATTACTGAAGGCACAGCTTCGCGACACATATACTCAATCGCATCTTGATCGCCTAACCAGTCAGAACCTTTAACGGTGTCATACATATGCCATTGCCAGCTATCTTCACTCATATTACCCAATGACGCACTCATACCACCTTGAGCAGCAACCGTGTGACTTCTTGTTGGGAATACCTTTGTCAGGCAAGCTGTTTTTAAGCCTTTTTGTGCCATACCAAATGTGGCACGAAGACCCGCCCCACCAGCACCTACAACGATCGTATCGTATTGATGTTCAATAATTTTGTATTCGTCGGTCATTTAACCTTAATCTCCCATAGCAATTCGCAAAACAGAAACAATACTACCGAGTCCGATCAGAATTGATCCGAATTGGGTCAGAAGCAAAAGCGTGATTTTCATCCAGGTCGTACTGACATAGTCCTCAATAACAACTTGTAGGCCAAGTGCCATATGATAGAAGAGGCTAAATAGAAGAACGATCAATAACGCTGGAGTCCAGGGTTGTTGGATCCAGGTAACAACATCGGTGTGAGAACCACCTACTAGACAAGTGATTTTACAAATAAACCAGATACTTAATGGTATTAACGCAATTGCAGTTAACCTTTGAGCTTTCCAATGATGAGCACCTTCTTTAGCCGATCCCAGACCTCGTGCGATTGAAAGTGGTGTGTTTAAGTTCATGAGCCACCTCCAGCGACAGCGATAACTGTGGTTACTATAGTCAAAACAACGGTTGCAATGAGTACCACTTTTGCGGTTTTTTCCACATCAGATTGTTCAAAGCCTTTACCGACATCCCAAAACAGATGGCGGATGCCATTACAAAAATGGAAATAGAAGGCGAAGGTCCAAAGAAAAAGTAAGATTTTTCCAAACCATGATCCAAGGAAACCATTAATCGAAGCAAAGGCTTCTGGCCCTGATGCGGCTGCCATTAACCAACAAGCAAGCAATAATGTTCCTACGGACAATCCAACACCAGTGATACGATGGCAAATGGAAATAATGGCAGTCAGTGGCAGTCTGTACACGTCCAGATGCGGTGACAACGGGCGGTTTTGTGCGGACATAAATATGTATCCCTTAATAGTTATTTGAGGCCTATGCACGAAAGCTATTTTGCTCTCATACGGCGTTAAAAACATGCTCAATCGGTCATTTATAAAGTATAAACTCCCTCTTTGTGCGTGCTTTTGTCTTGTCTGGAAACAAAATATTCTCCCGTGCAAAGGTCTCTAATTTTAGAAATCAATACAGCGGCCTTTAAATTCCCAATCGCCATAACGAGTCGGTTCAAGACCTTCAGCTCGACCACCGACTTCTTTCGACGCTGGCTTATTGGTGAATTCCTTCTCTAATTTCTTATTATTGGGTTGTTTCGGATCGTTCTGCAATGTTGCTTTGTTATCTTGCGTTTTATTATTCATCTATCTTATTGTTATACAAATTGCAGACAAGATGCGTAGTATCTTTTTATAAACAACTTATTTCAAGTCATAAACTTTAAAATTCACAAACTACTTGTATGAATCATTTCAATTCTGATATTAGAATCATTCCATCATTCTCAAGTAACTTATTGATTATACTTTTTGTTTTATCAATGATTGCAATAGCAACTGTGATCAGTTTGTCATTAAATATTTTGATTAAATTAATTGTAATAACAGGGATAATTGTTTGGTTTTTGATCACAGTACGTGAGCATTGTTCGCACAGTGGACTAGCAATTAGTGAAGCGAGGTTGAAAAAAGATGGTACATGGTTGCTTTTATTGAATAATTCAAATAAAGATAAAGCTATAAAATCTGAATTATTATCTGGGTGCCTGGTTCAACCTTGGTTGACTGTATTGCAATTTAAATTACCTGATCGGCGCAAGAAATCGCTGGTTTTGTTAAGAGATAATCTTGATCTGGACACGTTTCGAAGGTTGAGAGTTCGATTAACGAAACAAGGTGTATGATTGAAAAGAGAGCGATATTATAAATAAACAAATAACGGCTACTATGTCATTATTATTCCGCAGAGCACTTTGGCTGCCAATAATATACGTAAATCGGAGTTTGGTAGATATCTTTAAGCCTGGTGACTTTTGTAGGTTGGCATGAAGGTAATGCAAATGTGTTACTCACAATGAGGATCTCATTTAATAGCTCGCGGTTCAGTTTTTTATGAAGAGCAACCATCCCCCCAGGGAAAAGATAACAGAATATAATAGAAGCATTGCTGAGTTCAGCATTCTTAAAATCTTTGCGATAGAGCGTAAGGTTATCCAAACGTAAACTATGTTTCCGAATTATTGACACCAACCATGGAAACCAAGACAGTTCGTAGCCGATCACTTGTTGACGTGGATACTTACGGGCGACAGCGATAACGAGTGTTCCCCAACCAGAACCGAGATCAATTAAAGGTCCATTTACAGGCTTATCTATTGAAGCGAGCATGGCTTGGCAAGCTTTGCCTGAGCTCATCATGGGAGAAATACCAGTTTGCAGGGTACTCCAGACAATGGATAAGGCCGCCAGAAGGGCGAAAGCAAGAAGTATTAATTCAAGAAGTGCCATGTTAACAAGGCTGTAGAAAAACTCTAAAAAGGGGCGTCATTTACTTCAACCAGCTGATTAAATTCATAATGCTCACTTTGCCGTTATTTGTCTTTGGTTTCAAGATAAGCTGTGTCTCTCCAAATGAATTTTGCGCACACGTTTCATCAGACTTCCCTCATCCTTTTTAGGCTGCTATTTCACCATCATTAGCCAGCTTCTCAATGGTAATAGCCATTAACGCCAAAGAAATGATTTGCTAAACGGGTGGCGACACTTTACCAAAAGAGAATACGCCCTGAAAATCATCTGATCAGTTTATTGGCTTGAGAGCATTTTAAAGATAAGTAATTAAAATTTGAAAGGAATGATTGGCTGCAAGCGTTTGAACACATACAGCATTCCATTAATTGAAAATTAGTCCCAAACTTAAACTAGAGAAGCTTTCACCCAGTCAATAACACTTTCGAGAGCCTGATCCAACTTCGAAGGATCATTTCCTCCAGCTTGTGCCATATCAGGGCGACCGCCGCCTTTACCATCCACTTGTTGTGCGACATGATTGATCAGTTTTCCAGCTTGAATTCGATCAGTGCAATCTTTGCTGACGCCGGCAACGAGCTTAACTTTGCCACCTTCTACAGCGCCTAAAACGATGGCTGAGGAACCTAATTTATTTTTTAGTTGATCCATTGTTTCACGGAGCGTATTTACATCGGCGCCTTCGAGTTTTGCAGCGACTATTTTAATCCCTTCAACAGCAACGGCATTTTCCGTTAGATCAGATCTGGTTTGACTTGCCATTTTTCCTTTTAATGCCTGGATCTCTTTTTCTTGTTGTCGATTACGCTGTAGCAATTGTTCAATTTTATCTTCAACATTATCTGTCGTTGCTTTTAAAAGATCGATGATCTTCGAGAGGTTTTTCTCTGTTTCACTTATATAATCCAGTGCGGTTTCACCGGTAAAGGCTTCAATACGACGAACACCGGATGCGATGCCTGTTTCAGAAATGATCTTAAATAGACCAATGTCACCCGTTCGATTCACGTGTGTTCCACCACAAAGTTCTATTGAGAATTCGCCCATATTTAAAACACGAACTTCCTCGGCATATTTCTCACCAAAAAGCGCCATCGCACCAGATTCTTGCGCTTTATCCATCGACATTATTTTAGTTTCTACCGGTAGATTTGATCTTATCTGCTCGTTAACCAGCCTCTCTATAGTGGTTAATTGATCTGCTACAACAGGTTCAGAGTGAGAAAAATCAAAACGTAGACGATCACTTGTCACTAGAGAACCTTTTTGTAGTACATGCTCACCAAGTATTTTTCTTAATGCGGCATGCAAAAGATGAGTTGCTGAGTGATTTTTTTCAGTTGCGAGCCGAGATGTTTCATTCACGGATGCATGAATACTTTCACCAACATGAATACCGCCTTGTTTGACGGTACCACAATGTAAATGAACATCGTTTTGCTTACGCGTATCTTCAACAATAAAGATACCGTCGGCATTCTCTAAACTTCCGATATCTCCAATTTGACCACCGGATTCTGCGTAAAATGGAGTGTGATCGATTAAAACAACGGCAGTGTCACCTGTGACAGCTTGATCAACTTGCTGACCATCAATGTAGATTGCTTGAACAACCGCATCTTGTTCACATGAATGATATCCAGTGAAATTAAATTCGGCATCATAGGGCGACAGATCAATTTTAGCAGTTTCGGTTTTACCAGAAGCAAACTGACTCGCCGCTCGGGCACGTTCTTTCTGTTGTTTCATTGCCAGATCAAATCCATCATGATCTAGAGCAAGTCCTTTTTCGCGGGCAATATCTGCGGTTAAGTCAACAGGAAAACCAAAGGTATCGTAAAGCTGAAAGACGACTTCGCCGGGAATGGTATTGTCACCTATTTCAGCAATAGCTTGTTCGAGAATCTTGAGACCTTGTTGCAACGTTTCTGCAAAGCGTTCTTCTTCCTGCTTAAGGACTTTTTCGACATGAGCCTGAGCCTTGGTTAATTCAGGGAAGGCTTCTCCCATTTCATTAACAAGAGGTTGCACCAATTTGTAGAAAAATGCGCCATTCAAACCAAGCTTATTTCCATGTCTAACCGCACGACGAATAATGCGTCGTAATACATAACCACGACCTTCATTGGAAGGCACAACATCATCGGTAATAATAAAAGCGCAGGAGCGAATATGATCCGCGACGACGCGTTGTGACATCAGCTCTTTATCACCACAGTCAGCCAGGTCACGAATGGCTTTGATTAGATTCTGGAACAGATCAATTTCGTAGTTGTTGTGAACATGCTGCATAACCGCAGCTATACGTTCTAGCCCCATACCTGTGTCGACTGAGGGTTTGGGAAGAGGGTTTAGTTTGCCATCTGCGTCACGATCAAATTGGGTGAAGACCAGGTTCCAGATCTCTATATATCGATCACCATCTTCATCGGGACTACCAGGAGGGCCACCGGCAATGTCAGAGCCATGATCGTAAAATATTTCCGTACACGGTCCACAGGGGCCTGTCGGTCCCATACTCCAAAAATTATCTTTTTCACCACATCGTGACATTTGATCAGGATTGATACCGATGTCTTTTTGCCAGATCTCGGCGGCTTCATCATCATCGATGAAAACCGTCACCCAAAGTTTTTCTTTTGGAAGACCTAGCGTATTGGTGAGAAAGTCCCAGGCAAACTCAATGGCTTCACGCTTGAAGTAATCACCAAAGCTAAAGTTGCCGAGCATTTCAAAAAAAGTGTGATGTCGAGCCGTGTAGCCTACATTTTCAAGATCGTTGTGTTTTCCACCAGCACGTACACAGCGCTGGCTTGATACAGCTCGGTTATAAGAAAGTTTTTCTTTTCCGGTGAAGACATCTTTAAATTGCACCATGCCAGCATTGGTGAAAAGCAGGGTAGGGTCGTTATGCGGAACTAGTGGACTGCTGGCAATGGCTTTATGTTCTTTAGCTTTGAAATATTCGATGAAAGCTTCGCGTATAGCTGAAGTGCTGGCAGACAGATTTGGACTAGTCTGGCTCATAACTTTGACTCATAACTTTGATTCATAACTTTGTTCTATACTTCTCGTTTAGTGCCTAGCTTAATTCTTGGTGAATTTGATCACTGGTAAAGCCACGGTATTGTAAGAAACGCGATTGTTTTGCACGTTGCGCGTATTCTTCAGGTACCGCACTTCCAAACTTTTTTTCTCTTACTTGTTTAATTGTTTCGCGCCAAACCGAATCACGGGTATCTACATATTCTTCCTGAAGTGCCTGGCTTACACCTCGTTCTTGCAACTCGTTCAGGATCCGGATTGGACCCTGACCTTTTTTCCGACGCATATTAACAAAGGCTTCGGCAAAACGATCATCACTTTGCAAGTTCTCTTCCGTAAGACGACTAACAACTGACTCGATAACATCTTCAGGGAAATCTCGAATAGTTAACTTATGGATCAATTCCTTGCGCGTATGCTCGCGTCGGGCTAATAAATCCATTGCTTTATGTCGAGTCGCAATTAGAGGATCAGTCAATCGTTGAACACCCGATCTTTAAACTTCCAGTTCTTCAGTATCCATGCCCGTTTCAGGATCATTTCCATCAACTGCAGTATCTTTGCTTGGTAATAATTTTTCACGAATTGCTGCTTCTATATTATTTGCAGTTTCTGGATTTTCCTTCAGGTAAGCACGGACATTATCCTTACCTTGACCAATACGATCACCATTGTAGCTGTACCACGAGCCAGCCTTATCGATTAGATCACATTTAACGCCCAGATCTATAATTTCACTTTCTCGCGAAACGCCTTCACCATAGAGAATGTCGAAATATGCTTCTTTAAATGGAGGGGCTACCTTATTTTTAACGACTTTAACGCGCGTTTCATTGCCGACAATTTCATCTTGTTTTTTGATCGCGCCAATACGGCGGATATCAAGACGAACTGATGAGTAGAATTTCAATGCGTTGCCACCCGTGGTAGTTTCAGGATTGCCAAACATGACACCAATTTTCATACGGATCTGATTGATAAAAATAACCAGGGTATTCGATCGTTTTATATTACCGGTGAGTTTACGTAGTGCTTGCGACATCAATCTGGCTTGTAAGCCAACATGATGATCGCCCATGTCACCTTCGATCTCTGCCTTTGGAGTTAATGCTGCAACAGAGTCAACGACAACAATGCCTACGGCGCCGGAGCGTACCAGCATATCGGTAATTTCAAGTGCCTGTTCACCTGTATCTGGCTGCGACACTAAAAGATCTTGAATATTAACGCCGATTTTCTCTGCGTATACTGGATCCATCGCATGCTCAGCATCAACAAATGCAGCAGTGCCGCCGGCTTTTTGAATCTCTGCAACGGCATGCAATGCCAGCGTTGTTTTACCCGAAGATTCTGGCCCATAGACCTCAACAACTCGGCCTTTAGGTAATCCACCTGCACCCAGGGCAATGTCTAGCGCTAGAGAGCCACTTGAAACCGTTTCCACTTTGATGGTTTGCCCATCGCCAAGACGCATTACCGAGCCTTTACCGAATTGTTTTTCAATTTGGCTTAAAGCCGCGCTCAAGGCCTTATCTTTCTGATCATCCATCAAGTTATCTCCGCGATATTTAGCTGCGTATTATCCCACAAAATCCCATGACTGAATAACCCTGTATGACTGCTCTTCAGGATGATTTGATGATTCAATCAACGAGAAACCCCGAACCAACCAGGAGATCGGTTCAAAATGTGTTGGACTGATAGGATTTTCGACATTATCCATTAAGGTGATGTGGAGCCGAAAAGGTCGTTTTTCAGGATCATATCCATAAGGAATAAGTGCTTGGTTAAGAGAATTGATTAGATCAAATAATGGATCGGGTACCTCGCTCACACCAATTGCGGTAATCCTGGATTGCCTCCACCACTCGCGAGAATCCAGTTTTAAAGTAAACGAAGGTGAGACTATTCCATCAGCCGCGTTGGTATATTGTTGAATTTGATCAGAGGGCACTTCGCCGAGAAATGCCAAGATTGCGTGAAGATTTAATATCTTGACTTTGCTACCTTTGTTAGGAAGTTGAGCAATAACCTTTGCAACATGCCTCCTTACTAAATCATCTGGCAATAAGGCAAAAAATAACTGCGTCATTTTGTTATTTTTTTAACTCCGAAATAACCTTAATCAACATTTCTAAAGCCGTAATTACGGCTTGTTGGCGGACTTTATACCGATCACCAGAAAAAAATACATTTTTTGTAATGGGTTTTGTTGGACTAGATTGTTGTTTATTCATCGAAGTCGCCACGGCAAAACAAACAGTTCCCACGGGCTTATCTTCAGAACCACCACCTGGTCCAGCAATGCCTGTGATAGAAATACTGATTTGGGCATGACTATTTGAAAGAGCACCTTCAGCCATTTCACTTGCAACCTGTTTACTGACAGCACCGAATTGTTCTAAGGTTTTTGCCGACACACCAAGCATTTCTTGTTTGGAGATATTCGAATAAGTGACAAATCCACGTTCAAACCAGGTTGAACTTCCGGGAACAGCAGTGATCGACTCTGCAAGCCAACCACCCGTGCAAGACTCGGCAGTAGCGATCAAAATATTTTCCTGTTTTGATAAAACACCTAGCCTGGAGGCGGGTTCAAAAAATTGCATATCAGGGGAATTCATTATAAATCAGGCAACTATTTAAATTAATATTGGGTTATTCTTAACATAATCATTGCAAAGTGTTATTCAAAAAGCATTTACACAAAGGTTTTTATATAAACTTAGTAATCATACCCCAATATAATAATGACAAACACAGATCCAGATGATAGAAGAGAATTTTGAAGACCAAGAAGACGTAATTAGTAAATCACAAATTAAGCGTGAAATGCATGCCTTAAAAGATCTAGGCAAAGAACTGGTAAAACTTACACCGGTGCAATTGGAAAAAATGCCTGTTAGCGAAGAATTAAGATCTAATGTTCTGGAAGCGAAAAAATTCAAACAAAAAGCACTGAAACGACAGTTACAACGTATTGGCGTATTAATGCGTGAAGCTGATGCGGATGCAATTCAAAAAGCTTTAAATAGATTACATAGACCTGAAAAACAACAAATCCATGAGTTTCATAAAATAGAAAAATGGCGGGAGGGTTTGATCGCAGGGGAGAGCCAGACAATGGATGAATTAATTGAGCAGTTTTCAGAAATTGATCATCAATATATTAATCAAATGATCCGCAATGCAAAAAAAGAGAAGTCACAAAATAAAACACCCAAGTCGTCCCGCGCTTTATTTCAATATTTGCAAAGTTTGCACAACAGTAATTCTTAGAAAAAACTATCATTATCAGAAAGATATCAGACACACGTTAAGATGCCAGATTTCAGGATCGACATTAGCGTTATAACCATCACTCACAGCCAAGGCACAAAAATAAGCAACTGAGGGATAAATTTTTCAGGCTCAATTATAAAAGCTGCTCGGTTCTGTTTAGAAACAAAATTCCAATCGACATCATTCAAGTTATGACCTCTATTACTCATGACGACTTTCACCCGACGTAAAGCTCCAGAAAGTGATGTAATTGTTTTGAGCGCTACGCATATTGGTTTGCGGATCATGTTTTACAGCATGGTTAAGATCCTGGAATTTCAACAAAAAGTGGTTGAGACAATTTCCTTGGGTACAGAATATTTAGTCGTTGTTTATAGGGAACCAATAAGATGTAATGCTTAAGCCTTAACACCATTAAACAAACTGTCTATCACATGATCAGTAGCTTGTTTTGTAGTCATTTCTCCCTGACTGATAAACCACCAACCTGCGTAAATTAGCGTATCAATTACCGTTACTATCCATGCAACGGAGAGTTGTTTTTTAATATTACCTTCTTGTTTTGCTTGTTCAACTAAACCATATAATTCATCCAATTGGCGGTTATATATCTTCATGACTGATTTATCATCAGCGGCGATATACCAAAGGCTTAGTAAAAAATGATAACGATCAGCTAGTGGCATGATCGTTCTCAACGTTGCCTCTATTGCGACACGACCCGTCAAGCCTTGAGCTTTTAGTGGTGTCATTGCCTGATCAGTCACTAGCAGTGTTTCTTTCACCAATTCCTGAATAAGGATCTCTCGAGTATTGAAATGTCGGTATAGCGTTGCGCGGCCCACACCTGCAAAAGCAGCCAATTCACTCAGGCTCGCAGAAGGGTTCTGTAATAGAAGTTTCATGCTGGCATCCAGTAATGCTTGGCGAGATTTTATTGCGCGTGCGTCTTTAATTTTCATTGAGGGTAAATATAGCAAATAATCATATGAAACACTATTGTCTCATATAACGTTGTAGTCTATGATACACATGTGTCTCACATTTGCGCTGCAAAAAAGAGGTTAATATGTTAAAGGAAAAAATCATAGGAACAATGGTTGTGATCGTAAGTGCTGGTTTAGCTGTTGCCATGACTGTTAACAACAACTCAACTACATATACACGTGCAGCTGAAATTAAATCGGGCAATACCGTGAATAGTTCTGAGGTAATAGTAGATAAACAATCAATACCAGAGTTGAAAGGAGTGACTGGGTTAAAGCCAGTCTTAAATGAGAGCCCAAAGGGTCTATCGGTAAATCAAACCTCTGAAAATTACGTAGTTCAAGATGATAGTCCGTTCCTAGAAAAAAAATATCATATTGGTACTTTTAGTGTGATCGGTATACAAACGCAGATCAACTTATACGCGGATGATGCGATTCAGGAAATTCAAAAATTATGGGATATGTTTGAAATGAAAGACGAATTACATCAAGCCGTTAATTGGAATAGACCTGTTGTTGTTTACGCAGTTTATAAAGATATAGATGAAGAAGGTAATACAACGTTAGCTATAGGCTATGATCAAGCACAAACATCCTTAAATTCCGATATCGCTGTAATGGATAAGAAAGACATATCTGCCGGTTTATATCAAAAATTCCCAGTTAATGATCTTAAAGGAATGGCTATCGATGAAATTTTAGATAAAGCCTGGGCCGATATTTATAGTGGAGAAGCAGTTCCTGAGATAGTCCTGGAAGAATACAATCTAGATAGTTCAGGTAACCCAAAAGCAGTACATGTTTTTGTGAGATAAAGTATGAAAAAAACAATTAAATGGCGCGCGATACTAAGTTTAATTTTGATAGTCATCTCGACGGTCATGAATTGGTGGTTATGGGGGATATTACTCATTATCTGGGGACTGACTAATTTACTTGGAAATGAAACTTGGTTATCAGAAACCATTCGTAAATCTGAAAACCCAATATTATTTTATTTGGTGATCGGCATCTGGTTGTTTTTCGGTTTCTATTACGTTGCTGATCCTGTTACGCGTTTGATGAGGTAAAAAAATGAATAAGTTAATGAACCAATTAATGGATAAATACAAGCAACTCGCCGCAGCTCCTATTGAAGATGCTAAATCGTTACCATTTGCCATATATCACGATCAGGAAGTTTTTGATCTTGAAGCACAATCTATCTTTCGTAATGAATGGGTTTTTATATGCTGTGAACAGGAAATAAAAGAAAAGGGTGATTATTACGCATTTGATCTGGTTGGTGAATCCATCTCGATCATTCATGGGAAAGATGGTGTCTTCCGAGCATTATCAAATAACTGTCGACATCGTGGTACGCCAATACTGGATCAAGGTTTTGGAAAAATAAATAAGGTAATGAGCTGCCCATATCATGCCTGGTCATATGATGATCAAGGCGCATCAAAAGGTGTTCCATTCCCAGGTGAGATCAAAATAGAAAAGAAGGAACACTGCTTACCTGAATTCAACCTGCAAAGCTTTATGGGGTTGTTATTTATTAATCTATCTGAAAACCCTACGCCACTTAAAGATCGTTTAGAAGGGTTGGAAGATTACATGGCGGTGTTCGAGTCTCAGCGATTTCAATCAGCCACGTCAGGAAACGTTGAAGTATGGCAAGCAAACTGGAAGCTGGCTATGGAAAATGCGATGGAGAGCTATCACTTGTTCAGAGTGCATAAAAGTACACTAGAAACGATGACACCAACCAAGCGAGCCTTTTATGTTGCAGGATCATCAGAGTGGACTTTGACCGCAGGCTTAATGTCAGATCATGCTATAGGCACCACAAGTAAAGTAGTGAAGTGGTTAAAAGGTGATTATCCCGAAGTTTATAACCATTATCTTCTCGTTTCCTTACCTCCATCATTTGTGGGAATTATGACCTGTGATTCCTTCGACTGGTTACAAGTTATGCCAATAAATAAGGAAACAAGTTTGATCCGCTCAGCCAGTATTGCGGAAACAGACCATATAAATTCAGATAAAGCCACAAAGGATTTCGTCGAGTCATTTTTTGCAGAAGATAAAATGATCTGTGAGAGAGTTCAAAAAGGTATGTATTCTCAATGTGGAGCAGGTGGTAAGTTAGTCGAGATGGAACGTGTCGTATCTGACTTTCATCAATTTTTGAGTTCAAGATTGTTTGAGACTAGAAAAGAAAATATTTTTATTGATGAGAAAGCTTCGATGTTTAAGCAAAGTTAAGAAATTATTTTCAGGGAGATATAAAGTTTCAAACTTATTTTAATAACGTAACATGAAGAACTCCAAACATTACGAAATAAACAGTAATATGATACTTGCTCAATAATTTTATGATATGGAATCTGCTAAGAGCCTCAAAAAGGCTTAAAGCGATCTAAATAATTTGCAAATAAAATAGATTCATCTTCTACAATAAGTATTCATCTTTCTTTGCAGAGTTTGAAATGAAATAACTTGTTAGATCATAATCATGAATTGCAACATTTTCGTTTGTGTTAATAGAGCCGTATAAGCCCAGCGATAAAGGGCCTATTTTGAAATGAACGGTTAATGTTAAAACCGTTAAATGATCAGCATAAAAATAATCAAAAGAGATCTTTTTATTGAGAATGTATTCATGTGTTACCTCTCTCGATCTTTTGTTTTTTTCTGACCTCAAGTTTTACACCGATATGTTTTTCATTGCGTTCTTTTGAAAATTCGATCTGTCGCTGTCGCTCTGCGAAACGTTCACGTCGTTCATCGCTCATATTGTCAAAACAAAAAGAGCAAGAAATTCCTTCTTGATATTCATCCGACAATCGATCTTGATCAGACAGTGGTCGCCGGCAGGCAAAGCATTGTTCATACATACCTTCTTCTAAATTATGATCAACCGACACGCGTCCATCAAAAACAAAACATTCACCTTCCCAGAGACTATCTTCTTCGGACACTTCTTCAAGGTACTTCAGTATGCCTCCATTGAGATGATATACCTGATCAAAACCTTGGCTTAAAAGATAGTTGGTTGACTTCTCACAACGAATACCGCCGGTACAAAACATGGCGACTTTTTTATGTTTTTCAGGATCGAGATTTTTTTCTACATAATTGGGGAATTCTCGAAATGTTTCTGTGTTAGGTGAAACGGCATTTTTAAACGTCCCAATGCCTACTTCATATTTATTTCGGGTATCAACCAGAATAATGTCAGGATCAGAAATAAGATTATTCCAGTCTTTTGGATCAACACGTTGGCCGTTCAATTCAGTCGGATCAATTCCTGGAACACCCATCGTGACAATTTCTTTTTTCAATTTCACTTTAGTGCGTAAAAAAGGAGCCTCTGCAGTAAGTGATTGTTTGGCTGAGATACCTGCAAATCGCTGATCAAGACTAAGATAATCCATCAGACTATCGATTGCCTCTCGGTTGCCAGCCACTGTTCCATTAATGCCTTCTTCAGCCAGTAACAAGGTCCCTTTGATATCATGTGACAGCATATGTTCATATAAAGGTTTGCGTAGCTCCTTATAATCAGGAAGTTGAACAAACTTATACATCGCTGCGACGACGATATTTTCAATACTGTTAATTTGGGGCATCTCTGCATTCATTAGTACTTTAAAACTCTTTGTTGATAATAATTTCGTGTTATATTTTTGTCGTTATATTATAGAATGTTTCGATTAAACAAAATATCTACAATAGGAAACTAATTATGTCAGAAATAACAACAGAATCAGGTTTGAAATACGAAGACTTAACGGTTGGGGAAGGGGATACGGCAACAATAGGGCAAACTGTAGTCGTACATTACACAGGGTGGCTGGAAGATGGAACAAAGTTTGACTCCAGTAAGGAACGAGATATGCCTTTCGATTTTCCATTAGGTGGTGGACGTGTTATCAAAGGCTGGGATGAAGGCGTTGCCGGTATGCAAACAGGTGGAACACGCAAGCTCACTATTCCTTCTGATCTTGGTTATGGTGCTAGTGGAGCTGGTGGTGTTATTCCAGCCAATGCAACCTTGATTTTTGAGGTCGAATTATTGGAGTTAAGATAATTCAAATTTTAATATATAAGCTCAATAAAATCACTTAAAGCCAACGCTTGGATATTATCCTCACAACCTTAAATGCGCGTTACATGCATAGTGCCTTTGGCTTGCGTTATCTGTACGCAAATATGGACGTTTTGCAATCACGAACCGAGCTTATTGAGTTTACTATTCAAGAACGCCCGATAGAGATAGCTGAGAAACTATTACGTCAGAAACCAAAGATAATTGGTTTTAGTGTTTATATCTGGAATGTTACGGAAATTGCTGAAACGGTTTTATTGATCAAACAGATTGATCCTGACATTAAGCTTATTGTCGGTGGTCCTGAAGTTAGCCATCCACCGGATCTACCCGTATTTGTAGATTCTGTTGACTATGTGATCACCGGTTATGGCGAGGTGAGTTTCCCTGCACTTTGTAAGCAAATATTATCTGACCCAAATCCAAGTGAGAAAATCATTAAGGGACAGGAACTAGCTTTAAATGATCTGAAGCTTCCGTATGAATTTTACACCGAAGAAGATATTCGCAATCGTCTGTTATATGTAGAAGCCTCGCGTGGGTGTCCGTTTAAATGTGAGTTTTGTTTGTCATCTCTGGATAAAACAGCCAAACCTTTTGAACTTGATCAATTTTTGATGGAAATGGAACAACTGTACAAAAGGGGAGCACGTAATTTCAAATTTATTGATCGGACCTTTAATTTGAAAGTTAGCAGTAGCGTGAAAATATTAGAGTTTTTTCTTGAACGAATGACAGATGATTTGTATCTACATTTCGAAGTTATTCCAGATAATTTACCGGAAAAGTTAAAACAAACGATCAAACTGTTTCCGGTGAATTCGTTACAGTTTGAAATTGGTGTTCAGACCTTTGATCCAGAAATTCAAACATTGATCAGTCGTAAACAAAACAATCAGAAAACAGCTAAGAATCTAAAATGGTTACGTGAAAATACCGGTGTTCATATTCATGCGGATTTGATCTTCGGATTACCACAAGACACATTGGATAATTTTGCAAAAAGTTTTAACCAACTGGTTGAGTTAAAACCACAAGAAATTCAACTGGGTATTTTGAAACGATTACGTGGTGCACCAATTAATCGCCATAGTGACGAATACCAACTTCGCTATAATCCTAAAGCCCCTTATAATATTTTGAGTACGCGTGACATTGATTTTGAGACCATGCAGCGTGTTAATCGTTTTGCTCGATTCTGGGATATGATCGCTAACGCTGGTCGTTTTCCAGAAACGTTAGTGATTATACTTGAAAATGATCCCTTTCATCGTTTCTTACAAGTAAGTGACGCTTTGTATGAAAATGCGGACAGCACTTGGAAAATTTCTCTTAAACGACTATTCAATTTATTATATACAGTACTTACTGAAACCTTGGATATTTCACCAAGCCTTGTGCGATATTCATTAGAGCAAGATTATTTACGATCAGGACAAAAAGGTGTATTGGACTTTATAAAACCAAAACTCAAGTCCATTGTACGATCTGGAACGGCCAACAAACGTCAGCGAAATCACTTATAATGCACAAAATCTAACAACTGATTGCTATTGGTAATGGAAAATAATACAGAAAATATTGCATCGGTAGAACCCACTGTCAATCGTGAGCCGAAAAAACGTTTTGGTTGTCTTCAGGTTTTTTTCATGCTTCTAATTGGGATTATTATTGCCGTTGCACTGACATTTTTTGTATTGAAAAAATATATCTTCCCATCAGAATTTTCACCAACCGTGTTGAGTCAAAAAGAAGAAAAGGTTCTTGAACAAAAATTACAACGGTTTGAAAACCTGGAGCTGAATGGTAGAGAGATAGATAATATTGATCTCGAGATCCGTGAAAATTCACACGAGGAAAAAGCTGAGGATCCTAATGATGTGACACCGGAAGTCTATAGCGAGGAGGGCGCCAGTCGTGAGGTCAACTTTACCGAAAAAGAATTGAATTCATTGTTAGCAAGTAATACCGAACTCGCCAGGAAAATAGCCATCGATTTAGCCGATGATCTGGTCAGTGCAAAAGTGCTAGTTCCAATTGATGAGGATTTCCCCTTCTTTGCAGGTAAAACTTTACGTGTTCGTGCAGGAATGAAATTGGCATTTGAAAATGAGCAGCCGATTGTCATACTTAGAGGGATCAGCATAATGGGCGTTCCAGTTCCTAATGCCTGGCTCGGTGGATTAAAAAATATTGACCTGGTAAAAGAATTTGGAAACGATCAAGGTTTCTGGAAAAGCTTTGCCGCCGGCGTTGAATATTTGGAAATCCAGGAAGGTCGATTAAAACTTAAATTAAAGGAATAATCTGCTTGTCTGAATCGTCACCCATAAAAGAATCACTTATCTCTAATAGCGAAGAACGCGCTGAAGTTAATCAGCAAAATCTCGATCGTATTTTCACCATCCCTGAATCTAGCGGTGCAACATTAGCACGTATCGAAAAAGAAATATCGACGAACCTTGATGGTTTCTTGCGAGAACACATTGTCGCAGAAGAAAAACCGATGGAAGAAATTGAAGCAGACTTTTCATCTGTAGAAATAACTGATCGTCCATTTTTCGTTTCTGCTTATACAGATTTCATACTTAAAAACCTGGTTGCTCAATCTGTTCATATCTCGGCACCGAGATTTATCGGCCATATGTCATCAGCATTGCCTTATTTTATGCTGCCGTTGTCAAAAATCATCACTGCGCTAAATCAAAATATGGTGAAGGTCGAAACATCGAAAGCGTTCACGCCAATGGAAAGACAAGTTTTAGGAATGCTACATGGCCTGGTTTACCAACAAAAAAAATCTTTTTATAAGCAATGGCTGCACAATTTTGATCATGCCTTAGGGGCCTTTTGTTCAGGCGGTACGGTCGCAAATATCACCGCATTATGGGTGGCGCGAAATAATATTCTTGATGGAAATATGATTTCGAAATGTGGTCTTTATGCAGCAATGCAAGATGCTGATGTAAAAGGCCTTGTTGTTTTGGTTTCCTGTCGTGGTCATTATTCATTATTAAAAGCAATGGATGTTTTAGGCCTGGGTCGGGATAACATGATTATGATCGAAACGAACAGCAATCATAAAGTAAATATCCAGGCAATGCGTGAGAAGGCCATAGAGTTACAAGCGAAAGGATATAAAATTTTAAGCTTGGTCGGTATTGCGGGAACGACGGAAACTGGCAGTGTTGATTCGCTTGATGAAATTGCAGCTTTAAGCAAAGAGTTGAAATGCCATTTTCATGTTGATGCCGCTTGGGGTGGTCCAACATTGTTTTCAGAAAAACATAAGCATTTACTTAAAGGAATTGAGCAAGCAGATTCTGTGACTATTGATGCGCATAAACAATTTTATGTCCCCATGGGGGCGGGCATGGTATTGTTCAAAGATCCAAAATCCATGCAAAGTATCCAACTACATGCAGAATATATTATTCGTCGAGGTTCACGCGATTTAGGACAACAAAGTTTGGAAGGTTCTCGTCCGGGAATGGCCTTGTTAGTGCATGCTGGACTAAATATTATCGGTAGAAAAGGCTATGAATTGCTGATTGATCAAGGTATCGAAAAAGCCCATTACTTTGCTGAAATTATTGATCAACATGATGACTTTGAACTTCTCATTCATCCAGAGCTTAATATTATGGGTTATCGCTATGCACCTGAATGGATACAGGAATGCTTAGAAAAATCTAATCATGAAACGATGACCTGGATTAATGAAAAGTTAGACTATATAAATAAGAATATTCAGAAGGCGCAGCGATCAGAAGGGAAATCTTTCGTCTCCAGAACACGTGTTGGTTTAGCGAAATATAGCAATACCGAGATCATTTATTTCCGGATCATTCTTGCAAACCCGCTAACCAAACAGCAAGATCTTCTCACCATTATTGATCACCAACTTCAACTGGTTGAACACGAAGTTGCACAAACAGCGCTAAAAGACATTCAGCAGCACTGCAACTATATTTTTTGATCTGTGTGTGTACTCTCATTTTATTCCAATAGTCTAAAAAGGACTTAAAGAGTTTTGGGATGGTATTCTCCAATGTTCAAGCTAACATTTAATCGTGTCGTGGCCTACTAAAGCAGTTCTGATAAACTATGCTCAAGAGAAGTATATATTTAATACGTAAATAAAAGATCGCTAACTAAACTGTAATGACAAAAGCTTAAAAGAATTCCTCCAAAACCAGAACCAAATTATTTTATTAGGATTTATCATGATATTGAAGTGCTGCTTTTTTTCATGATATTTAGTTAAAACCATTATTTAGTGCGTTTTTATCGTCCAACAATTGCTGTATAAAGTTCTGCATATTTGGGGCAATAAAACGAATTTTATTTTCATCAGCACCGAAAGCAATAATTTGTCCTGAAGTTCCTTGGCTTCCTGGTAGGTAATCTATGGCCAGAAAATTTCCTGCGCCGTCGTGTATAAAAGGTACCCAATAGGGTGTTGTATAAAGCCCTAATGTTTTTCCACTGTCGGATTGATTATTGCCAGTAAGATCTTCTAGAGTCCAGTCAGTATATATGTCGCTCCAGTTTATCCATTCTTGCAATACCATCTGTGCTGATAAAAACTCAGTATGATTGACAAACTTTTGAAGACCATTGCTGTGCTCATAAATGGTTTTTAATTCTTCTGGAAAGGCATAGTTTGTCAGCGTTTCAAATTTTTTATAAATTTGTTCATTGTTAGAACTTGGTGTTATTTGAAATTTATTTTTTGTTATCAGTTCCAGAAACGTTTTTTGTAATGCCTTTTTGTCAAAACTGGCAGAATTGATGTTGATATATTTTTTAAGATAGACTTCCTTTTCTTTAGTTAGCTCCTCTTTAAAATAATCTTTAGGGGCACCACTTACAATCCAACTACCTGTATTTTGGTATGGGTCACCATTGTTAAAACCTCGAATGGCAGTACCGCTCATACTACTTTCACTAATAGTTGAAAGCACCATGTCATCATAACCTTCTGTCATTTCGTTATACCAGGTAGTCCAAGAATGAGAATCTTGAAATAAAATCGGGATAATCGTTTTACCTTTAAAATAAAAGATACCAATGTTGGGTTCGTAAAGTTGATGGTTTTTTGGTCTTTTGAAATAAATATCCACTTTCAGTAGATCTTTTCTCTGTAATGGCTTAATCAGTTCTCTCATTTGATCAAAGAAATCATCTTTCGCATCCCATTGTGTATCTTCATCTGTGTTAAGAGGAAAGGCTGTCAAACTCTCTGTATTTAATATACTGAAGCTAATATCTTGATAATTTAGAGTGGTGATTTCTTCATCATAAGTAATCCCATCTGTATTTTCTGTATCCATAGTGCAGGCTGTTACCAGTATGATTAAAATAAAATGTGTTATGAATTTCATGCGCTCGACTATATTGGAAATAATCCGTAGAGTCTAAATAACTTAATACTTTAAGTATATGTATCGTATTACTTGTTTTTGCTGAAGCACTATGAAGATATTATCTGAACATTTTCTTGTGTATTATTCATGATATGAAAATAATTTTAAATCTGACACTTATAATACTATTTTGTTATATATGCACAATAATATTACTTTATGTATTTCAACGTAACTTTTTGTACTTCCCGACTAAAAATCACCAACACTTTTTTGAAAAGATTAGTATTTCAAGTCACGGCGAAACAATAGAAGTTATAATATTAAATAAAGGCCATACAAACTCTTTGATCTACTTTGGGGGTAATGGGGAAGATGTTATTGCCAGTGCAGATAAGTTTTCATCTAATTTCTCAGATATAACAATATATCTTGTTTGTTATAGAGGCTACGGGGGAAGTAGTGGTAAACCGACAGAAGCGGGAATCTATGCAGATGCCTTAACAATATATGATCAAGTCAAAGAACTTCATAATAATACTTACGTAGCCGGTAGAAGTCTTGGCTCAGGTGTGGCGACATATTTAGCAGCTAATAGACCAATTGAACGTACTGTACTTATAACTCCGTATGATAGTGTGCTAAATATAGCAAAAGATAAGTTCGCTATATTCCCTATTAAACTTCTTTTAAAAGATCAATATGATTCATTTTCAAGAGTGAAAAATATTAAATCAAAAATTTTAGTGCTAGCTGCAGAGTTTGATCAGATAATACCGATGAGCCACACACAGCGACTAATAAATGAGTTTGAAAATGGACAAGTGATAATGAAAATTATAAGTCAAATGGGACATAATAATCTCTCAAATAGTGCTGAGTACTATAAAATAATTAGCGACTTTATGAATTGAAATGTTTTTGCTTTAGCATATTAGATGATCTGAATAACAAAAAAATAACATTTTTAAATAATAATTTAACGATCTGATCATGAAAAATATTGGAATTATTTCTGACACTCACTCTCTTCTTCGACCTGAAGCAATCAGTCTATTACAAGGTTGTGATCGGATTTTTCATGCAGGTGATATTGGTTGTTTGGAAATAATAGAAAAATTATCATCTATAGCCCCCGTTACAGCAATAAAAGGAAATATAGATAAAGATGAGTGGGCTTCTGATTTTCCAGACAGTGAGGCGATTGAAATAGGTGGAAAGTTCATTTATATGTTGCACAATTTACGCGATTTAGATATTGATCCGGTTGCTGCTGGTTTTGATATTATTATATCCGGACATTCACACAAGTCTGATATCGAACATAAAGATGAAATTATATACCTCAACCCTGGTAGTGCTGGTCCACGACGATTTAAGTTACCTATTACTTTGGCTAAAATAGAAATTTCAGATGATAATATAAGTACAGAAATTATTGAGATCGTCCTTCAATAAATAGAACGTGTTAAACAGATAAGTACAACGCATACATCTCAACATGATGTAACATATGTAAGAAAACTTTCCCATATTAATTGAGGTATAAATAATGTCACTAACAAAAAAACTAGTTGCGGAATTTATTGGTACATTTTGGCTTGTACTTGGAGGCTGTGGTAGCGCTGTATTAGCGGCAGCATTTCCAGATGTAGGTATTGGACTATTAGGCGTTTCCTTAGCTTTTGGCTTAACTGTATTAACCATGGCATTTGCGATTGGCCATATTTCGGGTTGTCACTTAAACCCTGCAGTCTCTATTGGACTCTGGTCGGGTGGGAGGTTTTCAGCGGCTGAACTTGGACCTTATATTGTTGCACAAGTTTTAGGCGGTCTTGCTGGTGCTGCGATTTTATATGTCATTGCTTCTGGGCAAGCTGGGTTTGATGTTACCGCTGGCTTTGCTTCAAATGGTTATGCTGAGCATTCCCCAGGTGGTTATAGCATGACAGCAGCATTGGTTACTGAAATAGTAATGACCTTTATGTTTTTGATCATTATTTTAGGTGCAACTGATAAGCGTGCTCCACAGGGGTTCGCACCCATTGGGATTGGTTTTGGCTTGACGCTTATTCATCTCATTAGTATTCCAGTTACTAATACCTCTGTTAATCCAGCAAGGAGTACGGGTGTAGCAATATTCCAGGGAGATTGGGCAGTATCACAATTATGGCTTTTCTGGGTCGCTCCAATTTTAGGCGCCATCTTGGCCGGTGTGGTATATCACTGGTTTGAATCTGATTAAAAATATCTAACAGAGATTAATACACCTGGCACTTAAAAACCGTAATGCCTAAACGATGGGTATTATGATGTGATTGTGTATTGGAATAGAATATCGAGAATATGAATTCAAAAATCGCACCATATGGTGAGGGTGATAATTCCTATCAAGCTGCTGGAGAAATAACAGGGATTACAAAATTGGTTAATGCTTTTTACGACTTTATGGAAAAACTTCCAGAAGCAAAAAATATACGTAATATGCATTCCGATGATCTAACAGAATCCAGAAAAAAGTTGTCGTATTTTTTATCCGGCTGGCTCGGCGGTCCAAAACTCTATGCTCAACACTTTGGTGGTATAAATATTCCTATGGCACATAAACATTTACCAGTAGGTATTGACGAAAGAGAAGCCTGGATTTTGTGCATGCAAAAAGCGGTTAACCTTCAGGCCTACGAAGAATCGTTTAAGGTTTATTTAATCGAACAATTGCGAATTCCCGCTGAGAGAATCCGGCTAACAAGTAATGCTTGAATAAATATTTCATACTAGTATGAATAATATATTTGATCAATTAGGTGGAATGTCTGCGATTAAAACCTTAGTGAATGAATTTTACGATGTTATGGAAAATGATTCTTATGCAAAAGAGCTGCGAGACTTACATCCAAAAAAACTCATTTCAACCCGAAAGAACCTCTATCGTTTTTTAACACATTGGTTCGGTGGCCCAGAGATATTCAACGATAAATACATCAATAGTGAATGGCTTGAATTACGGCATAGTCGTGTGGATCTAAACGAATCACTTAGTCAGCAATGGATCTATTGTATGGAAACCGCGCTAACAAATTTGAATGTTGATAATAAAGTGAAGGGTAATGTTCTGATGACATTGAAACAAATGATAGAAAATATGAAGGTTATTAGAAATACCTGAAATAGACAGGTCATTTTCAATTGATTTAGAATGAATTATTTTATAATAATTAGTCATATTAAACTTCAACAAATCATATCAATGAAAAAAGCATTGATAACCCTATCGTTGGCTATGTTGTTGTGGGAAAAAAGATGCTATCCAAATGAAAGACAAGTTGAGGAGATCAAATTGAAAATTCATATTTCATTTTTAGTTTTTTTATCTAAAATGTTACGTTTGCTGAACCTGAATTTCAAGATTACATCTACTCAGATCAATATTAGCAGTTAAGATTGGAGCTTAATTCTCTAAACCTTAGGATCATCAACTACAACACTGGTTACCAGGAATTTAAATCAATACCTATTTTAAATAATGAAATAGATCCTTAATTTGCTCTGTTGATAAATTATTCACTGCCTTAATATTACTTTTATAGATTTCGTCGGGCTCTGTAATTTTATTGACAGCATTTTCCACACTACTCTCACGGAGTATATGCAAGATGGGGTAGGGCGAGCGGTTAGTGAGATTCTCTAAAGAATCGGATGGAGTATCTGCAAAGCAATAATCTGGATGAAAACTGGCTACTTGAAAGATCCCTTCCCATTCAAATTCGATCAAAAGTTGATCTGCTAAATCCAGGAACTGATTGTAGTCTTCAAATACAGACAATATTTCAGGGACGATGATTAAGGTGGTTTCTATTTCAGAAGCAGGTTTTTTCTCTAATAGAGCTAATTCATCTTGCAAATCTATCAATAGCGATTCTTCTGTGTTTGCCTTGCTGGTGACAAATCGTATTTGTTTATTGCAGTATGGTTTTGCTGCAAAAGGACAAAAGTTTAAACCGATCACAATTTTATCTAGCCAAGCTTTAATCTTGTCTATTTCAAAATCAACTCCTTTATTAATCATCGGAAATATTAGCCAAAATTAAGCATGTGATTTAAGAGCAAGATAAACGGTATTCGTCGATTCAGCACCCGTATAGGGATTTGGAAAGGTAATTATATGCGATGATGAAGATTCAAAAACTGATTCCAGTAATGTGATAAATTCACTTTCAGGTGGATCATTTGACCAAAGTCCAAAGAGACCACCCGGATGGATCTTATCGGCAAGATTATTCAAACTTTTTTCCGTATAAAATTGACTGTTTTCTGAATTCAACCAGTGGCTTGGTGAATGATCAATATCAAGTAAAAGCGCATGCGCTTTTTGATCGGGATTATTTTGATCGAAACTTCCACTATCAGCCATAGCAAGCTTAAAAAAGTCCGCATGGAGTAGGGTGCATCGTGTATCAGATGTTAGTTTTTCACCAAGTGGAACAAGACCTTTCTGATGCCATTCAATAACGGGCTCCATCACATCTATCACAGTCAAAGATTTAACTGATGGATCTTCAAGCACTGCAGCTGCAGTATAGCCCAACCCTAAACCACCAACAACAATATCTAATTTCTGATCAGCGTGTTCATCACTTGCTTTGTCTTTAAGTGCATTCAATCCTAATTTAGCAAGCTGAATTTCAGCCTCAGTGAAAAGGCTGGACATCAAAAACTCATCATTGAGTTTCACTTCATAGAGTATTTTGTTGTCTAACCGGGGTTCTGATCTTCTTCGTAGACTGATTTCGCCCAGAGGTGTTTTTTGATAGCCAAGTTCTTCTAAGATGAGAGTCATTATTTTTTTAATTGAAAATGATTTTGAAAGTCTCATCCATTATAGCCATAAACTAAGTTAAACATTTATTGATGTGAAATTAGATGGATTTCAGTAAATTTGACATCTGAGAGTTGGTTTGTATGGTATATTTATTGTTTGTTTTAAATAAAAAAATAAGATCAATTATTAAATATAATATACAAAAATGAATATACCCGTTCCTCTAAATATTACTCCACTCGATACCCTCCTTCCTGAAGAACCTTTACTTATGATGGGAGCTGGACCTGTTCCGATTCCTGAACGGGTAGCCGCAGCGAACTCCATCGTAATTAATCATTTAGGAGAAACCATGTCTCAAGTTATTGAGCAGGTTAAAGCGATGTCGCGCTATGTGTTTCAAACAGAATCTCGACATATTCTTGGTGTAGCAGGTCCAGGATCGGCTGCTATGGAAATGGCCGTGGTGAATATAGTAGAGCCCGGAGCAAAAGTCTTAAGTATCTGCAATGGTTTTTTTAGTTCAAGGCTTGCTGAAATGGCTGAACGTGTAACGGGGGAGGTAATCAGACTGGAAATCGAAAACTGTCAAACAGCCAGTGTGGTATTGGTCGAGAAATATTTGATCGAACACAAACCTCGAGTACTTACGATTGTGCAAGGAGAAACGTCTAATACTACATATAATCGCTACCTGCCAAAAATTTCCAGCCTGGCACACAAGCACGATTGTGTGGTGATTGTTGATGCCGTTTGTACCTTAAGCACAATGCAATTAGACATGGACGGATGGGGAGTTGATGCTGTTATCACTGGCGGTCAAAAGGGCTTGTCTTCTATACCCGGTGTATCACTGGTCGCGTTTTCTGATTTGGCCTGGAGCTTGATCGAATCACGTACTGACAAACTGCATCACTGGTGTCTGGATGCAATGCTCGCGCATCAATTTTGGTACAAAAAAGCTTATCACTATACGGCGCCGGTTTCTGGCATTCTAGCCATGCATGAAGCCTTACGATTGATTTGTTTAGAAACACTAGATAAACGTTTTGATCGACATCTTAGATGCTCCATCGCACTACAAACTGGGGTTGAGACTTTAGGATTAAGCTTGTTTGTAGAGCCAGAGGCGCGTTTAAATTCAGTTGTTGGAATAAACGTACCAGAAAATATTAAGGCAGCTGATCTCATCGCACATATGTCACGAGAGTATCGTGTGGAAATTTCTGTATCCTTTGGTCTAAATATTATTCGTATTGGACAAATGGGCGAGCAAAGCCGTGAGCATCATTTATTCCGGACACTGCATGCTTTAGGATCCAGTTTGAAAACACTAGGTGCAAATGTAGATCTTCCTGGTGGGATGGCAGCATTGGAAGGAAAACTATAAACTGAATTTATTATTTACTAACTAGACTACTTGTCCAGCAGACCAACCGGATGACCAGGCCCATTGAAAATTATAGCCGCCTAACCAACCAGTAACATCAACAACTTCACCAATAAAGTACAAGCCAGTGACTTTTTTTGATGCCATTGTTTTTGATGAAAGCTCATCGCAATCTACACCACCTAATGTGACTTCAGCCGTTCGATAACCTTCAGTTCCATTAGGTTTAATATTCCAGTTTTGTAATTGCCCAATCAGTGTTTTAAACGACGCATGTGAAAAGCTTTGCAATGGTTGATCAACCTTTTCTTCACCGAGTAATTTAACCAATAATCGTTGTGGTAACATTTCACCAAGAACTTTTTTTATTTTTGTATTGGGCCGATCTGTTTGTCGTTGTTTTAGAAAATCAATCAAATCTATTTCGGGTAATAAATTTAGTTCAACGGCTTCACCCGGTTTCCAATAAGAAGAAATTTGTAGAATCGCAGGCCCACTTAACCCTCTATGGGTAAAGAGAATATTTTCTTTGAATTGGATCTCATCTTGATTTTCCATAGGTTTGTTTTTAGCTATACTATTGATGGCAATACCCGATAATTCTGACAGGCTCTCTTTATCTTCTGGCTGTAATGTAAACGGCACCAATCCAGCGGAAACTGACCAAACCTTATGATCAAATTGTTCAGCAATTTTATAACCAAATGAGCTTGCTCCCATCTTCGGAATCGAAAGACCGCCTGTAGCGATCACCAAAGACTTAGATATAAATTTTTGATCGAATTTTTCTTGTGATGTAATAATGACAAACTGATCTTGTTGGTTTTTACTAACCTGCTCAATATTACAATTTAGATGAATTTGAACGTGATTTTTTTTACATTCTTCGAACAGCATATTAAGAATGTCTTTCGCGCTGTCATCACAAAAAAGTTGTCCATGAGAACGCTCGTGATAGGGAATTTTATATTGGTCAACCAATGAAATAAAATCCCACTGTGTATATCGACTAAGCGCCGATTTGCAAAAGTGTCGATTATGAGAAAGATAATTTTCCGCAGTCACTTCCATGTTTGTAAAATTACAACGACCGCCACCTGACATTAAAATCTTTTTTCCGGCTTTGTTTGCATGGTCCAACACGGTAACTTTACGACCACGCTTTCCAGCTTCTATCGCACACATTAAACCCGAAGCACTGGCTCCAATTATCAAAACATCTATATGAATGTTTTTATCCGTCATAAATAAAAAGGGATCGCTATCAACCCGATCTTTTGATCAAATTGATAAACGATCCCTGTGAAAAGCTGAGATCAATAATATTGATTCAACTACTTACTTGCGTTGCGTTCCTGAACTTCTTTAATAACTTCGTCAGCAACGTTTTTAGGACAGGGCATGTAGTGTGAGAACTCCATAGAGAATTGACCACGACCAGAAGTCATCGTACGCAAGTCACCAATGTAACCAAACATATCACTCAATGGCACATCTGCTTTGATACGAACACCGGTAGGGCCAGCATCTTGAGATTTGATCATGCCTCGACGACGATTAAGATCACCAATAACATCACCAACGTGATCTTCTGGTGTAAACACGTCAACTTTCATGATCGGCTCAAGCAGTTGTGGTCCCGCTTTAGGGATTGATTGACGAAAAGCACTTCTTGAAGCAAGTTCGTAAGCAACAGCAGAGGAGTCAACCGCATGGAAACCACCATCAGTTAACGTTATTTTAAAATCAAGACAAGGGAAGCCTGCTAACACGCCATTGTCGAGCATAGATTTGAAACCTTTATCCACTGCAGGCCAAAATTCTCGCGGAACATTACCACCGGTGACGGTAGATTTAAATTCATATCCACTGCCTGGTTCACCTGGTTCGATGACATAATCAATTTTTGCAAATTGACCTGAACCACCAGTTTGTTTTTTGTGCGTGTAGCTATCTTCGATACGTTGTGTAATTGTTTCACGGTAAGCAACTTGAGGTTTACCGACTTCAACTTCAACACCATGTGTACGCTTAAGAATATCGATCTTAATATCGAGATGCAGTTCACCCATACCACGTAGAATTGTTTCACCACTTTCTTCATCAGTGTTGACGCGGAAAGAAGGATCTTCCTGAATCATTTTACCTAGAGCTACGCCCATTTTTTCTGAAGCGGCTTTATCTTTAGGTGAAATCGCAATCGAAATAACCGGATCAGGGAAGACCATTGGTTCAAGTGTCGCAGGATCTTTCGGATCACATAGTGTATGACCCGTTTGAACGTTTTTCATACCAACAACAGCAATAATGTCGCCAGCTTGTGCCGAATCGAGTTCGATACGTTCATCAGCATGCATTTCAACCATACGTCCAATACGTTCTGTTTTGCCAGTTGCTGTATTAAGAACGGTCATACCTTTTTCAAGCTTACCTGAATAAACACGAACGAACGTCAGGGCTCCAAAACGGTCATCCATAATTTTGAATGCTAATGCTCGCAATGGTTTGTCCGCATCAACGATCGCAAAGTTTCCGGTTTCGTTACCTTCCAAATCAACTTCTGGCTGAGGTTTAACTTCCATTGGGTTAGGCAGATAGTCAACAACCGCATCAAGTACCAATTGGACGCCTTTGTTTTTAAAAGCTGATCCGCAGTAAGTGGGGAAGAAATCTAATGCAATAGTACCTTTTCTGATCAATCGTTTAATCGTATCTATATCTGGTTCTTCACCTTCGAGGTATTTCCCCATTACGTCGTCATCTTGTTCAATGACCAGTTCAATCAGTTCAGTGCGGTACTCTTCGACTTTGTCAGCCATGTCTGCAGGAACATCTTCAAGTCTATATTTCATTGGATCACTTGAATCATCCCAAATCCAAGCTTTACGAGTGAGTAGATCAACAATCCCAACAAAATCCTCTTCGATACCGATAGGAAGCACCATGACGAGAGGGTTTGCGCCGAGAACCTTCTTAACTTGATCAACCACACGGTAGAAATCAGCACCCATTCGATCAAGTTTATTGACCAAAATGACACGAGCAACTTCTGAATCATTTGCATAACGCCAGTTTGTTTCAGACTGCGGTTCAACACCACCTGAACCACAGAATACGCCAATACCGCCGTCAAGGACTTTAAGTGAACGGTAAACTTCGATTGTGAAGTCAACGTGTCCTGGAGTATCGATGATGTTTAGGCGGTGATTATTCCATACACAACTGGTTGCAGCTGATTGAATGGTGATCCCGCGCTCACGTTCTTGATCCATGAAATCAGTCGTCGCTTCACCATCATGCACCTCACCAATTTTATGGATTTTACCTGTCAGGCTAAGAATACGTTCAGAAGTGGTGGTTTTACCCGCATCCACGTGGGCAAAGATACCAATATTTCGATAAAGCGCTAAATCAGTCATAGTCAGTCGTACTCAATAAAGTATGTTAATTAGTAATAAAATCCGTTCAGTCGCCCATGATCGAGTTTAAACGGACAGCTGATGCTCCAAAAAGCCGCGTATTGTAACCAATTATTCGACAAAAGAGAAAGCTATGTTGTTTATTTTGTGAGCTAAAATGGAAATCAAGTGTTTCAAGCGTATTCTTTGAATTAGTTAGTCCTAATAATAGTTTTACTTCCTTGGCTTAAAGTATGTTGTGGCCTGGAGAACTTAACGAATTTTTGACAGGGTTATTGTCAGAATATGATGAATCCAGATTAACCTTAACAAATATCCGGTTGGTTACGACGGCATTTTCCGTATGATCAAGTATAAGGATAACTACTCGTGTGTAGTCAGAATCAACTGTTGACGGAAATTGTCTGCGATAATGGCCACTATTAAAAGAACACCGATGACGACTATTTGCAGATACGAATTGATGCGCAGTATGTTCATACCGTTTTGAATCAAGATGATGAAGATTGCTCCTAACACGACATTCCAAAGACGGCCGACACCACCGTATAAACTTACCCCACCGATCGCACAAGCTGCGATTGAAAGCAGTGGGTAATTTGCCCCAAGGTTTGATTCACCACTTTCAAGTCGTGCAGTAAGCAGTAAAGCTGCAATACCGGTAATAAATGAAGACATGACATAGGCGCCAATCAAATAGAAACGTGTGTTGATCCCAGAAAGGCTAGCAGCTCTTATGTTGCCACCAATCGCGTAAAGATACCTGCCCATCGGTGTCCAGTGAATGAACACATACATCACACTGATGCAAAATGCAGTGATCCACACAGGTACTGGTATCCCAAGCATTTCGCCATAGCCAAATACATTAGCAAATGCCTCTGGGATGCCGTAAATAGGTGTACCCCCTGTGATAGTTAAAGCTAAACCAAATACAATGGATGACATGCCCAGCGTCATTACAAAAGGGGGTACACGAAAAATAGCCACCCCAATACCATTAATAGCGCCAATACTGACGCAGGCGCCAAGACCTGCCAGGCAGCCGATAATCACGGACTCCCAACCCGTTCCATACCCAGACCATAATGAAACCATAGTTATTGATGAGACGACAGATGTCATGGCAAGCATCACACCCACTGAAAGATCTAAGCCTGCCGTCATCATTACAATCATCTGCGCAATGGACACCAGAATGAGGTATGTTGATTGTCGGGAAACTCCGAATAGATTCCTTTCTGTTAAGAAGTTTTCATTAGACAAACCAAATCCGAGTACTGCAATGCCCAGGAACCAGGGTAAAACGCCTCCCTTGATGAACAGCACGGTTGCGCCTCGTTTTATGTTGACTGCTACACCTGTTGATTCTCCAGAGTGGTGCTGTTGTAGCGATTCTCTATTCATCATTATGTTCCCCATTTACTTCAAAAAAATAACTCTGCAATGTTTGCTCTTGGAGCTCGTCTTTAGCCAGTTCAGCCCGTAATTTGCCGCGATGCATGACGTAAGCTCGGTGTGTCCAATTCACAATTTCCGATAAGTCTGAAGAAATGAGTAAGACACCAGCACCCGCTTCGCAAACGTCTCGGATTAGCTGATATATCGATGCCCGAGCGCCAACATCGATTCCCACAGTTGGCTCATCCAGAATAAACAGCTTAACGTCTCGCACGAAACTCTTTGCGACCATTACTTTTTGCTGATTTCCACCAGAAAGGTGCTCAAGACAACTTTCAATATTCAATGGATGAAGCCCAAGTCGTTGGGCGACTTCTCCTACTATTTCTATTTCTCTCTGTCGATGTAGCAGGAGTCCTAAGCCTCTTGAGAATTTCGGCAACCCAAGTGAAGGGAGAGTCACGTTTTCGCGAATGTTATGTCTCATCACGAGACCTTCAACCCGCCTGTCTGAAGGTAGATATAACATCCCACGATCCAACATGCTTCTGGGGCTTAGATCGTTGATACGCTTCTCGCTGTCATAAACGTTGTCATCCAGGTATGAAATATGGCCTGATCGTATTTTATTAAGTCCAAAACATGCCCGGCCAACCTGGGATTTGCCCGAGCCCACGAGTCCAGTAATACCAACGATTTCCCCGGCACGAACATTGATCGACACGTCATCAACGACTTGATTGGCCAGGGTCAACCCCTTGATGTCCAATAACAACCTGCCGGGCTGCATGTTAATTTTGGGGAATACTTGCTCAATGTGTCGACCAAACGTCAATTCGAGTAATTTTTCTTCACTGATCTCAGCAACAGATGTTGTCGAAATGCACTTACCATCACGTAAAATTGTGATTCGATCACAAATTCGATAAATTTCATTTGTTCGGTGCGTGATATAGATGATTCCGATACCTTCTTCCTTTAAGGTTTCGATCATCAAAAACAGCTGATTTGCCTCCTGCTCAGTCAACGATGCGGTAGGTTCGTCAAGGATCATGATTGATGGCTTAGTGCGGAATGCTTTGGCGATCTCAACCATTTGCTGCTCTGCCCGCGAAAGGTGCATCACTTTTGTTTCAGGTTTTAGTGCAAATCCTAAGCGGTCGAGCGTTTCGCAGGCTAACTGACGGAGGCGTTTTTTTTTGAGGAATGGCCCCATCAACATTTCAGAACCTAAAAACAAATTCTCTTCAATAGTTAGTTGGGGGATTAACGAAAATTCCTGAAACACGACACTAATACCCAATTCGCGAGCATGGTGGACTGAGCGAATTTTTAATTCCTCATTGTTTAGGAAAATCTTCCCTGTCGTCGGTTGAATATCGCCAGCGATAATTTGAATCAGTGTCGATTTACCGGCTCCATTTTCTCCAAATAACGCATGGATTTCGCAAGGACATATATCAAGGTTGATGTGATCTAATGCAAGCATGCCAGGAAATCGTTTGGAAATACCTTCTAGGCGCAAAATGGGGGGCGTTTGAGTTTTTTGCGATTTGGTTGGCAATACATTTTCGTATTGTATTGTCGAAGACATATTTGATTTTTTATGCCTGATCTTCACTCTTCATTGCTCTCATTGGCTTTGTCGATATTAAGTTAGGGCCTTTGGCTGAATCAGTCTACCGAAAATACCGGTATCCAACCCTTTGGTGCAAGTGTTGTAGATGTATCGAAATCAGCAACGGTCTCTGGGGTAACTATTAAGGGTGGGGGCTGAACATGCTCGACCAGACGACCGGTATCATTATATTCTGGCCGCCCGCCGGTGGCCATTCCCTTATTTTCCAGTAACCGAACTGCCTGGTCGATGGCAATCCGCGCCTGAGTGATCATTTGATCTGAAGGGGCCATTGCAACGGCACCACGTTTCAGGTAAATGTGCATACCCGGAGTGTAGTAAAAAGCCACCAACATGACCTGCTCTTCAAGGCCTCTCTCGCGAATGGCACCAACAGCGCCTTCAATTGTGCTAGCCGTGCCAACAATATAGTCGAGTTCTACTTTCTCGCCAGTGGTCATCGTTTGTAATATGTCCTCGACCAGTTTTAACTGAATGGCTTTGCCGGCATCGCCCCACCTCGTTTCTATAATCTCAACTTCAGTATTTTGTACGGCTGCACGGCAGCCTTTGTCGCCGGCAACGGACCACCCTGCTCCAGGAGGACCTGGGAACCAAACGACTCTTACCTTTTCGTTGCTAGTTGGGTGCTGATCAACGATCCACTTACATGAAACGTAGCCCATGTTGTAAAAACTTTGCAGCGAATAGGCGTCAATCGCTGTATTGATACCGGTAATAATGACGATTACTGGAATGCCCATCGCACGAATCGCATCTAATTGCCTGGCATTTCCATTGCTTGAAATAGGCCCTATGATGAGTGCTTCCGCACCGTTAGCAATGCAGTCTTCGACCTGGTTTAGTTGTGTTTCGAGGTTGGTGTAGCCACCTGCGTCCAATACCGTGATTTTTTGTTTAAGGCGCTTTCCTTCAGTGATTACACCATAGGCAACACCTGCCCAATAAGAGTCTTTCAGATGGGGGAATGACACGCATATATGGTGCTTTTTAGCTACTTTGTCAGACATTAATGGGAGGTAGTCAACCAGATCCAACTTTGCTGATTCGTTTCGCGGATCTGTCCAACACGCGACATCGCCATCCGTGCAAGCCGGGTTAAAAACGTTGACCTTTGTTGGCCACCATTGTTTTTCCTCAGCATGTGCAGTTGAAACGACAAAATCATACTCTTCTGATAGTATTTGCGTGGCTGTAATTGCTAATACAAGTATTAATTTTTGCATGCTGTGTTTTTCGATGAACATAAACTTCATTTTTGTGTTCGTACTTTTCACAATCTTTTTGTAGTATAAATACTATCATTAGCCATATTCATGGCCTATCATTAGTTATACTCGGATGTATTGTATTAGTATAGGTAAAATTCATGCAAATATATGAAAGGCATTTGCGATCAACGAATTATCTTCATTTCACTTCAATGGAAAAAATAATGGATATGGTAGGTTCGATTGACCCGTTAGAAGGTGATAAACATGATTTACGAATGGTTATTGCTGATGATCATGCGTTAGTACGAGGTGGATTAAAGTTGTTGGTTGAAATGGCTTCCCCTAGAACGGAGGTGATAGAAGCTAACAGTTTTGAGCAGGTAACTGACATTCTTTCAGAGAAAGGATCGGTTGACCTTATGCTGCTTGACCTTATGATGCCAGGCATGCAAGGTGAAGCAGGTATTAGAGCTATCTGTCACTCTTGGCCTGATGTTCCAGTCATCATTGTGTCTGTAAAGGAAAGTATTGGATCTATTCGACAAGCACTTGCCGCCGGTGCAATGGGTTATATTCCAAAGACATCTTCACCAGACGTTACTGTTAGTGCCATTCGGCTAGTGCTGGCTGGCGGGATATACGTCCCTCCTCATGTTTTGCGATCAGACACAAACCACCAATCAAACAGCAGCAATATCTCGCAAGAGCCAGGACAAGAAATTGGTTTGACTCGTCGGCAGGAGGAGGTACTTGATCTTATTGTATCTGGTAAATCCAATAAGGCCATTGCCAGTGAACTGGGGTTGACTACCGGTACAGTAAAAATGCACGTTTCTGGAATCTTCAAAAAGCTAGAGGTCGGAAGTCGTACTGAAGCTATAGCAAAGTATTCTGAGCTGAAGAAAAGTACTGAACTTCTGGAGTGAATTTAGAAGCCTGATCGGCGTAATTCTTTTCTCTTAAATCGAGCTGCGATTTGTTTGTGGGTTAACCAAATGTGAGATGAGAGCTCGCAATTTTGCTGGTTGGACTGGTTTACACAACACCCGATAACCCTGATCAGCGATGTTTCTAATATGACTTTCCTCTACATCTCCTGTCACGATCACCGTTGGTATTGCACGCCCCATCATCAGTTGAACACGTGTAGCAATCTCTATACCTTCTGCCCCACCGGGTAAGCGGTTATCGGCCACAATAATATCTGGCGGTGTTGCTTTCAGCTCTTTCACAACACGTAAAACCTCATCTATATTTCGCCCTATATATACTTTACATCCCCAGGAGAGCAGGAGTTGTTGTGTTGCTTTTAGAACTTCCATATCGTCTTCAATAAGTAACACGCAAATATTCGATAGTCCTCGTGCCATGTTTTCCAGAAGTTCTTCTTTTTCCACTTGTTTGAGCTGGGATTTACCAGCTTCTACCAATACGGCGAATCGTGACCCATGTTCAACGATAGAATCGCACTGAATTTCATGTGATAAGCATTGCGACAAGCGTCTGGCAATGGCTAACCCTAACCCCAGCCCTTTGCCTCTATCACGTTCTTTGTTGTCGATCTGATGAAAGTCTTCGAAAATAGCCTGAATCTGACTATCGGGAAACCCACAGCCAGTATCCCAGACCTCGATTGAAATACTATTACCTTGTCGCCGACAACCAATCAGCACTCGTCCTTGTTGTGTGTAACGTATTGCGTTGGATACAAAATTTCCAAGGATACGTTCTAATAATACGGGGTCACTTCGTACGAATGCACTAGAAGCTACAAGTTGAAAGTTCAAATTCTTTTGTTTCGCAACAGGGGCAAACGACCGAAAAGTTCTAAGCAATACTTCCTGTACGGGGAAGTCTTCAAAGTGTGGTTTGATAGCTCCGGCTTCGAGCTGTGAAACATCTAATAAAGCACTCAGAAGCCTTGCAGTTGAAACAGAAACCGCATCTACATCGTCAATGATCTTAAGTGCATCTCGGTCGCTCACTTTTTGCCGTAATGCTGCTATGTACATCTGCATAGCATGTAATGGCTGGCGTAAATCGTGGCTGGCCGCTGCAAGGAACATTGATTTTGCCCGGTTGGCTCTTTCGGCTTCTTCTTTAGCAGTTTGAAGATCTTGCCCTTGTCTCCATAAATCGTGTTTTAGCCTGTTGAAACTACGACCCATTCGACCAAGCTCATCACCGCGTTCCATAAGAGCTTTTTCAAACTCAGACTCTTCGACTTTGTGTAATGCCGTAAATGCATTAATTGTATCGGTGAGCAATTGTAGTGGTTTGGAAATGTTCATTCTTATAATGATCAGTACCATCGCAATAAAGAAAACAACAGCGGCTAAGGAGATCAAAACGATAATACCGATTGCGATTCGCTCAACATAGATCGCATGTTTGGTCGACTCCAACCTTATTTTTTCTAACTCAGTTTTCAGATGGTCTAGCTTTTCTATTAGGAGTGTTTCGCTGCTCGCGATTTTATCCAGTATTTTCATATCCAGCGAAAATGTAAAGCTTTCTACCAGCTCTAATAGATTAACTACCCGTCGGTCATAAGCCTGGGTAGCATGTCGCAGGTCAGATAATCCATTGATTAAGTCTTCACTGTGCGAAGAGAGAACGCTTTCATTCTTGTCTTTTTTGAATACTGACTTACGAATAAATTGTTCAGTTGAGATAAGACTATTCTGTAATTTTTTATCACCTTTTGAATAGTTTGAGCGCGCAGTGAGATATGCTTCGCTTATCTCTTTGTTGTTAACACTATGATTGCCGTTGGAGATAACTATCTCAGTATTCAGACGCTGGCTTTGGATCTGTGAATGAATGTTTTCTATGGACACGGACAAGGGCAAAATCACATAAGTGACCTGCTTTACTTCGTTGCCAACCGTGCGTACCTGTGAAAACGCAACTAGTGTTACAACGAGAAAGCCAATAACCTCGATAATAATCAAAGTTAAAATTTTTCGATCCAGAGAAAATCGATTAAACGTATTTTTTATACTCTTCACGATACTCTTCACGATACTCTCATTTATATAAACCTATGGACACTCTGCACTTTAATATCCTAATTAAGCGTTAAACTTCATCGGCTGTTTACTAGCAATACGACACCAGCAGATTGTCACTATCTATTTGTACCCAACTACATCATACCATTTTGATTTTCCTGTCTAGAATGAGTGTATTTTCTGGACGACGCTACATTCTAGTACGCTGATTTTCACTTATTTGTTTCGAAGTATATTCCTCTCGCTAACCCATGGTTCTAAGTGTGAATCTCCATGTTTCGAACGCTTAGCTAATGGCGTAGCTCAAATAACGGTCCTCGCTTACTTCAGTGCACATCTATTCTGTTATCTGCTATCCAAATTGTTTCGGATTACCTATTTAACAGGTATGGATATAACATTGGTCTATATATGCATAGTCTATGGAAAATATATTTTCACCTTAAAATTCAAATAATCTTGTAAGATTTGAGTGAAAAAACTTAAAAGCATTAATTTATTAAATTATTGAATAATAACTAGTTATATATATTTTTCTGGAATCGAGAATTCTTTAGATATAACGCTTAAGGTTACTTTCAACACTTATTAATTCTTTCAGTAATTATCTAGAACCACTGCATATTAGGTCTAAATAAATATATCTTTAGATAGAGTGTCGCATTGACAAAAGAATATAGTCCATGATTAAATTAATAACACTAACTAAAGTTAGTATATTATAGCTTTAAATTATAACTTATGGGCATGTCTGTGTGATTTTGTAGACTATCTCAAAATAACTATAAAAACGTTCAGCTATACCACCAAATAATCATCCAAAGAGGAGGATTTGATTATGAGAAAAATAATTCAGCTAATCACATTAGTTGCGTGTTCGTTAGGGTTGTCGGCTACATCTGTAGCAGAAGGTCTTGATGAGATTCCTGATGATATTCGAGAAAAAGCATATGACCCAAAATATACAGATCCAGCACAACCGCTTGATATTAGCGTCTTTAGAGAGTGGAAAAGTGAGCGTAAGCCACCTTGGACTATTGGTTATGCCAGTACCTATGCTGGTAATACCTGGCGAAAAGGCGCAATGGAGCGTCTGCTTGGAGAGTTAAAGCCAAAGTGGCAAGAGCTTGGCTTACTCAAAGATATAATTGTTACGCAATCCAATCTAAAAGATTCTCTGCAGATTCAACAGATTCGACAGCTAGTTGATCAGGGTGTTGATGCAATCATTATCTGTTGCTCAAATCCAACTGCTCTAAATCAATCTATTAAATATGCTTATGACAAAGGTGTACCGGTGTTTTCCTTCACAGGTTATGTCACCTCACCTTATGTAGTTAACTCATCGGTTAACTACCATCAGGCTGGCTATGAAATAGGCCGTTGGATGGCAGAAGAAATTGATGAGGAAGGTAATGTCCTGGTAATTGAAGGTATTCCTGGTGCATCTGCATCCGACTCTCAAAACCGTGGTGTTCTGGACGGTTTGTCACAATCTGAAGATATTGAGGTCACAGGTAATATCGCTCACATGTGGACCTCTCAGGTTGGTCAGGCGGAAACGCAGAAGTGGCTAGCAACGCACCCCGGCGAACTGGATGGCATTGCTGTGCAATCTTCAGGTGAAACTGGCGTACTGCAGGCAATCTTGCAGTCAGGTCGTGATGATATTCCGCCAATGTCCATTGGTGGTGAAATGGGTGCATTGTGCTACTGGCGCAACAACCCTGATTATATCAGCGGTGCGATTCAAACCTGGCCTCCAGGTGATGATATCGAACTGGGCTTTAACATCATGATGCGTACCATGCAGGGACAAGGGCCTAAGATTCAGTCCGTATTAGTGCCATCAGTATTGATTGAATATGAGGAGGTTGAAGCCTTGCTAGGTGAGGACTGTGATCGCAATTCTACCGAATGGCTGAATGTAGGTGTTGATCGCTGGGGTGGACCCGGTTATCTGGATAATTTCTTCCTGCGCCCAGCAGATCCAACAAAATACGATCCAGCAACTCATTAATCTTTAGTAATTAATTGATTGTGGAAGGGCCCGGATAAGTGGAAATCGCAGCCGACAAAACACCTGAGAATAATTCCTCAGGAGTTGCAGGGGAAGTGTTAACCACCTATCCGGGTGACCTTTATGTTAGGAATGTCCATAAGGCATTTGGGGTAACCAAAGCCTTGAACGGTGCTACCTTTAACGGTAATTTCGGTGAGATTCACGCGATTACCGGGGGTAACGGCTGTGGTAAAAGTACTATGGCCAAAGTGCTGGCTGGTGTTTTACCAATTGATTCAGGGAAGGTATCTATTAAAGGGCATCATCCTAGTACGCCAGGCGAGTCCCGTTCAGTCGGGGTTGCTATGGTATTCCAGGAAGTACTGGTCGCTGACGAGGCTTCGGTGGTTGATAACCTGTTTATTGGCTCTGATGGTTTCTTCTCAAAATCTATGTCGGACACGGAGAAAGAGGACAAGGCGCGTGAGTTGATGAGTGAGATGTGCGGCGAGCCGATTGATCCGCTGCAGCTAGCAGGTACTTTGCCATTAAGTATCAAAGCATGGATAACCATTTGCCGTGGTTTTTTATGTGATCCGGATCTTCTGATTCTCGATGAATCATCCGCTGCGTTGGATTTTGATTCAACGGAACGGCTGTTCGAAAAAATGCGGCAAATGCGGGATGCTGGTACTGCGATTATTATCGTTACTCACCGCATCGCGGAGTTGATTCGTGTCAGTGATCGTTGCACGGTGATGCGCGATGGCATAGATGTTGGTGTTTTGCAAAAAGAGGAAATCACCGAAGAAAACCTGTTGCGTTTAATGACTGGCAAGTCTGAGTCGGAAAAGCCGAAAATTGGTGATGCTCATCAAACAACGAACACCGAGTCTGCCGTAAAAACCAGGAATATGAAGGTTTGGGCCGATGCTGAACCGATGAATTTCGATCTGTTAAAGGGTGAAATTATCGGTGTTACTGGCTTGGATGGTCACGGTCAGGACGATTTTTGCCGCATTATTGCTGGAGTTAAAGAAGCTAGTGATGGTCATACTCTGGTGAGAAAGCAAAATTCAGAAGATTATTTCACCATTAGAAGTCTGGACGATGCTAAAACTCATAATATCGCATTTGTATCGGGTGATCGTAAAAAAGAAGGCATTCTCCCGAATTTAAGTATTTTTGAGAATTTATTACTCCCCTTATATCACAGTCATTCGAAGTTGCCTGGTGCACGTTTGATTGACTGGTTTAGTTTAAGAGATGTTTTTGATTGGGAGGTCGAGCGTCTTGCCATTAAAACCGGACCGAAAGAAAACCTGATCACCTCATTGAGTGGTGGTAACCAGCAAAAAGTAATGCTGGGACGTGCTTTCGCGACCCATCCAAAAACCTTGGTTTTGCTGGATCCTGCTCGTGGTATTGACTTGCATACCAAAAGGGATCTTTACAAGCAATTGCGTGAATTCGCCGGGGAAGGCAGTTCGGCAATTTATATGTCAAGCGAACTGGAAGAATTTATTGGATTTTGTTCGCGCGTTCTGGTGTTTCGTAATGGCAGTATTTTTGAAGAATTTGTAGATGAAAAGATTGAGCCGGTCGGCATTCTCGAGTCGATGTTTGGTCGCTATCAGGGCAAAGATGGTTCTCATCAGGCCTACCTGGAACGAAAAATGAGAGCAGCCGTTGGCAATAGTAAACAAACAAGCCCCCGAAAGACTGTCAGCAAACCGAAAAGCGACAGAGAAAAGCAGCTGCTGTTGAAGCAAAACACCATTAGTCAGCAGTCAATTAAGTCTGAAATTAAACCCTCGGAAAAAGTCGAATCAGAAACAAACAAAGAGACAAACTCGGAGTTCAATGTGAGCAAACTCAACGTAAGCAAATATTTCAAAGAAGAGCCTCTGACTTCAAGTCTGGGCAAAGATGGTTATAGCTCAAGTGATGAAGACCAGTTCGAAAAGTTGATGATATCTTCGGGTGTTGAAGAAGATATTTTGGGGCTTCGTGATGATGATAAGCGACATGAAGAAATAGTGTCGTCGACAGGAACCCAATACTCGGAGGATGACGCACGTAATTTTGAGGAGCTGATGGTTTTTGAGAAAAAGGGCAGAAAGGTAACACGTTTTTCTGGGTGTAGAGATAACGGTGCAAATTACAGCGATGCAGACGAGCGTAGATTCCAGGAGCTTATGCAGCCGGAGGTTGAGGAGCCCCATAGTAATGAGTTCATCTCTGTAGGCAAAAAAGAAAGTAAGGCGAAATTTGAGAACCACAAGGAGAAGTCCCGGCAAGCAGTTTCTAGTCCATTCGAGTATAGCGAAAAGGATCTGCAAAAATTTAACCAGTTGATGCTTGGAGAGAAATAGCACTGATGTGCCTGTTAGTGTCAGCGTCCAAGTGAGTTAAGCAGGATTGAATGTGTTGCAAGAGTCAAGATATTAAATATGAAGAAGTCTGCAATTTTTTCACCCTGTGGACTTCAGTAAACATACATAGGGTTAATACGAACCGTGATTAAGAGTCAACAAAAGTGAATACTGTAAAAAAGCGCAAAGAGTCAGGTTCCGGGGCGAGTACATACCTTATGGTTCCGATTTTTATCTTCTTTGTATTGCTGATCTTTGCCGTTATCAGAGGACCTAATTTGATCTCTAGTGCAGGGATCGGTAGTGCTGTGATCGTGGTCGCGCCACTGGTTTTGGCGACTTACGCATTAACCATGATTACGATGGCAGGGCGAGCTGGTGTTGACCTGTCTATTGGTCCACTCATCGGTTTTGTTAATGTCAGTTTGATCCAGTTAGTCGGCATTGGTTTCATTGAGTCGCCAATAGCAGTATTCCTTTTTGCCATGGCTGTCGGTGTTGTCTATCAAATATTGCTCGGCTTGATTATTATTTTCGTCCGTGTGCAGCCGATCATCGTTTCATTGAGTGGCTATCTTGCTCTGGTGGGTCTGAACCTGATGATTATGCCGCGACCTGGCGGGTTGGCACCAGAATGGATGTTGGACTGGGGTGCAGGAACTACCATTTTTTCACCGGTTCTGGTGATCTTAATCGCCGCGACCCTCGGCTGGTACGTTCTTGCTAAAACCGCCTTTTTCGGCAACCTCATAATGATGGGCTCAGATGAACGGGCGACCTACACCAGTGGAGTAAATATCAACATGGTGCGGTTAGGTGCACATATTGTCGGTGGTATATACGCCGGGCTTGCTGCCTTGACCTTTACCTCGCTGATCAGTTCTGGCGATCCCTCGCAAGGCACAACCTACACTTTGATGGCTGTGACCGCTCTGGTGCTTGGCGGTGCCAACCTGGCCGGTGGCCGGGGTAGTGCTTTTGGTGGTCTGTTAGGTGCGTTAAATATCTATTTGATCACCTATGCGCTGTCCACGTTTAACTTCGGCCAGGTACAAAGTTATGTTACTGACATGGCTTATGGTGCGGTGCTGGTTATTTCTCTATTAATCAGTGTGGCGATTCCTCAACTGCAAAAAATCGCTCGCAATCTGTCGCCCATCATGTTTTTCGTGATACTGGCGGTCATTGCGATGGGCGTGAGTATGCATGCCGCAATGGATAATTTGATAGATCCAGCGGCATTGGCGGCAGCAGCTGAGTGGAAATATGTTGCGCCTGTAGAAACAGCGTATACATCCTATCCAGTAGGCACTTATTTCCTATTCGTCATTCTTGGCGGGGCGGCTATCGCTTGCGCAGTGCGCGCGTTGATGAAGCATACGACAGGGCCAATGATCGGTTTTATTATCGTCTTGATCGTTGTTGCCATAGGCCTGATGGCTAATTCAGGTGCCCCAACTGAAGCGATAACGGCAGTAGCTTCGCAAGTGTCGGCATCGAGTGTTGTTGAGCAGACGTATGGTTTCTTTGCCTTGGAAACGATCACTTACGCCGGCGGCACATTTAATATGACCGAATCGGTGGCTCAATCTACCTATGTGCTGATGGGGGTGTTGGGTACTGTACTACTGACTTCCTTGATCGTTCTGGTGATGCTGCCACAGGTGGCAATTCGCACAAAACGCGTTGCAATGATTCTATTTGGTGGTGCGGTTGCAGTCATTGCTGTTGGCGCCATGTTCTTCTCAGATGCGGACAAGGGCTATTTGGCTGGTCAACTGTCCGGTGAAATATATGCCATTATTCTGGTCGGCGCGCTGTTGTTCGCCATCACGGCGCCGCTGGTACAAACCAAACTGCACAATATTAATAACCTGTTCATTGGTGCCTTAGCGGTGCTAGCCGTCATTGTTGTGTATTTCTTCGCCAGCGGTAGCGGTATACCTGCTGACGTGATCGCTCAAGGGGCGGGTTATGCCGAACCTGTTATTCGCACGGGTGTGACACCTATGGAACTACCAGCCATCGAGTATTCCGACCCTGCCAGAGTTGGTGTGGGCGTCTCAGATATGGCGATATTTTCAGAGTTGGCTTACTGCGGTTTCATTATTCTTATGTTGCATATCTTCCTTCGTATGGCGATGGGCGAATCCAGTTTCCGTAGTTTTTGGCGTTACTGGCATATCGCTGCTTTAGCCACGTTAGCCTGGAGCGGTCTGTTTTACGCAATCGGTGTTCCGCTGTGGAAAATCCTGGCGGTTATCGGTATGTCGATTATTACAGCACCAAACGTTATGCACATAATCAACACCTACATCGTCGGCGAAAAACGCGATGATGCAATTAGTCCGTGGGAAAGGTAATCATTATGCGTATAGAGGAGGATAAGAGCAAATAAAATGAGCACCAGAGGCGCCTTTTCGTTTTACAAGGGACTGGGTTTAGTTATCGCAATGCTAGTCGCTGGGGTCAGTGCTGTACTGGGATCGCTTGATGATATGCCTACACAACACATTGTTTTCTACACGGTTGCAATCTTCGGTCTCATTTTATGGGGTTGGCACCACTTTTCAGTGCGCTGGATATATCGTGATGATGCAATAGCCATCAGCACAACAGAGGCTGAAGCAGTTGAGCCAGTTGCAGCAGCAGAAGTAAAACCTGGTGATGAGGATGAGCACGAACAAAGTTATTTTAGTTTACTTATCTCCAGATACAAGGGTGCCTTGATTGGTATTTTGCTCGGGATCGCCCTTTTCTTTGCCGTTGGTGCTGCTGTCGAGGACTTCTTTCAACCGTCTAATATCCTCGCGGCACTTGTATTTGTCCTGCTGATTGTTATTGGCATTGTTATTAATAAAAACGTTAAAAATAATAAAAGTGCTTACTTGGGTCTCACCGTTCTTATTGGGCTTTTTATTATTGGTATCTTGGTTGTAGAGGGATTTCTTTCTACGTTGAATCTCAAATCAATGCTGCTGTTTGCTTCGTTTTTGGGGCTGGCTTGTATCGGGCAAACACTGGTTGCTTTGCTGGGCGGCTTGGATCTATCCATTCCCTTTGTTATCGGTGGTTCGAACGTTGGTTTGATGTTCCTGCTCAACATGGGCATCCCACCCTGGCTTGCCATCCTTGCGGTGCTGCTGGTTGGTGCCGCCATTGGGCTTGTCAACGGTCTATTGAGTTTCAAACTACAGGGGCAGGCCCTCATCCTGACACTGGGGGTTGGTTTTGCTGTCTCTGGTGGTGTTCAAACTATCACTACTCTTGGCTCCGGTGGCACCGTGTTCGGTGTTGTTCCTAATTGGTTAACTAATATTGCCTCTGTCAATGGCAGCATCGCCGGTATTAGTATTCCGCCGGTTGTTGTTGTCTGGATCCTGGCGGCCATCATTCTGATTTTTGGATTACGTAATTCAAGCTGGGGAAGAAATCTCTACGCCTTGGGTGGCGGTCGAATAGCAGCTGCACGCTTGTCAATTTCAGAGCACTCCTACTGGGTGGGTGTGTATTGCATCAGCGGTTTGATTTCAGCTTTGACTGGCGCTTTGCTGCTGGGTTGGAGTGGCGGTGCTTTTATCGGTGTGGGCGATCAGTATTTGTTCATGACGCTGGCTGCGGTTGTTGTAGGGGGGACTTCCTTGCTTGGTGGTATTGGCGGCTATGGATTCACGGTCATTGGTGTGCTTGTTCTACAAGTACTGTCGTCGTTTCTTGTGGGTATCGGTTTGAGTTTTGAAGGGCAGCAATTCGTGTTTGGTTTGCTGATTCTGCCGATGGTGGCCTTGTATGCACGTTCACCGCACATACGGACGCAGATATAAAGATGTGAAAGGCATGACGACAGCATGTATGTCATTGTTTTAATAAATAAAATAGATAGTAGAGGGCTTTCATGAACAAGATGTTATTACCAACAGACGTAGTAGGTGGATCATTCTGGCTATTGTCAATGGCCATGATCGGAGCCACCATTTTTTTCCTGCTGGAAAGAAACAGGGTGGACAGCCGATGGCACACGACGATGACATTGCTCGGTGTTGTGATGCTGGTTTCCGCTATTTTTTATCACTACACAAAAAGCATGTGGGTGGATACGGGTACTGCGCCGATTATTTTGCGCTATGTGGATTGGGTACTGTCGCATTCAATGCAGGTGGTGCTGTTTTACGTGGTGCTAGCGGCTGTGACAGAGGTGTCGCCAGCCTTATTTTGGCGTTTGCTAATTGGATCATTGGTTATGGTTATTGGTGAGTTCCTGGGTGCGGCAGGTTATATGAGTGCAACTTTGGGTTTCATTATCGGTGTGGTCGGTTGGCTGTACATTCTCGGTGAGCTCTATATGGGTGAGGCTGGACGCGTTAATACTGAAAGCGGTAACGAGGCAACGCATATGGCATTTAACGGATTACGGTTGATCGTCACTATCGGTTGGGCAATTTATCCACTCGGATACTTTATCAATAACCTGGGTGGAGGGGTTGATACTAACAGTCTCAACATTATTTATAACCTAGCTGATTTTTTAAACAAGATCATCTTTGGTTTCGTAATTTATAAGGCTGCTATTAGTGACACAAATGCCATAAATCATCCTGTTGCTGAGTAACAGAATAATCAGAACTATATTATTGAGGAGTAAGAAATTATGACTGGTGCAGACATTATTGCAGTAATCATTCTGGTAGCACTTACCATTGCTATCGCGGTTTATCTATTACATTGGCTTTATCGCCGTTCGTCCAAAGAAGTTTCGTTTGTCAGAACCGGTCTTGGAGGTGAAAAAATTGTTCTGAGTGGCGGTGCATTTGTATTACCCATCATTCATAACATCACAACAGTTGGTATGAGGACTTTGCGTATTGAGGTACGACGTGGTGGAGATAAGTCCTTTATCACAAAGAACCGTATGCGGGTGGAAATTGTGGCCGAATTTTATGTTCGCGTCACTCCCACAAAAGAAGCTGTATCTGTAGCAGCGGGTTCTCTGGGTAAGCGGACATTGGAGCCAGAGAGCTTGCGTGAGTTAGTTCAGGGTCGTTTCATTGATGCGTTAGGTGTTGTCGCTGCACAAATGACCATGGAAGAAATACAGGAAAAGCGTGGCGAATATATCAAGGCTGTTAAGGCATTGGTTAAAGATTCACTCAGCGAAACGGGGCTTGAGTTAGAAGCTGTTTCCCTGACTGGATTAGATCAGGCCGGTCTGGAAGTCTTCAATCCTTCCAATGTATTCGATGCTGAAGGTCTAACTCAACTGACTGAGCAAATCGAATCCCGTAAGAAAAAACGTAATGATATCGAGCAGGATACAGCGATTAAAATTCGATCTAAAAATCTCGAAACTGAACAGCGCACGCTGGAAATTGATAAGGAAAGAGAGTTTGCACGTCTTATGCAAGAACGTGCAATTGCCATGCAACGTGCCAAAGAGCAAACAGAAATAGCAATTGAGCGTGCGGAACAGGAACGTGTTGCAGAAGAAGCCAAAATCAATGCCGTTGAGGAAGTTGAAAAAGCACGTATATCTCAACAGGACACGATTGAAGTTGAGCGCTCGTTACGTGAACACAAGTTGACGTTGCAGATAGAAGAACGAAAAAAACTGCGCAACGAAATTGAAAGGCAAACTGAGATTGAAATTAAACAGAAAAATCTCGAAAGTGAAATCAGATCGCTGGAAATTGAGAAGGATAATGAGTTTGCTCGATTAGCACAGGAAGAAGAAGTTGCTAAGCGTCGCGCTCAGCAAAAATCTGATGTGGTTAAGGAGGAGTCTGAACGTTACCGTGAAGCTGAGCAGGCTCAATTGAAAGCGGAAGAAAGCGTTAAGAAATCAAAAATCGAGCAGCAGCGTGCTATTGAAACCACGCGTATTGAAAACGAAGAAAAAACCAAAACACGTGAAATTGAAAAACGTAAACAACTTGAGATTGAGGAACATGATCGTGAGTTGGCCGTAACAGAAAAATCTGTGCAGGTGCTTAAAGCAAACGAAGTTAAAGAGCAGATGCGTGCACAAACAGTCGTTGCCGAGGAGCAGGTTTCATCAGCAAGGGAAGTCGAGGTTGCTGAGCGACATAAGAAACTGAAACTGATCCATGCCACACAAGAAGGTGAAAGCGAAGCAATTCAAATTACAACTCTTGCCAAAGCCGAGAAAGAAGCATCTCAGGAACGTGAACAGGCAGAGAAGCATAGTTCTTTGGCGAGCAAGCTGCGTTACGAAGTGGATGCTGCCGGCAGGTTGATGCTGAATGAGGCTGAAAATGCTCGAAGCGATAAAAGTCGTCAAAGTGATCTGCGTATGCAGTTGGCTAAGAATCTTGATTCGATTATCCGCGAAGCGGTTAGACCGATGGAAAACATCGACGGTATCAAGATTTATGAAGTTAATGGTATGCCTGGTTTCAATGGTAGCAGCGCAAGTGTAAACGGTGATGGTGGAGGCTTAGGTCCTGTGAATAGTGACTTGGGAGGATCTCAAAGTAGTCTATCTGACAACATTGTAAATTCAGCTCTGCGTTATCGCGCACAAATGCCATTCGTTGACAACCTGCTCAATGAAATTGGTATGTCGCCAAACGAAATTGGCAATATTACAAATATTCTTGGGGATTACAAAGATGGGAATGGCGGTAGTTCTGAGAGTGACCGGGCTAATACGTAACCCTGACAAATGTATTAAGGAGTATTGAATAACATGACTGATAATACCGCCTGGCTGCTAGTTTTTTTGATGCTTTACTGGGCGTATTGCTTCTTCTGGGGCGTGCGTGCGTGCCGACGTGTGGACACTGCTAGCGATTATTTTCTCGCTGGAAGAAGTTTGTCGCCATGGGTTTTTGCGCTTGCCGCTACTGGGGTTTCTTTTGCAGGATGGACTTTTATAGGACATCCTGGACTAGTTTTTCGAGATGGTTTTCAGTTCGCCAACGCGTCTTTTTACGCAGTGGCTGTTGCTTTGAGTGGTGTTGTCTTACTTAAACGGCAGTGGATGTTAGGTCAACGCTTCGGCTATGTGACATCTGGTGAGATGTTGGCAGATTATTTTAAGGGTAATACATTACGTCTTATCTCTGTCTTCATTGCCCTGCTATTTGGTATTCCTTTTGTTGCCATTCTCTTTGGTGCTTCCGGCTTCCTGATCAGCGAGCTAACTAATGGAGAAGTGTCTCGCACAGTTGCTATGTGGGGTCTCTCAGGTTTTGTGTTGCTCTACTGTGTTATAGGCGGTATGCAAGCTGTTGCTAAAGTTGCGGTTGTGCAATGTGCTCTCTTTATACTGGGCATGGTGGTGTTGGGAACGTACGCTTTAGATCTTGTAGGCGGCTTCGACTCATTGAATGCTGGTTTGGCTAATATCGCGCAAAACCTAGCCAGTCATTCGGCTGAAACTAAAGGTCTAGGTGGTGGTAATTTCCCCGGTTATTTTGCAGTGCCAGGGGTTATTCAATGGACAAGCGGATTAGGTGTTGAAACACCAACGGGAGGTCCCTGGACCTCTATTATGATCCTGACCTTCATGATGTCAGTTATGGGTATTCAGGCGTCACCTTCATTTTCCATGTTAGGTTTTGCCAGCCGTTCACCACGGGGTTTTGCGATTCATCAGATTTGGGGTGCTGCATGTGTTGTTGGCATTCTGATGTTTGTTTTTGCAACCTTTCAGGGTGTCAGTGCTCATTTGTTAGGTGCCAACGCCGATGTTAACGAAGCTGGTTTTGCAGTTGCTAATTTATTGCCTGTCTTATCAGAGCATCAACAAAATGAATTGGTTGCGCACTATATCAAATTGATCGGTGGAAGCTTGCCCTGGCTAATTGGTTTCCTGGCTGTGTGTGCTATTGCAGCATTACAAGCTACCGGTTCTGCCTTTATGTCAACCACGGGCAGCATCTTGGCTCGTGATATTTATCTTCGTTTTCTGGAGCCCGAAGCTGACCATAAGAAACAGATGTTGGTTGCACGTCTGTGCACAGGTTTGGTGTTCCTTGCGGCAATGCTACTGGCTTCTTTTTCGATGGAAGCAACCATGCTGTTAGGCGGCTTAGCCATTGCCTGTGCATTCCAACTGTGGCCTTCACTGTTAGCAGTAACCTGGTTCTCATTTATCACCCGGAGTGCGGCAACAGCAGGTTTAATCGTCGGTTTGATTGCAGTTGTTTTGACTGAGCCGTTAGGTCAGAAACTCACAGGTGGTTCGCTGCCATGGGGTGTATGGCCATGGACTATTCATTCCGCTGCCTGGGGTATGTTTTTCAACCTTGTTATCTGTCTGATTGTTTCTGCTTCTTCACGCGAGGATATCGATGATCGTAAGTGGCGAGATTCCTTTCACGATTTTTTCCATGAATACACAGCTTCAGAGGTTTGTGATCGTTGGTCGAAACCTGTGGCAGGTGTGATGGTGATGGTGTGGATGTTTTTTGCTATTGGTCCGGGATCACTATTAGGCAATGTTTTATTCGGAGAACCAAATGCAGGTTATGACGCTTGGGTTTTCCGAATGCCATCTCTCTGGGCATGGCAGATTATTTGGTGGGCACTCGGTGTACTTATGATCTGGTTTCTAGCTAATAAAATGCGGATGTCGACCACGCCGGAAAAGGAAATTGAAAGAGTTGCTTACAATTAAAAATTGAGAAGCTGTCATTTCTATTTAATAAAAGTTTGAGGAAATATCATGTTAAGAATTACTGGTTATAGCGATAAATATTCTATATGTCCCGGGGATAATATTAAGTTCTATATTAATTCCGAGGAAGACGAGGTCTACGATACCCAACTCGTACGTTTGATCCATGGTGATACCAACCCGGAAGGTCCTGGATATAAAGAAGAGGAAATTAGTGCATCCTGCAATAAAAGTTATCCAGGACGTAATCAAAAAATTCATGGTGGTTCTTATATTATCGTTCCACAGGATGAACGCCTGAATGTAGAAAGTTTTACATTGCAGTGCTATATCTTTCCAACCACACCTGAGAAAGGACGTCAGGGGCTTCTAACCAAATGGGTTGATCATTCGGAAAGTGGTTACGGATTATTTATCGATAAAAATGGTTGCCTGGAAGCAAGAATTGGTAATGGTTCTGGGCAGGTAATGAAAATTTCCAGTGATAAGAAATTATTACGAAAGGTCTGGTATCTTGCGGCAGTTAGCTACGATGCACGAACAGGCAAAGTCACTCTTTATCAAGAGCCTGTTGTGACTCCAACCAATGGTGGTCTGGGACAAGGTATTCTGAACCCTGCTGAAGAAACTACAGCAACTGTTGAATCGATTAACAGTATGAAGCCAGGAATAAATGATGCCCCATTTCTGATGGCTGCTAGTACCTGGACTGAGCGATCAGGACGTAGTATTTCTGGAGCACACTTTAAGGAAGCTCCTGAAGCGATTGAGTTGCCAGAACAAACTCGCGGTGCTACTTATAACGGTAAGATCGATCGACCTAGATTATCTCGTCGTGCCCTCTCTAAAGCAGAAATCGAAGCGTTGGCACGCGGTTTTCAATATTGTCATCCTGATGTGCGCAATGATGTGATCGGAGCTTGGGATTTTCATGCCAACATCACTAAGAATATTGCAAGTACACATATTCTTGATCTGTCGACTTCTCGACTCCACGGTTACATTGTAAATATGCCATGTCGAGGTATGACCGGTTTTAATTGGACTGGTGACGAGATTGTTTATCATCATAAACCAGAAGAATACGGTGCTATTCATTTCCACGATGACGATATCGATGATGCTCGCTGGGATGTGGACTTTGAACTGACAGTTCCTGACAATCTGAAAAGTGGTGTATATGCTGCACGCCTGAGGATCGGTGGTGTGGATTCGCCAGAAACAGAAGATTATATTCCCTTTGTTATACGTCCCCCACGCGGTACAACTACCTCAAAACTAGCGTTTATCTTACCGACTAATTCCTATATGGCGTATTCCAACGATAACCTGGCGACTAACTGTGTTGTTGCTGAATTGCTCGCTGGTAAGGTTCCGGTTATGACTGCTTCAGATTTGTATCTGAATGAGCATAGGGAATATGGTTTATCTACCTATTCATTACATTCCGATGGGAGTGGTGTGAGCTATTCATCACGTTTGCGTCCAATTCTGAACATGCGTCCCAAGTATCGTCACTGGTTGTCTCCATCGCTTTGGCAACTTAATGGTGACCTGCACTTAATTGACTGGCTGGATGAAAAAGGCTTCGATTATGACGTTCATACTGATGAAGATTTGGATCGTGAAGGCGTTGCTTTACTGAATAAATATCGAACGGTATTGACGGGTAGTCACCCTGAATATACCTCAGAAAACATGTTCTCAGCTTATGAGAGATATCAGCAGGAAGGTGGACGCTGGATCTATCTGGGTGCGAATGGTTTCTATTGGATCAGTCAATATCATCCAGATAATTCCAACATTATTGAAGTACGTAAAGGCGAAGCAGGTACCCGTGCCTGGACAGCTAATCCTGGTGAATACAATAACGCCTTTGATGGTAAGTACGGTGGCATGTGGCGTGCACGAGGACGTATTCCAAGTAAGCTTTGTGGCCTGACTTTCACAGCTTATGGTTTCGATGTGTCTTCTTATTATGTGCGTGATAAGGACAGTGAGTTGCCAGAAACTGCCTGGATTATGGAAGGTATTGGTAATGGCGAAAAAATTGGTGACTTCGGCTTAGTTGGTGGCGGTGCCGCCGGTCTGGAACTTGATCGCTACGACCTGGAATTCGGTACACCGCACGACGCATATCTATTAGCGCATTCAGAAGGGCACACCAATCTAATGCTGCAGGTTAACGAAGAAATTCATTTCTCTGTCCGCGGTTATCACGGCAGCGGTACGGAAAATCCAATGGTGCGTGCAGACATGGTCTATTACAAAACACCAAATGGTGGAGCAACCTTCGCACCAGGATCATTGTCATGGTGCGGCAGCCTTTCGCACAACAACTACAACAACAACGTCTCCAGGCTGACTGAAAATGCGATCAAAGGCTTCTTGAAAGAAGGTGATTTACCTTAAACGTAAAACCACATGAGGATAGTGATATGACAATAAATCAACACCCCGACATGTTGGATCCACCACCGGGCAAATCTGAACTTGGTGCAAGTTCGATTCCGCCTAACGATTTAGAAAAATTGGTGATGGAGTCGCTTGATGAGGAAAAGGTTATCGATGTAGCTGAATGCCTGTTCAAGCTGAACAACAATAAGTATGGAGCGATCTCAGGTGCTTATGTCGTCGTTTGTATTAAACCGGATAAACAGTGGTGTGTGGGACAACTCAATGCAGATCGTGCAAAACCTATCATATTGTTTGAGGACAAAGTTTACGACTCACCAGAACTGGCGCAAGAGGAAGCGCAGCGCATTAAAGATGAGCGCGGTGAATTTACACCTTGTCGAAACCATTGATGAATAAAGGTCATAGCACTTATTACTTGAAATTAAGAGGAATACAAGATGTTAGATAAACAAAAAGGTGTGCAAGCAAACGAAGGTTATGAAGGGGCTGACGATCACATGACGCGTCGCTATGTAATGCCGCTGTTGTTTGAGGATGAATCACGTCGTCGCCTGATTGCTGAACACAAAGCTAACCCTGTGGGTACACCACCTAAGAATGGTCAGCCAGCAATAGAACATAGCCAGGATCTGAGAACGTTACTTGATAAATTACGCCGACATCCAATGGCCGGTAAATACGTGAGCGTTTGTGTACGCATGTTTGAGGATTACAGAATAGGTATTTCCTCCGGCGTACGAGGAGAACCTGTCGAAATACTCGATGGTTCTTATTCGTCAGAAGAGGCCTGCGAGCATGCCATATTTTTAAAACGCATCGCTGGTTTAATGGAGAAGTACGGATAGCTTTATTTTTTGTATAAATACGGTAAGACAAGGATTTTTGAAAATCCAGGAGGCGAAGCTACTAGGTTATTTTACCCAGAGTAAATTGAATAAGCGTCTATTAATCAGTAGATGAAATTCAAAAAATTAACTCTCGAAGAATGGCTTCGAAAAAATGGCGATATGTAGGTGTCAGGGGTGAGGTGCGTCTCAGAGATAGAACATTCTTAAAGATGCACTGGATAGAAAAATAGCAGCTGTTTAGATTAAGTGAAATTATGGGGGAAATAAATGACAGTAATAACGAATAGTCTGGAAAGACAAACATTAAACAAAACAAAATTACGGAGTGGAAAAATGATTAATAAAATAATGCGGAAAAAAATCAGTACGTTATCGGTAGCAAGTTTATGTGCGATCGGTTCTTTATCAGCCAATGCTTTTGAAATTGAAAATGAAGGCTGGACGTTCTCAGTACATGGGAATTTCAATGCAAGTTATATATATAATACTTGCGATGATAATGGTGCCTTGGTTGTAGGGGCATTTTTGTGTGGTGGTGATCAGGATCCAAACGCAATCACTAATGGTTATTTGCCAACGATACTGGAATTCGGTCTGTCAACAACTGCTGGTGGTTATGACATAGGTGTCTTCTCTACTTTTGATCGTGGGTTAGATACTAATGAAGCATTCAATGTCGGTGATGATGGATCAGGTTTTCGTATCTGGATGACTTTGGGTAACGAAAGCATAGGACAGATATTGGTCGGTCGTGCTTGGGGCGTTTTTGCTTATGACTCAACTTTCCAGGATATGTCTGTTTCTTCAGTGGGTGGTAACTTTTTGGTCAATAACCCAGTGAACACTCAGTTAGGTGCGGCTGGTACGGGTTACATCTTCCTGGATCGTATTACCCAGCTTACCTGGACAATACCAACCAGTGATCAGTGGGTCGCTCAAATTGGTCTTTTCCAACCTTTAAACCTATCAAGTTTTTCCTTTAACAGCGGTACATTCGCAGGTGCTGAGACTGGTTCTGAGCTGCCAGGCGCACACGGCAGGTTAAGATTTAATTTCAACGGAGGGTTTATTTCCTCAACTTTTCTCGCCCAATCAGTAGAGGCTAGCGCTGGTGCATTAACATCCGATTACACGGCGTATGGTATTGATCTCACAGGTCAGTATAGTTTCTCTAACCTGACATTGACAGGAACATACCATCATGCTCAGGGCTTAGGTCATACTGGTTACTTTATTGATGCCGTTGATCCAACAGGTGAGGAACGCGATAGTGATGGTTATTTGCTGCAGGCAACGTATGCAGCAGGTAACACCAAATATGGTATCAACTATGGTGTAAACAATCTTGATGATAACGCTGTAGATGCAGGTACTGCCGTTCTTGAAGAGAAAACCAAGATCACTGGCGGGATTTATCATACGCTTGCATCAGGTGTAATGCTAACAGGTGAATATTCACATCTTGAAGCAGAAAACCAGGCTGGTGGTGATATCGATAACGATGTCTTCAGTGTTGGTATAATTTTGTTCTTCTAGATTAAGAAAGGGATTTCTATATGTAGTAAAACGCTTGTGGGATGATGCTATTAATTACCCTCCAACCTTAAGGTTGGGAGATAGTAACAAATCCATTGTTTTGTCCCTGGGTCACAAAAAATGAACCTCCATAATTCAGTGAACCAGGGACTTTTTTATTACAGAGTCTAAGTTTCGTGTAAGAAAGGAAGAATTAAGGCTTGAGCCACTGTACATAATAATTTAACCAAAAAAGATAAAGGGAAAGGGTTTCTGTGCCGGTTAAATATCGCTTGCGAGTCAACGACTAGAGAGATTGATCATTTTCTTCTTTCTAAAATTATTTTCAATCTGCAAATGAGTATTCCTATGCTAAGACAAATTGTTATATCGAACCTGTTGATTATTGTTGTCTTTATGGCTGGCTGTAGTCGTGTGGTTTCCACACCAAATACATATACACTTGTATCTGATCGGAGTATCGGCGAACTTCAGTCAGGAGGCTATGTACACTTGGTTGATTCTGGTAACGATAAGGTTTCTGTCCGCTTGCGCGAGAGTTTTGAGCAAGCCTGGCAAAGTACGTCCAGTGCCGTTGAGTTGGTTGGTTTTGAGATTAGTGAGGCCAATGCTCAGCGTGGGTTCTATATTTTGAAACAAAAACCAAAAGAAAAAAAAGATAAAAGTTTTGTAATACGAACCTCAGGAGTACTAAAGCATTTAGAATCATTGGAATCTTTTGGTAAGGATGGTTCAGAGGGTGTAAAGAGTGTACGTATCAGATTGATTAGTTTGGAAGATAATAGTACGAAAATCGTTCCTGTTGACGGGGCAGGCAACTGGGATACGCGCGACGTAGCTGTCGACACGATCAAACAACTCCACAAGGCCTTTTCGGAGAACAACAACTCCATTCAAAAAACAGAAGAATTGAACAACACGCAACGTTTGGACACAGTAGTAACGGCTACTTCTAGCCAGATCTCAGCTGATTTATCAGGACCTGTTTCCAGTGTCTCTGACTCGGCAACCACCAGAGTGAAATTAATCGATACCGGAAATGGCAAGGTTTCTATACATTTGCTGGAGGGTTTTGAGCAAGCCTGGTTCAGTACAGCACGGGCTTTGAAGCAGATCGGTCTCAATATCAGCGAAGCGGATAGTTTACGTGGTCTCTATACCTTAGGTACGCAAAAGGAGAAAGATGAGGGATTGAAAATCCGTCTGTCCGGTGTGTTTAAACATTTAGAATCCCCGGACTCGGATGATGACAAAAGTGTACGTCTTAGCCTGACCGATCTTGGCGATAGTAGCACCAAAATTGTTCCAGTTGATGGCGATGGTGAATGGGACACTAGTGACAAAGCAATTGCTACAGTCAATCAACTTTATAGATCCTTCAATCAATTGTAGTGTCGATAACATCACATTATTCAAGGCCTGAACTTGAGGAGCTAATCGAAGTGTCTAACAGAGTGTGTGGTGTAAGTCCGATACTGGGTTAGTAAATGATCTAGTAGATTCTGTTGTGAGTCATGTAGTACCAAATGGTACAGGAATAATCTGAAAATTAGCCAAAGGAAAATCAATAAGAATTTTTAATGTCGAAGAGAATACAACATACAGAACATAAAAATTTGCTCAAGTATTATCCTGGCCAAAACAGGTTCCCACGGGATGTGCAAAAGGCACAGGTATATTTCAATCCATACGTCTCATTTCACACGCAGTTTTAAAAATGTAATTGTCACACGAGGTTAAAGAAAATTGAAAAAATCAATATATAGCATTTTTTTAAGCATGGTGGTCTGCAATGCTTTTGGCGCAGCGAGTTGGGTCGAAAGCGATCTAACTGAAGCTGATATTTTACAAAAGTACCAGGATAGAATTTTACATATAACGACCAGTACATTTAGCACAAGTAACAATGACTTGATCACAACCATTGTTACCTACGATGGAACATTCAGGTGTACGACAGTACTACCACAAGTCGCAGGTAAAATTGTCAGAGCTTTAAGTGAAGAAGAAGTCCATTGCGCTATGATTAGAGCTCCTGAAGAAGAAAAGAAAAAGAAGAAAAAAAAGAAGAAAGAAAAATAATCTGGCACGTATGTGTCTTTAATAATGTGAATACAGCTTGTAGCGAGCAAGAGGTTTAAAGTGGCTTAAATGATTAGTACAACTTAGTTAAGGATAATTTACTTAACTGAGGAAATAAAATGGCAGTACGCAAGAAGTATTCGAAAAAATTCAAACTGGATGCAGAGAGTTTGATAAAAGAACAACACTATAATCGTTCAGAAGTTGTCAAAAGACTTGGTATTAATGCCAATATGCTGGAGGGTGGTCAGGCAAGTGCCATGCGGATCTCACCCAGTGTTGCCTTGCGTTCACGTCTGGCTTCCATTGCCGTTTGCATGTTGACCTTGATGAAGCGTGTTTCGGTATTTGGTTGTAGTTGACCGATCAGATCCATGTCTGCTGAAATAATAGTGCCTAGCATAAAGTAGCCGCCACCCGAGACCGCATCACGATGCAAGACAATTGGTTCAGCACCACTGGGCACTTGTATAGAACCGTAAGGATAACCAGCATCTGTGATATTGGAAGGATCAGAGCCTGCTCCAAACGGTGCTTCGCGCTCAACAAAGCTCAGTGCCTGGCCACCTTGAAAGCGATAACCCATGCGATCAGCTTCAGATGCCACTTTCCAGCTATCATCAAAAAACGTTTCTTGTGCTTCTTCAGTCAGGCGATGCCAATAAAGGCCAGGCAGCACCCGTAGTTCCGCCGGGTTACCAGGTTTGCGCTGTAAATGTTGAGGCAGGTTTTGCCCCTCAATAGCAGTTTTTTGTGAACCAAGGGGTAAGGTGTCATCCTTCTGAATAGCTCGGCCATCAATACCTCCCAGTGCACCAATAGTATAGGTTGAGCGGTTACCGAGCGCTTTTGGTGTTGCAATGCCGCCAGAGATTGCAATATAGGCCCGTGCACCTTCGCGTAAATAATCAAAAGACAGAACTTGTCCCGCTTTGATCTTGAATGAAGTCCATGTCTCAAGAGATTCACCATCAAGCTTAGGTGGCAATTCGGCACCAGTGACAGCGACGATGGCTTCCTCAGTGAATTCCAGTTCTGGCCCCATAAACACGACTTCCAGACCGGCAGCGTCTTCGCTATTCCCTACCAGTAAGTTAGCCGCGCGCATTGCCAGTCTGTCCATAGCCCCCCCCATTGGTATCCCCAAATGATAATAACCGGGACGCCCCAGATCCTGGATTGTGGTTGCGAGTCCTGGACTGTTGACATTAATCGGCATAGAGCGCCTCCTTAAGTTTTGTGTTGGTTCCATCAATATCTTTGTTGTAGTCTTTTAGTGAAAATACAACTTCACGTATTAGAGGCTGGAATTTACCTGCTTCGACATCCACAACCATCTGTTCGTACGTGCTGCGATCGATAGGTTTCCATTTGACAATATCACCAGGTCTAAAGAACACCATAAAATCTTTCAGGTAGCTTATCTTTTGTTGTGGATCATAAATTGGCATGGGTGTGATACCGAACATTTGATAACCGCCAGCGCCACGCACGGAATAAATACAAGTGAAGCAACCGCCATAGCCAATCGTTAATTTCGGTGTATCGGTACGTGGTCTCAAATATTTGGGTACCTGGATCTGGCGAGGCCTATCGACCATTTGATAAAGAAATGGCAGGCCTGCAACAAAACCGACCATTGATACGAACCAGGGCGAGCCTGAATGTGCTTCGATAAAATCATCGACTGTTTTGTAGCCATTGGCATCAGCGGCGAATTCTATATCGGTAGATTCAGGTGTCTGGTGGCGTTCTCTGAATCTCATTTGTGTTTCATGAGTCCAGGGATCCTGATAATAAACGGGGATCTCAATGATACGGGTGTTTAACACGGCATCAGACTGATCAGCAGCTTCCTCGAAACGTTTTATTGTGTCCATCATTTCATCGGGGTGGATCAGATCAGGATCGAATTTGACCTGAAATGAAGCGTTCGCCGCACAGATTTCAGTGACACCTGTGATTGCAGCATCGCGAATGGCGTTTGTCATGGATAAGCCTTTAAAAAAAGCTTCCAGTGCCATCTCTTCACTAACTTCAACAAAAATATGTTCGTCACCACCAAAAGAATATCTCGCACTCATAATATGTTTTTTCCTTCCAGATTGACCAGTTTGCTCTGATGTTCTTCTAACCAGGGTTCCAGCCAGTTCGTGTGTACTTGTCCTGAGAGCACATCTTGATCCTCAGCTAATGCCAGAAACAGAGGCAGTGTCGTCTTCAGGCCGCTGATATGCAGTTCAGTAAAGGCGCGTTTGAGTCTGAGAATAGCCTGTTCGCGCGTGTTGGCCCAAACAACAAGTTTACCCAACAAAGAATCATAAAATGGCGGTATTTGATAACCGCTAAAAAGCATATGATCGAAGCGAATACCGGGGCCATCAGGGGCACGGAATTCGCCCACAAGGCCTGGAAAAGGCATGAAGTTATTCGATGGATCTTCAGCATTAATACGTACTTCAATAGCATGCCCTCTAATCGCAAGATCAGATTGTTGTAGTGACAGTGGTTCGCCACCACAGATTTTGATCATTTCTGCCACCAGATCGATTCCAGTAATATATTCGGTCACAGGGTGTTCAACCTGAATTCGGGTGTTCATTTCAATGAAGTAAAATTCATTAGTATTATCATCGTAAAGATATTCGACCGTACCGACACCTCGATAATCAACCGATTCTGCCAGTGCTACCGAGGAGGCGTAAAGCTTGTCACGCGTTGCTTGCGATAAGGGGGCTGCGGGTGCTTCTTCCCAGATTTTTTGTCTGCGTCGTTGTATTGAGCATTCACGTTCAAAACAGTGAATCACTCGATTGCCATCACCGAGGATTTGTACTTCGATATGGCGAGCGCCTGTGATTAGTTTTTCAAGATAAAGACCACCATCGCCGAATGCTGCTTTTGCCTCAGCGGCTGCCTGTGGTGCTAATTCCATAAATTCAGATTCATCGTTTATGATCCTGATGCCACGCCCACCACCGCCTGCGGTTGCTTTGACCATGACAGGAAAACCAATGGAGACAGCAAGCGAAAGTGCTTCATCAAGATTTTCAAACAAGCCATTGCTTCCTGGTACCGTCGGTACGCCTGAATCTTTTGCTGCTTGACGTGCCGCAGCCTTATCCCCCATCAGTCGAATAGTTTTGCCATTGGGTCCAACAAAGTGCATGCCAGCAGCTTCAATTGCATCCGCGAAATCTGCATTCTCAGCAAGAAAACCGTACCCAGGGTGAACAGCATCAGCCCTCATTTTTTTAGCAGCAGCAAGTATAGCGGCACTATCAAGATAAGATTTTGCCGCTTGAGGTGGACCGATCTCAATCGCTTCATCAGCCAATTGAACAGCCAGGGAATCTGCATCCGCTGAACTGTATACCTGAATAGTCTTGATTCCTAAGTCACGAGCGGCCCGGATGATGCGTATGGCAATTTCCCCTCGATTTGCAATAAGTAGCTTATTGATTGGCATCTTTTAAATTATCCTTTTTTAGCTTTCGATTTCCAGCAAAACCTGTCCTGGCATAACGGCTTCATCACTGTTGACGAGATAAGCCGTAAATACGCCATCGACCTCAGCAGCGACAGGATGAAATGATTTCATGACCTCGATCAAACCGAGGGTGTCACCTACCATTACTTGTTTACCTGGTTCCATAAATGGAGGTTGATCAGGGGCAGAACGATGATAAAAGGTGCCTGGTAATGGGGAGCGAATTTCTGACTTAGCCATAGGGTTCTCCTTTGTTTTAATACCAATTATAAAGTTACGCGAACAGATACGGCGTTAAAGCGGTATGTACTGCGCGTGCGATTTCCACAGATTCGGGAGTATCAGAATGTACACAGATAGTTTCGGCGCGCACCGCGACATCGCTACCGTCCAGGCTTTGAACCAAATTGTCGGTAACCGCACGAACTGAGCGTTGTGCTGCTTGTGCTGGTGGAACGGCTTTATGTTCGCGTGTGATCACCAAGTTGCCTTGATTGTCATAATCCAGATCTGCAAAAAACTCGGCTCGAAACTCAATCCCTCGTGCGGTATAGACCTCTTCGTGCAAGGTACCTGCAAGACCGAAAACGGGCACTTGATAATGCACGGCGATATCGGCAATTGCCTCCGCGATATGTTCTTCACGAGCGGCCATGCCATAGAGTGCGCCATGGGGTTTGAGATGATTTAGTGGTATGCCGGCCATATCAAGAAACCCTTTTAAAGCACCTACCTGATAAAGAATAATATTGGCCATTTCCTCATGATCGATTTTCATTTCTCTCCTACCGAAGCCAGCCAGATCAGGCAAGGAAAAGTGAGCACCGATTTTTACACCGGATTGTTTTGCTAACGCAACCGTTTTTTTCATATGGTTAGGGTCTGAACCATGAAAACCACAAGCAATATTGGCCTCTGTCACATAGGGCATGATGCCTTCATCATCTCCCATCTTGTAGAGACCAAAACTCTCACCCATATCGCAGTTGATTGCTATTGTCATTGTCATCTAGCCTCTCTGATGTTCTTTTTGACCTGATTGGTATATAGTCTGAACGAACACTTTGTTAATTTTTTATTTCAACTCTATTTCCACAAAAGAAAATGAATAATCATTCACATTGATTACATTATGTTCTATACCTGCAGGTCTATAATAAGCTTGGCCTGCCTCAAGCATTGCAATACTTTCACCATCGCTAGTTTCAAGGAGAAGATTGCCTTTAATATTTGGAACGACAATGTAATCATACTTGTGCTTGTGCCAGCCTGTTTCCGCTCCCGGATTAAATTATAGTTCGTTCATTATCTAGTTGAAGAATAGCATCAGCCTTTAGTCTATTTGTTGTCATTACTGAATTTCTTGAGAATTTAATACTTCAGATAATACACCGAAGGTTTCGTCTATTTGCTCTTCCGTTATTACCAGTGGAGGTGCGGTAATAATGCTATCTCCGATGGGACGAACGAGGATGCCGCGTTCGAGGCATGCCTTAAAAACCTTGTTAGCTCGTACACCGATGCCTTTCTCACTACTTTCTAGATCAACAGCACCCATTAAGCCTATATTACGAATATCTTTGACATAAGGATCCTCACGTAAAGCGTGAATCTTTTCTTCATAGACAGGCCCAATCTGTTGCACTCTGGTCCATAAGTTTTCTGTGTCAAAAATATCTTGAGTTGCATTTGCCGCAGCTATTGAGACCGGGTGACCAGAATAGGTATAACCATGGAAAAATTCGGGTAAATTTTCTGGACCTTGTAAAAAAGCATCCTGGATCTTGCTTGTTAGCAGTGTTGCGCCCATCGGAATGGTCGCGTTAGTCAGCGCCTTCGCCGTGGTCAGGATATCTGGTGTGACACCAAAAAAGTCCCCTGCAAAAGGGTGCCCCAGACGGCCGAAGCCGGTAATCACTTCATCAAAAATAAGCAGGATCCCATTCTGAGTACAGGTTTCCCGAAGTTTTTGTAAATACCCCGGTGCAGGTATAATCACGCCACCAGCACCGGATACTGGTTCAACAATGACTGCCGCGATTGTCTCGGCACCGTGCAAGTTGATAATACGCTCAAGATCATCGGCGAGGTGTTCGCCCCATGGCGGTAATCCACGGCAAAAGGTATTGTGATCTTGATTAAGTGTATGCGGCAGGTGATCTACTCCCGAAAGAAGTGGGCCAAAGCCCTTGCGATTATTGTCGATCCCACCAATGGAAATACCTCCAAAGCCTACACCGTGATAACTTTTTTCACGTCCGATTAGTCGGGTTCTTTGCCCTTCTCCCCGAGCGGCGTGATAACCCAGCACAATTTTCAGAGCCGTGTCCATTGCTTCTGACCCAGAGTTAGAATAGAAGACTCGCTCAAGTCCTTCGGGTGCTTTTTCACACAGTCTTGTTGCAAATTCGAAAGCTTGTGGGTGGCTGATCTGAAATGGCGTTGAATAGTCCATTTCGGTCAGCTGTTTTTGTACAGCATCTGTAATTTCTGGCCGACCATGACCACAGGCGGTACACCAAAGACCGGCAATTCCATCAAGCACTTTCGCACCGTTATCACGGGTGAAGTACATTCCTTTGGCACCGACGAACATGATTGGATCAGCATTAAATTTACGGTTTGCGCTAAATGGCATCCAATAGCTTGGAAGTTGACCCTGTTGGGTATTATTGATTGTCAAAAGATTACCCTCTGTTTTTTGATTGTCATTTTCGGTCACTTGTATTTATGCAAGCTGAGGCAAATCTAAAACCTCATCTGGTGAGGTGTAATCAAATTCAAGACTCTTTGCTACGGCCTCGCAAGTAACCTTACCTGCGTGAACATTCAGACCATTTCTTAAACCAACATGTTCTTTCATTGCAGATTTCCAACCTTTATTCGCGATCTGTAGTACATAAGGTAATGTGGCGTTGGTCAAGGCATAAGTGGAGGTATGGGCAACTGCTCCTGGCATATTAGCCACACAATAATGGACGACATCATCAATGATAAACGTGGGGTCTGAATGGGTAGTGGGTTTGCTGTTTTCCGAACAGCCGCCCTGATCGATAGCCACGTCTACAATCGCAGAGCCGGGTTTCATTTCTTTAATAAGTTCCTTGCTAAGAAGCTTCGGTGCGGCAGCACCAGGCAATAGCACTGAGCCAATAACAAGATCAGCTGAAATCACATGTTCTTGTAAGGATTCAGTTGTGGAAAATATAGTTTCAATGCGCCCATGCATCAAACTATCCAGTTCTCTTAAACGTTTTAGATCGCGATCAAGTACCACGACATGAGCGTGCATACCGACAGCCATTTCCATCGCACTGGTACCAACAATACCTCCTCCAATAATCACAACTTTTGCAGGTTTGACGCCTGGTACGCCGCCAAGAAGGACGCCCCGACCACCAACGACATGCTCCAGACAATGAGCACCTGTCTGGATGGACATCCGACCTGCAACTTCACTCATGGGTGCAAGTAATGGCAATTGGTTATTTTGATCCGTGACGGTCTCATAGGCAATAGCAGTGCAACCTGATTCTGCCAATAAGCTCGTTTGTAACTTATCAGCAGCCAGATGCAGATAGGTAAAGAGGATTTGATCATTCTTTAATTTGGCACATTCTTGCGATTGAGGTTCCTTAACCTTAATGACCATATCGGATTGTTCAAATACGGTATCCACATCAACAATTCGTGCTCCGGCACCCTTATAATGCTCGTTGGTTAAACCAATAGCATTCCCTGCATCTGACTGAACGATCACATCATGTCCTTGCATACAAATTTCTTTAACACATGCAGGGGTTAAACCAACTCTGTACTCATGAGGTTTGATTTCAGTAGGTACTCCAATAAGCATCGCGTTTCTCCTACAATTCGAATGAATTTTTAGTAGACCATGTTGTGGTTTATATTATAGATAGTGTTTAATATATTAATCAAGATGTTTATTTAATTATTATTATTCTATCTTGATGGCTTTTCGATTAAGATTAATGGTCTCAGGATAATAGTTGTCAGAGGTATCAATGGATATTGGAAAAAGGCTTAAAGAGCTGCGCCAGAAGCTTAAAATTTCTCAACGAGAACTTGCCAAGCGTGCGAAGATGACCAACGGGACGATCTCAATGATCGAGAAAAATAACGTTAGCCCATCAGTCGCATCTTTGAAAAAAATACTCGATGCCTTCCCTATCTCTATGGTTGATTTCTTTTCACCACTAACCGGTACAGACGAACCGGCATGGTTCTACAAGAAAAGTGAATTGCCTAATATTACTGATACAGGAACTGATTCAATAAATATGTTTCTGGTTGGGCAGCATTTTCCCAATCCCAAGCTTACCGTTCTGCATGAGATCTACCCCTCCCAAAGTGATACGGGAAAAGAAATGCTACAACATGAAGGTGAAGAAAGTGGCGTCGTTATCAAAGGTTCAGTCCGGATCACCGTTGATAATCAAACACGTGTTTTAAAAAAAGGCGATGCCTACTATTTTTCCAGTAAATTGCCACACCGCTTTGAAAATATCAGCAAACAGAATTGCGAGATTATTAGCGTCTGTTCAGCGCGTACATTTTAACTTGTTACAACAAACTGGTTGTTTAATATTTTTAACATCTGTTCAAGGGTATGTCATCAGGCGAGAGTAATTAAACTGCATCGTAATTTCACCTCTGTTCGGTGCAGGTGATCAAGCCTTCTTCGCTATGGAAATGAGCAACGGCAATAAATTGCGGTGAAGCTGAAGAAGGCTGGGAACAACGTTCAGCAAATCTGTCGCTGCTTATCATTAGCTCCTAGTGACCTTTATACCCGTGTACCCGTGCCATCTGGAAATGCAGATTTCAGGTGGCACGGGTATATACAATAGTTGCTAGCGCATTGGGATTACTGTCTTTAGTTTGAAGTTCAAAATCCACTTCGATTAAGAAATTATTTAAAGTGATCAATCGCGGATCATTTTTTCCATTGGTGGATCTTATGCTGATGATTGTTTCTAGGGTGTTTAATTGATCTAATTCTTTTGAAACTTCTTGCCACTGATCATTCCCCGCGAGGAACAAAAGTTTCGATTCTGAATTATTAATAACATAGGCGATATTGTCCGCGCGGTCATTAATATATATAGGCACAATAACCAATCCAAGATTCAGTGCGGCTTGTTCAAATAAGACCCATTCGTGACAGTTATGTACCATGATGGCAACACGATCACCTTCTTCAAGAGCATATTTTGCGAGGGAAGCTTGCCAGCGATTAATATCTTTTTCAGTTTGTTTCCAACTATAACTAATCCAGCTTTTTGATGATTGATTGAATTGCCGATAAGCAATTGCATTCGGTGTGAGCTGACATCGTTGTCGGAATAACCCTGGCAGAGTTGAAGAATCTGTAACTTGAATGGTGCTATTTTTCATTGTCGCCATTTATTATTTTTTTAATTTTTACCAGCCAGGATCGGGTTTGAAACGTGATCCATAATTTTCTTCGAGATCTTTTAGACGCTGTAAAGTGGCCTCGCGGCCTTTGTGCCTTAGATAATTCATTGGTCCGCCTGTGTATGGGGCAAAGCCAGTTCCGAAAATTAAACCAGCATCTAGCAGATCTGCATCTTCAACAACTTCTTCTCTCAAACATGCGATTGATTCGTTAAGAATACGTAGCACTAAACGATCCGAGATGAGTGTTGTGGGTAGATCAGAGGCATTGGATTTAACAGGATTTCCTTTATGATCATAATCATAAAATCCTTTACCGTTTTTTTTACCAAGCCGATTTCGATCAATCATTTGCTGCAGTTTTTTTGGAATGGCAAGACCAAGCTTTTCTCCAAGAATCGATGCAACCGAAAGACAAATATCTAAGCCTACCGTGTCGGCTAAAGTGATTGGGCCCATTGGCATACCAAAATTAATCGCCGCCTGATCAATCGTCTCAGGTGTATTTCCTTCAGATAATAATTCAACGGCTTCCAGCAAATAAGGCATTAAAATTCGGTTGATCAGAAAGCCGGGTGAGCTTTTTACTGGTAGCGGTAGACGATCAATTTGTCGAACAAATGTTGCTGCCTGGTTTATTATTTTTTGATCGGTATGTTTGCTGGAGACAATCTCAACCAATTGCATTTTTGCGACAGGATTAAAAAAATGTATACCCACCAGTTTTGCAGGATCATTAAGACTATGACTGAGTGTTTCTAATTCAATACTTGATGTATTGGTTGCCAGGATTGCACCTGGCTTCATTCTGGGTTCGAGTTTTTTGTAGAGCGTTTGTTTAATCTCGATATTTTCGACAATGGCCTCAATCACAATATCGGCTTTTTCAACGCATACTCCATTATGATCTGGATGCAGCCGATCAAGTGCATTTTTGAGTTGATATTTTTGTTTAAAGCGACGTTCAAATAATTTTTTTGCGCGTTGTAAAGCTGGAGCAATAAACGCTGGTTCTTGATCTTGCAAACTAACTGTAAATCCTTGTACAACACACCAGGCGGCAATATCACCACCCATCACACCTGCGCCAATAACGTGTACATGTTTAGGGATCCAATCTTGTTTACTATCACTAGTTTTATTATCTTGAGATTTTAAGCGCTCTTGCAAATGAAAAACGCGCAGCAGATTTTTTGAGGTTTCGCTAGTGACCAGATCTGCAACCGATTCAGCTTCGGCGTTTAACATATCTTGATCAGAATTAGCATGATTTTGCCAAAGATCAATTAATGCATAAGGAGCTGGGTAATGTTCGCGTAATGCCTGTTTTGCGACTCGTTTTCTAAACTGCCCAGCCAGGATTGATCTGCCAAGAGTTGTTTGGCTGACTAATGCTTTGGTCTTGTTGAGTTTGTGCGGTGCAGCTTGTTCGGTAAGTGTGATAACACCTGCGGAATGCAGATGTCGCTTAGGAACAAGGCGATCAATAATGCCCATTTTATGGGTTCGACGAGAATCTATTGTGCGACCAGTTAACATCATGTCCATCGCAGCGAGAGCACCGATCAAACGATTTAAACGCATTGTGCCACCAAAACCTGGATGGATACCCAATTTCACTTCAGGTAAACCAAGTCTTGTGTTTGACTCATCTGTCGCAATTCTATAGCGACAGGCTAACGCCAGTTCTAAGCCACCACCAAGACAGAATCCGTCAATCAATGCCGCTGTTGGTATACGAAGTGATTCCAGTTTATTTAAAATTTCTTGACCACGTTTTATAAATTCTAAGGCTTGATCACGGTTCTCTATTTTTTCAAATTCGGAGATGTCGGCTCCGGCTATAAAACCATTAGGCTTACCGGATAAGATCAAAAGTCCCTTTACATCCTTGTTGCTATTATTTTGATCGATCTCTGTCAGAATTTGATCGAGTTCTTCCATTACATCGGAAGAAAGAACATTAGTAGTTGCATTGGCCTTGTTGATCGTTAACCAGACAATTCTTTGATCATCGGTACTAAGTTGCCAGTTATTATATTTATTTGTTGACATAACTAATCTCTCTCCACCAACATAGCGCCACCCTGACCGCCACCAATACACAAAGTCGCCAGACCACGGTTTGCATTTTTTTGTTGCAGTGTATGCAAAAGATGCAAGACAATGCGTGCGCCACTGGAACCTACAGGATGACCAACGCTAATTGCGCCGCCATCGACATTAAGTTTATCAGGATCAATTTCACCAAAGGCAGATTTTAAATGGAGTTCTTTCTTACAATAATCACTATCAGTCCAGGCTCGACAGCAGCCGATTACTTGTGCCGCAAATGCTTCGTTTAGTTCGATATAATCAAGTTTCTCCAAATCCAGTTTATGACGCAGTAAGAGAGGCGTGCTGGCATGAACGGGTCCTAAACCCATTTCACGCGGTTCGTTACCGGCCCAATGTGCATCAACAATTCTGCCCATGACGGGAAGTTGATATTTCTTCACAGCACTTGCACTGGCCAATAATAACCAGGCTGCACCATCGGTGATTTGAGAACTATTTCCAGGTGTTACTTTGCCGAATTTTTTATCAAATGCGGGTTTTAGTTTTGTGAGTCGTTCGATAGATGAATCTGCTCGAGCACCTTCGTCATGATCAAAAATAGTTCCTTCCCAATTGTAGATTGTTTCTATTTCGCCTAGACGACCTTCACTATGTGCCGCCAATAATCGTTGATGACTGCGAACGGAATATTGATCCATTTCTAATCGTGAGATATTGAATTTATCCGCGAGAATTTCAGCGGTATGCCCCATGTTTAGCCCGATGGTCGGATCGGTGAGGCCACGTAGTAGACCAATAACCGGTTTAAGATTTTTTAGTTTGAATCTGGACATTATTTTGGCTTTGGCCGCAGCTGTTTTTGCCCTGGCTAAATCACCTAACCAATCAACCATCTCCGGCGGAAACAGTACCGGGGCATGGCTCATTGACTCAGCGCCACCGGCCAGAACCAAGTCTGCACGGTTGCTTGCAATATTTCTGGCCGCACTGTCTAAGGCTTGCATGCCCGAACCACAGTTACGTTGTACGGTCCAGGCAGGAACACCTTTTCCACAACCCAATCTTAAGGATACGACACGGGCAATATTGGCTTCATCGGGACCAGACATGGTACAGCCCAGAATGACTTCATCAAGTTCTTGTTCTGCGAATGGTTGCCTGGATAAAAGAGGATAGGCAGATTTAATGGCCAGATCTGATGCCGTTAGGGCTTTCGTCGGACTACCTGATTTTAAATAGGGTGATCGACTGCCATCGACAACATAAACAGAACGGCCGGACATTTTTTTCATCACATCCCTCTTTGAAATTATTGATACGTTCTAGGAAGATTCTCTTGTTAAATTCCATTATTACTCTTTCGATTATACTTCTTCAAGATCAAAATCATCTACCATGATGACATTCCGTTGCGCTTGAGCTGCAGCTTCCATAAGTTGAGCTTCTTCTTCTGTGATTACGCCAGCTGCCAAAGCCGATTTATATAAAAGCTCTCCTGGTACAATTGTTAATTGATCAGCTTTTCTTGCTTTATAAATTTTCTTTTCAACCGGCTGGGATTTGATCATTAATACGAGTGCTTTTTCGAGTTGAGAAATTGATTCATTTTCATCTTGAGGAATAAATAAATCTTCCGTCAAACGATCTCTCGCTTCTGAAGGTGACGTTAAGATGGATGCCGCTTTACTGGTCAATGCATCTGATGGTTTTTTAAAGTTTCGACCCCATGGAAACACAATCAGTCGGAGTGATTTACCCAGAAGACAATTTGGAAAATTATCAAATAAACCATAAAAACTTTCTTGCATACGGAACAGACAATATTCGCTTGCCCACTTCATTAAGGCTTCATCATCTTTAGGTCTGCCCTGATCTTCAAAACGTTTTAAAATCGCAGATCCGAGATACAGGTAGCTTAATACATCACCAAGTCGGGCTGATATATATTCTCGGCGTTTTAGTTCACCACCAAGCACGCCCATTGCCACATCTGATGTGAAGGCCAGTGCCGCACTCATTCGACTAAGTTGTTGGTAATAGCGTCTACCTGCACCATTATTTGGTGCAGATCCAAAATGGCCATTAGTAAGACCAAGCACAAATGCGCGTGCCTTATTACTGATAGTAAATGCCATGTGTTTATAGAACACATCATCAAATTTACCCAAAGCGATGGCATCATTGGTTTCACTTGCAGCTAACATTTCTTTTAGAACATAAGGATGACAACGCGTTGCACCTTGTCCATAGATCATCATGTTCCGTGTCAGAATGTTTGCACCTTCGACAGTGATGCTCACGGGGATAGATTGATAAATTCGACCGAGATAATTGCTTGGTCCCATCATAATGCCCTTACCACCGTGAATGTCCATGGCATCATCAATGAGAGTACGCATGCTTTCGGTCAAATGATACTTTATTATCGCAGTGACAACAGAAGGGTGGATATGTTGATCAAGCGCACCGAGTGTCATCGTACGGGCAGCTTCAATCATATAAGACAAGCCAGCAATACGTCCCAAAGATTCTTGCACGCCCTCAAATTGGCCAATCGACATATTGAATTGTTTGCGAATAATGGAATAGGCGCCGGAGGTTCTGCTGGCCAATTTAGCAGCACCTGCACTCAAGGCGGGCAGGGAGACGCCACGACCTTCAGCCAGGCATTCCATTAACATGCTCCAGCCTTTGCCAACGTATTCCTGTCCACCGATGAGCCAATCTATTGGAATAAAAACATCCTGGCCAGAATTAGGACCATTTTGAAAAGGGATATCGATAGGGATGTGACGGCGACCAATGTTAACCCCTTTGTGATCAGTCGGGATTAATGCCAGTGTGATACCTATATTTTCTTTCTCACCAATTAAATGATCAGGATCATAAAGTTTAAACGCAAGCCCTAGTATTGTCGCAACAGGACCTAATGTGATGTAGCGTTTCTCCCAAGTAATTTTGACACCAAGAACTTCTTTTTCGCCATCAAAATCCTGACGGCAAACAATACCAAAATCAGGCATTGCTCCGGCATCACTTCCCGCGTCAGGACCCGTCAATGCGAAGCAAGGAAATTCTTTTCCGATAGAAAGTCGAGGTAGATAATAATCTTTTTGTTCTTGTGTGCCATAGGTTTGTAACAGTGAACCAGGCCCAAGTGAGTTAGGTACCATGACTGTGACGGCTGCGGTGATACTTCGAGTTGAGATCTTCATAACCACAGAGGAATGACCGAGGGCAGAGAAGCCCAAACCACCGTGTTCTTTAGCAATGATCATTCCAAAGAATTTTTCTTTGCGTAGATAATCCCAGACTTCTTTCGGAAGATCTTTTTCAACGTGAGTGACTTGCCAGTCGTCGATCATATTGCAGAGTATTTCAACCGGACCATCCATGAATGTTTGTTCTTCTTCAGAAAGTGTCGGTTTTGGGTTACTGAGAAGTTTATTCCAGTCTGGATCGCCACTAAACAGATCACCATCCCACCAGACATCACCAGATTCCATGGCTTCTTTCTCAGTTGATGACAACGGAGGTAGTACTTTACGAAATAGATCGAGTGCAGGTTTAGTTAGATATTGTTTTCTGATACTGCCGATATTTAATGGGACTAGAATAGCGAGTGATAATATCCAGAAAATTGCTATAGCCCACCCAGATACTGAGAAAAATATAGAGCTGAATAACAGAAAGGCAACAATTGCAACTGACCAGATTTTCAGGCTAACGCTGATATAAGCTAAAGCTGTTAGAAGAATGATAAACCCGAGTAAAAAGACTAACATAAGAATCCCCTTTTAATTATTATGCACTTATAACAGGCTCGCATTTGTTGTTATCCTGGTATGTTTCAGCAAGTCTTGTCAAGAAGGCCATGATATGTGTTTGACTGTCGCCGATATCCTCAAGAATGAGTCCATGTCTATCGGACGCGATTGTAATCACCGATAATTGATCTGAACCGATATTCTTTTCAATGATTTTGACTCCACTAATATCGGCAACAGCATCCCTTTCTGCATGGAGGATTAATGTTGGACAGCTAATATCGGATAATTTCTTTTTCATCGCATCGATCATTAATCGTAATTCATAGAGTGCTTTGATCGGAATATGTCGATAATTTATTTCGGGATGATCAGAATCATTAATACTGAAAGGATTGGTGTTTTCTGAAGATTTCACCAAACTAATAAGTTTATTTAAGCCATGCACCAGAGGAACAAAAACGATGTTTCGATTCCCAAATTTTACCGGTGTGGAAACGGCTACAACGCCAGCCAGTTTTGCTGGTTTTTCAGCAGCAAGTAGCAGGGATGCTGTCGCACCGGTTGAAAACCCGACGACACAGATTTGATCGCAATAGGGGGAAATGATCTCATAACTGCGTTTGATCGAAGTTACCCATTCTGACCAATCTCTATTTTTTAGATCCCATGGAGAAGTCCCATGTCCTGCCATTCGCACACCAATCACTGGGAAGCTTTTTTTATGTAGACGTTCCGCAAACGTTTTTAATTCTGCGGGTGAAGCGAGAAAACCATGAACAAGTACCACGCCTAATTTAGAATGTTCTTCAGGTAAGAAAAGATAAGGTTCACCATTTTCTGTCGCAGTTTGTTGTTTGTTTATTTCTTCATATTTTGGTTCTGAATATCGTTTTTTATGAAATTCATAACTTACAAGTTCATCATCGAATCGGTACTGAGCCCAGATTTGATCAGAGATGGTTTCAGTTTCTGCAATGGCTTTGTCAACGGCGGTAGTAACACCATTAATCGGTGTCGCTTCATTAGCATAAACGGCAATGATATTTCGTAGGCGAATTTGATCAAACTCATTTTCATGAGATATTTTTTCGGTGAATATAAATTGATCATTTTCTTTTTTGATTAAGCCGGAAAGTGATGCCGTATTTATAAAAGTCATAATTCTTGGCGATTCACCATTGATTACTTTTTCATAATAGGTTGCATCTCTCAGGCTTCGATGTAAGAAAATAGATTCTTGAGCTTGTGCATTTTTAATACACAAATAAAGAAGCTTGTAGAATTTTTGTTGATCAATGGATGTTCTTCCTTTATCTATTAATTTTAAAATTGCGACAGAGGCAAGGTGGCTTAAGTTGATCGTTGTCAGTGAATACATCGACTCCATGTATCGATCTCTCAACTCACCGATACTTCTTTTGGAAATACGATTAATAATTCGGTTTATGAGACGATTGCCGATAGGAGTATGATCAAAATAATCTTCAATATTCGTCAGGCGTTTATTAATAAAACTCAACGATGCACGATCCCACCAATGCCAGGTTTCTATTGGACAAATTGGCGAACCTAAGCGAATATCCATATCGGTATTATTCATGACTAGATTACTTTCAATAATAATCTCTTCAGTGGCACGACGACTGAGTTTTTTTCGATTGATGATCTCTATGCTTTTACGTAGTAAATTGTCGTCAATCCTGATCGGGTAGAAAGTAATATTGGCGGGAACAATATTCGTTGGTTTATTAGCCGCCTTGAGAAGAGCATCAACACTTTCTAATTCAAGTGAGTTTTTCCAATTTTCTAGTTGGGTGAAATCGTTTTGTTGTTTAGCAAGTTTGATCCTGGCTTTAAAATTCTCTAAAGACATTGCCAATAGTGCTGCGCCTGTATGGTGTTTTCGACGCTGTTTCGCACTTCGAGAATAAACACTGTATTGACCTTTATCATCCACAACAGAACGATCTTTAACCATACCTCCTTCAGGAAACAGAACGACCTTGCGGCCACGTAATATTTCCTTAGCTAGAAAGGGCAGTAGTTCAGGACGGTTATTAGGTACACCACCAAGTTTGATCAAATAATTTGTAAAGGTGTCGTCATCTTTGAAAAATTCTGAGGATGCAATTGAACGACAAACAGCACCCGTTTTTTTGTAGATCAAATATTGAGGTATAAAAGTTTCAAAACGTGCAAAATGATTAAATAAAAAAATGTCACCTTCGTCTGCACTATTTTGTTCTTCATGCAATTTGAGGTTAATACCCAGTAATTTTTCCAGACGGCTAAAGGCTCTCGCAGACCATTTATAGGTAGATGTGTTGAGTATAAATTCGTCTTCCATCTTTAACAGATATTTCTCGGTAATTTATTTTAGTTATTGGGTTTATAGAATTTGAGTGTTCAAACTTATGACAGAGTAAAGCATTAAACGTGCCTTTAATAGACAATTTTAATTTTTTGAATTTGGTATGTTCTGTATTTGCCGCCCGGCAAAAATTTGCCTTCTTTATATACTAAAAAAATACATATATTATTGATAAATAATGAAAAAATGTGCTGGCACAGCTTCTGCATACAACCAGTTATAAATAGTATGTTTAATTTTTAAAGGAAGAATGATGTCTCCAGAATTAGCAAGTTCAAGGGTATATACCGATTTTTCAGGTTTGGCCAAGTTGCGGGCTTCTGCAAAAGCAGAGTCACCGGAAGCAGTTAAAGCCGTCGCTAAAGAGTTTGAAGCTTCGTTTGTTGAGATGATGCTTAAGAGTCTACGTGATACGACAAGTGGTGAAGGCTTGATGGATAACGAAGGTTCACGAATGTATCAGGATATGTTTGATAAACAAGTTGCCATTGATATTTCTGAACGTGGTGATTTTGGTGTGGCGAAAGTAATTGAAGCACAACTGACTAAGCCAAAATCACAAGAAAATTCTGATGTTGAGAAATTAAAAAATCAGATGCCGACGGTAGAAAAAGGGCTTAATGGGTTTGGTCCATCAGCACAAACATTATTTAACCACACAGGATTGATCAGCCATCAATTAGATTCATCGACAAAGCAAAGGGTGAACAATAATCTACAGCAGTATTTGCAAAACCGACAAGTTACTGTACGACCAATAATTGATTTACAAACTCAAAATAAGAATATTTATGATCGAGTTAAACGATCTGAATCTGTCACCAAGAATTTGTCTACAGAAAATACAAAATTTAAATCGCCAGAAGAATTTATTAAGGCGATGTGGCCACATGCAGAAAGTGCAGCTAAAGAGATCGGCGTTAATCCAGATCTGTTAGTTGCCCAAGCCGCTTTAGAGACTGGTTGGGGTAAAAAGATGATCAAAAGCAAGGATGGTTCTAACAGCCATAACTTATTTGGTATTAAGGCAGGTTCTTCCTGGCAAGGTGGAACAATCAATGTGAAATCGTTGGAATATCGTGATGGAATCGCAAAAAGAGAAGCTTCAGATTTTCGCACATATAACTCTTTTGGAGAAAGCTTTAAAGATTATGTGAACTTTATTAAGAACCAACCACGTTACGACAACGCAGTAAATCGAGCTGGTAATAGCAAGGCTTATATTCGTGAATTACAGAATTCAGGTTACGCAACAGATCCTCATTATGCGAAAAAAGTGATTAGCATAATGAACCGGGAAAGTTTTCAATTAGCAGCGAGAAGTTAGTTGATGAGTAAGAGCACAGGAGGCTTAAAATGGGTGATATATTAGGTATTGGAGTGTCAGGTTTACGGGCTGCACAGCAAGCATTGTCTACAACTGGGAATAATATAACCAACGTCAATACTCCAGGTTATTCTCGTCAAAGAGTTGATCTATCAGCAAGGCAGGATCAAACGATTGGCGGTTTGACTCTCGGTAGAGGTGTTAATATAGATCAAGTTTCACGCGTAGTGAATGAATTTCTGAATAGTAATGTTCAGACGAGTACGACTAACGTTGGTACTGTTGCGAGTTATAACACCTATTCTTCACAAGTCGATAAGATACTTGCTAATGAATCTACGGGTTTATCGCCTTCCTTGCAAGATTTTTTTAATTCCGTAAATGCGCTTGCTAATGATCCATCTTCTCTGCCAACTCGACAGGCGCTGCTCGGGAGTGCGGAATCTCTATCGGCAAAGTTTAATTCTCTAAATGCAATCATCGATCAATTTGATGAAGGGATTGATCAAGAGTTACAAGCGAAGGTTAGTCAAATAAATTCATTGACCTCAAATATTGCGGAGATCAACAATAGTCTTGCGCGTGTTAATGGCATTTCTGGTAGTCGTGGATCAAATAGTTTAAATGATCAATTAGATAAAGCGGTGACAGAACTGTCGAGTTTGATTGGCATCAACACCAACAGGCAAACGAGTGGCGGTCTAAACATTACGACCAAGGGTGGTCAGGTTTTGGTAAATGGATCAAATAGTAGCCAATTATCCACTCAAGCAGATCCTTTAAATCCTTCAAAGCTGGATGTCACTTATGCTGTTGGTGGTAGTAACGTTGTGATAACTGACACTATTAAAACGGGTGAACTTGGTGGTCTTTTAAATGTACGGACGGACGTTTTAGATAAGACTCGTAATTCACTCGGTCGCCTGGCTGCAGGAATTGCATTGAGATTTAATGCTCAACAGGCAGCAGGAACAGATTTAAATGGTGTGGTAGGTGGAGATTTATTTTCAATCACACCTGCTCCGGTCGCACAGGGTGAAGGAACAGTGACAGGTGCGTTGACAGTTGCATTTAACCCTGCGCAAGTGGATCAATTAACTACATCTGATTATCGAATTACATTTGATGGTACAAATTATTTTTCAACCCGACTTTCAGATAATACTCAAACAAACCTTGGGGCAGGGCCAACGTTATCTGTTGACGGTTTGTCGATAACTGTCACCACTGGTGCGGCAGCAACGGATAGTTTTTTGATCCAGCCGACGCGAGCGATAGCTGGTCAGTTCGGTGTATCGATTACCGATCCGCAGGAGATCGCAGCAGCAGCTAATCCATTCACGGGGGTTGGCGATAATACCAACGCGCTGGCATTGGCAGGTTTACAATTGGACAAGACTTTGGATGGTGGCAATTCAACTTTTAATGATGCTTATAGTTTGTTGATTAGTGATATAGGAACGAAGAGTCGTCAAGCAAAGACTAGTCTTGAAGCTACGCAGGCTGTGGAGCAAAGTGCCATCGAAGCGCGTGATAATGTTTCAGGTGTTAACCTCGATGAAGAGGCGGCTGACCTGCTTAAATTTCAACAGGCTTATCAAGCAGCCGCTCAAGTTATATCCGTAGGTAATGAGCTGTTCGGCACCTTGTTACAGGCCGTACGATAAACGAATAAATAATTTATAAGGAGTATAGATTATGAGAGTTTCTACTTCCCAACTTTATGCCACTAACCTGGCAGGTCTTAGTAAACAAAATGCTGATCTAGCCAAACTACAGCAGCAATTGGGTACAGGATCAAAAATTTTGTCACCTTCAGATAACCCGGCTGGTGCAACACGTCTGGTTAATATTGATCGAGCAATTGATCGTAATGATCAGTTCAAAACGAATGGTGATTTTGCATCAAACCGCCTTAGGCAATCCGAGACGGCATTGGATGGTGTAGCAACAGCAGTTGAACGACTAAATGGATTGGTATTCGGTTCCTTAGCGAAAGATGCGACTAGCAGCGCACAGCTTGCAGTGCAACTACGTAATGAACTTTCTGTAATTACAGATCTTGCTAATACAAGAGATGCAAATGGTGATTATTTATATGCTGGGCATGATGTAAATACCGAACCTTTTGATGACTCAGGTGCGAATATTGTCTACAACGGTGATGCGGGTCAAAGAAGCATTCAAATTGCGGATGGTCGGCGTGTCGCTGATGGAAACTCTGGTGAAGAGGTCTTTGAAAACATTAATGGCGGGCTTTCATTATTTAGAATAGTCGAAGATTTAGTTGCTGTGTTAGAAGATCCATTATCAACATCTGCAGTAATTGAGACTGCGACTAATACGGCAACGACTGATCTTGCCATTGCCAGGGATAAATTGACCACGGTTAGAAATAGTATCGTCAGTCGGATCGGATTGATCGAAAATGAGCAAGAAATAAATACACAAGTGACCAAGTTACTGAAAGATCAACGATCAGAAATAAATGATGTTGACTTAACTGAAACAGCACTGAAATTGCAACAATTACAAATTAGTTTACAAGCTGCACAACAAACTTTTGTTAAGGTTCAAGAGTTAAGTTTATTTAACTTTATTTAATAATTAATTTAACAAATGGATATCATTTTCAGCAAGCCGTTATATCTTTTTAAGAAAGTAAACTTGCATTAATACGAAAATTATTTGAAGCGGTTTTGAATGAATATTCTAGTAATATGGAAAGCCTTTTTTGTGGGCAAAATTGATCTAAAAGAAAACGTGCGAAAAATGAGAATGCTTGTCCTCAAGATTATCATGCTTAACTAATTGCATTTAATATCACTTGTAAGATTATCTACGGACATTCATTTCAGTGATTTTTGCCAGTAGACACCTATACCGTCGATATTCTTTATTGGATCAATAACTTCATTCTCGTTGCGAAAATCGGTTACTGCTTGTGCGCAGGCTGCGACAGCACCATAATCATCCACAATTACAAAACCATCAGGGGATACTTTGTGATAAAGATTGTTGAGACCATCCATAGTAGATTCATACATATCACCATCAAGCCGTAATACAGCAATTTTATCGATGGGAGCTGTTGGTAAAGTATCTTTAAACCATCCTTTTAAAAATTTCACCTGATTATCTAGAAGATCGTAAGCCAAAAAATTATTTTTAACATCCTCTATTGTTATACTAAGTTGATCGTATGTGTAATGTTCATCACCTTTGTCAGCAGGATATTTTTTTTCATCAGGTTTTGGTAGTCCTTCAAAGCTATCAGCAACCCAAACTTTTCGTTTTTTATCTCCAAAAGCTTTTATGATTGCACGAGCATAAATACAAGCTCCGCCTCGCCAGACACCTGTTTCTATAAAATCTCCTGGGATGTTGTTTTCTAATACATGTTCCATAACTAAACGAATATTTAACATTCTATAATGCCCAATCATGGTATGTGCTATTGAGGGCCAATCGCGACCACTGATCCTCAACTCTTCGTTGTATTTTCCACTTGACCAAGGGTCTTGGCTTGGGTCACCATAAATCATATTCAAAAGACAGCGGTGCATAAGATCCAGATAGTGGTCTCGCATTTCTTGATTTGGTATGGTTGAAAGTGTTTCGTGATTTTCTTGTATAGCTAAACCAGACATTATCAAACTCCTTTCATTCTATGTTGACCATTAGTTTTTTCTTTCTCGGTAAGTAACCTTTTTGTTAGTACGATGGACATACTATCTACCGCTCTAGGCTGAGTAAGAATCTGCTCAGTTGTTTTCCCATCTTGTTGCATTTTTATACCAGTAGGACTTAGAGTGAAATCTAACTTTGTCATATCGAAACGAGACTCTTTCCAACCGAGATACCAATACCAGTCTGTGTAGTAAAGCCAACTGCGTTCATTAAAGGCACGAACATGGGTGGGGTCTTGCCATGCACCATATGAAAGATCGTAAGGGACATTGATATTGAATTGACCACCGATTTTCAATAAATCTAAACAATTCGTCATTGCAGAAACGAGATCAGGTATATGCTCCAAAACATCATTCGCTATGATCTCATCAAATTTATTTTTATCAAAAGAAATATCTTCAAAGCGTTTGCTTTTTATAACACGGCCGATCAGATTTTGATCACTAAGATCAGCAACAATGTCGGGGTTGCTATTTTCAGATATATCTATATTTAAACAATCTTGTTTGAAATCTTTACCACTACCGATATTAATTTTATTCGGAATATTGATTGGATCGGGTTGTTCAACTTCTGCTTCTACTACTTCAGGAGTCTTAATAGGAGTCAATGATTCTAATAATTCAGTCTTATCATTTTCGACGTCATTATTATCAATAGGGTAGCGTTTATATAACTGCTTATATAGATTGCTATTAGTGTCATTATTTTCTTCAGTCTCCGATTCTTGATCAATAACAACAACAGTAGATTTTGATAGTTGTTTAATATTGGTTAATCGAGAGAACCTTAATAACATTTCCCAATCTTCTAACGCATTCAGATCACCATCGAAAAGGCCAGACTTTTCTAATAGATCACGTCGGTGACCCCAGGTACTTATTGGAATGAAGTTAGTGACATCAAGAAGATCTTTAGAATAAATTATCTTTGATAAAGAATCGCAGTCGGAGGTCTGGGAACTAGTATTATTTTGATCTGGTGAGGTTGTTTTGCTGTATACAAATTCTACATCTCCATTTTTAAGTTCACTAACTAATGTCTCAAAATGTTCGGCTTTAAATTTTCCACCATCAAGATAACAAATAATAGAACCTTCGGTAAAAGGTAAAGCAGTGTTTAATGTTTCCGCAATATTTAATTCATTTGGTGTCTCAATAAATAGAATTCTTTCAAACGGATCCATCGTTGAATGTTGTTCAGCATCATTGTCGTTAACAACAATTGCTTGCCAATTGGTATAAGTTTGTTCTATGAGTGACTGTAATGCACTGGTGATCCGATCACTATCAGTTATGTTATACACAATAACTGAAACGAGAGGATCTATTCCAAGACTTTTTTTATTGATTTCCAGTGGGAGAATATATTCTTCTGTTTGAGATTTTTGACTATTATCCGTAACAGTATTCTTAGCGACGGTAATTAGATTCTGAACCGCATTTTTCACTTCGAGTCGAAGCTCTTCATTATTGTGTGTGGTTTTTAGAGCTTGTTCAAAAGCGACGAGTGCATTTTCGTAGTCTTGGAGACGTTGTAGAATTGTTCCAATTTTCAGCCATGCTTTGGTATAAGCCTGATTTTCATTTGACCAATCTAACTCTGGAGATAATTCACGAATACCTAAACGGTTACATGTCTTTTTGACAATGGCAGCTTCGAATGAATAGTCATGTTTTGTTTTCACGGATGACGTGCTTGGGTCATCTATTTGGGAACGATATGCAGTCATGCCACTGTGTTTGAAATTTGAAAGCTTCGCTACACGACACCAAAAATCATAATTATGTGCATTCTGAAAATTATCATCGTATCCACCATAGCGATTGTGGATGGATCTTTTTACTAATGAACCACTATTAGGCATGTTACATTTATTGAGTAAGTGGGGCAGAAGGTGTTGATCGTTTTGATGATCAGGATAAGAATGAATTTGACTCTCCCCATCAGATTCATTAAGTATTTCAAGATCACCATAGACAATATCCATTTCAGGATTTTCCTGAAGTATATTTGCATAGTTGATTAAAACATTCGGTATCAATTCATCAACACTGTCCAGCCACAGAAAATAATCTCCCTGTGCTTCACTGATACAACGATTTCTTGTAGCAGGTGTTCCTGAATGTTCTTTGACAATCAATCTTAATCTTGCATCATCAATACTTTCGACAATACTTTTAGTGTTATCTGTAGATCCATCATCTACTACGATTACTTCAAAGTTTGGGTATTCCTGCTTCAGAGCACTTAAGATAGCTGCTTCTATGTATTTTGAATGATTGTATGTAGGGATTAGAATCGAAATAAAAGGTAAGTTTGTTCTTTCCAAATGTTCTTCAATAATTTCGGAATGATCCTCAGTAATTTCGGAGTGATCCTCAATAATTTCGGAATGATCCTCAGTAATTTCGGAGTGATCCTCTTTAAGAAGTTCGTGCTCGGACGGTTCTTGATTGAACTCATGGAGTGCATTTTGCAGATATTCAATAGGATCTCTGGATTTAAAATGTTCAAATCCTTTTTCTTCTAAAACGAGTCGAGTTTGATCTGAATTGATTAGTTCGATACATTTTTCAACGATTTTATCGTAAGGCACGAATGCAACGGCATCTTTAAGATCATCATCAATATCGGTTGTTTCACTGCATTCACTGACAACGGCTTTCTTATTTGCCAACAGATATGAGATACGTACTTGTTCAAATATATTACTATCGTAATAGTGGATGTTTACAATTAATTTTGAGCGTGAAATATATTCATCACGTTCTGAGCCATAAACACCATAAAGTGTTTCTATTCGTAATCCCGCCGTTTTTAATTGATTTAAAATGGTTAATCGTCTTTCATTTGTTGAACCATAAAAGAGTACATCAATATCTTGTACTGTGGCTTTGGGTATACGAGTCAGACTTGGAGCATATCCAACAGGCATGTGGCCAACTCGGGTAAATCCTTTTTCTTTAAGTGTGGCGATATTTTTTTGACTATAATCCCAAACTTGAAAACGTTGAAATAGTTCATAAAGCGTAGGAGTCATCCAATCTGAGCTGTCAGTAATTTGTTCAAAATTATAGATAATACTGGTCTCAGGAATCAGATGTATATCTGATTCTTTTAGTAAATTTGCACCAATAATGATATTTATTCCGTCGTTAAAGAAGGTGTTTTTTGTGATAGAGGTATTAAAACCAACTTTATCAAATGCATAAAGAAGGGTTTCTGCGACTTCATTGAAAATATCAGAATGTGGATAATTTTCGGGAAAAATCAGTGCGATATTTATAGGTGGTGTATTATTTTCTTCTACTTGAGGACTCTCAGCAGCAAGATCAGTCAACATGTTATCGATTAGCTTGTCAGAGAGATCAGAAACATAAAATGTTTCAGTTTGTGATCTTCTTTTATTTATATCAACCATATGTGTGAGCCCTGTCTGAAAATTATTTTGAAACCGCTTTGTATCGAATAAAGCACAGGTGTATCTATTGTTTATTAATTTTGATCTTATTTGATAAAGTTTCTCAGGATGGTGAGCAAGATCGAGTGCTACCGCTTTATAGCTAGTAAGATCACTAGTGATTAATTTTTCAATATCTACGGCCTTTAATAAACTACCTGCAACTCGTGATGCAAATCCTTTGCCAATGCATGTTATTAGTGGAAGTCCTACCCAAAGTGCATCACTAGCAGTGGTATGTGCATTACATGGGAAAGTATCAAGAAAAAGATCCGCGTTTTGGATTCTGGCTAAATGAAAATCAAGTGGTAATTGTTCAGCAAAAATCAATCTAGCTGGATTGATGCCATGAGATTCTATTTGTTTTAGTAGATTATGTTTTGCCCACTTATTGCTTTCCATTAGCCATAGAACGCTGCCAGGTGTTTCATTTAATAACTCAAGCCAGACCTGAAAAACATCGGGTGTGATCTTGTAGCTATTGTTAAAGCACGCAAATACGAAACCATCCGTTGGTAATCCACAAGATTCACGTGAAGGTCTTTTTTCATGTACTGGACGACGACGATCATTTACCTGGTAGCTATCAGGCATGTACATGATTTTTTCAGAGTAGTTTGATTGCAATTCCTTAGGAATAATAAATGGATCTGCAATAATGTAATCAATAAAATCAGCGTTCATACTGCCAGGGTAACCAAGATAATTTATCTGAAGAGGTGCTGGACGATAAGCTAAAATTGCTGGGCGACAACCTTGTGTGTAGCCTTTAAGATCAATGGCAATATCAATATTTTTTTCAACTATTAGATTCGCTATTTCAAGATCTGTTTTCTGTTGGACATCATAAAAATAATCGCATGATGATTTGATTCGTTTTCTTACTTTTGAGTGATCTTCTTTTCCAAATGAGATGACGTGAGTTTCAAACTGTTTTTTGGAAAATAATTCAAAAGTTTCGACCATCAAATAAGAGGTTGCATGATCATGAAAATCAGATGAAAGAAAAGCAATTTTAATTAGATCATTCTCTCCTCTATTTTTAGACTCTTGTTCCTTATATAGAATTATTGAAGTATCTACATCTGTTATTTTCATATCCAGATATTCTTTTGATATTTCTAATTGCATGTGTGGATCATCAAGAACATTAATCAATGAGAAAGGCGAAAACACTTTACTAATATTTGACGATTGATTTGAGATGCTTTTACCTAAACCATTTTTATCCAATTGTAGGGATGAACACATCTCCTTATAATCAGACCAGTCACACATATGCATGCGTGTATGAAACCATTTTCCCAGCGCATTTTTCATTGATGGATCAACCTGATATGCCTGTATAAAATATTTTTCAGCTTTAAGCAGATCTTGTTTACTTAGATATATAATGCCTAAATTAAAGCTGGCGAGAGAAAATTTCGGGTTGATCTCAATCGTTTTTTGTAAATGCGATATTGCACCTTCATTTTGGTTTTTATCAGCTAAAATATTGCCAAGAGAGAAATGTGCTAATGCATGGTCAGGTTCCAGCTCTATTACTTTCTTATAACAGATGGATGCTCTTTCAAAGTAGTTTTCTTGTTTTTTAATTTCTAGTAAAGAACCTAACTTCATATAGCCATCAATAAAAATAGGATTAATTTTCAATCCTTGTTCCAACAAAGTAATGGCTTGTTCTACGTTGCCCTCTTGAAAATAAATACTGGCCAGATTGGAATAAGGTAATACATTATTCAGGTTTGCATCAATAAATGCCTGATAGGCTTTTTTTGCATAAACCAGATCACCATTATGGTGTTTTTCGATCACATCATGAAGTGTGATTTCTTGTGAAGATGAAGTGTCATCAAGATTGTAGGGTGTACAAACTATATTTGATCGAGTAATTTTTCGTACAGGTTTATTTTCTAGTTCAGAGACATGAAATGTCTCGTTACTTGAATGATTCTGTCGCAAGCGGATCATTTCTTCAAAAGCTGTTTGCAGGTTATCTTTATAATGTTCGGTATCAAATAATTTACAAGTTTCACGCTGGTTTATTAATTTGGATTTGATCTCGCTAAGTTTTTCAGGATTGTTGGCAAGTTCAAATGCTAATGTTTTGTAATCATTAAGATTGGTGGTGATCAATTCGGGTAAGCCCGCAGCAGTTAACAAACTCCCAGCGACGCGCGAAGAAAAACTTCTTCCACTATTTGTGATCAATGGTAATCCTATCCATAGTGCATCACTGGCGGTAGTGTGTGCATTACAGGGAAAAGTATCTAAAAATAAGTCTGCATTTTGAGCGCGAGCCAAGTGATAATCTAACCTGAGAAAACTAGAAAATATTATACGAGATGAATCAATCCCTCTTGATTTAGCCTCCGCCTGCAGATTAGTTTTTGCCCATTCATTATCTTCTAGTAACCACAAAATGCTATTGGGAATTTCTCTAAGAAGATCCATCCAAATATCAAATATTTCCGGAGTGATTTTGTAATTATTATTGAAGCTACAAAAAACAAATCCTTCTTCTGGCAAACCGCATTCAAGACGTGAAGGAATTTTAGCTTGTATTGGGCGAAGTCGATCATTTACCTGGTAACTATCTGGAAGGTACGCGATTTTTTCACTATAAAAAACTTGTTCTTGTTCTGGGATCACATAAGGATCTGCAATCATGTAATCTATAAAATCTGTTCCCATCGAACTTGGGTAACCTAGATAGTTGACCTGAATAGGTGCTGGTTTATAGGCTAAAATTGCAGGACGACTATTTTGGGTAAATCCTTTTAGGTCAATTGCGATACCTATATTTTGATCAACTATAAGCTGTGCAATTTCTTTATCATTTTTTAAACAAACATCGTGAAAATGATCGCTGGCTGTTTCAATGCGTTCACGCATTGCCGAGTCATGCCCCTCAGGATCAAAAGAAATAACATGTATCTCAAACTTTTGTTTATCAAATAATTCAAAAAGTTCCGCTATTAGATAAGCGGTTGCGTGGTTATGGTAGTCTGCTGACAGAAATGCAAGCTTAGTTATAATGTTTTGTTTTATTGAGTGTTCAACTTCTATTACTTCGTTTTCCTTTATAAGAGCTTTTTGAACAGAACGTATATAGAGCTTGGATGTGCTTAACTGAAGTTCTGGATTGTCATACAAATTTAAAAATGTAAAAGGAGTTATGGTATTTAGAATATCAGGTATTTCATTTAAACTTTGGACCTCTTCAACTGCGTTATTGATAGATCCCAACATTTCTGAATACTGAGACCAATCACACATTCTCATGCGTATATGCCAATAAGCACAAACGGCACTTTTTAGTAATTTATCTGTAGTAAACGCTTTCCTGAAGCTGTCGACCGCTAAATCGTATCGTCGTTGGTTTACGAATAGAATAGCTATGTTTAAATGAGCGTGAGAAAAGTCAGGGTTAATATTGGTTGCTTGTTGAAAATGTTTTTCTGCTTTTTCAATGTTACCTTGACCTTTATAAATGTTTCCTAAAAAAAAGTGCGGTGATGCATTTTCAGGATCAAGCTCAATCGTTTTTTTGTAACAATCAATAATTTCTTCAGTATAGGGTTGTTTTATCTGTGATTGTTTTAATAATTCAAGGATATAGCCTAATTTTATATAGGCATCAAGAAATTCCGGATCAATCTCGATCGCTTTTCTAGTAAGCGTTAAAGCTTCTTCTATTTTGTTTTCAAGAATATAAATATCTGCAAGATTCACATAAGGTAGTGCACCTTGTTGGTTACGATCAATAAACAACTGGTAACCAATCCTGGCTGATTCCAGGTTTCCTAAAGTATGTTGGTGAATGACTTCTTCTAGAGATAGATTGTTTGTGTATGGTTTAATTTCGGAGTTCATCGTGTTCTGTTGGTACTGTTCACTCTTTTAATATCATGACATATAGCGGTTAAATTACGCATGATGTGTGCCATGTTTTGAGGTTATAAATCTTAATCAGGATGTTTTGTTATGTGTATTAAAAATAAATGTAAAGGTTATTAGGAGATAACCGATACAGTGGTCAACGCAGTCCAAGAAAGGATGCGGGATGTTTATTTTTAAATAATATCGGAAAAGAATTGTCCGGTAGATTCAACCTAGAACAGGAGAAAGGATTATGAGTGACATATCTCTCAGCGCGGGCTTACGCTCAAACTTATTAACACTTCAACAAACAGATAGACTAACAGCACGGACACAAGAGCGTTTAGCTACGGGTAAACGGGTAAACAGTGCTTTGGATAATGCACAGTCATTTTTTGCCGCAAGTGCAAATACTAACCGTGCAGACGCACTTGCAGCAAGGAGTGATGGTTTGACGCAAGCTATCAGAGTTGTGGAAGAGGCCAATAACGGTATTACTGCGATCCGTTCTTTACTTGATCAGGCTCAAGGTGTACTTGCAACAGCGGCAGGTACTACGGGCACGACTGCTACACAAACGGCGGACGATGCTCAACTTGCGATTCAGTTTAATGAGATCGTTGCACAGATTAATAACATTGTACTAGATTCCGGATATCGGGGTACCAATTTGTTAGAGTCAGACAATTTGACGGTTAACTTTAATGAAAATGGTTCAAGTAATACCGTTATTCTAGGTTTTGATGCTTCATCAACCGGTCTAAGTCTAAATGCTGCTGATACAAGCGTTGGAACAGGAACGGATCTCCAAGTTGCAGCAAATATTGATACTGCTACAGCCCAGTTAGACGCGGCGAGATTGACATTACAGGCACAGAGCACATCTTTGTCCGGTAATTTGGGTATTGTCAATGCGCGTCAAGAGTTTACTCAAAGCACAATTAATACGCTAAGATCAGGTGCGGATGATTTGACATTGGCCGATACCAACGAAGAGGGTACTAATCTATTGGCGCTGCAAACTCGTCAGCAGTTAAGTATTATCTCATTGAGTCTGGCTAATCAATCAGCACAGTCTGTATTGAGCTTGTTCTAATATTAAATAGACCAGATCCAAAATGGAAAAAAATGGGACGATTAACCGTCCCATTTTTTGTTTATACCCGTGATATTTGGAAATGAAGGTTAAGTGCTACCAACGACAAGTTGGTATTAATACATGACCTGGTTCTCACTAATAGCTGGCTTTACCTTACATAGAATCCTAAAGTTATTTTTCCTGACTACGATACAGTATCTGACATGTTTAATTTTTAAGCATGGGACACCTCAGGATGAGGTGTGTTAAAGGAGTAGTACAAATCATCAGCTAAGAATTTTCTGATGTTTGAAACCTAGAAAAGGAGAAAGGACTATGAGTGAGATATCTCTCAGCGCGGGCTTACGCTCAAATTTATTAACACTTCAACAAACAGATAAATTAACAGCACGGACACAAGAACGTTTAGCTACGGGTAAACGGGTAAACAGTGCTTTGGATAATGCACAGTCATTTTTTGCCGCAAGTGCAAATACTAACCGTGCAGACGCACTTGCAGCAAGGAGCGATGGTTTGACACAAGCTATCAGAGTTGTGGAAGCTGCCGATAATGGTATTACGGCGATCCGTTCTTTGATTGATCAAGCTCAAGGTGTACTTGCAACAGCGGCAGGTACTGCGGGCACAACTGCTGCCCAAACGGCTGATGATGCTCAACTTGCCAGTCAGTTTAATGAGATCGTTGCACAGATTAATCAAATTGTAGATGATTCTGGATACCAGGGTACTAATTTGTTAGGGTCAGACAGTTTGACGGTTAATTTTAACGAAGATGGTTCAAGTAATACTGTTATTCAGGGTTTTGATGCATCGTCTACCGGTCTAAGTTTAAATGCTGCTGATACAAGCGTTGGAACTGGAACGGATCTCCAAACTGCAACAAATATTGATACTGCTATAGCCCAGTTAGACGCAGCGAAACTGACATTACAGTCACAGAGCACATCTTTGTCCGGTAATTTGGGTATTGTTAATGCGCGTCAAGAGTTTACTCAAAACACAATTAATACGCTAAGATCAGGTGCGGATGATTTGACATTGGCCGACACCAACGAGGAAGGTGCCAATCTATTGGCGCTGCAAACTCGTCAGCAGTTAAGTATTATTTCATTGAGTCTGGCTAATCAATCAGCACAGTCGGTATTAAGATTGTTCTAAGTAGTAACTTTTATGACGATTAACTACCGATTTTAGATCGGGTTTTAGTAATCTAAATAGTGAGGGATGGGGGCTGATACTCAGGTATCGGCCCTTGTTCGTTCTCAAGGAGGAGAAACACTATGGATCAATTAAGTGAAGGATCGGTGGCGGTTTCTTCCGTCGCAGCAAAAGTTAATCTTCCGTCACTCCCTCAGTTAGAGGGGGTTGGAAAAAATAAAGCTTTAAAAGTTAGTGAATTAAATCAAGTATCGAGAGCACCATCAACAATCTTGCAAGACGATGTTAAATTGTCATCTGGAGATGATCGATTTATCACTCAACAAATCCGTAATGAAAAATTCAATGAAGTGGCAACTACTTTCCGAGACGCTGACAAGTTTTTAGCCGCTGTCGGTAATCAAATTAATGAAAAACGTGCAGGAATCCAACAGTATGAAAAGCAATATCCGCCTTTCAGAAATCAAAGTTCGGAGCGAGTGGAATTCATAAATTCAATAAAATCACTTAAAAATCAAGTCGATAAGCTGACTTTAGTGAAGGATTACAAAGAACTTATCCCAGGAGTAAATGATTCAACCTCTGAAAATAAGGATGCCGGTCAACAAGATAAAATTGGCCTGAAGATTGCTTCTATCAATTCCAATACACCCGATGTGGAAGTGATACAGATCGGTCGTGATCTGACTTCAGTAGGTCAGAAATTATTGGACAGTCGACAACAAGAGCTGAAAGAGACTGTTGATCAAGTGTCAAATAAAATTGTATTAGAGGATAAAAGTATCGGAAGAAAGATACTTGAAAGTGATCAACAAGTGGCACAGACAAGTGAAAAGATAAGACAGATTTTATCCTCAGTGCCTGTTGAAAGTTTTGTTGGATCAGAGAGTAATAACGTTTTGGAGTCATTAGTATAAATGCCGTTAAAAATAGCGTTGAAACCAAGAGAAAAACTCTTTATTGGTGGGGCTGTAGTGATGAATGGTGACAGTTCTGCTGAATTTACGGTATTAAATTCGGTGACCATTCTTCGTGAAAAAGATATTTTAACCGAAGAGACTGCAACGTCGCCGTGCAGATGCATTTATTTATCGATACAACTTATGTATATGGAAGGCTTCGAGAATTTGAGTAAAAACCATAAGAGTTATTGGTCGCTGGTAAAAGATGTTATAGAGGCCGCACCAAGTTTTGAGCCACTGATTAGCGAGATCAGTGATTTAATATTAGTAGATAATTATTACAAGGCATTGAAACTTGCCAGAAAATTAATAAACAAGGAAACGGAGACTATAGGACATGCAGAAATCAGCAGTTAATGCGTATCACAAAGTAAATAAAGCTACGATGTCACCACGCCAGTTGGAAGCTTCTATTCTTAACCGGGCTGCAGCCATGTTGCAGGCAGTACAAGATAGATGGGATGCAACGGATAGGGAGCAAAAACTGGATGAGGCGCTAAAATATAATCAGAAATTATGGAGTGTCTTTCAAGTCGATCTTGCTTCCGATGAAAACCAATTACCTAAAAAATTGCGTGAAGATATCCTTTCAATAAGTTTGTTTGTTGATAAAAGAACATTTGATCTTATGGTAAAGCCTGAACGTGAAAAAATATCTGTATTAATTAATATAAATCAGAATATTGCTGCAGGACTGAGTACAGTTCCAGCAAATGCTCAGCCTGATTTAGAGACAGCTTAAGTGTTTTTAAAAGTAATTTTGAGAATTTACAATAGGACATTGAAATTATCATTTTTTAAATTTGCTGGAGTTTAGTCAGCGAATGTGGTGATATGTACCCATAATGTGATTTGGAAGTAACAAGGTTCTTTAAATTGTTTCTACAAAAACAAGCGTTTTAGTAATATTATGAGTGAGAATAATTTCTCAAATGTCCTCGCTTTCGAAGATAGGTTCTCGATCAGTGAAAAACGTATAGAATCGTCTTTCTCGTACGATAAAATTCATGATCTTAATAACTCTGCTCAAGAGGTATTAAATGCGATCATTACCCTAGAACAGTTAGGGCATGAACAAATAAATCCTGATTTAAAAAACAGTAACTCAGCTGAATTACACAGATTAGAACAAAAGATTGATTTTGTTACTGAATTACTCGCAAGAGTGCTTCTTGATCAACAGAATCGGCCCGAAATAAAAAGCTTGAAAATGAGTGCGCAACATCTTTGTTGGCAACCAGATATTTCCTTAAACAAGGAAGAGTTTTGTATCGTATCAATATATCTGAGTCAAAAATATCCGACAGCACTTGAGCTTCCAGTTGTTGTCACGAACAGTAATTTAGACAGTACATTAACACCTGAGATTGAGGCACAAATTTTACTGACAGGTGATAACGTAATGGATGATTTAACCCGTATGATCTTTCTCTATCATCGTAAACAGATCGCACGCAATAGAACACAAAGTTAACAATCATTAACTCTACGACAGAATTTTGACCAGTAACAGTTTAAGTGCTTTACTTACTGTTACCTGGGAGGGGGAGTGTCGTACTCTATATCACTAGATACGGAAAAATTGTTTTTGAAACTTGTAGTTATAAGTTAGAAGTTATAACAAGCACCTCTGCACGCTCTATTTTAATAAACTAACTCATATAAGGATTAATCAAAGATGGCCAATGGTAGTGTACTTATCGTAGAAGACGATAAAGAACAACGAGAACACATCAAATCAATTTTAGAATTTTTGGAATATTCACCCGTTTATGCAGTCGATCATGAAAGTTGGGAACAACATCTTGGTGGGAAAGATAGTGCACAAATTTTACTGCTAGGTGGTTGTACTGAAACGAAAATATTAATGGACGTTTTCAGACAGATCAAAAAAGCTGATCCATATCTTCCGGTTGTATTGCTTATTGATAATGATAAAAACAAAGCGAACTTTGAATTGGAAACGGGGATCCTTGCTAAAGCAAACGTACCGTTGAGACAAAAACAACTTTCGGTAGTTCTGGAAAAAGTGGATACATATCGTGAGAATAGACATGAAGATGGCGCTCCGAGATCGTTAGAATTATTCCGTTCCTTAGTCGGGAGTAGTAAAGGGATACAACGAGTCCGTCGAATGATTGAAATGGTGGCAACTTCAGATGCTAATGTTTTGATCACTGGAGAATCTGGTTCGGGTAAAGAAGTAATTGCCAGACATGTTCATTATCATTCACCACGAAAAAATAAACCTTTCGTTCCTATCAATTGTGGTGCTATTCCCCCCGATCTTTTAGAGAGTGAATTATTCGGTCATGAAAAAGGAGCATTTACAGGTGCGATAACGACTCGTCAGGGGCGATTTGAAATTGCAGAAGGTGGAACATTATTTCTCGATGAAATCGGGGATATGAGCCAATCAATGCAAGTCAAGTTATTGCGTGTTTTGCAAGAACGTATTTTTGAAAGAGTAGGTAGTAATAAGGCGATCAAGGCGGATGTCCGTATTATCGCAGCCACTCATGTGAATTTAGAAGAAGCGATTGAAGAAGGTAATTTCAGAGAAGATCTGTTTTATCGTTTAAATGTATTCCCGATCGAAACGCCGCCACTCAGAGATAGAATTGAAGATCTTCCTTTGTTGATCAATGATTTAACAGAACGTCTTGAGCATGAAGGTAATGGTAGTATCAGCTTGTCACCGACGACTATTCAGTCCCTAAGTAAGTATGGCTGGCCTGGAAATGTTCGTGAGTTGGCAAATCTAATAGAACGACTATCAATCTTATATCCAAATGGAACTGTTGGTGTGACAGATCTTCCTGAAAAATACCAATCTCAAGAAGTGCTTGAGGACAGTGATTTGGATGAAGTCGACGAAGACGCGATGGAAGACAATGGCATTATGCCAAGGCTGCCACATGGTGGGATTGATCTCAAAGAGCATTTGACCAACCTTGAATTTAGCATGATAAAACAGGCGTTGGATGAGTCAAACTGGGTAGTTGCGCATGCGGCAAAACGTTTGCAATTGGGGCGTACAACGTTGGTTGAGAAGATGCGGAAATACAATATGCAACGCCGGGACGAAGTGTCATCCGCTTGACATAATTAGGCTTAAAGAAAACAGAAAAATCATTAAGCCATTGTAAGCTAAACACTATTATTTTTGGCATACTACTTGCTCATTCTGGTGTATGTACCAGAGTGAGCAAATAGATGTGATCGATATAGAAACACCTGCCGATCAGAATTCCTCCAAAGACAACCTAAACGTTGTTACAACAATAGATCGATCAACAACTGATCAATCGTCCCAGAAAAGATCTAACAACAACCAAACTAGTCCACTTGAAACCGAAATCTTAATTCGGCGCATGAGCAATCTTTTTCAAGCATTGCCTGGCGCGGTTGTGATGCTCAATGGGGAGGGTCGTGTTGTTCAATGTAATCCTGCGGCGAATGATCTGTTTGATCAACCTTTGGAAAATGAACTCTGGCGTGATGTCGTCGAACGCGCTTTTTCTCCGCGTTGGGATGATGGCCACGATATTTCCTTAGTCAATGGCCGGGTTGTGAATATTTCAACCCAACCTATGATTGATGAGCCTGGTCAAATTTTATTGATCAAAGATGTGACTGAAACCCATCAATTACAAGAACAGCTAAATCGTGCAAAACGTCTTTCTGCAAAAGGTGAGATGGCCGCAGCGCTAGCGCATCAGATCCGTACACCTTTAGCCTCTGCAATCCTGTATCTATCAAACCTTTCACATTCTAATCTTGGTCTAAAGGATAGAGAAAAATTCACCCAAAAATCATTGCAGCGTCTTAATTATCTGGAAAAACTGATTGAAGATATGTTGCTATTTGCGCGTGGTGAAAATTTTGAACTACAACAATTTTCATTACTGAAATTGATCGAAAATTTAACACTCCAGGTTGAGGTAAATATTCAATCCAATGATCTTAATCTGATTATTGATCCTGATATTTCAGATTGTTTAATACAGATCAATCCAGAAGCGATGAACAGTATTCTAGAAAATCTGATCGACAATGCAGTACAAGCAACTGGATCCGGTGGTTCAATAATAATTACTACAAAAAATGTGATGATAAATAACGAAAAAATGGTACGAATTTCGCTTGCAGATAATGGAACGGGTATTCCAGAAAATATCCGGGAAACATTGTTTGAACCTTTTGTGACTACGCGAGCTAACGGAACGGGTTTAGGACTCTCTATAGCTCAGGCCGTTGTTCGATCACATGGTGGCGGAATTGTCGTTCGAGATGTAGCACCGCACGGAACTATATTTGATATTACCTTGCCGATTACTGAGGAGAAAGCATGAAGCCAGTTGTACTTGTTGTTGAAGATGATCTCAATCTCAGAGAAGCAATCTGTGACACCTTGCAATTAGGTGGTTATGACACTCTTTCAGCTGAGAATGGGCAGAAAGCATTATTGATCATTGATGATGAACACGTTGATCTGGTGATCAGCGATGTACAAATGGATCAAATGGATGGCCACACTTTATTGAAAAATATTAAAACCCGTCGAACTGATTTGCCAGTCCTGTTAATGACAGCATACGGCACAATCCAAAATGCAATTAAAGCTATTCAGGATGGTGCGGTTGATTATCTGGTTAAACCTTTTGAATCGACGGTATTAGTTAGCAAAGTCGCTCAGATTATGCCCTTGGTTTTAGCGATGGAAGATGGTGTCATTGCTGAAGATCAACGTATGAAAGACGTATTGGATGTCGCGCGGCGAGTTGCAATGAGTGATGCAACGGTGATGGTAAGTGGTGAAAGTGGTACAGGTAAAGAAGTACTGTTTCGTTATATCCATAATCGTTCGGAACGATCAAACAAAGATCCGGTTGCGATCAATTGTGCGGCGATTCCTGACAATATGCTTGAAGCGGTTTTATTTGGCTACGAAAAAGGCGCATTTACTGGCGCGTATAAAGCGAGTGCGGGTAAATTTGAACAAGCGCAAGGAAGTACTTTATTACTGGATGAAATATCAGAAATGGATTTGGGGTTGCAAGCAAAAATTTTAAGAGTCTTGCAAGAAAAACAAGTTGAAAGGCTCGGCGGAAATAAAGTTATTGATCTAGATGTGCGCATTGTTGCAACGACAAATAGAGATCTGAAAACGGAAGTCAAAGAAGGATGTTTTAGAGAAGATCTTTTTTATCGACTTAATGTTTTTCCGATCAAAATGCCAGCGCTCAGAAATCGTCCTGAAGACATCGTTCCCTTAGCCGAATTTCTCTTATACAGAACCGCAAAATCCCAAGGTGGTTATATTCCTGAAGTGACGGAGTATGCGGCAGAAAAGCTAATGACACACGCCTGGCCTGGGAATGTACGTGAATTGGATAACGTTATGCAACGTGCTTTGATTTTACAGACGGGTGACGAAATAAATGCCGAAGACTTGATCTTTGAAGACTTGGGCGATGTTCATCCTTTAGATGATACAAGAGAACATGAACCTCAAAATAATCATAGTCAAAATGAAATTAATACCAATTCTAGTGATTTGGGTAACAATCTTAGAGATCAAGAATATCAATTAATTATTGAGGCGTTGGAAGAGTGTGGAGGTAGTCGAAAAGACGCTTCAGAAAAGCTTGGGATTAGCCCAAGAACATTGCGTTATAAATTAGCAAAAATGCGTGATCAAGGAATAGCCGTACCGGCTTAGGGAGAGAAAATATGGCAGATATGGCAATCCAATCGGTACTCGCGCAAATGCGAGCGATGCAGTCACGTGCAGAAGGTATTCAGCCAAATGCAGTTCAAGCGCCATCGAATAATTTTACAACGGTAATGAAATCAGCCGTTGATCATGTGAATGAAACACAAAAAGCTGCAGGTGAAAAAGTTAAAGCTTATGAGTCTGGCAAAGATGTGGAAATTGCTGATGTAATGGTGTCATTACAAAAAGCGGGTATTGAATTTCAAGCGACTGTTCAAGTAAGAAATAAGATGGTCGAAGCCTATCAACAAATTATGAACATGCCTATTTAGTTATCCAATACTATTAGTTATTTAATACTAAAGGGCTAGTAAATTAAGGAAGTAAGAGAAATCACATGGCAGAGAATGAAGTAGCAAATCCAAATCAAAATTTTGCACAGCCGATGTTGGTGCAACCACCACCAGATACAACGGGTCATGTTTTAAGACAAGCAGGATTATTGATCGGTATTGCAGCGAGTGTCGCACTTGGTGTTGCCGTTGTGATGTGGTCTCAAACGCCAAACTATAGTCTTTTGTTTGGCAACTTATCTGATCGGGACGCGAGTGCAGCAATAGATGCATTACAGGGCTCCGGAATCGAGTACAAAGTTGATAGTGCATCTGGAGGTATTTTGATCCCAACAGCCAAGTTGCATGAAACTCGATTGAAACTGGCAGCGCAAGGATTACCCAAAAGTAGCAGTATGGGTTTTGAAATGCTGCAAGATGAACAGGGTTTTGGAACTAGCCAATTTATTGAAAGAGCACGTTATCAACGTGCCTTAGAAGCTGAACTATCCCGATCAATTTCTAATATCACTAACGTACGAGGTGCGAGAGTTCATTTAGCCATTCCTAAAGATTCAGTTTTCACACGAGACAAAAAGGCAACCAGCGCGTCAGTGGTTCTTGATCTCTATGCGGGTAGACGATTAGAAGATGGCCAAATAGCGGCTATTGCGCACATGGTTTCTGCCAGTGTTCCTAGCCTAAATGCTTCTGGTGTCACGGTTGTTGATCAATCTGGACGATTATTGACCCGTGCTGGTGCAAGCGAAATGGCAGTCAGTGCAGAACGGTTTGATTACACAAGACGTGTTGAAGATACCTATGTCAAACGGATTGAAACAATTTTACAACCTATTGTTGGACTTGATGATGTTAGGGCGCAAGTAACAGCTGATCTTGATTTCACTTCTACAGAACAAACCAGCGAAACGTTCAATCCTGATCTACCTGCCATTCGTAGTGAGCAGATGACAGAAGAACAACGAACCGGTGGCGGTCTTGCTGCGGGTGTTCCCGGTGCATTAACCAATCAACCCCCAGGTACTGGAGAGGTGCCAGAAGTTGCGACTGTTGAAGGTGAAGGTGCTGAAGCCCCCGCCTCAGAACAACAACAGTTACGTAAGAAAGAAACACGAAATTATGAACTTGATAAAACCATCAGTCATACACAAAAAGCGGTTGGTACACTTGAAAAATTATCTGTCGCAGTTGTATTGAACAATCCTTCTCTAATTGACGAGGCTGGTAAAGCAACACAAACGCCATACTCTGCCGAAGAGATCGAAGGTTTTACAAAATTGATTAAGGATGCGGTAGGTTTTAATGTCGCCCGGGGTGATACCGTGAGCGTCATTGCAAAGAACTTCTTTGTTGCGCCAGCAGTTGAACCACTACCAGAACAGGCGATCTGGGAGCAAGCCTGGGTTTGGGATGTAGGCAAACAGGTATTAGGAGGTTTGTTCGTGCTCTATTTATTATTTGGTGTTTTGCGTCCAACAATCAAAAGCATAATGACTAAATCGGAAGCCGCTGCCGCTGCCGCACTTGATTATGATAAGAATTACGTAATGCTAGGTCCAGATGGAAAGCCATTACTTGATGAAAACGGGCAGCCAATGCGACAAGTGCAAGATAATACTGTGGCAGATACCGCAGTTAGTGTTCCTATATCTGAGCTAGGAAAGGGATCCAGTTATGAAACCAGTCTCGCATCAGTGCGAGATTATGTAAAAGACGAACCAAAAATGGCAGCTCAAGTGGTTAAAAATTGGGTTGGTGAGTGAGGGTAATGCTTACTAAGGAAAGTACATATGGCTGAGGAAGACGGTACTAAAAAAGTCGCTGTCCTACTGATGGCCTTGGGTGAGAAAATCGCTGCAGAGATACTCTCTCATATGGGGCCAAAAGCGGTTCAAGCTGTGGGTGTTGCAATGTCTGAACTGGACAGCGTACCTAAAGAATTTGTTGCCGACACCTTGAATAAATTTATACAGGAAATTCAGAAAGAGACGGGGCTAGGCATGGGCTCCGATGAATACGTAAGAAATGTTTTGGTCAATGCGCTGGGTGAGGAAAAAGCCGGAGGCATGCTGGATAGGATCTTGCTCGGTGGTAACACAAAAGGATTAGAGTCACTTAAATGGATGGAGGCTAAAGCGGTAGCTGATTTGATCAGAAATGAGCACCCACAGATTATTGCCGTAGTCTTGTCTTATCTGGATAGCGATCAATCCGCTTCAATATTGTCTGAGTTCGACGACAGAGTGAGAACAGATGTCCTAATGCGAGTTGCCGGGGTTGATGGCGTCTTACCAATTGCAGTGAAGGAATTGAATGACATTCTTGAAGCTCAGCTAAAAGGTGGATCAAACGTGAAATCTTCAGGTATGGGCGGCGTTAAAGCTGCGGCCAATATTCTCAACTTTATCGAGGGTTCAGCCAGCTCAACGATCATGGAAATGGTCAGAGAAGCGGATGAAGATCTCTGTACTGAGATTGAAGATCTTATGTTTGTTTTCGCTGACCTGATCGAGGTTGATGATCGTGGCATACAAACTATCCTGCGTGATGTTCAAACGGATGAATTAGTGCTTGCGCTTAAGGGGGCCGAGAGTGAACTACAAGAGAAAGTCTTTGCTAATATGTCTTCAAGAGCTGCTGATATGTTACGGGATGATCTTGAAACTAAAGGTCCAGTTAAACTAAGCGAAGTCGAAGAAGCACAGAAAAAAGTATTAGTGGTGGCCCGACGCTTAGCAGATGAGGGTCAGATTTCTCTAGGTGCCAGTGGTGGTGGTGAAGAGATGGTTGGCTAATGACCACGCTTATCAAAGATCAGAAAGATGACGAATTAAAGCGTTGGCACTTACCTTCTGTTGAGGGTGACATTATGCCGCCGATGGATTCTGCGATTAATCCACGGCTACCTACTGCCGAAGAAATTGAGAACATTCATAAACAAGCTTATGAAGAAGGTTTTAACCTTGGTCGTAAAGAAGGACGAGCAAAGGGTTATAAAGAAAGTCAACAAAAGGTTGAAAATGAACATAGAGAACGTACGGAGACGCTAAGAAGTATTTTGAATCTTATGGCAGATCCGTTAAGTCAGCTAGATGATGAAGTTGAAAAAACCATCTCTGATATGGTAGCACTACTTGCTAAGCATCTCGTTCGTCGTGAGTTAAAAACCAATGAAGGCGAAATTATTGGAATTGTTCGTCAAGTGATGGGACATCTCCCCATTTCAGTACGGCACCCTAGAGTTCACCTTAACCCTGAAGACCTGGTAATAGTTAAAAATGCACTTGTAATCGGTGATGAAGAAGAATCATGGAAGTTAGAGCCTGATCCACTAGTGAGTCGTGGTGGTTGTTTAGTGGAATCTCAATCATCATTTATTGATGCGACGATAGAAGCAAGATTAGCTGCACAAATATCTCAAATGCTCGGCGATGAGCGACAAAGTGATCATAATGATGATCAAAATTGATTGCGGGTTTTGACGATGACACAAACAAATCGTAATCAAATCTGGCAACAACGCTTAATTCCTTATAAAGAACGTTTGCAAAACGTTTCCCCCGTGATTGTCGAAGGTAAACTTACCCGTATGGCAGGTTTGACCCTGGAAGCCGAAGGCTGCGAAGCTGCAGTGGGTGATCGATGTTTGATCAAAACAAATAGAGGGCCCTCAATCGAAGCTGAAGTCGTGGGTTTCTCCGGTGAAAAATTATTCCTGATGCCAATCGGTTCGATTAGCGGTCTCGCACCAGGATCGCGCGTCATTCCTATCGGTAGTGCGGGCGATGTACCTGTCGGCTATGGGCTTTTAGGAAGGGTTATTGATGGAACGGGTAGGCCTCTCGACGGTAAGGGTTCACTACAAACTGATGAGAATTTCCCGCTTCAAGGCCGCCATATCAATCCATTAAAACGACATCCCATCAATGCACCACTTGATGTTGGCGTCCGTGCGATTAATACCTTGCTTTCTGTTGGTGGTGGCCAGCGTCTGGGGTTATTTGCACCAAGTGGTGTTGGTAAAAGTGTGTTGTTAGGAATGATGACGCGTTTTACCAGTGCTGATGTGATTGTCGTAGGTTTGATTGGTGAGCGGGGCCGTGAGGTAAAAGAATTTATTGATCATATTCTTGATGATGATGCACGGGAACGATCAGTTGTCGTCGCCACACCGGCTGATATGCCGCCACTAATGCGTATGCACGGTGCAGCAACGGCAACTAGCATTGCAGAATACTTCCGCGATCAAGGTAAGCATGTCTTATTATTAATGGATTCGCTAACGCGTTATGCGCAAGCGCATCGTGAAATTGCATTGGCTATTGGTGAACCACCGGCAACGAAAGGATTTCCACCTTCTGTTTTTGCCCAATTACCACATCTGGTTGAACGTGCAGGAAATGGAGATCAAGGTGGTGGTTCGATTACGGCTTTTTATACCGTATTGATGGAAGGCGATGGAAATAGTGATCCGATTGCTGAATCAGCGCGTGCGATTCTAGATGGACATATTGTTTTATCACGTAGCCTTGCAGAATCTGGCCACTTTCCAGCGATTGATATAGAAGCGTCGATCAGCCGTGCGATGAATCAAGTTACTTCAACTGATCATCAAAAAACGGCGAGAGATTTTAGACACTATTTTTCTTTGTACGAGCAAAATAAAGATCTGCTTAATGTGGGCGCTTATCAACCGGGATCAAATCCTGATCTTGATCGAGCCATTGAGTTACAACCGTATTTACAGGCCTTCCTGCGTCAGGGCATGAATGAAAAAGTGTCGCTACAAGAAAGTCTTAACCAGCTATCGATGGTTATCCAGTCACAGCAAGTTCAAGCACAGATGGAGGTAACTGAATGAGGCGCTCGAACCGTATGAGTACAATAGTCGGTTTAAGCAAAAACCAGAAAGATGCTGCGGCAAAACAATTTGCCCAAAGTCAGCAATTACTTGAACAAAGTGAGACTCAACTTACAGACATGCAACGTTGCCGCCAGGAATATTCTGATCAATTAGGCACAGGCCCTTCTCATATAAGAACCGCATCAGAATTAAAAGGCATCAGAATTTTTATTCAACAACTTGATGTCGCCATCCAACAACTGGAACTACAAATTCTCGAGAGAAAGGCAACCAATGAAAGACATCAAGATCAATGGTTACAACTGCATAATAAAACCCGTGCACTTAGTAATGTAAAAGAGCGTTATGCAAGTGATGAACAAAAGACGATGGATCAAAAGGAGCAATTCGAAATAGATGAGTTGTCACAACGGAAGTGATTTTAGTTACGTGTGGTAATTATTAAGGTGTAGAAGTTTAGACCCAATCTGACACATCACTAAATCAAGCGGAGCGTAGCGACGCTTGATTTAGTGAGAGTTACCCGCTTTGATGTAACTGCAACGTAAACATCAAAACACAAAGAGGTAACTCTCATGATTCATACTAATGACAAAGTTATAAAACATAAAGTTGGTCTACTCAATCTCGCTGAAGAACTCGGCAATGTCTCAAAAGCCTGCAAGATGATGGGTTTGTCCAGAGATACATTTTATCGCTACAAAGAAGCGGCTGATGAAGGCGGTGTAGAAGCCTTGTTTGATCGTAATCGGCGTACCCCAAATCTTAAAAACAGAATCGACCCGGCTATTGAAACCGTTGTGCTCGAGTATGCACTGGAAGAGCCCGCACATGGTCAAACGCGCACCAGTAACGAGCTGCGCAAACGGGGAACATTTGTCTCACCCAGTGGCGTTCGTTGTATCTGGCTTCGTCATGGTCTTGCTTGCTTTAAAGATCGCCTGAAGGCATTGTCTGATAAGGTAGCTGGTGAAGGCTTGATCCTCACTGAGTCTCAAGTCGCGGCGATGGAACGCAAGAAAGACGACGATGAGGCTTGTGGCGAGATAGAGACGGCACACCCTGGTTATCTTGGCTCGCAAGATACTTACTATGTCGGTACTTTCAAAGGCATTGGTCGGGTTTATCAACAAACGTTTGTTGATACTTACAGCAAGGTCGCTCACGCGAAACTGTACCCGACTAAAACACCGATTACGGCAGCTGACATGCTCAATGACCGCGTCCTCCCATTCTACGAAGAACAACGTTTGCCTATGTTGCGCATTTTGACAGATAGAGGGACGGAGTATTGTGGGCGAGCTGACCAGCATGATTATCAGCTTTATATGGCGTTGAACAATATCGAACACACCAAAACCAAGGTCAAATCACCTCAGACGAATGGTATTTGTGAGCGATTCCATAAGACGATCCTCAATGAGTTTTATCAAGTCGCTTTGCGTAAGAAAATTTACCAATCGATTGATGAACTGCAACTCGACCTTGACGAATGGTTGCTCAAATACAATACTCAACGAACTCACCAAGGCAAAATGTGCTGCGGGAGGACGCCGATGGAAACACTCATCGACGGACAAGCTATCTGGAAGGAAAAGTTTTTGAACTAAACTTAACCTGACAGTCAGTTACAGAAAAAGGGGTAACTGTCAGATCAAGTCTGAATTTCTACAATTAAGGTTATAGAACTAATTAAAGTATCAATTGGATGGACAACGATGGATGTAGAGTTTGTTCTTTAGTATTAGTTATCAGTAGTTCTACATCGACACTTTTCTTAAGGCTTTGTCAAAGCTAAAGCCAATCATAGAGAAAGTGCTTAATAATTGACATTGAGCTGTATTAGTTAAGGCTTGTCCATTGTGTCGCTAACACACAATATATGTTACAATTCCGCGCTTAAACTCCCAACAATAAAAATCACTGAATCCAAGCATATATGGTCGATTTCGCCAAGAATCTCTCGCAGATAAATATTGAAGATGAAATGAAGGAGTCGTACCTCGCTTACGCTATGAGCGTAATCGTAGGACGCGCCTTACCAGATGCCCGAGATGGGCTTAAACCGGTTCATCGACGTTCACTTTTTGCTATGCATGAGCAGAACAACGACTGGAATAAACCCTATAAAAAATCCGCTCGTATCGTTGGTGATGTGATGGGTAAATACCATCCACATGGTGATAGCGCTATCTACGATACGATTGTACGAATGGCGCAGCCATTTTCGTTGCGCTACATGTTGGTTGATGGTCAGGGTAATTTTGGTTCGGTTGATGGTGATTCACCAGCGGCGATGCGTTACACCGAAGTACGTATGGCAAAAATTGCGCACGAATTGTTGGCAGATATCGATAAAGAAACTGTCGATTTCTCACCGAACTACGATGAGTCTGAGCACGAGCCGACCGTTTTTCCAACCAGAATACCTAACCTTCTGATCAATGGTTCCAGTGGTATTGCGGTTGGTATGGCAACGAATATACCACCACATAACCTGACAGAAGTGATCAATGCTTGTGTTGCGATGATCGATAATCCCAAAATTGATATTGACGGGTTGATGGAATATTTGCCAGGGCCGGATTTCCCAACGGCAGGAATAATCAATGGCGCGAAAGGGATCCGTGAGGCATATCATACCGGTCGTGGTCGTGTGCATATTCGATCACGAATAGAAATTGAAGGTGAAGGCGATGATGACAAGCGTTTAGCAATAGTTGTTAGAGAGCTTCCTTATCAGGTGAATAAAGCGCGCTTGATCGAAAAGATTGCCGAGCTGGTTAAAGAGAAAAAGATCGAAGGTATTCGTCCGGATGGTCTGCGTGATGAGTCCGATAAAGATGGCATGCGTTTGGTTATCGAACTGAAAAAAGGTGAGTCGCCTGAAGTTCTGTTAAATAATCTCTATAAACAAACACAAATGCAAGTAGTGTTCGGCATTAACTGCGTTGCGTTAGTCGATAATCAACCGCGTTTATTGAATCTTCAGCAACTCATTGATGCGTTTATTCGGCATCGCCGAGAAGTGGTTACTCGCAGAACGATTTTTGATCTACGTAAAGCGCGGGAAAAAGCCCATCTTCTCGAAGGATTGGCTGTTGCATTAGCGAATATTGATCCCGTTATAAAATTGATCAAAGAATCCGCAAATCCAGCAGAAGCAAAAACCAAGCTTTTAGCAGAAATATGGGCGCCTGGTATTGTCACAGATTTACTGGATCGTGCAGGTTCAGATGCATCACGACCCGATGGACTTGGATCTGAGTTTGGTTTGACTGACAAAGGATATCAACTTTCAGAAGCGCAGGCGCAGGCAATTCTTGAATTACGATTACATCGTTTGACCGGTCTTGAGCAAGAAAAAATTGTTAAGGATTACAAAGAGCTGATCGAAATTATTGATGATCTTCTCGATATTCTTTCACGTCCAGAACGTTTGATGAGTGTCATTCGTGACGAGCTTGTCTCGATTAATGAACAGTTTGGAGATGAGCGACGTACAGAAATTCTTGATACTCATCTTGACTTGAGCCTGGAAGATTTGATCACCGAAGAGGATATGGTAGTTACGTTATCGCATGCAGGTTATGCGAAAGCACAATCGTTAGAACTGTATCGATCGCAAAGACGGGGTGGTAAAGGTAAATCGGCCACGCAAATGAAAGAAGAAGATTTTGTCGACCAACTGTTTATTGCCAATACGCACGACACGATTTTATGTTTTTCTTCACAAGGGAAACTTTATTGGAAGAAGGTCTACGAATTACCACAAGCTGGCCGTAATGCGCGTGGCAAGCCAATCGTAAATCTATTACCGCTTGGTGAGGATGAAAAGATCACCTCGGTTCTGCCTGTCAAAGAGTTCACCGAAGATCAGTATGTCTTTATGGCGACAGCCAGTGGTACGGTTAAAAAGACCTCTTTGATGAATTTCGCCAGACCACGAGCAAACGGAATCATAGCGGTTGACTTGAATGAAGATGATCAATTGGTGGGGGTGGCGCTAACCAGTGGTAGTGATAAAGTCATGCTGTTCAACACGAATGGCAAAGCGATCTGTTTCGATGAAAATGATGTTCGTCCTATGGGACGCACTGCTCGGGGTGTGCGTGGTATTCGATTGAGTGGAAATCAGAAAGTCATCTCGCTGATCATTATAGGAACAGAAGCTATTGAAGATGAAGGTAAAATTCTTACGGCAACCGAACATGGTTTTGGTAAGCGAACCAATATCGCTGAATATTCCATACAGGGGCGCGGCGGCCAAGGTTTGATCGCGATTCAAACCTCTGAACGAAATGGTGATGCCATTGGTGCGGTGCTGGTTCATGATGATGATGAAATCATGTTGATCAGTAATAAAGGCACATTGGTACGGACACCTGTAAAAGATGTCTCAGTCGTTGGGCGAAACACGCAAGGCGTGAATTTGATCACGTTGAGTAAAGATGAAGCCCTGGTTGGTTTAGAAAGGATCATGGATGTTGGTGATGACGAAGGCGAGAATGATTCAGCTGTTGATACGGAAGAAAATGAAGAAGGTGGAAACTCTGATGATAGTGAACCCACCTCTGATTCTGAGTGATATTTAGACTGAATAATAATCAAAATGACAGACGAAGAACGCCTAAATCAACTCCGCATTAAAATAGATGAGATTGATAATAGTCTGCTGGAATTAATCAGTGAACGTGCACGTTTAGCCGAAGAAGTTGCGAAGGCCAAAGGCGAACCACCAAAACAAGGTGGGTATTATCGACCCGATCGTGAAGCCTCAATTCTCCGTCGCATTCTGGATAAAAACGCCGGGCCGCTTGCTGATGAAGAAATGGCGAGATTATTCCGTGAGATCATTTCTGCTTGTCTAGCACTTGAAAAACCACTCAAGATTGCTTATTTAGGACCCGCTGGAACATTTACACAAGGCGCTGCGCTAAAGCACTTTGGGCATTCAATACAAACAGAGCCTTTTGATGTCATAGATGAGGTCTTTCGAGAAGTTGAAGCTGGAAGTTGTGATTACGGTGTCGTGCCAGTTGAAAACTCCATTGAGGGTGTAATCAATCACACGCTAGATAGTTTTATTGGTTCGTCGCTAAAAATTTGTGGTGAGGTTGCTTTGAGGATCCATCATCATTTGTTGACTAATGAAACGGATCTGCAAAACATAAAAACAGTGATCGCACATCAACAAGCATTAGCTCAATGTCGTCAGTGGCTTAATCATAATCTACCCAATACGGAAAGAATTTCGGTGAGTAGTAATGCTGAGGCAGCAAGGCAAGTTGCAAACCCAGAAGTTGGGCAATCAAGTATGGCTGCCATCGCTGGTGAATCTGCAGCTGATCTATATGGGTTGGAAAAGCTAGTTACTAATATCGAAGATGAATCAACGAATACGACCCGATTTTTGATCGTTGGTGCGAAAGGAGTACCCTCAACCAGTGAGGATAAAACCTCTTTATTATTTTCAACCCAAAATAAACCGGGTGCACTTTTCCATACCTTAGCTGTATTTGATAAGTATCAAATTAGCCTAGCGAAAATTGAGTCTCGTCCTTCACGTCAAGAAATGTGGGAGTACCTGTTTTTTGTTGATATTGTCGGCCATATTGAAAATGAGCAAATTTCTAAAGCATTGGATGATCTAAAAGCGCACACTTCTATGTTGAAGGTATTAGGTTCGTACCCCAAAGCAGTTTTGTGAGGTTTAGAGTCTAGTTATGGCGATGGATTTTCTTTCACTTACTGCGCCGGGCGTTGCAGGACTACATCCTTATCAGGCTGGAAAACCGATAGAAGAACTCGAAAGGGAATATGGCGTTACGGATGTTGTAAAACTAGCTTCTAATGAAAACCCACTAGGTCCCGGAAAGTTAGCAATCGAAGTTATACATTCTTGCGATCAAGAAGCTGCACGTTACCCAGATGGAAGCGGCTATAAATTAAAACAACTTATCGCAAAACAACTAGAGATCAAAAGTGAAAGCATTACATTAGGTAATGGATCGAGTGAGATACTTGAACTGGTTGCGAGGACTTTTGTAACGCCAGACAATGAAATTATTTTTTCAGAACATGCGTTCGCTGTTTATCCAATATTGACTCAAGCTGTTGGTGCAAAAGCTGTTGTGACGCAGGCTAAAAAGTGGGGCCACGATCTCAATGCAATGCGAGATGCAGTGACAGATAAAACACGTTTAATCTTTGTTGCGAATCCGAACAATCCTACTGGTACTTGGTTGGAATCTGGATCCTTACACGATTTTGTTTCATCCATTCCTTCTCATGTGCTGGTGTTGATTGATGAAGCCTATTTTGAATATGTTAATGAGGATAATTATCCAGATTCCATAAAATGGTTAGATCACTACCAGAATTTGATCGTCACACGCACATTTTCCAAAATTCACGGTTTGGCGGGATTGAGAATAGGTTACGGCATTTCCCATCCACAAGTCGCTGAATTGTTGAATCGTGTTCGTCAGCCTTTTAACTCAAATTCACTGGCACTTGCAGCTGCAGAAGCGGCATTGCAGGATTATTCTCATATAAATGAAAGTCTCGAAACTAATGCCTCAGGCATGGTGCAACTAGCCACAGCGTTTGAAAAAATGGGCTTGAATTATATTCCTTCAGTTGGGAATTTTATTTGTGTCGAATTTGATCAATCGGGCATGGAAATTTATCAAGCCTTGTTGCATAAAGGGGTTATCGTCAGGCCGGTAGATGTTTATGGAATGCCGAATTATTTGCGAGTTACGATTGGAATAGAAAAAGAAAATAGCCGTTTTATTCAAGCCTTAAGTGATGTCCTTGGCTGATGTTCTCAAACAACCATAAGCAATAATTATAAGTATTAACTATCAGTATGAAAATTAAACACCTGACGATTATCGGCATTGGTCTGATTGGAGGTTCGTTTTCGAGGGCGCTACAAAGAGCGGGCGTTTGCGAACGTGTAACCGGTTGTGCACGATCAATTTTTGAGCTGGAAAAAGCTGTTAAGCTGGGTGTGATCCATGATTTTTCAACAGATCCTTCTGAGGCCGTTAGAGGTGCAGATCTGGTTTTAATTTCTATTCCTCTTGGTGCTTGTGATCAAATCTTTGCACAAATAAAACCCAGTTTAGGATCGGATACGATTGTTACTGATGCAGGAAGTGTGAAAGGCAGCGTTGTTGATTCTGCTCGCCAACATTTGGGCGATAAATTTCCACAATTTGTTCCAGGTCACCCGATTGCTGGAACAGAGAAAAGTGGTGTCGATGCCAGTTTTGCTGAACTATATGACAACCACCGTGTGATCCTTACGCCTGTGAAAGAAACATCACCAGAAGCACTCGATAAAGTTCACCGAATTTGGGAACTGGCCGGTGCGGCTGTTGACTTTATGGACGTAAATCGTCATGACGAAGTGTTGGCTGCGACCAGCCACCTTCCCCATGTGATGGCCTATTCACTTGTTAATACCTTGTCGAAAATGGAAGAATCGGGTGATGTATTTCGCTTTGCTGCAGGTGGTTTTGCTGATTTCACCCGGATCGCCTCAAGTAGCCCACAAATGTGGCATGACATTGTTTTTACCAATCGTGATGCAGTATTACAGTTACTAGAACGCTATGAAAATAGTATTGATGAATTGAAGGAAGCATTGCGAAATAATGACAACGAATTTGTGATGAAAATGATGACTGAGGCTAAAAAGGCACGCGACGAATTTGCCGATAATCGTCAGATGCGACACCAGAAAGATCAAGATAAACCTGATATGGAACAAGGCGAAGAATAAGCAAGATGGTGAGTGAGTTAATAGTTTATCCCGGTGGAAGTTTAAAAGGATCGATCCAAATACCTGGCGATAAATCTATCTCCCATCGCGCGATCATGTTGGGTGCAGTTGCGGAAGGAACAACACATATTAGCGGGTTCTTAGAAGCAGAAGATACGCTGGCAACATTAGCTGCTTTTGAGGCAATGGGAGTTGTTATAGAGCGACCTGCAAAAGGCGAAGTGGTCATTCACGGTGTTGGTTTAAATGGATTGAAAGCACCTGAGAATGCTCTATATATTGGAAACTCAGGCACTTCTATGCGTCTGCTAAGTGGTCTACTGGCAGGTCAATCTTTCGATGTTGAACTCACCGGTGATGGATCTCTTTCCAAACGACCGATGCTACGTGTGACCGATCCATTGAATTCAATGGGGGCCAATATTAGTTGTGAGTCAGATGGAAGTCCCCCAGTTCGAATCAAATCAATTCAGAAAAAAAATGATCAAAATAATGATGTTCAAATCAACGAAGATCAAAAACTAAGAGGGATTATTTACGATCTACCGGTCGCCAGCGCACAAGTAAAATCTGCGCTTTTGCTGGCCGGCTTGTATGCCGAAGGCGAAACCAAAATTAATGAGAAAGGTATCTTACGCGATCATACTGAAAGGATGCTTGAAGGTTTTGGCTATCCTATAACCTATGGTGAAAATTCGGATAAAAAAATATCGGCGAGTTTATCTGGCGGTGGAAAATTGACTGCACAATCCATTGTTGTTCCTGGTGATGTTTCATCCGCTGCATTTTTTATTATTGGGGCGTGTATTGCGCAAGGTTCCGATCTGATCTTAGAAAATGTGGGTATTAACCCGACACGTGATGGTGTGATCAAAATTCTCAAACTGATGGGTGCGGATATTCAGATCTTACGTGAATACCAGGCGGGTGGTGAACCCGTTGCTGATCTACAGATTAAAAGTTCAGAATTAAAGGGTATTACTATTCCTCCTGAATTTGTTCCGATAGCAATTGATGAATTCCCAGCGATTTTTATTGCTGCAGCATGTGCAAAAGGAACAACCATTTTACGTGGTGCGGCAGAGATGCGGATCAAGGAAAGTGATCGGATTGCGGTGATGGAAGAGGGGCTTTTACGATTAGGGGTAGATGTTGAGGCTTTGCCTGACGGGATGATCATTCAAGGAGGTGATATTGAAGGTGGTGTTATTGAAAGTCATGGTGATCACAGAATTGCTATGTCATTCGCAGTCGCTGCTTTGCGTGCAAAGGGGACGATCAAAATTCAAGATTGTGACAATGTGGCAACTTCTTTTCCCGAATTTTCTGATCTGGCCAAGTCTGCAGGTTTAAATATCTCTGCAGTAAATGCTACAAAATCTTTCCCTGTCATTGCAGTCGATGGTCCCAGTGGTACAGGAAAAGGGACCTTATGCGGACGTTTAGCTGAACAGTTAGGATGGCATTTACTAGATAGTGGTTCACTTTATCGTATATTAGGATTAATTATTTCTGATAAGAATATTACCTTAGATGATCTTGAACGGATAACTAAAGAAGCGTTGAATATGGATCTTTCTTTCATTAACTCCGGCGAATTGGTGTCTATATTGCTTAATGGGAAGGACGTAACTGATCAAATCCGCACCGAAACAGCAGGTAATTTAGCCTCTAAAATCGCTGTCATTCCGGAAGTGCGAGCGGCGTTATATGAACGCCAAAAAGCATTTCAAAAAGCACCTGGTTTGATTGCAGATGGTCGTGATATGGGAACCGTTGTTTTCCCGCAAGCAGATCTGAAAATCTATCTAACTGCAAGTCCGGATATAAGGGCCAAAAGACGATATAAGCAGTTGAAAGACATAGGGAATAATGTTACTGTCGCGCAGCTTCTTGCCGAGATAGCTGAGCGAGATGAACGTGACAGCCAACGTCAGATAGCACCGCTAAAACCAGCGGACGATGCTATCGTAATTGATACTAGCAATTTGGGTATTGATGACGTTGAAGCTAAAGTCATGTCATTGATTGCGAAGTATGGAATGTAGCAATAAGGTATTTCAGGTTAAGAGTAAGCAGTAAATATTAAATCATGCATACATAAATTACGTATGTAAATAGGTTGGCTGAACAACAGAAGTTTAGTCATTTTTTTAACTACAAACCGTTTTATACGGAAGGGGATTTGGCATCACAGGCCAGATCTGGAGTCTAACTAACCATGTCTGAAAGTTTCGCGGAATTATTCGAAGAAAGTCAAAATGAATTAAAAATAAATACAGGTGCTATTGTTACCGGCACTGTGTTGGAAATAGGATCAAAGTTCATTGTCATCAATGCCGGGCTGAAATCTGAGGGAATGATCCCAACGGAACAGTTTTATGATGAACAAGGAGAACTGGAAGTTGAAGTCGGCGATCAAGTCGATGTTGCTTTGGAAGCATTTGAAGATGGTTATGGGGCCACTCGTTTATCGCGTGAAAAAGCGAAACGTGCGATGGCTTGGATCAATCTTGAAAAAGCTCAGGAAGATAATGAAACCGTCACCGGTATTATCACAGATAAAGTCAAAGGTGGTTTCACAGTTGACATTCTTAATATCCGCGCTTTCTTGCCGGGTTCTTTGGTAGATGTACGTCCAGTCAGAGACACAAGTTATCTGGAAGGTAAACCGCTTGAATTCAAAGTCGTTAAAGTTGATCAAAAACGTAATAACGTTGTTGTTTCGCGTCGTGCAGTAGTTGAAAGTGAAAGCTCCGCCGATCGTGAAGAACTACTGAATAGTTTGACTGAAGGCATGACGATTAAAGGTCTTGTTAAGAACTTGACTGACTATGGTGCATTTGTTGATTTAGGTGGTATAGACGGCTTGTTACATATTACAGATATGGCATGGAAACGTGTTAGTCATCCAAGTGAAGTGGTAACAATGGGTGATGAAATTCAAGTCAAAGTACTTAAGTATGACAAAGAAAAAACCCGTGTATCTCTGGGTTTGAAACAACTGGGTGAAGATCCTTGGGTCGACATTTCCAGACGTTATCCAGAAGGTTTCCGTTTAACTGGAAAGGTTAGCAATTTGGCCGATTATGGTTGTTTTGTTGAAATTGAAGAAGGTGTTGAAGGCCTTGTTCACGTTTCTGAAATGGATTGGACCAATAAAAACGTTCATCCTTCAAAACTGGTTCATCTTGGACAAGAAGTTGAAGTCGCTGTTTTGGATATTGATGAAGAAAGACGACGTATTTCACTGGGTATGAAACAGTGTCAAGCAAATCCCTGGGATGAGTTTGCTGCAACCCATGTTCGTGGTGATAAAGTTGTTGGTGCGATCAAATCAATTACAGATTTTGGTGTATTCATTGGTCTTGAAGGTGGTATCGATGGTTTGGTTCATCTCTCTGATATTTCCTGGAATGATTCCGGTGAAGATATTGCCCGTAATTATAATAAAGGTGATGAACTTGAGACCGTCATTATTGCAATTGATGCTGAAAGAGAGCGTATTTCATTAGGTATTAAACAGCTTGATGGTGATCCGATCAGCGATTATATGAATGAACATCCAAAGGGTGAAGTTGTTACGGGCAAGGTAGTTGAAGTTGATGCACGTGGTGCTGAAATTGAATTGGCTGAAGGTGTTATCGCTTATATGAGAGCTTCCGAAATGTCGCTTGATCCAGTTGATGATGCTCGCAAACTAATGAAAGAAGGTGATGAGATTGAAGCGATGCTTGTTGGCGTTGATCGCAAGAAACGATCTATTAACCTTTCTATTAGTGCGAAAGATTCCAAAGATGAAAAAGCTTCAATTAAAGAGTACAGCTCCAGCCCAGATGCTGGCGCAACCACAATAGGTGATTTATTGAAAGAGCAAATGGATAATAAATAAACTATATGTAAACTGGGTGGATTTATTAGACTGAATCCACTCAGTTTCATATTGGAAAATACAGTTCAGAATTAAATCTAGAGAATAAGAAATGACAAAATCAGAATTGATAGACATTCTTGTGAGCAAACAGCCTCAGTTAAGATACAACGATGTTGAACTTGCAGTGAAAAGCATGCTGGAGCATATGGCTAACACGCTCGCAAGCGGGGAGCGTATCGAAATACGTGGATTTGGTAGTTTTTCTTTACATTATCGGCCGCCCCGAGTTGGACGTAATCCAAAATCAGGCGAACAAGTATCACTACCAGGCAAGCATGTCCCACATTTTAAGCCTGGTAAAGAGTTACGTGAACGGGTAAATGATTCAGTCAATAAAAGTTAAACTAACTATAAATACGGATGTCTAGTTATCTTCGTTATCTGGTAAACTTAAACATGCACTAACTATGACACAGCCTTAAAATTAGCGGGTTGTCGTATTAAAAAAAATCAAAGCGGAGGGAGCTGATGATTGGATTCCTGAAATTCATCTTTATTATTATAATTGTCGTTATAGGTTTTTCTTTCTACCAGCAAAATCCTGATCTAATTACTATTAAATATTATCTGGGTGAAATCGAAATAGCTAAATCTCTTGTTGTCATTTTTTCGCTTATTGTTGGCGTCGTACTTGGAATGATTGCAAGTATGAGCATGATTATTCCTTTGATGCGTGAAAAATCAAAACTTAACAAAGCCGTAAAAGCAGCTGAGCAGGAAGTATCAAATTTAAGATCAATTCCTTTAAAGGATGCCGACTAATTTCTTTGCAGGACTGTTGTTCCTGTTATTGCCGATTGCTGCTGGAACAAGTTGGTGGATAGCGCGTAAAAAATATAGGAAAGAATCCGGTTCATATGTAGATGATGTTGCACCTGAATATTATAAGGGGCTGCGATACATCATTAATGAACAACCTGATAAGGCGATTGAAGTCTTTCTAAAACTACTTGAAGTTGATAGTGAAACAGTCGAAGTTCATCTGGCGCTAGGTAATTTATTTCGCCGCCGCGGTGAAGTGGATCGTGCGATCCGTATTCATCAAAATCTCATTGCAAGACCTTCCTTAAGTGGCGAGCAACGATCTCAAGCGCTAATTGAACTTGGTGTTGATTATTTACGCTCGGGCTTACTTGATCGAGCTGAAGTTCTGTTTGAAGGTCTATTAGCAACGCCGTATAAATCAAGAGCAGCTCGTTATCTTGTAGAAATTTATGAAGAAGAAAATGATTGGGACAAAACCATCGAGTGTGCCAGGATCTGGCAGCAAAATTCTTCTGAAAAACTCAATAAACGTATCGCACATTATTACTGTGAAAAGGCAGAAAAGGTTTTTACAACGGACAAAGATGAGAAACTAGTGCGAGAATTGATCAAAAAATCTCTAAAAGAAGATCCGGGTTCTGTACACGCGAGCATTATTGAAGGTCAGTTCGAAATGGAACAAGGCAATTACAATGCAGCCATCAAAGCGTTTAGAAGGATAGAAAAACAAGCGCCTGAATTTGTCAGTGAAGTCCTAACATATATGAAAACTTGTTACCGTGAATTGGGTAAAAGTGATGAGTTCCTTGAGTATTTACGTAAGCTGCCTGCCACACAAGCTGGAACAAATCAGATTATAGAATTATCAGATTTTATTGAAGAAAATGAAGGTGGTGAAAGTGCTATTCGTTTTTTGGTGGGTAAAATTGATCAGCAACCCTCGGTGAGGATGCTTGATCGATTAGTTGATCTTTCACTTATGCCGGAAGAGGAACAAGCTGACAAAAGTAAATTAAAATGCTTTAAAAGATTAACTGAAAAACTGGTAGAGGTAAAAACCGCGTGCAAGTGTAACCACTGTGGGTACAGTGCGCGTTCAATATACTGGCAATGTCCTGCGTGTAAAAACTGGGATACGATTAAACCGATACAAGGAATAATAAGTGAGTGATTCTGAAATAAACCATTCTAAAGTAAACCATTCTAAAATAATAATAGCTCTCGATTTCAATAATATGGGAACAGCCTTGTCATTTGTGTTGCAGCTTGATCCACAAAAATGTCGTATTAAAGTAGGTAAAGAACTGTTTACCAATGCTGGCCCAAAGTTGGTGGAACGATTCGTGGGTATGGGATTTGATGTTTTTCTTGATCTGAAATTTCATGATATTCCGAATACCGTGGCCAAAGCATGTACAGCTGCAGCAGAATTAGGCGTCTGGATGGTTAATGTTCACGCGAGTGGTGGCCGCAGTATGATGACGGCTGCACATGAAGCTCTAGAGCCTTATGAGAAGCGACCATTATTGATCGGAGTGACGGTACTAACCAGCCTTTCCGCAAGCGAATTACAAGAAATAGGTATCAAGGGATCACCAGAAGAGGCTGTGAATAGATTAGCAAACCTATCCAAATCTTGTGGTTTGGATGGGGTGGTTTGTTCACCATTGGAAACCACACTACTACGAGGATCTTGTGGACAGGATTTCACGTTGGTTACACCAGGAGTGAGACCAGCCGGTAGTAGTCAGGATGATCAAACTCGAATAATGACACCGGAAGATGCGATCAAAAATGGCTCAGATTATTTAGTGATCGGAAGACCTATCACGCAAGCCGAAAATCCCGCAGCGGCTTTGGAAAAAATTTCTAACGCTATAAAGCTATGACGGAACAGGACTTGTTAACTCCTTTCAGGCCAACCTTGCCTGGAAAGAAAGGTGATCGACTACGTTGGACACATCTTTATGGTTCGAGTAAAGCGCTGGCTATTGCGAACAGTTTAGAACAACATAATGGACCGTTATTAGTTATCACCGCTGATAATCTAATTGCGGAAAGACTGGCAAGTGAAATTGAATTTTATGTGGCGGATATAAGGCTGCCGATAAAGGTATTCCCTAGTTGGGAAACTTTACCTTACGATCAATTCTCGCCTTACCACGATATAATTTCTGATCGACTTGCAACGCTAGCACAATTACCGGGTATCAAAACAGGAGTGTTAATTACCTCTGTTTCAAGTTTGATGCACCGTTTGCCACCAAAAGAATATGTTCATGCGAATAGTTTTTCTCTTGCAACAGGCGATAACTTTGATCTTGATGCGTTCAGAAAAAAACTCGAACTTAATGGCTATCGGTATGTATCACAAGTTTTAGAACACGGTGATTTTGCTATTCGAGGATCATTACTTGATGTATTTCCAATGGGTAGTAACGCGCCAGTTAGAATTGATCTATTCGATGATGAGGTAGACAGCCTGCGTTATTTTGATCCTGAAACACAACGTTCGACAGAAACACTAGAACAATTGGAAATCTTACCGGGTCACGAATTTCCACTCACGGAAGAAGGCATTACGCATTTTCGACATGCATGGCGAGATCAATTTGAAGGCGTGGCTGGAGATTGTCCCGTCTATCGCGATGTCAGTGATGGATTGGCTGCGCCGGGGATAGAATATTATCTACCGCTATTTTTTGATCAGACCAGTACTCTATTTGATTTTATTCCTGCAGAGACACTGATCTTATTTGATGATCGTGTGGAAGAAGCGGCTGAACATTTCTGGGATGAAGTTTCTGATCGATATGAACAATTTCGACATGATGCTATTCGACCAATTCTGCCGCCCGAAATGATCGCGCTACGCGTGAATGAAATCTTCGAATCGATAAAACAACAACCATCAGTGATGATCGCTGGTCTAGACACCGATCAGGATCAGGCTTCAAAGGGAAATCGATTTAGTTATTCAACCAGTATGCCGATGAACATCCCGGTAGATCCACGTGCTGAAGAACCGTTGGGATTATTAAAACGATATCTGAATAATTTTAATGGACGAGTGCTGATCGCTGCCGACTCAACGGGTCGTAGAGAAACCTTGTTAGACACATTTCGACGACACGATCTTCGTCCAGAAGTGTATGAAGACTGGCATGACTTTTTGCAAGGTGATGCTACAGTAGGTATTACTGCGACTTCGCTTGAACAAGGTTTACAAATCGATGCTGCAGGTATTGCCGTAATCAGCGAACCACAAATGTTTGGTGAGCGTGTTTCACAAAAACGTCGTCGCCGTCGTTCGGGACGTGGCGATCCAGAAGCGATTGTAAAAAACCTCACGGAACTCACCATTGGTGCCCCCGTCATTCACGAAGACCATGGCGTAGGACGTTACCGTGGGTTGATTACGTTAACGACTGGGGAAATAACCGAAGAGTATTTAGAACTTGAATATGCCGATGGCGACAAATTATTTGTACCCGTTGCCTCTTTGCATTTGATCAGCCGTTTTTCAGGTGTTGATCCTGATCATGCACCGTTGCATAAACTCGGCAGCGGTCAGTGGCAAAAAGCTAAGTCAAAGGCTGCCCAAAGAGTGCATGATGTCGCTGCTGAATTGCTTGAAATTTATGCACGTCGAGAAGCACGCAAAGGGTATTCATTTAATATAGATGAAGATGCATATCGTACCTTCTCTCAAGCATTTCCATTCGAAGAAACGCCAGATCAACAAACGGCTATAGAGGCAGTGCTTGAAGATATGCGTAGAGAACGTCCGATGGATCGTCTCGTCTGTGGTGATGTGGGTTTTGGTAAAACGGAAGTTGCGATGCGCGCTGCATTTGTCGCGATTAATGCGGGGAAACAAGTTGCGATTTTGGTGCCGACGACCTTACTCGCACAACAGCATTTCGAAAACTTTAAAGATCGATTTGCAGATTGGCCAATTCGAGTTGAACAACTTTCACGTTTTAGTGGTTCAAAATTAACCAAAGAAACGATTGTCGGGTTAGGCTCCGGTAATGTCGATATAGTGATCGGAACACATAAACTGATCCAGAATGATATTAAATTTAAGCAGCTTGGACTATTGATTATCGATGAAGAACATCGTTTCGGAGTGCGTCAAAAAGAACGAATGAAATCAATGCGATCAGAAGTTGATATTTTGACATTGACTGCAACGCCGATACCACGCTCCTTAAATTTAGCTTTAACCGGTACCCGAGAACTTTCTATTATTGCGACACCACCTGCGCGAAGGTTGGCGATAAAAACCTTTGTACGAGAATGGAAAAACGATGTTATTAAAGAAGCGATCATGCGAGAGATCAGTCGTGGTGGTCAGGTTTATTTATTACATAACAAAGTTGAGACGATCGAAAAAATGGCTACAGAAGTTGCTGCGCTAGTGCCTGAAGCACGAGTTCATTTTGCCCATGGGCAAATGCGTGAGCGTGAGTTAGAAACGGTAATGAAGGATTTTTATCATCGTCGTTTTAATGTGCTGGTCTGCAGTACGATCATTGAAACAGGAATTGATATTCCAAGTGCGAATACAATTATTATTAATCGGGCGGATAAATTTGGCCTGGCTCAGCTCTATCAATTACGTGGAAGAGTAGGGCGGTCACATCATCGTGCCTATGCGTATCTCGTTGTACCCGACGTGAAAAGAATGACGGATGTTGCGCGAAAACGTCTTGAAGCAATTGAATCTTTGGAAGACTTAGGCGTAGGTTTTACCATTGCCACACATGATCTGGAAATTCGTGGTGCGGGTGAAATTCTTGGTGATGATCAAAGTGGTCATATTCAGGAAATAGGTTTTGGTATGTACACAGATATGTTGGAACGCGCGGTTAAAGCAATGAAAGAAGGGCGACAACCTGAACTTGATCGACCATTAGATCATGGTACTGAGATTGACGTTCATACTCCAGCCTTGATACCTGAAGACTACTTGCCGGATGTACATACACGGTTGATAATGTACAAACGCATTGCTAGTGCAAAAGATGATCAGGAATTGAATGAGTTACGTGAAGAGGTAATTGATCGTTTTGGTTTGATGCCAGAACAAGCGTTGAACTTGTTTGCACTGACGCAGCTTAAAATTAAGGCGACGCCACTGGGGATTAAGAAAATAGATTTTGGTGCTAGCGGTGGGCGTTTCATATTTAACGAACAACCAAATATTGATCCGAGTTTGATTATTCGATTAATACAGACCGAACCCTATAACTATAAATTGGAAAATACCAAATTAAGAATAATAAAAGACATGCCGGAACCGGCAAAAAGATTTGACGAAATTAATTCTCTACTTGAACGGTTTATTGAAAAAAATGCAGCATGAAAATTATTAATATGAATATAATAAAAGCATCAAAACTACTTTGTATCTTACTTTCTTTCATTACCACGAGTGTTGCAGCTGAACCTGAAAATTCGCAAGATGAATTTGATCAATATGATATTGAGATACTTATTTTTGAACAGTCACATCAAATAGGCCTCGATAATGAACAATGGCAAAAGTTAGAAGTCGATGAAGGAGAAGCAGATGGAGGAGATGGAGGAGATGGAGATTTTCCAACAAAAGAAATTCTGGAGACAGTTTCTTTAGATGATGGTGGTGAGAATGTGATAGTTGAACTTCCATCGACCTCGCTGACACTTGCAGATACCAGAGAAAGATTAAACAGCACTGTGGATTATCGAGTGCTCTATCATAAAGCATGGCATCAAACAGTTCGTGATAAAGATAAAAGTACGGCTGTGTGGATAGAATTGCCAGAACTTGAAGGGACGATTAATCTTCATAAACAGCGATTCCTGCATTTTAGCGCCGATCTGAGCTTCAACAGTCTTTTTGGTGAAGTGAAGCTAGAACAAAGTCGACGTCTGAAATCGAAAGAACTACATTATTTTGATCATCCTTTATTTGGGATATTAGTCCGCGTTGTTAAAATAGAAACAGATAAAAGTTAATCTATTGTCTGAGTCCACCGATAATCATCAGGAATTTTCTCGTAAAGAACTACGCGATAAAGCACTCAAACGTTATGAAAAAGAACGTATAAAAAATAAGTTGGCGGTACCCGGCAAGCATCAATTTGTTCTGATACTTGATAGCTTAAAAGCAGGTTTCAACGTTCCAAAATTATTTCGTAGTGCGGAAGCCTTCGGTGCACAAGAAGTTCATTTGATTAACATTGGTTTTTTTGATCCTGCTGCGGCAAAAGGGTCTTTCCGTAAGGTCCCAGCTATTTTTCATGAAAATTTTGATAGTTGTTTTGAAGATTTGATTCAAAGGGAATATCAAATTTTTGCTTTGGATCTGGATACAGATCACACACTAGGTGAAATTGAATTCCCCACTAAAAGTGCATTTATACTCGGTAATGAAGAACGTGGGATCAGTTTTGATCTTGCACAATATTCTCAGATTAAAAAGATAAAAATTCCGCAACATGGTAACGTACAAAGCTTGAATGTCAGCATCGCTGGATCAATTGTCATGTATGAATATACACGGCGTTTATAGATCTTTTTATGTATGAGAACAGCATGTTTAGATATTGTTATTTGCTTTTATTCTAAAAGTAAATTATGACTCTGAATAATACAGTTAGTATAAACGTTTGATGATTTTGATTTTTTTAACAAGGTATCAATAATCTTTTTTCTGTAATGATTCTATCGACTGATTGATCATATTCATTTGTTGGGGTGTCTTCGACAATGTGTACTTCAAAAGTGGGTGTAATAAGGTGATTTTAATAAGAAATCAGTAGCATGAATAACACGATAGAGAATAACAATATATGTTGGATTTTACTTGAGTAATAGATCTAATAAATAAAACCTGTCCTTTAAGAATTTATTTTCAATTTACAGGTCTTAGTTACTGAAACCACCACCGCAATATCTATTTTGAGGAGTCTAATTAAAAATGAAAGTTTTATTTTCTTTATTAATAATGCTGACATTGTCATGCAATGTTATTGCACAGCAAACATTAAACTTCCCTTCTGAAGACGGATTGATCATCACTGCCGATCTTTATCGGGCGAAAAAAAACGATAGTAAAAAGACATTTATCGTTTTGTTTCATCAAGCTGGTAGTTCTCGTGGAGAATATCAGAATATTGCCCCGCGCCTGACCGAACTGGGCTACGATGCCCTGGCGATTGACCAGCGTTCAGGAGGCAGTTTTGACGGCATTACCAATAAAACCGCAGCACAAACGAATGTTGGCCGAGATTATATTAAGGCCTTACCGGACATGCGGGCTGCAATTGTCTATGCTCGTAATGAACTTGGTGCCGACCGTATTATTATTTGGGGTTCATCTTATTCTGCTTCTTTGTCATTGGTTTTAGCTGGACGACAGGATCCGAAAGTTGATGGTGTCTTGGCTTTTTCACCCGGCGAGTATTTCAAAGGCGACTTATCGGTACAAAAGCAAGCTGCGGTGATTAGCGTACCTACTTTTATTACTGCTGCACGTAATGAAACGCGGCAATGGAAAGCAATAGCAAATGCTATCACTGCCACTAAAACTGGTTTTATACCAGAAGGTGTGGGCAAGCATGGTTCTTCTGCCTTGATATCAGATGATAGTAAGGAATACTGGCAGGCGACCTTACACTTTTTAAAAAATAATTTTCCTTTATAAAACAAAAAGAATGGGTTTACTTCGCTATAGTTTAGAAACCTGTCTATGAAATGTAGAGTATTATTTTTGATCCTCTCAGGCTCTTTTAAAAAACAAGCTGTAGAGAAATATTCGCTGAACTAAATTCAAATTTACAAGTCAATGGCTTAGATGATGTAGGGATAGGGATATAAATAACGTATATTAATTTACTAAAGCGAGGCCTTACATAGTGAGATTTGTTGCTAATACTTTACTATTATTTTGTTTTTCACTAGTCGTCACTCAAGTCTATGCGGGGACAGGGCACGATCTATTTGATCAAGTATTAAATGCTCATGTGGATAACGGTGTGGTAGATTATCCAGCGATTAAGGCAGATAAACGGATTTATGATTACCTTGATTATTTGGCCAAGGCTAATCCAGATAGTTTTTCCACTAATAAGGAAAAGTTAGCCTTTTATATTAACGCTTATAATGCCTTTGCGATTAAGGGCATTATTGATGGTTTAAGTCCGAAAAGTTTTTTTTCTAAGGTTACATATTTTAAGACAACAGTTTATGAGCTGGCCGGTGATGAAGTCAGCCTCGATCACTTAGAGAAAAAAATTATTATTCCTTTTAATGAGGCACGTATTCATTTCGCGATTGTTTGTGCATCAACATCTTGCCCAAAGTTAATCTCTGAAGCTTATACCGCGGATAAATTAGAGCAACAGCTGAATAAGAATACAAAGACATTCATTAATAATGACTTTAAGAATAACTTTGATTTAAGTAAGAAACGAGCCAATATTTCAAAAATATTTGATTGGTTTACTAAGGACTTTAAAAGAGATTCAGGTTCTATACAGAAGTTTTTAGCTAAATATGCTGAAGATAAATCCATAGCAGATTTACTTAGAGATGAAAAAATGAAAGTGAGATATGTCAAGTACGATTGGTCATTGAATGGTAAACCGCTTGAGTAAATCTGCTTAAGTATCTCTATATTATTTATGTCTATGTTAAATCGAGGCATGGTTTTACCCCGTTTTTTCGGAGACTTAGTGTAAGAGTTGTTTGATTAAATTCTTTCTCGTTTAATTGCCGTTGTTTTCTCTGATCGATAGAATGATTCAATGTAACTAAAGATATTGAGTCTATTGTAAATTTTAGTTGCAGTTTAAAGCGGGTTAGATGATTCGTGATAGGATTACCAAGAACATTAAAGGATTGATGGAGAATAATAATGGACAAAGGAATTATACGGTTACTAGCTTACCTTACTTTATTAGTAACTACTCCCGCCCAAAGTATAACCACTCAAGAAGTATTTCCTATGCATACAGGCGTTCAGTGGGAATACCAATATTCAAGAGGGAGTTATATTACATCTGTACTTGACCAAAAGCATAGTGTTAACGGTATACAGACGACAGCAATTTCGCACTCAAATGGCAACCTCCAATATTACACTAATGATGATAAAGGTTTGAGATTGCATAAATTAGCAAGCCCAGGCAATTTGGGTACGAATACTATCGTTTTCAACTCCCCTATCCAGTTGATCGAGAGGAATGTCATTGTCGGTGGTAGTTTTGTTTCATATGGGATTGCTACGGTTAGATACCCAGACCGTAGGATAGCTTATGTGAGTTACAGTGCAAAAGCTGATGTTATTAGACAAGAGAATATTGCAGTTAGAGCCGGTAATTATGATTATACCTATCATATAAGCTATAGAATTACTCTATCTACAAGTGATGATTCTGACACGATCGTAGTTAATCTTTGGTTGGCGCCGGGTGTTGGTCCGGTTAAGCATGATGCTACAGACTCAGACGAACCCGAATTTGCCGAACTTATCAGTGCGACTATTCCCCAATTAGTGACTCCAAAAGTACTGTGGCGTCACGCTGGCACAGGAGAGGCAAGATTCTATTCACTTAATGGTCCTGTAATTACATCAGATAGTAGCTTGAATACCAGTTCAAGTCTTGACTTGAGTGTGGCAGGAACGGGTGATTTTAATGGCGATGGTGAGAAAGATATTTTGTGGCGTAATAGAGTGACGGGTGAAAACCGGATGGATCTTATGAATGGTTCTACCGTGCTATACAATGCTTATGTTAATAGGGTTGCTGATAGAGATTGGGAAGTTGTGGGTATTGGCGATTTTGATGGTAATGGAAAAGATGACATTCTCTGGCATCATCGTACAAATGGCCGGGTTTGGATGTATCTAATGGATGGAGCCAATATAGCACGAAGTAAACACATTGCCTTCACAGCATTAGATTGGGAAATAAAAGAGACTGGTGATTATGATGGTGATGGTCGTGCAGACATTGTCTGGCGTAATAAGACTCATGGACGTGTATGGATGTATCTAATGGTTGGGTCTTATATTGGTACAGATCAACACGTGGCTTATAGCGGTGCCGATTGGAATATCATGGGAGGAGGCGATTTTAATGGTGATGGTAAAGATGACCTTCTTTGGCGTAACTCAACATCAGGTACTAACTGGATGTATCTAATGAATGGAACTCAGATTATCGTTAATGAACAACTGAATGTACTTCCAGATTTAAATTGGAAAGTAGCTGTAACACAGGATTTTAATGGTGATTATAAGGATGACATCCTCTGGCGCCATGCGATAACAGGTCATAATTTGTTATATCGAATCAATGGTACGAATATCATAGAAACAAATACTGTGAATCAAGTTGCTGATCTTAACTGGAAGATTATTGAATAATTTTAACGGATAATTAAATCATCAGTCGCCGAAACCAGTGCATCTATCATGGCTGGTTCGCTGGCTAGATGACCAGACTCATGAAGAATGACGAGTTGCGAATTTGAGATTGTATTATGCAGTTGCCACGAGGATTCCATCGGGCAGGTAATATCGCGTCGCCCGTGAATAATCGTTACAGGTATATCAGGAATTTGATCAATATTTTTCATTAATTGATCCGGTTTGAGGAAGTACTCGTTAACGGCATAGTGCAATTCTAGTTGTACTTCTTTGATCAATTCTTGAGGATCTTTTGTATCCGGCCTTTGATCGTTAGTTTCTACCTCTTTTTGTTGTGCCAGGGTCCAGGTGACAACCTTACCTGTCCAACGAGACCACGCCTTTGCAGTTTTGATTCTTTCCTCGCTAGAGTTTGAACTGATCATTTTGTGAAACTCGGTAATTGTATTCATACCGGAACTATCTTCTTCCAGGAACGAAGTAAACTTGTTCCATTCATCCGGAAAAATTCGACCAACACCATCTCCAAAAAACCAGTTTAGATCACGTTTTGTTGCCAGAAAACTCCCACGTAATATAAGTCCAGAAACATTGATCGGATAGGTTTCAGCATAGAGCAGGGCGAGGGTGACTCCCCATGAACCGCCAAACAAAACCCACCGATCAATATTCAGTGATTTACGAATTGCTTCCATATCTGCGATCAAATCATGCGTCGTATTTTCCTCAAGACAACCTTTCGGTGTTGAGCGTCCTGAACCTCGTTGATCAAATAAAATAATGCGGTATTTATCAGGATTAAAAAATTGTCGATGATATGGCTGACAACCGGACCCTGGGCCACCATGCAAAAAGATAATTGGAATACCAGATGGGTTTCCACATTCCTCAACGTAAATGTTATGGATCTCTCCCGTATTAACATCATGGACGATAGGATCAATAATTTCTGGATATAAAACTTTCATGATTATTAGATAGTTCTATTGAGAATGTTGGCAAGGTCGCTACCAACTTTTTTAACAGCACGCTGTTTTTTACTATCAACTAAATTTCCTTGTTCATCGAAGGCTTGATGTGCTTGTGAGAGTGATTGTTGATTCGGTAAAACAATCACGCCGATATGTTCAAGTTGTAATCTCAGCATCATCAAACCTTTCATTCCACCAGAACCACCAGGTGTGGCACACATAATGGCAGCAAACTTATTTTGATAGGCAGACAGTCTTGTTTCATCAGCAGATTCTGATCGTGATGCCCAATCAATCGCATTTTTGAGTAGTGCGGGAAAATTGCTGTTGTATTCGGGTGTTGAGATCAAAATCCCATTGTGTTCGGTTAATATTTTTTTAAATTCCCGAGCGGGTTTTGGAAGACCTTCTGACTCTTCTAAATCACCATTATAGATTGGCATAGGATAATCAGCTAAATCGATGTAAGTAACTTCTGTACCAGCTTTTTCAACACCTTGGGCAGCGATTTTCACCATCTTTTTATTGACAGAATCTTTACGACTACTGCCAGAGAATGCGAGTATTTTTATCATATTTAATTATTAAACTATTTAGTGGCTTGTTTGTTTATGGACTTCCCAGGTATCGATGATATTAGCAACAATTCTTGCCGCCTGTTTCATATGTGTATGGGCAAGTTCGGTATTTTTTTCTAAAAATGCATCCCAGGCTTTTTGTACTTCGACACGTTCCATGCCGAGCAGGCTTTCTTCTCTCAGTATGACATTGGCTTTTTCTAATGAGGCAGTCATTGTTGTGATTGAATCATGCTCAAGTTTTTGTTCTTGTAAAACGATCACACAGGCGGCAATGGGCGCTGCTTCAAAAACATCAGGTGGCGAAAGTTGGCCAAGCGCACCCCAGTGATGTTGATATAGATCAGCAAGATCATGTGTCAAAGTCATTAGCGCAAGCATAGATGGTAGATCATTAAATAAATCAGGATCTCCACGCGCAGCGGCAACTTCGGCAGCGGCATGTAAAGCAGGGCCGATTACAGCTTGATATTCTTCAGGTTTAAGATTTTCTACGAAGGCCATGAGTTTTGATCTATTAGGTACGAATTTTGATATTATTGCACAAGCTTGATTTAGACAGAACTAATATTGTAATCAAACAAGCAATCAAATAAGGAACTTTTCGTTAAGGAATTAAAAATGGTTATAGAAAAAGATAAAGTTGTGACTTTCCACTATGTATTAACTGAATTAGATAAGGACATGATCGAAGATTCACGCGATACAGTTCCGGCAGTTTTTTTGCATGGTCATAATGCGATGATGCCTGGAATAGAAAAAGCACTGGCTGGGAAATCAATTGGAGGTAAGGCCTCCGTTACTTTGCCACCCAAAGAAGCTTATGGTCTTAGAGAGGAATATGAGTCGCGACGTATTCCAAAAAAATATGTGCTTACTAAAGGTAAGTTAGTTGCAGGAATGGCCGTTGAGATCAATACGAATAATGGCGCGAAAGCTGCGACGTTGGTTAAAGTAGGTCGTTATAATGTTGATATTGATCCAAATCATCCTCTAGCTGGAAAAACTTTAACGTTTGATATGGAAGTTATCGATGTTCGTGACGCGACAGAAGAAGAGCTAGAACATGGGCATGTTCATGGTGTGGGTGGCGTTGAGCATTAGTTTGACTTAACTGAAATGTTCAATATTCTCAAGTTATTTAACAAACAAAAGCCTACAAAAGTGAAAAAGTGTTGGGTTGACAAATGCGAGTGCATGGATCATCTATTGTGTCTAACTGAAGCACCTACAATTATGAAAATGGATAACGATGACAAGCATCCAAATTTTAAATGTCTAGATATTGATACATTAAATAACCATATTTATGAAGTGCAAGGTGCTCTTGATGTATGTCCGATAGATGCAATACGAGCAGAGTTTGATAACGGTAAAATACATAAAGGTGGAATGAAAAAAATTGAGGATTATTTACCTAAAAACAATAATTCCTAACGAATGAAAAAATGGACAAATATAATCTGTAGAAGTTTAGACCCAATCTGACACATCACTAAATCAAGCGGAGCGTAGCGACGCTTGATTTAGTGAGAGTTACCCGCTTTGATGTAACTGCAACGTAAACATCAAAACACAAAGAGGTAACTCTCATGATTCATACTAATGACAAAGTTATAAAACATAAAGTTGGTCTACTCAATCTCGCTGAAGAACTCGGCAATGTCTCAAAAGCCTGCAAGATGATGGGTTTGTCCAGAGATACATTTTATCGCTACAAAGAAGCGGCTGATGAAGGCGGTGTAGAAGCCTTGTTTGATCGTAATCGGCGTACCCCAAATCTTAAAAACAGAATCGACCCGGCTATTGAAACCGTTGTGCTCGAGTATGCACTGGAAGAGCCCGCACATGGTCAAACGCGCACCAGTAACGAGCTGCGCAAACGGGGAACATTTGTCTCACCCAGTGGCGTTCGTTGTATCTGGCTTCGTCATGGTCTTGCTTGCTTTAAAGATCGCCTGAAGGCATTGTCTGATAAGGTAGCTGGTGAAGGCTTGATCCTCACTGAGTCTCAAGTCGCGGCGATGGAACGCAAGAAAGACGACGATGAGGCTTGTGGCGAGATAGAGACGGCACACCCTGGTTATCTTGGCTCGCAAGATACTTACTATGTCGGTACTTTCAAAGGCATTGGTCGGGTTTATCAACAAACGTTTGTTGATACTTACAGCAAGGTCGCTCACGCGAAACTGTACCCGACTAAAACACCGATTACGGCAGCTGACATGCTCAATGACCGCGTCCTCCCATTCTACGAAGAACAACGTTTGCCTATGTTGCGCATTTTGACAGATAGAGGGACGGAGTATTGTGGGCGAGCTGACCAGCATGATTATCAGCTTTATATGGCGTTGAACAATATCGAACACACCAAAACCAAGGTCAAATCACCTCAGACGAATGGTATTTGTGAGCGATTCCATAAGACGATCCTCAATGAGTTTTATCAAGTCGCTTTGCGTAAGAAAATTTACCAATCGATTGATGAACTGCAACTCGACCTTGACGAATGGTTGCTCAAATACAATACTCAACGAACTCACCAAGGCAAAATGTGCTGCGGGAGGACGCCGATGGAAACACTCATCGACGGACAAGCTATCTGGAAGGAAAAGTTTGTGAATTAAACTTAACCTGACAGTCGGTTACTGATAATTGGGTAACTGTCAGATCAAATCTGAATTTCTACATATAATCCTAATCTAGCTAACATTATTATCGTTTCTTAAAGGGCGATACTACATATGTTTTAAACTTCTCGCATTCGACCTCGAAACAGTGAGAAGTAAATTGCGGGTAAACAAATCACTGCTGCGATCAAAAAAGAGGAGCGGATCACATTACTTAACTGATCATAATTTTCAGGTGTGATCTCAACAGCGCCAAGTAACAAACTCATGACTAAAGTCACCATGATCATGCTTGTCATTTGACCAACGACCCGCATGGTTGCATTTATACCTGCTGCGATCCCGTATTGCGATTTATTGACTGATCCCATAATCGCATTAACATTTGGTGATGAGAACAAGCCAAACCCAGCACCTGTAGTCATTAATGCAAAGATCAAAACTGTATCTGAACTTTCCGAATTAAGTGATGCGAGTAGTACTAACCCCATAATTGTCAAAGCAATTCCATACGAGGCTATAACACGTGGTTCTATGCGATCAGAAAGTCGACCGGAAAGAGGCGAGACGAATGCCATCATTAATGGCTGAGTGATCATAATTAATCCTGTTGTGCTGGGTGAATAACCTTTCAGATATTGGAGGTATAAACTAACAAGTACTACATTCGCAAAAGTCGCGGTGTACATTAATAATGAAGCGAGACACGATAAGGTAAAGACGCGATTATTTGAAAAAAGACGGATATTAAAAAGTGGGTGCTTGACGACTTTTTCGATTTTTATAAATAAATAAAGACCCAGTGCGCCAAGTAAAATCATTATAAAACTGGACAGGGAGGGAAGGCTAGAAACACCAACGGAAAGTGCAACAATGGCAAGCCCGTAAACAGATGTACCTTGCAAATCCAGATCCCTTATAGATTGCGTAGATTCTTGATCAGACCAATCACCCGATACTTTCTTAAGGCCAAGGTAGGTAACAATTAATGCCAATGGAATATGTAATATAAAACAGGCACGCCAATTAAATTGTTCGACCAAAAGCCCACCGAAGAATGGACCAGCAGCCAGACCAAAATAAAGAATTGAAATCATCAGACCGATTGCTCCTCCACGTTTTTGAGGCGGGAAGACAGATGAAATAATCGCAACTTGTGTAGCATAGAGCATTGCTGCGCTCAGCCCTTGTAAGAAGCGAAACAAGAGCAATATCTCGCCAGATTGTGAAAGCGCTGCGCCAATAGAAGTAATGATAGCTGAAATGGTTCCGATCAAAAATATTTTTTTTCTACCGAGCATGTCGGCAAGGCGACCAAAGATTAATACAAACATAGCACTTGCCATTAAGTAGATCATAGGAACCCAACTTAGAAGAACCGCATTCATGTTTAGATCTTTTGCAATTAAGGGTAATGCTACATTAACTGAAGAGAGCATTAGCGGTGTCGCAAATGCGTTGATCAAAACCATTATCAATGCACTTTTTTGTAGAGAAGAGAGTTCAGAAAATTTCATTTGAAGTAAGTGCCCTGCTTAAATGAAACTGGCTATAAATCCAATCAGGCCACCAAACACACCACCCCAAACAACCAACCAGCCAAGATGCTTTTTGATCATTTTTTGAACAATTTCTTTGACTAATTGCGGTGTAAGTTCGTTTAATCTTGAAACAACAACAGTACTTATTTTTCCACTGATATCACCTCCCAATTTATCAGTATTAAAACTGGCATGTAATGTATTTTGAAAACCGTCGCTTTCAGTCATTTCTTTTAAAGCTGATCGCATTTTTTCTGAAACAGGTTCGCGTAAAGGTTCGAGTGCTCCTGTGCCGCCAATCATGGCTAACATAGAGCCAAGGGAAGAGTTGTTGATTGCCTCTAGAAATGATTGAAAAATTTTATCGTAATCAACTGCATCCAGAACGGGTGATAAATCCAATACAGTGCCAGCCGATTCTTCCTCATTTTTTATAAAGCGCTGAATATTATCTTGGGTGAAGAATTGTTCCATAATCAGGTTTTTAATACCTGATTTAAATTCTTCGAACTGATTTGGGATGACACCTGATCCATATAAGAAAGGGACTTTCTCAAATAGCATATGAATTGCTAACCAATTTGTTATAGCACCTGATAGCGCAAATAAACCAATGGAAAGTAATATTTCAGGATGAATGGGTGAATAAAAACCGGCAATGATGATACAAAGCGCGATAAGATTCGTAACAATACTTTTGTTCATGTCTATTTTTTTAATTGTATATGTAGGAAATTATTTTTCTAATAAAACTTGGGTTTCAAAACGAATTCCTTCCCAACCTGATTGCATAAAAGTGCGAATGTTTGTGTGATCTGTTCTTTCTGGATGGGCTAAAACATCTTCTCGATAATACTTTCCAAAACAGGTAAGTGTTTCTTGTTCATTCAAATTGTTTAGCTGCGCAAAAGAAAATATTTTGCATGAGCCTTCATTCGTTCCATTTTCGTTAACGACCTCGCCATTGGTAAAACGGGTAGGTGCGTAATGATAATGTTGACTAATGGTTTCGATTACATTATTGAATTCGATTGATTGAGGATCAGTTTTGATCAAATTAATTAATTGTTCTTTTTGCATTTTATTCCTAATGTATAGTTGGTGATTTTTTCAAAGGCTCGATCAAATATTCCAGGCCATTAATTTTTATTTCAAGTGTCAGTGCCATCAACATTCCTAATTGGCCTTCAGGAAATCCTTTTTCAGAAAACCAGAGTAAATAGTTTTCGGGCAAGTCGATTAAACGTCTGCCTTTATATTTCCCGAAAGGCATTTCGAATTTTGCGAGTTTTATTAAATTTTCTTTTTCAAACATGGAATTAAAATATCAACCATACTTCTGGTTTAAGTATTGAATAATATCTGCAGACTCATACATCCACCGTGTCGAGCCATCTTGTTCAATTCTTAAACAAGGTACCTGGCTTTTGCCACCTTTAGAGATTAATTCATGCTTGTTTTTCTGAACTCTTAATGTATCGCGTATCTCAATATTTATACCTAGTCGTTCTATTGCTCGGCGAGTTGCTATGCAATAAGGGCATATATTTGTTTGATAAAGGCTAAGACCCTTTATATTCTTATTAGTCAATTTTTTCACCGTTTATTTTTGAAAAATGATTTTAAAATATCTGCACATTGTTCTTGCATGACGCCACTTAATACATCTACTTTATAATTTAATTTGTCTGTACCTAAAATATCAAAAACACTTCCAGCAGCACCAGATCTTTGATCATAGGCCCCGAAAACTACTCTTGCGACTCTCGCATGAATAATTGCACCTGCACACATACTACAGGGTTCTAATGTGACGTAGAGAGTTGTGCTAGGGAGACGATAATTTTGTAGACTTTGCGCAGCACTACGTAACGCAATAATTTCTGCATGGGCGCTTGGATCGTGGTTTGCAATTGGACTATTCCAACCACTACCAACGAGGCGATTTTCTTTTACGATAACTGCACCAACGGGCACTTCACCTAATGTCTCAGCTTTTTGTGCTAGAACGATAGCGGATTGCATCCATTTTTGATCGGTCTCTAGGTTTGTTGTTATTTCCATTTATTGAGAATATGTACTTGCTAGTTTTTTGTAAATTAAATCTATCTTGTTTAAGTTGCTTGGTTTAAATTAGCATTTACCCAAACGGGATTCTGGTTACTTTGAAATATTTTAGTAATTGTAAGTGATGAAATCAGTATTTTTGAGTCTTGGAAAACTATTCCCACTCAATAGTCGCAGGTGGTTTACCTGAAATGTCATAGACAACGCGTGACACATTTGGGATTTCATTAATGATCCGTCGAGATAAAAGATCGAGTAAATCATAGGGTAAATGTGCCCAGTGCGCGGTCATAAAATCGACTGTTTCAACGGCTCTTAATGCAATTACATAACTATAGTTTCTGCTGTCACCGGTTACGCCAACAGATTTTACCGGAAGGAATACAGCAAAGGCTTGACTAACTTTGTCATACAAATCGGCTTTATAAAGTTCTTCCATATAAATTGCATCTGCTTGTCGTAAAATATCGGCATAGTTTTTTTTCACTTCGCCTAAAATACGCACACCAAGGCCTGGGCCTGGGAATGGATGACGGTAGATCATTTCTGAAGGCAGGCCGAGTTCAACACCCATTTTGCGCACTTCATCTTTAAATAATTCACGCAATGGTTCGACCAGATCGAGTTCCATATCTTCAGGCAAGCCACCAACATTATGGTGTGATTTGATCACATGTGCTTTGCCAGTTTTTGAGCCAGCCGATTCAATCACATCTGGATAAATGGTTCCCTGGGCCAGCCATTTCACGTCTTTTAATTTGCGTGCTTCTTCTTCAAATATTTGTATGAAAATATTGCCGATGATGACGCGTTTTTTTTCTGGATCCGATTCACCCTTCAATCCATCAAGGAATCTATTTTCAGCATCAACTCGAATCACTTTTACACCCATATGCTCAGCAAAAGTGGTCATAACCTGATCGCCCTCATTCAAACGTAGCAAGCCATTATCAACAAACACACAGGTTAATTGATCACCGATCGCACGATGGAGCAGGGCGGCAACAACTGAAGAATCTACGCCACCAGAAAGGCCAAGTAATACTTTGTCCGTTCCAACTTGTTGTTGAATTTGATCAATATTATTTTCAATAATATTTTCGGTGGTCCAAACACTTTCGCAACCACAAATTTCATGTAAGAAACGGCTGAGAATTCTCATGCCTTGCCTGGTATGGGTGACCTCAGGATGAAATTGTAAAGCGTAGAAATGTCGATCTTCATCGGCCATACCGGCGATAGGTGCGCTATCGGTAGAAGCGATTACTTTGAAACCTTCAGGGAGTGTTGTGACCCGATCACCGTGGCTCATCCAGACATCGAGCATGCCCCAACCTTCAGGTGTAGTGTGATCTTCGATTTCTTTTAGTAAGGATGAATGACCGCGTGCGCGAACTTGGGCATAACCAAATTCACGGTGATTTGATTTTTCAACTTTGCCACCCAGTTGTGCGGCCATGGTTTGCATACCATAACAAATTCCGAGTACGGGAATGCCAGCATCAAAGACGGCTTGAGGTGCGCTTATGTCTGCATCAATAACAGATTCAGGTCCACCTGAAAGAATGATCCCTTTGGGTGCCAGTTCTCGTATCGCATCTTCTGAAAGATCATATGGGTGCAGTTCACAATAAACCCCTGCCTCGCGAACGCGACGAGCAATTAATTGTGTATATTGAGATCCGAAATCCAGTATAAGGATTCGATCAGCGTGTATGTCTGTCATGATAATCTCTGTTTTAAGATCATTGGCTAGTTAAGAATATTGCCTGATTGATAGTTTTTATCAGGTTAAGTTTGGCGATAATTAGGTGGTTCTTTTGTGATGGTCACGTCATGTGCATGACTTTCACGCATACCTGCTGGTGAGACGCGGACAAACTCGGGCTTGGTACGCATTTCTTCCATATTTGAACAACCGGTATAACCCATCGCTGCACGGATACCACCTAACATTTGATGCACAACTGCTGACAGTGGGCCTTTGTATGGAACACGACCTTCAATGCCCTCGGGAACCAATTTTTCTATCTCATCATTCTCCTGGAAGTAGCGATCAGATGAGCCATGTGTTTGCGACATCGCACCCAGAGAACCCATACCGCGGTATGATTTATAAGAACGACCTTGAAACAGTTCAATCTCTCCTGGTGCTTCTTCGGTTCCAGCAAAGAGACCGCCGACCATAATACTATGAGCACCGGCGACGATTGCCTTGGCAATATCGCCTGAAAATCTGATGCCACCGTCAGCAATCATTGGAATGCCAGTACCAGTCAATGCTTGAACTACATCATTGATTGCTGTGATTTGAGGTACGCCTATGCCAGTTACAATTCGGGTGGTACAGATTGATCCAGGACCAATACCGACTTTGACCGCATCGGCACCCGCTTCGACCAGAGCCATTGCTGCTGCGCTAGTTGCTACATTACCACCTATAATCTGCACATCCTGACCATGGTTTTTCTTTGCCCAAGCAACCATGTCCAGAACACCTTGCGAATGACCGTGGGCAGTATCCACTACAATCACATCAACACCTGCGTCAATCAGTGCTTCGATTCTTTCATGAGTACCTTCGCCGGTTCCGACAGCGGCGCCAACGCGCAAGCTTTCGTGATCGTCTTTACAGGCATTTGGATATTTATCTGATTTGCGTAGATCTTTAACCGTGATCAAACCGCGAAGATGAAATTCTTCATTAACGACTAATACTTTTTCTATGCGATGTTGTTGAAGTTTTTCGATGGCCTCTGCCTGACTAGCACCTTCTTTAACCGTTACCAGTCTGTCTTTTCCAGTCATGATACTGGCAACGGGTTTCCCCAGATCTGTTTCAAAACGAAGATCACGACTGGTAACAATACCGACTAGATCTTCGCCATCAACGACCGGCATACCTGAAATATGATAACGATTAGTAAGATCAAGTACTTCTTGAATAGTGGTATCAGCCGTGACGGTAACAGGATCATCTACAACACCACTTTCATATTTTTTGACCTTTCTGACTTCGCTGGCTTGCTGAGAAATATTGAGGTTTTTATGGATAATCCCAATGCCACCTTGTTGTGCTAGAGAGATGGCCAAACGGTGTTCCGTTACGGTATCCATTGCAGCAGAGATGATCGGTATATTTAGATCAATCTCTCGTGTTAGTTTAGTGACCAGGCTAGCATCGCGTGGTAAGAGATTGGAGTAGGCTGGAACCAGCAGAACATCATCAAAGGTTAGTGCTTCACCATTAATTCGCATATTCAGATAACTCTGTATTAAGTTGGTGTAAAAAGCAGCTTATTATAACGTGCTTTATTGTTCTTCTTCTATAGAGCATTTATCATCTAATTGATGAATTCTGAAAATGGTATTAACCATATCGATAAAGGTGGGAACAGAGATGGGTACTGGTAGGGGAACAGGCGAGATCTACTCAGTCTCACAACTCAATCGAGAAGCAAAATCAATTCTTGAAGGGAGTTTTCCAATGACATGGGTAGAAGGCGAGATTTCGAATCTTGCGCAACCTGCGTCTGGTCATCTTTATTTCTCCCTGAAGGATTCAAAATCACAAGTTCGATGTGCGATGTTTCGCGGGCGTAATAATTTACTCAAGTTTCAGCCGGAAAATGGCATGCAGGTAATGATTTACGCACGTATTAGTCTCTACGAGGGGCGTGGTGAATTCCAGTTGATCGCAGATCGATTAGAGCCATCCGGTGAAGGTGCCTTGCAACTGGCTTTTGATCAGTTGAAAGAAAAACTTGATAAGGAGGGGCTTTTTGATTTGGATTCAAAACAGCGATTACCTTTATTTCCTGAATGTGTTGGTATTATTACATCCGCGACTGGCGCTGCGGTGAGAGATATTATTAGCGTATTAAAACGACGCTTCCCTGCGCTAGAGGTGATCATCTACCCAACTCAGGTTCAGGGAGATTCTGCTGGTCACTCTATTGCCCGAATGATCTATCTTGCGGCTGAACGTCAAGAGTGTGATGTGTTGCTCGTCACACGTGGAGGTGGTTCGTTAGAAGATCTGTGGGCTTTTAATGAAGAAGTTGTCGCGAGAGCAATCTATGACTGTGACGTCCCGATTATTTCTGGCGTAGGGCACGAGGTTGATTTTACCATTGCTGATTTCGTTGCAGATGTTCGCGCACCGACCCCTTCTGCAGCTGCAGAATTGATCAGCCAGGATCAGGAAAAGTTACGGCAAAATCTTCAAGGTTTTCAAGCCTGGTTTCATGATCATATTAGCGACAAAATTGCTCAGTTTGGGCAAAATGTTTGTTGGCTAGAAAAACGTTTGGTTGATCCTGGTCGTCGATTAGAAGATTTATCACAACGGTTAGATGATCTTGGGTTTAGAGCTAATGCGGCGATTAGAATGAGTTTCGATCAAAAACGAATTTGTCTTAGTAATGTCATTGCAGATTTAAAACAACAGAATCCAGAAAATGTGATTGCGATTAAAAAAGAGCGTTGTCTGCAATATAAAGTACGATTGAAATCGGCGATGGAAAGATGTCTTGAAAAGCTAAATGCGACGTTGGCAGAAACGGCAAGAACATTAAACACCGTTAGTCCACTAGCAACTTTAGAACGCGGATATTCGATAATTCAAACTGACAATAATGCAATTATCCGTTCAGCCAGTGATATTAATCCTGGAGAAAAAGTCATTGCAAAACTGGCTTCTGGTAATCTCAGATGTACGGTTGATGAGTGTTTAAGTGAAGAAGTACAAGATAAAAAATAATGGCAATGACACATAATAATTTGCTAAATAAACATACAAAGGCATATGCTAGTAGTGTAGTTAAATTGGAAGATCTTTAAATTATAAAAATTAAGTTGGGAGTAGTTTTATGAGTCTGGTCAAAACATTAGGAAAAATGGCTGTCGGAATGATGGTGGCTAAAGCAGTTGGTAAAATGGCGGGTGGTGGTAGTCAAAGTGGCGGAAGTGGCCTTGGTGGTTTGCTTGGTGGTCTTTTAGGCGGTCAAAAATCCAATAGCAATTCAGGTGGTGATTTGGGTGGTTTACTTGGCGGGCTGCTTGGAGGTCAAAAATCAAGTGGCGGAGGAGGTTTAGGTGACGTACTTGGCGGGTTGCTTGGTGGACAAAGTTCGGGCGGTAGTGCCAGTGGTGGCTTAGGCGACTTAATTGAAGGGTTAACGAAGAACCAAAAATCCTCAGGAGGACAAGGCGGATTAGGCGGTTTAGGCGATCTTATAGGTTCAATGAGTGGTGGATCATCCGGCGGTGGACTAGGTGATCTGGCCGGAATGTTAGGAGGCGCTGAAGGACAAGGCCAGGGAGGGAGTCTTGGGGGTATTCTCGATTCATTGGGTGGTGGATCAAAAGCATCATCGAGTGGATTAGGAGGCTTGTTAAATGATGTGCTGCAAGGAAAGCAATCTGTTCAACCAACACATGAGCAAGAACAACAAGCGGAAGTGATGTTACGTGCAATGATCAATGCGGCGAAAGCAGATGGCGATATTGATGCAGAGGAACAACAAAAAATTTCCGAACATTTGGAAGATGTAACACAGGATGAATTAGATCTTGTTAGATCTATTATGCAAGAACCGAGCGATCTTAAAGGACTGGTGAGAAGCATTCCAAATGGCATGGAGCAACAAGCCTACTTTATGTCTTTACTTGCGATTGATCTTGATTCTCAGAAAGAAGCAAATTATCTGGATCAACTTGCACAAGGTTTAAATATTTCACAGCAAGAAAGTAATAGCATTCATCAAAAACTAGGTGCGCCAGTTCTTTATTCATAGATAATGTTTTGGAAAAGCCCCACCTGCTTTTAGTCGGTGGGGTTACTTTATTATCGTGTATTATTGGCACGTATTTCTTAGATAGAGAAGTTCAGTTCTATGCAACAACTGTTATCAAAAAATGCCTTCGGATTTTTTTTACTCTCAATATTTATATCATGTAATTTGCATGCTTTTACCGCGAGCAGTGTTCCTGGTGGTGTTGTAATCATTTCTATTAAATCGAAATCCCAACCACAAGCATGGTATGAAGATCAAAAAGTAATGGTTCTTCCTGATCATAAAGATCAAGTTTGGATCGCTATCATTGGGATCCCGCTATCCGCCTCACCCGGAGAACATAGTTTGAAAGTAAGAATTGACCAGCAAGAAGTTGTTCATAAATTCACAGTTAAGGATAAAAAATATAAGGCACAGTATTTGACGATCAAAAACAAACGAAAGGTGGATCCCAATCAACAAGATCTAAACCGAATCAATAAAGAATCTAAACAGATCAAATCTGCAAAATCTTTTTGGAGTGTTGATAGATATCCTTCATTGAAATTAAAACTTCCTGTTACTGGTCGTTTTAGTAGTCCCTTTGGTTTGAAACGTTTTTTTAATGAACAAGCTCGGCGACCGCATAGTGGTTTGGATATAACATCGCCGACAGGAACGCCGATTGCGGCAGCAGCGTCGGGAAAGGTGATAAATACGGGAGATTACTTCTTCAATGGTAAAACGGTATTTATTGATCATGGGTGGGGGATGATCACCATGTACTGTCATTTGAGCGAAATTGATTCCGCAGTAGGAGATATCGTAGCGGTGGGTGATTTTATCGGCAAGGTAGGTATGACTGGACGAGTAACAGGACCACATTTACATTGGAGTGTGATTTTGAATAACACGATGGTTGATCCTTTATTGTTTGCTCCAGAAATAAAACACTAGAGGTTCGACTTGATGAGTAGAGTAGAATTTATCAGATGAGAAAATATTGGTTTGTACATAACCTATCCATCTGCCTCGTCATATCCAAGATTAGGGGCTAACCATCGTTCCATTGCTTTGACATCAAATCCTTTACGGCGAGCATAATCTGCGACCTGATCACGATTGATCATACTTAATCCAAAATATCTGGAATCAGGGTGTGAAAAGTACCAACCGCTAACGGCCGCTGTAGGAACCATTGCATGATGTTCGGTAAGGGTAATACCGGTATTTTTTTCTACATCTAACAGTTCCCAAAGCAATGGTTTTTCTGTGTGATCGGGGCAGGCTGGGTAACCAGGAGCAGGTCGAATCCCCTGGTATTTTTCATTGATCAAATCGTCATTTCCTAGTCCTTCGTCACTGACATATCCCCAGAATTCTTTACGCACACGTTGATGTATTCTTTCTGCAAAAGCTTCAGCAAATCGATCAGCCAGAGCTTTGAGCATAATCGCGCTGTAGTCATCATGATCTTTTTCGAATTCTTCGATTTTTGCTTCCATTCCAAAACCTGCGGCAACTGCAAAAGCACCGATGTGATCTTTGACATGCTCTTCGTGTGGCCCAACAAAATCTGCCAGAGCAAAGTTAGGTTGGCCGGGTGGTTTTTGCGTTTGTTGTCTTAGCGAATGAATGATCGCGAGTTCACCCTTACGTGTGTCATCTGTATAGAGTTCTATATCGTCACCAGTCGTATTTGCTGGGAAGAGGCCGATCACGCCGTTGGCGGTGAACCATTTTTCCTCAATAATTTTATCCAGCATAGCCTGTGCGTCATTGAATAATTTGGTCGCTTCTTCCCCGACAATTTTATCGCCCAAGATGCGCGGGTATCTACCTGCCAGTTCCCAAGCGATAAAAAAAGGCGTCCAGTCGATAAATTCTCTAAGCTCTTCTAATGGATAATCTTCAAACACATGAGTACCCAATTTTTTTGGAACAGGCGGTGTGTAATTTGACCAATCTATGTTGACACGGTTGTCTCTCGCTTGTTCTAGAGTTAGCCATTTGGTTTTGGCTTGTTTACCTTTGTGACGTTCGCGAACCTTGTCATATTCTTCTGTGATTTCTTTGCTGAGTTCTGTTTTTAAATCCACATTAAGCAGGCGTGTTGAGATGCCTACTGCACGGGAAGCATCTTTGACATGGACGACAGGATGTTCATAGCCGAGATCAATCTTCACAGCAGTATGCGCACGTGAAGTGGTTGCACCACCGATCATTAATGGTAGCGCAAATTCCTGACGCTGCATTTCCTTAGCGACGTGAACCATTTCATCTAAGGAAGGCGTGATCAATCCACTCAAGCCAATAATGTCGGCATTAAGTTCTTTCGCTTTGTCGAGAATCACTTGGGCCGGAACCATGACACCCAGATCAACCACTTCAAAGTTATTACATTGCAATACAACACCCACAATGTTCTTACCTATATCATGTACATCGCCTTTAACAGTTGCCATGATTATCTTGCCGTTACTTTTGATCACTTCGTCACCTTTTTCTTCTTCTATATAAGGCAGTAGATAGGCGACAGCTTTTTTCATCACGCGCGCACTTTTCACGACTTGTGGCAGGAACATTTTGCCGGCACCAAACAAATCACCAACTACGTTCATACCGATCATTAGAGGCCCTTCGATTACGTGTAATGGTTTCTCAGCTTGTTGGCGAGCTTCTTCCGTATCTTCTTCTATAAACTCGGCAATGCCTTTGACTAGCGCATGTGTAAGCCGTTCTTGTACGGATCCTTTTCGCCATTGGTGATCAACAACTTTTTCTTTACCGGGGCCAGCCTTAACCGACTCAGCAAATTCAACCATTCGATCGGTGGAATCTTCTCTACGGTTAAGCAAGACATCTTCAATATAGGTAAGTAGATCTTTAGGGATCTCGTCATAAATTCCTAATTGGCCAGCATTAACAATTGCCATGTCGAGACCAGCTTGGATACCGTGATATAGAAATGCCGAGTGCATCGCTTCACGTACGGGATTGTTGCCACGAAAAGAGAATGAAACATTACTAAGACCACCGCTGATTAATGCATGCGGTAAATGTTCTTTAATTAAACGCGTCGCTTCAAAAAACGAAACTGCGTAATTATTATGTTCCGCCATTCCAGTTGCGACCGTGAGAACATTGGGATCAAAAATAATATCTTCGGGAGGAAATCCAACGTGATTAACCAAAATATCATACGAGCGTTTACATAGATCAAAACGACGCTCGGTAGTATCTGCCTGACCTGTTTCATCAAAGGCCATCACAACGACAGCGGCACCATAACGACGAACTAATTTAGCGTGTTGAATAAACTTCTCTTCGCCTTCTTTAAGGCTGATGGAGTTGACTACACATTTGCCTTGAACACAGCGCAAACCTGATTCAATAACCGACCATTTAGAAGAATCGATCATGACGGGTACACGACTGATATCAGGTTCAGACGCGATCAGGTTCAAAAACTCTTCCATTAACTGCTCGGATTCGAGCATGCCTTCATCCATGCAGACATCAATAATCTGTGCGCCGTTTTCGACTTGTTGGCGTGCCACTTCAAGCGCCGCATCCAGGTTTTCTTCTTCTTTAACCAGACGTAAGAAGAGGGGAGAACCGGCAACGTTAGTTCGTTCACCAACATTAACGAAATTAACTTCCGGTGTGATGTTAAACGGTTCTAGTCCACTTAAGCGTTGATGGACTTTAATATCTGGAATAACTCTTGGAGGCAGTCCCTCAACGGCATCCGCCATCGCTTTAATATGTGCAGGGGATGTTCCACAACAACCACCAACAATATTTAATAAACCAGATTCAGCCCATTCGCGAATATGGTCGGCCATGCTATCGGCTTCCAGATCATATTCACCAAATTCATTTGGAAGACCAGCATTTGGGTGGGCACTGATCAACGATTCAGAAACGGTAGAAAGTTCTTCAACATATTGACGAAGATCTTGTGGTCCTAGAGCACAATTTAAGCCCATAGAAAGAGGTTTTGAATGTCGTAGTGAGTTATAAAAAGCCTCAGTAGTTTGACCGGTTAATGTACGCCCTGATGCATCGGTGATAGTTCCCGAGATCATGATCGGTAATTTGACATTGTGGTCATCAAAAAATTGATCAATCGCAAATAAAGCCGCTTTAGCATTTAGCGTGTCGAAGATTGTTTCGACCATCAAAATATCGGCGCCACCATCGACGAGACCTTTAATCGCTTCGGTATATGCCTCAACCAATTCCATATATTTAACGTTACGATAACCGGGATTATTTACATCAGGCGAGATGGAACAAGTGCGATTTGTTGGGCCAAGTACACCGGCGACATAGCGAGGTTTCGAGGGTTGCTTTTCGGTTAAACCATCTGCAACCGCGCGCGCAAGCGCAGCACCGGTTTTGTTCAATTCATAAACCAGATCTTCTTGCTGATAATCTGCCATTGCAATGGAGGTTGAATTAAAGGTGTTTGTTTCGACGATATCCGCGCCTGCTTCATAGTAAGCATTGTGAATAGCCTTGATAATTTCGGGGCGGGTAAGTGATAAGAGATCATTATTACCTTTTAGATCGCAAGGATGATTTGCAAATCGTTCACCACGATAATCATCTTCTTCTAACTTATAAGATTGGATCATGGTGCCCATGGCACCGTCCAAAATTAAGATTCTTTCTTTAAGTGATTGGTTTAATGAAGTGAGGCGATTTTCGCGTATCATGAGTGATTGTGTCATAGGTGAAACATAAGCAAGAACTAAACCGGGGATTCTACCTCTAAACATTCGTAATCGCTAAAAAGTTTATCGTTGTATGAGTTAGAATTGAAATGAAAAATATTGTTCAAGGTTTAATCTTAGGTGAAAAAGGCTTTCAATAGAAAGACCTTGTGTTACAATCATATGCAACAACTACTTATAGAGAATTATAATAAATATACTATAACGTACTAATAAAAACATAGCTTTTAAGGATCTTACTGTATGGCATCATCAGGTGATAATGAGACCATATTGATCAATTTGATTGGAATAGATCAGCGAAATCGTAATGCGATTGAAATGGTTTTAGCTAAAGAACCTCCTGGATATTATGCTATTGCAAATTTTGACCAGGCATCATTATCAGTTGTTGATCTAGATAATTATGGTGCAGAAGACGAATGGAATGCCTTGTTACAAGGCAAGCCTGATCAAAGAGCTATTTTTCTCTCAGTTAATGAAACCCAACGAAGCCGAAGCCGAAGCCGAAGCCCAGCGCATTTTTATCTGAAAAAACCAATTTCTATTGATGATCTGGTTCTTACGCTAAGTATTGCACGGAAAAAACATGGGGTTGATCAAAAAAGACAATCATCCTGGAACCAATTTCTTTCGACACATATTAAGTACCCCAAAACGGAACCACCGAAAACAAAGAAGGTTGAACCTTCTCAGCCTATAGAAGAGCAAGGTCAAGTTGTCAGATTTTTTTCTGAACAGGGTTATCTTATAGACGAAGTGAAACGAGCCGTGGTCGAGGCAAATTCAGAGGGACGAGGAATAAGATTACAGTTTACAAATCAAGGAAGTATTTTTATAGATCCTGCTGAACATTGGATCAATACCGATTTCACTCCTGCAGGTTTGCAAGACATTTGTAAACATTTTTTGAACGAATCTGATGTAGTGAAACGTGTATTTACAGAAAGAGAGTTTTCAAAATATTTGGACGAGTGGCAAGAAACACGGCTGAAACCTGTCGACATAGATTCTTTTCTATGGGATCTGGCACTTTGGACCTATGAAGGTTCTGTTCCTGCAGGTACCGATATTGATAAGAAAATTATTTTAACCTCATGGCCAGATCTACCGCGTTTATCTCCTATCCCAAATGTAATGCGCATTGCAGCCTTATGGGTATCTTGTCCGATGACGTTGATGGAGACCATTGATGTTTTAAATATTCCACAGAAAGATGTCTTTAATTTTTATACCGCCGCATCAACGTTAGGATTGGTGCGACAAGACACGGAAGCGGTTAAACCGACACAAATACAATCGGGTGAGAAACCTTTTATAAAATCAGAAAAAAATCAAAGAGAGTTTTATTTACGGATACTGAAACATTTAAAAGGACAAAATCTTGATGACTGATCAAGAAGATATAAATTCGTTACCTGTCGGATATTTGCTTAGTGAATACCAAATTGAGAAATTTCTTGCTTATTCAGGTAACTCATATTTTTACCTGGCTCTGGATTTGAATATCGAACGGCAAGTGATCATTAAAGAATTTTTCCCTGATGTCTTAGCAATGAGAGAAACGGATTTTTCTGTATCTGTCAGAGAGCCACACAAAGCTGATCAATATGTCATTAACCTAAGTAAGTTCTTAGATGAAGTTAAACAAATTGCCAAACTTCCGCCACAAAGTGATAGAGGTGTAAAAGTAATGCGCTGTTTTTCCATAAATGGAACTGGATATATGGTTGCAGAATACACCGAAGCGCAAACCACTACTAAATATCTGGAAACGATTAAAACCACGTTTGAAGAAAATGCTTTGTTCACTGGCCAACGGATTGAATCAGAAAATATTTCTCAATCTTGGCAGTCATTAAAGGATAAACAATATCTCGAAAATCAAGATCAAAAGATTATTATTTATGGCTCGGCCGCAAGTGATAATACGGTTTCATTAAAGACTTTATGTGGTAGTGAGACAACAAAAGATAGTGGTGATCTGATGCTAATGGAATACAGTAATTTAAAATTTTCAGAGTCGGAAAAGCTGCGCTTCTACTCAGTTCACAGACAATATTCTCTTAATTCAGCACTGGACATACTACAAGATAAACTGCTTGGTATCATCTTGCTCATCGATAATCGACGTAAAGATCCACTCCGTGATTTGGAAATATTCTTTTCAAATATCTCATTCGAAAATACTAAAAAACTCGTGATAGGTGTCACGCATATTGATCGATATAGAATCCCAGCAATATCAGACTATCATAAGCATATTCGGCGACTGGAGTTGCCGCAATTACAGCAAGCACCGATTTTTTCTGTTAATCCGGCAAGCCATCAGGACATGTCGATGTTACTTCAATCATTATTCTACTCAATGGACCCAGTGATGGATGAGTCTGAACATAATGAGAGTACCTTCTTGTAACCCACTAAAATCAGATCAAAAGCAGATCAAATGTCTACTCTACTGTAATATACAGTCCTTTTTTTCAACCAATATGTTGAAGATTTCTTTTAAGTGGCCGCTATAGTCCGCAGAATAGTAATTTGGAGTTTTGTTTTCCATGCGCGAAGACATGCTTGTTTCAATCTTAAACGAACTAAACGGTTCCACCACCGATATTCAAGGTTGTGCTGTGATCTCAATTGATGGGTTGATGATTGCTAGTGCCTTGCCAACTAGTTTTGAACAGGAAATGGTTGGTGCGATGGCGGCTGCAATGCTGGTGCTTGGCGAGAGAACAGCTAAAGAATTAAAACGTGGTGAGCTTGATCAAGTAATCGTAAAAGGACGTCTCGGTTATGTGATTATGGTTGGTGCAGGCAATGAGGCGGTCTTATGTGTTCTCGCTCGTCCTGATGCAAAACTCGGCCTTGTACTATTGGATGCGTCCCGTGCAGCTGAAGACATTCCAAAGGTTTTATAACCTGAAACTATTGTAGTTCGTTCTTGCTTTAGTTATCAGTTTATTTATTGGCCTATCAAATAACCTTGACTCGGGATAAGAAATACCCATCCAGCAGACTTCTTTTAGCGCCTCTTTGCGTTGAAGTTGTTTCCAATAGCCTGTTATTGCTACGCAACTCCACTTTAATAGCCACTAAAAGAAGTCCGTTGGACAAAATAGTCACAGTGTTTTCATCTAACTGATTGTCTTTTAATGTTTTTAGGGTCATTGATAATTCCACAGGCGAGCATTATAAATATGCAGAGCTTGGATTTATTCAATTATTGCGGCGATAGACTAAAATAAAAAAAGGAAATATTAATGCCAAGTGGTAAATAACCTCTTTTATCCCTATTACAAGATTACTCATAAAAAAAGACACATGACAAGAAATTAACTAATGTTTCTTATCATGTAAAATCAGCACTATGTGCACATTGTTCAACATCAGGTGAGACAATGGAAAAAATATCTAAAGTATCTTGGTTATCAAAATCAGATGAAGGTGGTGTAATAAAACAAGGTTTAGGGTTATCAAAACAAGGCTTATTCCTTAGTGATTTATTTGAAGAAATAACAGCAAAAGAAACTATCCCAGATCACGTTAAAAAGAAATTTCCGTCTCTATCTCAAGAGGACTATAATAGCGGAGTAGACATGATTTGGTATTTACTTTCTTCAATACAATATTGGGGAGAGTTAAGTAGTGTTGAAAATAATGGTATTTTAGATCCACAGGAATCAAAAAAAATGCTCGATGGTTATGAGCGTTGGATGAGAAACTTTGAAATAGATCCTTGGTAAAAAACAAAGTCTAACTATGAGCTGCAGAGGAATTTCTTCGCTTCGCTCAGAAATCCTTGATCTCTGTCGTTAGTAGTACACTCATCATGAAGAAATGGAGAATTGAATTTACTAAGGAGTACAGGCCTAGTCCATTGAGTTTCTGGGTTCATAAACACTTGGACGGTGACGCTTGGCCGCATGCAACACTATATGAACCAGCTCTCCCTCGCGTCATTCCAACGAAGGGGTTTCCTCGACTTATTATTGATATTTTGGGAGTTGAGCTTGAATTCGCCTCAGTTGAAGAGGTCGAGCATTTTCTTGATGTCGTTTGTCAAAAGAACATGCCTACATCAACACAGTTAACTCAAAAACGGCAGGTGGTTTACGGCCCAAATCGTCATTGGTTAAGTAGGCTACCTGCCAAACTTAAGCCATGGCCAAAGAGAGAAAAGTATATTAAAACAATTGAAGGCGGCTTATGTAACTTGAAGTTACTTTACCCGTAATTCACTGCTAACAAAGTGCTGTTTCGGATTGTTGTTTCGCTGCGTTCCACAACAGCCACAAAGCGCAGCATTATGTTTTAGTCGCATTGAATAAATAATGAGGTTGAGAAAGATTTATGAGTTATAACACTATGGCTTTTCAAGTAGATGCCTCAAAAATAGCAGAACTTTGGGGAAGTAAAAATACAGAGTTTTTAGATGATTTTATGGCTAAGCATAAGGGTGATATTGAGGAAGGAGCAAATTGGTTTGAAATAGAACCCCAAGTGTATCGCGATTGTCTAGCTGATATCATTAATGGCGCGATAACAAGAGATGAAACACATCATTATATTTATGGTTATATCTATGAAATGATGTGTAGGGATTTTGGAGAGCAGATCGAACGAGAAGAGTTTTTATCATACTTATCAGAAGTAACGGATGGGAATTTTAAAGCATTCATCCCAATCCCCGCTTCAAATGATTGGCCTGATATTTATAGTATTAAATTTAATCAATTAGAAGAAGCTAAAGATTTTTTTCTAAAAAACGCTCCTGATTATGCAGCAGAAACTAATTATATAGATGAAATAAGTTATATTTTCAAAATAACTTCTGATAGAAATAAGGATCTTGTTTTTATCAATTATTAATTAAGTGAAAATATAACAAAATAATGTAATGGATGCGCTACGCTTGCTATTAATTGCGGCATTATGTATCTACGTAGGAAAACATGAATAAAGATCTATACCAACTAGCTGATAACGTAGAAACAGAGCAAGACTTCCTGAATTTTGTAGAAGCACTAATGGAAGATCGTAACGATGAAGAAAAAAAAGAAAAAGTAAATCCCAGTTCGCCTTACAGCCCAGGAGTTAATGGCTGGGAAAATGGTGATATTGTATCATATCTTGATGCAGCGTTGGCGTGGGGCCAGGCTTCAGTTAGTGGACTTGAGTTTTATGAGAAACCTACAAACCCATGGAAAAGAGCAGCCCATATATTACATGCTGGAAAATTCTATGAGTAAAACACATAACAAGTTTCTTATGACTCCATTACAAAAAATCCAGAGGATTGGTATTCATATGAAATTTCTATTCAGAACAAGAATAGTAGGTACCGAGAAATTTGCAGGGATTATATACCAGCGTCAGAACTGATAAATTGATAGCATTGAGAGGACTATGAAGTCGGATAGTACACATAACAAGCGCCAGCAATTGGATTAACTTACGCTGCGTTCCAGTTACTCGTTGTGGCAGACGTTAGCAGAATGAGGAAAGTTTAGTGAATCTAATTAAAGCACATTATCAACATCGGGAAGGTGGAACTGAACTTGTTGATCATCAGCGGGATATCAATCTTCATCGTGAAGCTTGTGAAATAATTGATAATTATCCTTGGGTTAAAGAACTTGAGCTGTTCGAAGAACTTGATGAAGGCGGCGGTTTACTCTTTGTGTTAGGTGACTACAATAGCAAATTCGCTAGCTATCAATTCATACCTGTAGAAAAGGATGCTGGGTTGTTAGATTTAGAGATCGTTATTAAACCAGGTTTCTTAAATATCTTTGGCCGTAACTCGGTTTCAGTAAGCTTTGATTTAGTTTCAATTCCAGAAGCCAAACAACATATTAAAGAGCTATTTAATTATTCGATAGACTCTTTATACAACAAGCATAAGAAGTAAAATTCTGCTAAAAAGTTGCTTAAGAGTGATGCACAACGCGTAGCATTTTGGGTTTGCGGTGAGCTTAGTGAACAAGGTGAATTTCAGAAGCTTGGGAACTGCGTTACGCACATCTTGGCAAGGCGTTATGTATAGGAATCGGTTATGTCTCTTACAATAGGAATTGGTGATGACTTTGAAACAATGCATGTAAGGCTCGCCTTTGATCCAGAAGTTTACTTTTGGGTTATCAGTCCTGAATTCGAAAAGCTTCATAAAGTAACGGGTAAACTTGTTACATTATATGATTACGCAATTTTTAAACCTTATGAATTAGCGCACTTAGAAAGATTGGTGCGTGAAGTCGGTGATAGAGTTCAAAAGAAAACCGACATATGGAAAGAGCATGTAGGCACACAAATTAAACCCGAAAAAAAAGAAATATACAAAACGGTGTCAAAATCTGAATTTACTAATTTCTTAAGCAAGTTCAAAGCCATAGTTTTAGAAGCCAAAGAGAGCAATAAAGCCGTGCTATTCTTTGGAGACTAAAACACATAACTAACGGCTGCATCAGACAAACTTCCACTGTCACCTTTTGCGCAGAAACATACACAAAAGCCGCCATCAAAAATTTGCTCAGTGAGCTGGATGTTAGATACGCGGATAGATATGAGTATTATCGAAGATATAAAGAAACTTGAATCAGCAATGGAGAAGTGCAAAAAGCTGTAATAAGCTTCCATCTAACTTGATCAGATAAACGAGAGGCCGAATGCCTCTCAACCAAAGCCAAATATAAAAATATATTTACTTGGCTAGTTAAGAGGTCATATCTGAAACCGCTGACTGGGTTACTGAAAAAGATCTAATGGATCTCAAAGAAGAAAATACATAATAAAAATAACGCAGATATATTACGTCCGTTACGATCATGTGCCTCATTCCCCACTTCATTGAAATACGCACTCGGAACTATCAGCCCTATACTTGGTGGTTCGCGGCAACGGCGATGGCCAGGGCATCGTTATAATCATTCTTGTTATCAATACGCGTGGACATGTTGGGAGGTAGCAGCTTCACTTGATGTCCATGGTGTTGTATCGCGCGGGCCCAATACTGCAAAATTGCGTAGGGTTCTATTGTCACCAGGCAAGCTGGTTGTGATTGGAAAAATGACAAGACGTATGCTCGCTTTAGTATTTTCTTGCTGATTAATCACCCTTGTTTATTATAGCAAACAATATGAAATACGTTTTTTGCTATGTCTAATCCAATTGTTGTAATCATCATGGTGGCCTTCTCCCAGTTGATTGTTTGTAAAGCTCAATCATGGCACCGAGATGCTGGAAAGGGGGAGGGGACCATCACATCAGGTTAATTAGGTTTAATCTGCTGGTTAAATCATTAATTCCTGATACTCTCTTTGGTTTTCATATGAATCTAGAAAGCTAATGCAAATCCAGTGGTATCCCGGCCATATGTACAAGGCCAAAAAAGAGATCAAAGAATCCTTACCTAAGGTTGATTTGATCATAGAGATCCTTGATTCGCGAATTCCTTTTAGTAGCGAAAACCCAATGCTTGCCGATCTACGTGGTGATAAGCCATGCATTAAAATTTTGAGCAAAATCGATCTTGCCGATAGTGAAATCACAAAACAGTGGATAGTGTATTTTGATCAACAAAAAAATACCGAAGCAGCGATTCCAATCACGACTAAAAAACCTGAAACAATAAAAAAATTACCGAGTATAATCCGCGAAAAAATTAGAGATAAAATCGACAATAATAATCGCCGAATAACAGCGATGATTGTTGGAATACCGAATGCCGGAAAATCAACATTGATCAATAAACTGGCTGGACGAACTATTGCAAAAACCGGCAATGAACCGGCGGTTACAAAAGGACAACAACGGATCAAATTAGAAGAAGATTTTCTATTATTGGATACGCCGGGCATTTTATGGCCGAATGTTGAAAATAAAAATAGTGGTTTTCGCTTAGCCGCTACGGGTGCTGTTCGAGACACGGCAATGGATTATCCAGCCGTGGCTTTTTTTCTGGCAGAATATTTGATCAAAAACTATCCAGAACTTCTTGCTGTGCGATATAAACTTGATTCTGTGCCTGGAACGGAACTTGAATTACTAGAATTAATTGGATCAAAACGAGGCTGCTTACGTTCTGGAGGAAGTGTTGATCTGGAAAAAGTTTCGAGATTATTTTTGATCGAATTTAGAACCGGTGAACTGGGCAATATTAGTCTTGAATTGCCTACCGATATGAAAAAAGAATTGGCTGAACTTGAAATTATACGTGCTAAAAAAGCGGCTAAGCGCCTAGAAAAAGAAAACAAGAAAACACGTCGTAAAAAGAGAAACTGATCAGAAATAAGTTTGTTCATGTGTGAGATTTGTAAGGTTGATTTTACTGGACTCCTATAATTCTTGAGTATAAGCCCAATGTTTCATATTGGAGTTGCTTGATTACTGAATGAGTAATACGATTTTGAAAGGCCTGTACCTACTTATTTGTGGGCGGTAGCCTAGTCTTTGACTTTTAGTAACATTGCTTTGTTAGCTTTTCCATAAAAATTATTGAAAACATCTTTACCGCGTTGGCTTTTAAAGAAATAAAAGTACATGGCAGCTAACAGCGCCATAAGCATTAAAGCAATCCACATTACAAGAGCATTATTCTCTGGAATGAAAAATACTAAGAATAGAATTAAAACCACGTTTAAAACAGCATAAGCCAGCATTGCATTTCTAGCCTAAGAGTTACCCAAAATGTATTTTAGTAATTTAATGTTTTTTATAGCTAGAAAAAAAGTAGCTGTATCCAATAGAATAGTAGTAATGAAACGATGTTTCCTTTTATGGGTAATTATGCCCATTGATTTAATATACTGTTAAGCGCCTTTAGTACCTTTTGACGCTTTGCCCCTTTATTGATTCCCCTGGGTAATTTGCAATACCAAGGATGCCAGTAATGTTCAAATGGCGGATGGTCTCCCCGCGTTGATGGGTGAACTTTTGTTTCAAAGTAAGCTTTTGCTTCCTTTACTTGATCAATGTTTGCGAATTGAAAAGTAAAATTGCAAACGTCAGCCAAATATACCCACTTTTGAATTAAGTTGTCTCTGCTCTTTTCTATGGGGATACCGCCTTCATTGGTGGTACTCATGAAATCAGAGTGCTTTGTGGGATCCGCTATTTCTCGCCATACTCTGTTCATACATTTTTACCCATAACGCCTTGCTAAGCAGAACGAGCGAAGCGAGGTTCTGATGAAGCAACTCGTTATGTACTTATGCCAATAGTACAACTTTGACATCAATAATCGATGTTACTTCTGGAAGCTTTACTTTAACAGACTCAATACTCACCCATTGATCTAATGATACTGCATCGGATAACCAATAACCTTTTCATTAGGGTAGGAAATTGTTCGTCTGTCAGTTTCAATTTCAATTACATCTGGTTCACAGTCGGGTTCATATCTATCTTTACCAATATATGAAATTCTTCCAGCCCTCACATCTTTTGAAATTTTCCCAGCCTCATATAAGGTTATCCATTTGTCTGAACCTATCAAGCCAAATTTTTCATGGTATGATGGATTGGAAGAGATAATTTGATTATTAACACCTTCTATGTACCCGTTGATTCCATCAGTTTTTATACAGTAGATAGTTTTCATGTTTTTACATAACGCCTATGCTATGGGGTGCGAGCGATAGCGATGGAAAATATGTAAGGTAAATGAAAAAATAGTTCGTATCTTTTGCAGCAAGAGCGAACAATGCAGATACCAATGTAACGCTCCAACCCTTTAGTAGAAACGAATTTCCAGCCATTCGGTTTATAACAGCTTGGATCATTTCGAGATGTTTGAGCTTTGCTTCCATATCGACTTACCTGCTGTGAGTCCTAACTAGAAATATACCCCATAAATGGGGCATAAAAACATTCTGAAATAAACGAAAAGTGAGACTCAACCAATTTTATCTCTCTAAATATTATATGCTTAAGAGACATGTTCTGTAATCATTCCTAATTAAAAGTTAACTAAAACACACCAAATCTATCGCATAAAAAGCCAGTCTATTTTAAAAGGGAAACGGGTATTAGTTTATTTACTTTCATAGGTGAAACTACTACCTGTGGTGCATTTATGTAGGTTAAGTGATCTATTAAGTTGCGTCTTTAACTAGATCGGCAACACCTGGATAATCTACCTTTCCAGTTCCCAGAATAGGAACTGCTTTTACAACCATTACTTTTTTGGGCACAGCGAGCTCAGATAATCCATCTTGTTTCGCTTGTTTTGTCAGATCTTTTCGAACGGCGCCTTCATGCTCAGTGATCAGCACTATCTGCTCACCTTTTTTGCTGTCAGGAACAACAGTCGCTGCATGAAGTTTATTCGGCCAGGTTGCATTAGCAAGATCTTCCACGCGTGTTAATGAAACCATCTCACCACCAATTTTAGCGAAACGTTTTGCACGCCCTTGTATCGTAATATATTTTTGTTCATCGATTGTGACAATGTCACCAGTGTCATACCAGCCAACCCCACGATCTGTTTGAGGTGGAACAACCTCACCATCGCCATTATGAAACAAATATCCGCTCATAATATTTGGACCAGAAACAAAAAGTCGTCCACCAACCTCTAAACCTTCTACAGGTTCAAGGTAGTAATCCATTCCTGACACTAAACGCCCTACCGTGTTCATTTTCGTGTAAAGAGGCGTATTGACCGCAACAACTGGGCTGCACTCTGTAGCTCCATAACCTTCGAGGATACGAATACCAAATTTTTCGTTCCAGAGTGTACGGGTATCATCCTGTAACTTTTCAGCTCCTGCGACAACATAGCGTAAAGATTGTAGATCTGCTGGGTGTGCGTTTTTTGCGTATCCGGCGAGGAAGGTGTTGGTTCCAAAAATCACTGTTGCATTGAGTTGGTAACAGAGTTCGGGAATAACTCGATAATGCAGTGGAGTGGGGTAGAAGAAGATTTTTGCACCATCAAACAAAGGTAAAATGGTTCCACCTGTGAAACCAAAGGAATGAAACATCGGTAAGCAATTAAGCACTAAGTCTGTTTTATTTAGACCGATATAAGTATGTGCTTGAGCATAGTTTGAGATGATGTTTTTATGAGATAAGATCACCCCTTTGGGGACACCTTCTGAACCTGAAGTAAAAAGTATGACTGCGCGATCATCACAACGGATTTGATCAGCTATTTTTTTGTGAGCCATATAAGGAAAATAGCTTTTAGCGAAGCCTTTTAGTTTATCAACAGTTGTTATTTGATTACGTAAATCTTCCAGGTAGATCACTTTGACGACTTTTTCCAAAGCTTCAATACTACTTTCTAGTCCACCTTTTTCGACGAAAGCTCTTGAGCTATAAACAACGTTGACCGAAGCTGTCTCACAAGCGGTGATCAAACCTTGCGGACCAGCGGTAAAATTCAGCATGGCTGGTACTCGACCGTAGCATTGCAAGCTCATTAAGGTGACAAGGTTTCCAACGGTATTAGGAAGTAAAACGCCAATACTTTCTCCAGTGGATGTTTCGGAAGCGATTATTTTTCCGAGGACAAAACTACGTGTAACCAATTGTCGATAGGTAATGGGCTCACGATTGATATCTTCGGCAATTTGCATACTGCCGCTATTCATTCGCATTGCATCGAGCAGGGCTATGAATAGGGTTCGATCTGAATCAATGTTATTGAAAGCAACCACATCAAGCATTAGATCTGTCATCTGTTGAGTTGTACTTGGTCGAGTATCAGAAGGATCAGTTTTATCAGGTGCAATGATGCGCATGGGCGGATGGAACTTCATAGTAATTCTGGGCAGCCAAGAAAGTTTATAGCGTCCCTTCATATAGGAATATTTTGAATGCTCTGCCCCAGCAATCCCAATTGGGAGAACCATTGCTTCTGAGTGAGCCGCAACCATTCCAGTGCCATCATAGACCTTCATTAAGGTACCCGTTGTTGTGATCCTGCCCTCTGGAAATATAACTGCCTTATTTTTTTGTTTTAAAAATTTAATCAGAGATTTTAAAGAGTGTGGGTTAAGTGGATCGAGTACAAAAACATCAGAAAATAAGAAAAAAGGTTTGAAATACCATTTTTTATGAATATGCGTATTCACTGCATAAGTGGCTTGATCAGGGAGAAATAGGTAAAGCAGAGCAACGTCCATTAGCGAGGTGTGATTAGCTACGATCAAAACACGATCGCCTGCAGCATGATAATTCTCTACGTCTTCTACTTTTACTTTAAAGAGAAGAGTGAAGAGCCATCGCAAAGGCACTTTAATCAGATTTATCATTAGCTACCTCTTGTCTGTAATTTTTAGAGAGAGACAGCGTTTAGTATCGGCTTCTCTATGAGTATCTTTAAATCCTCACCAGGTTTTATAATCTGATCTTTTTTCAAGTCATTCCATTCAAGAATTTGTTTTACATGGATATCAAATCGTCTGGCGATTAACCAGAGTGAATCACCACTTTTAACGCGGTATTTATTATTTTTGAGCGCGGGTATTTTTGTTGTACTGGTGGGTACAGTAGAAACAATCGATTCAGGCACAGCTCCTGCCGGGATAAGAAGGTTCTTTCCAATTCGGAGTTTATCGGTTGTTAAGTGATTAGTTCTTTTCAACAGATTAATGCTGATATCGTATTTCCTGGCGATCGTCCAAAGTGATTCGCCCGATGTAATTGTGTGATTTTTCAATTCAATACGTTCTTCTTCTGGCAAAGCTGCAAGTGCGTATTTAAGTTGTTCAGCAGAGTTTTCTGGAATAAGTAGCTGATGAGGTCCATCTGGATCAGTCGCCCAACGTTTAAAACCTGCATTAAGAATGCGTAATTTCTCATACTCAACATTTGCCAGTTCAGCCACCTTTTGAAGTTGGATCTGTCCTTTTAAATCGACCACCTTAAACATCGGTTGATTTGGTATGGTCATAAGTTCCACATTGTAGTTTGATGGTGATTTTATCACCATTTCAAGTGCGATTAATTTTGGAATATATTTTTCTGTTTCAGGTGGAAGAGATAATGACCAGTAGTCTGTTGGTTTACCGAGACGCTTATTTTTCTTTATAGCATTTGCGACGGTAGCTCCGCCACTATTATAAGCTGCCAGTGTTAGTTGCCAGTCATCAAAGCGGTCATGCAGTTGTTGTAGATAGTCCAATGCTGCATTGGTTGAAGCGATCAAATCTCGTCGTCCGTCATACCACCAGTTTTGTTTTAGCCCTAGAGATTTGCCTGTTGAGGGTATGATCTGCCACAATCCCGCCGCTTTTTGAGATGAGGTGACTTTTACTTGATAACCACTTTCAATGATGGGTAATAGGGAGATATAAAGTGGCATGTTACGCTTATTTAGCTCATCGATGATGTGATGAATATAAGGTGTTGCGCGAGTGGCCATCACATCAAAAAAATGTTGATTTTTCCTGAGTTCTGCAAGCTGATTTTGAACCTGTTTGCGAGAAGCGTCATTTGCGGAAGTCGCTAGACTCTCACTCTTGCGAATATGATTCCAGAGATCATCAATTTCGAAAAACTGCTGTGGAAAAGGGTTGACTACTTGGATCTCCTCTACTTGGGGAGGGGATTTAGATTCAACAAAAAACTCACCAGACGTGGTTTCTTTAGGGTCGGGTGCCTGTTCAAGTGTTAAACTTGTACACCCTGCTAATAAAAAAACTGTTGTAATTGCTGATATTGCAGCTGTAAACCTGCAGATCACGCTTCGGTTCCCAAAAACATGTCGCGATCCTAAGGAGTTGTTCATCTAAGGTCAAGTGATCTAACGACTTTATCGATACTAATGTTACTGATTGTCGATATAAGAACAGATTATATTGTAAAATCCACGCATGACGACAAACGAAGTAGAGTCTAAAGAAATCCAACCCAAGGAAACTAAAAGACAACGTTTACGAAAGTGGTTTAAAAGCCATGCAGGCGATGCGCTTTTTAATGTTGAAAAGAGGCAACTTGAAGAAGAGCTTCCACTTCTTTTCGGCTATCACATACTTCAGTTAGGCGCGTTAAATGACTCAACACTATTGGAATCAAGCCGTATTTCGCACCAGGTTTTATTTGATCTTTATCCACAAGACGTCATTCAGGATGGGCATCTCATTTGTAGATCCACACATCTACCAATAGATGAGAATAGTGTCGATGTCGCCCTGTTACCGCATGTATTGGAGTATGAAGAAGATCCTCACGATATCCTGCGTGAGATAGAAAGGGTTTTGATCGGAGAAGGGCGTCTGATCATTATCGGTTTTAACCCGCTAAGCTTATGGGGGATATGGCGCATGTTATTAGCGTGGCGAGAAAATCCTCCCTGGAGTGGACATTTTTATCGGGCTGCCCGGGTTAAAGATTGGCTAGGTCTACTGGGGTTTGAGGTAGTTAAAACCAGATATATGTTTTTTCGACCACCTGTTAAAACCTCCTGGATAATGAAGCGACTCGTTTTTTTAGAAAAATTGGGTAATTATCTCTGTCCCTGGTTTGGTGGTACCTATATGATAATTGGTAAAAAACGTCTGATACCAATAACTCCAACCAAAGTAGAATGGCGAATTCGTCGAAGGCTTATTGCATCTGGTTTAACAGAGCCAACGACGCGCGCGACTAAAACACAAAGCAGATCAAAATATGAATGATAGGGTTTCACTTTTTACCGATGGCGCATGTCGCGGAAATCCTGGCCCAGGTGGATGGGGTGCATTACTACGTTGTGGAGATCATGAAAAACGCCTGTTTGGCGGTGAGCATGATACGACCAATAATAGAATGGAACTGATGGCGGCAATTATGGGGCTAGAAAGCTTAAAAAGAAGTTGTCAGGTAACACTGACAACAGATTCCTCTTATGTCAAAGATGGAATTACAAAATGGCTCGAAGGTTGGAAAAAACGTGATTGGAAAACGGCCAATAAAAAGCCAGTAAAAAACCAGGATCTATGGCAACGACTGGAAAAAGCGGCTGAAGTACACGAAGTCGAATGGAAATGGGTAAAAGGGCATTCTGGTCATGTCGAAAATGACATTGCTGATCAATTAGCCAATGACGGTATCGATGAACTATTAGGTAAAAAACCAGCATGAGGCAAATCGTACTCGATACTGAAACAACGGGACTCTCAACCGCTGATGGACATCGGATTATAGAAATTGGTTGTGTTGAAATGGTTAATCGCAAATTAACCAATAAACATTTTCATCATTATATTTGTCCAGAGCGTGATGTCGACGAAGGTGCTTTGGAAGTTCATGGGATCACCAATGAATTCCTGATGGATAAACCCAAATTTGCCGAGATAGTTAATGAGTTTATCGAATTTGTGAATGACGCAGAATTGATCATTCACAATGCGCCATTTGATATAGGCTTTCTTGATTACGAATTATCTTTATTAGAGTCCAGTCAGGAAACGATGGAACAGCATTGCAAGGTATTAGATACCTTGATTCTCGCACGTGAAATGCACCCAGGGCAAAAGAATAATCTTGATGCACTTTGTAAGCGTTATGATGTCAATAATTCACAGCGTGAATTACATGGCGCATTATTAGATGCAGAAATTCTTGCTGATGTATATCTGCTTATGACGGGTGGGCAAGCCGATCTTTTATTCTCAAATGAGGAACAGACACAACAAAATCAAAAAGTGATAAGTAAAAGAAAGACAAAACAGAGACCGCCTTTGATCGTAGTACAACCTCATGAAGACGAGTTAGCAATGCATTTTGAACAGCTCGAAAAACTTGATCAGATTTTAGGTGGTGAGTGTTTGTGGAAAAAGCTAGAGCAACACTAGAATTTCTTAGCAGAAAACTTAAGAAGGCACCTCTAAAAAACAATATTTCAGAGTTGATCGATTAACCTTACATATTCCTCCGGTTTAAAACCAACAATGATCTCATCGGCTGCCACTAAGACAGGTCGTTTAATCAATGCAGGGTGCTTTAGCATCAGAGAGCAAGCTTTTTCTACATCAAGATCAGTTTGATCCGATTTATCTAATTTACGCCAGGTTGTTCCGCGTTTGTTTAAAAGCACTTCCCAACCTAACGCATCGATCCAAATTTTTAATTGTTCTGCTTCCAGACCGTCTTTACGAAAGTCATGAAACTGAAATGCGACCATTTGATCAGAAAGCCATTTTTTAGCTTTTTTGATCGTGTCGCAATTGCTAATTCCGTAAAGAATCATATCGTTCTTAAATATCTTGCTTATATATCTCGGAGAAGTGCGTTGATTCCAACTTTACCCAAGGTTTTTTCATCAACCTTTTTCACGATCACCGCGCAGTAAAGACTGTATTTACCATCGCTTGAAGGCAAATTACCAGAAACCACCACCGAACCTGGTGGAATATATCCATAAGTGACCTCACCAGTAGCGCGATCATAAATGCGCGTACTTTGGCCAATATAAACACCCATGGAAATAACGGAACCACGACCAACAACAACACCTTCGACCACTTCAGATCGAGCACCGATAAAGCAGTTATCTTCAATGATCGTTGGGCCTGCTTGCAATGGTTCGAGTACACCACCAATACCAACACCGCCTGAAAGATGGACGTTTTTACCAATTTGAGCACATGAGCCGACCGTAACCCAGGTATCAACCATTGTGCCGCTGTCAACATAGGCACCAATGTTTACGAAGCTAGGCATGAGAACCGTATTTGGTGCGATATAGCTACCACGACGTGCTGTTGCCGCCGGAACCACACGTATACCGCTGTTTTTGAAATCTTCTTCGCTGTAGTTAGTGAATTTCCCAGGAACCTTGTCGTAAAACTTAGTGTAGTTTTCTGAGATAACTTCATTATCACTTACCCGGAAAGATAACAGTACCGCTTTTTTAAGCCACTGGTTAACAATCCATTCATCACCCTTTTTCTCAGCAACGCGGTAAGTGCCAGCATCTAAGTTACTAATGCATTCTTCAATAGTTTCTTTCAACTCTGCACTGGCGTTAGCCGGTGTGATGTCAGAAATATTCTCAAAGCTCTCTTCGATAATTTTTTCCAGTTGTTCCATTATTATTCTCTTAAATTGTTGATGATTTGATAAACTCTTTTATTCTTTCAGCCGCTTCAACGGTTTGATCAAGCGTGGCTACCAGCGCAATTCTCACTCTGTTTTCACCGGGATTTATACCACTCGACTCCCTGGCCAAAAAGCTACCTGGCAAGACGGTTATATTTTGCGTCTTCATTAGCTCACTTGCAAATGTTACATCATTCATTGGCACTTCGGGCCACAAGTAGAACCCGGCCTCTGGTTTCTCTACATTCAATACGGGTGAGAGTAATTCCAGAACGACATCGAATTTTTCGCGGTACTGTTGTCGGTTTTCTATCACATGTTCTTCATTTTGCCATGCGGCAATACTTGCATACTGGGTTGGTAGTGGCATCGCACAACCATGATAAGTTCGATATAACAAAAATTTTTTGATCAGCTCTTTGTCGCCGGCGACAAAACCTGATCGTAAGCCAGGCACATTTGATCGTTTGGATAAGCTATGAAATACCAGACAATTTTTATAATCAAGACGATTTGATCGGGCCGCCGCTTCAAGTAAACCAATCGGTGGATTCTCTTCGTCAAAATAAATTTCTGAGTAGCATTCATCTGAAGCAATAACAAAATTATATTGATCAGAAAGCGCTAGCAACTTAATCAGATCTTGCTCTGGCAGAACTGCGCCAGTCGGATTACCAGGAGAGCAGATATAAACTAGCTGGCATTGCTTCCAGATTTCTGTTGGAACACTATCGAAATCAGGTAGGTAGTTAGTTTCTTGTGTGCAGTTTGCATAATAAGGTTCAGCACCAGCGAGCAAGGCAGCTCCTTCATAAATTTGGTAAAAAGGATTTGGGGAAATGATCAGCGGTTTTTTCTGAGCTGTAATATCAACAACACATTGTGCGATTGCGAATAACGCCTCACGCGTACCATTTACCGGTAAAACTTGATCAATTTCGAGAGAATCTAGTGGCAATTTAAAGCGGTTGATCAGCCAATCGCTAATCGTCGTTCGTAGTAGATCATGACCGCGTGTCGTGGGATATACAGCCATTGAATCAAGTTTATTGATTAATTCTTCTTTAATGAATGCCGGAGTTGGATGCTTTGGTTCACCAATCGACATATCTATTGGTGTTTTCCCAGAGTTCGATTGAGATTCCGCTTTAATTTTTGCTAATCGTTCAAAAGGGTAGGCATGTAATTGTGAGATTCGTGGTGTCATTCAGAACAAAGCAAATTAAACAATCGGGCATTATAGCCAGCATGCCATATAGATGGCCAGATAAATGAAACGCTTCTGACGACCCGGAGGTATTTACTAGAGATAACTACTGTTCGATGAGTTTAAAATATTTTGGTTCGTCGTCGCTGATCAAATCTATTGCACCAGTAAAAGAATGACTTTCTCCCGGTTGTAGCGCAATCATTTTAACTTGATTATCAAAGTCCAGTGCAATTGCAATACGCCCTTTACCAACTTCAACTCCGAGCTTGTTGAAAAATATCAGTAAACTCGCTGGTCTGATAACGTCTTCAGTATTGTTTGCCACCACAGCTAGATACTCGTAACGGGTTTGGCCGTTATGTTTTGTTTTTGTAAAAACTACACTCTTTAGCATTTGATTTTCAATTTTATGAGGGTCATCAAATTTGATTGGAATTAAACCAGGGATGCGACCCTGAACTAAATTATCATTTTCCAAACGTAGCGATTGCGTATCTGTTACCAATGCTTCTATTTGTAGGTTAGCTTGATTTAGATCACTCTCAAGGGTTCTATTTTCACTTGAAAAATGTTTTAACGAGGCTACAGAGAGTGTGATCCCACAGATAAGAACAAGGAATATCAATGCAGCAATATTACGAGTTCGGATTTGTTTCTTTTCAAGCTTTCGGTAAGCTTTTGTTCGTTTTGCGCGGCTCCTGTTTATTGGAGTGACTTTATGTTCTTCAGTAAGTGACTCTTCTTTACCTATTTCAACTGGATCCATCTTAAGGTTTCCCCTTTGTTTCGGACAAGAGATTATATCTGTGCCCGAAGCTTAATATCAGCGGTTATTATAAGCGCTAAAAACACACATAATAAACATGTATTAGCGTAATTAACAATTAATTTAGAATTGATAATTAAAACAGATTACTATTTAACTTGAACTTGAGATAAGAAATACTACGCAGGTGTTATGTTAAGACCTAGCGTATCAACGATTTTGCAAACTATTTTAGAACTTAGTACCTTTCATTGATATTTAGTTTCCTAAGATCCTCTATTTCTATCAGAAACTGGCGTATGATTTTTTTGATTTTAAACTGGATTCTTCCTGTTCGAGATATACACTATATTCAAGCGTAGATGCTTGTAATTTCCCCGCAATAACAAAGGCGATTAATATCAAGATACCACCGATCCATTTTGAAATAGCCATATTTTATCCCCAGGTAAACTTATGGTTTACGTTGATGCACGTACTTTGCGACATTAAGTTTTATATCGGCTGATTGACAATTTCCTTAATAGATATTTTTTCCATAAGCAATTTCGAAATATCATCGGTAGAAACAGGATGGCTGATTAGATAGCCTTGAATTAAGCCGCACCCTTTGTCTTTGAGAAAATCAACCTGAGCTTGTAACTCAACACCTTCTGCAGTTACAGGTAAATCCAGACTGTGAGCCATTGCTAGAATGGCTGTGATAATTGGTGCATGAGTGGTTTCTGAAGTAATTTTTTGTACGAAACTGCGATCAACCTTGATCTTATCGATAGGTAATTTATTAAGATAACTTAATGAAGAATAGCCGGTACCAAAGTCATCCATTGCAATACGAACACCAAGCGATTTAATGGCGGTTAATGTTTCAAACACGATTTCTTCAGAGTTACTGATTGTTGTCTCTGTTAATTCGATCTCAAGAGCTTCAGCAGGTAATTTATTTGAGATTAGCGTCTCGTTAATAATTTCTTTTAAGTCGTGGCGGTGCAGCTGTGATGCAGAAACATTTACTGATACGCAAAGATCGGTATGTCCAGCTTGATGCCAGATTTTCGCTTGTTTACAAGCCTCTCTTAACACCCATTCACCAATAGGAACAATGAGTTCTGACTGCTCAGCAATCGGAATAAATCGATCCGGTCGAATTAAACCTTTTACAGGATGTCGCCAACGGATTAATGCTTCTACACTGACAATGTTGCCATTATTTAAATCTACTTGTGGTTGGTAAAAAAGAACAAGCTCATCGTTAGCGAGTGCCTGACGTAGTTCATTTTGCAGATTTAAACGCTCAAATGCTGCAATATTCATTGACTCTTGATAATAGCTATAAGCGTTTTTACCTTTTTCCTTCGCATGATACATTGCCATATCAGCATTTCTGATCAGTGTTTCAGCATCTTGGCCATCCTTAGGAAAAGTTGTAATGCCAATACTGGCACTGACATGTAGATCTCTATTTTCAACATGGAATGGAATTGCAATGGATTCAAGAACTTGGTTTGCCACTGTCGCCGCCTCATATGGATTGTCGATATTAGGCAAGAAAATGATAAATTCATCACCGCCAAGTCGGGCTACAGTTTCAGTTTCTGATCGTGAGATTTCAGGATATCCTAAATAATCTTCTGTTCGTAAACAGTCTGAGAGTCTGGTAGAAAGTTCTCTTAGAACCGCGTCACCAGCTTGATGACCTAGTGTGTCATTAATCACTTTAAAATCATCTAAATCAAGATACATCAGAGCTAATGATTGATCACGACGTTTCGCATGAGCCAAAGCATGGCCTAGATATTCTCCAAACATCAATCGATTTGGTAGTTTTGTTAAACTATCATGGTAGGCGAAATAACGAATTTGCTCATTGGATTGACGTAAATTCAGGCTCATTTCCTTTAACGAGGTTGATAGTTCACCCAATTCATCATTACTGTTGATATCGAGTTTAAAGCCGAGATTACCTCTACCTATCTCTTGTGCAGCAGAGCCTAATTTCTGAACAGGTTTGATCAATAGATATTTGATCGAAAGAAAACTCAGTATCACAAAGAGGAAGACACTAATGCCTACAATGCTAGTTATATGTTTGAAATAACTACTACTATCAGCAATGATTTGTTGATCATTAAGTAAGCTAAACATATACAAATCAGGATCGACTTTATAACCTTGTATATAGGCCTTACCCCTTTCAAATTGAATTTCTTGGGGCAATAAACCATTCTTTAGTTGGATAAGATTGCTAACATCCGGTAATGATAATTTTCCAGTTAAACCCAAATCAAAGGTATCGCGAATACGATCCCCACTCTTATCGACGAAGAATATGGTTCCGTATTTTTCATTAAAGGCTTTTTCTATCGCAGTATCCATAACAGACATAGACAAAACGATATCAAGGTATCCAAATAAAGATTCTCCTATCCTTGCGTCATGGTTTCCATTGAAGAGTTCTACAGTGTGAAGATATAAGGGTTGTTTATTGGGATCTTCGAATACTGAGGTCGTAGAGTTAGTGTTTTTCGAATTATTCCTTTTTATCGAAGGTTTAGAACCTTCTGGTATGTTTAAAATTAAGTCACCAGAAGAATCACTTAAGCGAATATTAACTATTTCCGGATAGATTTGTAGATAGTATGAAAATTGCCTTGAAACTTTTGGCATCAGGTGATTATACTTTTCATATACATTAGTGCTTCGAATGAATGTGCTCAGCAATGTAGACTCTGTTAAGAGACTGGCAACGCTTTCTGTTTCTTTAATTCGTATTTTCAGGATCTCGGATGTATCTTCGCTAAGAAGCTTAAGAATTTCTATAGTACTTTGCCGATTATTTGTTGTTATTTCAGAATAGGTGATCCAGCCAACTAACAACAACGGAATTATCGCTAAGGGTGAAAGTATAAATAGAATTTTAGCTTGTAGTTTCAATGCCTGACCGTAGCCCCTGAGTAACCTACGCTAACAATCTTGTGCTTTATTATAAAATTCACACATGATGCTGCTTCGTTTTTATATGTTAATTAAAGCAAAATCCAAGCCAATTTCAGAAAAAAACTGATTGGAAACATCTGCTTAGGGCGGCCTCCTAATTACTTTAAATAAACAAATATAATAGATTGCAAGCTAATGGGTCAGAAAAACAATTTGCAATCAAGTATTGTGTATTAAACTTTGCCTATTATTTTAAATAATTTCCTGGTTGAGCTACATTAAAGATAGCTCACTAATGTGTAATTATCTATTTAAAATCAATTGGTAACGACACATCATTTCCATATTTGTCGGAAGAAAGAAACTATGATTCATCTGAAGCCCATCGGATACGTTGAGAACAACATTGAGGATCAACAGATCGCGAAATGTCGAGCGGAGATCATTTCCAAAATAATTATTGAACCAGAATGGAGTGATTCTCTACTTAATATTGAAGAATATTCACATATTTTTGTTTTATTCTGGTTACATAAGATAGGATCTAAAGCTGTAGAACAACATATTTACCCACGAGGTGACAAAAATTTGCCGCTTTCTGGGATCCTTGCTACACGGAGCAGGAACAGGCCTAACCCGATTGGTTTGGCCGTTGTTGAATTATTAGAACGAAACGAAAATCATCTTAAAGTAAAAAAGCTGGATGCGTTTGATGGCACACCTATTCTGGATCTTAAGCCTTACGATGACTATGATGTTTTTGAAAATATTGACGTTCCTGAATGGTGGTCAAACCGGTGCAGAAAATAAGAGTTATCACAAACTATGGCAAGTCATGAAAACCCTAAGATCGAACCCACTCTCCTCAAAGATCCATTTCATTGCCTCTCGCTAGGCTTTGGCACAGGTCTTGCCTTAAAGGCACCAGGTACCTTTGGAACTTTGATCGGAATTCCATTATTTCTACTTATGAAGCCTTTATCGATTGTAGTTTATTGTTTGGTTTCAGTCTCTTTGTTTATATTTGGGATCTGGCTTTGTGAACGAACTGCTAATGAGTTAGGTGTTCATGATCACCCAGGAATCGTTTGGGATGAAGTTGTTGGTTATTTAGTAACGATGACTATTGCTCCAACTGGTTGGGTATGGGTTTTGATCGGTTTTATCTTGTTTCGAATATTTGATATTTGGAAGCCATGGCCTATAGGATTAGTAGATCAACGTGTTACAGGTGGTTTTGGAATAATGTTGGACGATTTAATAGCGGGAATTTTTGCACTTATTAGTATGCAGATTCTAGTTGTTTTAGAGTAATTACTAAATGCTGGTTACCAGAGATTGTCATGTCGATTAAATTGAGTTTTTAACTATATGAAGATATTGCAAAAACGTTTTTCTGCTCGATTGAAGATGTTTGCTTCAGTAACGTATATTACTACTTTATTATTCGTTTCCAATTCTATTAATGCCGATGTTTACAAATACACTGACAAAAATGGTCATGTCTATTTGACAGATCGCCCAAATCATAAGGGCTACAAATTATTAGTTAAAACATGGAAAGGTTGGAGAGAGAAAAAATATAGTTATGGAGCGATGCTCAAGCGTCAGAAGAAATTTGGTGAGCTGATTAAAACAGCTGCTAAAAAAAACAAAATTCCAAATGCTTTAGTACATGCGGTAATCAGGGCTGAATCTGCTTATGATCCAAAAGCGATCTCAAAGGCAGGTGCTGTTGGAATGATGCAGTTAATGCCTGCAACTGCTGAACGGTATGGCGTTAAGAATAGTAAAGATCCTGAAGCGAATATAGCCGGAGGGACCCGTTACCTGCGGGATCTTCTAAAAATGTTTGATAATGATAAAGAATTAGCCTTGGCTGCTTATAATGCCGGGGAGGGTGCAGTCGCCAAGTACGGAAACGAAATACCACCTTATAAGGAAACACAGCATTACGTAAAAAAAGTCTTAAAATACTATAAAGAGTACAGCCGAACTTTATGATTTATAAGTCTTAACCAGTACTTTTCAGTATTTTTAGCAACTTAGGAAGACTTCTTTTTAATAACTAATTTACGACCTCTTTGAGTCAATGCAGAACGAGCTTTTTTTCTTTTCTTATTTTGATTCAAACTATTCTTATCGTTCAGTTCGATCATTTTGATTGCCAAGTTTGTAATCAGTTTTAAAGCAATAAAGTTAACCCCTGCATCACTAATGACTGCAAGTATAAAGTCTCCATTTTTTTTATTAGAACTTTTGCGGAAGTAAAAATTTTTCTTTTCAAACTTCAAGATAAAGTCGGAACAGTTTTGAGTATTATCCGCGATTACGTCATACATCATTAGTATTCGTCGCGGTAATTTTTCTAGTGACGTTTGGACTGCATAGTCAGGCACCTGTTCGAAATGTACAATTCCGTCATGATCAAACAATAACAAGCCTTCAACTTTTGGAGTGTCTAGAATGGAATCAATATATTTCTGAAAACACACTATCTTGTCGTTTTATATTTGGCCAAAAATTGATTAGGTTTGGTATCTTGATCAAAAATAATCCCCACCGTTTCCTTAGCACCAGGTAGACAAACAGCAGTAAGCTCATCGCAAACTATATGTATCTCGTCAGGTTTTTCTAAACCAAATGACTCCCCAATTAAGCTCGACATTTCACTAAAATAGATCAAAACTTCACCCAATTTTTCAGCGGCAGGATCAGAAGCCACACTTTGTGTTTCATCATTTCTGATCGCAACCCAGCCCTTAATTTCTGGGTGATCCAAAATCAGGCTTTCCGATGTCTTGGATGGTTTATTGGTTGATTTGTCGTCTATCATAGAAAAAGTAATAAACTTTATTCGTCTGTAACACACCCTTCAGAGGCAGTTTTGACGGTTTTTATATATTTGAATAATGTTCCACGCGTCGCTTTATAGGGTGGTTGCTGCCATTTTGAGCGTCTTTCTTCTAACGTGTTTACAGCCACATCAACATCAATACGATTGGTTTCTGCATTGATTGTAATAATGTCACCTTCTTCAACCAACGCAATAGGACCACCGACTTGAGCTTCCGGTACGATATGACCAACGATGAATCCATGCGAGCCACCTGAAAAACGTCCATCAGTTAAAAGTGCAACATCCGATCCTAAACCAGCACCCATGATTGCTGATGTTGGAGTCAACATTTCTGGCATTCCAGGCCCACCTTGTGGTCCTTCATAACGAATGATCACAACATCGCCTTTTTCGATTTTATTTTGCTCAAGCGCTGCAAGCATATCTTCTTCAGAATCATAGACCTTTGCAGGACCACTAAAGTGAAGTCCCTCTTTGCCAGTGATTTTGGCCACCGAACCTTCAGGTGCGAGACTACCTTTGAGGATACGAATATGGCCGGACTCTTTTATTGGATTGTCTAAAGTACGGATAATGTCTTGACCATCTTTTAGCCCAGGCAGATCATTCAAATTCTCGGTGATTGTTTTACCTGTTACTGTCATACAATCACCATTGATCAAGCCTTCTTCCAGTAGAAACTTCATCACTGCTGGAATACCTCCAATGTGGTGAACATCTTCCATTACATATTTTCCACTCGGTTTTAAATCAGCCAGGAAAGGGATCCGATCACTGACACTTTGAAAATCATCGATCGTCAATTCAACATCTACAGAACGCGCCATTGCGATCAAATGCAAAACCGCATTGGTTGATCCACCCAGAACAATAATTAGAACCATTGCATTTTCGAACGCTTCACGGGTCATAATGTCGCGTGGTTTAGTATCTTGTTCCAATAAAATTCGGATCGCTTCACCCGCGCGCTTACATTCTTCTAACTTACCGGGATCTTCTGCTGGCATAGATGAACTGTAAGGTAATGACATACCCATCGCTTCTATAGCTGAAGCCATCGTGTTCGCTGTGTACATACCACCGCAAGCACCGGCACCAGGACAGGATTTTTTAATGATTTCCTGACGTGTGTCTTCATCAATGGTTCCACTAATAAATTGACCGTAGCTTTGAAAAGCCGATACGACATCTAATGTCTCGTTATTACAATGTCCGGGTTTAATCGTTCCACCATAAATCATTAATGAAGGTCGGTTTAATCGTCCCATCGCGATCAAAACACCCGGCATATTTTTATCACAACCGGGAATCGAAATATTAGCGTCGTACCATTGGCCAGCCATGACTGTTTCAATCGAATCTGCAATTAAATCACGTGATTGCAAGGAATAGCTCATGCCGTCTGTACCCATGGAGATGCCATCGCTTACCCCAATCGTATTAAAGCGCATTCCGACCAGACCCGCTGCAACAACGCCTTCTTTCACTTTTTCTGAAAGATCCAGAAGATGCATATTGCAAGGATTACCTTCATACCAGACACTGGATATACCTACTTGCGCTTTATCTAAATCTTTTTCTGTTAGCCCGGTAGCGTAAAGCATTGCCTGTGAAGCACCTTGCGATTTCGGTTGTGTGATGCGTGAACTGTATTTGTTTTTCTGGGTCATAATGGATTCGCGATTATTATCGACGATTAAGATCGTTATATTTAGTAGTGATTGGTTATATATTGGATTTGGTTTGGTAAAAAACGCAGGATACTATATCCCCGTGATACTTGGAAATGCATGTCTATAGCAGATCTGTTTTTATCCAGTGTGTCGTTGCTTCTCTTTGCAAGGATGATCGAGCCTCGCTCTAAATAAAACCGATACACTTTAAATAAATATTTCTAACCATTCACGGGAATAAGCCTGTTGAAATTTCAGTTTTTAGAATAGAATTCTGCCACCTATGCATAATACACTCACACTTTTACAAACGACGGACTTTCCTGAAATTACACGTCGGGAGTTAGAAACACTTCAAGTCAACCTCGGTTATCTTTGTAATCAGATCTGTCTGCACTGCCATGTTAATGCAGGCCCAAAGCGCAAAGAAATTATGGATCGTGAGACCATCGATCAAATCATAGAATTCATAAAGTCGGAAAACATTAAAACGTTAGATTTGACCGGTGGCGCGCCTGAAATGAATCCACATTTTCTGGATCTAGTTATTGCTGCCAGAAATGAAGATTGCAAAGTCGTTGATCGTTGTAACTTAACCATACTTCAGCAAGAAGGTTATGAAACTACGGCAGAATTTCTTGCTGAGAATCAAGTCGAAATTGTCGCTTCTTTACCTTGTTATATGGAAGACAATGTCGATAAACAGCGTGGTGATGGTGTATTTATCGACAGTATAAAGTCTCTACAAAAACTAAACTGTCTTGGATACGGTAAGTTAGAAAACCCCGGGTTGGTTTTAAACCTTGTCTACAATCCACAAGGTACAGCACTTCCACCAGCACAAATGGAATTGGAGATCGCTTACAAGCAACATCTAAAGCAAGATTACGGCATCGTCTTTAATAGTTTATTTACGATCACTAATATGCCAATTAAACGCTTCGGTAGCACGCTGGTCAGCAAGGGACAGTTTGAACCCTATATGCAAACACTGCGTGATAATTACCAAGAGCAAAACCTTGACTCCCTTATGTGTAAGACAATATTGAGTGTTGACTGGCAAGGTTATGTATATGACTGTGATTTTAATCAAATGCTTGATCTACCGACATCTTTAGGGCGAAAACATATCAGCGAGTTGAACACAAAAATGCTTAGTAACAGACCTATCTCAGTGCTCGATCATTGTTACGGCTGTACCGCCGGGCAGGGCAGTAGTTGCGGTGGAGCATTAGACTAATGAAACTAAACAGGAAATAAATAATGGATAAAGAAGCAAGTGTACTAGAACGTTATTCTGAAGGCGCAAAAGAACAACAGCCAGAACTGTGTTGCCCCGTTGATTATGACGCAAGTTTATTAAAATTATTGCCCGAAGAAATCATCGAAAAAGATTACGGTTGCGGTGATCCATCGCGTTATGTAAGAGAAGGGGATGTGGTTCTTGATCTTGGTTCCGGTTCAGGAAAAATTTGTTATATGGCCGCGCAGCTTGTCGGCGATAAAGGCAAAGTCATCGGTGTTGATATGAATGACGACATGCTCGGACTGGCAAAAAAATATCAAAACGAAATGGCAGAAAAAATAGGTTCAGATCGTGTTGAGTTTGTAAAAGGACAAATTCAAGATCTAGCAGTAGATCTTGAAGCGATGGATCATTATTTATCTAAAAATCCTGTGAAAGATTTTATCGGTGCTAGTGATCTTAGAGTCTGGCAGGAACAACAGAAAAACAATGATCCTTTGATCAAAAATAATTCTATCGACCTTGTTGTTTCAAATTGCGTTCTAAACTTAGTCCACGATAGTGAAAAACAACAACTGATCGAGGAAATTTTCCGCGTAACAAAACCGGGTGGACGCGTTGCTATTTCTGATATCGTCAGTGATGAAGACAGCTCTGAGCAAATGAAAAATGATCCGGAACTTTGGAGTGGTTGCATCTCTGGTGCACTAACAGAAGATGATTTCTTACAAGCATTCGTTGATGCTGGTTTCGTTGCTGTTAGTTTAGATAAATGGGGTGATGAACCGTGGCAAGTGGTTGAGGGTATCGAATTCCGCACTGTTACGATCACCGCATCAAAGCCAGAAGCGGTGGATTGCTTAGATTATGGTCATGCGGTTATTTATAAAGGCCCGTTTAAAGAAGTTTATGATGATGAAGGTCATATTTATCCAAGAGGAAAACGGATCGCCGTTTGCGAACGTAGCTTTGATTTGTTAACCGGCGGTTTTTACGGCGATCAATTTATCGGCATTACCCCAACTGTAAAAACAGAACCACGAAATTGGTGTCATCCTGCTGGAACATTACGAACGCCAGCTGAGACTAAAGGTGGATCTCATAGTGGTGGTGTTAGTGAATCGTCGTGTTGTTGATACTCTTAGCTAATCTGGACACACATAAGTGATTCTTGAAGGACCTGAGTTAACTATCATTGTACCGATGCTGAATGAGGCTGCTCGTATTGAGTATGCCTTACAGCGATTACAACCGTTGCGAAAACGTGGTGTCGAAATTATTGTTGTTGACGGAGGTAGCAATGATAAAAGTATTGTTTTAGCCGAACCCTATGCTGATCTTCTTATTGAATCAGGAGAGGGGATCCAATATAACCGGGCCAAACAAATGAATGCTGGTGCTTTTCATGCGACGGGTAGAGTTTTGTTATTTTTGCACGCCGATACGCAACTCCCAGAGCAAGCTTATAAACTTATTTTACAAGCGATGGAATTACCGCATGTCTGGGGAAGGTTTGATGTGAAACTTTCGGGCGAAAACTTCGTGTTTCGAATGATAGAAACAATGATGAATTTACGTTCTGGCTTGACTGGAGTGGCAACAGGCGATCAAGGAATTTTTGTTATGCGGAATGTTTTCGAAGAAATTAAAGGATTTCGTGATTATCCGATTATGGAAGATATTGAGATCAGTAAGCGGCTTAGAAAAAAAGCTTATCCAGTTTGTCTTAAACAGAAAGCAATTACCTCGAGTAGACGTTGGGAAAGGAATGGGGTTTTTAAAACCATTGGACTAATGTGGTGGTTACGTTTTCTTTATTTTATTGGTGCTCATCCACGCGTGCTTGTTCAGCAATATTACCAAAAAGAATCGACCTGATAGTAATGTGATGGATGCCGGTTATCGTTTAGGTGCTTTTTTGATTGTTCTTGCAATCATGATTATTTGGGAGATTAAACATCCCAGACGCAAAAATGATCAAAAAAGAAAAACGCGCTGGCCAGTCAATTTTGGTTTAATGATTTTAGGTTCAGTTTTAGTTCGATTTACAGTTGGTGGAATTGTCTACCAGACTTCTGTAATTGCAGCTGAAAAAAATATTGGCTTGCTCAATTTGATCGATTTTCAAAACATTATTTCTATCATTCTCACATTGATTATTCTTGATCTGATTATTTATGGTCAACATGTAGCGTCGCATAAAATTTCGATGATCTGGAAGCTACACCAAGTTCATCATACTGATCTTGTTTACGATACATCGACAGGAATTCGTTTCCATCCCATTGAAATATTTTTTTCACTTTTGATCAAAGTAATTGCTGTTTTTATAATCGGTGTAGCACCCATCGCAGTAATAATATTTGAAGTTATTCTTAACACTTGTGCTGTTTTCAATCATGGTAATGTAAAGCTTCCACTTTCAGTAGATAAACAACTGAGAAAAATATTAGTAACTCCGGACATGCATCGAGTTCATCATTCTATACATCGGGATGAAACCGACAGTAATTACGGTTTTTCAATTTCAATCTGGGATAGAATTTTCGGAACCTATATTGATCAACCACGTGATGGTCATGAAGAGATGACAATAGGTTTGGATTATTTTAGAAAACCAGAAGATGAAAAATTTCAAAATGTTTTAATGTTGCCTTTCAAGCAATAATAAAATCGAAATTAATATTTGATCAGAATGAAGTATCCAAACGCAAAAATATTAGTTTTTTGTAAAGCACCGGTGTCTGGTGAAGTTAAAACCAGACTCACACCGCACTTAACATTTGATCAAGCTGCTGATATTCATAAGCAACTGGCTAGTAGAACAATAAACTTAGTTACTCAAAGCAAACTTTGTCCTACAGAGCTTTGGTGCAGTCCTGATAGCAAACACTCATTTTTCCAAACCTTTGGTCTTGCGCTTAAACAGCAACAAGGAAATGATCTTGGTGAGCGTATGAGTAATGCTTTATATACCTCACTTAAAAACTGTTCCTCTGCTATTTTAATAGGTACTGACAGCCCATCAATGACAATCGATATTCTTGATCTCGCTTTAACTAAGCTTGAAAAAAACAATGAAATTGTCATAGCTCCTGCTGAAGATGGTGGTTACACCTTAATAGGAATGAACAAGTATTACCGTTCTATATTTGAAAATATTGTATGGGGAACCGAGACTGTTTTTGATCAGACTATGGTAAAAATTAATGTGTTAAATTTGAATTTGTACACACTACCAATGCAATGGGATTTAGATCGACCTGATGATTTAAAACGGTATATTGACAATAAAAACGATAGGCATTAACCTCCGCGCATCATGAATATTGCAATCCGCAAAAATACAGTTATTAAAGTACGCTTGAGCAAGCTGACACTCTGGTTAAGCCTACCTGCTTGTTGCGGTCTTTTTATTACTTCTTGAAAATAAAATAGCCGCGGATCCTGTCGCGACTATTCACATATTCTCTACACAGTATCCACGGTTCAACTAAGGAGTTACTGTGAAAAATAATCAACAAAAAAAAGTTCTGATGTGTTAATTGGAATTATTTTTGTTTTAATTGGTGCAATTGCATTTTCAGCAAAAGCTATATTTATAAAACTTGCCTATGCCTACGGTGCTCATGTGGATGCATTGTCTTTGATGGTGCTACGTATGATCATGGCTTTGCCTTTTTTCTTATTGGTTGCATTAACAAACCAACAATCTTCTGATCAAATCCCTATTTCTTTACAAGAATGGAGTGCGGTAATTTTTCTTGGGATTATTGGATATTATTTAGCAAGTTTATTTGATTTCAAAGGACTTGAATTGATCTCTGCGGGGCTTGAAAGAATAATATTGTTTCTTTACCCAACTTTTGTCGTTTTACTTTCAGCTATTTTTTTGAAACGAAAAATAAACCGGTTGGAAATATTTGCATTATTACTAAGTTATACAGGGATTATTTTTGTCGTTATTGATCAGATTGAAGCAAATTCTGCAGGGATGATTAGAGGTGTAATTTACATTGCTATCAGTGCATTTACTTTTGCAATATTTTTAATGGGAAGTGGCGAAATGACGAAGAGAATAGGCGCTACTCGCTTTACTGCCTATGCAATGTCTATCTCATGTGTTGTAACGATAATACATTATGGTTTCAGTTACGGATTTTATCCGCCAGAATTTGAGGTTAATGTGTATTACTTGGCTTTTCTGTTGGCGATTATATCTACCGTCATTCCTGCTTTTTTAATGAATGCAGGCATACGCAGAATTGGTGCGAGTAAAGCGTCGATCATTAGTTCTATAGGCCCGATAAGTACTTTATTTTTGGCTTATTTTTTTCTACAAGAACGAATTAATTTTGTTCAGATTATAGGTACTGTGTTAGTTATTTTTGGTGTTTATTTAGTAAGTCGCTCTAAAACGAATGTTTAGATAGATCGTAACATTATGTTTATGAAAGCAGTTCTTGTATGGAGACTAGCTTTTGTTCGTTAGATTCACAAACAAGAACATTTTCATTTTGATACCAATCACCTAAAACAGTTCTTGTAGCTTGACCGCCTGCGAGTTCAAATTGATGTATGGCGGGACGATGAGTATGCCCATGGATCAGAGAGTTTACGTTATGTGTTTTCATATAGTGTTCAACGGTCTGTTGTTCAACATCCATAATGACAGGGATTTTATTTTTTAATGCTGCTTTACTCTCAAGACGCATATTTTTTGCAATGGCTAACCTTTCATTAAAAGGTTTATCAGTGAAGGCTTCTTGCCATTCAGGTGTGCGAACCATTTCACGAAACTTTAAATAATCCACATCTTTTGTACACAATAGATCACCGTGCATTAATAAGGTTTTTTCTCCAAAAAGATCGATGACAGAAGGATCAGGTATAAGCGTTGCGCCACTGATATTTTCAAATCCTTGCCCGATTAAAAAATCGCGATTGCCTACCATCACATACAATTTTGTTTGTGCATTTTTAAGTTCGGATAAGGCTTGAAGAATATCTGGATTAGGTGGAGTAACATCATCATCACCAATCCAATATTCAAAAAAATCCCCAAGAATATATAAGGTGTCGACTTGTCGCGCAGGGCCCTTGATAAACTGGAAAAAAAAATCCAGTTTATCAGGGCGTTCGTTACTTAAATGAAGATCGGAAATAAATAATATTGTCATTATTTAATCTTAGGATAAGTATTAATCAACAACTTCAGCTTTATTGATCAAAACTTCTTCGACGGGAACGTCTTGTGCGGCAGTTGCAACTTCTTTGATTTGGTTTACAACATCCATACCTTCTGTCACTTCACCGAAAACACAATAACCCCAACCACTGGAGGTCGCGCTACTGAAATTCAGAAAGTCATTATCAGCTACATTGATAAAAAATTGAGCAGAAGCGGAATGAGGATCACTGGTTCTCGCCATTGCTATGGTACCTATTTTATTTTGCAGACCATTGTCAGCTTCATTCTTTACCGGATCATTGCATTTCTTTTGACTCATATCAGGTAAATGGCCACCGCCTTGAATCATAAAGTTATTGATCACGCGGTGAAAAATTGTTCCATCGTAATGCCCCGATTCAACATAAGAGATGAAATTTTTTACAGTTTCTGGTGCTTTTTCTTCGTTAAGCTCAATTGTGATGTCACCATTGCTGGTGGTTAATTTTACTTTCATTATTCTATATCTCTTGTTTGAATTTATAAGATTTAGTTGGATGCGGCTTCGATAAGAGTCGCGCGCTCAATAATTACAGGTGTTTGTGGCACATCCGATGGGAAAGGGCCACTAGGACCTGTTTGCATTGAGCGGATTTTATCAACAACATCCATTCCTTCAACCACTTTTCCAAAAACGGCATATCCCCAACCACGAGATGTTGGTGCTGAGTGATCAAGAAAGCTATTATTTACTGTGTTGATAAAAAACTGAGCGGAGCCAGAATGTGGATCGCTGGTTCTTGCCATCGCAACCGTTCCACGCTCGTTGGATAAGCCATTATCGGCTTCGTTTTTGATCGGCGCGTGGGTTTCTTTTTTATTGAAATCCGCATTAAAGCCACCACCCTGGATCATAAAGTTTTCGATCACACGATGGAAGATGACATCTTCGTAATAGCCCTCTTTAACATAAGTAAGAAAGTTTGCTGTACTTAGCGGTGCTTTATCCTCATTTAATTCTATGATTATCGTCCCTTGATTGGTCTGCAGTGCAACTTGTGGCGCGGCATATAAAAGGGGGGATACTAATAACAAAAAAATACTGAAAATTGTGTTTCTCATCAGGTAATAATTCTCCAATATGGTTTATGACGACAATTGTTTAATGTAACATGCGCGCCCTATAAGACGCTAATGAGAAAGCTCGCTGTGCTGAATATTTATAATACCTTAACCAGAAAAAAAGAAGCATTAAAAACAATCGAACCTGGCAAAGTGGGTTTATATGTTTGTGGTATGACGGTCTATGATTTTTGTCATATCGGTCACGCACGGGTTATGGTGGTTTTTGATGTTGTCGCAAGCTACTTACGTGTGAGTGGTTATGAAGTTACCTATGTGCGCAATATTACGGATATTGATGACAAAATTATCGCCAGAGCCAATGAAAATGGCGAAAGTATCACGGAGCTTACCGAACGCTGCATTACCTATATGAATGAAGATGCGGATGCGCTAGGTGTTAAAAGGCCTGATCAAGAACCCAAAGCAACCGAACATGTGGATGACATCATTAGCATGATAGAAACCCTAATCGAAAATAAAAAAGCCTATCCAGCGGCTAATGGTGATGTTTATTACGATATCAGTGAGTTTGCTGAATACGGCAAGCTCTCCGGCAAGAATGTAGAAGATCTACGCGTTGGAGAACGGGTTGCAGTTGATGAAGCCAAAGATGATCCTTTGGATTTTGTTTTATGGAAAGCTGCCAAGCCCGATGAACCAAGCTGGGAATCGCCCTGGGGGAATGGCCGTCCTGGATGGCATATAGAATGCTCGGCGATGTCGACCTGTCAGCTAGGGAATAACTTTGATATTCACGGAGGTGGTCAGGATTTACAATTTCCTCATCATGAAAATGAAATCGCCCAATCCGAAGGTGCAACCGGTGAACCTTTTGCAAATCTATGGATGCATAATGGTTTTGTACGTGTCGATGATGAGAAAATGTCTAAATCATTGGGCAATTTTTTTACTATTCGTGATGTTCTCGAACAATATCCTGCAGAAGTAATACGTTATTTCATTCTCACCAGCCATTATCGTAGTCCGCTAAATTATTCGAATGAACATCTGGATAATGCAAAAAGTGCACTTACACGACTGTATACTGCGCTGCGTGGAGTTGAAATTGCAGAAATAGGAGAAGATAGTGAATATGAAGCTCTGTTTAAAGCTGCAATGGATGATGATTTCAATACCCCAAATGCATTGTCGGTATTATTTGATCTGGCGCGTGATCTAAATGCAAATCGAGAAGATCCTGAAAAAGCGACTAGGCTGGCTGGGCGGTTGAAAAGTTTGGGCCGTATTCTTGGTCTGCTTGGAGGTGATCCTGAATATTTCTTACGTGGTGAAAATGATCAAAGAGAAGGTGCTTTATCATCTCGCCAGGTCGAGGATTATGTTCAACAACGCAACGTTGCACGGGCTCAAAAAGACTGGTCAGAATCTGATCGAATACGCGATTTATTGAATGACCAAGGGATCACTCTGGAAGACAATACAGAAGGGACGAGTTGGCGACGGAAATAGCTGTGTCTGGTGGGAATATTGTTGACGCAGACCGCAGGGCTGCGTATTATTCCGACCGACTCATCAGTCGGGGCATAGCGCAGCCTGGTAGCGCATCTGCTTTGGGAGCAGAGGGTCGGGGGTTCGAATCCCTCTGCCCCGACCATTTCGAAGGTCCAAATTACAAAGGTACTCTAAGCGCCCGTAGCTCAACCGGATAGAGCACCGGCCTTCTAAGCCGGGGGTTGCAGGTTCGAGTCCTGCCGGGCGCGCCAGACGTTATTTATGTTTGGACAGCTTGTCGTTTACAACCAGACATACTAAAATCGTCGTTGAAAACAATGGTGAGCGTAGCTCAGTTGGTAGAGCCCCGGATTGTGATTCCGGTGGTCGCGGGTTCGAGCCCCGTCGTTCACCCCATATATAATAATTACTTACGTATTAATTTAAATTTCTTCGTAATCAGTTAGGGGTGTTTAATGATGATCCAGTGTACTTTAACGAATAATTGATTGAATGAAAGTGTATAAAAAACATTATTTGATATTGCTGTTGTTGTTCTCCTTCCTAGGACTGCAAATATTAACGGCAATGCATACAGTCGATCATGCTGTTGAGCATCATGATCATAAATGTTCTCTCTATTTGGCCGGGCAGAATAATGATCAGGCCTGTCTTACACCACCACTGGTAATTTCAGATATTCTTTTTGATTATTTTCATGAAGAAAAATCCTTATCAGTATTTACACCCGTTTTTCATTACAATTTCTTCAGTCGGGCCCCTCCAGCTAACTCTCCAACTTAACCTTCATATTTCAAAGTTAATTATCTTATTCGTCTAGTGTGATAGGCGAGTGAGTAGGAGAATAGTTTATGTTTGCTAAAAAATATTCGGCGGTATTTATGCTGTCGTTTAGTGTGTTCGTGTTTGCTGAAGAGACTTTACATTTACAAGATCTGGAAGTGCAATCTGATCCTTTATCAACGTCAAGTCAGCATATTTTAAAACCCGTTTCAGTACTTTTGGATGAAGAACTAGATAGAGGAAATAAAAATACTATCTCTGATCTTGTTGGACAGTCACCAGGGATTAGTTCTACTGGTTTTGGTCCGGGTGTTGGCCGCCCCGTGATCCGAGGGCAAAGTGGTGTTCGCGTCGGAGTTCTGAGTGATGGGATTGGTAGCTTGGATGTTTCCACTATAAGTCCAGATCATGGTGTTGCGATTAATGCAATATTCGTTGACAGGATAGAAATATTAAGAGGCCCAGCGACATTGCTTTATGGCAGCAGTGCTAGTGGAGGTCTGATAAACGTTATTTCTAATCAGATCCTCGATTATGTGCCTGAAGGTTTAGAGGGTGATTTATATTCTCATTTTGATTCTGCATCCCATGATCTCACGGGTGGTCTTCGTTTCAATGTGGGTTACGATGAATTTACGTTTCATTTAGATACTACGCATCGTAAGACTCAAGATATTGATATACCGGGTTTTGCACTAAGCGTCCCAGAAGAAGGAGACATTAGAGGTACTCTACAAAATTCCAATATTGAATCTCATGATACAACCTTTGGATCATCCTGGGTACATGACCGCGGCTTTATCGGTTTTTCAATTAATAATTTTGACAATAATTACGGTATTCCGGGGCATGAAGAAGAGGATGAAGAAGAGGATGGAGAACATGAGGAAGAAAGTGTTCGTATAAAACAAGAACAAACACGGTTTGATATAAAAAGCGAACTGGAAGATCCATTTCCAGGTTTCACTTTGATCAAATCTCGTTGGGGCTATAACGATCACACTCATGAGGAGCTAGAAGGTGATGAGATCGGAACACAACTCGATAATAAAGAATTGCAGGGTCGGGTGGAGCTATTACATCAATCACTTGCAGGTTGGGAGGGCGTTCTTGGATTTCAACACCAAAACAGAAAGCTCAGCACTTCTGGAGAAGAAGCATTCTTACCTAATTCAAGCCTTAATTCAGTCGGTATTTTTGTTTTGGAAAGGGCTGAGTTTGAACAGTTACATATCGAGGTTGGTGGACGATATGAACATCAAACCACTGACTCCGAAAGTGTATCAAGTGTGTCACATGACTTGTTTAGTTTTTCAGCAGGTTTAGGTTTTCACTGGACGGAAAGTTTGAACACGCGTCTTAGTTTTACACGATCACAGAGAGCACCAGCAATAGAAGAATTGTTTTCTAATGGCGCACATTTAGCGACTAATACTTTTGAAATTGGCAATTTGGATCTTAAAGAGGAAACCACACATTCTTTGGACCTTATTTTTAATAAAACAGACGGAAGATTAACTGGCGAAGCTAACCTGTTTGTTTCAAAAATTGATGATTATATTTATACCAGTGAAAATGATCGAAATAGTGATGGTATTTCTGATCGAGTTGAAGATGATTTTTTAGAGACCGCTCAAATAGTAACGGATGAGGAAGCACTACTTTTGGTCAATCATATCCAATCTGATGCACTGTTCTATGGCATAGAACTACAGACCAGGTTAAATATTTTCGATCATATTGATGAATCTCTAGATCTAAAAATGTGGGCAGATTATGTCCGTGGAAAGTTAGAGGACAACCAGAATTTACCTCGGATCACGCCTTGGCGTGTTGGTTTAGGTCTTGATTATCATCGTGGACCTTTCGAGCTGTATTTTGATGCTAATCATACGGCGCGACAAACAAAGTTAGCTCAATTAGAAACTTCTACTGATAGTTATACGGATATTACCTTAGGTCTCAGTTATGAGGTGATTAACAAAGAGCTATTGAATTTCAACTTATTCATGAGAGGTACAAATCTATTAGACGAAGAAATACGCCAGCACACTTCATTTGTGAAAGATATTGCTCCTCAACAAGGGCGATCTCTTATCGTTGGGTTTAAACTTCAATTTTAATTTTCGAGCATGCATGAGGAAATAAAATACGAGTCTTCTAACTGGTTCAATCTTGATTAAGGAGCATAAAAAATATGATTTTTATGCTCCTTAATTCAAGAAAACACGGAATAGGTCGCTAGCATAAATCTTGAAGTTAAAATAATAAGGCACAAAATGAAGATTCTGGTAGCAGAAGATACAAAATCAAATCTAGCATATCTGGAGGCTTGTATTCTAGAAGCAGGTTTTGATGTCATTACTGCCACGAATGGTAAGGAAGCGGTTGAAGCTTTTGATAAACATCACCCTGATCTTGTATTGCTCGATGTGATTATGCCAGAACTGGATGGAATTGCTGCAGCTAAACTAATTAGAGAACGAACCAAAAGTAGTAATAACTGGATCCCGATTATTTTTATCAGTGCGCTGAGTGAAGATGTTACCGTTGTAAAAGGCCTGGAAGTTGGTGGGGATGACTATATATGCAAGCCCGTCAGTCAGGTTGTCCTGAATGCTAAACTACATGCAATGCGGCGAATTTACAAAATGCAGCAACAACTTGATATAGCGAATAAGCAGCTAAAACGTATGGCTGATTATGATGTATTAACGGGCTTGGCCAATCGTCGAAAGTTTAATAAGTACTTAGAATCAGAATGGAAGCGTTCTGCTAAAAAAGGGAATACTCTCTCGTTATGCATATGCGATGTGGATTTCTTTAAGCAATATAACGACACTTATGGTCATCAAGCTGGCGATGATGCGCTATGTGAAGTAGCAAATGGTTTATTTAATGCAATACGACGGCCTGGAGATCTGGTCAGTCGTTTTGGTGGTGAAGAATTTGCGATCATTCTTCCAGATACAGATCATGATGGTGCTGCAAAGATGATCGAAAGAGGTAGAGTAGCAGTAGAAGGAGCACGTATAGCGCATTCTGAGTCATCAGTATCAGGCGTATTAACAATCAGTGCAGGTATTGCCACTATAGAACCTTCACAACTTGATGCTGAAGCTGGAATAAAATCATTGCTTAAGAGTGCCGATGATGCGTTATATGTAGCAAAGAGTAAGGGTCGAAATTGTGTGAGAAGCCATTCTAAACAAGTTCTGGTTGCTGCCGTATAAATCCAATTTTTAGAAGGGGCATGATAAGTTATACCCACATCCAGATTTTTCAAATGTATTATTAGCGTAGCAACACCTAAACGTAAAAATCAAACGGATTTCAAACCATTCAACTTCATGTTCAAAAAGGCAAGAAAAGGTATTGAGACACTTTTCTCTCAGCTGTGTGACCCATTTATGAACGGACGTAATTATGGCAAATCGTTTCAAGGCTTTTCGACGAGAGTACTGGCGAAAATTATGGTGTTAACTATTTTTCAATGGTTCAACCATCTGAAAATTGTCATCGTCTAAATGCACCATGGGTTTACCGATAATCTTTATATACTTAATCTGGAATTGTCGTGGACAGAAATAGTCCTTTGAAGTAGAATTCGAGAAATTTTAAAAACGGGACGGGTCTTGTGGGCAACTCCCGTTTTTCTACATCTGAAGCATGGAATTTCAATAGAACTTTGGAGTTAAACTTGACCCAACAACCCGCCTTGTTAGTACTCGAAGATGGTAGTGAATTTAGTGGTATTTCTATTGGCGCGCCTGGTTGTGTTGTTGGTGAAGTTGTTTTCAATACAGCAATGACGGGATACCAGGAGATTTTGACTGATCCATCTTATTGTCAACAGATAGTTACTCTTACTTATCCTCATATTGGTAATACAGGAACCAATGAAGGGGATGAAGAATCAGCGCAGGTACATGCAAGTGCTCTGGTTATTCGCGATCTTTCTATGCTGCATAGTAACTGGCGTGCTTCAATGTCTTTAGGTGAATATCTTAAGAAGAATAATGTAGTTTCCATAGCGGGGATTGATACTCGCCGATTGACTAGAATTTTACGTGAGAAAGGGGCCCAAAGAGGTTGTGTCATCGCTGGGGAAGAAAATGCGAGTACGTCTGCTGCGCATGTCCATGCTTTGGCAAAAGCGAAAGAGTTTCCTGGCCTCAAGGGATTAGATCTAGCTCAAGACGTGACTACTGAAACATCTTATAAATGGTCTGCAAGTACTTGGGTACTTGAATCGGACGATCATCCACTATCAACAGAAAAGCCGAAATGGAAAGTCGTCGCTTACGATTTTGGCGTGAAACGTAATATTCTTCGCTTATTAATTGATCGTGGTTGTGAATTGACAATCGTACCGGCTAAAACACCTGCGGAAGAGGTACTGGCAATGGATCCTGATGGCGTCTTCCTTTCAAATGGTCCCGGTGATCCAGAACCATGTGATTATGCGATTCAAGCTATTAGTAAGATCATATCTTCTGGCATGCCAACGTTTGGTATTTGTCTAGGCCATCAATTGTTATCACTGGCCTGTGGTGCAAAAACGATCAAAATGAAATTTGGTCATCATGGTGCAAATCATCCTGTACAGGATCTAAAAGCTAAAAATGTGATGATTACTAGTCAGAATCATGGTTTTGCGGTGGATGAACAAAGTTTGCCTGCAAATCTTAAACCGACACATCGATCATTATTCGATGGTTCCTTACAAGGTGTACATCATACTGAATATCCAGCATTCGGTTTTCAGGGGCATCCCGAAGCAAGTCCCGGCCCACATGATATTCAATCACTGTTTGATCATTTTATTAATCTTATGTCACAGGTAAGGAGCTAACCCACAAAGATGGCGAAACGTACTGATATAAAAAGTATCCTCATCGTTGGGGCAGGTCCTATTGTTATAGGGCAAGCATGCGAGTTCGATTATTCTGGAACTCAAGCATGTAAAGCATTGAAAGAAGAGGGTTATAGAGTCATTCTGGTTAATTCTAATCCAGCTACGATCATGACGGATCCGGACATGGCCGATGCGACTTATATTGAGCCGGTCTATTGGCAGAATGTGGCAAATATTATCGAAAAGGAACGTCCTGATGCATTATTGCCGACCATGGGTGGGCAAACGGCATTAAATTGTGCACTAGATCTCGAAAGTGAAGGGGTGCTTGAAAAATTTGGTGTGGAATTGATCGGCGCGACTCGTGAAGCAATAGATAAGGCCGAAGATAGAGAAAAATTTCGTGCTGCCATGACCAAAATTGGTTTGAATACGCCTAGAGCATTTGCTGCACATAATATGGAAGAGGCTTATCACGCGCAATCGGAAATCGGTTTTCCGATAATAATACGACCTTCTTTCACGATGGGTGGAACGGGCGGTGGTATTGCGTTTAATCGAGAAGAGTTTGATGCGATCTGCAAACGTGGTCTTGATGCATCGCGTACAACTGAGATTTTACTTGAAGAGTCTGTATTGGGCTGGAAAGAGTATGAAATGGAGGTGGTTCGTGATCGAAACGATAATTGCATCATTATCTGCGCCATTGAAAATCTTGATCCAATGGGCGTTCATACCGGTGATTCAATTACTGTCGCTCCAGCCCAAACCTTGACTGACAAGGAATATCAGATCATGCGGAATGCCTCATTAGCGGTTTTGCGTGAAATTGGTGTTGAAACGGGCGGATCAAATGTTCAGTTTGCGATTAATCCTGAAAACGGTGCGATGATCATTATCGAAATGAATCCTCGCGTTTCTAGATCTTCTGCACTTGCATCAAAAGCGACAGGTTTCCCAATTGCAAAAGTGGCAGCGAAACTTGCCGTTGGTTACACATTGGACGAACTTGAAAACGAAATAACGGGTGGTGTGACACCGGCTTCATTTGAACCATCGATCGATTATGTCGTTACCAAGATACCTCGTTTCACCTTCGAGAAATTTCCTCAAGCCGATGACCGCCTGACCACACAGATGAAATCTGTAGGTGAAGTCATGGCTATTGGACGAACTCTTCAGGAGTCACTACAGAAAGCTATTCGTGGGCTGGAAGTAGGTATGGATGGCTTGGTCGAAGTTGCTAATTCTGAAAGTGAGGACTTAGAGGCCGAACTGATCAAAGAAATGCGTGTTCCAAGATCTAATCGACTTTGGTATGTTGGTGATGCCTTTCGCTATGGAATGACGTTGGAAGAGGTTTTTGATCATTGTAAGATTGATCCCTGGTTTTTGATTCAGATTGAAGATCTGATCAAAGAAGAATCACTAATTAAGAGCGATGGTTTCTCCGGGTTCAATGAAGAACGACTTAGAAACCTTAAAAGGAAGGGTTTTGCCGATTCGCGTCTCGCCGCGCTTACAGGAGTGGGTGAATCTAAAGTACGTAATTTGAGGCATCAACTTGAAATTAGACCCGTCTATAAACGTGTTGATACCTGTGCTGCTGAGTTTGCCTCAAGCACAGCTTATATGTATTCCACCTATGAAGAAGAATGTGAAGCTGCACCAACTGATAAGGAAAAGATCATGGTGCTGGGTGGTGGGCCAAATCGGATCGGACAAGGTATCGAATTTGATTACTGCTGTGTACAAGCGGCATTTACCATGCGAGATCTTGGTTATGAGACCATCATGGTCAATTGTAATCCGGAAACCGTTTCAACCGACTATGACACCTCTGATCGACTCTTTTTTGAACCATTAACACTTGAAGATGTATTAGAAATTATTCATCTTGAACAACCGAAAGGCATTATTGTTCAGTATGGTGGGCAAACCCCCTTAAAACTTGCAAATGCGTTAGAAGAAGCCGGTGCTCCTATTATTGGAACATCACCCGATTCAATCGATTTGGCTGAAGATCGTGAACGTTTCCAGAAAATGCTTCAAGAACTGAACCTGAAACAACCAGATAATAGAACCGCAAGTAATATCGACGATGCGGTGATAGGCGCTGAAGAAGTAGGATATCCATTAGTTGTTAGACCATCTTACGTATTGGGTGGGCGAGGTATGGAGATAGTCTACAACGAAGTTGATCTACGTAAATATATGGCTGGCGCAGTAGCTGTCTCAAATGATGCGCCTGTTTTGTTAGATCGATTTTTGAATCAAGCCGTAGAGGTTGATGTTGATGCTATTTGTGATGGTGAAGACGTTTTGATCGGCGGCATAATGGAGCATATTGAAGAAGCGGGGGTTCATTCTGGAGATTCTGCGTGTTCTTTGCCACCGCACCATTTGAGTGCTGAAATTCAAGAGGAGATCAAAAAACAAACTCGCGCGATGGCACTTGCTTTGAAAGTGGTTGGTCTGATGAATGTACAGTTTGCTATTCAAGGTGAAGACATCTATGTTCTTGAAGTCAATCCGCGTGCATCGCGAACCGCTCCATTTGTGTCTAAAGCTACCAGTTTGCCACTAGCAAATATAGCAGCTGCCTGTATGGTGGGTAAAACTCTTAAACAACAAGGTATGACTGAAGAGAAAGTGCCATCTTATTATTCGGTCAAAGAAGCGGTTTTTCCTTTCGTGAAATTCCCTGGAGTTGACCCTTTATTAAGTCCTGAAATGAAATCCACCGGTGAGGTTATGGGCGTTGGTGAAACATTTGGAGAGGCTTTTGCTAAATCGCAACAAGCTGCAGGTGTTGAACTTCCAACCAGAGGCAGTGCCTTTATTAGTGTACGTAAAAGCGATCGAGCAAGGGCGATTGAAGTGGCCCGTCAACTTGAAGATTTAGGTTTCGATCTGATGGCAACTAGCGGTACTCAACAAAGTTTGTCTGATGCCAGGATAGGTTGTAAAGTGATCAATAAAGTTTTAGAAGGTCAGCCGCACATTGTCGATTTGATCAAAAATGATGAGATCAATTTTATCGTTAATACAACCAGTGAGAAAAAACAGGCTATTTCGGATTCTTATACCATTCGCGGATCGGCGCTCGTGCATAAGGTTCCCTATACAACCACAATAGCGGGTGCTTATGCGATGGTACAGGCAATGAAAGAAGAAGATGTTTTACGGGTTAACTGTCTGCAGAATTTGCATGGGAGTGTAGGTTAAATGAATAAATCACCAATGACATTAAGGGGTGCGGAAAAACTCAAGGAAGAGCTTAACGAGTTAAAGAAAGTTGCAAGACCCAAGATTATTAAGGATATAGCAACTGCTCGTGAACATGGTGATCTTAAAGAAAATGCTGAATATCATGCCGCACGTGAACAGCAGAGCTTTACCGAAGGGCGGATCGCAGATATTGAGGGCAAAATGTCGAATGCGGTGATTATTGATCCTAAAGAAGTTAATGCAGATGGGAAAATTGTCTTTGGCGCGTCAGTTAAGCTTTTACATTTAGAAGATGAATCTGAAATTGTTTATCAGATAGTGGGTGAAGACGAGGCAGATATAAAAGCCGGCCGGATCTCTGTCCAATCACCCATTGCCAGAGCAATGATCGGTAAAGAAGAAGAAGATGTCATTGAAGTGAATGCACCTGGTGGACAAATAGAATACGAAATTCTGGAGATTAGCTACGAGTAAGAAAGGCGGAAGTAGTCAAAGGTGGCTTAAAGAGCATGAATCAGATCAATACGTTCTAGCGTCGAGAAAAGACGGCTATCGATCACGAGCTGCTTATAAACTGCTGGAAATTCAGGATAAAACCCGACTCATTAAGTCAGGAATGAACATTGTCGATCTCGGTGCTGCGCCAGGTGGATGGACTCAGATAGCTTCAAATTTAGTTGGCGAAACTGGTCACGTCTACGCCTTAGATCTTCTCGAAATGACCCCACTTAAAAACACAACTATTATTCAAGGTGATTTTTTGGAACAATCTGTGCTTGATCAACTCTTAAATAGTATAGACAACAACAAGGTAGACCTTGTTATTTCAGATATGGCACCCAATATGAGTGGTATGAAATCTATTGATCAACCTAGAGGTATGGCGCTTATAGAATTGGCGTTGGATTGTGCAAATCAGATTTTAAAACCGCAAGGTGATTTTATTACTAAAGCATTTCAGGGCGAAGGGTTTGATGAATTTACCAAAAATGTGCGTAGCCAATTTAAAAATGTGGTTATAAAGAAACCAAAATCTTCGCGAGATCGTTCCAGTGAGCTTTATGTGATTGGAAGGTCATTTAATGTATAGTTGATATAGGTAGTTCTTTCTATGTTGGATATCTGTTACAAATGGCTGTCCATACGGGGTATTTTATTTAATGAATGATATGGCAAGAAATCTGATCCTCTGGATCGTCATCGCTTTAGTTTTGATGATGGTTTTTAATAACTTTGAAACATCACAAAAGACAAGTCAGGACCTTGGGTATTCCGAATTCATTTCGGATGTGAAAAGTGGGCAGATCGCCGAAGTTTTAATCGATAAGCGTGAAAGCACAATTATTGGCAAGAAAGCTGATGGTTCATATTTCAGAACATATAACCCTGAAACGGATAACGATGCTTTGATTGGGGATTTGTTGAAAAACAATGTGAAAATTCAATCTACACCGCCTGAAAAAGAGAGCATTTTATTACAGATCTTGATTTCATGGTTTCCTATCTTGCTATTAATTGGTGTCTGGATATTTTTTATGCGTCAGATGCAAGGCGGTGGCGGTGGACGAGGTGCGATGTCATTTGGTAAAAGCCGAGCAAAATTATTGGGTGAAGATCAAATACGCGTTACTTTTAGCGATGTAGCTGGCATTGAAGAGGCTAAAGAAGAAGTTTCTGAGTTAGTTGAGTTCTTACGAGATCCCGGTAAATTTCAAAAGCTAGGCGGAAAGATCCCACGTGGCGTCCTCATGGTAGGTTCGCCGGGAACAGGTAAAACGCTTTTAGCCAAAGCTATTGCAGGTGAAGCAAAAGTACCCTTTTTCACAATCTCGGGATCTGATTTTGTTGAAATGTTTGTCGGTGTTGGTGCTTCGCGTGTAAGAGATATGTTTGAGCAGGCTAAAAAGCATTCGCCATGCATTATCTTTATTGACGAGATTGATGCTGTAGGGCGTCAACGTGGTGCAGGACTCGGAGGGGGGCATGATGAACGTGAGCAAACACTCAACCAATTATTAGTTGAAATGGATGGTTTTGAAGGTAATGAGGGCGTTATTGTTATCGCAGCGACAAACCGACCAGACGTACTTGACTCCGCACTTCTCAGACCAGGACGTTTTGATCGACAAGTGGTTGTGCCGCTTCCTGATATTCGTGGTCGTGATCAAATTCTGCGCGTTCATATGAGGAAAGTACCTATTGGAGAAAACGTTAAACCAGGTGTGTTAGCAAGAGGAACACCCGGTTTTTCTGGTGCTGACCTGGCAAACTTGGTCAATGAAGCTGCTTTGTTTGCAGCTAGGGCAGATAAAAAGTTCGTCAATATGGAAGAGTTTGAAAAAGCTAAAGATAAAATCATGATGGGTGCAGAACGTAAATCTATGGTCATGGGTGAAGCAGAAAAGAAATTGACTGCATACCATGAAGCAGGTCATGCCATAGTCGGTAGGTTGGTACCCTCGCATGATCCGGTTTATAAGGTCAGTATCATTCCGCGAGGACGTGCACTTGGTGTGACAATGTTTTTACCTGAAGAAGATCGTGTTAGTTATAGTAAAGAACGTCTTGAGAGTCAGATCTCCAGTATGTACGGTGGCCGTATTGCTGAGGAAATGATCTTTGGTGTTGATCATGTGACGACAGGAGCATCTAATGATATTGAAAGGGCAACTGAAATTGCTAGAAACATGGTCACAAAATGGGGTCTTTCTGAGCGTTTAGGTCCGCTAACTTATTCTGAAGATGAAGGTGAGGTTTTCCTTGGTCGTTCGGTAACACAACATAAGCAGGTTTCTGATGGAACTTCTCGAGCTATCGATGAAGAGATACGAGGGTTTATAGATAGAAATTATCAACGAGCCGAAAAGTTGTTGGAGGAGAATATCGATAAGCTGCATTTAATGGCTGAAACTTTGTTGAAGTATGAAACCATTGACTCTAAACAAATTGATCAAATTATGGAAGGTAAGATCCCAAAGCCACCATCTGACTGGTCCGACGATGATGATATTGATACGGCTGATGGCTCCGGACTAAAAGTTGATAAAAAAGATGAGAACTCTGGTGACGATCAAATAGGTGATCCTGCGAGTTCTCATTAAGATTTTCTGATGTTTCTGAAATTTACTTTCTTGGGCCCAATACTTATGTAGTATCCATGATTGAGAAGCTCTCTTCTAATTAGATTGATTTGATTAGGGTGTAATTTTTTTGTTGGAATGGTCGTTATATATAGAATGACCATTAGCAAGAATAGGTCAGGAGACAACATTAATGACAAATAACAGGAAATATTTCGGAACTGATGGCATACGTGGCGAAGTGGGTACGTCACCGATAAGTCCGGATTTTGTAATGAAACTTGGCTGGGCTGCCGGACAAGTACTTGCTGAACAGGGTAATAGTCGTGTCTTGATTGGAAAAGATACGCGTATTTCCGGTTATATGTTCGAATCAGCATTAGAAGCTGGTTTATCTGCCGCTGGTGTGGATAGTATGCTCCTTGGACCTATGCCAACGCCTGGTGTAGCTTACCTCACTAGAACTTTCCGTGCTCAAGCTGGCATTGTTATTAGCGCCTCTCATAATCCGTATCAAGATAATGGTATTAAATTTTTTTCGGGAGATGGTCGGAAATTGGCCGACGATATTGAGTTAGCTATTGAGTCTATGATTGAACGACCAATGAAAGTTGCACCTTCAAAAGAGCTTGGTAAAGCGCATAGAGTAAGAGATCCAGAAGGACGTTATATTGAATTTTGCAAAAGTACGTTTGGCATAGGGGCTAATCTTAATGGCCTTAAAATAGTTGTCGACTGTGCAAATGGTGCTACCTATAAAATAGCCCCTGATGTATTTGCAGAACTAGGAGCTGATATTGTTACTATCGGTGTTTCTCCAAATGGTTTGAATATTAACGACGACTGCGGAGCTACATGCCCAGATGCGTTACAAGCTGCTGTACTTGCACAGGGTGCTGATCTTGGAATTGCACTTGATGGCGATGGCGATCGATTAATAATGGTTGATCACCATGGAGAAGTTTTAGATGGTGATGAACTCTTGTTTATCATTGCTCGTGAACGGCAACGAACTCGAGGTATGAATGGGGCTGTAGTAGGTACTTTAATGAGTAATCTCGGTCTTGAGCATGCTATTCGAACATTAGGTTTAGACTTTAAACGAGCAAATGTTGGTGATCGGCACATTATGGAAATGTTACGTGTTAACGATTGGACGTTAGGTGGTGAGTCATCGGGACATTTAATATGCCTGGATATGACAACAACAGGTGATGGTGTTGTTTCAGCATTACAAGTTCTTGATGCAATGGTACGATCTGGCCAAACACTAAATAACCTCAAATCAGGAATGAACAAATATCCCCAAACCCTAGTTAATGTCCGCTTGAGTAAACAGGTTGATGTTATGACTATTGATGAGGTTAAGGCTGCTGTACAGGAAACTGAAGCTCAACTGGGTGACACGGGTAGAGTATTGCTTCGACCTTCAGGGACTGAACCTCTGGTAAGAGTGATGGTTGAAGGTCAAGATGGTAAACAAGTTAAACAACTGGCTAATGAATTAGCAGAGGCAGTCAAAGGTGCAATTTCAGCCCTGGCTGCCTGATGACAGTTTTGCCAGACTGAATTACATACCTTTCTTGTGTTAGCGTAAGTTTTTTGGTCAGATAGCTCTATCAGCTATTATCTTTGTTAAGAGATTGCATTCTTAGTGATTTGTTGTAATTCACCTTGTTCATGCAATTCGAGCACAATATCACAACCACCGACCAATTCTCCTCCAACAAATAATTGCGGGAATGTAGGCCACTCAGAATATTTTGGTAGATTTTGTCGAACGGAAGGTTCTTCTAAAACATCTACGTATGAAAATTCTACTTCACAGCTTTTTAGTGCTTCGACTGTCTTTGCAGAAAACCCACATTGTGGAAACTGAGGATTGCCTTTCATAAATAATACAATAGGTGTGCTTTCTACGGTTTCTTTGATTTTTTCTATAATATCCATTTTAAATCCTGTCTAGTTTTGATCTGATAACCCAGATTAATCCTGACTATATTAGTCGGGATTTGAAAACTGATCAAATTGTTTACCTATAAATTTACACGTTATATTAGATCTATTAATGAAGATAAAAAGGTAATGTTCAAATCACTTGTGGAGATAGAGTATTGCTCAAAGTGTCATTTTATTTTGTGATCCAGTTGGTTAACGTAAGAGGTTTCAATCACATTTGGCAAGGGAGACAGGAGAGCTTGTTCTTAAATCAGGCTTGGATGGAGAAGTTTTATTGGCACGTGAATGAACAAGATCGCTTTCCAGCATCATAAGAAATTATGTAAGTGAGCCATGATCAAATTATACCGGATAAATCACTTGGTCATAGTGACCGTTAAATGTTGAAGTAAACTCAAAAGTTTTAAAAAAAAAACTATTTTTCTCTGACTATCCGAAATCCGACTGTTACATTTGCATTTTTCTGTGGAAGTTTGTCTCGGCGTGAAACGTATAATGATTTCGTAGCATTGAAATAGGATCCACCACGGATCACACGAACTTTACAGCCTTGCTTATTCCAAATACTTCCATCTGAGGGCGCGCCGTCGTAATTGCCGTGATAACAATCTTCAACCCATTCTGCGACATTTCCAGCTGTATCGCTTAATCCAAAAGCATTAGCGGGGTACGAACCGACTTCGTTAGGTCTGGTTGGCTCCAGAGGAGAGGTACACCCTACACAGAGTGCGTTATGGATCCCTACCTTATCACCCCACCAGTAAAGAGATTTCGTTCCGGCTCGAGCGGCATATTCCCATTCTGCTTCACTGGGCAAACGGTAACGTTTACCGCTTTGCTTGGATAACCATTGAGTATATTTCTTTGCGGTTTCCCAAGAGACATTTCGTATAGGTTGGTTTTTGTTTGCATTGGAAACAGTAATACCACTATATTTAGAAAACTCCCCTCTTGTGATCTCCTTGCTACTAATTGCGAATCTAGCAATTGTTACTTTATGGTAGGGTTGTTCATTGACTGGTGGATAACTTCCAGATCCGCCCATCCAGAAACTGCCTGCAGGGATCCAAACCATTTCTGGCGAATAGATGCCCTTTGAAAGTTTATTTTTGAACTTGATGATTTTGTGTGTGCGGGCCTTCTTAGTCGATTTAGTGCTTTTACTCGTCTTGGTGGTGATCGGAGGTATTGGAGAACTTGCTATCGTTTCCTGTTCGCGTAATAGCTCTGGGATAACGGCTTTGTTTTCGTTCAAATACCACCACGCTCCGGTTCCCAACCCGGAGATAACGAGGAGAAAGAATAGCCAGGATAAAAATGAAGATCCGTTGTTTTTTCGCCGACTAAGTTTTGCTTCAATGAGAGGTGTGAGCGGTTTTTGAATGCTTGTAGGAGATTTTATTTTATTCGATATAGGATTAAAATTTTGCTCAGCCTTGATCGGAGATAAAGCAATTTTCGGATTGTTTTTTGATGTTAAGCATACGGCCAGTATTGTTGTATTGTCTTGTTTAGGTTGTTGGAAATCTTCTACTACTCGTAATAGTTTTTTTGTCAACTTTTTTGCGTCTTTAGTTATAAGACATTGGGATTCGATAGTTTTTTGATCAAGCGTGTCAATGCCATCAGAACAAAGCAGGATTTGATCTCCATTTTTAAGTTCGACTGGCTGTTCAGGACAGTCTATCGCTGGAATTGATTCTCCAGTCAGTGCACTTAATAACATATGCCGAGAATAGCTGTTGTTGTCCTTAACCTGATTCCCTTCTGCTGCCATTTTGTCTAGATAGCCACCATAACTATGATCGGCATTTTTCTTATTTAAAACATCACTTTGGACAAGAAATAGATGGCTATCTCCAACACTGATCCAGTACATTTTCTGATTAATGAAAAGTGCTGCTACTAAGGTACAACCCATACCTTTAAGTGCTGCTGTTTCCCTTATGGTTTTCGCAATAGCCTGATTGGCTTCATCAAGCGCACTTTTTAAAAGTGTTGGAATAGAATCAGCAGGGTAGTTGGTTGTAATATATTGATTGAAAGATTGGACAGCAAGGTTACTTGCGACATTTCCTGCGGCGTGGCCACCCATGCCATCAGCAACAATGGTTAAAGTAACTTGATCGTCATTTTCACCAGCTTGTATGTAAGAAGTGAGAAAAGAATCTTCTTGATAGTCGCGAGCGCCATCAGTTTGTGCGCCGGAAATGTCGTACTTCAGATCCATATATATTTTTTATAGCCCAGACTAAAGATACCTATGCAAAAAGCTTACCGATCCAGGTTGCAATGTGTGATAAATTACTCAATTGGGGAGCTATTATAACGGCATGTGGCAAGCACAGATACATAAAATGTTAAAGAATATAATCCCGTGGGTTGGGTTAAGTACAAGTTCTATGTTGGGTCTGGTCACCTACATATTATTGCCAGTAACTTATTCGGATGCTCAAGGTTCTGAAATTTCGTTTTCTATGAGGGAGGGTCACGGCTGTAATTGCGGTTTGGATAGCGATCTGGTGGCTAACAGAAGCGATCTCCACCTATATGACGGCACTTTCACTTGTTATTTTACGTCTACTTTTTGGTGCTGTGCCGATTAAACGGGCTGCTGCTTACATTCATTATTTAGTCTTTTTATTCTTTGACAGTTTTATGATTTTGCTAGCGATACAGACATGGGGTTTGCATAAGAGGTATCGGCAGCTTATTGGAACGCTACCTCATTTATTTTTAGTCTCATGTATAAGTAAAGACACATTTAATCATGAGATCAGTTTCGTTCACTGGTTAGGCGTTGGACTATCTATTATGATTTTGTTTTCACCAATCAGCTGGAGGATCCTTGTTGCAACGGCACCAAGCGCGATTGTTTTTTCTGCAAGACGAATTACCATATTGTAAATATGCAAGGCTGGCTTAGAGCTAAACTTTTTAGGAATTTTTTAATTTCAATATTAATGTATTTCGTTGCGTTACCATTACTTGATGTACCTCTAAAATAATTGAAACCAAATGGATTTAACACAGCTCGCTAAAAACATTGAAAACTGTATGCAGTTTGATCGGCATAAATTTCGACAACGTTTATCACGGCTAAAAAAACAAACAGGCAACGAAGGTAATGTTTCTGCCTTGCAGCAACTTGAAGATCAAATATTAGTTTCTTCCGAACAGGTTGAATTACGTAAAAAAAACATACCTAATATCAAATTCCCAGAAGAATTACCAATTAGTGGTAAGCGAGAAGAAATTCGCAAAGCGATTTCGGATAACCAGGTTGTGATTATTTGTGGTGAAACGGGTTCTGGAAAATCCACCCAGTTACCGAAAATTTGCCTGGATATGGGCCGCGGTGTAACGGGACTTATCGGTCACACTCAACCTCGTCGAATAGCGGCCAGAACCGTCGCTGCACGTGTTGCAGACGAAATGAAAAGTCAGCTTGGTAAGATTGTTGGTTATAAAATTCGTTTCAATGATCAGGTAAGTTCTCAAACGGCTATCAAGGTGATGACTGATGGGATCTTGCTTGCAGAAACACAGGGTGATCGTTTTTTAGATGCTTATGATACGTTGATCATAGATGAGGCACACGAACGTAGTCTTAACATTGATTTTTTAATGGGTTATTTAAAAACATTGCTTTCCAGACGACCCGATCTAAAAATAATTATTACTTCAGCAACCATTGATCCGGAACGTTTCTCACGACACTTTAATAATGCTCCCATCATCGAAGTATCTGGTCGAACTTTCCCTGTTGAATTGCAATACCGACCATTAATTGAACCTGGGCCAGAAGGGGTTGATAACGAAAAAGATCTTCAACAAGGAATTAAAGAGGCCGTAGATGAAATATCGCATTTTGACCAAGGTGATATTTTGATCTTTCTTTCCGGTGAACGAGACATTCGTGAGACGATGGAAAGTCTACGCAAACACAATTTGAAAAATACTGAAGTCATTGCTTTGTATGCAAAGCAAGGCACGGCAGAACAAAATTTAATTTTCCAAGCACATAAAAAGCGGCACATTATTTTAGCAACAAATGTTGCCGAAACATCACTCACAGTTCCAGGGATACGTTATGTAATTGATCCAGGTTTTGCACGGATAAGTCGCTACAACCCTCGAAGCAAAGTACAGCGCTTACCAATTGAAAATATTTCTCAAGCCTCAGCAAACCAGCGGAAAGGTCGTTGTGGACGAGTCAGTGAAGGCGTTTGTATACGCTTATATTCTGAAGATGATTTTAATGCTCGACCGATGTTTACTGATCCGGAAATAAAACGAACCAGTTTAGCATCTGTTATTTTACAACTGTCTTCGTTACATTTTGGAGATATTGAAGATTTCCCATTTGTAGAACCACCGGATGGTCGTTATATCAGTGATGGCTATAAACTACTTGAAGAACTTGGTGCTGTTGATCATTCCAGAAATTTAACATCAATAGGAAATAAATTAGCCAAGTTGCCTGTGGATCCTCGTATAGGACGAATGATTTTAGCGGCGCATGATCAAAATTGCATGACAGAAATTCTGATCATCGCCAGTGCGTTGAGCGTACAAGATGTGCGTGATAAACCGATGGAAAAAATGCAGCAAGCGGATGAAGCACATGCTAAGTTTTCTGATGAAGATTCTGACTTTATATGGCTCTTAAATTTATGGGAGTTTTATCAACAACAAAAGGAACAAATATCACAAAATAAATTACGTAAATTATGTCGAACAAATTTTCTTAATTATATGCGTATGCGTGAATGGTACGACATTCATAGACAGTTGAAAGGTCTGTCTGGCGATCTTGGTTTTTTGATCAACAAGCAGCCAGCAAATAAAGATGCTGTGCATCGTGCTTTGCTGAGTGGATTGCTCGGAAATATTGGTTTTTTATCTGATAGAAAAGAGTATATCGGAGCGAGAGGGATTAAGTTTTTTATTTTTCCAGGATCAGGACAGTTTAAAAAAACACCAAAATGGATGATGTCTACTGAGTTGGTTGAGACGACGAAATTGTATGCAAGAATCAATGCGAAAATTGAGCCAGAGTGGGTTATAAAAATTGCTGGAAATCTAGTAAAACGTAGTTATTCAGATGCCTATTGGTCAAAAAAATCGGGATGTGTTTTAGCATTAGAGAAGATAGTCTTGTATGGACTAATTCTTTCGGTTGATCGTAAGGTGAATTTTGCACCAATTGATCCAGTTGAATCTCGACGATTATTTATTCAAGGTGCATTGGTTAATGGAGAAACGCATTCACGCCTCGCTTTTTTCAAACATAATAAAAAGTTGCTAGTAGAGATCGAATCAATGGAACATCGATCACGCCGGCTTGATATTTTGATTGACGATCAAACACAATTTGATTTTTATGATCAAAAAATCCCACAGGATGTGAATAATGTTTTAGGACTAGAAAAATGGTATCGAGAGTTTGTGAAAAAAGATCCGCAAATTTTATTTTTTGATCGAGAATTTTTGATTAGAGAGGATGCGGAGAAGATATGTGAACAAGCGTTACCAGAAACGATATCTATTTTAGGAATGGATTTACCATTAAGCTATCACTTCAAACCTGGATCAAAAGATGATGGGGTGACCTTATCCGTACCGATGGCAGTTTTAAATCAACTACATTCTGATTATTTTGATTGGTTAGTGCCAGGATTGATCGGAGAAAAAATTACCGAGCTTATTCGTTCGTTGCCTAAACAACTTCGACGTAATTTCGTACCTGCACCTAACTTTTCTGAAGCATGTTGTAATAGTTTATCTTATCGAAAAGGTAACTTATTTATGAGTATGTCTGATCATTTAAAAAAGATGACAGGTATTCAGATTAAAATTGCCGATTGGGATCAAACTAAAATACCTGTTCATTTGCACATGAATTTTAGAGTGATCGATACAAATGGCAAAGCAGTTTCTGAGGGGCGTAATTTAGAACGATTGCAAAACAAGCTGGTCGGTGAAGTAGAGCAAACATTTTCTGATCATACACATTGGAAAATTGAACGAGATGGTATAAAGGCATGGGATTTTGGGGACTTGCCTGAAATAGTTGAGACAACCAGACACGGAATGCCATTACGTGGATACCCATCACTGGTTTTTAACAATGGTTCGATTTCAATTCAGGTTCAGGATACAAAAGAAAAAGCGGTTAAAGTTAATCATCAGGGTTTGATTAAATTAATCGAAATTTCGATACCAGAACAAATAAAATATTTAAGAAAAAATTTATCAAGCTTTGATAAAATGTGTTTATTATTTTCATCTGTTGGTAAAAAAGAACAATTAAAAGAGGACTTGGTTAATGCGATTATTGTTCAGACTTTTCTTTTTGATAAAATAGAAATTCGCAATCAAAATGAATTTAATCAGCGGTTGGAAAAGGGAAGAGGGGAGTTGATTTCTGTGGCGAATGATATTTGCAAATCAAGCAAGGAAGCACTAGAAGCATTCCATAAAATCAAAAAACGACTATCCGGAAAAACGTCATTAACCTGGTTAAATGTTTTACAAGAAATTCAAGAGCAGCTTGATCATCTGATTTATCCTGGTTTTATTAGTCAGACGAAAGTTGAGTGGTTGCAACAGATCCCACGTTATTTAAACGCAATAGATAAACGATTAGATAAATTTGATCGAGATCCTGAAAAAGATAAAGGTTTAGCATTATCTGTTTCTAAATTTTGGATGCGGTATTTAGAACATGGAGATAAAACAGAACAATATGAAAATTATCGATGGATGATAGAGGAACTGCGAGTATCGTTATTTGCTCAGGAACTCGGAACAAGTTGTCCAATTTCTGTAAAAAGATTGGAAAAAATATGGGTTGAAGTATCTGATCAGTCAGGTTTGAAACTCAGATAACTGATTGTTTTTATCTCGAAAGAACTTAATCAGATCTATATCTGATGGATAAGAATTAAAATTCTCTGGAACAATCACATCACCAATATGTATTTTGATTGTGTTCCCCTTTTTGTTTAATAGTTCCAGGGCATATCTAAGCGCATGAAATTGAGTGCTTAGAAGATAAAACCATAGACTATTTCTGCCTTCAATATATATAGGCAAAACATTTGAGTTGCTGGTTCTTGCTAATTTTGCAATTTGTTTCTCCCATAAACCATCTCTTATAGATATTGGTTTAAACTGTAGGTGCGATACATCACCTGCGGGGAAGCAGATCAGAGAATTGCCATTATCAAGCCAACGTGATATTTCCAACATCACTTTTATATTTTGTTTTTTTGCGCATTTATCTTTGAAAGGTAAAACACCAAATAATATGTTTGATAGGGGATAGATCCTTTTTAGAAAGAGATTTGCAATTATTCGCAAGTCTGATCTGGACTCGTAAAGGTAATTGAAAAGAATCAAAGCTTCTAATGCGCCAAAGGGATGGTTACAAAGAATCAATAAAGGATCCTTGTTGGGTATTTTTGTTTTTGTATGTATTTGATATCGGATATCAAGTTTTTCAAGGACTGATTTAATGTAATCAGGAGCAGAAGTTTTGTGTTCGATAGATTTATGTAATTCAGAAGTCTTTTTTAATCCGAAAATCTTTTCTATTGAAGACCAAAAGTATTGGTTAAGCTTAGGATTTTTAAATGTGTGTAGAAGCTGGCTAAGACTAAAAGGATCTGATTCCACTGATGTGAGTTTTAGGTTTTTTTTCTAAACAAAAACGCCCGGTTGTAAACCGGGCGTTATTTAATAATCTCATGAAATGATCTTATTTCAGGTGACCAACACTGCATTTTGCTGCTGAGAATGAACCGCAAACTGCTGGATCTTTCGCACCAGTGGCTATCGTACCACCGTTGTATTCAGCCATGTTATCGCCACCATAAGTGAAGAATTCGCCCAGCTCGACAACATTACCTTGTGTATCTACGCCAGTCGTCTGGCTTTTCATTGCAGCAACTTCAGAAGAAGTCATGGCACTCATTGTGCCACTACCACCACCTGCACAAGATGCAACTAAGATAGCGATACCAGCAACTGCTCCTAAAGATATATATGACTTTTTCATAAAGATTCCCCTTTATTAATATTAGAATTATATATAGCAGGGAGTTACACAACTCCCAAGTGTTAAGAATAAATTACAAAGCGATAGAAAACAATCACCTTAAACAAAATATAGCAACTTTTTGATGCATTTTTGACTACAAAAAATCAGTATAGGCTCTGTTTTTATACTTTATTGTTTCTTATTGGCCTCTGGTGCTGACATTACTTCTAATGCCATCAGTACATCCCGTCGGCTTACCGCACCAACCAGTCGATTATCTTCAACAACAGGATATCGTCTAAAAGGAGATTTAAGGAAAAACTCAGCGAGCTCGATGATAGGTGTTTCTACGTCTATGGTCTGGATTTCATTTGCCATAAATTCTGATACTCGACCACCAGATTCACCATGATAACCCGCATTTAGAGCAACTTTCATACAATCTTTCTCTGATAGAAAACCGACAAGATTGCCATGGTCGTCAATAACAGGTGCACCGGAAATTTTTTGTTCAATAAGGATATGTATAGCGCGTAAAACATCCATATCAGGCGTGAATGTAGTTCTGGTTCTTCCCATGTACTCCTTAACTTTTATTGATGCAAGCATGGATTGTTCTCCTTATAAAGGTGTGCAACTCTTTAGTTAGTAAGTCTTATTCTTGTATAATAATCCTTTTCGGACAAACTTTCTTTTTCTGCTCTGAGCATGCACAGTCACTCTGGTTTAGCCCAAGTTGGTTCAGTCCACCACAGCTACCTTTTATTGCTGGTCTGCCGACGATAACGCCGATTGCCATTCCGACAATCGCAATACCAATAATGAAAAATGCGATCAAAAAAGTAGTCATTTAGTTTTACGCCGTTGTTGCTTGTTAATATTTAGTTGTTTGTTACGTTTTAGCCACCAAAGTCATCAAGGAATATATGATCTCGTTCAACACCAAGATCTTCTAACATACTGATAACAGCAGCATTCATCATTGGTGGCCCACACATATAGTATTCGCAATCTTCAGGGGCAGGGTGCTGTTTTAAATAATTATCTTTAAGAACATTATGAATAAAGCCAGTATAACCTTCCCAATTATCTTCGGGCATGGCGTCAGACAACGCCACATGCCATTTGAAATTATCGTTCTGTTCTTGTAGTTGATCAAAATCTTCTACGTAGAACATTTCTCTCAAACTGCGAGCACCATACCAAAAGCTGACTTTGCGTTTCGATTTCAAGCGACCAAGTTGATCAAAAATATGTGATCGCATCGGCGCCATACCCGCACCGCCACCAATAAAAACCATTTCGTTTTCAGTATCTTTTGCAAAAAATTCCCCGAACGGTCCAGCTATCGTGACTTTATCGCCTGGTTTTAAATTGTAGATATAAGAAGACATTTGACCTGGTGCTACGTCGTCACTTGCCCCTGGAGGAGGTGATGCGATCCGCACATTCAGCATAATGATGCCTTTTTCTTCAGGGTAATTGGCCATCGAATAAGCACGGGTTACATCTTTATCAACAATAGATTCGTAACGCCACAGATCAAAACGATCCCAGTCTTCACGGTATTCTTCTTCAATGTCAAAATCTTTATATTTTATATGATGAGGTGGGCATTCAATTTGGATATAACCACCTGCTCTAAAATCGACATTCTCACCATCAGGTAGTTGTAAGACTAATTCTTTGATGAAGGTCGCCATATTGTGATTTGATTTGACGGTGCATTGCCACTTTTTCACGCCAAAAACTTCTTCAGGCACCTGAATTTTCATGTCTTGTTTAACCGCAACCTGACAGGAAAGACGATCTCCTTCTGAGGCTTCGCGTTTGGTGATATGCGATTCTTCTGTGGGAAGTATTGATCCACCACCTTCAAAGATTTTTACTTTGCATTGACCACAAGTGCCACCGCCGCCACAGGCTGAAGATACAAATAAATTTGCATCAGCAAGAGCACCGAGTAACTTACTACCCGCAGGTGTCTTGACGGTCTTTTCGTTATTGATCAATATTTCAATGTCACCACTGGGAACAAGTTTGGCTTTTGCATTGATGATCAAAACCACCAGCGCCATGATGATGAATGTAAAGAGTACTACACCTAATAGAATTTCCATTAACGTGGATCCCTAAAGTTGAATTCCAGAAAATGCCATAAAACCAAGTGCCATAAGGCCAGCGGTGATGAATGTGATCCCCAGACCTTGTAAACCATCTGGAACATCTGAATATTTAAGTTTTTCTCTAATGCCTGCAATAGCGGTTATAGCCAGTGCCCAGCCCAGTCCACTGCCGACGCCGTAAACAGCACTTTCAGCCAGATTGTAATTTCGCTCGACCATGAACAAAGTACCACCCATAATCGCGCAGTTGACAGTGATTAAGGGCAGGAAGATACCAAGCGCGTTATATAAAGCGGGTGCGTATCTATCCATCGCCATTTCAAGGATTTGTACCATTGCAGCGATTACACCTATGTAACAAATTAAACCTAGAAAGCTAAGATCCACCTCGGGTAAGCCAGCCCAACCTAAAGCACCTTCTTTTAGCAGATGTTGGTAAATAATATTATTTGCAGGGACAGTGATTGCTTGTACGAGAATGACGGCGATGCCTAAGCCTAGTGCTGTTTCTATTTTTTTCGAAACAGCAAGATAGGTACACATGCCCAAAAAGAAGGACAGCGCCAGATTTTCAATGAAGATCGATTTAACAAACAGGCTGAGGTAATGCTCCATTTAGAGAACCTCCGTACGATGAACTTGATGGATCTGATAATCAGGAGACTCAATTTGTTCTGGTTTCCAACTTCTCACCGCCCAGATCAATAAACCGATAACAAAAAATGCACTAGGAGGTAGTAGCATTAAGCCATTCGGGATGTACCAACCGCCCTCATTGGCTGTCGTCAAGACGGGATAACCAAATAGTTTCCCGGCACCCAGTAATTCTCTGAAAAAAGCCACAACCATTAATAAAAGGCTATAGCCAAGACCATTGCCCAGACCATCCAGAAAGCTTAAAAAAGGCGGGTTTTTCATGGCATAAGCTTCAGCTCGGCCAAGTACAATGCAATTTGTGATGATTAAACCAACGAATACTGAGAGTGATTTACTCGCCTCATAGGCAAAGGCTTTTAATAGTTGATCAACAACAATAACGAGTGAAGCAATAATCGTCATTTGAACGATGATCCTGATATTGGAAGGAATATGGTGACGGATTAAACTGATGCAGGCGTTGGAGCAGGCGACAACCGAGGTCAGTGCAATACTCATGATAAGTGCTGTCATCATATTTGAGGTAACTGCCAATGCTGAACAGACACCCAATACTTGTAATGTGATCGGGTTATTATCTATGAGTGGATCAAGTACGTTAGATTTCGCTTCGCTACTCATGCTTTATCTCTTTATGTATCCATTTAAGTTAAAAACCAAGGCTAATTAACCCTTAACTAACCGTGAGGTCGTAATTTTTCCAGATAAGGCCCGAAACCACCGACACTTAGCCAATATTTAACCATGTTAGAAACACCCTGACTGGTTAGGGTAGCACCTGAAAGACCATCTATCTGATGCATAGAACCTTGAGCAGCTTGACCGCGAGCCACGCCAATTTTCAAATTACCTTCGTCATCATGTAATTTTTTACCAACCCATTTGGCTTGCCATTTTGGATTATCTATTTCTCCACCGAGTCCCGGTGTTTCCGCATGTTGATAAAATTTAAGGCCCTTAATTGTGTTTGCATCACTTTCCAAGGCTAAGAAACCATACATAGTTGACCATAGACCATAGCCATGGACGGGTAATACAATTTGTTTTGTTACATCACCTTCTTTCAGCAAGTAGACCTTGGCATATTTGGCTCGACGACCAATACCCGCAATATCTTGATCGCCCGATAATTGAATACTCTGCTCAGGATCATTTGAGGCTTTATTTTGATCAAAATTTGCCACATCAATATCTTCTACATAGCCACCCGTTTCCAGATCAACCACTTTCATCTCAAACTGTTTGAACAGTTCGTCAATGCTTTGATCGTCAGTTTTTAGATCCGCAACAGCTAAAATATTACTTTTTATATCGACTTTTTTATTAGCAATTTGAAGAGGCTTTAGTAAGACTGCTGCACCGGAGACTAAAATAGAGCATACAAAACATAGTAGGAGGGCAACGATGATCGTTTTCTTTGTACTGTCGTTCGGTAAATTTAAGATCTGATCGAAGAAGCCAGAGTTTTGAGTAGTTTGGTTTTGATCAGGTATAGGATTTTGATCAGACATTGCGTTTTAACCTTCGTCGAACATTAGCGCGTACGACAAAATAGTCGATGAGCGGTGCGAATATATTGGCGAAAAGTATTGCAAGCATCATGCCCTCTGGGAAGGCAGGGTTCACCACCCTGATCATCACCACCATAAAACCGATTAGCCCACCGTATATCCATCGACCTGCATCTGTCATAGATGCGGTAACAGGATCCGTCGCCATGAAGATCATCCCAAAGGCAAAACCGCCTAAAGTTAGATGCCAATGCCAGGGTAAGGAAAACATTGGATTTGTATCGCTGCCGATAAAGTTAAATAAGTAGGTAGTAAAAACCATACCTAAAAAGACGCCAGTCATAATTCGGTAAGAGGCAACCCGGGTATAAATCAGGAAAAGCGCGCCAAGTAGGCAGGCAAAAGTTGATGTTTCGCCTATAGAGCCTTGCATATTGCCGATAAACGTTTGTGTCCAAGTGAAGCCGGCATTCATGATTGCATCCAAGCCACCTTGCGCACCAAGTGCTAAAGGTGTGGCGCTACTATAGCCATCAATTGTGTTCCAAACCGCATCTCCCGAAAGTTGTGCAGGATAAGCAAAAAATAAAAATGCACGACCGGTCAGGGCTGGGTTGAGAAAGTTTTTACCCGTACCGCCAAAAACTTCTTTTCCTATAACGACACCAAAGGAAATGCCTAGTGCAACCTGCCAGAGTGGAGTTGAAGCAGGTAATATTAATGTGTAAAGCATTGAAGTTACAAGGAAACCTTCGTTGACCTCATGGTTTCGTACTGCTGCAAACCAGACTTCCCAGATGCCACCTGCTACGAGCGTGGTGATATAAATTGGTAGAAAATACAACAAGCCATGGAACATGTTTGCAAACATATTATCGGGATTAAAACCAACGTTAAACGTGGAAATCAAACTTCCACGCCAACCTTCGAGCTCGGTCATTCCCTGCTCAGTCATAATACTATTGGCTTGATAACCTGTGTTCCACAGCATCATTAAAATAACGGGTAACGTTGCTACAACGACGTAACTCATGACCCGTTTCAGATCGATTCCATCACGCACGTGTGGTGCATTACGGGTCACATCAGACGGTGTATATAGGAAAGTATCGATCATTTCAAAGACGGCAAAATACCTTTCATAAGGTCCACCTTTATGAAAAGAGGGTTCTATTTTGTCGAGGAATTTCCGCAAACTCGCCATATTTATCCTTCTTTCTCTATCTGGTTCAGGTTAGTTCGTAACACGGGGCCATAGTCATATTTTCCCGAGCAAACGAATGAACAAAGGGATAAATCCTCCTCATCCAATTCAAGACAACCCAGCTGTTGAGCGGCATCAGTATCTTTTACAACAAGCGCTCTGAGTAATTGGGTTGGTAAAATATCAAGCGGCATCAAGCCCTCGAAGGCACCTATTGGTACCATGGCTCTAGGACTACCATTTTGTGATGTGTTTAGATTAAATTTCTTAACGCCAAGGAACTTCGATATGAATACATTCAATACTGAAAATTTATTACGTCCCGGTTTTATCCAGCCAAAGAATTCTCGATCAGTTTTTTCTTCAATAACAGAAATTTGTTGATGGAACCTACCTAAATACGCCGCCCAGTTAGATGCTTGATGACCAGATAGAACTGATCCGGAAATAACACGAGAAGGTTTATGTTCCGTTTCTTCATGGAGCAGTTGTTCAGTGTTTGCTCCAAGTCTTGTGCGTAGTAATCTTGGTCGTTTAACCATTGGGCCTGCGATAGAAATAATTCGTTCAACCCATAATTGGCCGGTGGTGAATAATTTTCCTATAGCAATGACCTCTTGATAATTGATATGCCAGACCATTTTTTCACTATTAACCGGATCAAGATGATGGATATGGGTGCCAACCAGTCCAGCAGGGTGTGGGCCGGCAAAATTATGAAGTTCAATTTGCTCGGTTTGAGTAATGTTTATATCTGTTTGGTCAGACTTACAAACAAATATTTTACCGTCGGTTAGACGAGATAGAACAATAACACCATCATTAAATGACTCGGCCTGTTCTTTGATAACAGTCTCAGGGTCGCAAGCAAGTGGGTTGGTATCTATTGCGGTGATAAAAATTGAGCTTGGTACTGAGTCTGGTTTTGGTGATTTACTGTAAGGACGGGTTCTTAACGCTGTCCAAAGTCCGGAATTGATCAGATTTTCCTTTACGACACATCGTTCGAGGTTAGACAACGTATTTTGATCAAATTTTTCAAATGTCTCTGCATCATCACCCTCTAATTCAATAACTACAGATTGTAGAACGCGTTTAGCACCACGATTTATCGCTTTGACTGTTCCTGCGCCGGGAGAGGTAAATTTGACACCAGTGTTCTTCTTGTCAATGAAAAGAGTTTGACCCAGCCTGACATTATCGCCTTCTTGAACCTGTAGCCTAGGTTTCATTCCAATATAATCATTGCCCAAAATAGCGACAGTTTTAATCGCAGCTGCGTTGTCAATTTTTTGGTCTGGTTGTCCAGAAATAGGCAGATCCAAGCCTTTCTTTATAGAAAAAAGCATTTTGATTTGATTATGTTATTCTGCCGATACACAGAACAACAATGACTCCCATTCCCCAATAAGAGCCAGTATTATAGGGACAGTTCGAACTGGTTAACAGGGGAGAATTAAACTGTCGCTGATTTGAGACAAAATTTAACTTGGGTTATAAAGGGAGTTGAAAGCTCCTTAAGAAATAGTATATTACAGCACTAATATGCTAAATAATCTGAACTTGGGATAAGAAATACCTATCCAGCAGACTTTTTTAGCGCCTCAGTGCGTTAGAGTTGTCTCCAATATAGCTCGCTATTGCTACGCAACTCCGCCTTAATAGCCATTAAAAGAAATCCACCGGACAAAACAGTCACAGTGTTTTCATCTAGCCCATTGTCTTTTAATGTTTTTAGGGTCACCCTTATCCCGAGTTCATATATGGTCTCCTCCCGTATTGCAAGATAAAACATTCAGATAACAGGGACAGGATTGCTGTCATATATACGGCCTTCAATGAAGTTTTCAACTTCTGACCTGGATGTATTACGCGCCTATTTTCCTTATCAGGTTATCGGTATTAGTTACCCCTGAGCTCGACAGGTTTTCAATAGGCTGGTTTGACCTGTTATGCCATCTTTAGTTTTACCTTCGCAATTCGTTGAAATGATTTGTTCTCTCTATTTAGGCCGGTGAGTAGTCATCACCAGAAACCGTTATAGCCCAGGCCATTCTTGCCATTTTGTTGGCATACGCCACACACGCTCGATTATGCCCCCGCGTCTCAACTAAACGATTAATCCATTGACTCAGTTTATCGCCTTTCGTTTTGGCTCTTGATACCACGGCCTTCGCGCCTAGAATTAACAAACAACGAAGGTATTTATTGCCGCGTTTACTGATCCCCAGTAGCACCTCTTTACCACCACTACTGTACTGTCGTGGAACAAGTCCTAATGAGGCGGACACATCGCGCCCTTTGTGATAATGAGCGCCGTTTCCCACTTCATTAAAATACGCGCTCGAGACCATCGGCCCAAACCCTGGAATAGTTTGTAAGCGTTGGCAAATCGCATTGTTTTTTGCCGATTGAATGATCAATTGGTCAAATGTCGCAATACAGGCATCAAGTGATTGCCATTGTTCCTTTAGCTGGCGCAGTATCCTTTTGAAAGTAACGGACAACCGTTCGTTCTCATCACTTAATAGCAACGGGATAGATTGACGTAGGGTATTTAGGCCGGGACGAAGGCTAATGCCATATTCTGCAACAAGCGCTCTCATTTGGTTACATAATGCGGTTCTTTGTCTGACCGCTAAGTCTCTTGCTTTATGTTGTGCCTGGTTGTCTTGTTGCTCAACTGATTTAATGCCCACACTTTTTAAATGAGGTTGTTTCGCAGCAACGGCGATGGCCAAGGCATCGTTATAATCATTCTTATTGCCGATTAGAAATGCGTTAACATGCTGAGGTGGTAGTAATTTCACCTGATGTCCCTGTTGTTGTATCGCTCGGGCCCAATACTGTGACGTTGCACAAGATTCTATTGCGACTAAACAAGGAGGTTGAGATTGAAAAAAGGAGAGTACCTGCGCTCGCTTTAACATTTTCTTTTTGATTATACGCCCTTGTTGATTACAGCAGACAGCATGAAATACGTTTTTTGCTATGTCTAACCCGATTGTTGTAGTCTTCATTTTGGTCTTCTCCTCTTTTGATTGTGTGTATGTCAGTTCAATCATGGCACCTAGATGCCGTTAGGGGGAGGAGACCATCACATCAGGTTAAATAACTAGAAAGCGTACTGCATACCAATTGTGCCTATCCAGTCTGTTTCTAATTGTGGGCCGTCAAGATGTTGGTATACCGGTGCACCTACTTCAGCTGAGATTCTAAAACCGGCCATTTTATAATTGATGCCCACAAGTGCATCAACGCGATCCCCTCCACGGCGATCAGTATCTGCAGTTGGGACCATATTTGGGTTTAGACGATCATCACTACCATCTATATTTCCCCAGTTTTGACCCGCAAGTCGGAATGAGGTGCTAATATGATCATTCCATTTATGCGCGACCCAGCCGGTTAATTCAATCTTATTACCGAGTGTATAATCTTCATCGTTTTCACCAAGCCGAACAACACCTGATAATTGAGCGCCCCAGGACCATGCTACTGTTTGCCCATTGTAGGTAATACCAGGTAGTAGATCATAAGTTCCTGAACCAAGTTGCATTGGGTAGGGAAGGATAGCATTTGCCATGATGGGAGTATCATCACGTTCGTCAACGGAGCCAGTCGGTAAACTGATCCCAGCATTCAGGTGAACTCTATGGTTGCCATGCTCGTATAGCGAATACAGACCTGACAGTTTTACATCTCCAAAGCCATCAGTTTTGGTCGTGAATTCCCCCCCCGTACGTGTAACATGATCCATCGATATATTAAGCAGAGGAACCATTACCATCAGTGTTAACTTGTTATTGGGTGCATACATAGCGCCAAACATATGCATATCCATTGTCATCTTTCTTGGAGCAACAGGGAAATCAGCTAAAACCTCAGAATCACTGAGTCGATCCGTTCCATCGCGGTTATCATTCATTTCCATACGCATAAATCGATACGACAACATCACCTCACCCAATTTATGCGTATGATCACCCATGACGCCATAGGGTGCGTGTGAATCTGGGCGGACGCTCTCATAGTCATGAGAAAAAGCGAAAGATGAATTGAGAAGTACCAGGCTAGCAATTAAATACTTTTTCATTATTGTTCCTTTTGGATATTTCAGATTAGGTTTACAAGGGATACTAGCAAAGTAGCCGTTAGATCAAAATGCGACCAATTGTCGCATGACGATAAAAAAACGATAAAGGGGAGAATGTGATCAGAATTCGTCGTTGGAAATAATGGATTATCAATGTAAGGATTAGTCTTCCGTAAATGGTATCATCGTAATCACTGTTTAAGATTGCTCCGAGAAAATGATGTTCACTTACGATTAAGTATGAAAAGTAATAAATAAATTTATGCAACTGTCGCACCATCGTTACCTTTATTATTTACTCGGTTTATTTTCGATTGAGTGGATATATCTTGCAATCAACCCCTGGCATTTTAATGACTGGTTGCTAGAAAATATTTTGGTGATGATAGGGGTTACGTTATTACTTCTGACACATAAAAAATTCCCATTATCACGAGTCTCATATACCTTACTTTTCATCTTCCTAGCGCTACATGCAATCGGTGCTCATTTCACTTATGCCGATGTGCCTTATGATCAATGGTTGCAATCCAAGTTCGGTTTTTCATTGAACGATGCAATGGGTTGGGAACGGAATCATTTTGATCGTCTGGTTCACTTTAATTATGGCTTATTACTCGCTTATCCAATCCGAGAAGTTTTTTTACGCGTCGTTGGGGTTCGTGGTTTTTGGGGTTATTTTTTGCCACTTGATCTTACGATGTCCACCTCCATGTTGTATGAGCTTATCGAATGGGCCGTTGTTGGTGTTTTTGGTGGCGATCTGGGAATGGCTTATCTTGGTACGCAAGGTGATATCTGGGATGCACACAAAGATATGGGCTTAGCTAGCCTTGGGGCTTTGATCACTATGACATGTACTGCTGGCATAAATATTAGTTTGCAACGTGATTTTGCTGACGAGTGGAATGAAAGTTTACGGGTGAAAATCAATAGGCCATTAGGTGAAGATGAAATTAGTCGGATGATAAATGAGGAATAAAGATGAACAGGTAAAGTTCTTATCTTAGTTCCTATCTGAAGGGTTTAGATCCGAGGAACTTTCTTAACAATCTTAATAGTACGAGTAGTCAGCTGTACTTCTTTCAAAAACAAAATCAAGGCCACAACTAATGCAAGCATGGCTAAAACAAATAAGCTGGCAATAATGCTACCGACGTTGATAGTTATTAAAGACTTCCAAGAAATGGACTGATAATCAGTAAGCAAACTAATAGGCCTGCCGTAGTACAAAAACCAATAGAAAGGTTAATGATTTCAACACGTCGCTATAAGATGATGGATTCTTCATGAGAGGAACTGGCTTCGATCTGTCACAAGGCGTGAGAACGATCAACAATTCGCCCTAATCGATCTGACATAACACTCAAAAATCCAACGTTGCCAGTAAGAAAACGGGCGTAATCGCGAGTTCGATAATGTGAGCGGTATCAGAAAGGGTTGTGAAAGAGTTCATTTTTTTGAGTCTTGATATAATCTTTAGAATTTAACAATTGAATTTTCGTTTCGAATCGAGAGGGCGTTTTCTATGTTGGCTATGGGAACAGAAAGTATAAAGTAAACCTTTTATCTATTTGTTTTCGAAAGAAATTAAAACTGTTCTATTGCAGTTGTGACTTAGTATTGTAACTTTAGCTCTGCTTAATTGATGCGCAATTTCATTAACTTCCCATCTCGATTCATCTGGATTTTATTTAGAAAGGAGTTTCCGAGCAGAATCTCAGTCGGATAATCGCCTTTCAATACAGCAGCCTTCACATTACGTAGCATAATGGATCCGACTTTGACTTTTTTTAAAGTGATATACCAAGACTTGACAGTGCCAGAGGCTGTGCTGGAATGGCCAATTTCACCATCTAATTTATAGTCTATGCCCAAGCGTTTGGCTTGAGTTTCACTCATGGCGATCAAAGTGGCCCCTGTATCCACGAGGAATTTCACGGCAAAACTGTTAATGCTGCCATTTACTAGATACATCCCCGAACGAGTGGGAGTAATAACAACGGCTCTGGAGCCAGGTGCGGTTTTGAATTTATTCGAAATATGTCGACCTAACCGATAGGTTTTGCGCTCACCACTAATTTCAATGATCGCACTTTCGCTAGTTGATTTTATTAACAAAGCACCTTCTGAACTAGTTATGCCAACTTTAAGAACGCGGCGTTTATCATCGAGCATAACAATTGCCGTGTTCTTGAATAAGCCTTGGACAATGACATTTTCAATCGCATAAACACTATTGAACTGGAATAGAAGCAAACAAATAATAAATTGACGCATAAAGACTAGACCAATTAATTAACAAAGGGTAGTGGGTAACGGTAAGGATGATATAAACAATATCGGTTATAATGTCGGATTCTTAAGTTGGGCCACATCCTACGTGTTTTTCATTTATTGCTTTTTGTTATTAGTTGCTGTTTACATTTGTCCCGCTGTTACTGTTTTTCCGCAGTTAATAAAATCAACTCGTACGATAGCGGCCATTCCTATTATTAGTATGTTTGTTGTTGGAGTTGTGGAATTTTTGCTAACAATTACCAGTTTGTTTAGCCAATTTAGTGTAGTCGTTGTCTCTTGTTTCTTTGTTTTTGTGGGTACTTATCGAAGCGCCTTACTAATTAAAACTAAAGGATATGATTTTTTTGACTGGCCCAAAGAACATCTGTGCATTCTTATACTTAACGTCTTTCTTGCAGTATTTATTGCATTAAAACTGGGAAGTGGTTCATTTGATTCGAATGATGAAATTTACAGTTGGAATATGTGGGCTGTACAACATTATTTGGGAGAAGACATTGATTTTTATTATACAAACTCCCCTTACCCGCAGCTTTTTTCGATATTGATCGCGTATTGCTATAAGTTATTAGGGACAATTGAATTACAGCTCCCTGTAAAGGCTCTTTTTGCAATCTTTAGTTTTAGTATATTAACCACTGTTGGTTTGGCACCGAAAAAGGTCAGTTATGAAAATGTCGCCAAGTATTTTCTTCTAGCGGTAATTTTATTGTTTGGTATTGGTGTGAAAAAACATCTATATCAAGCACTAGCGGACCCGATGATGGTTTCAGCTTTAATTGTTTCGATTTATTTGTTGATAAAATATATTGAGGATCCCAAAAACAACCAGTATTTATGGTTGTCAGTGATGTGTGGGATTGTTGCTGTAAATACCAAACAACCCGCACTCATATGGGCTCTTTTTTCTGTCCCAATTATCGTTTTGTACTCTATTTTCAAAAAGAAGATGCCAGTAAATTCAGTATTACCTATGGCGATACTTCTGGCATCGGGTTTGTTTTGGATATTTGGTGGCGGAAGTGATTTCCACCAAAACCAAGGAGTGATCAGTGCTTCATTTCAAGGTAGATCATTTTGGGAGCAGTTAATATATTTCACTGAGATTTATCTAATTGAGAAACCTTTTATTTTACTACTATTAATTCTCTGTATAAGAAATCTAATGGTGGCAAAAACAGGAGTGACAGTAGCGGTATTATTTCTAGCACCTGCATTAGTTCTTTGGTTTTTATATGGAAGCTACTCATTACGGTTGGGTATGCACGTAGTTTTTTTGATGGCACTACTGTTAGCATTGGGAGATTATGATCTGAAATTGCCTTTCAACAATATATTATTTGATAAATTCTCGGTTTTTATTCAAACAAAGCAACGAATTATTTTGAGCGTTTTAGTCATTTTATTTAGTGCTCAGGTTTATATTTCAATCAATAAAACCTCTAACAAATATGATGGGCAGTTTAATACACTGGCTGGAGGAAAAAATACGATTTTTAAATATTTTGGCTCTGATGCGGAGTTTGTATATGAGGAAATTTATGATCACAAAGAATTACTTTTGTGGATCCCTAGTAACTATATCTATGGGATATTTTATGGGCATAATGAAGTGATAAGGCCGCAGTATAAATGGAATGCAGAGACACCTTCTTCTGACTATTCGGTAAAGCAGCTTCTTGCAGAAATAAAGGAAAAAGAGCCTGACTATTTGTTCTATGCTGGTAAAATTCCTTATGGTTCAGGGAGTGACTATCTGTTAGAGCTGGCAGAGCAGGCATGTCCATTTCTTTTTAAAAAAGTCGCTGGCGAACCTAATCTCTATGGGTATTCAGTATATCAGTTGGATAAAGTTGCTTTGGTGACGAGACAATGTCCATGAGTAAATCTGATAAAAAATTAGATAAATTTCATAATATCTTTCTTATTATTCCAGCCTATAATCCTGACGAATGTTTGATCGACATTGTTAGTGAGCTTTCTAAAGAACAATTCCAGAAAATTATTGTCGTAGATGATGGATCAAAAGAAGAATCTACTTATATATTTAAACAACTAGAAGAAGTAAAAGATCTAAAGTTAATTACACATGTAAAAAACCTCGGGAAAGGCGCTGCCTTGAAAAGTGCTTTTAAGGAAGTTTTATCACTTTCAAATTCAGCTGATGATAAGGTGATTACACTTGATGCCGACGGCCAACATAAAACAGAAGACATCATTAAAATTGCCCTGGAAAGTCAACAGTTTTCAAGTGGCCTGATTATGGGAGTGCGTGACTTTTCTGATTCTGTCCCTTTTCGTAGTCGTTTTGGGAATTTGTTAACAAGAAAGGTTTTAAAGTATTTGAACAAAATTGATCTTGAGGACAGTCAGACAGGCTTGCGCGCAATTTCTTTAGATCTGCTTCCAGAACTATTGAAATTGAATTCCAATAGATATGAATATGAGCTTGATTGCATTATACAAGTGAAACGTTCGGGATCACCAATTATCCAGGCCCCTATTCAAACAATTTACATTGACGATAATAAGTTGTCACATTTTCGACCAGTGATAGATTCGATGCGAATATATTTTGTGTTTTTTCGGTACCTATCTGTTTCTGTGTTTTCCTTTCTAGTGGATATAGTTGCTTTCAGTATTTTCTATTCTTTGTTTTCAAATATAATTTTTTGTACCTATCTTGCGAGATTCTTTTCATCCATTATGAATTTTTTCTTGAATAAAAAAATGGTATTTAAATCAACGGACAGTAGTACTATAAGAAAACAAGGTGTTTTATATTTTGGGCTTGTGATATTGATAGCATCTTTATCGGGAGGGCTTGTTGGCTATGTTTCTTCGCATAGTGTGTGGAATGTGGTTTGGATCAAAATATTTATTGATATACATCTTTTTGTTTTTAGTTTTATACTTCAGCGCTACTTTATCTTTAAAAATTAAGTGTATATCGTAGGAACAAACAAGTGCTTACTGAGCTATTAAAACAACAAAGACCTCTGATTATGGGGATTTTGAATGTCACGCCGGATAGTTTTTCGGACGGTGGCAGCCATACCAAACGAGGTAAAGCCGTTGCCTCGGCTTTGCAAATGGTTGAAGAAGGTGCAGATATTATCGATGTTGGTGGTGAGTCGACACGTCCGGATTCTGAAAGGGTTAGCTCTGAAGAGCAGATCCGTCGCGTAGCCGGCACGATTGAGGCACTACGAAGAACATTACCCGAAAATATTTTGATCAGTATTGATACAACACTATCTGAGGTGGCTATTGCCGCGGTCGATGCGGGCGCAAATATTCTCAACGATGTGCGTGCCGGACGAGATGATGAAGATATGTTTAAACTAGCAGCAGAACGTGATCTACCGATCATTTTGATGCATATGCAAGGTATGCCGCAGACCATGCAAAAAAATCCCACTTATGATGACGTAGTTACCGACATTGAATCGTTTCTTAAAGAAAGATGTGACGTGGCGATCAAAGCCGGTGTTAAGAAGGAGAATATCGTTATTGATCCAGGTATTGGTTTCGGAAAAACTCAGGAACATAACTTAATGCTGATGGCGAATCTTGACCGATTTGTGAAATCAGATTATCCGGTACTTTTAGGCACCAGCCGTAAACGTTTTATGGGATCAATTTGTAAAGGTGCTGAGCCAAAAGAGTTGATTGGTGCGACCTGTGCAACTACCAGTCTTGGGGTAACAGCTGGAGTGCAGATATTTCGCGTACATGATGTAAAACCGAATCGACAAACGGCAGATGTGACTTTTGCGATCAATGAGAGTTAGATAACTCGGTCAAAAATGTCTGAACATCTTCTTATGTTGACTGGCAAACTTGCCAAGAAAAGTCTCGGAAAAGTCATGGCCTCAATAGAGGGTGAGGATTTTACCTATGAGATCCATAACCTTGGGGTTAGCGTTGCGGCCTTAATGACAACTGAGATGATCCAACGTCGTTTGGATGATTCCAGGAATGCAGATCGAATTATTGTGCCAGGTCTTTGTGCAGGTGATGTCGAAGAGCTTAGCAATAAGCTCGGCGTGCCTGTGGTGCGTGGCCCTAAGGATCTAAAAGATCTACCTGTGTATTTTGGAAAGGGAGCAGAACCACCGGATTTAAGCCAATATGATGTACGGATCTTTGCAGAAATTGTTGATGCACCAGATGTCAGTATTGAAAATGTTCTCGCGCAAGCAGTGTCTTATAAAGCAGATGGTGCGGATGTAATTGACGTTGGGTGTTTACCTGGACGTGATTTTCCGCAAATGGAAGAGATCATTAAGACGCTTGTAAGTGAAGGTTATACCGTCAGTTTAGATTCGGTTGATCCCGATCAATTAGTTCGAGGTGGTCAGGCAGGTGCGCACTATCTATTGAGTTTAAAGGAGAGCACACTTTGGGTTGCTGATGAAGTCGGATCCATACCGGTTTTGATCCCGGAATCTCCGGACGATCCGAAATCCTTATACCGAGCTATCGACACGATGCAGAAAAAGGGTAAAGATTTTATTGCTGATAGCATTCTTGATCCTGTTCATTTTGGATTTACCCGATCAATTGTTAGATATCAGCAACTGCGAGATAAATACCCCGATATCGAAATCATGATGGGTACCGGAAATCTTTCAGAATTGACTGAAGCAGACACGGTTGGCCTGAATACGATGATGTTAGGCATGATGTCTGAAATGCGCATCACAAACTTATTGACGACGGAGGTCAGTGAGCATGCAAATAAGAGTGTTGCAGAACTCGATTTGGGGCGTCGGATTATGTTCCGTGCACGTGAAGATACGAGTTTGCCGAAGGGTTATAGTGCAGGTTTGACAGGGCTTCATGAGCGCAAGCCATTCCCATATGATCTGGAAGAAATTAACGAAACTGCATCACAGATTAAAGATGCTAATTATCGGATCCAGGTGACAGAGGAGGGTATTCATATTTACAATCGTGATGGCTTGAAAACCGACACCGATCCCTTTGCGTTATTCGAACATTTGAAAACGCTGGAAGAAGATGCTCCACACGCTTATTACATTGGTGTTGAACTTGCCCGTGCACAAATAGCCTGGCAGTTAGGGAAGCGTTATGTGCAGGATGAAGAGTTGGACTGGGGGGTAGCCTATAAATCGCCTCTTGATAATGGTAAAGCAGACCCACATATGTTGCATAAAGCTGGAGGCGCAACGATGAAAGCGCGAAAAGAGCGCCGTAAAAAAGCACAAAAAAACAAAAAAGCACGTTAACTAAACAAAGCTCAGTACAAAGAGAAAAAGATGATCTACGAAGCCGTTATTATTACTCGGAATGAGGATGGGTCAAATCAAATCGCACCGCTCGGATATCAGGAAATCGATGGGTTTATTGTCTTATCGCCTTTTCGCCCTTCGACGACGTTGGCAAATTTGGAACGAACTAATCAAGCCGTGATTAATCTTACTGATAATGTTGCTGTGATTGCAGGCTGTTTGACAGGTCACTATAACTGGCCAACCGTTGAAGCTAAAGAAATTAACGGCGCCAGACTTGAAGATACCTTATCGCATATGGAGCTTGAGGTAGATCATATCGAGAAAGATGATGTAAGACCTCGTTTTTTCTGCAAAATTAACAACCATGAAAACCATAAACCGTTTAAAGGCTTTAATCGAGCAAAATCGGCCGTACTTGAAGCTGCCATACTCACTAGTCGTTTACACATGTTATCAACTGAAAAGGTGGCTACTGAGATTGAATACCTTAAAATTGCGATCGATAAAACCGCCGGTGAACAGGAATTAGAGGCTTGGGGTTGGTTAATGGATAAGGTTGACCATTTTCGCCAAGAACAAAACAAAAATGATGGAGAGGAGCAAACTACATGACAGGATTTCTAGCCAGTGTGCGATCTGCTGATGAAGCGATGGTCGCGATGCAGGGTGGTGTTGACATTATCGATTTGAAAGAACCAGAGCAAGGGGCATTAGGGGCTGTTTCTTTTAAAGTCATGCGAGAAGTTGTCGGTAAGATAAATGGTGAACGTTTGGTGAGTGCAACAGTGGGTGATCTTCCATGCGAACCTTTACGCGTAGCAGATATGGTCAGAAGAGTTGCGGATACAGGTGTCGATTTAGTTAAGGTCGGCCTTTTTGATCCTTTAAGTGAAAATGTTGATGACTTACTCTGGACTATAAGTCGGCAAGCTACTAAAGGCATTATTATTGTAGTGTTTGCAGATCAGTATCCTGGCGAACATATCATCGATTCTGTCGTTGATGCTGGACTTGCAGGAATTATGTTGGATACCGCAAATAAAACTAAAGGATCATTACGAGAGGTAATGGATGTTCATCAAATCGGTCAGTTTATTGTGAAAGCAAAACAGCAAAAGTTGATCACAGGTTTAGCCGGTTCTCTGAGAAAAGAAGATATTGTACCTTTAGTTCAATATCAGCCAGATTACCTGGGTTTTAGAGGTGCACTCTGTGTCGGACATAAACGAAAAACTGATCTGGATGAGTCGCTTTTAAAAGAGATCCGCACCAGTATTCATAAAGAGGAAGAGGGCTATGGCGCAGCAGTGGCGTAAAAAAGAAAAAGACGAAACTTATGCGGATGAAGAAATTGTCGCTTATCTTGAAGATCAACTGCCTGAATGGAGTTATGAGAATGGTTGGATCCGTCGTAAATATAAGACATCAGGTTGGAAGGGAACCTTAATGGTAGTGAATACGGTGGGTCATTTGGCTGAGGCAGGATTTCACCACCCGGATCTAACAGTGTCATACGCTTTTGTTACCGTGAAGCTAATCAATCATGCTGCGAAAGGAATTACTAATAAAGATTTTGGATTGGCGAAAAAAATTGAAGAAGTGATCATGTGGCAACCTGGGCTTGATGAAGAAAGTGGATTAGAAGGAACGCCAGACGATCCACGGTTTAAATATATTAAGTACGATTGATCAAAAAAGCTCAACCATATCATCAGATTCTGAGATTGTACTTTCTTCAAGTCTGGAGACACATAATTTATTACGCCCGGTTTCTTTAGCCTCATATAAAGCGATGTCGGCACGATCAAGAAGATTTGACGGGAGCTCTTTGTCCAATACTTTTGCCAAACCAATACTGACAGTGATCCCTCTGTTGGAAGGAAGGGCATAATCCTCGATGGCTCTTCGGAAACGTTCAAGCGCGGTGATTGCACCTTCCTTGTTGACATTGAAGAGACAGACTACAAATTCCTCGCCGCCGTATCGGAACAGTAAATCATTAAAACGAAAAGTGTCTTGCATGATCTCAGAGAAGAGTAATAAAACTTCATCACCATACATGTGACCGTATTGATCATTTATTTTCTTAAAATGATCGATATCAAGAATAGCTAGCCAATTACAGGAATCATCTTTAATTTCACGACTTTCGTCAACATGATTTAACTGAATGAGTTGCATCATTTTTTCATCGAAAGTTAGCCGGTTATAAAGACCTGTTAAGTGATCCTTTTCAAATATATTGAATAATTCTATTTGATTCTTAAATATATCAAGAAGGTACTGAATACTTTTCGTATCAGCTGTAGAAGTTTAGACCCAATCTGACACATCACTAAATCAAGCGGAGCGTAGCGACGCTTGATTTAGTGAGAGTTACCCGCTTTGATGTAACTGCAACGTAAACATCAAAACACAAAGAGGTAACTCTCATGATTCATACTAATGACAAAGTTATAAAACATAAAGTTGGTCTACTCAATCTCGCTGAAGAACTCGGCAATGTCTCAAAAGCCTGCAAGATGATGGGTTTGTCCAGAGATACATTTTATCGCTACAAAGAAGCGGCTGATGAAGGCGGTGTAGAAGCCTTGTTTGATCGTAATCGGCGTACCCCAAATCTTAAAAACAGAATCGACCCGGCTATTGAAACCGTTGTGCTCGAGTATGCACTGGAAGAGCCCGCACATGGTCAAACGCGCACCAGTAACGAGCTGCGCAAACGGGGAACATTTGTCTCACCCAGTGGCGTTCGTTGTATCTGGCTTCGTCATGGTCTTGCTTGCTTTAAAGATCGCCTGAAGGCATTGTCTGATAAGGTAGCTGGTGAAGGCTTGATCCTCACTGAGTCTCAAGTCGCGGCGATGGAACGCAAGAAAGACGACGATGAGGCTTGTGGCGAGATAGAGACGGCACACCCTGGTTATCTTGGCTCGCAAGATACTTACTATGTCGGTACTTTCAAAGGCATTGGTCGGGTTTATCAACAAACGTTTGTTGATACTTACAGCAAGGTCGCTCACGCGAAACTGTACCCGACTAAAACACCGATTACGGCAGCTGACATGCTCAATGACCGCGTCCTCCCATTCTACGAACAACAACGTTTGCCTATGTTGCGCATTTTGACAGATAGAGGGACGGAGTATTGTGGGCGAGCTGACCAGCATGATTATCAGCTTTATATGGCGTTGAACAATATCGAACACACCAAAACCAAGGTCAAATCACCTCAGACGAATGGTATTTGTGAGCGATTCCATAAGACGATCCTCAATGAGTTTTATCAAGTCGCTTTGCGTAAGAAAATTTACCAATCGATTGATGAACTGCAACTCGACCTTGACGAATGGTTGCTCAAATACAATACTCAACGAACTCACCAAGGCAAAATGTGCTGCGGGAGGACGCCGATGGAAACACTCATCGACGGACAAGCTATCTGGAAGGAAAAGTTTTTGAACTAAACTTAACCTGACAGTCAGTTACAGAAAAAGGGGTAACTGTCAGATCAAGTCTGAATTTCTACATATCAGCTTCAGTAGCTTGTTGTGAATGTAATTCAACCAGCTTTAATGTTTGTCCAGACTCTTTTAGTAAATAAAGATCAATTTGTTCATTATCCAAATTATCTGCAGATTTAATTCTAATAGGATTGGTGAATTCATATTCATTCTTGGGCCAATATGCTAACCAGTAAGGATCGAGAACCTTATTCGTGTGATCATAAATTTCTATTGTGTTTTTGTCATACAAGTTCTTTTCAAGGCTGAATACCCGATATACCTTGACGTGGTTTACAAAAGGCAAATTTTCAAATTCGTTCTTGAGTGTAGTTGTTAAATTTAATGTGGAAGACTGTTTAGTTAATCTCAACGATATCGTTTGAGAATAGTCCATAATGTTTACCGATCACAATTTTTAATAATGTTATCTACGCGTATCGGCAACCACCACTTATTCCTTGAGGTTATAAAGTCACTGTGATCTTGATATGACCACCCTTTGCCGTTTACTCGGCGACTCCTTGCCGCTTGCCATTCTGGATTCAGCAATACATGGACTATCTATTTGAAAACTATAGCTTAATTGTTTCTGGCACGGCCTATGCTATGTATCTGCCAAGATAGAAAATATTCTGGAGCAACAAATGAATTTAGACAGTGCACTCGGACTACATGCAAAAGCAATGAGTTTGCGAACTCATCGCGCAGAAGTGTTAGCAACAAATATTGCCAATGCTGAGACGCCGAATTACCTAGCCCGTGATTTTGATTTCCAGGAAGCGCTACAAAGTGCTGTGTCAGGGAAATCAGAAATGAAAATGACGCAAGAAAATCATATATATGCAGGAGAAGCAGAATTGATGGGGCATGATCTAATGTATCGTCAAACAGAGCAGCTTTCTATTGATGGTAATACGGTAGATATACAAACAGAGCGGGCGGAATTTACTCGAAATGCGCTGCAATATCAGGCCAGTGTCAGATTTTTAAATGGGAAAGTATCCGGATTGCTTAGTGCAATTAAAGGAGAATAATCATGTCATTGATGAACGTTTTTAATATTTCAGGTACGGCAATGAGTGCTCAGTCTATACGGTTAAACGTGACGGCAAGCAACATGGCAAATGCCGATGCGATCAGTAGCAGTATTGATAAAACATATCAGGCAAGACATCCGGTTTTTGCCACTATTATGGATGATTTTAACTTTGGAGAGTCGGGTGCTGTCGGTGGTGTTCGAGTCGAGGGTATTGTTGAGAGTCAAGTCCCTGCAAGTCGTGAATTCCAACCAGGCAATCCACTTGCTGATGAAGAAGGTTATATCTACCGTCCTAACGTCAACATCATTGAAGAGATGGCAAATATGATCGCTGCCTCAAGAAATTATCAAACAAATGTCGAAATGATTAACACATCCAAACAAATGTTGAGTGAAACACTGCGTATTGGTCGTGGTTAAAGTGAGAGGTAATTAAAATGGAAAGTCCAGTTAAAAGTATTGGACAAGGTGCTGAAGCACTTTCGATCAATAAATCGAAAGAAAGTGCAGGCAATAATAACCTTGGCCAAAATGAGTTTTTGGAACTAATGGTTGCTCAACTCAATAACCAAGATCCAACCAAGCCAGTAGATAATGCTGATTTTCTTAGTCAGTTAGCCCAATTTGGTACGGTTAATGGAATAACTGAGTTACAGAATTCGTTCAGCACATTGTCTAGTTCCCTACAATCCAACCAAGCATTGCAAGCATCTACTTTAGTTGGACGCGAAGTTTTAGTGCCGGCCAATACCATTGATATTAAGGCGGGTGGTGCGGTTGAAGGTGCGGTTGAGCTGAGCAGTTCTACCAGTGAACTTAACCTATTGATCAAAAACTCATCGGGGCAGGTAGTGAAAGAATTGAAACTTGGTACCCAATCAGAAGGTAGTGTTAATTTTAAGTGGAGTGGATTAGATGAAAGTGATAAGGCAGTTCCTGCAGGGAAATATTCAATTAGTGCAGAAGCTTCAATTGATGGTGAAAATAAACTAGTGACTACGCAGCTAAAAGCTAAAGTTGATAGCGTCACCTTATCAGGCGCAAGTGGTCCTTTGTTGAATCTGGCAGGAATAGGTTCTATTGGGATAGATAAGGTCAAACAAGTACAGTAATATTAAACACTTAGAAGGAATATATAATGACTTTTCAAACATCAATTAGTGGTTTAAGAGCCTCACAAGCACATTTAGAAACAATAGGAAATAATATTGCAAATTCAAGTACAACTGGTTTTAAACAAGGTCGTGCAGAGTTTGCAGATATTTTTGCGGTTAGCCAGACAGGTGTATCAGAAAATGCAACAGGAAACGGTGTTACCATTTCGCGAATTTCGCAACAGTTTAGTCAGGGAAATATTACCACAACGGAGAAGGTGTTAGATTTAGCGATCGATGGTGAGGGGTTTTTTATCTTAGAAGATCAGGATTCACGTGTTTATTCTCGTGCTGGTGAATTTGGATTAGATAGAGATGGGTTTATTGTCAATGCACAACAACAACGTTTAGTGACTAATCAAGTTGATGCTTCAGGGAATATAACTAATGTAACTGGTCCATTACAGATAAATACAAGTGCTTCTGATCCGGTAGCAACAACAAACCTGGATCTTAGTTTGAATCTTGATGTAGGTGCGACGACTTTCGCACCAGTTCCTCCGATAGATGTAGATGACACAACCAGCTTTAATCATTCGACGTCGCTTACAATTTTCGATTCTTTAGGGAATTCTCACCCGACTTCACTTTATTATCAAAAAACAGGTGCAAACACCTGGAATAGCCAAGTTTCGATTGATGGCAACTTAATACCGGGAAATCATACTCTTGTATTTGATACCTCGGGAGCATTGGACGTGGGAGCCAGTAATACAGCGGCCTTGCCTGCATATACAATTCCCGGTTCTGGTGCAGCTCCATTGAATTTGGCATTCGATTATACCGGCACAACACAGTTCGGAAATGGTTTCACTTCTAACGCAGTGAACCAGAATGGGAATGCTGCTGGGCTTTTTAATGGTTTGAGTATTGATGATGAAGGAATTATATCAGCGAATTATAACACTGGTGATCCCATCGTTCAGGGGCAGATAGTTATGACCAGATTTCAGAATCCTCAAGGGCTTTTGCAATTAGGTGGTAATGCTTTTGCAGAAACAAACGATTCAGGAAGGCCAGGACAAGCATCAGCACCAGGCTCTTCTGGTGTTGGAACATTAAGATCGGGTGCGTTAGAAGAGTCGAATGTCGATTTAACTGAGCAACTAGTAGCATTGATTGTGGCGCAACGTAATTTCCAGGCCAATGCACAAGCAATAACGACGGCTGATACGATTACACAAACTGTGATTAATATTTAATTAATAGTTCATTGATTAATTTATTAATAGGCAAGAATAGGAAATAGTCATGGATCGAATGCTCTATCTCGCAATGTCGGGTGCTAAACAAACCATGAATGCACAGGCGATCTCGGTACATAATCTTGCGAATGTGAGTACCACCGGTTTTAAGGCGGATCTGGCTGCCGCACGAAGTATGCCGGTGTTTGGCGACGGACATGCATCACGGGTATATGCGCTGACAGAACGCCCTGGAATTAATTATGCGCAGGGTTCAGCTCAATACACAGGGAATAGACTCGATATTGCCATTAATGGCGATGGTTTTATTGCAGTTCAAGCAGCAGATGGATCGGAAGCCTATACCCGTCGAGGGGATATGCAACTGAATGCTAATGGCTTGCTGGAAAATGGGGCTGGACAATTGATTCTTGGTAATGGTGGTCCAATTGCTTTACCGCAAGCTGAATCACTGGAGATTGGTGTCTCAGGTACTATTTCAATTCGACCATTAGGTCAGGCGGTGAATACCGCCGTACAGGTTGATAGGATTAAATTAGTTAATCCGCAACTTTCTGAATTGCAAAAAGGCGTTGATGGTCTTTTTCGGATGAAGAATGGCAGTGAGGCTGAAGTTGATGCGGTTGTCAGAGTCGCTCCCGGTTCATTGGAGGCCAGTAACGTTAGTGCGGTTGGAGAAATGGTGAATATGATCAATTTACAACGTCAGTTTGAAATGCAGATTAAGGCAATGGAAACAGTCGAAGAGGTTGACGCTGCCGCTGCTCAAACGATGAGACTTTCATAAGAAAGATTGGCCACAGCAGAACTGGAGATAGTTTTTAAGTTAGATTTTAAAGATTTTTATTTTAAAAAAATCAGCAAAGTAAAAGGAGATTTAAGATGGTACCTGCTTTATGGATTGCAAAAACAGGGTTGGATGCTCAACAAACAAGAATAGGCGTAATCTCCAATAATCTGGCCAATGTTAGTACAACAGGTTTTAAACGTGGACGAGCTTCATTTGAAGATTTGATGTATCAAACCGTCCGCCAACCGGGAGCTTCTTCATCACAGAACTCAGAGTTGCCTTCAGGACTTATGCTGGGCACAGGTGTTCGAGTTGTGTCGACTGAAAAAATTCACGCACAAGGCAATATGGTGCAAACTGGAAATTCTTTGGATCTGGCGATTCAGGGTAGGGGCTTTTTTGAAATTGAACTACCTGATGGAAGCTCAGGATACACCCGTGATGGCTCGTTTGAGTTGAGTGATGAAGGCATCATGGTGAACTCTTCTGGATACGAATTATTGAACGATCAAATTGATATAGATGATCAAGCACAAAGTGTAACTATCGGATCAGATGGTACAGTGACGGTTCAAGTTCTTGGCCAAGCTCAACCACAAACTGTTGGCACGATCAATCTGACCGATTTTGTTAATCCCGCCGGTTTGCAACCCATTGGAGAAAATGCCTTTAGAGAAACACTCGCCAGTGGAGCGCCTACATCGGCTATTCCTGGAACGAATGGATTAGGCTTATTAGCCCAAGGTGCATTAGAAAGTTCTAACGTCAATGTTGTTGAAGAACTGGTCAATATGATCGAAACCCAGCGTGCTTATGAAATAAACTCCAAGGCAATTTCAACAGTGGATCAAATGTTGCAGTACGTAGGTCAGAACTTATAGGTTTTGATAGCCGAGTATCTTTATAGCCCAGCATTAAGAATCAATTGAGATTAATTATGAACGAAAAAAAACTGCCTCTTATTTATTATGGCACGGTGCTTTTTTTCATACTGAGTATGTTGACTGGATGCAGCTCTGCACCCAAACATGATCCGGAATTTGCACCGAGTTTACCGATTGTAAACTATCGTCAAGAACAAGATGAGGAATTGGTGACCGGTGGGATTTATAAGGCTGGCCAAGAAATTATCTTATTTGAAGATCTAAAAGCGCGACGGATCGGCGATACGATTACGATCACTCTGCAAGAAAGAACAAATGCAACAAAATCGGCGAATACCGATTCTGCACGAACTCAGGAAACAACTATAGAAAATCCTACGTTACTGGGATCATCACCTCTATTTAATGCACCAGGATTTTTACCACTGGTCAGCAATACTGATAATACTCTAAGTACCGATTTCAGTTCTGATCATAGCTTTAGTGGATCTGGTACTAGTAATCAAAGTAATAGCTTAACAGGTGATATTACGGTCACAGTTTCAGATGTTTTAGCGAATGGTAATCTGGTCGTTCGCGGGGAAAAACGTTTGAATTTTAATGAAGGTAATGAATATATCAAAATTGCTGGCATTGTCCGTCGTTATGACATTGGGCCGGATAACACACTTGCATCAACTAAACTTGCCGACGCGACCATTATCTATAGCGGTGATGGCACTATTGCTGACTCAAATAGAATGGGTTGGTTAGCGCGTTTCTTTATTGGCAAATGGAGCCTATTTTAGATTTTTAAATTTAAGACCTCTAAATCAATGAGATCAACTATGAATTTACCTATGAAATCACAATGGCATATTAAATTTTTGTTCTGTGCTTTTTTCACCCTATTTTCCCAGAATTCTGCGGCAGATAGAATTAAAGATCTTACTTCTGTTTCCGGTGTTCGCGATAATCAATTAGTAGGTTATGGGCTCGTAGTGGGGCTTGATGGAACCGGTGATAGTTCTAGTTCAGCGCCTTTTACAGTACAAAGTGTAAAAAGCATGCTCAATCAATTGGGTGTTACTATTCCGATTGAAGTAGATCCAAGTTTGGATAATGTTGCAGCCGTTATCTTGCATGCTACCTTGCCGCCTTTTTCAAAACCCGGGCAAAAAATTGATGTTACGGCTTCTTCTTTAGGTGATGCAGAGAGCTTACGTGGCGGTAATTTAATAATGGCACCTTTGAAAGGAGCTGACGGTCAAGTTTATGCGATCTCTCAAGGTAGTTTAGTCGTTAGTGGATTTGGTGCAGAGTCTTCGGATGGATCGAGGATCTCGGTGAATGTACCCAGTGTTGGTCGAATACCTAATGGTGCAACCGTTGAAAGAGTTGTACCAAATTCTTTTGGGCATGGAAATCATATTGTTTTTAACTTACATGAACCAGACTTTACGACAGCAACAAGAATGGCAGAAGTGATTAATGAAAACTTGGGCTCGGGTAGCGCCGTCACTATTGACGGTTCCTCGATCAGTGTCATTGCACCAAAAGATAATACACAGCGTGTTAGCTTTGTTTCTATGGTAGAGAATCTCACCTTTGTACCAGGGGAAGGTGCTGCAAAAATTATTGTCAATGCACGAACGGGAACAATTGTTATTGGTCGAAATGCAATGGTTTCTGCTGCGGCTGTAACACATGGAAGTTTGACAGTAACGATCAGTAATAATCCTATTGTCAGTCAACCAGAACCTTTGTCTAATGGAGAAACTGTGGTGATAGATAATCAAGATATTTTGGTTGAACAAGAGGATGCGAAAATGTTCCTTTTTGATCCCGGTGTATCTTTAAAAGATATCGTCAATGCCGTAAACAGTGTCGGTGCAGCGCCGGGCGATCTGGTTGCTATTCTGGAAGCTTTAAAACAATCAGGAGCTTTGAGAGCTGAGTTGATTATAATTTAAGAGTTGGAAATGGAGTTGTTTTTACTTGGAAATATTTGAGGTGAATTAGACAGATCATTTTTTGATTTATTGATCTCAGCCTCTTAGTTAATGATGGCGTAGTTTGTACCACCAATGGCCGAGTATTTCATGCAAACTATTACGACTAGAGGCTAAAAAATATGACGTTGGTAGCCATTGCATTAAATCTGTTAGATCACCTTCTTTAGATAAAAATATTGTTGGTGCTGGTGTTACAGTGAACCCATTTTTCTGGAAAATATTTGCAGCTCTACTCATGTGTGAAGTATGGGTCACAAGATAGATGTGTTGGATCTTTTCTTGATTAAGAATATTAAAACTATACTCGGCATTTTCTGCGGTATTGTGACTTTCTTCTTCTAACCATTTTGCTCCAATTTGAAAGTCATTAAGCAAAACTTGATTTATAATCCATGCTTCGGATTGATTGGTAGAAGATACCTTTCCACCTGTGATTAAAATAGGTAAATTGGTTTGGCGTTGGATGTGCATTGCATACCTTATCCGTTCAAGCACAGCGGCTTGTGGAACAGAGATACCATATTCAGGCATAACATCATAATGACCTCCACTGAGTATAACAATCGCTTGTGGTTTGGTGCCAGTTTGATCAGATAATGAAGAAAGATCGGGGTGAAGTGGCGCTATTGTTTCAAGCGTAGCTGCCAATTGACGACTGACCATATTGGTACTTAAAAGGAATAAAGAAGCTATCGAAAGGAGAACAAGAAAACGACAGAACTTTTTATATTTATTTAAAAACACAAACCCAAATGTTAGTAATAAAATATTTATTCCGGGAGGAAGAATAAAAGCTTTGATGATGTAAAGCAGAGAGGTTTCCAATTATGGTTGAACAGAATTTTGGCTAAAACCTTGACGAGAACTTTGATTTGATTGCTGGCCTGCTTGAAGATCTGCATGGTAAGAAGATCTCACCATTGGCGCACTTGCAATATTGTCAAAGCCAAGCTCGATTCCAAAATCTTTTAACTGACCAAATTCTTCAGGAGGGACAAAACGTTCTACGGGGAGGTGGTGGCGTGTCGGTTGTAAATATTGTCCTAATGTGATCATATTGCAGCCATGATCTTTTAGATCTTGTAACACATTCTTCACTTCGTCTAACGTCTCACCTAAACCTAACATCAGACCTGATTTTGTTGGTATTGTTGGATGACGATTTTTAAATTCTTTGATCAGATCAAGTGACCATTGATAATCTGCACCGGGACGAACTTGTTTATATAAACGCGGAATGGTTTCAAGATTATGATTAAAAACATCGGGCAAACCTTGTTCTAAATTATCCAGTGCTTTTTTCATTCTTCCACGAAAATCGGGCACTAGAATTTCGATCTTAATAGTTGAATTATATTTGCGAATTTTATTAATGCAATTTGCAAAATGTTCGCCGCCGCCGTCACGTAGATCATCACGATCCACTGAAGTGACAACAACATAGCTTAATCCCATTGTTTGAATTGCATCGGCTAAATTTTGCGGTTCGTTTTCATCCAATGCTTGAGGGCGTCCATGAGCGACATCGCAGAAAGGGCAGCGCCGGGTACACAACTCTCCCATGATCATAAAGGTCGCAGTACCATGTGCAAAGCACTCACCAAGATTAGGGCAAGAGGCTTCTTCGCAAACAGTATTTAATTTTTTTTCTTTGATTAATTTTTTTATTCTTAAAACATTTGGATCAGTAGGCGCTTTTGCTCTAATCCATGCTGGTTTACGGGGAAGTTTGCCTTCCGTTGGTATAATCTTTACTGGAATGCGTGCAACTTTATCAGCGCCACGTTGGGCTTTATGGGGATCAATTTTCATAAGTTTAAGAATTCCGGCAATGCAGTTTTCCAGTCAATATTTTCGGATTGATAATTTAAATGAGCACATAATATGCCAACCAATTGACTATTAATTTTTGAGAAGGTTTGTTCAACACTAAGATCTGAAAGTTGTGTTACCGACATTCCAGCAAAGCCACAAGGATTAATTCTTTGAAAGGGTTTCAGATCCATTTTTATATTCAAAGACAGGCCATGATAAGTACAGCCTTTACGTACACGTAATCCTAGCGCAGCAATTTTTTTTTGGCCAACATAAATACCTGGGGATTTATTACGGCGATCGGAATTTATGTTGTACATTTTGAGTAATTCTATAATAGATTGTTCTAATAAATTAACTAATTTTTTGATAGTTAAATCAAGTCGTCGAAGATTAAGCATTACATAGCAAATTAATTGTCCTGGACCGTGATATGTTACTTGACCACCACGATCAATGTGAATAACTGGAATGGAACCTTGATCTAAGATGTGTTCTTTTTTCCCAGCTTGACCTTGTGTGAAAATCGCCGGATGTTCTAATAACCAGATTTCATCATTGGTATCTTCATCTCGTTGTTGAGTGAATTCTCGCATCGCCTCCCATACAGGCATATATTCGGTTTGACCAAGTTGCCGGATGTGTATTTTCACAAAGCCATTGTGACTCGTTCGTGGTTACTTAACTCGTTATAAATAGCATCGAGTTGTGTTTTGCTTTCAGCAGTGATAGTTACACTGACAGATAAATATTTTCCGTTACTGCTTTCACGTGTAGCAACTGAATAATCTGAATATTTGTTGAGATGATTCGAAACAATTTCTACAACGACAAGATCAAATTCATTTTCATGAATTCCAAATGCTTTAACACTAAATTCACAAGGAAATTCGAGTAGAGTTTCTTGATTATCTATTTCTGTATTATTTTCTTTCGACATAAAGGGTTTATAGATTAGTTTATTCACCAAGTGTCATGACATCATCTTGATCTATTCTATGCATGAATTTTTTTGTGAATATTCCGGCATCAACAGGCTCACCAAATAAATATCCTTGACCATAATCACAACCAATATTTTTCAAAAAGGTGAGTTGTTGTTGATTTTCTATTCCCTCGGCAATGACTTCGAGTTGCATATTGTGCGCCATAGCGGTTACACCTTTAATAATGGCAGCATCATCTTGATCGTTTGTGACGTTTTCAACAAAGCTTCGATCAATTTTCAAACTGTTTACAGGGAAGTGTTTTAGATAAGTTAAGGAAGAGTAGCCTGTTCCAAAATCATCCAAAGAGATCTGAGTACCCAGTAAGCGCAATTTTTTTAACATGGCTATAGCTTTATCAATATTGTTCATCAACGAACTCTCGGTAATCTCAAGTTCGATCATGTGAGCTTTTACTTTTGTTTTCTTTAGTATCTTACCAATACGTAAATGCAGATCTTTTTGTCTTAACTGAACTGGTGAAAGGTTAATTGCAACTGGAACCAGCTGATACCCTTCAATTTCCCATTGTTTGATTTGTTCGCAAACCGCTTTGATTATCCGTTCACCGAGGGCAACTACAAGACCTGTTTTTTCAATAATGTTTATAAATTCATCTGGTGAGATTATTCCTAGTTCCGGATGTTTCCAACGTAATAGGGTTTCCATTCCGACTAGTTGATTTGTCGACAGAGATATTTTTGGTTGATAAAAAAGTACAAATTGTTTTTCATCAATAGCTTTTCGAATGTGAGTTTCAAGCGTCAAACGTTTAAATGCACGAGCATTCATTTTGGCAGTATAAAATTTGTAGTCATCCCCACCTTGTCTTTTTGCATGGTATAGAGCAATTGCACTACTTTTGAGCAGCGTATCGGGATCTTTTCCATCGACTGGATAAACACTAATTCCAACACTGGCAGTAGCCCGGATCTCTTGTCCGGAAACAAGATAAGGCTTGGATAGGCCATCGGTTATATTTTTAGCAACCAGGGCTGTATCATCAATCTCCGGAATTTCTGGCAACAGAACAACAAACTCATCACCACCACAATGAGCAATGGTTATGTTCTTTTTAAGATCTGGTTTTTGAAAGATATTTTCGTAGTCATTGCGAACAAAATATGCTGAGTCTTTAACACTACGAATTAATCTTATGGCTATTTTTCTAATCAAATTTTCACCAAACGCGTGCCCATAAGAATCTGTAATTAGCTTGAACCGGTCTAATGTAATGGTAAGAACAGGTATCGATTGTTTTGCATGTGCTCTTTGAATATATTTTTTTAATAAGCGTTTTAGTAGTTTGCGATTAGGGAGGCCTGTAACTTTATCGTAATAAGAAAGGCTTTTGATTTTGTCTTCTGATATTTTCTTATTGGTAATATCTTGCAAGGTACCAACCACCTTTTCAGCATTTCCATTTTTATCTAAGAATATTTCCGCTTCTTGTAACACCGTTCTTACCTGATTGTTTGGTAAGATAATTTTGTGCTCGACTTGATAGGCTGTTTTCTGTTGAATAGCACTTTTGATCAAATCTTTAACACGTACAACGTCATCTAAATGGATTTTATTAGCTATCTCATAATGTCCAGCGGACTTGGTGGAAGTGGGAAAGCCCATGATCTGACATACTTCGTCAGACCAGGTAATAATATTGTCATTAAAGGACCATGCCCAATGGCCTAATTTTGCAATTCGTTGAGTCGTAACTAGTCTTTGTTGTGTACTTCTTAATTTATCATCAGTAAGTTTAGCTTTTAGCAAAAACTTGATTTGATAGTGGAGTAATGTTGGATTAAAGGGCTTAATTACAAAATCAGTTGCACCTGCATTGTATGCCTTGTTAATCGAATCCATATCATCAAGAGATGACATGATCAGAATGGGAATAAAATCACCATTTTTTTGTTCGCGGATTAATTGACAGACCTCGAAACCATCAATGCCTGGCATAATGACATCTAGCATGATCAGATCTGGCGATGATTGTTCGATTATTTCCAGCGCTAATTCGCCACTGCCCGCATGCAGAAAATTAAACTGTTCTATTGATAAAGAACGTTCTATTAATTTGCGAGTGTCTTGATCATCATCTACGATCAGTAGGGTTAATTTTTTAGTCATCAACGGTAAAATATTCTTTGTTTTCAGTTGTAGTTATAACAACAAAAGATTTGCTTGAAAGAATATCATGATGCATGATTAACATCATCATTTATATAATATTTTTGATGGAGAATAAATGAGCATAGAAATCGTTCAAATTCCTTGTCTAGAAGATAATTACGGTTATCTGTTGCATGATCATGATACCGGTTTAACCGCTACTGTCGATACGCCAGAAGTTGACGCAATCATGACTGTGTTAAATGAAAACCACTGGAAATTGACGCATGTGTTTAATACTCATCATCACTTCGATCATGTCGGTGGAAATCTACAACTCAAAGAAATGACTGGCTGCACGATTGTTGGTGCAGAGATTGATAAAGATAGAATTCCCGGTATAGACATTTGTGTACGTGATGAGGAAATATTTTCGTTTGGCCAGCATGAAATAATGATCGCGGAAACTCCCGGTCATACATCAGGCCATATTGCTTACTATTTGGCCGATCAAAATATGGCATTTGTCGGAGATACTTTATTTTCAATGGGGTGTGGACGTTTGTTTGAAGGCTCGGCCAAACAAATGTGGGAGTCATTGCAAAAATTATTACAGTGGCCCGACCAAACGATGATCTACTGTGCTCACGAATACACCGAAAATAATGGAAACTTCGCTTTATCTATAGATCCAGAAAATGAGCAGTTGCTACATCGTATGACAGAAGTTCGTGTTTTACGTAAAGCAGCAAAACCAACGATTCCAACGACACTTGTTATTGAAAAACAAACCAATCCTTTTTTGCGGCCAGATAATTTAGAAATTCGAGACTATTTAGGAATGTTTTCTGAACCAGACGAGTTAGTATTCGCCCGGATCAGAAAATTAAAAGATAAATTTTGATCTAACACTAGTAATTTAAATTAGAAGATCAATCTTCTGAAATTATAAAATCATCGTCTTCCAACTGGTCGCGAAGATCTTGTAGTTTGTTTTTAAATTCGTTTGTTACTTCCCAAGTATCTAAGTCATTACGAATTACTCTTGGTGTTAGAAGCAAAACCAATTCTGTACGATCTAGCGTATTACCTGTCTGACCAAAGAGTGGGCCGATGATCGGTGCTTTATGTAAGCCTGGAATACCGCTTTTACTTTTTTCTCGCTCATCGCTGATCAGACCGCCTAAGACAATCGTGTTACCCGTATTAACGGATATTGTGCTCTCTATTGTTCTTTGATTAAACGTTGGCCCTAAATTATTTGCTTCGGTCACGTTAGTTACTTCTTGTTTAATTTCCATGATAATCAATCCACTAGCATTCACTCGTGGGGTTACTGTCATTAACACACCCGTGTCACGGTACTCTATTTGATTGACTGTAGGTGAATTTGTTCCAATGTTACTTGTAGATTGGCTGGTTAGAACAGGTACTTGATTACCTATACTTATACTGGCTGTGTGATTGTCTAATACCATTAGAGAGGGTGCAGATAAAACATTTGCTTTCGATTCACTTGCCAAAGCATTAAACACCGCACGTACATCACCGCCCGCAGCAACTACTCCATAGGAAAAACCAGGTACTAGTGCATTGAGTCCGCCTGCACCATTTAAATCGAGCGTGCCTTGACCTTCTCCGAACCCTGTACTATTTTTGAAGAACCACTCAAGGCCATATGTGAGATCGTCCGTTAAAGAGACCTCAATAATACTGGCTTCTATCAACACTTGTAGTGGTGTGATATCCAGTTTTTGTAAGGCACTTTCGACCATTTGATAATCAGTAGGTGAGGCCAGTATAACTAAAGAGTTATTGCTTTCATCCGCAATGATCTTAACGGCATCTGCACCGGGTAAAGCCACCCCTTCACCGACAATAAGGGAAGGTCTTGATGAATCACTTGATTGCTGATCAGCAGTACCGGTTTGTTGACCATCAACCGTTTCGCTTTCTATCACAACCGGCTCAAGTCCTGGCGCAAGTTCAGCATCTGGAAATTGAGAGGAATTACTATTTTGATCTGAAAAAACATTATTCAGTACTTCTGCCAGTTCAGCAGCACGCGTGTTTTGTACTTGATATACATACAGTCGTTGACCGCCAGCACCATCGGAGCGATCCAGTCGTTGTATCCAGGTGGTCATTTCTTTCAGATAACGAGGTTGTTGGGTGACGACGATAACTGAATTCAAACGTTCCAGACCTATAAACCGGACTATATCCGCTAATGGGCTGCCAGAAGCTTTGCCGAACAGGTCATCTAGCTCATTAACGATATCATTTGAATTTGCGTAGTTGATAGGCACCATCGCAAGCGACATTCCCTTCAACCAGTCCACATCAAATATATGAATGGTTTCAACCAGGCGTTTTAGATCTGACTGAGCGCCTGACAGAATCATCAGGTTGCGTTGCGGATAAAGTTGCACGATTGTGTCTTTTAAAAAGGGTTGGAGAATTTTATTGATCTCGTCAACACCAACATAACGCAGGGGAACTATTTGTGTGTGAAATCCACCGGAGCTTGAAGAAATGCTATTTCCTATGCCTGGAGGCAATGATGACAAAACAGCGCTGGATGCAGGCACAACTTTGATCAAACCGTCGGATTCAAGCATGGTCGCGCCAGACATTTGTAATAGGTTTTCTAATATCGGCAAAAGATCTTCTCTCGTAAGAGGTTTGCTGGTTTGGATATTGACGGTACCGGCAACTGCAGGATCAATTAAGTAGTTTCTTTTTAATAAATCACCGAGTACGACTTTTACAACTTCATGAATGTCGGTGTCTTGAAAGTTTAGTGTGACATCACCTTTTGATTTTTGTGAACCGGATCCGGAGTTGTCCGCATAGTGTGAGTGACCCACGAAAACGCCATTGCCAGGAAAGAATTCAGGTTCTTTTGCAACTTTTGTAGCTGTACTTGTGGATTGTTCCGATTCTATTTCCTTAATAATCGTTCTCGATTCAGGTTGATCGGCAGATTCGAGCAAATCATCTATTTCAGGCGCCACAGGTTTATGATTCACAAGACTTTCACACGAAGAAAGTATCAATAGACTACTGAATAAAAGTGACGTGGTTAGAGAACGAGAAAAAGAAAAAAATGTTTGTTTTTTAGATGGCTGATTCATAAATGACTATAAAACCTGTAACGTTAGTGATTATTTTTGATTTGGTTTCCATTTGCCGGGCAATGTTTATACCATGATTGATTATAGTGTTAGTGATTATTTTGACCCAGTTTCCATTGTTCAGGATCGAGATTCTCAAGTAAAGCCACTTTCCCTGTTAGCCAATTTATATCAATGAAAAGATGTAAATTATTCATTGTTAGTTTGATTCTTCCACCTGTAGAAGAACCATCTGGGAAAAAACGGATTGCGCCGGTTTGATCCGAAAATTGCTCCGATCGTGCAGTATACAGACTGATTTTTAAATTTTCTGGTAGTTTTTTGATCTTTTTTTGATCAAATGTGAACGTTTTTTTCTTTAGATCAAGTTTAAAAGTTTGTTCTTTTTGACGACCAATAGCATGACTACGTGATTGTCGTAAAGCTGAAACCATATCTCTGGCAGATGCTTTAGCTTGTGTGCTAGCTATTACACCTGATAAACGTGGCGGAACTAGGACTACCATAAATCCAATAATGACTAGCACAACTAATATTTCTAGTAGTGAAAAACCTTTTTGATCCGCCTGGTTTTTTCTAACTGAAGATGAGAAAAGGAGCATGGCTATATTTCTTAGAGAGATACTGGGTTGTTATTCCCAACTGTTAATATCAGCGCTATCTTTATCACCACCTTGAGCATTATCCGCGCCTAATGAATATAGATCATAGGAGCCATTATCACCGGGTGATTTATAGTGATAAGCATTTCCCCAAGGGTCATCAGGAATCGTTTTTTTCTTGAGATAAGGACCATTCCAGTTTGAAGCATCACCAGGGTTAGTGACGAGTGCTTTTAAGCCTTCATTTGTGTTGGGATAGCGTCCAATTTCAAGTGAAAAAATGTCAAGCGCAGCACTTAAATCTTCAATTTGCAAACGGGCGGTTTTTGATTTTGCCCCACCAAGTTTATTCATTACATTGGGTCCGACGACGGCGGCTAATAAACCGAGAATAACTAAGACGACCAGTAATTCGATCAGTGAAAATCCACTTAAACGTTTCTTTTGAAATGACATGTTAATAATATCCTGCAGCGACCAAATTTATTGAGATAAAACTATAGCACGATATTTTAGCTTTTAATGGTGTCTGAATGTGACAAAAGTAGTCAATAATGGATCCGGAAAGATAAATCCAGAAAGGAATTTTTGATCCAGATATAATTTACCTATGACAGGCGATATGAAAGATTTTGATGGGAAAGAATACTGCAAGAACTTAACCGGTAAACCTGGCGTCTATCGTATGTTAGATAACAAGCAAACGGTTATTTATGTAGGTAAGGCTAAAAATCTAAAAAATAGAGTCACTAGTTATTTTCAGAGCTCAAAACAACATGCACCTAAAACTCGTTCTATGGTGGCTAATGTTGCCGGTGTTGAGATCACGGTAACGCATACTGAAAAGGAGGCGTTGATCCTCGAAAATAATCTGATCAAAGAACTGAAGCCACGTTACAACGTACTGTTAAGAGATGACAAAGCGTATCCCTATATTTATCTTTCCAGTGATCAAAAGTTTCCTCGGCTAAGCTTTCATAGAGGTGCGAGAAAAGGAAAGGGTAAATACTTTGGCCCATATCCTGGTGCAGGATCCGTTCGTAAGACGTTGACTTTATTGCAGAAACTTTTCCAGATCCGCCAATGTGAAGACAGTTATTTTAATAACCGCTCTCGTCCTTGTTTACAGTTTCAAATTGATCGATGTACCGCGCCATGCGTCAACTTCATTGAAAGTAAAGACTATCAACAGGATGTGCATCATGCAGAATTATTTTTACAAGGAAGGAACCAAGAAGTAAGTGATTTACTGGCTGATAGAATGGAGCAAGCTTCGAACAAGCTTGAATTTGAAACGGCTGCGCGTTATCGAGATCAAATAAATGTACTTAATGTTGTACAGCAAAAACAATACATCAGCTCGGGCAGTAACAATATTGACATTATTGCGTGTGAAGTTCAAAAGGGGATGAGTTGTGTCACATTGTTTATTATACGGGGTGGTCACAATTTGGGTAATAAGGTGTTTTTTCCAGCACATTCAAAAGAATCTGAGCAAAGTGAGATCCTGACCGCTTTCATCTCGCAATATTACCTGACAGATCGTACTGATCGTGAAATACCACCAACGATACTATTGAGCCACAAGATTGAAGGTAGTGACTTAGTTGCGGAGGTGATGGAAGGTCAATGTGGCCATAAAGTGAAGATCAAAAATGAATTACGAGGTGATCGGGCACGTTGGGTAAAAATGGCAAAAGAGAATGCCAGCCTTGCTTTAGCACAAAAATTTTCGACAACAAGTAGTCAAAGGAAGCGCAATGAAGCGCTAACAGAAGCATTAGGAATGGATGAAGTAATCGAACGGATTGAGTGTTTCGATATAAGTCACACGAGTGGAGAATCAACAGTCGCCTCGTGTGTTGTGTTTGGAAAAGAAGGTGCACTGAAAGCCCAATATCGGCGTTTTAATATTAAAAATATAATTCCTGGTGATGATTATGCAGCTATGCATCAAGCACTTGAACGGCGCTATTCACGCATAAAAAAAGAAGAAGGCAAAATGCCTGAATTGTTATTGATAGATGGTGGAAAAGGGCAGGTTACTCAAGCGGTAGATGTGTTAGAAAATTTACAAATCACTGAAATTACGATTGTTGGGGTTGCGAAAGGCCCAGCACGAAAACCTGGCGAGGAAACCCTTGTACTTTCAGATGGGCGCGCTACCATGTCACTGGCTGCAGATGCTCCAGCATTACATCTGATCCAACAAATTAGAGATGAAGCGCATCGATTTGCGATAACTGGACATCGCAAACAGCGGGATAAAAAAAGAGGAGTTTCACCACTTGAAAAGATTGAAGGTGTTGGAAACAAACGACGACAAAGTTTGATCAGGCATTTCGGTGGGCTACAGGGTATTACGAATGCCGGGGTTGATGACTTACAACAAGTACCAGGTATTAGTAAGCAACTGGCCGAAAAAATCTATCAAATATTTCACGAATGAATATACCTAATATACTGACACTACTAAGAATAATTTTGATCCCAGTTTTTGTGGTGGTCTTTTATCTTCCTTATGAGTGGGTCTACGAAGTTTCTGCAACCATCTTTGCCGTTGCGGCATTTACCGATTTACTTGATGGGTACCTGGCAAGAAAATTAAACCAGGAGTCATCACTCGGTGCTTTTCTTGATCCAGTCGCTGATAAATTAATGGTCTCGACGGTTTTGATTGTGTTATTGCAACAACACCCAACGGTTTGGTTAGCTATTCCGACTGCCATCATAATCGGGCGTGAAATCACGATCTCAGCTTTAAGAGAATGGATGGCTGAAGTCGGTGCTCGTAGTCAGGTGGCAGTCTCGACATTAGGGAAAGTGAAAACAACGGCACAGATGATTGCTATTTTTTGCCTAATATATCGAGACCCCATTGGAGCTATAGCCACTTTTACGATTGGGTATGTTCTACTTTATATAGCCGCAGTTCTAACAGTTTGGTCTATGTGTTTATATTTAATAGCAGCATGGCCAAGTCTGTCGGATGAAAAGGTCTGAATAATGAAACAGAAGTTGTTAGCGAAACGCCACAAACACAAGGTTCTCGTCTTGACAGAACTGTAACAACAGTTAAAATGGCGCGTCTTAATTTAAGCGGGAATAGCTCAGTGGTAGAGCACAACCTTGCCAAGGTTGGGGTCGCGAGTTCGAATCTCGTTTCCCGCTCCAGAATATTCTTAAAATCCCCGGACAACCGGGGTTTTTAGTTTGTGAAGTAAGAATAAGAACAAGATTGTTAACAAACACCTAAAGGCTGAATGGCAGAGTGGTGATGTAGCGGCCTGCAAAGCCGTGTACCCCGGTTCGATTCCGGGTTCAGCCTCCATTCTTCTTCGTTGCAGATATATGTTTGTATAAAAAAGGTGTCGATTGAAATAGAATAACACTAATTATATGGATCAAAAATTAGTGGCTAGTTGTGGCAGTAGTGCACAGTACGAACTTCGTAAAACAGCGACTGTATAACCACCTTTGTCCCAGGTGGCATTGTGGCGACAGTAGTGTGAGACACTACCGAAATCAGCTTCGTAAAGTGGCAGACTTGTATAATCACCTTTGTTCCAGGTGGCGTTGTGGTGACAGTAGTGTGAGACAACTACCGAAATCAGCTTCGTAAAGTGGCAGGCTTGTATAATCACCTTTGTTCCAGGTGGCGTTGTGGTGACAGTAGTGTGAGACACTACCGAAATCAGCTTCGTAAAGTGGCAGACTTGTAAGACCACCCAATGCCCGGGTGGCGAAATTGGTAGACGCAAGGGACTTAAAATCCCTCGGTGGCAACACCGTGCCGGTTCGACTCCGGCCCCGGGCACCATTTTAATATCCAGCACCTGTAACGCGCCACATGGTTTGATCTATCGTATGCACTCTCTATATGTAACGCGCCACTTGGTTTGATCGATCACGTCAGATGGTTTGATCTAGTTGATATCCCTTCTATAAGTAAAAAGTCGCTGCTTTATGGGTGTTTAATGGGGTAATAATGCCCTGTTTGATGGTTACTCGCTGGCCTTTTATGACGCCTGCTTGCGGTGTTGTGGTGACTATTCCTTTGGCTGTTGACACTTCCATTGTGGTGCTTGTTACTTTAACCACTGTTCCTGTTTGATTCTGGTCGCCTACTAGGGCGTTTTTGATGGTGTCTATATCGCTCATTTACGGCCTCAGAATGTCGAGTTTTGTTAGGGTCTTTATACCATCATATTGGTGGTTTATTCCATTGATCATTCCGCGCCAATTTGGGGCTTGTTGAGAGTCAACGATTAGTGCTATTTGACCCTGTTCTAACCCTTCTCGATGAACGCATTCCAGAGCGACTGGTTGTAGTGGTTCGCCTTTGTCTAATTCGGTTGTTGCTCTTGCCAGTAAAGCTTGTATGTCGGTCAGGATTGGGTCGCTGATATCGACGCCTTGTTTGTCACCATCACCACGCTGACCGATGATTGATCGTTGGCTGCTGGCGGTACCTGTTTCACCTTCGAGGTGTAGTTGAACCGGGTATTCTGTCAGGCCGCTTACACTCTGTTCTGTGGTCACTTTGTAAGCCTTCGCAGTGACACTGTATGTGACTCTACAAACGCCTGTTCCTGGTGTTGTTATTAGCGCTGTTCTCCGATCAGTATCTAATGCAATTGCGCCTAGATCATTTCCTATCCAGAGGATACTTTCGATGCTGTTTGCTGGGTAGCTTAGTGTTGCTGAATCTGTATCAGAAAATGATAGGTCTTGTGTTTGCTGGAAGGTCTGATCGGCTTCTGTTGTGACGGTGCCGCTTGAACTTTCTGGCTGGCCGATTGTCACGCCTTCAGAGGCAAATGCCAGCACTCCCACTGTGTCGCCTGGTGCGAATGAAAACTTGCCATTATTGAGTCCTTCCGGACGTGGATCAATCTGCATTTGTAGCTGTGAACTATCACTGGAATCACTTGAAATTGTGACCTTGTTTACCAACTCTTTATGTTGATTTAATTCGATGATATTAACGTTGTCGTTTAAGTCGGTGAGCGTGTGATCAATGCTGGCAGTTTGCCAATCTTTCACGCTGACTGGAAAGGCTTTTTCGGCCTTGACTGTGCCGTCCGGATTCGAGCGTAGAATGCCACCAGCGGCATTAATAATTGTTCGTGCTATGTCGAGTGGATAAGCATCAGTAAAGGCCAGCTTGCCTGCCTCAATTGTCCAATTAACTATTTTCCAGTCGATACTTTGTTCTAACACTTCTTCGACGGCGACCTGTGCTGTGACAGCCGTATTCCAGCTTTTAGTGATGCGTGATGCGCGTGAGGAGCCGTGCAATGAGAGTGGACTAAGCGCAGTGATTACAGGGACGTTATTGACCGATGATAGGCGTTGTAACTGTTTGTTGTCGACCACTAAATTATAGGTCACATTGCCTAATTGAATAACGAATGGATCACGCAATTCGAAACGCTGCCACTCGGCTTTATCGGCCAGCGCAATTTGTGCTTTCCAAGAATGTGAACTGGAATTCTGCGACAGTGTGAATTGAGCTATTTTTATCTCTGCTGGCATGGCGTTTATTGTCTGATTATGACGGGTTTAATGGCTGTTTGAACGGTCGTTGTATTATCAATAATTCGGTTACGTCCAGTGATTTGCAGTGCTGCTCTTTTTGCGACACCAATTTGATGTGTTCCGGTGATTTGTTTGGCCACTTGCGTCAGGCCGATACGATGTGTTCCACTCAGTTGTTTAATCGCAGTTGCAATACCAATGCGGTGCGCCCCTACCAGCTGCTTTGCTACCACTAACGAAGTTACTACAGTAAATGAAATTATCGATGAAACGCGGCTTTGACCTGTAATCTGCTTGGCGTTATATATTGGCGTTCTACTGGTGATCTGTTTGCCTGAATAAAGAGCAGCCTGGCCATCGATCTGTTTCGACACAAGGGTTAAATTTTGACCTTTGATTTGTAACAAAGGACGGTCTACACCAACACGGTGCGTCGCATCAAATTGTACGATCGGACGTGCAGTACCGATGCTGTTTTGGCCGGTAATTTGTACCCATATGGGATCCCACGGTGCGCGTTCACCTAACCCCATAACAGGCAATTTAATCGCACCGGCAGCAGGTAGTTCACTTAAGTCTACAACCGGCAGTGTAATACCGGAATCAGTTTCGTAATCACCTAACGAAACGGTAGGTAGTTTAATCCCTGAACCCGGCTCAAAATCACCAACCTGAATGAATAATGAAATACTCACGCGGCAATCAAGGTTCCTTCACTTATTGTTAGTGAATCACCCATAATAACCGATGCTTTATCTACACTCATGTCAGCGCCACCTGTGCTACAAGTGCCTTGCATAACAAGATCTCCTTTAACTAAGCGAAAGTAACCTGGCACACCCGCACCAACAGTCGTTACCGTATTCCAGCTACCTTCAGAACTAATTACAGATTCGCCGCTAGAAAGCGCTACTGACCACATTCCTGTACTTGATGAGGCACTTTCAAAATCGGCCAACTTCGTTCCTGTCGCAGTGTCATAAATAGAACTCGGCAACGAGCCTGTGTAGATAGATAATATTGATTGTTGACCAACATTTGGAAACTGCGATTGCCCGTTAATAAAGCTGTCAAGTATTTGGTTACGAAGTGCAAGCGACAAGCTGACGGTACCTAATGTTTCTGGCAAGAAAAAAGCAAGCTTTTCTAGCGTACTCACATCACTTGCAACGAAGGCCAAATCATCAACAATCATTCCGCCGCCGTTACCTGTTAACGAGACTGGTGTGTCAATGACTGCTCGCGTAGAGCTGGAGTAATATCCAGAATAAAAACGTGCCCATTCCACGGTTCCAGAAATTGTAACGTTGATCATGCTTGGAAAAAGCAATCTGGAAACACCTCCTGAAGGAGGGCCAAAATAGTCTTTCAGTGAATTAGTTGATCCTAAAAACACCCCGCCTTGAGAATCGAATGCATCGGCAACAGCGTTTGGTTGTTGTCCTGAGTAGAAATTTACTCGTGAATAATTACTGTTGAAATCATTCGGGTAGTTTTGAGGATTGCCTGTGAATATATCATGCAAAACTTTGGTGAAGTTTGTGGGATGAAAATTAGTAGTCATAGCATTAACTCACGTCATAAAAAAGAATGAATTTTGATTGAGCACTGCTACTGGCGCTGGCCAGTGTGAAGTTTTTTAGCCATATTGCTTGAGAGAATGGAGAGGTTTTGAATGTAATCTGATCACCTGCTACGAAAGTACCAAAAAATGCCGCTGAGGGAATCGTTAGAAAAGGTTTTGAAAAATCAGGATTGTTTGGTGAGAAATCTATGCTGATATTACCGCCAGTTAACGCACCCACCGTATCGCCAAACAGAGTATAGTTGATTGAACTATCAAAGGTTAACGTCCAATTTTCGTAAACTCCGCCAATAGCATCAACCATAACAGGGTTACCGGAATTATCGAATGTACCACCGCTCGACAAGGTGCTGTATGCGCTGGAAACACCTCCTATGCCACCAGGTACATCAATTGCTGATGAAACGTAAGTATCAGCTGCCAGATAATCATTTTGCGGCAAGCTTCCGGCTTCTAATGTCAACGTTGCATCGCTACCGTTCCAACTGACTGCGTTTGATGCGGCCAGTGTTAGATACTCCCGATTACCTGTGCCGGACGACACGCTAGTTTTATCACTGATCATGATCAACATACCATCATCGAATACCGGCCTGACGGCCCCAGCTTCGGAAGTAACAGTCATTTCGGTTGCACCAGCGCTAATATCTGTTGTCAATTGACCACAACCAAACTGTTGTTCTGAGCCTGTGATATCAGCTTGCGTGTCAGTGTGGGTGCCTGAGAAAAACGTCACCTCGTCATCGGCGCTGGCAGGTCTTAGCATAGCGATTTTCGCACTAGCAGCAACCGCATCATCATCAGTAGCAATCTTCAGGAACATCTTTCGGTAGCGAACAATATCTGAGCCAAGAGCATCTAAATAGATTGCAGGGAAGATGTTTTCGTTAGAAGCATCCGTAAATAAATTTTTACTCATTCTTCCACCGTTAGTGTCAGTATTGTTGATAGTTTTAGGTTTATAAAAGCCCATATCATTGGGTGTTATTGTCATAATATTTCTCCTAGTTGCATGGTGTGAATTGGTAATAATGCAGTTTCCCTGAACTGGAATCGCCGCTACCGTCCTGATTGAAAGTACTGGTGGTTATTTCAGCTGTTGCCAAACCTGTTGAGGGGTTAAAAGTCACCGTTTTGGTTCCTTTGGTTCCATACCCCTGTTCATTTGTAAAGTCATAATGACCAACACCGACATGAACTTTAGCGGTCTGAGCAATACCCCCTACTGAATGGCCATCCGAATAGGTCGTTAACACTTGTTTTCCATAAGTCAAGATACTACCTGTTGAGGAAAACGAATTATCGGGAGGTATACTGCGGGAACTGGTTGATTGAGAAGAAACAAGAACCCACTCACAGGTAGATGACACAACTGTTGGCTGTCCTTCTTCACCTTCCATATCAGACCATGCAACCCCAACAACCCGATCAAATATTGTCTCTGCGTAGTCCATTATTGCGACACCATTCGTAAGTAGATAAACCGGCCATTCTTGTCGGTAAACTTCAGTACTCTTGGTCGCTGTACATCTACATAATCTTCCGGATCATTCGGGTTGGTAATTCGTTTGGTTTCATTGACAGTTTCGGTACTTTGTTCGGTGCCGTCGAAATCTTCAGAGCCGGTGTTTATTTGGCTGAAGTCCCAATCTTCTACATCGCGGCTGAATTCTTGTAAGTCCGATTGAGTGCCGTACCTGGCCATGATTGCCAGCGATGGTTGTCGTTTGTTTTTTAGTGATGAGTAGAAGCCGCGAACTTCGATATCGACACCGAATCCGGTTAGATCATAATAGACTTTGAAACGGGCATAACTGGGTTGATAACGGACGGTTAATGCGCCATAAATTTCTTTATCTGAAACGAATTCGCTTTGATTATTGAGTGTTGGCGGATCAACAATATTGCCATCTTTATCGAGGAAATTGGTTTGATAAAGTATGGTGATTTCGCCTGGGTCATAATTGTATTTTAATGATGCGCGGTTCTGGCCATCGAAGCGGATATTTTCGATTTTGTCTGTTCGGGTTCTGCCAGTGGCTTCAACTTGTTTGCCTTTGTAACCGGATGAGCTGATGTTAAGAAACGATAGCCCGATAAAGAAAAATAACTTTTCTTCCTGGTCAATTGGATCAAGTGGTATTAATTCTGGCGTGACTGTTTCTGGACAATAAACACGTAGATTAATAACGCCGTATCGCGCCAGTGGTAATGCTTCGCCGTATTTGCCGTTGCCTTGCGCTTGAAGTTGTTGCCAGCTCATGAAGGGCTGGTATAACGCACTGCGCAAGTAAGTTTGATCTTCTGGTAGTTCGACCAGATCGAAGGCATCACTGGCATTAGCGCTGGCAGATGCACGAACGGAAAATTGTAAGTCGGCGGTTATGGTCGTCATACGGTTATCAACTTAATGACGCCAACATAGTCGGCATAAAACGGCCAGATTGGATCGAATGATACGGCCGGCGCTTCATGATGACGAAAGGCAACGTTGTAACTTTTGCCTTCCCACTGCACGATGAATGTTGCACCTGGTGTTTCTGCGAGTAACAAAATAGCGTCGACATGTGCTTGTTCGGCCCACTCAACTTCTTCAGCAAATACTAATGTCATAGACTTTCCAGACAGTACCGCTGCTGTGCTGATGTGGATATTACCGCCCAGCAATGGTGTGACAGATTGAGCAACACCTTGTGACTGGTGTTGCTCAACCCATATGACTTGATCGGGTAGTTGAATGCTGTCAAGAAAATTAGGCATTGTTATGATTTCATCCTTCCATCAATACAGGAATCCAACGAGCCAGCAGGCGTATGATCATCCTTGTATTTCAATTCAACGCCCACAAAGCAATTCGTCTCAAACCTGAGCCACGCCTGATGCTCACGAATATATTGATAACGTTTTGCATCAGCGATTATGCCCTCAAGAATTTCAATTGCTTCAGCAGTATTATCATTATCAGGCTTCGCTATATTAAGAATGACTCGCCTAAGGATTTCAGCTTGACTCATAATGCTGTGCTAAGCCGTTGTTGCTTTTGAAACTTCTGATTTAGATTCAGGTTTGGCGGGTTTCACAATGCAAATACCACTTTCTATATCACATTCAACATCAGCCAGTTCATCTTGATTAACTCGCTCTAACATTGTTGTTACCATGTTGTTGGCCTTGTTATCTTTAAGAGCTTTTTCCAGATCTTTTTTGTTGGCGATAACCTCACCAGGAATTTTGTCACGGTAGAAGCTATTAAGTTCGTTAACCGAACCGAAATGTGCCAAAACTGGATATTTAGAATCTTCACTTTGTTTGATTAGTACGTGGATCATTTTTCTTCTCCTATTTGTTATTAACGATATTTAAAGTTGGTTACTTAGCAACTTCTTTAATACGGATTTCCCTGCCATCGTAAACGTGGCGCTGTTCTGAATCTCCATCCTGCAAAGAGAATTCTTCTAGATTTTCACCCTCATCGACAATTGTTACTTTCACTTCTTTTTCTGACGACAAATGTGCGTCTATCGTTACAGTCGTGGTCATATTTTTTATTCTCCTTTGGTTAATAAAGTATTTTTTTTTCATTAATCCATTGCTTTACTTCTTGCATTACTTCCATATATTGCGGTGACGGATCTTTTCTAATTTCTTGCCCTGGCTTATAAGCTCGCCAGACTTTATTGCGCAAATACAGTGGCAATCTAAACCAGTGGATCTGGCATCCCCACATTCTGGGAGGGACTTGCTTTTTGCAATCTGGATAGTGGCAAAGGTGTCGGCTCATTGTTCTTTATCGCACTTTGATTGAATAATGTTGATTGAAATAACTGCGAAGCCTTCTCGTTGCTTTGCAGTGTCGACGTAAGTAACGCCTGCGAGTATTTCAAACCCTGTACGATATGCATACTGTTGCTCATTTCGCCATTTCTGTTTGGCTTCTTGAAGTCTTAAAAGATCGCCTTTTTGAACGCCTCTTTTAGTGTTGTCGAGAATGACAGACTTCTTAAACCCATCATCGACAGCTTTGAACATATCAAGATTCATTAGAATGTCATGAATCATCACCCACCCCTTGCAACTTCTGTAAGTGCAGTGACTAATCCACGCACCTGATCATCTTCACCAAAAATATTGAATTGCTTTTCACCGAGAACTATTTCATGTCGCTGTGTTGTTCCTGGGCTTGAATTTGCGGCGGCGGGTACCGAACCACCCACTGCCATTTGTGGCAGGTTCATAAGTCCGGGATTTATTCTTATCCCTTGGCCTATCCCTCCACCTAGCTGAAACTTAGGTAAACGTTTTGCTAGCAGTGAAGACATGAGGCCATCACCATACTTTCGAGCAGCTTCTTTACGAATAATGTAGCCACCGACTTGAGGTGCCATCAGACGACGATCACCACCGCCGTAGCCGGGTAATTTTCCGCCTTCAGCAAACTTCGGTAGCTGCATTTTATTGATTGCGGAAATGGAGTTACTGCCATAGTGATTGACCACCGATGGAGGCAAATACCATTCGCCATCTTCAGCTAAGATCATTCTGCGATCTATGGCACCGCCTGTGTTGAAACCGGGAATACTTCCGCCGACTGAAAAGCCTGAGTTTTGTAAGTTGGCTAACTTGGCTTCGAGCTTGCCAAGTTGTGCTAGAACTTGATCTATGTTGCTTTCAATTTTAATCGTCGGCGAAACTTGCCCTAGTGATTGCAGCTGCTCTGTTAATTGGCTGAGGCTGGTTTGTTGTGTTTCTAGTTCTTCGCGCTGCAACGCGACAATACTTTGTTGTATCTCTTGATATTCTTTGAGAGCTTTTCCTTGTGACTCTCGAAATTTAATATTTTCTTCGCTGACTTTTTTCTCTATGTTCGAACCTTCAACTAATAAGGCATTTGCCCGATCAATATTCGTCAGTCGGTCTGATAACACCTGGACTTGCTGTGAGTTTTGCAGCGCTTCTTCAAGCCGGCCATCACGCAATGCCTGTTCTGCATCAATAAGCCTTTCGGTAGCGCGTTGTTCGATTTCTTTTTGTTGTGTATCGTCAGATTTTCCAGTCAGTGATCGTTCGAACAGTTTGTCTTCCACACCTTTTTCAATGTCGGCAATATTGCGGCGTTCATCGGCTATTTTTCGTTCAACGTCGAGAATCTTTTGACCAGCCTCACGAATCAGATTTAAACGATCATTAATCGCTGTTTTTTGAGCATTTAAATCTTGCTTAATTTGTTGGATTACTTCCGCACCTTTAGCTTTTGCAATCTTTAATTCTGCATCAGCGACTTTTTTTGAACGTTCTAAATGCAGTTCGGAGAGGCTGTTTTTTGTTTCCGCAATTTGTCGCTCAATGCCGGTGATCTGATCTGACTTGGTTTGCTCGATTTGAACCGCTTCTGCTGCTGCTTTTTTTTGTGGCTCGGTTTGGAAACCTTGTCTTTCTAAAGCTAAATCCCGGAGCTTTTCAAGTTCTGAAATTTTAGCAAGGACTTCTGCATCATCAACAAATCCAGCACCAAGATCAACACCAAAACCTAATGTGAAGGTATCTCCCAGAGATTCTTTCAGTCGTTCGATGCGTTTGTCCAGTTCACCAATTTCACCGAGAGGCCCGTGAATTAGTGCAGCAATATCTTCACCTAAGTTTTTTGAAAATTGCGCGAATTCAGTTCCGGCATTTATGGCCACATTGACAAGACTAACAATAGCTCCGGTGAGATTGGCCAGACCCTCAATCGTCGCTGGATCAGAAACGACTCTTTCCAGATCCTTAATTGCATCAATAAGACCGCTTGTATCGGATTGCGCTACCGCTCGTTGGAATGAGTTACTAAGTCTCGTCAGCGATTGTTCAACAGTAAGATCAAGCTGTTCAAACTCGGCATTAATGACGCTTGACTGTGAGGTTAGTGCTGCAATTAGTTTATCCCTGGTTAGCTCTCCAGCCTCAGCCAGTTCGCGCATTTTCTCAATCGGAACACCGAGGCCATCCGCCAATGCGGTAATCAATCTGGCACCATTTTCTGAGACGCTATTGAACTCTTCGCCGCGCAATACGCCCGATTGCAATGCTTGCGTAAACTGGATCACCGATGAAGTACTTTCCTGTTGTGTGGCACCGGATATTTGCGTTGCCTGATTCACCGCTCTAGTGATGTCTAGTAAAGTGTTCTGACTTAATCCGAGACTTTTTGTGGCTCTCGCGGCACGAGTGTATAGCGTGACAACCGGCGCAAATTCTGATCGTGTTTCTTGCGCTAGCCGGAACAATTTTTCATTCGTTGAAGCCAGCTCTTCCTGGCTGTTGGTGACTAATCTTATCTGACTATTTAAGCGTTTATAATCATCAGATGCGGCAATAGCTGAGCCGCCCAATCGTTTAGCGAATAAAGTTGCCGCACCAACACCAATAAAAGGGGCTAATGATTTGCCGACAGATTTAAGCGCGTTACCTTCTCGAATAACTTCACCACGAACCTCAGCCACTTTTCGGCGTAGTGCTTCTTGTGCCTGTAGCAATTCACGACTGCCAGCCTTGCCTGAATTTGCCAGGCGGTTGTAACTAGCGGTGAGTTTGGAAACTTCGCGTTGCTGTTGACGCAAGGATGTTACACCCAGGTTACTTCTTGCGGCATTGAGCTTATCGGTTTCTGATTTGCCTTTTTTTTGCGCAGCAACTAATTGGTCACCGGCTTTACGAATTTGATTTATGTCTTTGGTATAGGCGCTCGCAGCTGTTTTGGAATCCTGAACGAACTGATCCTTTAACAGCTTTAATGCGATTTCAACCTTATTGGCCATGACTATTTAGATTTCCCTTTTGCCGCTTTCTTTGAGTAATGTTCAAGTGCTGCTACATATAAAGAGTAAGGATACGACCATACATTTACGTGGCCGATCTCAATTAACGAAAAACAATTTGCTTCTAAACTTTGTCGAGCAGTCCGAGGGCTTGATCGAGAAGTTTGCTTCTTTTCCCGATCATTGCGAAAAAATCCTCGTTTTTCTCCTTACACAATTCTGCAAGATGCCTGATCTTTGATGGAGACAACTCAGATAAATCTTCCAGCTTCATCGTACTCATACGGGTTAGATCAGAAATGGAAAAATCATCGAATAACATTTCATCAACATAATCACTTTGATTCAAATCTCTTTCTTCAACATCTTTAAACCACTGGCGGATCTGCTTAACGTTAATCTCAAAAATAGTGACGGTTTTATCCGCCACTTTTGTTTCCATGCTGTTTTCATATTCACTCATTTGCTATGGGCCTGTATATGCTTGCAATGTTGTTTTGTGAAATTTAGAGCCAGACACAATTGAGTCGTCTGACAGCACATTTACCACCATATTAGGCGCAGCATATTCACCCGCTGTAATCAAAGGGATACTGTCACTCGGATCAATTGTGCATTTGAAAAATTCAGACTCGAAATTTTCATTTTGTGCTGAGTTAAGCCCTACAAGTTTCAATATGAAGAACGACCCAATATTTGTTAGTGCATCAATAACTTTATCGCTGCCGGAGTCGCTAACTGTGCCCGACATCCATAACGCCAGATTATCCGGGTAGTAGTCATTCATGGTCAGGTTTAAAGTTACATCACTAATACGTGCTCTTGAGTTTCTTGAACCACCAGCGCCGTCTCGATAATTTGGAAGTGTTTTCTTTTCCAACGCTTGTGAAATGTCAGCGGCAGAACAATTTCCCATGTCGCGAAATGTTGAGCTGCCATATGGTGCAACCTGTGCAATTGCATCGCCTATAAAACTAAAATCTTCGCCTGCCATTTTTATTCTCCTAACTTGTTAAATATAAAGTTCTGTTTCCCAACCAATGGGGAAATCCCCAGTTGTTGCTGTGACGATTGCTCTTGGAGCGGTCACAATTCTTGTGGTGCCATAACCTGCGCCGGGCTTCCATCCTTTTAGAGCATTGATTAAATCCATAATCATCGGGCCGGCTATTTCTCTAACGCCTTTACCATTTTTGGTGTCATCGGCACTTTTTACCGACAGAATGGTGAACCACTTTTGCACCAACATGGCTCGGCAACCTCGTCCATCAGTGTCTTTAACTCGATAGCTGTAATAAACCACTGCTACTGATGGTGTAACCTGGTTCTTTTTTGTCACTGTTGCTAAATTTTTGGAGCCGTAAACTTTCCTCAGCCCTTCAATATTTGCATCATTAATTTGTGCAATGTATAAATTTTCTAATGCTAAAAAATCTTCTATCGGTGAAGCGGCCATCAGATAAACGAATCATCATTTCGATCAAAAACATTACCGCCGCCTTCAAACATCACCGCGTTATCTTCTGCCTCGACTTCTGCACCGTTTGCGGTACCTAAATTAATTTCGCCATCACGCACCTTTTGCAAAAAGTCCAACTGTTCTTTTTTGTCATTGATAATCAGATCGGTCTGTTCGTCTTTGTATAAATTGGCGCGAGCCAGAACAGATGCGCAGAGCAGTAAAACATCAGGAATAGGTGATAAAGGCACGTCATAACGGCCTTGTAATGAAGCATTAATAGTTGAATCTGCATCACTTATAGCAATGTTCAGAACGTCATCATCAATCGCGTCCAGCTGGTCGCGGTCAGTGAGTTCGATCAATTCTGTATTGCCATACCGACGGATCATTTCTGCTTTGGATGTGTAACTCATGCCGCCATCCCCAGCCGCGCAAAATTACCACGTTCAATTAGCACTTCTTGACCATCAATTACCTGGATAACTTCTTTAGGCCAAAGCTGTCTGTACAATGCAATTGATTCAATTGTCGGGGCTATTCGCTCATCAATTAGATTGCCATCATCATCAGTTAATGCCAGGTCAACTGGTGTGACTATTTGGTTACCATCTGCATCATGTGAATGAGTGACGAACTCAACCTCGCCATCAGCAACCATTGATTCAATTTCATCGGATGGATATCCCGCAGCAAGGATATTTAGCCCCGGAATGCTTGCATTTTTGAGTAGTAGATAGTCAGCATAATTAAAACGGGTCAGGAACATTTCAGCGCCCGGACATTGGGTTGACACCCGCCAGTATTCGTTCCAGTTATCGAGGCGAGTGATAGTTCCAGTTTGCGGATCAATTTGTGTATTTAGTAGGTGCGCGTCTTGATCGATGGTTGAAAACACAGTGAATATCGCCATGTTCTTCGCCACTTCACTTTCAAATTCATACAAAACGTCCATTACATAGCTCATAGCAATGCCTCAACATTTTTCATATAAACGCCGTATGGATAGCCTTTGGCAAACTGAATTAAAGTGCCGATATTCCAGTCATCATTCCAAGCTAAACTACCAAGTTGTACGCCACCTACAAAGATAGTTAAATTACCACCAACTGTATAAGCAACTTCAGCTTCATAAAGTGTGTCTTTTGAAACGATAACGCCCGTATTAACAGAGTTAGTACCGTCGTGTGACGCTAATTGGCCTGCTGAATTTAGATAGAGCAAGCCTGTGGTATCTGATCCATTAAGAGTAATTAAGGAGTAATCTTGAGCTGGTGTTTGATCACCATCATGATTGAAAGTTAAATCAACTTTAAAGGAGCCGCTTGAGGCTCCATCAAAACCGAAGTCTGCAAGAGTGACTTGTACGTCGTTTGTGGCTGCAACAGAAGAAAGGTCGGTAAAAGATTTAGGCACCGCACCTTCGTTATAAATCAGGCCTCCAAAGTAAACGGAGCTATTCTCAGGCGTATTGTTATAGGCGCTACCGTTTAGATCTTGGGCCAAAAAGAAAAACATATTATTATTGGCCGCCGTGATACTTAGCGTTATCTCCACCCAACCATCGGGTAAAAGTTGGTGCCTCACATAAGTGGAATCTGCGTCTACGTAAGTGTCCGTGTCAAAATCATAGTAAAACGCGGACACTCCATTGTCGGGTTGTATTGCCACATATGGCCAATTTCCTTTTTTTACATATATTTTTACCGCGTAATCATTACCATCTATCGTATTTAAAATGGCATGCGCTTGCCTGTAGAATGGCTTAGGATTTAACGCAGCAATCAGTTCAGCCGGAAGCCCTAAAGGCGACATTGTGCCGTCAGTGGCTACGGATATGCCACCGCCTGGTTTAAGCCATTGATCTAAACTTCCGGGATTGTAATTACCTCCGACATATCCTCCAGCCCCCTCAAACAACACCCCCTTCCTTCGTAACTCAGGAATCAACGTATTTGTGCCTCGATTGACTCGGCCTGTAACTGGATCAACAGAGGTACCATCGTTCTGGTGACGGCTCCATGTCATGCCGTCGATGTTTGAGCGCGGGTCTTTCGTAGATTTAATTCTAATGTAGTCTATTTCGTAAGTGACTACATTAGAATCACCTGAGAATCGAGAAAGTATGATAAACTGCCCATCGCCTCCGTTGGCTTTTATTTTATACTCTACCCACTCGTTTGAGTTTGCTGTCGGAGGTACTAAAAGCTGCCAAGCCTGTCCGTTATAAACTTGCAACGTCTCGCTAGATTGTTGTGATCCTACACGCCTTGCTCTAATAGTGTATTCATAATCCCCTGTATTTTGAGCATTTAATAAGAATGCTCCGTTTGTCACAAGACCGGCTAAGTGAGCGTTGGAGCTGAAAGAAAATACGCCGTTCGTAACATCCGAACTAACTACGTTAGCGGGATTATATAAAAGCCAGGCGTAAGGTATATTTCCAACGCCTGAAATTTCGCCTTTATTTAAATAGATTGGTAAGAAATCCCCTACGCCAACTCCAACGCTCACATACTCCGGCGGTTTTTGATTGGTGAAGCCTGTCACATCAACAACAGATAATTCAGTCAATAGACCTGTAACTGTTAACGTCAGAGATGTACTAGATGCGGCAATAGGATTGCCGTTGTTAAACCCAATCTCGTTAACACCATCCATTGTTAATGTCGCTGTCGCTGCACCTGACAATGCTATCGTGTCGCCGTTACCACCTTTTCCATAAACTTGATACTCGCGCCCAGAAATAACAGTGACTGTCTCTGAGACCAAACCCGATGCTAAATTAACAACAGGCCGCTCACCCTGCCGCAACACCGCCCCAGCAGGTGCCTTCCACAAAATCGTGTTTGCACCACCATTATTAACTTCTACGTAATGTTGAGTGTTGGCGGGTGGGTAAGTTGGTGCGACGCTATCTACTGAACCGTCAGAGTTCCATAGGCTCAACAAAATGGCTGCATTAACTGTAATAGTCGCCGTTGCAATATTGGAAGTACTCCCCGACACATCATCTATCGTATAAGTGAAACTGTCTGAACTTGCGCCGGTGCTGGTGTTTGTGTACGCAACCGTTCCATCGTTGTTATCAACCAGTGCGCCTTCAGACGGTGCGCTTATGATCGTGATGGATGTTAGATCTAATGCGTTGTCGATGTCGGTATCATTGGTTGCCAGGTTGATATTTGTGGTAGTGCCTTGTGTGACGGTGAAGACATCATTGACGGCAATTGGTGCGTCATTCGCTGGTGTTATTGTTAGGCTGATGGTGGCTGTGTTTGACAGGTTACCTTCGGTATCCTGGACGAGATACGTTAATGTATCTGACGTCGTTTCGCTGCCATTATGTATGTAAATTATTCGGCCATCTGTCTGCACAGATGCTGATCCATTAGCAGGCTGGCCGATGACGGTGACGGTCGATGCGTCAATGTCATTTTGTGGATCAGTGTCATTTGGTAGAACATTTAATGAGCTGGTCGCACCTTCGCCGACTGTGAAAGCATCGTTTGCAGCAATTGGGTTTTCGGCTGCATCGGTGACGGTCACGGCGATGGATTGAACTACATTAAATACGCCATCGTTCACGAGCACGTCGACGTTATAAACTCCGTCAGCACCTACATCTGTTGGCGCTTCAAAATTCGGTGCTTGAACAAAACTCATCACACCACTAATGGTGATTTGGAATTTGGCGTCGTCAGGCCCAGTACCATTAATTGAGTAAGTTAATAGGCTTCCGTCTGCATCTGTCGCGGTCACGGTGTGAACCAGTGTTGTTCGTTCTGCCACATTTGCGGCAATTGGGCTGGTGAATACAGGTGCAGTATCGTTGACAGGATTGATGCTGATCACAACGGTTGCTGTGTTTGATATTTCACCATTATTGTTCTGAATTTTATAGGTGAATGAGTCGCTAAATTCCTCAGTCAAACCATCGTGCGTATAAGTCACGGTACCATCACCATTGACGGTGGTTGTGCCGTAACTGACATCATTAACTATGACGATGCTGTTTAGATTGAGTCCGTGAACGGGTGCGGTGTCATTTCCGGCAACATCAATTACAACAGGCTGGCCTTCATCAACTACGGCCGAGCTTGGGTTGGCTTTGAAAATCTCAGACACCATACGATCAGAAGCGAAAATCCCTTCTCGACCCTTGAACATGGTGTCATTAAAGATTCGGCCAGTGACAGACATTTAAGCGCGGATCTCCCAGAAAGCATCACCGCCGGTAGCGATTAACTTAGCCGCGGTTAATGGATATTCCGAACCATCGTTTGTATCCGCTGAAACTGTTGATGGCGACCATTCTTGCCAATGAACATTTGCAGTATCATTTTCGACGTCTTTGCGTGGCGAAATTGTCACCATCACATTTGCGCTGGCTGTTGGCGATACAAAGAAGGCGATGTGTCGATGGTTTGGCACATCCGGGATCATTACCGGGTCAGATGTTTGACCGCTAAGGACGGTTTCAGAATGATAATTCTGAGCACCGTCTGTTTTCATGGTTTGAGTGGCCATTGTTACTTGCCACCGTTACCATTTTTATTTGCATCTGCATCAGCTTTTTTAGCCAGAGCTTTCTTATCTGCATCAGCTTTTTTAGCCGCGGCTTTCTTATCGTCAGCAGCTTTCTTTGCAGCTTCTTTAGCTTCGCGCCGTTGCTTCAACTCGTCGGTCTCTTCTACTTCGGTAACCGTTAACGTAGATTCATTTTTTAGCATTTTGATACGCTGATCTGTCCAAATTTTTTCATTGGTATCAATAGTGATCGGCTCGACTGTCCATGCTTGACCTGCTCGGCGGAAACCATCTTTTTTAGATACGATTTCAAGAAACATTTTTCTATCCTCTGTTACGTAATTAGCAGGGGGCGAACCTGCTGATATCTAGTGGTAGCGGTGGCCGGATTCGAACCGGCGACCTTCTGGTTATGAGCCAGACGAGCTGCCACTGCTCTACACCGCAATTGTTTTTCCCTTAACGCTTCCCTGGACAGGTTATGCAGACTATCCCGAGAAACGACTCATCTAAGGAGGGAAGAGTTTTTTACGCTAGCCACTCAACAACTTTGACTTCTACTGCGTCGCGGTTGATGTTGGTTGCACCAGCAGCATTTCGTTCTGCTTTAACCACTTCCAGTGCAGTAGCTCGGTTTGATGGGCCGCAGATTAGGAGGTTAGGATTGATGCCTGCTGGCTTACCTGAAAGCTTTTTAATGCCCATCATTGATGCAATGGCATCGTTAAAATTGCTCGTAGAGAGCGCGGCTTTTGATCCAAAGGCTGTTTGCCAGAATGCGTAGCCTGCGTTTGATCTGCCGTAGACACCGTATTTGAATTCATTTTTATCAAACACATTGTCATCCGTGAGTTTGTCCTTAGCCGTAAATTCAAACTCTTTACGATTCTGGTGTATCAGCGGTTTAAGTGGTCGGCGAGTGTCCATTAAGAACCAAGGGTTTGAACTACCAGCCTGCATGTTTGAAACGCTGATCTCCCCACCATCTTTGTCATAACCAGGATGATCCGGATCAAAGAAGTTTTGGCCGTCATAACACTTATTAACGAAACCGGCGGCAAGCAGATCGAAGACCATCGAATCTGCATGCGAGGCAGCTTCATAACCCATCATCGAAAACAGCGGCGCATAGATACCATATTGATCATCTTCAATATCCTTGCGCTTAACCCCTAATGTCAGTTCAAACTCTTTGTTTTTTAAGGTGTAATCGTGCTGACCAAGTTTATGAACATGGCGCTCATCAACAAATTCACGAATGCCTGGCATGTCGCCCAGGATAGGATATGAGTTCTCACCGGTAACACTGGCGATAACGGTGGCGATCATTAGATACATAGATTCAACAGTACCTAAGCCTTGATTGTAGTTGGCTCTAAAACCTGTATTAAGTCCGGCCAAGTTTGCTGCGTTGAGTAACATAATTATTTCCTCTTAAAAGTTTGTTCTGTCGTTGTTCTATAGTTAGATCAAAAATGGTTTACCTGTGGTCTACCCAAACACCATCAGAATCGACGGCGAACACTTTGCCTGCGACTGACATTCCTGTTGCCAGTGAGCCAACGGTTTCGTCATCTTCGATATAGCAATCAGTTTCAAGGTGCGTGATATCAACAGTGTTGGTAACAGAGTTTTTATATTTGAAAACACCTTTGCGACATTGCACTAGCACATCGCCATCCGCACCATCGGTGTTGTCAACTTGTGCTGAAATTCGGCCAACCACTTTTAAGCCAGTACCAACAGCACCTGGTTGAAGAAATCCAGCGGCATTTAAAACGCCAATTCCGCCTGCGAAAGATTTTGTACTTCCTGCTGCGCCGTGGCTGACTATGTCGCCTTCACGGTACAATGTGTCTTTGTCTGTAGTTAGAGCCATTGTTTTATCCCTCTGATAAAGTTCTTTATTAGCTATTTATTACGTGTTTATTGATGAATTAATCGGTGATTAAGACGCTTGATTCTTTTCTTCAGCCAGAGTCTTCGCATAGTCTTCTACAGACATGCCCATTGCTTTACAGATGGCCACTTGGTCTTCAGACAACACCGCTTTACCATCCGCATCAAACTGCTGATCACCTTCTTCAGTTTGAGAACCTTTCAATGCCGCGATTGCTGGCGATGCTTCAACGTAGGCTTTTAGATCAGCCACATCTTTTGCACCTAAATCACGCGCCCATTGTTCTTGAGCAGGGAGGATCTTTCCTTCTTGCATCGCTAAGGCGACGATTTCTTCAACTTCTTTTTCACCTTGACTTGCTTTCAATGCGGCAAATTCAGTTTTAATTTCTTCCAGTGCTTCGACAGGAACATACTTAGATGGATCAGGCTTGCCAGAGTCGCCATCAGCGTTTGCCTGGGCTTCTTTTAAACTAGCTTTTAGTGCAGCAACTTCTTGTGTGCTGTCATCAGCTTTTGTTTGCTGCGCTTTCAGTGCGGCGGTAATTTCTTCTTCTGTCGCGTCTTTTTTAAGGCCCAACAGTGCTAATTGTTCTTCGTTCATTAGAGATTCCTCTTCAGGTTGATTGTTGAATTTTGCAGCCGCTTGAAGTTCAAGCTCGTTGAGACCATCAATTGCAGGATCGTTTGTTAAACCCGCATGAAGGATCCGGGTGATTGCGCCATTTTTGTTGTTGTATGTGAAAACACCAGAAATATATTTATATTCTTTCGCATCGATATGAGTGGCGGCTGTATCTGTCCATCGTGCATCGGTGATGAACAATCCTTCACCTGGACGATATTCAAGTTTGCTAAACCAGCCAGCAGCAATTGCTTTAACATCCGTATATTCAGACAATAGTGTGTGGTGCTCATAATCAATCACTGTGTCGCGTTTGCGTGAATCAGTCTTAGCAATTACACCAGCAGCAATATCAGCATCAATTTTGAGTTTGATAGCACGAGCATCATCTGTCGTGGTGACGCCATCTGGCAATAGTTGGACTTCTGACTGAGTACCAGAAATCTCAAACGCCAGAGCAACGAATGATGTGTTTTTGTTTTTGACTTTTTGCGGCTTCTTCATTGAGCCGCTATTTTCTCGAAGGGTTGGATCTGCCGGAAGCTGAAGGGCTTCAGCGGATAGTTGAATGGTGCAGAAGGATCAGATTAAACCAGATCAAATAAAATGTCGATATAGAGTTTTTCGCCCTTTTTACGGTAACAGTGCGATCATCATCCATAATCAAGATCACAACCTACTCTGGTTACCCTTTAATTTTTTGAGAAATCGTTTAAGTATTTTTTAGATTGTCATCGTAGCCTGAATAGGGAGATCGTTGCTTAGAGCGCAACTGAGGTGTTTAGCTTTTTACTTTATCTAGCAGCTTTAAAACTAGATCTTTTGCGGATCGCGCATTTAAATCTTGTTTAGCCAACTGGAATCGATCAAATTCTTTTTTTGTGAAGACTAATTGCACGGTCTTTTTATTTGTGCGGTGCGAGTTGTTGTGTTTTTTATTGTCTTGCATCTAATGCCTCTTTATAAATAACTCCGGCTTCGCTAACCAGCTTTTCCACTTTCTTTGAAGTCTTATCTTTTTGTGTTTTTAACCAGTCGTTTGCATTATCAAAGGTACCGTCAATGTGTTCATCGCTGGTTTTCTTGTAAGTCATTACAAAGCCACTCTCGTGAGTTGCGGTGCAGGTGGACAGATCTACTGTCCACCGTTTACGCCAATTTCTGTTAGGGTGATTCGTCAATTAAACGGCTTCCAAAATCACGCCATCAGCAATTAAATATTCGCAATTTTCATCGTAATGAATGTCATCAACCTCGACATTATGCTTTTTGGCCATCTTTTGAAAAAGCTGGACGTCTGTGACCCAGATATCTAATCTAGCCCAATCATCAAGAATCTCTTGAGCATCATCTTCAATGGTCAGCTTGATCACCGTGTCAAGGTTATTATTGTGGTAGCAATTCATTATTTCGTTGTCTACTGTTGCTGTGTATTCTGGTTCAAAAGCTTTTAATTCGTTCATTTTCTTTCTCCTGCCCCTGTTGCTCCGAGGCGCGAGGAGTTAAACACTTTGCTTAACTCTTGTAACTAATTATACACGTCATGACGTTTAATGCAAGTACTTTTTGAAATTAATTTGTAGGGTGATAGATAACAATAGTTTGCAGCTTTGAGGTTGATCTGAGTGATAGTTATTTAATATTATTGGACTGGTTATTATTCAGAGTTAAAGCATGGCTCTTAATAACCTCCATGTTAAAGCCCGGCCATTGGATGGTCGGGCTTTTTTAAATGCCACTTAATAATCTATTAATGTGCTCCTGTAATATCTCCACAGCTTCTTCCTGATCTTGTTCTGAGAAGCCAAGAAAGGTTCGTGATGTTAAGTTATTAGGTGCATAACCAAAATTTTGTGCAGCGGCATAATCTTTTGATTGTGGGCCTGTCCCGATACGTACTTCATCATCTGTGGCTTCAGACACCAGCAATGACATTATTTCATCATAAACAAGTATGCCTTTGCCGGGTCGCTTTTTTTCTTTTTGTTTTTTGTAGGCTGGTGATAATGGTGCCCAGGGTTCACCGTCCGGGTCAACTTGTTGGTCAAACCTGTCTTGATGGCTGATCAATAATGCTTCACGGATTTCTTCTGTCACATCTGATGCATCGCCACCCAACTCAAGTAGACGCCGGAATGACGCTTGAACAGAATCGTCATCTATATCAACAGTTATAGTTGCGCCTGTCATTGTTCCGTATCCGTGTCAATATCTTCATCTGGCAGCAAACCGACCGCTGGAATATTTTTGATGCGATCAATCAATGAATCTTTTAATACCTTCGGTAGCTTTCTAGCTTTCTTCAGGACTTGTTTACGAGTCACTTCTGCCACTGATGCACCCGGTGCATAATCCCAGCCCTCATCAATGCCCGCTGGACGGCCATCGACAATCCCATCATTCGGCGTTGGATCAGTTTTTGTTTTACCGTAGCGTTTTTCCAGGGTGCGCTGTGATTCTGCAAATATTTTACATTTGCAGCCCCAGCCATTTGGTGCAAAATGTGTTAACCACCACCTGTTAGTCGAGTGCAAAATGGTGTTATGCCATTTCAAATGTAAAGGCCGAGGGTGTTGCACTGAATCAGAATGATGATAACGCCAGAATGGGCGTGACTTGAGTAGCTTAGGATTGGTCAATTGTGCAAAGCGACCTGCTTGATAACTCGTACGCAGATTGGTTTCGTAAATCACGCGAGTTCGCCAGCCTCGACCACCGTTGTATTCCCAGCCATGTGTTTTGACGATCCGATCAAAATCATCACGAAAGTCTTTAATCGTCATTCCTTGAGCGATCATCTTATCGATCGTTTGTCGGAAATCTTCAAGCAGATCAGCTTTCGCCGCACCCGCAACCATAAAGCCTTTGTCGTGTCCTGACTTCCAGACATCACGCCATGTGGCGGTAGGAGTGTTTACCTTGTTCCGGAAGAAGGTTATTTGTTCTATGAAGGGAAGGGCGGTGTAGTCTGTTGGCATGAAAATATTCAGCTATACTTTTAAAGTACCTAGCTCCGAAGAGTAAGACATATATCGATCAACTTTTTTCTTTTTTGAGAGTATCGCGGCAGGGTCAGGCTGTAAATCAATACCCTCACGTTCTAACATTTCAACAACTGCAATTAAGTCATTCCATTCTGCTATCAATCTTTGCCTGTTGCTTGTTGGTAAGTCACGTTGTTGATCAATACCAAACCGTATAGCTTTTGATGCTTGCTGTGCTAATTCGTTGCATTCTTCCATTAAAATCACTAACAACATTTCTGTTTTATTCATAGTAAACCTCGAAATTCACAACTAACATCAACATTCAAATTTTTCACTTAGGATCATTCCTTCTTTGCCAAACAGCAATAGCATTCAACCTACAATCTCTATAAGGACCTTCGCAACCACAATCACTGCATGAACACCAATGCAAGGTATGATCTCCAATAACAAGTCCTTCGTCTTCAGCTAGATGAATATCTGAACTTCCGCAAAACGGACAAGGCTTTATTTTTTCACCCTTTAATTCCCATATTGTTGGTTTGTTATTTTTCCGAATTATAAGCTTCAGCGTTGCCAGACTCACATCAACAAATTCCGCTCAGCACCATCAACGCCATGATGCAAATTCACATCTTTAGCAGCATCCATACCCGCACTAATTGCATCATTATCGTTCCATGTTGGCTTATGTTTTTTTCTATTTTTAAACGTTCCTAGATTTGGGTATTTTTGATCTTTAAATTGTTCAACAAAGTCCTTTTCTTCTTTAGTTACTTTAGACATTCTGCTTTGCTCTTTGCATCCTTAGTTGTTCTAAACGTTCCAGCATTTCTAAAATATGAATGTTCTTTTTTATCAGGCTGCCAGAGTGTGAATTTTTGTTTGCCCTTTACAAAGGCTCTAGATATCTTCCAGCCTTTATCTGATAACAGGTAATATTCTGTTTTCTTTTCCCATTTCATACTTGTTTTTCAAGAACACGTATGAAGCTATTTAGCGCTTTGCAACTCGATCAATTTATCCAGATAGTGCCGCGCCTTTTTCAAATCCTCGACACCATTTTTATCATTGTGACGAGTCACATACTTGACAATATTCCCTTCGAAAAAACCCAGGCCATTTACGGCGATGTAATCCCACGGCTGAATGTTTTTTGATTTGTAATGCTGGCCGCCGACCTGTGTCGAATTTGCTTTTTTACCGATAGTTTTTTTGCGTTGCATAATAATTAGACCCATCTATTTTTTTCGTTTATTCAAGCGTCGGTTTTTTCTTTTCTTTTTTGTTGCGGCACCGGCTCTACGCGATTGCCTATCTTGGTAAGCAAGTTCTTCATGCCAAAATTTATAAGGTTGCGGCGGCGGCATGTGAAATTCAAAAAGCATCAAATACTCTCCTGAGCTTCATAACGACCGCCAAGCTCTGCGACGGCAAAACCCATGCGCATGATTTCTGCTAGTTTGGTTTCATCCAAATATTTAAAGGCAGCTATTAATTCATCACTGAGTTGTTGCAGGCTGTCTGCCTTGAGCGCAATCTTTCGTATTTTTTCAATCATTTCCGTGGTAGCTGCATTGGTTTGTTTTTCTATCTGGTCGGCCAGAGCATCGGCCAAATCACGTTCAACAACTTCAGCTTTTAATGCTGCTCTAGCGGCTGCACTTGCTGCTTCTACTGGAACAGTTACGCTGGCCGAACGTTGTAATATTTTTTTACCTTCTTCAACTTCCGGAACACCGATTTTTTGTTTAGCCCACTGTTCTGGAATTTCCATGCCGATATCGACCAGGTTCGGTAGTGACGCAGAAAACAATTTAATATCTTCATATTCATTTGTGTCAGACACCCAGCGTGGTGAACGACGCGGATCGGTTATGCCAGTATTAAGGGCGGTTATTGGCCAGACTAAATCTTTGGTCAACGTCGAATCAATTTGTCGTGCATCACTGACGGTGATATCCCAAAGTACTTCTTTCGAATAATCACCCAGCGCACGGTTGCCGCCAGAGCTTGCGCCATCGGTTGGTGCAGTTGTGCCGGTGATTACTTTTGATATTGAACGCTCACACCAGCCGATCATATATTCGAATGGATCTTTATCTCCTTTGGCTGCTTCTTTGAAATCAATCTCCATTCCCTGGGGAATGATCCCTGCTGCATCATGTCCGATGTTGACGACCGCTTTAAGCAAGGTCATTTTTTCTGTATTCGATGCACCCGATGGATATTTTCCAAGTCGTAAAGGCAAGCCGTAAATTTCCAGAAATTCGGCTAAATCTCGAACTGAATAGTTTTTAAATATGTAGGGCCAAACGAGTGTGCGGAATAATCCTGATCGCCCGATGTAACCTGATCGTGATTTGTGATGATGACAAATCCAACCAAAATGCCAGAGTGGATCACCATCACCACCATTACCGCGTAGTCGTATTTCATTCTGTTTATTTTGCGGTGTAGTAAACCAACGTTGTGGACGGTAGGTAATTCTTTTTGGTAGCCATTCGTTATCGTATTGTTGCCAGCCACCTTCGTATTCAAGACATGAAAAACCTTTGCCTATGCCATCAGCCAAATCAAAGATGATATCTTCAACATCATTGATTGAGGCTACCAATTCGGCCACTTGTTCTGTGGCTTTCATTTCTTGAGCAGTTGCGTTTCTTGGTGGTTTAATTGACCAACCCAGCTTCATTAATGCCCGTTTACGTTTCGACATTTCCGATAAGATCTGAGTGTCTTTTTCTTCCATGTCTTCGAACAGATCAAATTGTGCGATCAGATCACCTTGCTCAGCTGATTGCAAAATACTCGCCGCTTTTGCAGGCGTTAATCCGCGAGAAGGATGTCCTGCAAATTCATGTTGAAGTGAACTGAGTTTAGCTGACTGATTGTCCTTCAGATCAGGTTTTTTAATTGGATTATCGTGTATGTCGACTATACTCGCCGCTTTTGCAGGCGTTAATCCGCGAGAAGGATGTCCTGCAAATTCATGTTGAAGTGAACTGAGTTTAGCTGACTGATTGTCCTTCAGATCAGGTTTTTTAATTGGATTACCGTGTATGTCGACTATCATGTATTTACCTTCTCCTGCTGTTCGGCACCCACTAAAGCCAACGCAAATATTGCAGCACTCCCATAATGCGTGACCACTTGATCAAGAATACTTTTACATTCATAAATGCTTGCCTGCTCTTCTTCGGTACACTCAGTTATTGCACCTTTTATCAATAACACTACGTCGTTACCCATCAAAGACACCCCGCTTCAGAACTCGGTAAATCATCTGCCATTGTTGATTTATTCCAGCTATCTTCTTCCGCTTTACCATCCCAGCGTTCCTTCTTGTCGTTTGCTGGCGTGTAGTCAAACTCACCACCTTCGATGTTGGCTGCCGCATAACTTGCAAGCACTAAAGCTATGGCACTATCACCATGTCGATCCTTTCCATCAGTACCTCGTGTTTTTGCTCCTTCTGGTACTTTCGCCACACCTTTTTCTTTTTTGATCAAACGTAAATCCGCTAGTACATCTGGATGTTTTGCAATGGTAAATGTCTGGTCTTCAAAATGAGCTTTGAAACGTGGCATATTGGTGATGTACCAGGTCGGTGATGCCATCACACCTTCAATTCGATTCACGCCATATTTTTGCTGTGCAACTTCCGCCATGTATTGTCCGTTACCTCTGGCATCCATTGCGCCACCAACAAAACGTGGAAGACGATCAAGTATGTAGAATAAAATTTGACGCTGCTGGTCAAATGGAATATTGCGCATTTCAACCAAAAACGGTTCGGTCAAATGCATTGTTCGTAACTCTTCCAAAATTCGTAAAACACTTACGTCACCAGAACGCGCAAAATCAGATCCGAAAAAATGACGTAGATTTGGATCAAGATTTTTCAGAAGTGGTAAAAGATTTTGTTCACACCAATCTCTAGTTTCCGCTTCTCGAATATGTTCTGGCTGATGGGTGAAACTGTCAGGCATGTCGTAACGAAGAACGGGAATTCCTTCTTTCATTACACCTTCAATAATTGCTCGGCTTAGATAGGTTCCTGACCCACTGGATGGAATGACATCAAGCTCTTCTTGAGAATCATCACCGTAGGTTGTGTACATCCCCGCAACCCATTCATCTTGTTTTTCCTGCGTCCATTCTTGTTTTGTGACAAGGCATATACGTTTGAACAAACCCTGTTTAATGGCATCTTTAAAGGTGATTTTATGCAGGCTATAATCTAGCTTACCTGCCAGCGTATCTTGAATTAATTCATTAAATTTATTGGTGTCACCATTGTGTGTGCTGACAATAACAACACGACCACCCCAAATTAAAAGTGCAACAGCGGCTTTGACTAATCCCGATAAATCATCATGGAATGCGGCTTCGTCGAGAATAACTTTACCTTGCTTACCACGAAGGTTTGAAGGCCGAGACGATAACGCGGTGATTCTGAAACCAGATGCAAAATGGATCACATACGTGAGAATATCTTTATCTTCATCGACCAGAATTTCTTCCTGCATTTCGCCCGCAGCAATGTCGAAGTGTTTAGCCCAAAAAGCACAGTCACGGATGTATTCCATCGCCATGTCTTTGTTGTAACCAACATACCAGCAATCCATACCACCGGCTTCTTTTGTACCTGAAGACGTTAAAACAGAATCAGAAGCATCACACCAACTAAGACCAATTCGGCGTGATTTTTCACAAAGTTTTATTGGTGATTTATCCGCTACCCAGTCTTGTTGATATTCCAGCAGTACCGCATGTGGAATTTTTTCTGCGGCACTCATTATGCTGCCGAACCTTGTAGAGTAATACCCAAAATACCAGCTCGAATTGCTTCTAATGTCTCTTCAGACGCACCACCTTTTTTAGCAACCTTAACCGCTTCTGTGGCGGCTTTTTTGGCGGTCTCTTTTGCCACCTGATCACGAATTTTTAATTCACGATCAGCACTGGTCTTATCAGCCCCTGCAAGGTTTTTAATCGCGTTAGATAAGAACATAATATCTTTCGGATCAATCACAATATCTTTATCACTGCTCATGGTTCCTATTTGTTCAAAAGCAACAACGCGCAACATTTCAGATAACAATCGCCCAACGTCGCCCGTTGGATCTTCTTCTAATCTACCGATCCAAACTTTCGCAACTTGCTGAGCTTCCTGGTACCGCTTCATTTGTTCACGAGAGCGTTTCGCATATCGACCAACAGCTGAACGGCTGGTGTCTTCATCGCCTAAATTTCGCAGATGATCAATTATCTGATCAAGTGTCTTACCGTCACGAATAAGAAGATCAACTTCTGATTTGATTGAGACATCCAGCAATTCGATTGTAGACCGTTTTGCCATTATTTCGGCCTTGGTCTGGAAACACCCGGTACTCTTGCAATACCTTTGGCAGCGTCAAGGCCTCGTACAGCTAACTTTGGTACCCATAAGTCGCCCAGAATGTCGATCTCTACCAACCCCTGTTCATCCAACCATTGCAGATCAGATCGAACCACGTCTTGAGGCGTCGGAGATAATCTAATCTCAATCATTTCGTTGAGAATTGTTTCGTTGATTTTGTAGTCGTTAGACTCTTCTAGAAGTTGTAAAATCAATAAGCGCCGGTGTTGGCGTATTAGTTGCCTATAAATTTCCATAATAAACCCGCTCCTTTATCCCTTTTTATTTTGGTTCATCAAAAATTCTTGATGAATAGATAACATATTGTAGGTGGCAGTTAGTTTTGAACTAAGCTCACCGACCTCGCGGTTTATCACTCCCAACGTATCTTGTATGTGAGAAATATCACTAATCTGGGGTAATTTTTCAAAATTTTTCTCAATCATCAAAATTCTGTCGGAATGACTGTCTAAACGCCTGTCAGCGTCAACTTTTATCGTGTCAATTTTTTCTTCAACGCGATCAATTGCAGATTGATTCGCAGTAGCTCGACCTTTCCACCAGGTATAGATACCCAGCAAAACAACGGCCATTACCTGAACAGCATCAAGCCAAAATTTGTATGCTGTATAATTCATTTCCATTCTTCTCGTAGCTCCTGACACTGAACACAAAGCACCGCGTTTGGAGATGCTTCCAACCTTTCTTTACTAATTAAATCTTCACAATCCAAACACTCATGCCGTCCGTTTTTAATGCGAGGGGTGCCATAGCTTTTTTCTTGCCTTGCTTTTTCAATCGCCAGATTGTTATGCAGCTCCATCGAAAGTTCGGATCTATCTACTTCATCAGGCATGTAATTAATCTACCGCTTTATAAACAAATAAATGCGTATGCTTCAGGCATACACAAGGTCAAAAATAACAACATGATCAAAGAATATTTAGTCATGAAGATATCTCGACCAATTCGTTTCACAATCTAACTGATAAGCTCCCGCGCCAAGCACACAACCGATAACCACGACGTAGCAAAATGCGATAAAACAAAGTGCTTTAACTGAGATCTTCTTTAGCGTTTTATTTTTGTCTGAGTACTGCCTTGTAGTCATGCGAAGATCCCACAATAAATTCCATAAACTACCGCTGCTATTACACAAACAAACAAGAACAAGGTAATTGTTGGCGCACGACCTATCTGTTTACTTTGCCGACGTTCCTCACTCATTTTGCTCGACCCTGTAGTTTTTCTATTGTGCGAAGGCCGCCTAAACCCAAAAGTGCTAATAACACCGATGTTAGTGTTTCGATGGCAAGTTCGGGAGGTGTGGAAATGGCATTCATTTGCGTTATCGTCAGATCTGAATAAACACCAACAACATTCATAAGCCATCCAATGATGTCTCGGATCACATAGTTGTAAAACAATGCCAGACCACAAACCCAGCCAATAAATGGACGCCAGCCAGCGACAAATATTGAACGATGTGCTGCTTCAACTTTGTTAAGTTCAATCTGTGCAAGCTGTGGCTGTAAGGCTAAACGTTCAAGAATGATTTTCTTATCGAGTTTCTCTTCGTCAGACGTGAATATACTATCGATTACATTACCGATAACTTTGACAGCAGGAATAGCGGCGGCACCGATAATTTTATTTATCATGTCGCTACCTTCTTCGGATAATAGATGTTATTTTTTAGTGGCCCGTGTCCGTTCTGCCACCAACTAACCGCATCAAATCCAGGACATGTTTTCAGCCATTCGTTAGATGTTATTAACCCATCGCCATTCAAGTCAGGTGATAAATCTCGATGACCACAGACCCGTGCAAATGGGTACCGCTGCGTCAACACTTCCACTTGTGATTTGAGCGCGAACCATTGCGCAACGGTAAATTTATTTCGACCGATCAAGCAGATCCAAATCGCACCATTGTTATAGCCTTTTACGCCAGCACCACGTTCGTGTTCTGGCCGCCCAAGCTCAACAACACCGCTTGTTCGGATCACCTGGTGGTAGCCGATGTGTCTTAGGTGTGGGGCGTGTTCAGGTGCCAGAGACATGTTGCGCCGAAAGTTTCTAACAGCATGCCATTGATCAATATCAGTCGCGTTATGGTTGGATCCATTAGGCGTTGCAGCACAATGAATTCCTATTATGCGTATTGATTCTGGTGTTTGCCTTTTGCCCATAGGTCATGAGTTTGCCTATGGGTTTGATCTGCCGGAAGCTGAAGGGCTTCAGCGGTAGCTTTTTGGGGTGTTTAGCTTATTTTATTTAACGGTTTTTTATGAGAGTTTGCAAGTTAAAAACAAAGGTCGACCCAAACATTATCGAAACCGTCTTCACCTTCCATGTGGAAAAGTGCGCTTCCTGCGGAGATGAATTTTTTGTTGCCTGTATAACCGCCATAAGAATTTTTTGAATTCACTTCACCACAGACGATAGGTGTTTTATTGGCATCAGCAATGTACATCACCCGCGTGTGTTCGAATGTCGCGCTGCCGGGATCTTTTAATTTTTGCTTGACGACTTCTTTGTTTTTTTCTATCCAAAGAATTTCACGTTCTTGTTGAGTAGTTGCTTTTTCGACGCTAGTTGATTGTCGACTTTGACCGTAGATGGAAATCACCACGGTTATCAATATAAATGCATAAATTCCTTTTCTGATCATAATTGTACTATCCTTATTTTTTCAAATAATGTGTTACCAATTAAGTTTCAACTGCTCCACAATTTCATCCCAAGTTACCTCACCAACGAAACGAGCTTTAGCATAAATTTGATTTATGTTTAGGAATATACCTGGCCCTTCATGATTGATCGCGGCAATTTCATTTGAGTCTGCTGCACCTTTGACGAATGCCTGGCATATCCGTTTATCCAAGTCAAAACTTCGCCTGGTATTGTTACATGCGATTTGGATTGTCTCCGACAAACATGGATCCAAACCACACTCATCCACTAAGTAATCAAACCTATTTTTGATCTCATCGACTGCTATTATGTGTTGTACTAAATTCATAATTATTCATCTATTAAATAACTCGCCTGCAAGACCTAATACCAAAAACGATGCGAACCGATCAATAGTGGATTATCAGCACACTTCCACGCTCTTTTTGAGTCGTGTCGTGCGTAGCATAATGCACCTTTAGTCACATCGTCCAATTTCCCGTTAAGAAGCTGGCTTGCAATCTGTGCGGAACGTGACCAGGCATGGTCATCTTTTGGTGGTTCCCATTCAAATGTAAATTGATTTTCTTCGGTGATAACATCACAAATGGTATTCGGATAATCTTCGGATTGAACCCGATTTAAAATAACCATGCCCACGGCGAATTGACCGCCAATAGGTTCACCGCGTGCTTCGTGGTACAAAGTCATCGTCATGCAGAGTAGCGAGGCGGTTAATCCCATTGATTATCCAGTTCTATTTCACTACTTGGGCCAAAAGATCTGAGATTTATTTCCACATCTTCACGCAAATCTGTAAATTTAATAAAGCACTTAAACCAGAACCATCGTGCTTCAGGATCGTGCCGCCACAAAAAAACAAAAGCCTGCCAATTAGTAATCGTCTTTATATTTTTCATTAACTTTCCTTCTCTTCCCAATTCGTACATGCAGGTGAATTAACACGAATATCTGTACCAACACCATGAGTATGATAATTATTGGCTATCACTAACCCACACTTGTGGTATCGTTTTGACATCCTTCTTATAACGTGATGATTGCAAGTTTTACATTTTTCACCGTCTGGCCCTGTACCAGGTCTTGCAGCATAACCATTAGCCTGAGTTCTTTTCTTTTTAAGTAGCTTTTTTTCAGGAAGATCGTTTTCACTTCCGAACAGATCTTTTTGAATGACAACCATCAAAACATACTCGCTTGAGAAGGTTCTAGTTTTTCAGCTTCAGTTTCTTCGTAATGTTTAAGTTGAATGTAATAAATCTGCCGCTCAGTAAGGCCATACGCCAGAGCTACGCTGGCTTTAGTTTCTCCGTTTTCAAGACGGAGAATGATATCTTGATCACGAATTACTCTGAGTGCTTTTTCAGATTTTGAAATAGGCAAAAACTCCTTACTATATTCATGACAAAATTTTCTGGCAGTATCTAAACCAAGCAGCACAACCAGTTCATGATCCGACCCAATATCTTCAGGAACCCATAATCGTGTACCACCGTATTTTTCGACGATCAGCATCGCAACTGACAAATCAAAGCGGTCAGCTATATCCCGTACAACGACAGGCAATAAATCGATGTTTAAACGGCTATTATCCATGCTTTAATTTCCCGCCTTCATAGACTCAACCAATCCACCAATTAATTCTTTGGCTTTATCAGGATTTGTAGCTTGAAGTTCCTTTTTCCGTGTATCTTTTTTTTGCTTGGTTTCTTGAGTCTGTTCTTGTTTCGCCGTGCGTCGATGCTGTCCGGATTTCCTTTCCGATTCTTTTTTGGCCTCTTGTTTGGCTTCAACACCATTTGCCATCCGCATGAGAATTTCGTGCAAATATCCGTGGCTCTTTAATGGCAATGTGATGTTGGCTCTAGCGTCGATCATTTGTTCCATTGCGGCTTTCCAGTTGTCACGTGGCGCAGGCCATTTGCGGCCATGCCGTTCGATTCTGCCAGCCGCCATATCATTCGCTATCTGCTGGAACAGGGCTACAGTCCTACTCATGGTGAGTGCGTTTGTGGCAGGTCTGAACATACCTATATAACGAAAAACAATGTTTTCCATATCGGGCATAATTTTTAAACATTGCCGCATGGCTTCACGCGCTTCAGAACCAGAGATAAAGCTGATCAAGTCACCGGCATAGCCGCAGTCTGGGCAGATGCCTTTCATGAAACCACCGTATTATTTAACTTGTGCCAACGACCATGTATTGCCGAAACAGACCTACCGAGGCGTTCGCTTATTGCCCGATTGTTCGCAAGTTGTATTTTCATTTTTGTTAATAAACGATCATCTTCTGCTGACCAAGGTCGGTTGTTTGTGATTTTGATAACACCACCGTTATCTTTTATTTTTTTTAGTTTGACCCTGATCGCTTGGATTGCTCTGTTTGGAATTAAGGTACTAATTTCTTTTGCTGATAATCCTTCGTTGTGATATTTCATCAGCAGCTGTTGCTCTTCTTGACTCCACGGAGAAACTTTCATTCCCTTTCTAGTCCGGCCACTTAACCTTCTACCTGAATTCAACCCCTGCGGTGGTCGCTCTAATAACCGCTGAATTTCCTCTCCAATACCTGTCATTTTGTTACCCTCCGTTGTTGATCTTTGGTGAGTGCTGAAATAACTGCACGTAGATGTTGCGCTCCACAAAATTGGATTTTGTCTATCCCAAACATAGTCTTTGAAATACCGTCGGCATAAGCCCAGGTCTTTTTCGAATCAATCAGTAATGCCTGAATTTTTCGCAGCATTGGGCCAAATTGTTCGCTGTTGATGTTTGCAGGTGGCTTACCTAGTTCGTGCCGTTTCTGGTATTTGTTACCTCTTTTAGGCGTCAAATGTTGAATGACTTTTTGCCTGCCATGTTGATCCAGTTTGGAAGCTGATCGAACACGTCCTAGCGTCCACAACATGCGTCGATAGGTAGAGTCCGGATCTTTATCTTTGGTGTCCATACCCGCCTGTTCGGCGAGAATATGTATTTTTGCCAGATCTGCATTACGATTGTTTTTCGGCTTACGACTCATGATGAAAGCCACTCGATTGAATCATTGTTAGCAACCAGGCCGGGACATTTTAAATCCTGCCCTTGACTCAACATGACGTAAGCTCCTCAATATCATCCAGTAACGCCACAACAACTCTGCCGATATCTTTTTTTGCATCCTTGATCAACACTCTGTCCCCGCTATTTGAAATAGTGATGCCCAGGGCTTTTAATTCATCAGCGGGAAGTTTTTCAAGCCCTGTTTTATTTGGTGTTTCTTTTAAGTCGATCAAGACGCCATAATGATCGTCGTATTTCTTTTTAATCAATTTGATCAACTTGCCAGTGTCATCCCAGTCCATCACCCCTCTACCTTTTTGCAACCCAACCTTAATGCCGTGAAGGCTATGTGTTTTCGGTTTCTCGAACAAACTTCTATTCTCATCCACAGCAATGAAAAGAAGTTCGTTACTGATGTTAAGCTGATCAACTTTTGTTCTAAGCTGCTTTAGATGTTTTTTCTTAACCAAGTCCATTTGTTCTTCAATGTTTTTTACTAGCGTCACCAATTCCTGTTGGTTTTTACTGTGTTTCTCAGCCAGTTTGTCGATGTCTTTTAATTCCATGATTATTATTTCCCCTATTGATCAGCTAACAAATTCAGCTGGCCTTTTAAATCAGGCAGTGATTTATGTTTCATCGCGGCAATTTGTGTCAGCGTTTTCATAGCTCTGGCGTACATAAACAAGCATGTCCGGTTAAGGTCAGATTCTGAGCTTGCCATGTAGTAGCCAGAACTCGGTATCCCGCAAATGTGAAAGCCTTCCAGTCGTAAATCTTCAATTACTTTACGAATGCAGCGTTGGGTTGCTTCGGTTGCTGGCTCACCTGTTACAAGATCCGTAAGGTCTTTACCTTTGATGCCTTGCTTTTCGCCAATATGATCAGAAAGTGCGGTTAAAACCGATAATCGATTTATGTTCATGATCCCTCCATTGCTTTTTAGCAACCTGCCCATTGATTGCAGCGATCAGCTTTCGTAACACCCAATCAGCTGTGAAGCCCATGACAAAAACCAATAAATATATAAGTATTTCTACGCTCATTACGCAGCCTCCTGATATTGATCCCATTGAACACAGCAACCGTTCATTATCGAGACTTTTGTATTAACCATACGACCACGTATCAACTTTCTCACCTTCGTTCCTGAGACAATTCGTTTACACTCATGGGAGTAGGCTATCTCGATTAGAGGTGTGCCGTTTTCAACACTGACTTTAAGCACCTTCAAGCCTTTTTCAGTTAGCTTTACAACGACATCTCTTGCTTTGCCGATGTTATTTTCTAAAATTTTATTCTGATCATTTTTTGACATTTTCATTTCTCCAGGCGGCTATACTGGCAGCCGTTTCTACAGGCTTTATAAAGCCTGACGCGTTGAGGATTTGTTGTAGAAAAGGGACGTTTTTGGTGATGCTCACAGTCGTTGGCTAAAATTTCACCAAGAGCAGGGCAGTCTACCGTTCTACCTAAGTAGTATCCTTGAGCTAATTTCTCGATCGTTGTGACTGCACTTGGAGAAGTTTTATTAATAGCTTGTTGGATGTAGGTATTTGAAGCGCCTATTTTCCTCGCCACAATTGATAGTGAATTTTGATCACAATCTTTCGCGAGACGCAGCACCCATTCAGGTAAATCATTTCCCCAGTTCTTTTTGGCATTATTTGTATGCAAGCTCATGATGCACCGCCAGATTCATACATCACCTTGTCAGTGTTTGCGTCCCATACCTGTGTAATCTGCTTTATACGCGGTGGTTTAGGCCCCGTATTCTTGCTGTTTAAGAAAAGATAAACATTCAGTGTTCCACCAGGTTTGCCACGTTTTTTCAGTGCAAGGAAGCCAGCTTTATAAAGCATGTTGCAGTATTTCTTGGCATCCATTTCGCTTACCGACGAATCTTCTAAACTTGCGTTTATCGCCAGATCTTTATAATTGAATTGGCCAAGTACCTTCATTGTGCGCCACATCTGTTCACGTCGAGCGCCTCGGTTTACTTCCTGACCTTTTCTATCTACTTGAGGCGCTTCCACGCCAATATCGTTAATCAATTCATAACGTTCTGGCAAAAAAGTATTTCCAGCTTTTTTGCGTTCGCCAGGATTCAATATTTGTAAGTAACCGCCGCTAACTAAACCCTGCAAATATGATCTAATCGTAGTTCTAATAATGCGTGTTTCATCCTCAATATCATTGATAGTGAATTCTTGTTTTTCGCGAATAACGATCCACATCTGATCGCGATTTTCGCGGTACCCAAAAGGGCTTGACTTTGTTTTCATGGTTTCCCCTCCCATGTTTGCTAGAGTTTTCTAATCGGAGCTTTGCCAACATATAAAGGTCGGTTTGCCCACCAGCTGACGTTGGCTGTTTCTTGACCTTCTTTTCTGGCTTCAGAACTCACTCGCTCAAGGTTGATACAAACTCGACGGACAGATCCTTTTGCTTGGCTATGGATCAATTCAACTAATCCATCGTCAACATCTGCATCTTTGCAGTACAAATCTCTTAAGTGGAGTGCATCATCCATATCGACAGGTTGTGCCGGAATCCAGTCAAGAATACGTCCGTGAAATCGTTCCCACTTAGATAACTTAATTGGCAAGGCTTCCTCACCGATCAGAAGAATTGCAGCTCCTGATCCTTCGTATAAGGCCCTAACAATTTCGACCAGATTGTTCTCAACAATAAAATCCATTTCATCAATGATTAACGGTCTATTTGAAAGCGCTAACTGTTCACAGATTTGATCAACCATTTTAGAAATTACCTTTTCCGGGGTTATGCCCATCTCATTTAAGATGGCTTCTAAAAATGCTTTCTTTTTCCATGATTCGTTTGCTTGTACACAGTAAGCTCTCATCTTGTTTGCCACGTAGACTGCGGCCGTCGATTTTCCAAACCCAGAAGGGCCATGAAAGCAAACCAGTCCTGGCAAATGCTCTGGTCTATTAACCGCCTTATCCAGTGCTTCAACGCATAGCGACACGTTTTGCAAAGGTGCAGTTGTGTTGTTTAATTTTTGTGTCATAATTATTTCTCCAATGGTCATCTAAGACCGTTAAGTTGTACTGAGCCGAAGTTACCGCTTCGGCTTTTTTACGATTGCTCGGATTTCCCGAACTCTTCTTCCATTAACCTTAGTGATTTCCACTCCGATGTGTCTCGGTATCCTTTCCAAAAAACTTTGTCGTTACCTGATATTTCTATCCCCGCTTTGACAGAACGATCTAATGCACACCAACGTAAATACCGTTGTTGGCGTGTTTCAGGTAGATTTTCGATCGTTTTTTGTGATGCCATTTCTTTCGCTAATTTAGCGCGAGTTTCATCACTAACAGGGGAGGGTGTAGGCTCACGGTTTTCCATTTCCACAGCTTCTTTTGCTGCTTCAAGTCCTGATGATGTATAGGTGTTTTGCGGCTTCGGAAACATCGACACGTTGCCAGCTTTTTTTGCTGCATGAGCCAGTATTTCTTCTGCTGCTGATTGAGTATTAGCTTGCTTGGCAGCATCTTTCATTGCCTTACGGCTTTGGTTTACGTAACGCTGTTGAATTGTCTTAGCAGCAACAGCATGATCTTGACGATCTAAACCAAGTAATTCTGGACATTCAGCAATGCAGACAAAACCGCTATCATCGAATACAAAGATTTGACCCATTTCACCTGTGGGATCAAAAGTCACTCGAACATCGCGTCCTACAAGATGTGTGGCCAACTCAGGAGCACTGTACCAGTGACTTGCTGGCTCACCTTTCCATTTAATCCGAATGCCTTTTTTCTGGACTGTTCGACGACCATGATTACCAGGTGCCTCAGCAAGCAAAATATCCAGTGCTCGTTCACTTTCTATGATTTGAACTTCGCCAATATAATCTGACACCATTTCAAATGGCGTTTTGCCGTTTAGACTACTGTGCTGATCGTGAGAATAGATTTGATCAACCCATGAATCGCAGAATTCCTGCAACTGTTTAGAGTTCATTTTGATTTCGATTACTTCATTCTTTTTAAACAAACGATCAGCGAATGAGTCTCGCGCTTGCAGTGCTGATTTTTCAGCAACATTATGGCCACAAAAACCTGGCATTAATTCAAGTAAACTATGTGAAAAAGTACGAAAAGCACGCTCAATATGTGGCTTGTGCCAAGGCTGGAATGGTGGACACAGAACTTGTTCAATACCCAAGTCTATTAATGATCTTTTTATGTGGAATCCGACGTAATCCGCACCATTATCAGTCTTAGCAATTTCAGGCACACCCCAGTCGATTAAGCTACGTCTCAGTACTGCTGCTACAGCTGTCGCTTTACTGGTTTTGCTGACGACAATTTTCAATCTTCGTGTATAAACATCAATAATTCCGACCAAAGAATGACGACCATCTATTAATTGAATATCGCCCGGTGTTGAATCTAATTCCCACACCTGGTTTAGCCGCTCAATACCGTCAGATAATGAACCATGAGCAACCATAAACTTGTTTTTCCACTCGTCAGGATTACTTACAGCCGTCAGGATTTGTGCATTCTCAATCTTCCATGCTGCGACCCATCGCTGAACAGATCTCTTACCTGGAAAATCAATCGTTTTATCATCACTAAAACGGGCTTTTAAGCCGTCATAAATATGCTTTACATCTGCATGTGGGTATTGATAAATGAAACCGATAATGTATTGCTTCAAATTTTCATTCTGATCCACTTTTGATTGACCTTTTCGATTGCCATAATTACCACCAAGCCGAGCAGTTCCTTCTTTTTTAATTTGCGCTTCCCAACGTAATAAAGATGGGCCTGACACTGAAGGTATCGCCGCCATAACATCAGCCGGAAGGTTGGCGTTTCCAGCGTTGTATATTTCGGCGAATAGTGCGGAGCAGGTACTTTTACATTTACCCGATTCTTGAGTAAAAGTGTGCCAGGCCCGTAAAATGGTTATGCGTGGATTTATCCTGTTATTTTCATCTTCTAGTGCAGATAAATTACGGCTATTTTTTGACTGTTTTAATGTTTCTTCTAATGAGGTTTTAAACTGGATTTTTTGAGCGTCTTTTTCACCATCAACCGCCATATCACTTTCTAGCACTCTCCCTGTCATTTCTGCTCTAACATCCAATGGTAGATCATCAAGGTTGTATTGGCGCTGCTTGCCACCTCGAATACTCATTTCTGAGTAAGCCCAACCTTCTCTTCCTGCTTTTTTTGCAACGCCACGAACCGACATATTTAGTTGATCCGCTATATCCTTATTTGTGAACATCATGCTACTTTTCTCCTTCGCCCTGGTCGTCGGTTTGATACTCCATTTTTATACCTGCTAGGCCATATCTGATCGGCTGCAACACCTATCGCATCTGCAATTATTTTTTCACCCTTTGGCCACGGACTATTTAAGACACCGCTTAGCACGGTTGGTGAATAGTTGTTTGCTGCACTCAAACCACGTAATGACCAACCCTTTTTTTTCAACGCAGCGACGATATCTGCTCGATGCCAGTCGTCCATTTTCGTGGTAATATTTCCTTTCATGATAGGAACAATATCACACGTTCGTGTGAAATAAAATATGTTTATGTGTATATTAGTTAAAAAATATCAATTTAGTTCTAACTTTCAGTATGTGTATATTGTTATAAATATACATTTACTTATTTTAAATATTATAAAATCAACTAGTTACTGAAAGATGGAACGAAATATTGAATATGGGATTATTGTTCTAGCTTTTTCACATGTACGTGGTAACTTTAGCGGAATTTTTTCATGCTAGGAGCAGAATTAAAGCGTATTAGAGGTAAAGTCTCACGGGCAGATTTCGCTGCTGAATTAGGTTTTCATAAAAACACTGTTGCAAATCACGAAAACGAAGATCCCTTGCCTGAAGTAGATTATTTAGCAAAGTTCGCAGCTCACACAGGTACTGAATTCGAGCACCTTCTAAAACTTAGACTTTCTGATAGTAAAGTAGAGGCTGTACGAAAATACGCAGCTGTAAAGGAAGAAAAAGCAAAGTATTGCAACAAATCTTCATCTCTCAACGTTTCTGTTGATCGTTATAACGACATTAATGATGAGGTTAACAAGGTCTTTAATAAAGCCGGTTTCTCACCTAGTGTTTTTTTGCAAGAAACGATTAAAACCATGCTTTTTACAAATAAACTAACACCCGACGGTTTATTGATACTTATAAGGGCATTAAAGGCCGATTACGAGAATACGGACAAAACTAAATCCGATCAAACCATCTGACCTGGTTTCACTCACTGTTATATTTCCATGTGTCACTTTATTCGAGACCGTTTTTTGTTCTTCGCTGCCTAAGTTCTTGTTTTAAAAACCGATCCCACTATGTTTCTATTAATGCCGCTATATCCCATATAGATCACACCATGTGTCACACCACACTATAAGTAAAAAACCGGTGCTTTTTGGATGTTTAACGCACTGAATATTACTCAAAGTATGAGTCGAAGGGGGAATTGTTGGGAGAGCCTGCCCCACGAAGTGCTTTGGGCAGAATAGTGTGATGGAGCGTTTCTTTAGGAGCTTAAAAACTGAGCGACTAAACCGGTTAAGTTTTATCAATCATATTTCAGTCGTTACTGCCGTAAAAAGTTACATCTATTTTTACAACTACAAACGACTACATTCATCATTGGGATATATTACCCCAGCACAGAGAAACGCAGAAATGAAAAAAGCCCACAGATTAGTAAAACTTGGCGGAAACACTGGCAGAGCCTGAATACTATATTCTGTTACCCGGCGGATATTCGAAAAGCGATTTATACGACCAATGCGATTGAATCACTCAATAGTGTTATTCGAAAAGTGATTAAAAAGCGCAAGCTTTTTCCCACGGATGATGCGGCAAGAAAAGTGGTCTATCTTGCGATAAAACAAGCGTCACAGAAATGGACGATGCCAATACGAAATTGGAAATCTGCTCTGAATAGATTTATTATTGAATTCGAAGACTGCCTAGCGGATTATATTTAAACCGGACAGTTACACAGAATTATTGACACACTCGAACACCATTTGATTTCTTTATTCATATAAAATTATATTGATTTATTATATGATTTATTAATAAAATAATTTAAAGGCATTTTACTATTTAATATTTCTTCTTCATCCATGTAGTCTAACCTTTTATATACGGAATTTACTAAAACAATTATTGGTTGAAAATCACGTATGATATTTTTATAATTATCATATGGTTTATCTATAAATTCAGTTACACAACCATCCCAATTTACTGGATACATATTATTTAAGCCATCAAATATTTTATAATTATTATAAATGTCCTTGTCTACGTTATATATATTTTGAAGTATGTCACTACCTATTTCCGTCCAGCCAACACCCTCTTTTTTTTCATTCAATATATGTATCATTTGTTTTTTCCATTCTATCATTAAAGGAGTTTGTTTTTTACTTCCAAACACCCCATTTGATAAAGCTTCATTATTTTCTTTTATAAAAAACCCATCTTTATTCTTAATTAAATCAAATAAAGATGATAAATCATTCATTACTAATGTATCACTATCAAGCCATATACCACCATAGTCACAAATAACATTTACTCTCACAAAATCTGCTTGATGCGCTGGGCATAACTTTGAAAAATAATGCGGTAAATTTTTTATATAATTATTTATATTATTATTGTTAATTAATACAATATTATATTTTTTTTCATTATCAGAATGTGTGTGCATATAATCTCTAAATATTTTAATTAAATTATAATCACGACCCACCCAATATAAAAAAATAGTTTTATTATAATTCATCTGCTGTCTCGTTAACTTTCAAAATATTAAAAAATATCAATCAAGGAATCAGCCTGTTTTTGTATTGTAACTTTTGCTTTCCTACCTCCCCATGAGATGTCAACTTCGTTGGTTGTGAAATTAACTGATTGATTATGTTACGGGAGCCAAGGCTACCATAAGCTTCGTATCGTGGTTTGTACTATTAACTATTGGTGTTTTTCCATATTAAATGTATCCAATAGCGCCCTATAGTTTTTATAGCGCTGCTCAAGATCCCTAGCTAACCGTTATGTAGTATATTGCTCGGTTGTTAAGCTGTTTATGTGCTCAACACATTACTTTACTCGCTGGCGTTGCGGAGGTGTAAGTGATTAATCCTAGTAACATAGGAATAAAAAACAACTTAACTTTAGTAGAGTGTATTTTATATCTTTTTTATCCAAACCGTATCTTTTTCATTTTAAAAGCACTCTGCTTGTTATTGCCTCAATGCAAAAATATAAAGGTTGGTTGGAAGAATATTATTTTTATATAATCAAACCACCTGATTAACCCTACAGAAAGGTAGACTCTAAATCAAGCTAGCTGCTCCTTACTAGATCGATAAATAACACTTCCTGACATAATGCCTTTTTTAGGCCATATTTGATCCATACCATTTGCATATTAGTAATTTAAAGTACCTACTTATTTTTAAATAAAAGAGGTATGTATGATGCGTCGATTAGTTTTAACAACGGCTGTGATGTTGGCATCACAGGTAGTTCGGGCAGATAACAGCCTGACATTGCCATGGGATGAATTCAAAACACTTTACACCGAAAAGATTCAGCAACAATTTGATCAGAGTAAAAAGGTTATCGAACCTGTCGCGATAGTGTCGATTGATGAAGCACATTACAAAGTGGCTGTTAATGGAACGGAGGCTTTGGTTGATGTTTCTATCAAAGGTAAGCAACTTCAAGGTAAGCCTGAACCGATATCACTATTTGATCATAATGTTGCTATTAGTCAGATCAGGGAGGTGCAAGGCGGTGCCATTATTAGTGATGATTCTGGCTATCTTTTTTATATTGATGCGACAGATGAAAGTCATTCTTTTCAGGTTAATTTAACTTTGGTAATTACTTTGATCGAAGACAGGGCATTACAGGAGTTAGCATTTAATATTCCTACTGCGGTACGCAATATTCTTGATGTTGAATTACCACCGGGTGTTGAGCTTATTAACCATCCTGGAATTCAACAATCTCTACAACGTTATTATTTTCCACCTGCGAATGAAATGAACTTACGCTTTACAGATTCAAACAATCGTGATCAACAGTTTGTTGATGTTGATACATTCACTCAGATTGAGTTGGACGGTGATAAATATATTTTCACTTTTTATAGTGTGTCCGATCAATTTTCTAAACAGGATATTGAGCTTAACTATGAAGCGCCACTACGATATCTGGATAGCTCATTACCTGTGTCGCATGCAAAGTTTTTAGAAGGTGGTTCTACTGATACGAGTAATTTACTGATTGATACTGAGCAGGGTGAAAGTAATACATTTGAGGTTAGATTTGAAGTCGATACTAAACAAAGTTTAGTAAATCTTAAATTACCCACCATCAAAAATAATATTGGTCTGGAAAATGGGTTCCAGATTATTGAACCGATTGCAGCACAAATAGGTGTGAGCGGAAAATCACTTACTCAAAATATCTCTTATAGTCGACTACCGGTAAAGTTGAGACAAAAAAATAATATTACGGGTACCTATAATAAGGCAGAAAGTTTTGATCTAAAACTTAAGCGATTCGAAACTGTTGAATCTCCACAAATTGTTTTAGATGAATTGTTTTTTTATACCAGCTTTGCTGATAATGGTAATGAGATTTCGGTTATCAGAGTAGAACTACCAGAAAACTCGGGTGATCGTTTGTTACTAAACTCGATTCCAGGAACGGAGGTTTGGTCATTATTAGTCAATGGGAAAAAACAGGATATTTTTACACAAAAAACTGATCAGCAGGTTCCTGTTTGGGTTATTCCACTTGCAGAACAGGGTAGTTCAGTCATTGAGTTAACTTATAGCCAGAAGCATAAAAAATTAGGCTTAGAAGGAAAGCTACCAATCACAATTCCAGAAACTGGCTTGGCCGCGCAAAAAGTCATTGTCAGTGTTGGTTTAACATCACGTATCGAATTGGTGGCTGTTGAAGGGGAATTGACACCTGACGAATACGCACAATGTCCTATTGTACAAAGTTTTTCTGCAGGGAAACCTTATTTATTCCAATATCCATTTTATCGTGGTAATGCGTTGCAAGCGGCGATCTTTTATAAAGAGCCCTTGGATAAACGTGTAGGAGATAAACTTTTAGGGGAGAAGGGATAATGACAATAAAACAAATATTTTCTGTGATCCTGATCTTCTTGCTCGGTGTTGCAGGCTGGGTAACCTTGGGAACGACCAGCGAGTTTCGGGCAAAGAATTTCTATAGCTCTCTCGATTATGAAGTCGAACAATTATGGGGTTCTAGTCTTGCGCAACAAGCTCCTTATTTGTCGGTAAAGGTACCAGGGTCAAAACGTGATCGCGTATTAATGCCGGAAAGTAATCTGGTTAAGGTTGATCTGCAACTAGAGCAGCGCAAAAAAGGCTTGATCTGGTACCCAACCTATAAAGTTAAATTTGATGGTGTCTATACCATTAAAAACACCGATGCGGTTAGTCAGAGTGTCAGATTACATTTTACTTTGCCGTCGGAATCTGCAACATATGATCATTTTGATTTTATGGTTGATGGTGAAAGTCAAAGTTTAGATTTAAAAACGAGTGAAGGTGTTAACTACTTGATCGAATTAGCACCTGATCAAATGCGTTCTTTTGCCATTCGATATCAAACCCGAGGATTGCGAGCATGGCAGTATTCTTTATCGAATGACGGGAGAGTAAAAAATCTGGATTTATTGGTATCAACTAATTTTGAAGAGGTGGATTATCAAAATGGAAGCTTATCGCCGATGTTGGTTGACACGAAAGACAATCTCACAACATTGCAGTGGGTTGCAAAAGATTTTATCACTAAGCAAAATGTAGCAATATTAATGCCTGAAAAGATAAATCCCGGACCATTGTCAGCAAGGATGAGTTTCTTTGCCCCGGTTTGTTTATTGTTTTTCTTTGTTTTAATAAGCGCGTTAAGTGTGATTAAAAAGATCAATGTTCATCCTATGCACTATCTTTTTGTGACAGCTGGATTTTTTGCCTTCCATTTATCGTTCGCTTACATGGTTGATGTGATTAATGTCCATGTGGCGTTTTTGATTTCATCAATTGTGTCTGTCGGATTGGTTATTCTGTATTTGCGGTCAGCATTAGGAATAACCTTTCCTTGGAGAATTGCGGCTATAGGACAAATTTTTTACCTGATCCTCTTTTCATATTCGTTTTTTATCAAAGGAATGACTGGGTTAACTGTTACGGTGGGATCAATCTTAACGTTAGCAGTTCTAATGATGTTAACTGCAAAGATGGACTGGCATCGTGTTTTTGTTAAAAAAGAAAGTAACCAATAGTGAGGTTTTTACCATAAAGTAATTTGATATTGTGTCGCTAGCCATGAGATAGGATATCCAAAAACATTGGAGAATGTCAGACATTACTCAATTTAATTAGTAATAGATAGAAAACTATGAATAGTGCAATTGTTAATGATGAGAAGGTTAATCCATTTCCTTCAGACGCGAACTCGGCAGCAGTGATATTCGCTAGTTCAACAAACGGTTTCGACAGAATTTATGAGCTGTTAAAAACGCTCGGTTTAGATATTGTTCAAGCTGGAGATAGTGTTGAGATCCTGAAAAGATATGTTCAAAATGATCCGTCTTTAATTGTTATTGATAACCATTTGCAGGGAATGAGCAGCGCAGACTTTCTCGACCAGATTGTTCAAATGAGTGTGTTCAAAACTAGACAATCTAAGGTGCTCGTAGTCTGTGATGATAATAATCGAGACACAGTTATTAGTATTATGAAGCCAGTAAAGGCTTCCAAAGGGACGCTGAAGCTGGGTATGTTGGTGACGCCTTGGACGGTGGCTGATTTTTATCGTCAGATAATTAACTTACACCCTGATGATGTAAATATCAAATTCCAGGTAGAACAGTCACTGGCTAGTTTTCGTAATAAAGAAATCGAGAGTTTAAATGAGACTCGTTTGTTTCTTGGTGTCTCAGAAATAGGGCAAGGATTAAAAATTGAGCTAGGAAATGATCGCGTACTTTCGGCTACCAGTGATACGATAGATGATTATGTCGAGAAAATCGAAATGGCATTATTATCAACATCCGTTGAGTATGTGCAATTTAATTTAGAGGCGATGAGTGATATGTTACCGTCCAATGTTGTTGCTTTGATGATGTTAATTAATGGATTTTCATCGAAGCATAAAAAAGAAATTTTATTTACCGGAATATCTGCAAAGTTAGAGAGTCTAGTAGAAAGTTATGGACTTACTGAGGTATTACCGTTGGAGCACGATGTGGATCTGTTCTAGATCTTCAATTTCCTTAACCCATCATTTGTCGGTTCAATTCGAAGCAGTTTCCTCAACTAATTTTCTCATCACTATTTATTTTAATGTTATTGTGGGAGTATGCTCGGTTTTTACCTGATCAAACTACAGGTTTAATCTAGTGGTCCAAAATAATGACTCAAATAATGGGTAACAATAAGGAACGACTGCACAAAGTACTAGCACGCGCAGGACTTGGATCTCGCCGTAAAATGGAAGAATTGATCAAAGAAGGGCGTGCCAGCATCAATGGTAAGGTTGCTACTCTTGGTGAGTCGGTCATGGAGGAGGATATGATACGTGTTGATGGACATGTAATCCAGAATTCACGCCTCTATCAAAAGAGTATTCGTATCATTGGTTATCACAAGCCTGTAGGAGAGATTTGTAGTCGTAGCGATCCGGAAGGGCGAAAGACTGTTTTTGAAAATCTGCCCAAACTACATAATGGGCGTTGGGTTGCTGTTGGGCGTCTGGATCTCAACACTTCTGGTCTAATCTTATTTACCACGGATGGTGAATTAGCTAATCAGCTAATGCATCCCGCCAGAGAAATTGAAAGGGAATATGCTGTACGAGTACTTGGTAAAATTGATGACTCTATGCTTCAACGACTAAAGGCGGGCGTTGAATTGGAAGATGGGGTTGCCAGCTTTTATAAGATAGAAAAAGCCGGCGAAGGGGAAGGTGCGAATCATTGGTACCATGTAATTCTGCGTGAAGGTCGTAACCGTGAGGTTAGACGATTGTGGGAATCTCAAGGTGTACAGGTAAGTCGACTAACGCGGGTTCGATACGGAACAATTTTGTTACCGCGTAATATCAGGCTTGGGAAATTCTGGGATATTGAAGCTGCCGAAGCTAAATCATTAGCTGAGTTAGCTGGAATCAGGAATTTCAAAACCGAGTCTTTGGATGTATCCAAAAGTGCAGGCCGAAACAAAGCAAAAAATCAGAACCGAGTAAGGCAAGGTAGATCTAGTCCTTCACCTTCAAAATCTGTATGGAACAATCGCCGGAAATAGACAATCGATTAATAAATACAATGCTCTGATTGCCGCTAATGGAAAATGTTTTTGTAAGACTTAAGCTACTTTGTAGACAATACTGTCTTAACTATACAAATATGTTCCTGCCATTAAGTCTTCCTTAAAATAAATGGAAAATAAGTAACTGGAATATAAAGAATGTCAGAAAATTTTATTGTAATAACAACCCAAACAGCATTGCTTGACTATTGTGACAAAATAAATAGCGCTAAATGGTTAGCTATTGATACTGAATTTGAACGAGAAAAAACCTACTACTCAGAGCTGTGTTTATTGCAAGTAACAGATGGGGTGAATGCGGCGATTATAGATCCGCTTTCGATAGAAGATTTAACTCCGATCATGGATCTATTTTATGACACCTCAATAACAAAAGTATTTCATTCTGCCCGACAAGATCTCGAAATATTTTTCAACCTTAGGAGATCAATTCCTGCACCGCTCTTTGATACGCAGGTTGCAGCGCCTTTACTTGGTTTTCCAGAACAAACTGGTTATGCGAATTTGGTTAATGCGATGATAGGTGTTGAATTGAGTAAATCGCATACTCGTACTGATTGGAAACGTCGACCTTTAAATGAAGGGCAGTTACGTTATGCAATTGATGATGTGATTTACCTTGGTCAAATATACGAAAAAATGGTTGAACAGCTCATAGAACTTGATCGGCTAGACTGGTTGGAAAAAGATTTCCAGGAAATGACAGATCCGGAGGTTTATGAACCAAAGACGGATCAGGTTTGGAAAAAAATCCGTAGTGCAAATAGACTAAAAGGGAAAAAGTTATCTGTTTTACAAGCTTTAGCTAAATGGCGGGAAGAAACGGCGAGAAATGAAAATAGACCGCGTACCTGGTTATTGCGAGACGATGCCATAATTGATTTGTCTCATCAATTACCCGATAACAAGAATGCAGTATTTTCTATTAAGGGGATCCACGAAAGAGTGGCCAGGAAATACAGTACAGAGCTAATCCGGATAATTGACGAAGCACAAAATGCTGACCCACAACCTTTAGACGTCAAAAAACGAAATAAGTCGTTAAAGCCTGAACAAGAAGCTTTAGTGGATGTGATGATGTCGATAGTACGAATAAGAGCTGTAGAAAATGATCTAAGTCCTTCATCGCTTGCACCAAGGAAAGAGATTGAACGTCTTCTAAAAAATGACGTCTCAATAGTGACTAGTAGTTGGCGTAAGCGAATGATTGGTGACGAGTTAAATGCTTTTCTTAATGGTGAACTGAGTGTATCGGTTCTAGAAAAACGACTAGATATAGTCTCAAAATAAACTAACTCATTTAGCTTAAACTGGCTATATACTTCTAATGAAGGTTATTCAGGTTTCGTTTAATCTACAAACGATAGATTCCTGTCAACGCTAAATGATATTAAACAAAGGAGTTTCTTATGAAAAAGGTAAGCTTGATTGTGGCATCGACAATAGCACTAGCTATCTCAGCATGCGCTACTACGGACGATCCAAACCGACGTGCAAAAACGGGTGCTGCTGTAGGTGCTGCTGTAGGTGCTGTTGTTGGACAAATTGTTGGTGATGATACTAAAGGAACGTTGGTTGGTGCTGCAGTGGGTACACTTGCTGGTGGTGCTGTTGGCCATTATATGGATAAACAACAGGCTGAGTTTGAAGCTGAATTAGCTAATGAACAGCGACAGAATGATATTGAAATTGAGCGTTTAAAAGACGATACTCTGAAATTAAGTGTTAATAATGAAGTTTCGTTTGATTTCGGAAAAGATAGTTTAAAACCGGCTTTTTTTCCTACGCTAGACAAGTTGGCTGAAGTACTGCAGAAATACGATAGAACCGTTGTGCATGTTATTGGACATACCGATAGCGTTGGATCAAAAACTTATAATCAAGCGCTTTCAGAAAGACGTGCACAATCGGTGGGTAGTTATCTCACAGGGCATGGGGTTCCTTATAGACGATTGCAAACGGAAGGGCGTGGGGAACTTGAGCCGCGTGATACAAATGAGACTGATGCAGGCCGGCAGTTAAATCGACGAGTGGAGATCTTTGTTAAACCAATTGTTGAAGGACAAGAGCAGGATGCATACGAATCCCCACAGTATTATTGATAAACTGAACATTATTAAATAATGTAAGTTGATACTTTTAGTTATTAAACATAATAGAAAGTTATTAGCTTTCAGTATTACAATATATATTATTGTTATTATGAATCAAAAAAATATAAAGAGGTGTAGTTATGCAAATAAATGTTAATTAAACTCATAAATTAAAATAGTTACAGACTCTTATTAAAGTAAAATATTAAGTAATAACATAATTTAAAAATCTATTAAAAAATCTTAAATAACAGTTATATATGAGTGGTATTAAGATTATGGTTGAATTAATTTTACATTAATCTACAATTGTAAGCAGGTCATGAAGTATAGTTGGCTGTGAGTCACCTAAAAGTACTACTTTAAAGAAGGCGACTATAATTTTTTTTTTGATAATCAAACTTACTATAGAAAGGAGGGAGGTATTAATGTCTATTAAACCTCGTAATAAAAATATTGTTGCTTTCAGTGCGCTGGGGTTATATGCGCTGGGAACAAGTGTTGCTCATGCTGATGAAGTTTCATCACAACTTATAAACGTTCAAGCACCTATTGCGACAAGCATTGGTCTTGCAACTGGTACAGCTGTTGCTGCAGCACCTATTGCTGCTGGGGCCGCTATGAATGCTGATCTGTTGCCACCTAATGCAACACCAGGTCAATGCTACGCACGTATTTGGGTTCCACCAAAGTTTCAAAATTCAACAGAGACAGTTGAAACAAAACCTGCAGGAGAAAGTTTAGAAATCATACCTGCCAAGTACGAAACTGTCACAGAAAGAATTTTAGCTAAAGAAGCCTCTCAAAAATTAGTTGTCGTTCCAGCTACCTATGGAACCGCTTCTGAGAAGATTTTAGTAAAAAATGCTGAACATCACTGGCATTATGGCCGTAATGGTGTTGCTTCAGCAAGAGACTCTAAAACGGCACACCCGGCTGATGCCTACTTAAATTATGCACGTTCATTGGGTATGTCTAACAGTGTTCAACCTGGTCAATGCTACGCAGAATATATTCAACCAGCAAAATACAGTAACGTAACTGAAAGAATGCTTAAGTCTGAAGCTTCACAAAGGATTGAAGTTATTCCAGCAACATATGAGACTGCAGAAGAAAGAATGCTGGTCAGTGATGCTTCTCAAAAATTGGTCACCATACCTGAAACTTATGAAACTATTACAGAAAAAGTATTAGTGAAGCCTGCTTATACAACCTGGAAAGTCTCAGAATGCTCGGGAGGTGCTTGTCAGACAGGTAACATTCCTAACCGTGTTGCCGGATCTGTAGATCGTATTGATCAATCCACTGGTGAAATTATGTGTTTGATTGAGATCCCTGCTCAATACAAAACGATCACTAAGCGTGTGTTGAAAACACCTGCGACTACAAAAACTGTGAGTACGCCAGCGCAATATAAAGTTCAGAAGATTCGCAAGTTGGCTACACCTGCACAGGAGCGAGTAATAGCTATACCTGAAACGTATCAAACGATTACTAAAACTGTAAAAAGTTCTGATCCAGTTACGAGTTGGCATTTGGCCGGTTCAGCAGGTGCAAAATCTGCTGGCCACGCGACAGGTAATGCGCTATGTCTAACAGAGAAGCCTGCTGTGTACAAAACAGTTACTAGAAAAGTGGTCAAAACACCAGCGTCTACACGAACTGTTGAGATCCCTGCTGAGTATAAAACAGTTTCTATCCGTAAACTTGTAACGTCACCACAAGAGCGTCGTACTGTAATACCTGCTCAATATGGAAAAGTTACAAAAACAGAGAGAGTTAGTGAAGGCCATATGGAATGGAAACCCGTTCTTTGCCAAGCTAATATGACGACTGCGAAAGTACAGGAAATTCAAACTGCTTTGAAATCAAATGGTAGTTATTATGGTCCAATTGATGGTATTGTAGGTACTCAAACGATTAATGCTGTTCAGAAATATCAGAGAACGAAAGGTTTAACACCGACCCGTTTCCTGACTATTGAGACTGTTAAAGCTCTAGGGGTGAATCCTACTCATTAGTAGAGAAGTATTTTCTAATAGATAAACAAAAGGGTCGCATCGCGGCCCTTTTTTATTTATTAAAGCTTAAGAAAAAAGCGTATTGATACTTGTTGTTTTAAGCAGTAGGCACTAATTCTGGCAATTCAGGAACAACACAATTTCTACCATCACTTTTCCCTTGATAAAGTGCGACGTCTGCTCGCTCAATAATATCTTCAATATTTTCGCCAGGCCGATACATACTTACACCAATAGTGAGAGTGATACTACTGATATAATCTTTATTATCAGTTCGTCGTAACCTTTGATTTTGGATGGTTTTTCTGAGATTTTCTGCTACGACTAGCGCACCAGAAAAAGGAGTCTCTGGTAGGATGACTGCAAACTCTTCTCCACCAAAGCGAGCGACCATATCCTGACCTTTTAATTGTTTTTGTAGCGATTGTGCGACAAGTCTTAGAATTTTATCACCGAGTATATGGCCGTAGGTATCATTGAAATTTTTGAAGAAATCTATATCTGTTAACAGTAAACAAAACGGACGCTGCTCATTGATCAATAATTCCATTTGGTTTGCGAACGCTTGTCTATTAGGGATTCCTGTCAGTACGTCTGTATTCGCAGCGCGTCGAGCGTCATCAAGATCTTGCTTTAATTGTTCTAGTTCATTTGAAGAGTTAATTAATTCTTCAGTAAGATCATTATTCACGTTTCGTATTATTCTTGTTTCTGTAGAAAGGTTTTCAACCATGCTTTGCAGGCTTTCACCAAGATTAGATTCACCTAATTCTTTATCGACAGAATCTAAAACTTGTCCAAAGTGTTCAGTTTTATTAGATGATTCAGATAGTTGAACAGAAAGCGCATTCATTACTTTATTCACACTTTCATGTACTTGGGCAGAGACTAAATCATGGTTTTGAATGTAGCTATTATATAACTCTCGACAAATTTCATTTGTAACAACGGCTTCTGATTTAATGATTCTATCAATTGCTTCTGTTAATTTGGAATTGTGGCCACCAGAATATGCGTACCAAACTGCATAATTTATCGGGTCAGGAGTAACTTTATGTTTATTAATCAGAGGTAGAGCGGTTCGTAAGAACTCATGTGCTTGGTCAAAACTATCAGAATAATCCATTTCTATTTTTTACTAGTCCTTATTTAGTATTAGCTTATACATTTCTTATGTCTAAATGCTTTGATCGGCATAAGTTTAAAATACTTGATAAGCTTCAAAAGTATTTATCGATAATCTGTGGTGTCTTTAGAAAATACTATTTAAATTCAACGAAGTAAGTTGCTCATTACCCGTCAAGAAGTATCATTGTATTTTTGCAAAAAAAACAATGATATGAGCTTTATACACTGGTTATCGCAGGATATTACGCCTATTAGAGATTTCCTCTGACAAATTCGCATATTAAAACTCATTGTCAAAACACAGTTCGAGGACTGTGTTTTAATCGGTGATAAAGGCTACTTAAGTAGTGATTACCAACGCAATTTATTCGACACGCGCAGAAGTACCTAAACGTAAAAACTAAACGGATTTAAAACCATTCAAACCCATGCTCAAAAAGGCAAGAAAAAGTATTGAAACACTTTTTCTCAGCTGTGTGACCCATTTATGAGCGGGCGTAATTATGCCAAATCGTTTCAAGATTTTTCGACGAGAATACAGGTGGAAATTACGGTGTTAACTATCTTCCAATGGTTCAATAAACAGAACAGGAATATCATCAGTCATCTGAAAATTGTGATTGCTTAAATACACCACGGATTATTTTATTATTCCATTATCGATCAGATAGCTGATAAACTTTCTTGAAAGGAAAGTGTATGGGATAGTCATAACACTGTTTTCAATTTTATTATGATTTGAATGAACCGAAGCCACACCAATTAATAATATAAAAGGGGAGAATGTGAATAATTCAGGCCTGTCTTTGATACCCACAGTATCGAAACCGGTGTTGGTGCTGTTAGTGACACTAATGCTCTCTCTCAACTCGAATGGTTTGTGTGCTGCAGGTGAAGGAACTGCAGAGGAGCCTCAAGCACCACCTCCTATGTCTGTAACCGTAGCATCTCCAGAAAAACGTACCGTAACAGAATGGAATGAATACACAGGACGTTTTGAAGCCTCACAGCATGTTGAAATTCGCTCGCGAATATCGGGTTACCTAAATAAGATTCATTTCAAAGATGGGCAATTTGTAGAAAAGGGCGATCTGCTTTTTACAATTGATCCACGCCCCTATGAAGCTGTCGTAGAAGCGGCCAAAGCTGAGCTTTTTAGAGCCGAAACTGAGTATTCTCTTGCCGCACAAGAACTCGGTAGAGCAAAACGCTTGGTAAAGAAAAAAGCCATGTCGCAAGAAGAAGCTGACGTTAGAAATTCCAGTATGAAAACGTCAAAAGCCAGCATAGCTGCAGCCAAGGCTTCGGTTCGTAGTGCAGAGCTTGAGGTGGAGTATTGTCAGATAACGGCACCAATATCAGGTCGAGTTTCTAATCGTAAAATTGATGTGGGTAACCTTATTCAGCTTGGTGGAATACAGAATTTAACCACTATTGTTGCACAAACGCCGATCTATTTTGTCTTTGATATTTCTGAGGGTGATTATCTTAAGTATATTCGACAAGGTTCGAATTTAAATAACATGTTTGATCAGGCTTTAGAAGTAGGCGTGAAATTGCTTGATGAAACAACTTTTGAACATCGAGGCAAATTAGATTTTGTCGATACCCAACTGGATAATGCAACAGGAACGATCAGAATTCGTGCTACGTTTGATAATAATGCTGGCGGATTATTATTACCGGGTGTTTTTGGACGTGTACGAATTCCTTCTGGTCCCCCTAGTGAGGCTTTATTAGTTCCCGATTATGCCATTTTATCAGATATGGATAAGAAAATAGTCATGACTGTAGATGATCAAAACCGAGTGGTTCCTAAGCAAATAAAACTCGGATCTATCTATGATGGATTACGAGTTGTTCAATCGGGTCTTACCGAACAAGATCGCGTGATTACAGAAGGCTTATTGAGGGCAAGACCTGGAGCTGAAGTTGCACCACATGAAAAGACTTTAGAAAATCGTATACCAGAAAAGATAGAAGAATAATCCGTGAGAATTGCCCATTTTTTTGTAGAACGGCCCATTTTTGCTGGTGTCGTATCAATTTTAATCACGCTACTTGGTGCGATCTCATATTTAAGCCTACCTATTTCACAATATCCAGAAATTGCTCCGCCTAGCGTCAGTGTCACCGCGAATTACCCAGGTGCAACCGCAGAGATTGCTGCGAAAACGGTAGCGACAGCGTTAGAGCAGCAGATCAATGGTGTCGAGAACATGCTGTATATGAAATCTGAAAATACAGCAGATGGACGTACATCGTTAACGGTTACCTTCAAGCAAGGGACAGATATTGATATTGCCCAGGTATTGGTACAAAACCGCGTCGCCTTAGCTGAGCCTTTCTTGCCTGAAGAAGTACAGCGACAAGGAATAAATGTAAAAAAGAATTCACCTGATTTAATGATGGTAATTCATATACTTTCGCCCGATGGCAGTCGTGATGCACTTTATGTTTCTAATTATGCGCGTACACAAGTTATTGACCGCCTGGCACGCATTTCAGGTGTAGGTGAAACCTTCTTAGCAGCTGAACGTGCCTACGCAATGCGGATCTGGATTGATCCAGAACGTGCGTTTGCCCGTGGATTAACCGCAGATGAGGTAGTGAATTCCCTACGCCAAAATAATGTGCAAATAGCTGCCGGTGTGCTGAATCAGCAACCGATTGAGTCTAAAGGCGGGTTTGAATACACCTTAGCAACTCGCGGACGACTTTTAGAACCCGAAGAATTTTCCGGCATTATCGTAAAACAAGGTGATGATGGACGGGTTATCCGTTTACGTGATGTTGCTCGTGTTGAACTCGCCGCCAGAAATTACGCTACGAATGGTTATCTTGATGATGATCAAGCTTTACCGATTGTCATTTTCCAACGCCCCGGATCAAATGCGCTTGAAACTGCTCGGGCCTTACGCGATGAGATGTCATTCATTTCTAGAACAATGCCACAAGGTATTGAATATAAGATAATTTATGATCCAACACAGTTCATCAAAACGACTATTGAAGAAATCTACAAAACCATCTTCGAAGCGGTATTTCTGGTTGTCATCGTTATTTTGTTCTTCCTGCAAAGTTGGCGCGCATCATTGATCCCGATTATCGCCATTCCAGTCTCGTTGATAGGAACCTTCGCTGTCATGTCAGCTTTGGGCTCTTCATTAAATAATCTCTCTTTGTTTGGGCTTGTATTGGCTATCGGGATTGTTGTCGATGATGCGATTATTGTTGTCGAAAATATTGAACGCTACATTCGAAAAGGGTTGTCACCCATTGAAGCGGCACATAAAACCGTTGATGAAGTAGGTGGTGCTTTAATTGCAATGTCACTGGTTTTGATCGCAGTCTTTATTCCAACTGCTTTTATTTCTGGTGTCTCAGGCGCATTTTATGGACAGTTCGCCATTGCAATTACTGCATCAACGTTAATATCTCTGATCGTCTCATTAACCTTGTCTCCAGCACTAGGAGCTTTGCTGTTAAAGCCGCATACTGCCTATCGAAATCAAAGCTTATTTAAACGGTTATTAAATGGCCCTGGGCATGCTTTTAACCTGTGTTTCGAAAAATTAGCCAGCGGATATGGTGTCCTTACCCGTTGGTTTGTGAAGTTGATCATTCTGATGTTGATCGTCTATGGCAGCTTGATCGTATTTACCTTCGTTGAATTTGAGAAAGTCCCGCAGGGTTTTATTCCTGAACAAGATCAAGGATATTTGATCACCGTGATCCAGTTACCTCCAGGCGCAAGTCTTGAAAGAACAGATAAGGTTATTCGGCAAGCCTCCGATATTCTGCGTAGTGTTAATGGTATTAAACATGCTGTTCAGTTCGCCGGACTTGATGGGGCAACGTTTACCAATGCTTCTAATGCTGGCGTAATATTCACGCCATTATTTCCTTTTGAAGAGCGTGAGAAAAAAGGCCTGCATGCACGCGATATTTTGCAAAATGCCCAACAGGCACTTGGGCAAATTGAGGAAGCTGTGGCGTTTATGATTATGCCACCTTCTGTCCGAGGTTTAGGCTTAGCAGGCGGTTGGAAGCTTTATTTACAAGATCTAAGTGGTGTTGGTATCAGTACGTTAGAGCAGATCGCACAAGGCGTTATTACTGAGGCGAATCAACAAAAAGAATTATCACGTGTGTATAGCTTTTTTAATACGAAAACACCCAGGGTCTTTGTAAATATTGATCAAAATCGTGCTGAAATGTTGAACGTGCCGTTCCAAAATATTATTGATACATTAGAGATCTATCTAGGGTCAAGATATGTTAATGATTTTAATTTTATAGGAAGAACTTATAATGTTATTGCTCAAGTTGATGGACCATTTCGCGATGAGGCGCAAGATATAAATAATTTAAGGGTGAGATCAGAAAATGGTGATATGGTGCCGTTAGGTTCACTGCTAACCATTGAAGATAGAACAGGTCCAATCAGACTTGCCAGATATAACAACTACAGTGCGATTGATATATCAGGCAGCACCAATGCAGATTACGCAACTAGCCAGGCGTTAGAAAAAGTTGAAAGTATGTTGGAAACACTGCTTCCTGAAGGTGTTGGATTCGAATGGACAGAATTAGCCTTGCAGGAAAAACTAACTGGGACATCAACCCTGGCAATTTTTGGATTAGCTGTCTTGTTTATGTTTTTGTTATTAGCGGCATTATATGAGAGTTGGTTGCTACCACTTTCTATCATATTGATCGTCCCAATGTGTCTGTTGGCGGCAGTAACTGGGATCACTTTTAGAGGAATTGATAACAATATTCTTGTGCAAGTGGGTTTTATTGTGCTGATTGGCCTGGCTGCAAAAAACGCAATATTGATCGTCGAATTTGCAAAGCAGGGCGAAGACAGCGGACTAAGTCGTATGAATGCAGTAGTGACAGCAGCCCGAACGCGTCTGCGGCCGATACTAATGACATCATTTGCATTTATTCTTGGTGTATTGCCATTGGCTATCGCAACCGGACCAGGTGCGGAAATGCGCCGGGCACTCGGCACGACGGTATTTTCTGGCATGATTGGCGTAACACTCTTTGGTTTAATATTTACACCGGTTTTTTATGTGTTTTGTCGATGGCTTGGTGACTTGGTTGGATCATCCGAAACGATTAATGATGAGAAATTTTAATTTTATGAATCAATTGGCTATATTAGTTATCTCATCTATATTATTTCTTAGTGCATGTGCTATTGTCGGTCCTGAGTATGCTGGTTCACCTGAAGCTCCTGTCGAAGAAAATGAGTCGTTTCCCTCAGCTGAGACAACTCAACAAGATAAGCAATTGATCTATAGTGATGAAGAGCCTACTGATCGTTGGTGGAGGCAGTTACAAGATCTGGCGTTAAATGACCTGATCAATGAAGCGCTTACCAAAAATACGGATTTAAGAGTCGCCTTTGCTAATGTAATGGCAGCAAGATCGCTGTTAACAGAATCCAGAACCCAATTACAGCCGACTATTGATGCAAATGGTTCAATCGAAGCCTCGCGTATATCTAGCACGATGGGTGGATCTCCGGATGAAGCGCAGGATGATAACCTTGTAACCACAGCTTCACTAGGTCTTAACTGGGAACTTGATGTGTTTGGAAGAATTCAGCGCAGTATCGAGGTCGCTGAAGCAAACATCGAACGTCAGGAAGCCTTATATAATGACGTAAAACGGATATTGATCGCCGATATTGCCGAAACCTACATTAGGTTACGAGGTGCTCAAAAGCAACGTCAAGTCATTGAGAAAAATATAGAAAATCAACAGAAAACTTTAGAACTGACGATTGTCATGTCTGAAGAGGGTATGGTCTCTGAATTAGACACGGTGCGTGCGATAGCACAATTAAGATCAACAGAATCACAACTACCAACGGTCATCAGTGACGGAGTGATTGCGAGTAATCAGCTGGCACTTCTATGTGGTGAAGCGCCACAAAAACTGAATATTGATCTACAAAAAATAGAACCCTTACCAGAGTTACCAGCATTTTTACCAGTAGGAGAGCCTGCAAAGTTAATTCGTCGTCGACCCGATATACGCGAGGCTGAAAGAAGTTTGGCAGCGTTAACCTCGCAAATAGGTGTGGTGACCGCAGATCTTTTCCCTACTGTAAGTTTTGGAGCAAGCTTCGGGATAAGTGCGAACCAACCTGGAAACTTAACGAAAAAGGGCGCTCCAAATTACACTATTGGGCCAGGAATCACCTGGAATTTATTTAATCGAGATGCTACCCGAGCACGTATCAAGCAAGCGGAAGCGAGTGTTGTTGCACAACTCGCTCGTTATGATGGCGTGGTACTAAAAGCATTAGAAGAAGTCGACAGCGCACTTATCAAACACATAGAAGAACGTAATAGAAATGCCGCGTTACTGGAGTCAACAAGAGCTAGTCGTGAAGCCGTTGAGTTAGTCCAGATTCGTTACAATGCAGGAGCAGAATCTTTCTTGGATGTGCTTGATGCAGAACGGACACTGCTCGAATCAGAGCGACAACTGACATCTTCGGATATTGAACTTGCGCAAGGATTGATACGCATATATCGAACATTAGGAGGAGGGTGGAGAAGTGCAGATCCGGATCTAAAACCTCTTGTAACGTCACCTACAAAATAAATGGTTTTAGAGAAGCTTTTGCATCACAATCAACATTGCACAGCGAGCAAATCAAATCATTTTTTTCACAACAGTTCGCTATATTATCTTATTTAGTGTTTCCAGACTTTATTAAAATTGGACCTGGCTCAATCTTTCCGTTGTAGTAATTTGTTAAGTATGAGGATCCCACTCTTGTAGTGATCTAATAAATTTGTACCAAAAGATAAGTGGTAAGGCTTTATTTGCCCATAGAAAAGAAGGTACAACTTATGAGTAATAGACGCACATTCAGTGCTGAGTTTAAGCTAAAGCAAGGCTATAACCAATATGTAGCACCTGTATTAGCTGAGGCCGCGTAATCCATTTATACTTAGTATAAAAAAACTTGAACACTACAACATTATAGATTGTGGAATATGGGAGATAAAAAGTGCCTAAACAGATGTTGCAAGGTTAGTTGACCATTATATGTTGAATAGTGTAACTCATTGTTTCTGATTGACACATTTCTAGGATACAAGCCAACTTGATTATGTAACCTTTATTTTTCTGCCTCCCTCATGAGGTGTTAACTTCGTTGGTCGTGAATTTAACTGACGGATTTTTCTATGGAAGCCAACACTTATATTAGTTGACTCGTCTTGCTAATTCACCACCTGCGGTTACGCGAGCTGCACAAAATTTAAATTCCGGGATTTTGCCGAAAGGATCCAACGCATCAGTAGTCAATAAATTTGCACTCGCTTCGTTGTAGCAGAAGGCCATAAAAAGCGTACCTTTTTGAATACCGATATCCGACCGAGCAAAAGCAGTTATCGAGCCGCGTCGGGACTCTATAGTAACAAGTTCCCCGGCAACACAGCCAAGAGCCTCTAAATCTTCTGGATGAACATTGATAACTGGATCTGGTTCAATAGCATCAAGCTTACTCGCATGTCTTGTCATACTGCCTGTATGCCAGTGCTCAAGTTGACGACCTGTGATAAAGATTATTGGAAACTCTTCATCTGGTAGCTCATCAGCCTGAGTATAAGTTGCAGGAACAAATAATCCTCTACCTGATTTTGTTGGGAATCCATCGGTGAAAATGATCGGTGTGCCAGGATCACCTTCTTTTTCTAATGGATAGGTCAATGAGTCAACTTTATCAAGTCTATCCCAGGTCATTCCGGCGATACTTCCCATACAAAGGCGCATTTCTTCGAATACATTAGCTGGCCCAGAATAGTTCCAGTTAAGATCCATACGATTGGCAATTTCTTGTATTAACTCTAGATCTTGTCTTGCTTCACCAGGAGGATCAATAACCTGCCGACCCATTTGTACGCGACGATCAGTATTCGAAAAAGTACCGTTTTTTTCATAGAAAGCTGAAGCCGGTAAAATAACATCTGCAAAACCTGCTGTTTCAGTTAAAAAGATATCCTGGACAACCATATGATCTAATTTTGTAAAGGCTGCACGTGCGTGGTTCTGGTTTGGATCTGACATGGCAGGATTTTCACCTTCTATGTACATTCCTTTAACTTTTCCGTCATAGGCTGCATGAACCATTTCAACAGTAGTCAGGCCATTTTCCGGATCGAGATCTGTACCCCAAAGTTTTTCAAATTTCTCTCTGACTGTTGAGTTAGTGACAGGTTGATAGTCTGGATAAACCATTGGAATTAAACCTACATCAGATGCACCTTGTACATTATTTTGTCCACGTAATGGATGTAGCCCTGATCCTGGACGACCAATTTGACCTGTCATTAATGCCATAGAGATCAGGCAGCGTGAATTATCAGTACCATGGATGTGTTGAGAAATACCCATGCCCCAGAGAATCATAGAGCCTTTAGATGATGCATATAAACGTGCTACTTCTTTGATAGTATCTGCATCAATCCCACAAATTGGGGCGACTTTTTCTGCAGGGTAATCTTTTAAATGTTCAGCGAGTTTCTCGAAACCCTCTGTATACTGTTCCATGTACTCATCGTTTTGCAGACCTTCATCGAGAATGGTGTGCATAATCCCGTTTAACAGGGCAACATCAGTATCAGGACGGAATTGAAGATAATGGCTTGCATAGTTGGCCATGCCGTTTCGTCTGGGATCAATGACGATCAATTTCGTTCCGTTTTTTGTGGCATTTTTGATGAATGAGCCGCCAACCGGATGATTTATGGTTGGGTTTGCACCAATAAGAATAACAACTTCAGCTAAAGCTACGTCCTCAACAGGATTCGAAACAGCACCGGATCCAATACATTCCAGTAATGCTGCAACAGATGATGCATGACAAAGTCGCGTACAGTGATCGACATTATTGCTTCTAAATCCAGTCCGCACCAATTTTTGGAACAAGTAAGCTTCTTCGTTACTGCCTTTTGCCGAGCCGAGCCCTGCGAGTGCTTTTGGACTAATTTCATCTCGGATTTTTTTAAGACCATCAGCGGCAAAATCGAGTGCTTCATCCCATGATGCTTCTCGGAATACCTTATCAAGATCAGCAGGATCAAGAAGCTCAACTGTCTTAGCGACTCCTTCTCTTCTAATGAGGGGCTTAGTCAGACGCAATGGATTATGAATATAGTCAAAACCATAACGACCTTTTACACACAGCCGTCCTTTGTTCGCAGGACCTTCCATTCGGCCTTCGGTATATAGGATTTCGTTATCTTTAACGTGATATTTGATCAAGCAACCGACACCACAATACGGGCATGTTGAATCGACCGCTTTATCAGTTTTAACCAGAGCTACTTCATTGGCCGGCATTAATGCACCAGTAGGGCAGGCTTGTACACATTCACCGCAAGCAACACAGGTACTTTCAGCCATTGGATCATCAAGATCAAAAACGATTTTTGAGTGCGAGCCACGATGAGCGTAGCCGATTACATCATTACCTTGTTCTTCACGACAGGCACGTACACAGCGATTACATTGGATACAGGCATCAAGGTTAACCGCGATAGCAGGATGAGATATATCCTCTGCTGGTTGGTTTCGCTGATCAAAACGAGGTTTTGATACCTCCAGTTTTTTTGCCCAGCTATCAAGTTCGGAGACATTGGAGTAGGGCGACTCACCTTGTTCTGGCATGTCGGAGATCAATAATTCCAGAACCATCTTCTGAGATTTGAGAGCTCTTTCACTCTCTGTATTTACCTTCATCCCATCTGTTGGATATCGACAGCAAGACGGTGCAAGTACACGCTCGCCATCAACTTCTACAACACAAGCACGGCAGTTGCCATCTGCACGCATGTCGTCGGTATAACAGAGATGTGGAATTTCGACACCTTCTCGTTTAGCCGCCTGAAGAATAGTTTCGTCTTCATAGGCCTCAATGCTTTTGCCATTGAGATCAAATGCGATTTTATTGATGTTTAGATCTTCTGGATTAGCTGACAAGATTTCAACCTCTTTTAAATTCTTCAGGGAAATATTTCACTGCACAACGCAGTGGATTTGGTGCTGCTTGACCAAGGCCGCAAATTGAAGCATCGACCATCACATTCGCCAGTTCTTCAAGAAGATCGGTATCCCAGTCTTCTTCTTTCATAAGATCAACAGCTTTTGCTGTCCCAACTCGGCAAGGTGTACATTGACCGCAAGATTCATCTTCGAAAAACTTCATCGCATTCAGGGCTAAATTTTTTGCACTGTCTTGATCAGAAAATATCATCACAGCAGCAGAACCGATAAAACAGCCATATTCGTTTAAAGTATCAAAATCTAATGGGATATCACCCATTGTTGCAGGGAGAATACCGCCAGATGCACCACCAGGAAAGTAACCATAAAAGTCATGGCCATCAAGCATTCCTTCGCAATATTCTTCGATCAATTCTTTGATTGTGATCCCAGCAGGTGCCAGATGCACACCCGGTTTTTTGACTCGACCACTGACTGAAAATGAGCGTAAGCCTTTGCGTCCGTTACGTCCGTGGGAAGTAAACCAATCAGGACCTTTTTCAATGATTTCGCGAACCCAATAGAGTGTTTCCATATTGTGTTCAAGTGTCGGTTTTCCAAACAAGCCAACTTCAGCGACGAAAGGGGGACGGAGTCTCGGCATACCACGTTTGCCTTCGATTGACTCGATCATTGCTGATTCTTCACCGCAAATATACGCTCCAGCACCCCGACGTAAGTGGATTTTCGGTAATGGGTGCTCTGTCGGTGGATTAGTCTGGAGATTATTTAATTCCTCAGTCAATATGTGTCTTACACCCGCATATTCATCACGTAGGTAAACGTAGATCTCATCAATACCCACAGCCCAAGCAGCGACTAGCATGCCTTCGAAAAAACGATGAGGATCAATTTCCAGATAATAACGATCTTTAAATGTGCCAGGTTCACCTTCGTCAATGTTGACGGCCATCAGGCGAGGTCCTTCAAAACCGCTGACGATTTTCCATTTCAGACCGGCAGGGAAACCTGCTCCACCTAAACCGCGCAGGCCTGAATCTTCCATCGTTTTTTTAACATCATCTATGCTGCGAGTACCAGCATAGCATTCTGAGACAAGCTTATAGCCGCCTTGATTTTGATATTCTTTATAATCGATATATTCAGTGACGGCAGACTCGATCGCGTTTTCACTGACCTTTTTAGTTACCATTTCTGTTGTTGCGTGATCGATAGCATTTTGTCCGATAACCGCTACGGGGGCTCTGTCACATCGGCCAACACACGGGACGGGCTGAATGCGAACACCTTCACCCATGCTAGCCTTCAGTGCTTCTACCATATCACCGGAGCCTGCAAGTTCACACGAGACTGATTCGCAAACTCTAACGGTTAAAGGTGGCGGAGGTGTTTCGTTATCCTTGATGACATCAAAATGGTGGTAAAAGGTGGCAACTTCGTAGACTTCAGTGGTGGAAATGCTCATTTCATGGGCAAGTGCGACCAAATGTTTTGACGAAATAAATTGGTACTTATCTTGAATTTTATGGAGATGTTCGATTAACAGATCTTTTTGCCGAGGTTGATCTCCCAGCAACTGACGAATTTCTTCCAGCGTTATGAGATCGATGATACGGCCCTTGCCACCCATGCGTCTCTTTTTAATCTGGCTTATATCAACGGTTGATTCATTTGCCGCCACAAGAAATGGTCTCCCCTAATTAAATATTTATTGCCTATTTACATTACCAAAAAACATGAACCATGCTCATTAGTCCTGAATGTAGAGTTTTAATGTTAGGTATCGGTGATATACAATACAAATCATCTTTTTGAACAGATCTATCATAAAAAATGATATTGAAAAGATCATGCTTGAATTCTGCCTTGCTAATATCATTAAGTAAAGGTGATTTTGGATTTATTTATCATTGGGTTATCAGGTACTTATAAAGGAATACTTACAAAGGGATACTCCGTAGTGATTACCTGGAGTTAATAATAATCATGATCCTGGTTTTTAATTTCACAGGGAAGCAGATTGAAAAACATTAACCCTAACCAACTTCTTACTTTTGCAGTAGTCGCACGAATGAAAAGTGTTACTCGAGCTGCAGAGCACCTCCATCTCGGTCAACCTGCGGTATCGGGTCAGCTCAAGTTATTGCAAGAACGCGTAGGGGAGCCTCTTTACCACCGTAAAGGACATCATATTGAATTGACATCTGTGGGTAAAACTCTGCTTGAATATGCGGAAAAACTAGAATATTCATTACACTTATCTAATGAATATGTTCGTTGTCTCCAGGATATGGATACTGGTGAGTTACGAATCGGTAGTACAACAACCATCGCCAGCTATTTTCTACCGAAATACCTAGTGTTAGCACAGACCCAATTTCCTGGGCTGCAGATATTTATGAACACGGGTAGTACCCAGGAATTATTAGAAAAGTTTGATGAATTAGATCTTGTTTTTATTGAGGGAGTGGTAGGAAAAGATTGCTTGCCCGCAGATTATGATCTATTTCCCTGGCGAGAAGATGAAATTGTTTTGGTTGTTCGTGATGATCACGAATTGATCAAAAAACACCCCGACGGAGTGCCTTTAAGCGTTTTTAATGAGTACCAGGTTATATGGCGGGAACCTGAATCAGGTGCGAGGCAACTTATTGAATCGACATTGGTCAATCACGGAATAGAGGCTCCTATAAACATAGAAGTACAAGGTGCTGCTGGCGTTTTAGGTTCTGTAAGAGCTGGACTTGGAATTAGTTTTGCTTCATTACAAGCGCTACGTCACGCAACGTCAGAACTAGTGCCACTCAAAATCAATCCACCTTATGGTTTGATGTGGCACTTAAACCTGATTGCACCGAAAAAGGACTTACGTTCTAGAGCCGTTCAGGCATTTCTTCAGATTTGTATGGGTGAGTGAGGCGATCCCATGAGAGGTTAACTAATACACTTTATCTCTGTCGCCCAAATTCTATAATCACTTCGCTTGCAGGATTTTTGATGACATATTGTGTATGTTCGTTTTCTGAATTATCTCTAGTGATTTTGAGCTGATTCTTTTTCTTATCATCCGCTTCCGTTACATCATCATTAACCTTATTAAGCAATGCGGAATGAGGAGAGGCAGTATCTGAATTTGATTTTATTATCCGTTTTTCTACTGTAACTTCGGGAAATGGAGTTGAATAATCAGTTTGATTTTTTGGCGACATGCCCGCATATTGAATACCACTATTGAAGACTGTACCTTGGCAGGCATCTACCAGCAATCTTGCGAGATGGTGGCCATCAGTTTGCTCTCCGGATTTTACTCTCGCAGGTAAAGGAGCATTCCATTGATTCAAATTGATCATTTTCGCATTCTCTACATATCTTAGTGTGCATGTGATTGGTAATACAATCTGTTCGTGGATATGTGCTTTGCGTGGGTCAGATTGTTCAATACTGATGGATATTCCCTGTGTTAATTTTCCCTTGGTTACGCCAGCAACAGTGATTTCAAGCAAATAATCACTCATAGCCGCAGGTGTACATTCAATGTTGATGCAAATGGATTGTTTGTTTTCAGGTAAGCCACGTTTCATCCATTCCTGTTCAAGGTTTATTGAAAGATCTTCCTGTGTTTTATTATCCAGATCAGTCCACATGGAAGGATCACTAAAATGAATCAGGGTGGATAATGAAACGTCTGCTTTTTCTATTTCATCATTAGCATATAATAGCGAAGATGGAAGCAGGCAACATAGGCAAAAAAGTGTCACTATCTCATCGATATGTCTGATCGGCTTTAATAATCTTAAATTTTTCTTAATCATGATTTAACAACCTCTCCTTACATAATAAAATCGACAACCTGTTCCAAACCCTTTTCGGTTTTCAAATTAGCAAATACATAAAGGTTTATCATCACGTATTTTCTTTGCATCACGATCCATCACACTATTATGCCCAAGATACTTCGTAGGGTAGCTCTCCCAACAGTTTTTAGCATACTGCTCTTCGATTAATATTAAGTAGTGTCTTTAAAGAGTTGTTTCACTAATAGCCAGGATCCAAGGTAGTGAATGTAAAACACCAATCTTGATTGTGTCTTCCACATAAGAGGGGAAACTAGCTGACATGATTGGGATTCCAAAAGCAATACATCGTGATGTCTTGATGTAACTACTTTCATATTTTTTTCCTTCTCGTTGAAGAGATAACCCTCGAAGAAGAGAAAATCCTCAAGGGTTATCTTTATTTGGGTTGTCTACAATGATTACAACTGAAATTGGGCACCTAATAAGAACGTATCAACATCGGTACCAGCTGCACCAGATGCATTAGCATCCCCCGTTCTCCAGTGAATATTAAGCCTTGCGTTATGTCCTGAGATGATATAATTCAAGCCAACTTCAAGCAGATCACTGTCATCACCTGCTTCCGGCATATTTTCATTCCATCGAATGTAAGGTTGTACCTTCCCAAATCCGATTTTTTGTGGAAATAAATAGCCCGCTGTCACAAAATAGGAGTCACCATCAAACAAACAAAAACATGCGGGATCGGCTATCGCTATTGCACTATTATCTGCATCGAATACTTTATATTCCCCTTCAATGGTTATTACTCCTTCATTTGCCAATGGCTTTTCAAACAGAGCATCAACAATGTAGGCTGTGAAATCACCAGGCTCGGCAGCTGTTCCTGTACCATCAGACTGATGCTGTAAAGACAGACCTACGGTAAAGACATCTCCCGCACCACCATAATAGGTACTACTCGTGTAATAAGCTGGATTACCTTCCATATTAAGGAAGTTGTATGCAAAACGACCAGCATAGAGAAAGTTATCATCTACATTTGCACCATCTTCGAGACCGTCAAAAACACCTACAGCATATTGAAACTTTCCCAATGTACCCCAAACAGTAACACCCTCATCTCGACCATAAGCACCTGCTTCGCCAAACTGGTCTGATGGCAATAGAGGTACTGTGTATTGATTCCAGGATAGAGCATAGTAAGGGCCATTCATTTCAATACGATCAGCAGGTGTTAACATGCGACCCGCCCAAACATTAAATCCAGGGCTAAATTCAAATTGGGCAATGGCATCTAGTATTTCAATATCTGGATCCTCCGTGCAATCACCCGGCGTAGTGGTTTGACACTCAGTGTTGAATGTCATTTTTAAGTACTTATGAATCTGGCCACTGATATATAATCGCATGCTTTCCACAGCAAAATCAGACGAATAATCATCTCCTCTCGATCCAGCTGAGTCTTCAACTGCTGAAAACGAAGTTCTCAAACCTGCACCTATACTGATCCACTTAGTATCGTCGACAACTATCTTGGCTCCAGCAAATGTCCCCGACGAGAACATTAGACAACTGCTAACAACCCCTGTAGCTAATAATGATTTATTGATTTTCATAATATTATGTTCTCCTTAAGTTTGCCCTTGATTGGCGTTAATATAGTTCTTGGTTGATCGGATAAATCTGTATGGAAATATCAACCGCCAATGCTTTCCCTAGCTCTAAAATTTGATAACTATATGTGGTAAGAACTATAGTTATCTCCATGTTAATCATCGCTTTCAATAAATCCTAAGTACCAGATACTGAACTGCACAAAAGAAAGTTAGAATGGGCAAAATTAACTAGATGCATACGTCATTCAACGCATATTGATATATTGAATATTCGAGCTAAAATTAACTAGCCTAAGGCTATTTTAAGGTTGCAATGTTGTCATATGGATCAATCATCAGCTAAGGAAGTGGTCAAGAAAGTTCCGTTAACTCGAAGAACCTATAACAAATGGGTCGCGAATGAGACGTTAGAGGACTTTGCCCTGCGTTTTACCGCCAAACATGCACGACGCTGGTCTGTTGCACGTATTGCTAATACTGCTCTAGGAACTGTTTCCTTTCTGGTACTTGAAGCTATTGGCGGTAGTATCACACTCAGTTATGGCTTTACAAATTCGCTCTATGCGATCCTTGTATTTTGTACTCTTTTTTTCCTTACAGGCTTGCCTATCACATATTATGCGGCCAAGTACGGCGTCGATATTGATCTTCTCTCACGCGGAGCTGGTTTTGGTTATATAGGCTCGACTATTACCTCTCTGGTTTATGCTTCATTCACCTTCATATTTTTTGCACTTGAAGCCACCATTATGTCGGTGGCACTTAATATTCTGTCTAAAATTCCATTAGCGCTATGTTACCTAATCAGCTCTATCGTCATCATTCCTCTGGTTACGCATGGTATTTCTATGATCAGTCGTTTTCAGGTCTGGACTCAGCCGCTATGGATCGTTTTGCAGATCCTGCCATTTATTTATATCTTTCAAAACGATCTTGTTTCGATTAACGAATGGAAAGAATTCCAGGGACTGAATGTGCAGGAAGGTCAAAATAACAATCAATTTGATATTTTTTTATTTGGTGGAGCCTGTGCTGTCATATTCTCAATGGTCGCACAGATTGGTGAACAAGTAGATTTTTTACGCTTTCTACCTGAGAAGAAAAAAGGCAATCAAATTAGCTGGTGGATAGCATTGATCACAGCAGGTCCGGGTTGGGTAATATTTGGAATGTTAAAAATACTGGCAGGTTCGTTTTTGACTTTTCTGGCAATCAAGCATGGTGTAGCAGCAGTTTATGCGGTTGATCCTACACACATGTATCAAATCGCATTTAAATATGTAACAAACTCACCTGAAATTGCTCTCATTCTTGCCTGTGTATTTGTGATGGTTTGTCAACTGAAGATCAATGTCGCAAATGCATATGCCGGATCCTTAGCTTGGTCAAACTTTTTCTCTCGAATAACTTACCAACATCCAGGACGAGTTGTCTGGGTAGTTTTCAATGTAGCTATAGCCTTGCTCCTTGTTGGATTGGGGGTTTTTGAGCTTCTAAAGGAGATCCTGCAAATATACTCAGTCTTAGCTCTGGCATGGATAGGATCCATTGTGGCGGATCTGGTTATAAATAGACCTTTAGGTTTGAGTCCCAAGCACATCGAATTTAAACGTTCACACCTTTACGACATAAACCCCGTGGGTGTTGGTTCAATGGCTATAGGCTCAACACTCGCCATATTTGCTCATCTTGGTGTTTTTGGTGATCTATCCAAGGCTTTATCACCTTTTATCGCATTATTTGTACCTTTTATTACAGTACCATTTATTGCATGGATAACTGAAAGTAAATATTACTTGGTCAGTAGGGATGCTCTAGATTTACCCGACAATGATACTTTCACCTGCTCCATCTGTGAACATTCTTTCGATCATGAAGATATGACTTCCTGTCCTGCTTATGGAGGGTTTATCTGTTCACTATGCTGTTCTCTCGATTCGCGTTGTGGAGACAAGTGTCGTCCAGATGCAAGTTTTTCTGCCCAATTAGCACAAGGAATGCGTGTATTATTTCCAGAAAAGTTACTTAACAAAATCAATCCAACGCTGACACATTTTTTTGTTGTTTTTATTTGTGTCAGTACTGTTGTGGCTAGTTTATTGGCATTAATTTATTTCCAGATACCTTTCAATAGTGCCGACGAGCAACAGTTTATGTCGAGTATTTTAATCAAAGCTTTTTTGATATTACTCATCGTACTTGGCGTATTGACCTGGCTTTATGTTCTAAGTCGGCAAAGTCGTAATAGCGCATTAAAAGAATCTCAGCAACAAACACAATTATTGGCAAATGAAGTCAAAGCCCACGATAAAACTGATAAAAAGTTGCAACAGGCCAAGGAGTCCGCTGATGCTGCCAATCTCGCAAAAAGCAGATACTTAACTGGCATTAGCCATGAATTGAGAACGCCATTGAATGTTGTTCTTGGTTACGCACAGATACTGGAGGGTGCTCCTGATATTTCTGATAAGCACAAACAATCTATTCAACTGATCAGGAAAAACAGTGATCATCTAACTGCTCTTATAGAGGGGTTACTAGAAATTTCCATAATTGAAGCTGGAAGGCTTGAGCTGCAAAAAAGTGTAGTACGTCTTACATCCTTAATCGATCAAATTGTCACGATATTTAGCCTGCAAGCACAAAAAAATGGTTTAAATTTTATATATGAAATATCGAAGGATATTCCTGAATATGTATTTGTTGATATCAAACGACTACGCCAAATTTTATATAACTTGCTATCAAATGCCATCAAATTTACATGCGAGGGCGCCATAACCTTTAAGGTGATCTATTACAATCAAGTTGCACAATTCATTGTCAAAGATACCGGAATTGGTATAGACCAGAAGGATCAAGAACTTATTTTTGAACCTTTTGAGAGAGTCCGGAATCGAACCACACAAGAAATATCCGGTACAGGGATAGGACTTTCAATTACACGTCTACTTGCCAATGCAATGGGCGGTGAAATTTCGTTACTTAGCTCCCTGAATAATGGAAGTACTTTTACTTTAAGCTTAATGTTATCAAAACTAGCAAAACCATATCGACCTTATATAGACATTGATAAAAACATCAAAGGATATCAGGGTTCTCGGAAGAATATTCTTGTTGTTGACGATGATCATTCTCACCGCCGTCTGTTATTTGACTTTCTTAGTATTCGGAACTTTAATTTTTTTGAAGCCGATCATGCCGACACATGTATGTGCTTACTGGAAGAAATATCGATTGATTTATTCTTGTTAGATATATCTATGCCAGATATTGACGGTTGGCAACTGGCACAAAAATTACGTGACTCAGGTTACCAACAACCCATTTTTATGCTTTCAGCCAGTCATAAGGAACCTCAGCATGTTCAACTTTCGAAACAGCTTGATATTGTGAACATGGCTAAACCTGTACAACTTCATTTATTGCTTGAAAAAATAGGTGTGTTTTTACAACTCGACTGGATTTATGCACCTCAAAACCCTCATACCATTCTTGATTTATCTCCGGTAGTAACTGATCGGAATATTGAACCCGAAATAGTTAAGAAACTCTACTCATTGGCAGAAATTGGACATCTTAACGCGCTAAACCTTGAGATAAATTTACTGAATAAAAAAGGAGAAATCAGTGATATTCTATTCAATGAATTCGATGCACAGCTTTCTTCGTACAACTTTAATGAATTTATAAAAACTCTAAAAAAAACTAATCAATGACTGAGAAACTAACCAAAAATACAACAATACTTGTAGTCGATGATTCGCCTAATTCACTTGGCATGTTAAATATGGCTCTAAGTGAAGCTGGCTATACAGTACTCGTTTCCCTAGACGGACAACAAGCACTATCTATCCTTGGAAAAGTCATACCAGATGTTGTTTTACTAGATGCTATGATGCCTGGGATGGACGGTTTTGACACTTGTAAAAAAATTAAACAAAACTTTCCTGATATTCCTGTGATTTTTATGACTGGTTTAACTGAAGTTGAACATATAGTTGCAGGCTTTAATGCTGGTGGAGTTGATTATGTAACCAAACCGATTAAACCTGAAGAGGTAATTGCTCGTGCAAGGGTACATATCGCAAATGCAAGAAAGACGATAAGTGCAAGAGCGGCTCTCGATAGCACTGGCCAACATATTTTCTCTGTTGATAGTCTCGGGAATATATTATGGTCAACCCAACAAGCACAGGATTTTTTTGAAAGTATCACTACTTCAGGAAAAGATAATCAAGCATTCACCAGATTCACCAGAGAACTTGAAAAATGGTTGAACCAATCAAATGAAAGAAACGATCTTTTATTCCAAGAGTTTATTGAACCAATAAAAGTTATCTATATCGGCAAGCAAAGTGAATTTGACCATCTTGTAAAGATCTCTTTACAGCACATTGAACCAACCAGTGACCAGCTTATAAAAAAATTACCCATTACAAAAAGAGAAGCAGATGTCCTATTGTGGATATCACTTGGCAAATCAAACTGGGAAATTGCAAAAATACTAAAAATTAGCCCACGTACTGTTAACAAGCATCTGGAGCAAATTTATCGCAAACTGGAAGTGGATAACCGCACATCAGCTGCCGCTGCTGCCATTAATATATTAAATAATAACTATCAATAAATAATTTAGATCTATTTGATGATACGGTTTTATTTTTCAGAGGATTTATCACAAAATTATACTTATTGAAAACTAAAGTGAAACTCACTTTAGTTTATTCGTTAACTCTATATTACGATTCTTCCGCACATCCTAAAATAATGTCAAGTTATAAGATCAGATAAACCCCATAGAAGTACATGAGGTTTATCTGATCATGATTTAATGGCTAATCATCCATGGACGCATTGATGGAAAAATTTTACTACCGTCTGCTAGATACAAAAGTTTTGAACTTCGTTTCTTATGCTGACATCCAGAGCCATGCGCTAGCTTTTCAGTATTCTCTGCTCGAGTATCTATAGTTGATATTTGTGGTTCATACTGAGCTGTTTCGTTTTTTTCGATAGCCTGTTTTTTTCCTAAATCCATATCCAGGATATCTGGAGAAATCATAATGACACGAGGAGACAAATTCTGGCATTCCGGACAAGGTGATGGATTGGCATGTTCATCTATTGTCGCGAGCTCGTGAAAAAGACCATGATCAGTACACTTATAGTCATAAACTGGCATATTATATTACTCCCTTTCTATTTTTTATCAGGCGCTAATGGCACATCAATACTGCCATCCAGATACTCTGTAGGACCATCTGCACCAGGATTTATATCAAATTCAAAAATATCAGTTGGCAGCCAAAGTGTTGCACAGGCATTAGGTATATCTACGACGCCACTGATATGACCTTGAACAGGTGCTGTACCCAATAAAGCGTAAGCTTGTGCACCCGAGTAACCAAAATTCTTAAGGTATTCTATTGCGTTCAAACATGCTTGCCGATACGCAATCTGCACATCCAGATAATGCTGTTCACCTTGCTCATCGACTGAAATACCTTCGAAAATGAGATAATCGTCATATCGTGGAGTGATGGGGCTAGGCTTGAAAATAGGGTTTTTAATACTGTATTCCTCCATACCACCCTTGATCAGATTTACGCGCAAGTGTATCCACCCTGCCATTTCAATTGCACCACAAAATGTGATTTCCCCATCACCTTGACTAAAATGAAGATCTCCAACAGATAAACCGCCGCCCTCAACATAAACAGGGAAGTAAACTTTTGATCCGCGAGATAAATCCTTGATATCACAGTTTCCACCATGTTCTCTTGGTGGTACGGTGCGCGCTGCCTCTGCTGCCGCTGTTTTTTCTTCATCACCACTCATACGCCCCATATGTGCAGTTTCTGCATAAGGTAACGTTGCAAGAGGGGGGACTCGTTCTGGTTCAGTATTGAATAACGCAGTTTCACGAGTATTCCATTCATCAAGAAGTTCTTTAGATGGTAAACAACCAATCAGACCTGGATGAATTAATCCTGCAAATTCCACACCTGGAATATGCCGTGACTTGGTGAACATGCCATTAAAATCCCAGATCGATTTCTGCGCTTCAGGAAAGTGCTCTGTTAAAAAACCACCACCATTTTGCTTAGAAAAGAAACCATTAAAACCCCATTGACTATCTTCGAATGTGCCAATGTCAAGAATATCTACCACCAAAAGATCACCAGGTTCAGCACCTTCTACACCAACAGGCCCTGACAAAAAGTGTACTTGACTCAGATCCACATCTCTTACATCTGAGGCATCGTCATTATTTTTGATTTGACCTGCAGTCCAGTCAAAACATTCTATTTTAAAATCATCGCCAGATTTAACCATAGCAGCCATTGGTATATCAGGGTGCCAGCGATTGTGAACATTATCGTGTTCGTATGCAGAAGTATTAAGATCTATTTTAATAATAGTTTCAGTCATAGTAATTTCTCCTATATTTTATTTAGTAGTATCGAGTTATCTGAAGTTATACTGATAGATAAGCAGCGACTTTGGTCTCATCAACAGCATCACGTGGATCATCGTGAACGATCTTTCCTTTTTCGATGACGATGATTCGATCCGCTATATCAAGTGCAAAACTTAAAACTTGTTCGGATACAATGATGGATAAATTTTTTTGATCACGGATTTTCTTCAGGGTGCGAGCCATATCCTTGATAATTGAAGGCTGTATGCCTTCTGTGGGTTCATCGAGCAATAGCACACTGGGTTCACTTGCTAAAGCACGCGCAATAGCCAGTTGTTGTTGCTGTCCACCAGATAAATTACCACCTCGTCTATCTTTCATTTCAGATAACACAGGAAAAAGAGAGTAAAGATCCTGAGGGATTTTTTTTACCTTTGTGCTTGTTAACCCTGTCTCAATATTCTCTTCTACAGTCATCGTAGAGAAAATCATGCGTCCTTGTGGAACAAAACCGAGCCCAGCTGCAACACGTTGATGACTCTTCATATCGCCTAGCTCTATCCCTTCTAATTTAATCGATCCTTCTCGTGTTGGAATCATGCCAATCATTGACTTCATCAAGGTGGTTTTTCCCATACCATTGCGTCCTAGAATGGCTACAATTTCTTTTGGATGTAATGAGAAATTCAAATTATCAATCACTTTACTTTGGCCATATGCAACGTGATAATTTTTAAGTTCAAACATAATTTTCCCCTCAATGTCCCAGGTAAACTTCAATAACTTTAGGATCGGCCTGCACTTGTTCCATTGAACCCTCCGAAAGCACCTGTCCTTGATGGAGTACAGTGACGCTGTCAGCGATGTCTTCTACAAATTGCATATCGTGCTCAATGACTAAAACTGATCGATCTTTAGTAATGCTTTGCAGTAATTTTGCTGTTTGTTTCCTTTCTGAAGCAGACATTCCTGCGACTGGTTCATCGAGCATCAATAACTCTGGATCCTGAATAAGTAACATGCCAATTTCTAACCACTGCTTCTGACCATGACTAAGCAAATCAGCCGAGGTTTCAAGCTTATCTTCAAGGAAAATCATGCTGGCAATTTTTTTTACTTTGTTGATCACCTCAGCATCTCTACGAAACTTTAGCGCGCCCCAAACACTACGTCCTCGTGGAAAAGAAATTTCCAGATTTTCGAAAACAGTTAAATCTTCATAAATAGATGGGTTTTGAAATTTTCTGCCAACTCCTGCTCGAACAATTCCATGTTCTTTCAATTTCGTAAGCTCCTGTCCTTTAAATTTAATAGTTCCTGACGTGGCTTTTGTACGTCCGCAGATCAAATCCAGAACTGTGGTTTTGCCAGCACCGTTTGGACCGATAATTACTCGTATTTCCTGATCCTTCAAACATAGTGACAAATCATTAACAGCCTTAAACCCATCGAACGAAACAGTTAATCCTTCAACACTTAAAACGTTTTCCTGAGGGTTCTTTTTTTTTGTGCTTGTTATGCCCATATCTACTCTCCTATTCCGTGATTTTACTTGTTGTTTTTTGACCATCTAACTGAGCTGGCAAATATACTTTTAGCTTTTTCAACGTGGGTTGAAAATAAGATTCATATAACCCAGCGAGACCGTTAGGAAACGCCAACACCACACCAATAAATAGAGCTCCCATCGCGAAAAGCCACAACTCTGGAAATGATTCAGAAAAAATTGTTTTTGCATAATTAACGATCAGAGTTCCATAGACAGCACCAAGAATAGAAAGACGTCCGCCGACAGCACAAAATATAACCATCTCAATTGAAGGGACGATGCCAACAAAAGAAGGTGACATAAAACCAACCTGTAAGGTAAACATTGCCCCACCAATGGAAGAAAATACTCCTGCTAAGCAGAATATAAATATTTTGAAACTTGCCACATCGTAGCCAGAAAACCTCACTCGATCTTCACGCTCACGCATTGCAACGAGTAGTCGTCCAAGTTTACTTTTAAGAACGTACTGTGCAGCAAATAAACAGACAAATAACAGAATCGCATTGACAAAATAGAGTACGTATTTTGCTGAGTCGGAGAGAATATCCCATCCAAGCATAGTCCGAAAATCAGTTATTCCATTCAAGCCACCGGTATAACCTTGTTGTCCGATAATCAGGATCGTTAGTATCGCAGCAATAGCTTGAGTAATAATGGCGAAATAAACACCGCTAACTCGTCGTTTAAACATTGCAAAGCCGATAATGAATGCAAATAAAGCAGGAACAACTAATACAGCTATCAAAGTGAATCCAAAACTATGAAACGGTTCCCAGAACCATGGGAGTTCAGTCAACGAATTCCAGTCCATAAAATCAGGGATACCCGGTGTAGACTGGATTGCAGTAAGTTCTGGACTTGAATTTTCAATCTTAAGAAACATTGCCATGCAATATCCACCCAGACCAAAAAATACTCCTTGTCCCAGGCTTAGAATACCTCCATAACCCCAGCAAAGTACGAGTCCAAGTGCAACGAAAGCATAGGTTAAATATTTCCCCATTAGATTCAGACGAAAAATATCTAGGGACAATGGCATCACAACAATGATGATTAATGCTAGCACTGCAAAACTTAACAGATTATTCTTTTGCACTAATGCACATATTTTAGTAAACGACATGGTGATCTCCTATCGACGAATTTTGAGTGAAAATAAACCTTGCGGACGAAGCATTAGAATCCCGACAACAGTTAGTAAGGTGAGTACTTTAGCCATCGAACCACTCAGGAAAAACTCCATTGTTGATTGAGCCTGCGAAATAGTGAATGCAGAAGCGACTGTACCAAGTAAACTTGATGCTCCACCAAAAACGACAACCAAAAAGGTATCTACGATATAGAGCTGACCGGAAGTTGGCCCAGTTGAGCCAATCATAGTGAAAGCTGAGCCTGCAATGCCGGCCGTACCACAACCTAATGCAAAAGTATAACGGTCGGCCTTTTCTGTATTAATTCCGACTGCAGCAGCCATGGGTCGATTTTGAACAACAGCTCGAGTTTGTTTGCCGAATCGTGTTCTCTGCATTATCAAATAAACTGCCGTGGTGACTACAATAGTTAGAATCATTACGAAGATTCCATTGATTGGGATCTCAATCACATCAGTAACAGCATAGGAACCTATCATCCAGTCTGGTAAAGATACTCCCACTTCACGGGCTCCAAAAACTGTGCGAAACGCTTGTTGCATAATCAGACTTAATCCCCAAGTGGCAAGTAGAGTATCGAGTGGCCTTTTGTACAAATGCCGTATCATTGCCCACTCAACAAATGCACCAAAAACAAAGGTCACGATAAAAGCCAAGATCATTGCTATAAAAAAGTAACCCGTGAACAAACTGGGTAAATAGTTTGTGAAAAATGTAGAAGTGAGGTATGTGATATAAGCACCAAGGATCATAAATTCACCATGAGCCATGTTGATGACACCCATCTGTCCAAAAATTATTGCCAGACCTAACGCCATCAACACAAAAACTGAAAATAGTATAAGACCGGCAAAACCTTGCATTGCAAAAATCGAAGTAAGTTCGGCCATTGAATATTCAGCAAACATTACATTATCCTCTTATGTTAGGTAATTAAATAAGTCGGTAGGAAAAAGGCGGCCTAGACAGATATCCAGGCCGCAATGACCACGTGTTTACTTATTGATAACCTTCTGGAAAAGGATCGGGTTCAACCAACTCATCCGTTTCAAAAACAATGTCATATTGGCCGTCACTTCTAGCCTGACCAATTCTTGTTTTAGCCCATAGATGGTGATTAGCGTGAATCTTCACATAACCTACTGGAGCAGTGGTTAATTCAATACCTACAGATGCTTCACGAACTTTGTCAATATCAAATGATCCAGCTTTTTCTACCGCTCCCTTCCATAACCATGCGCTGAGGTAGGCTGCGTGAGTAACATCACCAATAACTATTTGATCCCCCCAACGTTTTTTAAATGCTTTAACAAATGCTTTGTTATTTTCATTATCCAAACGTTGAAAGTATTTCGCAGCAGTATAAGCACCAACGATGTTTTCACCACCAATCCCCAGAACCTCATCTTCAGTAACTGAATTTGTTAAGAGCAAAGGTTTTTCTTTGGTCATATCAATACCTGCTGCTTTAAGTTGTTTGTAGAAAGCCACATTTGAGCCTCCAACAACAATTGGATAGATAACATCAGGTTTTTTCAGTTTGATTTTATTGATAACCGAATTGAACTGTGTATGCCCAAGTGGATAATACTCCTCACCCACAACTTTAAGTCCAAGCTTCTCAATGTGTTTTCGAGCGATTTTGTTTGAAGTTCGCGGCCAGATATAGTCCGAACCCAGCAAGAAGAAACTTTTAGCTCCTTTGTTTTCAACAACCCAATCGATTCCTGCAAGAATCTGCTGGGTTGCTTCCTGCCCAGTATAAATAACGTTTGGTGACGCCTCTAAACCTTCGTAAAAGGTAGGGTAATACAACATTCCGTTGTATTGCTCAAAAATAGGTAGAACTGCTTTTCTGGAAGCTGATGTCCAACATCCAAACACCGCTGCTACTTTGTCATTAACCAGAAGCTTTTTAGATTTTTCGGCAAAAGTTGGCCAGTCACTAGCACCATCTTCCTGTATGAATTTAATCTGGCGACCCAATACGCCGCCACTCGCATTAATCTGTTCGATTGCAAGCTTTTCGGCTTGCACAGAACCCGTTTCACTAATCGCCATAGTGCCGGTAATAGAATGGAGGATACCGATTGTAACAGTATCATCAGTCACAGCGAGGCCTGTTGTGTTAACTTCAGACGTAGCTGGCCCACCAGCAAGGCTTATCGTGGAGAAAAAAAGGGTTGCTGGTAATATCATCAAACTTTTCACAAAACGCCGCCGTATGCTAAATAGCGGGTTATTTTTATTAAATTGTCGCATTTTCCTACCTCTCTACTTTGGTTGTAAAAGTGTTTTGAGGTAATTATGCTGAACGATATGAGATCTCAGAATTAGTTAATTACACTACCGAACTACGTCATTTGACGCATGGTTGATAACTATAGACAACCCGTAGTGTGTTTAGGCGGTCACGATTTCAGGTGATTGATGTTATTCCAGATCTATTTACTGAACCATTAAAGGATAGTTAACGCTGTAATTTTCGACAGTATTTTCGTCGAAAAGCCATGAAATGATTTGACATAAATGCGCCTGATCATAAATTGGTACAGCGGCGAGAAAAGTGTCTCTGATACGCTTTTTTGCTTTCCTCAGTGTCGGATTGAAGGGTTGCAATGGTTTAATAAACTTGTAGGACTTGATAGCCTATTCAAACAAACATTGTCATTGCACAACATCACTCAAAGTATGAGTAGAAGAGGTAACTGCTGGGAGAGCCTGCCCCACGAAGTGTTTTGGGCATAATGCTGTTCAAGAACGATTTTTTAGAAGTCTAAAAAGCGAATATTTAAACGGACTATCATTCATTAATCATCAAGCAGTTGTGTCAGCTGTTGAGCATTACATCCGGAATTATAACAACAAAAGAATTAATTCGACGATTGGATATATAGCGCCAGCACTAATAAATACAAATGTTACTCAATGCGGCTTAGTTCCTACAGCTTTGAAATTCGTTTGATTTTTACGTTTAAGGGCCTCTAAAAACGGCGTTTTAACATCATTGAGATAATGGATGTCATGGACAGAAGCCTGTGTAGATACCACATGGAGCTTACACCCAAAACAGAGTGTTTTCTGGGCAGCACGATAGCCATAGTTCTGGTTGTTCGTGATGATCACGAATTGATCAAAAAATACCCCCGACGGAGTGCCTTTAAAGGGTTTTTAATGAGTATCAGGTCATATGGCGGGAATCTCAATCAGGTGCGAGGCAACTTATTGAATCGACATTGGTCGATCACGGAATAGACCGCTCCTATAAACATAGAAGTACAAGGTGCTGCTGGCGTTTTAGGTTCTGTAAGAGCTGAACTTGGAATTAGTTTTGCTTCATTACAAGCGCTACGTCACGCAACGTCAGAACTAGTGCCACTCAAAATCAATCCATCTTTATGGTTTGATGTGGCACTTAAACCTGATTGCACCGAAAAAGGATTTACGTTCTAGAGCCGTTCAGGCATTTCTTCAGATTTGTATGGGTGAATAATAGGAGAACTCACTATAGAGAAGTACTAGATATCTAGTACTAAAATTTTTTAATATTTATTAAAAAACAATATTTTAACTATTTATTATTATAAGTTACACTAAGGATTAATCAATTATAAAAGGAAGATAATTAAGCCTAAAATGTCGGTAGGTAAGCAAAATATCAAAGTACAAAACATAGAACAAGCTGTCGTACAACTACAAAGCGAGGTGCGTTATTTTGATCAGTTATCTCGACAGTTCCCGGATTACGAACGATCATTAAAGAAACATTCGGCCGATTGCAGTGTCGCTGCTAAAAAAATTCAACAAAATCGCCAACAAAACAATAGAGATCTAGAGTTATCGTCTCTGAGAACAGCGAATGCTTTTCTTACAGAAGGCCGTCGTCTACGGTTAAAATTACGGATTAACCACCTCAAACAGGAAGCCACAGGACTTGAACTAGAGGCAGGTAGATGGCCTGGTTTAAAAGCAGAATTTAAATTGCTTGCGGAAGATTGCCGGAAAATAGCCTCAGTTTGTAAAGAAAGTGTTGATATTGCTGCCTTACCGGATATTGAAGAATTACTCATCATGGCCAGTGAGTTATACGAAAAAAGTATAGATCTTCGACAGGCTCAAAGAATTAAGTTGCGAGAAGAAGCGATTATGCTTTTGACACAACGTGTCCATACACTTAAAAAACAGGCAGATATTTTACAACGAGATATTGTTGTTATTCCAACTAGAGCTAAAAAGTATAAACAACTATCGGTGCATTGTTTACAAGTTGCTCATCAGATTGAAGATAAAATTGAAAAAGCGTCACTTTTTGAGCTGACTAGAGCTATAAAGGCTGCTGATGATTTTATTGCTCGAGTAATACGCAGCCACAAAAAACATAGATTTCCGGATACAACAGCTCCGGAAGTTTCAGAAGACGTCGTAGCTCCGGAAGTTTCAGAAGATGTCGTCGCTGCGAAAGTTTCAGAAGACGTCGTCGCTCCGGAAGTTTCAGAAGACGTCGTCGCTCCGGAAGTTTCAGAAGACGTCGTCGCTGCGGAAGTTTCAGAAGATGTCGTCGCTGCGGAAGTTTCAGAAGATGTCGTCGCTGCGGAAGTTTCAGAAGACGTCGCGGAAATAGAAGCATCAGAGCAAGCGTTTTTTCCTGCTGCACTGAGGACTGTCATTAATGAAGATGCAAAGCGCAACGAGTTAGAAAGACAAATTCTACTAGAAAAACGATCTAGGCATTTTGCACAAAATTTAGGATCGCCTTCTGGCCATTCAGAAAAGCATTCTTTTTTTGGATTGATTAGTCTTGTTTTTTCAAAGGTTATTTCTGGATTTATAGCTGCAATAAATTATTTTATTAATGGATTAGCAATAACTCTAAAGAATATTGTCCAGTTTATAGAAAGGATTTTTATGTTTTTAATTATAGGAGTTGGGATAGTTACAGTTGTCTTTGTGGTTGTTTATTTAGTCGGATCTGGTTATGACGACATTGGTTTTTTAGATTTTATTACTAAAGTTCTGCAACGCTATTAATTTTATTTAAGGTTACAGTGATTTTCTTCAGGGAACCTGCCATAGGAATTGTAGTCTGATAGAATTAGCTGATAAAGTATTTTCAGGAATAAAACTTGCCTTGTTAGATCAATCTAAAAATTTATAGGAGCCACCTTAAACATGCAAAAACTTAAATTAATTATCGCGTTGTTGTTCACGGCTACGTTGATTACTTCTGCACATGCAGAGACAAATCCGGAAACGGAAAAAATGCTCACGGGAAAAATTAAAGAAGTGCTCGGCGAGAATGTTGTATTGAACTCGATTACACCTACACCAGTAGCTGGTTTGTATGAAATCGTTTTTGATAATGGCAAGGTTGTTTATATGTCGGACGATGGTCGCTATGTTTTTGAAGGCGATTTAATGGATTTGGTTGATCGACAAAATTTAACTGAGAATACTCGAATGGCTGCGAGAGGTACGACTTTTGAAAATATTGATGTAAATAAACTGATCGAATACGCTCCTGAAAAAACTGAACATGTCCTCTACGTTTACACTGATATTGATTGTGGTTACTGTCAAAAATTTCATAATCAGATGAAGACACTTAATGATAATGGCATTGCGGTTCGTTATCTTGCGTTTCCTCGAGCTGGATTAGAGTCATCTGCTTATACTGCAGCTGAATCAGCCTGGTGCGCGGATGATAAAAAGTCAGCTTTAACAGCTGCAAAATCTGGTCAAAATATAGATCCGGCGGTGTGTGATAGCCGCGTTGCAGATCAATATAATATGGGTAAATCAATGGGTGTGCGTGGCACACCTTCTGTTTATTTGTCTACGGGCAAAGAAATGGGTGGTTACATTCCTGCTGAAGAACTGGTTCGATTTTTTAAGGGCGGATTATAAATAATAGATCATGATGATTAATCCTGTGTGTTGTTAATTTAATTCAGACCTTTGACACTTTTAATAACAATAGAGGTCAGATGGCCTTTTTTGTCGATATTGTCAACCCGAATCGGTAAGTAATGCAAGGACGGAGCACACCAGATAATTGTGCTTCGTTTAGCACTTTTATTTGTTAAATCATTCGTCTGCTCTTTGGGTTTTTTATTGTCTCGTTTACGTTGAAACTTAAAAGCCTTTAATTTACCCATTGGGGTTGATAATTCTTCTTCCCCCATAAACTCAAACTGATAATTTTTCAGATCAGTACCATCGATCAAATTATAACTTAGTCCTGCTTTTGGATCTTCAATCTGCATAACTGCCAGTTGATAGAGTAGTTTATCTAACAGGCCAGGTTTTAAGGCTAATTGGTTTTTACCTGAATCAGTAACACTGGTGACGGTGTTTTTCTTCCAGTCAAAACGATGTACTTCCTTTTTCACCTTGTCACCGCCAGTCTTTTCATATTTATAAACAACAGGGCGTAACATTCCGTGCTTCATCTCCCAACGACTACTTTCATTTATTTGATCTTTACGAAAGAGTGCAGCCAAACCGGTTAATTTTCCAAACGACTCAAAAGTGCCTGTGCCATCTTTCTTATCTATATAGTGACGTTCCATAATACCAACACGAAGATCGTCGTAATGGAGCGTATAAACAGCTGAGAATGACCCAGGCAATTCGGCCTGGGCGGAGATATTGATGAGAAACGTTAAAATGACAGGAAATAAGTATTGTTTCATAGGCATATGGTAGAATTCGACTTTTCCATTTTGCCATAGTTTCATGCTTTCTACATATCTCCCATTTGAATCTAGCCGCATTCTCGTTGTTGGAGACATTATTCTTGATCGATACTGGTCGGGGCCAACGCAACGCGTCTCACCGGAAGCGCCAGTGCCTGTTGTTAGAATTGAAAAGATCGAGGAACGTCCTGGAGGTGCTGGAAATGTAGCCTTAAACATTGCAAGTTTGGGTGCCCATGCCTCCTTGATGGGATTGACCGGTGAAGATGAAGCGTCAGATGTATTGGAGCATAAGCTTGGACAATCAGGGGTAGATTGCCACTTTTCACAATTGAAAGATTTTCCAACGATCACAAAGCTTCGCGTATTGAGTCAGCATCAACAATTGATCCGCCTGGATTTTGAATCTACTTCAATCAAGTATGATCATGAAAAACTGATCAAAAAATATCGAAAGCTACTTGAAGAAATCGATGTTGTTATCTTGTCGGATTATGCTAAAGGTTGCTTAACTAACGTAGAAGAATTGATCGAGATAGCCAGCAAGGCTGGAAAAAAAGTCATCGTTGATCCAAAAGGAAGTGACTTTCAAAAATATAAAAATGCTACCTTAATAACACCCAATTTTGGTGAGTTTACGGCCGTTGTTGGTGAATGTCAGAACGTGGAAGAAATAGTTACTAAGGGTAATAAGCTTTGTAAAGATCTTAAGCTTGATGCTTTACTAGTAACACGCGGAGAACATGGCATGACACTTATTCAGCCTACTGAAGAGTCAGCGCATTTTCCGGCCCGTGCGGCAGAGGTTTTTGACGTAACTGGCGCAGGAGATACAGTTATTGCAACACTTGCAAGCGCATTAGCTGCAGGTGGAACCCTATTGCACGCGACTGCATTAGCGAATACTGCCGCGGGATTAGTCGTGGCAAAACTCGGAACCGCAACGGTTACTTTGGAAGAATTACATACTGCTTTGCATGAACCGCGCAAGGAAGATACTGGTACAGTCAATGAAGAACAAATGATCGTTCAAATGGAAGCTGCACGACTACGTGGTGAAACCATTGTCATGACAAATGGATGTTTTGATATTTTGCACGCTGGACATATTAACTACTTGGAAAAGGCACGAGCATTGGGTGACCGTTTAATTATTGCCGTGAATGATGACGCTTCAGTACAAAAGTTAAAAGGTGAAACAAGACCATTAAATGTTCTCAATGATAGAATGAAAGTCCTTGAAGCTTTGTCATGCGTCGATTGGGTGGTGCCTTTTTCTGAAGATACGCCAGAAAGATTAATTGGTAATTTATTGCCAGATATTTTAGTCAAAGGTGGGGATTACAAACCAGAAGAAATTGCCGGTGGTACGCAGGTTTCAGAAAATGGTGGGAAGGTGATTGTGCTAGATTTTCTTGATGGATATTCAACCACTAAATTGATCGAGACTGCACAAAAAAATCAAGGTGAAGATAAATGATTATTGTTACAGGTGGTGCCGGTTTTATCGGTAGTAATCAAGTAAAACGTCTTAACGAAATGGGACGTGAAGATATTATCGTTGTCGATGATTTAAGCGACGGAACCAAATTTAAAAACATCGCTGATTGCACGATTATGGATTATTTTGATAAAGACGAGTTTACTAAAAAGTTAGATCAATTAAGTGGTCGTATTGATATTATTTTTCATCAAGGTGCTTGTTCCACCACCACAGAGTGGGATGGGAAATTTATGATGGAAAATAATTTCACCTACACGAAAAATATTTTCGAATATTGTGTTGGTAAATTGATCCCTTTCGTTTATGCATCAAGTGCTGCCGTTTATGGTGGCAATGAAACCTTCAAGGAAACACCTGAGAATGAAGCACCACTAAATGTTTATGGATACTCAAAATTATTATTTGATCAATATGTGCGTCAGAATGAACATAAAATAAATAGCCAGGTTGTCGGTTTGAGATACTTTAATGTTTATGGGCCGCGCGAACAACACAAAGGTAGTATGGCGAGTGTTGCATGGCACTTGAATAATCAGATAAAAGAAACTGGGAAAATAAAATTATTTGAAGGTTGCGATGGTTATGCTGATGGTGAACAACAACGTGATTTTGTTTATGTTGGAGATGTTGTCGATGTGAACCAGTGGCTAATGGAAAATTCAAATGTAAGTGGTATTTTTAATTTGGGATCGGGTCGTGCCCAAACTTTTAATGATGTTGCTAATGCTGTTTTAGCATGGCATGGCAAAGGTGAATTAGAATATATTCCATTCCCTGAACATTTAGTCGGTCGTTATCAAAGTTTTACTCAAGCAGATATTTCTGATCTTCGTTCAGTTGGATATGCTTCTGAATTTAAAACTGTAGAAGAAGGTACAAAAGCGTATCTCGATTTGATCAATAGTTGATCTTCTAATATGCGCAGACTTTATTCATTTCTGCTCTTCCTTGCACTTCCTGTTATTTTTGGACGGTTGTATTTTAAGGGTCGTCTAAATCCAATGTATCGTCAGCGCTGGAAAGAGCGGTTGGCTATTATTCCTGAAATAAAAAATAATAATTCTCAAAAAGTAATCTGGATCCATGCGGTTTCTGTTGGAGAAGTTGAAGCAACGGCTCCTTTGGTTAAAAAGTTGTTTACAGAATATTCTGATCTTCAAATCATAATGACTACTACTACGCCAACAGGAGCAGAGACAGTTGCACGACGTTATCCAGTTCAGTTTGATAAACGGATAAAACATTTTTATATTCCTTATGATTTAACTATTTTAATAAGTCGTTTTATAAGAAAAGCAAATCCAGATTTAATAATCATTATGGAAACAGAAGTTTGGCCAAATTTTATCCATGTTTGTGATCAAAAAAATATTTCAATAATGATAGCAAATGCCAGAATGTCAGAACGATCAGCAAAAGGCTATCAACGACTTTCATCACTATCAAAGCCTACTTTCTCGAAATTGAATGCAGTTGCAGCTCAAACAGATCAAGATGCGAAACGGATCATTTCTTTGGGAGCTAAAACAGATAATGTAGTTGTTTCTGGTAGTCTAAAGTTTGATCAAAAACTACCTGTGGATATAGAAAAAAGATCTTTTGAATTGCGAGAAAATTTTGGATCAAAAAGACCTGTCTGGATTGCTGCCAGTACACACGAAGGTGAAGAAGAAAAAGTACTTGTGGCACACAAACAAATCATTAAAAAAATCCCAGACTGTTTACTCATCCTAGTACCACGGCATCCAGAGCGGTTTGATCACGTATATGCGCTATGTGAAAAATCGAAGTTTAAAACTGGTCGGCGTAGCCTTGAGAAAAATAATGAACAACAACAAGCTAATAACCAGGTTTACCTGGCTGATACGATGGGTGATTTACTGTTGTGCTATGGCGCGGCAGATGTTGCATTTGTCGGTGGTAGCCTTGCAGAAATTGGTGGCCATAATTTACTTGAGCCTGTGAGTCTAGGCGTTCCCGTCATTATGGGACCACATACATTTAAAATAGAAAAAATATTTCAAACCTTTGTTGATGAGAATGCAGTAGTTTGTATAAATAATACGGATGAACTCACTGAAAAAATAGTATCATATTTACAAAATGAGCAGGAACGATTTGCGATAGGAAAACGTGCGAAAGATCTTGTGGAAAGAAACCAGGGTTCAACACAAAAGCATATGGATTTAATCAAAGAGCTATTAGAGATAAAAGATAGTTAATCGTTACAAAAAATTTAAGGTCTTGGATTCATACTTTATTAATGAAAAACATTTAAAATATCCGTAATTAAGGAGAGGTGAGGATGAAAAAAATATTTGTAATTGTATTATTTTCAATGAGTTTATTGGGTTGTGGTTCGGAAATGATTCAACAGTTTATTGAGCCGCCACAGGTGAAAAATATTCGACTTAAATCGTTTTCAGCACAGGATAAGAAGGTGGTCTTTGAGGTCGACTTATTTAACCCTAATCCCTTTACTTTGCCGCTGACAGGTTTGAGTGGAAATATGAGTTTGAATAAGTTAGCTATTGGTAGTCTTGATGTGAGTAGTGATAAAAGTTTGACTGCGAATACAACGCAAACAGTTACTGTTCCAGTGCAATTAGATCAAAATGCATTGATCGAAGCTGCAAAAAGCGTATTTACTAAACGACAGGCTAATTATAATTTTAGTGGTGGTGTGGAAACGTCGGTTGGACAGATTCCATTTTCAAAAAGTGGTGAGCTATCGGTGCAGGAAATTCTTTCTTCTTTAATACGGTAGATAAGGGGATAAATTTCGAGTTTACCTTAACCAACTTGAGATTTTTTTAAAGTGTTGGTTTTTAGCATCGCGTAGCCACTCAAAAGCAACCGATTCTGAGTTGGTCTGTTGAATATTTAATAAACTCAGCCGTTCAATTGCATTGTGATAGTTATCTGATCGTCGTGAACAGATTGCATCACTGACAGTAAAAACATCGTAACTATTTTCTTGTAATTCTATGGCTGTTTGTAGAACACAAACATGTGTCTCCATTCCCGTTAGAATAACTTGTCGACGCCCACTTTCTTTCAATGTCTGCATGAATTTATCTGAACCACAGCAAGAAAAACACGTTTTCTCAACGTAATGAGACGAGTCAGAAAGATTGTCATTAATTTCTTCAACAATCCCGCCTAGACCTTTTGGATATTGAGCTGTTGCAATAACGGGTACGCCGAGAAAATTAGCAGATTTGATCAAAAAAGCACTATTCTCAATCACGCGATTTAATACCTTCGCCGGCATTGCGCTACCTAATCTTGTTTGAATATCAATGATGACTAATACGCTGTTATTTACATCGCATAAGACATTGTTTGAGGTATTGTTTGTAGAGTGGGTCATTTTGAAATTTGTTTAGCTGATAAAAGCGAGTTTATTTGTTCTATGTCTTCTAGTATACCTTTGCTTGAAAACGGGTTTTGAGTTCTGTTTCAAGTGACGCTTGTTGCGCTCTGATTTTGAGATCATTTTTTAGAGCAAGTTTTCGTTTTGAGGTTGTGCAAAAACGGGAGAGAAAAATAAAACGGTAAGAAGTCTTGTTGTTAGTGTTAAAAATTTTCTCATTTAATACTTTGCCATCGTAGGGTCAACATTCTGAGCCCATGCATTGATGCCACCCTCCAAATTCAAAACATGGATAAATCCCTGATTGTCTAAAAAATGAGCGACCTGCAAGCTGCGAAGACCATGATGACAATAAACGATAATCGGCAAATTAAATTCTAATTGATCGAGCGAGTTTGGGATATTGCCCATGGGAATATGTAAGCTGGGTTCAATTTTACAAATTTCAAGCTCCGATTCTTCGCGCACATCGACAATGATGATTTCTGCTTCTGGATCTTTGATTAGATTGGAAAGTTGGGTAACCGTTATGGAGTCCATCAGTATATGTTAAAGTGCGTTAGAGAACGAATTTACTAGGAGTAGATAGTCCCAACAAGGCTGGTAAATTTGTTTCTAATAAGATCTGCTTTTGCCATTCTCGTTCTGAAAGTCGTTCTATTAAAAGTGCTTCCATTACAGGGGATTCTCCAACGATGATAAATAAGCGTCCACCGATGGATAATTGTTCTTGAAAAATGGGATCATATTCTGGCATTGAGCCTGTTACTACAATCACATCATAGCGATTATAAAATTTACGTTTCTTGGTAGAATCTGTGACGTTCAAGGTTACATTATTGGTTAGGTTTATCGCCGATATTCGTTCTGCCGCTTTGTTAGAAAAATCTGCAAAAATTTCTTCGCTTGTAACATGCTTACCTAGTTGTGCTAACAATGCTGTTACATAGCCGCTGCCAGTGCCGATTTCAAGGATCTCTTCATCAGTCTGGATCTCTAAAGCTTGTAGCATTCTGGCTTCAAATTTTGGTGTCATCATAATTTGATCATGACCCAATGGAATGTTGGTGTCAGAAAAAGCCAGGTGTTGGTATTGATCGGAAACAAATTTCTCACGTGGTGTATTTGTGATCAAGTCGAGTACCTTTTGATCAACAACATCCCATGGGCGGATCTGTTGTTCCACCATATTAAAACGAGCTTGTTCTATATTCATCATATATCGTTATCGTGTGTTGTATTAGCGTGCTATTATAGCGCTTCAAAACGACTTGCAGCTAGGGGTGCTCGATAAGACGAGCTGAGATTCACCCTTTGAACCTGATTCGGTTAAAACCGACGTAGGGAAGCTACTCTAGCGGCATCAAATCGTTCCCAATCCATGAGGTGTCGAAATGAATGCAGTACCTGATAGTTTAAGTCAGAGCGCTAAGGTTGATGAAGCAGCGGTAAAATCTTTACCCAACTCACAAAAAATTTATATCACGGGTAGTCGTGCGGATATCCGTGTGCCGATGCGTGAAATTGCACAGACACTGACGCGATCAGAAAAAGGCGTACAGATGAATCCGTCGATTACGGTTTATGACACTTCGGGACCCTATTCTGATCCAAAGGCCGATATTGATATCCGTAAAGGTTTAAAAGCACTGCGATCAAACTGGATTGGTGAGCGCAATGACACTGAGCAGCTAAACAAGTTGACATCAGATTACGGACAGCAACGCGCAGATGATTCGTCACTGGAGCATCTACATTTCACACGTACCTTGAAACCACAGCGAGGTGTTGCTGGCGCGAATGTCACGCAAATGCACTATGCAAGGAAAGGTATTATCACACCAGAAATGGAATACATCGCCATCCGTGAAAACCAACGACTAGAAGAAGTAAAAGATCAGTCATTATTGCGACGTCATCCTGGTCAAGGGTTTGGCGCTCAAATTCCTAATCTGGTTACACCAGAATTTGTTCGTGACGAAGTTGCAAAGGGCAGGGCGATCATCCCCAATAATATTAATCATCCAGAAAGTGAGCCCATGATTATTGGTCGTAATTTTTTAGTCAAGATCAATGCGAATATCGGAAATTCAGCACTAGGATCTTCTATTGAAGAAGAAGTTGAAAAAATGACCTGGGCGATCCGTTGGGGTGCCGATACGGTGATGGACTTATCAACTGGTAAAAACATTCATGAAACACGTGAGTGGATTATTCGTAATTCACCTGTACCTATTGGTACGGTTCCAATTTACCAGGCGCTTGAAAAAGTCGATGGCAAAGCCGAAGAACTGACTTGGGAAATGTATCGCGATACGTTAATTGAACAGGCCGAACAAGGTGTCGATTATTTCACCATTCATGCCGGTGTTCGACTGCCTTATATTCCGATGACAGCGAATCGAGTTACCGGCATAGTTTCGCGCGGCGGATCGATCATGGCCAAGTGGTGTCTTGCACACCATAAAGAAAGTTTTCTGTATACAAATTTTGAAGAGATCTGCGAGATTATGAAAGCTTATGATGTCAGTTTTTCTCTAGGTGATGGTTTACGACCGGGTTCAATTGCTGATGCAAATGATCAAGCGCAATATGCCGAATTAGAGACCTTGGGTGAATTAACAAAAGTTGCCTGGAAGCATGATGTGCAAGTAATGATTGAAGGGCCGGGACATGTGCCGATGCAAATGATCAAAGAAAACATGACCAAGGAACTGGACGATTGTCATGAAGCACCTTTTTATACACTTGGGCCACTAACAACTGATATCGCACCAGGGTATGATCATATAACCTCAGCCATTGGTGCCGCGATGATCGGTTGGTATGGCACAGCAATGCTTTGTTATGTAACACCAAAAGAACACCTTGGTTTGCCGGATAAAGATGATGTTAAAGAAGGCATCATTACTTATAAAATCGCCGCACATGCCGCAGATTTAGCCAAAGGACATCCGACTGCGCAGATCCGCGATAATGCATTATCCAAAGCACGTTTTGAATTCCGTTGGGAAGATCAATTTAACCTTGGGCTAGATCCAGATCGTGCTTGTGAGTTCCATGATCAAACATTACCTAAAGAAGGTCATAAAACCGCGCATTTTTGCTCCATGTGTGGACCACATTTCTGCTCGATGAAAATCTCACAAGATGTTCGGGACTATGCTGAAGATCAAAAAGGTATGCAGGAAAAATCAGCAGAGTTTAAACAAAAAGGCAGTGAGATTTATTTACCTGAATAAGTTAACTTAATGAAATAAAGAGAAATATATGCACGGAAGAATATTTAGTTTTCAGGCAAGGCGAAAACACGCGCAAAGAGGGAGTTTATGCTTTATAAATGACCGATGGAGCATGTTTTCAACACAGCGTGGGAGCGAAATAACTTTCGCGATATTGGAAAAATAATGGCAACTAAAAAAAGAGAGTTCAGACCGTTAAATATATGCGTGCTCACCGCCAGTGACACACGATCAGAAAAGGAAGATAAATCAGGAAAGTTACTGGTTAAACGTTTAGAAAAAGCTGGACATATTTGTCAGGATAAAATTGTCGTTCCTGATGATGTCTATCAAATCCGTGCTGCTGTCGCCTGCTGGATCGCTGATCAAAATGTCAATGTTGTTCTCACAACTGGCGGGACAGGCGTAACTGGAAGAGATGGATCACCAGAAGCGATCAGTGTACTTTTTGATAAACAGCTAGATGGTTTTGGTGAAATGTTTAGACAGATCTCAGTAGAAGATATTGGAACGTCTTCACTACAATCCAGAGCACTTGCGGGTGTTGCAAATGGCACTTATGTTTTTGTGCTGCCGGGCTCATCAAATGCTTGTGCTACTGCTTGGGATAAAATCATTCAGCATCAGTTGGATTATAGAACTCGGCCATGTAATTTGGCTGAGTTGATCCCAAGGTTGAAGGAGTGAGGTGTTTTTAATTACTAAAGTTAAAGAACAAAAACACATGCATCTCGTGAAAAGTAAAAGAGTTCGAGCAGATAGTTTTTTCAGGAATTCTGTCAACAATGCTCGCTTACCTTAACTAAACAACTGACTTAATGGGCTTTTCACGCCGTTAGCCCCTTGTTTCAAAACGTGCGTATAAATTTCTGTAGTTTTCACGTCACTATGTCCAAGCTGTTGTTGAACAGTTCGTATATCTGCACCATTTTGTAAAAGATGCGTAGCAAAAGAATGCCTCATCGTGTGAGAGCTGACAGGCTTTCTAATGCCGGCCCTTAAGGCAGCCTGTTTAATCGCCTTGTTAATACCACTTTCATCAATATGATGTCGCCGAACTTGGTTGTTTTGAGGGTCAATACTTAATTTATGAGAAGGAAATAGGTACTGCCATCCTAAAGATTTGTTCGCATTTTTATACTTTCGCTCAAGTGCATCAGGTAACCACACCCCTGCAAATTCCTGGTTTTCTATATCTTCAGCCAGATAGTGTTCTACCTTTTGAATTTGTCGCTTAATCGCAGGTATTAACTCAGGCGCCAGGGTTGTTAATCTGTGTTTAAATCCCTTTCCATTCCAAATTCTTAACTGTTTAAATTCGATATCGAAATCATCCACCCGAAGTCGAACTAATTCTATACGCCGCAAACCAGAACCATATAATAATCCAACAATTAATTTGTATTTAGCATCAAGATTAGACAATAACAACGCAACTTCTTCTTGTGTTAATACAGTTGGTAATTTAGCTTGGCGTTTCGCTCGTCTAAATTCAGCAAAGTTATCAATTGGCATATCCAGATAAGTGTTATACAAAAAAGCAATCGAATTTAAAGCGATGGATTGGGTAGCTGCTGCGACGTTTCTATCTACAGCAAGATGCGTTAAAAACCGTTCAACATCCAAAGCACTTAAATCTCTAGGGTGCTGTTGTATTAGAAAAATTAATATAGCGTTTTATCCATACGATGTACGTTTTGATCGTTCGTTTGCTGTAACGACGAGCCAACATAAAATTATGGATATTCATTAAAAATGGTGATTGATACATAGCAAAGTCCTTTTCTGTTATAAAATCTCTTTAAGATACTAGATAAAATAAATTCCATTATCCAGGAATCGTTCCCTTGTTTTCGGAAAGAAAATAAAGGAAAATTTAAAAGATATTATAAATCAAAAGGTTATGATTTTGTGAAATTTATAAACCCTATTAATAGGGAAATATTCCTTATAATAATGTTATGCGGGAAATATTCCCGTATAACAGACTTTACACGAAAATGAAATTAATACTTACATTAACAATTATACTATTCAGCTCCATAAGCTTAGCGGGATCTCAAATGGACATTTTTTTTAAAGCCGCCCAATATGGCGATATCAAAACACTAAAAGAACTAGTATCAAAAGACTCAAGTATTATCACATCCAAAGACAAATACGGTTTTAGTGCTCTTCATTTAGCCGCAACCGAAGAAAATGCTGAAATAATAAATTTCTTAGTAAGCTCTGGTTTAGATATAAATGTACAAAACGATGAAGGCATTGCACCTCTACATATCGCAAGTTATCCAGAAATTGCTGAGTTGTTTATCCAGCTTGGAGCAAATATTGAACTAGAAGACAATAATGGCAATACTCCATTATTAATTCATTCAACCGAAGCTGAAGGTTATGAGGTCATGGAAATTCTCCTAAAAAATGGTGCCAATCCTAAGCATCGAAATAAATTTAATAAAACAGCAAAAGATTATGCGGTCACTGGAGAAAAAGCCGACACAGTTGAATTGCTCAATAAGTATTGAAGTGGTTAAAACGTGTAACAAGTTGCTGCATCGGAAAAACTACTCGCTCGAGCTCGCATTTTTCCGCTGAGCAAGGCGTTAGGGCTACCAAAATGAAAAATATCATAATACTAATACTAGTGTTCATAAGCATTAATGCCATAGGAGGAGAAAAAATGTTGCATCCAGATTTTCCTGTAATCGAAAATAAATATCAGATGACATCTGAATGGAGCATTAATCTTGAACAGCCTTATAATCGAAGAATAGAAGAAGGTTCTTTGGTTATTTGGCGGCCAGGTTTAACTATATGGGTGAATATCTGGAACAATGATAATAATGAAACAATCAAAGAACGATTGAAGTGGATTATTTCAGAATCTTCACCAGAAGCATTTGAAGTCACTTCATATGAGAAAGGTACATCATATGTTCATGCTTATAGACTCAATGAAAAAAATAACGGGGAAACCTCATATTCATATAATAGTTATGTTCTATCTGAGAACGCGCATGTGCAACTTTCAATATATTTTGATTCAGAAAGTGATTTTGAAATTGCAAAATCACTTGTAGATAGCATCGAACATGTACAGCCCTAACAAGGCGCCCCAGTTGACGCACAAAAGCGTCGCTCCTATCGTCGCTATGCTTTTGGCGCCAACTGGGCTTTAACGTTATGCGGTCCATCTAATCTCCGAGTAGACATAAAGGAAAAATGAAATCATTATCAGACCATTGGGGGAAAGATGATCTTTACGAAAAGATCATTTCTGCTTTGGTCGAAAGTGGAAAGTCTTTAGAAACGCTATCGATTGATGATCTTTCTCCTGTCGATCATTTTCACGCTCGTGGTTACCCTGCAACTGTCGAGTTAGCCGACCAACTTCCTATTAATAGTGGTGATCAGCTAGTCGATATTGGATGCGGGATAGGTGGCCCTGCTCGTTATCTTGCAAACAGATTTGACTGTTATGTTTCAGGTATCGATATTACTGAGTCCTTTATCGACGTAGCAAACAAACTGACAGTATTACTGGGACTAGAGCATAAGGTAAAAATAGAACTGGGTGATGGAAACCACTTGCCTTACCAGGATCAGACATTCAACGGTGCTTACGCCCAACATGTAACAATGAACGTCGCTGATAGAACACGGTTCTTTTCCGAGGCTTTCAGGGTACTTAAACCTAGCGGCTTTTTTGCCCTCAGCGAGCATGGGCTTGGTCCAATGAAAAATCCCCACCATCCATTGCCCTGGTCTGCAGATGGTGGTAACGAATATCTCATTACTCCTGAAGAAACCAACAGGCTTCTCACAGAAACCGGTTTTACAGACATTCAAATTGAAAATACAGGTAGCAAGTATTTAATCGCATATCAGCGGGCAATTGAGCTTGCAGACCAGGATAAGCTTCCTACTCTTGGAGTTCATATTCTTTTGGGCAAGAGTTCGCCAGATATAACAAAAAATGCCGCCCGCAACATCAAAGAGAATAGAACTTGTCCGATACAACTAATATGCAAAAGGCCCGCATAACAAGCGCATGCACACGGACAAATCACTCGCTACGCTCGCGATTTGCCGGTGATGCGGGGCGTTATGTTGATCCATGAAAAAAGTTATAGTTCTTTTTTTATTCGTAATGGTAACAATTCTTGTTCTTAAATCGAAACCTTCAACTATTAGTACCGTACACCTGAGTGAGGAACTGTTAATGTCCCTCCCCTCATGTAAAGCTTTAGCTATAGAGTTTGACGAAAAAGTAAGATACTCGTCTGAAGAGAGGGAAAGGAGAGATAAATTAGCTTTAGACTGTCATGCAGCTCAAGTATCTTATATTAAAAAGCATGGCATGGATTCAACTGGAATAACGATTAAGCCGTCTATCCTAAATGAAAATTAGTGCCAATATATATAACGGACAACATAACAAATCGCTCAAGACGCCTACGGCTGGGACGTTCCGCTGCGCTCCACGCCCCTTAGCTCAACGTTATCACACAATTCACAACTAACTATAGGAATTTGAAAATGAAAAAAGCTATTATGGCAGCTATATTGTTAGCGCCTCCAATCTTAACTGGGTGCGCTGTTGGTCAACATATCAATATTGATCATATTCCAACTGAACAACAACAAGATGAAAGTAAAAACCTTGTATCAGTTCAAGTTGAGGATAAAAGAGATTATGTGTTAAAGGAAGGGCGACCTGATTATCTAATAGGATTTTACAGGGGCGGTTTTGGAAAAGCATTCGAGGTAACTACACTTAATAAGGTTCCTCTTAAAGAACAGATTCAGAAAGATATTTCTGAAGAGTTAGTAAACCTAGGGTATAAAAATTCTAAATCTGGGAAAGCATTATCAATAGATATACTGCAATGGCATTTTAATGGATATCAAAATGCAGAGCTTTGGTATGAAATTAAAGTTAATGTTATGAATCGTAATGGAGATATTAGCGCAACAGATGTTATTAAAAACAAAGTTTCCATAAAAGGAACTGTAATGACTGGTGCAAAAGGTGGTTTAGAACGAGATATTCCTGGTTTGTACGATAATATGATTAGCGAAATGCTTAGAAACAACCAAGTTATAATTTCAGCTTTAAAATAGGTGATAACAAGTCAAGGCATAGGACGCAAGCGCCTATGCTTGAGGCGTTAGGCTAAAAAAACATTATGAACTCTGCAATAGCATATGAACAAAACGCTCATACTTTTTTAAGTGGTAGGGATAAATCTAATACAGGTTATAAAGTAGTACAAAACTGGGCTAAAAATTTACCCAAAGGATCCGAAGTTCTTGAGATCGCCTGTGGAGGAGGTTATCCCGTTACCTCTGAGCTTGAAAAAGCGGAATTGAATCTTTGGGCACTTGATAGCTCAGAAACCTTACTTGCTGAGTTTCGTTTAAGGTTTCCTAATATTCCTGCTAAGTGTGAACGTGTTCAAACATCGGATTTCTTCAGTAAAAATTTTAATGCTGTTATTGCTATCGGTCTATTGTTTCTTCTACCTGAATCAGAACAAGAAGAGCTTATCAAAAAGGTTTCTAATATCCTGTTAAAGAATGGATTTTTCTTCTTTACAGCACCAACAGAAAAAGGAAAATGGAGCGATTTGAACACTGGCATTGAGTGTGACTCACTTGGTTTAGAAAAATACAAAGAGCTTTTGGCTAAATATGGGTTTCGTATTGTTTCCAAAGTCTCTGATATTGGTAATAATCATTATAATGCAGAAAAGATTTCCACCTAAAATTATTAAAAGTCTAACAAGTTGCTTCATCGGAAAAATTACTCGCTCGCGCTCGCATTTTTCCGCTGAGCAAGGCGTAGGCAACCCAAATTGACATTTTCAAATTATTCCATACAATGTATGTATGATTAAGTTTGAATGGAGTGATGTCAAAGCTTCAAAAAACATTGAAAAACATGGTGTTTCTTTTAGAAGAAGCATCATCCGTTTTCTATGATGATTTTGCTGTTCAATTTTATGATTCTGAACATTCTATATTAGAGGAAGACAGGTTTCTAATTTTAGGTGTCAGTAACAAATCACGAATGCTCATGGTTTGCCATTGTGAAAAACAATCAGGTGACGTACTTCGAATTATCTCAGCTAGAAAAGCTACTAAAAATGAACGTAAGTTCTATCAAGGTGATATCTCATGAAAAAAGAATACGATCTTTCAAAATTAAAATCTAGGAAAAACCCTTACGCCTCAAAATTAAAAAAGTCTGTAACTATGCGACTTAGTGAGGATATTATTAGCTATTTTAAAGATATGTCTGTTGAGTCTGGAGTTCCATATCAAAGTCTTATTAATTTGTATTTAAGAGACTGCGTGCTTCATCACAGAAAAGTAGATATTTCTTGGAACAATAATAAAAGTGCCTAACAAATTGCTGCAGCGGAAAAACTACTCGCTCGCGCTTGCATTTTTCCGCTGAGCAAGGCGTTATGCGTGAAAAAACATCTATGGATACCGAAACATTATATCAACAAGCTATCGAACTCGAGGGAAAGGGAAGCCATCCTGAAGCCCTTACTATATATCCAGAACTTATAAAGGCAAAAGAAGACGCTCGGTTTTTTATAGCTTATGGAATCTGCTTACAAAAACTCGGGCACTTAGAACAATCAATAAATGAATTAGAAAAAGGCATATCCTTGAAACCACATTACTGCGAAGGAGATGCTAGACTCTTCTTAGCTGAATCATATCTAAAAGCTAATAAAAAAAAGAAAGCCATAGAGCAATGGAAAATTGTAGAGAAAATGGAACCGGAGTATCCAAGTTATGAACATGTTCCCAATGAAGCAAAGAAAATGCTTGAAAAACACGCATAACAAGACGCAGGTTTTTCAAACCTGTTGGACTCTCAAAAGCGGCGCTCTCGCTTGCTTTTTCGAGCCCGTTAACTCAATCGTTAGCAATCAACCATAATATTAAGGGTCTATCTATGAAGTACATTTTCTCATTGGTAATTTTATTAAGCTCAGCTTGTACACTAGCCGATACTCTCAGCTCTAAAGAAGAAATAAGGGAGTTGTCCGATAAGGTGATTAACCAATTCATTAAAAAACATTTTGAGGAAGGCCTTTCTCTAGCAAAACCATACTGGCCCTTATCGGAAGTTGAAATTGATGGCTTAGCCAATACCATCAACACTCAATGGCCAATAGTCGAGCAGCGTTTTGGTAAGGCTATTGGTAGTGACTTCGTTAGGTCTGAGGAGGCAGGCGACTCACTAATTCGTTATTATTACCTCCATAAATTCAATAATCATGCTATTTACTGGGAGTTAACTTTTTATAAGCCAGAAGATAATTGGCTTGTTAACTCTATTAGATTTAGAGATGACCTAAATATTTTGTTTAGTGTCTCTCAGTAAATTGCTAACAAAACGCTCAAACCGACGCGAAAAGACGCGCGGTTTAGCTTGGCGTTAGCAGTACAGGGAGTTTGATGAAAACTAACGAGGCTCGTCCACTATTTAGAGTGCTTTCTTTTATCATTGCTTTGCTAATGTGGATTGTTTGCTGTTTTAGTTTAGTTTCGGTACTCGAAAATGGTTCAGGAAAATATCAAAACTGGGAGCTGGTTATCGGTATGTTAATTGGTGCTGTTTCATTTTCTTATGTTGCTATCGCGGGTTACATGCCAAAAGCTCTTTTCATGTTATTTAGTCGTGGCTCTGTAGCAGATGATAAAGATCTAAAGTAACGTATGGTTTGGTGGCAATGTACTGCTAACAAGTCATTCAAAAGGACAAAAAACAGTTGGCTGTTTTCACTCCGTTCAACATTTTAGCCAACAATTTTTTGCCTCTATAATGAGGCGTTATGTGTACTTAGGAATATCATGAATCTTCTATTCGTTTGTAGTGAAAATAGATTGCGCAGTCCGACGGGTGAGGAAGTATTTTCTAAGTATGAAGGCATCAATGCAATTGGCTGCGGCACCAATAAGCATGCTGCAACACCAGTCAGCGTTGATTTAATTGAATGGTCCGATATAATTTTTGTAATGGAAAAAAGCCATAGGAATAAGATTTCAAAACAGTTCAAGCCTCTTATGAAAACAAAACGTATGATTTGCCTTGATATCCCCGACGATTTTGAAAGAATGGATCCAGTACTAATTCAAATTATGGAAAGCAAGGTAATGAGGTACATCCATAACCATGTTAGAAAAAGCACATAACAAAGCGCTGTTGTCGGAATCACTCGCTGCGCTCGCTCTTCGCAAAGCGCGGCGTTATGAGTCTTGAGTATGGATAAAGATCAGAAGAAAAAGTTGAAGACTCAGTACAAGAAAAATGAGCAAGATGAAATTCGCGCATCTATACCAATGAGTATCGATGAGCTTAAAGATCTTCTCTCTTTCTTAAACCGTGAATCAGCTCCAGAGTGTGATCACACACTAAAGGAGTCAATTGAATTCATCGAGTTACAAAAATTAAATCCAGAGGTCGTTGTTCCATGGCTGGGTGAGCATGGCGGGTTCTGTGATTGCGAGGTTATCTACAACGTCTACGATGACGTTGGTGAAATTGTAGGATGGCACCTTGACGAAAACTCATAACAAGTCAAAGCAGCAACGCCACTTCGTGGCTGGACGCGCTGACGCGCGCCGCTGTTTGAGGCGTTATAAGCCTGTCGAGATCCTGCCACACATTTAAAACTGAGAATTTATTGTGTATGAAATAATTGCTGCGGCTACAAACCTGACTGCTTTAGTAGTAATTGGCTTTATTTATGCTGCATATATAAAAAACCTACGGTCTGTGAATCAGCTAAAAGATTCACAGCTAAAAATCTCGGAGCAGAACTTGAAGCTTTGGAAAGACAAAGCCCTAGATCTCGAGCGAAGAGCGCCAGAGTTCATTGAGAAGCAGCTCAGCGAGAGAATAAAAATAAGAGAAGAAGAGCTTTCCAGATTGGCTGAAGACACTGTGGCTCATGTAGAGCAGATAGATCTTAAAAACAGGGAGGTAGTGTCACTTCGAGATTCCATTGAAAAAGCGACTGAATATCGAAAGAGTATCACTGTGTGGGATCGTGAAGAGAAAGATTATATAGAGGTTTCTGATAGTGACTTGGAGCAAAGGCATATCGGATCGGTATGTGTCGATAGTGCGAGTCTAAATGATCTGTGACCCTTGGTACCCTAAGATAACCTCAGAAATGGAGAAAGAGGAGTTCCAGAAACAAGGGCATATGTATCAAGTCATAAACTCTGGCGAATACGTTATGCACAGGAGTTAGCTTGAGCATTTCTTGGAAAATTTTTACGGATGCAGGTAGTAAAGATAAGGCAATGAAAGTTGTGAAGTCTGTATTCAAATCTATAGGTATTTCACACTCAAAGTTAGTAATTGAGCCATACGATAAAGGTGGTTTTACTTGCTCATTTGAAACCCCAAAGTCCAAAGGTGATTGGTCGCTTGTGGTACTTCAGGCAATGGAATTAGCCCAAAATATTGGACGTTTTTACATTATAACTGGAAGTATTCAAGATGAGCTTGATTTATGGTCAAATGAATCGAGTGTTTCAGGTGTAACTAACATCCAAGTAGTGGTAGTTAAAAGTGGATAACAAGCAATTCAACAAGGACAAAAAACAGTTGGCTTTTGTTCACTTCGTTCACTATTTTAGCCAACCATCTTTTGCCTGTTAATTGGGCGTTAGGCATCTGAAATCATGGCACAAGTATATCGATCACTTGCTTCTTTAAGAATTATAGGAGAAGAACTTAATCCAGTTGAGATTACAGAATTACTCGGTTGTGATGCTTCTGATAAATATTCTAAAGGTGACGTTAGAACAGGAAAAAAAACAGGTAAAAAATATATTTACAAATTTGGAATGTGGAGCTTGAAAGCAAGTGAACACAAGCCAGAAAATTTAGATGCGCAGATTTCTGAAATACTAAACAAACTGAGCTCTGATTTAAAAATATGGGTGAAAATCACCTCTCAATATAAAGTCGATTTATTTTGTGGTGTTTTTATGGAAGAAGGTAATGAAGGCATGAGTATTTCACCAGCATCATTAAAAGCACTTGGAGATAGAGGAATATTGCTCGATCTAGATATATATGATGGGTATGATGATGCCTAACAAATCTCTCCACACGGACGCGCGAAAAAGCCCGCGCGCCCGTGAGCTCAACCGTTAGCAGTAAAGGAAAGTTTAGTGTTAGATATAGGCGTAGTGGAAAAATCAGGAAATTTTGTTGGGAGTGTAATTCACCTTCCATCTAATACATTGGTCAAAAACTCATCGAAAACAGCAGAGAAAGCAATATCTCTGTGCTTACGAGACCTTAGTATCCAAATTTCAAAGTTACAATGGTTTTACACTCAAGTATCTGATGGTGTAATTACCAAACTTTCAATAAATGGTTTATTTGATTTTTCTAGTTCTGGCTTTTGTGTTGTTGCATTCGAAGAGTTTCTTGATGACCAATCAATAATACTTTCCTCTCTGCATCAATTTAGTTTCAATAATCAAAAATATTCTGGCTATATCTGTAATTCAAATAGTTACCAAAAATTAATTGAGGCTATTTTAAGTAATCCAGAGTTTGAGTTATCGTACTGCTAACAAGGCATTCAAACGGACAAAAAACAGTTGGTTGTTTTCACTCCGTTCAACATTTTAACCAACAATTTTTTGCCGCTTATTGGGGCGTTAGGTTGCTTTGAATTGTACAAATAATTAGGAAGTGAAATGTCCAATATTGATAAAACTACTTACTATCCATTTGAAATTATTGATTGCAGGGATTCAGAATGGAATGATGTCCGTCTGTCATTTGATGACTGGAGTTGGTTTAAAGAAACATACAAAACGGATACTATTAACGATTATTATATGAATGGCTATGGTATTCAGGGTTTGGTTTTAGCGTCTAGAATCGCAGTAGGTTTAGATGCCTACCCTGATGATCTAGAACCAGACTCTGAAGGTGATACATGTTTCTTAATATTCCAAGACTATGATTCAGCAATTGAAACCGCAAAATTAGCAAAGGAAATGATCAGCAGTCAAGCCGCAATCGAAAAAATGATTGTAATTGCTAGAGAAAATGACCTAGAAGATTAATGCACCTAACAAGGCAAACCACAATGGGACAATATAAAGCTGTCACTTTTTTTGCAAAGGGCGCAAAAAATCCGCCATCTTTATCCTGCCCGTGTTTGCGGCGTTATATGCTTTAAAAGATAACGTATTAGAGCAAGATATTTTTACTTAGTGTTTTTCGCTAAAAATGTTTAGTGTATGCACTAATAAACTTTGTTATTTACACCTTTTTCAAAGGCAGCAAAGTTATTAATTTAGTTCGGCCAGTTGTGCTTAATGCTCAAAAGTTTACGGCTGGTTGTTTTATAACAAGTGCCTTTAAGTGCTAGCTGTGTTTGGTTTTACTTATGCTGCATATAACAAGGCAATTCAAGCGGGACTTTTTAAAGTTTGCCTTGTTTCGCTGCGCTACACATTTTGGCAAACTATAAAAAGCCCCTTAATTGGGCGTTATGTTCCTTAAATTATGAATTATACATATAAGAAATTTCCTGAATTACAGGAATTTGATAAAAAAGAAAAACAAAAAGCGTTTGGTTTTTGCATAGGTAAATCTAAACTGATTGCAAACATGTTTTTTCCAGGTATGTTTTTGGTGTTTTTAATTACTTTAAAAATTTCCGAATTATTCATAGAAATTGAGCCAGCAAATGTCGAGCCAATTAAAAAGTTTATTTTATTGCTAATACCTATGATATTTACTGGTTGTCTATATATGGCGCTCTACAATCATTTTCTATTATACAAATTAGTACAAGATCATGTTCAAGAATATAAAAATACAAAAACATAACAAAGCAAGGCATTGGACGCTAAAGCGCCCATGCTTGCGACGTTATGCGTATTAAAAATGAATGAAATAGCACTGGTTCATCTAGCAATTGATAAAACAAGAATTGCCAGATATGAGCAATTCTTAAATAAACCAAATAAACGCAAAGAGTTGCTAGATAAGCTCAATCATAATCCACCTTTAAACGAAAAGCGTACAAAATGGTTTAAGTCACTAGATGATGCAGTAAAGAGCATAAAGATAAAAACAAATGAAAAGGTCATATTAATATCATCAGCAATAGAGATTGATGGCAAGTCGATGGCCTTCAACAAGGCCGTAGAAGAAACTGAATTTTACGGTTGGGGTACAATAATCGGCATTAGTCCAAATCTTGCAATATATTATGGTGAGTCAGGTGAACGAGCAGCAGTTATATTCAAAAACGCATAACAAGGCGCTGCACCGGAATTTTGTTACGCTGCGCTTCACAAAATCCCGTGAGCTGGGTCGTTATATGTAAATCACTATGAAACGAGTATTTGATAGATACGAACCAGACGAGTGGACTGAAGAAGGTGTAAAAATTCTTTCTGAAGAAAGTGTATCTAAAATTCAGGAGGTTTTGGCAAAGGGTCCAATCGTAGTCCAACACTGGCTATATCGTGGAGCAAGTTGTCCTAGAATTTATGGCTTTGATGACTTCGAAGAATTTGAAGAGCATCTTAAAGAAAATGCAGTTCCAGGTGACGCATTTGATATTTGGAGCTTTAACGAAGTTTGCACCAACGACAAAGTTGTTGCAGAAGGTAAACTTCACGACAAAGACGGGTGTGTACCAAAAGGTGGGGCTTATTAATAAGCAAACATATAACAAGGCAATTAAAAATCGCCCACAAAAAGCGTGGGCTGGACTCGCTAACGCTCGCCTTTTATTGCGGCGTTAGCTGTAGGAAGTAGATATGGAAATAGAACTAGAATCAGCATTTAAAGAAATCAAAGAATCGATTATTGAAACAATCGAAAATAATCCCCCTAAACAAGACAATTTATATTCCTGTGGGTTTTGGCTATTTTATTGTGACTATTCAATGTTAGGAACTCCATGTTTCGCTTACAACATCGAAGGGGAATATGAAGATGATACTAAATGGTGCCCACCTGAATGGATTGTAGATGTAGAAGACTCCATGAATGAATCTCTTGAACCTCACTATGAAAAAATATCAGAATTTATGGCTGGTAAGAGTGATGAGGCATGGGAAGAGTTAGTGAAATATCAATATGATTTTTATTGTAAACTCTGCCTTCAACTAAATGATATGAGCAGCACAGAGAGCTCACCTTTTAAAAAATGGAATACTACAGATAATTTTGTAATTGGAGTGTTCGAAGAACGAGAAGGTGAAGAACTCTATGATGAGTTGGTTAAGCTTAGTGTAGGCTCTTCTAGAGAAAAGTCGCTAGCAATATGCTAAATACAGCTAACAAGTGCCGGCAACCGATTGCAAAAACTGTCACTTGTTTTGCAAAGAGCCGCAAAACAACCGCCATTTTTAGCAGCGGCTGCGGCAGGCGTTATGTTTTAAGGAAGGTTTAGTGTCAATATTAACTATTAGTAAATCTATAGGTGCTCAAATATCTATAATTGTTTTGATCTCAGTTAGTGTTTTAACTTATTTAAAAGACGATCTTATTAATGCTTATAAAGAAGTACAGTCTATAAAAACTAAAGAACTAGATCTTTCTAAAAAAGAATTAGAATTCAAGGACAATACTCAAAAAATAAAATTCTTCAAGTTAAAACTATCAGAATACCTAAATAACCATAGCCATATGGATCTAAGCACTCGTTATACGTGTGATAGTGAGTATATGAAGGAGTTCCGAAAAGCTAAAGCTACACTTAAAGCTTTGGAAGGTGCAGCCATTGCAGCAAACTTAAAAGAGCAATATTCATCTTTCTTTGAAAGCCAGAATAGTATATCAGGGACAATGGTAATGCAGTGTAGAGAAAGTAAAACATAACAAGCAATTAAAGTGGGACTTTATACAGTTTGCTCGGTTTCGCTTCGCTACACATTTTAGCCAAACATTATCAGCCCCTTAACAGGGCGTTATACCCAAGGAGATAAATATTGAATCCCGTGAAATTCGAACTGTCATCTGACTACGGTTGCTTGGCCATATTGGATACTTCAAACTATTCAGGGTATGTCAGCAAAGATTGGGAGCTAGAGCAGCTAAAGGGGCATATTCGCAACGAGAATTTAAAAGGCCGAATTGTCGCTTGGGGTTGTACGGCTTGTAATTGGAATATAGAAGTACACTTTTCAGAGCCTACTATTGAAGGCAATCGTTCTTACAGTTCTTTTATTGATACTGACGGTGAATTACTTCTCACAACTTACGACTCTATTACTATGGCTGCTCAATTTTCTGACACCGTTCTTCCTGAAACACATGAAAAGGACCAGATTATTAAAATAGACAAAGGGATCTATGCGGTTACAGTTGTTCAAAACTTTCCTACTGAGCTGATTGATATGGAAGAATTATGGGATTTATCTGAGGCACATTATTTAGTCTTTATTCGTCAAGTACCTGAAAACAAGAATACACAAGGTGAGCTTCCGTGGTTTGCTGCATAAGGTATAACAAAGCCAGCCAGAGGGATGCCAAAATAGCCGCTTCGCTCTGGTTTTGTCACCCCTGCTGGCGGCGTTAGTTGCCTTTCATCCTATGGAGAATATTTGAAAATGGGACTTCATGTACATAATCTTGGAAATTTACCAAACACTGTTGATGGTAGAGACTATTTTATTTATGTATTAGATTACGGATGGAAAGAACCTCTGACAAATACATTAATTGCAAACTTCACCAATATGGCAAGAAAAGCATCAGAATCAAGATCTATGGTGATAGCAGAAATAGAGCCTGTCCATTTTGCCAATAAAGTCGGTTTGCGAAACAACTGACGATGTCATCAAGTTAATAAATTCTATCTACAATGACATTAAAGACAAAAAAGAATTAACGGGCTTTGACGTTGCTAAAACCCTTAATAAAGGGAAAGGTAGAAGATTTGCTGATGCACTAATCTTAGAACCCAATATTAGTGGTGTTGGTATTAGTTTGAAAAAGTTGTTCAACTTGGGCAACTAACAAAAACATCAACGGGAAAACTACTCGCTGTAAAGCGCTCGCATTTCCCCGTTATATTAAGTTATGTAGTCTGCGACGCAAAAACAATAATGAGTAGAATATGGATGTAAGTAATCCTTCAGTTGAAGAGGTAAAACAATGGGCATATTCAAATGAGGATTGGCCAGATAACGAATGGGACTTATTCTTGTCTTGGACAAGAGAAGTAAATCTCTTCATTGAGTTTGCAACAGACCATAAGTGCCCTAAACAAAATTTCTTTCTTCATTTGCTTTATTACGTAGTTGGTACAACATACACTGAGCCAAATTCAATAGATAAGCTCGATCGTATAAAATCTTTTGCCGAAAAGGGATTGGTATAAATCATGGAGACATTAGGGCTTGGCGTAAAAACATTGATAATCTTTTAACTCAAAAAATTAAGTACAGTTATGAAGATTGGAGAGGTGGTGTTTTAGCTAACTATAAATTTACATAACAAGTTGCTTCATTGGAAAAACTACTCGCTGCAAAGCGCTCGCATTTCCCCGCTGAGCAAGGCGTTAAATTTAATCAACTAAGAGAAATGAAATATGAAGGTAGTGACATGGTCAAAAGTTACATTAATGGTTTTTTTTGGTGACGTTAGTTGGATGTATTACGACCACTGCTTTGTATGGGAACAAATTTGAAGCAGTTGGGAATGATGTTTATACACTTAAAGTTATGTACGGTGGGAATGAACTTAGAACAAACGGTATAGATAAGAAAGCTAGAAAAGCTGTGGTAAAAGAAGCAGAAAAATTCTTAGCGGAACGTGACGATTCTTAGCGGAACGTGACGAATATACAGGTTATGAAATACTTGAGTTTAAAAGAATACTTGTTCCATCGCATCTACTTTATACCGTTAAGTTTGCTGTGGAATAATTTAACAAGGCCAATCACTCGGATTCAGCGCTGCGCGCTTCTCCGGTGTTGGCGGCGTTAGGTGCCATGATGGAATTATGCATTGAACTAGAAAATTTTTTAACGAATAAACAAACCCTAAAATATGATGAGAGTTTATGTGAGTGTGGAAAAGTCTCTCTTAAAGATATTGATGAATTATCTATAGAGATAATTGAAGTTGAGCTTGAAGAAGAATACTACCCATCTACAGAGCAAGTAGAAACTGGACCATTTGGGCATTATGAAATTGAAGCAGTCAATCTTGTGAAATCATGTGAAGGTTATTCCCCTGACTTTATTTTGTTATGGCTTCCCAAAGAAAAGAAATATGGGACATACGACACAGATCATTCAAATTTATTTATTTTTGATAATGTAAGCTGGAAAGATATTTCAAGAAACCCTGTATCGTATATTAATTCTCAATGGAATGACTTTGAGCGTAAAATAAGTAAACATTTTGATCCCAGAAGTAAATACAAGATAGTGTATGAAGACTGAGCACCTAACAAAGGCATGCACCCGACCTCCGGCTGGTGATGCCGGCGTTATAGGGCATAAATAAGTATGAGCGAATCGATTAGACAATATGCTCTAGTTAAGGTCACAGAAGAAATGAAAGCGTGGCTGAAAGAAAATGGGCATATTCAATCACCATTACTCTCAGAAAATATTTTTGTGTTTCATGGCGAAATTCCAAATATGCCAGAGCATTGCGTGGTCTCAGGCCATAAGAGCGGAAAAGTTTTTAGTGGCTTTGATGTATCTAATTTTGTAGAACTGTCCGAGAGCGAGGTTTAATGCCCAATAACAAGTTTGTCAACGATCGCCCTTCGGGCTGGACTGCTAAAAGTGCCGCTTCGCGGCAACGCGGCCCGTTACAAAAGCGTTATGTGTAAATACTATGATCAAATTCGTAATAGAAGATGAAATACACGCAGAACCGCAAGGTGAGTACGACACATTTGAGGATGCTGTCGCTGAGTTAGTATTACGTTCAAAAATACCTTGGGATAAAAATCCAAATCTATGCCCTTGTATGAACTGGAAAAACTGTGGCAGAAATTATCAAATTTTGGAATATGATTGTTTAACCAAACCACATTGGACAGAATTGAATTCAACATCAGTTCTAGAAATTTCTTCGAAAGGTGTTATCTGGGGAAATGGTTTTGGTAAGCAGCAATAATACACATAACAAGTAACTCCACAGGAAAAACTAAAGCGTCGTTCGTCTCAATCACTATGCTTTATTTTTCCTGTGAGTAAGGCGTTATAAGACAAGGGAGGTTGCGTGCAAGAATTCATACAATTAATAGAGTCACGCTCAAGTGTAATGGTCTAATCATCTTGAATGGATTTATAGCCTAACATTTTGAAATATTAATAGGAGCTATAAATGGACCGAAAACAAGGTGTTACTTTTTCAGTTGAGCAGAAATTGGAATATGCCAAACTAATGGTCAACGAAGGTTATACTAATCTGCAGATCAGAGAAATATCGGGTGCAGGCGCCACGGCTGTCTCTCGCTGGAAGCGACAATATTTAGCTGAAATAAAGGGACAAACACCCCAAGGTAAAAAAGCACTGACGGCAGAACAACAGAAGATCCAAGAATTAGAAAAACAGCTTTGGCGTGCGAAACGGGACAATGAAATATTAAAAAAGGCCGCAGCTTTTTTCATTCAAGACAACGACAAACTAAGTTGATCATTCAGATGAAAAAGGCCAACCCTGATTATACGGTTCACGAACTTTGTCGCGTCTTCCAAACCAGTATCAGTACCTATTATTACCAATGTCGACATAAGCCGATTGATCATGAAGAGCGTATCATGATGGAATCAATCAAAACCATCGCGGTTGAGACAAACTACTCATACAGCAAACGCCGCATGCATGTAACGTTATTAAACAAAGGTTTTTCTCTTGGCGTCTATCGGACCGCCACATTGATGAGAAAAGCGAATGTGTTTGCCATTACGCCTCGGAAAAGGCATTACTATCCAAACACAGGCAGATCCCATATCAAAGCAGAAAATATTCTTGAACGTCAATTTTATCCGAAAACAATCAACACGCATTGGGTGGGTGATATTACTTATGTTCGCACACATCAAGGTTGGAGTTATCTGGCATGCGTGCTCGATTTAGGGTCAAAAGAGATTGTTGGTTGGGCGATGTCTAAACACCCCAATGCGGCATTAGCAAAGGAAGCACTGCGTCATGCTATTCGAAGGCAACAGCCTGACACGCGTCAATTACTTTTTCATTCCGATCAGGGCGTACAGTATTCTGCTAATGTGTTTGTTAATTATCTAAACAAGCTAAATATCACTCAGAGCATGAGTCGTCGCGGAAATTGTTGGGAGAGCCTGCCCCACGAAGTGCTTTGGGCATAATAGTGTGATGGAACGATTCTTCAGGAGTTTAAAAACAGAACGATTGAATCTGTTAAGTTTTATTAATCATATTGCGGCCGTTACTGCTATAGAGAGTTACCTTTATTTTTATAACTACAGACGATTACATTCTTCGCTTGGTTATATCACACCCGCACAGAAAACAGCAGCATTGAAAAAAGTGGCTTAAATTTACTTCAAGATTACTTGACCATTACAGATAATATTGCCCAGGTAGGGTTCGAGCAGTTTTTTTAACTTATCAGGACTGGCCGAGATTTCTTTATGAACGCAGATTTGACCTTCCTGATCTATAATACAAACATAAAGGATCCGTGCGTGTAAATCGATACCACAATAATAAGGGTGTAGGTTATTATAAAAATTCATTGGGCTTTCTCCTGTTTTGGTTTTATCACCTTCAGTTTAGCGAGTTTCGCTAAACTAAAGGAGAAGGCTCAATGAGTATCAAGTTTGTCAACAAGGACAAATTTTAGCTACGCATTTTGTGTTGCCGCTGCGCGTCAGTATCACACAAACTGCTTCACAAAAATTAGCCTGTTACAAAGGCGTTAAGTTTCCAAATATGAGCGAGATCACTCTCAAGCAATTAAGGAATACTCTAGAGCGCAATCATTGGCGAGTTCTAGATGAGCTCCCCGGCGATGACTACAGGTTTTCGGGATTTTGGGTTATTGCACGTCCAGACAACAGCTCACAGCTGACCATTGCTTTTAATGGCCTGAATGATATGGAAACCTACCCTATGGATAAGTCGTATGGGTTCGAGCTTGTTGAGCACCCAGAAATTAGTGCTTACATGGGAAAGCACACATCAAAAGCCTGGCCAAAGGAATTGCAGGATTTTATGGAGAACCTGAATGAAATTAAAACTTAACAAGTACAGGCAGTCGGAAAAATTGGTGCGTCACCCTTTTTGCAAAAAAAGCACAAAAAGGCCGCCACACCACTTTTCCGCTGCTGTAAGCGTTATGTAGTCTGCGGCGCAAAGGCAATTATGTGTAGAAGTTTAGACCCAATCTGACACATCACTAAATCAAGCGGAGCGTAGCGACGCTTGATTTAGTGAGAGTTACCCGCTTTGATGTAACTGCAACGTAAACATCAAAACACAAAGAGGTAACTCTCATGATTCATACTAATGACAAAGTTATAAAACATAAAGTTGGTCTACTCAATCTCGCTGAAGAACTCGGCAATGTCTCAAAAGCCTGCAAGATGATGGGTTTGTCCAGAGATACATTTTATCGCTACAAAGAAGCGGCTGATGAAGGCGGTGTAGAAGCCTTGTTTGATCGTAATCGGCGTACCCCAAATCTTAAAAACAGAATCGACCCGGCTATTGAAACCGTTGTGCTCGAGTATGCACTGGAAGAGCCCGCACATGGTCAAACGCGCACCAGTAACGAGCTGCGCAAACGGGGAACATTTGTCTCACCCAGTGGCGTTCGTTGTATCTGGCTTCGTCATGGTCTTGCTTGCTTTAAAGATCGCCTGAAGGCATTGTCTGATAAGGTAGCTGGTGAAGGCTTGATCCTCACTGAGTCTCAAGTCGCGGCGATGGAACGCAAGAAAGACGACGATGAGGCTTGTGGCGAGATAGAGACGGCACACCCTGGTTATCTTGGCTCGCAAGATACTTACTATGTCGGTACTTTCAAAGGCATTGGTCGGGTTTATCAACAAACGTTTGTTGATACTTACAGCAAGGTCGCTCACGCGAAACTGTACCCGACTAAAACACCGATTACGGCAGCTGACATGCTCAATGACCGCGTCCTCCCATTCTACGAAGAACAACGTTTGCCTATGTTGCGCATTTTGACAGATAGAGGGACGGAGTATTGTGGGCGAGCTGACCAGCATGATTATCAGCTTTATATGGCGTTGAACAATATCGAACACACCAAAACCAAGGTCAAATCACCTCAGACGAATGGTATTTGTGAGCGATTCCATAAGACGATCCTCAATGAGTTTTATCAAGTCGCTTTGCGTAAGAAAATTTACCAATCGATTGATGAACTGCAACTCGACCTTGACGAATGGTTGCTCAAATACAATACTCAACGAACTCACCAAGGCAAAATGTGCTGCGGGAGGACGCCGATGGAAACACTCATCGACGGACAAGCTATCTGGAAGGAAAAGTTTGTGAATTAAACTTAACCTGACAGTCGGTTACTGATAATTTGTAGAAGTTTAGACCCAATCTGACACATCACTAAATCAAGCGGAGCGTAGCGACGCTTGATTTAGTGAGAGTTACCCGCTTTGATGTAACTGCAACGTAAACATCAAAACACAAAGAGGTAACTCTCATGATTCATACTAATGACAAAGTTATAAAACATAAAGTTGGTCTACTCAATCTCGCTGAAGAACTCGGCAATGTCTCAAAAGCCTGCAAGATGATGGGTTTGTCCAGAGATACATTTTATCGCTACAAAGAAGCGGCTGATGAAGGCGGTGTAGAAGCCTTGTTTGATCGTAATCGGCGTACCCCAAATCTTAAAAACAGAATCGACCCGGCTATTGAAACCGTTGTGCTCGAGTATGCACTGGAAGAGCCCGCACATGGTCAAACGCGCACCAGTAACGAGCTGCGCAAACGGGGAACATTTGTCTCACCCAGTGGCGTTCGTTGTATCTGGCTTCGTCATGGTCTTGCTTGCTTTAAAGATCGCCTGAAGGCATTGTCTGATAAGGTAGCTGGTGAAGGCTTGATCCTCACTGAGTCTCAAGTCGCGGCGATGGAACGCAAGAAAGACGACGATGAGGCTTGTGGCGAGATAGAGACGGCACACCCTGGTTATCTTGGCTCGCAAGATACTTACTATGTCGGTACTTTCAAAGGCATTGGTCGGGTTTATCAACAAACGTTTGTTGATACTTACAGCAAGGTCGCTCACGCGAAACTGTACCCGACTAAAACACCGATTACGGCAGCTGACATGCTCAATGACCGCGTCCTCCCATTCTACGAAGAACAACGTTTGCCTATGTTGCGCATTTTGACAGATAGAGGGACGGAGTATTGTGGGCGAGCTGACCAGCATGATTATCAGCTTTATATGGCGTTGAACAATATCGAACACACCAAAACCAAGGTCAAATCACCTCAGACGAATGGTATTTGTGAGCGATTCCATAAGACGATCCTCAATGAGTTTTATCAAGTCGCTTTGCGTAAGAAAATTTACCAATCGATTGATGAACTGCAACTCGACCTTGACGAATGGTTGCTCAAATACAATACTCAACGAACTCACCAAGGCAAAATGTGCTGCGGGAGGACGCCGATGGAAACACTCATCGACGGACAAGCTATCTGGAAGGAAAAGTTTGTGAACTAAACTTAACCTGACAGTCAGTTACAGAAAAAGGGGTAACTGTCAGATCAAGTCTGAATTTCTACAGATAATTGGGTAACTGTCAGATCAAATCTGAATTTCTACAAATCAATCTTCAGCTTTCAGTTCTTTTAGTGTTTTTTTATCTTCAGAAACAACATTTTCGATTGTCGAAGAGGCATCAGATGCAGTAGCTGTTACTTTTGATGTTGAAGCCACTGCTACAGACTCTACGGCTTTCTCAACCATATTGGATGTTAGTGCTTTTTTCTCAACTGCTTTTACAGGAGTCTCCACTTCAGAGATCTCAGCCGGTTTCTTATTTGGTTCGGGTTTTTGATCAGGTACAGTTTTTTGATCAGATTTAGAACTATCGTTTTCGACTTGTTGTTTATTCTGATCCTCAGAGCGTTTTCTACTTCGATTACTTCGTCGAGTTCTTGGCCCTCGTCTAGGACGATCATTTCTTGGTTTTTTATCTTGTGACTGTGTTTCAGCTTTAGTCACTTCTTTTGTGGTTTCAACTGCAGGTTCTTTACTAGACTCAGATTCACTCGATTTCGTATTATCTACTTTCTTAGCTGTTGTCTTTCTGGAAGTTGTTTTCTTCTTGGAAGCAGTTTTCTTCTTGGAAGCAGTTTTTTTAGATGTAGCTTTTCGGCGCGTAGGCTGGTTCTTTTGTCCAGGCTTACGCTCACTATTTGTATTATTACGGGAACGATTTTGTTGTCTGGGTTTTTCTTTTGTTGCCGTCTCTGTTTGTTCTTCTTTCTCTGTTGTTTTATTTGCTGTTCCAGAACCAAATAAACCTGAGAACATACGTTTAATAATTCCACCTTGCGAGGCAATAGCCGGTTCAGCTTTAGTCGGTTTTGGCGTAGAACGACTAATCTCTTGAACGGCTGCTTGCTCAGCTACCGGCTTTTCAGAATGCGTTGAAACTGAATTCTCTTCTTCAGAGATTTTTATCAATTCGTAGCTAGGTTCTTCTTTCCAGTCAGAAGATTCCATGACTTGTTTGCGAAAACGTTCAACTTCGTAGTGAGGTGTTTGAAGCTGCGGATTGGGGATCATAAGAACATCAACTCCCAATCTACTTTCCAGATCTGTAATTTCAGAACGCTTTTCATTTAGTAAAAATGTAGCCGTATCTACAGGTAACTGTACAACTACACGGCCAACATTGTCTTTCATCGCTTCTTCTTGAATAATCCTTAATAAGGATAGACCTAATGAAGCTGTGCCGCGTATGGTTCCTAAGCCACTACAACGTGGACAAGTTTCATGCGTGCCTTCAATCAAAGAGGCACTTAAGCGTTGACGTGACATTTCAAGAAGGCCAAATCGGGATATACGACCAATCTGAACCCGAGCACGATCAACCTTTAGAGCATCTTTAATACGAGTTTCTACTTTACGCTGGTTTCGTGCTGCTAACATATCGATAAAATCGATCACGACTAAGCCGCCAAGATCGCGTAGCCTTAATTGTCGAGCAACCTCATCTGCAGCTTCAAGGTTTGTGTTTAATGCAGTTTCTTCAATATCGCTGCCTTTAGTCGCTCTCGCTGAATTGATATCAATTGTAGTTAGAGCTTCAGTAGGTTCAATGACAAGCGAACCCCCAGAAGGTAGTCGGACTTCACGTCCAAACGCAGTTTCGATCTGACTTTCGATCTGATAGCGTGTGAAAAGTGGGGTAGAATCTTGATAATGTTTTAATTTATGAAGATTATGTGGCATAACCTGTTGCATAAATTCCACGGCTTTCTTGTAAAGCGTCTCGTCATCAACCAAAATTTCTGAGATATCATTTCTCAGATAGTCTCTGATTGCACGAATAATGACATCATGTTCTTGATAAATGAGAAAAGGGCCGGCCTTTGTTTCAGCAGCTTCTTCAATCGCACTCCACAATTGCATGAGATAATCGAGATCCCATTGTAGTTCTTCAGATGCTTTCCCTACACCCGCTGTTCTTAGAATTAAGCCCATTCCCTCTGGGATGTTAAGCTCACTCATTGCTTGTTTGGATTCTTCTCGATCAGATCCTTCAATCTGACGAGAGACACCACCAGCTCTTGGGTTATCCGGCATTGCAACCAAATATCGTCCAGCCAGGCTGACAAATGTCGTTAAAGCTGCTCCTTTATTACCACGTTCTTCTTTTTCGACCTGGACGATTATTTCCTGTCCTTCTTTAATAGCGTCTTTGATATTGACGCGCCCACTACCTGATTGTGGTTTGATAAAAACAGATCGTGAGATTTCTTTCAGTGGTAAGAAGCCGTGGCGTTCAGCACCGTAATCCACAAAAGCCGCTTCTAGACTGGGCTCTATTCGGATGATTTTAGCTTTGTAAATGTTTGATTTCTTTTGTTCTTTTCCGACCGTTTCAATATCTAGGTCATAAAGTTTTTGCCCATCAACAAGGGCAACGCGCAACTCTTCTGGCTGAGTTGCGTTAATTATCATGCGTTTCATTGTATGTTCCTGGTAGGCGCTCAACCTTCTTATGGATCATATTCTAGCTTCTTAAAAATACGTATAAACCTAACTAAAATATTAGCTATGTCTTACGTTAGAAGTTCATAAATAGTTCTGATCTATATTGGGAGCGCTGTTGCAATCAGTCATTCAACTATTTGTCAAAGACTGATTGATAAAATTCTTTATCTCAGACTTATAATTAGTCTGTTTTATTCTTTTATTTGATTTAGTCAAGGTTTCGTGATGATTAACACCTTCCCTCTGACGCCACATTCCATGGACGAACGAAACCTGTCGTGTGATAATAGCAAGCTTGGATCCTATCAGCAACAAGCCTTCGCAAAAGACTATAATAACTTCGTCAGTAGATTCTGCAAATTTAGACTCAGTAAGTTACCAGACAGTACAATATATTACGATTGATAATGATCATGCTGGTCGTCGCATAGACAATTTTCTAAGTCATTTTTTTAAGACTATACCCAAAGGTCGCATTTATAAAATGTTACGTAAGGGTGAGGTTCGAATTAATAAAAAAAGGATAAAACCTAATTATCGTTTGCAACCAGATGATAATTTGCGTCTTCCTCCAGTTTATCTTGAGGAAAATTTCGAATTAAAAATTCCTCATCGAGTCATTGATCAACTCAAAGCAAGTATCCTTTTTGAAGATGATGCTTTTTTGATCCTCAACAAACCTTCAGGTATTCCTGTTCATGCCGGTACTGGATGTGATTTTGGGATAATCGAAGCGTTTCGAAGCATGCCTGAATTCAAGAGTAATTATATCGAACTTGCCCATAGGCTTGATCGAGCCACCTCGGGTTGTTTGATTCTAGTAAAAAAACCTGCCGTTTTACGGCAAATGAATAAATTAATAAAAACGAACAAGATGGATAAACAGTACCTTGCGTTGGTCAAGGGCAAGTGGAAAGGTGGAAAACAAATTGTCGATGCACCCTTAGTTAAAAATAGTCTTTCTGGCGGAGAAAGAGTTGTTCGTGTTGATGAGAATGGCAAGTCAGCGTTGACAGAGTTTGAATTGGTAAAACGATTTCCTGACACATCATTATTAAAAGTAACGTTACATACTGGCCGAACACATCAAATTCGTGCCCATTGTGCCCACATGGGCATGCCAATTGCTTTGGATGAGAAGTATGGGGATGATGAATTTAATAAAAAATTGAAAAAAAAAGGACTAAGACGTTTGTTTCTGCATGCAAGTCATTTAAGCTTTCAGCTTGCTGATATGGATCGAATTTCTATTGATGCACCATTACCAAAAGAATTACAGCAGATCATAAAATAACTCTCGCCTGATATACTGAACATATGCTTAGAAATCTTTTGGTACATGCGTCCCGGTACTCTCTGGCCGGATTGGCAGGGACGCTTGCTGGGTTAATATCTTTCCCAATCTTGACAAGAATGCTATCCGTGAGTGATTACGGACTTCTCACTCTCGTTATGACAACGATCACCTTTATCGCTGCGTTTGGGAAGTGTGGCCTGCAATTTTCAATCGTCAGATATTACTCCGATATAAAAGACAAGGAAGGCACAGGTCGTTGGGATCTTAAAACCTACTATTCAACCATTGTTACTAGCATGGTTGGGACAGGTCTGATCATTACGATCCTTTGGATGTTGATCGTCTATTTCTTACCAGATACAACTTGGGGTGAGCCAAAACTAAGAAATCTATTTTTGCTTACCGGAGTTGTTATTTTTTTCCATGTAATTCTTAGTATGTTAACTGGGTTTTTGCAGGCTAAACAACAAAGTGGGTGGCTTAGTCTTTTTACAGTTTCTGAGTGCTACGGAATTCTACTCGCGGTTGTAATAACCCTTTATTTTATTACCCGCTCCCTTGAAGGAGTTTTTATTGCCCGAGTACTTGTCCACGTAACATTGGTTTCAATTCTCGCGTTTTATGCTATGCGAAATATACAATTATCGCCGCATAGTTTCTCGCCTAAAATGACGAAAGAAATGCTGGCCTATGGGTTGCCATTGCTTGGCAATGAATTGGTGTTTGTTATCTTTAGCTTGGGTGATCGCTATATTATTAATTGGAAAATGGGGTCAGAATCGCTGGGGGTTTATGCAGCCGGTTACGCACTTTGTGGATACATAAAAATAATGATGGTGGATTCTCTATTCCAAGCAATTCGACCTATGTATTTCCAAATTTGGGCTGATAAAGGTGTCGCTGCAACTAAAAACTTTATTGAAAAATCTTTATATTTTTATTTGATCATGTGTTTTCCTGTGATTGCTGGTGTGGCCGTTGTTGGCCCAGATTTGATTATTTTGATAACTGGTGGGAAATATATAGAAAGTGGTGTTGTTATCCCATATGTTATTGCCGGCCAAATGATTTACGGTACACATTCGATGTTAGGCGCGGGTATTTTTATTAAAAAATCTTCGGCTTTGATGTGGATAACTTTTTCAGCGGCGCTTGTAAATGTCGTGTTGAATATTGTATTTATTCCACTTTATGGAATTGAAGGTGCAGCTATAGCAACTTTGTTATCCTATTTATTGATGATCATTTTAGAAACTTTTTATAGTCGAAAACTTCTGATTATTGATTTTCCATTTCTCGCCGCTACGAAATTTATTGGTTTATCTATTCTTATGTATTTTGTTCTCGATAGTATTGAAATAGAAGGGTTCCTTATTGAAATAGTAGTCAAGATAATCGTTGGAATCGTACTATATGGTGGCCTACTACTAATAACTGATGAGAGAGCAAGAAAGGTTCTCCAGGAGAGATTGCAAAGTAGTGGTGTCTGAACTATGAACAAAACGTTCTCTTTATATTTGGATCTCATTCGATTTAGTGCTGCTTTAACAGTTTTTATTTCTCACTTTGCCTTTACACGTCTTACAGGAGGCACTTATTCTGGCTTTCGTGAATTACATATAGGCAGCGATGCTGTCATCGTATTTTTTGTTTTGTCTGGCTATGTTATTGCCTATGTAGCAAACACTCGAGATAAGGATTTTACCAACTTTGCACTGAACCGTCTTTCCAGACTCTACTCTGTCGTTATACCGGCCTTGATCTTAACCGTTATTGTAGACAAGTGGGGAAGCTCGATTGATCCCGTCTCATATGATGGTTGGTGGTATGCTGATAAACAGCCTGTATTACGAATATTAGCTAATTTGTTTTTTGTCAACGAGCTTTGGTTCTATGGTATCAGGCCATTTACAAACAGTCCTTTTTGGTCTTTGAGTTATGAGTTTTGGTATTATGTATTGTTTGCGGCCTCATTTTACTTTAAAGGATATGTTCGCCTGATTTTGATCTTGCTAACATTATTGGTTGCCGGTCCGAAGATCATGATCTTATTACCCATATGGTTAATGGGTGTTTGGGTTTATAAGTACAACCAATCACAGACTTTATCCGAAGGAACAGGCTGGATTCTTTTTTTATTCCCGACTGTTATTTATTTAATAACTAAAGTAATTGGGCTTGATCATCAGTTGCTAACGATGACTAAAGATCTATTAGGAGCAGAATTTGTCGATCAGAAACTATGGCATTCAGATGAGTTTTTGATCAGCTATCTATACGGTTTATTGATCTCAATGAATTTTGTTGGATTAAAAGCTATTTCGCATAGGTTTGATAAATTGTTAAAAAACTTTGAGCGTCCAATAAGGTACTGGGCAGGTCTGACTTTTTCAATATATCTATTTCATTATCCTTTGTTACAATTTTTTAATGCTGTCTACGGGTTTGAAAGAGATGATCCTGTCAGACATTTACTACTATTTTGCTCTGTCTCCATCGTGATTATTTTATTAGGGAGTGTTACTGAGAATAAAAAACATCTGGTGAAGGGGATCTTGAAGAATTTGATCCCAGCTAAATTAGCCAACTAAGCTAACAACTGTTTAGAATGCTGTAGGAACACAACCAACATTAAATCCCAACCTAAGTCACTTCTGGCTTAAGTTGGACTGAAAAATAGGGGTTACAGATTTAAGCTTGTACTTGCGTTTTTTTACGACCAAACCCAAACAAGCTCGCTAGACCACCTAACAAAAACCAAGCAGTAGCAGGAAGTGGAACGGCTGTAACGTCCCAGGCTTGAAATTCAACAAGGCTATTCAATGAGCCAGTAGAATTTACAGTGATGGTATACAACTCGCCTGCAAGGAAAAGAGCACCACCTGAAATATTAGTACTTCCGTTTTCTGTTGCAGTGACTGTATTCAAGCCGGTTAAATTAAGGCTATTAGAACCTCCAGTAATATCAAATGTCGGTGCCTGATTAAATAGAGGATCTGTATTGTCAGATCCACCGTGACTGATCACATCGAAAAAAACTGTATTCAAAACAACATTATGATCAAATGAAATATCGAAAGTAGTAGAAATATCGAAAGGATCCTCGGTCCCAGCAAAATCAGCTGCATTTACTGTGTTTGGAATATCTCCTGTATCAATAAGTGCTTGCACGTTTGTTTGGTTAATCAAATTGTCTGAAGAGGTCCCATGCCCAGCAATTAATCCATGAACGGATGCAGCTAAATTAGCATTGGCTGTTTTAACACCTGAACTATCTGATTGGTATCTGGAGTCAATCGGTGCTTGTGTTTGTGCGTTAGTGCTTATATTCATGGTGATGCCGCTGTTAACAAACGTTATCCCATTTGCGTAAAAGGTACCTGCTCCTGCACTGCCATATTCACCTTTAAATGCTCGCCCATTACCATTTGTGTAAGTGGTAGGATCTAACGAAACATAGTCAAAAAGGATTTTAGCAGTTCCTTCCATGTGTGTTTGTCGATCACTCCAAAACAACAATGCACTTGCGTTAACTGAAGCCAGCAGAAGAGTTATTCCAATAAACCCTTTGAGATATTCTTTGATCATTTTAAATTCCTTAATAATTAACTAAATGTAACTAACAAATCCTTTTGCTGGCAGGTTATCCATTACCTGCCATGTTCTCAGTCCGCTGAGAAACATCACAATTTCCACTGTAACACAGCAATCACTATGCCATTATCGAAAATATCATAATATATTCAATAATATCAGTATGTTAATAGATATTTTAAGCAAAGAGCTATTTCTCTGAAAATCACAAGCACCTAATTTGCGTCACCTCTGAACGACACAAACACCATTAATTTTAAAACCATTGGCATACATTATGCCTTGCATAGTTTATAACCAAATAATGATGCTGTGTTCATTATTAACATTCAAACTGTTTTATCTCGATTTGAGTTCAATATACTACTCATTCCATATTTAAGACACACAGGTTGGATGTGAGAAAAATTATTAATCTATATAGTAACCTCAATTAAGGAACAAATATTATGGCTAATAAACCCAAGTCTTCAGAACTCAATCCAGGACCAGGTTACCGAGTGCTTAAAACAATAACTCGCCCCGATCCTGATTTGGTGAAACAATTCGGACAATTTGAGACACCCGACATTTCTGATTTGATGAATCGACTGTATACAATGCATTGGGAAATTAAAAACCGGATTAATACAGACTCAATCGTTGGACCGGCTTTAACAGTTAAAGTTTTCCCGGGTGATAATCTGATGGTTCATAAAGCCTTGGATATAGCGCAGCCTGGCGATATTATTGTTGTCGATGCAGGAGCTTCACCGATGAATGCCGTGCTTGGTGATCTTGTATCACAAAAAGCGAAGCATAAAGGTGTTGCGGCATTTATTGTTGATGGTTTGATTCGTGATGTTCCAGGAATACAAGAAATTGCTATGCCAGTGTATGCAAGAGGAATTACCCCAATCGGTCCTCTTCATCGCGGTCCTGGTGAAATTAATTATCCTGTTTGTTGCGGAGGTATTGTTGTCAACCCTGGCGACATAATCATGGGAGACAAAGACGGTGTTGTTGTTGTCCAAAAAGAATTTGCAGAAGATGTGCTAGAAAGAGCCTATACTCAAAGAGACTCTTTGGCTAAGTATGTTGCTGATGTGAAGCGTGGAGAATTTTCAAACGAATGGGTAGATCGATCTCTCAGTGAATCTGAATGTGTTATTGACGGTTAAGGTTAGTCAAAGATGATCAACAGCCTTTCTGCAAAAAGAATGCGGGTTAGATGTGTTTTTGCCAAGGTAAAAAAGATCCTGTCGTCTGGTAAGCGTAAAGAGTATGCATTCTTTACCAAACTTCGAAAGGACTACTACCAGCTTTACTGGGAAAGCGTAGCAGGTTCGCTTGATGCTACGCTCGAAGATATTGGGCAAGGGTATTATCGGATTAGGAAAGGTGATCTAACCACATATGTAAGGCAGTCAAGAGTTATGCTCGATGATCACCTCAGCTTAAATATTGCAGGTAACAAACCATTAATTCACAAGCTATTGTCTGAAGTAGGTTATCAAGGTCCTCGATATCTTAGATATTCACTAGAAAGTATTGATGAGGCAGAGACTTTTCTTGATGGACTTGATGTGCCTGCAGTTGTAAAACCGGCTAGCGGATCTGGTGCTGGTAATGGAATCACCACTGAAATCAGATCAAAAAAAGAATTACTTGCTGCGTCCGTTTTTGCCTCCACTTATAAGAATGACCTTTTGATCGAAGAGCAGGTAAAAGGTGATTCGTATCGTCTACTGTATCTTGATGGCAAATTTATTGATGCCATCAGACGTGATAAACCTGTTGTTACTGGAAATGGAACAAGTACGATCAGCCAGCTTATTAAGTCGGAAAATGATAATAGAATCAGTTCTGCTCTAGTTACTGCACTAAGTCCTATCACTATCTCAGATGAGATGCATACACACCTTGCAAAGCAAGATCTTTCGTTGTCCAGTGTTCTTGAAAGCGGTAGAACCGCAACACTTAAATTGGTGTGTAATGAAAATTCGTCGAATGAGAATCATATTGTTAAAGATCAAGTACATTCTTCGATAGTTAATTTGGGTGCGGAATTAATTCAGGTTTTGGATCTAAAACTGGTGGGAGTAGACTTGATTACTCCTGATATTACTATGCCGCTTGTTCAATGTGGTGGTGTCATTAATGAACTGAATACCACTCCAGGTTTACATCATCATGATCTTGTTTTTGAAAAGGATAAAATAACTCCTGTTGGCAAACTAATAATCAATTATATTTTCCAACAAAAAAGGCGAATTGATCCAAATGAGTAACGATGGGAATAACCAACAAAAAGATAGAAATAATAAACCACCACTTCTCCTGTTAGGTGGGCGAGAAAATACGCTGGCAATTGTCCGAAGTTTGAGCAAAAAAGGAATTGTAGTGAACGTCTCAGCCAGTGAAGATGCGCACGCTTTTAGATCACGTTTTTGTAATGATCGATATCCCGTTCCTGTGTCCATGACTCAAAGGGATTTTTGGACTGAATTATTATTGAATAGACAAGATGTAAATCTTAAAGGCAGTGTTGTTTTTGCCTGTAATGATGATGCTATTGAATTCCTTGCGGAGAATAGAACACTACTAGAACAAGACTACATTCTTGATGATTACGATCCAAAAATACATGCATTACTACTCGACAAACAAGCGACTTTGAAACTCGCAAATTCAGTCGGTGTTGCGGCTCCTAACTTTTGGAATGTGGATTCACTCGAAGATGTAATGAAAATAGAAAATGAAATTATTTTTCCTGTGATCATAAAACCGATTCATTCACACTTGTTTCAACGTCAGTTTGACGGAAAGAAATATCTGCGAGCAGAAGGTTTTAACGAGCTGGTTACACATGCAACACGTGTTTTTGAGAAACAATTGAAATTTATGATCTCGGAACTTATCCCCGGTCCTGATTCATTATTGTCAAGCTACTATACTTATCATGACAGTGAAGGTAAGTCGTTATACCACTACACGAAAAAAGTTATCAGACGTTTCCCAATGAATTCTGGCGCTGCTTGCTACCATCATTCTGAATGGTTGCCTGAAACAGCAGAACAGGGCAAAAAGTTTTTTCAAGGGATAGATTTCCGAGGCAACGGCAACATCGAATTTAAATATGATACTCGAGATAACAAGTACAAAATCATAGAATGTAATACGCGATTTACTGGTGGACATCCCTTATTGGTGAGTAGTGGGGCAGATGTTGCACATGCAATTTATAATCATTTAGTAGAATTGCCTTTGCCAGATATCGGAAATCGGAAAGATCTTGCCTACTGGTACCTATTGCCAGATTTAGCCGCTTATCGTGAGCTGAAAGGGAAAGATTTGATATCACTATTTGGCTGGTTCAGAAGCCTTCTTAAAAGACAAACTTTTCCGTTCTTTAAATGGGATGATCCAGCGCCTTCACTATACGAATGGAAAAAAGCTATCTGTGAAAAAATACATCGTAGAAAATCAGCAAATCAACAAAGAGGCGTAGGTATTTAACAAAAATGAGTGTTCAAGTTTTGACTGCTAATGAACTCTTAGACATATCAACCCAACTACTTACAGCAAGTGATTGTGATGTGAAAGAAGCAAAGATATTAAGTCAGGTTTTAGTTTGGTGTGATCAAATTGGGCGACATAACCAAGGTGTCTGGCGACTGCCTTTATTGACTAAACGTTTCAAAAAAGGATTGATAAAATCTCCTTGCTCTCCTAAGACTATTCAATCCACAGCCTCAGTTTCTGTTATGAATGCAGACGAAGGCTCAGGCCATTACATTGCCTATCTTGCAATGGAAAAAGCAATAAAAATCGCACAACAAATGGGGGTTGGGGTTGTGGGAGTTAACAACAGCAATTTTTTTGGAGCAGGTTCTTATTATATCAATCAGGCATGTCAGTCAGGAATGATTGGGTTAGTCATGAGCAATTCCTTTCCTAAAGTTGCAGCCTATGGTGGGGTAAAATCGGTATTAGGAACGAATCCTTTTGCATTTGGCGCACCCAGAAAAAATGGTGAACATATTCTATTGGATATGGCCACAGCCTCCAGTGCGGGTTCTTCGATCACGAAAAGTGGTGAGCAGGGTATTCAGTTAGAAGAGGGCATTGCAATTGATAAAAACGGTAATCCAATTACAGATCCAAATAAGGTGGCTAGTGGATCCTTGTTACCTTTTGGTGGGGCAAAAGGATTTGGTATTTCTCTTATGGTTGAGATCTTGTCAGGAGTATTGATGGGGGCGGGCTTTTCTCACGGCGTTAAATCCATGTATAAAAACTTTGAAGAGAGTGGTGATAATGGACACTTCTTTATCACTATCGATATAGGAAAACTCATTTCTATCGAAGACTATCATCTGCGAATAGAAGAATTATTGACGTTAGTAAAAGATTCTGCCGAAGGTTTTGATCATAAAAAAGTACTATTTCCTGGTGAAGCACGCTGGGATCAGTACAAAACCAGCTGTAAAAAAGGTATTAATATTGATCACGAAACCATATCGGCACTGAAAGAACTCTCTACTCAGTTGGACGTGGAAATAGATTGGTAGATTAATTACTTAAGAGCTTCTATTGTTACGTTTAGATTACAGTTACCCTCGTGTCGAAAAAGAATGTCAACTTGTTCACAAAATTGATCTAAGATAATAATCACTTGAGTGTTTGTGTGTCGACGACTCAATTATCTATTATTAGTGCCGCTATAAAGTGCAAATAGAGTTCAAGTATTATTATTGCTGAAATATCAATGGAATGAGGTGAAGACAATTGGAAAGTATCGTATCAGGAGCATTAGAAGTAAGATCCCCATATTTCAAAAGTAAGAAAAATATTTTTACTTACAATCCTCAAGATTATGTCGATAAGTATGTCAAAAATGGCTATGTATTAGTAAAAAATGGTATTGATCTTGACTTTTTAGAGGTTGCAAAAGCCCAGGCGGCGAAGCAAGAAGAAAACAGTAAAGATTTGGAAAACTGGCACTTTAAGGGCAAAAAGCGTCAATATTTATACGATTTTGAAGAATGGGACTTTTACGGCAGTGGTTTTGAAACAATGGCTAAAACCGCGAGGCTGCCGATGGAAAAATTCAAGCTTTGTGAACGGCATATTAAAGTTTACGAATCAGAAGCAAAAAATCATGTTCCACCACATAAAGATCGCGTCGCAGCTGAGTTAACGGTTGGCTTGCCACTTGTGATCCCAGAGGGTTCTCATGTCGTTTTATGGCCTGAAAATTTGTTGGATGTTAACCCTTTAAATTCTACCGCTTTATACCGGGCTAGCCTTGATGAAGAAGATCTTCCTGAAAATATATTGCAAGGTATTGAGCCGGTCAGAATTTATGCGGAGCCAGGCGATGTTCTGCTGTTTCGTGGAAACTCTATCTATCACGAACGTGAGTTACCTGCGAATACAAGTGTCCTATATCTTAAATTTAATGCAATGGATCTTGACCCTATTGGTGAAGATCCTTCGACTGTTACACAACAGGAGACATCCCAATCATTGTTAGCTTCAAACGATGATCAATTTTTAGAACACATCGTTAAAGTTTCTCCAAAATTGGAGAGAATCAGTCGTCATTACACGCGACTTTATTGGAAAGAAGTGATCCAGGTTTATGTTGGTGGTGAAAAAGAATTCACCATTTCTGAATTAGAGCTAGAGGCTATTAAAAAAGCTGATGTAAATAAATCAGTCAAAGAACTTATTGTCAGTTTAGGTGTGTCACGCTCTGAGTGTCTTCAATATGTACCTATGATAAGACGCTTGACTCAGCTTAAGGGGCTTGATGTTTGTGCTCCTACAACTTTGGACTAATGTGAGTTTTAAGTAGATGTTGACTTTCTCGAGATTGGTTTTCATTAGTTTTCATGTTGTTAGCCACGATATTTAACTAGATCCTCCAGTTAAGTTCTCGACCTTACCCTGAATCATCTGTAAATTTCCCCTATAAAAAGTATATCTGGAGGAAATCGTTCTAAACTTTAGTTATAAGGAGAATTGCAAATAATGCCAACTGAAATATTAAAGGGAAAAGTAACCGGCGGCACCATCTGGTATGCCGAGGACATGAAGGAAAGCACGTCATGGTTACATATAATTTCTACTGTTCAACAACAAGAAATTCTGGCTGCACTGCAAATTGCAAAAGCGAATGAATGTACCGTCGAAAATATCAAAAAAGAAAACTTCCCCCTTCCACAATTTGGATTGCTTTTATCACAAATGCAAACTGAACTCGATCAAGGTTATGGTTTTTCTGTATTGCGTGGTGCACCTATCGAAGGCCTGGATCTTGACGATATCGAGTTACTTTATGCCGGTATTACAAAACATTTTGGTGAGAAATTTAATCAAGATACAAAGGGAACGTTAATCGATCATGTATGCGATCGTGGTGGTGATTATGCTACCAACATAGCGGTGCGCGGTTATACAACTAATGCACAGTTAACTCCTCATTGCGACTCTGGAGATTTAGTTGTATTACTCTGCGTTCGTCCGGCCAAAGAAGGTGGGGTGAATAATATTTCATGCACGATGGCGATTTATAATGAACTGGTCGAGACACACCCAGAATATTTAGAACCTCTATATACTGGCTTTCACTACAATATCCGTGGCAACGGACCCATTGGTCCATATCAGGATATTACTCAACACAGAGTGCCTGTATTTAGCTATTACAAAGATCAACTCAGTTGCCGCTATAACCAAAAAGCGATTCTAACTGCAGAAGAATTACCTGGAGTTGAACCTCTTACTACACTTGAGAAAGAAGCCATTAACTATATAGCTGAATTAGCTATGCGAGATGATATTCGTTTTGATGTTTATTTAGAGGTCGGTGATATTGCTTTCCTAAATAACAATACTGTTTTTCATAATCGTGATTCATTTATCGATCATGAAGATCCCAAGAAAAGAAGGCTGTTACTCCGTCAATGGGTAAATCTTGATGGAGCGCGTGAGCTCACTGAAGAATTTGCCGATCATTACAACACTGGCCCACGTAGAGGACCTGCCATTCATTCTAAAATAGAAGGTGAAAGAAACCAGTAATTCAAAAAATGAGTGGGGAAAACGAGCGTTATCTTAAAAAGGTGGTCTCGCTTTTATCTAAAAAACAATAAGTGATTTATTAAGAGGTTAACTATGTCAGCTAAATCAACACCAAAATCCGCAGAAATGAATCCTGGGCCAGGCTTCCGAGTTCGAGAGAATTTTAAACGCCCTTCAAAAAAAATCATTGAAGAGTATAGCCAGTTTGAATCGCCCGATATTTCCGACATATTAAACCGGATGTATGCAATTAATACGGGCATTCGTAATATGGTGAATACTGAAAGTATTTGTGGTCCTGTTTGCACAGTAAAAGTGTTTCCAGGTGATAACTTGATGGTACATAAGGTACTAGATATTGCTAAACCTGGTGATATCGTCGTCATAGATGCGGGAGGCTCAAAAAGCAATGCCGTACTTGGTGATCTGATTTCCAGTAAAGCAAAACATCGAGGAATTGCTGGATTCGTGATTGATGGTTTGATCCGAGATGTTCCTGATGTACGCGAGGTAGGCATGCCAGTTTTTGCTCGAGGTGAAACACCTATAGGCCCATTACACCGCGGGCCAGGTGAGATTAATTACCCTATCTCTTGTGGTGGGATAGTCGTCAACCCAGGCGATATTATTGTTGGTGATCAAAGTGGTCTTGTTGTTGTACGACAGGAATTTGCTAAAGACACACTTGCAAAACTATACTTGCAGAAAAAATCACTTGAGTCTTATGTTGCTGATGTGAAAAAAGGCAAGTTTTCAAATCAATGGGTGGATAAATACCTTGATTCTACGGGCTGTGTAATCAACAAAAAATAATATATTCAATAGTTGGGTTTTGGAGTTAATAAATGATCGAAAAAATAAAGAAAGGATTCTTTCTCGGTCGAAGAGGTCTAGAAAGAGGGCATGCAGTTCTTTTTAGCAAGGAATGGAAATTAAGAAATCAATTCGAAGTAACTAGAGAAAAATTCTTCGATAATTATTGGGTGACGTTAGCAGATCAGATTGGTGCTGAAATTGATTCTATAGGATATGGCTATTACCGACTTAATCGTGATGGTAAAACGACCTTTGTGCGACGTGGTGAGGTAATGCTTGATGATCATATCACTTTAGGAATTGCAGGTAACAAGCCTTTGGTTAATAAACTTTTGAACGAACAAGGGCACCTTGTTTCTGATTATCTTGAGTATGATTTGTCAACAACATCATTAGCAAAAAGTTTTATGTCAAAGCATTCTGGAAACTTCGTTGTAAAACCAGCTAATGAAGGTGCTGGAGGTTGGGGGATCACAACAAAGGTGAATACTTTTTCAAGGTTAAATAAATCTTCTAATAAAGCATCTGCCTTTTCAAATAAGCTGATTATTGAAAAGGAATTGCCTGGTGAAAATTATCGTTTGCTTTATCTGAATGGTGAGCTCATTGATGCGATAAAGAGGGATTCTCCTGGTGTAACAGGTGATGGCACAAGCACCATAGAAAGCTTAATTGATAAAGAAAATCGTACAAGGTTGGATAGTACGGTACCATATGCATTATCACCTCTGACAGTCGATCTTGATTGCAAATATACGTTATCAGATCGAGGATCTAGTTTAAATGATATACCTGCCGAAGGTGAGCGCGTTGAAGTTAAAACAGCAACGAATCAGTGCTCTCGGTTTGAAAACCATTCCGTTATGAATGAAATTCACTCATCGATTGTGGATTACGGGAGAGAGATAAGTAAAGTAATAAACGTGACGCTCTCTGGTGTAGATTTGATGATGACTGATTGTACTCTCCCGCTAAATGAAAGCGGCTGTGTTGTAAATGAAATTAATACAACACCAGGTCTTCATCACCATGCGTTAGTCTCAAATAGCACTCAAGGAATATCTATAGCACCAATAATTATTGAATATGTTTTCGAGCAAATTAAGTATAAGGAAGCTCAAATTCATAGTCCAAATAGAAAGTGAAAGTAAGAAAACTTAACTTTATGAACACAAATAAAAACATCCCCGTCTTAATTCTTGGAGGACAAGAAAATACGATTTCTCTGGCGCGCAGCTTTGGCCGTAGAGGAATCCCTGTTTATATCTCAGCGCAGTTTGATTCTCCCACCTTCAAATCACGTTATTGTCTAAAAAGTTATCCATACCCGGCAAAGACCAAACCTGATGTCTTTTGGGAAGAGTTATTATTATCAAACAAACATCCTGAATTAAAAGGTTGTGTGATTATGGTATGTAGTGATCATGCTGTCGAATATATTGCCCACAACAAAAAGGCACTTACAGAATATTTCATTATGGATAATAATATTCCAGAAATTGATCTTGCAATGCTGAACAAACAGAAAACATTAATCTTAGGCAAATCTGCTGGGTGCCCGGCACCGGCATTTTACAATATAGATGTTCTTGAAGATGTCGATACAGTCAAGAACACAATATTATTCCCTGTAATGATCAAACCACTTCATTCACATTTGTTTCAGCAACATTTCAAAAATAAAAAATACCTCACCGCAAATGATAAAGAAGAGCTTAGAAATAATGTGAAAAGTCTTTTAGATAAAGATCTTGAATTGATGGTGACGGAAATGATTCCTGGGGCTGATGATTTGCAGAGCGCCTACTACACTTATATGGACGAAGAGGGTAACGAGCTTTTTCAATATACACATAAGATAATAAGACGCTACCCGAAAAATTCTGGTAATGGCTGCCTACATGTTACGGAATGGTTGCCGGAAACAGCAGAAATGGGACAACGCTTTTTTAAAGGTATTGGTTTCCGCGGAATGGGGCATATCGAATTCAAACATGATGTACGCGATGGTCAACTGAAGATAATAGAATGTAATCCACGTTTCTCTGCTGCTCAGGCCATTGTTGCGAAAAGTGGGTTGGATATGGCTTATATTATTTATTGTCATCTCACAGGCAAACCTTTGCCAGAAAAGACTAGCTATAAAATTGGTGTTCGACGTTGGATGGTCTTATTGGATTGTTTATCACTTATAGAACTGCGTCGTTTAGGTGAGATCACAACAATAGAATGGCTGAAAAGCATCAAAGGTCCTGCTCTGGTTTTTCCCTATTTTAGTTTGGATGATCCTGGACCTTTTTTAGCAAAAATATGGGCTGATTTCTCAAGTGCTGTCTCTAAAAGATTAAAGTTCTTATCTTGAAAAGAGTATCTCTAAAAACCCTTCAAGAATTTGTCAGCAATGTTTTACGATCAGTAAATGCTTCTGATGAACAATCTCGAATTTTTGCTAAAGCGCTGATTTGGAGTGATCAGATTGGTCGACCGACACATGGTGTCTGGCGATTACCTGCCTATACTAAAAGAATTGGACTTGGTTTGATCAAATGTCCTTGTGAGCCGGAATACAGTAATGAAAACAGTGCTGTTACCGTTATGAATGGTGATCAGGGAATTGGTCATTATGTTGGTCATAAAGCTATGATGAGATCAATTGATATGGCCAAAGAATTTGGGGTTGGTGTTGTTGGTGTAAAAAATAGTAATCATTTTGGTACGAGCGCATATTATGTTCAACTTGCAGCAGAGCAAGGAATGATTGGTATCGCACTCAGTAACTCAATTTCAAAAGTTGCACCATACGGGGGAATAAAAGCAGTTTTTGGAACAAATCCTTTTGCCTTTGGTGCCCCGCGACGTAATGGTAAAAGTATGATGTTGGATATGGCAACGACCGCGATAGCGGGTGCTCAAGTTATGAAATATGCTGAACAGGGGAAAGAACTCCCCGAAGGAATTGCGATTGACAGACAAGGAAATTCTATTTCCGATCCAAACAAGGTTGATGAAGGTGCTTTGCTGCCTTTTGGTGGGGCAAAGGGTTATGGTCTTTCTTTAATGATTGAGATCCTGAGCAGCGTCTTAACCGGAGCAATGTTCTCATCTGAAGTGAATTCAATGTTCACCAATTATAAGGAACCTGGTAAAAACGGTCATTTTTTCATGGCCATAGATATCAGCCGTTTTTTAGATATAGATACATACTATGAGCGTATGGAACAACTGGTTGAATTGGTTAAGGATTCTAGTACTGTTGAAGGGAATGTGATGATCCCTGGAGAAACACGTTGGGAACAATATGAATACAATCAGAAGAACGGAGTGCCGCTTGATCCAGCGACTGTAAAAGCATTAAATGGCTTGTCAGAACTGTATAATATTCCAATCACTTTTTAGAGAAAAAATATGTCAGAGAAACCAAATTCATCTAGCCCCGTATCTAATAACAATTGGGAAAGAGAAGTAATTGTCAAACTCGCCAATTCCGCATTGGAAGAACAGAAAAAAACACGACGTTGGGGGCTTTTCTTTAAGTTTCTAATGTTCGCTTACCTATTTGCTATAATTTGGCTTTATGCCCCTAAAGATTGGAAATCAGGTAATCAGGGAGGAGGATCTCACACAGCTTTAGTTGAATTAACAGGTGTTATTGCACCAGAAGCGGAAGCAAGTGCAGATCGTATCATCCCGGCCTTACGAAGTGCGTTTGAAGATAAAGGTACTAAAGGCATTATTCTTCGTATCAATAGTCCCGGCGGTAGTCCTGTGCAATCGGGCTATATAAACGATGAGATAAAACGACTACGAAAAGCACATCCCGACATTCCACTCTATGCTGTGATCACCGATATTTGCGCCTCTGGTGGATATTATATTGCTGCTGCTGCAGACAAAATATATGCAGATAAAGCGAGCCTGGTTGGCTCTATCGGCGTCATTATGAACGGTTTTGGATTTGTAGACACAATGGAAAAACTGGGTGTGGAACGCCGTTTAATTACTGCTGGTGAACATAAAGGATTCTTGGATCCATTCACACCTGTTAATGATGATGAAATGAAACATGTTAAAAATATGCTTGGCGATATACATAATCAATTTATTACAACGGTCAAAGAAGGTCGTGGTAATCGTCTAAAATCTGATAGAGATACGTTTAGTGGTTTAATCTGGACAGGTGAAAGAAGTGTCGAACTTGGTCTTGTTGACGCATTGGGAAGTAGCAGCTACGTAGCGCGAGAGGTTATTGGTGCCGAAGAAATTGTCGATTTCACTACACATGAGCCATACTTTGAGAAATTAGCGAAGCAGATGGGTGCTTCAGCTAGCGCTCAAATTTTTAGTCAGCAGGGTTCGTTCTGGTTAAGATAAAACCTCGATCCCTTCTTTTCGCAGCATACTAATAAGCCTAATAAGGGGGAGACCAATTAAAGCGGTTGGATCTCCGCCTTCCATTTTCTCAAATAACGCAACACCCAAACCTTCGGATTTAAAACTGCCGGCGCAGTTGAAAGGTTGCTCCTTCTCCAAATAGGCGCAAATTTGATCAGTAGTTAGTTGTCGAAAATGAACATTATACTGGACAACATCGATCTGAAATTGGGTGGTGTCCGCGTTTAAGAGACATAAGCCTGTCAAAAACGTTACGCACCGGCCACTCGCCTGTTCTAGCTGTTCCGTGGCGATATGTTTATTGCCGGGTTTACCTAAGATCTGATCGCCATTTACGGCAACTTGATCCGAACCAATAATTAATGATTGTGGATGTCTTTCAGCAATGACTTTTGCTTTTTCATAGGAAAGTCGTTTAACTAATTCATCAGGTCTTTCACCGGTTCTTCTTGTTTCATCAATGTCAGGTGAATCAATCGCAAAATCAAGGCCTATACGTTGTAGTAATTCTTTTCTATAAATGGATGAAGATCCGAGTATCAAAGTTTGATCCATTTGTCGTGTTTCTAGGGTTTGAAGGTTGTTTTTATTCATCGCATTATTTTATTACCATTTAGTTAAATGATCCCCTATAATGTGCGCCGCTTATGGTAAACCAATTCCCAGAGCACATTGATCCAATAAAATTTGCCAAAACAGGTGAGAACCTGGAAGGCCAAATTAATGTGGATCAATTGCAACGTCTGACCTTAAGTTTGGACGATGGTAGCGGTATTGTGAAGTTTGATCTCAAATTTGATCGAAATAATCGATCTAATGTCGCCATCGGTAAGTTTGCAACAGAAGTTAGCATGATCTGTCAGCGTTGTTTGAATCCGGTTAAAGTACCGGTTCGGGATAATATCCAATTAGAGTTTGTCATTGGAGAGTCTGCGGAAGGTCATCTGGAAGATCAGGGATATGAAATTGTGACGGTAGTGGAAGAATCGCTGCCACTCGCAGAATTAATCGAAGACGAGGTGATATTGGCTCTGCCATTTTCGCCTTTACACGATGAAGGAAAATGTCCGAATAATGCTATAATTGAGAAATTACAGGAAACAGAGAAACCAAATCCATTTGCGATTTTGGCTAAATTGAAAAACGATCAGGAGTTATAAATGGCTGTACAAAAGAGCAAGAAAAGTACTTCGAGAAGAGGAATGCGTCGTTCACACGATGCGTTAACAACGAAGACTTTATCAACTGACCCAACAACAGGTGAAGTACATCTACGACACCATGTAAGTCCTGATGGATACTACAAAGGTCGAAAAGTCATTAATACTGAAGATTAATTTCTTTCAGTTGACTTCAAAATCTGATCGAGGAGGTCTCTTAATTCTTCATTGATCAGATAATTTTCTAATGAAAATTTCTATAGATGCTATGGGTGGTGACTTTGGTCCTTCTGTTACTGTTCCAGCGTGTCTCCATATTCTCAAAAAACACCCAACTTTACATCTAATCCTGAGCGGGAAAGAAGGTGTGTTGATAGATATTCTCAAAACAGAGGGTGAGTCTGAAAACCCTCAAATAACCGTCCACAACGCAACTGAGATTGTCGAAATGGATGAGTCTCCTTCACTTGCACTAAAAAGAAAGAAAGATTCCTCAATGCGTGTGGCGATTAACCTTGTTAAAGAGGGTACAACTGACGCCTGTGTAAGTGCTGGAAATACGGGGGCCTTGATGGCAACCGCACGTTTCGTCTTACGGATGTTACCTGGAATTGATAGACCTGCAATTTGTAGTGGTATGCCTGGGATCGATGGTAGCTCGCACGTATTAGATTTAGGGGCAAATGTTGATTCTAGCGCAGAGCAGCTGTTCCAATTTGCGGTGATGGGCTCTGTTTTAGTCAGTGCGGTTAAGAATTTAGAAAAGCCAACCGTTGGATTACTTAATGTTGGTGAAGAAGAGGTAAAAGGCAATGAACGTGTAAAAAGTGCAGCAAAATTGCTATCTGATAGTAAATTGAATTATGTCGGATTTGTTGAAGGAAATGATATATATACTGGCAAAACAGATGTAATAGTCTGCGATGGTTTTATGGGGAATGTTGCATTAAAGGCCAGCGAAGGTGTTGCTCATATGTTAACCTCATTTGCAAAGGAAGAGTTTTCGCGTTCTGTTTTTACTAAGATCGGAGCACTGATGAGTCGTCCTGTTCTTAATGCGATAAAAAAACGTATTGACCCCCGTCGTTATAATGGCGCAAGCTTATTAGGATTAAAAGGAATCGTTATTAAAAGTCATGGCAGTGCAGACATGCTTTCGTTTGCACATGCGATTGAAGAAGCAATTACAGAAATTGAAAAGAATGTTCCCGAACAAATCAAAACTCAACTTGGAACCCACTTAGTTTAAGTATATGAGCAAGGTTTACTCCAAAATAATCGGCACCGGTAGCTACCTTCCCGAACGAGTACTTACAAATGCGGAATTGGCTGAAACGGTAGATACTACTGATGAATGGATCAAAGAACGAACCGGGATTAAACAACGACATATTGTTGCTGAAGGGCAAACTACTTGTGATCTGGCCGAACAAGCCTCCTTGCGTGCTATAGAAGCTGCAGGTCTTCAAGCGAATGATATAGATCTAATTGTTTTTGCAACTACCACTCCAGATCGAATTTTCCCAAGTACGGCTTGTTTACTACAAAAAAAGCTAGGAATACATGAATGTCCAGCATTTGATATTCAAGCCGTGTGCACAGGTTTTATTTACGCTTTAGATGTGGCCAATCGTTTTATTAAAACAAATGGTGCAAAACGTGCACTCGTGATTGGTGCGGAAAGCATGTCGAGAATTTTGGATTGGACTGATAGGGGTACTTGTATTCTTTTTGGGGATGGTGCTGGTGCAGTCATTATCGAAGCTAGCGATAAGCCTGGCATACTTAGTTCGCACATACATGCAGATGGTGATTATGATGCACTACTCCAAGTTCCTGCAGGAGAGTCGTTTATTACTATGCAGGGTAATGAAGTATTTAAAACTGCAGTTAATACTTTAGGTCGAATCGTAGACGAAACATTAGAGGCAAATAACCTCCAAAAAAGTGACATAGATTGGCTTATTCCTCATCAAGCCAATATCCGTATTATCCAAGCAACAGCAAGAAAGCTTAGAATGAACATGGATCATGTCGTTGTTACTGTTGGAGAGCATGGTAATACCTCTGCTGCCTCTGTTCCCCTGGCTTTAGATCATGCAGTAAGAAATGGAAAAATTAAAAGGGGTGAATTGTTATTGTTAGAAGCCTTTGGGGGAGGCTTCACCTGGGGTTCAGCCTTAGTTAGATATTAGTGTTGGTGAGATATTACATATGAAAACAGGATTTATTTTCCCCGGTCAGGGTTCTCAAGCAGTCGGAATGCTTTCCGAACTCGCAGAATCGAATTCCGTTGTTGAGAAAACCTACGCGGAAGCATCTGAAGTTCTTGGTTATGATCTTTGGGATCTTGTCAAAAATGGGCCAGATACTGATCTCAACCGAACTGATCGTACCCAACCTGCACTATTAGCAGCGGGTGTTTCAGTATGGCGTGTTCTCGATACAAAATTAACTCAAAAATCTTCTGTGTTAGCTGGTCATAGTTTGGGCGAATATACAGCTCTCGTTTGCGCTGGCGCACTCGATTTTCAAGATGGAGTTGCTTTGGTAGCCGATCGTGGCCGTTTTATGCAAGAAGCGGTGCCTGCAGGAGAAGGGGCTATGGCAGCTATCCTTGGCATGGAAGATGATGTGGTGGCAGATATTTGTACATTAACGAGTACTCAAGATGATGGCCTGGTTTCCTGTGCGAACTTTAATTCACCAGGTCAAATTGTTATTGCTGGAACAGCCTCAACGGTTGATAAAGCTATTGAAATATTAAAAGAGGCGGGTGCAAAGCGTGCGGTATTACTTCCAGTAAGTGTTCCATCACATAGTCCACTTATGCTCCCAGCAGCAGATGCTTTAAAAGAACGGTTAGACTCAGTCACGATTAAATCTCCGAAAATTCCTGTTGTACATAATGTTGATGCTAAAACGCGATCAGAGTCTGGAGATATTAAACAAGCATTAATTGATCAACTCCATCAACCGGTTCGATGGGTTGATGTTATGCAAGTTGTGTCACAAGATTCTGAACAAATTATTGAATGTGGCCCAGGTAAAGTACTCTCAGGCTTGAGTAAAAGAATTGATCGGCAGCTAATCTGTCATCCTGTTTTTGACTCAGCTTCTTTGGAGAAAGCAACTTCATGAAACTCAAAGATAAAACGGCTCTAGTTACGGGAGCGACCCGCGGTATCGGCCAGGCTATTCTGTTAGCACTGGCAAAGCAGGGCGCTTATGTTATCGGCACTGCAACCTCAGAAAATGGAATAGAAACCATACGTAATACACTTAAAGATAATAACTTTGAAGGAGATGCACATCTATTGGATGTTTCTAATCCAGAATCTGTAGCTGCGTTAGTAGAGAACCTGAAGGAGAATGATAAGTCTCCCTCTATTCTTATAAATAACGCCGGGGTTACGCGAGATAATCTTTTAATGCGGATGAAAGATGAAGAATGGGATACCGTAATAGAAACAAATCTAACCTCTATATTTAGAATGAGTAAGGCTTTCTTAAGAGGAATGATGAAGGCACGTTATGGTCGTGTGATTAATATTGGTTCTGTCGTTGGTCTAATGGGAAACCCTGGCCAGGCTAACTATTGTGCAGCAAAAGCTGGCATGAGCGGTTTTACTAAATCGATGGCACATGAAATCGCATCTCGTGGAATTACAGTTAATTTAGTAGCACCCGGATTTATTGAAACTGATATGACTAGAGAGCTTGACACTAATCAAAGAGACTCTATGTTAAAAAATATCCCTATAGGTCGGATGGGTGATGTTAGTGATATTGCTAACGCTGTAGTATTTTTAGCTTCAGAAGAAGCAGGATTTATAACAGGGGAAACTTTAAATGTTAATGGTGGCATGTATATGCCATAAACTTATCTTATTGAGATATAAAGATAATTAGTTTATGAGTTGTATAATCGCTTGCAACTTAATGTAAAACACATAGAATACGAGGGCCCATGCAATCATGGATTGTATGGAGATATAGAGTTAATTTGGAGGAATTTCCACAATGAGTAGTATAGAAGAAAAGGTCAAGAAAATAGTCGTTGAGCAACTTGGCGTAAAAGAAGAAGAGGTCACTAATGAAGCCTCCTTTGTTGATGATCTAGGTGCAGATTCACTCGATACGGTTGAGTTAGTCATGGCACTAGAAGAAGAATTTAAAACTGAAATTCCTGATGAAGAAGCTGAAAATATTACGACAGTTCAATTGGCTATTGACTATGTAAACGCAAACGCCAGTTAATTCGACAAAAGCAAGCTAGAAAAAGGCCGTGTCATATAAATTATGGCACGGCCTTTTTCGTTTTCTGATATGATTTAATAAATAATTAATTGTCGTCATGGATTGGCGATCTATTGTGGAATTGAAGTGATATGAGAAGGCGTTCTATCACTAAAACAAACCCGATCAAAAGAAAAATATCATGAGTAAAAAACGTGTCGTCATTACTGGATTAGGCTTAATCACTCCGGTTGGTAATACTGTTGAATCCTCCTGGGAAGCCATTAAAGCAGGTAAAAGTGGGATTGGCCCAATAACATCTCTCGATGTTTCTGAATATGCAACTCGCTTTAGTGGATCAATAAAAGATTTCGATATAACGGAATATATTTCTGCTAAAGAAGCCCGAAAAATGGATGTTTTCATTCATTATGGTATGGCTGCTGGCATACAGGCTTTTCAAGATTCTGGCCTGGAAGTCACTGAAGAAAATGCAACCCGGATCGGGGTTGTCATTGGTTCAGGTATTGGTGGTTTAGATGGAATAGAAAAAGCACGTGATACAGTGCAGAACCGCGGTCCGAAGAGAATCTCCCCCTTCTACATACCAAGTAGCATTATCAATATGACCTCGGGCAATCTCTCAGTACATTTTGGTCTTAAGGGGCCTAACTATGCAATCGTCACAGCTTGCGCATCAGGCACACACAGTATTGGTGATGCTGCTCGAATGATCGAATACGGTGATGCAGATGTAATGGTTGCTGGTGGTGCTGAGATGGCCACAACATCCACAGGTTTAGGCGGATTTGCGGCAGCGAGAGCTTTATCGTCTCGCAATGACGATCCTGAGGCCGCGAGTCGGCCCTGGGATAAAGATCGTGATGGTTTCGTATTAGGTGATGGCGCTGGAGTAATGGTGCTTGAAGAGTATGAACATGCGAAGGCACGAGGTGCAAAAATATATGCTGAACTGCTCGGCTCGGGTATGAGTGGTGATGCTTATCACATGACAGCCCCTTCAGAAGGTGGCGAAGGCGCAGCCCGCTGCATGGTGACGGCATTGAAAAATGCTGGTGTGAACCCCGATCAAATTGATTACATTAATGCCCATGGAACCTCTACACCCGCAGGTGATGTTGCAGAAACACAGGCGGTTAAGTCTGTTTGTCGCGATCATGCCTATAAGCTTGCGATGAGCTCAACTAAATCAATGATAGGTCATGCACTAGGGGCTGCGGGTGGAATGGAAGCGGTATTCGTCGCACTGGCATTACACGAACAAGTTGCCCCACAAACGATCAACTATACAACGCCTGATCCTGACTGTGATCTTGACTATGTTCCGAATATTACCAGAGACATGAAAATCGATATCGCACTTTCGAATTCTTTTGGTTTTGGTGGTACTAATGGCAGCTTGGTTTTCCGCAAAATATAACTAGAACCAATAATAGAATTAGATTCAACTTTACTATGCAAACTGTTGAAAAAAATAAAACTATCCTTGTTAATGGTAAGTATTCGACAAACATTTCAGCTAAAGATCGCGGCTTGCAATATGGACATGGTTTATTTGAAACTATCGCAATAACAAATAGGCAGCTGGAGTATTGGGATAGACATACTGCTCGCTTGATCAGAGGATGTCAGCAACTACTGATCGACCCCCCGGATCTTATATTGCTTAAAAAAGAGGCATTACAACTCGCGGATCAATTCTCGTTAGATAAGCAGGGTAAGGCTGTCCTGAAAATCACTATTACTTGCGGTAAAGGTGGGCGAGGTTATAGAACACCTGCGTCACAAAACTCAACAAGAATATTGAGTATTTCCGATTGGCCATATCTTGATGAAAATATAGATCCAGTGGTTATTCGCCTTTGTGAAACGCGTTTAAGTTTAAATTGTAGGCTGGCAGGAATTAAGCATCTGAACCGCCTTGAACAAGTGATGGCGCGATCTGAATGGCTCGGTACAAATATTGCGGAAGGCATTATGCTAAATGATGCTGATCACGTTATAGAAGGGACAATGAGTAATCTGTTTTTTGTCAAAAATAATAGTTTGTGTACGCCACAGATCACCCAATCAGGCATACAAGGAATAATGCGAGAAGTTATTCTAGAGTTGGCTTCGAAACTAAATATTAAAACTTCTATAGATGATTTTACGCTTACGGATATCAAGTATGCAGATGAATTATTTTTATGTAATAGTTTGATCAAAATTTGGCCGGTAAAAAATCTTATTACGGATGAGACGACTACTTATAATGATCCAGGGAATATAACTGAAAAATTAATGCTCCAGTTAACAAGCTAAATGATGGAAGGGTGTTTGAATAGATCATGATCAAATTTTTAGTCTCCACTTTATTTAGCGTTGTGTTTGCAGGCATTCTCTTTATTGCCTGGCTATATACTGATATGCAAAAGTCGTTAGATTCTCCAGTGACACTTCAAGAGAATCCAACCACCTTCGTAGTAAATGCTGGTGATAATATGAAGATAATTTCTCATAAACTCAGTCAAATAAAAGTTTATGATCATCCGGAGTTCCTTAGGTTATCTACCAGACTCCGTGAGTTGGATAACCGTATTCAAGCGGGTGAATATGAGATTACTCAAGGTATGACCCCTAATGACTTTCTTACGATGGTGACAGAAGGTCGTGTTGTTCAACATAGCATAACTCTCGTTGAAGGTTGGACATTTGATCAGGTTCTTAATGCTTTAGCGGCTAAAGATGATTTGAAAAAAGAGTTGTCCGGGTTGACGCAAGATCAGATCATGTTCAAATTGAATAGGCCTGAAGAGCACCCTGAAGGACGTTTTTTTCCAGACAGTTACTTTTATACAGTTGGATCCAGTGATTTTGATATTCTAAAACGAGCTTATGAAGCAATGGAAACAAACTCACAGAAGTTATGGGCTGCACGCGAAAAAGATCTACCTTACAAATCACTTTACGAAGCTATGATCATGGCTTCCATTATCGAGAAAGAAACAGGGAGGGCAGATGAGCGACCCACTATTGCTGGAGTATTTGTCAGACGATTACAAAAAAATATTAAATTACAAACAGATCCAACCGTTATCTACGGTATTGGATCAACATATGACGGTAATATTACACGTAAACACCTCACAACTGACACGCCTTATAATACCTATACTCGTAAAGGTTTGCCGCCAACGCCAATTGCTATGTTTGGTGCAGCTTCACTAGAGGCAGCTTTGCATCCAGAAAAAGGAGATACCTTATTTTTTGTTGCAAAAGGAGATGGGACTGGTAGTCATTATTTCTCAGTGACGTTTAAGGAACATGATGCTGCGGTCAAAAAATACCAATTAAAACGATAATGTCAGGCCTGTTTGTCACATTAGAAGGTGTCGAAGGCGTTGGTAAAACAACACAGCTTGAGTTTATTGCCGAATATCTGCGAAACCAGGGCAGAGAACTTGTTATAACGCGTGAGCCTGGCGGTACCCCTATTGGTGAAGCTATACGTGAGCTGGTATTAGATAACAAACATATCGGTATGGCTGCAGATACTGAATTACTACTAATGTTTGCGGCTAGAGCCGAACATATAAATAAAGTAATTCAACCCGCTCTTGATTCCGGAAAAGTCGTGCTTTGTGATCGGTTTACTGATGCAAGTTATGCCTACCAGGGACTAGGACGAAATATATCGGAAGAACGGATCACATTCTTAAAAAACTGGGTACAGCAGTCTCTTAAACCTGATCTTACATTATTACTCGACGCGCCAGTTGAAATGGGTCTGGAGCGTGCCGCTAAGCGAAGTGAAAAAGACCGGTTTGAATCTGAAGCTATTGAGTTTTTTAACGCAGTTAGACGTTGTTATTTGCAGATCGCTAAAAATGATCCGCAAAGAGTTAAGGTTATCGATGCAGCACAACCACTAGACGTCGTAAAACAACAGGTCTTATCTATTTTGAAACAAGAGCTTGGCTGAAAAAGTAAACCTATGTCATTATCCGTACATCCTTGGGTCTATCCTTGGCAAGAAACTGAATGGACACAACTCCAAACAATGCTCTGTAATGACAGGTTGCCACATGCATTATTGATCACAGGTTTGAAAGGCACTGGACTCATAAAATTCTCAACTTCATTTGCAACATCTGTCTTATGTGAAAACCCTAACAACTCTGGCCAGAGTTGTTCTGAATGTAAGGGATGCATGCTTATCAAAGCAGAAACTCATCCTGATTTATTGATTGTTTGCCCTGAAGAAGAGGGAAAGGCAATCAAGATTGATCAAATCCGTAATCTGGTTAAATTCACTCAACTACAGAGTCATACAGGCAAGCGAAAAATCATTATTGTTCACCCTGCAGAAGCGATGAATACTAGCGCCGCGAATGGCCTGTTAAAGACATTAGAAGAACCGCCTGGCGATACTTTAATCCTGTTAGTAAGTCACCAACCTTCAACATTACCGATAACGATTAGAAGCCGATGTCAGAAAATCAAAATATCGGCATCATCTATGCATGTGAAAGAGTGGTTGGTTGGTAAAGTTGATGATAATTTGATTGACACCGTCCTTGTATCAGGCTGTGGACCACTATTTTTAGATGAAGTCGAACATGATGAAACAGTAGTTATTGATAGATTAAGCTTACTCTTAGATTTGGAAAATATCGCCAACGGTCAATTTGATCCTATTGAAGCAGCAGAAAAATGGTCAAAATATACGCCTGGAGACACTTTGTTTTGGCTGATCAAAATCAGCCAGGATATGATCAAAATAAGATTAGATGATAATGTAAATAGTAGTGAAAATAAGTCGTTGAATTTGATTAGTAAAGACATATTGCAGAGGATAATAAAGTTGGTTGAAAATATTGATATTCAAGGAATATTCTTGTTTTACGATAAATTACTTGAATACCAAAAGCTGCTTTCAAACAACTCAAGTTTGAAAGATGTAACAATAATGGAAAGCCTTACCCTAGAATGGGACAAATTGAGATAAATTAAATGACAAAATTACCAGATGCAGGAGGCCAAGGCATCCTATCACTTTCAATACGTGATAAGAGCTCATTGTACGCATCCTATATGCCTTATATTAAAAATGGTGGCTTGTTTATTCCTACGTCAAAAATCTACAAATTAGGTGACGAAGTTTTTATGCTTCTGACTATAATGGAAAGCAAAGATAAACTTCCCGTTGCTGGAACTGTTGTTTGGATAACGCCAAAAGGCGCTCAAGGCACTAAAGTACCAGGAATAGGTGTGCGTTTTAGTGATCTTGATAAAGGTGCCACGCAAAATAAAATTGAAACAGAGTTATCAGGTGCGGTAGGATCTGAGCGACAAACACATACAATGTAGGTTCTACAGGAACCTCTGGGGTTCCTTATAATGCCTGAGATACAACCTGAGTTAAAACTCGTCGATTCCCACTGTCATCTACCCTTGATCAAATACGATGGAGGTCTTGAACAAATATTGGCAAATGCAAAAGAAGCTGGAATAGGGCATATGCTTTGTATTTCAGTTGATCTTGACTCATATCCAGAAATCAAACAAATATCATCCGAACACGCACATATTTTTGCTTCTGTTGGTGTACACCCGAATACCGACGTTAAAACAGAACCGTCAGTCGAAATACTGGTGGATTTATCTAAAAATGATCCAAATGTGGTGGCTATAGGTGAAACAGGGCTGGATTATTTTCGCAGCGAAGGTGATCTTACATGGCAACACAACCGCTTTATCACTCACATAGAAGCCGCAAATATTGTCGATAAACCACTGGTTATTCACACCAGAGAAGCTGGCAATGATACCATCGCGATCATGAAAGAACATAAAGCAGATAAAGCTACAGGTGTAATGCACTGTTTTGTTGATGATTATGATATTGCAAAAAAAGCGTTGGATCTAAACTTCTATATTTCATTCTCAGGTATTGTGACATTCAAAAATGCACAACAAGTTCAAGATGTTGCTAAACGAATCCCTTTAGATCGTTTATTAGTCGAAACAGATTCTCCTTATCTAGCACCGGCACCACATAGAGGAAAATCTAATCAACCAGCTTATGTAAGACATGTCGCAGAATTTGTGGCCAATCTCAGAGGAATTGCGGTTGAAGATGTGATACAGGCTTCAACGACGAACTTTTTCAATCTGTTTAAGTCAGCACAAGCCTAAGTAATTCTCTACTTTTCAATATTAATATGTTCGCATAATGTATAACATGGGTTAAATTTTTATTTTCTGATACTGAAGGAGGATAAGATAAAAATCCCATTAAAATCATAGGGATAGCAGCTTCCTTTAAACGCTTTTTCCAAAATTCTTTTGTTTCTTCTTTTTTAGATTTCTCTGCAAATAATTCAAGTGCAATATCTTCTGGATTAACCTCTAAAATTTCAGCAGCTTTTAAAGCATCATCAGGCGACATTACTGTATTTCTTATTCTGTAATTAGATATGTTTTGTCTATTTACACCTAAAGCTTTAGCTACAGCATAGTCTGAATCTTTACCTATTTTATTTTTAATTCTACTAACAATATCCAACGTACCCATATCAATAATTCCTCTTTTTAAATACTTTATTATTAAACGTCCCAATTTACTACGTCCCTAAATGTTGACATAGTCTATGTTCGGGACTATCCTTCCCACATCGACCCCAAATCCAAAAGGGCCGACCAATGGTCAGAAAGGGAGAAAGAGAGCGCCTTCGTTATCTGAAACCTGGCCTGACCACCCAAACAACTAACGAGGGCAAACAAATGCTAATAGTCAAAATCTCAGACAAAACCACCGTCGCACCACGAAAAATAAACGACACATTCACGGTAAAAGAAATCAACACACTGGGTTTTAAATATAACCAGGACAACCAACACACGGGAACTGAACTAACACGATTCTCAATACCAGAAAATCAACAAGTACCAAAACCGGGCTACTACCTATTGTCATACGAACCACGAGTAAACTCATACGGTTCACTCGAGGCGTCGAGAACTCTGATAATGACAGAACAATCACAATTTAAAGAACCAGCGCCATTAAGTTAAAAAGACATGGCGCTTTTTAAAACAGTCTCCAACATCCCATATCACAATGGCCAAATCATCCTTAAGGTCATGGAGACTGTTTTATCCTTTAAATCAGTTTGCTATCTGGAGTATCAAGACCAAAAAAACAAAATATCAAAATCAGTCTTCTTCACAGCACCACAGACACAACCGATCAGACAGCAAATAATTAATCACCATAAAAAAGAACTCAGACAAGAAGTACTTCACACACCAATTAACGAAGGACTTAAATCATGAATAACGAACTCTTCACACACCCAATTGCATTACCAGATGGGACAGCAGTCAAATTTACCATCAAACCATTTGACTGCGGATATGAAGTGATATCAACAAGATATTACGACAATGAAACAGCAACAATGCGGCTAGCTGGATGCGCCTCAGATTACGAGAGCTGCATCGTAATCGCAGAAACATTATTAGCAAAGTGGGTCATCAATACACAGCCCACAGAGCAACACAGTTACGAATATAGCAGGGTAGGGTAGAGAAGGTTTAAAGAAAAAGCAGCGCAGCTGCTTTTACTAGACTTGTAACACTAACGTATCTGAACCTCCCCTTAAAAATCAATCAGTTAAAGTAACGAAACGGGTTTTATTATGGATTCTTCATCAGCGAACTTATTAAATGACCATCAGTCGCCCAATACCAAAGGTATCACTTGCGTTACTTACCCTGACGGTAACGCTGAGGCCACAACTTGGGCATCGATGGAGTTCGGTAGAAACAAAGGTGGCAAACAACGTGAAGCCGAAAACAAAGATGAAATGTCAGAGAATTCCAAAATAGCGGCATCGTGTAGAGCAAAAAAAGTCGTTAGACAAAAAATAGCAACCATCCAAGCAGACCGAATGCTCACCATCACATACCGCGGCTGCATGACAGATTTCAACAAGCTATGGAGAGATTTCAAACTACTGCTCAGAAATCTAAAAAAACGAAATATTAAGTTTGACTACGTAGCTGTTCCAGAACGACATAAACACGGTGGATATCACCTACACATTGCACTTAAAGGCTTCATCATGATTCAAATAGTTCGAGAAGAGTGGTACCACATCACAAGAAGGGAAGACGGTAAAACCGGCGGAAATGTTGATATCACAACACCCAGAAATAAAAAGCTCTGGGCACCAATTAACCTAGCATCTTACTTAGCAAAATACGTTACCAAAGCAATGGACTGTGTAGAAATATCAAGAAGAAGATATCGAACATCACTCAATATCAATGTCAATAAATTAGTCAAATATGTCCATATATCATTAAGCGATTTCTACACTCAGCGTTCAATAGAATCATTACTCGGTGTCGAATTTAATAACAATTATGAATACCGGGATGGCTTCTTCTGGCTATCAACATGGGCAAGAAAAAAACGATTTTTACTACCAGATGGCGAGGTAGTATGGGCATGAAAACTTTCAAAAAAATACTATTCGCTATATTAGTAATCAACAGCACATACACATATGCAGAGGATTACTATTCTATATATCATACGACTAGAATCAACGGCACATATGGTTCAGCAACAGTATATTTAGACTCATCAGGTCTTTCGCAATTCTGTTCATATCACACAACAGTTTTCGATAACTATGACCCAAGCAATGAATCAGTATATGGATTTTACTGGTCTTCAACAGGTCAAAGTATCACCGGCAATACACTAACGTGCTCATATGACAGAATATACAATATTCCACCGTATAGCGATTCGGGAACATACGCTCAAATAATACTTACCCATACATGTCCAGAAGGCTCAACAATCAACTATCAAACAGGACAATGTATTACTCCTGACTACTGCTCAGACCATGAATATGAATGGGCTACAACTAGTTTTGAATCAACTGAATCAGTTTGCGTTGCACCGGAAGAAGGACTGTCATGTAAAGCATCACCACACGGAAGCTATTTTTGGTCAGCAAACGAACCTAAATTATTCTGGGCAAACCGCTATTACACAGGAGATGACTGTCCATCAGGCTTACCACTTGTTACAGCAATTGGTGATCCACTTCCAGCACTTGACCCAGACCAAGAAATAGACCCAGAAAACCCACCAAGTGGCGGTATTGTCTCACAAGAATTAAATGATTTAGCTAATACAGTAGAAACCGGTAACCAAGAACTATCAAATAAAATCGATACTGCACAAACAACAATAGAAAATGGTAACCAAACTACGTCAACAAAAATCGATTCCGTTCAAACCTCAGTCGACACAGTAGACCAAAACATAGCAACACTACAAACAACAGTAGAAACCGGCAACCAAACAATAAACAACAAAACAGATACCCTGCAGGCTACGGTAGAAACCGGCAACCAAACAATAGAGAACAATCTAGTTGAAAATACAAATGTTACCTATGACACCTTCTTTGAAAGCCAAAGAAATAAAAACAGGCTTAATGATCTTCAGTCATCCTTAGATGCACAAACAGACCAAATTAATACCAACTCAGCAAACGTAGTAGGGGCCATAGATTCACAAACAGGAACATTGTCAGGCAAACTAGACGAAGTAGTAGCAGCCATTGGAGAAGGAGAAGAAGAGCAGGGCACCATCAGTGGTGGCACCTCATGTACCACAGCTCCAACCTGTTCCGGCGATGTATTGACCTGTCATCAAATATATCAACAATGGGAAACCCGTTGTAATAACCAGGTAGAAGAAAAACCAAACCACGCACCAACCACAGCAGAAGTACAAAGTGTATTCGGTAATGACGTTCCAACTGAGTTTGAAGACCTAAGTACCCAATTAGATAACAACTCAACCACCGTTAGTCTCGGGGAAATAGCCGAACAGAATACCGCTGGAAACTGTCCAGCACCATTATCAACCACCGTACTAGGCAATCAGTTCACAGTCAGTTTTGAACTCTTCTGCAATTTAGCTGCGTTGATATCAAATTTCATCATGATTAGTGCCTGGTTATTCTCATTTTCAATCGTATATAGAGGAGTAATAGTCTAATGCCATTACCAGCAATAGCAGCAGCACCTGCGCTGTACAGTTTCTTTACAGGAGCCGGAATTCTCTCAATATTTAAGATAGCAGCGATAGGCATACTTTTTAAACTAATAGCAGTATTTGGTGTTGGATATGTTGTCTATGAAGGGCTTGATTTATTTATCAATACAGTCACATCACAGCTTAATAGCTATCTTACATTTGGTTCAGTAGTTGGCTTTAGTGAAGCCCTGCAAATCATGCACATACTCAGATTGCAAGATGCTATCACACTGATAATCACTACCTATACATCGGTATCAACACTGGCAATCGCATCAGGCGCCATTAAAAAACTCTCATTAGGAACTAGTTAATGATCACATTAATCACAGGTCGTCCAGGTCACGGCAAATCACTTTATACAGTTGAATATATGCTTCAACAAATAGAGAAGGGCAGGCATGTTATCTCTATTAACTTCAACGGATTGAAAATCAATACAGAAGAACGTGACGACTTAGAAAACTGGCAGAATTACCCACAAGGTGCATTAGTAGTAGTTGATGAAATGCAGGATTACGCAAAAACCAGACAAAAGGGCGATGCAAAAGAATGGATAACAGCATTCAGTACACACCGGCATAAAGGCTTAGATTTTATTTTTGTAACACAACATCCAGCACTATTAGACGTATGGGTAAGAAGGCTAGTAGAAACACATTTCCACTTAGAACGCTCACCGACAAAAGGTGAATTCAGTACGTTATACAGAAGTGAAAAAGTACTCGACGTTTCAGATACAAGAAGCTTCCACGCTCCTGGTGTAGAAAAAAGCACATTCAAATTTCCAAAAGAAGTCTACGAGCTATATCACTCATCAGACCAACACACAGTAAAAAAAAGAATACCGAAAGGACTTGTGAAAGCTGCGGTAGCTGGTGTAGTCATCATTGGAGTAATCACATTTGGAGTATCAACAATTTATGACTTATTTACTAAAGACGCTGATGACTTTGCCGGTCGTACTACAGCGAATAATCAGCTACAAACTGATGAGAATCCTTTTGAACCAAACTATCAAATACCTAAAAAAATTAAGATAGAACAGCAATATTTTACACAACCAGAAAATTATATAGCTGAAGTTAATCTTCCTTGGTCTGCTCCCATTTACTCAGACCATTTAAAAGTTAGAACTGTTCCAAGAATTACAGCCTGTTATGACACAGGCCAGGATTGCAAATGTATAACTCAACAGGGAACACGTGCACACGTTACATTAAACTTCTGTAAGGGCTTCATTAGAGATGGCATGTTTGACTTTCAAAAAGAGCCACAACGTCAAAGAATTCAATCTCATCAACAGCAACAAATTTTAAGCAGGATAAAACCAGATGAATTATAAATATCATTCCCTATCACTATTTTTATTTATACTGATTATTATTCCTAAATCAGCATTTTCAGCACCTCAACTTGATGGTGTTTGCACAGTACCAAACAGCTCTGGCACACTTGATATATCAGGATCTATAACTCAAACATTTACTAGCCAATCTATAGATACACCTCAACAACTCGTTGATGCTATTCATTATGAGTCAGATTTTTTAGCAGGTTTTTCTCTTTGTACTCACCTTTCTTTAAACCGGTCATCTTTTTTATCTCTTTTAGAATTTTATAGTACTAATCAAACAGATATACAAAATCAATTAACTGAAGCTTTGGACTCTCTTGAACAACTTCAATCAGGCAATACATTAAACACACCCCAATTATCAGAATCTGAGGCATCAAGTTTATTTGGTGCTTGTGCCTTAGTACTAGCATTAGCCTTCATAATTAGGCTAACAATTCACCAAATATTAAATAAACGTTAACTTAAATTAATAGGAAAAACATCATGAATAAATTCACAAAATATAGCCTGGCAGCATTGGGCACACTTTCAGTATCACCAGCATTTGCAGAAATTGATGTAACAGCCGCAACAACTGCAATCACTACAGATGGTACCGCCTCAATAACTGCCATCGGTTCAGCAATGATTGGACTTGCCAGCGTCGCCATTGTATTTAAATGGGCAAAAGCAGCTATCTTCGGATAAGTCACAACCTAGCGGACTCGAGGGCATCCGCTATCAATATCACAGCTAATAATAATGTTAGGAAACAATCATGCCAATAGACCCATTCTCAGTAGTATTAATAGTCCTAATAGTCGCCGTAATAATCATGGTCACTTAAATCAGATTTATATAAAAATAGGAATAAAAACATGGAACAACAACTAATAGAATTATTAGGTAACCACTACAACTCATTAGCCCAACAGCTCATGTTTATACAAGGTTTATTTTTTACACTGAACACAATTTTATTGGTATTAGCATTAACATTATTTAATAAAACTGAAGGTAAAAAATAATGGGAAAAGAACAACTTAATGAGTATATAAATTCATTGTCAGAGATATCAGATGCCTTTCTTTACTACCAACTTACAATTTCAATAACCACATCAATAGCCTACGTTATTATTTTTTATTTTTTACATAAACAAAACAAAAGCTAGCAACCCACTCAGCGACAGGCTGTCGCGTGGGTTGCCTTAACTTATCAATTAAAAATAATACACAAATAGTAATAAATCCGGTTTTTCTTATATTAATAACTTATCAATCACTATCGAGATGAAAGGGTTCTTTATTTTGTTATATGGAATGCAAGAATTTCTGCAATTTTTTCTGGCTTGTAGAATTTTTCAGTATTAAATCTTATTAATGGATGATGAGGTTCTAATGCATTATTTACGTATTTGTCACGTTTAATTCTATTAGCTTTGTTGTGAGATGAATCATCCAACTCAATGACAGCTATTATTTTTGTTTTATTGTCAGTTATTACGAAATCGACTCTTTTTGACCAAGCTCTAGATTTATCTTTATATTCTATTGGTTCTACAATTGCGATTAAGGATGTTTGACAATGGATTAGATAATCTTCTCCAATTGCTTTTTTTAATGCATAAAAGAATTTTCTTTCATTTTCTGTGGTTAAATACTCATTTTTATTATGCTTAATTATTCTTTTATCGACTTTTTCTTCAATAACTTTTTTTCCTTTAAATATTGATTTTAATATTTTTTTAGGTATTGGTTTGTTAAGTATTAAATAATATTTGTATAAAAATATACTTATAGCTATAAATAGAAATGCAATGAAGAATTTCACAGCCATTCCCATTGTTTTTATGAATATTTCTATACCTGATGATAGAATTTCTAGAATTATTTCCATGATACCTTCGAATTAGAAAAGACATTTTTTATACACTGTCAACCTAAACAGTGCAATCGAGGACACATAACTTTATGGCGATGGGATTCCACGATAGTGGAATTCTGTAGAGCTAATCCTTCAATTTAAGGAGTAGGTTTTCTAAAATATTATCTTTATTTGCAGGTGTAAGCATTTCAGGATATTTCATCATTCCTTGAATATTTTGACTATGATAAAAAGCAGATGCTGAACTAGGTTTTAAGCCTCTATCATAAAATGCAGATTTCCACCTCAGCAACCTTAATTCACTTATTTCTACTTTTATTTGATTGTTAAAAACAAGATATTCATTTTCAACATGTAAAGATTCATTTTTTAAGGCGTTACATGTTTTGCATTTGCACATAAATAATAAATTTCCCTTAATATTATTCTTTTTATCGTGGCTAATCTGTAAATACTTAATACCATGTATCTTTTTTTAACCTTTTTTCTTTTCGCAAAGTTCGCATAATGTATATTATGTTAAATTATTAATGAATATGTAGGGTTAGGATCATAATGAGATGTAGAGAAAGAAACCAAAAAAAGCGAAAAATGGCTTAACGGCGCGGTTTGTGGGCTATTTGCGTAAAATCGTTAATTAAAATCATTTTGAGACAAATTGTTTACTTTATCGCGAATAAATAAGCAGAAAGTGAAATTAATTATATATTATTCGCGTAATAAATGGCGTTTATTACGCGAATAAGTGCCGTTAAGTGGTCATTTAACGCGAGTATAATAGCCCTCAAGCACTGTTTTAACGGCCATTATATGGCTGTTTATCAGTGTTTTGACGGCACTATAAATTCAACCATTCTTTTCCGACGTTGTAATCCCAACCTGTATCGATGCCTTCTGGCACTTGGCCGTAGACTTCGCCTGTTTCACTGTTAATCCGTTCTTCCAACTTAATCGCTGGTGCGGTTGATACCTGCAGCCCTTCCCTTTCCAGTTGCCTATCATTAAGAGTACGCACGGTGCATCGGCATCCAAAGCCATTCGGTGGGTAGTGTGTATTCCACCAGCTGTCGTCAATAGATAATACAGTGTCATCCCATACCTGGTGTTCGGGCCTGACGCGATTATCACCGACAGTTTCATACTTTATATAAGGTCTCGAGTCCTTTGTATTCTGGATCTGTTGCCAACGGCCAGCCATGTGTGCTGATCGCATATTAGCATCATAAATAATACGCGTTCTCCAGCCTCTTTTACCACGATGATTCCAGCCGTGTTTTTGCTTGGTCTCATCAAAGCGTTTTCTGAATTTTGATATTGATTCACCATTTTTTATCGACTCATTCACATCATTACGAAGGTCGTTTAATAGGTCATCAGAAATTGCACCGGCAACGGTGAACACTTTAGCGTGAATCTGGCCTAACAGCTCATCCCAGCGTCGTGAAGGTAGATTAATTTTGTCCTTCAAAAACTGGATCGCTTCCGCAAAAGGTGTGCCGTTTAGTGTGACTTCAACTTCATTCATTGTCTGATCCCATACAGTGTTCAACTTCTGAGATGAAGATAAAATATACTGCTTTTTGTGTTTCTACACACTCGCGGCAAAACGGAAATGACTCAATATCAGGATCGACAATTGGCCAGAAAACCTCCGCCTGTTCAGGGCAATCACTGCACTGATAGTCTCTAGCATATCGAGTGTTTTTATCGTCAGATCCCATATCTCAAAATCAATTCACGTCGTTTATCCTGATTCTTTTTAACGCCACCAACCGTGTATCTCAGACTGGTTTCAATCATGTCAAAATCGTGAAATATCTCTCTAATCGTTGGGTGATCGTTCAATGTAATTATCATCCGCCCTTTAATATTTCGAGCCATAGTTGCAAGCAGATTATATTGTTCAATTGAAAATTCAACGCCATACCCTGTCGTATCTAAATAGGGTGGATCACAAAAGAAAACCGTCTTCCGACGATCATATCTTTCTATACATTTATCCCATGCCAAATTTTCAATAAAAACTTGTGATAATCGTAAATGAGCATCGCTTAGATCTTCCTCAATGCGAAGTAAATTTAAACCTGGTTTGTTTGTCGCAGATATACCAAAGCTCTGATTTATTCTTTTACCACCGAAGCACTGTTTTTGTAGATAAAAAAAACGTGCTGCGCGTTGGATATCAGTCAGCGTTTCTGGTGTCTTCAGCTTCTCCCAATCAAACATTCTGCGACTAACTAAAGAGTGTTTGAATTCTTTGATAAATTCTTCCAAATGATGTTTTACAACGCGATATAAATTCACCAATTCGCCATCGATATCATTAAGCACTTCTACTTTTGAAGGCTGCTTCATAAATAGCACAGCTGCACCACCTGAAAACGGCTCAACATAGCAAGTATGGTCATCTGGAATCAGATCAATTATTTGTTTGGCCAGACGTCTTTTCCCGCCCATCCACGGTATTATTGGTTTGTTCACTTGAGCCTCCTTATTAAAATTTCTGGTAGACTCCCTACCGCTGCGTAGCAGTAGATGAGTCCTCGGCCGGCTTGCGGTGTACACACCGTTTTGCCGGCGTCTGGCGGATGTTCAAGCATCTGTCAGTCGCTCATCTCTATTCATTCTCAAAAGCCATTTGATCTTCAATTTCTTGTGCTACCCTCTCTGCTTCATCTTGAAGGAAAGTCCGTATATCATCTGGCGAATTTCCTGCTTTAAGAAGCCTCTGCCCGATTTCATATAAAATGATTCGTATATCTAAAATATTCATTGATCCACCTCACTAGTCGCCCATCTCTATTCATTCTCAGCCATCATCTTAGCTGTTTCTAAATCACCAAATTGACCAGCTGGCCTCATGGGATTATCGTCATAAGGGTTAGTCACACCTTCTTTTTTCTTAATGGGAACCCACAATGTATATTTCCATTTATCGCCGATCATAGCTCTGGAAATTTTCAATCCTGTATCGGAAATTAAAGAGTTTGACGTGCACTTTTTCCAGTTCATTGATCTACCTCACTAATCCCCTGTAAATACGTCACCAGCGTTGCGGCAAACAAGTTGTTTGTCAGCGTATCTGGTATCGGTTTGAACTTTTTTAATTGCTTCTGAAATTCTTCAACGGTCAAGCCTTCTTTCTCGGCTTTCTGGACTAATTTATCAATTTCATCTGATAGCTGATCGATGCCTTCATCCAGCTCTATTGCTTGATCAATTACGTCAGAAACCATGTCGTTGTCATCTGATTCCTGGTCGCCTTTTTTAAAGTGAGTTTCACCACAACTTGGGCAATTGTTTTGCATGAATTCCTGTTCTTTAAGTGATGGTTTTATACGTCGATTATCGTCAGGTTCAAACGGGTTATAACTAGAGCTTGTAGCCGGAATAATATCGTCATCATCTTCCGGTGGAGACATTCCTAAACGCTCATAAACTTCGGACTTTTTAAGTGATACCGACTTCAATGCTTCGTTGATATATTCCGCCATTTCTTTGCGTGGCTGAGCTTCTTCGTAGAACTCAATTTTTGGCGGTATTGCACCCGCAACATTGATTTCTGTAATCCATTTGAAAAGCTGATTTATGGTGTCGGCGACCATGTCCCGATCAGACTGATTAACGGTGGTTTCACGCTCTCGATGAGTCTCAGCTGCAGCGCGTGATCCTTGATCTTTTATTTCCGATGTTAAGGTCTGGCTAGTGAGCGCTTTTGACATTTCACGATTGCATAAATCAATCAATCTTTCCTGTATTGGCGAACCCGTTACACCGTGTTCCAACATCTCTACAGAACCGTCATCATCAATGACGGCGACACCATCTTCGACCATTTGCGCTAAGGCGTCTGCGAACTCGTCGCGCTCATCTTTCGGTGTACCTTTTGGCACCTTACCAATAGCCTTTGGAATACCGTATTTTTCGCAGAATTTAGCAAAGTATTTAAAGCCTGATCGCTTAAATAAATGTGGCCAGATACAGGATGAAAAAACAGCAGTTCCATAAGGGTTGTTATAGCTGGCCATGTGGCGTGTGATCAGCCATTTTTTATCAACCAATTCTTCGCCACTGGTCATGTTGTTTTTGGTCAATAACCGTAGCTCATTTTCGATGCTGAAAACGAACCTTTTTTGTGGTCTGTCGATGACTTTTTCGGGCATTAATTCATTGCCAGATTTCTTCCACACCAGCTCATGAATTGAGTAGCCCCGAAAAGTCGCATCAGCAATTGACCAGATAATGTCAGACCACTGCATATTTACGGCAGGTCGACCGGCCATTGTTTTTTCGCATAATTCATGTGCGCGCATTGAGGCGGTGTCATCACCGCCAGCGACGACACGCCATTCAAATCCGAGCAAGGCAGATCGAACAGATCGTAGGTCGCCCATCACGTGTGAATCCGATGTGATCATGTCATAGGCTTCTTGCGATTTGCCCATGCGTCTAAGGATGGGATCTGGGTTCGGTAAAAACTCTAACGCCGCATAGAAATTTGGATCGGTTGAACGTGTCGCGATTTCTTGTCCGAGACCACGTTTTCCTGTTAATCTTTTAGGGTTAATATCTACCATTAGTCATATCCTGCGTATGCGGTTTTTTGTCGTCTGGTTGAACCAGTTACTGTGGGTAATCCACCCATGCCTGAATTAGCAATTCCCCAGAGCATTTCAAGCGCATCAGGGCCATCATCATGATCGGCTTCCGGGTAATGCCGAAGCTGTTCAAATAACGTTGTTTGTGAGCGGTGCAAACGGATTGTGCCGTGAGCAATATGCGGCTGCATAGACTCGATCCGCATCGCTTTGTCGGTGTGTTGTTTTATGCCACGCGCCGGAATTGGAACGCCCATTTCACGACCGCGCTTTACTAATTCAGTGTATAAAAACTCTTGAAACGCGACGGTTTCAATGCCCCATAAAAGACAGTTATATTCTTCCTGCATTGAGATAATGTCAGAAATGATCAGGTCGGGAACGCGGCGTCTTATTCGTGCTTCTACCACATCCATAATTCCCGTTTCTTTATCTAAACCGCCGATCAATATTGCCGACGGATCACGCGCTTTATTTTGACGTCCAAGACTCGGATCACATGCGCCGTAATAAATCCAGAATCGCTGCTTATGCACCCAGAATTGGATCTCTTTAAACGGTGCATTTTCATCATTGGACGGATCATTCTGATACTCTGAAGAAAAGGAATGATGATCATCCGCACGTATCTTCATTAGTAGTTCTATCGGACGAACACCTGGCCAAGAAACCACCGCTCCGGCATCCATTTTTTTACGTCGTTTTTTATAGAAAAGATCGGCTGCTTCTTCACTGTCATTAATGAGAATTTCTTCCCATTTATCCCACAGATCCATTCTGTCTGGCCATTCGATAATGGCTTGGAAATGATGCGATCGCCAGGTAGGTTTTTTCTTGGTGCGATTTAAAACCGAGTCATAATGCAAGATGGTGCCGACGTAAAAAACATCCATTGATCCATCCGGTGGACCAAGCTTTAAAGCGGCCTTATTTAACCAGCTTTCAATCTTGTCGCGTTGTGTTTTCGATCGAACGTTTTCATCATTTTCGATATCATCCAACGTCAACATATCAGGACGATATGGACCATGTCGCCAGCCACGAATTTTCTTCGCAACGCCAGCCACCTGAACCTTTATATTATTGGCCGTGACAATCACATCAGCACGCCAAACTCTCCCAGCACCACACGCTTCAGGAAAGTCCTGCCGTAATCTTGGATTGTGTTCCAGCTCGGCCTTGATCGCCTCCAACATCATTGAGGATTGGTCAAAACTATCCATGATGATGACGGGATAATACTTGCGTTCAGTGTTAATGACCCACAAGTTTAATAGCTGTGTAAACAGCGTCGACTTTGCTTCACCACGTGGTGCGTCAACAGCTTCTTTACAGCCCTTGTCAGCATCAATAAGTCTCGGTGCTTCCTCATAAACATAATGATGAAAAACGGATTTTTCAGACTTCACATAATGCGGAAAATAGGTGCGGCAAAAATACTCAAAATCATTCGTTGCTTTATCGTGTCTTTTTTTACCATCAACAACATTAGTCGAAAAACCACTGACTTCAGCTTCAATAAGTCGGCGCTGTTCTTCAGCAAAAGCAGCAAGCTCTTTTTCAAATGCGGAGCCGGAATAATTCATTTAAGTTCAGCACTCAAATAATTACCAAAAGGTTCCAACATAACGAGAAATGATTCGACGTTTTCAGGGTAATTTTCGCGTGTAAATTCTGACAGCAATTTAAGTACTTCCATTGCGACAGCCAGCTTGTTTAATTTGCGATCAGAACCACCGGCGGCCTTCATCACTTTGGTGTATGAATCACTTAATTGCGCGATGGCACTAGCAGCATCTAACGGGTTGATATTCTCAGTGTCTTTAAGCCGTTTTATCGTGGCTTGAAACATGATGGCGAAATCTTCGAGGACTTGGGTGGTCATGTCACCAACGCCACCTGCAGCTATCCGGCTGGCAGCTCTGGCTTTATCCCAGTCGTCTCCGTTTTCTGCTGCCGATTTTTTCCACCGCAAACCCGTTGGGTAGCCGACATCAGCAAGCTTAGAGGCCGCCTTTAAATCCAAACGGTCATGAACGTAGGCTTTGCGAACTTTGTCTCTGATTGCTTGATCATGCATCCGATCATGACATCCCTATTTTTGACTTTACGGTGGCAATGATCAGCGCAACACCGACACTGGCGACACCACCTGCGACGACGGCATTTTTTGCACCAGACACTTCCAACTTATTAATTCTTTTTCCATGATCTACAGCACCGTCTCGCAAGTGATCTATTTGAGAACTCATACAATCAACTTTCCCTTCAATCCTTCCAAGCACGCGCATTATTTCTGTTGTCATCAGTCGACTCCCTAAATTTAATATGGTCCCGTCCAGCCAACATCGGTATTCCATTGCCATAACGTAGGGCCATATTTCTTATGGCCACTGCAACGGCTAAGAGCGATATTTTCTGCGGTAAATGGATTGGTGATTTTTTCTGAAACAACAAAGGTTAGCGCGTCGCGTAACATTCCAGCGCGATAGTCATTAAGTTGATCAAGCTTGCTGTGAAGTTGTGTTTTCTGTTGTGAATTTAGTAATGTAATGCCGGCGGCGGCGTCAGCGAAGTCTAGGCAGTTTTCGAGTTTGTTGCCGCCAGCTAGCCAGCCGTCATCAGCGATAACAATCACCGACATAATGATCAGAAATGCGGCGACAAGAAATATTAAAAAATATTTAATATGCTGCGCGATGGTTTTTGGTTTAGTGTTCACTCTACCGTCACGCACGCTGCTTCAATTTGTTTGCAATGGCAGTCGAAGCGATCATTATGATTCGCCACCTGGATTAATTCTGAGCGCGTCCAGCGCTTTACTAAATCATCGCCGGATGCTTTGGATTCAATTCTTTCAGCCCATGCACATTCAGCAGTGAACAACGGAGGATCTTTTTTCGTGACAGTGTGATAAGCCATCGCACCAACTGCACCTGTTTGAATAACCTGCAGAGCGACAACGCCACCGCCACCGCAACCTGACATAAAGATCAGGATCAAAAGTAGGACGCTATTAACGACTAATTTTGTCAGCGAGTTCTTCATCAGATAATTTCCGATTACGGTCAGCAATGCTGCGAGATTCCTTTTGTATTTCACTTTTTTTCTCAGCGGTAACACGTCCGACATAGAAAGATCGCAGCCACCATCCGGCGGCTGCGATAGCAATAATGACTAATGTTATTGCAACCGGATTCATGCGGTCGCTGTAACACCCTTACTCGTTTTGAATCGCAAAACGATATTGATCAAAGCCATGATTCCGCCGACAAGTGTTGTTTGATCATCCACCGGAATTTGTGCATAACCAAGACCACCCAACACAGCGGCAAGCATCACCATTGCGTTAGTCCAAAGAGTTAAAGATAAGTACCACGGTTTTGTACTGTTCACGTTTATCACCTCACTTGATGAATTGAATTAAATTAAAAAGACGATTAAGCCATCCGCGCAAAAACTTTCGTTGAGTTGGTTTTTTTTGAGCTAAATTGGTATAAAAAATAGCACGCTCGGATAGGTAGCTTGACGTAAGCGATTTCGGATCATGCATTGCAATGGCGGCGAGTGTACGGCGACCAATCACACCATCAGCACGAACGGTTTTTAACGCCACCTGCAGAAGTAAGATCGCTCTACGTGCACCAGAGTTGACCGCGCAGTCAAAGACAGCCGTATTTAAAGGCGCAGGTAATTCATCACAATGGGCAGGTAGCCAGTAGTCACGGTAATAGATCGTTTTCGCCGTCTCTTTTGTAAGAGAGTGAATATCTATGAAGGGGTATGATCTTTTTGAAATACCATACTTGGTGTGGCCACCAGCATCATCGGGATCGTCTACTTCGCCACCTTCAGCGAGAAGTATCCAATTGAAAGCTTTATCGAATCGTTTGTCCATGCACACAGCATGGTTGAATGAAGCGGTAATTCTCAGGAGAAAGTGCTTTCCCCCGCAACGTCAGAAGGCTGACTAGTTCAAGTTACGCCTCTCAACTTTATTCGTCAAGAGGTGGTTTTTCATACTAACGTATTTTAAAAAAACAGCCCCTGAATCATCAGAGGCTGTCGGTTCGTGCTTGCAACCATTCCATACATGATCCGAATTCATGCGGTGATGATTGTGACTCAAATCCACTCGGCGGATCTTTTGTTGATTCAAGTGATGGACTTGAGCGTTGCTCGTCAAACACGAGCTGGCTGCATTCTTTAACGCTGACCCTGAAATTTGATTCAACGATTACAAATTCCTGTGATGCGTGAATTTCTATTTGTTCGAAGGCTTTTCCTACATCTTGGTATGAACTAACCAGGTTCATTATTAAGATAATTTCTTTTGTTGTGATCATTTCTAAATCACCACAGTACGAAGATAATGAAAAGGCCAATAATGGTAGGATTTATTTCAACACCGTTTACTGCAGCAAATGCAATTGATGCGGATATTCCGGCGGCTGCAATTCCTCTTCCAATATTCATTTTGAATCCTCAATTAGAAAGCAACGCCCAGCTAATGGCGGGGTAGCGGATTCGCTAGACTGGGCGTTGAAGGTGGTGATCATTATTTTGTTATGAGCAACTACGCTTTGCCTCGACTGCTTTTTCCAAAGCGTCGGCAACGCTATCACCTGAAAAGGTTACCTCATCCCAACCCGTCCAATCACCGTTACAATAAATCATGCTGTTAGGGCCAACAAAATCGGCGTTATCCGCGACTATAGTGACACTATTTCCTTCGTCAGAATTCAAGACACCGATTGCGTTACAAATGCGTATACACTTTTCACACATCACTTCTTTCCTCGTAAGCTGCACAAGTTGGCTGACCATCTGCACCAATAATCCATTCAGTTGGGTAATGTTCGTCATCAATTTGGAAAGCGAGCACTCTATGTTTTATAGCGCAGAACATTTGATCATTTTTGCAATTCGCGCATAGAGCATTCTCAAACATCATTCCTTCAGTAGAGTTGCTTGGGCGCCATTTTTTACCGGAATCTTTTTTTAAATATACTGCATCTTTATCTGTATAAATCATCAAAATAACTCCATATTCTGTGGCCTTGGTTGATTAATTTCTCTTAATATTTGCTTCACGCGTTCGCGTGTCAGTTTGTATTTTTGCGCAATTTCCGCATGCGATTTTCCTTCTTGAGAATCCTTGATCAACGATTGATTTCGTAGCTGTCTGACCAGCTGATCGACTTTGGGAAAGTCCAGCCGATCACCACCAAAGTGTTCAACTAAAACCGCGACAGATTGCATGCTGACTATTTGCGCGAGCTGTGAACCCTGCCGGACGGTGCTTGGTATAAAGGTGCGAACACCGCCACGAGCTTTTAATAATTTCAGGGTTTGAGATAATCCGATCAGGCTGACCAACTCCTGTGCGAGCGGTGGTAAAAGTGATTCGTCGATCACCTTTAAATGCTCGCCAGTTTTGTCCAGCCAATCGGTCATTTTCTTAAAGCCACCCGTTCACGTGCAGACCATGTTTTGAGACCTTCAATGCAGGCGTTTAAATCTTCACTGCTTGCCCATTCGAGCCGTGCTTTTTTTGTGATGGTGGCCGTCCAGCTAATCATGGCTTTTTCTGATCGGTCTCGAATCACACCGGCTTCAAATAACGCAATCCACATCGCGGTAATTTTGTTAATGCGTTTTTTTCGCCAGTCGGAAATATTCGACACGCTGGATTTTTTCTGGGGTTTGAAACCTTTCTTTTTCATCACTTCCAGTGCTTGTGACAATTGGCCGATATCCATTGTCGTTGCGCTGAATTTACCCTTCACTTCTTTTGCACCGTGTTCTTTTAAAAAGAACCGATAGGTTTCTTCATCCCAGTTCAGCGCACGTTTCCCGATTGGCAGCAACTTGTAGTAGCGTCCACGGTTATCGACTTTTTGATGTTTAACAGCCATGCATTAACGCTCCGGCCAATTGTTGTTGTCACTGCCTTTGATCAAAAACCAAAGGCAAAATAGACAAAAGAGAAAACCTGTCATGCTGGGTTACCTTTTCGAGGACACTGTTCAAGAATCGCAGTATCGTGATACTCAGGGTCAGAAAGAAGATCGTTGATGGCGGCGGCTTCTTTCGTCGCCAGATCTAAAAGCTTTTTATTTTCAGCATTCCAAGCAGATTGCATCTTCCGTTCTTTTTCCTGCTGCCATTCTTGATACAACGCACCAAGTCCAAAGCTGATCACAGTGATGGCGATACTGACTAATATATTTTCTATACTTGCGAACATGTTTCGTTATCCCGCCGAACTATCTCGGCTTCTAGTATTTCAATGGCTTTTTCACGGTCTTCAACGAGCAATGTTTTTTTCAACCAGCCCAGCGTCGCGTGTTCTGACTTCACCCAAAATTCCAGATCTTCCAAACTGAAATACATGTTCGGTACAACATCTTCAGCCTCACTCATCACGCTGCCTTCTTAACCGTTTCAACCCTTTCCATCTGCGTCTCAAAAGGCTTGGCAAAGAAGTCTTCTGATTGAACAATTTTCACGCCTTTGATGCTGTCTGCCAGAGCCTGTGATTCAACATCAACCAGCATTGCATCTTTGTTGACTTCTTCTTTTGTACGTAAAAAATGTGTGTGGCCAAGTTGCTTGATGGCTTTAATCACTTCCGCGACTTTTGATAAAGAAACCTTCGGTGGATTCTTGCGCCAGCCGAGCGCGCCAGACCCAAGATGTAAAGATTTCCCCTTTCCTTTAAGTAAGGTTTCCCGGTTGTTTTCCGCCCACGAATGCAGTGCTGCAAATTTCTCATCAATCTCTTGATTGATAGGCAGAGCCTCATCTTCAAAACCACGTTTAATTTCAATAATCTGGTCATCCATCGCAGTTTTTATTCGCGTCACTTGTCGCTGTAAATCACCGATATCATGTAAAAACTGATCTGCTTCATCTCGGTTTTTCGGTATTGGTAATGCTTTGGCTTTAAGCCGCTTGTTTGTCATTTTGTTGCCCCTCCAGCTCCAGCTGGTACTGTTTAAAAAGTTCAGTGAAAGATATGTTTTTTAGTGCAGCCTCCATCCGAAAGCCACCCAGTCCGGCTTTGTGGAACTTGTTAATAGTGGCCTCCATTTCCTCATCCGTTTCGGCGATGAAGTAACCCGCTGCGGTGCCGTTACGAGTCCCAATCGGCAATCCTTCTTGTCTTAGTTGCCGGATGATGGATCGGACAATGCGTGTCTCATCCCATTTCCTGCCGGGCCGCACTTGTTGTCTTGTTGCTTTAACAAATAAATCCACCTGCGTGATCGGGCTGTTATAGCCTTTGTGATCTTCAAGCAAGATCGTTTTGATCCGCGACTTCAGTGCTTCCCGTTCCCGTTGATATTGATTCTGATTCTCTGCTGTCATTTTTATTTACCCCTCGTAAATAAGATTTCAAATTGACAGGCGTTCCTTGTCCAACACCGCACGACGGGTTAAATTAATGATCGGCCGCAGCGTTTTAACGCTAATTGATGACGACGCACTGATGCAAAAACTACAAGTGAAAATGCTATCAGGCGAAGTGCTGGACAACGTTGAACACTGGCAAACTTATGGCTTAACAACGCACCCACATCCCGGCGGCGAAGGAATGATCGTATTCCCAAAAGGCGACCGCTCTCATCCAGTTTGTATTGGTGTTGGCGACCGTAAATATCGGGTTAAAGAATTAGAGCAAGGAGAGGTTTGTCTATACGACGATCAAGGTCAGAAAATCACATTGTATCGTGACCGAATCGAAGTAGAAGCGCCGAAGGTTGTCGTGCTGTCAGATGATGTTCATCTGGGTGGTGAAGGTGGCAAAAAAGTCGCTCGAATTGGTGACAAAGTTCACGTAACAAATGGCTCGTCTCAAGGCCTTTATGAAATAGTTGAAGGGTCAAACAAGGTGAGGTGTTCATGAGCGATATCCAAACCACCATGATCCAGCCAGAAGAAGCCGGACAAGTGCCGTCATTCGGTTGGTCGTTATCTAATCCTGGACTGGGTAAAGATGACGGATTGCAGACTGCAATAATCATTTCATTATTCACTTATCGACTGGCAGAACCTGACGATATTATCCCTGATGGCACAACCAATCGCCGTGGCTGGTGGGGCGATGCATATGCTGACGTAGAAGGCGATTTGATCGGCTCACGATTATGGTTATTAAGTCGCGAAAAAGACACCTTAAAAGTCGTCCAGCGAGCGCGTGAATATGCGCAAGAATCACTGCAATGGATGATAGAAGATCAAGTCGCCGAAAAGGTCGTCGTCGAGACCGGCTGGATAGACAAAATATCCGGTAGTTTGACGCCCACAAAAAACCGTTTATCTATGCCCGGAGTGCTCGGCATAAACGTGGCAATTTATCGACCAAATTCACCTGTTGCAAAATACAATTTTCAGACCTTCTGGGAGTCATTATAAATGGCCTATAACGTACCCACAATAACCGAATTAATAGCGCGTGCCACCAGCGAATTTGAAACTCGACTACCCGGTGTCGATGCTAAATTACGCCGCTCAAATCTTAACGTGTTATCACGCATCCACGCGGCGGCAACTAATGGCCTGTACGGCTTTTTAAATTGGCTGGCGAGACAGTTTTTTCCAGACACATCAGAGGCGGAATTTCTGCAACGTCAGGCCGACATATGGGGCATAAAACCAAAGCCTGCAGCACAGGCGACAGGCGTTGTTACATTCACCGGTTCTGCCGGATTAGTTATCCCGAAAAATACGAAATTGCAACGTCAGGATAACGTCGAATTTACAACCGTTGAGGAAGCAACTTTTACGGCTACCAGCCTCGATATGGTCATCATCGCCGTTGAGGGTGGTGATATCGGAAACATCGATGCTGCGACGCAATTAACGCTGGTCTCACCCATCGCCGGAATCAGCTCAACAGCCACCGTTGATAGTGCTGCAATCACTGGTGGATCATCTGCCGAATCAGATGATGATCTGCGTAAAAGATTACTGGCCAGAATTCAACAACCACCACACGGTGGGGCCAGCTTTGACTATATTCAATGGGCGTTACAAGTGGCTGGTGTAACGCGCGCATGGGTCTACCCAATGGAGGCGGGTGATGGCACGGTTGTTGTGAGATTTGTGACTGATAATGATCCTGCAGGCTTTATTCCAAATCCGGCAAAAGTTGCCGAAGTCGACGCGTATATACAAGGTCTTAGACCGGTTACTGCTGTCGTCACTGTTGTCGCACCTGTAGCCGTTAATGTCGATATTGAAATTACGGGATTATCACCTAATAACGCAACAACACAGGCAGCGGTTCAGGCGGAATTGTTGGCGATGTTCGCTCGTGAATCTGAACCAGGTCAGACCGTTTTAATATCACATATTCGCGAGGCTGTTTCGATAGCCTCTGGCGAGAACGATCACCAAATCACAATGCCATCCAATAATGTCACCCACGCAACAAACGAGATGCCTGAACTTGGCACAGTGACATTTGCATAATGAGTAGAATCCGACATTACACACAACAGCTAAAAGCACTGCTAACAACAGGTGCAGCGTGGTTATCCGAGCCGGGATCAGTATTGGATGAAACACTCGAATCGCTGGCGGTAGAATTCGCCGCAATCGAGCAAAGAGCCTTTGAATTAATCGAAGAAACTGACCCACGTACTACCGTCCAATTACTCAACGAATGGGAGCGTGCTTTTGCGCTGCCAGAACCCTGTTTGTCGCCACCCACAACCATAGCAGGCAGACAAAAAGCACTGCATGAAAAAGTCACCAGAATCGGCGGTCAATCTCGACAATATTACATCGGGGTGGCCAAGCGAGCCAACTTCGATATAAGCATCCAAGAACTACGTCCTTTTACTGTCGATAGCAGCGTAGACGACGCTCTTTGGGAAGAAGATATCGTTTTCACCTGGATAGTCGTCGCACCGCTCGAAACCATAACCGAATTCACCGTCAATTCTGGCTGTGATGAACCATTAAGGACATGGGGAAATGAGCTTTTAGAGTGCCTGATGACGCGACTCAAACCTGCTCATACCACCGTATTATTCAGTTACGTTTAGGAGAAATGAAATGCATTTAGTAGACACCCCAACAGCCGTATCATCATTACCTGCAATACAACCAGAAGGTGCGCCGGGGCACTTTGTAAAAGGCTCGACAGATGGCTCGCAACCAGCCACCGTTCCGGGCCAAGACTGGTTTAATATGGTCCAGCAGGAACTCTATAATGTCGTCACCGGGGCAGGGCTTGAGCCAGACCAAACGAAAGGAGATTTCAGTCAATTGTTTCAAGCCATATTACAATTATCAGGACTCGGTGTGCCATACCTGCACGTAGGCGAAACACCACCTGCAGGAAGTTTGGAGTGCTGTGACGACGAATTATCACGCGTTACAAATGAAAGACTCTGGGACTGGATCAATAGACCTGAGAATAACTTTAAATTAGTTAGTGATGACGATTACCTTAATAACGGTATGTTCGGAGCTTTCAGCACAGGTGATGGAGCAACAACTTTTAGAGCTCCCAATTTTCGAGGCCAATTTCTCCGCGCTTGGGATAATGGAGAAGGCGTCGATCCTGGACGAGTTATGGGTGAGTTTCAAGATGTTAAAGGTGCAGATATATCCATAAGCACCCAAACCTTCGAAACTCAATTGGGCACGATACCTGTAATTGATGCGGTGCGCTTTAATGACACCGTATTTAACGACAACACTGAAGAGCAGGTTTTGGATTTGTCTGAAAACGGATTTAATCCCAAAAATATTTCAGTAATGTACTGCATAAAATATTAACCCGAGAAATTAAACGGTTATTAATCGGCGATTAAACCGTGACTAATTAGCGCCAAAATGGAGATGAGACATACCGGGAATGGTATGTCTCAAAATGATAATTAATCAGCTTTTATTCCATTTCTCAATATGAAACTAAGAATGTCTCAAAATGAACGCTCGGCTACAGAATAATAGATTAATTGTTCCTCAAGGAGATTTTCTTCTCTTACGCTTTCCAGAACATCCCAGAGAGCGATTACGTGCCTGGGATGCGGCTGATGAGTATGTACTTGAGTACCTATCTAAAGAAATAAAATTAAAAAACAATTTTAAATTAATGATTTTTAACGATAGTTTTGGTGCTTTAACACTCGCATTCAATAACTGTAATTTATACAATTCGTCAGATTCTTTTATTTCACAACAAGCTGCTCGAAATAACTTAGTCAATAATGATTTACCTGAAGCTAAGTTATCATTTCTTAATAGTCTTGAAACAACGGATGAAATATTTGATCTGGTATTAATCAAAATTCCTAAAACACTGGCTCTTTTAGAGGAGCAACTGTCCAGACTTCAGACTAACCTTTCACAAAACACGAAAATTATCGCGGCAGGTATGGTTAAAAACTTACCCAAAAATGTTTGGAATCTGCTAGAAAAATATATCGGACCGACCACAACATCGTTAGCCAAGAAAAAAGCTCGACTTATATTCGTAACAGCAGATCCTGAAAGGGTAGTACCACCCTGCCCTTATCCAGTTTATTACACATTAGAAAATACAAATTACCGGATCTGTAATCATGCCAATGTATTCTCACATCGTAGTCTGGATATAGGCACGCGATTTTTGATCGAACATTTACCTAAAAAGCCCAAAGTAAAAAACATAATTGATCTTGGCTGTGGCAATGGAGTTATTGGGCTCAAGTTGGCAGAAACTCACCCGAATGCGAATATTCATTTCGTTGATGAATCATTTATGGCCGTTGCTTCGGCAAAGGAAACTTTTGAATCCGCATTTCCTGATCATAAAAGTGCTATTTACTGTGTTGGCGATGCTCTTAGTGACTTTGATCAAAACTCAGCAGATCTGATTCTCTGTAACCCGCCATTTCATCAGCAACATGCAAATTCGGATCAAGTTGCACTACGCATGTTTAAGCAAGCTAAAAATATTTTGCGCCAAAGTGGCGAACTTTGGATAATCGGAAATCGTCACTTGAATTATAACCAAAAGTTGAAAAAACTGTTTGGTAATTCATCCATTGAGGCATCAAACTCTAAGTTTGTTATCTGTAAAGCCATTAACCAATAGGGTTTAATGAATAGCCTTATTTCAAATAAGGCTATTTCCATATTGAAGCTAAATTCATAATCAAGTTATAGATCATGATCTGAAACAAAGTCGTACATCTAAGATCCTCAGCTGACTCTTTTACCTGATTCAATGACCTAAGCTACCCATTTTTAATTCGCTCATTCAGTGCGTGAGAACATTATGCATTTCCTCGCCACTACAGGTTGAGTTTACAGGATTAATGCTTCTCTGGCATGAGCTCATAGAGAATATCTGTTACGTGATAATTGTGGCACTGTAAACAAGTGTCCCCTGCTAATCCTTGTTGATGACAGGCCGTACATTCCTGGCGTTGTATAGGTTTAAAATTGCTTTTAAAACTATGTGGATCATCTTGTTCATAACTCGCAGCATAGTCCGCTTTCTTATCAATCATATGACAATTTTCACACCCCTTACCATCGGCCGTATAAAAATGAGAAGTATGTGAAAATTTGGTAAAACCGGGAACCATCAGCCTCTTTTTGTCTTCTGATGCCCAGTTTACTGTAACTCCACCAGCTTCTAGGCGACTAATACTATGGCACTTATTACATGCTCCAGGCGGGGTGCCTTTCATAAGAGCTTGAAAACCACGTTTCTCAAAGTGGTTTTTTTGACTTGCCAAGTAGTCTATCCAATGTTTTAGAAAGGGATCGGCATGTCCCTGTGGCGCATAAGATAAAGAAAAATCACCACGGAACCAACCACCAAAAGCTGCCCATTGTTCAGCTTCAAGTCGTACAGGAGCAATACTCGTTTGTTCAGTCGATTTTTCTTCAGCAAAGGGATCATCTTCATCTTGTTCAGTAAAAAGGGCAGCATCATTCTCACCAAGGGGCAACTCTTCTTCTAAAATAAGTTCATCTGACTCCAACGTTAATTTCGATTGCTTCTCTGTATCGTGGACTACTGGTATCGGACTTTTATCAACTACCTTTCCAAGTTGCAGTAAAGCCTTAGTATCTCCAACCTCGAAAAGATGCATCTCTTCCATTAACTGCGGAAACCATTGCTGCTGTGCACTGCGTAAAACATCCTCTGGCAATGCCAACAGAGATTTCATCTGAATTCGAGATAACTTCTCTTCACTGAGAATTTCCAATCTTCTTTTAATCTCAGTCGTCCCTAGTTCTGTCAACGCCAATAGAAATTGTTTAATACACCAACCTATATCAACCACTGCTTTCAACTGTTCTTCCGTTGCCAAAGATAGATCCATTAGATCGATATCAACAAGCTGCTTTTGTGCCTTAACGAAGGCAGGATCAGCTGATAACAATAAGGCCATCAAGGGAGTGAGTTCTTCGTCTGAAGACACTGGCCAACTCCCAATCAATAAATCATTTGCACGCAAAACTTCCAGATCCAGACCTGGCACATTCATCACGACCACACCTTTCGAGCCTGATCGTTCCTGTCCCATGATCTGTGAACGATGACACCCACTACAAACCGCATCAAATGAATCTACTAGCATGCTGTGGCCCTCGGCATCCGGTTGGTGACATTCAAGACACTCTTTTTGAGCCTGATCCTTATACTTTTCATCCTCAAAGTGTTTATATAAATGGCTGGTATGATCAAAATTAATCGGGGTACGCTGCGAGTAGGCAAAGCGATTAAATTCAGGATGGCCCGTTGCAAAGCTCTCAAATTGTGCTGTATGACAAACCTGACAACGTTGCTCCTTAATACCTGAAAAGTTTGTTTCACCCATTTGGTGTTGCCGATGACAGAGGGCACAGGTTAATGTCCCATGCTGCTCTTTTGCAGGTAGTAACCCTGTTGCAATAGACAGATAGGGCATGAACAGCTTTTCACTGGCTACCGTAGCCTCGCGGGTTAATCCTTCTAAAGAATCTTTATCCAGATTATGAGGACTTTGTGCATTTTTCTTGATAACGTGACATGATAGACAACGCTGACTGTCATCTGTACCGGCATCCAGTTTAAGTGCTGACTGCAGCCAATGTGTCACCCCCTTTTCAAAGGCACTATGGCAATTCTTGCAGTCTTCAATACCAGCATGGCTGGCGGTTAATTTACCCGGACTTATAAATGCGGCCCTATCTGATCCGAACAACAGTAGCACCAAGATGCCCAGACATAATACAAAAAACCATCGACTGATATAGCTACGCCTGGCCCGCCAGCTACGGGTAGGACAACAACGCTCAATTTTGCGGCAACAAACACCGTCAGGTAATGGCCCATTTTCACACCGCCCTCCATGTAGTGAAGAACGGCTACAGAGCCAACGTTCATCTTTCTTATGTGGGTGACATTCATAAGTAGCCTGGCAGTGACCTTTCTTATTGGGTCCCAGGGGGCAGGGTTTACCTTCACGGGCTCGACCACAAGTCCATTTATCATTAGGCCGCGCATAGGGACTACTAAGGTAGTCAAATTTTTGTAGCGGGATATAATTCACTGTACTGCGCTATGAAATGCGTAAACCAAAACCACATGCATACACAGAAAAACGAACACTCCGGAGATCAGAGGCACATGGATCAACAACCAACCCTTGAGTAAAAACTGCAATGCGTAGTGATAATCAAGATAATCTTTTTTCTTTACTAATACAGCAAATTGTCTTGCATATCTTCGCTCCTCTGGATCCAAATACCTTTCCAGATCCTCCAGCTTTTCCAGTAACTTGACCATCTGGCTATGTGATCGGATTAAATGCCTGGAAAAATTTCTCTGTTTAGCAAAAAAACCAGCAAGATGATTAAGATAAAAATCAGCCAGGGTTGAAGAACCTGTCTTTCTGGTGGTTTCCACGACAAGCTGTTGTGCTTCCTCGCGCAATTCCCTGATAAAACTGGGGATACGTTCATAGATCACTTCCCCACCACGTTGTGTGAGCTTCCGCGGTATGGTTTTACTCAGATACAGCCCAATTAAACCACTCAGAAGAATACTGATGAAAAGAATATACAGTGTTGTTTCCAACCAGCCATTGGGCAAAGACCACTCGACATGACAAAAAAACACCAAAGTTGTCAACATGCCCAGATAAATATGTAGCTGCAACCACCATGCATTGGATTTCAACGGCAACATAGAGAATCTTTTACGAATGCCATAGAGCATTAACAACAAGATACTGCTTACCAGAAGCCAGCCAGAGAAATACTGCTGAGCCTCAAGGTTAATCTGCCTAGCACTAATTAAAAACCATATGATAATAGCAAGAATAATCACGAACAAAAGTTTAATAACAAACTTCGGTAATCTCATCAACGGTTTAACCATTCTGCCAGCTTTGGTAAGTCATGCATATCCACCCTGGTCAGAGCATCATGTGGGCATGCACGCTGACAAGCAGGCCCGCCAGGCTGAGCTATACATAGATCACATTTGGTGGCCTTAGTGATAGGGACATTGGTATCCTTGTCCAAAATACGTTCTCCCTGTTGATCCCTGATAGGTACCATACGAATATTATTATAAGGGCACGCATTAGCACAGACTGAACAACCTATACAGCTGCTGTCGTTGATAGTGACTGTACCTGTTGTCGTTGATCGGTGAATGGCACCTGTCGGACAGCCGATCATGCATACAGGATCAGAACACTGCATACAGGCATTGGCCACCATATAATGGTCATAGGTTTCACCGTGTCGATTAAAGCGGGGATTGTTGTTATGTGCCGTGGCACATGCCACCACACATTCGTCACAACGTGTACATTTATCAAGGTCGATCAACATCGTAGCCTCACCATTAATGTAGTGGTGCTCGACAAAAAATTCCAGCAAACCTGTATCGACTGGTGCTTCAGGGATACTATTCTCATCACTTTCTAGTGCAATCGTTTTGTACGTGTTGATCAACTTGACACGTTTGCTCTGTGAAAGGTTGGGAAGCACATATTTTTCGATCAGGAAGGTAGGTACACGTAAAACATCCGTATATCCCAACGCTCGTAAACCAGTTTTGGAGGTGATCTTTGAATTTCCCTGAGAATGCTCAATGATCTCACCCAAGCCGAAGCTAGCCCCTCTGCCCAAATATTCCATCGTCATAAAACCATGGTTGATTTTCTTTACAACCTGGGCGAAACCAGATCTGATCAATAATAATCCGTCTGGGTAATCACCTTCAGCAACGATTACTGGCGCATTATCGATCCGGCTGGAGGGCTCGCTCGAACTTAACTGTTTTTTATATTCTTTATACCACTCAAAATCACCGTGAGATTCAAATAAAGTTTGCTCGGCAATATGTTCAATAATATCAAGACTTAAGTGGGTAAATAACTCCGTTGACTGCAAATGAGAAACCAGGCTTTGTTCACGGTAAAGGCGATCAACATGTAAGCGGAATTCATTGATCCACTTTCTAATATCTCGTAACGCTGCCCAACGCATTTCCAACAAAACTGTTTTACCTTCAGTAATAACCGTGGCTTCACGCGAGCTACGTGATAGTGCTGCAACCTCTCCAAATATATCTCCAGTTTCTAAGACCGTAGAATGGTTCCTGTTTATAACACCAGGAATATCCTGTAAAAAAATACGTACTTCATCATTATTATCTATTTTATTTTCCGTGTTACCCGATTTATATTGACCAACATTTCGTACCTCAGGATAGTGATCATTGGTCCACAATTGGGCGATAGATCTAAAAATATTTTTTTTCTTTATAGTGCTTCTACCCAATAATTCATCAGGTAAATTTGTTGGAAGGATTACCCTGGCATGACCACTTAAGATAAAAAAAGCAGAGTGGCCATAATCACCTGCACGTATGACAACTTCTGCATCACGATAGGTACGCACCCGGCAATCATTCTTCAAGATCCCTTCTAGCGACAGATTTTGGGGGAAACGTGTTCGATCCATACTGGCAAAGGGTTCATGCAATAACACCTGCTGAATCTTGGCATCATCCATATCTTCACAGAAAGGGGTATCCCATCTTTTTGGGCGTTTAATTGATGTAATATCTCTGTTCATAGTGACTGATACTGATGAGAACCTTTTATAGTTTATTCATGCCCGTCAGCATAGCCTTGATAACTCAATTCTTTTTATATTTTTCAGGTTTGGGTAAATATGCATCAAAACCTACAAACTGGCTACCATCATATTTGCTAACCAGCTGTTGTGCCAAGCTGGAAATTTTGTCAGCTGCTGCTAAAAGTGAACTACTATTATTCAACTTGAGATCAGTATTTTTTACAGTTTCAACAATTGTATTTAACTCTTTTGACTCAACTACAGTTGCCAGCTTTTCAACTCTGCGTTGAGCAGATTGTGTTCGCTTGGCCATTGCGGTGGCATAAGCAGCCTTTTTTGTGGCCTTGGCAAGTCCACGCAGACCATATTCAAGATCCAACACTTGTCCGATCAGAAACATCATTCGACGTCGCTCCAGGGAAGCCTCTTTGTTCTCCTTTGAATACCAAACATTATGCCTGAGATCACCCTGACTCCAACGCACCAATTCAAACTTACTTCCCGCTTTATGCTCGCCAATATTTACCAGTTTTTCGTTAGGTACCGTATGGCAGGAAAAACAGTTTCGAGCTAGATCGTAGAGATTTTTCGGTCGGATCATTCCGGCCTTTTCTGCCTCTGCATAGCGTTGTTTTTTGTGTTCTGACGTTTCATCTTCAGCTTTCACATCTTTACCACCAAAGTCACTATGTCCATCAATCCAGTCTTGCCCGGCAGAATGACATGATTCACAAGTAATGCCGGCAATAGGTTTAACTTTTTCCCCCACAAGGTCACTGGTGAAATGACAATTCAGACAATCACTATCAGCCTTGATCCGTTTAATACCCATTCTATCTGCAATTTCCTTAGCCTTTTCCTTGCGTGGTAACTTGGTAAAGGTTGTGGAGTGTTTAGTTTTTTTCCAGATAGCCATTTCATCTTCATGGCATTCGCCACAAGCATCGGGGCCTTTAACCTTTTCTGGATTCAAATGCAGATCCTGAGTTGCCGAGACACACCGTGAAAACAGCAGATATGTAACTCCCACACATAATCTAAGTAACATATTTTTTGAATTAAGATGGCTCATTATTAACCTCCATTTAAATATTTCTAGTAGCCTTTGGGAATAATCTGTAACTCAGGCGTCCAGTATAACATCCGATGAAGGTCGGGCAATACAAGGGAGACAGTATCCAGGAGCGACCACCATCTCAGAGATTCCACGGTAATCGATTTCACCAGACTTAATTTCCGTCATACAAGTACCGCAATTACCAGACCGACAGCAACTATCAATGATAATGTCATGTTCTTCTGCAAGCTCCAGTAGATTTTCCGTCGTTCCCATCCATTTCACTGATTTACCTGATCGGGCAAAATTGACCGTATACTCTTCTGATGATTGAGATCCGCTATATGACAGAACCTTTTGGTTAGCTGCTATTTGTGCACTTCCACTACTAGGACCAAACCGCTCCATATGAATCTTATTATCGGGCACACCCCAAGCTTTCAAACCTATTTCCAAGGACTGCATCATTACCAACGGTCCACAAATGTAAAAATCATAATTATTGGAGGGTAATATTTTTTGCAACAGTTCTATACTCACTCGTTCAGGATGATGAAAGTCCATCCCTGGTTCATCTTTATGTAGCGGCTGACTATAGCAAAACTGCATATGTACATTTTCATTATTATTGGCCAACATTTCCAGATGAGGTCGCATAATCTGTTCATTGCTATTGCGAACACCATAGAAGAACCATGTTTCCCGTTGGATATTTGCCTGACAAATACTATTGAGCATACTAAGTACGGGTGTGACACCTATCCCGGCTCCAATCAATACTACCGGTGTATGTCGGGTCATATCCAAATAAAATTTCCCAGAAGGACTTATGACATCCACAATATCACCCTTTCCAAGCTGGTGATGGAAATAATCCGAAACCAAACCTGCAGGGAGATCTGGTTGCTCATCAGGCGGTGCGAGTCTTTTAACCGAGATGCGATATCTGTCAGTCTGTGGGCTATCTGACAGTGAGTAGCAACAGGTCACCAGTTTATCCTTACCCGGTATCCGCAAACGAAAAGTCAGGTGTTGGCCTGGTAGAAAAGAAGGTATGATCTGGCCATCATGCGCGCTGAGATAGAATGAGTAAATATCTGCACCTTCATCAACTTTCTCATCAATTCTGAATTTACGTAAACCAGTCCAACCCGATTCTGATCGACTACGCTCAAGTGCCGCAGTCAATGTCTCTTGCCCCAACTGTTGACGTAACATCTGAATAGAAATCTCATTTTGCACGCGTGCCTGTACAACGCTACACCAGAGTGAATATAAAAAGGCCAACAACTGCACAAAAGCTGCAAATATGACAATATAGGCTAATCCTTGAAATAGTATATCTCTTTCCATAGTCGTTAGAACTTGATCAACAATTCTCCCCTTGTTCCATATTGCATATCCATATGCTCCGGTTTGGCAGCATAACTACTAAGTTCAACAATAAAGCGTCTGCCCAGTGCCTGTTGTAAGCGAACTCCAACACCGACAGTATCAACCTGCTTTTGATCATCCCCAGTACGACCACCCACTTCAAGTAATAACTGCCGCCTATCGTTGTCAAAAAATAGTTGATAGCCCGCAATAATCCCAAAAGAATCCCCTGTGCCATTAGCAATGGCGGGAGGCACACTACCTATTCCTGATGCCGCAAATAATAGACCAGTACGCCCTAATGGGCCGCCTGAAAGTGGTGCTCGCGCTGCTGAAGTAAAGTTATCAATGCTGACAAAAGCATCAATGTAAGCATGGTTATGGGTATAGGGAGGAACCCAAGCGATTTCAGTAAACAGTAATACACCGTCGTCAGCTTGAGCAGTCCGTTGATCCAGCGCCTTTGAACCGGCAATACGAAACGTCGTACTGACTTTTCCAATACGCTGAATCGAATCTACTGCAGCAGAAATTAGATCTCCCCCGCCGAGATCATTCGAATCGACATAAACAATATCGAAATCAATGGTACTGAACGAAGTATCTAGTTGCGTGAACAGACCATACAAACTGGCATTACGATCTTCCTGATTGTCATTACGGTGGATCTCGTCCCAGCCAAAGAAAAAGGTAGTTCGCAGATTAACCAGCCAGGGAACACCTGTAAAACGCACATTATTTCGAGAGATACCTACACCGTCCAGAGTATCAGCGATCAATATTCCATCCTGAAAAACGATCTCCTGTCGTCCGATAGAAAACCCCAGATCATTCGATGTCGAATCTCTATAATCCCACCTCGGAAAGAGCTCCGCTAAATCGCCCTCAAAAAAAAGCGTCTGAATATCTAGATTCAGGTTATTTTTAAAGCCACGTTCCGAGCCCGGTTCAAAAACCTGTCCGGTAAACTGATCATCTTCGTGAAAGGGTGTAAAGCCGATAAGGATACGTTCTGTCCCCGTAAGTTGTAAATTACCAAACAAATCCAGACGATTCATCCATTCAGAGACAGCAGGCCCGCTACCTGCCCTGTAATGCTGTAACGCTGTTCGCTGAGTTCCATACACCCATAAGCGAGGCTGCCACACTGCTCCTGTCGGTAAGCCAAAACCAGGCTTGAGCTTTCCTGTGCCCAGAAAATCACCACCTAATTCTAACAGTGGAGCTGCTCTCGCTGGCAATTCTTCATCCGCCAGATAAGGTACAGGCTGATCAGGCAAACGTAAACCATGGGCTTCTGACTCGATATCACTAAGATGTAGTCCTGAAGTTGATGCTGATGCTATTTCTATTTGTTCAGCTACATCACTGTTTTCTTGCCTCATCGTGTTTGAAGGTGCCACTTGATCAACAGCTTGGTTCAGTATTTTCGATACTTTAGAATTGCCCAACGTTAGAATGACAATATTTCCCGCCACTTTAAGTTCATAAGGCACCATCTTCACAAGATTTAGCACAACACGTGTCAGGCCATTTGCCTCAATCGCAGTTACACTATGTGCTGAACCCATCTCGATTAATTGAGTTTTGTCTTTGAGCACCACCGTAGTATCCAGAAAATCAAGCACTATTCTTGATGGGCTATCAATCGTAAAACTGAGAAGCTCTTCCTTCAATACTTCTGAGAAATCCATATGGATCTGCACGCGCTCACTCGGTAAAGAAACAAACCCTATATCATTTAGCATTTGTGCCGCAAATACGGTTTGCATAATCAACAATTGCATAATGATAACAAGGCCAATCGTCAATAAATTCCGTTGCCGAACTTTTTGATGCCTCGTAGAAATTAGCAATAACTGCGATACGCCAATATCCATTTTTATGTAGTCCTTTCTATCATTCTTCATCATCTGATAATGCAATGCCTGTCTTTAAAAGTGACATGATTGATATATAAAAGTCATAACAAATAACGTCATTTTAACTATTTGTCTTACATTACTATTTCTTCTATTAACAACATATTAATGGAGTGCATATTCAATTATTGTTCCATCTTAAATGTCATTTCTTTTTCCCAGATCATCATATGTTGATCAACGATACCTGCCGCAACCTGTCGGGCTGACATGCCATAATCAAAGCCTACTTGTTTAATCGCATCGATCAGATTGACTGGTACGGCAGCGGCTTTTAAACGAACCTGAAGATGATATTCACCGCTGCTAGTAATAGCCTTGGCAGGAATTTTATAATTAGCCCACCGGCCACTGAGTGGCGGGATCGTTTGTCGGTGTTTTCGCACTCCGGCAGGTTGTCCAGTTAACATAATCGAACGAGTAAAGGGTCGAATAAAAGGTAATGGATCCGGGGAGGAATTAATCGTCAATACCTGCTCTCTTTCACCACCACGGATATTGCGTGTTACAAAACGCGATTGCAGCGTAAATAATTGTTTATCCAGCGGCAACTGATCATTATGTACATAAAGCGAATGGCTATCACGCAGATCTCCATTAGGATCAAGATCTCCCGAACGAAAAACTGTATTACCTTCAGGATCTGTCACCGTAATTTCAAGCCAGACCAGACGCTCTGCATCAAAACCTGTCGGTACATTATGGCCATCAGTGCCATTACTGACCTTAATGCGAAATGCCAAGCCTTTTTTATTCGCCTGCTGGATTTCAATCTCATCCAGCTTATAACCGTTTTGCATCACCTGTATACGTTGCTGATCTGCCCAGTCGAGTAATTCAAACTGTTTATTGATGATTGCCCGTGCATCGTAACGATCATCTATTGATTTCCATCGTTCAGGAAAAGTTTGATCATCGGTGATCTGTTCTTCAAACTCGTCTGTTCCCCAACCAGATTCATAATCAAACTGTAACCACTCCTCCATCGTCGCCATGGCAACGGCGTCAGAATTATGAGGAAATATTCCAGGATGAATGATCGAAGCATCAGGGCCAGCAAAGTAATGATTTGTCAACTTACGTGACTTGGTTGGAACACCACCAACCCGTGCTGCCGGGCCATGTGCATATTCAGATTCTGCTCCTTGCTCAGTGCCCATATGACAATCCTGACAACTGACACCTCGTTTGGCCGCCGGTGAATTTTTATACTCAGAGAATGCCTCTTCCAATCGAAAACCATTAAATAAATTCACATCATGGCAGGTAGCACAAAATCCGGAGGTTGAAAGCTGTGGAAAATGGCCAACATCAGTATGAATTTTACGGCCTTTCTCATCGGCCTTGGTAACCACCCGATATTCGTTCTTATTATCTAGTACGCGTTTTAGCTCCTTGTTACCCATCGGGCCGTGAACCGGTGTCAATAAATCACCTTCCACCAGTGCAATTCGGCCTGATACCTTGCCGTATTCATTTTTAATCCGATGACAGACAACACAGGTGATACCCTCACGTGAAGTCGGATGACGTTCAAGATTAGAGATATAAGTCGATTCCCCAAGATTCATACCCACCTGGGTATGACAGCGAATACAAAAATCACCATTAGTACCACTGGTCTTGGCATTGATGGTATTTTGCATCGCCATATAAACCGGGCTAAGTTGGGCATAGGCATGCTGGGACACAGACCATTCGCGATAGTGATCCTGATGACAGACCTTACAGGTATTTGCTGATGGGTAACGATCTTCAGCGAACAATTCAAGATGAGCAGTCGCCGCTTCATCCAAAACTGTTTCACTCACATCTTTAGGATCTTCCCTGATTGATGATTCCTCTTCATCATAGCTGAACAGATCCTGCTCCTCAGCTATGACATTCTCCGTTTCTGACAAAACAAGCCCGGCCCAAGAAAAAAGAAACAACAAAAAGGGAACTATTAGGAAGTTTTTCATAGAAAAGGCTTAAAGCAAAATGCATACCGTATCAACGAAGATAAACCTTAGATTCACGGTATGAAGCCTTGTTTGGACAATTATTGAGTTGCTGTCAGGACATCGTTCCCCGCCATCACTTTCGTTTCAAGCACCTACTTTATTCACTGGACATCGACTATCAACTCGTGTTTGTCGGTTTTCCTCTGATTAAACGATAGCACATTTGATCCCCATGCTAATTTTCCGAATAAAGTAACCAGGGTAACAATGTAGATAATAATTATTTCATTTTGATGAAATACAAGAATCAATATTCTATTTAGCAGGGCAAAATCATACTTGAACAAACTCTAACCAAATAACATCTCTTGTCGGAAAGTATCATTCCCCCTACCCGCATTCTTCAGCTTGTAATGGTCAAGTAATCTTGAAGGAATTTAAGCCACTTTTTTTATTTCTGCAGTTCTTGACCATTACAATATAGACTATCCTGATCTATTAGTTGGAAACTTAAGGCCAATATGCTTAGTGGATTTGAAAATTATAAGTAACTAGTTCATATTCTGGGAATGCGAATTCGATTGGCAAAAATATTACTGGCAATAATGGTCATCTCAGGAATTGTCCTGCCTATCCACGCCTATGCGCACGAAATAGCTGAAACTCAAAATAATCACTCATTTGAAAAAGATGCTATAGATACTGAATATGAAAGTGACTCAAATGCTTGCGATCACTGCTGTCATTTATCCTCACATTCTGTTGGTCTACTACAAAAAAATCCTTCAATTACGAGCAAACAGATCAAAGGAACTTTTAGTTTTCGGATGAAAATATACAGTTCCTATAAATACCCACCACCTTACCACCCTCCTATCACGTAATCTCTCGCTGCCACAGGTAGCTTTCAAACTATGACGAACCTTTCTGTACTTAGGCTTACAAGAAAGAATATATTTGGTTGATAGAGAAAAAAATATGTTTAAAAAAACACTAATATTTGCTGTTGCATGTCTCATGCATACAGCAGTTACAGCCGTTAATAATGAATTATTATTGCCACCAGAAATTGCACCTGAAGAATTTGATCAACCGTTGATCCAACCAACAGGCGACCTTTCACTCAGACAAGCAGTTGTCCTGACACTTAAAAACAATCCTGAATTAGCGACCTATGCCTGGACAATCAGAGCCAGAGAGATTGATCAGATTAAAGCCGGGTTATCTCCGAATCCTGAAGCAGGAATAGAGCTGGAAAACTTTGCCGGCTCTGGGGAGCTTAGTGGTTTAAGCTCAGCAGAAACTACCATCAGTTTAAGCCAGCTAGTTGAATTAGGTGATAAACGAATGAAACGTCTTCAACTTGCATCTACAGATCGTGATCTTGCACGATGGGATTACGAAGTTAAACGTATCGATCTCTTATCTCAAATAGCAATAGCTTATGCGGATGTACTTGCAGATCAAGAAAAGCTGGCTGTCACAAAGGAAATTAAAAAACTTGCTGAAGAAATATATCAAACTGTAAAGAAGCGCGTTAAAGCCGGCAAGGTTTCACCATTGGAAGAGATCAAAGCTAGAGTTGAGCTTTCAAAATCAAAATTAAATCAGATCAATGCTGAACGACAGTTAGCCATTTCAAAACAAATTTTGGTGACTGGTTGGGGTGGTACTGATGTTACCTTCAATAAAGTACAAGGGGATTTTTATAGCATATCTCCATTACCACAATTAGCAACTATCGCAGACAGAATTAACAATAATCCTGAAATGGCACGCTGGGCTACTGAGTTAAGTCGTCACGAAAATGCCATTAATCTGGCGCAAGCAGACACGATCCCAGATATCATAGTAAGTGCCGGTATTCGTCGTTTAAACGAAACAGACGATATCGCTGCAATCGCTGGTATCTCAATTCCTTTGTATATATTTGATAAAAGACAAACGGGAGTTCAACTATCTGAACTCGATCTAAATCGCTCGTCAAAACAACAACAAGTAACCGAGACAAAATTACGTTCTTCATTACTTATTACATATCAAAGATTAAAGATTTTTGATCACGAAGTCACAACACTAAATGATGAAATTTTGCCAAGTGCAAAACAAGCGTTTGATGCAGCAACAAAAATATATCGTCTAGGCAAACTTGATCTATTGAGCTTGTTAGATGCTCAGCGCACCTATTTTGAAACACGACAGCAGCTTATTGCTTCGATCAAAGAATATCACCAAGTTGTGATCTCAATTGAACGTTTAACTGGATCATCACTGAGTGAAGGAAATGATCAAATTAATAAAGAGGAAGTCCAATGAAACTTTTATTTATTGTTTGTACAAAAAATAAACTACAAGTCTATTTTTTAGCTTGCCTGTTCAGTTTTGTCATTTGCCTGAATGCCGTAGCAAGTGATGGTAATCATGAAGAGGAAGAAGATCATATAGAACTTTCTGAGAATGAAATTAAAGAATTTGATCTTAGAATTAATACAGCGGCTAGTGGCAACATAAAAGAAACAATTCCTTTGTCAGGAGAAATCTCATTGGATCCTGATCGTCTGATCCATATTGTTCCTCGTGTTTCTGGAATCACAAAAAAAGTCTACAAAACCTTAGGAGATCGTGTTGTTTCTGGAGAATTATTAGCAACTATTTCGAGTAGGGAATTAGCGGAAATAAAAGCCGAAACGGAAGCTGCAAAAAGTCGCTATGAATTAGCCAGGAAAACTTTCAACCGCGAAAAAAAACTACAAAAAGAAGGGTTAACTTCCGAAAGAGAATTTTTGGAGGCACAGCAATCCCGTGACAATACCTACATTGAATACAACCTGAACACACAAAAATTAAAAGCTATAGGCATTGACGAAGATGTTAATGACTGTAAGGATGATTGTGATCTAACACTGTATGAAATTCGCTCACCCGCTGACGGAGTCATTATAGAAAAACACGTGGTTCAAGGAGAGTTACTAAATGAAGAAAGTCGTCCTTTTGTAATTGCCAATCTTGAACATGTCTGGTTGATCCTGAACATTTTCCAAAAGGATCTCACTAAAATAAAAATAGGTCAACAGGTACAAGTTGTGTCCGACTTCAGTACCTCCAAGGTTGAAGGTGAAATTGTTTATATCAGTCCGCAAGTTTCTGAAGAAACTCGTGGTGCAAGTGCCCGCGTTGTTATTGATAACAAAGATGGTAACTGGCGACCTGGTTTATTTGTCACAACTCTCCTCACACTATCAAACCTTAACAGCGATATTGTCATTCCTAAATCTGCAATAGAAACAGTAGATGATAAGCCTGTTGTTTTTATTAAAAATGAAGAAGGTTTTGAAGCAACTCACGTAATATTAGGCAAGAGTGACCAAACTAATATTCAAATTTTAGAGGGTTTAACTCCCGGTGATCTTTATGTTTCAAAAAATGCTTTCGTTCTAAAAGCACAAATGCAAAAAGCCTCTTTTGGTGATGGCCATGCACATTAAACAAAAAACTAATAATAGAGATCTTAAATAGTGATTAATAAATTAATTGATTTTAGCTTACACAATCGACTGTTAATGCTTTTAGCTGCAATTCTGATCATGCTTGCAGGTTATCGCGCATACACACAATTGCCGATAGATGCTTTTCCGGATGTTTCACCTAATCTGGTGCAAGTATTTACTGAGACGGAAGGACTTGCTCCGGAAGAGATCGAAATGTATGTTACCTATCCGGTGGAAGTTGCAATGGCCGGTTTACCCGGTATCAACAATGTACGTTCCGTATCCAATTTTGGATTGTCGGTCGTCAACGTCTATTTTGAAGACGGAGTAGATATTTATTTTGCTCGACAACTCGTTAACGAGAGGTTACAGGAAGCGAGAGAACAAATTCCCGACGGCTTTGGTGAGCCAGTTATGGGTCCCATCTCAACAGGTATGGGATTAGTCCTGTTTTATTATCTAGAAGATACGACAGGTAATTATTCCCTTGAAGAACTGCGAACTGTTCAAGATTGGTTGGTAAAATTTAATCTGCAAACAGTGCCCGGTGTTACAGAGATTTTAGGTATTGGGGGCTTCGAAAAACAATTTCATGTCGAAATAAAACCGAATGCACTATTACGTTATGCGATCACTTTACAAGATGTGATTGAACGAATTAAAGCCAACAATCTAAATGTAGGTGCACAATTTATAGAAAAAAATTCTGAAGAATTTATTGTACGTTCCGTAGGCCTCGCAAAAGGCATTGATGACCTAAATAATATCGTAATCAAAACGGTCGATGGCAGTGCGGTTTTTCTGTCTGATGTCTCTGAGATTAAAACAGGCGGTGCAATCCGTCGCGGCCTGCAAACACATAACGGTATTGAAGAAGTCGTTTCTGGCATGGTAATTAAACTATTGGGTTCAAATTCTTCAACAGTGATTGCTGATGTTGAAAAAAGAATAAGTGATATAAATAATATCCTGCCAGAAGGTATTAAGATCGTTCCATATTATGAACAGAAGAGTTTAGTAGAAGCTTGCGTTAAAACAGTCACTAATGCCCTGACTCAAGGTGTTGTTTTGGTGATCATTATTTTGCTTGTTTTCCTTGGTGCGTTTCGTCCTAGTTTTGTCGTAGCAGTATCAATCCCATTTTCAGTCTTCTTCGCCTTTATCTGGATGCACCTATTCGATATCTCAGCCAATCTAATGTCCTTTGGTGGTTTAGCCATTGCAATTGGTATGATGGTCGATGGCGGTGTTGTAATGATTGAAAGTGTAGATCGACTATTACGCGAAAAAAATACCAACGAACCTGTGTTTAATATAGTTAGCCGTGCATGTCGTGAAGTTGGCCGACCAATCATCTTTGCGATTATTATTATCGTAATTGTTTTTCTTCCGTTATTTACTTTGCAAGGTGTTGAAGGAAAAACGTTTCGTCCCTTGGCCTATACCATCGCACTTGCCATGAGTGGCTCACTTTTATTTGCAATTTTTATTGCGCCGGTGCTCGCATCATTTGTGATGCGTAAACCCAAACAAAAAGAAGCTGAAAATGATATTGAACATCAAGTTCTTATAGTTAAACTGATCCTTAAATTATATAAACCACTGGTAAGTTTATTTGTACGTTACAGAATAATCGCCTTAATGCTTGCACTGGCTTTAATCATCACGGGTATTTTGATTTTCCCACGTCTCGGTGCAGAATTCACACCAAAATTAAACGAAGGCACGATTGTTGTTCGCTTAACCATGGCACCATCCATTTCATTAAAAGAAAGCAAAAGAAATACAATGCTGGTTGAAAAACGATTACTTGAAATTCCTGAGGTCACAAAAGCAATATCACGTATCGGTCGCGGTGAAGTCGGCGCACACGCGGATCCAATCAACTCTGCAGAAATGTACGTTATTCTCAAAGCCAATACAGAATGGAGAAAACCTAAAGATCAATTGTTTATTGAAGAGCAGATCCGTGAAAAAATCAATAATATTCCAGGTATTCAAGCAAATATAACACAACCCATTGCCATGGCAGTCGATGAACTTCTAGAAGGAGTGAAAGCAGAACTCGCTATAAAAATTTTTGGTGATAATTTAGATGTTCTAAAACAAAAAGCAAATCAAATAGCTGCGGTAATAAACGATGTCGAAGGTGCTGCTGATGTTCAAGTTGATCAGGTTACTGGTGTTCCACAACTTAGAATTAAACCTGATCGTAAAGCAATCGCTCGGTATGGCCTGAATATTGACGATGTGCAACAAGTTATCAGTGCAGCAGTTGGAGGCGTATCTGCAGGACAAATTTTTGAAGGTATACGACGCTTCGATATCTTTGTAAGGTATACCACTAATGCCAGAGCGACAAAAAAAGATATAAAACAATTATTGGTCGAAACTCCGAGCGGTATAAAAGTTCCTCTTGAACAAGTTGCCGTTGTTGAAGAACTGGTCGGCCAAAGACAGATCACACGTCAAAATAATCAACGCTTCATTACCGTACAAAGCAATGTTGTTGGACGAGACATCGTTACTTTTGTTGAAGACGCACAACAACAAATTGAAACTAAAGTTGATCTACCTTCCGGTTACTTTGTAACTTGGGGAGGTCAATTTCGTCTACAACAAGAAGCGAACAAACGATTAAAAGTCGTTATCCCAATCACCTTGTTACTTATCTTCATCATGTTATATAGCAGCTTTGGATCACTTAAAAATGCGACACTGATTATTTTAAATATTCCGCTGGCATTAGTCGGTGGCGTAGTGGCCTTGTGGTTAAGCAAACTCAACCTTTCTGTGCCAGCATCCGTAGGATTCATCTCGCTCTTCGGTATCGCGTTAATGAACGGAATCGTCTTAGTCACATACTTCAATGAGCTCATAGAAAAGGGACTTGATATTGATACGGCGTCAATTCATGGCGCGTGCCTGAGACTAAGACCCGTGCTCATGACAGCAATAACCACCGCATTAGCGATGATCCCATTATTATTATCCACAGGAACAGGTAGCGAAGTCCAACGACCTTTAGCAACCGTTGTTGTCGGTGGGTTGATTACCTCCACCATTTTGACCTTATTAGTCATCCCAGCTCTCTATAAATGGTTTGCAACAAAACCCCAGATTAAAGTGAATGATTAGATGATCTATTATTAGTTACTCAAGATCAGTAGTTCTAAATTTTATAGTGGTACTTAAAAAAACGATCACTTTTATGTAAAACACTTGTCATATTTCTTATCTAGTATTGTCTTTATGGAAAATAGTGCTGAATATACAAAGTCAACAACCACTCAAGACGAGATCATAAAACGTCTTTTTCGATACCGAGACATGAATGATTTCTACCGTCGAGCGAAAGATTACGGTGAATCTAACGAGTTTGAAATACAGGCTTTTGAAATTGAAAAAAATCACTTCCTGAAGTTACATGATTTGGAGGATGTTTATTGATCTTTTGTTAAACTTTATCTCTGAATTTCCAGTTCTCATTTTTGATCAAAGATAGTCGATTCAGGATTTTCGTAAAACTCATTGCTCTCAGTGTCAAAAAGCCGTGTAGCGAGGAACTGGTGAAAATCCGCAACCACTCGTTCCATTTCAACCAGCTTGCCGCCATGTCCGCGGGTAGAATGCATACCTTTTTGTACGCGTTCGCAAATCCATTTGTCTTCAGCAAAAAATGCTGCTGTGAATTCCTGTTCCTGATTGTTATCATCAGCCGACTTAGGTGCAATTGCTCCAGCTCTAATAGTGCAATGCTCACTATCTGATGGCATCACCGTTAACCAACTGAATGAATCGTAACTCATAATGCCAACGAATGAAGGTGGCAGAGAAACCAGAAGATAGTGTTTATAAACTTCGGGGTAATCTCCACTCAACCACTTTGATATCTTACTGGAGTTATCGATCATCTTTCCGCTAGTAAGGGTCCAATCTGCTGAACCTGCGACGTAAAATGACTGCTTAGTCGGTGTGATCGTTTCTAACGTACCCTTGTGTACTTTAAACAAATGATAACTTTCCATCGCATTTTCCATGGCCAATTTCCAGTTAGCATTCCAGTATTCAGTATTATCAGGAAGTGCATTATCAAATCGCTCTGGCTGAAATACGCTGGCATATTCTTCAATGCTATGCATGCGCTCCGAAAGCGACTGGGGACTTTCGGATAAATTAACAAACACTAATCCCAAACATATGCCGAGATGAAACTGTGGCAGACAATGTTGTGATTTTTCAACAACAATACTCCCAGAAAATGGCGCTCCTTTAAATCCACCTTGATCGTCATAAACCCATGCGTGGTAAGGACATACAATTTTCTTATCTATTTTCCCAAAACCATCATCGAGTAATTGCGTTCCACGATGCCGACAGTTATTGGAAAGTGCACGCAATATGTCATCCGAGCCACGTACGATCACAACAGCTTCTCCAGCTAAATCGAATGCATAATAATCACCAACCTCCGGCAGTTCACGTTCTGTGCAAATCACAACCCATTCATTGTGAAATAGCTTCTCCATCTCGAGTTTGTATATATTCTTATCGTGATAGACAGCAAAAGGAAGAGACTTTGTTTCCTCCAGTGTTGCACTGGCAACATGTTGATATTTATTGAGTAAAGACGACATGGTTCAGGTTTACCCCAATAAGTAAATTAAAGGGTGATATGATCAGATAAAAACCAAACGCCAACCAGGTAATGACAATGACATAATAAAAATCGGGTTGCTGTCTCTACTGATAGGTTCAGAAAGCTATGTTTGTTCAGTGATCAAATCACTGATCGCCCAGATCAGTAGCAGCACACCCCACAACCAATACCAGTTCATCAGCGTCGAAATATAGATAAGCACCAACGAAATAATCGCCCGTAATTTATAAGTATTGAGTATTTTGACGATTGATTGAATCATTCAAAAAGCGCCTGAATTTGGGTTTCCTGAACTTCGCCCATCGTGTCAATTGTGTATCTTTCGATAACGGTTGAAGGTGCTGTTTCAGCTGCAAATATTTTTTGCCACACCACGTCCACCTCGTTAAAATCAACTGATGCCATTACATAATGATGATATTGACCACTCGGTACGTCAACAACATTACATGCAATTGATCCAGAAAAATCTGTTTGTGCAAAACCAACAGTAAGCTTCATTAAGTTTTCGGCTATTTGTAGCGGAGTATAGATTGCGTATACCTATTTGGTTGCAACCAGTCAGCCATACTATGTAAGTCAGCATCGCTATTGAACCGATCCCAAAGTGATTTAATTGCCACTCTCGCATCCGATACGTTTGTAAAAGCGATCTCACCATCAAGCCCGACGACTTTAAATTCACCTACTTCTACAAATGCTTGTTTATTTTGTTGATTGGTAACCCTGTCATCAGAAATCATACCAAGAAGAGTTGAATACAACACAAGATGAAGAGCAATAGCTGCCGCTGCACTCAAACACACTAGAACTAGATTAAAAGCTAGCTTTTTCACGAACGGGTATAGATGAATTTTGTATAAAACATTTCTTGATCATAAGTCATCCAAACATATGAATACAAAAAACTAAACAGTTATAGAGAAAAATTTATTTTCCAGCTAGCGGTTCGGTTTTGAAATATACGGCGGGTATAACGAGTTTGAAATACAGGCTTTTGAAATTGAAAAAAACAACTTCCTGAAGTTACATGATTTGGAGGATGTTTATTGATCCGTAGTTAGTACGTCAAATCTATCTTACAGTATTTATTTTTAGATAGATCAAAAAAAAACATATACTTAGTGGCTAAATCAGTCGCTAAGTCGTTCCTGTCTTATTGCAGTATTTAAGCAATTACATTAATCATTTTACCGACATTAGGGTCAGTAGATGGAGGTGGCTGTGATTCTGCTTGCGCTTCTCTTGCTTGAGCAGCTTACTTTCTGTTGGTTTACTTTCGACTTTAACTTCTGGTACGGCTTGAGGTGTAGCGGGTTTTGCTTGTGCTGCGGTTTGAGTATGCTCAGCGACACCTATAGAACTGACTTCCATATCAGCTCCTCTTTTATTTAATTTGAATAAATTGATGTTAAAAGTGGATTAGCGTCAGAAGATATCCTTTAGCAAAATATGTGAAAGATTATGAGAAACTCGATATGGCAATTTTAAATGATGTCTGATCATACTTATTTTCTTAATTTAATATTTCAACACAAGTATTTTCATCAGCCTAACTAATTTTCTATAAGCATCTTATACCTCAATCAAAAAGAATAAACCTGTTTAATAATCTCCTCTTTACAACTTTGTTGATAATGATTATCATTAGCGTTGAGTGATTATTAAATATTAAGAAGCATACTACAGGACACGAATTAGAGAGGTATTTATAAGATGGATTCAAATTGTCATGCAAAATCATTAGTAGTATCAGAAACATGTGAAGCACATTATTGCCCTGATTGTAAAACTGTTTTACTCAGCGTAGGCGCTGTTTTCGTTCGCTTCAAAGAAGATGATTTCAGAAAGATTTCATCTGATTTACGTCTGGCACTATTAGAGATGAATAAAAGCCGACAAGCTGATTTAACGTTGGCTACAGAAACGACTAACGTAACCAATCTACATAGTTAGTGATCAAATTTCTTTCTTTGAATGTGCTATAGAGTATTTAAAAGACATTTTTTAGTACTCGATCCCATGAAAATTAAGAAGCATTTGTAAATAGACGCTTTTTTTATTATTCACAGGATTAGATATGAAAGTTGATGATAAAATCGTTAAACCCAATGTGAAATGTTATTCCTCAACTGAACTTTTTCAAAGCAGAAAAAAATCATGGTTGAGCACATGGGACAGCAATATGTTCTACAAATAACACGTAATGATAAGCTAATATTGACCAAATAAAATGGATAATTATTTTAATATATAGTTAACAGCGTATTCCCAGCCAGCAAATATTTTATAGCTATTTAGCAATTTATGGATCGCATTACTTTTTCCTTAAGGAGGAATTATGATGGACCAAATGACAGCTCTTAAACTCGTAAAAAGTAATAAACAATCCCCTATTAAAGATAATCCCGAAATTATGAATATTTTTGATGAAATTAGCTGGAAGCATACGACAATGCTTGCCAACGATGCAATGAATAAGAGTGAAATATTTATTGCATCACAGCATTATAAAAAAGCTATACAGATAGCAAAAAATCATTATGAAATCTATCAAGGTAATAGCAACTTTACGGATGGCCTGGTTGGGGTAGTTATCGTTTCATATTTGAATATAGCAAACCTATGGGATGTTCATAAAAAAGATAAACTAAAAAAGAAATGTTTGATAGAAGCATTTTATTTTTTAATTCAGGCATTCAACTCATCTGGTACTTCTATAAACACTCGCAAGCACCTGTGCCAGGAAATTGCTAAAGTTTATATGGAATTATCAAAATGTATACTGACGAAAAAAGATCTTGATATTTTAGAAACCTACCAAAGAATCATAATAAACCTATGAATTGTAATAAAGTTTAAAATTATTTTTGTTAGATAACGGTTTTATATTCAATCAAAATAAATGAGCCTTCCCCTAAGCGATCCCCTTGAAATTGGTATGCATGCTTAAACATACAACGCTCTCTCATGAACCGCTGCATCTCTCAAAAATCTTTAACCAAATGCATAACCTCTTAAAGGTTCCTTCAATAATATTTTTGGCTTTCATAGTGTTCACCGATTTGTGATGTTTGACAATAAATAAATCAACTAACATTATGAAAGTTCATTAATAAGTTTTCTCACATCTTGTCCATTAATTGACCTAAATTAACCTTTGCAAAGTCTACATTTGCTTAGCCGCTCGGTTTCCCCCCTCGTACCGTTTCAAAATTCCACAGAATAATACTATGCAGCCTTATTAAACAAAGCACCGACTGTGTATAATGTCGCGTTTTTTTGAGAACCTTAAACTACTTAAGCTCCGAAAATCTCACGACAATCCCACAGGGAAAATACCTTGCTAACAACTGCTAATGTCACGATGCAATTCGGCGCTAAGCCGCTTTTTGAAAATATCTCTGTTAAGTTTGGAGAGGGTAATCGTTATGGTTTGATCGGTGCGAATGGTTGTGGAAAATCGACTTTTATGAAGATCCTTTCTGGTGAATTGGAGGCAAGTTCTGGCAATGTCAGTATCGATGCGAATGAATCATTCGCGGTGTTGAAACAAGATCAGTTTGCTTACGAAGATCAACGTGTCATTGATGTGGTAATTATGGGCAATCCAAAATTATGGGAAGTCCATAAAGAACGCGATCGTATCTATAACCTGCCAGAAATGTCTGATGAAGAAGGCATGAAAGTGGCCGAACTAGAAGTTGAATATGCGGAGATGGATGGTTAGGCGGTTTCAACTCCAAAGCGCGCCACTAGCCGTGATTAAAAAGACATGACTTTCCGTCTTGCTAGAATGAGATTGTCGAGATCTTATTCTATTGGAGAAAAAGCCATGCCTTATCATCATTTTAGCGCAAAAGAACGTCACACCTTAATGTATTTATTGCACTGGGGATTAAGCTATCGAGACATTGGACGACGTCTCAATCGTCACCACAGTACCATTGCCCGAGAAGTCACACGCAATGGTCGCCTACGAAACTTATCTTACTGTAACGAATTTGCTGATAGACAAGCCTGTCTTCGTAAGACACAGGCTCGCCATTATCGAAAACGTGATAATGCATCTCTTTACGAATTTGTTCAGAAACACTTACATCAACATTGCATCAACATTGGTCGCCCGATGCCATCAGCGGTTATTTGAAACGAACAACGACTAAAAGGTACGTCAGTACAGAATGTATTTATCAGTGGATCTATCGAGATGCGTTTGATGGAGGTGAGTTATATACTTGCTTGAGCTCTCAACATAACAAACGTAAACGACAGCGCCCAGCAGGTAAGCGAAGCCATATCCCTGGCCGCGTTTGTATTGAGGAACGTCCTACTGTTGTCGACAGACGTAACCGACTGGGCGATTGGGAAGGTGATACGGTTGAAGGATGCAAAGGCGGGGGTGGATTAGCGACGCATGTCGAACGTAAGAGTCGTTTTTTGCTTGCTGAGAAATTAATGGATGGCTGTGCAGATACGTTTACCATGGCCACTAAGAAATGTTTTAAATCCATTCCAGAGACGTTGTGTAAGACACTGACTTTGGACAATGGTAGTGAAAATGTACGGCATCATGAAATAGCACAAAGTAAACAAATGTCCGTTTATTTTACGCATCCATACTCCCCTTGGGAGCGTGGTACAAATGAGCAAACCAACGGCTTGTTACGACGTTACTTTCCAAAAGGCACGGACTTCCGTAAAGTAACAAAAAGGCAGATTAAAAAAGCCGTTACATTAATTAATCAACGACCTCGTAAATCACTCAACTATCGAACACCGGAAGAGGTCTTTTTGAAAGCCGTTAATGGCGCACTTGGAACTTGAAACCGCCTTATACCGCGGAATCTCGTGCAGGTGAGTTGTTACTCGGTGTTGGGATACCGACAGGACAACACTATGGTTCAATGAGTGAGATCGCACCGGGTTGGAAATTACGTATTTTATTGACGCAGGTGTTATTTGCCGATCCGGATATTTTGTTACTCGACGAACCCACCAATCATCTAGATATTAATACTATTCGTTGGTTGGAGGATATTATCAATCAACGAAACAGCACCATAATTATCATCTCGCATGATCGACATTTCTTGAACAGTGTTTGTACACATATGGCCGATATGGATTTCGGTGAGCTGCGCGTTTACCCTGGAAATTACGATGCTTATATGTTGGCATCTACACAAGTACGACAACGACAACTGGCAGATAACGCTAAAAAGAAAGATCAGATAAAAGAGTTACAAGATTTCGTTGCACGTTTTTCTGCTAATGCTTCAAAAGCAAAACAAGCGACTTCAAGAGCCAGGCAAATCGAGAAGATCGAGCTTGATGATATAAAACCGTCCAGCCGTGTTAACCCTTACATTCGATTTGAACAAGAAAAGAAATTATTTAGAAATGCATTGGAAGTTGAAAACCTTAGCCAATCTTATGATGATAATGAACCATTGTTTAAGGACTTAAGTTTTATGACTGAAGTCGGCGAACGGATCGCAATTATTGGACCTAACGGGATTGGTAAATCCACCTTCGTCAAAACTTTATTTGGTGAGATACCGAGTAAGACAGGATCGATCAAATGGTCTGAAAATTCTAACATTGGTTATTACGCACAAGATCATGAACACTTCTTCGAAGCGGATATCAGTTTGTATGACTGGATGGCACAATGGGGTTCTCCTGAAGATGATGAACAGGTTATTCGAGGCACACTCGGTCGTCTCTTATTCTCAGGAAAGATGATCGATAAGAAAGTAAATGTCCTTTCCGGTGGGGAAAAAGGACGAATGATGTTTGGTAAATTAATTCTACAAAAGCCGAATATGTTGATCATGGATGAACCAACTAACCATATGGACATGAAATCAATTGAATCGCTTAACATGGCTTTGGAACAATATGAAGGTACTTTATTTTTCGTCAGTCATGACCGCGAGTTTGTTGGATCATTAGCAACTCGTATCTTTGATATGAGAGAAGATGGATTTGTAGATTTTGCCGGCACGTATGAAGAGTATCTTGCAAGCCAAGGAATTAGTTAAGAGTACAGGGGATAAGGATTTTCCCATACTGTTTACAAAAAAATTAGACACTTAAAAAAAACCTTGTTGTTGAGATTCTTTCTGCTAACGTCTTCAGAATGACAAGTGCTAAACAAGATGAATGATCCTGAGCCATTACGAAGGATCTCAATATTGAAGCTATACACCCTGTGGTTACTCATTTAGCTATTCAATAATGTTAAACCATCTCTTCTTATACTAAATCAAACTAACTAGAAAAAATTTCAACATTTGTGTTTTTCTCGTATCACCAAATATCTATTTTCGTACATTAAATAGTTCTGAATAGTAGTTTTTAACTAAACAGTAAATGGAATATTTTTAAAGTGAAAAATATACTCAGGCCAAATTCAATCAAGCCTTAATCGATTGCTTCAATAATTTGTAAAAGAGTGGGGCAAAATACCCATCCTGTCTATAAATCAATCTATATTCATATAGAATGCACGTTCGATTTTTTATCAGTAAACCTAGTTATATTGCAGAAACATACTTCAATGATTATTCTAAAAATAATTATTAAAGCGTGTATGCATGGTACTTCATGCCTTTCAATAAATTAATCCAAGGAGTTAGTAAAAATATGAACTGTTTCATAAAATTAATCACGATTGGCAGCCTTATAATTAATATCGTTGGGTGTGCCTCAATTACAAATGATTCCTATCAAACAGTACAAGTTACAACAGAAGATAACAGTAATCATATTATTGATGATGCACACTGTGTACTAAAAAATAAGCGAGGTGAATGGCAACTCGAAACACAAGGTGCTGCTGAGGTGCATAGATCAGCTGATAATTTATTAGTAAAGTGTTCTAAAGAAGGCCAAGCAGATGGTTCTGGTGTCTTAATTTCACGTGCCAATGGTGGGATGTGGGGCAATATTTTATTTGGCGGTGGTATTGGTGCAATCATTGATCATAATAAGGGTACTGCATATAACTACCCTAGCTGGGTTAAGATTATCATGGATGAAAACTTAATCTACGATAAAAATGATCAAGATGAAGAGAAAATATTAATTGGTAAAGGATTAACTGAAGAAGAATTGAAAAAAATAGAAAAGGAAAAACAGAAATTAGAGAAAGCAGAGATAGAAAAAGCTAAAAAAGAGCAAGCTGCTAAATAAATTTAGCTGCATGATTGATAGACATCCTTTCACTAAAGTGTCTTTTGTTGAGGAAGAAATATTAACCTAACATGTAGAAATTCAGATTTGATCTGACAGTTACCCAATTATCAGTAACCGACTGTCAGGTTAAGTTTAATTCACAAACTTTTCCTTCCAGATAGCTTGTCCGTCGATGAGTGTTTCCATCGGCGTCCTCCCGCAGCACATTTTGCCTTGGTGAGTTCGTTGAGTATTGTATTTGAGCAACCATTCGTCAAGGTCGAGTTGCAGTTCATCAATCGATTGGTAAATTTTCTTACGCAAAGCGACTTGATAAAACTCATTGAGGATCGTCTTATGGAATCGCTCACAAATACCATTCGTCTGAGGTGATTTGACCTTGGTTTTGGTGTGTTCGATATTGTTCAACGCCATATAAAGCTGATAATCATGCTGGTCAGCTCGCCCACAATACTCCGTCCCTCTATCTGTCAAAATGCGCAACATAGGCAAACGTTGTTCTTCGTAGAATGGGAGGACGCGGTCATTGAGCATGTCAGCTGCCGTAATCGGTGTTTTAGTCGGGTACAGTTTCGCGTGAGCGACCTTGCTGTAAGTATCAACAAACGTTTGTTGATAAACCCGACCAATGCCTTTGAAAGTACCGACATAGTAAGTATCTTGCGAGCCAAGATAACCAGGGTGTGCCGTCTCTATCTCGCCACAAGCCTCATCGTCGTCTTTCTTGCGTTCCATCGCCGCGACTTGAGACTCAGTGAGGATCAAGCCTTCACCAGCTACCTTATCAGACAATGCCTTCAGGCGATCTTTAAAGCAAGCAAGACCATGACGAAGCCAGATACAACGAACGCCACTGGGTGAGACAAATGTTCCCCGTTTGCGCAGCTCGTTACTGGTGCGCGTTTGACCATGTGCGGGCTCTTCCAGTGCATACTCGAGCACAACGGTTTCAATAGCCGGGTCGATTCTGTTTTTAAGATTTGGGGTACGCCGATTACGATCAAACAAGGCTTCTACACCGCCTTCATCAGCCGCTTCTTTGTAGCGATAAAATGTATCTCTGGACAAACCCATCATCTTGCAGGCTTTTGAGACATTGCCGAGTTCTTCAGCGAGATTGAGTAGACCAACTTTATGTTTTATAACTTTGTCATTAGTATGAATCATGAGAGTTACCTCTTTGTGTTTTGATGTTTACGTTGCAGTTACATCAAAGCGGGTAACTCTCACTAAATCAAGCGTCGCTACGCTCCGCTTGATTTAGTGATGTGTCAGATTGGGTCTAAACTTCTACAATTTAATGTTTGATGAATGCGTTGTCGATTGTAAAAGCATTCAATGTATTCAAAAATATCTCTTCTCGCTTCCTCTCTTGTTGCATAGCATTTCTCATGTATCAGTTCATTCTTTAACGTACTAAAGAATGTTTCTGAGACGGCATTGTCATAACAATTTCCTTTGCGTGACATGCTCGGAATGATGTTGTGTTGCTTCATTAATGCACGGTATTGATCAGTGGCATAAAGCCTTCCTCGATCCGTGTGATGAATCAATGCGTCTTGGGGTTGTCGATGCGTGTTCGCCATCTGCAAAGCGCTTATCGTTAATTGCTGGTCGTTTCGATGTGACATCGACCAGCCAATCACCTTGCGTGAATATAGGTCCAGTAAGATGGCTAGATATAACCAACCTTGCTGTGTTGGAATAAAGGTCACATCACCTGCCCAGATTTGGTTGGGTTGTTCAGCATAAAACTTTCGCTTTACATGATCGGAAGCGATCCAGTGTTGATGTTTGGAGCGAGTCGTTACTTTAAACCGCTGACTACGCTTCGCTTCAATACCATTATCTTTGCGTAGGCGTGCAACACGATGTTTACCGCATGCAATGCCTTGAGCTTGCAGGGCTTTCCACGTTTTCACGTAACCATAAGCGTGGCGAGACTGGCGATGGATATTTTGAATTTCTTCAATTAACGCACGATCTTCTTGTGAACGCTGGCTTTCACTGCGTGTACGCCATTCATAGTAACCACTTGAGCTGACTTTGAACACACGACACATGCTACGCACTCGAAAGTGTGTTTTATGTTGTTGTATAAAGCGATACTTTAATCCAGTTCCTTGGCAAAGAACTGTGCGGCCTTTTTTAGTATGTCGCGTTCCTCCTTAACACGCTTAAGCTCACGGCGAAGTTGCACGACTTCGCTTTCCTCGCTGGCTTCGCGTCGACCAGATCCTGGAAAAGCGCTGCTACCGTGTTGATTGACTTCTTCTTGCCACTTATACAGTTGATTGCGACGCACACCTAATTGAATCGCAAGCTCAGCGGCTGTTTGGTCACTTTGCTCAAGCAGTCGCACGGCCTCTAACTTGAATTCTCGGGTATAACTTTGACGTTTTGACATGGCTCACCTCTAAAAGTATTGTCTCTCTTTTGAAGTGTCCGGAATACCTGGGCTACCTTAAAGTGACCACAAAAGTAAAAAACACCAATCAAACCCTGTTATTTGCTGATATTTGTAACAGCACTCAACTGTACGAAAGGCTTGGTGATCAAAAGGCTAAAGAACGAGTTTCCGAATGTTTACAATCAATTGAAACAATTGCAGAACGTAGTGGTGGAATCATTGTCAAAACCATCGGTGATGAACTAATGATTCGGTTTGAATCGGTGGAGAATGCCGTCAAAGCGGCCTGTCAAATACAAAAAGAGTCTATTCAAGTTGAACTACATAAAAGATTGGATATCCGGGTTGGCCTACACTCCGGGCCTACGATTATGGAGAATGGTGATGTCTTTGGTGATTCCGTTAATATCGCCGCCCGACTTGTCTCCCTCTCAAAACCAGGACAAATTATAACTTCAGGAGAAACTGCAAAACAATTACCTACAGGACTTTTTGAAAATTGTCGACACATTGATAGAACTCAAATGAAAGGAAAATCTGAAGATATTGATATCTATGAAATATTTGATGACGAAAAAGATCTCACTCAAATGACAATTGGTGCCGCTCGCAAAAATAAAATACCAACAACCTTAATGATGCAATACAATAAGCAAGGTTATGTCTTCCGTGACAAACAAAACCAATTCGCAGTTGGTAGAAGTATGCATTGCGATATAGCCTTAGAAGAAGAATTAGCCTCGCGACAACATCTCACGATAGAAAATCGTCGAGGAAAGCTTTTCATCATTGACTTAAGTACCAATGGAACTTGGATAAAAAATGAAAAAGGTCGAGAGATATTTCTACGCCGAGACGAAATGCTTCTACCGCCCGAGGGTGAGATAAGTTTTGGTAAATCTTTCAAAGAACATCCCGAGCATGTTCTGCATTTCCAGATAACCCGCGAATAAGTTTCCTACATTAAAAATGAGCTTTATCAGTGCATCATGTTCGGCAACACACGTTGGATGCGTACGCAAACATAATGAAGACGCCTTTCTTGATAAACCAGAAGCCAATCTATGGGTAATAGCCGATGGAATGGGCGGCCACGACGCAGGCGATTTTGCCAGTCAATTTATTATTGAATCTGTGAATGAACTCTCATTAGAAAACCCATCAGAATCAACAAATGAATCAATAGAAAAAATAAAGCTATCACTTTATAAAACAAATAACAGATTAATTGAAGTGGGCAATGAGAATAATCGTATTAATGGCAGTACGGTTATTGTTATGCATATTGTAGATGACGAGTGTCACTTCATTTGGGCTGGCGACAGTCGATTATACCAGCTAAGAGATCAAGAACTTACCCAACTTACTCGTGATCATTCTCAAGCCGAAGTTTATGTCGATCTTGGAATGCTGTCACGTGATGAGGCAAGTCGGCATTCCTCAGCGAATGTGCTTACTCGTTGTATTGGTACTCATGGTGATCTACAACTTGAGACCGGAACTAGTGAGCTAAACGAGAGGGATCGTTTTTTACTCAGTTCTGACGGTCTTGATAAGCATGTTTCCCATTCTGTTATTGAAGAAACATTAAATAATTATGATCCTCAAGAAGCAGTACAACAATTGATCAAATTAGCACTTAACGATGGAGGTACGGATAATATAACCGTCTCGATTGTTGATATAATGAGCGAATGAATAATCCAAATATCGACCCTCACGAAATCAACAAATTTAGCTTGATGGCATCAAACTGGTGGGATCCAAAAGGCGATCTAAAAACCCTACACCATATTAACCCTGTACGACTTGAGTATATCGAAAATCGTTCAGGAGAACTTAAGCCTAAAACTGTTGCGGATATTGGCTGTGGTGGTGGAATTTTAGCGGAAAGCATGGATAGCAAAGGCGCAATCGTCACCGCTATTGATGCCAGTGAAGAAGCTTTGCAAGTTGCCCGCCTGCAGCAAATGGAAAGCGGATCAAAAGTACATTACTTACATTCAACGGCAGAAGCGTTGGCAGCAGATAATTACGAACAATTTGACGTCGTCACCTGTATGGAGTTGCTCGAACACGTACCCTCCCCCGAAAGCATTATCGTTGCATGCAAAAAATTGGTCAAAACAGATGGTTACATTTTCTTATCAACCTTAAACCGAACATTGAAGGCCTATGTGTTCGCCGTTTTAGGCGCTGAATATGTATTGTCTCTCTTGCCGAAAGGAACCCACGATTATGCAAAATTTATCCAACCTGCAGAAATAGCTAATTGGTTAAGAAAACATGATCTCAATCTGGAAGATCTATCAGGAATGTCATACAACCCGATCAATAGTGAAGCTGCCCTAACAGAAGATCTAAAAGTGAATTATTTGATCTGCGCTCAAAAACAATAAACTCGTGGATATTATTATCGAAGTTTTTCAACCTTTAGGTAACTTACTCACTAAACATATTTTACCGAAAAACATGGTCGAAGAAAACAGTACCTTAAGTACTTTTATTGAGGGAACTTCCTTAATTTCCATACTAATAATCTTAACTTTCTTTCTAATAAAATCATGATCAAAGCCGTACTATTTGATCTCGATGGCACTTTTGCCGACACAGCACCAGATTTAGCGGCTGCACTAAACAAATGTCGTACGGATAAAAAACTTACTGAGTTGCCTTTGGAAGAAGTCCGCCTACAAACATCCAATGGTGCTAATGCATTGATCAAATTAGGATTTGATCTTAATGAGCAAAATGAAGGTTTTGCCGAATTAAAAAAAGAACTGCTCGAAAACTACAGCAATAATATTGCCCAACAGACAACACTTTTTGAAGGCATAGAAGATCTGATCAATCATCTTGATCAGAATAATATCCTTTGGGGAATTGTCACCAATAAACCTGAACGATTCACTCTACCCTTGATGGATAAACTTAAAATAACTCAACGAACCAAATGTATTGTAAGTGGTGACACAACAGCGCATTCAAAACCACATCCCGAACCGCTGATCTATGCAGCAACATTGCTTGAACTTGCACCACATGAATGTCTTTATATCGGTGATGCTGAACGTGATATTCAAGCCGCCAGGAATGCGGGCATGCAATCCCTAGTTGCATTATTTGGATATCTTGGGCCAAAAGACAAACCTGAGAACTGGGGGGCTGATGGTTCAATTAAACATCCAAAGTTGATTTTGAATTATTTATACTGATATTGACTTAATAAAGTTGATAAGACACTTTAAATGTAGCAAACAGAGGAAGAGTAAATGCCCTGTTGTCTATATGCAAACAAATACTAAATTCTGTCTTTCGGCCTTTTTTTCTGTAAATCAACCCACATTCAGCCATTAAGTGCACCACGCCCTTTGGTAGATTCAATCTACCGAATAACTAGCAATTAATAAAATGTAAAAATTATTATCGGTTTTGATTCAAAAATTATGTTTTTGCATGCGATAACGCATCGCCATCCGGGTAACACCTAATTGCCGTGCGGCTTCTGAAACATTCCCATCGACACGATCTAATGCACTTTCGAGCATGACTCTTTCAGCTTCTTCTAGAGTCAAGCTGAGAAGATCTTGAACATCAGTTTGTCCACTGCTTTCTACACGAGAATTTAGCATCAGAGTTTCAACATTGATTGAACCATCTGTTGATAATAACACTGCTCTTTCGATCAAATGTTTCAGTTCTCGAACATTACCCGGCCATGAATATTCCATCAGTGCTTTTTCGGCATCTTTGCTGAATTTGATTTCACTGAGTCCGTAACGCGAGGCGGTTTGTCTGGCAAAATGATTTGCCAGTAATAAAATATCTTTGCCTCGATTTTTTAAAGGCGGCATTACCATGCTTAACACATTCAAACGGAAAAATAGATCTGATCGCATTTCTCCATCTTCAACCATTTTCTCAGGATTTCGATTGGTCGCGGAAATGATCCAGGCAGGTACCGGACGTTCTTGCGTGCTCCCTACCCTTCTTAACGTTCTACGTTCGAGTACGGCTAATAATTTTGCTTGTAATTCAATCGGCAACTCTCCGATTTCATCCAGAAAAATAACGCCATCTTCCGCCGCTTCCATTAAACCAGTGCGTGTTTCTAGGGCATTGGTAAACGCGCCTTTTTCATGACCGAATAATTCAGCTTCGATCAAATCTTTGGGGAGTGATGCGCAATCGACATGGACGAAGGGTTTGTCTTTACGCGCACTAATGCCATGCAACATTCTTGCAGCCATATCTTTACCCGTTCCAGTTTCACCGAGAATCAAAATGTTCGGTGGTAGAACTTCCGGATCATTACACAATGACCCAATATGTTGCGCTTGTGCAATTAACGTTTGGATCTGTTCACAATCACCAAGCAGTTCGACTTTTTCTGTCGATACACTTTCGCGTTTTCTGGAATATTCCAACTGACGCGAGATCTTTTCTTGATTGAGTACCTTTTCGACATTGAGCAATAATTCATCAAGATCTATTGGTTTTTTTAAATAATCCGAAGCATCTAGCTTCATCGCAGCGACAGCATCTTCCAATTCGCCATAGGCCGATAAAACCAATACGGGGACCTTGGAATTTTTGTTTTCCCTAAGTTCTTTGAGGAAATTGAGTCCTGAACCATCCGGCAAGCGCATATCTAACAACACCAGATCAGGATTAAAACTGTCAATTGAGTTATGCGCGATAGATAAACTGCCCGCCACTTCAGGATGATAACCTGCAACCTCAAGTCGCTTTTTTACCGCCTTCGCAAAAAGGGCTTCATCCTCGATAATCAGAATGCGCGTGTTTTGTTTGTCGTTGTTGTTCATTTATAGCTCATATGGCGCATTAAACTGATGCGGGAATTGTGATCAAAACTCGCGTTCCTTTTGGATTGTTATTTTCGTATGACATCTTCCAGCCGTGAGTGTTGCATACCTTGAAGGCGACAGGAATACCTAAGCCTGTTCCAAATTGTTTTGTTGATTGGCCCGGTGCGAGATCACTAGGCTTCGCTTCAAACGGCATTCCGACACCTTGATCGGCAATAATCATTTTCAGATCGCGCTGATCCTGATAGACCGATAAGGTGAGTTTTCCGCCCTGAGGGCTTGCATCTACTGCATTGGAAAGTAATCCGTAAAGAGCCTGTTCCATCAGATCTGGATCAACTTGAACTGAATGATGCTCTTCCCAGCGATCATGTTCAATAGTAATTTCTTTTTCATCCAGACGTGGTTGTAGAAGGTTCGCAACAGTATCTAACAAGGCTGTTAATTGAGTGATTTTTTTAAGTGGTTTTAAAGGATGTAAATAGGAAACCAGTGCACTGACCCAACGACCTAGTCGATCTACCGTTTCTAAAATTGCCTCTTTAATTTCTAATTTATCTTCAACCTCATCCACATATTCAAGTAATTGTGCATGGGCGCGAATGCTGGCCAGAGGATTACGAATATTATGAGCAACGACGGGTACGAGTGCACCTAATGCTGCCTGTTTTTCAGCATCAATTAGGGCATCTCTATTGCTCGCCAACTCCAAGGCCATATCATTAATGGTGCCTGCAAGATCAACCATTTCGGCCACACCCTTTTGCGGGATCGTATGATTAAATTCACCCTTACTGATAACCGCAGCACCTTGTTTAAGCGCCTCAATTGGTCGAACGACTTCACACTGAATACTACTCCGGGAAAACAAAAATAAAATACCAGCGAGTAATAAAGGTGTAGCGATCAAAATTGGCGCAAGTCCCGTCCAATATTCTCTCTTTTGATCTAGCTCTTTTTGTTTCTCAAGCAGAATATTTTCAAGATCAATATACGACGCTTCAAATCGACTAACCATATTCCGCTCATAAGCAGGATCTAACATACGCAGCCTGACCACCTGACTGATCATATAAGGATCGGTAAAGATCTTGTTCATATCCTTTTCGATAAATCGATAGGATTCAGCTATTTGCTCAACAGCTTCCTTTTCATCAACGACCGAGCCTTTTCTCAGACGATTAAAATTGCCGTCAATTTTGCGCGAAAAGTTCGAATAAAGTTCTAGCGCTTCAGGATCATCTCTAAGTCGAGCCCAGGTGACTTCTTTAATCTGGCGGAAAAGGTCAGTTTGGATCTGTTGTGCGGTATGACGTAACTGCTCCAAACGAACTGATTCTGAGGAAGTTTGCTGCCAGTAGTAAACCCATAAACCACCCAACGCCCCCGTTACCAACAACAACAAAAGGAAAGCCATTTCATAGCGAAGTAATAATTGTTTTAGTGGTTTGTTCATTGGATAAAGTCTCTATCGCACTATGATACTATATGACCGCATGAAAAGAATATTTCTCATCTCTTTAATAGGGGCGTGGCTAATTAGATCACTGTCAGGTTGTGAGAACTCTCAACAAACTCAGATACTGTGTGATCCAGATAATGGTGGGCTAATATTACCGGAAGGTTTTTGCGCATTGATCGTCGCCGATCATATCCCTTTTTTACGCCATATCGCCGTCAATCAAAATGGGGATATTTATGGATCACGACGTAACCGATGGCTGGAACGCGGTGGATTGGTTGGAATACGTGATACTGATGGAGATGGAAAAGCAGATCTCATCGAAGAGATCAGCAATCAGCCGGGGCTTGGGATTAAAATCTATAATGGCTCTTTGTATTTTGGTGCTAAACAGCAAATTCTCAAGTACGAATTAAATAATGTAGATCTAATTCCGAACAAGCCAGCAGAAATTGTTATCGATCAATTTCCTGATCAAAAAAGTCATTCGGGTAAAACTTTCACCTTTGATCAAAACGGACAGATTTATATCAACCTCGGCTCCCCCTCTAATGCCTGTCAACAAGAGGAACTGAAGGTGGGATCCGAGGGAATAGATCCTTGTCCACAGCGAGATTATCAAGCGGCGATCTGGAAGTTTGACGTGAACAAGCTTGATCAAAAATTCCCTGCTGACGGAATAAAATATGCGTCAGGGATTAGAAATACTTACGCACTCGATTGGAATCTCGACAACCAGATGCTTTATGCAGTCCAACATGGTCGCGATGGTTTACGAGATCTATGGCCTGAAATTTACCAGGAACAACAAGGTGCAGAACTGCCTGCTGAAGAATTTTTAATGATCAATCAAGACGACGATTTTGCTTGGCCATATTGCTATTACGATCCAAACAAAAAACGAAAAGTGCTTGCGCCAGAATACGGTGGTGATGGGGAAATAACCGATCGCTGTGAAACCTATAATGATCCAATTTATGCCTTTCCTGCGCATTACAGTCCTAATGATTTGTTATTCTATTCCGGCGATCAATTTCCAGCAGAATTCCAAAGTGGCGCGTTTATCGCATTTCACGGCTCTTATAACCGCGGGCCATATGATCAGGTTGGTTATCAAGTCGTTTACCTACCCTTAAAAGCCGGTTTGCCCGATGGGAAAAGTGTTATTTTCGCCGATGGTTTTAGTGGCTCAAAAACAATCAAGACACCGAGTGATGCTGAATTTCGTCCTGTTGGTTTGGCCGAAGGTCCGGATGGATCTTTATATATTGCAGATTCTGTTCAAGGGCGGATCTGGCGGGTTTTTTATCAAAACCCTAGTAATGAATAGTTGTATATAATAAGAGGAGCTAATTCGTGTCAATTGCTTTATTATCATTTTTTGGCCTTATTGTAGGCGCAACACTACAGTATTTTTTACTCGACATCTTGATACACAGAGGTACCACCGAGACTTACGAACCCAGTCGTACACAGATTATTTGAAGTTTGTTACCGAAGTAGCAACTAAATCATGGCACCATGAATCGAAAGAAAATCGAGAAATACTTGCAAAAATATCTGATGCCAAATCACGTATATGTTTGTATGGCTCAGATGAAGTAATTCGATCATTTGCGAAATTTGAAAAAATGGGTACTAAAATTAGAACTGATGAAAAAGAACTGCATTCTCAGAAATGGTCTCTGCAGTGAGAAAAGACTCTGGAACACAATCAGAACCTTCTATTGATCACATTTTTTTATTACTCTTTGGTCGAGATTAAGAAAAAACACTATCAAAAAAACTGGTTTCCTAAGGCAACATCCTCTGTAAGATCGCCTTCCCATCACCATTAAGTTTATGCTTAATAATCCCGACAAGATGCACAACAATAAACGCAAAGAGGATCATCGCGCTGACTTGATGAATTTCAGTAAAGATCTCATTATATTCAGGATTTTTCCATCCCCAATGTGGCAAAGGCATTCCAAATAATTTTGTTTTATAACCACTGAATGAAGATGACAAATAGCCGCTTATTGGTTGAAGAAACATCGAAACATAAAATAATTTGTGCACAATGCTGATGAGTTTTTTCTGTCCTGCCGAGATCAGATCCGGCAATTCTGGTGGTTGGTGCGTCATTCGCCAGAACACTCGCATCAGTAATAATATAAAAACCGTTACGCCCAAGGATTTGTGTAGTTCAAACCAGGGTTTTCGAACAGAAGGCACAACATCTTTCGGTAGCTCCACCATGTATAAGCCAAGTACAAATAATCCAATGATCAATAATGCGACGATCCAATGTAGTGCAATGGCGACAAGACTATATTTTTTTATTTGGTTTTCCATTGTTATTAGGTATATGTCCTTTTATATATGGCATCTAAAAGCGCTTGGCATTAGAATTATAATTAAGAGCAGTGCAGATTATAGATCATAAAGCGCTAGTCATTTTTCCTGATTTTCACTATAAATTAAGGACTATAGATAAATTACAAATGAAAAGTTTCCTTATCTTCCTTTTACTAAGCAGTGTTAACACGTTCTGTATTGCTGCCGGTAACTACACTATCGAAATATATAAAGCTGATCGAATAATGTTGTTAAAGAAAGATCATCTACTTAAAAAGAGCTACCACATTGCGACAGGAAGTGGTGGAGCTGGGACTAAAATCAAGCTGGGAGACAAAATGACTCCAACGGGTGTCTACCGAATTTTGCATTTTAAAGAAGAAAGTCGTTTTCATCTTTTTATGCAGCTGAATTATCCAAATGCTAAAGACGCGCTGATAGGATTACAAAAGAAAACCATCAATCAAGATGAGTTTAAACAGATAATCCGTTCCTTAAAAAGGAAAACAATCCCTAATCAGGAAACTGATCTTGGTGGCGCGATTGGGATTCATGGCATCGGTGAGCAAACAGAGGATCGACTCTCTCTGCATAAAGATGAAAACTGGACCAAGGGTTGTGTTGCGATCAAAAACGAAGAGATTGAAGAATTACGGACCTTCGTAAAAATCGGAACGCCAGTGGTGATTTTTGATTAATTTAGATTATTAATATGGGGAAGCATAGATAAACATGAAACTACTTAGCTTACTACTTTTTTGTTTTCTCTCCATAAGCTGCACCGAAAAAGTCGATCAGAAGAGTGATAATGAGGAACTGATCGTTAGGTTCAAAACTGAAAAAACGTTTGAAGATATTATTCAAGAATTAGATTTCTCAATCACTGAAAAAAATTTTCGCATTACTGGTCGGAATACAGTCGGTAAGGGCTTACGTAACAGAGGTTATGAAAATTATCCAGACATTGAGGTAATCCATTTTTGTTCGTTAGATGTTGCCAAGGAAGTCTTGGATATTGATCCCGGCTTTGTAGCTCAAATGCCCTGTAGAGTCACTGTGCATGAAGAAGAGGATTTCGTGGTCGTCAGTCTTATACTCTTACCGCTGAATCATAAGGATCCTAGAGTGAATGAATTTGCAAAGAAAATGAACGCCACTCTACGTGAAATCGTTGCATATGCTCTGGAAGAAAATGCAGTACCTTTATAGAACGGGTTGGGTTAAAAAATCATTACCTCTAAATACTAACATGGCAATATAATGAGTTGCAGATAATAATTAATTGAATTTGATCAAATCACTAATATAGTGCAAGGGTAAATAATATAAGAATAATCAATATGAATAAACAAGATCATCATCTATTTCTCAACTGGTTAATACTCACTGGCGCTATTTTTTTCTGCATCGTGGTTGCGTGGCATCAAGATCTCTTCCAGACTTTATTTGCCAGTGATAAGAGCAAAATCTCCATCGCGATATGTCTGATTTATTCACTCGGGACACTGCATTGTGCATTTAGGTCATGGCTAATTTCCAAGCAAATTATGCTAGCTAATCAAGCCAATAATTTAATCGAAAAGAATAAAAACAAACCTGTCCATCTGGAAAATGATAAGCAAAAGAACATGTCATTGCGACTTGCGGATCAAACAATATTACCCATTAGCATTTTAGCGGACTTCCTTGGTGATACGATAAAGGCCAGTAAAGTTTCAAACGAAAATAAGGATAAAAATAGTAACTCAGCACTCGCAGAAATTTATTCTGACAAACTAAAAGCGAGCCATGATTACGGTTGGTTTTTTGTCGATGCTATGATCAAACTTGGCTTGCTAGGTACCATTGTCGGTTTTATTTTTATGCTTGGTTCTGTTGCAGACTCATCAAACCTTGATCTGAATGCTATGCAGAAAGTCATGCAACAAATGAGTTCCGGAATGGGTACTGCTTTGTACACCACTCTAGCTGGTTTAGTTGGTAGTTTACTACTTGCGATGCAATATCAACTTGTAGATCGTGGCGCGGATGACTTGATGCATTCAGCCGTCCATACTGCAGAAGTAAATATTTTGCCTAACCTTGAACAAAACTTAACTCAAAATCAGGCCTAAAACTAAACGATGAGCAACTAAACAATGGCACTTTCCTGGAGTCAAAAAGCGAAACAGCGTTATGCATCAGATCCATTCACAGATCTACTTTTTAATGCGCTGCTGGGTTTCACTTTTTTATTCATAATAGCCATTATGTTTATGAACCCTGTGGCCAAAAAAGGCATTATTGATCCTAAAGCTGAATATATTATTACCATCACCTGGCCAGATAATGTACCCGATGATATCGATACCTGGGTTGAAGATCCGAAAGGTAATTTGATCTGGTTCAGAAATCGCGAAGCTGGATTGATTCATCTTGATCGCGATGACCGTGGTATAGCAAATGACACCATTACCATCAATGGTGAAGAGATTACCAACCCATTAAATCAAGAAGTTGTCACTATTCGCGGTGTTGTCCCCGGTGAGTATGTCGTTAATGTTCAGTACTACGCTTCGGAAACAGAACAACCGGTTAACGTTAAGGTTAAACTGGCTAAAGTCAATCCTGCATTGGAAATTGTCTACTACGGAACGCACAAATTGGAAACCCGGGGTGATGAAAAAACCGCCGTTAGATTTGTGATTGGATCTGATGGCAAAGTGACTGACATTAATCACCTGTACAAACCCTTGGTAATAAATAGCTAGGAGAATAAGAATAATGTTTACTTTAAGTATTGCAGGGCTTCTAATCGCCTTTTTACTATTAGCTTTGCTACTGCTTAGTCTTAACCTTTACTCCATTTGGTCATGGCCAGTCAAAGCCAGTGCCATTGTTTTAGTCTCATTATTCTACCTGGTTTGTTACTTTTCCTTCCCTCCACTATTAGGCTGGCCGACAAGCGATAAAAATATTCCAGAAAGATTCCACCTTCTTGCTGCACATGTCGAAGAACCAGACAAAATTGCTGGAACCAATGGTGCAATCTATCTATGGCTGTCTGATATGACTTCAGGCAAAAAATCAAAAACACCTCGTGCCTACCAACTACCGTTTAGTAATAATCTACATAAAAAAGTGGTCGAGGCAAAAGCAAAACTAAACAAAAAATTACCACAACTGGGGGAAATTTCAGAAAGCGATAATCCTGTTGCTGAAGTAAAAGACAGCACGCAAGGTGGGCAGATCAGTGTCAATGTGGAATTTTTTGATATGCCAGATCCACTATTCCCAGAAAAATAACTAAATCAATTTAGACAGCTTTTCTGTTTCGACTTGTGTCGAACAAGTCAAATTGTGTTAGATCATAATTCAATCAGCATAAGTCAGCGTAATGCTTGCTAGATAAGGCTTTCATCCAACACAGTGTTGGTGCAAAATGCAGCCTGCCTAAATTAAATTCAAATTGCATTTAGTATGAAACGAATAACAAATCCGATTGTTATCTTGACTTTTATTTTGCTATCCATACAAAATGGGCGGGCTCAACACGCGCAGGTCTTAACTTCAGATATCGAATTTACATGTGCTCAAACTGAAGATAGCAAGGCCATAAAGTGTGCCTACCGTTTCACCCAACCTGAAATCACGAAAATGATTTCTGCATCTCTTGGAACAACAGAACTACCAATTCAAGATATCAAAACATATCCTTTTGAAGAGAGTACCACTAGTATTTTGTTTCTTGTTGATAGTAGTAAATCTGAAAACCCAGAACGATTACCACAAATCAAAAATCAAGTGACCGCGCTTGCGCAACAAGCGCTGCCTTACCAACAAATTGGACTGGCAACATTTGATTCTCGTCTCAATATCTTAAAATCACTCGGCAGTGATCCAGAAGAAATCATTAATATAGTTAATGAATTAACAGAAACAGATCAACCAACTGAACTCTATAGAAATGTTCTTGACGCATTAGAATTATTGAAATCCAGCCAAGCAGATAGAAAAGCAATTTATCTTTTTTCTAGTGGTGTATATGAAGATCAAGCCATTTATCATGCCGATGTCGTCAAAGCAGCAAAGGAATCGGCCATTAAAATCGTATCAATTGCTTATCCAGTTGCTGATAATCCAATAGACACAACCGAAACTCTGTCAAACTTATCTACTGACACGGGTGGAATGTTTACCAAGGCAACAGAGAATGATTTTGAGTTGCCTGAAACATTTATGTCTGATCCATATGCGGTTATCGACAATGGCGGTGTTTTAACTATTGATCTAACACGAGTGCTTACTAATGATGTTTCTGGTGTCCAATTAGCGCTACTTATATTCGAGACAACTAGTAAAAAAATCACCGTCAAGCTGCCTCTGGAACTCTCCTCAACAAATGATTCAACCGTTGCAGAATTGAAAGACAGCGGCACTATTTCTATTAACAAGGACAGTGGCATAGATAATAGAACAATTGAGAATAATACTGAGGCTGTTCTAAACAAAGAGCCAGCTGAGAACAATATTGAACCTTTAATAAACACGGACGACATGGAACAAGAACATGAGCTCTTTAGCGGCTCTCCGATTATAAAATATTGGCCGATCATTCCTGGAGGTTTATTTGTATTAGGCTTACTCTCTTTCGTCCTTTTCAGAAACAAAAAACCTGAAGAAGTTATCATTAAAGATGACGGTGGAAAGCCTATTGCCTGGCTGGTTTCACTGGATGAGGATCCTGTCTATTACGAAATTAACAAATCACCCTGGTTAGTTGGTCGAATAAGACAAAGTGACTTGTTCCTGGAACACTCTTCCATTTCTCGAAAACATGCCGAATTCAAACGAGATCAACATGGTAATTTTACGGTGACAGATCTAGATTCATTAAATGGCATTTATCTTAACAACACTAAAACTCCTAAGAGTAAAATTAAAGATGGTGACAAAGTTGATATCGGTGATGTCAGGTTGAAATTTGTCCTCGATATTAATGAGATCTAGCGATAAATGATTTTGATATGTTATTAAATGGGATTGTTATTCTCAGCACTCGAACTTATTATCCAACCTTCTTCTGACCTTGCAACAAACTCTTGCATAATACAAAGATCAGAAACTGCTACTAATCGATCTTTAGAATAAATCAACGGTATCTGATTTCGTAACCAGGGCGGAATTCCCTTCTCTTGCAGGTATTTTTTAAGGGTTATTGAATGCTTTTCCCCCGCTAACTTAAGTACTTCACCTCCTTGTCGAAAATGGATATCCACGACATCTGCGTCAATCTTAACTCCCTTATCGGTAGTCTTTCTGGCCATTAATGTTATTCCTGATGGCAAGATCATTGGTTCGTTCAAATCCCAGGAAAAAGAAATTTCAGGATCAAAATTGATTACGGGTGTCATAATCATTAGATGGTTTTGATATCTTCGAACTTCAACTCCATCCCAACCTACACAAGGTGATCTATCTTCGGCAGCAAAAATTACGCTATCAACAATTTGCTCAAGCTTCTTATATGAAGGCAAAGAAAACCCTGCCCTTCTTATCCACAGTCTTAAAATATTACGCATTCGAACATCACTGTTCTGTTGTAAATTTGAGATCGGCAAAACATGAGTGTTTTCACCAGTACAAATGCTTTTCAAATCTTCTTCTGCCATTTCCAACAACAAATCACTGGCCTCGGACTGTAAAGAGATTGATCTCGTCAGACTAGTTTTACAACCGGGCCATCTACTTTTGATCATAGGCAAAATCTCGTGGCGTAAGAAATTTCGATCGTAGGCTATTTCCTGATTACTGGGATCTTCAATCCATTGCAATTGATTTTTCTTAGCAAAAACTTCTAGCGTGTCACGTGGAATATCAAGTAGTGGACGCGCAATCCAACCTTCAGAAAAAGGTGAAAACGGCTGCATTGCCGACAACCCCAGTGGACCCGATCCACGTAATAGTTGTAGAAAAAATGTTTCTATTTGATCATCTTGATGATGCGCCAGGAGCAAAAAATCACCTTCCTGCATAAATCCTGAAAAAACTTCATAACGTTTTAAGCGAGCCCAAGCTTCGGGACTTTCACTTTTAGGAGGGTTTGCATCGACTATTTCTGCATGAAATTCAACATTCAAATCACCCGCGATCTTTGCACAATGTGCTTGCCATTGATCAGACTGATCATTTATTGAATGGTTAATATGAATAGCGGTTATACCGTACCCGAGTTGCAATTCACTTAAGGTCTGGAGAAGAACATGAGAATCAAGACCGCCACTAAAGCCAACAAGGTATCGTTTTACCTTCGTCGGTAAAGATGAGAGTTTTTGTCGTAGATAATCTGCGGAAAAAGCCATCACCGGCTAGTTCGTAACAAAATGTCCTGCTTGAATAACTTTCTGATAACGTGCTGCAAGAAGTTCATCTTTATTAACAGGCATTAATTCAGATAAGGTTGTCAAAAGCAGTTCTTTTAGATTAGCTGCCGCGCCTGTAACATCTCTATGAGCACCACCTGGAGGCTCTTTCACAACCTCATCAACGAGCTCAAGTTCACTTAAACGTCTAGAGGTGATACCCATGGCTTCAGCGGCTTGTTCCGCCTTATCTGCACTCTTCCAGAGGATGCTAGCGCAACCTTCCGGCGAAATAACAGAGTAGGTACTGTATTCCAACATTAATGATTTATCAGGAACACCAATGGCTAGAGCCCCTCCAGAACCACCTTCACCAATGATCGTTGAAATAATCGGCGTTTTTAAACGCGACATAACAAATAAATTTCTAGCAATGGCTTCGCTCTGTCCTCGCTCTTCTGCTCCAATGCCAGGATACGCTCCCGGTGTATCGATAAAAGTTAAAAGTGGAAGATTAAATTTTTCCGCTAACTTCATAACACGCAGTGCTTTTCGATAACCTTCTGGTCGCGGCATACCGAAATTACGATGAATGTTTTCTTTGGTGTTACGACCCTTTTGATGACCGATAATTACAACCGGTTGCCCATCCAATTTTGCCATACCACACACTAGCGCTGCGTCATCGGCATACTGGCGATCACCATGCAACTCAATAAAATCAGTAAATATATGTTCAATATAATCCAGCGTATAAGGCCGTTTTGGATGGCGTGCGAGCTTAGAGATCTGTACAGCATTCAGATTGGAAAAAATAGATTCTGTTAGATCTCTGGAGCGAACTTTTAGTCGGCCGATCTCTTCATTAATATCAATTTCAGTATCATCACCAAGAAAGCGTAATTCCTCGATTTTCGCTTCGAGATCTGCAATTGGTTGTTCAAAATCTAAAAAATTCAAAGCCATGCCTTCCTTATTCTCTTATAGTTATTGATCCCAGATTCTATCATGAGCTGTATTGACGAGGATATATTTATGGTGTTAATACTCAACGTTAACATGACCTTCGCCTAGCCTGTCTTTTAGTTGTTCGATTAACTTATCCGGCAGTTGCACACGCCAATCTTTACCCAGACACATGCGCGTTGCGGCTTCTTTACGCTGAAAATCTAACATGATCCGACATGCACCATTTTTATAAGGTGAAAGGATTTCTTGTAGCTCAGGTATTAAACCATTCAAGTCTAATTCAGATTGATCGATTTTGATCACTAGTTGTCGGGCATAATTTGCGCGTGATTTTTCAATATCTGCGATTTGCTCTGCAACAATAGAAAAACCATCACTGTAATTATCTTCACGACATTCACCTTCCACCACAATAATTCTATCTTTGAGCAAAAACTCACCATATTCCTCAAGCACTTCTGTATAGACAACAATATCAACACGCCCGGTTTTGTCATCAAGCGTTACTATTGCCATTCTACCTCGGCGCGCATTGATCACACGAATTCCTATAATTAAACCTGCAACGCGACGCGTACCAGGTTTGAGATCACTGAGTCGATAGCTGATCAACTTGTTCAGTTCATTCTCATAACGATCAATAGGATGTCCAGATAGGTAGAGCCCAAGGGTGGCCTTCTCAGCAAATAAAACCTCTTCCTCCGTCCAGTCTTTAACTAAGGTAAAAGAACTGTTTGAGATTGTATCTTCAGCATTTGCCATTAAACCAAACATGTCGTTTTGGCCAGCAGACTTGTTTTTGGAATGTTGATCGGCCATCTTTAGAGCACTGTCCAATGAAGCCATCATTGAACTTCGGCCAGGACCTAGCTCATCTAAAGCACCCGTTTTAATTAACGCCTCAAGTACCCGACGATTAACTTTGCGCGTATCCATTCTTCGGCAAAGATCAAATAAATCAGTAAACCTGCCATTTTCAGCCCGCTCCTCTGACAGATCATCAATAGCAGACTCACCAACACCTTTAATGGCGCCAAGTCCATAACGGATGGTTTTCTCATCCTGTACAGTAAACTTAGATTGACAAACATTGACATCTGGCGAAACCACCTCGACACTCATATGCCTACATTCATCAATAAAGCCAACCACTTTATCGGTATTATCCATATCTGAGGATAATACCGCCGCCATAAAGGCCGCAGGATAATAAGTCTTTAACCAGGCAGTTTGATAGGCAACTAATGCATAAGCTGCAGCATGAGATTTGTTGAAACCATAGCCAGCAAATTTCTCCATATAATCGAAAATTTCATTAGCTTTGTTCTCTTCTATCCCTTTCTTACTAGCACCTTCCACAAACAAGGTGCGCTGTTTTGCCATCTCTTCAGCTTTCTTTTTACCCATAGCGCGACGTAATAGATCAGCACCTCCAAGCGTGAAACCAGCGCATTCTTGCGCAGCCTGCATAACTTGTTCCTGGTAGACCATAATCCCGTACGTTGAACGTTGGATGGGTTCGAGAAATGGGTGTAAATATTCAAATTTTTTGCCGTATTTTCGATCTACAAAATCCGGGATCAACTCCATCGGCCCAGGGCGGTATAAAGAAACCAGGGCGATAATATCTTCAAAACGATCCGGTTTTGCACTCTTAAGCATGTCGCGCATACCCCGAGATTCAAACTGAAAAATAGCCATCGTATTTGCCTGGGCAAACAGCTGATAGGTTTTCTCATCATCAAGTGGCAATTGAGTAATATCAATGGGAGGCTCATTCATTTCCGCCCGTTGAATATTTGCATCGCGAACCGCCCAGTCGATAATCGTCAAGGTTCTCAGGCCTAAGAAATCGAATTTCACCAAGCCTATCGATTCAACATCGTTCATATCAAATTGACAGACGACACTTGGGTTATCCGGTTCACAATAAAGTGGCACAAAATCGGACATTGCCGAAGGTGCGATCACCACTCCTCCTGCATGTTTACCTACATTTCTTACTGTTCCCTCAAGCTTAAGCGCAAGATCTATCAAAGTTTGAACGTCTTCTTCCTGTTCATAACGTTCGCGCAAAACTTCTTCTTGTTTAAGCGCTTTTTCCAGCGTCATCTTCAATTCAAAAGGGATCAGTTTTGAAATTTGATCAACAAAACCATATGGAAAACCTAAAACTCGACCACAGTCTCGGACCACAGCTTTAGCAGCCATGGTTCCATGAGTAATGATCTGAGAAACATGATCGCGGCCATATTTTCTTGCAACATAGTCGATCACTTCATCCCGGCGATCCATACAGAAGTCGATATCAAAATCTGGCATCGAAACACGTTCTGGATTTAAAAAACGCTCAAATAAAAGATCATATTCGAGCGGATCTAAATCTGTGATCCCTAATGAATACGCAACCAGAGAACCCGCACCCGATCCACGTCCTGGCCCGACAGGGATCGCATTGTCCTTCGCCCACTGAATAAAATCAGCAACGATCAAAAAGTATCCGGGAAAGCCCATCTGTATAATGACGCCGAGTTCTCGCTCAAGACGTTCGTCGTACACTTTTCTTTGATCAGAAAAACCGTCTGATTGCGGATCCAGTAAAATAGCTAATCGTTTTTCCAACCCTTCTCGACTAGATTGGCGCAACCAATCATCTATCGTCACAGCTTCCGGCACTGGGAAATCGGGTAAATGATAGATACCTGAGGTAAATTCGATATTGCAGCGCTGTGCTATTAATCCAGTATTTTCAATTGCTTCTGGAATATCTTTAAACAGTTCGATCATTTCTTCTGATGATCGAATATATTGCTGCTGTGTATACTTTTTTGATCTCCTCGGATCATCTAATGTTCGCCCATCATGGATACAGACTCGCGCTTCGTGAGACTCAAAAGTTTCTGTTTCAAGAAACCTTGCTGCATTAGTCGCTACCACTGGTATTGCAAATTCGACAGCTAGATCAAGAGTATCTTCAATCAAATTGTCTTCGTCAGGTTTACCGATTCGCTGTAATTCCAGATAGAATCTATCACCGAACAATTCTTTCCATGCTCTGCAACGCTCACCTGCTTCTGATAAATTTCCTGAAGTGAGCAACTGGCCAATTTCACCCTGATCAGCACCCGAAAGAATGATTAAACCTTGCGAGTAGATCTTAAGCCAATCCCATTTTGTAACTGGAACTCCTGTATCTTGTCCTTCAAGATGAGCTTTTGTAATCAAGCGGGAAAGATTTTTATAACCTTCATGGTTCTGACAGAGCACCACAAAATTAGTCGGCTCATTATCAGGCTCTGATGGTGCGAGTAATAACTCTGCACCAATTATTGGTTTTATTCCGGCGGATTGTGCTGCATGATAAAGCTTGATGGTCGCGTAGAGATTATTTCTGTCCGTAATCGCCACAGCGGGCAACTTCATCTCAACCATTTTGCTGATCAATGGTTTAACACTAACCAAACCATCAACGACAGAATACTCGGTGTGTATATTAAGATGAATAAATTGAGTCATGACATCATCAGGCAAAAATTCATTGTTGTAGTTTTCTAACTGGACCAAATGATTTACGGTGTTCGTCAAGAACACCATATTTGGCAAGTGCCGCCAAGTGCTCGCGCGTTGGATACCCTTTGTGTTTTGCAAAACCATATTCGGGAAATTTCTCGTCCATTGCAAGCATCTGACGATCACGCGTTACCTTAGCAATTATTGATGCGGCACTGATCACAGGAATAGTACCATCACCCTTTATTATCGCCTCTACTGTACAGATATGATCAATTGCTGGACAACGGTTTCCATCCACTTGTACATGATCTGGCTTTATCGCTAGTGCTTCCACGGCTCGACGCATGGCCAACATTGTCGCTTGCAATATATTTATCTGATCGATTTCTTCAGCGCTAGCCTGCCCAATTGCCCAGCAACACGCCTCTTTTGTAATTACCTCATAAAGTAATTCACGACGTTTTTCCGATAATTTTTTTGAGTCGGCCAAGCCTGAAATTGAAACCCCATCTGGCAGAATAACGGCAGCAGTAACAACCGATCCAAATAACGGCCCTCGCCCCACCTCATCAACGCCAGCAATAATCATTTTTCACAAAGTGCCAGAATAGCATCTGCAGCCTGTTCGCTGGCATTACAACGTAGTTGATCATGTATCATCTGAAACTTTGCTTGTAATACAGCAAGTTCCTCTGGTTGTTCTAAGAACTTCATTAATTCAAAACCCAAATTTTCTACAGTCACTTGATCTTGTATGTATTCCGGCACCAATTGTTCTTTACTAAGCAAGTTGGGAAGGGATATATAAGCTGTTTTGATCAATCTTTTAAATATGTGGTAACTTATAAACGCCATTCTATAAGCAACAACCATGGGTCGCTTAAGTAACATAATCTCAAGCGCTGCCGTACCTGAAACACAAAGCACCGCGTCTGAAGCTGCGATTGAATCAAATGAATTATTCTGAATAAAAGTCACCGGTAAATCAGGAGCTGAGTCTTGTAATTGAGCTACAAACAAATTTTCTGCCTTCTGATTAACCATCACCGCAATAAAGTGTAGATCTGATCGTTTATCCAAGCACCATTTTGCGGTGTCGATAAAAACATCCATATGATAATGCCACTCTTTTGCTCGGCTTCCGGGCATCAATGCAATGACTTTTTTATTTTCAGGTATCGACCATTTTTCTCTTATTCCATTTTGCTCAACACGATCAGGAATTTCGTCAGCAAGATTGTGGCCAATAAATCGAACAGGAATTTGATGCTTTTTTAAGTAATCTTCTTCGAATGGCAGAATTGCAAGTATCAGATCAACTGCTTTTGCTATTTTCGGTAAGCGTCCTTCTCTCCAAGCCCATACCTGAGGGCATACATAATGAACCGTTTTGATTCCATTTTCTTTGAGTTTAGATTCAAGACCAATATTAAATCCAGGATAATCAATTCCAATAAAGACATCCGGGGGATTCTCAATAAAATATTGGATCAATTGAGTGCGAATACCATGGAGTTCACGGTAATGCCGCAAAACTTCTATTAAACCCATTACAGAAAGCTTATCTATCGGAAATAAGCTCTTGCATCCTGCATTCAACATAGCAGGGCCAGCGACGCCAATAAATTCAGCATCTGGGTATCTTGATTTGATCGCTTTAATCAATCCTGCTCCAAGGTCATCCCCGGATATTTCTCCGGCAACAATACCTATCTTCATGATTGATTATAAAACTGAACTTTCAGCGGATAATGCCTCTTTCACTATTGGCGATAAAGGATTGTAATAAAGCAATCTCAGGACAATCTTCGATCATATCTTCTATACGCGCACAAGCATCTTTGATAGTCAGGTTATTACGATAAATTATCTTGAATGCCTGACGCAATGACTCTATTGTTTCACTCGAAAACCCACGACGTTTTAGACCTTCTCTGTTAATGCCTTTTGGTTTTGCAGGATCCCAGGCAGCAACCATATACGGTGGAATATCTTTTGATGTACCCGTTGAAAAACGGGTGATTGTATGAGATCCAATTTTACAGAATTGGTGTACCATCGTGCTTCCGCCAAGAATAGCGTAGTCTCCAATTTCCACATGTCCCGCAAGTGTTGTTCCATTAGCAAAGACAGTATTGTTTCCTACCAGGCAATCATGTGCAATGTGTACATACGCCATTATCCAGTTATCATCTGCAATCTTCGTCACACCTCCACCATCTTTCGTACCTCTATTAAAAGTACAAAATTCCCGGATGGTATTACGTTCGCCTATTTCCAGTCTTGAATCCGTCTCTCCGTGGAACTTTTTATCTTGAGGGTCTTCACCAATGGAAGCAAATTGGTAGATTTTATTATCTTTGCCGATCTTTGTTGGGCCATTTATAATGACGTGAGAACCAATTTTAGTGCCTGTTTCTATTTCCACATCAGCACCAATTATGGATCCCGCACCTATAGTAACTCCTTCTGCAATCACCGCGTCTTGCGATATTCTTGCATCTGGATCTATCAAGGATCCACTTCCTGCTTAGCCGTCATTATTTCTGCGGTCACAACAACCTTACCTTCAACTTTAGCTACAGCATCGAACCTATAGATGCCTTTAATTTCTCGTGTCTGTGTTATTTCCAAGCGTAATTGATCGCCAGGTTCAACAGGCTGTTTAAACCGAGCCTTATCTATGCCTACAAGATAATAAAGTGTATTGTTGGTTAATTGCTTATTTAGCGAATAAAAAGCCAAGACACCTGTTGCTTGTGCTAATGCTTCAAGAATTAACACTCCTGGCATAATAGGTTTGTTAGGGAAATGTCCAGAAAAAAAAGGTTCGTTGATAGTTACATTTTTGATTCCGATCAACGATTTGTCAGGTACGCAATCTAATACTCTATCTATTAACAGCATTGGGTAACGATGCGGAAGCAAAGTCTTGATTTCGTTAATATCCATTCCTGATTCCATAGTGAAAACCTTTTGTTTTTATTCAGCCTATAACTTGAATATGTATAGGCAATTATTTTTTAGTCTTCTCTAACCGATGAACTTTAGCAACCGTTTTTCGCCAAGCTTTAGCTTCTCTAGCCGGCCATGCAGAAGAGTAATCACCTGACTCTTTTATTGATTTAGTCACCATACTCATCGCTCGGATTATCACATCATCCGCTATCTCAATATGTCCAACAATCCCAGCACCACCACCTATCATACAACGTTTACCAATCCTGGCACTTCCAGCAATTCCTACACAACCAGCAATAGCCGTATTTTCGCCAATATGGACATTGTGTGCAATTTGTACCTGATTATCTATCTTGACACCCATTTCAATAATAGTATCTTTCATGGCACCACGATCAATTGAAGTATTCGCTCCAATTTCCACATCATCACCTATGGAAACACTACCGATTTGTGGGATTTTTAACCAGATCCCATTGTCTCGCGCTAATCCAAACCCATCAGCGCCGATAACAGCCCCAGGATGGATTAAAACTCTCTTACCAACGGATACGCGATGGCAAATCGAAACATTTGCCATGAGCCGAGAATAATCACCAATGACAGCACCTTCCTGAACGACACAACCCGGACCTAGCAATACTTTAGAACCTATCACTACGTTATCTTCAATAACGACATTAGGGCCAATTTCGGCACTCGGATCTACCTTAGATTTTTTACTAATAACTGCCGAGGTGTGTGTTGTACCTTTTACCTCAGCAGGTCTGTTTAATAAATTCGCTATTTTTGCATAAGCTAGATATGGATCAGTGGTCACTATTCCTGGAATATCACAATCCGCAAGATATTCTTTTTGTAGAACAACTGCCGAAGCACGAGTTATCTTTAGGAATTTTCGATACTTTCTATCAAATAAAAAAGCAATATGGCCTTCTTGAGCACTATCAAGGGTTGCTACCTGATTTATTATTAGATCAGGCATACTTCCTTCTCCCTCTATGCTAGAAAGTTCACCTCCTATATAAGCTGCAAGCTGTCCGAGAGTCACCACAAGCGATAACACTACCTACCTTTGTTATTATTTTTTACCTTTCTTCAATAGACCAATTACCTTGTTAGTAATATCCACTTTAGGACTTGCAAAAATTACCCCTTCCCCGATAATCAAATCATATTTTTCATTTTTCGCGATTTTTTGTATCGCTTGAACAATCTTGCTTTGAATCTTTCCAAACTCCTCATTACGTCGAAAGTTCAAATCATCACGAAATTCATCTTGATCTCGTTTTAATTCTCTTCTGGCAGATAACGTATCACGCTCCAGCTTTTTTCGCTCGGGATCACTCATAATCGCACCTTCTTTAGAAAGTTTATCTTCTTTTTGCTTAATAGACTTTTGCGTTGCAACCAGCTTCTTATCTCGTGCAGAAAACTCCTTCTCAAGACGCTTTTTTGCCAGTGCTGCTTGTGGCGCGGATTCTAGTACTTTAACTGCGTTCACTACACCAATCTTATAATTTTCTGCCATAACAGCAGTTGGGTTGATCAAAATAGCCATGTATGCAACGGCAAGCAATTTGGATATAGTTTGTATCTTCAAAATGCGACTCCTAAGTTTTCAAAAAAATAAATTAAATTCGTTCAGAAAGATGTTCCAAAAGTAAACTGGAAAATTTGTGTTTCATCATCACCCTCGGCATTTAATGCTTTGGCAATACTTGCAGATAATACACCGAAAGGTGAGACCCAAATTCCTGAAACACCAACAGAGTATCTAAGATCACCGATATCGAAATCATCATCATAAATATCATAAACATTACCGCCATCGACAAAGCCCGTCAATCGTACTGCTTCTGATTTTGGAATAAAAGGTACGGGTAAAATTAACTCGGCATTTCCTACCAACCTCAAATTACCACCAATAGCACGTCCTGTTGTATCTTTAGGCCCTAATGTATTTTCCTCAAATCCACGTACGGAACGAGGACCACCACCAAAAAAATTCTCAAAAAACGGTAACTCTTCGGTCCCACTATAGCCATCTCCGTAGCCAAGTGAACCTTTCAACAGCAAAGTATAATCTTGAGCCAAAGGGTAAAACCATCTGGTATCATAACTCAGTTTATAATAACGTAGATCGCCCAGAGGAGCGCTAACTTCTGCTCTTATCTGATGAAGGACACCTTGGTCAGGAAGGACTGCTCGATTCCTTGTATCATAAGCAAAACTACTTGATAACCTGAATATATCAAAACGATCCCCTTCCCGGGCGATAAAATCAGTTACCTCACTTGAAGAATTGCTATTCGTTTCCAACTCAGTATTTTCATAGTTCAAACCAAGAAATATTCTTTGCGACTCAGTTACCGGAATACTAAAATTAACCCCTGTACCAAATACCTTTGAATTAAAACGAGTAACATTTGCATTGTCCGCATCAGTTTCACGGTAAAATGCATCAAAACCTCTGCTAACACCGTCTATGGTCCAGTAAGGATTTGTGTATCCAATTCCAAGTCTACGATTTACTTCGCTGTTATTAAAATTAAAAGAGAGTCTTTTACCACTGCCTAAAAAATTATCCTGTGTAACATTGGTATTAAATATTAATCCTTGAGATTGAGAGAAACCAAATCCGAGAGACAAATTTCCAGAGGATCTCTCAACAACAGAATAGTTAACATCCACCTGATCCGAAGTCCCCGCAACCGCTGGAGTTTCGACATTAACAGCCTCAAAGAAACCCAAACGTTGTAACCGTATTCTTGATCGCTGAACTTTCTCTGTTGAGATCCAACCACCTTCAGCTTGCCTCATTTCACGGCGCAGAACTTCGTCTCTGGTTTTTGTGTTTCCAGAAAAGTTAATACGTCGAACATAAACACGTTTTCCAGGATCAATAAAATAGGTTAAGACAACTTTCTTTGTCTTATTATCAATTTCAGGCACTGCATTCACATTAGCAAAGGCATAACCTTCATCACCAATACGTTCTGTTAACTGGGCACTGGTCTTCGTTACCTCTTTTCGAGAGAAGATCTCTCCTTTGTGTGTCAACACACTTTGGAAAAGATCTTCAGAAGGTACAATCAATTCACCAGATAGTTTCACATCGGATACACTAAATTGATCACCTTCATTGATGTTGATTGTTATATAGACATCACTTTTATCTGGCGTTATTGAAACCTGAGTAGAATCTATATTGAAATTAATGAAGCCATTATCAAGATAAAGAGACTTTATCGTTTCCAAATCAGCACTTAACTTTTGTTTTGAATATTGATCTTTTTTGGTGATAAACGAAAGCAATGTTGGAGTTGAGAGTGTAAACTTCTTCAAAATCTGTTTATCGGTATAGGCTGTGTTGCCTACTATGTTGATCTCTTTGATCCTGGCTGTTCTTCCCTCAGAAACATTAATTGCGACTTCAACACGGTTATCTTTTTTCGGAATAACTTCCGTTGTAATCTTCGCACCATAGCGACCTAAACCAAAGTACTGCCGATGTAACTCTTGCTCAACCTTATCTAGCAAAGAACGATTAAACACTTCACCTTCAGCAAAACCTACACCTCCAAGACCATTCAGTAGATCATCTTTTTTGATCGCTTCGTTACCTGTTAGGATGATCTTAGAAATAGCTTCACGTTCTACCAAGGCAATAACAAGTACATCGCCTACTCGCTCTAGACGTACATCCTTAAAGAAACCACTCTTAAACAATGCTTTTACTGTATCACTTGATCGCTGATCATTAAATTTATCACCAATTTTAACTGGCATGTTGTTAAAAACATTACCTGCTGATACTCGGCTTAAACCTTCGAGTCGAATGTCTTGAATGATAAATTCCTCAACGGCCCATGTGTTTGTTGAAATTAAAATTAATAAGATCAGTGGTTTAATTTTTCTTGTTATACTTTGCATTAGCTTTATATCTATTAACATAAAAAGTGTGTTTCTTGTCCTTTGCTTCAGGAGAATATTCGAGCGAGGTCATTATAAAAGGCAACGCTCATCATTGCGACCAGTAGGACTATTCCAATGTTCTGTCCAACCACTTGTACGGATTCTGAAACTGGTTTTCCAATCAGTAATTCGACAAGATAATAAAGTAAATGCCCACCATCAAGGATCGGAATAGGCAACAAATTAAGCACACCCAGACTGACACTGACAATCGCTAAAAACGAAAGGAAAGCGGTTAGCCCGATCGTTGCCGATTGTCCCGCATACTGAGCGATACTGATTGGTCCGCTCAGATTTTTAACAGATGCCTCACCCATTATCATCTTGCCCATTAGTTTCAATGTTAAGCCTGACATTTCCCAAGTTTTCTTAATACCATGCATAAATGCTGCCATAGGAGCGTATTTATCTACGCCAACAAAATCAGCGTCTAACTTTTCAAATTGAACAGTTGCACCGATTCGGCCTACAGTTTTATCATCTTGTTCAAACCGAACAGGTGTTAATTGCAAAAACAATTGTTGCTGATCACGAAGGATCTCCGTCTTGATCTCTATGCCAGGTCTAGCTTGAACATACCTTACCCAGTCCATCCATGTCCCAATCGGAGCTCCATCAGCAGAAATAATCTTATCACCAGATTTAACCCCAGCTTTCTCTGCCGCACTGTTTGATACAACTTGAGCAATAACCGGAGCTAGAGGGAATCTTTTTGGACTAAAACCGAGTCGGTTAAGTAAGTTACCTTTTGATAAATCATCGATCTGGATCGAAGACAAATCCATCTGTAAGGTTTTTTCATAACCATGCTGGTCTTTGATCAAGAGATCAAACGTCTCTCCATCGACAATCTTATTAATACACTTCTGTACAAATGCTGACCAGGTTGGTGTTCTGTCACCTTCGACAGCCAGAATTTCGTAATCTGATTCAATTCCAGCTATCGCAGCAGGTGTATTTTCTTTAACTTCACCAATTAATGGTTTTGCACCAGAAACCCCGATCACAAACACCATCCAGTAGGCAAAGATAGCAAAAATGAAATTGAACAACGGACCTGCAATAACTACAGCAATTCGATTAAGCACTGGTTGAGTGTTAAATGCTCTGTGTCTTTGATAAGGAGCAACAGCACCTTCACGTTCATCCAGCATTTTAACGTAACCGCCAAGTGGAATAGTAGCAATGGTAAATTCTGTATTATCCTCTCCGTAACGTTTTGACCATAATGGTTTACCGAAACCAACAGAAAAACGCAAAATTTTGATTCCAAGTTTTTTTGCAACCCAAAAATGACCGAACTCATGGATCGTCACTAAGATTGCTATAGCGAGGATGAATGCCAGAATATTCTGCAATATTTCCATATCTATAGGTTCCTTTTAATAGTTACTATTCGTGATCACAATGATTTTATTTAGAGCTTTAATTTAACCAATTCTTTTGCATGCTCACGGGCATTTTTATCTGCGTCTAGTATAACGCTAATCGAGTCCGCAGATCTTCCCGCAACACTCGAAAGGGTCTCCTCTATGACCGCTGGAATAGCGGAAAATTTCAGATCGCCTGATAAAAATGATTCTACCGCTATTTCATTGGCTGCATTTAATATTGCCGTTTGAGTGCCTCCCGCATTTATCGCCTCATTAGCAAGACGCAAACACGGAAAACGGTCAGGATCTGGTCGCTCAAACTCCAACTTCGCAATATCAAACAAATCGAGATCTTCAACACCGGCATCAATTCTGTTCGGCCACGAGAGTGCATAGGCAATAGGTGTTCTCATATCAGGATTACCTAACTGCGCCAGTACAGATCCGTCGTTGTATTGCACCATAGAATGAATAACGCTTTGTGGATGTATAACAACCTCAATATTCGTAGTGTCCGTACTGAATAACCAACAGGCCTCAATGATCTCCAGACCCTTATTCATCATCGTTGCTGAATCAACCGAGATTTTTTGACCCATCACCCAATTTGGATGGGCTATTGCTTGTGCTGGTGTGACAGATTCAAGATCAGAAATCGACATCTTACGAAAAGGGCCACCTGAAGCCGTCAGTAAGATCTTATTCACACCTATATCAGATAATACCTGCGAGCCTTGGTCAGAATAATCCCAAGGCATACTTTGGAAAATTGCATTGTGTTCACTGTCTATAGGTAAGATCTGTGCTTGATTATCTCTAGCAGCATCCATAAACAACTTTCCTGACATTACCAATGCTTCTTTATTGGCTAGCATGACGCGTTTACCCGCATTTGCCGCAGCAAGTGTTGGAAGTAAACCAGCTGCACCGACAATTCCAGCCATCACATAATCAGTTTTTTGCATTGATGCAACTTGTTCTAAACCCTGAATGCCAGCAAGAACTTCTATCTGAAAAGAAACTGCTTTCATCCTCTCTCGAAGTTTTTCAGCACTGTCTTCATCCGCCATAACCGCGTAAAGGGGTTGCCACTTTTCACATTGATCAAAAAGATCATCAACATTCTTATTTGCTGTGAGTGAGATTACACAGAAGTCGCTTTGATGACGGCTGATCACATCTAGTGTATTAACACCAATGGTACCCGTTGAACCAAGAATGGTTACACCTATCATTCTATGTCACACAACTATGAAACATAAGCTGATAAAATTATTCCCGTAGTAAATATCGGCGATGCGGCAGTTAAGCTATCTATTCTATCCATCACTCCGCCGTGTCCAGGTAAGATATGTCCACTGTCCTTTTTCCCAGCAATACGCTTCACAACACTTTCGGCTAAATCTCCTAAAACTGAGAACATAACGGTTATTAGACACAACAAAATCAAAATTGTCGGAATTTCTTCCGTAGAAATTAAATATGGCAATAAAAGCAGGCTCATGATCAATACCGCTACAAGACCACCAATCACTCCTTCCCAACTTTTCCCAGGACTAATTTTATCGGCTAATTTTCGACGTCCTAATGTTCGTCCAGCAAAATACGCTCCAATATCAGCCGTCCAGATTAAAACTAACAAAAAGAGCACCCACTCAGACCCAAGAGATGGATGTCCGTGCAGATATAACAGACTCATCCACGACGGAATAAGAATCAATAACCCAATAAGTAAAAATAAATGCTTATTCTGACTTGGCAGTACTTCTTTCATCTGAGATGAGATAATGACCAATAAGCAAAAAAACCACCAGAGACAAGCTATTGATAAGAAAATAATAAGCAGTGATGTTGTAATTAATGGGTAACAAAAAATCATTAAAATAGCCATTACAGATATGTAAGCCACTTTTATTTGTATACTGTCAAAACCGGAAAGTCCCACCCATTCCCAAGCACCGATCAAAATAATTAAGCCTAAAATAACCGCAACAGCCGTTGTCGATAAAAAGTAGATTGAACCCAAAACACATGGCGCCAAAAAAAGTGCTGTCAACACTCTCTGTTTAAGCATTTTCTACCTGTTCAGCAGTTCGACCAAAACGACGTTGTCGACCAGAAAATGAACTAAGCGCTTCCAAAAAATTGTCCTCGCTAAACTCGGGCCAAAGTTTTTCAGTGAAATACAATTCTGTATACGCCAGTTGCCAAAGTAGATAATTACTAATCCGCTGTTCTCCTCCGGTTCTGATAAACAAATCCGGCTCAGGGAGATCACTAATACAAAGATATTGTTGAATTAATTCTGGGGTAATTTCACCAGATTTCAGTTTTCCATCAGAGACCATTTCGGCAAGCTGCTGCATAGCCTGTGTCATATCCCAGCGGCCTCCATAATTTGCTGCGATGACCAATGTCAAACCCGTGTTATCTTTTGTCACAGCTTGCGCATTTGAAATTAGTTTTTGCAACTTTGGTGGTAATGCAGTCAAATCTCCAATCACTCTGAGTCTGACATTATTATTATTGAGACTATCTACTTCTTGTTGAAGCGCTCTGACAAAGAGCTGCATTAATAAGTTTACTTCACGTTTAGGGCGTTTCCAATTTTCACTACTGAATGCAAAAAGTGTTAAAACATCAATCCCTTGCTTTGCACAAGAACGGACGATTTTTCTGACGGTTTCTACACCTGATCGGTGACCAGCTATTCGTGGAAGTTTTCTGTTTTTTGCCCAGCGTCCATTACCATCCATAATGATGGCAACATGTTGTGGCAATGAATCTGTCATAATTTTTTTATGCTAGTTTTAAGCTGGGTTTACGGCTGATTAGAGATTGATTAATGTTAAATTTCCATCAACTCTTTTTCTTTTTCAACAAGCAACTCATCGATCTTCTTTGAGTTTGTGTCGATAACTTTTTGAACCTGTTCCTCACCTTTACGTTCATCATCTTCGCTGATCTCTTTTTCTTTTAAGAGCTCTTTAAAGGTGCTATTTGCATCTCGGCGAATATTTCGTAGTGCCACTTTAGTCTGCTCACCTTCACTTCTGACCACCTTGATCAAATCTTTACGACGTTCCTCGGTTAAGGGAGGCAAAGGGATACGTATGATTTCGCCGGCCGTTGAAGGGTTAAGACCAAGATCAGAATTCATAATCGCCTTTTCCACTTCGGACACCATTGGTTTTTCCCACGGAGTTAGGCTCAATGTACGAGAATCCTGTACGTTTATATTTGCCACCTGACTCAGTGGAACCTGTGATCCATAGTATTCAACAGTGATATGATCGAGCAGAGAAGGATGGGCCCTGCCGGTTCTTATCTTAGCCAGTTCAAGCTTCAATGACTCAATACTTTTATTCATGCGAATATCAGCATCTTTAATAATTTCTTTTATCATCCTCTATCTCCCGATGTTTTTTCTGACCAGGTTACACTTAACTAACCAGCGTACCTTCATTTTCACCCAGAGCAGCACGCAACATCGAACCTTTCTCAGTCATATCCAAAACTCGAAGTGGCATTTGATTATCTCTACAAAGAACAATTGCTGTTGCATCCATAACGCCCAGCTTTTTCTCTAAAATCTCATCGTAACTAAGCTCATCATAACGAATCGCATCAGGATATTTAACAGGATCTGCCGTATAAACACCGTCTACTTTTGTCGCTTTGATCAACAAATCAGCATGGATTTCAATCGCTCTCAAGCTTGCTGCTGAATCCGTAGTGAAAAATGGATTACCCGTTCCGGCAGCAAAGATCACCACCCGCCCTTTCTCCAAATGTCGAATAGCTCGTCGACAAATATAATCTTCACAAATCTCGTAGATTTTGATTGCCGACATTACTCTAGCAAACATGCCATATTGTTCGAGTTTATCCTGGATCGCTAGTGCATTGATCACGGTCGCCAGCATACCCATTTGATCACCACTAACCCGGTTCATGCCACTTTCAGCCAAACCAGCTCCGCGAAAAATATTACCACCGCCGATGACAATGGCAACTTCAATGCCTGCTTCTATCAAAGATTTAATTTCTTCAGCTACATTCTGAATGACCACAGGATTAATTCCATAATCGTCATTTCCCATCAAAGCCTCGCCGCTTAATTTGATCAATACACGGCGTTTACTACTTTCAGAACTGTCACTTGAAGAATCTGTCAATGATTCAACCTCTTTAGTTTATAAGTTAGTTCGGTTAAGCTTTTTTTGCCGCTTGAGCTTGCGCTTCTACTTCAGCTGCAAAATCTTCCTGTTTCTTCTCAATACCTTCACCCACCTCGTAACAGGTAAATGAACTAACACTTGCATTCGCTGCAGACAGCAAGGAACCAACAGTTTGGTCAGGATCTTTAACAAAAGGTTGACCTGTAAGCGTAATTTCAGCGACAAATTTCTTCATTCGTCCGGTGATCATTTTCTCAATAATTTCTGGTGGTTTACCACTTTCGGCAGCTTGTGCCATAAAAATATCTTTCTCTTTTTCCAACAATTCTGCAGGAACCTCATCTTCGCTAATAGAAACAGGACGAGTAGCTGCAATATGCATTGCAACGTCTTTAGCTAAATTTTCATCTCCACCAGCAAGTTCAACTACAGCACCGATTCGAGCACCGTGTAAATAAGAACCTAACTGCCCATTTGTAGAAATAATAGTGAAACGACGCACGTTGATGTTTTCACCAATCTTTGCAACTAAATGATCACGACTTAATAATACGGCATCACCACCACCTTCAAGTGGAAGTTCATTTAACGCATCAATATCTACAGGCTCATTTGTCAACACACACTGTGTTACTTTGTCCGCAAAATTGACAAAATCGTCCGATTTTGTCGCAAAATCAGTTTCTGCATTCACTTCAACTATTGCCGCTTTTTTGCCGCACTCAGAGATTGCAATTTTAATTTGACCTTCGGCCGCAATTCGACCAGACTTTTTAGCCGCCTTTGCAGTACCCGCTTTGCGCATCATTTCGATAGCATCGTCAAGATTACCATCACATTCCGTCAGCGCTTTCTTACATTCCATCATACCAGCTCCAGTGAGCTCGCGTAGTTCTTTAACCATCGCAGCAGTTATCTGCATTTTGATTACCTCTTTCTAAATTCCAAGACTTTCTATTTCAGACTTATTTATCTGCTTTGTCAGCCGTAGCACTTTCAGCCGCTTCTTCAGCAGGCTCTGGTGCTTTATCTTCAACCTTAGCTGCAGCGACTTCAATATACTCGCCTGTTCCTTGTGTAGAAGCTGTTGGGATAACTTGCCGACCATCTAAAATAGAATCTGCTGCTGCTGCCATGTAAAGTTTGATCGCACTTATCGCATCGTCATTACCCGGGATAACATAGTCAACACCCTTTGGCTCACAGTTAGTATCAACAACGGCAACAACAGGGATGCCCAACTTATTGGCTTCTGCAATTGCAATTTTTTCATGACCAACATCAATAACAAACATAACATCTGGGATACCTCTCATATCCTTGATACCACCAATATTATTTTCAAGCTTGTCCATTTCGCGAGTTAGCATCAACTTTTCTTTTTTTGTACGACGATCAAGCGTGCCGTTTTCTTGCATCTCTTGGAGGGTTTTAAGACGATTGATAGATTGCTTAACCGTTTTATAGTTAGTCAGCATTCCACCAAGCCAACGCCGGTTAACATAAGGCATACCACAACGTTCAGCTTCTTCTTTAATCACAATCTGAGCAGATCGTTTTGTGCCAACAAAAAGGACATTACCTTTTTTAGAAGCAATCTTGCCGATAAAATTCATTGCGTCGTTGAATCTTGGAAGTGTTTCTTCCAAGTTGATGATATGGATTTTGTTACGATCCCCAAATATATAAGGGGCCATTTTTGGATGCCAATATCGGGTCTGATGCCCGAAATGAACGCCAGCTTCTAGCATTTGGCGCATACTTACGTCTGCCATTAGAATTCTCCTGTCAGGGTTAAGACTTCACATACGCCCTGTCGCCGACCTCTAGAATTGACTATATAACGTAGTTACTTTATATAGTGCTTTATTCTGGGCACCCCAGCGAACAGTTTGGTGTATGCTCGTAGTTGCTACTGTTATGTAGCGCTATACTTGAATCGGCAAACAATATCAAAAAGATTTGTTGCTTATCAAGCCGCGCATTTATAACATAGAACCTTTATAACGACAATTAGAAATGGCGGAAACCGTGTCTGTGACCATTAAAACCCCTAAAGAAATCGAAAAAATGCGTGCGGCTGGCAAACTGGCGGCCGACGTACTGGAAATGATCGCTCCTCATGTCCAACCTGGAGTGGCCACAAATGAGTTGGATCAAATTTGTCACGACTACATGGTCAATGAACAAAAAGTGATCCCTGCACCACTGAATTATCGTGGTTTCCCTAAATCAATTTGCACCTCAGTAAATCATGTTGTCTGCCATGGTATTCCAAACGATCGGAAACTCAAAGACGGTGATATTGTCAATATTGATATAACAGTGATCAAAGATGAATTCCATGGTGATACCAGCAAAATGTTTAACGTTGGCAAACCGATCCTGGCACGACAAAGAGTCTGTGAAATCAGCCGCGATTGTTTACTGATTGGAATTGATCTGGTTAAACCCGGAACCACACTTGGCGACATAGGCCATGCTATTCAAGTCTATGCCGAGAAAAATAATTGTTCCGCAGTCAGAGAGTACTGCGGCCACGGTATTGGTCGCGTCTTTCATGAAGAACCTCAGGTACTTCATTACGGTGAAGCCGGTACTGGACTCATTCTTGAAGAGGGTATGACTTTCACGATTGAGCCAATGATCAATCTCGGTAAACGCCATGTTTCGACATTACCAGATGGTTGGACAGTTGTGACAAAAGATAGAAAAATGTCCGCTCAGTGGGAACACACACTGGCAGTAACAAATTCTGGTGTTGAAGTATTAACAAAACGCCCTGACGAAACATTTTGATCTCACCTTCTGATTTATCACGTGTCTTTGCAAACCGATGAATCAAGATCTTGAACTCTTCGATGGAAAACAGTTTCGACAATCTTTAAAAAACGCAACTCATGCTACTCCGCTTTTTAAATCGGCGCTCAAAGAAGGAAACGAAACCTTAAAGTATCGATTTGAACTTGATGTTCCCGTCGTTCAACTCGTAAGGCAGCGGGCCAACCTTATTGATCAACTACTCACTATTGCCTGGGAACATTATAAACTTGATCAAAAAAGTTTCAGTCTGGTGGCGGTGGGTGGTTATGGTCGCGCTGAATTACACCCCGGCTCAGATATTGATCTCGCTATTATTTTTGAGCAAGAACCTGACGCTGCCACCAATGAGATCCTTTCCGCTTTCGTAACCTTCCTTTGGGATATTGGTCTCGAAGTTGGACTCAGTGTACGCACAGTAGCTGAGTGTGCCGAAGAAGGTAAAAAAGATATCTCCATCGCGACTAATTTAATGGAAGCGCGTTTATTAGTTGGTAGTTTGGATATTTTTAAAGCAACGAAAAAGGCCACAGGACCCGATCAAATCTGGTCTAACAAAGATTTCTTCGAAGATAAGTTTAAAGAGCAAATCGCACGACACAAAAAATTTGCAGATACTGCTCATAATTTAGAACCCAATGTAAAAGAAGGCCTCGGGGGCTTACGAGACATACAAATGATCGGCTGGGTTGTGAAACGATATTTTGGAGCCGATACACTTGAAGAATTAGTCCACCATGATTTTTTAACCGAAAATGAATACCAAACATTGAATGCAGGGCAAAATTTTCTTTGGCGAGTTCGCTATATTCTCCACCTTCTTGCTGGCCGACGTGAAGATCGTTTACTGTTTGAGTCTCAAAAAAAAGTCGCTGTACAATTTGGTTTTATAGATGACAAAAAAAATCATGCGATTGAAGGCTTTATGAAGCTCTACTACCGAACCATCACTGAGCTCAGTCAGTTAAATGAAATGTTGTTAGGTTTCTTCAAAGAAGCATTACTTGAAAATCCAAAAGATTTTTCCATCACTCCTGTTAACAAACGATTTCAGATCCGTAATGATTATATAAAAATCACTCGCTCTAATGTATTTAAGCGATCACCTTTTGCGCTACTCGAAATTTTTCTCCTCATACAACAAAATCCAGGCATACAAGGTGTTCGTTCAAAAACAATACGTGCGATAAGAGATCATCTATATTTAATCGATGATGAATTTCGAAATGACATTCGAGCACGCAGTCTGTTTATGGAGATCATACGTCAACCAAAACGGCTTGGACACGAACTACAACGCATGCAACGTTATGGTGTTTTAGGTGCCTACTTACCCGCTTTTGAGGCAATAACAGGTCAAATGCAATTTGATCTATTTCACGTCTATACAGTAGATGAGCACACTCTCAAAGTCGTACGCAATCTACGTCGTTATGATCAAAAAGAAAGCGTCGAAAAACTTCCGGTTTGTGCTCAAGCTTATCGTGAAATTCCAAAACCAGAGTTGCTTTTTCTAGCCGGGTTATTCCATGACATCGCAAAAGGTCGTGGTGGAGATCATGCAAAACTAGGTGCCATAGATGCAACAGAATTTTGTATTCACCATGGCCTTGGCACTTATGATACAAACCTGGTCGCCTGGTTGGTTAAACATCATCTGAAAATGTCAGTTACTGCACAAAAAACAGATTTATCTGATCCAGAAATAATTATTGAATTTGCAAAACTAATTGGAGACAAAACCCATCTAGATTATCTCTATCTGCTTACTGTCGCCGATATTCGCGGAACAGATCCAGATCTGTGGAATAGCTGGAAAGATTCCCTACTAAAGGAACTTTATCGCAAAACACTTCAAACACTTCGAAGAGGCGTTGAAAACCCAATAGAAGAAGAAGAACGCATCGCTCATGCAAAAGCCCAGGTATTGACGATGATGACAAATGAACAAGAAAAAATTAAACAACTTAGAAGCATTTGGGGAAACCTTAGTGATGACTATTTTCTTCGACACTCAACAGATGAAATTGCCTGGGAAACAGAATCTATCATTGATCTCAAAGATGAAGATCTACCCTTGATCAAAATCAGACAAGAAACACGCCGCGGTGGTACAGAAATTTTTATTTATTGTCATGATACAGATAGCTTGTTCGCAGCAATGACTCACTCGATGGATCAGATGGGATTAACCGTGGTTGATGCGCGCGTTTTCACAACTAAAGATGGTTGTTATAACCTTGATACCTACATCGTGTTAGAAGCTGCAACAAACAAGCCCATCAATAACAACAAACGTGCTGAGCAGATAATTAAGACACTAAAAGAATACCTTTCAGCACCTCAGCCAGTACTCAGCCAAATTGAGCGTATGCAACCACGTCAATTACGCAGCTTTAATTACCCCGCTACAGTTTCTTTTAGTGAAGATCAAAAAAATCAACGTACCGTTATGGAAGTTACCGCTGTTGATCAACCTGGCATCCTGGCATTAATTGGAATGGCTATGGCTTTTTGTGGCGTACGTTTGCAAAATGCTAAAGTTGCAACCTATGGTGAACGTGTAGAAGATATATTTTATTTAACCGATTTGAAAAACAAACCGATTACAGATCCACTCAAATTTGAATGCCTTGAAAATACACTTCTCTCTGCTCTAAACACAGAGAATATTTCCGTCAAAGAATGATCAAAGTTTCACCTCCGACAAGCGAGAGCGAAGTGTTAAAACGAGCATGGAATATTGCGGGACTTACACTTCAACAACTCGCAGAAAATTTAGATCAAAAAACACCCGAAAACTTACTCAGAAATAAAGGTTGGATAGGTGAAATATTAGAACTAGCTTTAGGCGCAACTGCCGGATCAAAACCAGAGCCAGATTTCCAATTGATCAATGTTGAACTTAAAACAATTCCAATCAAGAATAATATGAAACCAAAGGAGACAACCCACGTTTGTACTGTGCCTATGGTAGATACAACAGGAATGACTTGGGAAACATCATTAGTTAAAAAAAAATTGTCCCGTGTTCTATGGATCCCAATTGAATACGATGACAAAAAAACATTAGCTCAACGTAAAATTGGATCACCCCTATTATGGTCACCCAACTCTAAACAAGAAAGAATTTTAAAAACAGACTGGGAAGAATTTATGGATCTGATCAGCCTAGGTGAATTTGATCAAATCACAGCCCATTTAGGCGAAGCATTACAAATTAGACCTAAGGCCGAAAATAGTCATGCCCTTGCCGATGCTACCGGAAAATCAGGAAATACAGTAAAAACGCTGCCTAGAGGTTTTTATCTGAGGACTTCTTTTACTGCTGCACTACTTGCAGAAAATTATCAATTCCCATTATGAATAATTTTGTTTCAATCGCCCCGATGATGGACTGGAGTGATCGTCACTATCGTTACTTCATGCGCTTGATCACAAAGCACAGCTTGCTCTACACCGAAATGATCACCAGCGGAGCAATCATTCATGGCGATCGTGATCGTTTTTTAAACTTTAATGCTGAAGAACATCCTGTTGCAATTCAATTGGGTGGTAGTGATCCAGTTCAATTAGCAGAATGTGCAACCATTGCAACCGACTATGGATACGATGAAATTAATCTCAACGTAGGTTGTCCAAGTGACAGAGTCCAGTCTGGACGTTTTGGTGCTTGTTTAATGGCAGAGCCTAATTTAGTTGCAGAGTGTGTTCACGCAATGATGAAAAACACTCAACTCCCAGTAACAGTAAAAACGCGACTCGGTATAGATGATCGCGATTCTTATGAAGAACTTTTTGAGTTTATAAAAAAATCTGCAAATGCTGGATGTGAAACTTTCATTTTGCATGCAAGAACAGCCTGGTTAAAAGGGCTTAGTCCAAAAGAAAATCGTCATATTCCACCACTACAATATAACGTTGTTTACCAGATCAAAAAAGATTTCCCTGAACTTGAAATTATTATTAACGGTGGCATAAAAACTATCAAAGAAATTAATGATCACTTAGGCAAAGTCGATGGCGTAATGATCGGTCGAGAGGCATATCACAATCCTTACTTTCTTTCGGAAGCTGATAAAATTTTTTACAACGATCAAAATGTAGAAAATAATACTCGAAAAGAAGTGGTCGAAAAAATAATAAACTATATGGATGAACAAATAAAAAAAAATGTTCATCTAAAACATATGTCACGGCATATTCTTGGATTGTTTCAAGGCGAACCAGGTGCGAAAAAATGGCGTCGTTACATTAGCGAAAACGCGCATAAACCAAATGCTAATACAGATGTGATAAAAACTGCTTTTGCAGAAATGTCAAAATGAAAAAAACACTTCTAGTTTTATTTTTGATCGGGTTTGATTCTTTCATATCCACTATCAGTGCAACACCAATAGGCTCACCCGTAGAAATGTCGAAAGAGTTTAAAACCGGCGATCAATTTATGGGGATTCGTTTATTGGGCACGCTAAATCTATCGAGCGTTTCTGTAAATGGATATGCAGCACATGGGTTGTCGGGACTTGCATGGGATAAAGATGATAAGCTTCTTTACGCAATCTCAGATAAAGGTTTTCTATTACACCTTCGCCCTTCTTTTATTACTGAAGATAATAACAACGAATACGAAATATTAAATAATGTTGATCTAATCAATTCTTACCCATTAAAAAACAATGACGGTAAGAACCTTAAAGGGAAGAAAAGTGATTCTGAAGGTCTTGATATTTTAAATGGAAATAATCGTATTAAAGGTGATGCGGAATTAATAATCTCATTTGAGGTTAAGCCAAGAATTCATCGATTTAATCCACAAGGAGAAAAGCTGGGTGAATATAAACTACCAAAAGAATTAAATAAAATTGATGATTTTCAATACAAAAATGCCGCCCTAGAATCCGTCATAATCCACCCGAAACTTGGAATGCTAACCGCACCTCAATTAGCATTGGATAATGCACCTCGACATTTACGTTCGATTTTTGATCTCAAAGGTGGTGAATGGAAATTTAAACCACAACATCCTAAAGATAGTTCCTTAACCGATCTTGAAATTGCGAATGATGGAACCGTAATAATCCTGGAAAGAAAATACACTAATATAATTGCACCAATTCAATCGATTATTCGACGAATAGATTTAACTAAAAAAGATCAAATTCTCCCAACAGAAACGATTGCTCTTTTTGAATCAACCAAAGGCTGGCAGATAGATAATTTTGAAGGACTCGCACATCATAAAGATAATAAATATTTTATGATCAGTGATGATAATAAAAATATTTTTCAGCGAACGCTATTGGTTTATTTTGAACTACTTGAATGACGAATATTTCGTTATTTTCCAGACCAGGACCAAGCAGGTCCAACAAGCAAAGACTGTCCAACGATATGTGTTTCACTTAGTTCTTTTTCTAACTCAACAGAATGGCATTCGGGATCCTTATTCAAAGCTGCAATTAACCTGTTCGCATGAGAAACCACCCATACTTGTGTATTAACGGATGCTTTGATGATCAATCTAGCTAAGGCTGGTAATAAATCAGGATGCAAACTTGTTTCTGGCTCGTTAAGGATCATTAACGAAGGTGGTCTTGGTGTGAGTAGAGCTGCTATCCATAAAAGGTAACGCAGTGTGCCATCGGATAACTCTGATCCCGATAAAGGGCGTAGCAAACCTTCTTGGTAAAGTGCTACAGCAAATCGCCCATCTCCTTGACTTGTGATCTCAAGTCTTGCACCTGGAAAGGCATCACTGATCGCTTCACCGAGTGCTTCTTGATCACCTATTTCCATAATCGTTCTCAAAGCGGCAGCCAGATCTCGACCATCGTGATGTAATACTGGAGTCCGTGTACCTAATTGTGGTAATCGTGCTGGAGCTTCCGCATCAGTACGAAAATGATCATAAAAACGCCAGTCCTGAATCAGATGCTTTAATTGAAAAATTTCTGGGGATTTAACAGGATCTGCCGCCTGCATAAAAAGGCTATCGAAGGTATTAAGGTGTTGATTAATAACTTCCCAACTTCTACCTGAACGAACTTTAAGCATTGGACCTTTTCGATCAACCAGCAAACTTGCAGGACGACAAACTGGGCCTGCCCAAATACATTCACGTTTTATTTCTGGATCAAGCGAGAACATGGAACTGGAAGGCTCTGGTAACCCAAGCTCAATGGCATAACCAAAATCTTTACTCGCAAAACCTAACTTCAATCGAACAGTAGATGATCTATTTGTTCCCTGAATTGGTACGTCACCACGGCGCATTCCTTTTGTGATCTTTTCTGGCCCAGCCCAAAAAGTTGAACCAAGCCCCCCTTCTCTTGCTAGCGCATTTACAACACCACCTTGCGAGGTTTCTGCTAGCAATCTGAGTGAGCGATACAAATTAGATTTACCGCTACCATTTGCTCCAGTCACTACATTTAATTCATCCAATGGCATTGCGAGATTAAGCAATGAACGATAATTACTTATCGCAAGTGTAGTAAGCATTTGTCTACTTTAATTTAGATAACATAAGGCACCATTGTATACCGATAAAGATTTTGATCCTTTTGTAAAACATCTAAACTTACGCGAAGCTACCTCAAAAATATAACGCCCATATAAAAGGTGGGCGTTAGCGAATCCAACCCACGTTTTTTGTGGTCGGTTTTTAATGTGTTTGTTATGCACTTTTATCAACTTTGTTTCCAGTCTACGTATACACCGTCTAACCCACACTTAGCACAGTGCGCCCCGACATAAACCCATCGAGGTTCATTTGATTTTGGATAATAAGCTTTACCTATACCAATATGTAAACTGTCATTATCACAGTTACAAATATTATTTTTAGCTTCTTCAATATACTCACGACTATTTTCTATATCACACTCGGTTTTACAGACCACACATGCAATAAAAGATCCGCCTTCATCATCATCTGAGTAGAGATGAAAATCATTATTACCACAGGCACAAGTAATATCATCGTAGCTTGATATGACATAGCCGTTTAATTTTGAATACCTTTCAATCTCTTTTTTAAGACTCACTATTTAACCTTAATATGCATAACGCTTAGGGTGTGGGGCAAACACAGTCCCACACGACCCACTTGTTAGGACTGACCTTACTCACTGGTAAGTTTAAACTGGTATTGTTTTCCATCAGGTAATACAGCTTCAGCATAAATTTCTCTGCGCTTTCTATGTTCAAGATTGCTTCATCAAAGTTATAAATTGTAAGGATGAATTTCTCCGCCTTTAGATCTATGCACCAGACCTTTAATACGGCTGCATTACTGAGAGATAAATCATATTCAAGACTATAAGAGCCTGGGCACTCCTCATCAATTTTCAGGAAAGAATCATATATAGGACTTAGCGTGCCCAAAACTGGGCCTCGCCATGTGCTATTAACCTTGTATTCATGATGTCCTAACGCCTTGCTCTGCTGAATTTTTGGAGTGGATGCTTTTGTGCGATTACGCACAAAAGAAGCAACGGAAAAAATGTCAGTAGGAGCAATTTGTTAGGCATGCCGAATTCATTTACTACGGTGAAAGTCATACCATTTTCCAGACGTTTTACCTTTTTTGAAAGATACATCCATATTTTTTGGTACGTCCGAAAGCTCCTTAATTTCTGGAAATAAACGATACGCCTCAGCTAGTGTTTTTTCAACCATATCAGATTGCTTATGCTCTTCGGCGCACATCAAATTCCAAACGCATTGTTCGTCAGGTAAATGATGCACCCAATGTAAGCTGGAACCATTCATTAGATGGCAGCAAACTAAGACAATTGTTTCAGGCTTCTCCTGAAAAGGATGATCGACCATATATTTGCCTAACGTCGCAAGCAGCTGCGGTTTAAAGTTGATTGTAGTGAAGCGGAAAGACGCTTTAAACCGTCAGATTGCCTTGCCTTGTTCACTACCGCAAGGCACAGGCCAGGATAGCGATAAAAAAATCATTCCAGATACTACCTTACAAGAATCGTAATTTAATTCCGATATATCTAGATACTCTATCGCTTTTTCTGGATTCCAGTTATCTAAGCAATTAACGATAGCGTCATTGACCAGCGTTACCCAATTGAGCTCCACGTTACGACTCCATGCATTTGTATATTCCTCATCACTCTTAAGTGCTGTGTGAGAAGCTGTAAAGCCAGAATTAAACCACCCATTTCTTACTCCGTAGTCAATGACCTGCTGGGCAGTGGCCAAAGGCGGAAGCTTCGGAAACGATTTGCAAAATAGCTTCTTATAATCACCTAAATGAAGAGTAGACGGTGACTCAGGGTCACCAGTTAAATCAACCATGTAGGCCATATCTGCATCAGAAAGTATGTAAGTCGCTTTTGCTGATCCTCTAGTAGCCTTATAAAGGAACCTCGGCCACTCCTCAGCATCGTCACCATACTGTGGAATTTTTTTGGTCGCTAACATTTGTCCCCAGGTAGTAAACGCCGCATTTTGCGGAGAGCGAGCCCAGCAAGTAATTCCGACAACAACACTTTGTTATGTGATTTATTCATTTGGTGGCTGCACCCTTATCGCCTATCTGGGCATTGAGTACACTTTCATTAGCTGATATTACCTCGACCACATCGTATTCGCTGTTAGTTTTAAAACAGCGAATACAAAGAATTTTTCCAGAATCTTCTTTACTCCTCAATTCATTGGCTGCTTCAGACGAGTTGATTTTCAAATGAAGTGATTCATTGCATCTAGAACAACTAGTAAAAGTCATGATTCTCCGTTTTTCACATAATTCCCTGCTAATGGACTCGCGGCTTTTTGCGCGTCCAGCACAGCGTTTTTGCTGTACGATCATTGGCCGTTTTATTATGTGTTGTTTGCCAAGTAATCATCAAAACTACCAAATTTATTAATAACACCAGAATTGTCGCAAGTAATATAAAAATCCTGATTGTTTAGCAACTGATTTATAAGTACGTCTCTTTCTTTTTCAGGTGCCACCTGTGTAAGAATAGAAATAGCTAGAGACTTTGATTTGAGCCTAAAATGGCACTCTCCGTCATCATGTGTACTAAGCGATCCTATATTAGGTAATTCCGACTCGAATTCGACAATACCAATATTACCTTCATTTTTAAGAAAGGCAATTACTGCTTTAACATTACTCAATTTAGGAAGGTCCCTCTCTGTCGCCCAGCCAAACTCTTTGTAGCAAGTTGCACTAAGGTTAGTTAATTGTAACTCCGCTTCAGGCTCCAAAAGGGAAAGTCCTTGAAGAGTTGAGAACTCTCCAAGATAAAGCTCGACTCCGCCAATGCTTTCTTTATATAAATAAACGCTAGGTCTCATTTTTATTTACACATAACATTTGAACTAAGTGGGGCAGCTTGCTGTATCCGATTTAAGTGATTTGGTATAGGGCAAAACATTCAACTTGCTATTGCCCTGTTTGCGTAGCTCAAGTACGCCTAGCGTTTAGGAAAAACTTCCTAAATATAAGTTTTAACGTGTTTTAGATAGCTTAACAATGCTAGCGCGCAAAGTTTTTCCAGTAATCTGAACTTCTTTCTCTACTTGGTCGCTTTTTTCAAAAGCACCAATATCAACTCGTATCGTCTGGAATATAACAAATCGACTGTTAGCTCGTACAAAAGAAACCTCTTCAAACATTGGATAACTTACCACCCCTGGAAATGCGATACTCGTTTTAATTAAATACGACTTCTTACGATCAGTATTTTCAGTAATATATATTTCAGATGCGTTTTTAGCTAATGAGTTCTTATAAAGGTCATTTATTACCTCCGGATTAATCTCTCCTTTAGGCATGCTCCACGCCTTTCCCTTAATTTTATATTTAACTTTATCGATCGTAAATTTAAATAACTCATCAAACTTTTGTCGTTTTATTTCCTCAGACACATCTCGCAAACCAAGGCCATAAATAAAAATAGTTTCATTAACTTCTCGGCGGTTTCAACTCCAAAGCGCGCCACTAGCCGTGATTAAAAAGACATGACTTTCCGTCTTGCTAGAATGAGATTGTCGAGATCTTATTCTATTGGAGAAAAAGCCATGCCTTATCATCATTTTAGCGCAAAAGAACGTCACACCTTAATGTATTTATTGCACTGGGGATTAAGCTATCGAGACATTGGACGACGTCTCAATCGTCACCACAGTACCATTGCCCGAGAAGTCACACGCAATGGTCGCCTACGAAACTTATCTTACTGTAACGAATTTGCTGATAGACAAGCCTGTCTTCGTAAGACACAGGCTCGCCATTATCGAAAACGTGATAATGCATCTCTTTACGAATTTGTTCAGAAACACTTACATCAACATTGCATCAACATTGGTCGCCCGATGCCATCAGCGGTTATTTGAAACGAACAACGACTAAAAGGTACGTCAGTACAGAATGTATTTATCAGTGGATCTATCGAGATGCGTTTGATGGAGGTGAGTTATATACTTGCTTGAGCTCTCAACATAACAAACGTAAACGACAGCGCCCAGCAGGTAAGCGAAGCCATATCCCTGGCCGCGTTTGTATTGAAGAACGTCCTACTGTTGTCGACAGACGTAACCGACTGGGCGATTGGGAAGGTGATACGGTTGAAGGATGCAAAGGCGGGGGTGGATTAGCGACGCATGTCGAACGTAAGAGTCGTTTTTTGCTTGCTGAGAAATTAATGGATGGCTGTGCAGATACGTTTACCATGGCCACTAAGAAATGTTTTAAATCCATTCCAGAGACGTTGTGTAAGACACTGACTTTGGACAATGGTAGTGAAAATGTACGGCATCATGAAATAGCACAAAGTAAACAAATGTCCGTTTATTTTACGCATCCATACTCCCCTTGGGAGCGTGGTACAAATGAGCAAACCAACGGCTTGTTACGACGTTACTTTCCAAAAGGCACGGACTTCCGTAAAGTAACAAAAAGGCAGATTAAAAAAGCCGTTACATTAATTAATCAACGACCTCGTAAATCACTCAACTATCGAACACCGGAAGAGGTCTTTTTGAAAGCCGTTAATGGCGCACTTGGAACTTGAAACCGCCCTCCTGCTTTTTTCCAAGGTTCAACCATTCTTGTTTCTAGTAATCGCATTCTACTTGGAAGTTCATTCTTCTCCGAGGAATCAATATAGCCTTCTGGAATATCCATTTTAATAGACACATCATGTAAAACAAGATCAACCTGCTTCTGATCCGCTGCTATTACAGAACAAGTAAAGAGCAACGCAACCACTAAAAAAGGATGTAACATCATAAAAAGACCTTTGTTTTTACTAAGTGTTTATTTTATTGAAACTACTTTTTTACAGTTTTTCCGTGACTAAACTTTTTACTGTCTTTAAGCAATGAGCACAAGGAAGGAAAATTTGCTAGATAAAATTTCATTTCTCAAATGTATCACAATCCTCTTTGTTCGCACGAATGATTCTGTTTTTTTGAAAGAACCAAGCTTTATCTTACCTCCACGATTTATCTACGAGTTAAGCATAAAAAATATGACTGCTTTTAATCTTTTTTGTGCTTGAATAGACAACACCTTATAACGGTTGAATTCACTTGCGGCGGAACGCCGTTAAGTGGAATGATTGGTTATAAATTTAGTTAGAGTTTTTATTCGGTTTATAGAACTGCTGTACTTGAGACCTTTTTACCATCTAATGAATATAGGAAACAATCAAGTTCACCGGTTTCAAGAATGTAATTTTTTTCCCGACTTAAACCCCAAAAAAGACAAACATATTCCACGTCAATAAGCTTACTCTCTTTAGTACAAACTCTAGCGCTAATTGAGTCGCCCCCGAAAAATAATACTCCAGTTTCTGGCGCATAAAGAACATCAAAAAATTCGGCTGACGAAAACGACTCCCAGAACACATAGATTTTTAGGTGTTCATTAAAAGTAATCGTGGACAGTGTGTTGTTATCAGGATTATTAGATTCAATAAATATTTCTTTATCACGATAGCAACTAGGATCAGAACAATTCTCATGTTCGATCTTGATTTTTGCGCTTTGAATTGTGATTTTTCTCGATATCATAGCAGTAGTTAACGCCTTGCTAAGTGGCGTGCGTTAGCGCGTCCAGTGGAGGCCGTTTTTGGGCCGGAACAATGCTTAAGTAACTTGTTATAGGTTTACAGATAATCAACTGATTGTCCCTCGTTAACATAACCATAAACCTTGAAACCATTCTCGATTTTTATGCCAGGCACATGAATTGATTTAAGTAAGGAAAAGACAAGTTCAAACTGCACATCATTTTCAGTTTTTATTTCTACCCACTCTATATCTTTGAAGCCACCTTCGGAGAAATGATAACGCCACTCTCCATCCCAGTTTGTAATATAACCATTAGTTAAGCAGCGTGTGCGCCACTGCGGACTTTCCTGAAGCTCGTACATGGCTTTCTGAATTTCCTTCCACTTTGTATTGTTCATTACCGGAAGCAACTGACTAATTCCATTGACCTATAACGCTGCATTCAGCGGTTTATCCGCTGCAATGCCTTGTTGTAGCTTAACTTTGAATCGGGGTACATAATTCGATTAAAATGCCAGAAGGGCAACGAACGTAGGAAACGATTTGTCCCCAAGTTTTTGTTTCAGGTGATTTTAGCTCAATAGCACCATTCTGTAATGCTCTCTGATGAGTGCCACTAACATCATCGGTTACAAGAACTATTTCAATGCCCAATGGCTTATCAGATTCAGTAGAACTTATGTACCCACCAGAGAAGTTTGATAATCCTAGCTCCTGAGATGCAAAAGCCAGAGTTGTTTCGCCAGTACCCAATTCTCCATAGTCATTTTCATCTGTGATAAAGCGACGTTTAATTTCAAACGTTTTTTCAAAGAATGACAAGGTCACATCAACATCACTAACATAATTTATTGTATATCCAAATTTTACCATTCGATACTTTCCTTTAACTATTCACTGCTTGACTTACAAAGTACTCGATATTTTTGTGAGCAATGTCGTCATCTGTATATATCTTTAAGTGCCGCCTTTTTTTACCGCCACCCTCCAAAATAGACTCGACATCAATAAAATCAGCTCCGTTGCTGAACTCGATTGAAATATGTTCTTTGTATGTATAAATCCCTCCAACCAATCCATTTGATAGATTAAAGACCCCCCATATTTAATGTCTTCGACTAATTCGTTATTGATTCTCAAAAATATCTCTTTTATTGAAATCACAATGTCAAATTGCTCAGAGGATATAGATTGTATATCGAAAAGGAAGTCGTTTACTTTGTCATTAGTTGAAGTATTCATATTCCTCGTTACCTGAATTTTGGAGAGCCATTATAACGTCGCGCTCACCAGCACATACTGCGGAGAGCGTTTTGTGTGAAAATGGAGCAAAACGACACACAAAACGAGCGTAGCAGTATGTGTCTGGTTCAGCACTTTGTTATGTGTTTTCTATGTTAATAGGATTATCAGGTTCATGATAAAGCACATTTCCGCAATTACACACTCTCTTGATCGGTCGTATGATATTAGTTTGAGTTGTAGATTCTGTAGTTTCGATACATTTAGGGCATGTAATGATGTAGTGAATTCTAGTCCAAGTAGCTCCATTTTGAGTATTCCTTTGATACTTGGTATCAATAAAATCCGTATAGTTATACTCAATTACGAAGCATGCACTTTTACCACTTTCAGTATCGCTGAGCACCAAAGACTTTAAAGTGCCAGGAAAGCCTACACATTTTGTTTTAGGAGTACATATACCTCGGGCTCCGATATTGCGGAAGATGACGGTACGATGATCCCTTTTACAGTTTGAACAAGGGAATGAAACCTCAATGTATGGCTTAACTTCCAACATTACATTCTCAGTAAGCTGGAACGAACAATCAATTTTTGATTTAAAGTCGTAGTTCATTATTGGTTACACATAACGCCTTGCTAAGGTGCGTGCGAAACAACGTGTAGCGCGTCCTACGGAAGCCACGCTTTTTTGTGGCTGGAGTATACTTTAGCAATTTGTTATGCATTTTTTTGAGTTTAAATAATTTATAATCATACCTTCATGTAGAACTATAGGTTTTGATATTATTTTGTAAAATCAGTCAGGAAGAATTCTATATTTATTTATAAAAGCTGTTGGGTCTAAGTAACCTGTTGTATTTTTTGAATATCCTCTACCTATTTTCATATTTATTTTATCTCTTATCTCAAAGTGTAGATGGGAAAAATATTGGCCATTGGCATTACCTATTGTGCCTATCTTATCTCCTTTTTTAATTAGATCTCCTGATTTAACAAGAATTCTATCCAAGTGCGCATATATAGATTCGATGTAAATCGGTTTTTCCGATGTACCATAATTATGATAGATACGAACTATATTTCCCCAGCCTCCTTTTATATCACCAGCAAAGAAAACTATTCCATTACTTATAGAGAAAACGGGGTCACCAAAATCAGAATTTCCGCCACTGATGCCGTTCCAATCATCACCAAGATGGTAGTTTTTGCCAAATTTTTGTGCATTATAATATTTTTTGGAATCAGGCTTTCCTACTGGAAAATCAAATCCATCAGAAACAGGACAGTTTTTCAACTCTACCTTTGCAAGAATATTAGTGGTTGAGCAAGTATAGAGGAGTGAAATAAAGAGGAGTAAAATAAATATGATTTTTTTCATAAACAATACTTTGTTTGAGATTTAGTGGCATAACGCTGCAAACACCGGAGACAAAACCAGAGCGAAGAGGCGGTTTTGACATCCGCGTGATTTGCCTGGTTAGAAGGCATATTTTCATGCCTGCTCAAGTGTAGAAGTTTAGACCCAATCTGACACATCACTAAATCAAGCTAAGCGTAGCAATGCTTGATTTAGTGAGAGTTACCCGCTTTGATGTAACTGCAACGTAAACATCAGATGATCGGAATGCGTAACCCACGCCTACATTCGTTTTACTACCTTTACAGCCAATGCAGCTCTATGCTTCAGGTTCGGCATCTTTAAAATATTCTTCGCTATCACAAATAAAATGCTCAGCTCCACATATTTCACATGTATGTTTCGTGCAACCTTCATCTTTGTCAAGATCGAGATTGAAATTCAAGCCGCCGCATTTGCATGAAGAAAGTTTAAATCATCCGCTTGATAGTGTTCTTCTGACAGAAGGCGAATATATTCATTCATATCCTCTGGTGCTGATCCTTTCCACCTCTCACCTGATGTATCGATAGCCATTCTGTCTCCTAACGTTTCAAACAATGGCGCGCGCTGTTTGCGCGTCCATTTGCTTTGACTTGTTTAATCATCGACTATTTCTAGTTGCCTGGCGGTTAGTGAATATGGTTTTTCGAAACCTTCTTTTTCTAGAATCTCTTCATAGTGTGCAAGGTGATTCCGGAGTCGTTCTGCCAATTCTAAACTACTGTAATAAAGGTCTTCGTCTTGATAGCTTTTACCTTTCTCCATTAGCTCTAAAGCCGTTGACAGTATATTGCTGAGTGAATCATCTTGAATCGCAACTGCCGGAAATATCCTCCTGGCATATGCACGATTCCGCTATTAGAAACGTGATCATACATTTTGATTTCTTCAGGGTATTCCTTTTTCATTTTCTACTCATAACGTTTGAGTTAAATTGCGGCGCGTTTTTTTTGCGCCGTCAATTTTGAACGACTTGTTAGCTCTTTTGTTGTGCTCGAAGCTGATTATAAATCTGCTTAGCATCTTTAATTAACTCAAACTTGGGTACAGTAGAACCATCCATATCAGGGAAACTGCCTCCCATAAACATGGACATCATTTGATTCTCTTGACCAAATGTAATTGTGCCATGCCCATCTGATTTTTCAGACAACGAGACATCACTCATTGTTTTTAGGTTAAGGCTTTTAACACCTTTACTAAATAGGCCAGAGATAATTATTGCCCTTTGATCTGTGAGGCCGTAGAAAGTTTTTGCCCTTTTTTTTGAATCGTATATAAAACGCCCAAAAATAAGATACAACCCAATTAAGACAAAAGGTATTCCATATAGTGGGAAAATTATGCTCACCGCTCCTGCTTTTTCGCTTGGAATTTGAAGCGCTATTATTTCCCAGAAAATAGCAAAACCACCCCATAGCAAACTAAATGGAACCATAAAGACATCGCTACCCTTAAATATCGTTCCCTGCTTTGGCATTCCAGCCCATAGGAACTTTTCGCCTGAATCAAGCTCTTTCTGTATTATTAATTGAGCATCGTAGTTCATATTTTTCCTTGAGAGCTAACGCCTTGCTCAGCGAAAAATACGAGCGGTAGTGATCTAGCACCACTTTAGTGGACACTTTCATGCACATAGTTTTTCATAATTTTCCGATGATTGGTAGTTCAAGGATGAATGCAATCGTTCTCGATTATAAAACTCAATATATTCGACGATGTGAGCCACCGCTTCAATATCACAGTAAAATACTGCCCATCAAAGTGGTGCTAGATCACGTCCGACTGCATGCGATTGTTATGAAGCACGCCTATCTGATGGATGATTGTTTGCTCCATCATGGATCTCTACTCCTTCAATAAGATTAGGATCAACGTCTTCCAGACACCCTAGGTTTATCCCATATTAATTTGGGTTTGATCGTCGCTTGTGATGAGTGTAGATGCCACACACTGAACAGAAATAATGTTCCGCTTCTTTTGTATCAAATTGGTAGAGACTCAATTTGTCCTTACCCTTAACAACTTTTAATCCTGATAAAGGCACAGATCCGACAACTGCGCCTTTTCGTCGGCAAATTGAACAGTTACATCTGCGCGGTTCGACGATGCCATTGGGTAACTGAACTTCTATCTCGACCGCACCACAGTGGCAAGTAGATTTATGGATTGGATTTATTGCTGTTTCTCCAACTTGCTTAATCATAATGATACTCCCAGTGCTTCATAACGCCACTGTAAGCGCTTGGCGGAGCCAGGCCGTTTTTTTGGCCGAAACGAATTTAACAGCCTTGTTATGCATTTGCCGTTAAACTCTAATTTTTAAACCACGCCACTGGCAATTTTACAGATTCAAAATCTAATTGCTTTAGCTCAGATGATGAGAATGTATTAGCCAGATAAAGATCCCATTGCGTTTCTACATCTGCGAGCAAAGGCATGATTTTTTCAATTTGTGCCGAAGTATCAATATCACTGTATTTATTCCAGAACGGTTCACACCACTCAGCAATTTGCTTATGAGTGTATGGAGATTGATCCGGCTGTTGACCATAAGACAACAGTGTTAAAAAATTCTCTTTGTTGAACTCTAGCTCAATTTTTTTACTCAGCTTCATAATGATGCATAACGCCTTACTCAACGGAAAACGACGAGCGCCAGCGAGTTGGTTTTCCGATGTAGCAACTTGTTATGCATTTAATTTATACCCATGTATTTTTACACCTTTTTTTGATTTGGTGAGCTCAAACTTTGCAATAGCCGAGAAGTAATTTAATACTGTATCTGGTTCTTTTGTAACAAGCTCTAGCCAAACTATATCGTCGTATCCTACATAGTAAAATGTACCATCGACTAAATGATTTGTTAATACATCCTCGGAATTAGGAACCTCATTTTCAGAAATGATTTCTTCGTTCCAAATTAAATTCCAATTTGAGCCTGTTAAAAGATGCTCTATAGAATCAATAGAAGATATAAGTTTCCTCCATTTAGTATTGGACATATAGGAGACGGCACTCTCAAGAGCTGCTTTCTTTCTTTTCTCCAACCTCTCCTTTATTTTATTACTTTCGAAATTCTTCATAATTGATATTTTAAAGCATAACGCCACTGTAAACGGCTGGCGGAGCAACGCGTAGCCAGTCCGATGGAAGCCGCGCTTTTTGCGGCTGGAATGTATTTAACAGTCTTGTTATGCATTTAAAGCTCCGTAGCTTTGCGCCGATGCCTGATTAAAGAATACAACAATGTTATCAGCCATACCCCAATGCGAATTATCAGATATTTCTAGCGCTGAAATAACCACTACTCCACCAGATTTAAATGTAAGCACGATACTTTGAGGGTAATACGTTTTCTTTTTAAATAGGCCAACTTCTTTTACCCAGTGCCAAACCACTTCAGTGGTTTGAACCTTGTCACCGATAAATTGGCGCCAATTTGACAATTAGGTGACATCAATCTCCCTACACTCTGTTACTTCAGATTGTAAAGGAGCCTCCAAGACAGATACCCCATATTGCGTGAACTCGCTACCCCAGATAAAGCCAAATACCTTCCCAGACTGCATTTTTAAATTAACACCATAATCCAAACAGTCATAATTTGAATTTTCAGTGAATTCTGCCTGATTACCCTCGTAGTTAATTTCGAAGTACTCAACCGAAATTAAGATTTCGCCTTCAAAGGCACTAACGATGCTTAAATACTCTTCCTTAGTCATAATGATGCATAACGCCGCAATTTGCTAAGGTCAACTGATGGGCGGGTTTTGACCCAGTAGTTGACTTTCGTAACATTGCTTTGTTATAGCTTTTTGATTTCATTGAATGACGCCACTAATTTATGAAGTTCACCTGTTTCATGAAGCCACAAATAAACAGTGTTTAGAAACTGTCCCGAATTCTTAATGAAAACCATTTGGTCACCTAGACCATTACCTGCGATGGCCAAAGCTTCTTCAGGGAAGTTGCCAAATCCCCTGCATGATTCAGTTTCGTTAATAATGTGATTACAAGTACGGGACAGCCTTTTTCTATCAGATGTGTCTTTGATTGGATAAAACTCCCATTCATCATCTGTCGTAGATGCTTCACCGCCATTATCGGCTTTCATTGCTTCGCGGTAATCGAGGGGTAGTCTCGCTCCCAACTCAATTTCCGTTTGGACTAAATATTCCTCTGATAAGCTAAATGGCACTAATCTTCCCTTGAGCTATAACGCCTTACTCAGCGGAAAACGACGAGCGCCAGCGAGTTGGTTTTCCGATGTAGCAACTTGTTATGTAAGTTTATAATTAACAATATAAACATTAAATGCTATTTTTAACATATGAAAAAGCAAATAGGTATAAAAAAAGCACTAGATAAAATTCCCTTACAGGAGTTAGAAGATTGGTCAACTTACGCACTTCTAGCTCGATTGAAGCGCTTACGTTGGTGTTACGAAAAGCCAGAAGATGCAAACGATTACACTAAGGAAGAATTAGATAGTGTTAAAGAAAAACTATTATTTAAATCCGATCCTAGATGGCAACAGGCCTACCATGATGTGAAAGGTCTTTTAGATACCCGAGAACATACGCGCCGTATAAAGAGAGCTTAATAAAGACGCAACAAAAATGCCGAAAAGTGGGGAGGGTGTCATTTTAAATGATAAAACAACCCATAATTTGTAGAAATTCAGATTTGATCTGACAGTTACCCAATTATCAGTAACCGACTGTCAGGTTAAGTTTAATTCACAAACTTTTCCTTCCAGATAGCTTGTCCGTCGATGAGTGTTTCCATCGGCGTCCTCCCGCAGCACATTTTGCCTTGGTGAGTTCGTTGAGTATTGTATTTGAGCAACCATTCGTCAAGGTCGAGTTGCAGTTCATCAATCGATTGGTAAATTTTCTTACGCAAAGCGACTTGATAAAACTCATTGAGGATCGTCTTATGGAATCGCTCACAAATACCATTCGTCTGAGGTGATTTGACCTTGGTTTTGGTGTGTTCGATATTGTTCAACGCCATATAAAGCTGATAATCATGCTGGTCAGCTCGCCCACAATACTCCGTCCCTCTATCTGTCAAAATGCGCAACATAGGCAAACGTTGTTGTTCGTAGAATGGGAGGACGCGGTCATTGAGCATGTCAGCTGCCGTAATCGGTGTTTTAGTCGGGTACAGTTTCGCGTGAGCGACCTTGCTGTAAGTATCAACAAACGTTTGTTGATAAACCCGACCAATGCCTTTGAAAGTACCGACATAGTAAGTATCTTGCGAGCCAAGATAACCAGGGTGTGCCGTCTCTATCTCGCCACAAGCCTCATCGTCGTCTTTCTTGCGTTCCATCGCCGCGACTTGAGACTCAGTGAGGATCAAGCCTTCACCAGCTACCTTATCAGACAATGCCTTCAGGCGATCTTTAAAGCAAGCAAGACCATGACGAAGCCAGATACAACGAACGCCACTGGGTGAGACAAATGTTCCCCGTTTGCGCAGCTCGTTACTGGTGCGCGTTTGACCATGTGCGGGCTCTTCCAGTGCATACTCGAGCACAACGGTTTCAATAGCCGGGTCGATTCTGTTTTTAAGATTTGGGGTACGCCGATTACGATCAAACAAGGCTTCTACACCGCCTTCATCAGCCGCTTCTTTGTAGCGATAAAATGTATCTCTGGACAAACCCATCATCTTGCAGGCTTTTGAGACATTGCCGAGTTCTTCAGCGAGATTGAGTAGACCAACTTTATGTTTTATAACTTTGTCATTAGTATGAATCATGAGAGTTACCTCTTTGTGTTTTGATGTTTACGTTGCAGTTACATCAAAGCGGGTAACTCTCACTAAATCAAGCGTCGCTACGCTCCGCTTGATTTAGTGATGTGTCAGATTGGGTCTAAACTTCTACAATTGATTAGAGACGAAGTTAATGTTCTCGAGTGGCGTGAAATTCAATTTCAGGCCACTTTTCAATCGCCAGATTAAGATTGACACGTGTTGGTGCTAGATATGTCAGATTTTCTCCGCCATCTACTGCGAGATTATCAAAGGCTTTGTTTTTAAATTTATGTAAAGCTACCTCATCCTCACTTTCGACCCATCTTGCAGTAGCGACTTGTACATTATCGAATTTACATTCAACGTTGTATTCATTTTTCAAACGCCAGGCAACAACATCAAACTGCAAAATACCAACGGCACCAAGTATCAGATCATTATTATTCATCGGTCTAAATACTTGCGTGGCACCCTCTTCACTCAACTGGATCAAGCCTTTCAACAAAGCCTTCATTTTCAAAGGATCCTTTAAGATTACACGACGAAATAATTCCGGTGCAAAATGAGGAATGCCGGTGAATTTAAGAGATTCTCCTTCGGTAAACGTATCACCTATCTGGATGGTTCCATGATTATGTATACCAATAATATCGCCAGAATAAGCTTTCTCCGCATGTTCACGATCACCGGCTAGAAAAGTAAGAACATTCGCTAGTGTTACATCTTTACCAATGCGAACCTGACGGGTTTTCATCCCTTTAAAAAACTGTCCTGAACAGATACGTAAAAATGCAATTCGATCCCGATGAGCAGGATCCATATTCGCTTGGATCTTAAATACAAAACCAGAAAATTTATTTTCATTAGGCTCAACGGTTCGACTTACTGCATGACGTGCTAAGGGTGAGGGTGCAGAATCAACAAAACAATCAAGCATTTCTTCAAGACCAAAATTATTCAGCGCTGTTCCGAAATAAACAGGTGTTTGCTTACCCGATAAAAAGTCTTCTTGATCAAACCCGTGCCCTGCCCCCGTAACCAACTCTATACCATCACAAAGATTGCCGTGTTGACCATCTGATGCAACAACAAGATCAGGATTATTCAAGCCTTCTATAAATTGATCAGCTTCTTCTTGATCATCCACCTCGTTATTAGCCGATCGGTAAAGACGTGCCCTGTCATCGCGTATGTTATAAATACCTTTAAATTGCTTGCCTGATCCAATTGGCCACGTAACAGGTGCACATTGAATTTTTAAAACGCTTTCAACCTCATCCAAAAGATCCAATGGATCCTGACTATCCCGATCAAGTTTGTTAATGAATGTAATGATAGGAGTGTTACGTAACCGGCAAACTTCCATCAGTTTTATCGTACGTTCTTCTACACCTTTGGCTGCGTCGATCACCATTAGCGCCGCATCCACAGCCGTCAATACCCGGTATGTATCTTCAGAAAAATCAGCATGCCCAGGTGTGTCAAGAAGATTGATCACACAATCTTTATAGGGAAACTGCATTACAGATGAAGTGACAGAGATCCCACGTTGTTTTTCAATTTCCATCCAATCAGATGTTGCATGACGCGAACTTTTTCTTGCTTTAACCGTACCGGCAATTTTAATCGCGCCGGCAAGATACAATAACTTTTCAGTGACCGTAGTTTTGCCCGCATCAGGGTGCGAGATGATAGCAAACGTTCTTCTCTTATTGATTTCATTGACTAAATTGCTATCTGACATTGAGTTAAACTCCTTTTTTGTACAACAATTTGTACAATTTAATACAGTTACCTTGCGTCTCTTAGAGACAACAAATTAAACCTGGTTTTCTTGAAAAGCTCGCCATTCTAAGCGATCAGGGGATCTAGCTCTACACTTATACTTCTTTCACACCACCTTTCGTTAACGTTCCCTATCACTAACCACCACACGATTGATATTACGCGTTAATGTCCAGGGATGGACTTTGTACTGGGGTGCGATTTTCTTATGATCTTCGTCAGCCTCAATACGCTTTATCGCATTACGAATTTGTCGATCTGTCTTAGGGCCAAGGATTGTGCCTCGCCTTCGGGTGGCCTCTAAGCCTTGCTTTGTGCGTTCGGAAAGTCTGTTTCGCTCGTGTTCTGCCGCAGCCGCAACAATGGTAAAAGCTAACCGTCCATCAGCGGTTACTGTATCGACACCAAGGCTGATAATGTGGAAATTCACCCCACGTTCCTTAAGTTGATCAGCTTCGATCAAGGCATCTTTCACGGAGCGAAACGCACGATCTAAACTCCATACCACCAGTGTATCGTCTCGTTTAAGTTTATTTAGTACCGCTTCGAAGATCGGTCTTGATTTGACGACGGCGGAGAGCTTTTCTATGTGAACCTCATCGCAGATAGGAAGTATGGCATCAACTTGTCGGTTTTCATTCTGCTCTTCCGTGCTAACGCGTAAACAGCCTATTCTCATTATATTTCAATACCTTGACTTCAGTGTTAATGGGGAAATCCACGTCACATGGACGCTCCCCTCTGAGGTAATTTAATTTGGCTTTGCATTCATTGCAGCACCAAATGGCAAGTTACTGATTTTCCTTTATTCTTCTATAATTCTACCAAAATCGACCCTGCGAAAACAAACTTTCTCGCAGAAGATCGTTTATGTGGAATAAAGAAACAAATTCAGACTTTCTTAATAGTTTTACCGCAAAATTACTCATTACAGGAGTGTTTATACTTCAAGCAGGAACAGCACAAGCTTTAACTGCTGATGATGTTTTAAACAAGATGGATAGTAAGGAACAAACATCTTACATCACGGGTGTTATTGGTGGCTTTGCCCACTCTCGCTACTTACGAGAGCGGCCAGAAAAAACGGGGATGGATTGTATCTATAACTGGTTTCATGGTGACAATAAAGAGGCATGGAAAGAAATCGATACATGGTTCTCACGTCATCTAGATAAGCAAGTAGAACCACTACTGTATGTATTGATAAAAAAAGAATGTGGAGAATAAATGATTAACTTGGTAAACCATTTTACGCATGATGACAGTCACCATTCAGAGTGGCTACGTCAACGCAAATGGTTTATCAAGGCGCGTGAAGATAAAGCACAACGTGAAGAAGTTGAAGCGAAGCTTGAAGACAATGTCAGTGGTTTTGCAACTGGAGATCAAAGCATTTGAAGCCAAACTCGATAAATATGATACGGCAACCGTTAACGCTCTCATGGAAAATCAGAAACAGCTTGATACGGTTAATGCGAATATCGAAGCCATGCTTGCCCAGGCTTATGTGATGGAAGATGGTCGTCGGGTGTTCAAGACCGAAGATGGTTCACAGGTATTTGATGAATTTGGCCAAGAGGTCAGTTCAGGAGAACTTGATTTTGACTTAATTAGTGACAAACAACCAACGTGGGAAACCTATCAAAAAGATACAGCGACAAGAGATGAAATTCTTGCCGGAAAGGAGGACATTCATGTTTATCAAGAAAAGCTGGATGAAGCACGTGAACAAGTATCCGAAGGTGATATTTCTGCAGCTGAGCTTGAAGCGTTAGATGAAGAATTGCTGGAGATGATGCCTGACGCTGTCAGTGATCATGTTCCTGGCATGGAAAAAACTGCAACTACACCAGACCTCACAGACCCTTCTAGCACAGCCGCTATATTACCAACAACGGCGGTTCCATCATCATCTAGCAGCCCTGCCCCATCTACCTTGCAATTTCTAACAACATGTACTGGAATAATTCAGTTTCCAATGCCTCAGACAGGGCTTAGCGCTTATCAATATTCTCAAGTGTAAATGTCGCGACTTGACCGTACAGACACCATCTGATTTCATTCAAACTTGATAGGCCGGAATCGCCTACAAGCGGACAGTCAATATCTGTTATTACTAGAAAACTTACATGCGATTAATTAGACAAATGATAAATTATTGCGTGAACTTCGACCAACGGATTAAAAATCCTTATGTTAGCAGTTCAACTCTGCCTCGAGCTATCATCTAAGAAACGCCTAATGTTTTCCCCAACCTCTTCATTCACAAAACTACTGTTTGGAAGCTTTATTCCATATGTCATGGGTAGCAGTTTTTATATTCATTCTCGTAACAATAATGCTACGGCTATTTAGTATCACCTAAATAAAAGAGATCAGTTTCCTTCTTTGATTTCCACGATAGTATTTTTAAATAAGATAGTTTTGACGAAATCGTTAGAGGTTTACCAAGAATCAGAAACTATCAGCAGAGACATTTCTCCACACAATATTATGAATATCGCTTTATAAATAGATTCATTAGCAGAACACATATTGCTTGCACTCGAATTAACTTTTTTTAACATTTTTCTTTCAATGATTGTGAGAAAACTCACAACTACATTATTCATAACTGTGGTTGAATGTCTCCAACACCTGAACATGATGCTGTTTTAATCAGCATTTAAAGTTTAATAATAAATAACAAGGATGTCCCTCGATGATTTTTTGCCATCTTGAAACACTAAAAAAAACAACTCTAATATTCAAACCTTCGCGTTCTAATCGAATTGTGATTGATTCTAGGAGACTTCCGTTGAAAACCCCTCATACCTGTTCCTTTAGGAATAACATGCTTATGTTTGTTTACACATTAAATAGTTTATTAGTTGGCTTACTACTATTCACATCACTTTTTCATACTACGCAGGTAAGCGCAGAGACTATCGAATTCCCCATGGAATATTATTATGAACATCATAACGTAGGGCCAAATAAGATCTCGTTTGCAGAGTCATATGCCAGTATTGCGCAGATAACAGCTGCGTGGTACTCAAATTATTTTAATGGTCGCCCTAACCCAGAAGCGCACGCTGAATGCTTTGACAAGCAGGCAATGATAGATGCTTTAGAAGATCCAAATATCCCTAACATCACCTGTTCATTTATGGTTGATACCCCTTATGAAACTGATCATGTCCCTGTAGTTTGTGCAGGAGGGTATTGTACACAGAATCCATTGAGACGAATTTATATGAGGCGCTATTGTCCAAGTGGTTCTGTAGCTAAATACTTCCCCAACGCCACTCCGCCAGGAGAAATAAATGCCTGTGTTAAAGCCTATGAGGATGGGTATTACATAGAACCTGAAGAGCCTGTGAGTCCTGAAGCTAAATGTGGTGAAGGAAACCCGTGTATTCCTTCATCAGGGAATAAGTACCAGGTAGAAACAGACTACAAAAGCAGTCTTACTCATGGGATTGAATTTCGACGTTACTACAATAGTCAGGGGGCTAATAAAACCGGTATGAATGTCGCCTTTGGTTGGCGTCATACATATTCACGTGGAGTCGGTGAGGCGCCTATAGAACGACGGGATACACCTCAGAATTTAAGCATAGCCCAGTTAACTACAGGGTACTATACCGAAGGGGGGCAACGATCCGGTCTGTTTGCTACTCCTCAAGCTGCCTGTGAAGCTGGCTGGAATCAAATCAAAGGTAAAACAATAAAAGGGCTACGTTCAAATACGACAGCAAGCTTACAAGGCGAGTTGTGTAAGATTTCTGGTGATGGCCAGGCTCCGGCTTTTCTGACTGTTCGCTCCAATAACCCATCCCAATCAGTAAATAATGTTAATACATATAGTGAATTATTAGAACAAGGCGGGGTGATGACAGTCAGTCGTCCTAATGGCAGCTTGCTGTTTTTCGAGAAAAGTGGAGGTTCCTGGATAAGTGTTTCTGACCCAAGGGTTACACTTGAACAGCTTGTTGGTGGTTGGCTATTCATTGATAACGACGATACTCAAGAAACATACGATAATACGGGAAAACTTCTTACTATCGTTAGTCGCGAAGATTATACCCAGACGTTAACTTATAATCTATCTGAACAAAACGGTGGAGATGGCAACCCTGAAACGCTTGATAAAGTTATCGGTCCGTTTGGTCGAGAACTGATTTTCGGATATAGCTCAAAGGGATTTCTCGCTTCGGTATTAACACCAGATGGTCTAATCAAGTACAAGGCAAACGGTGGCCAACTTTTAGAAGTGACCTATCAAGATAACAGCAGTAAAGTTTATAGTTATGGCAGTGGGCTTTTTCATCATGCTTTAACAGGCATGGTTGACGAAAACGGTGCTGATTTTGCCCGTTGGGAATATGATGCAGAAGGTCGTGCAAAATTATCGGAGCATGCTGATGGTGTGGAGAGGGTAGAGTTTGTATACAACGATGATGGGACTACGGATGTCACCGATGCCTCATTAGGAGGGACTCATACTTACACGTTTGAGTCTATTAATGGATCGCCTCGCGTTAAATCTTTGACCGGAGATCGGTGTCTGAGTTGTAAAAATAGTCAGATACAAAACTATAGCTACGATGCAAATGGTTTTCTTGCTAGCCAAATTGACTATAACGGCAACATCACACGATTTGAGCATGATTCTCAAGGTAAACAAACCTGCCGCATTGATGGTTACAGTACCATAGAGTCACGCATGACTTACACGTCTTGGGATACGGCTTATCACATACCAACTGAGTCAGATGTTTATACTCCACCTGCCGATCAAAGCAACCTAAGCCCAAGTAGCTGTGATACGGCCTTAAGCAGCTGGATACATATAAAATCCACTGTATATGATCACTACCAGAACGGGCAGGTGCACACCCAAAATGTGGAAGATCCATCATCTGGTGCATCTCAGCTAACTACGTATACCTATGATCCTAATACAAAACAGTTAAAAACCATCAATGGTTCACGCGTCAATGTGACGGATACGACGACGATGGACTACGAAGCAACGACGGGCAATCTGACTAAGATCACTAACGCCTTAAGTCATGAGACCACTTTCTCCAATCATGACGCTAATGGCCGACCACAAACGATTACCGATCCGAATGGCTTGGTCACAACACTGACCTATCACCCAAGAGGTTGGTTAACTAGTCGAACAGTGGATGGCAATACCACCGATTTTGATTATGACAACGTCGGTCAATTAACAAAACTGACCTTACCAACTAATGCCTTTATCGATTACACCTACGATGCAGCTCATCGACTGACTGATATCACCGATAACCTGGGTAATACGATCCATTACACATTGGATCTTATGGGTAATCGCACCAAAGAAGAAACTAAAAATAATGCCGGTAACATCACACGATTATTAGAACGTGAATACGATCAACTGAGTCAATTGCTGCTGTTGATTGGCGGACAAGGTCAACTGACACGCTATGCCTACGACCTAAATGGCAATCAGACTGCCATGACCGATCCAAGAAACACTGGTAGCAACATTGCTGCGGCTAAAACCGTCGATCCACTGACGCTTAATAATACCAGCCAGTCACTTTACGATTCGCTCAATCGACTGGTTGCAGTCACCCAGATCCGCATCGCCAGCAACGGGACCGATGACATCACCACCACCTACGACTACAACGCGCTAGACCAACTGATCAAAGTTACCGATCCCGAAAGCTTGGAGACCCACTACACCTACAACGCCCTGGGTGACTTGCTCACACTTGACAGTCCAGACACCGGCACCACCACCTACACCTATGACAGTGCTGGTAACCGCAAAAGCCAAACTGATGCCAGAAGCATCACCACAAACTACAATTACGATGCACTAAACCGACTCACCAGTGTGATCTACCCCTGGTGATAGCAGCCTCAATGTCATCTACACCTATGACGAAAACAACAACCAACAAAATGGCATCGGCCGCCTAACCCGCATGACTGACGCCAGTGGCAGCACCAACTACGCCTACGACAAACGTGGCAACCTCACGATCAAAACCGTCACCATCGACAATATTCCATCGACCTTTGAATTTGACTACAACGGTGCCGATCAACTGACTAATATTATCTATCCAAGTGGTCGTGAAATTGAATACACCTACAACACCATCAACCAGATAAGCGCTGTCACGCTGACAGAAGAGGGTGTCACCAGCACGCTAGCCAGCAACATTAGTTACGCACCTTTTGGTCCAATGATATCACTGGACTATGGCAATGGGATTAACAAGGCCCAACAATATGACCTTGACTACCGCCTCACCAACAACACACAAGGCAGCGTTATCAACCAGAGTTATGGTTATGATGAAGCCAACAACATCAAAACCCTCACCAACAACCTCAATGCCAACAATAGCCAAACGCTGGACTACGATGGACTCAGCCGACTCATTGATGCAGACGGCCAATACGGCAATAAAGTCTTTAGCTATGATGATGTAGGCAACCGCACCAATGTCACCAGCGGCGCCCAAAGTGATACCTACAACTACGTCCCAAATACACACCGCCTTGATCAAATTACCGGCAGTAATACCGCGCAATATAGCTATGACAACAACGGTAACATTACCAACCACCCAGAAAGCAACTTCACCTATGGTGCTCACAACCGGATAAGCAGCGCAGACACCAGCACCTATACCTACAATGGCAATGGAGAGCGGGTTAAGAAAGAGGGCACATCGACAACCTACTTTGACTATGGCCCGGGTGGAGCCTTACTCGCTGAACGCGACGATACGGGTGACTCCATCAAAGAATATATCTTTTTAAATGGGACATTACTTGCGCAGTTATCAGGCGCAGATAATCCTCCGGTGAATGTTAATGTAGACGATATCATTGTCGACAACAGCGACAGCAATACAACAAGCCAAGGCAACTGGCAATCCTCGGGCAGCTCACCAACCTACCTTAATACCAGTCGTGGTTCAGACTGGTTGAACGGCAATGGCTACTTCAAATGGATCCCGAATGTGGCCACGGCAGGCACCTACAAAGTATCAGTCTGGTTTACTTATAACAGCTCACGCCCATCAGCGGCAGAATACGTCATCCACCACGCAGGGGGAAACACCAGCGTGACCGTGGCACAAAACGATCCGGCCTTAGGTGGCCACTTCACCGAGTTGACCGGCACCTACACCTTCAATGCCGGCAGCAGTGGCTACATTCAACTTAACAGCAATACCACCGGCAACTTCAGTGTCGATGCGATTAAGTTGGAATATGTTGGTGGCGGTAACCCACCCCCACCGAACGCTGAACCAGTCGTCACCATCAGCAGTCCAGTTGCGAACAGCAGCGTGACCTCCGGAACAAATGTGACCTTCACCGCAACTGCCACCGATGCAGAAGATGGTAACGTTGGTGCTTCACTGGTATGGACTTCTGACAAAGACGGGCAGATTGGTACAAACGGTAGCTTCTCCACGAGCAGTTTAAGTGAAAACACCCACCTAATCACTGCTACAGCGACAGACAGTGGAAACTCAACCGACACGGATAATATTACTATCACCGTGACTGGCACTGGTGGCGGTGGGAATGTAACTGACATCATCGTCGACAACAGCGACAGCAATACAGAGAGTCAGGGCAACTGGCAATCCTCGGGCAGCTCACCAACCTACCTTAATACCAGTCGTGGTTCAGACTGGTTGAACGGCAATGGCTACTTCAAATGGATCTCGAATGTGGCCACGGCAGGCACCTACAAAGTGTCGGTCTGGTTCACCCACAACAGCTCACGCCCATCAGCGGCAGAATACGTCATCCACCACGCAGGGGGAAACACCAGCGTGACCGTGGCACAAAACGATCCGGCCTTAGGTGGCCACTTCACCGAGTTGACCGGCACCTACACCTTCAATGCAGGCAGTGGTGGCTACATCCAACTCAACAGCAATACCACCGGCAACTTCAGTGCCGATGCGATTAAGTTGGAATACGTTGGTGGCGGTAACCCACCCCCACCGAACACTGAACCAGTCGTCACCATCAGCAGTCCAGTTGCGAACAGCAGCGTGACCTCCGGAACAAATGTGACCTTCACCGCAACTGCCACCGATGCAGAAGATGGTAACGTTGGTGCTTCACTGGTATGGACTTCTGACAAAGACGGGCAGATTGGTACAAACGGTAGCTTCTCCACGAGCAGTTTAAGTGAAAACACCCACCTAATCACTGCTACAGCGACAGACAGTGGAAACTCAACCGACACGGATAATATTACTATCACCGTGACTGGCACTGGTGGCGGTGGGAATGTAACTGACATCATCGTCGACAACAGCGACAGCAATACAACAAGCCAAGGCAACTGGCAATCCTCGGGCAGCTCACCGACCTACCTTAATACCAGTCGTGGTTCAGACTGGTTAAACGGCAATGGCCACTTCAAATGGACACCGACTGTCGTGACGACGGGCACCTACAAAGTATCAGTCTGGTTCACCCACAACAGCTCACGCCCATCAGCGGCAGAATACGTCATCCACCACGCAGGGGGAAACACCAGCGTGACCGTGGCGCAAAACGATCCGGCCTTAGGTGGCCACTTCACCGAGTTGACCGGCACCTACACCTTCAATACAGGCAGTGGTGGCTACATCCAACTCAACAGCAATACCACCGGCAACTTCAGTGCCGATGCGATTAAGTTGGAATATGTTGGTGGCGGTAACCCACCCCCACCGAACGCTGAACCAGTCGTCACCATCAGCAGTCCAGTTGCGAACAGCAGCGTGACCTCCGGAACAAATGTGACCTTCACCGCAACCGCCACCGATGCAGAAGATGGTAACGTTGGTGCTTCACTGGTATGGACTTCTGACAAAGACGGGCAGATTGGTACAAACGGTAGCTTCTCCACGAGCAGTTTAAGTGAAAACACCCACCTAATCACTGCTACGGCGACAGACAGTGGAAACTCAACCGACACGGATAATATTACTATCACCGTGACTGGCACTGGTGGCGGTGGGAATGTAACTGACATCATCGTCGACAACAGCGACAGCAATACAACAAGCCAAGGCAACTGGCAATCCTCGGGCAGCTCACCGACCTACCTTAATACCAGTCGTGGTTCAGACTGGTTAAACGGCAATGGCCACTTCAAATGGACACCGACTGTCGTGACGACAGGCACCTACAAAGTATCAGTCTGGTTCACCCACAACAGCTCACGCCCATCAGCGGCAGAATACGTCATCCACCACGCAGGGGGAAACACCAGCGTGACCGTGGCGCAAAACGATCCGGCCTTAGGTGGCCACTTCACCGAGTTGACCGGCACCTACACCTTCAATACAGGCAGTGGTGGCTACATCCAACTCAACAGCAATACCACCGGCAACTTCAGTGCCGATGCGATTAAGTTGGAATACGTAGGTGGGGGTAATTAATCATGAGACAGACGAAAACAAACAACGACATGATTGATCAAAAAAGACAAGCGGCAGCAGTAATCGCCATGAAAGGAAGAAAACCCATGACAGGTTTAATAATGGAAGTAGGTAAAACACTCAGTAAAATGTTCAGACTATTGTTTATAGCGGGATTAACGGCGAGTGCTTCAGCGACAGAGATCAGTTACTACCACAACGATCATCTGGGCACCCCACAGGTGCTGACGGATGCAAACCAGAATATTGTCTGGCAGGCGGGGTATGATCCGTTTGGGAAGGCAACTGTGACGACAGAGACGGTGACGAATAATGTGCGCTTCCCTGGGCAGTATTTTGATGCGGAGACGGGGCTGCACTATAATTACTTTCGCACTTATGATCCGAGTATTGGTCGGTATGTTACGAGTGACCCGATTGGGTTGAGGGGTGGGATTAATACTTATGGGTATGTGAGTGGAAATCCAATCACTAGAACGGACAGAAGTGGGTTGATAACTCCTGTTGGAATAGCGGCAGGCCTTGCTTGCGGAGCCTTAGCTGCCTATAGCAAGTCAGGATCAATTTCCACAATATCTAGTGCCTTATTAAGATATGAAGAACTTCAAGCAAAAATTTCTGACTTAGAAGCAGAGAAGGATAAATGTCTGACTGCAGCAGAAAAATTACCATTTAATGCAAAAATCCAGGAATTAGCGCTTGAAACTGCAAAATTACAATTGAACATTGGCGGTGAGTCTCTTGGTCTGGCTGGAGTAATCGCTGTTGCCGGTGCTACCTGTGCAACAATTGCTCCTTATCTTTTAGCTCTTTAAGATTAATGTAGGCGTAAACGATATGTCATTACGTTTTTTAGTTTATACTTTTTTTCTATTGATCTTTGTTCAGATAGTTGGGTATGTAATACTATTATTTTATATCTCTTTTAAAGATATTTTGCCTAAAGAAATAATTAAAAAATATTCTATCTCTTCTCATTTGAAATATATCATGCCTTTCAATAGTTCATGGAAGAAGGATATCGATAAAAAGGATATTCAATACTTTGAAAGTTATATTAAGATTAGAAATAATTATATTAAGTTTCTACTTCTTATTTTTGCATTGGAATTGGTGGTTATCTTGGGAATATATAATTATTCAGCGTGGTTTAGATAACGTCTAATAAAAGCGTAAAATATAGTGAAAGAACTCCTGAGCGTCATGCCTAACATAATAGAATACGATGCCGAAGCCTGTCAGGCTATCAGTTCCGATCTGAGCTAATAAAGATTAACGTTCATAACCTTGATCACGATCGTGTTTTGAACCTCCTTTGAGAGGAGATAATTTAGCCTGATCATCTTGAGAGCCCATATTTTCAACATCTTTTCTTAATGCCATAATCTCACGGTCTCTAAGGTTTGATGCATCATCTATATGATCAATGGCTTTATTCAATTTAGCGATTTCATCTTGGTGAAAACCAGCTTCGTCTGACTGTCTAATTTGGTCACGAAGCTTGTTGATTTGCCCCTTACGATCCATTTTTTTCAGAAATTCTTTTGCTGCTTCAGCCTCCTTCTCTTTGATGCTTTTCACCAATTCCTCAACGTCTGTAGCTTCGTTTACAGGAGTAGGATCCGCGTCAATATTTGACTTCTTATATGGAGGTAAATCGCTCGCTTTTCTGACAATATTATCATCAGAATTTGTTGATACAGGCTCATGAAAGAAGCTGGGAGACAGGTCAATAGAAGAAGAGTTATCGCTTTGTTTTGGGTTTATTATAGGCTCCTCTGCAACATAACTAGACGCATCCTGGTAGGAACTTTCCCTTTCAAAATCGAGAGTGGTTTCTGCAACATCTTCACGTTCAAGCAACTTTCCAGTGAGATCAATCGCCATTTGAGCGCACTTTTGACGTGTCATAAAAGTCCCTTGATTTCGAGTTTCTTCGAATGAAGAGTCGGTTTCACCACGCGCAATATCTTGCGAAATATGGATCGAAAGATCCTATTCATGCCTCGAAAACTGGACATACCCCGTCTGCTTATTGGTCATCGCTTTGGACGAATTATAAATAAACAAGACCGTTTAAAGGTATTAATTCTTGCGTGAGTTTTGCGTAATTCTGTCCTGCACAGTTGTACATTGTCATGTAAACAGACCAATGGGCGCACCGGTAAGTTATTGAATGTAAAGAGATGAAATTCCATCCGTTTGACTGAAAATCCTTGTGTCGGCAGTTCGATTCTGACTCAATAGAACACACAAAGCATAGAGTTTTTCGTGACTCACTCCACCACTAATATGATTTGGCGGTCATATAGAACAACGATATGTAGTTGAATAGAATGGTTTGATTATTTTGGCTCGACTCTTATTCCGTCGAACGTAATTCACACAATTATTTATCCTGCTTAGTTATCACATGCAAAACCAGCTGAATGGTAGTAAATAAATTTCTTTCAGTTGTCGAGTGTCTGCTTGTAGGCGTTCTCTGCCGGATAGATTGTGATCTCGTCGAACAATGTCTGCGAGCTCAAGTATCGATTTATACATATCAAGGCAACTTCCGTCATGCTGTTCAAGAAGGCTCAATTAAGACAATTGAAACAATGGGTTAAGGGTAGTAATAACTAGTTATCTGGGCCAGCTCACAAACAATTTAGACCATTACAGTTTTGTGAAATACGAAAGGATAGAAAATAAAAAGCCTCGTCGGGTTAAACCTAACGAGGCTAAATAACTGTCAACTTAAATATACTTCGTTTAGCTGCTTGATTTCTTTTTCCATTTACGTCCTGCAATCATGCCCAATAAACCAATACTTGCTAGAGCCAGAGTACCTGGTTCTGGTATGTTAATTGGAACAGAAGTTGCGTGTGCTGTTGAAGTAAGCATAAAACCGGTTAAAAGAGAAATAGTAATTACAGTTTTGGGGATAGATTTTGAAAGGTTCATTTTTTATTGCTCCTTAGCTTAATCAAATATTTAAACTCAAGTTTAATTATATCGGCTCGATTGATACTTACTTTAGGCATTATTGAGGCTTTAAGTGTGAATTTCGTCAGATATTTTCTAATTTATAGCTTCAAAAAGAAATTAAATAGGTCAACACGTCTATAACGCAATTAATGGTCTCGTCAACAATATCAACACCCGTAATGATAGTGGGGCGAGCAGTATCCAGCGACTTATGCTTTGACAACCTCAAAACACGCACACCTGATTGACCAACACGACATTGAGTAGTTATTTCATCTTACTTAGAAGATTAATCATCCCTCATCAAAGAAAAATTATTCAAAAACTGTCGTCCCCACAGGCTGCTTTTATCGACCTTGCTTAAGTTTGCTTCTTCGCAGACGCTGTCCCAATTCTCTTCAATACAGGTAATCTGGCAATCAAAAACTTGCTGTACTTTTTTTGTTGATAGTAGAAAATTATGCCCCGTTTTAAGGCACGTATTAAGTTGGCTAAGATTATTATTGCCGCTAATGAGCATTGCTTGTGAAGCCTCATTACCTGTACGACCTTGTGGGCAGATGTCATAGGCAGGCGTTAGGGTTAATTCTTTGCCGTCCCAAAATGCCGCGTGATTGCGGGCATGATCATCCGTATTGCCACAAAGGATGTTAAATACCAATCTCGAAAATAGCTCTTCTAATGTCGCTTTTGGATCGATAAATCGCTGACGTATTCTCTCTGCAAGTGTTTCATAGCTAGCGTATCTGGCTATCATGTCATCAAGCCCAAGTATCGTCAGTGCCGATACCATTGATTTACGTATCCAGCTATCGCCACGTTTTTTTCGATCAAAACGTTCAATCAAAAGCACATCCTTGCCAGCAGCTTGTTCTAAACGAACCTCTGCAACATTCAGCCCAGCAAGCTTCGCTAGCCGCATAGCAACGAACTCAGCTTTTACAACGCTGTAAAGATCTGAACTTGATGAGAATTTTACCACGTATTTTTTACCCTGATCTTCAATCAATGCTTTAGGGCGGGCACCACCGATGGAGCTGCCATGGAGTAAGGCTTGATCTAGTTCTGATGTAAGCGGCACACCTTTTTGAACGCGTTCAGCAGAAGTAATAAGTTCTTCTATAGGCACATTTGTGGCATTGCGTGGAATATATTCGGTTGGCGAGTGCTGAAAATCTAGTGCTCCAATACGGTCTGATCCTGATTGCAGTAAATAAGTCAGCTCGCTCAAATCTGATGTTTCGACATGAGTGCCTTTTGAACCGAAGACCTTGTTCATAATGACGCGCCTCCCCCAGACATCAGGCGCAGCATCACGAATGCAGCCTGCCATACTGAGTCCGTCTTCCGGCATTATAATGCCGGGTTGCAGAGGTAATTCGGGGTCATAAATAGATATAGCGGGACACGTGTCATTTATTCGCTCCAGATAACTCTGACCATAGTTAAATACAATCTGACCATTATCAACTTCAAGCCGTCCAGCGACGACTGGCTCATCTTGACCCGGTAGCCAAATCCAGACAAATGCTTCATCTTCGTGAGTTTTTAAACCGGTGTTAGAAGTCATCTTTTACAATCTTTCGTTTGAGTTTAATTTTTTGTGGGAGAAGCGCAACCTTGTCACGTGTTTGTTCAATTTGTGAGGTTAGTGAACGTTTGTCCTGCTCAAAGAGGTTAACGCCAACCAAAGACGCTACCTCAAAAACCAAACCGATAGCACATGTCATATCTCCTTTCTCGATTTTCTGAAGTGTTGTACGTGAAATACCGGCACGATCTGCCAGCGTTTGCTCATTCCATTTACGTTGCTTACGAGCAAGTTTGATCTGCTCACCAAGCAAGATGGTGACTTCTAAGGCTGGTTTTGAATAGGTGCGTTTTTTTTTCATTTCCAATTCTACAATGTCTATTTAAATATTCATTAAGTGGTAAAATGACCACTATAATACTCATTATTAACAAGAATGAGTATTTGAGTCAATAAGAATGATCAATTTAATGGTCATTAATAGTATTATTGACCATTAAATTGGCTTTCTTGGTCTAAACAAAAAGGAGTTTTCGTTTTTGTGTTACTTACACGTTCTGAAAGTGATATGTTGATCGCTCGCACATTCGACATCGAACCCTGCCGAAATTCTACAAAAATCGAAACAATGTAATGTTAGGCTTGCATCGCTTCGTCAGCCTAGGTCAGATACAAAGACACTTCTTATAAAGATTTGAATGTCTCTAATGCACGTTCTCGTGAATATTTCAGATCAACGATGGGGTGAGGATAATTTTCTCCTAACACAACACCTGCCTGTTGTAGTATTTCTTCTGGTGCGGCAAAAGGCTTAAATAAATATTTGTCGGGTAGATCTTTTAGCTCTGGTACAAATTTACGTGTGTAAACTCCTTTAGTATCAAACTTTTCACCCTGTGTTATGGGATTAAAGATTCTAAAATACGGTGCTGCGTCAGCACCACAACCCGCTATCCATTGCCAGCTTGCACTATTGTTAGCTAAGTCAGCATCGACTAAACAATTCCAGAACCAGGCCTCTCCAACACGCCAATTCACCAATAAATTCTTAACCAGAAATGATCCCACAATCATTCTAACTCGGTTATGCATATATCCGGTTTTCCATAGCTCTCGCATACCTGCATCAACGATAGGATAGCCTGTATTTCCTTGCTGCCATGCAGTGATATGAGACGGGTTATTTTGCCAAGGGAAACGATCGAATTTTTGTTGCAAATTCTGTTTTGGTAAATGAGGGAAGTGAAACAACAGAGAATATGAAAATTCGCGCCATCCAAGTTCACTTTGGAAATGATCAACATTATCATCCTGCTGTTTTTTCAGTGTCTCATGCCAGATCTGTTGTGGCGAAAGTTGTCCAAAATGCAAATAGGCAGAGAGTCGCGAAACAGATTTTTCAGCAGGTGAATCGTGACCTTTTTTGTAATTCGTTATTCCTCCTTCAATAAATTGATTTAAGGTATTAACCGCACCTTTTACTGTCATATCCCAAACATTCGAAAATTTTTCATCCCATTTAACTGTCGGTAAAAGCCGCAAACCTTTTAACGTTAAGCACTCAACATCAACCAGCGAAAATTGAATTTTTTCGGGCGCTGGATAAGGTTGTCTAGGCGGACTTGCACTCAAACAACGTCTTCGATAAAACGGTGTAAAGACTTTGTATGGCATTCCGTCTGCTTTTAAAACTTCCCAGGGTTCCCACAACAAGCTTCCATTATAACTATGTACTCCTATCGCTTTGGATTTTAGATTATTTCTTATCGTTTGATCACATGCAATTCGCCACGGTTCGTAACATCGGTTCCAATAAACTGAATTGATCTCATAGTTATCACATAACTGCGAAATAATTTTTTCTGCGTTACCCACAAAAAATTTAAGTCGTCCATTCAATGATTGGTTTAAATCATCTAAGGCATAGTAAAGCCAGACTCTACTTGCCTCACCCATTTTGTGATCTCCAGCATTGATATCATCTAGAATATAGATTGGGACAATGGAACCGTTATTCACGGCTGCGATAAAAGCCGGGTTGTCAGATACTCTTAGATCTTGTCGAAACCACATAAGGTTTATTTTGTTTTTATTACTCAAAATAAGATCAATAACTCATACCTCAATATACACTTCGGGAAATTCTAGTTTAGGGCTACGAATGTCTATTTAACTTTACGGAACCTCAATGTCATCCGATCTGACTCACCGATAGTAGTGTATTTTTTAGTACATTGATCTCGTGTTGTTGGATCCTCTATTTTTTTACAATGTCGCAAAGACGGTGGTAGTGTCCATACACCAGTGGGGTGATTAGCTGTATCTTTTCTATTGGCATTAATATCGGATTTTTCTTCAAGCAAAAAACCTGCTTTTTCAGCCATTGCGATGACATGCGCTTCCGTCATATAACCACTAATTTTCATTTCTTCAATTGAGGTGCCAGGTTTTGCACGATGTTCTACCAGGCCAAGAATACCATCAGGTTTTAATGCTCGGGCCATCACTTCAAACATTTTTTCCGCATAGTCACCCTTTAACCAATTATGAACGTTACGGAAAGTTAGCACTATATCGGCTGTACCGGGAGGAGCCATTGTGGTGCGTTCAGGAATGCCGAGTTCAGTCACTACAATATGATCATAAACTGCCGGGGCTTTCTCTAGTTTTTTCGTAAACTTTTTATGATAGTCTTTGCGCCAGTTTGGTGTGCGATCTGCAGTCATGGCAAAACCTGCCGCATAGAATATACCCTGCTCTCTCATTATAGGTGCGAGTATTTCTGTATACCAACCACCTCCGGGCCAGATCTCAACAACCGTCATCTCCGGCTTTAAACCAAAGAAAGTCAGCGTTTCTACCGGGTGTCTAAAAACATTCCGTGAGATATTCACCTGTTCTCTATGATCACCGACCATTGCTTGCTGAATCATGCCACTCATTTCAGCCTGTGATGTACTATTAATGATCAAAATTAAACCTGTAATTAAATATTTTGTACGTGTCATTTTTTACCTCAATTTGAATTGATAAGGTGATTATTTTTTATTTCTTTGTATTATTCTTTAGGTCTTGTTCTATGATGTTTTTAAACGGTAATAGTTTCACCACTTGTTGTTTATATTCATCCATGGCTTCAGCCTCTTGCCTGACATATCGGTCAACTGCAATCGAAAAGTTTTGATCTTTAACCCAATGAGCTGAGGAAGTCGTCACTGGCTCAAAACCGCGGCTGATTTTGTGTTCACCTTGTGCGCCAGAATCAAAACGCTGGAGTTTGTTATCGATGCAATATTCCAGACCTTGATAATAACAAGCCTCAAAGTGCAAGCTATGATACTCATCATAACAACCCCAATAACGACCAAAAAGTGTGTCACCACCGATCAAACTCAAAGCAGCGCCTACGTACTTGCCCCGTTTTTCTGCCATCACCATTAGTAACTGTTCGGGCATGGTTTCACTTAACTCGTGAAAAAAACTAATGTTCAAATAAGGAGACATCTTTCTTTTCAAGTAAGTCATTTGATAAAACTGAAAAAAAGCTAACCATTGACTCTCTGTTATTTGTGATCCAGGAATTTGTCGTAACGTTATTTCTTGCTCATTTACCCAACGACGTTCACGCTTTACATTTTTTCTTTTTTTTGCACTAAACGTAGAAAGAAAATCTTCAAAATCAGTATAGCCTTGGTTAGACCATCGGAACTGCACACCTTCTCTGATATTAAGTTTCTTTTGTTTAAATATTTCTACTTCTTCTATGGTCGGAAATAAACAATGCCAAGAGGAAATATTTTCTTCACCTGCTTTTGTTTGAAGATAATCGATAACTGCACCATATATTTTCACACGATCTTCACCTTGTTTAACTAATAGTCGATTACCTTCGCAAGGAGTGAATGGTATAGCTGTGAGCCATTTAGGATAATAATCAATTTCATGATGCTCGTATGCCTTCGCCCAATTATGATCAAATACGTACTCTCCATAAGAGTGTGTTTTTTCATAAAGAGGCATCACAGCGACCAAGGTTTGTTCCTGAAATGTATCATCATAAACGAGACAATGCCTTGGCATCCAACCGGTATGTTCACTGACCGCACCACTATTTTCCAATGCTGCTAGAAATTCATATCGTAAAAAAGGATAGCCGCTATCAAGAAGTTGGTTCCATTTATCACACGATATTTCAGAGAGATTATTGATCTGCATTATTTTCATAACGCTCTGTCGCTTTTATTTTCTATAGCCATCTAAATTTTTGCAGACTTTGTAATAAATAATAGGCATATTACTACCCATAAAGATAAACATTCAATTTATAATCAGAACAGTCATGAAAAAACCCTTTTCTCAAGCCTGCGAAAATAACAAACAATATATTCTTAATGTATTAGAACGCGTTTTCAATGATCCTTGTGAGCTTATTGAAATTGGAAGTGGCACTGGACAACACGCTTCTTTTTTCGCAAAACATTTACCACACGTTATATGGCAGCCAACAGATCAGTTAGATAATCTACAAGGCATTCAACAATGGGTATCTGAAGCTCAACTCGGTAAGATCAATAATATTCAGGATCCAATTAAACTAGATGTGCGAGATGATCCTTGGCCACATCAAAATTTGAAAGCAGTTTTTACAGCGAATACATTACACATTATGAGCTGGTCGGAAGTAGAGATATTGTTTTCACGTTTAGGAAAACACCTGCTGCCTAATGCAAAGTTTTGCTGTTACGGTCCTTTTAACAAAAACGGAACATATACAAGTGAAAGCAATGCCCAGTTCGATGTCTGGTTGAAACGACAAAATCCTTTAAGTGGTATTAGGCATTTAGAGAAGCTGATCAGTTTGGCTAACATTAATCAACTTAAACTGATCGATGAAATCTCGATGCCTGCAAACAATAGGTGTCTTATTTTTCAAAAAGACGGATCTGAATAATTTGCAGCTCTTTTTTCGATCAATACTTCATATCGAACTCACTCTTCTAGCGTGACAAATGCTACGACATATTTACGCTCATCAGAAATACTAAGATGACAATGTCGTATATTTAATTGATCGACCTTTTCTTTTGCAACATCAAATAATTGTAACAGTGGACGGCCTGCTTCGTTGTGAGTTACTTGTATTTGTTTCAATGTTAAACCATCGGTAAAACCTGTACCCAATGCTTTCGAAAATGCTTCTTTAGCTGCAAAGCGTTTGGCCAAAAAGTTAGTTGGGGTTTTATTGCTCAAAAACTCTTTATACTCTTCTTCTGTCAATACTTTTTCAGCAAACCTCTTACCACTATTTTCTATCGCTTTTTGAATACGAACAATCTGTACGATATCGACACCGATACCAAAGATCATGTTCTTGCTTCTCGCATAACCCGCTTCATTTCTTTAACTGCTTCTGACAAACCCGTAAACATCGCCCTGGCGATTAAAGCATGGCCAATGTTCAATTCATTAATTTGCGAAATAGCTGCGATCTCTTCAACATTATGATAATTAAGCCCATGCCCTGCATTAACGATTAAACCTGCTTCACACCCTTTTTCAGCTCCTGAAATAATTTCTTTTAACTGCACTGCCGCTTCGCTTTGGTCAGTACAATTTGCAAAATGACCTGTATGGATCTCAATAGCTGGAGCGCCAACTTCAGCGGCGGTTTCTATTTGTTGTTGATCTGCATCAATGAATAACGAAACTTCGATACCGGCATCGGCTAATCTTGCACAGGCATTTTTTACCTTGTCTTTCTGGCCAACAATATCGAGCCCGCCTTCAGTAGTTAACTCTTGTCTTTTTTCTGGTACTAAACAACAGTGAGCAGGTTTGATTCTCTCGGCAATTGTGATCATTTCGTTCGTAACCGCCATTTCAAGATTCATCCGAGTTTGTAAAACCTCGTTCAGAATTTCCACATCACGATCCTGAATATGGCGACGATCTTCACGTAGATGGACGGTAATACCATCTGCACCAGCTTGCTCAGCCTCTATAGCGGCTTGAACAGGATCAGGATAACGCGTGCCACGAGCTTGTCTTACGGTGGCAATATGATCAATATTGACACCAAGCAATATTGGCTTATATAAATTTTGATTTTCCATTCCCGAGTGTAAACCTGATAAGTTAGTAATTATTTTTTAAAAGGTAGTATTTTCATGATCTATTATTTCAAGATGGCGTGTTGTTTTCCACCCAACGTGTTCCATCGACGTTTTTTTCTTTCTTCCAAAAAGGAGCTGAATGTTTTAAATCTTCGATCATAAATCGACTGGCTTCAAATGCTTCTTTACGATGTGCTGACCAGGCCGCAACAACAACGATCGAATCGCTGGGAAGGATCTCACCGACACGATGAAGGATCATTGCATCCACCAACTGCCACTGATCAATTGCCCGTAGGCAAATTTCTCAAGATGTTTTTCAGTCATGCCTGGATAATGCTCCAGAGTCATTTTTTGTACAGTTTGATCATCATTAAAATCACGCATCGTTCCAACAAAAACAGCGGTACCACCATATTGCCCTTTCGATAAGCGTCGTTGGTATAGACTCAACTCATGCCACGGATCAAATGATTCAGTATGTATCTCAATATGCATGTACTTGCTAGCCGCCCGTCACCGGTGGGAAAAAGGCCACCTCATCATTATCCTTAACCAACGACTCTGGTTTTGCATATTCCATATTGATAGCCATTAATAGTTTTGCCGGTATATCGGCTTTATCCGTAGCCTCATACCAAACTTGTTCAAGTGTCATTTCGTGAACTGGCGCTAGTGAAACTTCTCGTTTTCCCAGCTGTTCACTTAAACTTGCAAAAAACTTTACCGTGATAGTCATAGATTTGAATTATAATCGACCTACACAATCAAAACATACCTAAAGGCTGTTATATTTATTTTATGAGCAAACTTACCCACTTTAATCAGTCCGGCGATGCCCATATGGTCAACGTTGGTGAAAAAGACATTACCCATCGGCTAGCAAAAACCACGGGGCGTATTGTGATGCTACCCGAGACATTAAAATTGATCATGGAAGGTGGCCACAAGAAAGGCGATGTTTTAGGCATTGCTAGAATTGCCGGTATTATGGCAGCAAAAAAAACCGCCGATCTGATCCCTTTATGCCATCCGATTCCAATAGCGCATGTGGAAATTGAGCTCGTACCCATCAATGGAAATACTATAGAATGTACTGTGGTTGTTGAAACCGATGGAAAAACCGGTGTTGAAATGGAAGCTCTCACCGCAACCCAGGTTTGCCTTCTCACGATTTACGACATGTGCAAAGCCGTTGATCGAGGTATGTCAATTGAGGCTGTCGGCTTACTAGAGAAATCCGGCGGAAAATCCGGCCACTGGACGCGTGAAAAGTAATTAGAAAACGATCAAAAACCCGGCAATTTTTCTTGGTCAGGTGATATTTGCTCTTTATCGTTATCGATCTGTTCATCGTTGATGTTTTTAACTAAAGAAACTCTCGATTGATAAATGGCTAGTGCACGTCTTGCGGTTGGAACACCAAAATCTAATGCTAACTGGTAACAATGGATCAATTCTTGTGAGCCACAATGATCCAGCGATAATGCACTTATGTTGTGAGCTTTGTCTGAAACCAAATTATCAGGGTTCGTAATTGATAATTGTTTATTTAAATTATCTTGAATTGTTTTGTCAGAAGATTTGTTGTTGGTTATTTCAATTTCTTGAAGATCTGAGAGTAGCTCAGTGGCTTCTTTAAAAGAAGTACTCATAAAACCTTTCTCCAAAACGGTTAGAAAAGATGTGAGCCAGAAGATACACATACAATTTACTGTGGTCAAGATAGACCAAAACCACGACATATTGTATATTGCCTTGTTAATTAGATGTATATATCCTGTGGATAAGCTGTCATTAAATTTTATATGTATCGTCTTTTCATCACCTTATCCCGAGTAAGCTAGAATGAACATCAACAAACAAAATCACGCAGATCTTGTGTTGATCCAGATCTCAGATTTACATATTTTTACAAATAAAGTGGATGAGTTTAACGGTGTTAACCCTGCATTTTCTTTGCAGTTAGTAATTCAACAAATTAAACAACAATTTTCCCGTTTTGATCTTATGTTCGTCACGGGAGATTTAGTACAGGAGCCAGAACCTGCGGCTTATAAACTCGTTTTAGATTTATTAAAAGAATTCGATCAGAAAATAAATTATCTGCCCGGCAATCATGATGATCCAAAATTAATGGAGAGGTTGTTGGTAGGAAATGTTAAACAACAGATTGATTTTAATCATTGGGTGGTTTTCTCACTAAACACGCATAATCCACAAGAACGCAGCGGTTATTTTACCAGCGAAGAACTTACTGAATTAGATAAGGGCTTAAAAGGTTGCCAAGATCAGAATGCACTAATTTTCTTCCACCACCAGCCTGTTTTGATCGGTAGTAAATGGATGGATTCGATGAGGTTAGAAAATGCAGATGAATTTTTTGCCGTAATCGATCAACATGATCATGTTAGATGTGTTTCCTGGGGACATAATCATCAAGAGTTTTCTCAAATTAGAAACGGTGTCGAATTATACGCAACACCTTCTACTTGTGTTCAATACACACCTGAAGCAAAAGACTTTGATGTTGATATAGAAAATAAACCTGGCTATCGCTGGTTCAAATTAGGTAGCAATGGGAGCTTTGAAACTGGCGTAAATCGTTTGGATCAGGATGTGACATTATCCCTTAAATAAACTGGATGAGCTTGTTCTGCACTAATTATTTCGCCATGACTAAAAGCGTCTTTAGCCAGCTCAATCATATCGATAGCATGCGGATATGTATTTAGATCAGTTTTAACTATTTGAGTACTTAGATGCTTAGATAGTTGCTCTTCATAACTTGCCCATCCACTTCCTGCTCCAAACCACCCTTCCCCTTTGGGTTTTATAATTTTATCAGGGCTTGAAACAGCTTCTTCAGCACATGCGACCATTACCTTATTTTCTAATTGAAAATGACCCCAGTAAACTTCTCCCATTCGGGCATCAATAACACTGATCACTTTTTCGACGCCATGCTCTCGCCAACAACCTTGAGCAAGTGTGACTAATGACGAAACTGGGATCACCGGTAGGTCCGCGGCAAAGGCAATCCCCTGAACTATACCTGTCGCGATTCGCACACCCGTAAAAGCGCCTGGGCCACGGCCAAAAGCCAATGCATCGAGTTGTGTTGGTTTTAAACAAGCTTCCGTCATCAGCTCATCGATCATCGGTAAGATCAATTGAGTATGTTTTTGCGCTGCAATCTCGTAACGAAAAATGACTTTTTTTTCATAACAAAGCGCTACAGAACAGGCTTCGGTTGAAGTATCTAAGGCTAATATCTTCATGGGTGAATAGACTATCTTGTTTCATTAGGCAAACACAAGAACGGGCCTTATAATGCAGCCATGTTTCGACCCATAGAACTCAGTATCGGCCTGAGATATACCCGCGCCAAACGCCGAAACCACTTTATTTCTTTTATCTCCCTCTCATCCATGTTGGGTGTCGCAATCGGGGTAATGGCCTTAATTGTTGTCCTTTCGGTCATGAATGGTTTTGAAAAAGAACTTCGTGATCGTATTTTAGGTATGACAGCTCACGCCAGTATCGTAGAACCAGGACGAGCACTACGGAATTGGAAGAGCCTCGAAGATACCCTTAAACAACAACCACATGTTTTAGGTACTGCGCCTTTTGTACGAACTCAAGCGATGTTAACTAATGGTCAGAGTGTTCAAGGTGCGTTAATTAGAGGGGTACTTCCGGAAAAAGAATCAGAAGTTTCTGAAGTGGCGGATAAAATGGAGCAAGGCCAACTAACCGATCTAAAACCAGGCAGTTTTAATCTTGTCCTGGGTTACGCCCTTGCAAATACGCTCCGTGCAAACGTTGGTGATAAGGTAACGATCATAGCTCCTCAGCCAAATTCGACACCGGCAGGTATTGTCCCACGATTGAAACGATTTACCGTGGCAGGGATTTTTAAAGTCGGCATGAATGAATATGACTCTCAAATGGCTATCATTCATATTGAGGACGCAAAAAAACTTTTCAAAATCAAAGAGGGTGTCAGTGGAATTCGTCTTAAACTCGATGATATGTTTAATGCTCCAGCTATCAGTCGTGATATCGTTAAGCAGCTTCCCGGTCGTTATGGTGTTGTTGACTGGACTCAGTACCACAAGAATTTTTTCGCCGCTATAAAGTTGGAACAAATGGTCATGTTTGTAATTCTGACACTGATTATTGCGGTTGCCGCATTTAATATTGTCTCAACCTTGGTGATGGTTGTTACCGATAAACAAGCTGATGTCGCTATCCTCCGTACATTAGGAGTAACTCCTCGAAGTATTATGTGGATCTTCGTTGTCCAAGGCGTAATCATTGGTTTGATTGGTACCTTCCTTGGCATTATTGGAGGCGTAGTTTTAGCACTAAATATAAAAAACGTAGTTCCTTGGATTGAGGATACTTTTAATACCATTATCATGGATCCTGCAGTTTATGTGATTAGTGGCGTCCCATCCGATTTGCAATGGGATGAGGTGTTCAAAATTGGCTTAGTTGCCTTTATTCTATGTTTGCTTGCTACCATTTACCCTGCATGGAAAGCGGCAAAAACACAGCCGGCTGAGGCTCTTCGCTATGAGTGATGTAATGGAAAACGATACGTTATTAGCTTGTCATGATCTCGCTATGTCTTTTCAAGAAGGCCCGTTACATGTTGACGTCTTAAAAGGCGTGGATCTCGAATTGAAAGCAAGCGAGAGTGTTGCAATCATTGGATCTTCCGGCTCTGGTAAAAGTACCTTACTACATTTGCTAGGAGGGCTTGATCTTCCATCATCAGGTGAAGTGTTGGTCGATGGTGAAAAGATGAACGACTTGAATGAGGCTGAACGCGGCAAACTTCGAAATCGTAGTTTAGGTTTCGTCTATCAATTTCATCATCTTCTACCTGAATTCACAGCAGAAGAAAATGTAGCAATGCCCCTGTTAATTGCCGGAAAGAGTGTTAAAGATGCAAAAACCGAATCCAGTACAATTCTTGAAAAGGTTGGGTTAGCGGAAAGATTGGATCATAAACCCGGAGAACTTTCTGGTGGTGAACGCCAAAGAGCTGCAATTGCCCGAGCATTGATCACAAAACCCAAATGTCTACTTGCGGATGAACCAACAGGAAATCTTGATCGAGAAACTGCCGATCATGTTTTTGATCTGATTATGGAATTAAATCAAACAATGAAATCGACATTGTTGATCGTCACCCATGACATTAATCTAGCTCACCGCATGGATCGAGTATTAAAACTTGAAGACGGGATTTTAACTCAAGTCTAAAGTACTATTAGTTTAGGATCTTATTAGAAAATTGAGCGTTTAAATTGACTTATCACGAAGCAGTTTTAACACGGAGAGACAGAGATTATTCTGTCAAATTGAGAGTAATTTACCAAGCAAGTAAATCAATGAAGTTCTGTTTTAATTGTTAAACAGCCTTAAAAAAAACCTTCGAATTTCGCTGAAAGTTATACAACGACTGTCTCTCCTTGGGTAAATTGCTAATTTCCCCTTCTGAAAAACCATGCTCAAGAAACCAATGTGCTGTATGCGTAGTCAGCACAAATAGCTGAGCAATATTCATTTCGCGAGCTTGTTTCTCAAGGATCTTGAGTAATATCTCCCCTCTTCCTGAATCTCGATATTCATCATCAACAGCAATGCATGCCAGCTCAGCAAGATTCTCATCCTGATATGGATATAAAGCGCCACAAGCGATAATCGCGTGATCACGTTTCATCACGGTGAAATGATCAATTTCAATCTCAAGCTTTTCACGAGAACGTTTAGCCAAAGCTCCGGCTTTCTCAAGAGGTGAAAGCAATTCCAAAATGCCACCAATATCATCAACGGTTGCCTGATGAAGCTCATCGTAAGAAATCGCACTTAATAATGTCCCAACTCCATCTCTGGTGAACAATTCCAACAACAAGCCACCTGAAATTGCACGATCTATTAAGTGAACACGTTCAACACCATGTTGACTGGCGGCTAGCGCACAAAGTAATTCGGAAACCTGGTTATCATTCTCCAAACAAGCTTCAACTTCTTTCTGTGTCATCTGCTGCAATTTATTTCCAGCCGCATTGAGACACTTCTCACCTTCCGTCAACAGAATCAACTTATCGGCTTTTAATGCAACGGCAACTGAGGATGCGACATCAAACGAACTCAAATTAAAAACTTCACCTGTCGGTGAATAACCCACCGGTGAGATCAATACAATTTCGCCACAATCTAAACGTCGAGTGATAGCCTCTGCATCAATTCGTCTTACTTCTCCGGTATGACAAAAATCGATACCTTCACGCACACCCAAAGGTTTTGCCGTGACAAAATTTCCGGAAGCAACCTGGATCTGTGCGCCCGCCATCGGTGAGTTGACAATGCCTGTTGAAAACAATGCCTCTATCTCAACTCTCGTTGCGCCAACCGCCTCTTTTACGCAGCTCAATGAATCAAGATCAGTCACCCTTAAACCCTGTGAGTAGTTGGTAGCTATATCATTTATTTTGAGTCGATCTTCAATTTGTGGACGAGCACCGTGCACAACAATGAGCTTCATACCCAAACTGGATAGCAAGGCCAGATCATGAATTAAATGTGGAAACTCGTCTGTTCCCAAAGCTTCACCACCAAAATAGACAACGACCGTACTTCCTCTGTGCATATGTATATAAGGAGATGCCGATCGAAACCATTCAACAAATTGTGGATCAAAATTATTCATTTCTTTATCTATCACTAATACCTATCTTTAATTTCTATGGAGCTTTAACTCGTTATTTGCTATCAATACAAAATTCATAAATCATGTTTTTCAATATCTCGACCATAGGTTCAAGTCGGTTCAGAGCAACATATTCATCAGGCTGATGCGCTTGATCAATATCCCCAGCCCCCATAATCACCGTTTCAATTCCCATTTGATCTAAAAATGGTCCTTCTGTTGCAAAAGCCACGCTCCCTGCCTTTTTATTACTGAACTTTTCTGCTGCAACCACAATTGACGAATCTGCTTGCGTAAATAATGCAGGTACAGGATCCGTTAAAGATCGAATACTATATGTTAACCCAGAATCTGCAAGAACGTTAGCAACTCTTTGATTTAATGAGTCTCTTAATATCTCAACTTCCATATCAGGTAATAATCTTAGATCAATTTGTAACTCGCACTCACCACAAATTCGGTTTGGGTTATCACCACCGTGAATATGTCCTAAGTTCATGGTTGGAATATCCACCTCAAATAGTGATTCCTGATATTTTTCCTGTAATTGATTTCGCCAGGAAAGTAGCTCACCAATGACTTGATGCATCCCTTCCATCGCGTTATTACCATATGCAGGGTTACTAGAATGTCCGGACTGACCATGAACAATGATCGACTCCATCATCACACCTTTATGCATTCGAATAGGACGTAAACCGGTCGGCTCTCCGATTATGGCATAACGTGCACGTAGCTTGTTTTGCTTTACCAAAGCTTGTGCACCCGCCATGGTACTTTCTTCATCTGCTGTTGCTAATATAATCAATGGCTTAGAAATTTTATCTAGATTAATTTCACGTAGCGCCTCCAGCACTAAAGGGAAAAAACCTTTCATATCAGATGTGCCTAATCCATAGAAACGATCTTCGCGCTCAGTTAATTTAAACGGATCGCTTTTCCACAGACTCTCATCAAAAGGAACGGTATCAGTGTGTCCTGCAAGAATGAAACCGTCGTTTTCATTTGTCTGATCTTTGCCAAGAGTTGCGATCAAATTAAATTTTTGTGGTTGATCAGAAATTTGCTGTAATTCGATATCAAAACCCAAACCAGACAACCACTCTGCGAGTTGATCAATAACCGCCTTATTTCCCATATCAAATTCGGAGTTCACACTGCTCACTGAAGGTGCTGCAATTAGGCCTGTAAACATTTCCTTCATTAAGGGCAATGATGAGGAATTACTTTTAATTGATTTCATATGACTCTGAAAATATATAAATTATTATCCATAGTAACGACTTGTCGTAGTAACAGCAAAAAGCCTTCCATTGATTAGGCTCCTTACATTAGAATAATACTGCAATTCACAAACGTGGCCAGTCTGATTTAAGGCTCAAACAAACTGGGGACATAAAATATGATAACTGAAGAACTTGTCGAAATTTCACGACTTCAGTTCGCCGTTGTTGCTTTATACCATTTCCTGTTCGTTCCACTGACACTTGGTATGACCTTCCTTCTCGCGATCATGGAGTCTGTCTACGTAATGACAGGCCGACAAGTTTATCAAGACATGGTCAAATTCTGGGGCAAGTTGTTTGGAATTAACTTTGCACTGGGTGTTGCAACGGGTCTGACAATGGAATTCTCTTTCGGGACAAACTGGTCTTACTACTCGCATTATGTCGGTGATATATTTGGTGCACCATTAGCGATTGAAGGCTTAATGGCATTTTTCCTTGAATCAACCTTTGTTGGCATGTTTTTTTTCGGCTGGGATCGCATGTCGCGTGTTCAACATATGGTGGTGACCTGGTTAATGGCCATCGGCACCAACTTTTCGGCTTTATGGATTTTGATCGCAAATGGTTGGATGCAAAATCCGGTTGGCGCAGAACTGAATATCGAAACCATGCGTATGGAAATGACCAGTTTTACAGAAATTTTGCTCAACCCTGTTGCCCAGGTTAAATTTATTCATACGGTAGCCAGTGGTTATGTTGCCGGCTCAATGTTCATTCTTAGCATCAGCGCCTGGTATTTGTTAAAAGGCCGAGATATTGGTTTTGCAAAACGATCATTTGCTGTTGCGGCAGGATTCGGAATGGCTGGTGTCTGCTCCGTTATTTTATTGGGTGATGAAAGCGGATATGAAACAGGTGCGTTACAGAAATATAAACTGGCCGCGATTGAAGCAGAATGGGAGACAGAAGAAGCACCCGCCGCGTTCACTTTATTTGGCTTCCCAGATCAAGAAGCACAAGAAACGCATTCAGCGATAAAAATTCCTTACGTAATGGGAATTATCGCCACTCGATCTTTCACTGAAGAAGTCACCGGCCTAAAAGATATCATTAAAGACAATGAGCAACGGATCAGAAATGGAATTGTCGCTTACGATCTGGTAAACAAGATCAAAAAGGGTAATGCATCTGAAGTGGAAAAAATGCGCTTTAAAAATGAATTAAGCAAAGACTATGGCTACGCCTTATTACTAAAACAATATACAGAAAATGTGGTTGATGCCACCGAAGAACAAATAAAATTAGCGGCGAAAAATAGTATTCCTAAAGTCGCGCCCTTGTTTTTCGCCTTTCGCATAATGGTTGCATGTGGCTTTGCAATGCTCGCTGTATTTTTCCTGGCGTTCTACTACACCGCTAAACGATCGTCGTTCAATAAGCGCTGGTTACTCTGGTTATGCTTTCTCAGTTTACCGCTGCCCTGGATCGCGATTGAATGTGGCTGGTTTGTCGCAGAATTTGGGCGTCAACCTTGGGCGGTGGGAGAAATTTTACCCACAGCATTAGCAGTTTCCTCATTAGAGTATAGTGATGTGTATAACAGTCTGATCGCATTTATCGTCTTCTACAGCATTTTGCTGGTGATAGAAGTTTTTCTAATGTTTAAATTTGTTCGGCTTGGACCAAGCTCATTGCACACTGGACGTTATCATTTTGAAAAATTGCAGCACACTAACCAAACACAACATTTATTATAGGAGGCCAGAGCATAGGACAATATCATGGAACTATTTAGCTATGAATTTTTTAAGTTAATCTGGTGGATACTCATCGGCGTACTCTGGATTGGTTTTGCGCTAACCGAAGGTTTTGATATGGGTGTTGCGATGCTATTGCCTTTTGTTGGTAAAACAGACGCAGAACGACGTATTGCAATTAACGCAATTGCACCACATTGGGATGGAAATCAAGTCTGGTTAATCCTCGCCGCAGGTGCTTTATTTGCCGCTTGGCCGACGCTTTATGCAACCGCATTTTCAGCGATGTATTTAGCCCTGCTGATCTTATTATTTACCTTATTTTTGCGTCCAGTTGGTTTTGATTATCGATCAAAACTAGAAAATAAAACCTGGCGAAATTGTTGGGACTGGGCCTTATTTATTCCTGGTTTTGTTCCACCGCTGATCCTTGGCATTGGCATGGGAAACCTGTTCCTTGGCATTGGTTTTGAATTTGACGACACTATGCGCTCAACATTAAGCGATGGTTTTTTTCAGTTACTCCATCCTTTTGCTTTACTCGCAGGCTTACTCGCTATCGCAATGTTCGTCATGCAAGGTGCCAGTTATTTGATGATGCGTTCTGAGGGTGTAGTCTATCAACGTTCGGAAGTTTTTCTACATAAAGCCGCACTAGTAGTAATGATATTATTTGCCATAGAAGGTTTATGGCTGTGGTTATTTATTGATGGTTATTCTGTTACAAGTAATTTAGCTTTAAATAGCGTAGGCAATCCAACCAATAAGACTGTCAGCGTAAGCGAAGTAAGCTGGTTACATAATTATCTGGAATACCCTGGGTTTCTGGTCGCTCCTCTGCTTGGCTTTAGTGGTGCTTTTGGAGCCTTCAATAGAGCTAAAGCACTAAAACCAAAACGTACATTTATTTGCTCTTGTGCAAGCTTAATTGGAATAATTTTGACTGCAGGCTTTTCGTTATTCCCATTTATTTTCCCATCGAATTTAAATCCTGATCATAGTCTGACAATCTGGGATGCAACCTCTAGCCATCTGACATTAAGTATTATGTTCTGGGTTAGCGTTTTCTTTTTACCCATCATTCTTATGTACACGGCATGGTGTTATAAAACCATGTGGGGAAAACATACTGTCGAAACGATTCGGCAGAATGATCATTCACTTTATTAAGGAGTATTTATATGTGGTATTTCGCATGGATTCTTGGTGTGCTACTCGCCTGTGCTTTTGGAATTATTAATGTTATGTGGCTGGAACTAAATGGCCTTGAGGATGATGAATAAAAACGGATCATTTTTATAAACGTTATGTTCTATCACAACAACGAGCACTAATAAAAATTATTTTATTGATCATCTTATATTCTGCATGCATTTTTATTCATGAGAATTCCTGACTTTCTTAAGTCACAAAAAAAACATACCGAAAACTATCTCTCCTTTGCGATTGGTCTAGGGTTAAGCTCCGGACTGTTATTGATCCTGCAAGCCTGGTTTCTGGCTAAAATTATTACTGCCGTTATTTTTGAGCAATCAACGCTTGTTGATGTACAACATTGGCTTGTTTGTATGTTATTCATTTTCTTATTAAGAGCATTGCTAAACTGGGGTTCAGAAATAAGCGCTTTTAAAGCTGCAGCAAAAGTGAAATTTGAACTGCGCGATCAAATTCACAAACAGATTTTTGCGCTTGGCCCAAATGCTATTTCTGATCGGCATAGCGGTGAAATAATCAACACCATGATTGATGCGGTTGAAGCTTTAGAAAATTATTACGCTCGCTACTTGCCAACGATGGCATTGGTCGCACTGATCCCTTTATCTATATTAGTTTTTGTTTTCCCGATCGACTGGATCTCTGGAATTGTGCTTTTAGTAACTGCTCCACTTATTCCTTTCTTTATGATTTTGATCGGAAAAGGCACAGAACGACTCAACAAAAAACAGTGGCAGAAACTTGCCCGCATGAGCGCACATTTCCTCGATATGATCCAAGGAATTACTACGCTTAAAATTTTTAATGCCAGCCGACGCGAAGCCGCTACGATCAGCAGAGTTTCAGAAGATTATCGTAAAACAACCCTATCTGTCTTACGCGTTGCTTTTCTTTCTTCCCTTGTATTGGAATTTCTTGCCAGTATTAGTATTGCCATTGTTGCGGTACTCATCGGATTTCGGCTTTTCTATGGTGAAATTGATTTCTTCTTTGGTTTCTTTGTGCTGTTATTAGCACCAGAATTTTATCTGCCTCTTCGTAATATGGGTACGCACTATCACGCGAGACTTGAAGCGATTGGTGCAGCGGAAAAAATTGTCAATATCCTTGAAAAGCCATTGCAGCAACAATCGAATGAGCAATTTTTACTTTCAAAAAGTGAAAATGCATTTAATGTTGAATTTGATCAAGTAAGTTATTCTTATGAAAAAAGAGAAGCCACATTACAAAATATAAGCTTTGTAATCCCACAAAAAAAACTTATCGCATTGGTTGGTGAAAGCGGTGCAGGCAAAAGTACTATCATTAAACTACTCGCCGGGTTTATTCAAACTCAACAAGGTCAGATAAAAATAAATGATGTTTCATTGAATAATATCGACATAAAAACCTGGCGCAAACAAATTTCATGGATTCCACAAAACCCACATATTTTTCATGCAACACTTCGAGAAAATATTTCATTAGGAATGAACAATGCCAATGACGATCAAATAATAACCGCAGCACGTCTTTCCAATATTCATAACTATATTGAATCTTTGCCTGATCAATACGACACAATTATTAGTGAACGCGGACAAGGATTATCAGGAGGCCAGATCCAACGTCTGGCACTTGCACGTGCTTTTCTAAAAGATTCGCCGATTATTTTACTGGATGAAGCTACCGCAAATTTGGATGAGGAGAGTGAAAAATTAATTCAACAAAGTCTCAATGAACTCAGAAAAAATAAAACGGTAATTATGATCGCACACCGATTGAAAACAGTAGAAAAAGCAGATCAAATTTTTGTTATGAAGCAAGGTGTAATTGTTGAATCTGGGACTCATCAAACCTTACTAAACAAGCAAGGTGAATATTCTGCTCTTATCAAACAATATTCCATAAGTACTCAGACAAATAATCAAGCATGGAATCAATAAAACTATTCTCTCGCCTATTACTACTGTTTCGTCCTTGTTGGGGTTGGATGCTATTTGGGGTTCTATTATCTTTGGTTACCATTATTGCCAATGTGGGTTTACTTGCGCTGGCTGGCTGGTTTATCACGACTATGGGAATGGCTGGTGCGGCAGGAATTACGCAAGTTAATTATTTCACACCAGCCGCTTCTATTCGTGGTTTTGCAATTGTACGCACCGCTGGTCGTTATGCAGAACGCCTGGTGACGCATGAAGCTACTTTTCGTATCTTATCAAACCTGCGCAGTTGGTTTTATGATCACCTCGAACCGCTCGCTCCTGCCATTCTACAAAACTATCACAGCGGTGATTTACTCAGCCGAATGCGTGCAGATATTGATCATTTAGAAAATTTCTATTTGCGAATTTTATTACCGCTTATTGTTGCAATAATCGCCACCCTACTTTTCTGCTTATTTCTTAATCGCTACGATTCTAAATTACTCTATGTAGAAATATTCCTTGTTTTAGTCGCTGGTTTTATTATTCCTCTTATTATTAATTATTATGCAAAACCTTCGGGTGAGAGACTGGTTAAAACAAAATCCGAAATGCGCATGATCGCAATCGATAGCGTACAAGGAATGGGAGAGATTTTGATCTATGGAGTTGGAGATATTCAGCAAAATAAATTATCCCTATTAACCAATCAACTTAATAAGGATCAATTATCGCAGAGAAAATTCTCAGCCTTTTCTCAATCCATGATCAGTCTTTTTGCAAATCTTGCCATGTTATCAACGCTCTTTATTTGTATTCCGTTAATCACCGATCAAAAATTGCAACCCGCACAGCTACCAATGTTAGCGCTTTTTATACTCGCAACATTTGAAGCGATTCTCCCATTACCACTTGCTTTCCAACTTCTACCAGAAACATTAACCGCTACAAGGCGCATCTTTAGTATTGTTGATTCCAAACCAATTATTTCAGAACCTGAACAAACTTCTCCATCACCGAAAAATATGGACATCAAATTTGCTCAAGTTAATTTTTCTTATCATCAAAATCAGGTTCTTCACAATCTTAGCTTTAACCTTCCAGCAGGAAATAATTTAGGCATCGTTGGAAAAAGTGGTTGTGGAAAAACCAGTATCGTCAATTTATTACTGAGGTTTTGGCCTCATCAGCAAGGTCAAATTATATTTGGTGATTTTCCAATTGAAAATTTTCATAGTAATGATCTGCGTCAATATTTTTCTGTCGTCTCTCAGCAATCGGTTTTATTTAATAGTACAATTCGCGCAAACTTATTACTGGCAAACTCAGATGCAAGTGATCAGGAGATAGATCACGTTTGCAAACTAGCACAAATCGATAAATTTATTTCTACGCTCCCCGAAGGTTACGAGACTTGGGTTGGTGAGGCAGGATTAAGGCTTTCTGGCGGCCAGGCTCGTCGGATTATCATAGCTCGCGCATTACTTAAAGACTCACCCATTTTGATTTTGGATGAACCCGGAGAGGGTTTGGATATCGAAACGGAAACCAAATTACTCAACGCAATTATTAATGAGTATTCGGAGCGCAGCATTTTATTGATCACACATAAAAAAGTAGGCTTAGAAAAAATGGATCAGGTTATCGAACTTTCATGACTTATCTGATCAAATAGATCTGTTTCTGTTTGATCAAAACTAAACCACCCTATAAAAACACTTTGGAAACGGAATGAAATCAATAATTTCAATCAACTCACTAGATAAAATTTACGACTCTGGTTTTTGGGCGCTGAATAAGGTCAACCTTGAAATTGCACAAGGCGAAATCTTCGCTTTACTCGGGCCAAATGGGGCAGGCAAAACAACTTTGATCAGCATCATATGTGGACTGGTGAATCCAAGCGCTGGCAGTGTTATTGTTGATGGTCACAATATTCTTTCAGATTACAGGAAAGCGCGATCCAAAATCGGTTTAGTTCCACAAGAAATTTCAACAGATATGTTTGAAACAGTCTGGAGTACTGTCACATACAGCCGTGGATTATTCGGCAAATCTTCTAACCCAAACCATATTGAAAAAATATTACGCGATCTTTCACTTTGGGATAAAAAAGATGTAAAAACCATGGCTCTTTCAGGTGGTATGAAACGGCGAGTAATGATCGCCAAAGCATTATCACACGAACCTACTGTTTTGTTTTTAGACGAACCCACAGCAGGCGTTGATGTAGAACTACGTCGTGATATGTGGAACATGGTGAGAAGCTTACGTGAAAATGGTGTAACGATCATTTTAACCACGCACTACATTGAAGAAGCTGAAGAAATGGCTGATCGAATTGGTATCATTGATCAAGGAAAGATCATCCTTGTAGAAAATAAAAAAGTACTGATGGAAAAACTGGGTAAAAAACAATTAACCTTACATTTGAATAATGCATTAAGTGTCATTCCACAAAACCTCTCCAAATACTCACTAGAATTGTTCGATGATGGAAACCAACTGGTTTACACCTTTGACACTCAAGATGAACAAAATGAGATTGCAAATCTGATCAAAGCATTACACAAACAAGGAATCAATTTTAAAGATCTTCATACCAACGAAAGTTCGTTAGAAGAAATTTTTGTTAATTTAGTCAGGACAAAGAAATGAATTTTTACGCCATCTACGCAATATACAAATTTGAAATGGCAAGAACCGCTCGAACATTAATGCAAAGTATCGCATCCCCGGTTCTTTCAACCTCACTTTATTTTGTGGTTTTTGGCGCAGCAATAGGCTCACGCATGGGCGAGATAGATGGCGTGAGTTACGGCGCATTTATCATTCCCGGATTGATCATGTTATCACTCTTGAACGAGAGTATTTCAAACGCATCATTTGGAATATATATGCCTAAATTTTCCGGTACGATTTATGAGATCCTTTCTGCCCCAATTTCTTTTGTCGAAATTTTGATCGGCTTCGTCGGTGCCGCGACAACCAAGTCTGTCATACTTGGTTTATTAATTTTACTCACCGCAAAATTATTTGTTGATTACCAGATCGCCCATCCCTTCTGGATGTTTGGTTTCCTTTTTTTAACTTCCGTTACGTTCAGTTTGTTCGGATTCATTATTGGCATATGGGCAAATAGTTTTGAAAAGTTACAAATCATTCCAATGATGATCATCACACCACTGACCTTTCTCGGCGGCAGTTTTTATTCGATCAAAATGTTACCCGAACTATGGCAAAAAATTACCTTATTTAATCCCGTTGTTTATTTGATCAGTGGTTTTCGTTGGAGCTTTTATGATGTTGCAGATGTTAATATTCTGATCAGTGTCACAATGACATTTTTATTTATGTCGGTTTGTTTGATCATTATCTGGTGGATATTTAAAACCGGTTATCGGTTGAGAGGATAATCAGCAGCCACCTGCTACAAATAGGCTTAGCTGCCGGTAACAGAAGGCAAGCATCACGATATAACGATAAGAATGGCGTAGGGTTAAATCACCTGCGATACTTATCGGTTTGCGCGAAAATGCCAGGAGCAATGATTTTGGTTAAAATTGATGGTTATGCTGAGGTCTCTTAATAATAGACGTAATGCTCTATCTATTAGAAAACTTTTATGGCAAATTAACCAACCAAAAGCCGTAGAGCTCATGAAATATGATCGCTCATTTACGATCAATTCTAAAAGTTTAGCTATCAAATAAAATCTGGTTTTAAAATTCACAATGGAATTACCTATTCACATTAACTTAGAAAATCGTTCTCCATATCAAACACAAATTTCTGAACAGTTAATAGAGTTAATAAAGACAGGGCGTATACAACCGAATGAACGCCTTCCTTCAAGCAGAGCTCTCAGTACGCAACTTAATGTTTCTCGTAATACCATTAAAGGGGCTTATGACAAACTAATTGAACAGGGGTATATAGATTCAATTATTGGTTCGGGTACATACGTATGTGATGTGCTGCCTGATACAACCATAAAAATTGATACGGTTGTGCCCGGCAATAACATTATCAAAAGTAAACTCCCAGTAGAGCTAACATCTAAAACCAAGAATAATGAAGAAAAATTATACCTTCGTGAAACAGGTGATCTTTTATACGATTTTCAAATAGAGAGGACTGATCCTAAGTCATTCCCAACAAAAACGTGGCGGCGAATTATTAACAATCGTCTTGATTCAGCAAGATCCAACATGACTAAATACAGTGAGCCTACTGGATTATTGGAGTTGAGAAAAGCTATTGCTACGCGTCTTGGTTCAACACGTGGAATGAAAGTAGATCCAGAACAAGTAATTATGTTGACCGGGATTCAACAAGGTCTAAATATTGTTTCTCATTTGTTAATTAGAAAAGGTTCGAAGGTTGTCCTGGAATCACCAGGGTATAAAGGCGCCAGTTATTTATTTGAAAATTATGGTGCGAAAATAATTCCCGTGCCGGTTGATGAAGATGGCGTAATTATTAACAAATTACCTGACAAAAAAATTGATGTGGCAATGATAACGCCATCTCGACAATTTCCTTTATGTGCAACGCTTCCGATTAAACGAAGAAAGCAATTGATTGAATGGTCAGTTAATACGGATTCATATATTCTCGAAGTTGATTACGATAGTGATTTTAGATATGAAGGTTCACCATTACATGCGATTAGATCTTTTGACAAAGATCAGCGGGTTATTTATTTAAGCTCTTTTGCAAAATCAATTGGACCAGGCTTACGAATAGGTTACATGGTTGTGCCTCCCTCACTTATTGAACATGCAAAGAGCAGTAAAGTATTGCTTGATTATGGCTTACCTTGGCTAGATCAAGTCATTTTAACTGATTTTATTAGTAGTGGTGGTTTCGAAAATCACATTAAGCGACTCAGACAAACTTATATGGGTCGTCGAAATTGTTTACTTGAATCATTACAAAATTCATTTGGCGAGATCACTTTAATGGGACTTGAATGTGGTACTCATGTTGTTTGGAATCTACCACCAGAATCACCTGATGCAGAAGATTTACAAAAAAAGATCCGTCAAAAGCAAGTAGGTGTTTATACGCTACAACATCACACCATTTATAATTGGCGATCATTTAAAAATAATAATCGAATTGTTTTGTTAGGCTATGCAGCTATGACAAAAGACAATATACGAAAAGGTATTTCTCGTATTGCCAGTTCAATTGAATAAATTTCAATATGCTGCTACTCTTACAATAATCAAGACTATAAAAGTGGTACCGAATCATTTTTAAAAATTGGTACTAACATTAGCATTATCAATTCAATTACTATCATCAGAACTTACATATTTAAGGTGATTTTAATGAACGATAAAGAATTGATCGAAAGCACAATACAACATTATATCGATGGCGCTATTTCAGGAAGTGGCCAGACAATGAAAGCAGGGTTTCACCCCGATGCTTCGGTATTTGGTTATATGGGTGATGATTTATTTGCTGCTCCAGTGCAAGCATTGTTTGATTGGAATGATGAAAATGGACCGGCGACTGATTTAAAAGCAAATATATCCAACATTGATATTGTCGGCACTGTTGCAACAGCACGTCTCGAACTTGAAAATTGGACAGGTAATAATTTTACCGATCTCTTTTCTCTACTAAAAGTCGATGGTAAATGGAAGATCATGAATAAAGTATTTCATACGCATACATAAATATGATTTATCGTTATTGAGAAGATATTTTATATAAGAAATTGGTACCAGATCATTTTTAATAATTGGTGCTAATCTTCTTTTGTTAAAGAGACATAATATCCGTATAGAAAATAACTTATACAGTCAGGCAAGAGGCAAATATCTATGGCAGCAAATCCTAAAGTAGAAACCGCATTCGGAGGTTGTCCCCACGATTGTCCAGATACCTGTGCGATGGTATTTGATATCGAAGACGGCAAAGTCATTGGCGTTAGAGGCAATAAAGAACATCCTATGACACGTGGCGGTCTGTGTGTGAAACTCAAGGATTATGAAAAACGTCACTACCATCCTGATCGCTTGCTCTACCCCATGCGCCGTGTCGGCCCAAAAGGGAGCAAAGAATTTGAACGTATCGGTTGGGATGAAGCACTAACAACAATCACGGATAAGTGGAAAGCCATTATTGCAGAGTACGGTCCCCGTGCGATTGTGCCATACAGCTATTTAGGCCACCAAGGCTTAGTTCATGGGTTAAATGGTGGTGATGCTTTTTTTAACCGGATGGGGGCCACTGTTATGGAACGCACCTTTTGTGGTGAGGGTTCCTGTACCGCCTGGCTTTTAACCGTTGGTCCTACGGCAGGAGTTGATCCGGAAAGTTACATCCACTCAAAATATATTGTCATTTGGGCGTGTAATAGTGTCAGTACCAATCTTCATCACTGGACTATCGTCAAAGAAGCACAGCAAAAAGGTGCGAAGGTCGTTGTCATTGATACGTATAAATCAAAAACAGCAAAACAAGCCGATTGGCATATTGCGCCCAAACCAGGGACCGATGGTGCACTCGCTATGGCAGTGATTAACAGCATTATTGAACAAGGCTTAACAGATAAAGACTATATTGCAAATCACACATTGGGCTTTGATGCATTAGCTGAACGAGCCAAAGATCGTACGCCAGAATGGGCAGAAGAGATTACCGGTGTTGCGGCTGATGACATTAAACAACTAGCAAAAGAATTAGCAACAGCACAACCGGCAGCTATTCGCATTGGTGTGGCTTTAGAACGACATCACGGTGGCAGCCAAACCATTCGCGCAGTTACCTGTATTCCAGCTTTAACCGGTGCGTGGAAACATGTTGGTGGAGGCATTACACAGTTCCCAGTATGGGAACACCCATACAAGTTTGATGTGATTTGTCGACCAGACTTAATACCAGAGGGCACTCCGGTGATTAGTAATTTACAAATCGGTCGTGCGTTAACCGGCGAAATTGATTTAGAAGTACCCATTAAATCAATGATGTGTTGGAATTCTAATCCTGTAACGCAAGCACCAGAGACGGACAAGATTGTTGAAGGCTTAATGAATGAAGATTTGTTTATGGTGTCAGCCGAACACTTTATTTCAGATACCGCCTCGTACGCCGATATTGTCTTACCCGCTTCGATGGGGGCCGAGTTAGAAGACATTATTCTTTCATGGGGGCACTTGTATCTGACCTACAATGCCAAGAGTGTCGAATCACCAGGCGAAGCCATTCCTAACAATGAAATCTTCCGTCGTTTATCCGTACTTATGGGCTATGACGATGAAAGACTGAAATGGTCTGATTCAGAATGTTTAGAAAACTTTGTTGATTGGGATTCACCTGCATGTGACGGGATTGATTTAGAGTATCTACGTAAGAATGGATTTGCCCGTTTAACAGTCGGTACCAAAGATGACCGTTGCCCGCATAAAGAAGGTAACTTTCCAACACCGTCTGGGAAATGTGAATTTGAAGTAGTAGGAGCAAAGAACTTTGTTGCACCTCCCTTTAGACAAATGTACGAAGGTTTTCAACCCGGTGAAGATTTAGACAGCTTACCGGATTATTTGGGGCCAAGAGAACGACCTGAAACCAATCCTGAGTTGGCCAAAAAATATCCGTTGAATATTGTCTCTCCAAAGAGCCATGGTTTTTTGAACTCCTGTTATGCGAATATGGATCATAAAATCAAAGGCCAAGGGGAACAGTTTGTTTTGATCAATGCAGCTGATGCACAATCCAGGGGGATTAAAGAAGGCGATAAGGTTCGTGTCTTTAATGATCGTGGTGGCTTTGATGGTGATGCGCAGATTACCGATGATGTGAATCCAGGTATTGTTGTTGCCACCTTAGGTTATTGGCGTCAATTGAATAATGGTACCGTTAATTCGATCAGCTCTGCTGAATTTGGTGATATGGGTCATTCACCATCATTTTCAGACAACCTGGTACAAGTAGAGATAGTGTAGATAAATTAAATGATTGATTAAAAACTTAAAAAAGATGCTTACATCCTTTTTCGTAGGTCCTCGACATTGGTATAGTTGAGATCTAAACATCTGCTATAATTCTGCGTTTAGTTTGATCATCCGTTGAATAACCACAATAAAATAATTTAGGTAAATATAAAACTAATGTCGAAAGCATCAGATTCTACTCTTAGCGAATGGCACGCTCGTGCCTCTGAACTAGAAACAGAAATAAAACAAGCCATCATTGGCCAAGATCATGCAATTAGACTACTGACAATTGCTATTTTTGCCCGCGGTCATGTACTACTCGAAGGCGATGTTGGCGTAGGCAAAACAACGATACTGCGCGCTTTGGCTCAGGTGCTGGGTGGTGACTATGAACGTATAGAAGGCACTATCGATTTAATGCCTAATGATCTTGTTTACCACACTTATATTAATGAAGAAGGTCGTCCGGCCGTTGATCCTGGTCCCTTGTTGAAATATGAAGAAAAACTCGCCACTTTCTTTTTCAATGAAGTGAATCGCGCACGCCCTCAAGTACATTCACTATTACTGCGTGTGATGGCCGAACGAAGTGTGACAGCGTTTAATCGCGAATATTATTTTCCTCACCTGCAAGTGTTTGCGGATCGTAACCGTGTTGAAAAAGAAGAAACATTTGAGTTGCCGGCTGCGGCGCGCGATCGCTTCTTGATGGAATTGAATATTGCAATGCCAACAGATCTGGATTTGCAGCGACAACTCATGTTCGACACACGTTTTTTTGACGTGGATAAATTGATCGGAAGTTTAAAATCTGGAATTTTACCTTTCGATCAGTTGAATGATATTTCCGCAATGATCCAACAACATATACAAACAACGCCAACGATTGAAAATTACGCACTCAATTTATGTCGCGCGACTCGCAACCCAGCAGAATTCGGGATCAAACTTGACGGTGTAGATATGAATAAAATGGTCATGTCCGGTGTCAGTCCACGAGGAATGGGCATGTTAATGCGTGCAGCGAAAGTGGCTGCCTGGTTACATGAACGTGATTCTTTAGTGCCGGAAGATATTCATGCCATCTTACACGAAACAATTGCCCATCGAGTCTTCCTGACGCCTATCTATGAACTACATCGGTCTGAACTAGTGCCGGCTCTGATGGAGCAGATTGTAAATCAAGTTGTAGCACCTTAACGTGAGTCTCGGAGAGGTACATTATCGAGTTCCATGGCGCGCGAGTGGTAGCTATCCTGGCCATCATGCAAGTTTGCAAAAGGGTGGTGGTTTAGAATTTCGTAATCATGTGCCATTGATCGATGCGCCAGATCCACGACGCTTCGATATTCGTGCAAGTCTCAGAGATCCTTTTGAACAGATAAGGGTTAGAGTCTATCAACAGACGAGTTCGATCCCTGTTTATGTAATAGCAGATCTGTCAGCATCCATGAATTTTCAAGGTGAAAATTCGAAACGAGATGTGCTGGCGGATTTTGTATCTTGTCTAAGTTATTCTGCATATCGAACGGGTGACACATTCGGATTTGTAGGCTGTTCGGATAAAGATTCAGCTCCCTGGATTTCACCACCAACTCTGAATCGAGCCGCAGGACACGAGATAGCACAACAACTGTATACAAAAAAATTACAGGCAAAAAATTCAGGAGGATTACCGCACGCAGCAGAACTATTAGGCGGTCGTAGAGCATTAGTATTTTTAGCTTCAGACTTTCACTTTCCCGAAAGCTTGTTAGAACAAACACTTGCTTCTCTGGCTTATCACCACGTGGTGCCTGTGATGTTATGGGATCGACATGAGTTTGAAAACTTACCTGTTTTTGGTATTGCCCGTGTGACGGATCCAGAAACTAACCAGAGCCGCATGTTGTTAATGCGACCGAGTTTAAAAAAACGTATTCAACAAACTTTTTCAGAGCGGCGCGAAAAACTTTTTGATCTTTTTGAAGAATATGGGCGAAGTCCATTATTGTTACAAAATGGTTTTAATTCAGATGAGGTGACACATTATTTCTTCGGCTAGAAAAAAACAATTTATCATTCGAGTAAATAACTTATCGCGATCAATTTTTATAGGTTTTTTATTTGCGATCTTTTCTATTAATGCAAATAGCAAAATTGAACAACTCGACATCCAACAACCTCGATCTTTTGGTTATCAGATTGGTGACAAGTTCGAACGTGTGATCAATTTAAAATTACAGTTACCATCTGTGCTTGACGAAAAATCACTACCTGCAGCAGGTAGACTATCTGAATGGTTAACGTTAGAAACCCCAATAGTTGATTTTCAAATATTAGAAGGCATTCCTCAATACTCGATCAAACTGATCTATCACATCGTCAATGTAAAACCTGAACTTAAAGATATACCTGTCCCATCACATTTGTTGGCATATAAAAATTCCGACAGTGATGAAAAGTTTAATATTCTAATTCCAGCAACACGGATAGGTATTTCAACGCTAACTGATCGTTCAAATAACAATTTACACGCGGATCAAGCTCCCTCTTTATTACCCTTCAGTAATTTCAAAATGATGGTGTTTTTATCATTATTTCTCCTTAGTATTTTGGGATTGGCCTATCTGAAGTGGGGGTTACCGTTATTATCAAAAAAACATCCTTTTGCGAACACATATAAAACACTTAACAATAAGCGTCATATTAAGTGGAATGAAGTTCGTCATCGTCAGGCATTAGAAGAAATACATAAAGCCTTTAATGAAACAGCGCAGAGAACTGTCTTTATCGAAAGGCTAGATATTTTCTTTGATGAGCATAAAAAATTTATACCCTTAAGGTCTTCTATTGAAAATTATTTCACCTACTCAAGAAAATATTTTTTTGAAGGTATAGATGATCAAGAAAACACTGAATATGCTTTATCTGATTTGATTGACTTTATGGAGCAGTGTCGAGATATCGAACGCGGTATTGTCTGATGTTTGGTTTTGCTCATCATTTAGGTTTAATGTTATTACCGCTAGCTTTATTACCGTTTTTATTTCACGGTCAAAAAAGTGTTGCATACTCATCTTTAGCATTACTCCCAACGGATCGTACTTCTGATCTAGCCAATCTTTTGCTACGCCTGCTAGCCTCACTTTGTATTGCTGCGCTTGTTTTTGGGATCTCTGGTTTTTTTCAATCTGAAAAAAAGATTGAACGAATTGGTCAAGGTGCGCAAACTGTTTTATTGTTAGATAGTAGTGGCAGTATGGACAAACCCTTTTACGATAAAAAAAAGAATAAGACGGCAGCTGAAAGTGCGGCAAAATTTGGGACTTATGAATCTAAGGGTCAAACTGCACGTCGTATACTCGCTGACTATGCATCACAACGACAGCAAGACATGTTTTCTTTATTTGTATTTAGCGGTAACCCAATTGCAGTATTACCATTGACAGAAAAACAAGACCTCGTTCAAGCAGCAATAGCGGCAGGAAGCATTGAGAAAGGACTTGCTTCAACAGATCTTGCCGCAGGCTTAATTCGATCCTTGGAATTTTTTGAAGACAAACCATTCGCAGGTTCGCGTATTTTGATGTTAGTTTCAGATGGGGCTGCCCGACTTTCAATGGTTGCTCAGGAAAAAATAAAATACTTAATGGAAAAGCATCGAGTCACTTTATACTGGTTTTATTTACGAGGCTATAATGGGCCAAATCTGTTTGAAGAAATAGATAATAAAGAAAAATCCACACCTGAACAAGTTGTACACAAGTTTTTTTCTGACATGAAGTCACCCTACCGGGCATATTCAGTAGAAAACCCTGATGCATTAAATGATGCTGTAATTGAAGTAGGTAAGCTACAAAATTTACCGATCCATTATCAAGATATTATTCCAAAACGCGATCTATCAAACTGGTGTTATGGGATAGCTTTTACATTATTATTTTTATTAACTGCTGCAAAATTATTCGAGATCCAACGATGGCGCTAAAACAACCTTTGATGATTTTTTGTATTGTGATTGCCTTATTGTCCGGCACGGCATTGATCTATGAGTTTGAGCAATGGAATCAAATCCAAAACTACAACAGCGCAATTCAAGAAAATAATTTTCTTGAAGCTGGTGAGAATTATAAAGGCTCTAACGGATTATTTGCTAAAGCGTATGGCCAACAACAACAAGGTTTTTATCAAGAAGCGCGCATTACTTACGCCAAACTAGAAAATATTGAAAATGACAAAACATTACGCTTAAACGCCATGTTTAATATGGCTAATACTTATTTGCAACAAGCATTAGCAGAAGATCTAAAAAAAGATGCTGATCGCGCAATGCCTTTAGTTGAACTGGCAAAAACTAATTACCGTAAATTACTTATGATAGATAGCCAACATTGGGGAGCAAAATACAACCTCGAACGCGCGCTACAAATACTCCCCGATGCCAGTGAATTCGTCAGCGAAAAAGTTGAAGGTGCAAGAAGAGCTGCACGTACTGTTCTCTCCTCGGATACTGAGGATAATTTACCGTGAGTGTGAGTCTATTAATCGATAATTGTCTATGAATATGCTACCTATAATTTTACATAGACCACAAGTAATATTAATGCTTATTGCATTACTGCTACTTGCTATAACTTTCACGAAACCCTCCCTTGAGTTAGAACGCCCCGCCTATCGATATGTTTTTGTTTTTGATATATCACAAAGCATGAATGTCATGGATGTTCCAGAAACTGATCAATCTATCAGCCGCCTGGAATACGCAAAAAAAGTGACGTTAGAGACGCTATCGGAAATGCCCTGTGGAACCGAAGCTGGTCTGGCATTATTTACCGGACATCGTGCATTTTTATTAATCACCCCTATTGAAATTTGTAACAGCCATCGCGAACTATCCGCTATGGTTAACAACATCGATTGGCGTATGACATGGAAAGCACGTAGCGAAATTGCGAAAGGGCTATTTAAAAGTATTAAGTTGCTTGGAAAATTAGATCAAACCACTCGCCTCGTATTCATAACCGACGGCCATGAGTCACCGCCGATAAACCCTGAAATTCCACCACGTTTCACTGGTGAGCTAGGAGACATTAATGGTTTGATTGTTGGCGTCGGAGGAAATGAGCTCGTCTCAATTCCAAAATTTAATAAGAAAACCGGTAAAGAAGAAGGCTTCTGGAAACAAGAAGATGTACAACATACCGACGTTTATACCCAAGCAAATGCTGGAGCTGATGCAATAACCACAGGCACCGAGCATTTGTCTTCATTACGAGAAACTTATCTGGAAGGGTTAGCTGATAAAACAGGCCTGCTTTATCATCGTCTTGGAAGTGCAGAAGATTTATCCGATGAGATGAAAGCCAGTGCTCTCAGTATTCCAAAAACGAATACTACAGACATCCGCTGGTTATTTGCATTAGCGGCATTGTTTGCATTTATTGGAACTTACTTAATAGACTCTTTTAAAAAATCAAAATTCTTTATTCACTAATATTATATTTCTCGGAATATGAAGTGAGTAAATCTTGAGGTAATATTCATAAAGAAGAATTACGATCAAAAATTCGATTCTTTTATTTCCTGAAATTAATAACAACTGATAGTAAACAAAATAACGCTCAAGCATCCTCTTAATTCATTTATTACTTTTAAAAAAATAATCCACCTCTGATTGATCATTCACCCTACGCATCGCAGGTAATGAAGACAAGAAAGTTTTACCATAGGATTTAGTTGCTATCCGTGGATCACAAATCATCAACACACCCGAATCATTCACATCCCGGATCAAACGTCCCACACCTTGTTTAAGCGTAATTACCGCTTCAGGCAATTGGTATTCCATAAATGGATTTTTGCCTTGTTTACGCATTGCATCCAGTCGTGCTTGCATTACCGGTTCACCCATTGAAGCGAAAGGTAACTTGTCGATAATCACACAAGATAAGGCTTCACCACGAACATCAACGCCTTCCCAAAAACTGCTTGTGCCTAACAGCACAGCTGAAGGCGTATTCCTGAAACGTTCGAGCAACTCCGCTTTAGGAGCTTCACCCTGAATTAGCAAAGTAAAATCGAGCTTATCGGCAAATAATTCTGCAGCTTCTTTTAATGCCCGATGGCTAGTGAAAAGCACAAATGCCCTGCCCTGACTCGCCTGTAAAACAGGAATTGAGAAATTGACAACGGCTTGTGTATACGATGGATGATTAGGCTCTACACCCAGTTTAGGGAGATACAATAGGGCCTGGTTAGGATAATCAAAAGGACTGTCCCAAAGCTTGGTCACGGCATCATCCAAACCAAGCCGGTGAGTGAAATACTTAAAATTTTCTCCCACAGCCAAAGTTGCAGAAGTGAAAACCCAGGCACACTGATAACTTTGCCGACGTGCTTGAAAAACGCTCGAGATCTCTAGTGGCGTAATGTTTAAAACAAAAGCACGTTGATAGGTTTCGAACCATTGGATCGTATCTTCTGAACCTGGCTGATCCGTATCACTCGTCTTTTCTGCCTGCTGCTGATCAGAAAATAATCTTAATCGTCCAAGTAAAGATTCCGTTCGTATTAAGCAATTTTCGATAGCCCGCCCTCTTTCTGCCGCCGGCTTCAGGCAGTCTCTTAAGATCTGCAAACCCTCGATCAAGTCATTTAAACCAAGTTTTACATCCGGTTTGTTTTTTATCTCATGCCAGGGGGCCCTTTGCTTCGCTCGTCCCAGGGCTAAACGAAAGTCTTTTGCCAGTTTTTCTAGATCATTTCCTGCGTCCTCAATGTCTGGCATATCCGATGCTTCTCGTAGATAAGCAACAAATACATCTCTCGAGAGATCCAATAACTGTCGGCTGGTTACACTGCTTCCAAAAAATTGAGAGGCAATATCGTGCAACTGATGCGCTTCGTCAAAAATCACAGCTTCAGCGCCGGGTAGAACTTCACCAAAACCACCTTCACGTAACGACATATCTGCCATGAATAGATGATGGTTGACAACTAAAACATCAGCATCATTAGCCTCTTTGCGTGCTTTATAGACATGACAATCGCTAAATTGCGGACATTCTTGGCCAAGACAATTATCGGCGTTTGAGGTAACCATCGGCCAAATCATCGAGTCTTCAGGTACAGAACTTAATTCTGACACATCCCCAACGGTGGTTTTTTCTGCCCACTCCTTGATGCTCGTCAGTTGCACATAAAGTTTGGAAGTCATTGGGTTGCCTTGACCACCGGCTTCTCCCAGGCGGTTCAGACACAGATAATTAGCGCGACCTTTTAATAATGCAATACTGATCGGTAATTTCAACGCATCTCTGATGACTGGAAGATCCCGATGATAAAGTTGATCTTGAAGGTGTTTTGTTCCGGTTGAAATTATGACTTTCTTACCGGACATAAGAGCAGGTACCAAATAAGCGAAGGTCTTACCCGTGCCCGTGCCTGCTTCACCGATCAAAATGCCATTTTGTGCTAAGACTTCACCGATCTGATCAGCCATTTCTTGTTGTTGCAACCGAGGAGAAAAGCCTTCAATACTGTTTGCGACAGGCCCTGTTTTACTGAGTACTTCTGATGGGGTTTTCATCTTAAGTATTCTCGATTGGAAATGGTAAAACCTCTGCTAACGCATTTTTCTCAAGAACAATCATTAACAATCGATCAAGACCCAGTGCAACACCAGCGCAGTTCGGTATTCCATCAGCCATCGCTGATAGTAATTTTTGATCAATTTGCATCTGTTCTATTCCCTGTTTCTGTCTTTGTTTATTTTCATTTTCGAATCGTTTTTCCTGTTCGACAGAATCGATCAACTCTGTGTAGCCATTAGCCAACTCAATACCATTTATGATCAATTCGAATCGCTCAGAAACATTGCCTCGTAGTTTTGCCATGGCGGCCTGATCCTCTGGGTAGTCATAAAGGAAAAATGCTTTATCTAATTTTAGAAGAACTTTGTCTACCAGGATCAAATCCAGGAGATCATTTCTTGTCAGATTTCCGGAGACACTTTCAGCAATTTTCGCCAGCTCTTTAGTCGTCGCTATAAATGGATCAATTTTGGTCGTTTTTAAAAATGCATCTCGATAAGTTATTCGCTTAATTTCCTTTAAGCCTGTAAGTCCCAGAATCAACTCTTCAATCTCATCCATTAGTTGAAGGTAATCGAAACCTTCCCGATACCATTCAAGCAGAGTGAATTCAGGATTATGTAAGCGGCCTTGTTCGTCGTTACGAAAGGCCTTACAAATCTGATAGATAGAACCAGAACCTGAAGCCAATAATCGTTTCATCGCAAATTCTGGTGAAGTTTGCAAGTAATATTTCTGATCAGTTATTGTCGTAGACAGATTATGCAAATGCGGATCACAAACACCTGTTTTCCCCAAAAGTGGGGTCTCCACTTCGAGGACATCTTTTTCTTCAAAAAAACGTCTTATTTGAGTGAGCAGAGTTGCCCGTTCCTTCAGCACATCAGTCAACTTGAAAAATTTTCACTCCACAGAAGGACAATATACTAATTTAATACTTTTACTCTTTTACTCGCGAAACATATTCACCCGTTCTTGTATCTACCCTGATCAACTCATCTTGATCTACAAATAAAGGTACCCGAACTATGGCACCGGTTTCCAACGTCGCTGGCTTACTACCTCCTGAAGCTGTATCACCTCGAAGCCCGGGATCAGTTTCTGTGATTTGTAATTCAACAAAGTTTGGCGCTGTTACCGATAAAGGATCGCCATTCCAGAGAGTTACTTCACAGGTTTCCTGCCCTTTTAACCACTGCTTAGCATCTTCCATCGCCATTGCAGAGGCTTGTATTTGTTCGAAACTTTTTGGATCCATAAAATGCCAGAATTCCCCATCTGAATACAGATATTCCAGCTCAACATCCATAACATCCGCTCCTTCCACTGATTCACCTGATTTATAGGTACGTTCGATAACGCGACCTGTTTTCAGATTTCGGATCTTAATGCGATTGAATGCTTGTCCTTTGCCTGGCTTTACGATTTCATTTTCTACAATCGTGTATGGATCGCCATCAATCATCAATTTTAGCCCTGATTTGAACTGATTAGTTGCGTATTTAGCCATTATTTTTGTTAATCTCTTTCAAATGAAGAACGCTATAATAACCCGAACAGCCACTGATTTTCAGTCTAAATGGCAAAAACTACTGGCAAACGCGATTTCCAGCCCGATAGAGTTACTTCATCAATTGGATTTACATGAATCCCCTTTAGCCCAACTGCTAGATATTCAACCTGATTTTCGTTTGCGCGTACCTGCTGGTTTCGCTGAAAAGATGAAAAAAGGTGATCCGAATGATCCGCTATTATTGCAAGTGCTTCCGCTGGCAAAAGAAAATATCGAAAAGATTGGATTTATCAATGATCCTGTTGGTGATCTGGCTTCAGAAGTGGTCTCTGGTGTTTTACATAAATATCAAGGAAGAGCACTTTTAGTCACAACCGGGGCATGTGGAATTCATTGCAGATATTGTTTCCGCCGACATTTTCCCTATGGCGAGTCAAATCCTTCAACAGGTCAATGGCAAGCAGCGATTGACTATATTGCCAATACGGGTTCGATCAATGAAGTGTTACTTAGTGGTGGAGATCCTCTATCGCTTACAGATAAAAAACTGGCCGTTTTGATTGCAGAGATCAATAAAATCCCACACGTAAAAAGATTACGCATACACACACGAATGCCGGTGGTTTTACCTGAACGAATCGATGATCATTTCCTTGATATGCTCAACTCTGCCAAACAAAAAGTAGTCATGGTGATCCATGCCAACCACGCCAATGAGATTGATCATAAGCTTCAAATAGCAATGGATAAACTGACTCAAACTGGTGTCACCTTATTAAACCAATCTGTTTTATTACGCGGCATAAACGATACGGTGAAATCACTGGTTGATTTGAGTGATAAATTGTTTGAAATTAATGTGATGCCTTATTATCTTCATTTATTGGATCCTGTTCAGGGAGCCGCTCATTTCAATATCGAACGTGAAGATGCAATAGAATTAATGCGGAATATACGTGATCAATTACCTGGTTATCTGGTTCCAAAGCTAGTTTGGGAGAAACCCGGTGCCAGCTCCAAACTGGCAATTCTCTGAGGAAAAAGCATGCGGAAATTTACTTGGCCAGTAAGGATCTATCACGAAGATGTTGATACGATGGGCATTGTTTATTATGCGAATTACCTGCGTTTTTATGAACGCGCAAGAACCGAACATCTACGCGCAGCAGGTTTTCAACAAGACGATTTAATGAACGAGCTGGGCATCATGTTCGTGGTCAGAACAGTTAAGCTAGATTATTTATTACCGGCAAAATATAGCGATCTGTTAACCATCACCTCTGAAACCACATCTTTCAAACGTTCAAGCTTTCATTTTGCTCAGAAAATTTATCGTACTAATGAAGAAGAGATCACTCTTAATCAAGCGACCGTAACGGTTGTTTGTGTGGACACAAAAACCCTAAGACCCTGTTCGATTCCTGACACTATTCTGCAAACATTCCAAGCAAATTGATGTCTGTCCGTCTGGTGCAATATCCGTATATGTAAAGTGGCGGCCAGATCCTACTTTAGGATTTATCCGAGCCTGCATTATATTTGTCGGATCTATATTAAGTTTAGCGACAATGTCAGAACCCTCATCTATAGCCATTATTTGTGCAGGTAATAATTCATCAACGTCACTTTTCAATAAAGATGCTTGTGAGTTATTCTGAACTACCTTATCTTCCATCGATCCATTTACATCGATAAAACATATGTTGTCAGGGGTTTCTGCGACACCATTAGCCAACAGTCGGTGATAAAGTTTTGCCAAAATCACAAGCACTGTACTCAAAATAAGTAGAACAGATCCATTGAACAAAAAATCATCATGATTTGAATACAGATAAACGGCAGCAAAAGGACTCAAAATCGCAATAAGAGAAATGATATATACCTGCATAACGGCTGCATAAGCTGGGATCGCACCAAATACTACAACGGCCAGTACACAAACTACCGAAGCTTGCTGCAGCACCGGCCAATTGGGATCATATATATAAACCAGACTCCCCCAAATAATTCCCATGAGAAGTATTAAAACTAATACTGCAATGTGCCAACTTTCAACATCCCTGACGGGTTGTTCTTTTTCTTCATAAAAATAAACGAGTAACACGCGAAAGGTAGAAACCAAAAAAACTAAACTTAGCCAGGTTAATAACCATTTAGGGGTGACAAAAGACCATAAAATAGTGGCGATAACAATTGCTGTTATACCATTCGCTAATGAGAACTGTATCTGTCGATGAAAATGATCATCAATTTCATGATCCGACTCTTCCCGAAAAATACTAGTCAGATCAAATGTGAACCTATTCACTTCCCCTCCCACAAGACTTATTGAATATTATTGTTGGCTTGCCTAAGAAGATACTCTAACTTTTCCTCATCTGCGTCAAGCAAATGGCGCGTATATTAATAAAACTTTATAGCGTCATGAAAACTTCTCGACCGTAGGGTTGGCGAGTTTGTTACAATGCAAAATATGCAAGCGAAAATACTGATCAATTTTTAAGCGACTCTTCATACAAAGGAATTAAATAAGGGAAATAAATGAAGAATTTATTGATCGTTATTTTGTTATTTTTCTGCCACATGGCACTCTCTAAAACACACCCTGGAATTATGGATTATTCTGAAACACTTACTTTAAAAATAACGGAAAGGCTGAGAGAAAAAGGTGCTGATTACAAACCTCGTACGCGTCATCTTGAGAATAACCAGGCGCTATATACAAATCGGTTAATCTTCGAAGATTCACCGTATCTATTACAACACGCCCACAATCCGGTGAACTGGTATGCATGGGGAAAAGAAGCCTTCGATCAAGCCAAAAAAGAAAACAAACCTGTGTTTCTTTCAATTGGTTACGCCACTTGTCATTGGTGTCACGTCATGGAGGAAGAAAGTTTTGAAGATGAAACGATTGCGAAATTTCTCAACGAGAATTTTATTTCAATCAAAGTTGATCGCGAACAATATCCAGATATCGATGAAACCTATATGACAGCCGTCATGATGATGACTGGCAGCGGCGGCTGGCCAATGTCGTCATTCTTATTGCCCGATAGTAGACCTTTTTTTGGAGGTACTTATTTCTCACCGGCTAACTTCACAGAACTACTGCAAAAAGTAGCTCACACATGGAAAGAGAAAAATGCAGCCATAATTGAACAAGCAGAAGAATTATCAGATGCCGTCAAAAGAGCAACGTCCACTCGTAGCGAAGTTAAATTACTTGGCCAAAATGTTATCCAACAAGCGGTTGAAAGCATTGTAAAACGTTATGATCCGCAGGATGGTGGTTTTAGTCGCGCTCCAAAATTTCCAAATGAATCTTCGTTATTATTGCTACTGAAAACACCAGAAAATAGACAAAAAAACAAAGCGTTAGAACATACTTTAACTGCTATGGCTCAAGGTGGCATTTATGATCAAATCGGTGGTGGTTTTCACCACTATTCCACTGATAATCAATGGTTAGTTCCACACTTTGAAAAGATGCTCTACAACCAAGCCTACCTTTCGCGTGTATATGCAGAAGCCTGGCGGCAAAATGGAAATCCGCTGCATGCGCGTGTTGCTCGTCAAACACTGGATTATGTCCTCCGGGAAATGACGCGAGAAGATGATGTTTTTTATTCTGCGACCGATGCAGACAGTGAGGGTGAAGAAGGTACTTTCTTTATCTGGACCAAAAAAGAAATCGAGAAATTATTTGATCAGAAAGACACTGAATTTATTATTCGCTTATATGGAGTGACAGACGATGGCAATTTTGAAGGTAAAAACATCTTTCATTTGTCGCAATCACTGAATGATATCGCTCTCCAGGAAAATCTATCACTCTCTAATTTACTGGCTAGAATTGACCGTATCAATACAACGCTACGCGAGTCGCGTCAAAAGCGTATTCCTCCACTAACTGACAACAAGATCATCCTCGCTTGGAATGGCATGATGATCACTGCACTCGCAGAATCTGGCGCTATTCTTAATGAAAAAAAATATATAGACGCCGCTGAAAAAGCTGCTGAACGCTTATGGGAAAAACAGCGTTACACCACCAATCAACTATGGCGCGTAAATTTGGACGGCGAACCATCTATTCCAGCTCGCCAAGATGACTATGCACATTACTCTGAAGCACTATTAGCGCTATACGATGTAACAAGTGATCGGAAATGGTTAGAACGCGCGAAGTTAATTATCGATGAAATGATCATCGAATTTCAGGATCATAAATCAGGCGTATTTCTAATGGGCAATGATGAAATTTTATTCGCACAACCGAAAAGCACCCATGACGGCGCTACACCGTCCGGAAATTCAGTTGCGGTACGAATACTGTCCAGACTGACAAAGCGAATCGGTGATCCTCAATATGATGACAAAGCACATGAAGTTCTACAAGCCTTCTCAGGCAATATCGCCGAGTATCCGGGATCGTATGCTTATATGTTAGGACAATTGCATGAACTACTTAACGGAGAATCAGGAGACACCCAATTTGCAGCAAGAGGTGCGATCAAAATCACCGGTCAAATTATGAATCATTTAAGCGAGAAGAATAATCAATATGATGTTCTTATCACATTGGACATTGCAGACGGCTGGCACATTAATGCTGAAAAACCTCTACACGAAAACTTGATCCCAACCAGTATTAGTTTAGATTCTGATAAATTAGATTCTGGAGAAACGTCAAGCATAAGCTCGACAAATTATCCGCCGCCACTTTTAAAATCCGTCGATTTTGAAGACCAACCCTTAGCTTTATATACCGAAAAGATAGAAATTAGTTCAATTTTTAATCATAAAAAACTGAAAACAAAAGAAATAAATATGTTTGATAGAACTGTCGATATGGTTATCCAAATCCAGGCCTGTAACCAAACTGCTTGCCTCGCACCTGAATCGATAAAACTGTCGTTATTTTTGCCCTCGTTTTTGTAGAATACAGATCACTAAACACATTTTAGTGACACTACTCACTGCTGAGTGAAATTGGACTACTTGTTGCGAATTATTGTCTGGTTTTCCCAATATTATCATCCACTAGTTGAAGGACAGAATCTCCAACAGGTGTTGTTCCAACGACATATTCAAGATCATATGAGTAACGAATATAGTGATCGTTATTACTAGTTACATCAAACTCAACGGTTCCTATTTCAAATGATGGAATGGATAAAATATTCCCTTTCAGTAATACTATATTTTTTCCAAATGTAACTTGAGTTTCTATTGTTTCCCCCACGCCTAATGTGCCAATTTTTTCTCCGTTAAGGTACACGAAAGGCTCCTCTGGATTATGCTTATGAAAAAAACCATCAGGCCTATAGATGAAAAGCGTAACCGCTTCATCTGGATTTACATTTGGGTTATTAACTAATTGGTATTTAGGTCCACACCCAAGAAGAACAAAAAGTAAGCCTAACATTAAAATTATTCTATGCATTTCTACTCCTGAAATAGCATTAGTTCATAACACCTGTAACACACAAAAAACTGTAGCTATCTTTTGGAACCCTGCCTTTTACCCTTAGGTAATCCAGATCAATCTTAAAACAATGTCTGGATCAGATTGGGTAAAAGACAAGGCCTAATTCCTTCAAAGCCTTTCCTAATAAAATCTAGAAAATCAACCCATCATATGCAGAGCACAAAGCTTATTGCCGGATGGATCACGTAAATATGCTAAATAAAGCTTACCTAGCCCACCTTCTCGTACACCAGGAGGCTCTTCACACGTTGCACCACCATTTGAAACACCAGCAGCGTGCCATGCATCAGCTTCTGCGGGATTCTTTGCAGCAAAACCTATAGTACAGCCATTTCCGTGCGAAGCTGGTTCTCCGTTAATAGGCGGAGTAATCGCGAACATGCCACTATCGGTCATGTAAAAACAACGACCTATATCATCCATTGTTCCAGGTTCATAACCTAATGCACCTAAGATTGCATCATAAAAAACTTTTGATTCTTGAACATCGTTTGCACCGACCATCATATGACTAAACATACTTATTCTCCTCGTTTGTTTTTAATTAAAAGACTGCAAGAAACTCTGTTAATTTTACACGTTTGAAACTCGATTTTCCCAAGTATTACCTATAAATCAACTCACCCCTGTGGCTACTTCTCTGGCGGTTTTTAGTTAAGTTTAATAGCTAAAATTACTCCATTAAACTATAGAACCAACTAATTAACCCAAGGTAAACCACTACCTCCATCGGTAGGACACGCTAGTGCTCCGCGCCGTCCCATCGTACAGATGTAAGAGTGACCTCCAATGAGCCAGCAAGTTCAAAGAAGTACGCCAGCAAAACAATTAAGGCTGGCGAATTTATAGTCTCTTCCAGAGACTTCCATCATACCACCCGCTTTGCAGATGATTGCTGATCTTACAGGAAGAAAATTTTCAATAAATCGATGGTATCCTGATGTCATGAATGATCCTCTATAAACGTCTTAATTTCGTAATCAAAATACAGAACGAAGGAGTAATGTATGAGCAAAACAGTATTAGTCACAGGCAGTAACCGAGGCATTGGTTTAGAACTATGTAATCAGTTAAAACAACGCGGCGATGATGTGATTGCAAGCTGCCGGCAAGCATCAAGTGAACTTACAGCTTTAAACATCGAAATTATCGAAGATGTTGAAGTATGCGATCCAGCAAGCCTGTTGACACTTGCGGATAAATTAAATGATCGAAAAATAGATTGGCTGATCAATAATGCAGGCATCGCAGGTGCATTTGCTTTGAGTGATATTGATGCGGAGGCCATCGAAAGTTTCAAGCATATGTTTGCAGTCAATAGTATTGGACCTTTGCTGACCACCAAAACCTTATTGAATAACCTGGCAGAAGGATCAAAAGTCGGGATTATCACGAGTCGTATGGGTTCCATCGCCGATAATGACTCAGGTGGTAGTTATGCATATCGTATGTCTAAATCTGCTGTCAATTCGGCAGGAAAATCCTTATCTATCGACTTAAAACCCAAAGGTATCTCTGTTGGTATTCTTCACCCGGGTTATGTTCGTACGGATATGACAGATCATAATGGTTTAATGGATACTGATGAATCTGCTTTGGGCCTAATAGCAAGAATGGAAGAACTTAACTTGGGCAACACCGGTTCATTTTGGCATAGCAATGGAGATTTATTGCCCTGGTGAGCTTTAGAACCTCTCTACAAACCTGTATTCGTTCATAAGTTCATGCTTTAAACTATTCTTCAGAATAGTTTAAAGGCTTAAAAACCAGATAAAGACTAGCCAGAAATATTCCGATAAAAATCACAATCGCCCATTCAGGGATTGAAAACCCAAGAAACGTCCAGACAATCTTTGCACAATCCCCCGTCCCTTTTAAGGCGGTCATTAGTGCTTCTGTGAGTGGATAGACTTCCAACATAAAAAACAGATCTGGACCGCATTCAGGCACCTGATCTGCCGGTAAGTGTTGTAACCAGATCTGACGTCCGGCAATTGCAGCACCGCATGCGGAGAATAGACTGATTAAAATTGCATAAAACCGCGTACCTGTTCGACCAGGATTATGTAAAAAAGCAAATAACGCTGTGGTGCCGAGCAGTACAAAAAATAAACGCTGCACCATACATAGAACACAGGGTTCTAGCCCTTGAACATACTGTAAGTAAAAACCAAAACCCATTAAGCCGGCACAGGTAAGGAATATAAATAGAAAAATCTGTCGGGGAGTTATCATTCGAGTATTTTACAACAATGAATGCTTAATAATGAATCAATTATTGAAGTGATCTGTACTATTAATATTGATTATCACTTTAATAAAGAGTTGAAGATTCATTCTTGAGCGATCATAAGTGAATCATCGATAAATTGATCGCTGGTCAAAAGGATCATTTCCGCAGAATCATCATTAATGCAGACCTCTTCACCATGAACCAAATTAAAAAAGGCACACTCCTGTCCTGTCACCGTGGATAAAGCATGATCTCCAAATCCTTTACCTGTAAATACCATGGTAAAGAATGATGCTATGCTGAAACTAGAACAAGCTGTTAAACAACAACAGATCAGTAGTAATAAAAAGAGGCGGATAATTTTTAGCATTAAATTAATATATTGATTTTTATATCATTAAGTTAGCATAATCTTATGAAAAAATACATTAAGTTATTTAATTGCAGACTTATCTATTTCAATTCACAATCGCTATAGTACTTCCGGAGTAACCATGAGCCTTCGATTTCGCCTGAACTTGCTGATCACACTGGTCTTTGTTGCAATATTGCTCATTGGTTCGGCTTTAGTGATTCATAATGCGCGCAAAGCACTTGCAAAAGAAACTCAATCCACTGCTCAATTGACTCTGCAATTACTTGAGTTAGCGTTCATTCAAACTAATCCTGAAAGTCAGCTTACCCATCAATCAAAACTTATGCGGCAAATAAAAAAGTTTGGAAAAACACGGCATTTACATATTGAAATCATTCATGGAGAAGGTCTAGATCCCTTTCCTACTGAGGTTGAATATAAATCTGATGCGCCAGATTGGTTTGTGAAATTAGTTCAACCGACCAGTATGGTCTTGCGGCAGTCAATTCCGGTTCCCGGTATGCCAAGCAGTGAACTTGTGATCAGACCTGATCCTGCAGACGAGATCACCGAAGCCTGGGAAGAAGCACGATCATTTTTAAGTGTATTACTGTTTTTCTTTTTGATCGCAAATATTCTTCTCTTCATCATTATTGGCCGTTTATTCAAGCCAATAAATGCGATTATTAAAGGTCTGGATGATATTGAGCAAGGTGATTACCAATCCCGTTTACAATCAGTCAAATTGCCAGAGCTTCGTAAAATAACCCAAAAATTCAATCATATGGCAGGTGTCTTAGAGCAAAGTCGAGATCAAAATCGCTATCTGAAACAACGAACACTGGCGATTCAAGAAGACGAAAGACGCCATCTGGCGAGAGAACTTCATGATGAAATGGGGCAATCAGTGAGTGCAATCAAAGCCGTTGCCGCATCAATTGGCCAGCAAAGTATTGATGAGAAAATAAAATCCAGTGTTACAACAATAATGGATATCTCTACTCGAATATACAATGTCGTCAAAGGAATGATGAAACGTTTACACCCGGTTATTCTTGATGAGCTGGGCCTGATCCCCGCCCTCAATGATGTTACTGATAACTGGAATACATATCATGAAAATACTTTTTGTCACTTCAAAACAGGTAAGGATCTGGGAGATCTATCTCAAGATATTTCAATTACTATTTACCGGATCGTCCAGGAATGTCTTAATAATGTTGCTAAACATGCAAACGCGACTGATGTTTATATCAACCTGCATAAGAAAGACCCAAACATCCTTGATTTATCCATAAAAGACAACGGCAACGGATTTGATATTAGCAAAGCAACGCAAGGCTTAGGCTTATTGGGTATGCAAGAACGCGTTGAAGCGCTAAACGGTAACTTTAAGATCAAAAGTGATGTACAACATGGTGTCGAAATTCAGGTAACATTGCCTCTTAAGTCTAAGGAAAACCAAACTTAATAGATTTTAATGAATATTGATAATTCCAATATCACAGTATTACTTGTAGATGATCATGCGGTTGTCCGCGAAGGTTACAAAAACCTGCTGGAAAATCAACAGGACATTGAGGTTATCGCGGAAGCCTCCAGCGGCGAGGATGCTTGCAAATATTTCCTTGAAACTGATCCTGATATCGTCATCATGGATCTATCTTTACCTGGTATTGGTGGGCTGGAAGCGATCCGCCGAATAATCGCGCGCGAACCCGAAGCAAAAGTACTGGTTTTCAGTATGCATGAAGATGCTGTTTTCGTAGAACGCGCTCTACAAGTTGGCGCTAAGGGTTATATCACCAAAAGCAGTGCAGCAGAGGAACTTGTTGAAGCGGTGCGAATGGTCGCTAATGGTAAAGATCACCTTGATCCGGAAATTGCGCAAAGACTCGCAATCCAAAAAACCCGTGGGCAAAACACACCTTTTGCAAATTTATCTACTCGGGAATTTGAGATCTTTTGTCTATTAGCAGAAGGTGCTAACGTTGCGACAATAGCAGAACGGCTATCTTTAAGTTATAAAACCGTTGCTAACTACAGCACTCAGATCAAAAATAAACTGGAAGTTACTACCGCAGCCGAGCTTGCCCGCATCGCGATAAGATACGGGCTGCTAGAAGCCTAGTTTTAACTAGACAATTCCTTTTTCAGTTAAATAATCAATCACTTGTTGAGCAGACGCTTCTAAACTGTGCTTATCAGTATCGACGACCACTTCGGCATTTTCCGGTTCTTCATAAGGCGAAGAAATACCCGTAAAAGCGGGGATCTCACCAGCGCGCGCTTTTTTGTATAAACCCTTAACATCGCGTTCTTCACATACACTTAAATCACAACGGGTATAAATCTCAATAAAATCACCTTCCGGAACCAGATCCCGTGCACGTTGTCGATCAGCTTTAAAAGGCGAAATAAAAGCAGTCAGCGTAATTGAACCTGCATCAACCAGAATCTTAGCAACTTCTCCAATCCGCCGAATATTTTCAATCCTATCTTCATCGGAAAATCCTAGATCGCCACACAAACCCTGACGAACATTATCTCCATCAAGAACATAAGTACGTTTACCTGTTCCATACAACATCGCTTCAACGGCGTTGGCCAGGCTAGACTTCCCTGCCCCTGATAATCCGGTAAACCATAAGATCGCACTTTTATGGTTATTCAATTTTTGTCGATCATCCCTTACGACAGTGGCATCATGCCATACGGTATTACTACTTTTCTTCTGCACTTTACCTACTCCAGTTATAAACTTTTGTGCCGCTATTGTAATGAAAAGTAAATATGGAACAATAGCTGCTTATATTTGATTCATAATAGCTTATTCATTTTAGTTTGCTTTTATAGAAAATTATTTCTCAGGGAGAATTAAATACAATGTCTACATCCATACTCGTCACTGGCGGAGCCGGTTACATTGGTAGTCATGTCGTAAGACAATTAACGATGGCGGGTCGCAAGGTTGTTGTATTAGACAATCTTAGTACTGGGTTTGAAGGTGCTGTTATCGGTGCTGAGCTTATTATCGGTGATACTGGTGATAAAGAACTCGTTCAAAAATTACTCGCAGATCACAATATCGACACGGTGATGCATTTTGCAGCACACACCATCGTCCCCGAATCGGTTTCTAACCCACTTAAATACTATGGCAATAACACCTGCTGTACTCGGAATTTATTGGAATGTTGTTCTAAAGCCAATGTAAAACATTTTATTTTCTCCTCAACAGCTGCCGTTTATGGTGTTCCTGATCAAGCAATAACAGCGGAAGATACGCCTACCGCACCAATTAACCCTTATGGCATGTCTAAACTGATGAGTGAGATGATGCTAAAAGATCTGTCTTTCGCAACACCATTAAGACACGTCATTTTGCGCTACTTTAATGTCGCAGGATCAAATCCTGATGGTGAGATTGGTCAATCCACCGAAAAGGCCACTTTATTGATCAAAGTCGCTTGCGAAACCGCACTGGGCAAACGAGATTCCATTTCTGTTTTTGGAACCGATTACGATACTGAAGATGGCACGGGTGTTCGTGATTATATTCATGTTGAAGATCTCGCTGATGCACACATTAAAGCACTCGAACATTTAGAAAAAGGTGGCGAATCATCAACATTTAATTGCGGCTACGGTCATGGTTATAGTGTCCGCGAAGTATTAGATACAGTTCAAAAAATCAGTGGTAACGATCTTAATATTATCGAACAACCTCGTCGAGCAGGTGATCCTCCAACGCTCATTGCCAAAGCTGATCGAATTCAAGAAATATTGAATTGGAAACCGCAATTTGATGACCTAAAGTTGATCGTAAAAACATCGCTTGAATGGGAAGAAAATAAACGTTATTGAATCAAGAAAAAGTATTTTCTCGCTATATTTTTTCGAATACCAAAAATGAGTTTTTATCTGATTTTATAGAATCTATTTTATTTTCCAACGTTGTACGATTCCATTGGATGTAACACTAAGAATTTTTTTATCTTTATCGACAAAATTGATCGCCAGAATATTCGCTGAACTTGGTCGCCAATCATCCGCTTTTTTAGGTTGCCACTTTTGTAAACTATCACCGGATTTCATACTTAACAAATCGATCCCTTGCGTCACTCTTCCTGCAACTAACTTCTTACCTTTTAAATCAAAAGCGGCCGCAGAAATGGTCACTCTTCTGGGCGGTATTTTATGCAATATCTTGCCACTTTTTGTTTTCCAGATTTTTGTTTCACCCAACACCGCATTTGTCATTGCAAGCTTACCATCGGATGACAATGCAACAGAATAAAGTTTGGTTTTATATTTCCAGGTATGTTTGAGTTTTCCAGATTCTAGAGACCAAAGTCTTGCTTCAGCATTATCCGATCCGGTTATCGCATATCGCTTATCATCAGAAATCGCAACGGCTTTTACAAAATCAGGATGTTCAAATGTAAAAACTGCTTTTGATTTTTTCAACGAAAAAAACTGCGCATAATCGCGTAAGCCGATCATCGCATATTGTCCATCTTTCGAAAGTGCGATTGACTTTATTCCTTTGAGTTTCCAGTAACCGAGGATCTTACCACTTTTCACATCCCACCAGGCTAAAGAATCATCTTCAGCGGTCAACGCAAATTTATCATCTTCAGAAAGTGCGACTGCGATAATACCACCCTTACCGGCCTCCTGATGCTGCCATGAATGTAGTAATGAAGGTTTCTTTTTTTTACCTAATTCCCAAAGATTGGCTTTACCCGCATCCGTTCCCAACAGAACATAACGCCCGGTGTTAGAAACTCCTGCGGCTAGAACTCCATCTGTTTCTGGTGTCCAGGTCTTGTCAGAACCTGATCCGGAATTACAAGCAGATAAATTGATCACACAGATCAAAATTAAAGGAATTAAACTGAGACGATTTAAAATAGTCATACCAACCTTATTTATCGGCTAAAGTAGTCACTTTCTTAAATAAGAAAATTGTTACTTTATTTTTCTCTGAGTCCAGATAGCCCCTAAGTAGCTAAGACTACTCGTATTGCATCAAGCTTTAAGCTCGCACTTTGCATATATTGTTTTAATTGATCGCGGTTAGTTTTCATATACTCAATTTCGTCAGCCCGAATGCTTGTATTTACTTTTGATAAGGCTTGCAGCCGGTTAATCTCCATGTCTTGATTGTCCATCATCTTCTGCAGCGCATCCTCAATAATCTTGTCTCGAAGACTGACAGAACGTTTTTCAGCATCAATAATCAGTTCATTTATTTGCGGACGCGCATATTTGATCACTTCATGGGCTGATTGTAATGACACGCGTTCTGCTAATCGATTAAGTCTTTCTGTCGGTAAGGCTTCACTTAAATCTCGCTCTAAACTGTCAACAACAATTCTGATCGTCGTCATTGGTAAATAGCGATGCAATTGCAAATTTTTAGGCGCCGGACAATGAACGATAAAGATCGCTTCTAGTAGGAGTGTCCCCGCTTTTAACCCCGCTAATTTCAATGTGCAAAAAGCCGTATTTCCAAAATCACCATCAAGGATCATATCGATCGCACCACTGACCATCGGATGTTCCCAGGTAAGAAACTGCATATCTTCACGGCTTATTGCCATTGATCGTTGGTAAGTTGCCGTCATTCCATCTTCAGACAAACCAGGAAAAGTATGACACGTCATATGATCACCAGGATGTAAAACAACTGCGTGCTGGCTATGAACCTGATGATCAACACCAAACTGATCAAATATTTTCTCCATATAACCTTCTAGTTCAAGGCTGCTAGTTGAACCAGTTACATTTTCAACCACTTCTGCGGCACCTTGTGGGTGACAAGAACTCAACTCAAGTAATTTATTTCGTCCACCTTGTAAGTTTGCTAATAATGATTCTGTCTGCTCATGAGTTGTTTTGATCAAACCATTTAAGGCATCAAGGTTATTTTCCAATAATACTTTTTCTAACGCCTCTCTAACAGTTTGAAAAATATTCGAGCTGACAGGACAAACACGCTCAATCGCATTTAAGCCTTCGTGATACCACCTTAATAATCCTTCTATGCTAGTCCCTTCGTAATAAGGCACATGTATCTGGATTGTTTCGGTTTGACCAATTCGATCTAAACGACCAATTCGCTGTTCCAGCAGATCTGGATTAAATGGCAGATCAAATATAACGAGATGATGAGAAAATTGAAAATTGCGTCCTTCACTTCCAATCTCAGAACAAATTAAAATCTGCGCACCATCCTCACCATCTGCAAAATATGCCGCAGCCCGATCTCGATTTACGAGCGACATTCCTTGATGAAAAACGGCCGAACGGATCCCAATACGTGTCCTTAAATATTCCTCGAGTTCTTGTGCCGTTTGTGCAAGCGAGCAGATCACTAATATTTTTTGATCGCGATGTTCCTGCAACCAAGCAGACAACCATTCAACACGAGGATCATCGAACAACCATACTTCACCAAAAATCAATTCCGGATGAATTATTTGTTCTATAGTCAATGGTTCTAGTATTGTCTGATCTTTTTGACTCTCTAAAGGATAAGAAATCAGTTTTCTCTTAGGAAAACCCTTCACTGCCTCGCGCGTATTTCGAAATAAAACCCGGCCTGTTCCATGCCGATCAATCAGATCATTAATCGCAACATCTATTTTCTGTTGAAAATGTTCATCATCGGCCAACAATCCTGTCACAAAATCATCATCAAGGTATTTCTCGATATTGATCAAATCTTCAGATTGATTTTGCATTTTATCTTTAATATCTGCCCGATCTGCCTGACTCAATAGATCAATTAAAAGACTGATCTCTTGATAGCCAGACTCTTCTTCACGAAATTTATTTAGATCGTAATATCGATCAGGATCCAATAACCGCAGGCGTGCAAAATGACTTTCCAGACCTAACTGCTCTGGTGTTGCGGTTAACAACAACAGACTAGCAATTTTAGCAGCCAGGGATTCTATACATTGATATTCAGGACTCGCACTTTGCTCGCTCCAAAGTAGATGATGTGCTTCATCAACAATCATCAAATCCCAATCCGCTGCCATCGCCTCCGCATGGCGCTCAGGGTTATCGACCAGGAAACTTAAACAACATAAAACCAGTTGCGAACTCTCGAAAGGGTTACCCTCCTCTGATTCAGCAATCGCAAAACAACGTTCATCATCTAAAATGGTGAAATAAAGATTAAATCGTCGCAGCATCTCAACCAACCATTGATGTACCAGAGAATCTGGAACGACGATCAAAACACGACGTGCGCTGCCAGTAACGATCTGATGATGGAGAATCAATCCTGCTTCAATGGTTTTTCCAAGGCCAACTTCATCTGCCAATAAAACCCGAGGAGAATGTCGCTGCGAGACTTGATCCGCGATATAAAATTGATGAGCTAATAATTGTACCCTCGGCCCCAACAAACCGTAGGCTGAAGATTGCTGATGTTTACGCATTAATGTCAGCGTCTCTACCCGCAACTGAAAACTACTGTTTTTATCCACCTGCCCGGCAAACAAACGATCCTGTGGTTTACTGAATTGGACAAAACTATCAAGTTCCAACTCGTCTATCTGGATCGTGTTACCATCTTCACCTTGTCCGGAATAAATATAAATCCCATCATGATTGGCTCGCTCCGAAACGATCATTTGGATTTTCTCATCGCTACAAATTAAATCACCTACGGAATACTCAACGCGACTTAATGGCGCATTATCTATCGCATAAGTACGCCTTTCTCCGGCTGCCGGGAAGCTAATCGTGATTAAACGCCCGTTATTTTCAGCCACCATGCCAAGCCCAAGTTCAGATTCAGTATTGCTAATCCAACGTTGTCCAATAATAAATTCCAACTGCTCCAATGAGTACATTCCTTTTAAATTTTTATGTGGCGGGATAATAGAAGTTAATACATCAGGGTTCAAATAGTTTTCAAGTTATTGTTATATATCGAACTATTTTGAACTAAAAATATAAGGCGGCACAATTATTTGAAAAGACCTGTTTTCATCCGATAATTGATTTAAAAATACGATGGAAATTAGATGTGTCTTTTTGTTTAATATGTGCTATAAATATTTTCAGTTTGGAAATCAAAAGGTTACAGACAAACATCCGTCTTCACATGTGAAGACATCCTTATAAACAACGGGTCTTTGACACCTACATAATAATACCGGGGAAATAATATGCCAGCAATCTTAGATACAGAAGCTCTCTTAGTTATTATCGGCGCAAGCACAAGTGCTGTTTTGACTATTATTGCAATAAGACAAAAACAATCTGAATCTAAAAGGCAAAGAAGACATAAACCTGAAGCCTAAGCTTTCGGTATTCCCCTCTCAGTAATTATTGCTGCAAAATAGTGGCTAGCAATATGGTAAATAGTCCTCACCTTAAGGGCTTTTTCCTTCACAAACTAGCAAAATGAATAAAAAAGAACAGATAGAACTAGCGAAAGCCTATGTGGCTTTATCGAATGCACACAAAGTCAAGTTAATCTTACCTTTACTCGCCGATGATATTCTTTACAGCTCGATAAGTGTCGGAGAGTTTGTCGGTAAAAAAGCAGTAGCAGAAATGATGAATGACTTTTTCAGTCGATTCCCCGATGTTCACTGGCAAGTCGAGAATTATCAAACCCCAGAAGATCAAACTGTCAGTTTCACTTTTGTGATGACCACGACGAATAACGAGACTAACGGAGTGATTAAACGATCAGGTTTAGAAAATATCGTATTCTCTGACCAAGGTGTGATCAAAAAAATCGACGTTATTGCTCTGTAACCTTTTCTCTTTCAAGCGTCGCACAACCCGTAGTCGCCTCTTCCCACGCTTCCACGTAACAAGCCGCAATTTTATTTTGATCAAGAATTCGACCATGGTTATAGCCGCGACTATTGCTAGCAACCCAGGTGAACGAAATATTGTCAGGGTAGATCACACCGAAAAAGTTTTTGGTGCCATCTGGATATGTAAACGTGCCGCGAAAACGCCGATCTTTTTGTTCAGTAATATGGATGACCTTATTACCCCAGATTTTATAACCTTTTAGATCCGACACCGTGACATTCTCACCACTCCATGTGCCGACTAAATCAGGAATTTCTGATACATTTCCGTGCTGATCTGATTGAAGTTGGCCAGATCCAGCTTGATTAAAATAGAACAAATAACCAAGCCCAATACTATTGATAATAACCACAAGCCACAAAATCAGTTTAGACATTTTCAACATCACCCATGAACGTTATATTGAGTTTCATTCTAGAACGAATACTTGAAACTTTCATCCTTATGGAATGTTGATTTTCAGTTATGGACAATAACTGTGAGGATAAGAAAACGTCTTAGCCCGTAGGACGCACTCGCTTGCAATGCGCCGTATAAACTAATCCTGATAAGATACTTTATCTTCTTAAACCTCCTGTCCAACTTTCAAAATAAACATCTTCATTAACCCCACGGTGGAAAGTCGAATATGGCCAATCTTTAACTTGCTCAACTAAACCATGTTTGACTGGATTAATATGAACATAATCCATATGGGCACGAAAATCACCTTCATCTCGGATAAAATGTTCCCAATATCGGCGTTGCCATAGTCCAATAGTCCATTTGTACATGCATAATCGAATTTGTGCTATTTCAAATTCGGCGCCCTACGAGCTGCCACCTGCATTTCCAGATGGCACGGGTATAGGCAATAACTATTCAGACGACAACCCCTTTCTGGTGTCATTCACATCAACCCACCAAAAACATGTCCTGCTGTCGCTCGCAGGCAACACATTCCAGCCTTTTTATACCACCTCTATTACCACAACAAACCTAACCTTATGATATTGAAGAATAAATATAAGAATTGCTAGACATGAATTGCTAGACATGAAGGGAGAATAAAATAGATAAACAACAAATGAATCGGGAGACCTAATGAAATCACCAGTAAAAAAACAGCAACCAAAACACGCAACTAAAACAACAAACTCAAAACCCTGGCGACAACTGGCACTGCATTCAGCAGTAGCCACTGCACTGCTGGGTGGCGGTTATGGCGGACGACAAGCCTACGCGGGCACCTGTACCGGCCCAAGCCCTAACTTTGTTTGTTCAAATGCGGCTAATAGTGTCAGCGACACCACTCAAAACTTATCTGCCACTGGTAGCCTCTTGTCGGTCACGCTCAGCGCCGGTTTTGGGCTCGATACACGAACCACGGGTCGTAATGCGTTTGCTCTGGAAAGCAACAGTGGCATTACCTTCAGCGCCAGCAGCAATGTCGCACTGATTGCAGGTGCTGAAAATGGTATTGCAGCGAACAACCGTAATCGTAATACCACTAATGATTTGAGCATTAACACCACAAATGTTAGCCAGGTAGTCGGTACAACCTATGACGGGATTAATGCCGACTCTACTAACAACATAAACATCACCACGGCCGGTGTGAGTGGCGGTGGAAATGGTATTCGCGCCGAGAGCAGCGCAGGTGCTGTGACCATCAACAGCAGCGCAGGTGTGGTGAGCGGTACACGCTATGACGGGATTAATGCCGACTCCTCTGGCAACATAAACATCACCACGGCCAATGTGAGTGGCGGTGGAAGTGGTATTCGCGCCGATAGCGATGCTGGTGCTGTGACCATCGACAGCAACGCAGGTGTGGTAAGTAGTACAGGTGCATACTCTTCCGGGATTGATGCCACCACCTCCTCTGGCAACCTCAACATCACCACGGCCAATGTGAGTGCCGGTGGAAATGGTATTCGCGCCGATAGCGATGCTGGTGCTGTGACCATCAACAGCAGCGCAGGTGTGATAAGCAGTACAAACTCTGCCGGGATTGATGCCACCACCTCCTCTGGCAACATAAACATCACCACAACCGGTGTGAGTGCCGGTGGAAATGGTATTCGCGCCAACAGCAGCGCAGGTGGTGCTGTGACCATTAACAGCAGCGCAGGTGCGGTAAGCAGTAGAGGTACATACTCTAACGGGATTTATGCCTCCTCCTCTGGCAACCTCAACATCACCACAGCCGGTGTGAGTGCCGGTGGAAATAGTATTCGCGCCGAGAGCAGCGCAGGTACTGTGACCATCGACAGCAGCGCAGGTGCGGTAAGCAGTACAAGTATGTACTCTGACGGGATTAATGCCCGCTCCTCTGGCACCCTCAACATCACCACGGCCAATGTGAGTAGCGGTGGACATGGTATTCGCGCCGAGAGCAGCGCAGGTGCTGTGACCATCGACAGCAGCGCAGGTGCGGTAAGCAGTAGAGGTGCATACTCTGCCGGGATTTATGCCGACTCCTCTGGCAACATAAACATCACCACGGCCAATGTGAGTGGCCGTGGAAATGGTATTAGGGTTCGCAACAACAGCAACGGCGCTAATACTCTGAATGTCACGGTGACAGCCGGTGGTACCGTGAGTGGAGGCACCCGTAATGGTTTGTCTGTAGATAGAGGTAGTAATCCTACCAGTTCATTCAACGGCACGATTACTAATAACGGCACCATCACATCAAATAGCAGCGCGGCTGTAGACATTGACAGTTCTGAAAGTAGTCTAACCATCACCAATAACGGTACAATACAAGGTGGTAATGGCGTAGCAATTGATGTCAGCGATGTGACCACAGGCCAAAACACCATCAACCAACAGGCAGGCCAAATAAACGGCAATATTTTGCTCGGTACTAACGTCGATACGGTCAACATTACTGGCGGTACGATATCAGGTGGTATTGTCGGTAAGGTTAATAATGGTATCGTCAATGATATCGTCAATGTCAATGTCGGTAACGGTAATACGTTTGTCTCTAACGGCTTAACCAACGTCAGCAAGGTCAATATTGACAGCGGTACGCAACGACAGGTGGGTGATATCTCCGGTACAACTGAAGTCGAGATTGATGCCGGTGCCAACCTGGCCATTGTTGATACCGTCAGTGCGGGCAATATTTCCTTGCTTGGCGATGGTCATTTGACACTTTTCCTCGATGGTTCAGACACCAGTTTACTCAATGCCGATACCTTCGCATTGACGGGCGCAAATAGTGTTTTCCTTGACCTCGAAATTGATGACCCCAGCGCCTGGGCAGTCAATCAAATTTTTACCCTGGTAGATTACGATACCTCGCAATCCGGCCTGTTCCGCTTTGATGACAACGGCACCACTTCGACATTAACCGATGACTCAAGCTTTAGCCTGACGGCGGGTGGTTCACTGTTGAGTTTTATGATCAATTATGATCATAATTTAGGCGCCGGCGATCTAGCTGTCGCGCTGACGTTAACGGATATTCAAACATCGGCTGTGCCAGTCCCTGCCGCTGTTTGGATGTTTGGTTCGGGCTTGATCAGTTTGACCATGATGCGACGACGACGTAAAGAAGCGGCGGCCTAAACTTAAGACGCTAACGATCAATGATATATGCCAGTTTAAGCGATATCTGTTTAAGCTGGCTTTTTTTATTTTTTATGGTGAATGTAAAGCTTGCGCTTGTCTAAATCGTCCTCTAGTCTGCTGCACAGTAAATCCACAATATTAATAAAGAGGCAAATCACATGAGCAGCACACGCGAAGACACTCAAACCGCAAAAGATCATTCGAAGAATGATCAAACAGAATCGAATGAGTCGGCTAACCAGGAAAAACAACCTGAACAAGCAGAGGCTGAGCCGATCAAGTTTTCATCTTCAGCTGGATTATTAGCGCGTTTAAAAAGCCTGAATGCCTCCTTCGCGTTTACCTCTTACGAATCTAATCTGCTGTATTTAGTCGGCCATAATAATCAGGGTGGTCTTCATATCCATCAGTCCGCAGTTGCGCGTCCGATGGGTTTGTTTCTGGATGAGAGTGGCGGCTTGACCTTGTCCGGTGCGTATCAGATTTTGCGTTTTCAAAATGTATTAGAAGCCGAGCAACGGATTAATCACCATCATGATGCTTGCTATGTACCGCGTGTGATACACAACACCGGCCAACTAGATGCACACGATGTGGGAATAGACAAAAAAGGCCGGGCGGTGTTTATCAACACAAGCTATAACTGCCTTGCCACGGTGTCTGATAAACACAGTTTTGAAGTGTTATGGCAACCACCTTTTATTTCCGCCCTGGTTAATGAAGATCGCTGTCATCTCAATGGCCTGGCGATGGAGGGGGATCAGCCACGATACGCCACCGCAGTCTCAGCCTCTGACACAATTGATGGCTGGCGCGACCGACGTTCCGGCGGCGGCATTGTCATCGATATTGAAAATGATCAAATTATCTGCCGTGGCCTGTCCATGCCGCATTCCCCGCGCATACATAATGGCGAATTGTGGTTGTTAAACTCCGGCACCGGTGAATTAGGTGTGGTGAAACGCAAAGATGACAATACCGAAGGTGAGTTTGAAGCGCGTGCTTTTTGCCCCGGTTTTGTACGCGGACTGGCTTTTTGTGGTGATTTTGCGTTTGTCGGCTTATCCAAACCACGCTATGAACGCTTTGAAGGTTTACCGCTTGATCAAAAACTTAAAGATGTTGATTCAGATCCGTGGTGTGGTGTTCAAGTTATTCAGTTGTCGACAGGCACCTGTGTTGACTGGTTACGCATTGATGGCAAGTTATCTGAGTTATACGATCTGGAAATTCTTCCCGGTATGCTGGCACCGATGGCGGTGGCGCCAGAATCGGCCGAAGTGACACAGTTGATCACTTTCGCCAACCCCGACAGTGAGCAACTAGAAACCGAGTAACAATCCAGCAAGGGGCAACCACACTTCGGATCAAAACAGAAGGATTATAATCCGGCATTTTCAGGTAATTTGGGTATATACTCTGTCGCTTTATTTGCCGCCTTCATAATCATGCTGAACTTCAAGCAACTGACTCTGCGTCGTGGAAAACGCATCCTCTTTGAGGATGTGAATTTTATGATCCATCCCGGCTGGAAAACCGGCATAACCGGTAGTAATGGCACCGGAAAATCCAGCTTGTTTAGCTTGATCCTTGATGAGTTACATAATGACGTTGGTGAATTCAATATTCCTTCACAATGGGTTATTGCACACGTCGCGCAAGAAACACCAGCGCTCAAAACCAGCGCCATTGACTACACGCTGGATGGCGACAATGAATTACGCCAGATTGAACAGCAATTATCCATCGCCGAACAAAAAGTCGATGGTACGCTTATTGCGGATCTGCATGAACAGTTCTCTAGCATTGATGGATACACCGCAAGCAGTCGTGCCGCACGTTTGCTCCACGGTCTTGGCTTTACCACAGCGCAACATGATCATTCTGTCGAGTCATTTTCGGGTGGCTGGCGGATGCGTTTGAATCTGGCGCAGGCGTTAATGTGTCGTTCCGATCTTTTATTACTCGATGAGCCAACCAACCATCTCGATCTTGATGCGGTTTTCTGGCTGGAAGATTGGCTGCGTAGTTATCCCGGAACGTTGTTAATGATCTCGCATGATCGTGATTTTCTTGATCGAATAACAGATCATATCGCGCATATTGAACATCAACATATAAAACTCTACACCGGTAATTATTCGGGTTTTGAAACACTCCGGGCCGAACAACTTGCGCAGCAATCACTTGCGTTTCAAAAACAGCAAAGAGATATCGCTCATATTCAAAGTTATGTTGATCGATTTCGTGCTCAAGCCACCAAAGCCAGACAAGCACAAAGTAGAATTAAGGCACTGGAAAGGATGGCAACCATTGCACCTGCGCATGTGGACTCGCAATTTAATTTTAGTTTTAAACCGCCAGAAAAAATTTATGACAGTTTATTAAAACTAGAAAATGCCAGTGTCGGTTATGGTGAAAAGATCATCGTTTCCGATATTGATCTGAATCTTACTCCCGGTGATCGGATTGGTTTACTCGGCCCCAATGGAGCGGGTAAATCAACCTTGATAAAATTACTTGCCGGTGAACTTGAAAGTCGTCACGGCGTGCGTCGTGAAGCTAAGGATCTGAAACTGGGTTACTTTGCACAACATCAGCTAGAACAATTGGATGATACAGTTTCACCACTTATTCATTTACAACGTCTGGATAAATACGCTACAGAAAAAGATCTTCGCGGTCATCTTGGCAGTTTTGGTTTTCAAGGTGACTCAGCACTGGAACCGGTCGGGCCACTTTCTGGCGGTGAAAAAGCACGGTTGGTTTTGTCTATCATTGTCTATCAACGCCCTTCTCTACTATTGCTTGATGAGCCTACAAATCATCTTGATATCGAAATGCGTCATGCACTTGTTATGGCATTGCAAAGTTATGAAGGTGCAATGGTGATCATTTCGCATGATCGACATTTGCTCAGAACAGCCACCGATAAATTATTATTGATCAATGCAGGTAAAATGATCGAATTCGATGGTGATTTGGATAACTACAAATCTGCTCTCAAACTTTCTGATCAAGATGATAAAAAAGATCAAAAATCCAATAGTAAATCTATAGAGAAAAAAGATCAGAAACGGCTTGAAGCTGAACAGAGAAAAAAATTACAGCCGTTGAAAAATAAGATCAAAAATATTGAACGTGATATTGAAAAGGTGCAAACACAAAAAAATCAGGTTCACCAAGCACTTTCTGATCCGAATATTTATGATGACACCAATAAAGAAAAGTTAAGCCAGTTATTGGTCGAACAAGGTAAAATTGATCAATCCTTAGAAGAGTTTGAATTAAGCTGGCTAGAATTAAACGAAGAGCTTGAAAGTATTCAAAACTGATAAAATAGTTAGAAGAGAAATTATTATCATAAACATATGACTGAAGAAAACTTTATTATTGATCTACATATGCATTCGACTGCTTCTGATGGCCTACTGTCACCGACGAAACTCGTTGAGCTGGTTCATGAAAATAAAGTAAATGTAATGTCACTAACCGATCACGACACTACCGAAGGTTTGGAAGAAGCGCGTAATATAGCAGAACAAAAAGGTATAAAATTTATCAATGGTATCGAGATGTCTGCGACCTGGAATAAAAAAGTTCTACACATCATTGCCTTAAATATTGATCCAAAAAATAGTCAATTAAAAGAAGCATTAGAAAGCATAAAGAAACAACGCCTGGAACGTGCAGAACGGATCGCAAAAAAACTCGAAGGTGCAGGCATAAGTGAAGCATTAGAAGGAGCAAAAAAGTTTTCTAATGGTGGTCTTTTAACTCGACCTCACTTTGCACAATTCCTCGTTCAACAAGGTTACGCAAAAGATCCGCAAGATGCTTTTAAACGTTATCTCGGCAACAATAAGAAGGCCTATGTTTCAACCGAGTGGCCCTCAATGGAAAAGGTTCTAAATCTTATAAATCAAGCTGGGGGAATCGCAATACTTGCACACCCCTTACGCTATAAATTAACAGCCTCATGGATGAGACGTCTATTAACCAGCTTTAAAGAAAATGGCGGTCAGGCAATGGAAGTCGTTTGCGGTTATTACACCCCTGCAGAGATTGAAACCAGCCTGGGATATGCCTTGCAATTTGATCTAATGGGCTCTGTAGGATCAGATTTCCATGGTCACAAACAGTACAGCAACCAACCAGGAAGATTCCCTGCCTTGTCGAGTTCAATAACGCCTGTTTGGTCATTATTGAATATTTAGAAAATATTGAACAATGATTTATCTATTGCTTATTCTCTGCGGAGCAGTTGCCTGGTTTATAAGTACCATTGCTGCTGGCGGCGCAGCGACTATTCTAATTCCAGTAATAGGAATTCTACTTGGCGCTCAATACGTTGCTCCCATTATTTCACTCGCGGCCATTTGTAGCAATCCAGCACGTGCATGGATGTTTCGTGAACATGTGGATTGGAACGTGATCAAATTTCTTTTACCTGGCAGCTTGATAGGTGCATTTCTTGGTGCATGGTCATTTAGTTTCCTTGATCCAAAATGGATGCAAATTGTTATCGCGCTATTTTTGATCAGTTATGTTTTTCAATATCAATTTGGAAAATCAAAGCTAACCTTTAAAATGCAGAAACTATTATTTTTTCCCTTAGGCGTTTTGATCTCTTTTCTCTCCGGCCTGATCGGTGCAACGGGGCCTGTTTTAAACCCTTTTATGCTTAACTACGGTCTTGAGAAAGAACAATTGGTCGCTACAAAATCGATCAATTCACTTGCAATGCAATTAACAAAACTGACTACCTACACGATCTTTGGCGTCTTAACTTTTGAAATTGCACTTTATGGAATTCTATTAGGTGCTGGTGCAATTATTGGTGTTTATTTAGCACGCAACCATTTGTATCAAGTTGATAAAGATCGATTTCGTTTCTATACAATGATTATGATGTTTGTTGCAGGTATTTTAATGCTATTAAAACAAATTAATTTTTAACTACTTTATAATAACACCTTAAAAATCATACTTGGAATTTGCAGAACTAACTACAAAAAAATGTCGTCGCAATTCACCACTGTAATACTAAAAGTAAAAAATAAAATCACTAGCTCATTACATAATCACAACAGAAAGGTGAAAGTTGAAGATCATTATTTTCCTGGACAGTATCTAGACAATATATGTAATCAAGGATTAGCAGGTAAGGACATTCAACATTAAATAACTAACTCACTAATGCATTACGTAGTACCGGTGAAAAACCCAATGTTGTTACTGCAGTTCGTTCCGTATTTCTAAAAATTAATTATGAAAGATCTATTTCCATTAAGTCTGGATATATAAATTCATAATTTAAAATTCGCTTCACCTTTGTATTATCAATGATCTTAAATTCGTTAAACTCTGCAATTACAAAATTTGGGACAGCTTGTCCTATAGTTTGTGTTGCTTTGGTATAAAATTCTTTTTTCGTTGGATGCGTGTCAGCACAACAATTAAAAACGTCTCCCCAAACATTTTGTTCAACAATTCGACTGATAATATTTATACAATCATCTCTATGGATCAAATTGATTGGTGACTCAGGAAAATCAACAAGATCCCTTTTGCGAAAAAAATTACCTGGTTTTCGACTGTAACCAATCAAGCCACCAAATCTAACTATTGTGAACTCGATCTTTTGATTACTTTTTATTAGGTTTTCGATCTCAAATAAAGGGCTTTTATCAGACTCGAAACTACTATCCTCAGTTATAACTTTGTTATTATTTTCATAGACGGAGGTCGAACTAACAAACAAAATATTTTCAATCTTTGATTGATCAACTTCATCCAACAAGCTTCGAAAATCATCAGGATTTTTTGATGTAATATTTATAATTAAAATCTCTGCATTTAAAAATTCCTGAAGCTTATTCTTTTGTACTTGGGTATCAAGACGAGCTATATCAATCAAGTAAGGTTCAAGATTGTTGGATTTAAGATCTGCAAGATGAACCTCTGTTCTCGTTGATACTTTCACCTTGTGTCCTTGTGATAAAAAGTGTTCCGCAAGTGGAAACCCAAGCCAACCACCTCCTAGAATACTTATCTCTTTTTTCACCAATAAACATCCTCTTTTAAAATCATGAAATTAATTGCTCATGCCCTTATGTCTCAAATTGAATTTCACCTGATTTATGATGTATTTATCAAAACCACATAAAACTTTTATAAGAAACCCGAGTCCTAAATTATTAATATGGGACAAGGTTTTAAACATTCTATACCCGTGTCCCCTGGAAATGTATTATAATTCATGCAGTCATAAGCATGGATTCATTATTAAAAGGGCATTGAAATAATTGATATGATCAAAATCACAACTCCAGCAAAACTTTTAAAATTATTCTTTTTACTGTGCACACTCTTATTTGCTAGTACTTCAAAGGCTACTACTGTTCGCTCATTCAACGTTAACGAACTTCTAAGCGAAGCAGAGTTTGTGTTTGAAGGTGAAGTGATCGCCGTCGAAACGGGGATGGATGCTAACAACCACTGGATTGTTACAGACATCACCTTTCAGATAAATGACGTGGTTAAAGGTACTGATCAAGGTAACACAATAGAGCTACGATTCGTCGGTGGCGAATATAATGGTAAAAAGGTTCACATACCCGACATGAAATATCCAGCTCCCGGTGAAAAGGGGATCTATTTCGTAGAGTCTCTGAATGAATATTTGATTAATCCCTTGTTTGGTTGGACACAAGGTCACTATATTATTAAAACCGATCAAAAGGGGGTAGAACGAGTCAATACAGCGGAAGGCAAGCAAGTAGAGAGTGTTGAATCTAATATACCGAATAAAGACTTAATAAGTGATGGTACCGCCGCTGGACTTAGAACTATTAAAGCCGCTAGTCTTGCATCAAATCCGACATCCACAGATAACGCTACTCCAAACGGCATGACACCAGGCGAGTTCAAGCAAAAACTTAAAGAAATAGGTTGGTAGTGATGAATATCAAAAAAAACATTTTCATTACCATACTGATGCTTACGTATAACTCCTCGCTTTTTGCTTATTCGTTTATCTTTAGCCCACCGGCTAAATGGGCTACAACTAATATCGTATTCTATGTAGATATCGGCCAGTTTTCTTCTTCTTTCCAGTCTGCGATGGCGAATTGGAATAATACTGCTGGCTTTAATTTACAAACAATTAATACTTATCAAAACCCATGTTCTGACGACAATAGAAACGGTGTTGGGTTTTCCAACACTTATTGTGGTGCAAATTGGGGTCGCGGTACATTGGCCATTACCGGATTGCTTTCGTCAAATGGCTCAATAGTAGAAACAGATATTGTTTTTAATAATTCCAGTGTTCAATGGGGTGTTTTCGATGGAGCATCATCAAATGGAACCACAGATTTTTACAGAGTGGCATTACATGAGCTAGGCCATACTCTAGGTTTGGATCACGAAGATACTACGAACTCTATCTTACAGTCATTTTACAACGATGAAATCCGAAGTATCCAAAACGATGATCTTCTAGGTATTAAAGTACTCTACCCTGAACTCAATGCCCCAAGAATAAACAATCTCGCAGACAAAAATGATTTTAATAATGATGGAAAGTCCGATATTTTCTGGCGTAATGTTATTACGAACAATAACAGGATTTATTTGATGAATAGTAGTGTTGTCGCATCAAGTGCAGATGTAAGCCTGTTTTCTGCTGAATCCACTTGGGTAGTAGTTGGAAACAGTGATTTCGACAAAGATGGCAGCTCTGACCTTCTCTGGCGAAACACCAATAATGGCTCAAACCAGATAACTATTATGAACGGCGTAAACGTAATAAGAGGAATTGATCTGACCATCCCTCCTTTTACCGACACCAAATGGAAAATCGCTGGGACAGGAGATTTTAACGGCGACGGAAATAACGATATTTTTTGGCATCACGATGATGGTGAGAACCGGATTAGTTTTTTGAACGGCACTAACCTGAATGTAACTCTCCAGGTAAATACCATTCCTGATAAAAATTGGGTAGTTTCCGGTATTGCAGATTTCAATAACGATGGAAGAGACGATGTCCTCTGGCGCAATAACGTCAATCGACGTGTGTGGCTTTATTCGATGAATGGCAATAATATCATTAATGGATCAGGCACAGGTGAGCATGTCGCATTCACCAGTGAGAACTGGAATATACAAGGCGTTGGTGATTTTGATGCTGATGGTAAAGGCGATATTCTATGGAGGCATAGCACTAATGGTCGGGTTTGGTTGTATCTTATGAATGGCCCCAATATTTCAAATAGCACAGCAGGTGCACCTGGCCAACACGTTGAGTTCACCTCACTAGCCTGGGATATTCGGGCTATTGGTGATTACAATGGCGATGGGAAACAGGATATATTCTGGCGAAATAATGTGACTGGCCAAAATCATATGTACCTTATGAGCGGCCCTATTCTATTAGAGGCTGGAGGATCAACTGTAAATACATTATCTGATCTTAACTGGGCTGTTCAGAGCAAGTAGATCTATTTCATTAGAGCCTGAGCTTAAAAAGCAGGACTAACTTTACTTATTTGAATAACACGTTTTGCAAGATCTAAAGATATAGCACATTACGCTTATTTATGATCTTTAGCTTGGTCACTCCACGCTACTTCTCGGTAGTAGTCGTGGAGCCCATACATCAAGCGCAGGTTGGTTATATCTTTATCCTGACACCACCTCTTATTTCTCCATACCCATCTTGTAGGTGTGCAGAATTATTGACAGATGGCTTTGTTTTTCCTCTGTTCATAAATTTACTAAGTTTCTTCTTACCTGACTTTGTTAGATCATCTGAAGGTATTAAATTCAAAAGGAATCTTGATTGCGCAGAGAGCAAATCTTCAGGGTTGATTAATCCATAACCGTAACCAGGATCAAATCTGTCCGGACCTAAGTTTGTAGCTGTTTCTCGTAAATGCCGAATAAGTTCTTCTCGATCTTCTAGAGGATTCGCCCCACTAAATCGTCGAAATTTAGAAAACATTAAAGCGATAATGCCTGACACAAGAGGTGTTGTCATAGAGGAACCGCTTAGTTCAGCATAACCCCCTGTTGGATAGGTTGAAAGAACTTGATCACCTGGCGCGACGATGTCTACCTGTGATTCTCGCTTTGAATAACCGGAAACCTTTTTAGAACTATCAATGGTACCTACGGCAATGGTTTCTTCAAATTTTCCCGGATAGGTCATTGTTTCCAGTTTTGAACCTTCGTTACTGGCAGTACATATAATTGTCTTGTTAACTTTGTATGCTGCTTTGACTGCAGCATGAACTTTTTTGCTATATAGGCTACTGGCCAAACTCATAGAAATAATATCTGCATCATTTTCTATCGCCCAGTTTATGCCGTTTGCAACGGCCTCTTCTGTCCCGTATCCAAAATCACCTAACACCTTTGCGATAAGAAGTTCGGCCTCTGGAGCAACACCAACGACACCGTGCCGATTCTTTTTAGCTGCTATGGTTCCTGCCACATGAGTACCATGCCCATCAATATCCTGCGCACCGACAGCGCTATTCGTAAAATCTTCAGCTTTTACAACGCTACTTCTTAAATCCGGATGGTATAAATCCGCACCTGTATCTAAAACAGCAACTTTAACGCCTGCACCTTGAGCATCTCTCCAACTATCAGGTACCGAAAGCATTTCAAGACCCCAATCTATTATTTCTGAAGTAGATGAAATAATTTGTTCAACTTTATAGGGCGGTAGAGTAAAAATAGGTTTGGTTTTTGTTCTATTTAATGACTTTAAACTCATTTGATTTTCCTCATGTCGTTTAATAGATAACGTTTCTTTCTAACACGACTAATTAAAACCTGATCCAGGAATTTGTGCTGTGGTTTTTCTCACAATTCGAGGAAAATAGTTGTAATAATATTAGAAGAATTAAGTAAAACAGTTGTTTAAAGCAATTAATGCTGATTTTTATTGGGGGCTTTATAAATTAAACACCCAAAACATCCAGAACCATAGTTTGTAATCGTTCAAGATCTAAGATAATCCATTTGTCATGATGCCGCTCAAGCAGACCCTTCTGTTCAAGCCTTTTCAATTCACGAGTAACGGCTTCACGGTGCGAACTGATACGGGTTGATATATCTGCATGCGTTGGTACCGGTTTTATGATCACACGACCATCGACGACCTTCCCTTTTAAGGCGATCCACAATAACTCCGCATGGATCCGATTTTTAACAGCAAGTGCTGAGAATTCGACAATGCGTTCTGACAATAATCTAACAAGGCTGGTTAAATGCTGCATAACTTTGCAGGCAAGTTTGGAATTCTCCTGTAGCAGCGCCTGAAAATCAGTAGAACTCATTGAGGCAAGAATAGCATCTGAACCTGTTATTACCTGTGTGGAACGTGGTTTAGCATCAATTGCCGACAATTCACCAAACATCTCACCCGCATTTTGTTCACGAAAAGTAACTTCTTTACCCGATATAGAGAAATAAGTAACACGCACTCTTCCGCTGATAACGAAATAAACATCTCCGGACAAATCTTTTTGGGTTAAAACTAATTTGTGTGCAGCATATTCCTTACCGACACAATGCTGTGCAATTAGACTTCGATCACCTGCGGGCAGATCTCGGAACAAATCTATACCTAATAATAAATCCGCAGTAACAGGAATGAAATTGAAGTCATCCAAAACAGAAATCCTTCCTTGATTACACTAAAAATAGTGAATGATTATCCAGTAAGATTTTTAAAAAACAAGCAGATAACCAAAAGTGATGCTGGTTATCTGCTATGAACTGAGTAAGCCTGACACCACACAGTAAATGATAAAGCTTAACTCTTTGGTAAAAAGCATACTTACTAGCTATTTAATTAATATTTATATATGCACATTCGAACACTCACTGTAAATTCTAAAGATCAACAGTGATACACAAACAGCTCATTTCCGAAGATAATAAAGTAGCAATGTCTACCGTGAGAAATAACATCTCCTTGCATACTTTGCAGCCTCCCTGATGACGTGAGGTTTTCCACAAACTCCACATTTATATTGTCATTAATACTATAACTATCAGCAGCAGATGCATACGCAGTTTGCATAACACTACAGAGTGAGAAAACTGAAAAACTGATGATTGATACTAAAAGTTTACGATTTAACATAGGTTTATCCCCTTTATATTTTAATAAATTGATTTTTATCGGGATGAGCAACGATTAACTGGCTCACCAATAAATACTAAAGGATTGATGAAAATAAAGATGTGAGAAAAAACACAATGTGTGCAATTTAGTTTAAAAAAACTGATGGGTAAGACTGGTTTTGCTACGATCAGCGTTAAATTTAGAAAGAAAGTGTAAATTTAATTAAGCTCATTCTCTCTGGTTTTAGCTCTATATTTTCCGGATCAATATCCTGAAACTGAAATTTCTGGTCGAATAGATTATCGACACTCAATGAAATAATTCCATAACGTTTCGGCAGTCGATAGCTTAAGGCCGCATCTACCACCCAAAAGCTATCCTTACCCCTAGAAAATGTGTTTGCATTTGCATCTTGAAAGATACCTTTTTCATAAACATAGCTTGCGGTTATCCCACTACTAATACCGTTCGGATGAAAATAATTAAGTTTCAGTGGGAGTCGATGAATTTGCATTTCCAAAGCAGCTTCATTTAAACCATTATCTCCATTATCCCTTTTATCAAATTGGTAGGTTGCAGTTAAAGTCAGACCAGAAGCTGGAGTCCAATAGGTATAAAATCGTGCAGAATATTCTTTCCAATCAATGGTTTCAAGTTGTTCAGAGACACCTAATGTGAGAAAAGGTCTATCGCGTGTTCTTTTTGAAAGCTCTAACCCTGAATATAAGTTTGGGGAAAACTCATGATCCAGGGCAATCGCATATCGCCAATTAACATCACCTTCAACGTCATCAAAAAAGAACTGATTAAAACCGGCTACTTGCGTTGGTTCTATAGAGGGTTGGAGATCTTGGCGTGAAAAGGCTGGCCCTTGCAAGGTTTTGAATACGGCAGCGCGAAACGTTGTGCTTGATATGGGTTCCCAAATTAATCCGAGCTTTGGATTGAATAAATCCTTGTTTGTAGCGCGTCCATTAAGAGAATCAAAGCTGCCACCGAGTGTGATACTTACGTTCTTACTTAGATCAGTATATGAATATAAGTATAGACTGGCCTGCTCAATGATATGTTTTCTAGTAAAATCACTTTGAACATTGAATGGAGGAACAGGCAGCGAAAAAGACAGTTGCACCGACTCTTTCTGATCACGATGAGAATATCTAACACCGCTGGTCAAACGCCCGTGTTGCCCCTGGTATAGATGCTGTAACTCAGTAGTGTATCCGCCAAGATCCGCATCAAGTTCAAAAAAAGGTTCATCCCGTACGTTTATCTTTGCAACTTGATAAATAAATGAACCAATAATTTCAGATTGAGGTGAAAATTGATGATGGAAACCTGTCTTAAGTAAATGAATTTGTTCTTTTAGAGCGGCATTAGATCTAAAATTATTGCTATCAAATAAAAGCGCTAGATCGCCCTGTTCCCTTTCGCTCGTTCTTAGTTCCGCTAAAAACGAGGTGTTTTGATCTGGGCTGTATTGCAGCGTTGCACTTAACACATCTTTTTCCAACCCATTATTGTCATGAAACCCAGCGGTTTCAAAATGAAATTGGCCCAGGTTAATTGACCAGTTGTCATACAGACCAGCGATAGTAATATCCTCACCCCAAGTACTATTGCCACCGACCACAGCGGAACTCTGCATGGACAAACCATTTTGGGTAAATAAAGGATTAAATTCGTTAAATGATACTTCTGAAGGACCAGAATTATTCAAGATAGACAGGTTTTTTTCGGCTAGCTGCGACTGCACTGGCGTTACATTTAGCGGCTGTAATAATTGCGATTGGTAGAGTTCATTGACACGGGCAGTTTCGTGGCGCGGTAATGCAGAATAGGTATCTGCAAGTAATCGGTGGCCCGAATAATCACCATGATCGGTATTAACAGATTTCCAGCCTTGCAACAGTCCAAGCTGTTCAAATTTTAAGTCACGGTAGATCCGACCCTGACTGGCGCTGCGCGAAGCCAGATCGCTGTCCAATAAAAATCCCGATCGATAAACGGCTCGATTGTGATTTTTGTCGATGGCTTTTTGCAGATCTTTTAAGGCTTCCACCGGTTTATTTTCAGTTTGTTTTTTTATTGCATGATAGAACCACGGCGTTGGATCGTTGGGATCTAATTGTTTAGCGATACACAATTGTTGATCGGCCAGATCAGCATCATTCCCTGTTTGTTGGGCACATTCATCTGTTGATGTGGTATTACGCATTCCCCTATTCTCTTCAAAAAATGCCTTGCCTAAATAACTACGAATAAGTGCATTGGTCGGATCAAGTAAGGCCGCCGTTTCAATATCATGTCGTCCTTGTTGCGTGTGTCCTTGTCGGATCTTTGCTAAACCAAGCCCAAATCTGGGCAGTGGATCCTCTGAGGCAAACAGGATAGCGCATTCAAATTCCACCTTTGCATTTTCCACATCTCTTTGCGCAAGTTTCGTAAAACCTCTGACCGTGAGCGTTCTAGCAATATAATTGGGCGGGTTGCTGATAGCCTCAGAAAGGCAATTGTTTAATTGAAAATTAATGGGAGTTTGTTGTGCGGCATCAACAGATCCTTCTATCTCCCCTTTAGCAAGACGCAGTTCGGCTATTCTTGCCCAGATCAGCGCGTCCTTGATTTTAGTGTTCTCCAGTGTTTCAAGCGCTTTGTTCAGTTGCAAATCTGCCTGGTAGGCATAAGAAAGCAGCAGTCGTGTTATAGACGTGGCTTCTAATTTTTTAACCCAGGAGGCTTGATTGATTATTTGATGACTTTTTCCTTTGGAAATTTTGACTATTGTATCCAATATTAATTTCTGATCTTGCAGGTTAGAAGCATCGAGATGCTTTTTAGCTGCATCAACCCGCCCTGCAGCCAGTAGCTGATTTACCTTATTTAGAGCTGGCATTCCTGAAAATGCTGGATAGTAGAGTGCCCAGTCAACTTGATCGCGTGACTTTATTTTGAGTTTTTCAACTTTCTCTGGTGGTTGATTTTTTCTTGCATAACCGGCTTCATTAGCCAAAATATCCAGATCGGCACGTTGGTCATTATATGCATAGAGCATACGCACATGCCCTTCAAACACATGTACGGTAATTTCTCTGCCATCATCAAAAGCTTCAACTATAAATTCTGTCCCTTCTACACCCGCTGTTACGTAAGGCGTTCTTACATCAAGTTTATAAGGCTTGCGAGTGAATGCTTTAATAGCACCTGTTACAAGTTCAACAAATGATTTCTGGTTATCGTCTGCCGCATTTTTACTTGAAGTTGAACTAATCGACGCATCCATACGTAGTTCAGTATTTTGATCAAGCCGGATTTTCACGCCGGTCGCTATAATGCGAATTGCAGCTCGACTATTTGATTCGGTATTAAGCACTATTTGACCTGGGCAGATCAGATCATTTACTGAAAGTTGCTCACCATTTAGTGTAAGCATACCTTGAACAGATATAACTTCGGCAATGGGAGCTCGATCTCGTGGGCAATTAGTTTGTGCAACAACTGTTTGCGAGAAAATACACGAATAAAAAACAAGCAGAATTGTAGAAACACTCCACCCATATTTACATTTCATGCCATCCCCTTTATTTATCCGGTTACCTTAGACTTGCTTATAACAGCGGTACACTTTCTAATGAGTATTTATTGTTAGTATTATTAAAACGTTGTTTTACAGTTTCTCACGAGTGTCTCCGGAACCTTAAATAGTATCCTATTTTCACGCAAGCTGCCTAAGGGTATTAGATAGATTTACATTTATTTTGTTTCTGACATTTCAAATATTTTAACTTTTTTGCTTAACCCTTTAATCGTAAATAAACCATGAGGCTGCAGCGCGATTTTATCCACGCTCTTTTCTATAGACTCTGACAGAAGTATTTTTGTGTTCAACTTTTTATTCAGTTGTTCAATTCGTGAAGCGATATGTAGCGTATTGCCAGTACCTTTATAAAAGTAACGCATGCCAATGCGGACAAAATTCAAAGTAAATTCCCCTGCATGCAAACCGATCCGTGTTTGGATTGGACTATTCAAACTAACTGTCAAATGTTCCTGCACAGCGATAATTTCTAAAGCAGCATTGCATGCTTTTGTCTGAACGTTAGGAAATTCTTCTTTATTAAAGAGCCAGGCGGACATTGTTCCATCCCCGGCGATATCTAATAATATGCCGTCATGTTTTTTTATTATTAAAGCCAACTCGGAATAGTATAAATCCATCAGCTCTGCAAATCTCGATGGCCCAAGCATTTCCACAAGTACGGTTGAATTCTCCATATCTGTTGCCATACAGACACCATAAACTAGTCCCGTTGGTGGCAATACATAAGTTGATTGATCAGTCTCATTTTCTGAAATGTAGTATCCGGTGATCTGTTGCAACGCTTCTCGACGAATTTTCTCATAACGGTAATGTATGAAACTGGCTATTATGATTGCTACTGTTGACTGGATTAGTATTGGAGTCATGACAGGCAGTATCAGATAGTATTTTGTAAAAGCGACATAAGCAATTGCCAGATAAGTTATAAAAATGACTGATCCAATACCGAGAGCCGTTAGTAACGAAAAGAAAGAGACAAGAATCCCTAGAATAATAGCCACAAGAACAATAATCAGCAGGCTATAAATTGTGTTGGGTTTATTGAGCGTGGTCTCCGTCAAAAGATTTGCAAATGCCGTTGCCATCACTTCAACGCCGACAAGATCAATACCATCATTTCCTGAAAAAACCGTATAGTAACTATCAGTCTGAGCAGGCCGATCGTATTCTGCTATACCAATAAAAACCACTTTCCCCGAAAAGTCCACATCGCCACACGCTTCATCTCGCAACATTGGATCAAGTATTGACTGATAAGAACGACAAGGAATTGTTCGTGGCGGACCATAAAAATTCAGCCTCATGCTGTCAGTACTTTTATTAAGTTGAAGATCTATTGGTTTATTTTCAACCTCAGAGTGCTGTAGGGCTAACATAGGAAGAGTTGCTATTTTATTAGCACAGCCACCAACTCTATTGAGCAATTGTTGATCACAAAGATAAGCCCAAAATGTAGCAAGTCGCAATGTTTCATCTGGCAAGACAAATGGCCCTGTGGCTACGGCTGCTTCAGCTAACTTTTCAAACGGTTTGATCGATTGAGAGGTAGAAAGCGTTTGATCAGGTGTCCGATAGTTCACTTGTTCCAGCTTTTCCAGAAGTATAACGTTACCAAAGTCTTTAACAGCATCAACAAAGGCATCATCCGCATGGTTTCCTGCAGGTATTTCGGAACAGATCTCCTCTGGGTGTGTCATTGTCACTTCAGGCTCGAGGAAAGCAATGTCAAAGACAACAACACTTGCACCAGCGGCTTTAAGTTTCTTCAAAATACAAGCATGAACAGAACGCGGCCATTTTTTTAACTCTTCTGATAAACCCAGTTGAGTAGCCGTATTACCATCAATATAAACCATCGCCACATCAGGTGGTGGCGAAACAGTTCCTCGTAACTTATACAGAAAAATTTCACCCAGGTTTTCTTCCAGACGCTCACCTAAAGTACTCGTCAGCAGAAGACATCCCGTCAAGGCAGCAATGAATGCAATATAGAAGGATCTGGTAAGTTTACTCAAGCTTTATCCTTATTATGAGGCAGAAGTTTCAAACCAGCTAACTTCCGTTTCTATTTAAGAAATGAATATGGTTTTTGTTTTAGCTTAGTTTGTTAAGAAATAGCGTTCATGTAAAGCAGGTATTATTTCACGAGGTCTCTCCAGACTAAGGGTATTAATGTGAATTAAAAATATTATACAAGCCAGGGTAAGCGAGTTACCCTGATTTTACTTGCATCAAATTAGTTCTTAAGGTCGTTAAACCATTAATGATGTTTATGTTTTGATCGGACTTTGATTTTGTAAATTGCTGTTGTGCCACTTACTTCGTTAGTAACCACAAGTAGTGGTTTACGATTAGGACTATGTTTTGCGTCAATTGGACATTAATATTAAATGAAAGACCACTGCTACAAACAATATCATTTTCTTAAACGGTAACATATTGATTCCAAAATTTATTTTCTGAATAAGTTAGTTAGGATAGTCAATAATTATTTCATACTGATGAAATCAAAAATAAGTATTCTATTTTGACCAGATACTATAAAATTAAACAAAATATAGTTGAACTGAAAAAAATGGCAAAATCACTACAAGAACAAATGCTCAAAATGGGTTTGGTTGATAAACAACGAGCCCAGAAATTACAAAAAGAAAAGTCTAAAAATAATAAGCAACAGCGCAATACGAAACAGCCCGTTCAAGATCAAAATAAAATAAATGCGCAAAAGGCTTTGTTAAAGAAGAAAGAAGAAGATAGAAAACTCAACCTGCAACAAAAAGAGAAAGCTAATCAACAAGCCGTTAACGCTCAAATTCAACAATTGATCAACACTCATCGCCTTGCAGATGAGAAAGAGGGTGAATCATTTAACTTTACTGATCAGAAAAAGATTAAAACCATATACATTTCAAGTTCTGTTAGAGATAAAATCAGTAACGGAAGACTAGCCATCGTTAAATTCAAAAATCAGTATAGTGTCGTTCCATCCGAAGTCGCTGAAAAAGTTGCTCAAAAGAATCCGCGTGTATTTATTCTTCTGAATGATAAAAAAGACGCTGGTGAGGATGAAAGTGATCCCTACGCAGATTTTCAAATTCCAGATGACTTACATTGGTAAGTTAAAGGTATTGTTTATCAAAGTATAAAAATAAATCGTGAGATAGCTCAACCATGATGAACTATTATGGTCGTCAGGGTTATTTATCACTTGATGGAATGTTGCCGATAGAAGGAGGGATCACTATAAAAAGTAATGGTGAAATTGTTGGTGCTATTGGGATCAGTGGTGTGCTGTCATCTCAAGATGGGCAGATGGCTAAAGCCGGTGCAGAAGCACTTTAAGTTTTTTTTGAAAAATTAAGATCTGGTTAAATCTATTAACTATTTTTGATCAGATCTTGTTCATCCTTACTCAATTGACTATCTTTCTTTCGCTCTTGTACAGCTGCAACTTGTCAAAAAGATAATTCTTGATCGAATTTGCGATTCTTTTTTCCATGTGAGTATGAACTTGATAGGACAAAAATAGCATTAATCCAATCAGTAAAATTAGAAGTATTAGCGGATCAAAACCTGTCATATTCTTATAAGCTATATTTCCTATCCGTCCATGGAGTAGATAAAGTGGATATGTCATCCCTCCAAGCGTTAATAAAAACTGACTCTTTCCAATCTGGATTCTATCTTTTGAAATCAGATAAAACAGAATGTAAAAAGAACAAATAAATGCAAATACAATAAGATGATCTATTTGACCAGGGACATATTTTTCCATAAATCCTTCAGCCTGTTGATTCGCTAAAATACTGCCGACGATGAACGATGAAGCTAAAAGACTTATATAAAACTTGTTATAACCATTCTTCGCTGCAAGATAAAAAGTAACACCGGCGATAAAAAAGGCAGAGTATTCCGGGCTTATAAACCAACCCATAAAAAATGGCTGACCATATAGCAAAAATATAACAGTCATTATCATCCAACAACTAAGCCAAATTTTAAACTTTTCAAATAAACCTAACGTTAATAATATAAACACACAGCAGTAAAATTTTAGTTCAGCAAGTAAGGTCCAATAAACACCATCGATATACTCCTCACCAACATATGTGTTCAACAATGTCAGATTACTTATGAATTGTTTAACGGAAAGCTGATCCTCAGAACTTCCAAATAGTAGAACTATTGCAGTCGTAATACTCAAGCAAACAAAAATAGTCGGGTACAATCGAGTGAGTCTTGAGATTGCAAACTCAGCTGGCGTCCGATTAAGTGCAGAAGCGCTGATAACAAAACCACTCAGCATAAAAAACAAAGGGACTCCTAAGTAACCAAACTTGGTAACTTCGGTGAGGAAACCATAGGAGGTATAAAATTCACCTGCAGTATAGTGATATAACACAACACAAAGTGCCGCGATAAATCTAATTAAATCAAGGATGTTAAATCTCACAATTCACCAGTTGAATTTTTAAAAAATACACATCTAGGTTTTCGGCCGAGTTAGTAAATTCTTAAAGAGAAATGAAGATAAATTGTGACTACCATAAAAAATGCATATCAGATATGCTCCACGGTAATATTTAATAATCCAATCAATAGGAAATAATCTTGTCTAATTCCACATTCTTATGGCATGACTACGAAACCTGGGGGATCGATCCTCGTCGTGATCGTGCCAGTCAATTCGCCGCCATTCGTACTAATACAGAATTGGAAGTGATCGGTGAACCGATTATGATGTACAACCAACCAACACATGATTTTTTACCTTCACCAGATGCCGCTTTAGTAACCGGGATCACACCACAAGAAGCTGCAGCAAAAGGGGTTAACGAAGCGACCTTCTTTAAAATGATCAACGACGAATTTTCCGTGCCTGGAACGTGTGGTGTCGGCTATAACAGTATTCGTTTTGATGACGAAGTGAGTCGATTTGGTTTTTATCGAAACTTTATCGATCCCTATGCGCGCGAGTGGCAAAATGGTAATAGTCGATGGGATATACTCGATCTTGTCAGAATGACGTATGCATTACGTCCTGAAGATATTAATTGGCCTGAACGTGAACCCGGGATCCCAAGCTTTCGTCTTGAGCATCTGACTGCGGCGAATGAAATCGAACAAGTAGGTGCCCATGATGCCCTGGTTGATGTTCGGGCAACTATTGAGATCGCACGTTTGATCAAAAAATTAAAACCGCGTTTGTTTGATTTTTATTATGAGCTAAGACGCAAAGATAAAGTTGCTGAATTATTGAATCTACGCACGCAAGAAATCGTGCTGCATATCTCAGGAATGTTCCCTGCCACACAAGGGTGTATTTCACCCGTTGTTCCACTGCTACAACATCCAATTAACAAAAATGAAATTATTGTTTATGACTGTCGTCATGCTCCTGATCAATTATTACAAATGTCTGCTGAAGATATCTCAGTTAATTTATTTACTCCAAATAGTGAACGGAAAGAAGAGCAGCAACGAGTCGCTCTAAAAGGAGTTCATTTAAACAAATCCCCTGCTCTTGCGCCGATAAAAACCCTGCCTGCTGAGTTGGCAGAACGTTGGGAAATAATCTGGCCAGAAGTTGAAAAAAATCGACAAAAGTTATTATCTGATCAAACCTTGTCAGCCAAATTACGTGAACTGTATTTGATGAAACCTGACTTTGGAACTAGTGATGCAGATTCAGCACTCTATGAGGGATTTATCAATAATAATGATCGTCGCTACTGTGACAAGATCCTGGAATCAAGCCCAGAACAACTAGCAGACTGGCAACCACCCTTTTCTGATCAACGTTTGCAGACACTTTATGGCCGCTATCGTGCTCGAAACTGGCCAGAAACATTAAACGGAGAAGAACAAGGGGACTGGCAAGCATTTTGTCATGAACGTCTTATCGACGGTGAACATGGCTGTAGCCTGAGCGTCAATGAATTTCAAATACGTATGGAGGAATTAGCGCAACAAACAATGTCAGAAAAAGATCAGAAAATACTTGAGCAACTCGTTGCCTGGGTTCAAAGCTACAATTGAGTTTAATGTCTACGGAACAAGTTAAGTCTTTTTAAGCCATAAGCACTTTTACATGTGCAGCCGCCGCTTCTGCTATTCCTCGGAGATTATAACCACCCTCCAATACGGAAATTAATTTACTCTGACAATGCTTATCCGCGATTGTTGTGACCATTTTTGTCAATTGTTTATAACCATCATTAGTAACGTTAAAACAACCTAGAAGATCATTTTCACGGCTGTCAAACCCGCACGAGATTAAGATTAAATCTGGCTTAAATTGATCTGCCACTGGTAATAATTTTTGTTCAAAAGCTTGTATAAATTCAGCGTCACCTGAACCACATTCCAGATGTACGTTGATGTTCAACCCCTCCCCGGCTCCAGCACCCTTTTTATTAGGATCACCGGTACCTGGATAGGCAAAATAATCATGCGTAGAAAAAAATAGTACATCAGGATCAGTATAAAAACTTTGTTCCGTACCATCGCCATGATGGTAATCCCAGTCTACGATTAATACCTTTTTCAATTTGTATTTCTGTTGTGCATAGCGCGCTGCAATGGCCACGTGATTGTAATAACAGAACCCTTCTTCTCGACCTGTATTGCGAGCATGATGCCCTGGAGGGCGACTTGCACAGAAAGCATTTTTTAATTTCCCCAAACACACCTGATCAACCGCCGCAAGCACACCGCCGGTGGCCAAGCTGACATTATTGTGTGTATCAAGACTAGTATTTTTGATCGATTGGATATGCTCTTTTGTATGATTTAGTTCCAGTAAATGATCAATATCGCGTAAAGGTTCAATTCGTATAAGTTGAGAGATTAAATCTTGCTCAGTAAAAACTTGCTTGATCGCATGGTATCTGCCAGGAGACTCGGGATGAGTCGGATCAATCAAATGATGTTTAAAATCATCCTCAAGTACCAGTCCGGTTTTTATCTCATTGGCCATTATCTTTACAGTGTTAATGCCTGACCCTATTAATATTGCAGCGTTGACTGCATAGTCTAAAAATTGCCGTCGTTTCATAATTCAATATGCTACGATCTTTTTCATATGGATGAAACAAAACTACTCTGGATTAGAACAAATAAATATAAAAATGGGTTTCCACCCGTTGAGGAAGCGTTAACTGATCCTGACGGCCTTCTTGCTGCGGGTGGCGATCTCAGTTCCTCAAGGCTAATAGAAGCTTATCGAAATGGCATTTTCCCTTGGTATGATATAGAACAACCTATCTTATGGTGGTCCCCTAATCCTCGTACCGTGTTATATCCTGATCAGATCCACCTTTCCCGTAGTTTAAAAAAAACAATCAAACGTCAACAATTTAACATTACATATGATCGTGCTTTTGAACAGGTGATACACGCATGTGCTGCTTCTCGGGCTGATGGAAATGGCACGTGGATAACCTCAGAAATGCAAGCGGCCTATATCAAACTACATCATAATCAGTCTGCTCATTCTGTAGAATGTTGGCTGGATGACGAATTGGTGGGCGGTATTTATGGTGTCACAATTGGTCAAGTGTTTTTTGGGGAATCGATGTTTAGCTGTGTTTCCAATGCGTCAAAGATCTGTTTAATTAAACTGGGTGAGTTATTGCAAAACTGGAATTATAGATTGATCGATTGTCAGGTTGACAGTGAGCATCTTCAGAGTATGGGAGCCGTACAAATTTCGAGACAACAATTCACTCAGCTGCTTGATCAAATTTGTGTCAAAGCAGCTTCGGTAGATGCATGGCAACATTATGACTGAATTACCAAAGAAAATGGATTTATATGCTGGCCCTGAAAGCCCTTGCAGTTACTTGCCTGATCAAAAATCCACCTCGGTTTTTGCTGAACCAGATTTACCCAAGACAAAAACAATACAAACCTGGTTATCTGAACAAGGTTTTCGCCGTTCTGGCGAATTTATCTATCGACCCCACTGTCAACATTGCAGTGCTTGTTTAGCAACACGGATTCCGATCAAACATTTCAAGCGTTCACGCAATCAAAAACGAACCTGGAATCAAAATCAAGATCTGATAATTGAAATTAAACCAGCGGAGTTTGATCAGACCCATTTTGATCTATACAAACGCTATCTCGCAAGCAGACACGCTGGCGGCGGAATGGACAATCCGACGACTGAAAGTTATATGCAATTTTTAAGTTCGGAATGGTCTGAAACAAATTTCTTTGAATTTCGTCTTGATCATAAACTTGCAGCTGTTGCCGTTGTCGACAAGCTAGATAATGCATTATCCGCTGTTTATACTTTTTTTAATCCCGATTTGAGTCAGCGTAGTTTGGGGCGCTATGCGATTCTGTATGAAATCGACTATGCTCATCAGAACAATCTGGAATGGCTGTATTTGGGTTACTGGATAAAAACATGTCAAAAAATGAGTTATAAAAAGGATTATCAACCACAAGAACATTTTATTAATGGTCAATGGTCGCTAGGGGGTGTTCTCAATTAGTTCGTCATTTCTGCCGGTGCTCATTTTTTGTCTCAGCAAGGCAGAACGAGCCTAGTGTAGTTGTTCTACATCAGCGAGAGATAACGCTGCTGAGGCGAAAATGGGCCCGGCCCTGCGGGTTGAGCCTGAAATAGCACCAGGCGGTGTTACGCATCGTTTATTTGGAACGACCAAACCGCACCTCCTTGTGCCTTGCCTAGCACTATTTCAGGCTCAACAGAAACGACGAACTAATTGAGAACACCCCTAACAAATACACGCTAGCTGAATTTGAAATGAATAAAAGATAAATAAAGACTTTGAGTAAAACTCAGAATTAGTGCAGAATTACCCGCTGATATTTATGGTTAACTAGGAAAAGAAAATTTAAAAGTATGGCTAAAGAAGAAAATATTCAAATGGAAGGTACAGTCGTTGACACACTTCCAAACACAACCTTTAAAGTTGAGCTTGAAAATGGTCACATTGTGACTGCACATATTTCAGGTAAAATGCGTAAGCATTATATTAGAATTTTGACGGGTGATGCAGTTACCGTCGAACTTACTCCCTATGACCTTAGTAAAGGTCGGATCACTTACCGCGCCAGGTAAAAAACTTACCGAATCCCAACTCCCTGGGGCTCTTTTAAAGATTCAACAATCGCTCCAGCACCCAGTTCAATGAGATCAAGTGCTTTTTCGAAAGCGGCCATTCGCCTTCTGTATGGATCAGGAACATCGGTTTTTGACAAGGCGGGTATAAAACTCATAAACAAACGAAGTTCTGCTCTTGAGTTCAATGGTTTTAAATATGAAATCCGTTGATAATTCTCTTTATCCATGGCTAAAATGTAGTCAAACTCATGGAAATCAGACAAATCAAACTGCCTGGCTTGTAAACCAGCCAAACTATACTGACGTCTAGCGGCGGTAGTAATAGCATCTGGATCGGGCGAGGCACCCGTATAATTAATCGCTTGTGTTCCTGCTGAATCAATCTCAATTACTTGAGAAAGACCAGCTTGCTCTACCATTTGGTGTAAAACAGCTTGTGCACTTGGTGAACGACAAATATTGCCTGTACAAACAGTTAAAATCCGTTTTTGTTGTTTTTTCCTTAATAAGTGATTCAAGTTTTTTCCTCGGTTATTAGATTATCGTTAACGTTGTTTGGATCTAATGTTATTACCTATCCCCTACAGACATTCGTAGGACGCGATCCCCTAGCTCAACCAATCGAGCAGCAACAAATGCAATAATCGCGATATTTAAACAGGTTAAGCATACTCTAAGACTCATGCCTTCCGTTTCTAATGAACTCGAAATTCCAAAAACAATCAGGGATAGAACGGAGATTGAAAGAGACATTGCACCAACCCAGTCAAACACTCTGGCCATAATGCCTTGCGGTGCACGCCTAAAACGAATGGTTAAATCATTTTTATCTGCAGGGTTAATTAACATATCTCTGGAACCTCCTTTTACACAAGTAGTACATTAATGCCAGTTTGTCTATACATTATATCCATATTGAAGCATAAATTATGGGTCTTACCTTACTATTTTCACTAGTTAACAACAAATAAGATTATAAGTTTTACAAACTCTTTCTTGCTTTTTCTAAATCCTCCTGAGTATCAATACCTATTCCTGCATCTTCTTTTGCAATCTCAACGCGTATTCGATATCCATAATACATAGCCCGAAGTTGTTCCAGCGCCTCTAGTTGTTCAATTTGACAAACCTTTAGCTGAGGATATTTTTTGAGAAAAACAGCACGGTATGCATAAAGGCCTATGTGCCGAAAACAATTCTCAACATCAAAATCGATAATACCGGTCGATTTATGATCAAAGTTCCCTCGTTCCCAGGGAATTGAAGCACGACTAAAATAAAGCGCATACCCAGCCTGATCAAAAACAACCTTAACAATATTCGGATCAAAAACATCTTCAACTGATTCGATTTTCTCACAAAGGGTTGAGATCGAAGCATTCGATGCATTTTGTAAAGAAGATGCAACCTGCTCTAATAGGCTGGCTGGCATCATTGGTTCATCACCTTGCAAATTCACAATGATTTCATCATCTTTTAACCCAAGAGTAGTTACTACTTCTGCTAATCGATCTGTGCCTGAAGGATGATCATCTTGTGTCATACAGGTTTGTGCTCCGAAACTTGACGCTGCCTGTTCGATTCGACTGTCATCCGTAGCAATTATGACTTCGCGAGCATTACTTTTTATTGCTTTCTCATATACGTGCTGAATCAACGATTTACCATTAATATCAAGCAAAGGCTTGCCAGGTAATCGGGTGGAGTTGTAGCGCGCAGGAATAATGATCACATAAGACATAGTTACTTACGGTATGATTCCACTTCATCATCCGTCAAGGTTCGCGCTTCATCTTCTAACATCACGGGTATATCGTCACGGATTGGATAGGCCAGCCTTGCCGATAACGAAATTAATTCTTTGTCCTTTTTACTGTATACCAAAGACCCTTTTGTAACAGGACAAACCAGTATATCCAGTAATTTTTTATCCATAAGATTTACCCCTAAAACTGTTTTGTTTTAATTTATTCAGTAATCGTCGTTCAAAGTTTTCTGGCAAATTTGCCTCTATATGCAAAAACCAGTGTCTATCTTCTGCAAATTTAGAACATTTCACGGCATCTTTTTCTGTCATTATCACAATCTTTATATCATCAAAATCAAGATCAGTTTTTGTATATAAGTGGTGATCTGGAAACGCATGTTCAACGATATCCAGATCCTGACTACGAAGCATCTCAAAAAAACGTTCGGGATTGCCTATCCCCGCAACAGCATGTATTTTTTTTGATCGGAAATTTTCAATTTGCTCTATCTTGCCCGTTTTTATCTGTTGTATTGCCACGGGTACAAAAGCCATATGAAATTCGCCATCAATGTCGGCACCATTACAAACAGTAATATCAACGTATTCAAGACGCGAAAGTGGTTCTCGTAATGGACCAGCAGGTAAACACCGCTGGTTACCATGTCTTCTTTTTCCATCGACAACACAAATCTCAAAATCCCTGTGCAGTGAATAATGTTGCAAGCCATCATCACAGACGATAATGTCACAATCGTGATCACGTAATAACATCGAACCTGCCGCAAACCTGTCAGGATCTACATAAACGGGACAATCGGCATTACGTGCAATAAGAACCGGTTCATCACCGCTTAGCTCAGGATCACTCTCTGCTAGAACTTGCTGAGGCCACTGAGTCGCCTGACCTCCATATCCACGACTAATAACACCAGGGTTATAGCCTTGTTTCTTTAGAAATTTGATCAACCATATAACCAATGGTGTTTTCCCAGTACCACCTACTGCAATATTGCCGATGATAAAAACAGGTACAGGGAGCTTATTAATGTGTAATAAACCAGTGCTATATGCCACCCTTCGCAGATAAGAGATAAACCGATAAAACCAAGCTATTGGTGCTAGTAAATAGCTTAAAGGATGATTTTCATACCAAATCTTGTTCCAAATCACTTGCTGTCTTTTTTACGCTCAGTTGCAAAAGTAATTCGGAGAAATTTAAGCCGTCTCGCAGCATCTAAAACTGCCACAACAGATTGGTGTGTTGCTTGCTTATCCGCATTGATGACAATTGTAGGCTCCTTATTATCACCAGCGGCTAGTTTGATAGCTTTTTCTACCGTTTCAGCTTGAGTATTGATCAGTGGTTTTTCATTAAGAAAATAATTTCCTTTTGCATCAATAGAAATCTTGATCGTTTCTTTCGCTGCTGGCACCGCTGCGGTCGTTGCTTCTGGCAGATCTAACTTTATTGCTGATTCTTTAACGAAGGTTGTAGAAACCATGAAAAAGATCAAAAGTAGAAAAACCACATCTATAAGTGGTGTAAGGTTAAGTTCAACATCATCGTCTTTTCGAGGACGAAGGTTCATCGATCTCGCCTCGCATTCGAATCAGGAGCAGAGTTAATGCCATTCTCATTTTGCTTGGTTTTTTGCACTCTGGTGTTTACTGGTTTCACTTTTTCTGGCGTTTGTGGTGACCCGCCCGATACTTTTCTTTCAGTTACTTTTCTTTGTTTATTCGTTTCTCGTTCAACATACATTACCTCAATCAACTTCAGCACCTCTTGTTCCATCGCTACAACCAGTTCATCGACTTTACCCTTAAAATAGCGGTAAAAGATTAATGAAGGGATCGCGACGGAAAGACCCGCTGCGGTGGTAATCAGCGCTTTAGAAATCCCTCCAGCCAGTACAGTTGCATCACCAACACCTTTGCTGGTGATGGCCGAAAAAACTTCGATCATCCCAAAAACTGTTCCAAGTAGACCCAATAATGGCGTGATTGCAGCTATCGTACCCAGAGTATTTAAATACCTTTCTAAATCATGAACGACGTGTCGCCCTACTTCCTCGATACTTTCTTTCATCACTTCACGATCAGACTTCATATTTGTCAGTCCCGCCGACAAGATCCGTCCCAAAGCTGATCCTGTCCGGAGGCCATGAATTCGTCTTGGATCAATCTGGCCTGATTTGGCCCATTGCCATACTTGAGCAACCAGATTTTCGGGAATGATCTTTTTTACCTGTAGAGCCAGAAAACGTTCAACGGTAATCGCAAATGCGATCACCGAGCAGATCAAAATGGGCAACATTAGAAAGCCGCCTGCTTTTACAAAATCAAACACGTTAATCCCCTGTAATATTTATGCCGAATAATATATCCAAAATACCTGAAAATACCGGTTTACGGCACGTCTGTTTTCATCCAGAGCATCGTCGCGCCTTGCTCTGAATAAAAACAGACGCACTCTAAACCCTGCATTTTCAAGCATCTTGGGTATAGATGTCAGTATTCTACATGATTACGATTCCAAAAATGACCCTGATCTTGCCGGAATCGATCAGGTTTCGACAAGGTTTTACCAATACGAAAACGAATTGCTCCAGTCATTGCTGTATTTATGATGTTAACCTGTTGTTCTAGATAGGTTTTCATTACATCTTCATGGGGATGCTTATAACGATTTCGATATCCAGTGGAGAACAAAACATATTCTGGAGAAGTGGCTAATATAAAGGCCTTTGTCGAAGATGTTTTGCTGCCATGATGAGGTGCGATTAAAATATCGACATCCAATACGCCAAAATTATTCTCAGTTATATTATTCTTAAGTAACCGGGTTTCTATAACCGCTTCTATATCACCTGGAATTAGAATGGACTGATATCCGTTGTCCACTCTTAAGACACAAGATCTATTATTACTTTTTAATCGTTTAGATTTAGTTAAAGATATAGATTTGTGCGGATGAAGAATTGTAAATTCAACTCCGTCCCATTCCCACTTTTGCTCTGAATGACATAACTGAACATTTTTCCCTTCTAATTTGTTGGGAACGCTGGTTAATATTTCATCGATTGTTATTGCTTTATATATACTTTGAAACCCACCGATATGATCATTGTCTCCATGACTTACTATCACCTTATCCAACTTTTTAGCTTTGATCGATTTTAAATAGGGAATGACAACTGCTTTTCCCGCATCAAAGTTATCACTAAATTTAGCACCTGTATCATAAACCAGGACATGGTTTTGGGTCTGGATCACCGAGGATAAACCCTGTCCTACATCTAATAAGGTAAGATCAAATTCACCCTGATCTGGTGCATTTTGATCGCTGAAAAAAATAGGTGCAATAAAAATCAAACCTAACCATCGTGCAGGAAACCCTCTCGGCAGTAGTAAGATAGCAACTCCAAGCAAGCTGCTGATCAAAATAGGAGTTGATGAAATCGTCTCGTGAAAAAGGTTATGTGGCAGTGTAGCTATCCATTCTAAAAAAGGCCAAAACTGTCCAATTAAATAATCGGCAAGTTTAATCAAGCCTTCACCTAGTGGCCTGGTTACACTCAATAACAAAATACCGAATAAAACTAATGGAGTAATCAATAATCCAAAAAAAGGCACTGCAATAATATTCGCCAAGGGTCCTAATAAAGGATTTTGACCAAAGAACAACAATAATAAAGGTGATAAGCCCAGCGCTATAATAAAGTGGATCTTGAGTGTGGAATGCCACAACCCATGTGCCATAGTTCTTCCGGCCATGACATAAAAAATAATTCCTACCGCTGCAAATGATAACCAGAATCCGACAGACAATACCGATGACGGAGATAGAACCAATACGCCGAGTAAGGAAAGTGCCAGCATGTCAAATCTTGACGCTTGCCAGTTTAACAATAGACAGATCATAAATGTGACTATCATGATCAGTGCTCGTTGCGTAGGAATAGTAAAACCAGCTAATCCAGCGTAGATAAAAGCCGTCACAATTGCGAAAAATGCCGCTAGCTTGGTAGCCGGAACCAGATGTAAGGTATAGACAGGTAGAGACCATAGCCACCGACCTATAAAAAAGCCGAATGCTGATATCAAGCCAATATGTAAGCCTGATATAGCAACCAGATGAGTCGTACCCGTTGCTTTTAGTATGTCCCAATCAGTTTGACTTAGATCATCCCTGATCCCAAGACCTAACGCTGGAATGATACTATTTAAGTTTGGAAAAGAAGTCTTCACCTCAGCATGAATCAAGCTACGCCACTGGTGTATTTTTTGCCTAAAATTAGATGACTGCAAACCTAAATATTCACCACTTTTTATATAACCAGTGGCATTAATACCCTTTTGAAATAGTGTAGCTTCATAGTCACGACCACCTGGATTCATAAACCCATTCGGTCGTTTTACTCTAACCGTCAGACGCCATTTTTGACCCGTTTTTAGAACTGATGCTAATACTGGTTTATACGGCTCATACCAGCTTAACCTAAACCTGTAATTGTATTGAATGTCCGTTTTAATTTGATCAATAGTTTTGACCTCAAAGATGAATTGTTGTCGTCTAAAAGAACGTTTTGGTAGATCACTGATCGTTCCTTCTATAACTAGATCTTGTCCTTCAAGCATTTCAGGTAATGTTTGTTCCAGTACTATATTTGCACGGTACAAAGCCCAAAAGAATCCACAAAGAAAGTAAAAAAATATTTGAAATCGTTGAAATAGGATTGCAGAAATCAAAAATAGAATGACTAAAAGAAGCGCTAGTGAACTCGGTAAGTTAGGAATTTTTGGTGATACATAAAGGGTGAGCACCCCAACAAAAATTGCAATGATGATCCTTTTCATAACTAACGCACAATATCCAATCTCATCGGGCTATTTTAGTTGTGCTGCGGTATACTGCAACATACCGCATTAATAGTAAGCAGTTCTTTTTCTACATGGATCCGAGAAAATTATACAAACGCTACGTCCCTCAACGACAACATTTTCATAACCATCAGTCTTTAAAAATTCTGGGAGAGTGGTTGCACGATCCAAACCTTTGGCACTTAAATCGCCGTTCTGCCGCGAATGCTATTGCCGTAGGTTTTTTCCTCGCGTTTGTTCCTATACCAGGGCAAGTAATTCTGGCTGCACTTTGCGCAATATTGGCGCATATTAACCTACCTCTGACCGTTACAGCCGTTTTTCTGACAAACCCAATCACAATGGGCCCAATGTTTCTCCTTGCCTATAAAGTCGGTGCTGTGATACTTGATATTCCTGCTGAAGTATTGCACTTCGAGCTATCTTTCCATTGGCTTTCTGAAACCTTGGTTCATATTTGGAAACCGCTATTAACTGGCTGTTTTGTACTAGGCGTATTTTCCGCAGCTATAGGAAATTTATTAATTCGACTTCTTTGGCGCTTACACCTGGTACGCCGTTGGAAAAAACGAGCATTGAACCGATCAAAATAACCTCATGTCAAAATAAAATTCTTTATTCTATAACCTACTCAAGAGCTTGATTACACAGTCATTCTAATCTGATCAGATCTTGTTGCACCTCTAAAGTTTCTATCAAAACTGCCGACATAACTATCACTAAATTCCATCGGTTAATTAGTTAATAGAAAATTATGGATAATAGCGCCGAACAATCGACGTCAGAAACGCTTAAAACGCTTAAAACGCTTACACCTCAATCTGCTAAAATATATTCTGCTATCGAATATAGCAGTAATGCTGTCTTCATTACTGATCCAAAAGGTCGAATAGAATACGCAAATCAAAAATTTCTGAAACTGAATGGTTGGACGGAAGAGTGCGTTATTGGCCGCTCCATGAGTGAAATCCCTCATTCAAAAAACATAGCCATAAAATTACTCCAGGCACTAAAACAAGGATCTCACTGGAGTATCCGCCATCAAATAACCTCTCCATTAGCTATTGAGCTAAAATCTAAGCTCATCTGGATTAGAACCACAATCGATCCGATCAAAGAGCCATCTGAAACTATTTCCGGGTATATTGGAGTTCAAAGTGTTATTCATGAAGAAGTATTAAACGAGCTACAAACAAAAAAAGATCTCAATAACTTACTTGCTCTAAGTATCAAACAAGAGAAGATACTAGAAACACTCAAGAAAGCTCATGATGAAGCCTTACACAAAGTTGAGGCTAAATCAGAATTTCTGGCAAGTATGAGTCATGATATTAGAACCCCTATGACGGGTATATTGGGCATGACTGAGCTCTTACAAAATACGAAGCTGAGTACTAAACAATCACATTTGACCAACCTTATTCACCAGTCCGGTAAGAATTTACTAGATTTAATCAATAATATCCTAAACTTGTCCAAAATTGAGGCAGGAAAACTCGAATTAAATACCGAATTTCAAGACCTCCGCTTACTAATGGAAGAAGTAGCAAGTACTTTCTCCGAACCCGCGAGTAGCAAAGGCTTGGATCTGATTTGTATTTATCCCGTAAATGACCATGCTCTGTTCCTATGTGATAAGCAAAGATTAATACAAATCCTGAGCAACTTAATAGGTAATGCGATCAAATTTACTGACAAGGGTGAAATTATTATTAGCGTAAGTCTCGATCAAAAAGATGGCTTGCCGCGGTTTGAAGTAACAGACACTGGTCCTGGAATTCCTGAGCAAGATCAAAAATCAATTTTTGGATCTTTCTCGCAATCTCAATCAACAAATAAGCACGCGTCCAAAGGAACAGGCCTGGGGCTAACCATATGCAAACACTACTGCAATCTGATGGGTGGAGATATTGGTGTTGATAGTATTCTGGGAGTAGGATCTACATTTTGGTTCACAGCTTTATTAGAAAAGAAAGAAAGTGATAGAGATAAATCACAATTATCTGACAATACAACTTTAGCTGGAGTCAAAGTTCTTATCCTTGATCACAATAAATCGAACGCCAAAAATATTGCAGAGCAATTAAAAGTATGGGGAATGGAAGTCGTTATATCAGACAGCGCAAAAAATGCCGTTGCGTTACTGGAGTCTGCACAAAAAAATGCGAAACCTTTTTCTTTAGCATTGTTAGATCATGATATGCCTGACATTAGCGGGGCCAATCTGGCCAAAGTCATGAGAAGTAACAAGATCCTTGTCAACACACCTTTGGTTCTTATGAATTCAATAAGTGATCTTGAAGAAACAATGGTCTGGACGTCTATCGGAATAAAATCTTATTTAACGAAGCCAATCAGACAATCTGATCTGCACAACGCCTTGCTTGCTACATTAAGCATTCCAAATCGAAAAAAGATTTCGACTCAAAAGAACGAAACCTCCCCCAACTCACCAAAGGCGATATTTGATGTAAATGTCCTGGTTGCAGAAGATAACCCTGTTAATCAAGAACTCGTCGAACTCGTCCTACAAGAATGTGGATGTAATGTTGTCGTCGTTAATAACGGCAAACAAGTAATTACCGCACTTAGCGAAGAGCAGTCGTCTTTTGACTTAATTCTAATGGATTGTCAGATGCCAGAATTGGATGGTTACATGACGACAAAATTTATTAGAGAGGCTATGGTTGATAAAAAAGATTTACCCATTATCGCATTAACTGCAAATGCAATGGACGGTGATCAAAAAGCATGTTTTGAGGTCGGAATGAATGATTACCTCGCTAAGCCATTTAGCAAAAATCAACTTATAGAAAAAATGCGAAAATGGTTAAAACAAGATAGTTTAACTTTTGCGCCTAATTCAACAGATACACAAGTAAAAGAAACTATTACTAAAGAAATAAAAAAACAATCTGCAACTCCAATACCTGAACGTGGGTTAATTTCGGAAACAGATGTTTTAGAATTAACTCAGCCAGAACCAGAAATTAAAGAAATGCCCAATCTCGATCTTTTCATCCCGGAGCCAGAAGACGAAAAAGAAACAACAACTGCAATCAATACAAACCATCAACAAAATATCACAACGTGTTTAAATAAAAATACGCTCAATAATATTAAAGCACTGCAACGTGAAGGCGCACCTAAAATTCTGAATAAAATAATCGATTTATATTTTAAAAACTCAGAAAAAATCGTTAATGAAATAGAACAGGCTGTTAATAAAAAAGATGCTAAAAAAATCCGTAGTTCTGCACACAGTTTAAAATCCAGCAGTGCTAACCTTGGTGCTGAAGACCTAGCTAACTTGTGTAAAGAGATGGAATTATTTGGTGAAAATAATCATCTAAACTCAATTGAGCAAAAATTTTCAGAATTGAAACAACAATACAAAGCTACATGTAGAGCGTTAAAGCGGGAAATTAGTTAAAAAAAACCGGACAAATTACGCCTGATGTGTAGAAATTCAGATTTGATCTGACAGTTACCCAATTATCAGTAACCGACTGTCAGGTTAAGTTTAATTCACAAACTTTTCCTTCCAGATAGCTTGTCCGTCGATGAGTGTTTCCATCGGCGTCCTCCCGCAGCACATTTTGCCTTGGTGAGTTCGTTGAGTATTGTATTTGAGCAACCATTCGTCAAGGTCGAGTTGCAGTTCATCAATCGATTGGTAAATTTTCTTACGCAAAGCGACTTGATAAAACTCATTGAGGATCGTCTTATGGAATCGCTCACAAATACCATTCGTCTGAGGTGATTTGACCTTGGTTTTGGTGTGTTCGATATTGTTCAACGCCATATAAAGCTGATAATCATGCTGGTCAGCTCGCCCACAATACTCCGTCCCTCTATCTGTCAAAATGCGCAACATAGGCAAACGTTGTTCTTCGTAGAATGGGAGGACGCGGTCATTGAGCATGTCAGCTGCCGTAATCGGTGTTTTAGTCGGGTACAGTTTCGCGTGAGCGACCTTGCTGTAAGTATCAACAAACGTTTGTTGATAAACCCGACCAATGCCTTTGAAAGTACCGACATAGTAAGTATCTTGCGAGCCAAGATAACCAGGGTGTGCCGTCTCTATCTCGCCACAAGCCTCATCGTCGTCTTTCTTGCGTTCCATCGCCGCGACTTGAGACTCAGTGAGGATCAAGCCTTCACCAGCTACCTTATCAGACAATGCCTTCAGGCGATCTTTAAAGCAAGCAAGACCATGACGAAGCCAGATACAACGAACGCCACTGGGTGAGACAAATGTTCCCCGTTTGCGCAGCTCGTTACTGGTGCGCGTTTGACCATGTGCGGGCTCTTCCAGTGCATACTCGAGCACAACGGTTTCAATAGCCGGGTCGATTCTGTTTTTAAGATTTGGGGTACGCCGATTACGATCAAACAAGGCTTCTACACCGCCTTCATCAGCCGCTTCTTTGTAGCGATAAAATGTATCTCTGGACAAACCCATCATCTTGCAGGCTTTTGAGACATTGCCGAGTTCTTCAGCGAGATTGAGTAGACCAACTTTATGTTTTATAACTTTGTCATTAGTATGAATCATGAGAGTTACCTCTTTGTGTTTTGATGTTTACGTTGCAGTTACATCAAAGCGGGTAACTCTCACTAAATCAAGCGTCGCTACGCTCCGCTTGATTTAGTGATGTGTCAGATTGGGTCTAAACTTCTACACCTGATGAAGGAAGGTTAAAATGACTTGGATATATTACTTTCAAAAGATACAAACCTTCAGGTGGGGCTGTGATCCCACCTAAGGTTCTATCTCGTCCTTGTAGTACTTCTCTAGCCCAATCAGGATCGGCACGCCCCATTCCAACCGTCATCAGAACACCAGAAATATTCCGCACCATATGATGTAAAAAAGCATTAGCATCAATTTCAATCTTAATTAATGCTGCCTTTCTTTTAACGGTGAGGTTGTGAATTGTACGTACAGGAGTGTTAGCCTGGCATGTAAGAGAACGATAAGCAGAAAAGTCATGTGTTCCAACCAAAAATGCTGCAGCCTTTTGCATGTGCTCTAATGAAAGCGATCTAGGTTCCCATACAACTTTATTATTCAGAAGTGCCGATCGTGCTGGCTGATTAAAAATAAAGTATTGATAAATTCTACGTTCCGCAGAAAAACGAGCGTGGAATTCTTCATCAACTTCTTTTACCCATTGAACACTGACATCATCTGGTAAATTCGCATTAGTACCAAATAACCAGGAGCTAATATCACGATTTGCATATGTCTCAAAATGTACCACTTGACCTAAGCCGTGTACCCTTGTGTCCGTTCTTCCTGCACAATGAACTCGTACAGTATGATCGGCAATTTTCCCCAATGCCTTTTCTAAACAATCCTGAACAGTTTCAACATCTGATTGCGTTTGCCAACCATGGTAGTTGGAACCATCATATTCAATACCTAAAGCCAATTTCATGTAAAAGTTTGAATCAAAAACAAAACAATAAAGAGTAGAAAAGGTAGAGCCCACTGTTCCAAAGATATCTTTGAAACAAGGTTAATTTCAACTTTATTTAATGTTCTACTATCAGCTTGTTCGATAATTTCGTAGAAAGTCTTTGAAACAAAATGACCTACTTCAAACAGACTTTTAGATTCCGAATTTATCTGCTGTTTTCTGTCTCTCACAAGGGTAGAGGAATCATCTATATACCTGAATATAAGTTCTATTCTCAATGCAATTTTTTCTGTTGGTAAGCCAGTTAATCTCAATGGGGATAATAAATAGATTAACCCTGAAATAATTTCTTCTCGCGGTGTTATTGCTAGAAGCCAATTTACCAACATCATCAAAACGACAAGGATCAAAACTCTTTTTAAGCCTTCATAAAATCTGATTGTTAACTCCGCACTTGTTGGATCAATAAAAAGGTATACGAGAAAAATGGATAAAAAGAACCACTTCATTCTAAAAACTGACTGGATAATCTTAGAAAAATCTTGAAAAGATGTATTTAAGAAGAGGGCTAGCAACAAAACACTTGAAAATATTACTATCCATGTGTTCCCTTGAGCTAAAAAAATAGCGAGTATTAGAAAACTAATAATCCGTGTAACTGAATGACGCAATGATCTAGTAGAGTTCTATTGTTCTATCATTTCGAATAGTAATTAACCTATCTGGTTTAATAAAGTTTGCGCATCTTTAATTTGTTCTTGATTACCATCAAGTGTTACCTCATGGAGTATATCTTTTGCTCCACCTGCATCTCCCAGCTCTATATATGCTTTAGCAAGGTTTAATTTCGTATCAATTTCATCGCCATCATTATCATTATCAAAGTCTAAATCTGATGTAGTTCCCAATGTGCTTGCTAACGTACTCTCAATCGTTCCTTCTGGATCGTACTCAAATGAAAGTTCATCTAAATCATTTGCATTCAAACCTGAAATTGTATCTTCCAAAGATTTTGCCAGAGACTCATATTCATCCTCACCTTCTGTCAAAGCTTCTTCCGAGATTGTAGTATCTTGCACTTGGCTTAATTCAGGATCAGTATTTAAAGCTGGAACTGTTTCATCCGATATAGTTCCCAATGTGCTCTCAAGCGTTCCTTCTGGATCGAATTCAAATGAAAGTTCATTTAGATCATTTGAATCCAAACCTGAAATTGTGTCTTCCAAAGATTTTGCCAAAGATTCCAGTTCATCCCCACCTTCTGCTAAGGTTTCTTCCAAGGTTGTAGTATCTTGCACTTGACTTAATTCAGGATCAGCATTCAAAGCTGGAACTGTTTCATCCGATATAGTTCCCAATGTGCTCTCAAGCGTTCCTTCTGGATCGAATTCAAATGAAAGTTCATCTAAATCATTTGCATCCAAACCTGAAATTGTATCTTCCAAAGATTTTGCCAGAGATTCCAATTCATCCCCACCTTCTGTTAAGGTTTCCTCCGAGGTTGTAATATCTTGCACTTGACTTAATTCAGGATCAGCATTCAAAGCTGGAACTGTTTTACCCTCAGTAATTTTTGCATCATCAGCATTAAATTCTGTGTCGTCAGTCGCTGTTGAGAAAAGAACCTCTTCATCTTCTATTTTCAGTTCATTAGTCAGTTCAAATAATTCTTCTGCATCAGAATCATTCGTATCAAGACCTGTAGGTTCACCTTCAATAGTTAAGCTTAGATCCGTCGTATCATTACCTACGGCTGTAATATCTAGCATATCAATATTAAGTTCATCATCTAGCCCTTCTAATGGGTCACTACTTTCAAGATCAACAGGTATGTCTAGCTCCCTTAAAGTGCTTTCCATTTCACTAATACCCTCAATCTCTTCGTCTACCCCTGCAACACCTATTTCGTCTGATTCCGCTACGTTTAGAAAGTCATCATCCTCAACTTTAACAGTTTCAATATCCTCTATAGAAAAATCTATCGTTTCAGAAGTTGCTATATCACCTAACTTTTCGTCTTCAGTATTTAACTCATCCGAAGCAAGATCTAACGGTCGTATCTCATCCGTTCCCGATGCAATATCAAGAACAGTATTTTCTTCGCCAGGTGGCATTGCAGTACTAAACTCTCCTACTTCCTCAACAGGACTTTCTGGCTCTACAATGGGAGCAAACAGTTCTCTGTCAGGTGACATCTCTGTCCACATTGCAACAGCGCTATCCCATAAATGACCTTCACCGCTAGTAACCTTGTGGAGTGATTTTGCAGCACCCTCATATGAGTTCATGTCATTTGCGGCGTAGTGAACTTCAAGCAGTCGCAACTTATAACCATCTTGTTCTGGGTGCTCTTCTATTGCTTTTTTTACCAATTTTTCAGCTTTATCGAATTGTTCATAAGCTAATGATAGATTAACCTCTTCTAAAGGATCTTCTTCAAAACCACCTCCTTCAGTTTGCTCCAAGAGAGGTTTCATCTGTTGTAATGTGTCGTTAAGATCGACCAGACCATCTGTCATGATCTCATCGTCGTCCTGTTCTGGAATTCCTTCTAAATCAGGCTCGACTTCTCTTTGAGCAACTTCCATCCTTTCGGGTTCGGGTTCGAGTTCGGATTCGGGTTCGAGGTTAGGATCAAAATCCCCTTCAAGGAATAATTCATCATCATTAGCACCAAAATCTATTTCTGCTTCTAACTCAACATCATCAATTTCACTCGAAGTACCACCTGTAAATTCGTTCTCATTTGCTAGAGGGACTTCAACACTTTCCTCATCAACTTCCTCAAAATTATTCACTACTGTTTCAAACTGATCTTCTTCACCGATAAACCCTGGATCTGAAAAATCCAGAATTTCAGCTTTTTCTTTTGATTTACCACCAAATATTTTGAATATACCAAACAACAAAAACGCCACAATAGCTACTAAAATTCCAAGGATAGTTATAGCACCACCAGGTATCATTTCCAAAACACTTGTCGGTATAAAACTCTCAAACAGCCCAGATGAAGAATTAGGAACTTCATCTTCAATCATCATTTTCTGATCCGGTTTTTCCGTTAAAGAAGAAGATTCTTCCCTCATGTCATCAGTGTTACTTTCTTCTCTAAAAAATTCTGTTTCATCTTCCATGCCCGTCAGATCTTCTACTGGCTCGTCATATTCTCCATACTCTGTTGTATCTTCATCAGCTGCCGCCTCTGCTTGGTTTTCTGAATAGACAGTGCCTTCTTCTGAATTCACCTCAAACTCATCTTCTTCTTCAAGCTGGGCTAAAATATCATCAATGCTTTCCTCAGAGCTATCTTCGAGCATCGATTCATCTTCGAGCATCGATTCATCTTCAAGCATCGATTCATCTTCGAGCATCGATTCATCTTCGAGCATCGATTCATCTTCGAGCATCGATTCATCTTCGAGCATGGATTCATCTTCGAGCATGGATTCATCTTCGAGCATGGATTCATCTTCGAGCATGGATTCATCTTCAAGCATGGATTCATCTTCAAGCATCGGTTCATCTTCAAGCATGGATTCATCTTCAAGCATGGATTCATCTTCAAGCATCGATTCATCTTCAAGCATGGATTCATCTTCAAGCATAGATTCATCTTCAAGCATCGATTCATCTTCAAGCATGGATTCATCTTCTGCCATAGCTTCTGATTGATTAGTCTCTCTCAGTTTTTTCTGAATTGCTGCAAGTTCCTGACTCTTCAATTCAACTTGTTGTTTTAGTAATTCAACAATTTCTTCAGACTCTTGAAGTCGATCTTTCAACTCGAAGTTTTCACTCTCACCACTCTTTAACTGTTCATTCGCTAGCGCAATTTCATCTTCAAGTGTTTGTGTGATTTTTAAATTTTCGTCACTTATACCGGAAGTACCTTCGGCAGATGCTACACTTCCATCTGGGGTTCCAACAAGCCGCAGTTCAGGCTCTGTAATGGATTCTTCTTCCGCCATTCCCTGATCTTCTACAACAGTACCAGTTGACGTAACAGCTCCAGTAGGACGAATAGCTGCTGAAGAAGCCAAGCCTTGTCTATAATCATCCCAAAGAGAATTATGTTGCTTGACCAGAGCAATCGCTTCACTTTTACTAATTTGGTTAATTTCAGCCTGATCAGGCAACCTGAGTACCTTGCCCGTTTTTAACCGGTTAATATTATCGTCAACGAAAGCATCCGGGTTTGAATTTAGCATGGACAACATCATCTGCTGGATACTAACAGAACGATCAGATCTTCCTTTTCGTGCTATATCCCACAATGTATCGCCTTTCCTCGTCGTGTACTCGGACCCTCTAATAAGCGATGACTCAAATTGAGATCTTGACACGTTTTGAGATTGTTGTTGCTTAAATTGTTCTTGATATACAAGCGACTCATCATCTAAAGTACGATCTGACGACGGCGCAGTTCTGGCTGATCCATTTCTGGGTACAACTTGGCTAGTAACCGTATTATCAGAGCGTTGCTCTATTTTGATATTTTGTCGCCGACCCTGTACAGGTGTCGATACCGCAGTATCTGTAGTATCAACAACGCGTGTGTCTGTATTAAAAATGGGGGGATCAAGTAAAGCCGTATATTCGCGAATTAATCTTCCTTTCGCCCAATTTACTTCGAGCAGGAAATTAAGAAATGGCTCTTTTATCGCCTCTTCGCTAGAAATCCGAAGATAGCTAGCAGCCTGATCTTCTACAATTTCAAACTTAAGTGCCAAAAGCAGAAAAGGTCTTTCTATACCCGCATTTTTGAAATGCTCTACACTTGCCAGGTTTACTGATATTGTCTGTAACTCTTCTGAAGTTGTACTTAAAAGCTGTATCCTGCCTTCAAAGGGTTCGTTTAAAGAAGACTCTGTCGTTAAAGTTCCAAGACCAAGTGCATTTGCCAAAATAGGCAAGAATAAAAATGTGGTTAAGATTCCCTTCCTTAAAATGGCCGGTAAAACATCCACAGTTGATTTAAGTTGTCCTTTTCTTACAGAACGATTGAAAAATACTCTTGCCACTTTTTTTCTCCCATAACCTTGATCATTCTGATCATAAGATTCCCTTAAACTCTTGTTATGTCCCAAATAGATACTAACATAACACAAGAGTTATAGATGTTTTTTAACTAAAATTTCAGCGATCTCAACACTATTTAACGCTGCCCCTTTTCGAACATTATCAGACACAACCCACAAATTTAGTCCTCGAGGATGTGATATATCTTCTCGTATTCTACCAACGAAAACTGGATCCGTTCCTGAAGCTTCGGTTACTGCTGTTGGATATCCACCATCTTCATGCTCATCCATTACCGTTATACCTGGTGCATTTGACAAGATCTTTCTTGCTTGTTCAGTTGTGATCTTGTCTTTTGTTTCAAGATGAACCGCTTCAGAATGACCATAGAAAACGGGAACACGAACGGCTGTTGGATTAACCTCAATACTGTCATCCTCCATGATTTTTCTAGTTTCCCAAACCATTTTCATTTCTTCTTTGGTATAACCATTTTCATAAAAAACATCTATATGTGGCAATACATTAAATGCAATCTGTTTAGGATAAACATTAGTTTTAACTTCTTTAGCATTCAACAAATCAGCCGTTTGCTTAGCAAGTTCTTCGATTGCGTCTTTACCCGTGCCTGAAACTGCTTGATAAGTACAAACATTTAATCGTTCAATACCGACAGCATCATAAATCGGTTTTAACGCAACCAACATCTGAATAGTCGAACAATTTGGATTCGCAATAATCCCACGATTTTTATAGTCTGCAATTGCATTAGGATTCACTTCAGACACAACGAGAGGTATATCATCGTCGTAACGAAACTGTGATGTATTATCTATAACCACACAACCAGCTTCGACAGCCCTTGGAGCGTAGATTTTAGAGACAGATGCACCTGGAGAAAATAAACCAATATCAACACCAGCAAAATCAAACTCTTCCAAATTTTGCACAGTAATCTGCTTACTGCGAAACATTAATTTTGATCCGGCTGAGCGATTACTCGCTAGTAGAAACAACTTATCAACCGGAAAATCTCTTTGTTCAAGAATTTCCAGCATTACTTCTCCGACAGCACCGGTAGCCCCGACGATTGCAACATTGAATTTACGATCGCTCATTTTAACTTAACCTTTTTAACACGGTAACAACCGCATCTCCCATTTCTGCCGTTCCAACTTTCTTCATACCTTCAGAAAAGATGTCCGGTGTTCGATAGTTAGCCGTCAATACGTTGTCTACTGCTTTTTCTACCCTGTCAGCTTGTTCCGCTTCAGCAAGTGAATATCTAAGCATCATAGAAACGGATAATATGGTTGCCAATGGATTAGCAATATTCTGTCCGGCAATATCAGGCGCAGAACCATGAATGGGCTCATACATTCCCTTAGCATTTTTATCTAATGAAGCTGAAGGCAACATTCCAATCGAGCCTGTCAACATAGATGCCAGATCAGACAGTATGTCACCAAACATATTTGTAGTCACCATAACATCGAATTGTTTTGGAGCGCGTACTAACTGCATTGCCGCATTATCGACATACATATGAGTCAACTCAACCTCTGGATACTCTTTAGCCAGTCCGATCATGACCTCACGCCATAGTTCTGTAGACTCTAATACATTAGCCTTATCAATAGAACAGACTCGACGATCCCTTTTCATTGCAGCCTCAAATGCCACACGACCTATTCTTTCAATCTCGGATTCACTATAAATAAGTGTATTAAACCCTTGTTTTTCACCATTTTTCAACTCGCGGACTCCGCGTGGATGACCAAAATATATACCACCCGTTAACTCTCTGACAATCATAATATCTAAACCGGAAACCACTTCTGATCGCAATGCAGATGCTTCGACCAATTGTGGTGCGGTTAAAGCTGGTCGTAAGTTTGCAAACAATTCCAGTTCTGATCGAATTTTCAACAACCCTTTTTCAGGTCTAATTGCAATATCCAGAGCTTCCCACTTCGGCCCACCTACTGCACCTAATAGAACAGCATCTGCTGCTTGAGCTTGTTGCAAAGAACTTTCTGGTAAAGGGTTTCCAGTCTCATCAATTGCTGCTCCACCAATCAACCCATACTCAAGATCAACTTCAAGTCCAAAATCTGAAGATAAAACGTTGAGAACTTTAACAGCCTCGTCGACAATTTCAGGACCAATTCCATCACCTGGTAGAATTAAAACCTTACTTTTCATAATTAACAATTATTCCTAACCATTCAGAATTAAAGGCAATTTATATGCCCAAAAACCAAAAAGCCCCGAATCGGGGCCTGATAATATTGGCGGAGAGACAGGGATTCGAACCCTGGAAGGGCTATTCACCCTTGCTGGTTTTCCTTACCATCTACAGCTTTCGCTGCCATACATAATATGTTTGTGGTCTGGACTTTCTCTTTACCATGTCGCGTATGCGATTTAGGTAGCAGCCGTCAAGTCTCTGCACCTTCTAACTTTTGTTAGCTTGGCTCAGGATTACCATCAACTTAACTGTTAAGGCTTCCCTGAATTTGACTGCTTACACTTTATGCATTTCCACATAAAGGCTCGATTATATATTTAGAACAAGACCAGTGCATTCAACCGCTCTGCCATCTCTCCAAGCGAGGCAATTATACAGTTTTAAAAATGCCACGCAATAATTACCTATTCACTATGACTGTAACTTATTTCTCCAAATGTCATTCTTAAAATTTTTACTATTATTCAAAAATAATCCCGTTTTAAAAAATTGTACCTTTCTAAAGTTAGTATGGATTCATTACCAAAATTAGCCCATCGTTTGGTTCTATTACTGAATTACATTTAGACAAAGTCATCGCCTTTAAACTTGAAATCGTTCTGAAAAGTAGAATCATAATGATGCTTTTGAAACTCTCGCACTTTTTAGGGTTGAATAGACTATTCATTGAAATCTCATAAGTTATGAGATAAAACTAGATTCTGATTAGTATCTATTCCTTGAAAAGCGCACAAGTTTCAAGCCATTTTATGGAGACTAAAACGTGACTTGAGAGTCACGCCATAATACTTTTCTTAGATCTGCTTCACATATTTAGAAGCATACCTTTTTAACTTTTTATGCGGGCTATCCTTTGCAACCCTTCTCAACAAATCATTATATTCTGAACCTCCATTGAGGCCAATTGCTTTGCAAAACCACGCAGCCGTATCTTGAGCAGGTCCATCCAGATAATTTTCTAGATAGACCTCTTCTAATTTTTCTGCCGCAAGAGCTAATAGATCAGGATCTTTTAGACTATCTTCAAAGATAGCCCTTGCAGCCCAACGTTGAACGTAGACATCATCGGTGTTTAGCATTTTCATGTATGTAGCAATTTCAATACTCTTACCTTCAACACCGATCTCACTAGTAGCTATTAATTTATGCCAATGCCTGAAACGCGTCATTAACTTTAACCCTTTATTCGCATACCTGCGAAACCTTCCGTTAACAGTATCATTACTAGTGTATAGGGTCAGTGTAGGACGGTATTTTTCATTACCACTGTATCCAAGAGACAAAAGCATATGCGTTATTAATTTTCTTTTTGAGCCTATTTGGCTTGAGCTAAGTTCTATACTTTCTAACAGATGATTCTCTATCTGATCAAATAAACGAGGATCTGATAAGCCAGAACGTTGAAGGCTTTCAACCATCTTTTGCTTTTGCTTTTCCATACCGGATTTTGCCAATAATTCTATATAACTATCTATCCTCTCATCGTCAGCTGAAAAAGCCACCAAAGGCATAGCCATAATAACTGTGAGAAATAATGTTAAAAATTTACTGTTATTCATTACGTATTCCTTTTTAGTATCGGATAGTGAAATTTACTTTAAGACCATCGCTTAAAGATTAAAGAGGAATTTATTCCTCCAAATGCAAAGTTATTACTCATTACATACTCTGTTTCGATCAATTTTCCTTCATGCGTAATATAATCAAGATCACCACAGTCTGGGTCGATATTTTCCAAATTTGCTGTTGCATGAAACCAATTATTATTCATCATCTCTATCGATGTCCAAGCTTCGAGCGCTCCACATGCTCCTAGAGTATGACCAGTAAAACTTTTAAGTGTGCTAACTGGGGTTTTATTTCCAAAAACGGCTGCTGTGGCCTGACTTTCCGCAATATCGCCTTTATCCGTAGCCGTTCCATGGGCACTGATGTAACCGATATCATTTGCTGACAACTTAGCATTATCTAAAGCCAACCGAATTGCTATTTCCATTGTCTCTGTAGAAGGTTGTGTCACATGATTACCATCCGAGTTAGTTCCAAAACCAACCACCTCTGCGTAAATTGTCGCGCCTCTTGATTGAGCATGTTCCATCTCTTCAAGAATCAGTGCACCGCCACCTTCACCTATTACCAGGCCATCCCGATCTTTATCAAACGGACGCGGGGAAACGTGCGGCTCATCATTCCTTACACTAGTTGCATAAAGTGTATCGAATACGGCAGCTTCGGTTGCACACAAACCTTCGGCTCCACCTGCAATCATCGCAATTTGCTGCTCATTTTTGATCATTTCGTATGCATAACCTATACCTTGACTACCAGAGGTACATGCGCTTGAAGTTGTGACGATCCGACCTCTCAAACCAAAATAGATCCCGATATTTACCGGAGCCGTATGTGCCATCATTTTAATATATGAATTTGCATTCAATCCATCCGTAGAATGATTAGTTAGCATATTGCCAAAATCTGCAAATGCTAACGTATCCCCTGCTGATGAACCATAAGATACCCCAACATCACCACTTTTTAATTCTGCACTATCCAGTAGCCCAGCATCTTCCAAAGCAACTTCCGCACTAAGTACTGCAAACTGTGCTATACGCCCCATACTACGTAGTTCTTTACGCCGATAATGTGCGGGCATTTCAAAATCAACAATAGGAGCACCAAGTCGAGTGTTTAAACCCTCATATTTATCCCATTCGTTCATATAAATAATGCCTGTGCTCATTTCTTTTAATCGTTTATATATCGTTTCCCAATCATTACCAATTGGTGAAAAACCAGCCATCCCTGTTACAACTACACGCTTCATTAATACATCCCACCATTTACAGAAATCACTTGCCGAGTGATGTAAGCGGCATCCTCCGACATTAGAAAACTAACCGTTCCGGCAACCTCTCCTACACTTCCAACTCGTTGCATCGGTACTATTTTCAATGCTTCATCTAAAGCTACATTTTCCATCATTTCCGTATTAATTAGTCCAGGTGCGACACAATTAACTGTAATTTTTCGTTTCGCAAGTTCAACTGCTAATGCTTTTGTCGCTCCAATAATTCCTGCTTTGGCAGCGCTATAATTAACTTGCCCTCGATTACCCATTTCACCGGAGACGGATGATAAGGTGACAATCCGAGATGCTTTTCGACGCTGTATCATCGGCATAATAATTGGGTGTAAGACATTATAAAATCCATCTAAATTCGTTCGAAGAACAAAATCCCATTCTTCACCAGGCATGGCAGGAAAAGCATTGTCTCTAGTAATCCCAGCATTACAGACCACGCCATAATATGCTCCAAATTGTTCAATATCGACTTCGAGACTTGCCTTACATTGCTCACGGTTACTTATATCAAACTGTAGTACTCGCCCTTCTCGTCCCATCCCCTTAATTTGATCTGCGACAACATCTACCTGATCTCGATTATCCTTACAATGCAGAACAAGATCATACCCATCCTTTGCTAAACGTAATGCAATACCTTTGCCGATCCCACGGCTAGATCCCGTCACCAAAATTGTTTTACTCATTTAATTGAGTCCCTTAAGAATTTATTAACATCCTCAGGCTGAAAGACATTCAAAATAGCTGAAGCCTCGACTTCTTGGCCATGTAACCCACACTTAAAAACACTCAGCCCGGCTTCAGTCTCCATCTCTTTCTCTACCTTTAACGATAAAACCCGCCCTATTTTAAAATAACCTTTTGAACAAACATATTTTCGTGTACCAACCAAAAAACCAAGCTTTGGCTCCTCTCCTTCCATGCGCTCTTGCAAACCAGCAAAAGCAGCAACAGTTTGTGCGAGATACTCCAAACCAATCCAGGCAGGAACCCCCTGCGCTTCAACAAACATAGATTCCTCTGTGATTCGCACTTCAGCATGTAGCCAGTCCTCGCCGTGATCAACAATCTCGTCGATCAATCTCATCCTGCCAGAGTGAGGAACAAGCTCTTCTACTTTATATTCGGGCTTCATTCAATTCGTCCCAAAAGAAGAGAAATATTATTCCCGCCAAAAGCGAATGAATTACTAAGAGCATAATTCAATGAAGCTTCAAGTTGAACTTCCGATTTGACTAACTTTATGGGTGACAATTCTGGATCAATAGCACCATCCCAAAGATGCACTGGTAATAAAGGCTTAGATTTATCTTGTAGCGTTAGCCAGCAAATACCTGCCTCAATTGCTCCGGCAGCACCGAGGGTATGTCCCGTAAATGGTTTTGTAGAACTACATAACGTATCTGATCCAAATACGGTATTCATTGCGATTGATTCCATCTGATCATTTAAAACCGTAGCAGTACCATGCAAATTCACATAGCCCACCTCAGTTGATTGCACATCACCATCTTCTAAAGCGGCAATCATGCATCTGGTGGCACCTGCGCCGGTGGGATCAGGTGCAGAAATATGATGTGCATCAGATCCTTCACCAACACCAGTCAATTCAACGCCTTCATTTTGAGCGGAGACTAAAAAAAGTGCAGCCCCTTCACCAATATTAATACCATTTCGATTATGACTAAAAGGATTACATTGACTATCGCTTACAGCTTCTAACGAAGAAAAACCTTGTACAGTCAAGTGACACAAAGTATCAACTCCACCGGCAATAACCGCGTCACAAATTCCCGCCTGAATCAAACGCCTTGCTGTCGCCAACGCTTTAGCCCCTGAAGAACAAGCCGTCGATATTCCATAAGCAGGGCCTTTCGTAGACAACAATGATGCGACAAACTGTGCTGTCAAACCCATTTCCTGGAAGCTATAGTCGTACTCAGGAGGGATCTCTCCATTTTGAATAAAATTTTTGATCCCAGATTCACTTTCTACAATAGCTGATGTACTGGTTCCGATCACAACACCAATCCGATCAGCACCATATTTTATAATCACAGCTTTCACTTGCTCATTAATTTGCTCAAGTGCTGCCATAGCAAATTGATTATTTCGACAATGCCACATTTTATCTACTAGCTGGATCTGGGGTAAAACCCCATGATAAAGCCCAAGAGGTAAAGGCTGACCTGCGCTATATGCATCGGTGACCGTTAGGTTGGTTTTCTGCGACAAGAGACTCACCCTTACAGCATCAGTTGAATCTCCGATGGCACAAAGCATACCCAACGCATTGAGGTAACATTTCGATGCAGTCATAGTACTTTTTCCTCCAGCGTATGAATAATTATCCTATAATTATGTAGATAATTTCCAATGATCAAACCATCATCCTGATAGTTAATCTTCAACAATGTTTTTGAGGCACTTCTTAGTTTTCTCTCGCCAGGTGAAAACTCTAAAAACCACCCTTCACTCTCCGGGTAATGCTCTTCAATTGAAGGCTCTGGCCATAATGCAAGCTGCATAATTGCGAGTATTTCTTCTCCAGGAATCGCCAACGGAGAATAGTTTTCTTGTGTTAGTTTTTCACCATCATAAGTAATAGATAATAGTTGTTGTCCTGTAGGTAAAAGGGCAACCATTATTACTTGCTCTTGCTCCAATCGAACAACGGATAGAACCTGGTGTTGTTCACCCAGGGCTTCCATCGTAACAGTTTGTTTCAAAAGCACCGCTTCAGGACCTTGATCCGGAGGTAACAATTTGAATTCTTCTGGTTCAAAAAACTGTGGTATTAATGAACTACAGCCACTAACGTAAAACATAATCAATAGAAGGGCTATTCTGATCACTCGCGACAAAACTCAGCTAAAGTATTTAAACGATCTGTATTTTTCACATATGGATTATTAAGATCCCAAGCATAACCTGCCAGAATAGAACTAATCATACGATTAACTTTTTTATCCTTTTTCTTTGAAAACACAACATCCTGAAAGGATCCATCATACCATCCCTCAACAAAAGCTCGGAAAGCGTCCACTCCTTGTTTTAGAGGATTAGCAAATTCCTGCTCCCAGTCCGGCTGCATTCCCGTCAAGTGTTGGTCAACCACTTTTGCTGCTAGTGATGCTGATTTTAATGCGATGGTAACTCCTGATGAAAACACAGGGTCAAGAAACTCGCCAGCATTACCTAACAATGCAAATCCATCGCCGTGCAACTGTTTCACTTTGCAGGAGTATCCACCAATATCCCTAACCGGTGTATCAAACTCAGCATCTTTCAATACATCAGCTAGCATGCCTCCCTGAGAGATAAGATCTTTTAATTTATTTTCAGAATCATCCATACTAGTAAGAAATTTTTGTGGCGTAACAACACCAACAGATGCCCTTCCATTACTAAAAGGAATTAACCAATACCAAATATTTTGATGACTAGAATGTACTGTAATAAGAATTTTATTACGGTCATATCGACTATCAGTAATATTGTCTTTTACATGCGTAAAAACAGATGTTCTATGCTCAAGGTTTGATGGCAAATTTAGTTCTAAAAGTCGCGGTAGCACTCGTCCAAAACCACTAGCATCCAATGCAAATTTTGCCTTGATGTCATACCTCTCATTTTGATCAGTTTCTACAGAAAGCCTCACTTCTTCTGATTCATAGTCAAAAGCTGTTACACAGTGGCCATAATAAATCTCTACACCTTGTTTTTCGGCTTCATCTGCAAGTATTTTATCAAAACGATCTCGCTGAACCTGGAATGTCGTTCCCCAACCTTCGGAAAATTTCTTCCTGAAATCAAAGAAATCATATTCATCCCCGCAAGAAAATGCCGCACCATTTTTAAACTGAAAAGCAGCTTTTTTGACTGCATTCAACATACCTGCTTCTTCTAAATGAACCATGCATTGTGGCAACAAGCTTTCACCAATTGAAAAGCGGGGGAAGTGTTCTTTTTCTAAAACTAAAACTCGATAACCTTTTTTATTTAACAAAGCCGATGCTACCGCACCAGAAGGTCCTGCTCCAATAACAATGACATCAAACTCTCCTTGAGGGATTGTCATGAATAAACCTCTCCAGAATTATTTTTACGTACAAGAGTAGCTAGAAGCCAAACAAAACTTAACCCAACTAAAACCGTTAAACCAAAATGATGTAAAACAGGTGTTTCACTTAATGAGAGTAATCCAAATGCTAATAAACTTGTTAAAGTTGAAAGTGAAACTGCCAACCATGTATGCGAACTTTCATTATTTTCAAATAGAAATATCCCCATATCCAAACCGATTCCCAACACTAGAATAAGTGCCATAAGATGAAATAAGTTTATACCTCCTTCTATTTGCACTATTACTGCTAGAGTAAAAATAGAAGCCAAAATAGGGGGCAACATAACTCGCCATATTTGACGTTTATAACGAAGCAACAAAACGAGCAAAACACAGGTATAAGCCAACAAAACCAAGCGGCCAACTTGTGCACGATAACTACTTATCAGATCAGAAATATTCTTTACTTGATCAACAAAAAATACATCGGGTTCATTCTCGGATAATATGATCAATTTCTGCTTTGCATCATCGTTCAAGACACTATTAATACGAATTACAGTTGCAGATTTTTTTTCCGTTTGCATGACAATGAGATCTTTCCAGCTCTCGCTGCCCTTCTGTTCCATCCATACTTCCAGTGTAAGAAACTTTGTTTTGTTTTGTTCAAAACTTATTCTTGCATCAGATAGTTTTTCTTCCGAAAGCTTCAGCTGTTCAAAATATGCCACCAGTTTTTGTTGATACATATTCGCGACAAATTTACTATTCTCTTTTTGACGAGCTAGCGAAGGTAGCATTGATGACAATGCTTGATAGCCTTCTATATAACCCGTTGCTTTTAGATCTTCAAGATCAATAATAATTTCTTCTTCTTTTTGCAAGCATTCCTCTATCGAACCACCTGAAATCAAAATAAATTGAGAACTACTACTAATCCCCAAAGTTTTTCGTACATTTTCTTCTTGAGATATGAGGCTTGCAGGAGAGGTTTGCAATAATCGAATATCATCTGAGCTCTTACTCCCTAATAGTGATTTAATTGAAAAAATTAGAAGTAAGGCTAATACAAAAGAAAGAAAATAATTTCCTTTTATTAAAGGGAATTTATCACGTAACCACCTTAGTTTATCTGCTAGAATTATTGGATGCTGCCGGTCAAGTTTAGTCAATAATGGAAACCACAACACAACTGTTATCCATGCTGATACCAATCCAACAGCAGAGAACACTGCCATCTGACGTAATCCGGGAAATGGTGTTAGGGCCTGGGCAGCATAAGCCATAGTACTGGAAAACAAGGCCATCAATAATCCAGGCAATATGATTTTTAATATTTTTGCAGAAGATGAAATTTGACGTTCACATAGAAAATGTAAAGAATAATCAATCGAAACCCCAACTAATCCCGCGCCAAAAGCAAAAGTTATCAAATGAACTTTATCAAAAACCAGCATCGTAACCGAAGCTGCTGTCAGACAACCAATCATCACAGCCAGCAAAATTAACAGTAACGGTTTAATCCGTCCGAATATAAAAAACATGATAAAAACTATGCCCAACAAAGAACCAATTCCTATGGTAGAAATTTCGCTACGAGCTTGACGAGCTCCTGCTGCTGCATGTAACAACATACCGGACATTTTTAGACTGATATTTGACTCACTTAACAACTTCTTTTGATCGGCGATTACCGACAATATTCGGTCCTGTACTGCTGGAGAATATGGCTCCTCAGAAAGGTTTGCGATCAACATATACGTCGGTTCTTCGGTGCCGACAACTTTCAACATCGTGTTTAGAACTTCAACATTTAATCCCCCATAACGATTTAGAGAAAGCTCAGAAAAAAATCCAAAAGGATCTTCAATAATAGAGCCTCCACCCATAGGCATAGGGCTGTATAAACGGAACAATGCTTTATCAAATAATTGTTTATAATCTTTTGTCTGTAATAGTGACCTTACATTTGCATCAAGCACAGAGAATCGATAGAGATACAATTCGTTTTGTAAACGAACCACATCATCATCAACCTGCCAAATAACATCAGAAATATCAGCCGTTATTGATGTGTTTGTATTAGATAAACTTTTAGCTAAAGAGCTTACAGCCGAACGAACATCTTCTTCATCCTGGCCTGCTACCAGCATAATTAATCGTTTAGAAAATTTTTCTCCTATCTTGTCAACTGCATGTTGTACAAGTGGCTTTTGCTCAGACGTCGGTAATAGCGATATAAGACTAGAATCAAATGATGGGTCTTTTCTTACTGCGAGTAAGACAATAAAAATAACTAAAACTAACCAGCTAAAAGCAATTAACCTTGAAAGGGAAAAACGAACACCCATTATTCTTGATAATTATCCAGATCAGTAAAGGTTATAGTGGTTCGATTACCTTCACTCTCATACATAACAATTTTATGAAGTAAAACATCTCCTTTTAGCTCTATCTGACTAACCACTTGAGCAATCGTTTTATCTAATGGTACAAGTTCAGCATCCCATTTTTCACCTTCCAGGGTTCCAGTCAGATTAAAGTGATCCGATAGCTTTCCCCAATCCGAAGTGAGAACTGAAAAGAAAATTTTGCTAAGAATTGTAATAGTTGGATTCTCATTAATATCCAATTGCATAAGAATCTTATCACCCTGTTTATTGACTACTTTTTCAGGCGTCATTATCAATTCATTTTGGATTGGTTTGAGTGTTTTCCAATGGATTTGTTTACTTCTCTGATATTTAAAGATACCTGATGAAGTGAGTGACGTATCTAATACGGAGAGATATTTCTCTTGGCTAAAGTTGCCTTCTAGATTTTCAGGAGTGATTGAAATCTCTTCAAGCTGTTCAAAAGTGAGTTCAGCTAAAGAGTTGATCGGAAATATAAATAAGTATATAAAAAATGTGATCAGTTTAATCACGACTCAATTCCTAGTTTTTGCAAGAGAACATCTGGCGATACGAACATCATTTCCTCATTATTCATATCAACTGCTACCTGCACGGTATAAGCTTTCGTTAAACGTTGACCACTCTCAATATCTTCAATCAAGTACTCTATCTTCAGTCGGTTTTCCCACTCCACTACTTTTGCTGTAACTCGAACTTTCTGTTGGAAACGTAAAGGTTGAGCATAACGAACACGAACATCAATTACAGGCCATGCATAACCAGACTTTTTCATTTGGGGATAGTTATAATCAATTTTGTCGAGTAACGCACAACGTGAAATTTCCAAATATTTTATATAATGCCCATGCCATACAACGTGCATTACATCGACATCATGGAAAGGAACTTTTATCACAACTTGAGCTTCTATCATTTTCGGCCCTCAAAATTTTCTTCTAAATTATCATTCCAAAAAGGGAAAAAGTTCAACCATTGCAATGGTGCTTTTATACAAAAATATTCCAACCTTTTTGCATAATCTTGAACCACCTTACTAATTTCTATATGTCGTTTTTTACGGAGAAATTTTAATCGCTCTGAAAATAACTCAACATAAATATGATATTGTTTCTTTTGCTTTAAACAAAACAAAAGATAAACGGGACACTCCAATAGACTAGCGATCAAAAAAGCACCTTGCGGCATAGGTGCTGTGTGTCCAAGAAAAGTAACTTCAGAAACTCGACCTTTTCCAGAAACAGGGGTCCGATCACCGCTGATAATAATATACTCACCATTATTTATCCGATCAGACAAAAGCATCGCGGTTACTGGTGACACCTCAGTTACCTGCAAAATATCAATACGTGCATTTTTATTATCTTTTTTAACTAACGAGTTATACTTTTCAGCATGTTGAGTATAAACCAATAGACTCAATCGAATATTCGGTAACTGGTACGCAAGTGCGTTACAAATTTCCGTATTGCCTAAGTGGGAGACAATGATAATCCCACCTCTTTCATAACCACCATTATTAATATTATTAAGTAAGGTTTTAGTCTCAAAAACAACATCTTCTCTTCGTATCTTTCCCATCCAAGCAAGAAACTTATCCAACAACAATTCACCAAAGGTTATAAAATGTTGGAATGAAGAAAGTGATCTTTTTTGATCTTTTTGGAGAAAAGGCTGAATTCTTTCGAGATATTGTTTCGATGCTAGACGTGCTTCTTTTCGAACCAAATAATAATAAACCATCACTGGGTACAAAAAGAAACGAAACCCAATACGGCCAAATATTCGGTAAGCTAGCAACATTAGCTTCATCCCGAGAAAGGTTCCGGCCTCACCTGCTCTTGACCAATGTGTATCCAATCTAGCCATTGAATCTACGCCAAAAAAGTCTAGGAAATCGTCGCAACATTCCGAAAAAAAGTCGCGTGTGCATCATCGTAATAAGAAAATTATCTTGCCAGACATCGAAGTGTGAAACGCCATCAATAGGATAACCTACAAACGTTGGTATATTTATAATTTCACCATCGCGCCAAAACCAACGTACAATAACTTCTGTATCAAAACTCATTCGATCCCCACAGGGTTCTTGTTCCAGCATGTCCATTACACTCTTCAAGGGATAAACTCGAAAGCCACACATCGTATCGCGAATTTTAAACGAGAGTGTATTTATCCAAACCCAAACATGCGTTAAATAGCGGCTATAATATCGAGCTTTAGGTATAGATTCATCGAATTTCGGATAACCGGTCACTAATGATTTAGAATTTTTTTCTCCCATTTCAAGAAAGATTGGAAGATCAGAAAGATCATGCTGACCATCAGCATCAATTTGAACAGCATGACTATGGCCTTTCGTTAGTAAGGCTTTCATGCCCGCTTTAACGGCAGCGCCCTTCCCTCCATTTTGTTCTAATCTTAACAACATAACGCGAGCAGGATACTTTTCACTCAGTGCCACCAACACATCCCTACAAACAGCATCACAACCATCGTCAACCAATAATACAGGACAATCCTGCTGAAGCGCTTCTCCCAATGTCACACTTATCGCGTGCTCATGATTATAGACCGGGATCAAAATTGCCGGATTGAAATAAGGATCGTTACTCAAAACAAATGCGGCCGCTGGAATGAACGCCCTTATCCGATTCATATTTAAACGTTAGTTTCATGGTTGCCGAGTCATATTTCAACGTGATACTAAGATTACAATCCGGCGAAATTATTTGTTGAAATTTGATCACTTCTAAACGAATGAAACTACCAGCAACTTGTAAAAATTGGCGTCCAAATGATTGTGCCCAATGCACTTGAACAATCCCTGGTAATACAGGCCTCTCGTCAAAATGACCTTCAAAATAAAGCAGGTCTGTAGAGATATAACATCCCATTGTCAACACACCATCAACATTCTCTTGCTGAATAATTTTCGGCCAAATAACAGGCTTTTTTTCAAACAATGTTTTTAAAGATGCCAAAGATAATTTACCTTGTTTGTTATACGGCATTTGATCAACAAATCGCCAGCGACGTGGCAGTACAACGGCCTCTAGATGTGCAACCAAATTTTCTTTAAAAATCTTAATAAGCGCTTTTCGTCCTTGCTTCTTAAGTTGCTTTGAACCTTCTTCGGTTAATTGCAGAACCACAGCAGTCTCAACTCTATAATGCTCAAGGGTTATCACTTTGACATTTTTTACTAAATTAGTATTTTCAAGTAATAAATTTTCGATCATGGTTAATGAAACGCGTTTTCCTTCAACTTTAACAATACGATCAGTTCTTCCAAGCAATTTAAAAGCACCTTCTGAATTAAATTCAATTCGATCTAGTAAAACAAAACTGCTAATTGTTCCAAGATAAGGAGATTGAACCTCCAATGTATTTTCTGAAGTCGAACGTAAGTTGACTTTAGGAAGTGGCTGCCATAGTGCATCTAGATCATTATCTTTTTGTATTCTCCATGCAATAGCTCCCGTCTCAGAACTACCATAAATTTCACGTACAGGTGCACGCAAAAGTTGGGTTGATTTAAGGCTGTCTTTTTTCGCTAAAGGCGCTGCGGAAGAGATAACATGTAGACAGTGTAATGAAGGCCAATCCAAAGAGTCATTCATTCGCCCCAAATGTGATGGACTAGAAACTAGAGAAAGTGATTGATAATACTTAGCCTGATAAATAATATCTTCAGGATATTCACATATCTTTTGCTCAAATGCACGACCAGAGCTAAAGGGCCAAAAAAGACGGAATGTCATTCCGTAAAGATGCTGATGAGAAACGGTTGCAAGAACTACTGATCCAACATCACTTGGCCACAATAACTCCAAGACCTCAAGTTCTCGTTCTAATTGTGAGATCGTTTTTATGATTGGTTTCGGTTCGCCTGTTGAGCCTGATGTATAAATTTCCAATGCAAGAAAATCATGTTTCAGATCAACCCATTCTTTGGGTTTAATCTCGTTCATAGATTCTTTTATGGAATTAAATTCTTCATCAACTGTGACTGTTTCTGCTGGAAACTCACCTACAAAACCATCAACATGATTTTTTAATCTTTGTACTGTTCCTGGTCGATTATCCCCAGGGATACAGGCTGTTTTATCAAGCTGCCACAAGGCATAGACTATAGCTAGAAATTCGAAAGTATCCTCGTGATAAACAGCCCAGCGGGCTCCTTTTCGGTCTCTCAAAATGTTGATCCAAAACTGGACTCGGGATACAAAGTCACGCGTGGATTTCTTATGCCCATTTTGAACGGCGACGATATTATCTGGCTGACTATTTAGCCATTTGGATAGAGGTGTTAACGCCATAATTAGATCAGATTCTTTTTGATCCTCTGACGAACTATCAACTCTCCACAGACCAGGCTACCAATAAGAATATACGCAATAAACCCGTTATATAACAGCCAGACTTTCTCCGTACAATATAAGGCCGTAAAAGCTGCAATCGCACCATTGATGAAAAAGAATACACACCAGACTAAAGTTACTTTACGCGTATAACTAACAGCCTCTGGTGGCAAGTCAGGCTCCTTAATTCGAGCCAAATGTTCAACAAAGGTAGGAGGAGAAATCACGCTACTACCGAATAGAATCAAAAAACCAAGATTCATCATCACAGGATAAAATTTTAGTCCGAGTTGAGAGCCATATGTTAAGGTAATAACAATCAAACCAACCAAAGTTGCAATGATAATCCTCCGCTCATAATATTCGTCTCCAAGCAACCATCTCAAACTGAGTAACACCAGCAATATTGGTAACAAAATTCTAGCGTCGTACTGTTGTAAACCCCAATAGATAATAAAGGGATAGCATAAGGATAGAACAATAACTACAGCCTTTAACATTAACCGTTTAGTAATTTATCTACTTGTTCAACGATATCCTGAACGGTACGCACTGCTTTGAAATCATCGGGCTGAATTTTTTTGCCTGTCATTTTTTTTAACTCAACAACCAAATCTACGGCATCAATACTATCTATATCAAGATCTCGATATAGATTAGATTCTAATTTTATTTTTTCAGGATCAGTTTCGAACAACTCTCCGAAAAGCAACACAATATTATTAAGAATTTCTTCCTGATTTTTCATAATTCTCTCTACTTAATTTTGTCCGGTTTGGTTAGAACCATGAGATACGATTAACCCAACCAGTGCATTAATACTGGCAAAGTACCGTCGAGTTTCTTCTGAATCAGATTTCAATTTAATTCCATAACGTTTTTGTAAGGCAAGACCGATCTCCAATGCATCGATAGAATCCAACCCTAAACCATCGACAAATAGAGGCTCATTATCTATAATTTCGTCAATCTCAACATCTTCCAGATCCAAAACTTCTATTATCATCTGTTTAAGTTCGCGGTGCAGTTTACTCATGCAGTCCTAGCTCCTGTTTAAAATAATTACTTAAATCATTTGTCAGTACCCGTGCAGCCTTTGCCGGCTTTATATCACCCAAGTACTTACCTATTTTTATTTTATCTTTAACCTGTATCCGGAAATGTGCTCGTCTATCCGGAATCTGATACCAACGATCAGCCTTCGTAAGTGTTGTCGGTTCGCACTCAATCAATATTGGTGTAACATCCACTTCTGTTCTTATTGCTATGTTTGCAGCACCTCTTTTAAGTTCCATTTGTTGTGCAGGTGTTGTGCGCGTTCCTTCCGGAAAAACAATCAAGGCATGCCCTTTCTCAAATGCTTTAGCTGCCGAGGTAACCACATCCTCGGCAACATCATCATTTACTATATATCCTGCCACTTTTAGCGCACCCATCATCACGGGGTTGCGAGCTAATTTATTCTTAACTATACAGTTGGCATTTGGCACAAAAGATATTAGAAAAACAACATCTATCAATGAAGGATGATTTGCTACAATCAACTTAGAATCTTTTAGCTTTTCTATTCCGCTAACCTCGTAAGTCAACACACCCATAAACTTCATCAATCTAATATAAACATAAAATAAACAATGGATAAATTGCTGTCCTAGCTGCTCTCGTTGCACATCATCCCTAATCAATAAATACAATACTGGTACTATAATTAGTGGTATTAAAATACCTCCAAGACCAAATATAAAAAAGCTAAATGCGGTTGCAAACCATCGCCATCCATACTTTATTTTCGCAAGCAATTTCAGAAATTAACCTTGCACTATTCGCCAAGCAGCTCCATTCAATTCAGATACCATCGCTGTTGTTCTTCCAGCCAACATCTCAATAAAACGAAGAGGTTCACTACCTAATTCTGCTGGCAGAAACGTTCTATCTGGAACACCACTACTGCCTCGCTCTAAATGGTATTTACCACCACTTGTACGCGTTAAAATAATGGCGATAGCATAGGGAAATAGATCGCTGGTCGTGCAACGGCTATAAGGGTCAGGAAGGGGAGTATCATAAATAACACAAAGTACCCTCTTGGAAACCTTTAACTGTCCTACTGCTTCAATTAATGCTTGTAATACTAACCCTTCCATCGCTGCAATCGTCGTTACTTCACTTGTATCTTTTCGCGCAATTGAAAACAAACCGCTAACCGCATTGTGAACCGCAAGGCTAAATCCTGTAGGAGACATTGTATCATTCCGACCAATAGCACTTAATAACGATAATGTTAACGCGCTATCACCGTGTCTGGATGCAAAAATACTTGGAATCATCTCTCCATCCTCAAGGATAGGTAATGCCGCTCCCAGCGCACATTTACCTGGCGTACTAAAACGTCTACGCAACAATGGAGGGATCTCTTTCAACGAAACTTTTCCTAGCGGTTCTTCAATCGCCCTCGGACTATCAAGCCAATCTTGCCAGTCATCTATCGTATTTAGCCCAGGCGCCATTGCAGACCAAGTTTCAAGCTGAAAACTTACCACTTCGATATCTCCGTCTGATTCATTAGTTTTAGATCGAAATATACTTTGCAAAAAGCAAAATTCAAACCACATTGAACCGACTAATAATATCACATATAATCAGGCCATATTTAATAAAATAGTGTGTCCTCAAAAGGAAAATCAACAAGTGAAATTTATAGCTATAACAACTATCTTGTTCTTAATATCTTTTCAGGTTTACCCTAGAGATACTAAGCTCCTGTTACCCATTGAAGAAGCACTTCAATCTTCAGATTTTAAAGATCAATTAGATCCTAATATTAAGTTTTATTTTGGTGATCAAAAACATCAAAAGGTCGCAAACTCTTTTGGTAAGTTCGTCACAAATAAAAAAACTAATGCTTTTGGTAAAAGCGATGATAAAGCTTGTCGATGGGTTCTTCTCTCGGCACTGATCTCTCTACAAGATCGTGTGAAAACTGAAGGTGGTAATGCGGTCATCAATATCGTTAGTTATTATAAAAAAGACAAGTTCTCAAGCAATAATGAATTTGAATGCCACGCAGGAAACATTATAGCAGGCGTAGCATTACAAGGAGAAGTCGTTAAGCTTGCTGAGTAGTAACTTAGCTCCCAACTCACTCCAGCTCTGGTTTTCTAGAGTTGGAGTTGAGTCGAGCTTGATAGAGCAACAAACTAAGCACCTACTTTCCTTCTCTGAAAAAAAAAGACTTCAATTAACAAAGAGCGCACCTAAACGTCGAGAATTTTTGCTAAGCCGTGCACTTATGCGCCATGCGCTTAGTCAACATTTTTTTGTCCAGGAAAATAACTGGGAGTTTATTGAACGCCCAAATTCCACTCCTGAAGTTAAAAACTTGCCGAAAAATATTTTCATTAGCCTAAGTCACAGCAATGAACTAATCTGTTTCGCGATCGCAGATTCTCCAGTCGGTATCGATTTAGAAACCATCAAACAACGTAACCTTCATGATTTAGCTGAAATGTTTATGAATGAAGAAGAACTCGAATACCTTTCTAAATCAGCAGAAAAGCAAACAGAAATTTTCTACCGCACTTGGTGTGCAAAAGAGGCTTATTACAAAACCCTTCCTTTGTCCGAACAAGTTCGGACAGTCTTTAAGGATATTTCCGTTCTTTCATTGCTTCATGATAGTAAAGCACCTTTCCTTTTGGAATGGGAAATTGAACAGTTCAGGCTTGCAGTTGTAATAAAAACAATACCTGGGAAAATCAACTATAAACACTTCCCATCCTCAATTAGGTTATGGTCCGTCCTAGATAACTAGGCTAATTCATCCGCAAATGCTGAAAATAATAGCTTGCTGTGGTCTTAAATTTGGGGGAAAGGTCACCGGCAATAAATAATTCAATTAATCGAGTTTGTTTATAGTGATTTAAACTACTCCGTCTCATCTAACTATCCTAGATTTTTTAGTTATCTAGGACAGCCCTTAGGTTATTCTGTAATCAACGGTTTCCTACAACTCAAGTTCTTGAATAAACTTTTTGTGACCATATATAGATTTTTAGAGAGCCGCCGATGTGGTATTCTATAAAAGTTGGTATTATGTACAGTCATTTAGAAGGAGATAATTTAAAGATGAATTCACCGCAATCAGTTGTCACACGTTCTTCAGAGTCGATACTTGCAACAAATAAAGTATTGAAAAACACCTACATGTTACTTGCATTAACTCTATTGTTTAGTGCAGTTACTGCCTGGATATCTATGCAAGTTATGCCATCACGCGGCATGAGCTTAGCTTCAAGCATCGGTGCCATCGCTCTGATCTGGTTTGTATTGCCTAAAACCGCTAATTCGGCCGCGGGTATAGGTGTAGTTTTTGCAGTAACGGGCTTACTTGGTTTTAGTCTTGGCCCAATGTTGACATATTACCTGCAAATGAATAATGGCGGACAAATAGTCATGACTGCCCTTGGAGGTACAGGCGTTATTTTCCTTGCACTTTCTAGCTATGTCTTGACTACCAAAAAAGACTTCACCTTTTTAGGGGGATTTTTAATTACAGGTTTTTTAGTCATCCTCGGTGCATCGTTGCTTAACTTGTTTTTAAAGATCCCAGCATTAAGTCTGGCTCTTAGCTCAGCCATAATTATGGTTATGTCAGGATTCATACTCTACGATACTAGCCGTATTATTCGTGGTGGTGAGACAAACTATATCAATGCAACGGTTGGTCTCTACCTCAGCATATACAATATATTTACGAGTCTACTGCATATTCTTGGGGTATTTAGTGACGAGTAATTAATTTATAAAAACCTCGGATACCCGAGGTTTTTATTTTTTACACGATCAGTTTATTTGTTCAACATAATAAAAAATTTAAATGACAGAATCATTTGATTGGCTTCTCGTAGCGCAAGCAGCCTTCATCATTGCAATGTTTCTTTACATCTTGCCAAGCGCAAAAAGGATGTGGAAAGAAAGTCCTAAGGGCAGTAACCAAGACTGGTTAACTTTCGCAGCTGTAATCGGTGGTATAGCGCTATTTGTTTATGTCTTGATCATAATGGTCAAAGGATAAGCATTTAGAACAACCTGGTTGTAGAAGATCCCACCTCTCAGTTAGAATTAGAGCTTAATCTCTAAAGCATCAGTGTGTAAGGAATAAAACAATAAAATAAAAATAATAAAAACAACCCATTCAAGAAGTAAATCATAGGGGAACATCAATGAAGATTGGCATACCAAAGGAAATATTTCCTGGTGAAAACCGTGTTGCGACAACACCAGATGTCGCGCAACAATTGATCAAATTAGGATTCGAAGTTGCTGTAGAGTCAGGTGCTGGCATTGCTGCAAATTTCTCTGACGCTGCATATCGTGAAGCCGGTGTTTCAATTCGACGTGACGCAAAATCCTTATGGGATAAAGCAGATATCGTCATCAAAGTTCGCCCTCCTTCTGGTGATGAAGTCGAGAAGTTGAAAGATAGCCAAACCATGATCAGTTTTATTTGGCCGGCACAAAATGAAGAATTAATGGCCAAATTAGCTAAAAAGAACGTCAATATCCTCGCAATGGACAGTGTTCCACGTATTTCGCGGGCACAAAAAATGGATGCATTAAGTTCAATGGCCAATATCGCAGGTTACCGTGCGGTGATTGAAGCTGCGGAGAACTTTGGCCGATTTTTTACTGGCCAAATTACCGCCGCTGGTAAAATCCCACCAGCAAAAGTAATGATTATCGGTGCTGGTGTAGCGGGTCTTTCTGCGATTGGTACGGCAAAAAGTCTTGGCGCTATAGTTCGCGCTTTCGATACCCGACCAGAGGTAAAAGAACAAATAGAAAGTATGGATGCAGAGTTCTTAGAGCTTGATTTCGAAGAAGATGCTAGCGGTGAAGGTGGCTACGCCAAAACAATGAGTAAAGAATTCATTGAAGCTGAAATGGCTCTTTTCGCGGAGCAAGCTAAAGAAGTTGATATCATCATCACTACAGCACTTATTCCTGGTAAACCAGCCCCAAAACTGATCACCAAAGAAATGGTGAAAAGTATGAAAGATGGCAGTGTTATTGTTGATTTAGCAGCTGAACAAGGCGGTAACTGTGAATTTACTGAACCTGGTAAGATCGTCAATAAACATAACGTCAATATCATTGGTTATACAGATCTACCGAGTCGCTTACCAACGCAATCCAGTCAACTCTATGCAACCAATATTCGTCACTTGTTGACGGATATGACACCCGAAAAAGATGGCGTGATTAACATTGATATGGAAGATGAGGCCATTCGTGGTGCAACAGTAATCAAAGAGGGATCTATTACCTGGCCACCACCGACTCCAAAATTATCTGCAACCCCTGCGCAAGCAAAACCTGCCGCAACTCCAGCGCCTGTCGAAATTGAACCTGAAGAAAAACCAATCTGGCAAAAAGTACTACCTGTTGCAATCGCGGGCTCGCTTCTACTTTGGTTAGGGGCCGTTGCACCAGAATCTTTTATGTCTCACTTTACCGTTTTTGTCCTGGCCTGCTTTATCGGCTATATGGTCATATGGAATGTTGCTCCAGCGCTACATACCCCTTTGATGAGTGTTACCAATGCTATCAGTAGCATCATCATCATCGGCGCATTAGTACAAGTTTCATCAGGAGGGGCAATTACTTTTCTTGCATTCATTGCCATATTTATAACAAGCATTAACATTTTTGGCGGGTTCGGTGTAACGCGCAGAATGTTAGAAATGTTCAGAAAATAAGGGGAAGATAATGAATCAAGGAATCGTAACAATTTCATATATCACAGCCACTATTCTGTTCATTTTGGCGTTAGGTGGGTTAAGTAAACAGGAGTCAGCACGTCGTGGTAATTATTTCGGCATGATCGGAATGGCAATCGCAATAGTTGCAACCGTATTAAGTGGTGCAGTCACGAGCTACTGGGCACTCATTCTAGCGATGATATTAGGTGGTGCAGGAGGTTTGTTTCTCGCTAATAGAGTACAAATGACGGAAATGCCTGAACTAGTGGCTATTCTTCATAGTCTGGTAGGCCTCGCGGCCGTTCTGGTTGGTTATGCTAATTTTTCCGATCATTCTCATACCCTTGCCGGTATAGAAAAATCCATCCACGATGTAGAAACCTATATCGGTGTTTTTATCGGTGCATTAACATTCTCGGGATCCGTCATCGCATTTGGAAAACTTAGTGGTAAGATTGATGGCAAACCAATCATGTTACCGGCTCGGCATTGGCTGAATTTGGTCGCACTTCTGATCGTTTTTTACCTTGCCTTTTGTTTTGTGGACGCAAATGTAGAGGGTGGAGGTTTAACCCCTATGATCTTGATGACAATTGTAGCATTACTCATTGGCGTTCATATGGTAATGGCTATTGGTGGTGCAGATATGCCTGTCGTCATTTCAATGCTCAACAGCTATTCTGGTTGGGCTGCTTCAGCAACCGGATTTATGTTGAACAATGATTTATTAATCGTAACTGGTGCATTAGTTGGTAGTAGCGGCGCAATTCTAAGTTACATCATGTGTCGCGCTATGAATCGAAACTTCTTTAGCGTTATCGCCGGTGGATTCGGTACACCGACAAGTGGCCCATCAGGTGATCAAGAAGAAGCCGGTGAGGTTTTTCCGATCGAGGCAACTGAAGTTGCTCAAATGTTGTTAGATGCAAAAAAAGTCATGATCATCCCTGGCTATGGTATGGCTGTAGCGCAGGCGCAGCACTCTGTAAATGAAGTTACTAAGCTACTCAAAGGAAAAGGTGTTGAAGTTGGTTTTGGGATCCATCCTGTGGCTGGCCGTATGCCGGGGCATATGAATGTGTTACTTGCAGAAGCACATGTTCCATATGACATTGTCTTTGAAATGGATGAGATTAATGAAGACTTCCCTGATATCGATGTTTCTATCGTTATCGGTGCAAATGACATTGTTAACCCAGCAGCTCTCACCGATCCAAATAGCCCAATTGCCGGCATGCCTGTTTTAGAATGCTGGAAGGGTAAGACATCCATCGTTATGAAACGAGGTATGGCATCGGGTTATGCTGGCGTTGATAACCCATTGTTTTATCTCGACAATACGCGGATGCTATTCGGGGATGCAAAAGTAATGATGGATGAAATCAACAAAGCATTAGGCGCATGATCAACTTCAATCTCTAGCTCTAGCTACGTACTCACTTCCTTTTGTGTTTACGTAGCTAGAACAGAGATAGTCAAATATGTACTATGTGTTCTTAATGTGATCACTTACATATGGACTAAAATACAACCTTACAATACAATAATGTTGTATTCACTATAATTCAGGCTTAAATGGATAAAACAAATCGCCTTTTTATATTTTCGTGTTTCCTTAGCTTTCCCCTGCTGAGTTCTGCGACCTTATTTGACGATATTGCTTATACCCAATTACAAACTGAACTAGGCAGTTCAACCCCCGATGGAACTGGGGTTTCAGTAGGGATTGTCGAGGCATTTACCGGTAGTGGTTGTAATATAGAAACTTCTCCCGGTGATTGTACATATAGACCCGATAAAGCCTTCAAAAACTATCGCGATGATAATACCTCACCAGCTCCACCGACAGGCTACGATCATTCTTCATCATTGGGTGCTTCCACAGATTTTTCTGGCCATGCTTCTGGTTCAGCTCAAAGATTTTATGGCCCCACTCAATCAACTGCTCCAGGTGTCTCTGAGGTACATGTTTTTGCAGCAGATCATTGGTTAGAAAATGGTTATCTTAATTCTGGAACAGTAAATAATCCTGCAACCTCTAATATTCGAGTCTCCAATCATAGCTATGAAGGCAGTGTTAGTAGTGGGGATTTCCCTGAAGCCATTGATATATTGAGTAGAATCGATTGGAGTGTTGATCAAGATGAACAAAATATCGTTACCGCAAGTACCACCGTTCCAATAAATGGTACGGCCTTCAACGTAATTGCCGTTGGCCGTACAGATGCAAGTGGCCCACCAACAGCCGTTAATTTAGGTGGAGTCTACAATTCAACTCAAAGAGCTAGACCAGACATCGTTGTACCAGAAACCACTCATAGTGCTGCAACACCCAGAGTTGCTTCAGCCGCCGCTTTACTGGTTGGTTATGGGCATGATCAAGCACAAGGAACTGCTGAAACGATTAATGGGAAAACCATCTACAATGCTGAGCGGTCAGAAGTGATTAAATCCGTACTGATGGCCGGTGCAAGTCGTACCACTTCTAATTCAGACGGTAGACCAAATATTAATGATTATCGTAGTACTGCGGGCAACGAAACAAACAATGGCCTTGATAGTCGCTTTGGTGCAGGTCAATTAAATATTAATAATAGCTATAAGATCCTCGCAGCCGAAGAACAGGAAGCTGGTAATGTTGGTACAACGGGTTTTGATTATGTCGAGTCATTTGGAGGTGAAAATAGTAGTAATACTACAACATCGTACGAATTCAGCCTTGCAGATGATATGGCCATGTTTGCGGCTTCATTAGTCTGGAATCTTGCCTTTGAGACTGAAGCTGACTCAACTGGTGATCAATTCTCAGATTTTACCGCAACACTTTACGATCTAAACCTTGCACTCTATTTTATCAATCCTGATTTAACTGATACCTTAATTGCAAGCTCTAACAGCACTATCGATAACACCGAGAATATCTGGGTTCTACTCGATCAAATAGGCGACTACCGAATTGATGTAACAGCCTCAGATGAAAATTTTGATCATGACTATGCACTTGCCTGGCAGACCTCAGCAGTACCAATTCCTGGTGGCATATGGCTGTTTGCAAGTGCTCTTATCACTTTAATTGCAAAAAGAAAACAACTTCCTTAGGCTTAACTATTTATTCTCATTACTTAGTATTTTTAATTCCTTATCACTAAACCCAGCTTCTTTTCTTAATTCAAGATTATAAATAACTTGAATATTTCCATAGATAAGCTGGAAGTACACCATTTTTAGAATCCAACTCATTAAATGTATTAGCTCTATTTTCCCCAGTTTATCTTTAAAGTTTCGCTGCGGCAGCTCCCTCGATTAGACGAGCTTATGTTTTTCTGGAAACCCCACTTCTTCGCTTTTATTACATTATCCCAATCACAAACTATTAATTTATGATCATGAAATTGTGGATAAATACTCTCTACCGACAACAGCTCTCTACCGATACTGCTCTCAAGGATATTGCTCCAGGTTTGCAAAAAGATTATTTTGATAAGTGTTCATTTTTGCTGACTAGTTCATATTTCAAATTTAAGTTTTTAAAATCTCTGTCGTTAAACTTTATGTGGATTTAGCGCATAGTAATCAAGGATGATTCTATAAATTCACCACCTTTTAAACCATTAATACACTAGAGGGACCTATGTGTTTTAAAACTGATGATAACGAGCTGGAAACAGTAAAAGGCTTAATGACCATGACCGTATATTCCGTCATTTCCGATGTTCTTAATGTCGAACTGGAAGACATAAAACCACACAGTTCTTTAGTTAAAGATCTAAACATGACTGATAAAACGGAAAGAGCATTACGCCGATCCTTTATGGAAATGTTTGATGACTTAGTCGTCGATCTATCTCATAGTAGTTCTGTACAAACAATTGTTGATCAAGTAATGCAAGACGAGTTTGATGACTTTGATGACTTTGATGATCTTGACTATTTAGACATGGATAGCAACATTCATTAAAGACGCAAAATTTGATTATTAGTTAAGCTATCAATTTTTGATCGCCCATGTAAGGGCGTAAAACGTCAGGAATATATATGTTGCCATCAACATCCTGATAGTTTTCCAGTACTGCGACCAAAGTTCGTCCTACAGCAAGGCCAGAGCCATTAAGTGTATGTAGTAGTGCAGGTTTGCCTGTTTCAGGATTTCGCCAACGAGCTTTCATCCTGCGCGCCTGGAAATCACAGAAATTACTACAGGAAGAAATTTCACGAAAAGTATTTTGTGATGGTAACCATACTTCAATATCGTAGGTTTTAGCTGCTGAAAAACCGATATCACCTGTACATAAGTTAACCACACGATAATGTAAGCCTAGCTTTTGCAAAATAGTTTCTGCATGTCCAAGTAAATCTTCTAAAATCTGCCATGAGTCCTCTGGTTTACACATTTGAACTAATTCGACTTTTTCAAACTGATGCTGTCGGATCATTCCACGTGTGTCGCGACCATATGAACCCGCTTCGCTACGAAAACACGGTGTATGACTGACATAACGTTTTGGTAAGTCTTTTGCGTCAATAATTTCATCCCTGACAATATTTGTAACAGGCACTTCAGCAGTTGGAATTAGATAAAGCCCATGCTCAGGAACTCCGAAAAGATCTTCTTCAAACTTGGGTAGTTGTCCCGTCCCTTGCAGGCTGTCCACATTGACGAGAAATGGGACATTAACTTCCGTATAACCATGTTCAATCGTATGCGTATTCAACATAAACTGTGTCAGTGCTCGATGAAGTTGTGCAATCTGACCCTGCATAACCACAAAACGAGACTGTGTAATTTTAGCCGCAGTTTCAAAATCCATTTGACCTAAATTCCCACCCAGATCGACATGATCTTTAGGTTCAAAATCAAATTCAGGTTTCTCACCCCAACGGCGGATCTCCTGATTATCATCTTCACTTTTGCCTTGCGGCACAGATTCGTGAGGAATGTTTGGGATCCCTAAAACGATCTCATTTATTTTAGTTTGCACATCTTCAAGATCTGTTTCACAGGCCTTTAAACGTTCACTCATATCGGAAACTTCAGCCAAAATGGGTTCTATGTCCTCACCCTTCGCTTTCGCCTGGCCAATAGCTTTTGATCGCGAATTTCTTTCCTGCTGTAAGTTTTGGGTTTCTACTTGCAGCGCTTTTCGTTGTTGCTCGAGAGTTAAAAAAGCATCCTTATCTAAAATATAACCGCGTGGCAATAATGCTTCAGCAGCTTCATTCAAATTATTCCGCAAATAGTGCAAATCGATCATTTATTATTTCCTTCTATTCCTTAGGCTTGTATTTTAAATTTTGTACTGTTCAGAAATGATTCTGCTCAAAAGACGGCAATTATACAGGTCATTGCTCATTTCATAACTGTTAAGGAATAACTTTTTACTATAACTGTCTCGCAATGATCATCCCCAGCCAACAAGCAGCAAGACAACAAACAACACTCGCGAGAATATTAACTCCTGCCCTCATCAGCTCACCCGATTCGATCAAATTCATCGTTTCAATCGTAAAAGTTGAAAAAGTTGTAAAAGCGCCTAATAAGCCAACAGTAATAAATGCACGTACGTCACTATTTAGCTCCATGCGCTCTGTAAATAAGACGAATAATAAGCCCATGAAAAGTGATCCGATCACATTGACCATTAAAGTTCCCCATGGAAAAACTCTTCCCAGTTGGGAATAGACCATATTTGAGGTCATAAAGCGTAAAACAGCACCGATTGCACCACCTAAAGCTATGCTAATTAACTGTGTCATGATTTCTTATTTATTTTTTGCCGATCTAATTCTCTTAATCGAGTAAGTTTTTCACCAATTTTGATCTCCATTCCTCTCGGAGCAGGATCATAATACTGACGATCTTGTAATTCCTCTGGTAAATAACTTTCTCCTGCAGCGTAAGCATCCGGTTCATTATGCGCATAACGATACCCTTTTCCGTACTCCATTTCTTTCATCATCTTAGTCGGTGCATTTCTAATATGCATAGGCACCTCAAGAGAACCATACTCACGAACATCTTGCATCACGGCAAACCAGGCCATGTAGACTGCATTGCTCTTGGCAGCTGATGCTAGATAGACGATTGCTTGTGCGATAGCCAACTCCCCTTCAGGACTCCCTAGCCGCTCCTGTGTTTCCCACGCATCCAGTGCGATACGTAAAGCACGAGGATCGGCATTCCCAATATCTTCAGAAGCAATGCGAACGACTCTTCGAGCAATATAAAGCGGATCACAACCGCCATCGATCATTCTCGCAAACCAATAAAGAGAAGCATCTGGTGATGAACCTCTAACAGATTTGTGCAATGCGGAGATTTGATCATAAAACGCTTCTCCACCTTTGTCGAAACGACGCAGTGATCCACCGGCTAAAACCTGTTCCAGGTGTGACTCTGTTATTTGACCATCAGTAGCAAGATCAGTGGCTATTTCGAGTAAGTTAAGGACTTTTCGAGCATCGCCATCAGCTGCTTCTGAAAGCATGTCCTGTAAATTCTCAGGAACTATTACTTCTAGCTTCTTAGATGCGATATCAATTATATTTTTGATCTGCTTTGCAGAAAGCGATTTCAATACATAGACACGTACCCGTGATAACAACGCATTGTTTAACTCAAAAGAAGGATTTTCTGTCGTCGCACCGACGAAGGTTATCGTTCCATCTTCTATATGTGGCAAAAACGCATCTTGCTGAGCCTTATTAAAACGGTGTACTTCATCTACAAAAAGGACCGTATTTTTTTGATAAGCTTCCCTTATCTTTTTCGCCTGATCAATTGCAGAGCGGATCTCTTTAACCCCACCCAATACTGCTGAAATAGTTAAGAATTGCGCATCGGCGTGTTGTGCGATCAATCTCGCTAAGGTTGTTTTTCCAGTACCTGGTGGGCCCCAAAAAACCATAGAATGCAAGCGACCAGATTCAATTGCAAGTCTTAATGGTTTACCTTCTGCAAGCAAATGATCTTGACCGACAACCTGTTTAATTTCTTGCGGTCGCATTCGATCAGCAAGTGGTCGATAGTCAAAATTATTATCACTTTCCATAATCTATATTTTTAAAGTTAAATCGGATAACCTAATTATCGGTCTGGTATCTTCAGTGTCTTTTCTTCGCCACCATATTTGTGCACGTTATCGTGTGTCCTGATAGTTACCTCAGAAATATTTTGCGGAATTTTGATATGCATCGAACGTGTAAAAGGTTGCTCATTTTTATGCGGATGATGCAAAACCCTAACGTCAATTACTTTTCCAGAAGGCGTTAAAACTTCCCAACCGTTAGCATAATGATCCCAACCTTGATCATCATGTTTAACAGTAACATTGAATTCGTATACATCGTCGAAAGAATGTTTGATAACTACATTCAGCACATCTGCCTCACCAGCAAATAGTGCTGCTGGGGTCATCAACATTAGGTAAAAAGGTCTTCTCATAGTTTTTTTGTCCCCGCCCTGGTTAATCTGGCAAAGAAAAAGGTTGAACAATGATGAAGATTATATAGGGTTGATTACTTTCATCCTACTGTTTAGAATCAATATGATAGCGTATATTGCTGAAGCGAACTATTTACTGAGCTTTATCTGCAAAGTATGACTTAGGGATGAAACCATCCCTGTTTTTTTTTTCTGGCTCAGCTATAGATTCTTTAACAACTTTTTTCGGTATTGCAATATCAACATTACGATCTACATAACCTTTTCTTGTTGCAAGTAAACCTGTCTTGATTTTGTCTTGCACAACCTGATGTACCAGGCCTACATCGATACGTTTCCTACGCTCACCATAAGCATATACGAGTGCAGAATCGCAGATGACATTGATCAAACGTGGGATCCCACCACTTTGGTGATGAATAAAGCGTAATGCTACCGGCTCAAATAAATCAGGATCACCTCCAACTGATTTTATTCTGTGCCGAATATAACGATCAGTTTCTTCTCGATCTAATGGTTTCAAATGGTAGGCAACACCAACACGTTGCATAAACTGTTCTAAACCTGGGAGCTTAAATTTTTGACGTAATTCTGGCTGGCCAACTAAGACAAGTTGCAAGATATTGTCTTTACCGGCATTTATATTAGTTAGAAGTCTTAATTCTTCTAACGCACTAACATCCAGATTTTGCGATTCATCTATGACTAGAATTGATCGTTGGCCACGTGCATAGCACTCGATCAAGTACTCGTGAAAATCCTGATACAGCGTGATTTTATCTTTTCCTTGAACTGGAAGGCCATAAGCAAGGCATACCCATTGGATCAAATCTCCAAAATCAGCATGGGTATTTGAAATGAGGCCAATATTAACTTCATCGCCAAGCTGAGCCATAATGTGCCGAATCAGTGTAGTCTTTCCAGAACCAATTTCACCACTCAGCACTGTCACCATTATCTGATTAAGGATCGCGTATTGTAAAAGTGCCAACGCCATGCTGTGCTTATTACCCAAATATAAAAGATCCGGGTCTGGTAGTAACGAAAATGGCTTTTCTCTAAAACCAAAAAATTGTTCGTACATTGTCAGTAATATCCCTTCATATTATTTTTTATTAATCCTTAACTTAAGTAAATAAGCCCGATCAATAGTTTAAACTAAAAATTAGTCACTCAGTTAATTACAAAATTAATAATAATAGTAATAGTAATTTCCTTTTTTGGTCTTAGATTTATTTAATACTGTCCCAATTATTTCGGTCCCCTGTAGCATTTCAAGTGTTTGCTTGAGCTGATCTTTGGCCGTTACGGCGTCTTCCAAAACCAGTAAAGTAGCATCAATATAAGGCGAAAAGGCCATCGCATCATCAGTCGCTAAAACAGGGGGTAGATCAAAGATGATATATCTTGAGCGATATCGATTTTTTATCTCATTAACTAATTCGCCCATTTTAGGTGAAGCCAGCAATTCGGAAGAGTTATAAATTGATTGCTTTCCAGGAGCAATGACCAACCTTTCAATACCTGGATTAATTAAAATTTGTTCCAATGGTAAATCTTCAGAAATGCAATCATAGATACCGTACTCTGGTTCAAAACCAAAATATCGATGTACGGATGGTTTACGCATATCTAAATCGACTAATAGCACTGTGTGGTGTGATGCTTTAGCGAGGCTAATGGCCAGGTTAATACTGGTTAACGATTTCCCATGGTCAGGCCCTGGGCTTGTGACCGCAAGCGTATTCCAATTTTTTGCGAGCATACGTTGCTCAAGTTGCGTTCTTAATAACTTATATGCAGCATTCGCTCGATCATGATCTTTATCTATCAAGATCCGGTTCTTTTTTAACAACTTATGATCAGGTTCAAATATCTTCGTTTGAGTATACTCAAAGTTAAGATCATCGTTCTGAGCCAAAGCTTGCTGATCTTGTCGACTTTTAAAGTTTACAAGTGAAACATCTCCATTTTGCCGTTCTTCTCTTGCTCTGGCTAATAATGCCTGTTTGATCCTTTCCATCTTGATACCTGTTCGTTAATTTATCTACTAGATTGCTAAATATCGCTATTATTTACTTTCTCTATATTCCAAATTTTCTTAAACTTTTAAACCAGAACACATCAAGAGGCAGAAAATAAAAATGGATTAAAACAGCCGCTATTATTATTGAAGCCACCATACCGAATGTGACTAAACTTCTCCGCACTATCTTTTTTCTAATATCGATTGCCGTTATGATATATGGTACAGAGGCCAAAGGTGCTTCTCCCATTAGTTCCATTACACCGTGTCTACCATTTACTGTTTGATTCAATGCCTCCGCAAGTGATGCAGCACCTATCCCGCTTGCTATAGAAAAAATAAACCCTAAAAAGGCAATCGCAAGCCGATTTGGTTTGAAAGGTTCTTGCGGGAGTATTGGAGGTTCGATCAATACAAACCGTTCTCCTTTACGCTCTGACTCTAAAGATTGTGACAGCTGTGCTTCTAACTGTTTAGAACTAATTTCTCGATATTTAAGAGTTGCAGTATCAAAATCACGGGTTAAGTCACGATATTGTCTTTCTACCTGAGGTGTTCTAGTTAAGCGACTTTCATAGTCATCTCGTTTCCCTTCTAATTCAAGAACTTTCTTATCCAGTGAACTAATTTCAGTATCTGCCGCTTCAAGTTGTGACTTTAATTGCACATGAGCCGGATTTGGCCGTTCTTTAATTAAAAATTGAGGTTCGGTAACGTTATAACCAGGAAACTTAGGTCTATCAGCAGCACCAGAACTTTTAAACTCAATCACTTTTGAATTTCGTTGGCTTTCAAGTTCATTTAATTCTCTTTCATAACGACGAATATCTGGATGATCTGCTGAGTAACGTTCTCTTGCCGAAGATAATGTTTGCTCTAAATTAGCAATTCTACTATCCAGCACAGTTGTATCAGACGCAGAAGAACCGACTTCCTTACGTAGTGAATCTATTTCCCGTTTTAAGCGTTGGACATCAGGATGTCCAGATGAATATTTTGAGACAGAAGCCAAATATTCTGCTTGTAGCGCTTCAAGCCTAGTATCTGGTTCAAGTTGCCCTATCCTTGTTTTACGATTGAGCTCTTCGGCTCGCTGTTGCAATTGATATTGATGTCGTTGTAATGAAATTTCATACTTCTGCCGTTGAATATCAAATGCCGGGTTGTAGCGTTGTTCATCAATTGTTTCGGGTTGCTGCGCCAATTCTGCGGCCAGATAGATTTTACGTTCATTAGTACTTCTGATTTGCCTTTTAACCTCTAAAATTTCCTGCTCAGTTCTATTCATTATTTGCAGATTCAGTTGTGCAAGTTCTGGCAAATTATCGGCATTGTCCTCTTTAAACGTGGCTAATTTTTCTTCTAGCGAAGCAATAGTCGTTCTTAACTTACCCGCTTCAGACTCCAGAAAGGCAGAAGCCTCAATAGATGTTTCAGTACGGTTCTTTATATTTTCATTTAAAAACAAGTTCGTTAACTCATTTGTGACGCTTTGGGCCAATTTAGCGGAATGATCTTCAAAAGATAATGAAAATGCGATGGTTGCAGATCTTGCTTGACCACTTCGTGGATCTACAACATCTGCACTGATCATATCAAGGCTGATTTTCTCTCTCATATCCTTGACAACAAATTCTAGAGGATCTATTTTACGCTCCTCTTTATAGAGATCGTATTTCTCTATCAAGGAAAGAAGGTTTCTGGTGGATAAAACCTTCTGACCAATAACTTGTATCCGTTGCTCAGCAAAGCTGGTGACAAGAGTACGTACAAAATCTTGAGGTACCTGTTGCTGCTCGATAAGAATGGTGGATGAAGATTTATAAACCGCCTTAAGACCAAATGCAAAACTTAAACTAATCGCTAGTATCAGTGCTATTACAACAAAAATGAGCGTTGTATGGCGTCTTAAAATATTAAAATAATCACCAATTTCTTTTTCGGGCTCTTCTACTATCATATTCATTTACTTTTTAACTCAATAATTTGATCAAACATCGTTAGCTTTCAGGTTAGCTAAACCGGTAATTATTAGATGATTTTTCTAATATTACCCGCAACTTTTGTTCCTGATTAAGCATTAGATAAGTTTATACAGTTTAATAATCGGATCAATGTTAAATAATGTGACGTATATCAACATTATAGAATTGTATTGAAAGAAATAACATCACATTCGAATTCTTGATTATCCGTCTCTATAATGCTCTTCCAAGACTATAATAAACGCAGAATCTCACATCAGATCAAAAAGTGATAGTTATGTTTTACAATATAGTGTTATGGATTGTCACTTTATTGACAAGTTTTGTAAATTTGACAGTTAGATGACTTTAGAGTGTAGAACTATCTCAATATTTTAAGACAAACGTCTGAAATATTGAGATAGAGGTTTAGGTTGGGTTAGCGTGATCTGGAGTATGTATTGCCGTTATAACCAAGCGTGAAAAACACACCATGATTATCAGCAGAGTCGTCGTCTTCACGATCAATTTCGCGATAACTATAACCCGCACCTAACGACCAGAACTCAGTCCAGCGCCAATTTAATCCTAACTCAAGAAGAAACTGCTCATTTTTACCCGCATCTGGGAAAAGCGTTGACTCATTCTGTGAGTCAATAGTCGAGTATTGGAACCTACCATTCGTAGTTAAACGATCTGACCACAGGTAGTTACCGCTTAAATAAACCGCTTCATTTTCTGATATACCAAGACCTGTTGACTGTGTACCTTTAGATATCCCTGCTGTAATCGTTGTTTTGTCGCTATAGAGCTTTTCAATACTTGCATCCAGAGTTAATCCGGAACTGTTATTTTCACCTTGTTGGTAAACTCTATTTACGACGTCACTACCTTGTAAAAAGGTTGGGTTTGCCAGTAAAAAAAACGGGTTAGAAAGAGCTGGGTGGTCTCTATCAATAACATTAGTAACAGGTAGTCCATCACTAGGGTTAACTAAACCCTGTGCTGCAGCGGCAGATTCTCTAGTTAATTGATATTGAAAATCAGTCAGGTCTGCAAAATTAGAATCCGTACTACGCGTACCCACATTGAAACTGCCAGCCAATGTATCACTAAAACTGTGTATATAGCCTAAGGAAATACCCGTTTCATTAGAACTTGTATCAATTGAGCTAGAACTAAGCCCAAGACTAATACTTTGTTCAAGCAAAAAATCACGGTCAGAATCTTGCTTGGAAGCATGGACTGATACGGATATTTGATCTGTCTCACCCAACTGATGAGACCAAGAGGCGTTCACGGACTGACTATCATAATTTGCCAAGCCGGTTTCGTTCGTGTCATATTCAGTTTTTGAGTAGCTTCCACTGATGCTGAAACTATTCTTCTCATCATAGGCATAGGAAATTGAACCTCCACCACTAAAAGTTTCTCTGGAAAAGTTTTCTGTGATTGGGCCAACCTCAGTTGCAAAATCATCACCTCCATTCAAGGTCAGGCCTTGATCATCCAATTCGGTACCGACAACACCAGAATTAGCATAAGTAAAATTGGTACCCGCAGAAAACCTCTCACTTAAAAGATGTGAACTCGTCCAGTCGATGAAGTAATCATCATTGTCCTGATCAACGTTATTGCCATCATCAGAAAACCAACCTGTATTGAATCTAGGGGTGAGTGAGTATGTCGATCTCTCAGTACCAGCAGTAAAAACTACTCCGCCATTCAAGCCAGCACCTGTGGTTGTTTTCTCCTCCTGCGTTGTTAACCTTTTATTTGTGTCTGCACTAAGACGCACATTAACATATGGTGTCGCTGTATATTCAGCAGCCTCTATAGACAATGTAAAAGCTGTCACAATTAACATTGTCGGAACAACAATACCGTTTTTCATCTCACTTTCCCCCGATAATTTCAAAACATTATACCTTTATGGAACGACAACCACATCTCCAGGTTCCAATAGAATATTTTGATGTAAATTACGGCCCGATTCGATATCAGCATACTTAAACGGTATTGCAGATTGTTTACCACTCTTATCCCTTCTCAAGATTTTAATCTTGTTCAGGCCTGCAAATGTAGATGCACCACCCGCCATACTCATCGCCTGAACCACATCTATGTCGTGGCTCATAATAAATTCACCAGGGTTATTCACTTTACCGATAACGAATATTTTATTGCCGAGTATTTGTACTACCGAAACCGTAATCACGGGATCAGGGATGTACTTTTCTATTTTCTTAGCAAGCTCCTTAGTTATTTGCTGAGCATTTTTGCCATTGCCATTAATATCGCCCGCAAGTGGAAATGAAAAGTGCCCATCTGGACGAACGAGAACATCAAGTGTTAGATCCTCTTCTTTCCAGACTGCCACATGTAAAACATCACCCGGTTGTACCAGATAATTTTTTGATTGACCTGCACCAGCAGCATTAACATTCCCAAAAACACAGAACATTAAAGCAACCACTAAAAAATATCGAACATTATTCAACTTGTTAATCATCATTTTTTGCTCCTAAGTTAATCCCCTCCAGCAAGAATACATTATAACTATCTAAACTATAATAGATATATCCTGCTTTCGGAATAGTTTACAAATGTCAGTTTGACTGTAGAATTTAATCACATGAGCAATACTAGTTCGTGTAAACAATCTATAAGTATCACCGGTATTATCCTGGCAGGCGGCTTAGCCCGTAGGATGGGGGGGATCGATAAAGCACTTCTTTCCCTCTCCGGTACCATTCTTATTCGGCATATATTGGATATTCTTAAGCCTCAAGTTGATCATATTGTGATTAATGCAAATCGCAACCATGATCAATATGAAAAATTAGGCCACACCGTGCTCAGCGATACAATTAGTGGATACGTTGGTCCTCTAGCGGGTATGGCGACGGCACTGCAATTCGTATCTACATCTCATATCCTGGTTGTTCCCTGTGATTCACCTTTTTTAGAAGGTAACTTAGTCGCACGTTTTGTAGAAACCCATGAATCCAGCAAAGCTGATATATGCGTTGCTTACGATGGCAATCGAGTTCAGCCTGTCTTTGCATTGATTAAATCGAATTTATTATCCTCATTAAAAGCATATCTTGCTAATGGTCATCGTAAAATCGACACTTGGTACAACGAACACACTGTGGCCCATGTAGATTTTTCTGATCACCCAGAAATGTTCATCAACATTAATACACCTGAAGATTTGGAAACAGCAGAAAGTCGCATGACGATGAATAGACTCAATTTACCAGTAATTGGTTTCGCAGCCCACAGCGGCTCTGGCAAGACAACTTTACTAAAAAAACTGATCGCGACTTTAAAAGAAAAACAACTAAGAATTGGCCTGGTAAAACATGCTCACCATGAATTTGAAATAGATTTTCCAGGTAAAGATAGTTACGAGCTTAGAAAAGCTGGTGCATCACAGGTTATTGTCGGATCTCAAAAACGTTGGGCTCATATAGTAGAAACGCCCGAAAAAACTGATAACCCGACGTTGGGAAGTCTGATAAATCATTTTGATCATAAAAGTCTCGATCTGATTTTGATCGAAGGTTTTAAGCTAGAGTCGATACCTAAGATAGAAGTCTTTCGACCCAGCCTTGGAAAAAAAAGACTGTCAAAAAACAAAACTGATTTTATCGCTATTGCTTGCGATGAAACCCTGCAAGATGACGTACAATTGCCCGTTCTCGATTTAAACAATACAGAGCAAATCGCCAATTTTATTTTGGATCAAATTGATAATGACTGACGAAATAAAAAAGTCGATCAAAAATGCACCCAGTTGTATGGATGATTACGATCCTGACTCTCTCGATTGTGATGTCGCTCAGCAACGAATCCTCGAAAAGGTTCAGGTCATAAAAGGTTTTGAACAAATTGCACTGCGTTCAACACTTGGTCGTGTACTCGCAGAAGATATTCACTCTCCAATTAATGTTCCCTCGCATACAAATTCTGCTATGGATGGCTATGCCGTTCGCGGTCAAGATTTACCAACCGATCAAATTAAATTATTTAAACTGATCGGCACTTCCCTCGCTGGAAAGCCATGGCGAGGAAAGCTAGAACAAAATGAATGTGTTCGGATCATGACCGGTGCAGTCATGCCCTCCGAAACCGACACTGTCGTTATGCAAGAACACGTAGAACGAAATGAGGATAAGATTCAAATTGCTACGGATCAAATTAGTGGTCAAAACGTCCGGCAAGCCGGTGAAGATTTAACTATTGGTCAGTTAGCGTTATCAAAAAGTAAATCACTTACCCCTTCAGATCTTGGCCTGATCGCGTCTTTGGGGATCGGTGAAATAAAAGTGCATAGAAAGCTAAGAGTGGCTTTTTTCTCTACAGGTGATGAGCTCAAAACGGTTGGACAGTCATTGGAAGAAGGTCAAATCTATGACAGCAATCGTTACACACTCTATGGCATGCTAAAAAGGATCGGCGTTGAGATTATTGATATGGGTGCAGTTAAGGACACTCGTGAAGATACAAGAAATGCATTCTCAACCGCCTCTCAAATTGCCGATGTTGTTATTTCTTCCGGCGGCGTTTCAGTAGGTGAAGCAGATTTCGTTAAAGAAATACTCGAAGAACTGGGCCAACTGAATTTTTGGAAGATAGCGATGAAACCCGGCCGCCCTCTTACCTTTGGAAAATTGGGTAATGCGACATTCTTCGGCCTTCCGGGTAACCCTGTTTCAGTCATGGTGACCTTCTATCAATTTGTACTACCCGCACTTCGTAAAATGATGGGCGAATCGGCAATACAGCCATTAACCCTGAAAGCAAGTTGTACTTCCAAATTACGCAAACGTCTAGGTCGAACAGAATTTCAACGAGGTATATTAGAAACGGCAGAAAATGGCCAATTACAAGTTCATCTTACAGGTGAACAAGGTTCAGGAATACTCAGTTCAATGTCGCGAGCAAACTGTTTTATTATTTTACCCAGAGAATCGGCTGGAACGGATATCGACTCTATTGTAGATGTACAACCATTCTCCGAATTTATTTAGACTGCAAGTTCCTATATTGAGTTACCAGTTTTCGTCCCATGCGAGTTAGATAACCCTCTTCATTTACATACCCAATCATCTTCGCCATCTCTAAAAACTGATTAGAAACACCTTCTGGCAGATAAACAGAGCCATCACCATAATGATTCGTAAGTAACTCCAGCATCCCAAAAATATCTTGAGTCGCTTCCAGTTCATCCAACTCTTCTTCGACAAGCATTTTTTTTATCTAATAACTTCGTGTTTTGTTGATACCTACTGATAGCGGCTGATCTAAGAGAGCGATAAGTAGTAAAACTGGAATTACTTCACAGAAACATTATTTATGAGCGCCTATAAATTGTGTCCGACATCAACAAAGCCATCGCTTTTTTCAGGATTTTTTTCTCTCGTTCTATCCGTTTGATCCTGGTTTCTAATTCCTGGATAGGTCGCTGTCCAGGTACAAGGGCTTTGACATAATGCCACTTCATTCTTGTTTGAATCGATTAACTCAACCACGCATAGTTGCTGCATTGATATCAACTGCCCAGCAAGCTTCCATAGCGGCATATAGTCTTGCTCTAATACTAAACTGGCTGAGCCCACTTTAAATTCAGCACTGAATGTACGTCTATTACCCATAAGTTGTATCTTCTTTTTGTGGGTAAATAAAGCTTTACCGCTTATATTTTGCTACGAGTTTATTAGAGCACTACACTTGGCTAAAAATTGCGAAGGTGTCTGTGGAAATTTTATCACCCCTCTTTCAGTGACAATAGCGGTGACAAGATCCGCTGGTGTTACATCAAAAACAGGGTTCCACGCACCAGCACCTTCTGCTGCGATTCTTATTCCATTAAATTTCAAAACTTCTTCTTGCAAACGGGATTCGATATCAATCCGATCTCCATTTGGGCATTCAAGATCAATTGTTGTCGTTGGCGCAACCACCATAAATTTAACCCCATGTACTTTTGCAGCTAATGCTAGAGAATATGTCCCAATTTTATTTGCCACATCACCATTAGCTGCAATTCGATCAGATCCGACAATCACCCAATCAACTTTGCCCTGCTTCATTAGCCAAGCAGCAGCTCCGTCTGCAAGTAAAGTCACTGCAATACCCTCTTGCAGTAATTCCCATGCAGTCAAACGAGAACCTTGCATCCAGGGACGCGTTTCATCCGCATAGACACGACGGATTTTATTCTGTTCAACACCAGAACGAATGACACCTAGCGCAGTTCCGTAACCCGCTGTCGCCAAAGCTCCTGCATTACAATGTGTAAGTACATTCACATTATCACTTAAAAGATCAGCGCCCAACTCACCCATGCGACGATTCGCTGCTACATCTTCCTGATGAATTTTGATCGCAAGCTCTAATAACACTGACTCATCAGTTGCCGAACGCAATGTAAACTCCATCTGATCAATCGCCCAATTCAGGTTTACAGCCGTTGGACGTGCATCACGTAACTTCGTCAAGTCTAAATTACATCCGTGCTCTCGATAACCAAGAACAACGCCATAAGCCGCAGCAACACCAATAGCTGGCGCACCTCTGACCACCATATCTGTAATCGCGTTTGTTACTTCATCCAATGTCCTTAACAAACAATATTCCGTAACCTGCGGCAGCTTACGTTGATCGAGCAGTAGTAAACCTTCGTGAGTCCATTCGAGAGTCTTAAATGCGTTATTTCCTTTCATAAGATATTTTCCATACAATGTTTTTCAATTCTACGCTTACAAAATTACGTTATGCTAAAAAAACCGAAAACTTTATTATTAATCATTCTTTGTATAGGAATTATTGGCCTTTCTTGCTTGTATATATTAGGTACCATTTTAACTAATCCACATCAAAGCAATTTCGATCTCAAACCTGATGATTTTGGTATCACGAACGTAGAAGATATCATTTTTTCAAGTACAACGGGAAAGTTGTTATCTGGTACTTTTATCAAAGGTCAAAAAGAAAAAGGCGGCATCTTGCTCATGCATAGTGTTCGATCTGATCGAAGAGAAATGGTTGATCGGGCAACAATGTTAAATACGGCAGGTTATTCTGTACTCTTATTTGATTTTCAAGCGCATGGGAAAAGTTCTGGCAAACATATTACATTCGGTTATCTGGAATCTCAGGATACAAATGCAGCATTTAAATTATTAAAAAACAAAATTAATGGAAAACCTGTTGGTATCATTGGTGTATCTCTTGGGGGTGCATCAGCCTTATTAAGTTCAATAAAAAATCAGGCCAATGCCATTGTATTAGAAATGGTCTACCCAACACTTAAGGAGGCTGTTAAAAATAGAATTGAGATACATTTAAAAATTCTTGGAAAACATTTATCACCTCTGCTCCTATGGCAAATAAAACCACGCCTTGGCTTCTCACCAGAAGAACTAAGCCCGATAGACGAATTAAAACAAACAACTTCACCCGTTTTTATTATTGCTGGAACCAAAGATAAACATACATCAATTGATCAAAGTAATAGAATGTTCGAACAAGCATCTGAGCCGAAAAAAATATGGAGAGTTAAAGGCGCAGCCCATCAAAATATTTACGAATATGCCCCTGAAAAGTATCGTGATCAGGTTCTTACTTTCTTTCATGATTACATGCATAATTAGCACGATTTAGCTTATGAATTCTCCTTTAAAGTATTTAACAGCTTTTGATTTTCACGCTTTGATTTAATCGAAGAACAATAATTTATGAACATTGATACGCTTATTCACGCAGGCTGGATCGTTCCTGTTGAACCAGAAAATGTAGTCCTTGAAAAACATGCGATTGCGATCCATGAAAGTGAAATTCTCGAATTACTACCTTCAGTTGTCGCTAACGAAAAATATCAGGCTGAAACGATTCATAAATTAGATAATCACCTTTTAACGCCGGGTTTGATCAACGCACATACACATGCCGCGATGAATCTGTTCCGTGGTCTGTCTGATGATAAACCACTAATGACCTGGTTAAATGATCATATCTGGCCCGCTGAACATGATGCTGTCAGTGCAGAATTCGTGCTTGATGGCACACGACATGCCATCGCGGAAATGATCCGTAGTGGTACTACCTGTTTTAATGATATGTACTTTTTCCCTGATCAAGTTGCGCATATCGCATCCGTCGCCGGGATCAGAGCGATGGTTGGAATGATCGTGATCGATTTCCCTTCAACCTGGGCAAACGACGCAGAAGAGTATTTTCATAAAAGCCTTGAAGTTCATGATCAATATCGTAACGATCCTTTGATCAGTACTTGCTTTGCACCACATGCGCCTTACACAGTCAGTGATGCCTCATTAAAAAAAATCACCGTTCATGCGGAAGAACTGGATGTGCAGATCACCATCCATTTACATGAAATTGCGCATGAAGTTGAAGAATCGATAAAACAAACTGGTGAACGTCCAATCCAAAGATTAGAAAGACTTGGTTTATTATCGCCGCGCTTAATCGCCGTTCATATGACACAACTTAGTGACTCTGACAAAGAATTGATCAAAAAACATGGCGTAAATATTGTTCATTGTCCAGAATCCAATCTCAAACTTGCCAGCGGTTTCTGTCCTGTTTCTGATCTTGAACAAAACAACATAAACATCGCACTGGGCACAGATGGCGCTGCTAGCAATAACGATCTTGATATGCTCGGCGAAATGCGTAGCGCGGCATTACTCGCTAAAGGTGTCTCTCAAAATGCTGAAGCAATACCGGCTTTTACTGCCTTAAAAATGGCGACATTAAACGGTGCAAAAGCATTAGGACTGGATGATAAAATTGGTTCATTGTCTGTCGGAAAACAAGCCGACATCATGGCCCTGAATATGAATACAATTGAGACCCAACCCTTATATGATCCGATTTCACAATTGATCTATTCTGCTAACCGTGATCAAATTACCGACGTTTGGGTCGCGGGACGACAGCTACTTCAACATGGAAGTTTGCAAACACTCGACGAACAAGAAATTTTACAAAAAAGTCGTGAGTGGCAAGCTGAACTGAAAAGACATCATTAATAATACTATGAAAGAAAAGATCCCAGCGCCACAAAGCTGGCTACGGGCAATAGTTGCGATTTCAACCGAGCTTATACGTTCTCGTTTATGGCTCGGGATATCACCCGAAGTATTGTCTACGTTTAAAATTAAAAAAGATTTTTTTGCGATCAATATTGCATCTTCCATAGACCCTGCTAGTGACGATTATGTCATACAGGCATTAAATGATCTTAACCTCAAACACGTCCGACTTGCTTTCAGTTATGATTCATTCGGTTCTCATGCACAGCGATTGTTAGATCGTATTATTGCAGAAGACTATCATGTGATGTTGAATATTTTACCGCCTCTTCATGAAGCAGCCAACCTCGACAACTCTGTCGAAAAACAAAAACACTGGCAAGATTTTGTGGGAAAAATATTTGAAAATTATCACGACAAAATTGATATTTTTGAAATTGGTAATACCAGTAATCGAAAGAAATGGTCTGGCTTTAATTTTATCACATACCTGCATGCATGGAATATTGCTCGACCTATCGCTGAACAATATAAAATTACCATTGCAGGTCCCAACATCTCAGATTTTGAACCTCTGTTTAATATCGCATACCTCGATACAATGCGTGAATTACATAGCGCACCCGTGATACATACAGACAATTTATTTGTTGAGAGAGTTATAGAACCAGAAGCTTATGATCACCGTGTTTTAGGAAAGTGGGCCAGTCATTTTTTGAAATTAAACCTGATTAAAAAAGCTCGGATAATTGATCACATTGGTAAAAAACTGGGCAGTAAAAAAACATTCTGTACCTATACCGGCTGGACGGTAAGAAGGTTAAGCAGACGCAATAAATTTCCCGAACAAAAACAAGCAGAATACTTGAGCCGATATTTGATCCTGGCAATTGCTAGTGGCTCACTTGATCGTACTTACTGGGGTCCACTAATTTGTGGTCGCGATGGTCTTATCGATTGTGGTTCTGACAACAATACTTATCCTCAAATTGATAATGTTGCTTACTATAAAGAGCTTAGAGGTAGTGTTGATAATTTTCGCCGTAGACCCGCCTTTTTTGCCTATCAATATATTATTTCAAATTTAAGTAATGCAACACTGATTCAGGGATTCAGTGGCGAAAATGGAATTAGTCATTTTATTTTTATTACAGAAGATAAACATGAAATCCATGTGTGTTGGTGTCGTGATAATTATGCAATACCTTTTACCAAACTATATTCTGGCGAGTTGAAAGATGTTAAATATTCATACCTCGGTACTACACCATTAGATACCGCGCCTCCTAATTTTACGGAGACACCTTTATTTATTTATTTTTCGTCAAAACCAACTATACGCCCTAGCCTTCAACAATTAAAAATATTACCCAACTTAATGATTGAAAATATTGCCGCAGGAGTAGCAACAGAAAAAACTTTTCATCATTTTGAAAATAATGATTGGCAAGGTGCATTAATGATCGATACTAAGCATTCTTTTGATCAAGCTTGTACAGAGTTTATTCCAGAAGCATTAGATCAAGCAAAAGAACTTGAAGTTTTACGCGACAGTCGTAACCGGATATGGAATATACCCAGTACGCTAGGCACCTTAACAGTTAAATTAAATAGAACGACTGGCTTTAAGCGCTTTAGCTATCATTTCCAAAGTAGTAAGGCAAAACGTCATTGGAATAATGGCACGCATATGTTACTTAGGGGGATCAATACTCCTCAACCAATCGCTTTTTTTGAACGTAAAGAAAAAAGCGGGACTAGAAATAGCTATTATGTAACGGAATTTCTGGAGAATGCATTTTCTTCGAGAGATGTGTTTAACAGTATCAATAACGGTGAAGAAGAATATAGAGGGGTCAAGAACTCATTACTCCTGAAAGAGATAGCTACTTTCATTTGCAAAATGCATGGCGTGGGAATACTACATCGTGATTTATCTTCTGGAAATATATTACTTACTTACAAGGATGATGAACAGAAAAAACCTAACAAAGTTGAAGTATATATAATCGATATTGGTCGTGCACGAATTTTAACGACCTTAACCAAACGTCAACGTCTCATTGATCTAATGCGAATTAATTACAAACTTACCTGGCCTGGTCGTGAAGAGTTTATGAATTATTATCATCAGATCCAAGGAAAAGAATTAGTATACTGGCGTTGGGCAGTTCGTTTTTATGAATGGAAACAAAAAAGCAAACGGACAATGAAAAAAAGTATAAAAAAATTAAAAATAAATAGATAGGTCAATATTATTTCACCCATTCTATTTATTATTTCAGTATTTAGCCCAAAACTGTGACTTGGATTTATATTTATATCAGAGAAGTTGTATAGAATACCCCATGTCGCACAAGACGAGTTTATCGTTCCTAAAAACATATCCTTACAGAATTGAAATGAACCATTAAAGGTGTAAATGAATGCTTATTGATAAGATAAAAAATAGACAAAGCGGAATTATTCTTTATGGTATTACACCACCCAAAAATGACACTTCCCCCGAAAAACTCAAAGAAGTATCTGCGTTACAATTAGAACGGATCCAGTCACTCGTCATTGATGGCTTGATTATCTATGATATTCAAGATGAGGCATCACGGACTCCTGATGAGCGTCCATTCCCCTTTTTAGAAACATTAGATTCATATTCTTATAGTAAAGATTATTTGAATGCCGTTAAAGTCCCGAAAATTATTTATCGTTCAGTAGGCAAATATAATACTAGTGAACTATCTGATTTTTTAACTACTGCTTCCATAGAGGATAATTTAACCGTCTTTGTTGGCGCTCCATCCAAAACACAAAATATCTCATTATCCATTGAGGAAGCGTATAACTTAAAAGCACAGAAAAATACCGCTATGCTTCTCGGTGGTGTCACTATTTCTGAAAGACATTTGAGTAAAGGTGATGAACATATTCGCGTGTTCAATAAGATCAAAAAAGGTTGTACTTTCTTTGTCTCTCAAGGTGTTTATGACGTAAATGCATCAAAGAATTTTTTATCTGAATATTATTATTATGGTCTCGAACATAATATTCCATTAGTTCCAATTATCTTCACACTCACTCCCTGTGGCTCTCTCAAAACCCTTCAGTTTATGAAATGGTTAGGGATCAGTATTCCCCGCTGGTTAGAAAATGAATTAGTGCACTCAAGTGATATTTTAGAAAAATCCGTCGACAAGTCAGAGCGGATCTGGCGCGAATTAAAAGACTTTGCCGATGAGAAAAATATACCCATCGGATGTAATATTGAGAGTGTTGCAATTAGGAAAGTAGAAATTGACGCCTCTATTGAATTATTAAAACGTATTACTAGGAGCTGAAAATGATTTATTATTTTTCTGCTGATAGTCGATCAAAAGTATTGACCATTTTACAAAATAATTCAGCGGTTTTTTCTGCATCATAAACTGCCGAATGTGCCTCTCGTTCATCCCACTCAATGTCAGCAGTTTGAATTGCACGCGCCAACACTGTTTGGCCATAAACCAAACCCGCCATCGTTACTGTGTCGAAAGTGCTAAAAGAATGAAATGGATTTCTTTTTACTCCACAGCGTTCAACTGCAGCTTTCAAAAACGCAATATCGAAAGCAGCATTATGGGCGACCATGATTGCACGAGTGCAGCCAGAATCAGAAACCATCTTTCTAATTGGTTTGAATATTTTACCCAAAGCTTCCGGCTCCTTCATTGCCAATCTTAGCGGATGGTAGGGATCAATCCCGGTGAAATCCAACGCCTTCTGATCAAGGTTCGCTCCTTCAAAAGGAACAACATGGCTTGATACTGTTTGAACAGGATGCCAACCCTGCTCTTGATCACAATCCAAAATAACGGCCGCAACTTCAAGTAACGCGTCTGTTTCGGAATTAAATCCTGCTGTTTCCACGTCGATAACAACGGGCAAAAATCCTCGGAAACGGGAATTGATCAAATTCCTCGTATCGTTAACACCTTCAGAAATTAATTCTCGCTCATCTTCCACAAACAATATTCTCCAGCTCTCAATGGAATCACCTTCTCTTCACCTAATGGTAAAAAATCAGGAATATGCCACTGTTCTCGTTTGAGCGTAATTGTACTTTTATTTTTTGCCAAACCATAAAAATTAGCGCCAAAAGTACTGGCAAAATCATCTAATTTATCAAGTGCATTCTCTTGATCAAAAACTTCGGTGTAAAGTTCTATCGCATTATAAGCGGTATATATACCTGCACAACCACAGGCAGATTCTTTTGCACCTTGCGGATGAGGTGCACTATCCGTGCCGAGGAAAAATTTTCTATTGCCACTGACAGCAGCATTGAGCAATGCCTGACGATGCATTTCTCTTTTCAGGATCGGCAAACAATAATGATGTGGTCTAATCCCACCAGCAAAAATAGCATTTCGGTTCATCAATAAATGGTGAGCAGTTATTGTCGCTGCAAGATTGTCTGAAGCATTCATGATAAAATCGACAGCATCCTTGGTCGTAATATGTTCCATGATGATTTTCAGATCAGGAAATTGCTGACTAAGATTGATAAGAATTGTTTCAATGAAAATGCGTTCTCGATCAAAAACATCGACATCAGGATCAGTCACTTCCCCGTGCACCAGAAGAGGCAACCCAACTTCTTGCATTGCTTCTAAAACCGGATAAATATTACTGATATCAGTAACACCGGCATCCGAATTTGTTGTTGCTCCGGCGGGGTAAAGTTTTAACGCGTGAATAATCCCAGATTGTTTAGCAGATTTAATCGTTGATGCAGTTGTTTTGTCCGTTAAATAAAGTGTCATCAAAGGTTCAAAATCAAAGCCTTCCGCCGCTGTTAAAATTGCCTGACGATAGGCTTCTGCCTGTTCAACTGTTGTCACTGGCATTTTCAAATTGGGCATAATAACTGCCCGCGCAAACTGTTTTGCCGTATCAGGCACGACACTATTCAAAGCATCACCATCGCGCACGTGTAGATGAAAATCATCCGGACGAGCAATTTGTATTATTGATTGTGGCATTGATATATTATTATTCTTTGAAAATTTGGGCAAGAAAATAGATTCGCTATACTCTATCTCTTACTTGAGTTTAATTAAACGATCTTACAACAACCTGACGTACATTTTGAAGAAAAACAATGAAATATAATAAGCTAGGTAACACCAATATAGACGTAAGTGAAATTTGCCTTGGCACCATGACCTGGGGTGAACAGAATACTCCCGCAGAGGCATTTGAACAACTCGATTATGCTATTGAAGCTGGGATCAACTTTATTGATGCAGCCGAGCTCTATCCTGTTCCAACCCATCCTAAAACAAATGGTGATACTGAACGCATCATTGGAGACTGGATACAGCAACGTAAAAATCGTAACCAACTCATTCTCGCTTCAAAAGTCTGCGGTCGCGGTGAATGGGTCAAACATATGCGAGAGATGAAGATCCGGCTTGATCGACCCAATATCGAAGCCGCTATTGATACCAGCCTCAAACGCCTTAAAACCGACTATCTCGATCTTTATCAACTCCACTGGCCAGATAGATCGACTAATTTCTTTGGGAAATTAGGTTTTACACCAGATCCAAATGAAGAAGTTACGCCAATAGAAGAAACACTAGACGCACTTTCCGATCTAGTAAAAGCAGGGAAAATAAGACATTACGGTATATCCAATGAAACCGCCTGGGGCACCATGAAATATCTGCAAGTTGCTGCGGATCAAAAACAACATCGAATCGTCAGTATCCAAAACCCATACAGCTTGCTGAATCGTACTTTTGAAATTGGACTCTCTGAAGTTTCTATTCGAGAAAATGTTGGTCTACTAGCATATTCGCCACTCGGCTTTGGTGTGCTTTCGGGTAAATATTTAAATGGCCAACAACCTGAAAGTGCACGTTTGACGCTGTTTAAAGAATTCAGCCGCTACACAAAAGAACAAGGACTCAATGCTACCGAAGCCTATATACAACTGGCGCAAGATCACGATCTTGATCCCGCGCAAATGGCACTGGCCTTTGTTAATACTCGTCCTTTTCTCACAAGTACCATCATTGGTGCTACAACAATGGAACAACTGAAAACCAATATAGACAGCAAAGATGTCACACTAAGCGAAGAAGTGTTAGCAGGCATCGAAGCTATTCATCAGAAATACCCGAATCCAAGCCCTTGAACTAAGATATAACAATTAAGCAGCTTGAACCCCCAAATTACTGCAGGCTATTTTTTCTTCTCTAACTCCAGACCAGCCTGCTTCCAGGCCAAAATGCCACCACTTAAATTATAAACTTCCTTAAAACCTGCCCCATGTAGCAGCACAGCTGCCTGTGCTGATCGTCTCCCGCTATGGCACTGCATAATGACAGGCCGATCTTTGTACTTATTAATTTCAGCCAAACGCGAACCTAACTGAGCAACCGGAATAAAGATGGCACCAGGAATATGCTGTTCATCCCATTCACCTTGCTCACGCACATCAATAATGACAGCTTCTTTATCGGAAAATTTCTTCGACGCATCAACCGCATTAATCGACTGAATTCCCACTGCTTTTATTTCCTCGTCAGGCGAAGAACAAGCGACCAATAAAGATAAACTTAAAAAGAGAAATAAATAGTTCAATACTGTTTTCATGCCAACTTCTCCCCAAATCCTAAAATAGTATTCCGTCATTTTAGACTAAATAGTGATCAAACTAAAAAAGAAAGAGGCGAAAATAGATATTCAACGATGCATTAATGAAGTTATAAGAATTTTGTGGATAGAAGAGCAGTAAGAAAAGTAAAAAACCCCGATTACCCACTGGAGAGTCACTACCTCGGAAATCGGGATTATTTCAACTAATTGATAAGCCTGCTTTAGCGTATTCTTTCCTTAAAATAACCGCTGGAACCATTAGACATTTGGTTTTAAAAAGATGCAAGATGGCAAATTGTCGCATGTGACATTTTGTCGCAGTGTATAATCTTCGGCAGAATGATAAATTCATCATAATGAAACGCCAACAATCATGCCGCGTATTATGAAATACCCTGAGCGCTCTCGCGATCTAACTTGTCTATGCATTCACTATGTTTTATTGCTACGTTCGATCGCATTTTGGGGTCATGCATTAATTTTGTGGATGCTCACAAAACTTTCTGCTCAACCTTTTCCCTATACTCCCGTTTTCGCAGTTTTGATCATTTTAGGACTATTCACCACAGTCAGTTGGAGATGGGCAGAAAAAATAACCGTTGTCTCAGACCGATTTGTTTTTATCCAATTACTTGTCGATATTTTTGCACTCTCACTGTTACTTTATTCAACCGGTGGAGCATCAAACCCCTTCGTTTCCTTATTTATGTTACCGGTTACTTTCGCAGCTGCAATGTTGCGTCCGTTTTATATCTGGGTGACGGCAGTTATTGCGATCGTTTGTTATACAACATTGATGGCTTTCTACGAACCCATGATGATATGGCAACACCATGGGCATGGTTTTGCACTTCACGTTTGGGGCATGTGGGCCGCTTTTTTACTTGCAGCTGGATTAGTCGCTTATTTTGTATCACGTATCGGACATACACTAAAAGCACGGGATAAATTATTAGCAGAAACGCGTGAACACGCACTGGAATCGGAAAAGCTTGTTGCTTTAGGATCGCTCGCGGCCGGTACCGCTCATGAACTAGGCACTCCACTAGCAACCATCGCAATACTCTCTAAAGAGCTTGAGAGAACTACAACAGAAACACCGACTATCAGTAAAAAAATGACATTGCTGCGAGGCCAGATAGATCGCTGTAAAGAAATTCTCTCAAGAATGGCTGCATCTGCTGGACAGAGTCGTGCCGATTCTGGTGAATTAATTAAGATTGATCAATATCTCGAAAAGATCCTGCAAGAATGGTTAAAAATCAGACCAGAAGTTGTCGTTGAGAGCGTGTTTAAGGGAACCGAACCTGCACCTGAAATTATTGCTGATCAAACAATTACACAAGCAATTATTAATATTCTGAATAATGCTGCCGATGCATCATCAGATTTGATCAAGATTGAAGGTATTTGGAGTGAAGACAATCTTGAATTAGTGATCCAGGATAATGGCACAGGCTTATCCTCTGGCCTTGAAGAAAAAATTGGAGCTGAGCCATTTTTATCAACCAAGTCCCCTGAAAAAGGTCTCGGCCTTGGTCTTTATTTAGCAAAGGCGACGTTAACAAGACTCGGTGGCGATGTCAGTTTAGAAAATAGAATCAATACACCTGGTGTAACGGCAAAATTAAACTTGCCATTAAATAATTTAACCGCTCTATAGGAAACGATGACGAATAGCTCAGATCAATTACTATTAGTTGACGATGATTTAATCTATTGTGAAGTATTGGAAGATGCACTTGTAGATCGAAACTTCACAATAACTGTAGCACATGATGTTCCATCCGCATTAATTCAACTTAATACGTTAATACCTGATTACGCTATTTTTGATCTGAAAATGCCCGGACCATCAGGTCTAGAGTTGGTGTCAAAACTCCATGCAGTGAATCCTGATGCAAAAATTATCGTTCTGACTGGTTACGCTAGCATTGCAACGGCTGTAGAAGCGATCAAGCTAGGTGCAACACATTACTTGACTAAGCCAGCAGATGCCGATGAAATTGTTGCCGCATTTGATAAACATGCAGGTAATAGTGAAACACCCGTAGCAGAAAAGCCGCTTTCCGTTAATCGAATTGGCTGGGAACATATTCAAAAAGTCCTAACCGAGTGCGATGGAAATATCTCTGAAGCGGCAAGACAATTAGGAATGCACCGACGAACATTACAACGAAAACTACAGAAACGGCCCACAAAACACTGAAATTACGCTGAACTTCGTGAATCAGTCACAATCAGACACAGCGAGATCTTGTCATATTTCCATTCTCTATGAGAAGATACCGAAACTTTTTTAGGAGAACCTCATGAAAAAAAAATTTCTTACCACCGCTTCCTTTATTACAGGTAGTTTTCTATTCACGTCCGTCGCAATAGCTGAAGACGCAGAATTAACCACCGATAACCAGAAATTTAGCTATGGGATTGGTTTGCAAATAGGCCAAGGTATTGCACAACAAGGTGTCGACATTGATCAAAATGCTTTGATTATGGCACTTAAAGATGCACTCAATGGTCAAGAACCACGTGTCTCTCTTGAAGAATTACAAAAAGTAATGACAAAAGAAGAACAAAAGATGCAACAAAAACAAATGGCAGCGGCAGACAAAAATAAACAAATTGGCCAAGCTTTTCTTGACGAGAATAAAAAGCTTGATAGTGTAAAAACAACCGCAAGTGGCTTGCAATATCGCATCATCAAAGCGGGCACAGGTGCAAAACCGACTACTTCAGATTCAGTGACAGTCCACTACCGCGGCACACTCATCGACGGACACGAATTTGATAGTTCAGCTGAACGAGGGCCAGCAACGTTTAATGTAGGCGGTGTTGTCAAAGGTTGGCAAGAAGCGTTACCCATGATGAAAGAAGGTGGTAAATGGGAGATCTTTATCCCTTCTGATCTTGCTTATGGTCCAACAGGAGCAGGTGCTGCAATAGGCCCTAACGAAACACTTATTTTTGAAATAGAGCTTCTTAGCATTAATAAATAACAAACTTGAACAGGCTAGCTGGAATGCACTATTCTAGCTAGTCTATTTAAGCTTTCATTCCTGCTTACCTTTATTTATTTTACATGTAAACATATTACCTAATCTCAGCTGCGGATAAGAAAAGCTGAACTCAAGGCTTAAGCCACAATCAAATCATTTTACGAAAATGATAACTTGACAGAATTCAAGCATGAATCGTCTAGAGCAACTGTATTTTCAAATCGATGATAAAGTGAATGCCGCAGGCAGAGAGAATACCCAGAGGTACTTCTGTCGGCAATTTACCTCGGCCTGACTCGACAAGGCAAAAGCACTATTGCTGGTTCTATGGCTTTACTTTAAGGCTTCATTTGTTCGCTAACGTTCGGGGAGGAAAAATGTCGCATATCCCAGATTAGAATTGTTATAAACTACCAACAAACGTTCCTTGAATCATACCAATGATATTTTCAACAGGATCCACCCTTACTGTTGATCAAGGTCTATCAACAATATTAAAGATTGCTTCTTTAATCAAAACAGGTTGATCCAAATGAATATAATGTCCACTTAGATCTGCTGTCACATGCGTAGAACCTTCTGTCATTCTGGCCAATTCATTTTGTAACCGAATCCAAACTGTCTCTAATTTTTCACCTTTTTGTGTTTTTGGCCACGCACGTTCTCCTCGTGTTAAAACCACTAAGGGCATTTCAGGCAACTTACCCATTCGACCAACCTGATGACCACTGATTTCGAAATTCATACTCTCAAATCGTAATGCATTACGTGCTTTTTTTGCACTCATTAGATGATAGGCAATCTCTCGATAATCCTGAGGATAATTATTCGGTAACTTTGCAGTTGATACGTATCGTGTGCGACGTCTACCTTCGGGAAGATCTGGGTAAACCGAGGGAAACCAATCTGCTTGTTGAGGATGCGAAGAGTCGATCAAAACCAGGCCTGCCACTTCTTCAGGAAATGACTTTGCAAAATACATCATATTATAGCCACCAAAAGAATGGCCAAGTAATAAATATGGCGGTGCTATTTTCGCGCCATTGAGTAAGGTTCTTAACTCCCTTGTAATGGTCTTGGTGGTTCTTGGAAAAGGTCCAGGATCACTCCATCCATAGCCTGCCCTATCGTAAGTACAGATCTGCAACTTATCTGACAACTCATCCTGAATTTGTCTCCACTCTAACGAAAAACCACCTAAACCTGAATCTATAATGACAGCAGGTTTATCATTCGCCTCACCTCTACAATAAATATGCAAACGATGTGTTCCAACACTGATTAATTTTCCCGGTGATACCCATAAACCACCAATTTCAAGCTCGGCCTGGACAAAACCAACCGGCAACATAACCACCATTAAGATTAATAAAATTATGATCAACTTTATTTGATTCATTGCATGATGTTATCTAACTATCGTTATTTGTGGAGACTCCTGTCGTTTGGAATTTTAGTAGTTATCGAAAGTGATTTATACAAGGCTTTTATCTAATACATTATCTATTCAAAACATGCTATAAGAAATTTGCTTTTCATCTCATTTTTATGCAAGTGACAATCTAATTTAAGGCTAATTTGAGGAAATATAAATACCGACTATAACGCATAAGAACCAGACCCTAGATGCACGACCCGAGAGTCTCGATCTATAACGTCCTCCTCTTAAATCACTGCCACCACAATGGCCCCAATCGAAGAATTGACCAAAAATCGACTAAATTGCTATATGGATAGTGGGATGATTCTTAATCAATCTGGCAAAGGCTTATTATCGAATCAATAAGGATTCCGTTGTTGACATGCAAGGTGCCATCCACGAAGTCGGTGCGATTTATTGTTCATTCCTAATACAAAGAATTAGGTAGGCTACATATCGAATGCTATATAGATTCATTTTATTATTCCACTAATAAAAATAGTCGTACCACAGTATCCCGACAGTTTTACGACACAAATAAACTTTGGGAGACAGAGTGAATAATCTTTGACTTTTTAGCTTATCAAAACCAGTTTACAAATGATCTTTTACTTCTAGCACACACATATCAATCATAAAAACTCACTCAAACTATGCTATCAGATATTTGTGGTTTCGATACAAACCTATCTTTAGAGTTTTAAATAGTTTGAACCTACTTCACAATTTCCCAATTCAGATCCGGAACCTGATTAACAATACTTGCATCAATCACGATTGTACCGTTCATTTGATACAACATATCATCTCCGGTAGCTCGATTCCGCCACAAAATATCTGCCAGGTTATCATTATCAAAATCCTCTGTAGCAACCACCTCCCAATTCAGATCGGCAAGTGTATTGATTGCTTGGTTTATCTCAATTTTTGTTCCGTTCTGCGTGTAAAGCCAGTTCAATCCCGTTAGTGAATTACGCCAGAGAATATCGTCTTTGCCATCACTGTTAAAATCACCTGTACCTTGTATATCCCAATCCGCTCCTGAAAAGGCTACATGTTCATTTGTGTGAATGCTAATACCGTTCATCAGGTACATCCAGACACGGCCATGTGTGCTGTTGCGCCACAATATGTCTCCACGTCCATCACCGTCATAATCACCGGTTTCTTTTATCTGCCAGTCAAGCGCTGTAAAAGCCACATGTTGGCTATCTACGATGGTTGTTCCGTCCATGAGATACATCCAAACCCGGCCATTTTCACTATGATGCCATAGAATGTCGTCCTTTTTGTCACCATTAAAATCGGCAATCCCGGCTACATTCCAACCTGTATCTGCGACAGTATTTACTGGAGTATTGTTAAGAACAGTAGCCCCCTTCATAAAATCGATCCGGTTTTCACCTGTAACACCATTACGCCAGAAGATATCTTTTTCGCCGTCACCATCAAAATCACCGGTTCCAGCAATGGCCCAGTTAATATCTGACACGGTGTTTAAGTTAGTTTCGGAGGTAATGGCAGGCCCATTTAACTCATAGAGTCGAGTCTCACCGGTTATGGCATGGTGCCAGAATAACTGTGTAGGAGATGTTACCGGAATGGTTGCACTAGTAAGTTGAGCAGATTTAGTTCCATCTGAGTCTGTAGCATCACGTTTAACACGACCAACACCAGGTGCTAGCCAATGATTAACTGTGAGTGTTTCTGAATCGCCGTTTGCAAATAAGGTAATTCTATAACGCATGTGATAAGTATGTTCATACTTACCAGCTATAACTGTAATATTCTCTTGGTCAATAATGTCAGCATTAGCAGTGTAACTCACATCAGCTACACCATAGCCTGGATATGTGGCTGTAGCAGTCCCATTTGAAACAAAACTACCACCGACTATGACGTTCCTATCAATCAGCTGAACGGGAGGGTTAAAAATGATTGTATCTGTACCAAAATCGCCTGGGCTAGCTAATTTATGTAGCCTCAAACCATTACTATCATTTGTGTAGTATTCGATACTGCCATCTGAATACGAATTTGCAGTTGTCAGTACACCATTAACATTATGCTTTTGGTCAAGTATGGTTATCGTGTGACTTCCACCTGAAGATTGGTAGCTCCAACTAACACCAGAATGCATGGGAAAGATTTCCTGAGAAGTTGTACTTTGGGCGGAAGTTGTTACTAGAAAAAGAGCCAAGTAGGACAAACATCGAATGTGTAGATTCATCTTATTATTCTCATTATTCCCTTAAGTTGAGTAATACTATCACAATATATTGGCAGTTTTTCGGCGATGAGATAAAAATTCATGAAACTTAAAAAACATTATCTCGACTAATATTGTCTTTTTATTTATGTAATCATAATTCTAACTCTCCAAAAACTAACAGGATCAATAATGAATAAGATCAAAAAAGAAGTGATTGTCATTGGCTCAGGCACGGCAGGTTTATCCGCCTTTCGTGCAGCCTTACTTCATACTGAAGATGTCATCATGATCGAAGGTGGTCCCTATGGAACAACCTGCGCTCGCGTTGGTTGTATGCCGAGTAAATTATTGATCGCCGCCGCCGAAGCAGCTCATAGCATTGAAAAAGCATCCGGCTTTGGTGTCTATCCTGGTGGCAAAACCCAGATCAATGGCCTGGAAGTGATGGATCGGGTGAAACGTGAGCGCGATCGATTTGTCGGTTTCGTACTTGAATCTGTAGACAATATTCCAGCGAAACATAAACAACGTGGTTATGCCCAGTTTGTTGATGATCATACCCTGCAAGTCACGGCTGAAGACGGTGATGATTTCCAAATAGAAGCTGACAGAATTGTTATCGCAACGGGGTCACGTCCAGTCTGGCCCGAATCATTTAATGATCTCGGCGATCGTCTGATCATTAATGATGATGTCTTTGAATGGGATGATTTACCAAGATCTATCGCTGTATTTGGACCAGGTGTGATCGGGCTTGAGCTAGGTCAAGCACTACATCGTCTAGGCGTGAAAGTATTGATGTTTGGACGCAGTGGGACCATTGGGCCACTTTCTGATCCTGATATTCAGGAATACAGCCTAAAGACATTTGCCGATGAGTTTTATCTCGATACTAAAGGCAAAATTCTCGAAATGAGACGTGACAGTGACAGTGTTTTCCTGAAGTACACCGACAGGCAAGGACAAATTCAGGAAACAAATGTGGACTATGTTTTAGCCACCACCGGACGTCGAGCCAATGTCGATAATATTGAAATTGAAAAGACTAGCCTTGAGTTAGATGAGAGAAATATTCCCATATTTGATCAAAATACAATGCAATGTGGCCAAAGCCACATCTTTATCGCAGGTGATGCTAATAACGAGATCCCATTACTTCATGAAGCCGCTGATCAAGGCAAAATTGCCGGTGATAATGCAGGTAATTATCCAACCATAAATACCGGCCTCCGACGCGTTCCAGTAAGTGTGGTCTTTAGTGACCCACAAATCGCAACCATTGGACCGAACTGGAAAATATTAAATAAAAAACATGTTGATAATTTATTAACCGGTGAAGTCTCTTTTGAAAGTCAGGGCCGTTCACGTGTCATGCTAAAAAACAAAGGTTTAATGCATGTCTATGCTGAACAAGGGTCAGGAAAATTCCTTGGTGCAGAAATGATCGGGCCAGCAGCGGAACATATAGCCCATTTATTATCCTGGGCATTACAAAATGAAATGACTATTGAAAATATGCTCGATATGCCTTTTTATCATCCAGTTATCGAAGAAGGTTTAAGAACGGCTCTTCGAGATGTTAATGAGAAAATTTTAGCTAATTAATTTCGAATATTTTTTCTTTTTTTTAAATAAACTGTGTATTCAGGGTGTTTTATAAACACCCTGATTCTTAAAAGTCAGACTAAAAAAAGTATTTAAATAATATTAGGTTCATGATCTTAGAACAAAAAAGCACATTACTTCTGACTCACCTCAATTGCTTGATCTGCCTTCTCGAATTTTTCTTTTGCAGACCAATCTAGACGTAAATCCCACACAAAATATTTTTCTTCCGGCAAAGTTGGGGAAGTTTCATTCTTTATCTGCTCATACACATTTAAAGGTGGTGTTAAAAAAACCTCTTTTCCAAAAATGTAATCCTGATCTTCGACAATGGTTCTATAAGCTTTATTTAGTTTTATAGCTCTTTGTTTAGACGGTGTGATCAATGCGTAAACATCCTCAGCCGCAAGCACTGCTTTGTCGTTGACTGTTCCATCTTTATTAAACCAACGCTTGAACATTTCAAGATTACTTCTGAACTCTCCACCACCGCCAACACGTTTAAAGTAGGTAAGAATTTCACCTTGTTGCTCTGACCTGTTAGGTGCATCTGGCATGCCTTTTAAGTTGATATAACCCCAACCTTTTGCGCCATCAATTTTCCTTGGAAAAGAAAAAGTTTTATCGATCGTCGCACCAATTGAATTATGGCACCCCATACAGGCCAGATTTTCCTCGAAAGTATAAGTACGTAAGCGACCTTGCGCATCTTCAATAAAACCTGACACTGACCAACCCATACCATTATCTAAACCATGATCTTTAAGATTCGTATAGCCGGGCAAATTTCCCGCCTCCTTTTCATAACTTTCTTCAAGATAATATTCGGTTAATGCCACCAGGGGATGAGCAGCCCACTTCTTAAGATAGCGCACTTCTTTCATTCGTTTTGATACCGTTACTTCACCTTTTTCGTTAAAACCCAGGTAGCGTACTGTATGTAAAAACTCTGTCTTTTGAGGATATGTTCCTTGCTGTAAAAAATGCGTCTCAGCTGCACCGACATATTGATCAACTTTATTTATTTCTGAAATGACACTCAAATCCCCATCATTATTTAAATCTACCCCGATCACATTTTCATCAATCGGCAAAGTAGAAATAGATTTCAATCCTTTCATGTTTGCTTCGGTGATTGATAAATTTGCTATATAAAGATCTTTAACGTATTTACCTTGTTGATTTGTTCGGTAGGGTTTATCGAGTCTGATCATGACATCATCTGTACTTCCATTTGTCGGCCAAAAAGTACTCGGAAAAGGTTTATAACTAAACGCAACCCACAAACTTCCATCTTTTGCGAACCCATTTTGATCAAAAGCATCTGCGCCTTTTTGTAGATCTTTTAGATCGGGGATCCATCCTTTAAAACTTGCATTTTCAAGTCGAGTCGACAACTCAGAATAATTGTCTTGATTGACCCATTGCATGATCTCCTGATCAGAAATCGCATCGATTCTTTCGTTTCGATCTTCGAATAAATTTTTCCAATGATTTTGCAAACCCACATCACTAAAACTGTATGCGATCTGAAGCGCACCATCGGCCATTTTATTTTCTCTATCTTGCTGAGGATTTTGATGACAGACATAACAAGGGTTGTGTTGCCCTTTGGTTTTTGTGTAACACATTGCAGGAATGATCGCTTCCCGGTTATAGACTGCAGTGACTGGATGTATATCTAATTTTTCTGCGATGACAGACTCATTTCTCTTATTCAGCTCAATAATTTGTTGATGGTATGCCATAGTTTCTTTTGAACCGGTCGATGTTTTATTCTCACTCTGCTCAGCTAAACCTGATTGCTGTATACAAACCAAGGTAAGACTAACCATCAAAATAGTTTTCACAAAAAGATAGCGAGTTGTCATAGAAGTTCCTTATATGAAAAATAATAGAATTTGTTTTTTATAAACTTAAGAAAAGCGCCTGCTAGAAACAGGCGCTTTAAGTGAAGCAAGAAAACATTAAGTTATATGAGTTATACCACCTCATAAATTCAACTCAGCGTTAATGATTATTCGAATGTCGTTTAACATGTTTTCTATGTTTTCGAAGATCACGTCGATACTTTTTACGACCTTTTTCTTCTAACTTATCAACAAAATTGTTATCGCTACCATATTCGCAGTTTTTCACACCTCGAGCACGAACTGAGTACTCATTACAACGCGTTGGATATACCTCAGCAATATCAAACATCCACAGAGAATCACCAAAACCTTGTTCGTAAATATTTAGATTTGTACTATCTGGATGTTGAACCGTAACAACAAATTGTGTTGCGTTTGCAGGGTTAAAGATCATACCGGTATGCTCAGCACCATCAGCAGATAAACTCAAAAAATGATCCAAAGACTCGGCAACGCCATCTGTATTTGTGTCTCTAACAAACCAGATGTCACCACCAATGTTACTGCTGTTTGGGGCGTCTTCAATCACATAGATATTACCCAGAGCATCTTGCGCCAGATTATCTGGAGAGTTCATAACAGCAGTTGTTGCTGGATGCCCCAGATTCTTAGGGGTTGATTCATCGCTAGCAAAAACACGAACATAGGCGGAGTTGCCCCCCGTTTCTTCAACGGAATAAACCGTTCTTTCTGAAGTTGCGGTGAAGTAAACCACTTCATTACGGTTACGTAATTTGCCCACTTCCATATCTTCTGGGCGACCAAAAGGAGTCGCTCCCAATTCATCAGCAGCACAACGACCACCAAAAGTATCAGGGTTGTCACATGTACTTGAGATACCATTTTTGAATGGATCAATGTCTGTCAACTTATAGCCATTGCTATCCGTCATAGGTATCCAGGTAGCACGCCCCGTTCGAGCCTCTGTGGCATTTACTTCAGCATTCCAGTATTCGGATGAATCACCTTTGAAGGCATCAACAGATAGAACATAAACCTGTCCACCCCTGGCATAATTACGTTTTTTGTTGAAAACTATTTTATAGAGTGAACCTGAATTATATTCATCAACAAAATACAACGTTTTGCCTCTCTTATTAAATCGTAGACCTTCATGAGCAACATTAGGTACTACATCCAGCTCACGCACTTTAATATCTGCTGGATCAGCCATTGGATTCGTTACTTCCATTAGACGACCTTGACCGGACCACTCTTCACCAAGCAGCAAAGTACTGTTTGGTGTATAGGTTGCTGGATCAAAAGCACCCCAATCATTTTCCCAGTTAGCATCGACACCACGAACACCTTTTGCATCACCTGAGAATAAAACTTCGGCTTTATCATTCTCGATGTCATAACGGGTTACACCAGCCCCCATTGCTGTTTCATGAGGTATAAAGATATATTTACCCGTATGGTCAAATGCAACCATATCCCACATAGAAGCACCAGTTCCTAAACCATCAACACGAACGACAGATTGCATGATGTCAGCCTCAATCTCGCTCATACTCGTTAAATTTACCTGACTGACACCTGCAGGTGCACGCCATGGATGGTTAACTTCATTGAAGTGTGTGTTTTTAACTCCATCCCTATCCGCAACAACCGTCGCCGTTGGTGCTGAATGGGTTAAAGGTGTGAAATAAATATCTGTACCTGCTACAGATACTTGTGAAACTGCCGCAAAAATACTTGCAGACAATAATGATACTGTTAGTTTTTTCATGAGTTCTCCATAGAGCTTTGTTATATAGATGCCAGTTCCCTAGAAATATCTACTCCCTAATGCATTAAGCTGACATGAACATTAAACTCGCGAAAAATGACTAGTGTGTTAATTCAATACTACAAATACATTACAGATGAACAAGCTGTATTTTTATCGCTAACAAACAGTATCAAGTAGAATAAAACTTCATGAGTCTATCTGCTAATTACGATTGGTTGTAATGAACCATTCGGCTGGTTGTAAGAGAACCATTCGCAACCTCTTCGTGCCATAAGAACAAGCCTCTTTACAACGTCTCAATAATGTTATCTTATTGTTTTACAAATCTTTTATTTAACCTTTCAACTTTCGACAAAAAACTGGCATAAACAATGCCATGTAAAGGGAGACTACAAAAAACTGTGGTCAAATTTTAATTAACATACCTTTAGGAGGTAATTATCATGAAATGGGAAACTCCAGCATATGAAGATCTACGATTCGGTTTTGAAGTAACAATGTACATCATGAATCGTTAAAATTTGATCAGGGAGAAGTGTCCATCACTTCTCCCTTTTTTACCTTATTGTTTCTAGTACTTTCACCGTTTTTCTCAATCAAAATAAATAACACACATCATGCATATAAGGATTTTAGGCTCTGGCGCGGGCGGTGGCTTTCCACAGTGGAATTGCAACTGCAAAAACTGTAGCGGAGTACGATCTGGCGAGGTTAAATGCGTCGCTAGAACACAGTCATCAATTACAGTCAGCGCTGACGGTGAAAACTGGGTACTGATCAATGCCTCGCCCGATATACGCGCGCAAATCGAATCATTCTCACCACTGCAACCTGCTCGAAAGGTTAGAGATACTGGCATTTGTTCGATAATAATTACTGATGCGCAAATTGATCATTCAACAGGATTATTGATTCTCAGAGAGCACGACAAACCCTGGGATATTTATTGCACAAAAGAAGTTCACGAAGACATGACAACAGGCTACCCGATCTTCAATATCCTTGGTCACTTTCGCGGCGTAAACTGGCATGAAGTGATGCCGGATATGTCTTCTTTCACAATCTCCCAAGCCGAAGGATTACGCTTCACCAGTGTGCCGCTTAAAAGCGAAGCACCACCCTATTCGCCACATCGTCACAACACAGTTCCTGGCGATAATATTGGCTTATTGATCGAGGATTTAAACACTGGAAAGTCCGTATTTTATGCACCAGGACTCGGCGTTATTGAAGATCACGTTTTCAATTACATGGATCAAGCCGATGCGGTATTAGTCGATGGAACCGTTTGGACTAATGATGAAATGTCCAAAGAAGGGATTAGTAATAAACTTGCCAGTGAAATGGGACACCTTTCGCAAAATGATAAAGGTGGAATCAAAGAGACCCTTTCTAAGCTAGACTCTACGCGAAAAATTCTGATCCATATAAACAACACCAACCCAATTCTTGATGAAGCGTCAGACGAAAGACGTCAGCTGAATGAAGCCGATATAGAAGTTTCTTTCGATGGTATGGATTTGATCCTATAAGGAATACAAATGAGCACAGACAACACACCTTGGACAAGAGAAGAGTTTGAACAAAAACTCCGTGATAAGGAAAAGTATTATCATATTAATCACGAATTCCACATTTTAATGAATAACGGCAAACTTGATAAAACAGCGATCCAGGGTTGGGTAGCAAACCGTTTTTATTATCAAGAAGCCATCCCGGTCAAAGACGCAGCAATCATGTCCAACTGTTGGGATCGAGACACCCGTCGTCAATGGGCACAACGTATTATTGATCACGATGGTACCGAAGGTGATGATGGTGGAATTGAAGCTTGGTTATTACTTGGTGAAGCTGTTGGCTTATCACGTGAAGATCTAAAATCACATAAATTTTTATTACCCGGTGTGAAGTTTGCCATCGATGCTTATATCAATTTTGCAAAACAACAACCTTGGGAAATTGCAGCAAGTTCATCACTGACAGAACTTTTTGCCCCAAAAATTCATCAAAAAAGACTCGACAAATGGCCAGAGTTTTATCCCTGGATCGATGAAAGAGGTTATCACTATTTCCGTAAGCGACTCAGCGAAGCCCGCCGCGATGTACAACATGGTCTTGATGTCACTTTAGATCATTATAAAACACGTGAAGAACAGGAATTTATGTTGAGAGTCTTACAATTTAAGCTCAATATTCTATGGACAATGTTAGATTGCATGTGGATGGCTTATATAGAAAAGAAACCACCTTTCCACAACTGCGAAGATCCTGATCAAATTGGTAGCCTAATCCTATAAGGAACATTATGAGCGAACAACTTACCCTAGAAAATATCCCCGAGATTGCACCCATGTTTAGATTGCAATGGGAAGAAGTACAAGATGCGTTTGTCATTCTTTACCCAGAAGGCATGGTCAAGCTCAGCCAAAGTGCAGGTGAATCCTTAAAACGTGTTGATGGTAAAAAATCTATCGGTGACATTATTAAAGATTTAGAGGTGCAATTTGAAGGTGCCGATCTAAAAGACGATGTACTGCAATTATTTGAGGTGTCAAAGCAAAATGGCTGGATCAGAACAGTTTAATCAAGCGGGTCATAAACTCACGCCACCACTTTGGTTGTTGGCTGAATTGACTTATAAATGCCCACTTCAATGTCCTTATTGCTCTAACCCTACCGATATTGCGGCCTATAAAAATGAACTTTCGACTGATGACTGGATACGCGTTATGCGACAAGCCCGTTCTATGGGAGCTGCACAGATCGGTTTTTCGGGTGGCGAACCATTAGTTCGACAAGATCTTGAAGAACTGATCGCCGAGTCACGAAAGTTAGGTTTCTACTCTAATCTGATCACCTCAGGTGTTGGCATGGATGAGGATCGAATCAAAGCTTTTAAAGAAGCTGGCCTTGATCACATTCAGATCAGTTTTCAAGCCAGTAATGAAGAATTAAATAATTTCCTTGGTGGTACTAAATCTTTCGAACACAAATTGGAAATGGCGCGCTTAGTTAAGAAGTACGAATATCCAATGGTCTTGAACATTGTTATCCATCGCCAGAATATTGATCAAATTCGCGACATTCTCGATATGGTTGTCGAATTAAAAGCTGATTATGTGGAACTTGCCAGCACACAATATTATGGCTGGTCATTACACAATATCGAGCAATTACTTCCAACGCGTGAACAACTTGGGCGTGCGGAAAAAGTCGCAAATGAATATCAAGAACGCATGAAAGATCAGATGAAGATCATTTATGTTGTTCCCGATTATTTTGAAGATCGTCCAAAAAAATGTATGAATGGTTGGGGCAATATCTTTCTAACTATTGCACCAGATGGCGTTGCGCTCCCTTGTCACTCTGCAAGACAATTACCAGGACTTGAGCTACCCAATGTTCGTGATTTCAGTATTCAAGATATCTGGAATGAGTCAAACGACTTTAACAAGTTTCGCGGTATGGATTGGATGAAAGAACCCTGCCGTAGCTGTGATGAAAAAGAAATTGATCTGGGTGGCTGCCGTTGCCAAGCTTATATGCTGACGGGTGATGCAACCAATGCTGATCCTATTTGTGGTAAATCAGTGAACCATCAGACGCTACAAAATGATGTCAGTCGTATTGAAGCGAATGCGGTCAACCCAGTGATAGAAGAAAAACCCCTTGTGTTTCGTAATATGAAAAACTCTAAAGAGATTATTAATCAACAAATTGATTGATTTCAGAAAGATCTTGTTAGCTTTCCTTCTTAATTCTCTTCTGTACTTTGCAATCAAATAACCCAATCAAGAATAAAAAAAGGGGTGCCTAAGCACCCCCTAATACCTTTACGGCAAGAGGTAGTTCTTAATGATGACTATTGGTTATTGGTGTGTGAATTCAGGATACGCTTCCATACCGCACTCACTTATATCAACACCTTCTGACTCTTCTTCTTTATCGACTCTTATACCCATAACTATTTTTAGAATAGACCAGACGATTACGCTTGTAACAAAGACCCAGATAAAAATTACCATGGCACCTGTGAGCTGTCCTATGAAGGTTGCCTCTGCATCGGAAAATAGCACTGCAAATATCCCAAACAATCCAACCACACCATGTACAGAAATCGCACCTACAGGGTCATCAATTTTTAATTTATCCAATGTAATGATACTGAAGACTACAATCAGACCACCAGTCCCACCAATCAATGCAGCAAGCAATGGTGTTGGATCAGCCGGTTCAGCTGTAATCGCAACCAGACCAGCCAGTGCACCATTCAGTGCCATGGTTAAATCTGCTTTTCCAAATAAGATCCGTGCGAGAATCAATGCTGCTATCAAACCACCTGCTGCTGCGGCATTTGTATTCAGGAATACATTTGCAATTTCATTTGATGCCGCAATACCACCGAGTTTCAGGGTAGAACCACCATTGAAACCAAACCATCCCATCCACAGAATAAAGGTCCCTAACGTTGCCATTGGCAGGTTTGCACCTGGGATTGGATTCACTTGCCCATTAGGACCGTACTTACCTTTTCGTGGCCCAAGCAGTAACACACCTGCGAGCGCAGCGGCCGCACCGGCCATATGAACGATACCTGAGCCTGCATAATCGCTGTAACTCAACTCACCTATGAAAGGAACCGCGTTGCCGCCCCATGTCCACCCGCCCTGCACGGGATAAATGAAACCCGTCATCACAGCTGCAAAGGTAAGAAAAGCCCAAAGTTTCATACGCTCAGCAACCGCGCCAGATACAATCGACATCGCGGCGCCAGCAAAAACTACCTGGAAAAAGAAGTCAGATGCACCGGAATATACAGAATCTCCATCGAAACCATTTTCGACAGATGTTGCAAGCGCTGCCTCAACATCAAGTGAAGCGACCGTTTCTACACCTGATAAAAGTAATCCACCGTCGTACATAAAATAATATCCACATATCATGTACATAGTACTGGCCACTGCATAGAGAGCGATATTTTTGGTTAAAATTTCAGTTGTATTCTTTGCTCTAACCAGACCTGCTTCGAGCATTGCAAAGCCTGCAGCCATCCACATAACAAAAGCACCCATCACCAGAAAGTAAAAAGTATCCAGTGCATACTGCAATTCAAATATTTGATTTTCCATTTTTTTTATTCTCCTCCGAACTGTTTATAGGGCTTCTAAGCCACTCTCACCGGTACGGATACGAATGACTTGTTCCAATGGGGTAACGAAGATCTTTCCATCACCTATTTTTCCGGTGCTGGTTGCCTTACTGATAGCCTCAGTAACTGCCTCTACCTGATCTTCATCAATTGCAACTTCAAGTTTTACTTTGGGCAAAAAATCGACAACATATTCTGCTCCACGATAAAGCTCAGTGTGTCCTTTTTGTCGTCCAAATCCTTTGACCTCGGTGACTGTTAAACCTGCAACTCCAATTTCAGAGAGGGCTTCTCGAGCATCATCCAATTTGAAAGGTTTTATTATGGCTGTGACTAATTTCATCATTCAGCTCCTCCATTATTAATTTCTATCAATAAGTTTTTTAAAAATAAAAAGCCCCGACTAAACGAGGCTTATGTTTAGAGCTACCAACTACTTGATACGGTAAAGACTAGTCTCGAATCCAAAGCATCTCCATCAATATCATTTCTACTGAAAGTGTCGTGATAAGTCAGATCAAAACCAAAAATACCCACTTCTTTTGCCAGGCCAAGCGACCAATGTGAATAATCAAACCCTGTTGAAGATTTATCACCTTCAACATCTTGGTGACCGACAATAAATGACAATCCGAAGTTTTGTGGTAAGGCAAGATCAAAATTAGCTGCGACATAGATACCACGATCATCTTCTCCAAAGAAATCAGGTGAATAAGCAACATATAGCCCTGTACTTACTGTGTCGTTGAAGCTATATCCAACGGAACCATAGATTTCATAATAGTCAAAATCTGCACCCGTATCTTCGTTCTGATCAGGATAGGCAAAGTAAAGTCCTCCAATATCAAAACTAATACCCGTACCAGCAAACTCACCACCGTATCCAAGGTAATAATCCATTTCGGTTGACGCATCATCAGAATTACCCGCCGTATTAAACTCAATACTTGAAGCCCAGAAACCGGCATAAATACCGGACTCATGTGCGTAATCAAACCCACCAGATAAAGCCGGATCTTCATTCGATTGAGAAATACCACGGAATACGTAGTCTGTTGTCACAGCAACATTGCCGCTGAATTCATGTGGACTTTCGGCATGGGTTAATAGACTTGTGCTCAATAAAGCACCTGTGATTAAAGTTTTTGTTAAATTTTTCATTTTTAAATCCCCTCTTACCAAGATTTAGTACCATTAATTAAAAAAAAGTGTTTCACTAAACTGATACTCAGTGTCACGTTTTAATTTGAGCACTATCCATGCCAAACCTATATTTCCATCTAATTCAATTAGATAGCTTGTTCTCAAATCTATCATAAGCAATTCATATGCACTAAATTAGTGCAGCAGAATAATTTTGCACCCAAGGTGAGCTTTTAGAATTACTAACTCGTGATATAGTGCATATACGCACAACAACGAAGAAAGATATGATAAATACAACAACAATTGAGTCACTTGCTGAAAAAATCACCTCTTCATTACCTTCAGGTGGTAAAGCCTTAGCAGATGATCTTAAAAATAATTTACGCACAGGTTTAGCGTCAGCACTTGAAAGAATGGATCTTGTCACTCGTGAAGACTTTCAAATTCAAACAGAACTACTCACTAGAACGCGCACGAGGCTTGAACAACTTGAAAAACGTCTGGAAGAATTAGAATCAGGAACTAAAGATTAAATCCTAAATAACATTTCCAAGGAAGGAAGCATGTATGAGCATTGCCATTGTCTATAGTCGTGCACAGTTAGGAGTTGAAGCTCCACTCGTCACAATCGAAGTTCACCTTTCTAATGGCTTACCTAGTTTATCTATCGTTGGATTACCCGAAGCGACCGTAAAAGAAAGCAAAGACCGAGTTAGAAGTGCAATTATCAACAGCCGTTTCGATTTTCCACTAAAACGCATAACAATCAATCTGGCTCCCGCTGATTTACCTAAACAAGGTGGACGCTATGATTTACCCATCGCTTTAGGTATTCTTGCCGCCTCTGATCAAATCCCAAAAGAAAATCTGATCCTGCGAGAATTTGTCGGTGAACTTGCCTTAACCGGTGAATTACGCTCTATTCCTGGCGTACTCCCCTTTACCATTGCAGCAAAAAATGCAGATCGCCCCATCACCTTACCGTTAGAAAATGCTGAAGAAGCCTCGCTGATTAAAGGAGCTATCATTAATCCGGCTAAACATCTGCTCGATGTTTGTGCACATCTTGATCAATCTAATGTGATTCCCGAATATTCACACATGAAAAAAAACGCAGAACCTGAAAACATACCAGATCTTTCTGATGTGAAGGGCCAACAACATGCTAAACGTGCGTTAGAAATTGCAGCTGCTGGTGGTCATAACCTATTGTTTATTGGGCCTCCTGGTACCGGTAAAACCATGCTTGCTAGTCGCTTGCCCGGTATATTACCCGAAATGACTGAAGAGGAAGCAATCGAAACAGCCTCTATTGCGTCGATCACGCAAAATCTGTCTACCGAAAATTGGAAACAACGACCTTTTAGATCTCCTCACCATACAACTTCAGCTGTTGCGTTGGTCGGGGGAGGCAGTCAACCTAAGCCCGGCGAAATTTCTCTGTCGCACAATGGCGTATTATTTTTAGACGAGCTTCCAGAATTTGATCGAAAAGTGCTCGAAGTCTTGCGAGAGCCGCTAGAAACAGGCCATATCAATATTTCACGAGCAGCGCATCAAGCCAGATTTCCTGCAAGTTTTCAGATGGTTGCGGCAATGAATCCCTGTCCTTGTGGTTATCATGGTGATAAAGGCGGCCGTTGTCATTGTAGTCCCGATCAAATCCTTCGTTATCAATCAAAAATTTCTGGCCCTTTGCTGGACAGAATTGATCTACACATCGAAGTCATGAACGTTAAAGACTCGGCATTGCTAGATGATGCGCCAAGTGGAGAAACAAGTGATACGATCCGACAAAGAGTTGAATATGCTAGAAATCGTCAGCTATCTCGTCAGGGTAAATCTAATCACTTACTCTCTGAAAAAGAACTAACAGAGACTTGTACTTTATATGATAAGGATAAAACCTTGTTGCAATCAGCAATGCAAAAACTAAACTTATCAGCGCGATCAATTAATCGTATTCGTAAAGTTTCAAGAACCATAGCGGATCTTGAAAACTCAGAACATATCCAGACAGTTCACCTTACAGAAGCAATTTCTTATCGCAGGCTTGATCGAGATAAAGCATAATTGTAATTATGGCAACTTATGCAATTGGTGATATTCAAGGCTGTTTTCAAGAATTAAACGATCTACTTAGCCTCATTGGATTTTCAGCAGAACATGATCATTTATGGTTTGCTGGAGATTTAGTTAACCGAGGCTCTCAATCATTAGAAACGCTACGTTTTATAGCCTCTCTTGGTGATAAGGCCGTCTCAGTGCTTGGTAACCATGACATTCATCTGCTCGCTGCAGATCAAGCAGGAAAAGCACATCGTAAAGATACATTTGATGCGATATTCGCTGCTTCTGATCGTGATGAATTGCTCGATTGGTTAAGGCGACAACCTCTGTTCCATCATGATCAAAACTTAGATTATTCAATGGTGCATGCTGGCATTTCACCACAATGGAATTTTAACAAAATCAAATCATTAGCTAAAGAAGTTGAAGATGTTTTAATTAGCGAAGACTACAAACATTACCTGGCAAGAATTTATGGTAACCAGCCGAATATCTGGTCTGATGATTTAACCGGCTGGGAACGATTACGCTGCATAACGAACTTTTTTACTCGGGTTCGATATTGTGAACAAAATGGCCGGATGAATTTTGATCAAAAAGGCCCACCCGGTAGTCAGACACAAGGACTACAGCCCTGGTATGAAATCAAAGATCGTCAGAGCAAAGAACTTAAAATTATCTTTGGCCATTGGTCGACACATAAACTAGCCGAAGTGAACGTAGCCGAAAATAATGTCTTCCCGATTGATACCGGTTGTTTGTGGGGAGGTGAACTGACCGCATTAAGATTAGATGATTGCAGGATCTTCCAACTCGATTGCAAACATCGCCAGGCTCCTAACTAATCAAGCAACTATTAGTAACCACTTAGGCAACGGTATAAATTGGATCTTCCATGACATTCACTTCAACTAAATTACCCGCTTTTTCCAATAATGAACGACATTCAGGACTTAGATGTCTTAAATGCAAGGTCTTTCCAGCTTTCAGATATTTATCTGCAAGCGAATCAATTGCTTCTAAGCCCGAATGATCCATTACACGTGAATTCACGAAATCAATAATCACATCATCCGGATCACTGCCGGGATCAAAGAAGTCATTGAAATAACTGACTGATCCAAAAAATAATGGCCCGTATGGCAAATATATTTTAGTCTTCCCGTCATTTTCAGATCGCGTTTCTACCACCATATGCTTGGCATGCTGCCAGGCAAAAATAAGGGCCGAAACGATCACACCTGTAATAACTGCGATAGCAAGATCTGTCATAACAGTCACGACTGCAACTAAAATTCCAACGAAAGTATCTGCTAATGGGATTTTTCCAAGCAGGTTAAAACTTGCCCACTCAAATGTACCTAAAACAACCATGAACATTACACCTACCAATGCCGCAACCGGAATATTTTCGATCAAGGTTGAACCTACAAGTATAAATCCAAGCAAACAAAGTGCTGCAAAAATTCCTGAAGCTCGACCACGTCCACCAGAATTAATATTGATCATACTTTGACCAATCATTGCGCAGCCACCCATGCCACCAAAAAATCCAGTAGCAACATTTGCAACACCCTGCCCTATACACTCTTTGTTACCGCGTCCTCGAGTTTCAGTCAATTCGTCAATAAGAGTTAAGGTCAACAAGGATTCGATCAAACCAACACCAGCGAGAATGATTGAATATGGAAGTATGATTTTCAATGTTTCGAGATTAAGTGGAACTGTTGGAAAATGAAACTCTGGGAAACCACCCGCTAACGTTGCAGCAGGATCGCCCGTCATATTTCTTAAGACATCCTGAACGTTATGTGTATCAAGATCCAAGCCTAATGCAAGCAACGATACGGATACAATCGCGACTAGAGATGCCGGCAACACGCGAGTGAATTTCGGTAATAGAAAAATGATCATCATGGTCATGCCAACCAAACCTAGCATCAACAGCAAGGTACTCCCCTGCAGCCAAACCATGTCACCATTGCCATCTAAAACCTGAAATTGCTTCAGTTGTGCTAGGAAGATCACAATCGCCAAACCATTTACAAATCCAAGCATTACAGGATGAGGAACCATGCGGATGAATTTTCCTAAGCCGAACACACCCGCAAACACTTGGAGAATCCCCATCAGTACAACGGCTGCGAACAAATATTCAACACCATGTTGTGCAACCAAGCTGACCATAACAACCGCTAGCGCACCCGTGGCTCCTGAAATCATCCCAGGGCGTCCACCAATCGTTGCGGTGATTAATCCAACCATAAACGCCGCATATAATCCAACCAATGGCTCAACACCTGCGACAAATGCAAACGCTACCGCCTCAGGTACTAATGCAAGAGCAACAGTCAATCCGGATAGTAGATCAGATTTTAAACTTGCTGTTTTCGAGGTGATTAATTGAAACATTCATGCTCCGGGTGATGATGGTATACTCAAAGGGCGTGAAGTCTATCAGGTTGAAGTGTTTTTCGGGAGTCTTTTCAGATATTTATCTAACAATAAATGATCTTTTTTCTATACATTAGCTGATGAAAAATATGCATTCATTTTTCCTATTAAATAAAAAAGTTCTAATAATTCTCTAAAAAGCTTTTTATCCAAATTAACGTATAATCACAAGTCGTATAATTCCAGTTATTAGAATATCGATAAAATATTGAGTGTTTTCAAACAATTATGTTAGATACTGACAAAACCATCCCCCCAAACATTAACAAAGAAATCTCAGCAATAGTATTCAAACGTGCTTGGCCAGAAATTATTCTAGGCATAATCTCGACATTGATTATATCTAAATTATTCAATGGCTTAGTTTATCAAACTTACCTATTTTATTGGCTAGCATCTGCTGCCACTCTTTACCTGTTACGCATATTAATTGTTAGTTTTGAGAAATCTGATGAAGTTGGGGGGTTACGCTCATTTATATTCTTCCTATTACTTATTTTTTCTGGAGTTTTGTGGGGTGTCGCTGGATATTTTGCTTCGTCTATCAATTCTGATCTGCATAAATTGGGATTATTGATCTGGCTTATAGGACTGACAATCCTGGTCGCTACCAGCTATTCAAATAAACTAACGTACTACTTAGGCTTCACTCTACCTGCCGTTGGCCTAACTGTTTTAGGTCTAAATGAACAGTCTTATCCATGGAATCCTCCCGCGACAGTTACCTTAATCGCAATAGCTGCTTTTCTTTTCCTTATTTTGTTATTTTTCCGTCGTGCTTCGAAAGATGGAATTCGTGCACAAATTCAACTTAATGATCTAAACCATGAATATGACACGTTGATCAAAGAATCAAAAAAATTACAGACAAGTTTGAGAGCAACCAATCTAGAACATGAAGAAACAGTCACAACCCTCAACAAAACAACAAAAGACTTACATGTTTGGCACAAACGAAGTAAATCATTGATCAATTCCTTACGCTCACAAATCCGTATTGATCCTGTTACCAACCTTCCTAATCAAAGAACCTTTACAGAAACGATCAGCCAGGAATGGCAACGCTCTGCTCGAAGCAAAGATCCCATTACTCTTGCATATATAACGGTCGATCATTTTCAAGAGCTAAAACGAGTAAAAGACCAAAAATCTATACTCTCAGTACTGAAAAAAGTCGGTGCATCAATTAAATCTCATGGTCGTCGAGCTGGTGATCTGCCAGCTCACCTGGATGGTGAAGCTAACTTTGCGCTACTTTTAGTCGGAGCCCATGCTCAGGATGCAACACGTATCGTTGATAATATTCGCAATACAGTTAACGAATTAAATTTGATGACCGATATAGAAAAACAAATAACCATCCACGCTGGTGTAGCAACTAAAATCCCTGACCGGAGAATTGAACTTGATGAGCTATATGAACATGCGGAAGCGGCCAATTATGAAGCTGAATTTCAGGGTGGTAACCGCGTTATCCCCTATCGCAATGGTAATAACGACATAAAAATCATCCCGTGGGATCAGCCAAGAGATGGTGATTTAAACGAAGAAAACTTTGAGATGGCCCTGTTTAACAAAGGCTATGCGACCATGAATGAAGAAGTTCCTGCTAATACGGTTTTTCAAGATCAGCGGTTTTCACAACGAACTTTGTTCGCAGTTTATTCAGGAACTTTTACACTTACTATTGATAATGAAATATATGATCTAAATGCAGGAGATCACTTGATAATCCCAGAAGGTGTAACTTTCAATGCTAAAGTTACCGGTGATCAACCGCTGGTACTATATTTCGAAAATACAAATGTCAACTAAGTTCCCAGATTGAAGCTTAAGCGGGAATGAAACTAAAGCTTGCATTTCTGGTTTTGATCAGTTTGTTGTTCTTTATCGCTAATTGTGGTGGCGAACAACCTGAGCTCAAACCACTTAAACCTTCCGCAACTATTTTAGCTTTCGGCGACAGTTTGACCTATGGAACTGGAGCCTCCAAACAAAAAAGTTATCCCGCAGTTTTGAATCAATTAACAGGCATAAAGGTGATCAATGCTGGAATCCCTGGTGAAATTTCAATTGAAGGGAAAAATCGTTTGACTGGTTTGCTCAAAAAATATAAACCAGATCTGGTTATCCTCTGTCATGGCGGCAATGATCTGCTACAAAAATTGGATAAGTCTCAGATCATAAATAATCTAAAAACCATGATTAAAATGATCAAAGATAGTCAGTCTCAAGTTGTATTGTTATCGGTACCTAAACCTGGGATTTTTTTAAGCCCTGCAACCTTTTATGAAGAGATAGCCGCTGAAATGCAAATCCCGATCAAAACTGGGGTTTTGTCAGAGATCATTTCGAATAATGAATTAAAATCGGATGCAGTTCATCCAAATGCTAAAGGTTATTACCAAATGGCTGAAGCAGTTTTAGAATTGTTGATTGAGAGTGAAGCGATTAGTAAATAATTAGAGAAGCCTCAAGAAATGGAAAAGCCACACAATTGTTATTTGAGCCTTTCTTTGAAATGGATCAAGTGTGCTATCAAATTTTGCCGCAGTGGTTCCTGAGTGACAGCCATAACCAAATAACGATTGGTATTCCGATTAGTATATTTGTTGTGATATCCATTCGTTTTCTGTTCTAACGTCTCAACAAATGGTCTGCTTCTTTTACACATCCAGCCCACGCTTTTGAGACTTTTGTAGATGATTTATAATTGCTTTGTCTGTGTTCTCATAGTCTGATAGTTAACGTTTTAGATAGGCTATGTATAAACCGAACATGGATGCACAAAAATCCCATAACCACTTCCAGTGCATAAGATAAAAAGCAATAAGTGAGCGAACAGTATTCGCTGTCCAATGTCGTTCATATTGACCACCAAATATAACAATACCCGAGCCAGGATCATTTTCGTATGGAACAAATTCTCCTTCATACCAATTTAAAATTTTGTCTTTCAGACTCATAAATATCTAACTTTATGAGTCTGAATTCTCTGTATTCTCTTCTTACATATACAAAATATTATTCCTCGCATCTTGCATCTTGAAGTAATCAACAAAGAATTTCACTACTAATTTTCCTGTTCTGGATAAATCCAAATAAAACCATCACGATTCGGCATCTCAACTTTAGACAAAGTCTCGTTACTCAAAGTGGCACCTTCTTCAACAATATCATTCAAATTTAATAAGTAAGCAGTAAGCGCGTAGGTTTGATCATCAGAGAGTGATCCCGGTGCATTTAGTGGCATTGCTCGCTTGATGAAACCAAACAATGTTGTCGCAAAAGGCCAGTAAACACCGACTATTTTATCTGGATATTCACCCGTTAGGCCTTGTTGTCCACCGGCGAGTTCTTCAGCAGTTCCACCAATGGCTCCCGGCCCATGACAAATAGCACATTGGAGTTTATAAATGCCTTCACCTTGTTCAACAGAACCTTTTCCAACCGGTAAACCTTTACCATCTGGAAAAATGCTTTGATCCCATGCTTTGATCAATTCTTTTGAGGCTGGATTGCCTAATTCAGGACCTAACATCGGACCGTTTTCGTTATCTTTATTACTATGGTTATGATCTTGATCGCACTCTGCGTATACAGACACCGACCAGCTTATAAAAATCACGAATAAGATTTTAGGCATAGACATGACTTACAAAACCCTCTTCAGCAATGAGCCAGCTCACAATAGCATTGTAGTGAAAGTATCCATGTCTGCCACGTTCTTCAACTAACACATCTCGCTCGGGCTGTACGTAACCCGTTTCATCAGTGGCTCTACTTTTGATCACTACTGACTCACCCGTCCAACGCCAGGGAATTCTAAATCGCGTAAAAGCTTTTGAGAGAACAGGATCTTGCAATTGTGCTTCCGCCCAGGTTTCACCACCATCAGCAGAAACTTCAACCTTGGTTATTTTGCCTTTTCCTGACCACGCCAGACCTGTGATTTGGAAATAGCCTTTACCGGGCATTTGTTGGCCACCACTCGGTGAGGTAATCAATGATTTGGCCTCCATTTCGAATGTAAACTGTCTCGCTTTTCCTGAGGGCAATAGTTCGGTATATTTTGCAGTTTCATTTCGAGACATAATCGGTTGATCTGCCACTTGTAATCGCCGTAGCCATTTCACATTGGTTACCCCTTCCCAACCCGGAAGTAGTAATCGCAAAGGATAACCATTTTCAGGTCGTATTCGTTCACCATTTTGATACAAAGCGAGTATTGCATCATCCATGGCTTTTTCTACCGGGATACTGACATTCATTGAGATGCCGTCAGCCGCTTCAGCAATCAACCAGGCAGCTTTTGGATCAATTCCCGCCTCGTTTAAAATGACTGATAACGGTACGCCGGTCCATTCACTGCAAGAAACCAGGCCATGAAAATAACCTGCTTCAGACTGAACCGGTTTTTTAGCCCAAGCTGCATTACTGTTCCCACCACATTCTATAAAACAGATCCGCGACTCGCGTGGATACCGCATCAGATCCTCAATAGAAAAAGTCAGCGGCTTTTCAACCATGCCATGAACAAGTAATTTATGTTCTGCAGGATCAATATCTGGGACACCATTATGATGCCGTTCATAATGCAATCCATTCGGTGTGATCATACCTTCCAGCTCGTGGAGTGGGCACCAGGACACGCCATTACCACCCGCCATCGTATTCGCCGAGACCCAACGGATCGTTTTATCTTCGTATGGCGATGGTTTCCCATAATTACTGAAAGCTTTCCCTGGCTTTAACATTGAAGGCGTTCTACCTACAATGGATTCAGAGGCACCCTCTTTCGCCAGTAGTTTTGTTGCTGTAGCTCCACTTGCAACGCTCGCAGCACCGAAAACAAGTCCGCGCTTTAAGAATAATCGACGGTCAAGTAAACCCCCTCCAGCAACGGGTGCTAATTCATGATCATGTAAGCTTGAATCAACTGATTTGGAACCTTTTGAAAGAGTTGTTGGAACTGATTGCTGCTTCATACACGCCTCGAAACAAAAATTGGATAGCTATGCTGCCTGATGTATTCTGTACCTATATTGTATCTATCTGTAGATAGAATGACATGCGATAAATTCTAAATCAACCTTTTTAAAAACACTCAAAAGCGTCTCCTTAAAGAGACGCTTTTTGTAAAAATCAAAATAGTATTCTGATGAGAAAAAAACATCAGTAATTCAACACTAGAATATTTATCTATATATATTAATTAGTTATATATCTTTAGCAACCTAATTCATTAATATAAATATAGCTAAAAATACCTGGCACACCAATTGCTCCTATATAGATATATCGAAACAACTAAATGGACGTTTTTATAAATGCAAATTTCTACCCCATGGTATATCCCAGTTCTTATGATTTTGGGTATCTTTTCACTGATAGGCTCAATCCTATGCCTTGGCTTGTACTTTGTAATCAGCAATGAATATGATCAAATAATCTATCTTGCTGGTTTCTTCATCTTCCTCGTCACTGCTTTTCTTTCTTTAGGTATGAGCAAAGTGACTCAAATGTTATTCAGGGTAAACAGCCACCACTGATCATTTTTAAATAACGTCAATATTTAACTAAAGGAGTAGTTAAAGTTATGTCCAGACAAGATAGCATCAACTCAATTTTTCAAATCCCTTTCCATAGCGTACGAAATAAAGAACATAGAAAATATCAACGTTACCAGATTAAACGTCGTATTTTGATCAAAAATCCTGATGAAAAGATCCTTACCGGACATGCTTTTGATATCTCTCGACAAGGCCTACAACTACGGTGTTCGGCAAAGACAGCTTATCAACTAGAAACAATGAATCCCTCCGCAAAAAAAACCAATAATGATATCTATGAAATAAAGATAGCTTTGCCATATATGAATAAATTATCTGAATGTAGCTTCGATTGTGCAATTCAAGCGATAGATAAAGCCGATGAAGAAAATATGCGTATTGGGCTAAAATTTCTCTATTTTGATCAAAAAAGTCAGTCACGACTAGATCACTTTATCGAAAATCTCACTTATTAGAGGCCAAAAATTAAAGCTAAACACAACTATAAATAATCGTGACAACAACAATATTTTTGATTAACTAAATAATCTGACTATCTGGGACATTTCAGGCACGTTTGCTGCATCAGTCTATGCTAGTTCGCTTAACTGCCGATAAACTCAATTACATTTGTTCAAAAATATTGTTTATGGATCTATTCACAAAAATAATCATTTTTAGTACGCTTCTAATCTTCTCTGGCATATCAAAAGCTGATTTTGTTGAAGGAGTTACCGCCTATAAGAATAGTGAATTCGAGAAAGCGATCAGTATTTTTGAAGATCTCGCCAATAAAGATGACAACAGAGCACAATTCGCTTTGGGTCTGATGTACGACAATGGTGATGGTGTTACCCCGGACAAGGCGCAAGCTATTAAGTGGTATCAAGCTGGTGCTAAAAATGGGAACAGTAAAGCTCAATATAATCTGGCAGTTCTTTATCAAACAGGTGAAGGAACTGAAGTTGATGAAAAAAAAGCAGCGCGTTGGTACGGCAAAGCAGCCCAAAGTGGTAATAGAGATGCAGTTAGTCGCCTGCATGGGTTAGCAAACAAAGGACTTCCTATCGCGCAATTCCATATAGGTAATCTTTATCGTACTGGGAAAGTACTAAAGAAAAATCTTGAACATGCTTTTATCTGGACGGAAAAAGCAGCTAATGCGAAAATCGTCCAAGCACAATATAACCTCGCTCATTCTTATGCCACCGGTACCGGCGTAGCAAAAAATCCAAGCTTAGCGAAAAGCTTGTATGAAAAAACAGCACGTGCAGGTAATCCAAAAGCACAATATAACTATGGATTGTTACTTTTAAACGAAAACTCAGCATCAGGGAATATTGATCCAGCAATCAATTGGTTGAATAAAGCTGCAGATCAAGATAATGTCAGCGCACAAATAACATTAGCCAAACTCTACGATGAAGGGAAGATAATTAAAGGAAATCAATCTATTGCAGTAAAATGGTATTTAAGAGCGGCAACTGCAGGTAACATTGAAGCACAAAACTACGTAGGTTACTTGTATGCAACGGGATCTGGTGTTGAAAAAGATCCTCAAAAAGCACTTTCCTGGTTTTCAAAAGCTGCACAACAAGGCTCCCCCGAAGCAACCAAAAATAAAAAAACATTGGCAGATAGCTAAATTAAAACAGCATATTAAATTAAATCTTAGCTGTAGAAATTCAGATTTGATCTGACAGTTACCCAATTATCAGTAACCGACTGTCAGGTTAAGTTTAATTCACAAACTTTTCCTTCCAGATAGCTTGTCCGTCGATGAGTGTTTCCATCGGCGTCCTCCCGCAGCACATTTTGCCTTGGTGAGTTCGTTGAGTATTGTATTTGAGCAACCATTCGTCAAGGTCGAGTTGCAGTTCATCAATCGATTGGTAAATTTTCTTACGCAAAGCGACTTGATAAAACTCATTGAGGATCGTCTTATGGAATCGCTCACAAATACCATTCGTCTGAGGTGATTTGACCTTGGTTTTGGTGTGTTCGATATTGTTCAACGCCATATAAAGCTGATAATCATGCTGGTCAGCTCGCCCACAATACTCCGTCCCTCTATCTGTCAAAATGCGCAACATAGGCAAACGTTGTTCTTCGTAGAATGGGAGGACGCGGTCATTGAGCATGTCAGCTGCCGTAATCGGTGTTTTAGTCGGGTACAGTTTCGCGTGAGCGACCTTGCTGTAAGTATCAACAAACGTTTGTTGATAAACCCGACCAATGCCTTTGAAAGTACCGACATAGTAAGTATCTTGCGAGCCAAGATAACCAGGGTGTGCCGTTTCTATCTCGCCACAAGCCTCATCGTCGTCTTTTTTGCGTTCCATCGCCGCGACTTGAGACTCAGTGAGGATCAAGCCTTCACCAGCTACCTTATCAGACAATGCCTTCAGGCGATCTTTAAAGCAAGCAAGACCATGACGAAGCCAGATACAACGAACGCCACTGGGTGAGACAAATGTTCCCCGTTTGCGCAGCTCGTTACTGGTGCGCGTTTGACCATGTGCGGGCTCTTCCAGTGCATACTCGAGCACAACGGTTTCAATAGCCGGGTCGATTCTGTTTTTAAGATTTGGGGTACGCCGATTACGATCAAACAAGGCTTCTACACCGCCTTCATCAGCCGCTTCTTTGTAGCGATAAAATGTATCTCTGGACAAACCCATCATCTTGCAGGCTTTTGAGACATTGCCGAGTTCTTCAGCGAGATTGAGTAGACCAACTTTATGTTTTATAACTTTGTCATTAGTATGAATCATGAGAGTTACCTCTTTGTGTTTTGATGTTTACGTTGCAGTTACATCAAAGCGGGTAACTCTCACTAAATCAAGCGTCGCTACGCTCCGCTTGATTTAGTGATGTGTCAGATTGGGTCTAAACTTCTACATCTTAGCCCATATTTAATTGTCTCAAATTCAATTATCCCTAACCTTGATACTGTATAATCTCCATATCAAATTTGGGCAAAACAATTAAATGTTACGAACATTCTTTTTATTTCTAACCTTTTCTCTCGGACAATCTCATTTTGCCAACGCAGCAAGTGATACTGACTCGGCAATAGCGCTTTACAACGCACAAGACTATCACGCGGCTTTTAGCGCTTTTGAAAGGCTTGCAGAAACCGATCCTGTCGCTCAATACTACCTGGCAAATATGTATGCTGGAGGTCAAGGAGCGGAGCCGGATAAAGAAAAATCATTCCAATGGTTTCTAATGAGTGCAATACAAGGACATTCAAAAGCACAATTTAAAACTGGGCTGGCCTACAATGAAGGTTTCGGAACCAAAAAAGATCCTGCCACTGCAATCAGTTGGTTTGAAAAAGCCGCTGTCCAAGGTAGTCCAGAAGCTCAGTTTTATCTGGCAGTCGCATACCAACAAGGCGAGCTTGTGGAAAAAGATCTTGTGAAATCAGTCAAATGGCTAAAACTTGCAGCAAAACAGGGTATTCCTGAAGCACAACACAACTTGGCTAATTTTTATAATCAGGGATTAGGAGTTAGACAAGATAGTGAGTTGGCCTTTGCCTGGTACTCCATCGCCTCACTATCAGGAAATGAGCAAGCAGAAACGAGCCAACAAATACTAAGTTCAAAAATGACACAACATGAACTTGATCAAGCCCAAGAACTGGCTAAAAAGATCTATACTCGAATGCAAGAATCGCTAAAATAAATTATGTCCCCGTAGCTCAGCTGGATAGAGCGTTTGCCTCCTAAGCGAAAGGTCGCAGGTTCGAATCCTGCCGGGGACGCCAAAATAATCTTTAGTTAATTATATATATAAACTTTTTTATACGGCTTCTTTACGCCTTCTCAACCCACACAATGCTGCAAACCCAGAACCAAATAACCATACTGTTAAGGCATTGGTGGATCCACATGACGCATATTGATTTTTCAGAAATGATTTTAGTGAGTAATTATACTGAAGCACTCTTGTCACTGTCTTCTTCTTGATCATCTTCATGAATTGTAACTTCAGGTTCATTTTCTTGAATTGGTTTGGTTACAGAATCAAATGGTTCCTGAAATAGATCTGTCGCAATTTCATCCAGATCTCTCAGCTCAGCCAAGGTAGGCAATTCTGACAAACTTTTGAGATTAAAATAGTCGAGGAAGTGACGTGTTGTAGCAAATACGGCCGGGCGACCGGGCACGTCTCTATGTCCGGCAACTTTAATCCATTCCCTTTCAAGTAAGGTTTTAACGACATTACTGCTAACACTGACACCCCGGATTGATTCAATTTCACCCCTTGTGATCGGCTGCCGATAGGCAATAATGGCGAGGGTTTCTAATAAGGCTCGGGTATATTTTGCAGGTCGTTCTACCCAGAGTCGGTTGACCCATTTCGTAACTTCACTTTTTGCCTGCAACCGATAACCACTCGCTACCTGCTTTAATTCTATTCCTCTGTCGGCATAGTCTTGATCAAGACTTTCTAGCGCATCTTTTATCTGCTTTTGTTCAGGTGGATCTCCTGCATCTTCACTGAATAAACCTAACAGGCGATCAATACTCAATGGTTCATCAGCCACCATCATTGCTGCTTCGAGGATATTTTTTATCTGTAAACTATTCTTTTCGCTCATGCTGCTGCTCTCAGATAAATTGCACCTTCAGGTTCGTTTTGTATCATTTCGATCAAGGTTTCCTTCAATAATTCTAATATTGCCAGCAGTGAAACCACTACACCAGCACGCCCTTCTTCCGGCCTAAACAATTGGGTAAATTCAATAAACTCATCACCCTTAACCACATCCAAGACAATACTCATTCTCTCTCGAACAGAAAGTGGTTCGCGCGCTATTTGATGATTTGTATACATTTCAGCCCGGGACATCACTTCACCAAAGGCTTTCAAAATGGCATCTAATGACACTTCTGGTAAAGGTCTATCTTGGTTTTTATACGGAAAAGAAATCACTGCTGATCGGATCTCTCTTTCCAACCTTGGCATTTCATCAATTTCTTCAGCCGCTTTTTTATAACGCTCATATTCTTGTAAACGACGGACTAATTCTGCACGCGGATCATCTTCTTCCTGTTCATCCTCATTTGGTCTCGGTAATAGCATGCGAGATTTGATTTCTGCCAACATTGCTGCCATCACCAGATATTCAGCAGCAAGTTCAAGTTTGATATCTGTCATCGCTTCGATGTAATTCATATATTGCTTTGTGATCTTAGCGATAGGTATATCGAGAATGTCCAGATTCTGCTTTTTGATCAAATACAAGAGTAAGTCCAAAGGCCCTTCAAAGGCTTCGAGAAAAACTTCCAATGCTTCTGGAGGAATGTATAAATCCTTAGGTGGAATAGTAACTGCTTGACCTTGAACAATTGCGAATGGCATTTCAGTCTGTGCAGGATTTCGGTTTTGAGTTTGCTCGGAATCAGTCAGATCATGCTCTTCTGATAAGGCTGGATCTTCTAATGATTTTTGTTCTTGGTGATTAGTCACTTGTTTGGACTCACTTATAAACCAAACCCATACACTGCCTAACCTCTTCCATCGTATCACGCGCAGCATCACGGGCTTTTTCACAACCTTCATTGATCACATTTCTGACTAATTCGGGATCAGAAGTATATTCTTCAGCACGAGCGTGGATCGGTTCTTGCTCTTTTATTACTGCATCTATCAAAGGCTGCTTGCAATCAAGGCAGCCCATTGCAGCAGTTCGACAACCTTCACTAGCCCAGGTTTTAACTTCATCATTTGAATAAACCTCATGCAATTGCCAAACTGGACATTTGGCCGGTTCACCCGGATCAGTCAATTTTACTCTGGCAGGATCCGTCGGCATAGTGCGTAACTTTTGCGTGACAGATTCAGGACTTTCTCGCAAACCAATCGTATTACCATATGACTTAGACATTTTCTGACCATCTAACCCAGGCATTTTAGATTGCGGTGTCAATAAAGCTTCTGGCTCCGGCAAAATAACCCTACCACCACCTTCCAAATAACCTGATAGGCGATCCTGATCACCGATGCTAATATTCTGCTGTGCGGCTAATAAAGCACGTGCCTTTTCCAATGATTCAGTATCACCTTTTTCTTGAAATTGCTTACGAAGATTGAAATAAAGACGTGCATTTTTCTTTCCCATTTTCTTTGCTGCTGTCTCGGCCTTTTCTTCAAAACCTACTTCTTTACCGTATAGATGGTTAAATCGTCGTGCAACTTCACGAGTCAATTCGACATGCACAACTTGATCTTCACCGACAGGAACCTTACCCGCCCGGTAGATCAAAATATCCGCAGATTGCAACAATGGATAACCTAAGAATCCATAGGTTGTCAGATCCTTCTCTTTTAGTTTCTCTTGCTGGTCTTTATAGGTCGGAACGCGTTCTAACCAACCTAAAGGCGTGTGCATAGAAAGTAATAAATGCAACTCTGCATGCTCTGGAACGCGTGATTGAATAAAGAGTGTTGATTGACTAGGATTAACCCCGGCAGCCAACCAATCGATCACCATATCCCAAACACTATCAGCAATAATTCCAGTATCGTCGTAAGCGGTGGTCAGCGCATGCCAGTCAGCCACAAAAAAGAAGCACTCATACTGAGTTTGAAGCTCGATCCAGTTTTTTAATACGCCATGATAGTGACCCAGGTGTAAACGACCTGTAGGGCGCATCCCTGATAGAACGCGTGGGTTTTGAGTTGGGCTCAATTAACGACTCTCCACAATTTTATCATTTTCAACTAAACAAGATATACACAAGGTCAGAGATATCAATCCCGGCGAAACCCGAGAACAAATTCGTGATACCTGAAACCAATGGTAGCAATACTTTACCTAAAATACCTAATACCATTAAAGCCACTAAGATGATCACGCCATAACGCTCCATTTGGCCGTATTGATACGCGAGAGAATTGGGCAAATACGATGCAACAATACGACTACCATCAAGAGGCGGTATTGGCAATAAATTCAGTACCATTATAATGCAATTAATATAAACACCTACCGATGCCATATAGGTTAGCGGGACAGTAACCCATTGCATTGAATTCGGTGCGAGCAATGACATTTTGAGAATGATCGCCCAGATAATCATCATGATCAGGTTTGAAGCTGGCCCAGCTATAGCCACTTTGGCCATATCTTTCTTCGGACTATTGAGTTCGTTATATGAAACGGGAACAGGTTTAGCCCAACCGAAGATGAAACCCGTACTTAAAACCATAAGCGCGGGTACTACGATTGTCCCAACAGGATCAACATGTTTGAGCGGATTCAAGCTCAGACGACCCATCATTTCTGCAGTTCGATCACCGTTTATTTTAGCCATCCAACCATGTGCCACTTCGTGGAGAGTAACTGCTAATAAAATGGGGGGAACACAAACAATAATTTTCTGGATAAGGGATAGTTCTATCATCAAGAGATCATATCAGAGACATTGTTAAATATCAGTCTTCAAACTGCCTCAAACTGAGTGACATCACCGCGGCCACATCGTCGTATCACAGGCACACCATCCATCAACTCAATCACTGAAGTAGGCTCAAGTTCGCAAGATCCACCGTTAATGATCATATCAACCCTTTTATCGAGTCTTTCATTGATTTCATCCGGATCGCTCATCGGTAAATCATCACCCGGCATTTGTAAGGTGGAACTCATAATCGGCTCACCCAACTCTTCCAAAAGAGCTAAAGCGATCGAATTATCTGGGATACGCAAGCCAATCGTTTTACGTTTTGGATTCTGTAATCGTCGCGGCACTTCACGTGTCGCTTTAAGGATAAATGTGTATGGCCCCGGCGTTAAAGATTTGATCAATTTATACGCGCTATTGTCGATTTTTGCATATAAAGAAATTTCTGAAAGATCGCGACAAACCAGAGTGAAGTCATGATTATCATCCAGCTCTCGCAACTTACGAATTTGATCCTGTGCTGTCTTATCCCCAATCTGACAACCTACCGCGTAGCAAGAGTCTGTTGGATAAACCACCACACCACTTTTGCGCATAGAATCCACCACTTGACGGATCAACCGTGCTTGCGGATTTTCTGGGTGAATTTGAAGATATTGGGCCATAACCAGCCATTATAACTTTTTGATACTCTTCGGTCAGTACTTTAAATTGAGTCCTTAAAATACCAATTTGAAAATAAGGCTAGATCTTGTTTCCCAATCATCATTTCGTCTATCCGTATCTATTTTATATTGCAGGCTTGGTTTAACGCTTTTGGTTTCAGGAAACTCCATACCAAAAGCAAAACGGATCTTAGTGAACTGATCTTTTTTAAAATCATAAAAATATTCATTACTCACAAATGGTTTGAGATTATAAAAAGTTTTATCTGATTTTATTTTTAGACCTATTCGATTACGCGTTGAATCGTCTTTTTTGTCTCGAAAACGAAATTCGTGACGTGTTCTGATTGCCCACTTTAATGCTGGAAGCAGATTACCCTCCACAGTAAGAAAAGTTTTTTGTATTTGGAAATAAGGTCTTTTTTCCAGATCCCAATCACCATCACCGATTGCGTTATAAATTGATCGGTAATGTGCTCCAAACGACCAACCCTCACCAAAAAAATCAATAGGGAAACGAACACCAAGATCATAATGTCGTTTAAAAAGATGGCCATGATCTCGACGATAATCAAGTTCGCCTAAAAATGAAATATCATTTACTTTTTTCTTAACTGCCAACTTTAAGTTATGCTCAATAGCAGTAGTTAAACTTGGAGTCAGCATAAAAAAAACAACAAGAAAACGTAACATGGCTGGCATACTAAATTAAATACAGTTTGTTACGAACGAGCTAATTCTGATCGCACTTTTCTTTTTTGTTTATTTTTACTTTTAGCAAAATGTGTTGTTAAAAATAAATACAATCCCGTTACCCAAAGTACAAAAAGAATGATCGCACACGGAAGAAACAACCACAGCTTTGCAGAGTCATGAAAAAAACTGCCATCGTGAATAGATTCGATCAGATCAGATCGTCGATAAGCTACTTGCAACACTTCTTTTGTTTGATGATCTATTTGAATTTCCCATCGGTTTTTTGCGCGAATTTTTATAATACCTTTACCTGGTCTGACATCCAGACGATCAATATCATCCCAACTTTTAATTGCCGCATCTGGGACAGTTTTTGCAGCTTCAAGGACATGTTCAAAACTTATTAAAGGTATTTTTCCTTCGCCGCGCATTGAGGAAGGTTGAACCCAATCAACATCTTTTTTCAATTGTAAAAGCACACCTGATCCGATAACAACAAGGATCGGTATCGCACAAATTATTGATCCCCAATAATGTGTTTTTCGATTAAATTTTTTCCAATTTATTTTCATGGTGTGAACTTTCTTTCCTTTCTTTTTCTCTTATACACTTTTCTATTTTTGTCTTTAATTTTTTTCTTTTTCTTAGTTTTAGTTAATATATGCGCTGTTAATACAACTGGAAAAAACAAGCCAATAGCCAGATGGACATAACCAACGATTTCTCTCGCATCATCTTCTGCAATGTAATAAAGCAAGTAAGCAGTCAACATTAATATTGCTGGCATGATTACTAAAATCACACCTAAAATACGTCGTGGTTTTACATTCCAACCGTAAGTTGCATGAGTTCCCAACAAGAATCCATAACTCACCATCATTAAAAATGCAGCACCGCCATGAATCTGTAATGAAGTAAATTGCCATGGATGTTTCACCAGGCCAAACTCACCTTCGACAACAAACCAGGTTTTTAAAATGAAAAACGTCGTGCCACTCAGCCATGCTGTTCCCAAGACGCAAAAAAGCCATAACTGATATGGCTTCGGAATTCTTAATTTTACTTTTCTCAATCGAGCAACTCTTTTTTTATTGTTGTTTTATGACTCTTTAACTGTCCTTAAAAATCTCATCGTTACTATAATTTTACTTAAACCTTTATTTAGCAAAATAAACAATTATCTTTTTTTCTTTAATTTATTTTGATCTATTTATGTTGGAGCACTTGGTCCCAAGTATGTGTTAGACGATTGATTCCATCTGTTATGTGTCTAGATGAAAGTGTTGCACCAGAAATATTAACGATCTGTTTATCGAGTTTTAAAACCTCAGAATTATCTTTGTTAATAAATTGCGCTAACCATTTAGGATTTTTAACTTCGTCACCATAAGTTTCGCGGTACGTAAGAACTTTTATTCCTTTCACTTTACCTTCGTGAGTCAAGGCAACTGCAATATCGATCATTTCGTGTTTACCAACGACTTGATCAAGAATAAACCAACCGCCCGTTTCGGTTTTCCAAGAGTTTACTTTATCTGTACGCACTCTAGTTTTTGAAGCGGATTTGATCGACTTCATTTGCGCCTCAGTTAAAACGACCGGGACAGCTTGCATTGCTTCATCTTGCCATAAAACCTTTTTAGCCTCATCGGGTGTTAAAAATGTTTCAGCATAGAGATCAAAAATTGGGGCTATAAATAGCCCCAGTATTGATATCGTTAAAATATATCTTCTAAAACTCTGCTTCATATAATTTAGAACTCATATCCTAAGAATAATCCAACATGAAACTTCTCATGTTCATCGTAGTTCTTGCCATCTTTAAGATAAGCATTTTCTGAATGTCCACCACCATTAAACTGATACAAAATCCCACCAGTGAACCACCAGTTTTTTTCTGCATAATGATAAGTTGGACCAATGTACTCACCATACTGATGCCTCGTACCTATTTGGAATTTTCCAAAAGGAAGATCAAATTCTGAAGGTTTTAAACTCGGATCATCATATTCACCCGTTTCAGTATTAAATGGGCTTAAATGATCTTGCTGACGGCGATACTCAATACCAATGAAATGCTTTGGCGCAATCCTATATGAAAGGCCTATGCTGAGATCAAAAGCGATCTCCTCTTCTAAAACACCTGGGCCTTTTCGTCGTTCCAACTCTATTTTACCATTACCCGCTAAAGTTAGTTTATCGTCGATCCAGTTCTTTTGCATAAAGACTGTTGCTGTATAAGATTTTTGATCTATTTCAGAACCGTCTAAACGATAACGGTCACGATCTTCATAACCTATTCCCAGAGACAAACCCATGAAATCTTTATAAGGACTTAAAATATTGTATTTTAGTGATATCTCAAAACCACCATATTGTGTTTTATTAAAAGTGCCACCTTCAGTTTCCTGCGTTTCATACGTGGGATTCAACTCAGGATCATTAACCGAATAGTTATGATCAAAAATCATAATTTCTGCGCCAATGGTTAACTTGTCTGTAATACCGTATTCAATTTCTGGTCTGATGTCATGAAAACGATAATGGCCAGAATCTTTACTGATCCGGGCAATATCACTTATTTTCATTTCAAAACTACCTTGAGGTCGAGTATCCGTCCCCTTGGTATAAACCCACAAATTCTCTTCTGCTTTTGCCGTTTGTGTACTCACAGCAAGCGTCAATAAACCCATAGCCAATATACTTTGGCCCTTTCTTGTTATATCCCGTTTCACTACTTTCTCCCAAGTTCTTATATTTGCGTATTAATTTATAATCACTCTACTAATGATAACTATTGTCGTTTGCGTTTGCAATTAATAATTATTCTTATTTATAGCTTTGTACTGAGTACTTAACAAATGATTTAATCCACATAGATAGTGAATTTAAATAAATTCCGCTAGAATCAGCGCACTAATAATTCTCTATAAAACTGGCTTCAAATATCTCTATGAAATTTCTTTTCGACTTTTTACCTATCCTGCTATTTTTTATCGCATTTAAGATCCCTGAAGATCCACAAGATGGGATCATGCTGGCAACCGTCATTGCCATAATTGCTTCTATCGCGCAAGTCAGCTACTCCTGGTTAAAGCATCGCAAAGTCGAAAAAATGCATTTGATCACCATGGGATTAATTGTCGTCCTTGGTGGGGCAACCCTCATTTTCCAAGACGAAAGATTTATCAAATGGAAACCAACAGTCGTTAACTGGCTTTTCGCAGCCGTTTTTCTAGGTAGCCAATTCTTTGGAGAAAAAACCATCATTAAAAGAATGATGGGTGAACAAGTTGAACTACCAGAACACGTTTGGAGGAAATTGAACTTTGCATGGGTGGTATTTTTCTTCCTCTCCGGTTGCGCAAACCTTTACGTCGCATTTAATTACGAGACAGAAACCTGGGTCAACTTCAAACTGTTCGGAATTCTTGGTCTGACCATCGCATTTGTCATCGCTCAAGCCGTGTACTTATCACGTTATATTCAAGAAGAACCTGAAACAGTAGCAAGTAAAGATTCAAACGAGGAATAGAAAAATGTATTACGCCATTATCAGTGAAGATATCGAAAACAGCCTTGAGCTTCGTATGAAAACTCGCCCTGCGCATATCGAACGCCTGAAAAAGCTTAATGAAGAAGAGCGCGTTTTATTGGTTGGCCCCCACCCTGCTATAGATAGTGAAGATCCCGGCAAAGCAGGTTTTACCGGTAGTTTGATCGTCGCGCAGTTCGATTCACTTGCAGATGCTCAAACATGGGCAGATGCAGATCCTTACCTTAAAGCCGGTGTCTATCAAAAAGTAACCGTTAAGCCATTTAAAAAAGTAGACCTATAATGAGTGAACGGGTTGAGATGATCCGGGAAAAGTTGGAATCTGCTTTCACACCAGATCAACTAGACATCATTGATGAAAGTCATCTACATGCTGGCCACGCTGGTGCAAAAGATGGCAAAGGCCATTTTAATGTACTGATTGTTTCTGATCAGTTCTCCGGTCAATCATTGATCAAAAGGCATAAAATGATCTACGAAGCAGTCACCGATCTTATGCAAACCGATATTCACGCACTCAGTATCAAGGCTAAAACCCCAGAAGAACAAAAATAATGTCATCAAAACCATTTCTAAAATGGCCTGGCGGTAAATACCGTCTCATAGAAAGGATATGTAATGAATTGGGGCCAGGAAAACGTCTCATTGAACCTTTTTTAGGTTCTGGTGCAGTTTTTCTTAACGCACCCTACAAGAAATATATCCTGGCAGATAACAATTCTGATCTGATCAATTTGTATAAAATTTTATGCCAAGATAGCGATAATTTTATTGAATACGCACGCAGTTTTTTTCAACCCGAATGCAATACTGCTGATGCATACTACAGTTTTCGTGCGGTCTTTAATAAAAGTAATGATATACGTCTGAAAGCTGCTTTATTTATCTATCTGAATAGACATTGCTATAACGGCCTTTGTCGATATAACGGAAGTGGAGGATTCAACAGCCCTTTTGGACGCTATAAAACCCCCCTATTTCCCGAACAAGCCATGAAAGCTTTTGTAGATAAAAGTAAACATGCGGAATTCATTTCGGCTGATTTCCTGACAACGATGAAAAAAGCCCGTAAAAATATAGACGTTGTGTATTGTGATCCTCCCTATACGCCGCTTAGTAAAACAGCAAGCTTCACCGATTACAGCACTGGTGGTTTTGGTTGGGACAAACAGGAAGATCTTGCTAAGTCAGCAATAAAACTGGCCTCCAGAGGGATCCGCGTCGTAATCTCAAACCACAATACACCAGAGATAAGGGAATTATACAAAGAGGCAAAAATCACAACTTTCCAAGTACAGCGCTATATCAGCCAAGATAAGAATAATCGTAAAAAAGCAGATGAACTGATCGCTGTTTTTGATCGTGGAGATTAGTAAATTATGACAACTAGCCAGGGCGGACTTGCAGTTGAAGCAGGAAAGACCCTCGAACGGATCATTGAGGACTCACTTTCAAATAAAGGCTTCACTTGCGTCCCTTACAGAGAATATATAAAAAACCCAACCAAATACGGTAGTGAACTGTTATTGAAAAATGTCCCTTACGATAGTATTTATGGTCATAACAGTAAAAGCGAGTTTGTATTAAAATCAGAACACTATTCCTTTGAAGTAAGAATTGAATGCAAATGGCAACAATCGAAAGGTTCAGTCGATGAAAAATTTCCATACGTTTATCTGAACTGTATTGAGCAGATGCCTGAAGAAAATGTGTTTATAATCATAGATGGTGGTGGAGCAAAAGATGGGGCTATTGAGTGGCTTAGAAAAGCCTGCGAAACAAACAAGTACATCCCCGCAGATAAGATTAACAAGGTTCAGTTGATGAATATTTCAGACTTCGTAAGATGGATTAATCAGACTATTCGATAGTTGTATGAGTACAAAATGGGATAAAGTCAGATTAGCCTACGAATTTCTGAAAGAGAATAATGGAAAGATTGTAAATACTGAGGATATTGTAAATTGTACGGGATGGGCAAAAAGCTCAGTTACTACGTACATAAGCAAAAAATGGGTAGTAACAAACATTCTCACCGCATTGGAAAATAAAAAATATAAAATAAATTTTTCTGAAGAGATCACTTGGGAGAATTTTCAAAATTTACATACACAAATAGTCAATCAATCTAAACCACCCACTCCAAAAGTCTTTGATTATGATGTTGCCTTATCATTTGCAGGTGAGGATCGTGAACTCGTTATTGAAATCGTCGGAATACTAAAAGCATATGATATTGAGGTTTTTTACGACTCATATGAAACACATACACTATGGGGCAAAGATCTATATACACATCTTGATGAAGTTTATCGAGTGAAATCCAAGTATTGTGTGATGTTCCTTTCGAACCACTATAAAGAAAAGCTATGGACTAACCATGAACGCAAATCTGCTCAAGCGAGAGCTTTTGAGGAACAGAGCGAGTATATCTTGCCGATTCGAATCGATGATACTGAGATCCCAGGAATAACCACTACTATTGGTTATATAGATGCCAACTCATACACACCGACAGAAATTGCTAAGTTAATAGCAAAAAAACTTAAGAAGGACTCCTTATTAGAAAAGCTTCTTGAAAAACTAAATCGTGATGTCCCATCCTTCTTTACGATTGAGCAAGAGGGTAAAACAATCACCTTTAATAACAAAGACAATGGTCACTCAATTACATTACCAATTTCAACTTTAATAGAAGGAATGAATAATAATAATTTAGGAATATTGCTCGCTTTTGCAAATATTATTGATGAGAAAGATGAGTAAATTTCTCACCTATTACTTGTTGTCGGTTAATTAGAAACACATTAATAAAAATCCGTATCTATTGAGGTAACCATGAACGAAACACTAGATCTCACGCTTGATTTACTCCGTCGTCAATCACTAACGCCTGAAGACGACGGCTGCCAACAAATGCTCGCAGAACGCCTGACAGCGCTTGGCTTTAAATGCGAACATCTGCGCTTTGGAAAGGTTGATAACCTCTGGGCACGTTTTGGAACAGAAGCGCCAGTTTTTGCTTTCGCAGGTCATACAGATGTTGTCCCAACCGGCCCAGTTGAAGCGTGGAAATTTGATCCATTTGAACCCACCATTGAAGATGGGATGCTCTACGCACGCGGTGCAGCAGATATGAAAAGTAGCATTGCAGCGATGGTCATAGCTGTAGATCAATTCTTAAAAAACAATCCTAAACCAGAGGGATCTATCGCTTTTTTGATCACCAGCGATGAAGAAGGTGTTGCGACAGAAGGAACCGTCAAAGTCATAGAAACACTGGAAGCTCGAAACGAAAAGATCACCTGGTGCCTGGTTGGAGAACCCTCCAGCGATCAAAAACTCGCCGATGTCGTCAAAAATGGCCGCCGCGGATCACTCAGTGCAGATATTACCTTCAAGGGAATTCAAGGCCATGTTGCTTATCCGCATCTGGCAAAAAACCCGGTACATGAAATGCTCCCAGCCCTACGGGAATTAGAGCAAGAAATCTGGGATGATGGTAATGAATTTTATCCACCAACCTCCTTCCAAATCTCAAATATACAATCTGGCACGGGTGTTGAAAATGTCATTCCCGGAGATGCATTTGTTATGTGTAACTTTAGGTTTTGTACAGAAGTGACTATTGATCAACTAAAACAACGACTGTGCACAATTCTGGACAAACATAAACTGGATTATGAGATCACATGGCGTTGCTCCGGCCAAGCTTTCCTCACACCTGCTGGAAAACTAGTCGAAGCCACTCAATCTGCGATCAAAAATGTCATGGGTTATGAAACAAAACTCTCCACCGCTGGCGGTACATCCGACGGACGCTTCATCGCCCCCACCGGTGCTCAAGTTGTCGAACTCGGTCCTTTGAATGCCACAATCCATAAAGTGAATGAATGCGTTGCTGTTGACGATTTGGATAAGTTGACTGAGATTTATGAGAGGATTTTGGAAGGATTATTGAGTTAATGCATAGCAGGTCTGATTACACTACTCTAATCAGATCTATGAAACAGATCAGAATGATATAGTTTTTTATATAAAGAAACTTGAAGCACAGTTCATTCCGAAACAAGCAATTCCTTAGCCGATACTGATTTAGTTCTTTGAGAAGAAATCATTCCCGCGATCAAAACCAACAATGGTGTGATCGCCAGACAGAGAGCAATCGTGGTTATATTAATCTGCGTTTCCCCCTCTATAAAATATTTACTCAGTAGAAAACTGGTTAAGAGATTAAGGCTATAAACAATCCCACGTAAAACTAACAACCAATTCAAGACCATTTGCAGATTAAGCCAGATAAAAATATGATAGCCTACTTTTTTAGCAGCTCATGTTTCCCATGAAGCTCAAGAAACTTTATGGATAGAATAATAAACAACGAATGAATAATGTATTAGCTGAAGCACACGTACCGGAATCAACATTTGGAAAATGGTTTTTACGCAGTAAAACCTGGACAGATCAGGTGATCGAAGTTGCTTTAAAAGACCTTTCACGTTTGCTGATGAAAGACAATCCAAACTACCCAGTCATTGCCGATGTGGGTTGTGGTTATGGGCGTTCATTAAAAAAACTGAATAAACGGTTTAATCCAGAAAAATTAATCGCGATCGATATAGATAAGGAAATATTAACCGCTTGCGCCCAAGAGGCCAAACTAAATGGGCTGGACAACGTAACCTATGTACGATGCTCCAGCTCAATGATTCAACTCGAGGATAGTTCAGTCGATATGCTTTTCTGTCATCAGACTTTTCACCATTTGATTTACCAAACCGAAGCAATGAAGGAATATTTTAGAATCTTAAAACCCGGTGGTGTATTACTCTTTGCTGAATCCACCAAACGCTATATTCATTCATGGGTTATTCGGCTTTTATTCCGACATCCCATGAGTGTACAAAAAACTGCTAGTGAATATATACAACTTATCAAAGATGCAGGGTTTGAAATATCGGAAGATCAGATATCCTATCCATTTTTATGGTGGAGTCGTGAAGACTTCGCAATTCTAGAAAACTGGTTCGGTATCAAACCACCATTGGAACGTGAAGAAACACTGATTAATTTGATCGCGAAAAAACCCAAATAACCTCAGTTCACTCCGAAACAAGCAACTCCTTAGCCGATACTGATTTCGTTCTTTGAATAGAAATCATTCCCGCGATCAAAACCAACAATGGTATGATCACTAAACAAAGAATAATCGTGCTTATATTAATCTGCGTTTCCCCTTCTATAAAATATTTACTCAGAAGAAAACTGGTTATTAGGTTAAGACCATAAGCAATGCCACCAGCGATCAACCCGATCAGAATAAATTGTGAACGAAACATTTTCTGGATCAGGCTGGTCTTTGCACCTAAAGCTTTGTAGATTGCGGTGCTATAACTTCGGTAATGATAAAGGATTAATTCAATCGAAATAAAAATAACCAGGCTCGCAATCAACGAAAAATAGAGAATGGTTTGCAAGGCCAAACTCAGCTGTTGAGTGATCCCTTGTATTCTTTTTAGTAGATAATCCACATCGAAAAATGCTACGTTAGGAAATTGCTTTATCCAGTCAGCCATTAATGATCTTCGTTCTCGTTCCAGATGCACACTGGCTAAATAAGTGACAGGTAATCCTTCCAGAGCACCTGGTGGAAACATCATATAAAAATTAGGTGTAAAAGATTCCCATTCGACTGATCTAAGACTGGTAACAACAGCAGACAAACGTTGCGTTGCAATAGTGAAATCTAATCTGTCACCCAATTTTATTTCTAAACGTTCGGCTAATTTTGCTTCAACTGAAACAGGCACGGTAGATCGCGAATCTTTTTCTTTAACCGGCGCATGCCAGCTGCCTTCTATGATCAAATTATCTTTGGGTAAATCCTGGCTAAACGTTAAAGCCAGATCACGTTCTGTCACACGATTTCCCCTTTCTTCTTTGCTCACGCGTCGCTGCACGCCTTGTTGATTGATTTCAGTCAAGCGACCACGCACAATCGGGTAAAAAGGACTATGCGTAATCTGCTCTTTTTTCAACAATGACTGAAAGGCTTCTTTATCACTTTCAAATAAATTCATCGCAAATACATTTGGTGCATTTTCCGGGACTTTTGATTGCCAGGTAGTAAGTAGATCATCACGCAGAGTCTGGATCAGTGCGAGACCAAAGAAGGTGATCCCAATCGCAATAATTTGCAAACTCGCCATACGCCGATTTGCACTGAGCATCCTTGCGCCAAGCTTCGCATAAGCATTGCCCTTTCGTTGTCGATGCTTAACTAATAGATTAATAATCCACTGAGTCAAGCCATAAGCTAGAGCGACAAAAACAGCCATTCCACCGATGACACCAAAACTTAAGCGCCACTCTTGTGTGGCAATTTGCACCAGAATCAGAATCCCTATCAACATACCCATTGAGGCTCGCACAATAGGAAAAGGCTGCACTTCTGCAGCATGTAATAATTGCTTCGGCAATGTTGTCAGCAGTTGTGAGATAAACGGCCAGGCAAAACTGATCACAACAATTAACGCCATTAAGCAGGAGATAAGTAGCGGATTGATTGTTGCGCCAGGTAAATTATCAGGTAACAAACCTCCTAGACTGTTCAACAACAATAAATGTGCGCCATATCCGATCAATAATCCAAATAGGATTGCTGCCAGTGTGTAAATCGACAAAGGCAAGATCACTGAAATTTTTAGACGTTTTCCATGCAAACCCAGGCAACGTAAAATGGCGTAAGGCTGCGTCATTTCACGCGCATATTGATAGCTGACCAAGGCCACACCAACGGCTCCCAGCAAGACAGCTATCAACGCAGTAATAGATAAAAATCTAAATGCTCGCTCTAATGTAGTCGCTAACGTGGCATTAGTGTCATCTATGGTCAAGAAACGTTGGTTTGCTTGCAATTCAGACGTTAGTTGATCACGCAGTTGTTGAAGGAGTTCAGCATTACCAGCCATTAAATAATAGTATTTCACTCGACTAGCCGGTTGGATAACACCAGTCGCTTCAAGATCATCTAAATGCATCATCACTCGCGGTGTGAAGCTGTAAAAACTACCACCTCGATCAGGTTCATATACGAGCACTTTTTCTACATCAAATTTCTGATCGCCGATAGTGAGTTGATCTCCTATCGTGATATTCAATGTATTAAGTACGCGATCTTCTACCCAAGCTTTACCTGCTTCAGGTCCGGTTTTGATCGGGACAGGATCTTCAAACAAAGCATCGGCTATTCGCAACTGTCCTCGTAATGGATATTCTTCTGAAACAGCCTTCAGATTAACCAGTAAGAATTCATCTTCAGCGCTGGCCATGGTTGGAAAAACAACCGTTTCGGCCTTTTCTATCGTTGAAGAATTTAGAAATAATTTTTGGCTAGATGTTAATACTGTCGTTGACTCTAAAACCTGATCTGCAGCCAACACTTCTTTGGCTTGCTGGTTAAATAATTGCTCCAGGCGATCACTTAATAAATTAATACTGAATGTCACTGCCACGGCAATGGCGACAGCCAAACAGAATAATCGTACTGCCCCCAAACGCCACTGACGCTTGATCAATCGCAAATAGAATGTCGAGATCATTCAATAACCTGCAATTGACCTTTATCTAACCTGAAACGCCTAGAACATCGGGAGGCAAGTACTTCATCATGCGTAACCAGGATCAATGTCGTGCCTTGCTCAGCATTCAACTTAAACAACAAATCGATAATCGTCTGGCCAGTTTCTGCATCAAGATTCCCGGTAGGTTCATCTGCAAGAAGCATCGGTGGCTGAGTAGCAAAAGCGCGTGCAATCGCAACCCGTTGTTGTTCGCCACCAGACAGTGTCGTAGGAAAATGATCGAGACGATGCTGCATACCGACTTCTTTTAATAACTGCGTTGCCCGCTCTTGTGGATTGATATCGTCCTGAATTTCGATCGGCACCATCACATTCTCAAGTGCGGTAAAACCGGGCAGCAAGTGAAACGCCTGGAAGACAAAACCGATAGACTGATTTCTTAACTCAGCCCGAGCATCTTCATCCAGCGATTCCAGCTTCTTATCGAATAACCGAACGCTACCGGTGGTCGGCAGGTCCAAACCAGCAAGCAAACTGAGCAATGTTGTTTTACCTGAACCTGACTGACCAACAATCGCGACAGTTTCACCTTTTGAAATACCAAATGAGATGTCATCCAGAATGATTAGTTGACCTTCCGCTGTTGATACAACTTTGTTAACGTTGTGGCATTGAATAATATTTGCTTCGACCATATTTTATAGTGTCAGTTGAGTATTAAAAAATTGAGAATCGGATATGTATTTAGTTAGATGTTTATTTTTTAAATTGTTTTCGAATTTTATAACGATGACTATAGTGATAGCTATGGGACTTATTCTATCAACAACAGTTTCAGCAAGGACACTATTCATTCATGGCGATAGCCTCAGCGCAGCGCATGGCATTTCATTAGAACAAGGTTGGGTCACACTATTAGAGGAGCGCCTGCAAAAATCACCAGAAAAGTCTCACTGGAAAGTTGTTAATGCTTCAATCTCTGGGGAAACCACCACCGGCGGACTGGCACGTCTAGAAAAGCTACTTGATCAACATAAACCTGATCTGTGCATAATAGAGCTAGGCGCGAATGATGGTTTACGTGGCCAGTCACTCTCGGTAATGCGATCCAATTTGCAAAAAATGATCGATGACTGTCGTTGTTATGGCGACGTAGTATTGATCGGTATGAAATTGCCGCCCAACTATGGAAAAGCTTACACAGAACAATTCGCACAAAGCTACTCCCAGCTGGCCGAACAAAATCAGATCCCACTTGTTCCTTTTCTACTGGATGGCGTGAGCGAAAATCCCGACATGATGCAGCAAGACAGATTTCACCCTAATTCCCATGCACAAGCTGTTATTCTTGAAACAGTATGGAAAGAACTTGAACCTTTGCTTCAATAGATAATAAAAACTTGATTTACGTACCACTACGAAAACATGAACCTTATTACCACTTAGAGCTAGCAGTCTATTTCATGTAAGATCAACTGATATTAAAAACAAGTTCTAAGGTAAAAGAAACTTATGGATCTATCAGCGCTCACCGCAATCTCTCCCATCGATGGCCGTTACGGCAACAAACTTGAAGCACTGCGCCCTATTTTCAGTGAATATGGACTCATTCGACATCGAGTGACTATTGAGATCCGTTGGTTGCAAAAGCTCTCTACCGATCAACATATTTCTGAAGTACCAACATTCAGCGAGCATGCAGATCAACTTTTGAATGATATCGTTAATAACTTCAGTAAAGATGATGCACAACGGGTTAAAAATATCGAAAGAACCACCAATCATGATGTGAAAGCTGTTGAGTATTTCTTAAAAGAAAAAATCACTGGGAATAATGAACTTGAAGCGGTGAGTGAATTTATTCACTTTGCCTGTACATCTGAAGACATAAATAATCTTTCTTATGCACTAATGTTAAATGAAGCCAGAAATCAGATTATTCTGCCACAGATGGATTCGATTATTGATCAACTCACTAGTATGACGCATGAGTTTTCTGATCAACCGATGCTCTCACGTACGCATGGCCAAACCGCTTCACCGACCACCTTAGGTAAAGAATTGGCTAATGTTGTTTATCGTATGCAACGCCAAAAAAATCAAATGGCTGATGTTGAAATATTAGGCAAAATCAATGGTGCTGTCGGTAATTATAATGCACACCTTTCTGCTTATCCTGATCACGATTGGGAAACCTTTGCGAAAACTTTTATTGAGAGTTTGGATATCACTTGGAACCCGTACACTATCCAGATCGAACCACACGATTACATTGCAGAATACTTTGCTGTTATTGGGCGATTTAATACGATTCTGCTCGATTTCTGTCGTGATATTTGGGCCTATATTTCAAATGGTTATTTCAAACAAAAAACCATTGCTGGCGAAATTGGATCTTCCACTATGCCACATAAAGTTAACCCGATCGATTTTGAAAATGCAGAAGGAAATCTTGGCCTTGCAAATGCGATTTTTGAACATCTTTCGGCCAAACTTCCAGTATCCCGCTGGCAACGTGATCTGACCGATTCGACCGTTTTGCGTAATTTGGGGGTTGGCGTCGCCCACAGTGTTATTGCATATACATCGGCCATGAAAGGTATTAGTAAGCTCGAAGTAAATGCAAATATATTGCTTGCCGATCTCGATAATTCCTGGGAAGTGTTAGCAGAGCCTATTCAGACAGTAATGCGCCGTTATGGCATTGAGAATCCGTATGAAAAACTCAAAGAATTAACTCGCGGACAAGGTATTGATCAAGAAACAATTAGGGCTTTTATTCAAACTCTGGATCTTCCTGAAGATGCGAAACAAAGATTGCTTGAGATGACACCGACAAACTACACTGGGAACGCGGCAGAGCAAGCAAGAAAAATTTGATTATTTTTTTAATCTAAAATATTAACCTATGGAAAATTATGATCACCTTATACTCGGCGAAACAGATCAAGAACTGATCCTGGAGTCCAGTGATCAGAATCGTGCAGTAGCAGTACAAATGATCAATGGCTGTCGACGACATTTGGATATCATCAGCCGGGATTTAGATCCTTGCATCTATGACACCTTGGAAATGATAGCTGCGATCAAAAAATTGGCCCTGAGATCTCGTTTGACGCAGATCCGTATTATTGTTCTGCAACCCGAAACACTACGCTCTCATAATCACCGCCTGTTAGATCTGGCCGAACGGTTAAGTAGCTTTATCGAAATTCGCAAACCAGATAGAGAATACGATAGCTATAATAAAGCTTTATTTTTGACCGATGACTGCGGCTATATTCGCCGCCCACATTCTGATCGATTTGATGGCCGCGCTAATTTTTATGATCAAAAAACTGTCTCGGAAATTCAGCGTGAGTTTAACCAGATTTGGGATCATAGCAGGCAAGATCCTAATTTCAGACGTCTTTCACTATGAAAAAATTCCTGACTGTATTTGTAATTAACCTCATGATTATTCTCTCTGCAAATGCAGAGCAAATGTCACTGGAAATTATTCCACTTAAACACCGTCTAGTGAGTGATATTGTGCCGATATTACAACCACTCCTTGTAGAAGGTGGTAGCGTTTCAGGTATGAACGATCAATTGATTATTCGTACTACCGATCAAAATATGCGAGATCTGATCAAAACGTTAGATGTTATTGATCGCCCTCTGCGTTCACTAAAAATAAGTGTCCGTTACGATTCCCAAGCAACGCATCAAAATCGCGAGCACAGTGTTGGTGGTTATTATGATTCTGGCAATGTTCGCATCGAAACTCAAAACCCAGGTTCAGATTACAACGATGGAACAGTTATATCCGCACGCAACAAACATGGTGAGATCAGATACCGAAGTAATAGTACCCGATCACAATTTGACGATGACAATGTCTATTTTGTCCGTACTGTCGAAGGTCAGCCCGCCTGGATACAAACTGGCAAAGCGATACCGACTCATGAAAGAACCGTTGTTTTACATCCATACGGAACCGATGTTTACGACTCGGTAAATTACCGCGATATTACTTCAGGGTTTTATGTTGTACCGAATCTGTCTGGTGATAATGTGACCTTGTTTATCTCACCAGAAAAATCACGATTAAATTCTTCTTCTGGAGTTAGTCACGTTGAAACTCAACAAGCCGAGACAACACTCTCAGGAAAACTCGGACAATGGATTGAACTCGGTGGTGTGACTGAGGAATACCATAATAAAAATAATTCTGGAATGTATCAGACACGTCGATCTGGTAACGAACAGAATCATATTTTTGTGAGGGTTGAAGAGATTCGTTAAATGGGTACTTTCTAAGATTATTGATCATTTTCTTCAACATAATTCACTTCTTTATTTTAGTCTGCTTCTCTTAAATATGCCTTTGCAAGCTTTCCATTTTTGAATTTCATAAAACAAATACAGCCGAGAAGAAAAGTGTTGCTGCGTAGTTGAACCAAGTTGCTTCCTGATGAAAATTTATTGAGCGAAGCATTTTTAACATTCGCAGATCCTGTGATTGCACGCTTGTATTCCGCCCTCTTGTAATGAATCACAAAAGCTTATAACTGGCTTTTCATAAAACTGATAAATCCAAGAACCATAGAATATTAAACAAACTGGAACTGCTAGAGCTGCCATTATTAAAATAGTAAAATGCTTCACATAAAAGAATGTGTAGTCGGAGTTTTTATAACGAAAGATTAAAGACCTTTTTGATTTAAACAGCTACTATTTTATATTCTGCTAAACGAAAAAAAGCTCTTGATAATCAACCCTTAACTTTAAAACGGATCGGAATCAATAACTCCAATTGTTCTCTAGGAAAATCAGCAGGCAGTGCCGGCATTTTTTTAGCACGTTTGATCATATTTTCCACTTCCAAATCCAATGCTTTGTGTCCAGAGCTGCGTCGAATATCATAAGAAATAATATCGCCACTTCGATTGATCACAATTCCCACAATCGCAACGCCTTCCTGTTTTAACCGATAAGCATTTACTGGATATTTTTTATATTGCCCAAGCCAATTTTTTAATTCCAAAACATACGTTTTAGGAATGATCACAGGTTTAGGTGGTTCGATTTCTTTCACCAATGGTTTTCGATCAGAATCATCAGAACCCAGATTTTCTGCAGGACTTTGTCGAGGTCGTGATGAGTCATCACCTCGTGTTATGACTGCTACTCGTTTTGCTGGCGAAGCTTCATTGCCTGATTCCGGTTTAACAACGATCACATCACGTGCTTTGATTTCCAGAATTTCAACATCATTGGAAGCTTGAGTAGGATTATTATTTGCTTGAATTGCTATGGGTGCTGGTACTGCCACTAGATGTTCGATCGGTAAAGATGTAATTGGATCACCTTCGGCCAATATCTCTGCTGGCTTAAAAAAATCATTAACCGGAGCAACATTCTCAACCTCGTCAGAAATGCCGGCAGTTTCAATCACATCTTCACTTGAGCTTGCAGAAGGTACAACGGTCTCAACTATCTCGATTGGACGCGATTCTTCAATTTCATTGCTTAAGGCTAATTCTACATTTTTGATCTCGGGCAAAGACACATCGGCAACACTAGCTGCTTCAGCGGTGATGGCCGTGACGATTTCTATGTTTTCTGTCAGCGTACTTTGTACTGGAGTCAAAGCATGCTCTATCTCTTCAACAATAGCCTGTTCTCTAATAACATCACTCACAAGCTCATCTTGCAGTGCGACAATGCCGGATTCTTCCGTCACTACTTCAGATGCTGCAACAATATCGGGTAAGTTTGCCTGCAAGATTTCACCTACGCCTTCAGAGCTGACAAGACCAACTTTGAATTCGCTAAACTCGACAGCGGGAAATTCCGGTGATTGAGAAGCAAACCAGAAAATAATTCCGGAATGTAATAAAACGGAAAGAACAGTAACTGCAAGAATTTGCCCCGTATTATTACTCTCAATAAAACGGCTATTGATAATAGCAGAATTAGTAGAGTTTCTAGATGAGCGTCCCGCTGTTAACATACCCAACACCGAATTTAATTTCTTTTCTCGGTTAACAAGACCAGGTTCTCAATGCCACCAATACGCAAATTTTCCATCAGTGAAATCAGTTTCATTGCGCCAACATCGGCATCTGCTTTAATTTTTACGATTTGATTAGGTGCATCTCGTTTTTGATCTTGCGCGAACTTCAATAGTTTACTTTCAGTGGCTTCAATACCATTGAGCAATACACCGCCCTCCTCTGTCAAAACCAGAATGCGCTCTTGAGTACCCGCAGGATCTTCACTGCTAGAAACAGGTGGTTCAACCTCATAACCATCTGTGCCTTCAACCCGCGACATCATCATGACGAAAATCAAAAGTAAGAACACGACATTGATCAGCGGTAGAATCGGATCAATTAATTGTCGTTTTTTTTCTGTTTGAGGAAATTTCATGATTGCTTCCTAACGTGTCAAAGAGACATTTTGTCCGCCAGCTTTTTTCACCGCATCAAGGACACTAACTACCGGTTGCAAAGGAACACCTTTGGCTGGCCGAATAAGAATTTTTTGATCGGGTTTTTTATCCAGAAATTGAATCAGTTTACTTGGCAATTCATCGATAAGCACCGGACGACCATTAATATCAAGTACGCCATTTGACCCAAGCCTGATCAACACTGCTCCACCTGAAGAATTAGCCACCATTCCTTGCGTTGCTGGCGTGGATAATTTGATTGTATGCCATTCAAGAAAACTAGAAGCGAGTAAGAAAAAAAGTAATAAAATAAAAACCACGTCGATCAGTGGCGTCAAACCAATTAATGCTCGAGGCTGTTGCGTTTGATTAGATGAAAAATCAAACTGCATTTAAATCACGCTTTCTCTTCGTTCGGCAGAGTTGTCATTTGTATAGTGAATATACGAGTAACGGTGTCTTCCATCGTGTGTTTTGCCTTCTCGACCTGTCGCTCAAACCAGTTCAACACCACTACAACGGGGATCGCTATCGCTAGCCCTACCGCCGTGGTTAATAGCGCCTCCCATACACCACCGGAAAGAATCGACGGACTAACTTGAGTACCGGCAATTTCCATTTGTTGGAAGGCATTGATCATTCCCATAACGGTACCAAGTAATCCTAACAGTGGACTTATGCTAGCGATAACTTCAAGGCTACGTAGATGTGATCGTAGTTCCTCAACTTGCTCTACCCCTTCACGCGTCACTTCTTCACGAATTGTCTCCTCACCAACGCGTCGCTCAGCAATACCTCTGATGGCAATTTCCATCACCCGCGCCGCTGGGTGAAAAGCTCTAAACAACTCAACCATCGCGGCATTGGCTTGTCCCGCGCGCCAATAATCGAGCGTGTGTTGAATAAAGCTTTGATCATTTAAATGAAATTGCCGGAACTGCCAGAACTTTAATAAAACAATGGCTAAGGCAATGACCGATAGAATCAATAGTATGATGAGGACAATGCCGCCCGCATCTAATAAAAATGAAGCTCTTTCCAGTGTGGCGTTCATACTGCTTTCCTATAATTATTATGAGACCCTTGCACGAAAGCTATTTGTTATTTCACAAAAGAGACATTCCCTTTTGAGGTGGCATCGATCAAATCCACACAATCATTGCGTTCATACTCATCGCGACAGCTCAAGACATCATTGATCAAAATCAGGCTAATACCCGCACAAGAAAGCCCATCAATATCGAATAATTTAACGCTGGTTTTATTTGATCTTAATGGCGATGAGTCAACCGCAAGACGGCGACTAATAATGCCATCAGCACCAAACATCACCAGATCAAGCTTAAACTCATTAAACTGTGAAGTGGTTTGATTCTTGAAGACCAGATAAGCACGACAACTATCGTCTCTGTCCTCCAGTTTATTTAACTCGATTTCAATGTTCTCCTCGGCGAGAAGTACAGTAGAGTGGAATACGATCATCGACATAAGCAAAACGATGGCTTTCTTCATAATTATACACCTTAGTAGTCCAATTACGTTGATATTACTTTAACGACTGCACCGTAACATAGCAAAGATCGGTCAAGATCGAAAATCCTGAAATGATCGGTCCTTCTTGCCTACTCTTCCTGACATAAGCAAACGATTATTAAAATGAATAGCGTGAGATGATCAATTGAACAAAAATGTTATAACAAAACACCTCAATCCTTACTCATAGATCCACCTAATAAATCATTCATTCACATTGCTGAATCTATTTATACATTGATATATAGTTTCCCATCAAAATAACAGAAAAATACCTTATACTGGCGTCCTACATTAATAATGTAATTAACCAATCAAACTTGATAACCAACTAATAGTTAAGGAATATATATGAGCAATATTTTAGAACCTGCAGAATTATTCTTTGAAGCATGTGAAAATGGAAAGGGATGGGAACACTGTAAGAAATACTGTCACACAGATGCGTCATTTTCATCACAAACAACCGTACTTGCAGAAATATCCACCGTAGAAGGCTATACCGAATGGATGAAAGGTCTATTCACTCCCATTCCTGATGCTCATTACGAGTTACTTTCTTTTTCTGCAGACGATGCGAATAACACCGTAACAGCATACGGGGTATTTAAAGGCACACAAACCGGCGAAGGTGGGCCAATACCGCCCACAGGAAAATCTATTTCAGCAGATTATGTATACGCGATGGTCTTCGAGAGTGATAAAATCAAACACTTAACGAAGATCTGGAATGATACTATCAGTTTGCAACAACTTGGCTGGGGTTGAATTCACACGACATAGAAGTGGAAGATTAGAAGGTGCTCTGGGCACAATTTCACAGCGCTTAGAACCTGAACTTGGGATAAGAAAAAACAGTTTATTCTGATGAAAGTGCTCATTGCTATAAATTCTAATGGTTAAATATCAAGCTGGCCCCTTAGATTTCCTTAACCGCACCAAGACACGTGATAAAAGAGATACAACATAGGAGCAGATATCGTGCTAAACACGCTTAACTTAGTACATTCCATTGGCTCTTGATTTCAACGAGAGTTACTAATGTCTGATCAAATACAAAGCAATCTGGCAATCTGTCACGAATGTGATGTGTTGATGCTAGTACCTCCATTAGATCGTTCTGAAAAAGCGCATTGCCCTCGTTGCAAAGGTGTACTTCGCGAAGGAGATAATTCGTTTTTTAACCGGCTATTACCGTTGACGATCACTGGGTTTATTTTATTTATACTGGCAAATATTTTCCCACTGTTATCTATAAGTGCTAATGGCCAAATCGTCGAAGCTACCATTCTTTCTTCGTCTTCGACACTTTGGGGATCTGATCAGCATTTTTTGGCTATCGTTGTTTTTACCACTACATTTTTAACACCGCTATTACAGTTGTTAGCGTATGCATGGTTATTGCTTCCTCCTTTATTCGGTAAAATTCCTGTCATGAGTGATTCGGTATTGCGCCTTAGTCATCACAGTGTACCCTGGAATATGATCGAAATATTTTTGCTAGGTTTTCTTGTCGCGGTTGTTAAACTGGGTGAGCAAGCAGTGATCATTACTGGCCCATCGCTATACGCATTTGTGCTATTGATCATTTTAATGACCTTACTGAATAATCTGTTTGATCCACCCCGTGTTCGTCATGAGATACAACTTCGACAACATTCATGAAATACCTTAGAGCAACTGATTTTAATCTTGCAGAATGCCACCTTTGTCATTCGATTGTTAAGGTTGATGGTTCTGGAGAACTGTTTTGTCCGACTTGTAATAGCCGTGTCAGTCTGCGTATAAGGCGTAGTTTAAGCCGTACTTGGGCATGGTTGCTGACCGCTGTATTTTTTTATATTCCGGCAAATTTTTTACCGGTAATAACGACTGCACAATTAGGTGAAAGTAATCCTGACACCATTCTATCTGGTGTTATTTACTTGCTCTATGAAGGCATGTGGCCACTTGCTTTGATCGTTTTTTTCGCAAGTATATTTGTGCCCTTAATGAAATTGATCGTATTGTTCTGGTTATTAGTCAGTGTGCATGAAAAATCGGATTGGCGACCGGAGGATCGGACCTTTTATTATCGTATTACAGAATTTGTTGGTCGCTGGTCAATGGTTGATATTTTCGTTATTGCTATACTGGCTGCTTTAGTACAGTTTGGAGAATTGGCTTATATCGAAGTCGGTGCCGGTTCGATTGCTTTTGCGATTGTTGTTATCGCTACAATGTTAGCTGCACATAGTTTTGATCCACGTTTAATTTGGGATGCCTGTGAAACAAAAAGAAAATAAACAAGATAAATTGAATGACAAACAATCAATCGAGTTAAACGACTTACCCACCGCTAAGGTCACACGTGCGCGGACTCTGTCGCTAGTTTGGCTAATCCCATTAGTTGCCTTGCTTGCAGGTGGTTGGCTGATTGCAAAAGTACTCAGTGAAAAAGGTCCGGAAATCAAAATCAGTTTCACGAGTGCTGAGGGATTCGAAGTTGGAAAAACCCGCATACGTTATAAAGATGTTGATGTTGGTAAAGTTGAAAAGATAGAGCTTGATAACGATCTGGAAAATGTAATTATTACCGTTGAACTGAAACAGACAATGGGTAGGCATCTAAATGAAAATAGTAACTTCTGGGCTGTTAGACCACGTATCAGTGCGAAAGGCATTACTGGTTTAAGTACACTGATTTCGGGTGTTTATATAGCAATCGATCCCGGTGTGGTGGGAGAAAATGACAACCCTGAGGTTTATATTGGCTTAGAAGAAGCTCCACAGATCCCATTTTCAACAAAAGGTAAATCATTTGTCTTAAGATCAACCGAACTTGGTTCACTCGATATCGGCTCGCCAATCTATTATCGACAGATCGATGTTGGCGAGGTCGTTAAATACAAACTGGATGAGTCTGGAAAATATGTAAAAATTAATATTTTTATTCGCGCACCTTATGATCACCTTGTACAAAAAAACAGTCGCTTCTGGAATAGCAGTGGATTTGATCTAAGTCTTGGATCAGAAGGTGTCAAAGCACATGTTGAATCATTAACATCGTTAATCAGCGGTGGCATTGTTTTTGATACACCACGAAATTTGTCTAACAGTAATTCTGCCATAGAAGGTAAAGAATATTTTCTACATCCAGATGCTTCCAGCATTAATGATCAAACACCGTCTTTAAAACTTGAATATGTCTTATATTTTGAAGAGAATCTAAAAGGTTTGAATGTCGGTGCGCCAGTTGATTTCCGCGGTACGACAGTAGGTAAAATTCTTGATAAAGAAACGCGTATAGATCCAATCTCATTGAATGTTGAATTGCCCGTTTTAATGGAGCTCTATCCAGAACGTTTATCTTTACAAGATGATGCAATAGATCCTTCTGAATTTATCGAGAACATTGTCGCCCGTGGTTTAAAAGCACGTTTAAAAACAGGTAATTTATTAACCGGGCAGATGTATGTTGAACTTGAATTTGATGAAGAAAATATGCCCGATCGCATTCGTGAAACCGGCTATTATTTAAAATTTCCAACTGCGCCGGGGCAATTCGGAGAGCTAACACGTAGACTAGCTAACCTGGCGAATAAATATGAAAAATTACCGATTGATAAACTCGTCAATAATTTAAACGATACAGTACTTGAAGTTAAAGAATTAGTTGCCGCACCAGAAAATAAACAAAGTATAAAAAACCTCGAAGCTCTGCTTGCAGACATCAAACAAACCAGTCACAAATTTGGCCATCTGGCGGATTCTATTTCGCCAAATATAAATAAAACTTTGGCTAGCGCTGATCAAGCATTAAGCTCTGCTAGCAAAACTATGCAGGATGTAAGCACAACTTTATCAAATATGGATATTACGTTGTCAGAAACAACAAATGCTTTTTCTGAAGACTCAACTTTTCAATATAAACTAAGAGTGTTGTTGGATGAATTAACCGAAGCTTCCCGTAGTCTTGATGCCTTAGTTGACACTTTACAGCGAAAACCTGACGCACTTATTTTTGGGAAATAAAAGAACACTTTAGGACGCCAATATGCTCAATATGAAATTACTTTATACTTATAAAATTATCGCACTCTGTTTTATATTGCCAGGATTAAGTGCCTGTGTTTCTAGCTCAAGGCTCGATGAATCACGATACTATTCACTGACACCTTTATCGCAAATTTATTCAGGCGAACGACTAAACCCACAATTGAATCTGGGTATAGGGCCAGTAGAAATAAGTAGCATACTCAATCGACCACAACTGGTGTATCGAGAAAATAATAATGAGATAAAAATCTCTGAGCATAATCAATGGGCAGGCTCACTACGAGAAGAGATCCAGAAAACGTTGATCGAGCGAGCAATGAATATTTCAGGCAGCGATCGAATTATGCACTATCCCTGGCCAAGAGATCACTGGCCCGAATATGAAACACACATTCGCATTGATCGGCTTGATGGTATGCTAGGTGAAAAAGTTGTTCTTGTGGCACATTGGGATCTCTTTACTGATAAAGGAAAAAAAAATTTAAATAGTAGGACAAGCCGTTACATGATCGCTTTAACTAATAATGATTTTTTAACTTATGTGGTTGCTCAACAAACTGCATTGTCTAATCTAGCCGATGAGATTGTGAATGAAATTATTTCGCTCCAAAAACATCCAAAATAATTAATCTGGAAATGATTAATAATAACTGCTTAGTTGGCCGAGTTTTCATAACTTGAATACTCGTATGAAATAATGGTTAGTGATCACAATCATTCCTATTATCGCCACAATTATTGAGTTGAATATGTTACTTTCTCAGAATCTATGTAGAAGATAATTCCGTTGTTTTCTGATCTAAAACACTATGAAGGTTTATTACCAGAGATAGCACCCGCATCTCTTGATGATCTTTCTGAAGATCTTCGGATTTATAAAGATAAAATACTCGAAGTCTGGTATTCACCAAGAGGTTTATGTGCTGAAAGACCTAAGCTTTGGATCCTTGGAATTACGCCCGGCTGGAATCAAATGCGTATTGCCTACGAAGGTGCAGCTAGTGCAATCCAGCAAGGTTTGAGTCGATCAGAAGCAGTTGATCTCAGAAAACCCAATGTTGCCTTTGCCGGATCAATGCGAAAGAATTTAGTTTCTATGCTTGATGAACTTGGCATCCCCAAGGCTTTTGAAGTTGCATCGTCAGCAAATTTATTTGGAACAGAAGTATTGAGAACAGGATCAGTTCTCAAATACCCCGTATTTAAAAAAGGTTCAAACTACACTGGGCACTCTCCTAAGCCAACAACTCATCCCGTCTTAGTAAAGATGATAAATGAAATATTAGGCAATGAGCTTGATGCGATTGGAGATTGCCTGATCCTTCCACTCGGTAAATCCGTTGAACACGTACTTGAATATTCTGCTTCGCAAGGTAGACTTGATCGAACACGTATCCTTAATGGTTTTCCGCACCCTTCAGGCGCTAATGGTCATCGCAAGAAACAATTTTCAGAATGTAAGGAAAGGCTCAAAACTAGAATTAACCAGTGGTACTAAAATATCCACACTATAATTTGCGTTTAAAAAAATCAGATTCTAAAACAAAAATCTCTTTCTGCCTGATGTTATCCTCTTTATAGTATGGCACATCTAGCCAACTACATTTCCACTAAAATTAGACTATCGCTATGAAATCATTTTCATCATTATTATCTGAAGTTCGGGCTTGCAAAATCTGCGAAAAAAGTCTGCCTCTTGATCCTCGCCCGGTGATTCAGTTACATCCAAAAGCAAAAATCTTGGTTGCAGGACAAGCGCCTGGGAAAAAAGTCCACGAGTCAGGCATTCCGTTTAATGATCCAAGCGGAGATCGTTTGCGTGAATGGTTAGGTATAACACACGAGGAATTTTATGATCCAAAAAAGATCGCGCTGCTTCCTATGGGCTTTTGTTTTCCTGGTACGGGAAAATCAGGCGATCTGGCCCCACGTTCTGAATGCGAACCCGCTTGGCGACAAAAGCTTTTAGACCAACTTGAACATGTTGAACTGACGTTAGTACTTGGAAAATATGCACAAACTTATCATTTCGATAACGTAAGTTCATCTGTGACCGATTTGGTAAAATCCTGGCGTAATTACTGGCCACAATTACTCCCTCTTCCGCATCCCAGCCCGAGAAATAATTTGTGGTTACGTCGTAACCCATGGTTTGACGAGGAGGTGATCCCTGCGCTCCGTAAACGCGTATCAGAAGTTCTCAACTAATTTTCATATAAATCCAACCAGTCTGTTCAAATAATAATTTAGTATTTCTTAGAAGAATTTAACTAACCTGATGTGATGGTCTCCTCCCCCTAACGGCATCTAGGTGCCATGATTGAACTGACATACACACAATCAAAAGAGGAGAAGACCAAAATGAAGACTACAACAATCGGGTTAGACATAGCAAAAAACGTATTTCATGCTGTCTGCTGTAATCAACAAGGGCGTATAATCAAAAAGAAAATGTTAAAGCGAGCGCAGGTACTCTCCTTTTTTCAATCTCAACCTCCTTGTTTAGTCGCAATAGAATCTTGTGCAACGTCACAGTATTGGGCCCGAGCGATACAACAACAGGGACATCAGGTGAAATTACTACCACCTCAGCATGTTAACGCATTTCTAATCGGCAATAAGAATGATTATAACGATGCCTTGGCCATCGCCGTTGCTGCGAAACAACCTCATTTAAAAAGTGTGGGCATTAAATCAGTTGAGCAACAAGACAACCAGGCACAACATAAAGCAAGAGACTTAGCGGTCAGACAAAGAACCGCATTATGTAACCAAATGAGAGCGCTTGTTGCAGAATATGGCATTAGCCTTCGTCCCGGCCTAAATACCCTACGTCAATCTATCCCGTTGCTATTAAGTGATGAGAACGAACGGTTGTCCGTTACTTTCAAAAGGATACTGCGCCAGCTAAAGGAACAATGGCAATCACTTGATGCCTGTATTGCGACATTTGACCAATTGATCATTCAATCGGCAAAAAACAATGCGATTTGCCAACGCTTACAAACTATTCCAGGGTTTGGGCCGATGGTCTCGAGCGCGTATTTTAATGAAGTGGGAAACGGCGCTCATTATCACAAAGGGCGCGATGTGTCCGCCTCATTAGGACTTGTTCCACGACAGTACAGTAGTGGTGGTAAAGAGGTGCTACTGGGGATCAGTAAACGCGGCAATAAATACCTTCGTTGTTTGTTAATTCTAGGCGCGAAGGCCGTGGTATCAAGAGCCAAAACGAAAGGCGATAAACTGAGTCAATGGATTAATCGTTTAGTTGAGACGCGGGGGCATAATCGAGCGTGTGTGGCGTATGCCAACAAAATGGCAAGAATGGCCTGGGCTATAACGGTTTCTGGTGATGACTACTCACCGGCCTAAATAGAGAGAACAAATCATTTCAACGAATTGCGAAGGTAAAACTAAAGATGGCATAACAGGTCAAACCAGCCTATTGAAAACCTGTCGAGCTCAGGGGTAACTAATACCGATAACCTGATAAGGAAAATAGGCGCGTAATACATCCAGGTCAGAAGTTGAAAACTTCATTGAAGGCCGTATATATGACAGCAATCCTGTCCCTGTTATCTGAATGTTTTATCTTGCAATACGGGAGGAGACCATATATGAACTTGGGTTAAGAATGACCCTAAAAACATTAAAAGACAATGAGTTAGATGAAAACACGGTGACTGTTTTGTCCAGTAGGCTTCTTTTAGTGGCTATTAAGGCGGAGTTGTGTAGCAATAGCGAGCTATTGGAAACAACTCCAACGCAGAGAGACGCTAAAAGAAGTCTGCTGGAGAGGTATTTCTTATTCCGAATTCAGATTAACTAATAGACAGAAATAATCTACTAATAAAAAACTTTCTTCCTCATGACAATAACCCGTTTTTTCTCTGATCTGTTACGTTACTATTCTCTTTAACATTGACTGGTAAGGCCTATGATTTTGAAACAACGCGATAATCATGCAAAAGTTCGGTGATAAAAAGCTGATCGTATTGCAAAACAGAAACTGTCTAAAGTATTCCCAGATCGTCATATAGAACAAATAGCGATTGATGGTATTGCCAGTGGTGGCGGTAATATTGTGCAACACAACAAGAACCCTCGGCTTAAAAGGATATTACTTCAAACGGTATACAACGCCTTGCTTACAACGCAACATTTCAAATTGATCAGAATAATTTGCAATAGGTTCAGAGCCACCAAGAAATAGATACCCTCCAAGCCTCAATGTTTTTGCCATCCGTGACAAAATATCGGATTTCACTTCATCTGAAAAGTAGATCAAAACATTGCGGCAAAAAATAACATCAAAACTTCCTAGTGTAGAATAACCTTGCAAAAGGTTCAGTTGCTGAAATCGAACACGCTGCTTTATTTCAGATTTAAGACGAAGGTGTTGATCTTCTCGATCAAAATATTGTCGTTGATGATTCTCACTCAATCCACGAGTTATCTCATATACATCATAAACGCCTTCTTTTGCCTGTTGAAGTGCAGTTTGGGAAATATCTGTCGCAACAATATCGGCATTTTGAGATAACGCTTTTGATTTTCGTTTTATAAACTCGCTGATAGTAATACTAATTGAATATGCTTCTTGACCTGTAGAACTCGCAGCTGACCAGATCCGTGGCCGACTCGCAGATGAAGAAAAAAGTTCTGGTAAAACGACCTCACTTAATATTTCAAAAGGATGTCCATCACGAAACCAGAGAGTCTCGTTAGTCGTCATCGCATCAATGACTTTTAAATAAAGCGTACTCTTGCCACTAGACTGTATAATGTCTAGCAGCTCCCCTAAAGACCCTAAGTCATTTTCTTCCAGGATCAGACGTAAACGATTCGTAACTAAGTACTCCTTGTTCACTCCTAGTACAATACCAGAATGTTTTTCAAGAAAGTTGCAGAAACGTGTGTATTCGTTAGCGCTGGCACCCTCTTTTAAGATGTTTGTAGAACTTGCCGGTTTTGCCGAAGCTAAAGTCCCACCTTCTGCGGAAGAATCCAAATAAGCCATTTCCTTTAACCTCCTTTATCCCAGATCACTAAAATAACCTGGGTTATTGCTCTAGTTCTTTTAATCGGGTAATAACAGTTGTAGCAAGTTCATCAGGATTAAATTTTGGTACCAGTTTATCAGCACCAACCCTTTCAGCCATCGCATTATTAAAATTACCACTCACAGAAGTATGTAGACAAATGTATAAATCTTTCAGTTCTGGATGATCTTTAACCGCTTTTGTAAATGAATATCCATCCATCGAAGGCATTTCTACATCACTAATAACCATTGAATATTTTTCCGTCGGGGTTTCCCCATTATTTAGAGATTCTCTCAAAATCTCGAGGCCTTGCTGACCATTTTCTCCTACATCATAAGTCACACCTATCTGATCGAGTACACCTGTTACCTGGTGACGTGCAACAGAAGAGTCATCTATAACCAATGCATGATGTTGAATACCTTTCTCTGAGTGAAAAGAAGCAAGGCCATCTGACACATCCACATGGATACTCATAATGTCAGCCATCACCTGTTCCACATCAATCACTTCGACCAGTTCACCATCAACTTCTGTGACGGCGGTCATATAATTATGTTTTCCCATCCCTTTCGGTGGAGGTTTGATCTCATTCCAGTTGATATTGATTATGCGATCGACACCACTGACTAAGAACCCTTGAACCGCTCGATTGTATTCCGTAACAACAACCCAACATGATGTTGGCTCATCTATTGGAGGTAAACCTACAGCTGCAGCCATATCCATTACAGTAATTGTCAAGCCACGAATATTTGCGACGCCACGTACTACATGATGTGACTGAGGAACGATCGTCAAAGGAGGACATTGAATCACTTCTCGAACTTTAAAAACATTAATCCCAAATCGTTGTTGTGAACTCAAACGAAACATGAGTAATTCAAGTCGATTTTGTCCTACAAGTTGGGTACGTTCATCAACAGTGTCTAATATACCTGCCATCTGTTTTCTCCGGCCTGATGTTAATTTTGTTAATCTTGATTCAACCTATCGGCAGAAGTAAAAACCCCTTTAGGCTTTCATAACTTCAGGAAAATTTAATGTTTGCTTTAAAATCACAACTGGCACTTTTTTTGCATTCACACCTTAACTATTATGAATAAAAAAACAGATCTAAATCGAATCTATGTAGTTCTCTTAGCAGGACTCATGCCTACTTTGACTGAAGCAGTTGAGTATCAGTCACTTGATAGTCTTAGATCTGCTGCTAAAGAATTTGTCTCTGATCAATATATGAATGAAAACAATAAATCTAATATTGAGATTGTTGCTGGCAGATTAGATCCACGTCTTCGTTTAGTGAAATGCAAAGAAATATTAGAAACGAGTAATACATCAAGTTCTGGCAAAAATGGGCGGTATACTGTCAATATCAAATGCAACGGTGTAAAACCTTGGTCTTTATTTGTGCCAGTACAAGTTAAAGAATTCAAAAATATCGTTGTGTTGAATAATGCCCTGCCTAGAAATACTCCTCTCAGTCAATCTGATTTACGTGTAGAGCGGCATGATATTAACAGACTTAACTCAGGTTATTTTTCCAACTTGAACGAAGTTGTTGGGAAAACCCTAAAAAAATCTCTCAATACTGGGTTTATACTCACACCAAACTTTGTAGAGTCATCAATGCTAATTAAACGCGGACAGAAAGTGACGTTATTAGCACAAACCGGTGGTATTACGGTGAAAATGGCCGGCAAAGCAATGTCCAATGGCATCGCTGGTGGGCGAATCAAAGTTAAGAATATAAATTCAAATAAAGTGATTGAAGGCACAGTCACAAACAACGGCTTAGTGACTACAAATGTAAATTAGTCCTAAAGGATTTAAAATATCTGCCGCTTAGATATAAAAATCCAAAGGAGAAAATAATTATGGTATCGGAAGTTCAAGGTTCAAGTTCAGGAGTTGTTCAGAGTACAGAACAACGTAGCAATCAAATTAATGTTAATAAAAAAGCTGATGAGTCTAATCAAACTCAAACAAGCTCTGCGCCTCCACCGTCATCCAGCGTAAGTCTGACATCCGCCGCAAGCCAGCTACAAGCAGCGGAGAAATCGATAGCCGCTGCCCCTGTCGTTGATCAAAGCAAAGTAGATGCAGTGAAAAAAACCATCAATGAAGGATCATACAATGTCGACGCTGAACGTATTGCATCAAAATTGATCGACTTTGATACCGCATTACCTCAGAAGAAAAGTTAATACCTACAAATAGGATCATAAAGATAGAGTCAACGTTATGGGTAAACAACAGTCATTGAAGCTTCAAGAAATTTCACAACAACTTGGGCAAATTGGTACTATCCTGACAGATTTGGATAAAGAGCTTGACCGTGAAAACCAAGCGATAAGGCAACGCGATAGTGAGATGCTGACATCTGCTACGAATTCAAAGATTGCATTATTACAATCTATGGAAATATCGAGTAATTCCTTATCCGAACTAATGTCAAAGTATGGTTACCATGATCAACAAATTGGTCTGAAAAAAGGTACGTTGGCATTGGAACTTGGCGATATATGGACTACCTTCTGTGAAAAAGTGGAAACCTGCAATGGCAAAAATAGTGTCAATGGGCAAGCAATTGAAATGACAAGAACCAGTACAGATCGCGTCATTGATCTACTACGTGGTAACGACAAACCAGTTTATGGACGTGCTGGTAAGATGCAAAATAATTATGATGTACCCCCACTAGGTGAAGCTTAGTTAAGAAAATGCTAAGCAAAGAAAGATTATTAGAAAATATACTCGATCAATTTGGTTCCATTCGAGACAAGCTATTATTACGTTCAAACCCTCTGCCCGTAGAACCTGAGCAGGAAATAAAACCACCTCCTTCTCCAGAAACCGCTAAACTGATGCGCAGGATCAAAAACTCACGTGCAATGTTAACAGTTAAAATTGCCGGAATTGAAGAAACCTATCTCAGCGCATTACTTGAGGTCGATGAAGAAGAAGGCTATATTGTCATTGATGAACTCAGTTCAGGAACTGGGCACAGAGCTATTTCCCACATCAAACAATTTGAGATTAAGACACGCCTGGAAGATCGAGTCATTAAATTCCAATGTGAACTTACTGCTGTTGGTGAACATAATGGGATCCATTACTACAAAGTTCCCTTCCCAAAAGATCTCGAACATCAATTAAGAAGAAAACACTTACGTGTTTCTACACCACGCGGTAAATACTTGCCGGTACATCTTCATACAGAATTAGATGATCTTGTGACAGGCGAGTTGATAGATTTGTCAACTGGTGGTTTTGCTGCGGTTCTTAGTAGAGAAACCTCAAATAAAGTTAAACACGGAGATGTTATACCAAAATGTGTTATGTACCTTGGTGATCAACAACCCCCTGTAGAATCAGAACTTGAGATCCGCTACTGTGAAGATAAACGCTATAGTGCAAAACCAAGACTCGGTGGCAAATTCATTAATATGGATCAAAGTTCAGAACGTCGTCTACAAAAATATATCTCACTATTAGACAGGATAAATTCTCGCAACTCCCCAACGCCTTGATCCTATCTAATATTGATCAATTCTAGACAACGCCACCATTTACTTTTAAGGTCTGCCCAGTAATAAATGCGGCTTCATCCGAGGCCAGATAAAGCACCGCATTTGCAACATCTTCAGGCAATCCAAAACGACGCAAGGGAGTACTTTCAATCACCATATTGTAATAATCTTCACGCATCACATCATCGGCAAACGAGGTTTTTATCCAGCCAGGAGCCACGTCATTGACTCGTATATCAGGCGCACTTGATCGAGCCAAACACTTGGTAAAACCTGTTACACCACCTTTAATTGCAGCAAACATTTCAGGATTTCTGCCTTCCATCCCATGTAACGCCAAATCCCAGGAAATATTAATAATTGAACCTGATCCTGCTTTTTTCATTAGCTCTACAACTCGCCAGCAACACATCATCGTTCCTTTCAAATCAACCGATATTAATTTTTCCAGTTTCTCAATATCACTCAATTTTGATCCGGATCCGGTTAAGATATCCGCGCCGGCAATATTCGCCCAAATATCAATCTCACCCAAATATTCTAAAGCTGAACCGACTAGATAATCAACATCACTACTATCAGCAACATTACCTTGGACAGACTTAGCTGCTCCACCCGCTTGTTTGATTTCTTCGACGACTTCCTCAGCACTTTCTTTTGAGGCGTTATAATTCACCACAACTTTCGCACCATGCCGAGCTAATACTAAAGCGACCTCTCGACCAATGCCCGTGCTTGCTCCTGTCACAACCGCGGTTTTATTTTTTAATCTTAATTCCATTTTTTCCTAACTTTAAAAATATTTAGTATTTTTTCATGATTTTTTTTAAGGACACGGTGTACATTCTAAAATACCTAAGGTCTCCAAATCTGTCGTATCTACAACTCCTCTAACGGGAGCTTCGCCGACAATTTTACCTTCATCAACTAATAGCAACATCTGACGTAATTGGCCAGTTGATCGGAAATTCATTTTCAGACCTTTTGCACCATCCATCACCAGATCATTTTTCAGAAATGTCATCAGCTTCGCACCATCAATTGAACTTGTACGAGCCACTGCATCAGCCACTGCTTTCATCGCGATCCAACCTGCATAACCAGAATCATCCATGGCCTTTTCGTGCAGATCGGTAAATCTTTTATTTACCTGGCTTGCCGCATATTTTTTAAAATCTTTATGCCACCCCGCTGCAGTTGCCTTTGAATCAGCATTTTTCTGTAACCATTGTGCAACTGCATCATCACGCATTTTTTGACTTAGAATTGCATGGAAAAGATTAGTAATACAATTCTCACGTAATGAATTATTCTCATCACTTAAATTAAATACAGGTGTATCAGGATTAAGCTTAGCCAGCTCGCGTAAACCTACCTCATCAGCTACCGCAAAAATAGCGGAAACATCCGCAACATGTGCTATATCTTCCACATCATAATTTTTGATTGTGTAACTCTGTCCCAAAAACTCACCCTGAAAATTAGCCTCATCAATTCCCTGAACCACACCAAGTGATGCCATGCTAGAAGCTTCACCAAAAAAGACTAACGATACCTCAAGCTTATCCGCAGCGAAAACATTACTTATCAAAGACATAAGAAAAAAAGAACATAACAACAATGACTTTCTGATCATAATTAACACCTCATATACTCTTAATAGTTACCAGTGTACATTTTTGGATACATTATTGCCTATATCGCTTTAAAATAAGAAGGAATATGATTTTTTCCTGAACTAAACCATATACGAATAATCGTGACAATACTTCCCTAGTCAGGTATATTTTGCCGCTCGAAAATACAAAGCGCCCTTAGCTCAGCTGGATAGAGTACCTGGCTTCGAACCAGGTGGTCGGAGGTTCGAATCCTTCAGGGCGCGCCATTTAAATCAAAGACTTAACCCCAAATATCTTTTAACCTATTTCTTTATTTCCGACACTTTTCCGACATGTTCGGAAGTGTGTCTTTTATCTTGGTGCTTTGAAGTAAAAAGAGTGCCGGTGTTTGTGCAACGCCACGATCAACAATCTTTTCAACTGCATTCATTAATTCAGCTAACTCAGCCGCAGAATAATGCGTGGTGATATCACCGTGCGCATGTCCCAATAAGGCTTTACGTGTTTCTAATGAAACACCTGCACTTCTAAGACGTCTTCCAAAGCTGTGTCGCAAATTATGAACCCCCTTTAAAACACCTTTTTCTACCGGCATCCCTGCGACTCTCCAAGCTCTTCGCCAACCACTGGCATGTAGCTTTTTAAGCGGCGCATCACGGTAGGTGAAAACATGATCGGGATGTTTGCCACGTCGTCCTTCAATCACCCGTCTCGCGACAGAATTGAGAACAACAATGCGCTCTGTTCCAGTTTTGGTCAGCGTTTCCGGCAATATAAAAACAGACGTTTTTAAATCCGGCACCCTCACCTCCCAGTCCCAGCGCAATTGACAAATTTCCTGTTCACGACAACCTGTATTGATCCCATACAAAGCCGCATCAGCCAAATGTCTTGGCAACTCTTTAAACAGACGATCTTGCTCATCCCACGATAACGGATAGGCTTTCGCTTGTTTTCCCATGGCAGACATTCGGCTTAATTTCGGTGGCGCATGTTTTAACCATGGCAATCCATCCTCATTTCGCCAAACACGTGCCGCTCTGTTCAAAACAGCCGACACCACCCCAAGCGCATTATTAATCGTTTTAGGTGCTTTGCCAGCAGCCACTTCGCTATTAATAAATGTTTTGAGTGTCGCATCATGAACCTGCTCTAATACAAGCTCCCCGATAAAGGGAAATAATTGATCCAGGTGCATGGCCATCGTATCTGCCGATGGCTTTATCGCAATATCTTCCAGATATCGCAAGCCCGCCTCTAAAAACGTATAGCTACTCTCGTTTTTACGTTCCGCTTCTTTTTCCAAATAAGCCAACCGGCTTATCAGGAATGCTTCTGCCTCAGCGCGGCCAGTTTTTCCCGTGCTTTCACGGAGCCAACCGCCGTCGGCGTGTCTACAGCGTTTTTCAATGTGCCAGATCTTGCCTTTAAGGCGAAGTCCCGGCATTTGGTTACGTTTCGACATACATCATCCTCCACTTTTTGAAGTTTTGGACGACGCCCGTTGCGTTGAATATATTCCTCTACCCACGCATCAATTTCAAGTCGGTCAAAAGCAATCCCTTGGACACCCATTGGGATTTCAGTCAGGCATGGCCGGACGTTCTTTGAAAAACGATGGCGATCCATTCCGACATAAGAAGGCGCATCACGCATTCTAATCAGTCTAGGCGGAAAGTCATTGTAAGCCATCGTATTTCCTCACCGTATCAGTCATCAAAAAGTGATTAACTAAAATTATAAATATCCTGCTTATTTCATGATTTACACGATATCAGCTTCCCAATAGCACATTCCTCATGACTGCCTCATGGTTATTGGAATATGTTTCTGCAAAATTCAATGGTTGCCGATAAACAGTTTATTAATACTTTGGGTTGTATTATGGAAATATAATCTTCAGTTCACGGAGGTTTTCTCATGAAAATCAAATTCCACGGTGAGCTTCATGTTCACCAACTCCGGCAGGCGCTCTTTGAAGAACTACACCAGTTAGAAGAAGAGTTTTTAGTCCGCCATTCCAAAGACATTACCCTTTACCTGACACCCACAAATGGCCTTGGTACGCCTGTGCTTTGTAAAGATCAGCATGGCAAAAAAGTAGAGGTTATCTTTAATACTGGCCCCTATAAAAGCGCCGCAGATGATTACGAAATATGATCCTTAGTAAGTTATTTTGAGATTGCTATGAAAAAGAAAGAATGGTCAGCCGAAGAATGTGTCATGAAATGGCATTCACGGGTGCTAACGACAAGAACTGACAATCACAAACCTTATAAAAAGCAGTTTTTCTTAAAGGAAAATGATATTTCCCTAAGTATCTTGCAAGAAAGCTATGAATTGGTAGCGCATATAGTTGCGAAACATGGAGAAGTTTACTTGCCAATATTTGAAAGGTTGCATACCGAGATTGAGCAAAGAAAAGATAAAGATGACATGTTAGCGAAAGCTAGAACAATAGCTGTGGATAAATTGGAAAAATAATCCTCTTAAATCCATTCCTCACTATCTATGTTCTTGTCACACATTTTGTTACACAAATTGTCACACAACGCTATTTACATAGAAAAATAATCAAACTAACTCAACACGTTACAAGCTGTGCAACACGGGTTCGAATCCCGTACGGGACGCCAATTATGATAATAAAAGAGAGTTTTACGAAACAACTAACCCTCAGAAACAAAAGCATAAAATGGGTGTTTGACACTATATTAATTTCTGCATAGGTAAACTGTAGAAAGGAACGTGTTACACATTTTGTAGCACAAGTTGTCACACATGCCTTATGTTATTACCCGTAATAAAGCCAAGCATTTCAAACGTCGTATACCCGCAAAGTATCAACCTTATTACCCTGAGCAGGTCGAGTTTGTTCAAATTTCGCTGGAAACAGATTCTGATCGCATCGCTGCACAGCGTGCGACCGCATTGAATGAACAGATTGAACAATATTGGGATCAATCCCGATTTAAAGATAATCCCACTGAATTATTCAACCTTAAAAAACTACGAGCGTTAGCTCAGGCTCATGGATTTACCTATAAGACGTCACAGCACATTGCTGAAAGTGAGCTTTCGGAAATTGTCAGTCGTTCCCTGACATTAAAAAATCAAGAGAGTCGAAATGAAGTGAATACCTCTGCTTTACTGGGTTCTGAAGAAAAGCAATCACTGCCACTGACTAAGGCCTTGGAAGACTACTTTGAGTTTCAGATCCCAAACCTGAAAAATAAAAGTGATGACCAGATAAGAAAATGGAAGAATCCACGTATCAAGGCCGTGCAAAATTTTGTCCGGGAAAATAGTGATCTTTCAGTAGAGGATATTACAAGAGATCATATAAGCGTGTTGCGCCAGTGGTGGGAAAGTCGAACATTAGGAAAAGGCGGACTCAATCCTGCAACAGCGAATAAGGACTTTATGCACTTAAGAACACTCTTAAGTTTTGTAGACGATCATTATCGCTATAACTTAGATGTTCAAAAGTTATTCACTAGAATGCGTTTTTCGGAAGAGCATGAAGAAAGTCACCGCCCTCCTTTTGAAACAGCTTATATCCAAAATACATTACTGAACGTCTCGAATCTAAAAGGGCTAGATAGCGAATGCCGTTGGTTTCTTTATGCCATGGCGGATACCGGTGCAAGACCGTCTGAACTGCTGGGCTTGAACCCATTGAAGGGACATATCCGGCTTGATACAGATATCCCGTATATTGATATCCAGCCTGAAAAAGACAGGGCACTGAAAACCAAACATAGCAAACGCAAAATACCTTTGGTTGGCACGTCACTCTTTGCGTTTCAAAACATACCAGAAGGATTCAAGCATTATTATCGGAAGCCGGATGCCCTATCGGCTAATCTGAATAAGTTTTTACGTGAACATGATCTGTTACCAACTAGCGAGCATTGTGTCTACAGTTTGCGACATAGCTTCGAAGACCGGTTGACTGAGGTAAAGACATTGGAAAAAGTGCAAGCCGCCCTGATGGGACACAAATACAATCGTGAACGTTACGGTAATGGGCCAAGCTTGGAGTTGAAAAAAGAAGTGTTGGAGAAGATTGCTTTTAACATAATCTGATGGAGACTCTAGGCTTCCCAATCAGCAAGAAATCAGTCGGCTACCTCTATTATTAGAACAGATGTCACTTCATTTAACACAGTTAACCTTGCGAAAGTTACTATACTTGTCATGGTATAGCTGAAAGCAACCCAAGGCAGATATGTAAACAACTTTATTTGCTAAACGACTACACTTTTTCACAAGAAAGGAAAAATAAGCTCGGGAAATTCAAAGGTCAATTATGAACCTTTTAAATGACATACTTCAATGGACACAGACATTACCTGATTGGCAAAGTGATGCTTGCCGTAGATTATTAGAAAGTGAAGAGGGTTTGTCAGAAGATGACTATTTCCAACTTTATTCTTTACTCAAAATAGAACACGGCCTTTCAAGTCCTGACAATTTAATTCCAAAACCACTAAGCCCCGACCACTTACCTTCATCAATTCAAGCCGGTGTGACAGCAACTTTAAAAGAAATTTCTGGTTTAAATTATGTTAATCGTATTGATCCGAAACAAAGGTTGCTATTTAACGAAAAAGGCATGACGGTGATTTACGGTGGTAACGGCACAGGAAAATCAGGTTACGTTCGGGTGATGAAACAGGCTTGCCGTTCCCGTGATAGAGAAGAGATTGTACATGCGAATGCAAATGATCTAGCTTCTGATAACGTTGTTCCTGAAGCAATATTCAAAATAATAATTCATGGTAATGAAGAAAATGTACGTTGGCAAAGGGGGGAGGTAGCACCTGATGTTTTATCAATGATTTCCGTATTCGATTCTCGTTGTGCACGCTCATACCTAACTGCTGAACAAGATGTTGCCTACCTGCCTTACGGACTGGATATAGTAGAGAACCTTGCTAGAGCCGTTATCCCTGAATTAGAGCAAAGGCTTAATTCAGATATTCTCTCAATTGATACAAGTACAACAGTATTTGATCATCTTTTAGGTGAAACTGAGGTTGGTAGGCAGATATCAGAACTCAATGAAAAAACGGATCGAGAAGTAATTACGAAACTAAGCACATTGTCGGAAAGTGAAATTGATCGTATACCTGAGTTAACTCAAGCATTAACCGAAAGTGATCCCATAGCTAAAGCTGATGAGCTGAAACGCTTCGTATCACGTCTCAAAGACCTAGCGAAGAACATTAATGATGTGGCACTTTGGGTAAGTGATAACGCAGTACAAAAACTAAATACGTTGGACAATGAATTTATAGCTGCTGAGACTGCTGAGAAGAGTGCAGCAAAGGCACTTCGAGCTAATGAGACTTTATTACCAGGAACTGGTGAAGAATTATGGAAGGTAATGTTTGAAGCCGCACGAAGATATTCAACAGAAATTGCCTGCCGTGAACATGTGTTTCCACATACGAATGAAGATGCAGTTTGTCCACTTTGCCAAACATTGTTGAATGATGAAACTGGCGAAAGACTTGAACGTTTTGAAAAATATATCAAGGATGATATTGCTAAATCAGTTACTGAAAAACGAGCAAACCTTACGACGATACGAAAAAAAATAGATAATGCCCATCTTGTAGTTGCAATAGACAAAAGCCTCAAAGATGAAATAACATTGCATGATGCAACACTTGTGCAATGTATTGATGTTTATCAAGAAAGTATCAATAAAAGAAAGCAGTGGATGCTAGAAACTCTTGTCACGCACAAATGGGATGAAGTAAACCAATTATCTAATAATCCAAGTAAAGCCTTGCGTAAATTAGCTGCTCAGCAATTAAGAGAAGCTAGAATGTATATAAGGGTATTTGATGAAGAAAGTAAAAAGTTACTTACCCAAGAATACAATGACTTACTCGCAAGACTAAGCCTAAAAAAATCATTGAAAAGCGTACTTGACGTGATTGGACGTAAAGAAACAGTAGCTTATCTTGAAAAGTGTAAGAAAAATTTAAAAACAGCTCCAATATCAAAGAAGGCAAAGGACTTTGCCAGTCAAGCCGTCACAGAAGAACTAAAAAATGCTCTGGACATTGAGTTCGCAAATCTTGGCGTTGATCACATCAAAACTATACTTAGGCCTAGAAATATAAAAGGAAAAATGCACCATCAACTCTTGTTGAAGCTACCCAAAAACAAACCACTGGAGGAGATATTAAGTGAAGGTGAACAACGTGCAATCGCCCTTGGCTCATTTTTAGCTGAGCTGTCATTAGCAAATCATAATTGTGGGATTGTATTCGATGATCCAGTTTCCTCTCTTGATCATTGGAGGCGCCAAAACGTAGCTCGGAGACTCGTTCATGAAGCCAAGTCACGTCAAGTTATCGTCTTTACTCATGATACTTCTTTTCTTGGACAACTCCGTGATGAAATTGATACACAGAACTTGGATCATAAAATTCAGTATATGGAGTGGAAAGGTGAGTATTCTGGAAATATCCGTGAAGGATTACCCTGGGGACATTCTTCCTATAAAGAGCGCATTGATGCACTGAAAAAAGATCGTACTACATTGATAAAAAAGCCATGGTCGCAATATCCAACTGCTGAAGATGCTGAGGAAATGATGAGTGTTTATAGTCGCCTTCGTTCGACAATAGAGCGTGTTGTTCAAGATGTTGTTTTTAGTGGTGTCGTCCGACGCTATAGAGACTGGATCAACATCAAGAGTCTAGAAGACGTTGTAGGATTTCAGGAGGATGAATGTGACAAAATTAAGAGACTGTATGACCGTTGTAATGATTTAGTCGAAGGGCATGATCCTGCATCAGATAAAAATGATCCTGTTCCCTCACCAATCGAGCTAGAAAAAGACATTAAGAGTTTAGAAAATGTTATTTATTTAATCCAAGAACGAAGGAAAACAATGAAAGCCATAAATAATCCATGACCAAGTTTCTTGTTGATTTTAATTAGAGAGAATCCCTCTGCCTTAACATCTATGTTTTAGCTTAAAAAGCTCATACTCCTATTTAATTAATGCCTCCTGATTTCAAACTAAAGACTATTGATGTTTTAGCAAAAAGAGCTGCCTATCTTTACTCGTGCTCTGATTATCGAGTGAAACCGTATTCAATATTCGGTGATTAGCGTTGTACTCTGTGAAATATAAAAAGTAAAACTGTCTATTCATTATTTATAAATTCTTAATCTATTTTTCTGATAATGGTGACTATGGAACAGCAGGCACCCTTTGGCTCAGATGATACCGAGAAATTACTCGCTTATAGAAACAGCCTTTTAGAAGGTTGTTCTGAACGTTTTAGATCTATCTACAACTATATTGACTGTTCGCAACATGTCACCAAAACTTTTGTGTATTCGCGTAAGAATGATGCGTTGAATATAGGTGCAAAGGAGTTGTCTCATATTGCTGTGCTGGATTGCCTAACAATGGACAATCTCTATGATCCTCCGGTGGATAAAATAGCTGAGAATATTTATTGTGTTTTTAACGAAATTTATGACGCCCTGTTGATCCATAAATTCATTGCCCCCGGCAGTGTTGAAGATCAGTTCATACGATCTGTGATCGACTACTCCCCGGCTTTTGATGGCACATTGGATAAAAAGCAGCGTGAAATTGTATCGTTTAGCGAGCAACCAACAGCTTCGCAGATCGATATTACCGGCTCAACGCAAAATAGTTGGAAAATAGAGTTTACGTTGGCTTGGGCATCCCAGATCAGTTTTACAAAGGTGGGAGACAATCTAAAAATTAGCGCTCCACGTTCGGATATCGTGCTAGAGGATATCGCCGATACCGCTTTGGTTTGTGGTTATGCACGCATACTTGCCGCTATTAATCAGGTGCAACGTATGGCGGTGTATGCACGCAGACATAATATTTGTTTGACAACCCACAACGACTGGATCAAAGAGGAAATAGATATGCTCCATCGCAAAGACGTGCAGACGTTTCAGGATGGTCAAGCCATTTTAAAATTCAGTTTTAGCTGTGCTTTTGTCAATAAACTCATGCTCAAAACTGAGCAACATTAAATTCTTTTATTCTGAAAATGCAAAAGAGGCGCTTTGCAGCGCCTCTTTATGTTTACGGAGTTTCTCGCCATGCCAGTTCACGGCAAATATTTTCCAATGATGCCAGCGCATTGCTTCGCTCAGGTGTTTGCGGATTGCTTTGAACAAGCGTGTTAAACACGTTTCTATAAAGTCCTTGTAATTCACTTTTATTGTAAGCAACCAGTTCAAATCGAGTCATGAGTTTCATGTTGTCCTCCTTGAATTTGGAGGCCGTAAACCTTTTACGACCCTTGAATGGCCGCGAGGTAAAACAAAGCACTGGAAGTCAGCGCACCTGATTATATGAGAAGGTCGAAATGGCAATGGAGAAACGCTTTAGCGTTTGCGCGATTCTTCCAGCCTTTGTGTTAAAGCATGTGGTCTTTTCAAGGGTCGTGAGGTTTTACTGTTTCCATCTATTGAAGGCGTGTAAACACGCAACTCATCGGTTGTAATTTGTTGTCTGTGATACAAAACAAAATCGGTCATTTGGGCGTTGGCATTGCAAGTACAGTGGCCGTGCTTTCCAACCTTCGCTAAAAATAACGGGACTATCGGGTTTCAAATTACTAACGTCTAGCGCGCTCTGCTTGCCTGAATTGAGCGCATCTATGATGCGCACTTGTTTTCCCCCTACTGGGAAGTTAATGATTTAGCCCAAAACCAGTCTCCACCAAGCGATACTTCAATACCCCAAGAGGGGGTCTTGTTCCCCTCAAATTCAAGAAAAATGACGGTTTCTACGCCTCAAAAAGCGCAGACACTCCGCAATTTTTCTGGATTTTTCACGTCCGCTAGTCGGCCTAGTCGCCAGAGGTTCATGAGCAGCGCAAAAGCTGCTTCATAAACCTCAGCAACGATTTAGGAGAAAAGACAATGAGCATAGAACCTAAAATTTACGTGGCAGATTTAGCCGCATACAACAACGGTATTTTGCATGGTGTCTGGATTGATGCCACCCAAGACTTAAATGATATTCAAGACCAAGTGAATAAGATGCTATCCGAAAGCCCAGAACAAGGGGCGGAAGAGTATGCGCTCCATGATTACGAAGGGTTCTACGGTGTCGAATTATCAGAATATGAAGGACTGGAAAGTGCCAATAATATCGCCCTGTTTCTTGAAGAGCACGGCGAGTTGGGTGCTTTTGTATTAAACCATTGGTGCGGTGATATTGAGGATGCCCAAAGAGCATTAAATGAGGGTTATCAGGGTGAACATGAAAGTCTTGCTGATTACGCCCAGCAGCTAACCGAAGACACCACCTCCAATATTCCTGAACATTTAGCGTTCTATATCGACTATGAGCGCATGGGATGCGATATGGAATTGAGTGGTGATATTTACACCATCGAAACTGGCTATCAACACATTCATGTGTTCTGGAGTCATTGAGCCTAAGAGTAATTCAAAAAACACACAAATATAAAAATAGAAGGAGATAAACAATGCCTATTACAGAATGCGAAAATTGCGGTGGTCACTATGATTGGTTATGGGAAGAAGCTTTTGACAAATTTGGCTTTAACGATGGTGATGGTCAGATAGAGACTTGGCAGGTTGAAAATGTGCTGGTACAAGCAGGCTATGAGGTCGAGGTTGAGGGCTGGGGGCTTCATAACACCGTCATTACCTCCATCAAAAAAGACGGGGTAGAGAAAATACCTTACGACAATTCTGATTATGCCTTTGGTTATGATGACCCTCGTCAATACTTCCCTGCTGATATCATTACTCTGTTAGACAAAGCGCTTTCCATCGCCACACAGGGGAATGAAAAATCAGTAACAGAAGTCGTGACTGAACAGCTTACAAAACTTGCCAGTGCCAACTGCCCCACCAGTAACGCAGCATGGCACGACCATGTGAATACATTGATGGCACTCAAAGCACAATTAGAGCTTTCACTTTTATCTAAAACATCATAGCAACACAGAGACCAGTCTTACGGCTGGTCTCGATGGTGCAATGACGTACCACACAACAGAAAGAACTAACCATGAGACAACAAGTAGACGTATTTTTAACGCTAGACGCAGATGCAGAGCTCGACACGACATTAATTAAAAATTGCATTCAACTAGGCATCGACAATTTAGGCGAAGCCGCCGCACTAGTCGGCGACATCAAGCTTTATGAAGAAGCCGAGATTTATAGCAATAGAACAACCTGCGTTGAACGAAAAGAGACGCTTCAATTCCAATATGACACGGCGCATCTTCCCGATACGATGGAAGAAGCCTTACCGTATTTTCGTGACCTTATTAGTCAACATCACAACGCCATGATGATGGCTGATGAAAAAGAAACCATGCGTCTGCGTCAAGAGGCAAGGAATCTTGCACGCCGCCTGAATAACGGCAACCCGGATATCACCGCTTGTCCCGAATCGCCGGGCTGTGTCCTTGAAGCAGCGACCATGGCTGCGATGGGTACCGTGCCACAATGGGGTGAAGTCGGTGAGTTTGTTATCACAGTCGGAGATATGTCGGTTCGTATTCAGCTTGATGGACTATTTGGTGCCAGTGCGTCTTATTCTTTCTGGCTGGGTGTTTATGCCGATGCCTTACAAGAAGATAAACCCTTTATCAGTGAAACGGGGCGCCGGGAGTTTGTGGATGATGTGCAGGCGGATATTGTGCCGGGCATCACGCCGGATGAATATGCACGGCGGTTAATTGCTGACTATATCGAACAGGAACTTGGGGGTGAGCTTGTCGTAATCAACTGCTGAATACCCACCGTGGAAAAGCGCCATTGTGCAGACTGAAAAAGAGCGGTTACTCTTTTACGCTTTTCTCGCCTGCGTAAATATGCCATGACTAATAATAGCGAGTGCCCATTCACTCGTGCGGGTTTAGTTGACCTGTTCCAAACATTCGCCTTTTTGGGTCGGATGGTGTCGAATACAAGGCCCTTGGGGCTCCAATAAGGCACACCGTTGTTTGGACGGTCAACTACATCCGGCCCACCAGTCGAAAAGGATGTCACACCATGAATGAACGCTCCTCGTTTTTAGAATCAATCGCAAACAAGCTCGAACAGCTAGAAAGCTTGGATAACAACCAAGGCATGCGATTACTGGACGTATTCCTTAAACTTGATGATTATCAACTGCGTGAAGAGCTCATTGAGTTTGCCACTATCAAGGCTGAGCTTTTGAGAGACAACGAGTGAATTTATTCGTAACCAGAAACAACTTCTCCTATTTTTCTTTTTCCCGTTTTAGTTGTATTAAGAAATTTTTAATCAATTTGCACTATTATTTATGGGAATAATAATGATTGAAAACTTAAGGGTGGCGGGACATTGGGGCGATCAATATCAGGAGAACTGTTCAGAATAATCGCAATCAAGGCACTTGATTGCGATTCAGGCTTTGCTATAGCAAAGCGCTATGCCCAAGCGAATGATGGGCATAGATGGCAGAGATAACGGACAAATCTAAACACGATGGCATTTACTCTGAAAACGAAATGCTTCGTGGTCAGCTAAGCGGTTCGTTATCCGGTTTGCAGGAACGCAGTGGTGCAACAACTCCGTTAAATAAACACCATGAAAAACAACAATCAGACAAACAAAGAAGTGCTGATCTGATTGATCTGGTTAATCGCATTATTGCCGATAATGAAAAACTAGCCTCTGATATTGCAAAAATGGAACAGGACTTTCATCAACGCTATGGTGATGCGTGGCGTGAAAACCTTGCACTACAAATTCTCGACCCTGATGAAATCCCACCGCGCCATGATGATGAAAATATGACTGATTATCGTGAACGGTTAGAGCAACACCTTATCAATGAAATGCTTAACGATGATGGTAGTATCAAGGATGAATATAAAGACCATCCTGAATATGGCGATTATGCGCAGTGGGCACAAAAACAATTTAATTATAATTCTGCACAGACAGCCGTAGCAGAATTAAAAAATTCCGAGACAACCCCTGAGCGCCAAGCTCAGATTCTTGAAGGGCTTGAACAACGTGCCAATACCGAAGAGCAAACCTATGCTGAGCGTGAGGCCGCCCCGCAATCAGACATACAGTCTGAAATTAAAGATGGCGCTGATAATTCAGAAGATAATAGCCTCAAAAGTAATCAAGACATTGCTTTGAATGAGTTTCTAGCACCTAAAATTTAATCTGGTAGAAACAGTGGGTTTGTATTTAACGCTCTTTTGGCTACGGCCTCCAACTCTTCTCTTACATTACTAATCATAAACACGCCTTCTGTACCACCACGCACATGAAGACATATACCACTGGCAACAGCATCATTTTGTTCGTAAAAAAATTTAATATTCTTGACTCCGTAATGGTTTAAATCGCGGGTCAATACCATTTTAATTTGATCGTCGGTCGCTGCGGGTTGTGATCCCATCCGCACCGATACCGCAACACCATTAGGATTTTTCTCTGACCATTCACTACCCGCAACTCTAACGCAAGGTTGTTTCCAGCAGGTAATATAATCTTCTTTAGTCGAGAATTTTGCTAGGTCTGCCATATCTTCAGCGTTGACTGTCGTACTTAAAACTATCCAAAGAAAAGTAAGCGTCATTCCCAATAAATTAGTTGTATAAGAAATCTGTCCTTTGACCATCTCCACACGCTCCAAAATAGATGAATTTATTTCGTTAAAAACAGTTTTATTGAAAAAATGTCTTTAACTTCTCGGGGAAAGTTGGTATCCATTATCAGCACTCATTTTTGAGCGGGCGCGTGTATGTTTTGGTGTTTTCAGAGAAAGTTAAGCCTTTGACGGAATTGATGTTTCCATATATTATTAACTTTCCCCGAGAAGTTGGTCAGGGCTGCTCAAACCTGTCTCCCCACCCCTCTAAAGCGCTGCTTAGGAAGTTATGAGCGCCATTAAAAACCCAAACCACCCCGTTAAAGGTTCTTCTATCAAAGTCGAACCTATTCGCAATTTATCGTCGATTAAAAACATCAAAAAACGATTAAAAAATCGTCCGCGTGATTTGTGTTTATTTGTCTTTGGAATAAATACGGCCTATCGTGCCAATGAACTGGTTTCGATTAGTTTGGGTCAAGTCCGTCATTTAAAAGCCGGTGACCGACTGGACATCAAGCAAAGTAAAAATGGTGAGTATCGAGCCATCTCGCTCAATCAATCGGCTATTGAAGTGTTGCATTTCTGGCTTCAGCATCACCCCAATAATTGCCCAGAAGCCCCGTTGATATGCTCGCTGACAAAACCGTATAGCGCGATTTCACCGAACCGTGTACATAACCTAGTTAAACAATGGTGCAAGGATATCGATTTACCCGGCAATTACGGCTCTCACAGTCTGCGTAAGACATGGGGCTATCACATGCGCAAAACCTTTAATGAACCCTTGGTACTTATTTCACGCGCCTTTGGGCATTCCTCAGAACAAGAAACTTTGGAATATCTGTGTATTCAGCCTCAAGAGATTGAAGACCTTTACAAGAATTGTTTGTGATTGTTTAAACTGCAAAAAGAAGGAGTTGATGTGCCGGACAATAAACTATTAATAATGAACCAAAAAGAAAAGGAAGCGTACTATCGGAAACAACTATCCAATTACGGTCTGATGATGATCAAATTGGCCGTTTGTGATCGGTATATCGAGCAATTGGTTGAAGACGACAATCTTAGTTGTTTTGATCAGGCCGTGCGTGAGCATATTGAACAGTTTTGGTAAGATTTTCGACTCTCTTTTTTAGCTAAACTTGTGTGGTTTTACGTTTATATAAGTGTCACGAATCTATTGTTTAGATCTTATCTGAACAAGTAGCGTTCCCAATACTCCAATAGCAACAGAGAACAATAAACTTCTTAACATTAGTCCATACATTTCATCCACCGATGAAGCTTCACCCATAAAAATTATTGGCATCAACAGAACGATGAAGGCTGCGAATGTATATAGTAGAAACCGTGATAGTGCTTCAGATGTTTTCATGAGATTCGTTTAGTCCACTTTAATTCCAGCAGCAGCAAGTCTTCCAACCATTTCACCTGGCGTAACTGTTCTCGTGATGTTATCAGCTATCGTTGCTAAATTCGTATCTGGCCCTGCCGAAGTTAAAGTATAAAGCGTCGCGGCTGCCGAGTTTGAATAGATGCCTTCAGTTCCTGCGGTGCCAGCAAAATCTTCTAATAGTCCACCTGCACCAATAATATAATCAATAGGTGTACCCCAAGGATCGGTAACATCGGCTTGGGTTAAATTTAATGCCACAAAGGGAACGGGTATTGCTCCTCCCGAAGGCGGCTCAATCGCATGTCTAATCGTTCTATTACATCCTGATGAGCACACTGGTATTTCTAACCCAATATTTGGCCCCGATGGATAAATATAACCAGCAACACAACTACAATATAAAGGGGCAGGAGTAGCTGGATCACTTGGGACGCCATCTGGATCGGTATTGTTGGAGGCAATCGCATCAAACAAGCTATGTTCAATAGCATCTAATTGTTCATTCACAATTTTTCTTTTTGACTCCAAAGAACCTAATTGTTCTAACGGAAAGACTAACTGCTCTTCAGTTTTAAAAACCATCACATCATCATATGGCGCAACTTCATCGTCAGTACGAATAGCATCAACGAAAACAAGATCATCTCTAAGGTTTTCAAGTTCATCAGTAGCCCCGGCAGGTGAAGCCGCACTGACATTTCCATTAATACGGATTGAACCATTACCGTTTGGCCCATGCGATACCAAGACGAAAATAGCTTCATTTGTTATAGGTACCGCAGTGGCAGAATCGTTCAAAACTTGAATAATATTGCCGCCGGGTGTCCAACTATCCTGAGTATATGATTCAAAGGTTGTAGTATTTGCAGCTACAGCATAAGTATATTGTTGATTCCAACCATCGTACCTAATGGACGGATCAAGATTTAATGAATTGAAAGGTAATACACCAACAAATCCAATTCCAATTGTTCGTGACGCATCACAGACATTGGTAGTCGCAGTTGCCGCCGCCATCTCAAGACCATAATTAGCATCGGAGGAATCTAAAGTGGGATCAGCAGGACAAGGTAATCGGTTATTGTTTATGAGAAATAATTGAAGTGATGCTGTGATTTTATCTAAACTGTTATTTGTTTCTGAAAAGCTGATCTTTTCTCTTATCGTTCCAATGCTTTTCAGTGCGCCTAGCCCCAACAAAGAAACTATGAGTAATACAATAGTGAGCTCTATAAGTGAAAAGCCAGACTGTGATTTGAAACCGATGTTTTTCATGTGTTGAAGAGTCCCCAAATTCCCCTATAGATTCTACATGATAGTACACCCCCCCCAATATGGCGAAACAATGATTAACTAAACTTGGGTATTACTACCCTCAATCAAATAACAATAGTTTGCAGCGTAGTAATTGATTATGAAGATAGTTGTTTATATTATTTGGGCTGGTTAGTTTTGAGGGTTAAAGCATGGCTCTTAACAACGAAGCCTCCATGTAAGTAATAATCTTGAGCTCGACCATTGGATGGTTGGGCTTTTTTAATTTTGCTTCAAAAATATTAGCTCATTCTTGAATGTTTCCATTTTATTGCCCACTCTAAAACAAGCAGAAATACTGGCCTTTCTTCGTAGCTATTCGTTTTCCAAGCTTTTTGCTTACGAAGTGACATGACCATCAAGACTCACATCCAACTTATCCAATATCTTCTTCAAAGTGCTTGTGTTGGCATTATTGTAATTTTCAGACTCGTACCGGTGTATCTGCCGGGCGCTAATACCCACCTTACGGCTAAACGCATCAACACTCATATGCGATACAATTCGGTAGCGAATAGGTATCACCATTAAATCCTGAATGGAATGAATTTTTAAATCCTCCAAGTCGCAGCTCTTTAAGGTTTCGTATTCCGCAATTTCAGATTGAACCTCATCGATCAATTCTTGCAATTGGGCCTTACCTGCTTCTTTAATAAGCTTAGGGATATCTTTTTTCATGTCAGTCGCTAATGATTCTTGAAGCACTGCCAATTGCTTTTTAGAAGCCGCGTACTGTTTATCGCTTGTAATCATTATCAGTCTCCTAACTTCACAACAATAATGCCCTTGGCATCACCTTCACGGTTTACCTGAAAAAACTTCGGAAAAGGTAAGCCACTTCCTGCTTCGACAATATTGGAAATAAAAAAATCCAAACCATATTTTTTTTTCGCATCTTCTCTTGAACCTAAAAATACCGGGTCAAGCTTGCTGATATTGACCGAGTTAGTGTATTCCCAGCACCCGTCTATATCATTCGGCTCACGCTTATCCGTGATAAAACTGCCATCAATCCAGATGCTTTTAACACCAGCTTCACTCAAGCTATAAGCTGCATCACGCAATCCCTGCATTAGGTATTGCCTGCGAGGTGAAGAAGAACCATAAACGGCTTCTACTTCATCCAGTGTCGCTTCATGCTCACCGGCCTCTAATTCACCCTTTTCATTTAACGCGGGAATTGCCATTATCTATCCTTCTACTACTAACTTTATCATGACTATATAGTCATGTCAATATAGATATATATTGTTATGCTCTACTTTCATGAACACTAATGATTATTTCTCATCACTAAATCCGCATTCTTCCAACCTTCCAAAATAGCATTCATACGCTTTTCTTTTCCGGGGTGATTTTCTGTCGCTTCAACAGAGACAAGACTGTGGTATGACAACGCTTGCTTCTTCGTTGCATTTAAAATTCTGAGTTGGGCACCGGAAACTTTGTCGGCTTCTAATTCCTGTTCATGGCGCGGCCTCATTTTCCTAATTGTATGAGATCCTAAATGGTGACCTACCTCATGTGCCATGATAGACAAAGATTGAAAAGTAATTGTGTTCTGCCCATAAACGAACATCTTAGCTGCATCGTAAACAATTATTTTCTTGCCCTCTCTTAAGGTCGCAAAAGCAATAAACGTTGCACTAGGATCTATTTCTGCACCGAAAACCTCAATATCGTTTTCAATGCCTGCAATGTCCGTCAACAATTCAACCGCTCTTAGCGCTTCAGGTTTTGGTTCGACTAATTTTATGACGCCATTAAATTTATAACTCTTAAACGAACAAATAATATTTACATCGTCAACGTTGAGATGGTCTTCTCTCGCATCAACCTTCGTACTATTAAAAATAAAAAACAAGCATAAAACTATTGTAAAAAAACCAATGAAATAATTTTTCATTACCATTCTCCTAAATTTCTTTAACATCACAGATCTGAAACGTTTTATCGATATACCTACATTTTTCTTGTATCTCAATAGGTACTCTTCTACTCACTGCATTTCTATCTTCTGCACTCTCATATTCTTTTTGTTTAACCTTTATATTGATCGCTGCAAGTGCAATAAAAAAAATAATCAGCAGATAGGTTCTGATGCTTTCGCGTTTGGAATAAATAAAACGTAACACCATGGATACCGTTTCCCAGTTCATTTGTCACCTCCACCATCAGGATCGTCATTGTCATCTTTATCATTCGAGATAAGTTCAACTTCATCTTGACTATTCCGTTCAGCTAATTTTTTCAACACGATTTTTGCCATCTCCAGTTCTACTGCCGTCATATCTCGCATCTCTTCTTCATAAGCATGCTTTCTTGAATTACCTTCGGTGCCGAAGTAATACATCAGCAATAAAAAATAAGGAAAGAAATCAATCGCGATTGAGATGCATATAACGGCCAAAAAATTCCGCCACATTTTCAGTACTGCGGCATTCATTGTCATCTTTTCTAATGCACCTGGTATCGTTACCTCTTTGCCTCTGAACGTACTTAATCTCGTTGTAAGAGCATTTGAGTGACTTCGAATGTAGGCTTTCAACTGACCTAAGGCGGCCACCTGATTCGCTTTTATTTTTGAGGAAGAAGAGAGTTGGTTCACATGCATGCCGGAGGCTTCTGAACTCGAAATGATATCCAGCAAACTCGATGCAAAATTTCGTTTATCCAACTCGGCTAATAAGCTCGTTAGGTTCAAACTTAAATCAGAAACTTTGGCCTGTTTAAACTCACCCGTATTCTTAGATCGCAGAACGGATCTCATTTGATCAACCAGGGTGTTAATCTCTTGCTGTTTAGGTGTAAACAAGACCATATCCGTACGTAATGCCTCAGCAGCAGTGCATAGTGCTGTTGCCGTATCTGAAAGTGATGTGTGAACAGCACCTGTGCCTGGTGCAGAGGAAAACTGCCCTGTCTCGAATTCTAATTTCGCATCCTGAGTAAACTGATGACACAGTGCATCGACCGAAGGTAACATGGAATAAATCTCTTGTGCATTGGCATAAATTACTTTTGTGGTTTCTTCTGTTTCACCAACATATTCATCTCTGACAAGTTCATGTGCCGAAGAGCCTGCCATAAAGATCATATTTGTTTGTGAAGAAATCGCGCCTATCGCGGGCCCCATTAATAAGCTGACTATTAAAATATATCTTTTAGTCGTCGTCTTACAATTACTTTTCACAATGTCAAATGCCGTACTCCATCCGGCTGAGAGTAAAAAGAAAAACGCTAAGGCGATACAAGCCCCTTGTGTGATCCCATCAATACCGGGATTAGAAACATAGACGCCCATGCCGGACATGAATGAGCTACCTAAGGCGGCTACCTTGGTTGGAATATATTCCCCGTTAAATATTTTTTTAAATCTCATTTTTATATCTCCATGATTTTTGAATACGCACCCTAAATATACTCACAATAATTTTTCGCTTTCCTCATGGGCTCCTCATGTGTAGATCCACATTCAACACTTAACGAGAACGTGAATAATCATTCTCTTGTGAATGCTTATCGTTAAATTCTCGTGTGACGTAACGATCCTCTTGCGCCCTACTTTCTGATCTTTTTTCCACTTCGTTCGATTCACTTTCAAACTCATCACTCAATGTTGTGCCGTTTTCTCGTACATCCATTGTCAGATCATCAAAAGCATCATCAATTTGTTTCTGTTTTTGATAGTAATCACGCTTACGCTCGTTATATTGACGCTGCACTTCTCTAGGATCTCCAATTGCAAATGAAGGTGTTAGTTGTGGAGCTTGTTCGGGGGCAAGGTTGTCTCGCTGTCGTTTCCAATCCTCATCCAGCCAGTCGTGATATTCATCACGGGATTGCTGAAGTTCAATTTCATTGGTTACGGTGTCTTGAAAATTCGTTTGATCCGATTGTTTTTCATCAGACATGACTTTTCTCCTTTGCTTGTTTGATAATTATTCTTGGTCACGAAATAATGAACCCGCCTCGCGACTCCATTCATCTTCAGCATACTCTGCCACACCTCGACCTGTTCGAGCCGCCGCTTTTATACTGGTTAACTTGGCATCCAATAATGCAACCGTCTTCTCGGCTTGAAGCTTGCCAAAAATACTGGCAATATCGTGGCGCTCACCCATATGTTCGAGAGATAGAGTGAAACTCTTTTGGTAGAATTTTCGTGGAGCGAGGGCTTTGCCTTTTTTGCTTGCCTTGTTGACCAAATAGCTATGTCGCTCAGCTTCTTTTACTCCCTTATCATGTGGACGAAGTACAAAACGAGCAGGTAATTTGTGATCAAATTTTTTGGTGACTCCCCATTGAGTAAAGCTAATCTCATCAGTATTTAAAGAAATCGTTTTAGTGCGTCTAAATTGAAAATGATCGTCTGCAAAAAAGAATATTTTTGAGAGAAAAATGAACCAGACTATCATTGCAATGGATACAAAAAAGAACAACACACTTCCGGTTCCAATATACTCGCCGGTCATACTGTATACCCAACCTTTAATGAACGAGCCATGTTCATTGCTAAGGTAAAAGCCTCCAACCACTGTACCAATGACAAACAACCATAATAAAAAGATACGGAACTTGGCGAAAATGGGCGTGGAATAGCTTATACTTACATTTTCAACCTTACTATTAATGATGTTCTCTCTCATGATCTCAAACCTCAAATTATATTTGAATGTACTAGAGATATGATTAAACCAGTCCTAATCAAACGTGCCCCGCATACTTACCGCATAGACAAGAAAATAGCCCATATATAGTCTATTCAAATGCTATACACACCAGAACAAATCGAACTTATGCAGGAAGATATTTTGAGAAATATTTATGGGCAAGTAATAAATCCTAAAACACAAAAGGCCGCGGGATGGTCGACACTGCAACAAATAATTGCAGGTGATTCAGAATATTTATTAGAAAATAATAGAGCTAATCTTCCACCTGAATTTAAAGAGATAAAAGAAATTGATTTTGGAATTGATAAGGCGAATTTAGAGCGGTTTGCAAAAAAGTTGGTTCCTTTAAGTGACCCCCAACATTTATTGCTTGATTTGTATTTGACTGACCCTTCAAATGAATTTACTAAGCTTACGTTTGAAAAGCTACATAATGTCATTCCAACAATATCAAAAGAAGCCGTTATTCTTGCAAATTTTTTTCATGCGAAGACTGATGAAAAATCAAACGTAACACTCGATAAGTTCAAGGATGAATATGAATGTAAAACCATAAAAAATTATTCTTCTGACGGCACACGAATGATATCTTACAATCTTAAAATGAAGACAGAAAAAGTCGATGGGTATGAAAATGTACTGGGAGCTAAAATTTTTGGAAATTCAACTATCTTAGAATCAGATTCAGAACCCACAAAGATTGTCTGGTTTGGTTGGTTGATTATAGCACCAGAAGATAATCTATATATTATGTTTCAAGATGAAGTAAAAGGACATAACCATTTGTTACTTCCCGTTGGATTTAATGAAGAAGCATTTTCAAAAAAAGGAAAGGTTAAATTCATGTGTTTTCTTGATCAACAAATCGCAGTTGGCATAAACCAAAATTCTTTGGTCGATAGTAGACTTATTTTAGATGAGTGGTTGAGCAATAATCAGCATAACCTCTTAATATTTGATGATGTATAATTTTCTTCTTGCCATAACATTAAATATCATCTATGAGTATTTTCAGGAATGAGTAATAAAGACTGGTTAGCACATGTAGATGCAGTCTTAGATGGTCGTATAAAACCAATTTTAGAGCAAATCAAATACAACAAAAAACCAGACAAGCCAAAAGGTAGGGCTTTTCGTGGGACAGTTAGAAGTAACTCTGAGAAAAATATTGATCATTTACACAATCAATTACTTTTAGTTTATCGGTCTAATGAATATACACAGAAAGAATTTGTCATGGAAGATGAACTCTCACATAAACAGACTGACTTGATGATCACAACATTGTTTAATAAATTCATTAATCAAAAGTCACAAGAAAAATACGCTGAAATGTCTGAAGACTATCACCCAGATATTATGCGCGAACGAAAACTATTTATCTTAGGAAATGAGTTTATTCTCTCGGCAGAGCATGACTTGGTAAGTGACGGGAAAATAATGATAGATGCTGGTTATAGCGTAAACTTTCAGCACCCAAAAACAATGAATACAGCTTTGCACGTAGCTGCACAAATGAATGCCTTTCGTTTCGCAAGAATGTTAGTAGAAACTGAAAAAATCAATTATCTTCTTAAAAATAATCGTTCTTATTACCCTACTGATTACGCATATAAATATATCAAGGATTTAGACTTGGCTGAAAAAATCAAGCAATACACTCTAGAACAAGCTGAAACCGAAGGCGAAAAGATAGAATTATACTCTATTCATAATATGTACTAATATTTTTTATGGACGAATGTGTATTTAACTTTGTTTGGAAATACGCAACTATCTTTGGGGTGTGTTGTAGTTTTTGAAAAATGTTTGCAAGTATGGATCTTTCTCTAATAATTCGAAAAAAATTTGGCCCAATAATTCACAATCAATGATTACATCATTCATAGTAGAAGTGTCTAAGTTATATTTTTCTTCATACCTTTTTATAATTACTTTTTTTACTGTTGCTATTCTTTTCAATTCATCGACATAACTTATTTGATTTATATCAAATTTTTTTAAATAAAGAAAATTAAATGAAAAAAAAGCAATATAAATTGGTAATAAATCAAAAAGAAATGTAGCTTCAACAGTCTCCAGATCTTCATCTTCATTAAGATCTAATAGGAATAAATCCATGGCAATCAGATCTGCTTCAACCTCTTCAGCATCAAATTTTGAGTATTTATCCTTGATTTCATCAATGAAATCATTATGAGGTATTTTATGTGCAAGAGCTTCTGTATGCCCGAAAAGATGATGACCAACCTCATGGCAAATAATAAATTCGAATGCACGTGTTACTAAACGTTCACCGAGCAGAACATACTCATCCTCCAATTGGCCTAAATCTACAATAGGACTAACATAGGTAGACTTCCTGTCATTATGAACAAACAGCCCCAGTATCAACGATCTTATATGGTTTGTGAATTTTATAACTTTCTCATTATCGAGATCATTTTCTCGATAGTTCTGATATATATCTTCTGTTGCAAAACAGAGATATAAAACTGACACATCTCGTACAACTTGCATTAGTCTTATTTCTATTTCGATTAAATGACCTAAAAATTCTCCTGTATGAAAAAATGAGATGGCTGGCTCCTCGCTTATATCGAGTGTGCAGCCTATAAAAAGATTACTCAATTCGAATTTGTTAGCTAAAGATTGTTTATTTCGCTCTAATATATTGATCCAAACTATATCTAAGTTTATAGAATTACTATAAACTTGTTTCTTATTTCGATGCAATAAACCTTGAAATAATTGATCGTGACAAGGTGCTACCATACCATTTGTAAAAATATCTGATTTTGTTGGAAATTCATCCATAAGTTTCTTAACAGTTAAATCATGTAAATCCCTGTTACCACCGTAGTGTTGTTTCAAAAAATACTCATGTGCAGAAGGCAACTCTCCCTTAATATTCTCTAGTAAGACATTAAGAATACTACTATCTATGAGACTACTCTCTTCATTTTTTTTAATCGCATTTGCAATAAAGTCTGTTGCATTTAGATTGTTGCCCTGTAATTTGAATATATAAGCAACTAAAATCTCAAAATGAGGTGAGAGACTGCTATTTATCTTTTCATAATATATAGAATAAATACTTTCAATAAAGAATATCGCCATCACAAATTTGCCTAATTCAAAATATGCTTGCATGGTATGATAATGACCAATCTCATCAAGCCACCTGTTAGATATTTCTAATACGTGATTTGCTTGGCTCAAGTGTGGAAAACTATTATCAATAACATAAAGATAATCACTTGGAACTTTCATATTTTCAAAAAGAAAACAACTATTCCGTATTTCAAGTTCACCATTTTCTTTAATCATAATTTCAATAAAAATTAGATTTTTATTATTGCATACAACTCCCCTATAAAAATAACTACCCCCCTTTTCCCAAAAAAGGTACATCGGAGTGTCCGAATTAGATTTTAGTGAATCTAAAACACAGCTTTCGTCTTCAAAAAAATTCAATTCGTTTATATTCTCAACAACAAAAATTCTTCCACCATCATTATATGCAACATTATTATTGTTAAGCACAAATTTAATGTACTCAGCCCCATTTTCTCTTGTGACTTTCAAGTTAAAATTATTATTTAATGAATATACCTCTCTTGCACTAAGGTTGAAAAAACAAATTTCTTCTGAATTATAAAATGCAAGTTTTCTATTGTAAGGTACACAAGAATAGTCGGTTATATTTATCAAGTCATGATTTGGATAAAAGCTCAGTTCTTGTTTTGTTATTATTGTTCTTTCAGTGTTGAAATTATAATCAACGTACTCTGAATTAATTTTATTAATTATCACGTTAGCGATTTTTTCATCTAGTAGAATATTCATCTTCTTAAAAATAAGAGTTTAATAGTGAGTTCTCTTTAAAATACTCCACCCTTTGTAAAATTATTGGATGATAACCTGTCCAAAATATTAACTGTCGTTTTAACGGATCATTACGAGCAAAACTTCGTGCTAACTCATCTGCGGTCATGAGAGGATATAGCTGGCGATTTTCCTGCTCCCCAATCACTCCTTGTGTTCTTTGTGACTGGCTCACTTCACTCATTCTTGTGTCTTCCACTAATGTCTGACCAAGTCGTTTTGAAAGATATTCTGTCGTGGTTAAGTCGACATTACCAAAGGCTTGCAGTATGCCGGCATTAGCAGCAAAGCTTTCAAAACGTTCTCCATATAAGGCCTTACCCTGTCCCCAGTCTTGAATGATAATCCACAGACGTACCCCAAATGACGCAATCAACCCTGCTGCATCCTGTATTTGTTTCATAAAGCCAAGCGTCGGAAATTCATCAAGTACGGTTAATACAGGCACATCAGGTACTTGTGGTTCTCGTTCCATCGCATCAAACAACAAATTCACAAACAACCGTAACCAACGATTACAGAGGCCCATACGAGTGGCTGGCAACACTAAATAGACAGACATGCCGTTGGCATGTTTTTTTAAATCGGCCAGATCAAAATCATGTCCGTTCAAGACCGATTTCATTGAATTAAAATCCAGAAACTGCGTATTCCTTCTCACCGTTGATAACACACTTCCACGTTCTTCTTTGCCTTTATCATAGAAGCTACGGATCGCTCCCATCATCACTTCCGCTAACTCCTTATGTCCCCGCGCTTGTAAATCAATGGCTGTTTCTTTAGCCAGTTCCTCAAATACAAAATAAGGATGTTCATCCTCAGGATCTCGTTTTATCTCTAACGCATGGTTAATGATGCGTCGAACCATAATAAGATTTCGATCTGCTTCATTTACCTTGTTACTGAACGCCACATAAAGAATAACCCCCATAATAAAATGTGAGGCAGATTCATTCCAATGCGGATCTTTTTCTTGTCCTGAGGAAATCACAAGTGCATCAGTGATCATCAATGCATCTTCAATGGAATGAGGATTATCTAATGTAAGTAAGTGAAGCGGATTGAATGAAGAACGGTATTTCGCGGCACCGCCCTTAATAATCATAAAAGGGTCAAGAACATGTACCTTTTGTTTCAGTTTATTAGCACGGATTGAGGCTGTTTTTTCAGCCAACTCCCCTTTTGGATCAGTGCAGATAACACTGCCTTGGTAAAAGAATAAATTACCAATGACGGTCACTGACTTACCCGCTCGTGATCCCGCCACTGTTAATATATGTCGGTTATCATCAATGCCCACTAAATGCTGCCCAATCGCTCCGAGCATTATTTTTCCACCCGGATTATTCGGATCATAAGCCAGACCGTTATGGGCGATGACCTCTTTTAAATCCAGGAAACGTGCTTGTGGCACCGTCTGCTGACTTAACCGGCGCGTCGAGTCGCCACGCGGAATGCTTTTCATTATAAGTGTTGCTGCGTCGTCTTCGCTGCTCATTCCACTGTCCTCTGAAAATTATATAAGTGGCCTATTTCCTTTCTCATTTTTACTACGGGTTAGCTTAGTTAATCGGTAAAAATGATCTCTATAAATTTGTGCTGATAAACTTTTAATTTCACTTTTATTATTTCATACCTACCCTGTTGTGCAAGTTTCCAATCTACAAAAATAATTTTGGTGACTGACTCTATCATTCGTGTTGCACCGGAATGTAGCTTTCTCAATTTAGTTATTTCCAACCTTTCCCTTATATCCAAACAAGAGCGCCATAGTGACTCACTCTCCCTATAAACGGATAATCGACAGACGAGGATGCCTGGCGGCGGCGTGTCAAACTATTTTTCCCGTAAGAATCTCTAACCACCGTAAAACGGTGGAAGACATTCTAAACGGTCCCCCACAAAATAGTCGGACACGTCCTCGTCTGTTCGATGTGTCCGAAGGGTGAGTGAGCAATCATGCTGCTCTTAACCATAAGGAAAAATCTAATGGAAACTGAAAATACACAAATCGAAACTCAACCATCCGATGCAACAGAAAAAAACAATCCTGATTACATCGCCATGCAATACCGGGTTGTTCGTATCGAAGATGGTTGGAAAACACGAAAAGAGCGTATCGGTGCTGCCTGGAAAAATGAAAAAGGTGGCTTTTTCTTTCGCCCCGCCGGTCAACAAATCATCGAAGGCGATGTACATTTCTTCCCCGTTGAAGAATCGTCTCTGTCCTAAAAACCTCGGAAGGAAAGTTAAAAACTTTCCTTCCATTTTTTATCCCAATACGTTAGGAATAAAGAACAATGAGCTTTGATATTATAGGCATTAACAATGAACATTTTCGAGTAAAGCACTTTCAATGGCAGGCCTTGTGTCATGCCATGAAGCTTGCAGATTATGATGTGCCGGATGAGTGGCAAACAAAAGAGGGAGAAGGCTTAAGTGGGCAAGCGCAATGCGATATGCTGGCAGGTATGCTTGAGCAATTCTTAAGTCGATGGGATGGAAATAGCTTGCAATGGTTAGATGGGATTATCCGTGTCAATCAAGCCGGTAAAATTGTCAGGCCGGATATGCCTGACGCACAAACGCCATATCACATTCAGCGGAAACACATTCAAGCATTTGCAGACTTCTTAAAACGCTGCGGTGGTTTTAATATCTATTAAAAAAATCTTCATCCCTTATTCATGGATTAAGCGATTTTATCGATTTGGCTTGTGGCATCGCCACATCATGGATGCCACATTTTAATGCCGCACCGTATTTTGAACGTGCACTTTGGCCACATTCTTTAAATTCGGGACAAGCATATAAAACACGTTTACCGCTTTTTTTATCCTTCTCCTCGTCGCCATTGTTATCTTCGTTATTATTACTGTTTCCGTCTTCACTCTTCACAAACGATGTCCACGTTAACGTGAAGCCTTTATTGATAAGCGCACGAGCACTGTTATCAAACAAACCCCCTTCTATGATAAAATGCGACATCGGTTCACCAATTTCACCTCCTCCGGCTTCACCGGTATGTGAGGGCTGTAATCCAATGGCTTTCATCTTCTCAGCCCATTGTCGATTGTGATAATTACCTCGACCCGGCTTGCCAAAATAATACTGCCATAAATGCACCATTTCATGCCCAAGTGTTGAGAGAATACCTTCGGGTTTTCTGGATCATAGTGATCTGGGTTCAACACAATTTCATTACAACGCATGCCATCTTTTCGTTGAAAACGCTCTGGTACAAAATAGCCATAGGAGTTTTTTCGCCGTTGCAAACTCAATACGCAATTTGGAAGTTCATCTTCAAATAAGTGCCAATTTAAAGCTTCGTAAACAGATTGTATTTCTTCAAAAATATCCTGGGATGGTTTCATGTTTCGGTCTATGGTGGTCTTATCAAACATGGGATGTACACTCCAGTTTTCATCAACAATATTGACTATGGAGTTTTAGTCTATCCAGTTAACAATTAATGATTCCTCATCGATGCCTCATGATAGAAGAGTAAAAATATTAAGACGTCATTAACACTTAGTAGCCTATCCTGATAGTAGAAATAAAATATGTAAAACAGCCAAATATAAAAGGGTACAAGGTATGCGCGGTCATACCACTTTTTGCAAAAGCGCTATTTCCCCGCGCCTACCTTGGGGGGGATTTCACATCCCCCGCTAACCCCCCAGTGTTTGCCTAAGCAAAAGCCGTCACACATGACGCCTTTCACTAAGGCAAATATGTCATGCGAGTTGCCATGAACTTAATTTCGCAACTCGCACGCCAACACCGTCACGACGCTGTAGCCCGATCAGGTAACGACCCTGAATGCCGCCGAGCGTTTTTTACCCTCTCGGAATGTAGTCGAGAAAGATAATGGTGACGTTACACCACCCTTCTCTTTCCTATTTTTTGATCATCATTTCATGAGGTGGTCATGAGGAATACTTTCACCACACTCCAATAAAATGATGACCATGTCACAGAAACCTAAACGTCCTTCACCGTATGCCTATCGTCCTCCTGTTGCCTTGGAAGACGAATTTAAAACGCGTGTAAAGCGTTCTGGTTTATCGGTGAATGCTTATCTTACACAATGCTGGTATGGAAAACTTATGCTACGGCAAGTACGTCGCCCGCCAATCGAAAAACAATTGCTGGCACAAATGTTAGCTATGCTCGCTGACATTCATGATGAACTAAAAGAGATAACAAAAAAACATGACATAAATGATATCAAAATAGCGACCGAGAGATCTCATCAGCGATTATTAGAATTACGGTCTTTCTGCTTTAAAGCGCTGGGGCGAAAACCATGATCCCTTTTGCTTCTCAACGTGCCGGTGGACAAGATCTGGCAACGCATCTATCCAATGAAGAAGATAATGAGCTTGTAGAGATTGGTGAGTTTCGTGGCTGTATTGCAAATGATCTACACGGTGCATTTGCTGAATGGGAAGCCCAAGCTCATTTGTTAACTAAATGTGAAAACTATCTCTACAGCCTTTCCGTCAATCCAGATCATCGTCAAGGCGAATTCACTGACGAACAATACTATGACTATCTTGACCGGGTTGAAGAAAAACTGGGGTTGAGCAATCAGCCTCGTGTGCCTGTATTTCATATCAAGGATGGACGAAAGCATTGTCATGTTATCTACAGCCGGATAGATGCTCAAAATGGTAAAGCCATTCATATGGCATTTGATCACGACAAATTGATGAGTGTGACCCGACAGTTTGCACAAGATCATGGTCTTGAATTACCCGAGGGCTATCATAAAAATAATAGTAAAGGCCAATTACTACTTCACGAAAAAAATCAACAAGAAACCACCGGTATTACTAAACAAGAACGCATGGCGGTCATTACAGAATTGTGGCAGCAATCCGATAATGCACATGCGTTTGTAGCAGGCCTTAAAGATCATGGCTATGAACTCTGCCGGGGTAAACGGCCTTATGTCTTGATCGATTATTATGGGCACATAAATGCGCTACCGCGATTGATTGAGAGTAAAGAAGTGCGATCAAAAGACGTTATCGCCTTTTTAGAAAAAGACTTCCCTTCTGACGGTCTTGCGGATGTTGAAGAGATCAAAAAACAGATCGACGAATACAGAAAAAATAATGAACGCCTCGAAAAGGATCAGGCACAAAAAGAAAAGCAAGAACAACTCAAAACGTTTCATGAGCAACGCCGAGCCGATCTCAATTTGCAAACAACACAGTTGCAGTCCAAACATGAAACTCAAACACAACTATTAAGTGAACAAAATTTTCAGTCACGCTCATTGTTGCGTGCAGACTATCTCGAACAGAAAAAAACCATCCAGCAGGAGAGAGAAGAAAAAAAGCCCACAGGACTGGCTTTATTTTTAGCGAAAGCATCCGGTTTTCTTTTTCTACAACAGAAAATGTATCGCCGAGATGATCGTTCGCGTTATCAAGATTATGTAGCAGAAAAACAAGCCTTACTTGAGAGACAACGACAAGAAGAAGCACAACAACAAATGACACAAGAGGTTCAACGGCTTGACCTTGATCGTCAACAAAGAGCGATTTCGCTAGTCGAAAAACGTGAACTTAACTCACTGCAAAAAGAGGCTGTGAGAAAGCAACGTATTATTTTAAGAAAAGGTGAAGTCCATAGTCCTTCTCTCGAGTTGGCCTTGTCACCACCGGGTCGAAAACCACAAATACATAAAGCCAAAAATCGTTATACAACGACATTTAAAGCAACCGATAACAAACCGATACGTCCAAAACCACGATTTAATACAGAGTCACTAGAGAACGAAGAAGAACGTTTCAATACACGTGATCATTCAAACGATCATGATAATGACAAGGGGCGCTCACGATAATACTGAGGTAACCATTATGTCAGAAGAAAATCCATCCGATAATGAAAGAAGAGCACAGTTACAAAGTAGACATATTGATGAACAAATAGAGTTAGGCAGACGCCATGATGTGAGGAAGAATACTGAAGAAGAAAATCTTCAACAATTCTATTATCCGTTTGAAGAAGAGCTACAATCACGGATCGAAACTTTATTAAATTATAAGCTGGAACAAACTGGTCTACGTGGTTATTTATACAATTATCTACATGGGCTTGAGGCCAAAGAAGAAATTGAACTCGCGCAAAAATCACTCGATAATTCGCGCATGCGAACGCAAGAAAAACTCAATGCGGTTAACCTTGATACGGCTGAAGAGAAGTACCAACTTGAGTGTAAACAATTTGGAGAATTTAATGCACTAGAAGTAAAACTCACCAAAGCAGATATTCCTAGTGAACGAGAATACGTACTCTCTGAGTTTAGAGATGCGGCTAGAGATAGCGATAAACCTATAGATGAGCTGTCACATTCAGAGCTAGGTCGTTCACGTTAATTTGATACGACTAGAGCGTGTTGATCTTTGGTGGTTAAATTTCATTCGACATGAATTGGAAGCCACATCATAACAAATGCGAGAGAAACCAACGCCCAATAATTTCTAGCCAGTTTGTCGTAACGAGTCGCAATGGCACGATATTTCTTAATCTTCAAAAATGCGTTTTCAACAACCAGTTGTTCAATATAGTCTCGTAGCGTATCACTATCGTAGCCTTTATCAGCAATCACATCCTCTGGAAATGGACTGTTAGCAATTAATGATCAGCCTGGCTTACCTCATGAACCTGTCCACTAGACAGTTCAAAATGAACCAGCAAGAGTTGAGAAAAAGAAAGAAACTTCAACGACAAAAATAGGGAAAAGAAAATATTGATCTGGAGAGCGACTTCAATCACGCAACCTTCAACAACAAAACTGAAGAGAAAGAGAAATCTTCATCCAGTGTATTGAAATGGGAATCAAAAAGAAAAGCTATTCGCTACGGGATAACCCGAAAACGCGATAAGGATAATGACCGGGATAGATGATGTTTCAATATTGATATTTGTTTGAAAGTAGTAGAAAATACAAATGGATGTAGGCTCTTGTTTTAACGGTAAGAACAGAAATGCATAGGTAAATTTCACAAGCTTACATACATAACACGTAGCCTTATCAGATAAAGTACCTTATTACCTTTTCAGAGTATTACTAATACTTCTAATATGGAGGGCGTTATGGCAATAATTGATCTCGATAAAATTGGAACTGCACTTTCTTATTTACGTGATAATGACGAGGGTGTTGAAGCATTGCGGGAACTAAAAGCTTCCATGGATATATTTATAAGTTCTGTACAACCAGATCTAAATCATTCAGAAGCAGTTTTTCTCTTTAGAACGTTAATGTCAGATCTTTCTATTGATGAAGTAGATGCGACTATTAATGTTGGAGCCATTACGTCAGGGGATCCTTCTACAGTTCAACAACTAGGTGACTCTGTAATCAATGTTCATGGATTCAGAGTAAAGACTAATAAATGAAAGCATTAACATAGATTACTTACGTAATCTATGTTAATTCCTCAATTTAAGCTCCCCTTAGAAAGGTCGTTGACTTTCATGACAATATATTTACTTTTGGTGATTCACTTCAAAGTTTATCTGGAATGCTCTCAGTATGAGTCTTCTAGCAGATAAGAAGATAGAATGTTTTACTGTCGCTCCAGATGAGGACGTACTCTATTATGGGACTATCTCTGGGCAAATCGTAACTCTAGAGTTAAATAGTTTTCATAAGCTTCAAGAAATCCAAGCGCATGTAGGCACTATAATTGCCATGACAGTACATAAGTCATTACCCTATCTCGCATGTCTAGGTATGGATCGACTAATTTCTGTATGGTCGATATCTGAAAAAATACCACGCCAACTTAGTATTGTTAGCATCAGAAATATTACTGCAGAGAACGATATTGTAAATTATTTAGATGTGAAATCTAATGCTCAAGCTATTTCTTTTCACCCTATTGAACGAATAATTGCTGCGCGATCAGCAAATGGAGCAATTGCTGAAATTAAATTCAATAATGAAGGTGATTTTACGCTTATTAGGTGCACTCGTTTTCATGCTGAGTTTGACGTAATTACAGTGCGTTATACTGCTGAACCTCCTTATTATTTATTAAGTGGCTCTGGTAATGGAGAAGCAGTTGTATCATTAGATGGATCAGAGCTAAGGCGCTGGAAAATTGAAGATGAAAGTATTCATTGGTTTGAACATATTCACAGTACGCAATATTTGATCGCAAGTGATTCACGCCTTTTATCTCGTATTGATATTCTCAAAGACAATGTTTTATGCTTGGGACCAAAATTTGCAGCAGATGATTTTGAACACGTTGTTATTAATAAAAAGAATGGTCGGGTCTTTGCCTCAAGTTTTGACCGAAACGTGTATGAACTTGATCCTATTAACTGCGAACCATTAGGTGTTATCTTTAAAGCACCCTTTAAATGTCGCTGGCTTTATAGCTTTTCGAAAAATCCTAAGCATCTTATAGTGCAAGTTAGGAATGGTAGCCTTTTCTTAGTTGATGTTGATAATCAACGTATCGTTAAATCCCTTCGCACCACAGCATTAGCTTTATGGACAGGAGTATTTTCAAATTGGCGTACTATCACTGTATTTGGTGAAGGCTCAAAAGTACTGCAAATAGAACGTAACAATCCAGATGCTGCGACTACTATACCCAATTTTAGTGTTAAAAACTTCACACTAGAATGTTTACCGGAAACAGGTTATATCAAACGTGCCGATCACGATATGAATTCAAATTTAACAGTCTTTGGTCATAGCTCTGGTTTACTTATATTTTGTAAGAAAGGTATTGTTTTCAAATTACCACTTGAGAAAGCAATACGTGATTTAAAAATTTCAAAATCACGCTTTGTTTTCACTGCGACTGAAGGTGGTAGTGTATTTAAAATAGATACACATAAATCATATAAACAAGTGGCGAGCTACCAATCCCCCCAAAACTACCCTATATGGGCAATTGCTATCCTAGAAAATGGGGAAAAGCTCGCTGTATTTGAACGACATGGAAAAATAGCAATACTTCAAGCGACTGATTTACGATGCTTATCAATAATTCCTGATGGAGGTCGCTGTAAGCGGGCTAAATGTTTAAGTAATTCTACCATCATGTATACAAGGGCGGGGGAATTACATGTTTTAGATGTTGATGCGTGTACAACATCATTACGTGTTCCTCATGCCGGAAATACTATTGAAGACTTCATATGGGATAAAGGACAAAACTATATAGTTTGTATTGGTTATACAAATACAGTCGGTCTATATGATTTTCGAACTGGAGATAAGCTTGATGAAGTTTATGATCAGATTGACTATTCTAAAGGAATAATGTGGGCACAAACATCTAAGGATAATACAGTATATCCATTAGACTTTATTACATATGGACGTTCGGGAACAGCTTGTTTGTATAGAATACATAATGAAAGTATTGTTAATCTTGGACAAATTAATACTAATATATATGCTTGAAAGTAATTTTACTTTGTACATGTTAGAAAGAATGAATTGAACACATATGAACTTGATATTTTTATGTTTGCTGTAGTTTATACTTGGAAGGTATCTGAAGGACGTGAGCAGCAATTTATTGATGCTTGGTCAGAGCTAACTTTAATTATTCGTCAGGATCTTGGTGGATTAGGATCTTGCCTTCACCAAGGCGTTGATAGAACATGGTTTGCATATGCATTATGGCCGTCTGAAAAAGAATGGAAAAAACCCAAACGAAATTCATACAGGATGATAGAGTTAAAAAAACTAATGTCAGAAGTTTCTGAAGAACTATATGCAGATGTTTACGGTGATATTTATATAGACATGATTGAACATAGAATAAAGTAAATGAGTTGCTACAAATGATATATTTAATCTAATAACTTAAAAAAAACCTCCATTGTCATCCATGATATTTCTAACAAGAATACCTGATGATTAATTTAAATATATTTTCAATACTAATAATTTATATTCATCTAATATGAGTAATAGCCTAATAAATTATATTTATTCAAATATTATTGTAGTTCCAGGTGGAGCGCTTAGTATGGGCTCAAATATTGAAGAAGTTGGTTATTGTGTTGAGGAATGGAAAGATTGTTTAGTTGATTCTAGCTATAAATCAAAGTTTCAAGCATGGATAATGAAGGAGTACCCAGAGCATATTGTCAATTTACCATCCTTCATATCTTGGATGTATCCCGTCACAAATTTACAGTATAGTTTATATGCAGAAGAGATGGGATTGCCTTTTCCTGAATCATTAGAAAAAAATTTACCCGATGATCACCCTGTATGGGGTGTGAAATTAGAAGAAGCAAGTAGTTTTGCCAAATGGATTAGTTATCTTGATGGAAATGACTGGCGCTTACCTACTGAAGCTGAATGGGAATGGATGGCCTCTGGCCCAGAAAATTTGCGTTATCCTTTTGGAAATGCCTTCGACAAAAATTGCTGTAATACTATCGAAAGTAAAATTAAATCTAGTACTCCTGTCAATGCATATCAAAATGGAGTCTCATGGTGTGGTGTATATGATCTTGCAGGGAATATTGAAGAATGGACATCAAGTATTTATACACCATACCCTGGTGGTCAACTTATTGAAGATGACTTAATTAAATTATTAGGTAAAAACTATTCTATTCTACGTGGAGGTTCTTTTGAGCTTGGAGGAGATCTAACACGTTCGAGCCGCCGGCATGGCCCACATCCTGGATTCATGTTTCGCGTTACGGGATTTCGATTAGTATGTTCAAAAAAGGGAGCCTACAGCTTTGATTGAACATCAAGCTCCAATTAGTTGCGTAACGGTTAGCTCGTTGGGTGATATTGCTACAGCTGGATACGATAATAAAATCATTTTGTGGCAGGAGTATACGCCTTTAGGTTCAGTACACCACGATCACCTAGTTAATAGCTGTAGTTTTGACCTTTCAGGGGGCCTACTTGCAAGTGCTAGTAGTGATTATAGTGCAAGAATTTGGGATACATCAGACCTGAGACTATTAGCAGTACTGAACGATCATACTGATGATGTTGAAATGGCTTCAATTTGTCCATCTGGGCATTTCGTCGCCACCGCATGCCGAGATCATATTGTCCGCATATTTAACATTGAAGGAAAATTAGTTCGCAGGATATATGGACATGAGTCCGATGTAATCTCTGTATGCTGGACTAAAGATGGTGATTATCTTTTTTCAAGTAGCGATGATGGTACCGTAAAACAATGGAACCCATATAATGGTTCACTTTTTAAAACAGTAGATCTAGATGGTATCGAAACTGACACAATTGCTGTTTGCGATGATGGATGGGTCTTTGTTGGTAATGATCTTGGAGAGATTGTGTCAATTTATGGGAATAAGAGAAATCATTTCAAATCTCATCGTGCAGGTATAAAACGCTTAGTAATAGATAACAAAAAAAAATTAATGCTTAGTAGTAGTTATGATCGAAGTCTGCGACTTTGGCGACTAGAAGAACAAGGCAGAATTCAGGAGTGTTGTAGTACTATAATGCCTCCATTAATTTGGCCTCGTAGCGCTGATTTTGATAATAATGGAAACGTTGTTATGTCTACATTTGGATCTACGTACGCAACCTTTGATCCAAACCTATCTACATGGAATTTACAAAAAGTAAAAGATACGAATGGAATAAATTCAATTACAGTTTTTAAAGATAAAGTATATTCTGTAGGAGACTCGGGGCAAGTTAAAGTTGATAATAAGATCGTTTCTGAATTACAAAGCCTTTGCAATTTCATTGTCGTTTGGATAGATCAATTAGTATTCGGAGGGCAACTAGGAATATTATTCAATCTTAAAGGGGATATACTTTATCAGCATCATTCTCCATTAAATTGCGCTACCGTTCTTGAAAATAATGATCTTTTGATAGGTACATATACTGGTGAAGGTATACAACTGGGGTTAACAGATAAAAATATACCAGTTGTAAGAAAGATCCATAAACTTCATGAACAGGCTGTAAAAGGGATTGCTAATTATAATCAAATAATTTTTAGCGTTAGCGCATCGGGTGATGCTTCTATAATTGATACTAGGCTAACATATAAAACAATTAACCTCGAAAATGCTCATAATCAAATTGCTAATGGAGTTTGTTTAATTCCCGATGGTAGATTTGCAACAGTTAGTAGAGACAGAGTTTTACGCATATGGAACAAGCTTAATCCTAAGTGCATACCCACACCACACAAGCATTCTGTCAAATGCGTTTCGATATCATCGTGCGGAAAATTTATAGTTACAGGTAGTTATGATGGAACTATAGCTTTTTATGAGTTTGATAAAAATGATTGGAAAATAATGGTTCGCCCAACTACATCCGGTATTTCTTGTTTATGTCCTTCAATGGGGACATCATCCGTGCTTGCGAGTTCATATGATGGATTTTTATATTATATAGAGTCTACTGGAAAATTTAGCCATTACCAGTAAGCTATTGCTCTTTCCTAATGGGTATTTAATCTAAAATTTGTATAAGAGAAGTTGGAAATTATTTTTCGCAATAAAATGAAAGAGGTAACCTGACATAAGTTTTCTCCTGTAACATGTAAGAAATATATGTTCTAGGTTGATTCAGCTTTGTAGTAGTCAAGTTTTTCCGTACCCAAAGCTGCGCCGATTTATGCGACCTCAGCTAAAGCAGGCGCCAAGTACTGCTTATAACTGTGTCCTCGTTCTTAGTTGTAGTAACTCATATAATCAGCAATATATTTTTGTGCGTGGTCAAAGTTGATATAGCCGTACTCTGGCATCCACTCCGATTTGTAACTCCTGAAGAAGCGTTTCATCGGTGCATTATCCCAGCAATTGCTGCGGCGGCTCATGCTTTGTGTCATTCGATAAGTATCTAACTGAAGTAAAAACCGTTTGCTGGTGTACTGGCCCCCTGGTCAGAATGAAAAGTAACCGCTTTCAGGACCTGGTGAAGATGAAACTAAAAACCTTCATGGAATTAAAAGTTTTTCTATAGGTATAAGACGTGACAAAAACAAACAGTTATTTCCGACAGATTTCCAACAACAGTACAACTTTGTAGTACCTTGTCCGACAAAATCAGCAACGAACGCCGTCTTTTAGGTTTAATAATATCAATAGGTTACAATAGAAGGTCGAGCTTCGAACCAGGTGGTCGGAGGTTCGAATCCTTCAGGGCGCGCCACTTTGTTTTCACTCCCACAAAAACCCCTTAAAGCCTTGAAAGGTAAGGTGTTTTCGGGTGTTCGAAAACCCTTATTTCGGTAATACGCCAATCGGTCTGCAAAGGCGAGTTTTAGCACCGTATGTTTGAGTTCTAGACGGTCAGAAGCCCATAGTTTCCAAGGGTTTGAGAGGAATTGCATGGCGTGTTCGAACATTTCGTCAAAGGTATGTTTGGATTTGCCACTATGTTGTAGTTTTTCTTCGATAACCATCTTTCTTTTCTCCAGTCTAGTAATGCGTTCCTCATAGGCAGTTACTACCGTCGAGCTATTGGAATCCACAATGCGGTCAAGGAACTGCTCTGTTTGTTTCTCAATTTTTTTGAGTTCTTTTTTAATCGACTGTGTTCTTGAAACAACGCTTTTAAGACGGTGCTCCCATAGATCACTTAAGATTACTTTCGCCACCCCAAATAGACTTTCAGTCGGTCGTAAACTTTTAACCAATTCATCAAACTCCCCTTCAACCTCATCACGAGGAATAGACTTACGGTAGCTGTCACAGCCACGGTGATGACAGAGATAATAAGGATATTTCTTGCTCTTTCCTTTTGACCAGCAAGCGGTCAGCGGGTGATCGCAATCACCGCAGGTCACAAAGCCGCGTAGTGGAAAATCCACATTCAGGTTTTTACGGGCTGGCACTCTCGCCGCACTGTTTAACCGTGTTTGGTTTTTCTGATAGGTCTCAAAACTAATCAGAGGGTCATGCTGCCCTTTACGCAAACTGATAGACCAATCCTCATTCTCGACATAGCCTGCATACATCACACGTGTCAGTAACTGTGTAACCCGTTGATTGCGTACTTCACCCAGATTGTCTCGGGGATATTCAGGAAAGCTTTCAAGAAAGCGTTTCACTTCTGCCTGTATTTGAAAGCGTCCATTGGCGTAACCTTCCAAAGCTTCTTGTATGATGGTGGCCACAGGCTCATCCCGTACCAGTTTTTTGCCCTGCCCTGCCTTTTCATAGCGGTAACCAATGGGTGCTTGAAAAACCCAGTAACCATTACTCAATCGTGCTTTCATACGATTAAGCGTCTGCTCTGAGTTCTTTTGTCGTTGATGTTGTGACACACTGGCGAGCATGTTTTCAACAAGGATAGAGTCAGAGTCTTCCCCAAACTCAATCGAAGGTGATTCTAGCGTCGCACCCGTATTTGAAATGGCACTTCGCAGTTGTAGATGTGCTTCGATGCCCCGTGCCAGCCTTGAAATATCATCAATGAGCACCACACGCGGATGCTTGCATTTTCGCAAGTGACTCAACATCGCTTGCATACCTGGGCGTTTGGTCACGCTTCCCGACATATCATCGGTAAAGACTTTTTCTACCGTATAACCCTTATATTTGGCGTATTCACGGCAGCGTGTTTTCTGGGAGTTTAATCCATCGCCCCGCGTTTTCTGCTGAGCACTGGAAACACGGCAATAAATGACGGCGTGTTGTTGGTTGTCTTCATCATTCATAGTGGCTCTCCTTATTTGCGATATTATCAAACGCGGTCTGATTAGCTTTGATGGGATTACACTTCTTTTGTAGCGTATCGGGTGACTCAGAGGAAGCATCTTTTACCAAAGAGTCCATCACCGTCTGGACAGAATGGTCACCAAAACCAATATCGACCATCGCGGTCATGATGTTCCAGAGAATGTGTAACAGTTCATTTTCCTGCTCAGTATTGAGTTCCATCTCCTTCAGGTGGGCGCGGTATTTATCCGGATCAAGCCTCAGAGATGGGTTGGGTGTTTCTCTCTCATGTTCTTTCATTCTTGTCTCCGTTTCGTTCGCGTTTCTCCTTACGTTTTTTGTCTCACACAATGCAAGAACATAAGCAGAACACTATAGACATATATTCCTAGTTTCAGCAAGAAAATAGCGCGTAAGATTATTGCGTTTTTGATCATGAAATTATTATCTTCGCGCTACATCAAGCCTGACTTTATTTACTCCTTATCTTGCACGAGACGGAGCCTGTTTCATTTCAGCCGGATTATGTTTATCTCGTTTGGCTTCACGCGCTTCCTGCTCTGCCTTGATTTGGGGACGATAGTATTTTTCTTCCTGCTCCTTACCCCACGTATAGAGATCTCGGTTTTCAACTTGCTTGAACTGCTCTTTCATTAGCGTTTTCGCACCCGTTTCGGTGATCTTAAAATCTTGTGCTAACGTTATCGCTTGATGAGCATAAGCGCGGTGAAAAGCCATCTTATTGCCTTCTTGGATCATTTGACCGACGTCCTTAGCGGCTTGAGAAGCACGTTGCTTTTCTGTATCAGAGAGTTGAGGTTTGACGGGCTGCTGTTCAGGCGATTTGCCTTCACGCCCTAGCAGTTTTGCTTCACGCGCCATCATGCCTTCACGCATCTGATTCATGGTCTGCCCACAACGTGCCGTGAATAACTCACGAATAGTGGTTTCGGCTTTCACGTGATCAAACTTTTCGGTACGTGCGTAGGCATGGGCATAATCACCGAGCTTTAGCTTAAAGGTACCGCTTTTTTTGATCTCCCGCTCCATAATGCCGGTAATAGCAATGGCCTCATCAAACTGACTGTCGGTGAGTAATCTTCCAGAAAAACTTTCACGGGCTTTAAGAACGCGATCTCGTTCTTGATTGTCGTAGAGTTGATTCATAACCTTTTCTCCTATGTTGATTAACTAATTATCGGCGACGATGCCGAGGTGTGTTGAGACGACGCTCTTGGCTATCACGCCGATCCGTTGCCTGATTAAAATCCTGCGTAGGTTTGTTGAGTAAACTGTCCCGTTGTTGGGCTTTTTTAATCAGTGCATCCAATTCTTGAATTTCGTTGTCTGCCAATTGATCCATTTCTTTCAGATTCTGAAACTGGACATGACGATGAGCTTCACGGGTTAATGCTGTTTTATCGAACTTGTCAGCCCCAAACTCTCGATGTGTAAAGTCACGGTTTTTACCCGCTGCTTTATCCATCAGTTGGCGCACGACGTTGTTGACGCGTGTGCCATACTCTTCCTCATGACGTTGCTTCATCACGCCTGTCTACTGTTCATAGCGAGAACGGATCTCTTTAAGTTCTTGCCAGTCTGTTGTCGTGTGTAACGCGGTCGCTTCACGACGCAAAGCAGCAAGATTAAAGGTGCGTTCTAATGCTTCGGTAATACTGGATCCCATCTTAAATCCCTCCATAACGATTTTTCTTGAAGTGATGCTTCCAAAAATGCTAGCGTGGAAAGATGCAACAATTTAACGACATAGAAGACGTTGAACAGTGGCTTGAGCCAATGGACTATCAGGGCTTCTGGTACGCTGTAAAACCGTTTGACCTCACACTTCAAGATCGCGCACATTGTGAGCAACAAATGGCAGAAAGCATTGTCCCGATGGAGACCGTGCTGTTTGGGTTGAAGGCACTGGCACGAAAAGAGCTGATACAAAAGCACCGTCTCAAACACCGTAAACAGACGCCTTGGGTAAGGCTGGTGGCTGGGCATTAAGCACCTCCAGCCGCTTTCTTTTCAAAGCGGATAAACGCACAGTGCCCATTCATTGGATGTAGGGTGAACTGTCCATAAGGACCGAGATAAGTACATCGCGTGTAATGTCGTTCCGCATGTGGATCGTAGCTTTGCCCATCATCGCGCCAGTCATAAGACCAGCGAAAATGGGGTAAACCTGCGGTCACTGTGAACAACCATAAGCCCAACAAGATCAATATCCAGATAAAATAACTGGGTCGTAAAAATCGAACTTGTTTCATGATTTTCCCTCCTTATCTTTTTCATGGGGAAAGGGCAATCTCACTTTCGGATTAGGTAGCAAGCGTTCCCCTTCCATGGGGTTATCCGTCAGGTAAGTACAGCTCGGTGCAATTTCGTTCTGAACGATTTCTTTACAATGAATAAACCCTACACCTTTCACATAAAGAATTTGTTCATCCGGTGGCAGGCTCATCAACATGTCTGGCGTGTAAAGCCGCTCTTTTCCGGTACTGTAGTTCCCGGAAAAATCCACCTTGTCGGAGTTCACGCCAATGCTGGATGAGACACTCAAGGTCTCACCCATGGCACGACTGACTTTTTCTGCTTCATCAAACGATGAAAAACCAAACCACTGTTTAATGACACTGTTTTCATCAATGGTCAGGGTTTCTTTTTTGCCGTATTTGCGTTCTATTTCTGAGCGGGATTGGGCTATCATGTGGCAGGTGCCACCATAGCCGCGCATGGTGGTCAGTTGTGAGATCAATGCCTTTAAAGGCGCATTGGTAAATTCATCCAGAATAAAACTGACGGGACCACTTTCACCCGATAACACTACCTCCATAAAGCTTTGCAGTTGCAATGCATAATCAGCCCCAAGGCGTTCCATGTATTTAACAGGTCCACCGAGGAAAACGACGTAGTTCTCCTCAATCAATTTCTCATGGGTTATGACTTCACCGACGCCGGATTGATGCAGGGCTGAATTTGACGCATAGATACGTAAAGCTTTGGTAGCAGCGGCACGGTGTTGCGAGTAGTGCTCTTCGTTTTTTGCCATACCAAGCACATGGTTGGCGAGTGCTTTCATGGCATCATCGCCTTCTTCCGCTTCGATAGCGGCAACCTCAAGTAGCATCTCAGGATTTGCCAGCAATGCCCAAACACCGCCCGGTGTGGCCAACCGAATATTACGCACCAGCAACGAGTTCAAACAAAATTCGATCAGGGCGCGAGGCTCAGTACGCCAATATTCATTTTTGGCATCATCAGAGGGTTCTTCGATCAGAGCATGACAGGCATTCTCGGTGGCAAACAACAACTCGCCATTATTCTTTTGATACGCACTGACCACACCACCAAACGGATTCGGTGAAATGCGATAAGGATTGTCTTTACCTAGCCTGGCAAAACTATCGACGTAGGCGACTTTGCGTCCCGCCTCAAGGCACATCGCAATAGCCTGTGCCGCCATTTCACAATCTTTGCTGTCGGTGACGAGAATCGTACGATCCGTATCGGCAATGAGTGATTGCAACCAGGGCATTGCGCCACAGGTGGTCTTACCGCCACCGGCTGCACTGAGTAACAGGCTATGAGCGTGTTTAGGTGCGAAGATGGGCTCACCATCAAAGGTCAGTCCAAGGATGCGTTTGGTTGACGGGCTCATTTGTCCACATCCGTAAGCTGTAATAACTGGAAAGCCAAAAGAGTACGCGGCTCACCACGCCAATATTGATTGCCGTCATACGGCGAAGGGTCTAGCAACGCGGAATAAATCGCATCCGTCACAAAAGAGAGATCGTCATTTAAACAACTCTTGTCGCCGTCTTCCCATGCAGGGTTAGCAAGAAGGAGTTTGTGTTCTGATAGGGGTTTATCATCAGCACACACTTCAGAATGATTTTTGTTTGACTTATCCATTACCGCATCCCCGCTTTTTTCTGAATATCATCATTGGCTAATGTGGAGGTTTTGGGTTGTGCACCCTGTTGTAAATACGCCTTGATGGTATTGTCACGTTGGTAAAGTTTGCTCATGTCTCTGATGGCACTCGCGATAGCTGCCAGTACCACCAAGACACAAATGAACGACACCAATCCCCAGCCAATATCAAAGGGTCTCTCGGGGTAGCACCACCAGGCAATCAAACCGAATACGACCGCTTGTAAAAAATGCAGATTGATTTTGACAATCGTGCCGGTGGCACTTTTTATTAATTCATTACTATGATTATTTTTCATGATCTTCTCCTGCCAAGGCTTCTTGACGTGCTTTCACTATCTTTCGTCTCATGAGATCTAATGACCATGGTGTACCCCAAATCGCACTGGACAACTCAGTGCCTTTTAAGTCCCGTGATAACAAACTCAACTGTCCTATGTAAGAGCCAACCAACAACAACGCACAACCGATCGCGGTCAGTACAAACACTTCGCTGCCATACAGTAAATCGAAAAAGGCAATCCCAAATCCGAATAAAGACAAGCTCAGTAGCCACGCACCTCCGAGATAGGGGCGGCGTACACTCACCACCGAAATGCTGTCCAACATGAAAGAATCGCGGTGTGTGATCACCGCGCCGTTATGAATGTATAAATGTCCAAGATGCATATTATTGACTCCTGCTTGTACAATGGGATGACTGCAACGCACGGGATAGTTCAGAGGAAAGGCGGGTCACTTGCGGTGGCGAGATAAGTCGCAAACTCCCTGCATGGATTGCCCAGTTTCTATCCTGTGCAACAACATTCGCAGCACAGTCACAACGGGACGTACTTTGCGAGGCGGTAAGTGCAAGGCGCTTTTCTTCAGCAGCTCGTCTCACTTTCTCTTGCTGCCGTAACAGGCTGCTTGCAGGACCACCAAAATCTGGATTACCGTATTGGTCACAGATTTTTGCCAACTCGGGCAAAAACGAGCCAAGGGTTGAACGACAATCCATCTGTGGAATGATTTTTTCAGGGGTGCGTGTTGCCTCTATCTCGGCTTGTAAACCTGCCTGACATTGCTGGCTCCAATCGGACGCCTCGATAGTGCGCTCCGCAACCAGTGGGCCTAAAATAAATAAACTGGCACCGGCATAAATAAATCCGGCAACAAGGACGCCGCCGCTAATGGGTAAGGCTGAAGTCTCAAATGACATGGTTATGCTCCTTTACTTGTGGGTTGATTGAAGACGCCAAACTGGCAGTGGGTTTTGGCGATGACACGCAGCGCGGCGACATCAAGGCCGGTATTGCTCAATGCCTTTTGTTTCACGTCCGATAAAGTGGCGTAGCGCGGTGGGGCAGTACCCGATTGCTCAGCCAAATCGAGATGGGTTTTAACCGCACTGTCACCGTAGGCGATATAGCACCATTGCGAGGCGGCTTTGCCTGCCAGCACATCTTGCGCGGAGGCAAAGTTGGCTCCGGTGGTGACGGTTAAGCTCGTGCCCTCAACCGGCATCAATTTAAAAAAGTGCAGGTTGTCGACCTTGGAAAACGCCGCTTCCAAATCTGCTTTGGGCATGCAGCCTGGTATGTTTTGACCAGAAGGACACCAACCAGTGTTGTGCCATTCACCCAACAAGGCTAGCTTGAAGTGCTCCCATCGGTCTCGGGCAACATAGAAGTTCGCATCCCAGAACACGAGGCTGGCGAGGAAGACGATGACCAAGCCTGTGCCCAGCGTCAGTGCTGTCCCGCGTAAGATGGCGGGCCACCATTGACGGGATGGTGGCGCTTGTGGCGAGGGTCGTTGCGGTGCCATTATGCTTGCCCCTTTGACTGCGGAAGCGCGCGTTGACGGGAACGTCTGCCACGTTTGTTGGAATGACGCACTTCTTCTTCCCGGCGCCGTGCATCTAAGCGCTGTTGAACATCCCATTCTTTGCTTTGATAGCTCAGCGCCCAGAGGGTGATGGGCAGTATTAATTCTGCGATAAATATCACCGCTGCAAAGGCGAAGAAGTCGGTAATATAGTAGAGGGTATCCAACATGCCTGGTGGGGTTGGGAAAGCCGGTGCCACGGCTGTATTCTCCTCAATCTCATCTAAGATGTTGGAAAGCGTCTCGCCGTGTTGACGCAGGATGGCATTAAGGTTATCCGTACCAATTCGCTGACGGGGAATGTTGACGCCGGCCAATAACTCTTGCGTGTAGGTGCGAAATAAAGACACCGGCACCGCTTCCGACAAGGCCATAGTTGCTTGGGTGATTTCGTTATGGATACCTTGTAGCGTCGCGCGTCTTTCTGCCAGACTTTTATCGGTTTCCGTCAGCTTTTCCTGATAGCGACGATTGAGACGATTAATGTCTTTTAAGAGGCGCTTATACTCAACATCGCCTTTCTCAAAGGCATTGGCAATCCCGTCTGCGCGGGTGGAGCGTTTTTTGGTCTCAAGCGCCACCGGGCCAAAACCGCCTTGACCATTCTGGCTAAGACAAGAACGTCTTTGTTCACACAGGGTGTAGCTTGCCAGATCATCGGCCACTAGCCGTAGTGCCGGATCAGCCCGTTTTATAATCAATGTGGATTGATCAATCTGGCGGATATAGGCATTGAGGGCGGCACCATTGTCTATCAAGACGCGCTCTTCGACGGATTTATAGATTAAGCCGGAATGGGCACCGATGAACATACCACTACCCGCAAGTAAGATGGCAATGACACTGATAATCCCTGTCCAGTGATAACCAATTGCCGCCGCTGGCGCACCACGCTCAATGCCTAAACGATTCACGCCGTAGGTCACAAGGCCCGCACTGCAAGTAACAAGCAGGATTTTAAAGTTGGCAAGCGGGCCGGTTTCGGGGCTAAGAATACTGAGCGAAATACCCAACATAAGCGGAGAGAACACACCTAAAATGGTGAGTAAAATATACGCAAATCCCATGCTCTTTTTCTTGTCCCGTCGCAGTTTAAAATGCTCGTTCTGTGATGAACCCGGATTTGTACTTTTGTTCATTGTGAACTCCTTTTATTGTGTAACTGTTTTATCTCTTTAGTCATTGTTGAAACCACCATAGATAGTTAAAAAAACAGGCGTATTATTCTTCGGGGAAATCATGACGAAGGTGGGGGTAGCGCTCTATCAGCTCGGCCTTAGCTACCGGGGTTAAGCTCTCCCAAAAATCCGCAGAGCAAAGAAAATAATCGTCAATCTGCTCCACGGTGTAATTCACATCGTGACACTCAATTGCATCCACTATTTCATTTAAGGAATGCTGACGGTTTAAATCATGTTTATTCATCTTCGTTGTCCTCAGTTTTATTTATTCAGTTGTTCTAAGAAATTGATGACGCTATTATTCAAAGCCCAGATGAAAGAGATCGAAAATAAAAGATCACCCAGAAAAAAAGAGATGACGATCCCGATAAGGGAGATCAAAAGGCTGATTATGATGAGAAATTTTTTCATTTTGTTTTCAGTACATTCATGTGTGACTTCGATGTACTAAACAATGCCTATCTGTTTTTCGGAAAGACATTACTTAGCTTTCGGAAAGGTTTCGGATCGACTTTTTATTTTTCGGATCGACTTTTTATTTTTCGGATTGGCTTTTTATTTTTCGGATTGGCTATTTTTTTCGGATTGGCTATTTTTTTCGGATAGCGGAAAACACAACCATTTTTTTGTTGACATAAAAATATCAACACTGCTAAGGATATTTAGCAGCAATAGTGTCAGATAAAGATTTATGAAAGTGAGCGTCACGGATGACGAAAAAAGAAAAGTCCTACAAGACTACTAAAAACATCACAATTCCTGATGTACCAAATTCGTATGCCGAAATGTTCAAGCGACTAATGAGTGTGATGGATGATAAAACCAAGACTGGGATTTTCAATGATATGGTAATGTCCACAGTCGCTGATTATTATAGTGAAGAATTTGCCGAGGAATTACTTGCTAAATATCAAGAACAAGAAGCGGTACTGGAGGCTAGGTTCAAACGCTTAAATGGACCTTACTGATAAAAGCTACGTCTACCCAACTATCCGAAATTAAAAATTATCAGAGACAATAGCGATTTCATAGAATGCTATTCTTCCTTATCTAATGCATCGTGTCTTTGACATGCTATTATCACCAGAATTACATACGTAAAAGATTTCTCATATTCATAAGGCATGTTAGAAACACACCTAAAACCTGCTCCAGAAATACTACTGGAAGAAATATTTGAAGCGATGAATAATCGCGGTCGAAAATTAATAATTGAGAAGTACTGCAAAGAATTGTCAGTCGAGGCAGCGGGGTTAACTCTAGCGAAGCTAGAAGTAACCATCGAAATGCCTGAAAAATCAGAAACCAAAATCGTAAAAGTGTTCGAAGGGTTTCATTTGCGAGATTTTGCTACGTTTATTGCGCCTCCCGGTACTGAATTGGATAGCAACGCAGGTATGCCAACAAGAAGTAATTTAGAAACCAAATTATCTGAACTACTAGGGAAGCCAGGGCGCAAGCCTAAAAAATATAGGTACATACAGGATTTTGCTCTGGCAACATCTGTATCAGTCAACTCTCCAAAACTTATTTTTCAAGCTCTAGCAGCTGTACAAGAAAATATTTCCGTTACTCATTATTTGCTGCAATTTCTAGAGTTTTGCTACGAGCGTCATTTACCGCTACGTATGTTTGAGGAAAGGGAAACGCTTGAGAAGTATATTAAGAATTTAAAAAAATACGTAAAGAAAGATCAGAATGTCACTGAAGAAATAGTAGAAAAGCCTCTCGAAAATGGTGTTGCAACTCCGGCACTCGACAATCAATTTCATATCGGTTCAACGAAGCCTCAACCTAAAAAACTATCTACTAAAACCGAACGATATACAACAGTCACTTCAGAAGACAATTGGCTCAGCCCTCGCAATGAAACATTTATCCCCTTTGTTGGTCGTGATGACGAAATCACAGAGCTAGATGCGTTCGCCGACTATGATGTGGATAATCCTGGTGATTTTAAGCTCTGGGCCATGGTTGGGCCTTCTGGTGCAGGGAAAACACGCCTGCTAACCCATTGGGCAAACCGTGCTATCTATCATGACTGGGTCGCCATTGATATTAATTCAAACACAACGATTAATTGGGCCAACTGGTCACCGGAATGTCCAACACTGATTTCGATTGATTATATCTACGGCTATGACAAGGTCATTTCTGACATTATTGCCAGAGCGGAGAATACGAATTTTGACTATCCGGTTCGACTGCTTCTGCTTGACCATGCAACACCCGATAGCATGGCCGACCTTCTCAAAGATCCACGTTGGGGATTTGAAGGCAAAAAGGCTGAAGATTTTGCCTCCATGGAGGAGCGAATTTTCTTCAAAAATACGCCCCTGAAACTTCAGGTAGAGGAAGCTGACGCAACATTTCTAGCAAAAATTATATGCGCTGTCGCCTATAGGGAAGACGATGATCCATTTGGAAAAATAGACGAGCCAGTTATACAGAATGGTCTTAACTATCTCAAAGAAACGAAAGGTGCACTGCAACCCCTTTTTGCAGCGTTGGTTGGAGATGCAATAAGGCATGATAGGAAAGAGGGTGAAAACTCAGAAGCTTATTTAACGCTCAACCGCCGCGCCTTGATAGAACACTATCTACAAGGCAAGACCCGGCTAACATGGCTGATGAAAGGATCTGACAGGGGCGTGTGGGCAGCCTGCTTCATCGCAGCCGCAACTGCACGGCGCGGCATTGATTTTAAAACACTCAGGGAGGCCGTACCCAAAAAACAGAGACGCGTTATTGATAGAGAGGGGTATAAAGATTTTAAGTCCCTGTGTAATGCGGTGGTGTCTGGCCATGACAAAAACAGTCTTAAGGCCTTTGAACCGGACATTCTCGGTGAAACACACTTCTTATTACTTCTGAAAGAAATTGAGAATGGTCTTCCTGATTTTGAAGATAGGTTGCCTGCGCTCATAGCAGCAAACTCCAGCGATTTTACAGACAAGCGTTACAGTCAGTTTATCGCTTTCACAACCCGTCTGGCCCGTAATCTCTCCAATGATGATCAAGAAGATGCTGACATCAAGGAATATTGGTCTCTACTCAATCAGTTTCTATCTCCGAAGAAGTTTGCTACAAGTAGCGCATACAAATGGGCCACATCCACTACCTGTTTTGAGTTATATCTGATAGTAAAAAACAAAGAACAAAATGAGCTTGCAGATAAATTTTTGAACAGGCTCGATGGAGAAGATTTATATCACCCACCAGAAGGGCAAATCGAAGCGCGAGATATTTGGTTATCAATACAGTATTTTGGTTTGCGGGGGAAAGAAAAGGAAGCCGTTCTGAGATCATTAATTACTCTGTTGGAACTGTGGGACAGTGCTCAAGGCCGAGATTATACAGCACTAATGCTATCTCTAGTGGCCAAGAATTCAACAATAGCCAATTATTTAATAGATCTGGGTGCTGATCTTCATGCTGTCTCAAATAATAATAAATGGACAGCACTGATGTTTGCCTGCCGTCATGATCAAGAAACGGTAGCACTGAGACTAGTGGAAAAAGAAACCAAACTTGATGCGCAGAATAAGGATGGTTTGACAGCACTGATGTTTGCCTGCCGTCATGCTCAAGAAACGGTAGCACTGAGGCTAGTGGAAAAAGAAGCCAACCTTGATGCGCAGGAGAAGGATGGCTGGACGGCACTGATGTTGGCCTGCCGTTATGATCAAAAAACGGTAGCGCTGAAGCTGGTGGAAAAAGAAGCCAACCTTGGTGCACAGGATAAGGATGGCTGGACGGCACTGATGTTGGCCTGCCGTTATGATCAAAAAACGGTAGCACTGAGGCTGGTGGAAAAAGAAGCCAAACTTAATGCGCAGAAAAAGGATGGCTGGACAGCACTGATGTTTGCCTGCGGTTATGATCAAGAAACGGTGGCATTAACGCTGGTGGAAAAAGAAGCCAACCTTAATGCGCAGAGTAAGGAAGGCTGGACATCATTGATGTTGGCCTGCGTTAGTGATCAAAAAGCGGTGGCGCTGAAGCTGGTGGAAAAAGAAGCCAACCTTAATGCTCAGGATAAGGAAGGTTTAACAACACTGATGTATGCCTGCCGTTATGATCAAGAAACGGTGGCACTAAAGCTGGTGGAAAAAAATGTTGGCATCAATTGTAAAAATACAGTCGGACAAACTATTTTAATGTTCGCAGTTACCTTTAATTTGAAAAATGTTGTTAGGGGCTTATTAGACAAAAAAGTTAGTATGAACGATATTTTTGAATCTGATGGAATTACATTTACAGCACTTGGCATTGCAAGAAAATTAGGACGTCATGAAATTATCAAAATGCTTGAAGCAAAAGAGGCGCTTGAAATCCCTCCTTATCTGTAGAAGTTTAGACCCAATCTGACACATCACTAAATCAAGCGGAGCGTAGCGACGCTTGATTTAGTGAGAGTTACCCGCTTTGATGTAACTGCAACGTAAACATCAAAACACAAAGAGGTAACTCTCATGATTCATACTAATGACAAAGTTATAAAACATAAAGTTGGTCTACTCAATCTCGCTGAAGAACTCGGCAATGTCTCAAAAGCCTGCAAGATGATGGGTTTGTCCAGAGATACATTTTATCGCTACAAAGAAGCGGCTGATGAAGGCGGTGTAGAAGCCTTGTTTGATCGTAATCGGCGTACCCCAAATCTTAAAAACAGAATCGACCCGGCTATTGAAACCGTTGTGCTCGAGTATGCACTGGAAGAGCCCGCACATGGTCAAACGCGCACCAGTAACGAGCTGCGCAAACGGGGAACATTTGTCTCACCCAGTGGCGTTCGTTGTATCTGGCTTCGTCATGGTCTTGCTTGCTTTAAAGATCGCCTGAAGGCATTGTCTGATAAGGTAGCTGGTGAAGGCTTGATCCTCACTGAGTCTCAAGTCGCGGCGATGGAACGCAAAAAAGACGACGATGAGGCTTGTGGCGAGATAGAGACGGCACACCCTGGTTATCTTGGCTCGCAAGATACTTACTATGTCGGTACTTTCAAAGGCATTGGTCGGGTTTATCAACAAACGTTTGTTGATACTTACAGCAAGGTCGCTCACGCGAAACTGTACCCGACTAAAACACCGATTACGGCAGCTGACATGCTCAATGACCGCGTCCTCCCATTCTACGAAGAACAACGTTTGCCTATGTTGCGCATTTTGACAGATAGAGGGACGGAGTATTGTGGGCGAGCTGACCAGCATGATTATCAGCTTTATATGGCGTTGAACAATATCGAACACACCAAAACCAAGGTCAAATCACCTCAGACGAATGGTATTTGTGAGCGATTCCATAAGACGATCCTCAATGAGTTTTATCAAGTCGCTTTGCGTAAGAAAATTTACCAATCGATTGATGAACTGCAACTCGACCTTGACGAATGGTTGCTCAAATACAATACTCAACGAACTCACCAAGGCAAAATGTGCTGCGGGAGGACGCCGATGGAAACACTCATCGACGGACAAGCTATCTGGAAGGAAAAGTTTGTGAATTAAACTTAACCTGACAGTCGGTTACTGATAATTGGGTAACTGTCAGATCAAATCTGAATTTCTACATTTAATAACTTCTTTAATAACTTCTTTAATAACTTCTTTAATAACTTCTTTAATAACTTCTTTAATAACTTCTTTAATAACTTCTTTAATAACTTCTTTAATAACTTCTTTAATAACTTCTTTAATAACTTCTTTAATAACTTCTTTAAATGCGAACAGTATCTTGTGCATCGGCTTCACTGCGATAGCACGAATAGTACAAGAATGCGATGACGTTATTTATCCAGCTCAAGTATAACTTATCGAAAAGGTGGAGAGTATGTTATTTGTCGGGGTTGATATTTCCAAACTGACTTTTAATGTTGCGTATTTATTGAAAGGCCATTATGTCAATGCACAGTTTGCTAATGATAAGCAGGGATTTAACGCTTTGCTGAAAAACTTAAAAACACACCAGGATGAGCCTGTCATTTGTCTGGAAGCCGCCGGTGTTTATAGCTTTGACCTGGCAACTTTTTTAGCGCAGCAGGGTCTAAAAGTCATCGTGGTCAATCCGATTGCCACCCACGCATTTTCCAAGATGGAATTAAGGAGAAACAAAACAGATAAAGCCGATGCACAACTGATATCACGCTACTGTGAGCATATTGTTTCAACATCTGATAATGAACAATTATTTTATTCACCTAAAAGCCCAGACTATCATGCTTTACAACGGTTGGTGATACGGTTAGGGCAATTAGAAAAAACAAAGACACAAGAAAATAATCGATTACAAGCCAGCCGAAATCAACAAACGACACGCTCAATCAATCGCTTCATCACGTTTATTAAAGCAGAAATTAAAACCACCAAAACCATCATTACAAAAATTATTAATGGCAATGATGAACTCAGTAAGCAAGTCGCTTTACTCACGAGTATTCAGGGCATTGGTGACCGAGCTGCATGGAGCATTCTGGCTTTTTTGGGTGATATAGCATTTTTCAATAGCGCAAAACAAGTGGCGAGTTATGCCGGTCTCACACCTAAAATAAGTCAGTCTGGTTCCAGTATCAATAAATCCTCTTTATCTAAATTAGGCCATAAGAAATTACGCAAATCGCTTTATATGCCAGCATTAGTCGCCGTGCGATTTAACCCGATGATGGCGGCATTATACGAACGGTTATTGGCGAAAGGAAAACCGAAAAAGGTCGCTTTGGTCGCGGTGATGAGAAAGCTGTTGGTGTTGGCTTATGGGGTGTTGAATTCAGGTAAACCCTTTGATGTTCATTATCAAATTAATGGCATTTAGACTTGATCTTTAAGACAGTATCTGACCCTGAGGGAGGTGTTCTAAGCAGCGCGCGTTTTGGAACCCTGATTTTGCCAATTAACTTGGATTTGACACCATAGTTACTTGTTATGTGTTGAAATCATCGAGAGGCATCAGCCTTAGTAATTGGGTTGTTATACCCTTCGTTCATCATCAATTTGGCATATTCCAATTTCTGCTCAACTGAAAGTATTGACATTGCGATTGCTTTAGGCAATCAAAGTTTATGATTTCAAGATCAGGGCTTATTGTTAATTAATGCTTTTCCTTCGTGCGTTTTATATGCTTGTTTCTATGTATAAAACGTTTCTCAACAAATTTCAAAATAACGTCAGGTTTTTGCAATATTGCTACTTTCTTTAGCGTAATTTAATACCTTTAGTCTTCTTGATAATATCGTGTTGTACCTTTCGATTCATATTCTCGACTATAATAAGCTCTGCCTAAGTCAAAATTTTTATAACTCAAGTCTCCGCACGAAATAACATTCCTGCAGGTGCAGTTATGAGACGCTCTACAGCAAAAATCTCGTTCTGTGGTATTTGCCTGACAACACGAGGGTTTTGATCATCTATAACTGAAACGATCGTATCACCATTATTATGATCAACACTGATGCGTAATTCTCTTTTCACTGTCTGTACATACCCATTTTTATCAATAATTAACTGATCAAGATCAACTGGAATATTATTTCCGGAAGAATTATTTACTACATTGTTAAGTTTAACTTTCTGTGGCTCACTATCGGTAATACTATCAATATCAAATGAAACTACATTTAAATGTGCATTGTTACCATCTATTTCTGATTTATTTTTGACATCCATGTCTAAAGTATACTCCTCTCTTACTCGTATTAAATCCATTTTAATACTAGCAGTGATCAAGTCATCGACTCGTCAATCAAAAACTTTAGTACCCTCTTATTGCCGTTGATTATTCTGTGACATGGTTGAATTCCCGTTAAGTTGCTCCATCGCAGTATCTTGCATTAACATATTATAAATCAAAGCATTTACCTTTATAGCACCCGGATCGTTTGCCTATAAGGTAAACCTGACCTTTTATGAAAACCTATTTGAATACTTGTCAGTACATCAAATATTTAGAGACGTCTGATTAATGAGCTACCACCATACTTGTAACATTTCATCTTCTTGCTGCCACTCAAAACTATTAAGTGGAAGGTTTCCCTTTTCTATGCATTCGCCATTGCTTAAGTCAAAACACCACCCATGCTTAGGACAAGCAAGTTTTCTGCCATCGATTCCTTCTGCTGGAATGTTTGTAACCTGATGAGGACAGCGACTATCATAGACATTAATTTTCTCATTGTCCTTATAAATAAATAAATCACGATCACCACAAGAATGATGTGTTGTACCTTCTGGGATCTCAATCATTTTAATAACATCATGCCACTTAGGCGTCACTTTGTTGCCTAACGCCTCAATATCAAACTCTGGAAGATCCATTTCCTGAAGCTGCTCTATCGCCCAAATGGTTTTACTTAATCCTAATATGGGAAAAGCCATTAATAAGGCATCTAAAATCTCATCTGCTGTTGCACCATCCCGTAGTGCTCGAGTCAAATATTGCCGGAAACCTTTTTCCGTTTGACCTGCAACTTTTGTTATCACCGAGATTAGAGAACGTGTTTTTGGATCTAAATGCTCTCCAGCCTGTTTAACAAATTTAAAGTAGGCACTCATCGCTTCTGGACGAGCCGCAAGTAAATAATTTAGGGCATCACTCATTTTAAACTCCTTGTGAGTTTCACTGTAACAACGTCACTCTGCATGGAGAGTAATTGCTTCATAGAATAGGTATTGGTTCGCCGATCATAATCCTGATGAATAAACATCAAATGCACATCCACCTCATCTTCACCGATTACTGATCCACCTTTGTTAAATAACCAGGTTTTTTTAACCAACTTTATAACTCCAAACTTAGCTTCTCTTGTGGGTTTGTTTTGACCTTGCTGAATAGAACACGCATTGCGACTCCCCTTACGTGTACAGTTGATAAAAAAATCGATGATTTTCTTACCGCTTTCCTCATCCTCTGCTGCAAAACGTACACCGAAATAATCCTGTTCTGTACTACTACGCACTCCCAACCATCCTTGATAATCGGCTAAAACCAATAAGACAATGAATAAAATGACAGCTGAAATAATAGTTCTCATAGTCGGCAAAACACTAAGCCATACTTATAATCAAAAAGAAAAATCAGTTTCTCATTGTCTCTCGATTATGTCATCATCTTTAACATGACAGGAATACAAATAATGACCTTTTCAGCGATCATATTTTACCTGGCTTCTTCGCTACTAATCGGCAGGAAGTTGTTTAGTAAAATAACTATCAAGAAGAGTGATCGAAATGTTGCGATGTTATTTGGCTTTGCTGGGTTAATTTTGCATGCCTTTATACTTCACGATGTGATGATCTCAGATAAAGGCATCAACTTAAGTTTTACAAATGCGTCATCCATTGTCGCTTGGTTAACAGCTGCAATATTACTAATTGGCTCACTTAAGCAACCCATGGAGAGTCTAGCGATCATCTTTTTTCCTATCGCAGCTATCTCCTTGGGTATGAATCAATTGTTACCTGCCCAAAATGTATTCACATCAGAATTACCCAAAGGTTTGCAGTTACATATTCTGTTCTCGATCTTAGCCTATAGCCTGTTGAGTATTGCAGCATTACAAGCATTAATGTTGGCAGTTGCTGATGCCCGCCTTAAGAATAGGCACCCCATCCCCATCATGCGTATTCTGCCTTCGTTACAAACGATGGAATCGCTATTATTTCAATTCATTTGGCTGGGCTTCATACTACTAACGATCTCATTTATCACCGGCTTTCCTTTTGTAGAAGATATTTTTGGCCAACACCTGATTCATAAAACAGTTCTGTCGATCTGTGCCTGGATTACCTTTGCTATTTTACTCTGGGGCAGAACACGTTTCGGTTGGCGAGGTAGAACGGCTATCCGCTTCACCATTGCCGGTATGATTGCCTTAATACTCGCCTACTTTGGTAGCAAAGCCGTATTGGAACTAATTTTGCATAAATTATAAAACAATATATAGAGTGCATAAGTCACTTGACTTAGGTGTAATTCACACCCAACAATAGCTTCTAATTAATCACAAGGATCAATAATAATTGGACGATATTCCTATAGGGTTGTTATTTATAGCCCTTGCTTTACTCATCTTACTTTCGGCTTTTTTCTCCAGCTCAGAAACCGCCATGATGGCTTTGAATCGCTATCGGCTAAAACACCTTTGCGAACAAAATCATAAAGGTGCAATCCGGGCCAATTCTTTACTCGAAAAACCAGATCGACTGATTGGCCTTATTTTGCTCGGTAATAACTTTGTTAATATTCTCGCTTCATCAATCGCAACCATTATTGCAATTCGCCTATATGGAGAGGTCGGCATTCCTATCGCAGCGGCAGTATTAACATTGATCGTTTTGATCTTTGCGGAAGTTACTCCAAAAACAATGGCTGCTCTAAAACCAGAGCTTATTGCTTTTCCGGTTTCGATCATCCTCAAACCGCTTTTAGTTATTTTGTATCCTTTCGTTTGGTTGGTTAATTTGATCGCAAATGGTGTGCTTGGATTACTCCACATTTCACCCAAAACTGATAGTGGTGAAATGGCTCTCAGCCGTGAGGAACTCCGTACTGTTGTACAAGAAGCAGGAACAATGATCCCCAAACGCCATCAACAAATGTTGTTTGGAATACTTGATCTAGAAAACGTCACCGTTGAAGACATTATGATCCCTCGAAATGAAGTGACTGGCATTGATCTCGATACCGACGTATCAGAACTTGAAGAACAATTACGAAATTGTCGCCACACCCGTATTCCTATTTATTTCGGTAATCTAAACCAGATTGTCGGCATTATACACATTCGTAAGATCCCCGATTTACTCGAAGATTCAGAAAACTTATCCGCAGAGGTCATACAAGATACAGCCCTTGCCCCTTACTTTGTTCCCATCGGTACACCACTACATACCCAACTCGGCAATTTTCAGCGCGAAAAGTGTCGTTTAGGGCTTGTTGTTGATGAATATGGCGATTTAGAAGGCTTAGTCACTTTAGAAGATATCCTCGAAGAGATTGTTGGGGAATTTACTACCGATCCTGGATACAGCAAAGATATTCATGAGCAAGATGATGGAAGCTACATGATTGATGCAAGTGCTAATATTCGGGACATTAACAAATCTCTGAAGTGGGATTTAAGTTTGGACGGCCCCAAAACACTTAATGGTTTGATTATTGAAACGCTGGAAAACATACCCGCTACAGGTACCAGTCTACGTATTGGCAATTACACTATTGAGATTCTACAAACCTCAAAACAAGCTGTAAAAACAGTAAAAATGAATCAGCTCAAATTACAATCTACCATCCAAAATACTGGTGACTAGAACTCTACCAGAAAGATTGCTTAAAAAAGCTCAACTTCTCCTAACTCATCATTATTGGATGATTCAAATTTATTCTTTTCTTGAGCGAGTTGGTCAATCAGATTCATTAGCTGACCACTATATTCTTCAGCTTGTATAAAGTTAGTCAAGATTGACTGGCGCGAATCATCGGACTGCTGCCAATCTAAATTATTAATAGCGCTGACTACATTATGAATATTGTCATGAATGCCCTGGTGCGGAGCATCAATACTTGAAAAAGTTGGTAAATGACTATAAACATCTTGACCTTCACCACCGTAGTACCATTGTCCAAACATACACTCGGAAGCCTCAGACATAACCGTCACTTCACTCGAGTTTTCAGTTTTACAAGTTTCAACAGCACGATAAGCTTTTTGCATATAGATAATATGATCAACTTTAATCAAAGCAGCATCACAAATGATCTTGACTGAAGCGACATTCTCATAAGTTTCCTGCGATGTTTTTGCAGATTCAGCAAAACTGGATTCAAAATCAGAAATAATCGCTTTCGATTGTTCACCTGCAGTCGCCATGTTCTCTGTACTGCTGATCATACTAGCGCCAGCCTCAGTAAATATCTTTGTGGTCTCTACAATCTTCTTCGCCGCCTGCTTGGTACTTTCTGCAAGATTTTTAACTTCATCTGCAACGACTGCAAAACCTCGACCATGCTCACCCGCACGTGCCGCTTCTATCGCAGCGTTCAGTGCGAGTAAATTCGTTTGTTCCGCAACACTGGTAATCATGTTCGCCATTTCAGAAATTCCCTGACTACTGGTAGAAAGTTCTTTTGAATCATTACGCATCGAGGAGGAATGATCAATCATCGTTGTTAAATGATCAACAACAGACTGTACCAAAACTTGATTGCTTAAAGAGGACTCTGCAGTAGCTTTAGAGTTCTTTTCAATTTGACTCATCTCACACATAATAGAGTCCAGATCGTTTTGATTATTACTCAAATTTTGTAACAGATTACTCGTTTTAAGCTGTCCAAGACTCGCAAACATCGTATCCAGCTGACGCTGCAAATGACCTTGTTTCATGATTTCTAATGAGTTATCGATCCGCTCCAAGCCTATTTTGAATCTACCACGCATTCCTCTGGCCATAGTTCGTCGATAGAATTTTCCATAACGCGCTAGTCTAAAAACACTATCAACTTCAAGGTTGTATACCTCGAATTGATCGAGAAGTTCATTAAGATCAGTAACAACACCGTTTAGTGGATGTTCCCATGGAACATCAAGGATTCGATGATCTAAATTACCATTACAGGCTTCATCCAGTAATGTCTGAATTTTGTCCATAGTATCATCGGATCGACTAACAGACTCTGCTCTTACCATAAGAAGAAGTCCGCAGGCAATTAGAGGTGCTAACAATAACCAGGTACTGGCCTGATAGTGGCCAATGGCAAAAATACTGACAAAAAGCAGCAATATAATATTGACCAGTAGCACATTTTTAAGCGTAATAGGAATAGAAAAATTCATTATGTCCCTGCTTAACCGCTACATTATTCATAATTTCGAAAGACGCATCCATTCCCTGTTCATCAGACTCGGATTCTAATTCGATCGCTCTCATCTGTTGATATAGTGCTTCAAAATAAGCAATTGTTTCTATTGATACACTCCGTTGCACAAAGAAATGACTAATCAGTTGGTTGTCAGTTCCAAAGGTTGGGGTTGCTGTCATGAAGGTCCAGAAATACGCATCGTCTTTACTTCTATTTTTAACTACAACACAAACTTCGTTATACGCTTCCAACTCTTTCCACATATAACGAAAAATAGACTGAGGCATGTCTGAATGGGTAATCACGGTATGCTTTTCACCGATTAAATCCTCAAGATTTTGCCCGGTATAGATCATAAATTCCGAATTGCAGTAAGTGATTTTCCCTTCGAGATCCGTCTTTGAGACGATTAAATCATCTGGTTCTATATTCTTTTGTTTTTGGTCTAATTGTGTCTCCACAGGACAATCACCTCCGTCTTCTAAATATTATTCGGCAGCCTGAACTAATCCTTTAATTTTGTATGGTTATGTATTTTTCAAATCAACTCGAAATCAAATTTCTACTTTAAAAAAAGATTTAAGTTAGAATGCCATGTCCTTATTTATCATTAATACGTCTATGAAAAAACATCCTCCCAATCCTATAAGACCCAATTTCACTACCTTCTCATTTTCTTCTGTTATTCTGACTGCAATTGAGAAAGCGGGGTATACATCGGCAACTGATATTCAACTTGAGGCCATTCCCGCCGTGATTCAAGGAAAGGATGTATTGGCTCGTGCTGAAACAGGCTCTGGAAAAACAGCGGCCTTTGTCTTACCGCTATTAGAAAACCTGAGCAGCTTAAATGTTTACGGTCAAAAAGACACTTACAGCCGTTACGATGGAACAAAAAGAGCCAATAGCAACTGTGTGCAAGTCCTGGTTTTAGTTCCCACACGCGAACTTGCCATTCAAGTACGCGAAGTGTTTGAACAAATTGCTGAAAATATAAATCCTCCTCTTCGTTGTCTTAGTGTTTATGGTGGCGTCAAAATTAATCCTCAAATGATGGCGCTACGCGGTGGTACAGATATTTTAGTTTCAACGCCAGGACGCTTATTGGATCTGGTAGATCAAAATGCGATCAAATTTAATCAAGTCAAAACCCTAGTCATCGATGAAGTTGATCGCTTAATGAAAGGCGATTTTGAGGATGAAATTAACCGCATCCTGAAGCTGCTTCCTAACAAACGTCAAAACCTGATGTTCACTGCAACCTTTCCTGAAAGTATTCGAAGACTGGTTCGAGAAGTAATGAATGAGCCAACCATTATCAATGTGGACGAAACGCTGGAAGACGTGAAAATTGATCAACGAGCAATCACCGTCAATCATGATAAGAAAAATGATCTGCTCGCGTATTTGCTTAAAGAAAATGATTGGAAACAGGCTTTGATTTTTTGCAGCGCAAAACGCACCTGCGATAATCTTGTTACTAAGCTTGAAAAACGTGGTGTGAAAGCAAACGCCATGCACGGCAATCAAGAACAACCTAAAAGAGCAGCTGCATTACGTGATTTTAAAGCGGGAAAAATACGCATTCTAATCGCAACCGATGTCGCGGCTCGCGGTATTGATATCGAACAACTTCCTTGCGTGATAAATTATGATTTACCTCGTTCACCGAATGACTATATTCATCGCATTGGTCGTACTGGTCGTGCTGGAGAAACTGGAACCGCGATTTCATTAATCTCCCATCACGAATATCAACATTTTGGCGTGATAGAAAAACGAAATGACGTCCGGGTAAAACGAGAACAAATAGAAGGATTTGCGGCTGATAAAGAAGCTCCACTTATGCCGGAACGTGCACGTCCAAAAAAGAAAACCCGATCAAAAAACAAGAAAAAAAGAACCATGAAGCAACAGACTCAGAAATCTAAGGTGATACAAAGTTTAGATCTGGATTCAAATACAGAGTTAAGTTCGGAAATACCCGATAATGATCAATTTGATGCGCCGGATATAAATAAACAATCATCAGAAGATACTGAGTCTCTTTCAGAGAAAGAAGAATTAAAAGAACCATCGAAAGAACACAAACCCGCAGTAAATGAACACATCTGGGGAAAACCTTAATCAGTTTTTATTAGTTTAAAAAATTACTACATTTAAAGAGATATTATTATGCCAAAAGCAGGCGATCTAAAACGTGGAATGATCATCGACATTGATGGTGTCGGACACATAGTTAAAACTATCGAAAGTAAAAGTCCGTCTTCAAGAGGTGCTTCGACATTGTATAAAATTCGTTATAACAATCTGCAAACGGGTCAAAAAAGAGACGAGTCTTATAAATCAGACGACATGCTAAAAGAAGCCGACAGTCAACGAATAAAAGTGCAGTTTTCTTATATTGATGGTGATGATTATATTTTTATGGATAATAAAGATTACAGCCAGCACATTCTCAACAAACAGGATATCGAAGATCAAATTGGTTACATCACCGACGGCATGGATGACATTACAGCGATGTTAATGGATGGCAACATTATTGCTATTGAACTACCCGCTTCAATCACCATGGAAATTATCGAAACCACACCCAAAATTAAAGGCGCAAGTGCAGCAAATCGTACTAAAACAGCAACATTAACCACCGGTATCGAAGTCCAAATCCCTGAATATTTGGAAGCTGGGGAAATGATTAAGGTAAATACCAGTACTGGAAAATTTATGTCGCGCGAATAAAATTAAATTGCAAAAAGTTATCAAGCCTTACCTTTAATTTTTATACTCGTTTTTTCTTTTTAAACGTTGGTACTTTCGGTAAGCCGGTATGCTGAGTTTTAAAGGGTTTTGCTGCAAAAGTTCGTTTAGCCTTTGGCGTAATTCGTCGCCCTTCAATTTGATCGCCGGTTCCAGCTGGTTGCCACCTGGGAACTAAATGCTTTTTACCATTACCGATCAAATCGGCACGGCCCATTTTCTTCAACGCTTCTCTTAACAATGGCCAGTTATTCGCATCATGATAACGAAGAAAAGCTTTATGTAATTGTCGTTGTTTTTTTCCTTTTGGAATAAAAACTGGATCACTGTCACGCGCGACTTTTTTCAGTGGGTTTTTGCCCGTATAAAACATCGCAGAAGCCGTCGCCATAGGGGAAGGTAAGAACGCTTGAACTTGATCTGCGCGGAAACCATTTTGTTTCAACCAGATAGCTAAATTCATCATATCTTCGTCTGTCGTACCTGGATGTGCCGCAATAAAATAGGGGATCAAATATTGCTCTTTGCCCGCTTCTTTAGAATATTTATCAAACATTTGTTTAAAGCGATCATAGGAACCCATGCCAGGCTTCATCATTTTCGTTAATGGTCCAGTCTCGGTATGTTCCGGCGCGATTTTCAAATAACCACCGACATGATGTGTGACTAACTCCTTCACATATTCTGGCGATTTCACGGCAAGGTCATAGCGTAAACCTGAAGCGATCAAAATCTTTTTAATACCAGAAAGTTTTCTGGCGCGGCGATAGATTTTGATCAATGGATCATGACTTGTATTTAGATTTTTACACACGTCAGGATAGACACATGAAGGTAATCGACATGCAGCCTCAATTTCACGACTCTTACATGCAATGCGGTACATGTTGGCTGTCGGGCCGCCGAGATCAGAAATAACACCGGTAAAACCAGGCACTGTATCTCGAATAGTTTCTATCTCTCGAATAACAGAATCTTCTGATCGATTTTGAATGATCCGTCCTTCATGTTCTGTAATCGAACAAAACGTACAACCACCAAAACAACCACGCATGATCGGTACCGAAAAACGGATCATTTCATAAGCAGGAATTTTTGCATCGCCGTAAGCAGGGTGTGGCTGACGCGTGTAATGCAGATCATAAACCGCATCCATTTCTTTAGTCGTCAAAGGAATTGGTGGCGGATTCAACCATAACTGTTGCTGGCCATGTTGCTGAATTAAAGCGCGTGCATTTCCGGGATTGGTTTCTAAATGCAAAATACGTGATGTATGTGCATAAAGAACCGGATCAGATTTCACTTGTTCATAGGCAGGAATACGAATGACGGTACGTTCGCGAACAGCTTTCCGTGGGTTGGGTACGAATTGAATTACATTGAGATTTTTCTTTTTCGATTGATCCAAATCTAACGCTTGCTTTTCTTGCGAGTCGCAACTTTTATCCGTTTTACTTTTGGTCGTATCCAGATACGGATCAATCGGTTCTTCTATTTCCCCAGGTGTATCGAGTTCTGTTGAATTGATCTCCCACCAATCATCTGGCCGTTGATCACACACGAACGCAGTACCACGTACATCCGTAATTTGAGCCAGTGTTTCACCTTTGGCCATGCGATGCGTAATTTCGACGATCTGACGTTCCGCATTACCATACATCAACATATCAGCTTTGGAATCGAGTAATACTGATCGACGAACTTTTTCTGACCAGTAATCATAATGTGCGATACGTCGTAAGCTGGCCTCTATACCGCCGATGATCACAGGCACACCTTTGAATGCTTCGCGACATCGTTGCGTATAAACAATCACACAACGATCAGGACGCTGGCCACCAGCACCATCAGGTGTATACGCGTCATTTGATCGTACTCTGCGTTCAGAGGTATAACGATTCACCATCGAATCCATATTGCCGCCGGTCACGCCAAAATAGAGGTTCGGTTTACCTAAACGCTCAAAGTCTTTCGTGCTCTGCCAGTCTGGTTGCGCGATGATCCCAACTCGAAAACCTTGGGCTTCAAGCACACGACCAACTAATGCCATCCCAAAACTCGCCTGATCCACGTATGCGTCGCCCGTGACTAAAATAACATCACAGCTATCCCACCCAAGCTCGTCCATTTCTTCTCTGGACATGGGTAAAACCGGCGCTGTTCCAAAACGGTGAGCCCAGAATTTTTTATAGGAAAAAAGATCAGGTGCTGCTTGCATGAGAAAATGGTATTTTTAAAGTCGCACAGACTATCATGAATTACCATTATCAGCTAAGTACATTAGAGGAAAAATAGCGTCGCAAATCAAACAAATATGTTAATTGTAAATGTGCTTTTATTAATTACATTTCAGTCGTATCAAACCCTCTGTTAATTTAGTCGTCAGAAGTCTAAAATCTTAACCTGTTAAATCCTTTCAATATTCTTTCGACAAGCTCCTCTCCTTCATCAACGCATTTAACTCATCATTAATAATGCCTTCGCCGTAGGCATGCTGTAGAAGATCAATATCACCAGGGAAATTCATTTCAAGAATAGAAGGCCCATTCTCACCTATAGCGATATCCCAGTGTTGCATAAATAGACCCGGGTAAGATTTTGTTGCAAGCAAACAGATATCTCTTGTTTTCTCCCATTCTGGAATTACAAACCCAAGAAGTGATTTGCCAGTATCGGGATGCTTATCAACCTCACATTGATGAATACCAACGCCAGAGATGACTTTTTCAATCTCTCCTGTTTCGGTGTTTATTTTCGCGATAATATTTCCAGATTGACCATGGTCAAAATTATCGGTCATATTCTTGCCTGATGGTATCTTTAACACGGCTTTGAAAACGCGTGTTTTTTCTTTGTGCATTAAAGAAACCAATCTCAGAGAAGACAGTCTATTGCCGAAAATTTCTACGGTTTCGGGGTGAGGTGCAACACTATGCTGAAATACCGTACCACGATCTTCTTCTTTTAACCTTTGCAAAAAATCATTAACCGATAGTCTTGTTTCATTCGCTAAAATCAAACTATTATTACTTTCATCAAAACCTAAAACAGCAGTCCCATCACGACCCAACGATGCTGCCACCGGTTTACAAAAAAAGGGATATTCAATTTCGTCGCGTAAGAATTCAACCAACGTTTGATCAGGCTTATAGGCAGGAATAAGACCAAGATGACGGTTTTCATTTCCACAAAAAGCTAAAATCTTAGGACACAGCAGGCCAACGCCTTCAAGATAAATTTGTGACAATATCTTGTCACGCATGGGCCAATCCCAACGGCCATCTTTAAAGCTCATTGTTTTTTCCTTAAACTGCCAACCTCCAAACTGTTGCTTATCTTGCAAAGAAAAATTGTCGTCATATAGACGGTAGTTATAATACTCTTCAGGGTTTACTTTACTTTTACCTCGTCTTAGAGCGATCATTTCAACTACTTGAGATGCTACGGATTTTCCTGATTGTTCTTGTACTAAAGATGCTTTTTCTAAAATTTGTTTAACCAATGATAGTTTAGTCAAGTGTTTCAATAGTTTACTCCTAAATTAAGACGAGTAATGTTTAGGGTGATTTGAATAATTACGAACATCCCACTTATAAATCAGCCATTTAACCAACATTTCGTATTATTTACATTAGAAAATTGTAATACATAGTTATAAAATAAGAATTTATATGTAAAGGATTAGAATGCTTTAAAATTTTGATCAAACCCATGTGAAGCAAAAAACATTCCCATTCGTTGAGCGTTTTACTTTCGTAACGACCAGTTCACTCACCCTTGAATATAGATCAAATTTAAATATTAAAATCTCACAATTATCTTAGGTCAATAGTGCATTTTTTTGGGCAGTTCCTTATAAAACACCAAGCCGCGTTTTGGAGCGTAGAATAACCAACAACAATAATAAATGGAGTGTAAGTACTCAATTAAAGAAATACTCTCCATTGGTACTGTAACGACAATATCTCAAGCTGGTTTGCGACACTTAAAAACATTATTGGAAAATAATTAGCCTATCAACGTCATATTATTTATGCGTCTCTAATAATAGAGCCGCTTTTATTGCCTATGTTTTAGCTGTTACCGGTCACTTTAAGCATATAAATAAGTTATCATTTACATTTGATTGATGGGTAAGAAAAAAACATGCTGACGTTTTATGGCTCACCAGCCTTTTCGGATTTTCGGCTTAAAAAATATTTACGCAACATTCAGAAAATCTGCCCTCAGATAAATTCAATCAGTAGCCATTTCATCCATTTCTCGGAGTGTACATCTAGTCTTAATCAACATGAAAATCAACAGCTTGAAGAAATTTTGTCTTATGAAAAAACTTTTGATCGCGAAAATCCTGAAATAGATCACGCAGGACAAACCTTATTAGTTATTCCACGTAGCGGAACCATTTCACCATGGTCGAGTAAATCGACCGATATAGCTAAAAATGCCGGTCTGAAAAAAATCAAACGTTTAGAACGCGGAGTTCAATGGTATTTCAGAACCGAAAATAATCAGCCAATAGACGATCAAACCTTATTACAAATCGCCCCCCTCATTCATGATCAAATGACCGAAACCGTACTGACCGATCCCGATCAGGCGCATCACCTTTTTGATCAAACCGAGCCTGGTTTAATCGTACATGTAGACATGATCAAAAATGGTCGTTCCGCATTAAGTGTTGCAAACACAGAAATGGGCCTGGCTTTATCAGAAGATGAAATAGATTATTTGTTCGAGAATTTTACTGAGCTTGGGCGTAATCCAACTGATGTCGAGTTGATGATGTTTGCCCAAGCTAACTCTGAGCATTGTCGTCATAAGATTTTCAATGCCGATTGGACAATCGATAGTGAAAAACAAGATCGAAGTTTGTTTTCTATGATCAGAAATACACATGAAACAAATCCTGGTGGCGTTTTATCCGCTTATTCTGATAATTCCTCAGTTACAACTGGATATGCTGGCGATCGTTTTTTCGCCAATCCAGAAACGGGACAATATGAATATACCAATGAAGATATCCATATCCTGACTAAAGTAGAAACACATAACCACCCAACGGCGATCTCCCCATACCCTGGTGCCGCAACAGGCTCTGGAGGAGAAATTCGCGATGAAGGCGCAACAGGTCGTGGCTCAAAACCTAAGGCTGGATTAACCGGATTTTCAGTCTCCAATTTAAAAATTCCTGATCTACCGCAACCGTGGGAAATTGATCACGGCAAACCTGAGCGCATTTCATCTGCGCTGGACATTATGATCGAAGGCCCCATTGGTGGCGCTGCATTTAATAATGAATTTGGTCGCCCTGCCCTATGCGGTTATTTCCGTAGCTATGAACAAGAAATTAATGAAGAAGTCCGCGGATATCACAAACCTATTATGATCGCCGGTGGTTTGGGTAATATTCGCCCACAACATACACATAAAGATCAAATTCCTGCTGGATCAAAAATTATCGTCCTCGGTGGCCCAGCTATGTTAATCGGGCTCGGCGGTGGCGCCGCCTCTTCCGTTACCTCAGGACAAAGTGAGGAGAATCTCGATTTCGCTTCTGTACAACGCGATAACCCAGAAATGGAACGTCGCTGTCAGGAAGTCATCGATAGCTGTTGGTCATTAGGAAATAACAACCCGATCATTTCTATTCATGACGTCGGTGCGGGTGGAATTTCCAATGCATTACCAGAACTGGTTAATGATGCAAAACGCGGCGCTATTTTTGAGCTACGTGAAGTACCGAGTTCAGATCCCGGAATGTCACCGGTCGAGATCTGGTGCAATGAATCACAGGAGCGTTATGTACTTGCCATTGCTCCTGAGACGCTGACATTTTTCAAAAAGATCTGTTCACGCGAACGTTGTCTTTTTGCCGTACTTGGTGAGGCAACTGATGAGCGTACATTAATTCTTAATGATCGTCTGTTCGCTGATAGACCCATCCATCTACCAATGCAGGTTTTACTCGGCAAGCCACCAAAAATGAGCCGTACAACTCAACGACATAATATTGATCATCCAGCATTTGATCCAAAATCGATCACAATCAAACAAGCTGTAGAACGCGTTTTACAATTGCCTACCGTTGCGGACAAACGTTTTCTGATCACCATCGGCGATCGTAGTGTCACCGGCCTGGTTGCGCGCGATCAAATGGTTGGCCCATGGCAAGTTCCGGTGGCCGATTGTGCGGTAACATCCAATTCCTTTCTTGGCTCGACAGGTGAAGCAATGGCAATGGGTGAACGCGCACCTATTGCGCTAATCAATGCTGCCGCCTCGGGTCGTATGGCAATTGGAGAGGCAATCACTAATATTGCTGCTGCACGTATTCTAAAAATGTCCGACATTATTCTCTCAGCAAACTGGATGGCTGCTTGTGGCCATGGCGATGAAGATGCTCGTCTATTTGATACCGTAAAAACGGTTGGTATGGAACTTTGTCCCAAACTGGGAATTTGCATTCCTGTCGGCAAAGATTCTTTGTCGATGAAAACCGTATGGAAAGAACCTGAAAAAAATAGTCATCAAGATCACGCTGTTATTTCTCCACTGTCATTGATCATCACTGCATTTGCACCTGTGGCCGATGTACGCATGTCACTCACCCCACAGCTACGCACGGATCAAGATGAAACAGATTTAATTTTGATCGATCTGGGTACCGGAAAAAATCGTCTCGGCGGATCCGCCTTAGCACAAGTCTTTAATCAAATTGGTAACGAAGCGCCCGATCTTGACGATCCAGCATTACTTAAATCTTTTTTCCGCTCTATTCAGTTATTAATCGAGGCTGACTTAATACTCGCTTACCACGATCGATCCGATGGTGGTTTGTTCACAACCCTGGCCGAGATGGCATTGGCTGGAAGAACTGGTCTCGATATTAATTTAGCTGAAGCTTCTTTGCAAAGTTTATTCTCCGAAGAGCTCGGTGCAGTGATACAAATAAGTCACGAAAATACTGAACAAGTCCTTAAATGTTTGAACTCTGATGGTGTGCTAAAAAATCACGTTAAGGTTATCGGAACCACAAATGATCAAAAGATAATAGATATTAGTCAAAACGGCGATCAAGTTTATTCTGAAGATCTGATGGAAATCCAACGACTTTGGTCATCCACTTCTTTTCATATGCAATCCTTACGCGATAACCCAGCATGCGCCGAGCAGGAATATCAAGCGATACAAGATGCTAGTGATCCTGGTTTATCCATCTCACTCAGCTACTCATTGAATAAATCATCTAAAACAGAAACCAAACCCAGCATTGCGGTTTTGCGTGAGCAAGGTGTAAATGGACATCTCGAAATGGCGGCCGCTTTTGATCGCGCTGGCTTTTCCGCAATTGATGTCCACATGAGCGATTTGATCGAAAGTCGAATTAACCTAAAAGATTTTTCTGGTCTGGTCGCTTGTGGTGGTTTTTCTTATGGCGATGTTCTTGGTGCTGGTGGCGGTTGGGCAAAAACAATTTTATTCAATACGCAATTGAAAAAACAATTTAGTCAGTTTTTTAATCGAAAAAACACTTTCACTTTAGGCGTTTGTAACGGCTGTCAGATGTTGGCACAGTTGAAAGAGATTATTCCAGGTGCCGATCATTGGCCACTATTTTTAGACAATGAATCCGAACAATTTGAGGCACGACTCTGCATGGTCGAAGTTCAAGAGTCTCCTTCTATTCTTCTAAAAGGAATGGCTGGATCTAAAATGCCAGTTATTGTTTCTCATGGTGAAGGCCGCACTAGTTATGATCAAAAAGCATCTCAAAATGCAATCGATCAAAACATTGTCAGCCTTAAATACATCACAAACTCTGGTGATACGACTGAGAAATATCCGGCCAACCCGAATGGATCAAAATTAGGATTAACCGGACTTACAACAACAGATGGTCGTGTCACAATTATGATGCCGCACCCAGAACGTGTGTTTCTGAAAAAACAATTCTCGTGGTTACCCGAGAACTGGAAAGAAGAAGAAAGTCCGTGGATGCAGATTTTTCATAATGCGCGAAAATGGATCGGTTAATTAAATGAGCAAATCAGAAAAAGACATTCCATCTGTAGAAATAAAAACATCACCCGTGGAGCTTTATAAGATTCTGAAATTTGAAGGCTGGGTTTCAAGTGGTGGCGAAGCTAAATCTGTTATCGCTGCTGGTGAAGTACTCGTCAACGGGCTTATTGAAACACGTAAAAGGAAAAAGATAGTCTCAGGTGATATTATTCAATTTGGAGAGGAACAAATACGTATAACCACGGTCTAGATTCAGAACCAAACAACAATAAAATAGTCATCCATGCAAACATATAAAACACCCATTATCGACTCAGGCGATGCTGAGAAAAAACGTGAAGAGATTCGTGAATACTTTCATGCGACCTGTAAACAATACGAATCCCTTTTTGCTACTTTAAAAAATAATTCAGCTTACTTCGAACGTCCAGAGCCACTTCGTCACCCTCTAATTTTCTACTACGGACATACAGCGACTTTTTATATTAATAAATTGATCGTCTCCAAAAACATAGAACAACGCGTAAACCCTGATATGGAATCGATGATGGCAATCGGTGTTGATGAGATGTCATGGGATGATCTCGATGAAAAAAATTATAATTGGCCTGGCGTAGAACAAGTTCGTGAATATCGAAAAGAAGTTCATGCATTAGTCGATCAATTAATCGACACACTTCCAATTAGTTTACCGATACAGTGGAATGATCCTTTCTGGATTATTTTAATGGGAATTGAACACGAAAGAATTCATCTTGAAACCTCTTCCGTTTTAATTCGACAGTTACCGATTGACCTTGTCGCACCAAGTACTGACTGGCCAATATGTTGTACACGCAAAAAACATGCTCCAGAAAATCATTTGATTCCAATAGCCTCTGGTGAAGTTATTCAAGGTCGTTCGCAACCCTCAGAAACTTTTGGCTGGGACAATGAATATGGTTCTTTGAAGTCTAACGTTTCACCTTTTAACGCAAGTCAATTTCTTGTTTCTAACAAAGAGTTTTTGAAATTCGTCAAAGACGGTGGCTATCAATCCGAATGTTGGTGGAACGAAGAAGGTTGGGAGTGGAACCAATTTAAAAAAGTCAGCTATCCAATATTTTGGATCAAAAATAATCACTCCTTTCGCTATCGAACAATGCTTGAAGAAATTGATATGCCCTGGAGTTGGCCTGTCGATGTGAACTTTCATGAAGCAAAAGCCTTCTGTAATTGGCTCTCTGCGAGCACCGGAAAAAAAATAAGATTACCAAGCGAAGCTGAATGGTACCGACTTTATGATCTCTATATCGAAAATGATCATACCGAGTGGATAAAAGCACCGGGCAATATCAATCTTGAATACTGGGCATCCTCGTCGCCAGTTGATCAATTTATGCACGCTAAATTCGGTGACATTGTTGGCAATGTCTGGCAATGGACTGAAACCGCCATTGATGCATTTGATGGTTTTAAAGTTCATCCGGCCTATGATGACTTTTCAGTCCCTACTTTTGATGGTCGACATAATCTGATCAAGGGTGGCAGTTGGGTTTCCACCGGTAATGAAGCCTTAAGAGACAGCCGTTATGCTTTTCGTCGTCACTTTTATCAGCATGCCGGTTTTCGTTATATTGAATCGAATGAAAAAGTTGATCAGACTTTTAATAGTTATGAATCTGATGAATTTATTTCTCAGTATCTGGAGTTTCATTATGGCGCTGAATACTTTTCTGTTCCTAATTTCCCGAAAGCATGTATTGCTAAAATAATAGAAGTTGCTGGTGATAAAAAATTTGATCGCGCCTTCGATATTGGTTGTGCCGTTGGTCGCAGTAGTTTTGAGATAGCACAGCATGCAACACATGTTGATGCGATCGATTTCTCCACACGATTTATACGTAATGCGCTTAGTTTGCGCGATCACGGCCAATTGAGATACTTGATTACCGATGAGGGTGAATTAACCACTCTCAAACAAATCAGTTTGGAAGATCTTAATCTTGATCAATTTGCGGATAAAATTGATTTCAGTCAAGGAGATGCTTGTAATTTAAAACCCAACTATAAAGATTATGATTTAATCTTTGCAGGTAATTTAATCGATCGTCTGTATGAACCAGCTATATTTTTAAAATCAATTCATAAGCGTATGAATGTCGGTGGCTTACTTGTTCTCACATCTCCTTACACTTGGTTAGAAGAATATACCGATAAGCAACATTGGGTTGGTGGTCGAAAAATCAATGGTGAAAATGTCACGACACTGGATGGTCTATACCATTTCTTAAAAGATCATTTCGAGCCATTCTGTGAACCGATTGATGTACCTTTTGTAATCCGAGAAACAGCTCGTAAGCATCAACATACCATTGCACAAATGACAATCTGGAAAAGATGCGATTCAAACAAAAAAGCATAGCTGAATATAACAGACAATGGGCATCTTATTCTCCGACGCCCATACACCAATCGAATCCCCAACCATTTACAACCTCCGAACTAGAAGAATTGATCGGGAAAATAGATCGGTTTGATCCCCAGCAAAAATTAGATCATGCAACAACACTTGGAGACTTAGGACTCCGAGAAGCAATTACAACACTTTATGATCACAATGATATTAACCGAATTGCCACATTCGCTGGTGCACAAGAAGCGATCTTTTGTAGTATTCAAGCCTTACTTGAACCAAACGATACCGTTGCTGCAATCACACCCATATTCGAACCTTTATTTGATACCGCACAAGACATAGGTTGTGAAATAAAATTCATTCCATTAATAGCGAATCAACATTGGGAAATTGATCTACATAAATTAGAAGAAATAGTCAGTGCTGGTTGTGAATTATTGATCATCAACTTTCCAAATAACCCGACCGGCGCGATGATCAGCGAAAATGAATTGCGACAAATTATTGAAATTTGCGATAAAAATAATTGCTGGATATTATCTGACGAAGTTTTCCGCGGGCTTGAATATAATCAAGAAGATCAATTACCTTCGGTTGCGGATCTTTATCCCAAAGCGATCAGTATTGGTGTTATCTCTAAAGCTTATGCGTTACCTGCAATCAGAATTGGTTGGATCAATTGTCAAGATCAATCCATCATTGGTCGCGCAATAAATATAAAATTATCTTTATCGATCTGTAATAGTTTATTAGATGAAAAGTTAGCGACTAGTGTTATCCAGAATCATACAAAAATATGGGATCGAAATAGAAAACTGATCAAAAATAATTTCGATCAACTAAAAACCTTCATGTCTGAAAATGATTCAACTCTTAATTTTGTCTTACCTGAAGCCGGTTCAGTTTGCTTTCCCTTACTCAATGGAAATAATTCAGCCTTAGACTTTTCAGAAAATTTGATCAAAAAGCACAAACTCACCGTATTACCAAACACTTTATTTTCGACTAAAGAAAATGGATTTCGTTTTGGCTTTGGTTATGACTATAACATCACTCATTTACAACACTTGGCGGATAATTAAAAATGTTCTTTTCAGGAAAAAGACCAACAAACCTTGGCGTCAAAAATGGCAAGCTACTTCCCTGCCCTGATTCGCCCAACTGTGTTTCAAGTCAAATAGATTCGGATAACTTAAGTAATGCAAATAATTCCTATAACCATAAAATTGCACCTTTCATTTTCGGTGATAATTCAGAAAGTGATATGTTAAGACTAAAAAACATTCTCACTTATAAATCTGGCATCTCAATCATTACCTCAAATAAAAACTATATCCATGCAGAGTGTAAAACACCGATGATGGGCTTTGTTGATGATCTAGAATTTTACTGTGAACCCGATAATAGTATTTGTCATGTTCGATCTGCTTCAAGATTAGGACACTCTGACTTCGGAAAAAACCGATCAAGAATCGAAGAAATTCGATCAAAATTTATTAGCTCTGCAGATCAATAGTTTTCTATAAGTGTAAAGCATGCAATGAAAATACTAATCACGGGTGGCAGTGGATTCATTGGAAAAGCGCTCTGTGAATATTTATTGTCACAAAATCATCAGCTAACGATCGTTAGTCGCACACCTAAAAAAATTCCACCCTTATTCAGCAAGAATGTTTCTTCTATTGAATCAATAACGTCACTAAAACCAACAGATCATTTCGATGCAATTATTAATCTTGCAGGTGAACCCATTGCAGATAAACGATGGTCTCTGAAACGTAAGAAAATTTTATTGAGTAGTCGTATAGGAATAACCAGACAAATTATCGATTACATAGCCAATGCAGAAATAAAACCTAAAACACTAATTAGTGCTTCTGCAATTGGCTTCTATGGTAATCAAGCTGATCAAACTCTTAATGAGACATCCGAGTTTAAAGATGACTTTGCCCACCAACTCTGTGCGGAATGGGAACACACCGCAAACCAGGCAAACAAGTTAGGTCTACGCGTTTGCATACTCAGAATTGGACTGGTGATAGGAAAAGATGGCGGCTTTCTTAGTCGTATGATTTTACCATTCAAATTAGGTTTAGGTGGACGATTAGGAAACGGACAACAATGGATGTCATGGATACACAGAGATGATCTGATCAAAATGATAATTCACCTACTCAACAATCAAGAACTCTCTGGTGTGTTTAACGGTACAGCTCCACAACCCGTGACTAATAACGAATTTACTAAAACGCTTGCGAGTAGTCTCAATCGCTTCGCCTTTATGCACATTCCATCAATTATTTTAAAAACAGGATTAGGCGAGATGTCTAGGTTATTACTCGGCGGTCAACGAGTCATTCCTAAACGGTTTATCGATAACAATTTTAAGTTTAAATATACCGAACTGAAGATTGCTCTCAAAGCAGTGTTATAAAATTTCAAGCGATAGATTAAGTTCAAGTCTGAAGTAGAATTGTGAAGGTTTAAAATAACATCACATTTGATGCTATTTTATAAAAAAATAATCTGTTGTACCAAATTAAGTTTGCCGAACCTTGATATTTTATTGTTAACCCTATTATTCATTAGGTATAACACTATCTAAACACTTCTTTATTTTGATATGCTGTAAACAAACCAAATATAGGGATAATAAAATTCATCCAGTAACTACCGGTTGTTTCAAGAAATACTGGTACTATGATGTAACTTATAAATACACTAAAAAGTAAGAAAATTGCCCACTTGCGTAAATAAATAAATCCAAGAAATGAAATTATAGTAGTTAAAGATAAGAATATTTTTATGTAAATATAGCTTTCAGATCCATGTATTACAAAACCTTTGTAGAAAAAATTCCAAATAATTAAAGCAATTGGTGCTGCAGATAGTAATATTCCTATAGTTGAGACTGTAGTTATTGCTTGATGTCTTTGTGGAGTATTTTCCATATCAATAAATGATCAAATTACACCACAAGGAATAAAGAGTATTTATATTTAATCAGCCAAATCATTTTAGTTTTAAAATACTTTGAACAAATCAAAGAAATATTTTTTACACCAACTCAAAATCTATTTTCTTTTCATCAAGATCAACGCGCGCTACTTGAACTCGAATTTTGTTTGCTAAGCGATAGGTTTTGCCACTACGTTCACCGGTCAGTTTTTGTCCTACCGGATCAAATTGATAATAATCATGTTTCAGCGCGGTAACATGTACAAGACCTTCTACATAAATTTGATCTAACTCTACAAACAAACCAAATGAAGTAACGGCAGAAATAACACCTTCAAATTCTTCCCCAACCTTATCCATCATGTATTCACATTTAAGCCAACTTATGGCATCTCGGGTGGCTTCATCAGCTCTTCTTTCGGTCATCGAGCAATGTTCACCAAGTACCTGCATATCACCAGAACTGTAATTATAATTATCCGATGTTTTTGTTCGTACTAGATGTCGGATTGCTCTATGTACAAGCAGATCAGGATAACGTCTTATCGGCGAAGTGAAGTGTGTATACGCATCAAAAGCCAAACCGAAATGACCGACGTTTTCTGGGTTATAAACCGCGAGCCGCATACAACGCAAAAGTAACGTCTGGATCAAATGCGCATCTTCACGACCTGCAACCTTTTTCAATAATTTTGCGAAATCTTTTGCCGTCGGCTTATCCCCTCCTCCAAGCGTGACACCAAGTTCATTTAAAAACTTTCGTCTATCTGCAAGTTTTTCAGGATCAGGATCTTCGTGGATTCGATAAAGAGCAGGTATCTCATTTGCTAACAAAAATTCTGCCGCCGCGACATTCGCAGCCACCATAAATTCTTCGATCAATTTATGTGCATCGTTTCTAACTAAGGGTTCGATCCGATCTATTTTTCTCTCTTCACCAAATACGATTCTTGTTTCGGTGGTATCAAAATCGATAGCGCCACGCTTCTCTCTATTCTTTCTGAAAAGTTCGTAGAGTGAATAAAGATCATCCAAATGTGGAAGAACATTTTTATATTCCGTGCATAATTGTTTTTCTTTATCAATGACAATCGCGGCCATTTTTGTATATGTTAGTCGCGCGGCTGATCGCATAACACCTTCAAAAAAGCGATGTCGTTGCACTTGTCCTTGTGCATTAATAGAGAGCTCACAAACCATACAAAGTCGATCAACGTCCGGATTTAAAGAACATAATCCATTAGAAATGATCTCGGGTAACATAGGAATAACACGATCAGGAAAATAAACCGACGTTCCGCGTTTATGTGCTTCTTGATCAAGTGGAGAGCCTACTTGAATGTAATGTGAAACATCGGCAATCGCGACTAATAAGCGCCAGCCCTTGCCTTGCCGCTCACAAAAAACTGCATCATCAAAATCCCGAGCATCTTCACCATCGATGGTAACCAAAGGTGTATCTCGTAGATCTTCTCTTGGAAAGTCTTTCGGTTGTTTATCTTTCTCATCGACTTCTGAAGACAATTTCTGTACCGCATCTTCTACTTCCTTCGGCCAAATTGTCGGCAACTCATGGGCACGGATCGAAACTTCGATCTCCATTCCGGGAGCCATATGGTCACCCATTACTTCAACGATTTTGCCAACTGGTTGCGCTCTTTTATCCGGTTGTTTAACAATTGCGGCTACAACAATTTGTCCGTTTGATGCGCCACCGGATGCATCCTGTGGGATCATAATATCCTGGTGAATGCGTTTATTATCCGGTGCAACAAAACCAACACCGCTTTCTTCATAATATCGACCAACAACCTGTTCATTTGCACGTTCAAGAACTTCGACTATCGAACCTTCCGAACGACCTCGACGATCAATTCCTGTGATGCTGACAACAACACGATCGCCATGCAAAACACTACGCATTTGACGGCCAGAAAGAAAAATATCATCGCCACCTTTATCTTGAACAAGAAACCCGAAACCATCAGGATGACCAATCACGCGACCAGAGATCAAATCAACTTCGGCCAGCGGCACATAACCTCCACGACGGTTATAAATTAACTGTGCATCACGCTCCATCGCTCTCAAGCGTCGCTTCAATGCAACGGTTTGTTCTTCATCTCGGAGGTTTAGATCATTTGCAATATGATCAAATTTTCGCGGACCACCACAGTCTTTCAAATAGGCAAGGATCATCTCCCTGCTTGGGATTGGGTTTTCATATTTTGCTGCTTCACGCTGGTAATGCGGATCAGTTTTTTGGGTGATTTTTTTCTCTTTACTCTTACTCATTCACTTGCTCATTGACACTCTTTATATGGTCGGGTAGATTTCGCGCCTTGATATTGTCCAGGCCGTTTTAGGTACATGCAAGTGTGCATGCAAATGTCTTTAAAGACGTTAGCTGACATATTCTCACATCCCAGTGAGAAATGATAAGACATTTCAAGCCCAGGTGGCGGAATTGGTAGACGCGCTAGCTTCAGGTGCTAGTGACCTTCGGGTCGTGGAGGTTCAAGTCCTCTTCTGGGCACCATTTTATTTTTACCCCCCGAAACACCCTCTAACATCTTGAAAGGTAACGATAAATCAGGGGTTCGATACCCCTTATTTCGCTCATATACCAATCGCTCTGCCAAGGTCAATTTTAGCACTGCTCGACGGTCTTCAAACCCACCAAAAGCCCATATTTTATGCGGGTTCTCAAGAAACACCATCGAGGTTCGATACATGTCATCAAAGTGTCGTAAAGGACGACCACATTGGCCCATTTTTTCTTCAATTACACGCTGGTCATTTTCTAGCCCATGAATCTTTTTCTCAAAAGCTTTCACCACTACGGACGATTCAGCTTCAACAATGCGATCCAGTAAATCGTTTATTTTCTTTTCAATGACTTTGGTTTGTTTCTCTAATGTTTTTTTATAAATTTGTTGAGAAGTTTCGCGATGAGTCCACAAGGCTTTAAACATTTTATTCGCGGTTTTTATCACATTTTGAGTTGGCGAAAGCTGTTCAAGTAAAGTTTCAAATTCTCCCTCAATCACATCACGCCGAATGGATTTACCGTAATGGTCACAGCCTTTTTTCTGACAATTATAATAAGGATAATATTTACCAGTCTGGCTTTTTGACATACCCGAAGTTAAGCAATTTCCACACGTGCAAATGACACTGCCTCTTAAGGGAAATTCTTCATTTAAATCTTTACGTGCCGGAGCATGCGCACGACCTTTTAAACGCTCTTGGATTTTAAGAAAGGTTTCATAACTAACCATGCCATCATGTTGCCCTTTGCGCAAAGATACGCCCCATGGCTTATATTGAATATAACCTGCATAAAGTGGGTTCATTAAGATTTTATTGATCTGATTATTACCAATCTTGCAACTAGCGGTTTTCGGGTAAAGTGAGTGATTTTCAAGAAACACCTTTGCTTCCATCTTGGTTTGAAATCTACCCGAAGCAAAACCTTCCATCATTTCTGCGATCACCGAAGCTACCGGTTCATCTCGTTGCAATAGCTTACCTTGCGTTTTGGTCTTGTTATATTTAAACCCAGTCGGTGCAATAAAGGCATGAAAGCCTGCTTCTAACCTGGCTTTGGTTTTTTGCCGGGTTTGACGACCAATTTGCTTACGCTCTAATTGGCCTTGCGCGGCAAATAAAGTTTCCACAAACTCACCTTCCGGTGTGTCATCAAACTTATAATTTAAACACTCTACCTTCGCCCCAACTTCCATCATGGCATGGCGTAATTGCCAATGCGCCATGGTATCTCTGGCTAACCTTTTTAGATCATCAAAGATAACAAAATAGTTCGTTTCATTGTGTTGATTAAGATAATGTAGCAAGGACACCATGCCGGGGCGTTTCATAAAATCACCACCACCAGACATATCATCTAAAAAGACTTTTTCAACCTGATAAGATTGACTGGTAGCATATTGGCGACAACGAAATTCCTGGCTTTCAAGACCCGAGCCTTCAAGCTTTTGTTTCGTGTCTGAAACTCTACAATAAATAAGGGCTTTTGACGGACTACTCATCATATCCTCCTTCAGATGGTTTAATTGTTTGTATTTCTTCTAGTCTTAACAGTTTGTCAGAATCCTGCCCAGCTTTTTCAAATAATTCCGGTAAAAATAACTGGACAGATTCAACTCCCCAACCTATATCAACAAAGGTGGACATGATGTGCCAAAGCGATTGAAGAAACTCAATATGTTGTTTATTGCTTAAATCTAGCTCATCAAAATCATCCACATACTGTTCAGGATCAAACACAAGTGAAGGCAAATAATCACTCTTGCCAAGCGCGTTATTCTCAAGAAGTCGCTCACTCGTTTTTATATCTTCACCCTGCTTATTGTCTTTCATTCTTGTCTCCTTTTTGCTCAAATCCTCCTTACGTTTTTTGTCTCACACAATGCAAGAACATAAGCAGAACACTATAGACATATATTCCTAGTTTCAGCAAGAAAATAGCGCGTAAGATTATTGCGTTTTTAACGATGAAATTAATATCTTCGCGCTATCTTCGGTAGGCTTTTTTCTCCTTATCTTGCACGAGACGGTGCCTGTTTCATCTCAGGCGGATTGTTTTTGTCTCGCTTGGCTTCCCGCGCTTCCTGCTCTGCCTTGATTTGAGGTCGATAGTATTTTTCTTCCAACTCCTTCCCCCATTTATAAATGTCATTCTTTTCTATTTGCTCAAATTGGTCTTTCATCAACACTTTTGCCCCGTTTTCAGTAATCCCTAACTCTTGTGCGAGTTCTGATGATTGATGGGTATAAGCACGATAAAAAGCAATCTTGTCGCCTTTCTCAATCATGCCTCCCACATCCATGGCGGCATGGTAAGCGCGTTGTTTTTCAGAATCTGAAATCTGAGGCTCAACGGCTTTTTGATCAGGTGAGGATTTGCCTTCTCGACCTAGCAATGTATCTTCGCGTTTGATCAATGCTTCGCGCATCTGATTCATGGTTTGCCCTGTGCGAGCTGTGAATAACTCACGAATGGTGGTTTCGGCTTTCATGTGATCAAACTTTTCAGTACGGGCATAAGCTTGGGCGTAATCACCGAGCTTTTGTTTGAAGGTGCCGTTTTTTTTGATCTCACGCTCCATAATGCCGGTAATCGACATCGCCTCATCAAACTGACTATTGGTGAGTAGTCTTCCTGAATAACTGTCACGGGCTTTAATAACGCGTTCTCGTTCTTGATTATCGTAGAGTTGATTCATAACCTTTCTTCTCCTATGTTGATTAACTATTTACCGGCGACGATGCCGAGTCTGTGTTTGAGGGTGTTCTTGTGTTTTGCGTCTATCTGCCGCTTTCTCAAAGTCCTTTCGTGGTTTTTCACGTAACTTGTCGCGTTGCTCGATGGTTTCAACGAGTTTGCCAAGATCAATGGCCTCGTTTTCTTCTAAACGTGTCATCCGGCGATGATGATCATGCTGCACGACTTTATGGGCTTGTCGGGTCAACTTCTCTTTGTCAAAATTATCATTACCAAACCAGCGGTGTTTAAAATCACGATTTTTGGCACCCGCCTTATCAATTAATTGTTTAACAACGTTACTGACACGGTTGTCATACTCGGCGTAATACGCTTTCGTTTGTTTTTTCGTCTCACGTTCGTACTGGTTCATAATTTTGTTACCCTTTTCCCAATCATTAGGCGACCTCAGGCCTTTTGTTTTTTTTCGCAGAGTGGCTAGGTTAAAGGTTTGTTTTAGTTCTTTTGAGAAGTTGATTTCCATGACGAAAACCCTCCTGTCGATTTTTCTTGAAGTGGCGAATCCAAAAATGCTAGTTTGGAGGTATGAAAACATTTAAAGACAGACAAGCCGTTGAAGAATGGTTGGAACCGATGGACTATCACGGCTTCTGGTATGCCATTGAGCCGTATGGTCTGGACATTCAGGAACGGAGTGACTGCGATCAACAATTGAAAGACGGTGTTCGACTTGACACCATGCTCAACGTCCTCAAAGGCTTTGCCCGGATGGAGCTTGTGCAAAAGTTCGGACTTAAGCATCGCGATCCCGCGCCGTGGCTTAAACTGGTCGAGACGCATTAGTCTTGACTGCCGGCTTTCTTTTGAAAGCGGATAAACGCACAGTGCCCATTCATCGGGTGAAGGGTGAACTGCCCATAAGGCCCTAAATAGGTGCAGCGCGTGTAATGACGTTCCGCATGTGGATCGTACCCTTGTCCATCATCTCGCCAGTCATAAGACCAACGGAAATGGGGCAAACCAGCGGTCACTGTGAACAACCACAGACCCAATAAGATTAGTATCCAGATAAAATAACTAACGCGTAAAAATCGAACGGGTTTCATGATTTTCTCTCCTTATTTTTTTCTTGGGGAAATGGCAATGTGACTTTCGGATTAGGTGGCAGGCGTTCCCCTTCCATGGGGTTATCCGTCAGGTAAGTACAGCTCGGTGCAATTTCGTTCTGAACGATTTCTTTACAATGAATAAACCCTACACCTTTCACATAAAGAATTTGTTCATCCGGTGGCAGGCTCATCAACATGTCTGGCGTGTAAAGCCGCTCTTTTCCGGTACTGTAGTTCCCGGAAAAATCCACCTTGTCGGAGTTCACGCCAATGCTGGATGAGACACTCAAGGTCTCACCCATGGCACGACTGACTTTTTCTGCTTCATCAAACGATGAAAAACCAAACCACTGCTTGATGACACAGTTCTCATCAATGGTCAGGGTTTCTTTTTTGCCGTATTTGCGTTCTATTTCTGAGCGGGATTGGGCTATCATGTGGCAGGTTCCACCATAGCCGCGCATGGTGGTCAGTTGTGAGATCAATGCCTTTAAAGGCGCATTGGTAAATTCATCCAGAATAAAACTGACGGGACCACTTTCACCCGATAACACTACCTCCATAAAGCTTTGCAGTTGCAATGCATAATCAGCCCCAAGGCGTTCCATGTATTTAACAGGTCCACCGAGGAAAACGACGTAGTTCTCCTCAATCAATTTCTCATGGGTTATGACTTCACCGACGCCGGATTGATGCAGGGCTGAATTTGACGCATAGATACGTAAAGCTTTGGTAGCAGCGGCACGGTGTTGCGAGTAGTGCTCTTCGTTTTTTGCCATACCAAGCACATGGTTGGCGAGTGCTTTCATGGCATCATCGCCTTCTTCCGCTTCGATAGCGGCAACCTCAAGTAGCATCTCAGGATTTGCCAGCAATGCCCAAACACCGCCCGGTGTGGCCAACCGAATATTACGCACCAGCAACGAGTTCAAACAAAATTCGATCAGGGCGCGAGGCTCAGTACGCCAATATTCATTTTTGGCATCATCAGAGGGTTCTTCGATCAGAGCATGACAGGCATTCTCGGTGGCAAACAACAACTCGCCATTATTCTTTTGATACGCACTGACCACACCACCAAACGGATTCGGTGAAATGCGATAAGGATTGTCTTTACCTAGCCTGGCAAAACTATCGACGTAGGCGACTTTGCGTCCCGCCTCAAGGCACATCGCAATAGCCTGTGCCGCCATTTCACAATCTTTGCTGTCGGTGACGAGAATCGTACGATCCGTATCGGCAATGAGTGATTGCAACCAGGGCATTGCGCCACAGGTGGTCTTACCGCCACCGGCTGCACTGAGTAACAGACTATGAGCATGCTTGGGGGCGAAGATGGGTTTACCATCAAAGGTCAGTCCGAGGATTCGTTTGGTCGGATTATTCATGGATCAACATCTCCTTTGTTTGATAGATCATCTGCTGATAGCTGTGGTGAACAGGCAGTTCTAGAGACAGTCTCAATACGCCGGGGACGTTCTTTATCGTTCTCAAGAAACGGGTGGGTTAACAACTCTCGATGAAGGGTGTCAGTCACAAATGATGGCAATGCACCACAGGTTGTCTTGCCACCACCAGCCGCACTGAGTAACAAACGCTGAGTAGGCTTTGATGCAAAGAGTGGTTCACCTTTCGAGGTTAGTCCAAGGAGTCGTTTGGTTGACTGACTCGGTTTTTCCTCCTTCGTATGCTGTGATAACTGGAAATCCAAAAGAGTACGGGGTTCAATACACCAATACTGATTGCGTAGAGCATTCGATGGAGGATCTAATAACGCAGAATAAATCGCGTCCGTCACAAAAGAGAGATCGTCATTTAAACAATCAATGTCACTGTCTTCCCTCTCAGCATTTTCAAAATGGTCATCACGTTCTGATAAAGGTTCAGCATCAAAGCGCACGTCAGAGTTTTTTTTATTTTTAGTCGTCATTACCGCATCCCCGCTTTTTTTAACGCATCATCCGATGCCAATGTGGAGGCTTTGGGCTGCGCCCCTTGTTGTAAATACGCCTTGATGGTCTTTTCGCGTTGGTGGAGTCTCGTCATGTCTTTGATGGCACTGGCGATAGCCGCTAACACCACCAAGACCGAAATGAACGACACCAATCCCCAACCAATATCAAAGGGTCTCTCGGGGTAGCACCACCAAGCAATCAAACCGAATACGACCGCTTGTAAAAAATGCAGATTGATTTTGACAATCGTGCCGTTGGTAACTTTCATTAAGTCATTATTGTTTTCCATCGTCTTCTCCTGTTAATAATCTGAGCGTGATGACATTCCGCTGTTGCCAACGCCCTTCTGTTGAATCTCCGACTCCCAAAGAACATGGTTGAGAGCTTCGTTAAGTTCTGCCATTTTCCAATACAGTCCGACTGTTGCTATGCCATCAACGTTAAAACCCTTCAGATGTATGGTGCCCACTGACCATGACGCAACACCCAGCACTAACGCCACAAACCCACCTGAAAATATTTCATGCAGATAGAGCAAATCTCCAAAAAAAAGAACGAGACTCATAACGCCACTAAGAACGGGAAGTAACAGGTAGAACTGAGTACGGCGTAAGCTCACTTGCGTAATAGCTGGCATTCGATACCCACGACGCTTTGTTTTAAAGATTCTTGATGTGACAAGGTACGAATCACTTTTGTAATAAAAGCGTTCTCTACTCATAATTATTTCTCCTCTCATAATGACGACGCTTTTTTTCTACCCAATCCAAGGTGCTTTCCCACACATTCAGGCCAACGTCTGTTGTTCGTTCACGAAGCTCATTTGCTCTTTTCACTCTCTCTGCTTCTTCTTGTAAATACTGTCCTACTTTGGAATTCTTTACGGCGTTTGCCACTTCAAGTACTTTTTGATGCTCACTGTTTTTTAGTTTTTCTTGCGCCATTTTTTCTTTGTGTTGTTTCTCAATCTCAGCCAGTTCTTTTTTGTGTTTCTCTTCTATTTTTTCTGTGGCGCGTTTTTCGGCTAAACGAAGTGAAGCATTTCCTGTGGTGTCGCATGCCGTTCTTAGTTTCGGTTTTTTCATCTGATAGGAAACATATTCCACATAAGGATTACGCTTAGTATCAAACAGACTGATCCGTGGCTCGGAGAGCGAAAACGTTGATAAAAATAAAGTGCTTTTTATCGATGCGCCTCGCTCCCAAAAATGCTCAAACAGGCAATCACAAAAAACCTGATCAGCATGACCTTCACATTCTTCTCTCACATGAATATCGATCACCCTTTCTGTCAGTGCCGGCGTAATAAAAAAGTACACACAGCCAAACCATAAGAGCGCCCCAAAAAGAATGGGCAGCAAGATGTCAGGAATTCGAAATGGCAGATCCATATCACCCTCCAAAGTGTTGATTTAAATTAGTCATCGCGTTGATAACTCTTCAAAATGGAGAGTTCGACGTTCGCGCCATTGTGTTCAAAATAGGCAGGCCAAAATTGACGGATCTCGTGGTTGGTACAATAAGGCGCTTCCTTTATCGGAAGGCGAGCGTACTCTGCCAGCAGAAAATGAACCTCGACACCCTCATACGCTTGTGTTGGTTTCAGCGTGTTGTAAGTGTTACTGGATTTAAAGATTGAAAATGGTGGCAGGTGATTTTTTTTGAAACAAAATTCCGCAAATCCAGAGTATTGAATACCGTGTGAGTAGACGAATAATTTTTGCAGTGAGCCTTCATTGTAGAAACGACTGATCCCCTGAAAGCGTTCGAGTAAAGGCGCGTAATTAAGTGCCTCTTTTTTCGAGGTGGTTTCCTTAATTAACGTATCAACATGCGCCGTGAAGGTAGACTCGGCTTTCTGATAACGACTTTTGACATACTCGTTTGTGTCTTCAAGCCCATTGAGCGCTTTTTGTTCCTTGGCATTTTTTGCAGGCCTGCATAGGGTGAATGCCGGCGTGACAATATCGCTATTTTTATTTTTTGCCGTATTAAAAATCGATAGCTTGCCATTGGCGGGAAGAGATCGGTAAGCCGATAGTAGAGAATTCGTTAGACTTCGTTGTGTTGATGAACTTGCAAATCTAGTCAAACTGTAATCAATAAAGAAGGCCGCTTCATACTGGCTCTCTTGTTGATAACAATAGGTATCACTGTCTATTTTTTCTTTCTTAAGCTCACTTTTTAATAAGACGCTTCCAAGACCCAGTACGCTGATTGGGACAAGGACAATACCTGCAATGAGACCGTATCGATTCTTGGAAGATTGATTTGCGCGTCGACGATTTGAGCGCGTTCGTCGTCTTATATTGTTCATGATTTATTCTCCTGTTCAAACAAAGTGGTACTGTTAAGAAAGGCGGCGTGTGCGGCTTGCACGTGGTTAATGCCACTTTCATACGCCGTCTGTAATCGACTCAGTAAGGTGTTGTAATCGGGTGAGGCACGACTGTGTTGTGTCAGCGGGGCTAACGTCTCAGCAATGGGAATATGCAGGTGTGATATGTCCAAGCTCAAGGTGTCTTTGGACTGATTGATAAAGCCTTCAGCACTCGTATGATTTTTTATTTTGAGTGAGAGTTGCGTGATTAACGCATTATGTGAAACGAGCTTTTTCTGCAGCGTTGTCGCTTTTTGATGTTGTGCCTCATGAAAATCTTCGGCCTCATCAATCGCAGACTCAATGTCATCGACAGCGTTGTCGTACATCTCGTCAAGCCGATCTAATGTACTGTCCACCATGGCTTGCACCGGTCTATCGACGGTACGTTTTGGATAAAGGTCACTTTCTGAAAAACCGGGAATTGGATCAGACAGGCCTTTGTAACCTTTATAGATGGCAACGACACTGCCCAATACACCAAGCGCAATGATGACCAAGGTCAGAGCATCATTGAAGGTGCTTAAAAAGCTGACTGTTTCGAAGTCAAAAATATTACTATGGGAGCCAGTTACTCTGACGCGTGCAGCACTAAAAATGAGCACACAAAGAAAACCGGTAAAAATAAAAAAACACGCACAGGCGATGGCTCTTCTCAGCCGGTATGTGCCTATCCGATTATAATAATCAAGCCAGTATCGTAAGGTGAAAAAACCAATCGCCATCCCAGATAGCACATTGACAGTCGCGAAAGACAAACCATAGGCAAAGCCGCCGACAAGCCCGGTTTTGCCTTCGAGTGCAAACATGGCGCCTGCGATTGTCCCTTCGCCTAGAATGCAGAAAACAACGGTAAAGATGGTTTTAAGTACGTCCGGATGAAGACATTCGCGGTCAATGGCTCTGACATGTTTGAACAGACGGGTTTCTTTGTGTGCTTTGATACGCTGCTCGCTACAGGTGCCTTCCAAGGTCGCTGCCGTCTTGTCTGAAAGGGCTTCAATTTGACTAATCGTCGCTTCAGTGCGGGTAGCTTCAATGTCACTATCAACAATCGGGGTGACAACGACTTCTTGAATTTGTTGCTGACATTCAGTGTAGGAATCTGTCGCCTCGTCTTGTGCATTCTTAAATATGTCTTGCGTAAAACTAAGCATGGTTCACCTGCTCATATATGACGTTCAGTTTATGCCCAGCACTTGCACCAACTTTCTTATCTCGCTGCAATTTGACATACTCGGTTTCATTGTTGGCATTACGCATATTTGTTCTCATACTGTTTTCCTTTTTTACGAATGTTAGTAATAAATTTTTATTCAAATAAAATTCTACAAAGTGTTTCAATGGGTACTGGATTCACCTGTTGTACAAAATAGGACAGCACCGAATTGGCGCTCAGCGTAAGCTTCCATCAACCCCACGGTCAAAGCGTGAGTGGAAGAATATTTTTCAGAACGGAAACCTTATTCATATGATTTTAAAAGGGTTTTCTTTTCAAAAATGGAAATTAAAATTGCCTGAAATAAGAGGTGAAACGTAGTTTAGTGAAAAAAGAAAAAAACGATTTTTGGAAGCAGCACATCAATTCATGGAAGACTTCAGGCTTATCACAGGCTGAGTATTGCAGTGTGAATAATTTATCGACCAGCAATTTTTCTAAATGGAAAAAGAAAATTGCGCCAAATTTAAAACCCAAAAATTATCGATCAAAAAGTAAATATTCCAAATTTACAAAACTTTCTGATTCAGAGTTTGAGCTGCTGATGTTGTCTTTTTTCGAAGGAGAGGAGATTAAGAATACTGAGAAGAGAACGGGGATTAGCGCCAAGACTATTTCGAACATTTACCATGCCTTTCAAGATCAGGTCGTGAGTAATGCGTTAATCTATCCGCACTTATTTTTTCATGCGGGAACATTATTACTTCTCGGACCACCACCTGATTCACAAGAGCGGTTAGATTTTTATAAAGAAAAATTTGAGCACCGAAAAAATCAGGTGAGAAGCAATGAAAGTTTGGAAGGTCAACTCAGAAATAATATTGAACTCTCTTTCCGTTTACTGACAAACTACATGTCCTACGAATGGACTCTCACTGAGTGTTTTGTTTTTCGTGAAGTTGGCTTACAGCTTTATTACGCGTTCATATACGCCGAAGAGCACGGCACAGATCCAGCTGTCTGGGATGTCTCGTTATATAAAAAACTGGCACTTGAAACCAATCTCGTCAACGTCTTTGTTGCCAATATGGGACATTGGGCAACTGAGCGAAATGCAACATCTTATTTCATTGACGAAAACTGGGGGACGATATTTAGAAATAGAAACACAAGAGCGATTGATAAACGATGGGCGGAAACCCTTACCCGTGATTTACAGTGGGCATTGAAACACAGCCCAATGAAAGGTAAGAAAAAACTTAGGAACACTTATTGGGATGAATATCGACCAGACGATACATCTATAGAAGAAGCAAAAGCTAAGCTGTTCGCGGCTAACCTAACTTGAGCATTTGCCGTAAATCGAGGCGCTTGATAGATTTTGATTCTCCATTTTTATTCGGTTTTATAAAACCTGCCCCACCGGGATCTGTCCATGCTACATGATCTGGGAATTGACTCAGAAAACCACTATCTTCAATAACACTGGTTAGCTCAGCATTATTCTCTTTTGAGAACTTATCCTCCATGACACTTCCTTTCTAACAATGTCAGTATCAATTTGCTAGCTGGTTGACAAGAAAAATGTTGGATATCTGCTGAAACGAGCAAGCTAGCAGCTCTAATTTAATTCGGTGATATGTTTAACATTACACGTTGATGACTAACAATTTTATCTTAATTGAGTTAGTTCGAATGGATGATGGCCATCCCAAAAAGCAACCCAGTCGGAAGCCTGCCCAATAATAATGAGAATACATTTACGATCTCTCAATACCCTCTTCCATTCTTTTAGATCATCAAACGATGGTTTAGGGTGTGGTTCTGCATGCGTATGCCATTCCCCTAAATATGTCTGGAGCATTTTTGATTGTTTCCATACTTGGTGCACTTGTCGTAAGTGATGCTCATTCCTCCTTAAGAAGCCAAACCTTGATCTTCTATCAGCTGGCCTTGGAGTTGTGAAATCTATAATTTCAATATGCTCCAAATCAGCGGATCTCTCTGAATCAATATCTTTACGCAAACTTCCAACCAGAATTCCGCCAGCTTCTCTATCAGCTTCATTAAGTTGTCTATATCTATGCATTTTCTCAATCAATTCATGAGGCAAAATAAGATATGCTCCTGACGGGAGGAGTGATAAGAAATCTAATTTGGATTGCAACACGGACAGCCTGTAACTTTATTTGGGCTTTTAGATTTAGTATTTTGAATACAAGTGTCAAAGCTCTGGTGGCGGAAACGTGGCCCAGGGTCTTCTTTAAATACATCTAAAGCCATCTGTTGAACCATTCCAGCAACCGAGCTAGATACACCTGCTGCGAAAGGTATATAGCTCTCGCCACAACGGAAATGAGTAAGGCGTGCAATACCTTCATCCTTCTGATTTTTGAAAAGAGGGTACCGTTCGATTAATTCTTCAAACAAACCTCCACCTTTTTTCACTTTCAAGCAACGAAAACATGCTCCAGAGTTGTCATCAATTAGCGCTCTTACTGCACGACCGCTTGCATCTACCCAGGCGTGTAACAATGGTGGCGGACACATATTTTGTCTTCGTAATTCGTGCATACCATAGGCTAACAACATACAAAATGTTTCATCTCCAGTAGTATCAATCACAAGATCATATTTCGATACGCGGCAAAGGTTAGATAACTGAAAATTTTCGAACCCTTCAATTTTTGTCTGATGTATAGCACTCTTAATTAGATAATCAGCTAATGCAGCCCCCTTTCTCTCAAACAGGTAATCCACTCCTAATAAATGACGTCCTAAATTTGAACTCGACAGTAAATCTTCATCGAATAAGTCTAGTTTTCCATATTGTCCAGTTCCAGCTCCAGCCTTTACAAGCAAGTTAGCGGCAAAACTACCTACCGTGCCGCACCCTAATATTGCGATTTTCCTATTTAGTAATGATGATGAGAGTAAATTACGCTCGTATACGAATTTTTCAGATACATCAACTATATCTAACCTTGAGAAGCTTGAAACTAAATTTTGATTACTTATTACTGTTTGGAAATGGAGCCAGGGAGGCTTCCTTCCACGCCTATTTGCTTTTGAGTTCTTAGACGAATTAAAACGCTCTGCAATTATTCTAAGTTTTTTAGTAAATTGAACGTGAACCCCAAATGGACCTGCACGCTCTGAGCGTAGAGCTATGGTGATATTTTTACTATCTTTAAGTGTAGTTAGTAAATTTTGTAGTAATTTCCTCTCAGTCTCAGGATGACAAAGTCTCAGCCACTTTATAAACTCAGGCCAAGCTTGAGGTGGCCAAGCATTATGCTCGACAACCAAAGGCTCTTCTATTGAAAGAATAATTGCCTTATTTGACGGTCCCATATCTGACTTTGTAGAACTTCTTCTAGAACACCAATACTGTAACTCTTCATCGTCAGCTACGATAATAAACTCCGATAGATTCTTTCCTTCAAGATCTCGTGACTTGATGAGGTTTGATATACCGCTCTGTTGATTAGTAATCAAACAACATCTGTATTTTCCTTCCCAATAAGAGCCAAACTCATCAGCAAAATCGTCAGAAACTTGAGCTTCTTCAAAATAAGAATCTAATAAGGATTTAACAGCACCAACAATAATGAGTGTCGTTCTTTTAGGCTCGAAAGGATCTAGGTAGGTATTTGATTTATCCAGATAACACAACTTATTGTTATGCTCTATGTGAGGTAATTTGTGTTCTATTTCGTCAGGTATACTTAGAAGTGTTGCAGTGGGGAGCCTTAAAAATAGCGGATCAATTTTGCTAAATCGAACTCTAAAATGAAGATCATGCGTTTTAATGTCCCCCTCGAAACTTAGATTACCTCTTTGAACTTTTTGAAACCCTTCTTGAACTAAGGTTTCAGCAATTATTGATAAGTTAGCTTGAAGCAACCGAAACTGAAGCTACGCTGATTTCAAAGTTTTTGGAGGTTTCGGATACTCTTGCTTCTTAGCCGGTAGACTTCTTATTGCGGCACCTATTTGTATACTTTCTACCCACTCAGGTCGATAAGGAATACGAAGACCAAATGTTTCACGTAGTTGTTTAACACAAGTGTCACTATTTTCTGTTTCACAAAGCGCTAGCTGAACCTCATCTTTAAAAGCTTGAATCTTCGCTCGGATTTCTTTCAACTCTTCATTTGAGTTGCCTCTAGGGAACATTACTTCTTCGTCTTGTTCTTCCGCTGGATTAATTATTTCAGAAGAAAACTGTCTCGGCATAGCTTGTGCTATGGCTAATAAAGCTTGACAGTCAGTCTGGAAACCTTTCCCAGTGTCATTAAGATGTTGATCAAAAGTTTGTGCTGCAACTACCATAAGAGTAATTGATGAAGGACCACCTTTTTCCCATATATGATCTCTCCATGCCTTTAAATATCTGCATACGCGCCTGAGACGCCCATGAATTGAACACTCGTCAAGGAACCATCGTTGAAGCTTCATTGGGTCTGATGCTTTCCAGTGTTCATCATCATTATGCATCGCAAGATAAATTTTGTGTGGATCTAGATAAATTTCCTCATCGAGAAATGTATCAGCATCAAGTAAAGTCCTGCTATTTTGGAATTTCGCTTCCATAATTTGGTAACGATCTTGAGGAATTGCATAAACGGGGATATCTATATGAATACGCTTACTTACTAGTATTCGAAAACAAGTGGATTTAATTATAAGCATCCAGTCATTAACAGTACAAAGCGGTTGAAGAATGTCTTCAATAATTTCGAGTAAGACCTTCTTAGCAGCAACTGGACTATTTTCAACAACATCCATTGGAAAATAGACGCCATCGTCTAAATCAATCTGCTGCGGTGGGCTGTGTGCCGGATTATTGAGTGTTTTGTAAACATAGCTTCCCTGAGTCCAGAATTTTGGTGTAAGTTTGTATATATACTGGTACTGCTCTGAGTTAGAGACATTCACATTATTCTTTAATTCATTGAAGCCTCTTCTTAAAGAGGAACGAATGACATTTCGACAGACTTTTAGCTCTTTATCCTCAGCATCAGTTATCTTCAATTCTTCGTAAAAATGTTCGTTATTAAACCCTGTGTGTAATAACTTTGTAATTTTGTTTTTTTGAATCATTGAGTCGTCCTCATCGAGTAGTCTTATTCGAACCATAAAAGAAAGTTGGTTTGGGAGCCTGATGCTTAATAAAATTTTTGAAAATTGGCTCGGAAATAGTCTTCTTAGCTCTTTCCTTAGCACGTCCCTTTAGGACACTAGCGGCCACATCTGAAGCGTTGTCTAAGTCTAAATTCTTAGATTGTTCACTTGTGGCTGAATCATCTATTTCGAGGAGTGAGTCTTCTGATAACAGATGCCGCAGGATTTGATTATGCAACCCCTCATTTGCAGAAAGTGTTAGTTCGACTAACGCTTTTCCCATAGACCACCCCCCCACATATCCAGCATTTAGTTTTTTATTATGGTCTGCTGTTTTTTCTTGTCCCATTGTCCCAACAACTAATACTCGAGTTTGGGTTTTAGAATCCCCAAGAAATTGCCGTACTTCATGGAAACCCATTAAGGCTGGAGAGTTTGCTGCTAACCCACCATCAACGTATCTACTATCGTTTATAGTATGAATAGGGAAGAAAGTAGGAGCTGCACTAGTTGCTAAGCCCACATCGACTAAAGTAAGTTTCCAGTCGTTCCGGAAATCTATATGGTGAGGTGTTTTGAAAACCTGAACAGAACCAGTTGTGTAGTTCACAGCTGGTACTAATACCCGGGCCTTGAGATCTCCAATTATTTTACCTTTATAAGCTTTTTGAAGAACTTTACGGAGTGGAGTGGTTGTATAAAGTGATTGATATGGACGCTTGAATATTTTTGTTAGCCGAGATTTGAAAGGAAAAATCTCTTTCCTATTCAAATCGAGTATTTCAAGTAACTCTCGTGCAGTTTGTCCATTGGCTAACCCCAAGGCTAAGATACCGCCGATGGACGTTCCACAGATAAGATCGAAATGCTTGCCAATCCAATAATTCTCGTCGGAGAATTCATCAGCAAGATGTTGCTCCAACTCAGCAAGTACAGTAATAGTGTATAAACCCCGGACACCTCCGCCACTCAAAGAAAGAATCTGAAATATCTCTCTATTTAGTTTGGCCATAAGTACCTATGAATTAGTCAAAAACATAAGATAAGTTAGAATTTCGTTCATTTCTCTAATCCCATATGTTTCGTCATAATATTTCATATTATACAATATGTAGTGCTTTTTCTAAAAAACAAGGGCTTCACTAAAATTTGTTTTAAGGTTTTTATAGTTTCGAAGGTGAAACCATGTATCCAGGTAGAAGTGATATGAACTCTTCAATCAAAACTTGGGCTTCTTCGACGTTGTTATTTGGATTTTTTTGGCGAACGCATAAGCTACCCGTCTAACCTATTTATATAGAAGATGTCCTGCTCGTTACACGGGAAAGAGCTTGGTGAGAAGCGTCAGCTAACCAAGTTAAAAATGGATAAGGTATTTGTACCTAGACAAAATTTTTATATTTCGTTGTTCCGACGCAGGGTGTACTGTCCATTCGTCGATCTATCAGTAAAATAGTTCCCATGAAGCAAGTCATTCGACTCGGAATTGAGGTTTAGAATTGCTGCTCCTATATGCGCCGCTTGTCGTGGAACTGCGCCTGCTTTTCCCTGGTTCCTATAGATGTAGTAAAGTCCGGGGCGGTCTGATTTTGGCTGTTTATGTGGTAAAACCACTAAGGTTTCTGACTCTGAAACATCAGACTGAAGCTCAATACTAAAATTGAAAAGACTTTGTTTGATATATGCCAACGCAGGTTTAGAACCTGAATTATCGTTCCAATTCCATTGAATATCTACATCCCATTTTCCATTAAGATCAGGATAAATCCAATCATTAAGTTTAGGGATTTTTCTCCAGAGCCATCTCCATCCAAAAGAAGAGATACCAATAAGTAAGAAATCAAGTACAACTGCACCCTTAAAAGCCACACTTAATGTTGCTACGCCAGATATGTTAAAAAATATCAATATAATCAACACCGAAAGCGCGTACAATGTAGCTATAGAACTAATGATTTTAGGTATTGAAAATAAACTAATCAAACCAGTTCACCATTGACAAACACTAAGCATCCATCTCGATCATTCAACAACCCTGTGCATAACACGCTTTCTAAAGAAGAACCAAATTTAGCACTCATATAACGAGCACCTACATTATCCACTAGAGGGATACTATCTTTAATGAACGGTGCAAAGTATTGGTTCCTATGAGTTAACTCCCAATCACTAGATATTAATTGAAAACCATCATGGCAAGCACTCGAAGCAAAACTACAAACCGCAATTTGCTCAGCAAGTGTACTCTTTACCGGCAGGGTCATAGTGGAGCATAGGGGAGCTATTGGTAGTCCTGTTGTGGATATATGTATAATTACTCCTACCCCACAGAACTCTTCATCAGGAATCAAACTCCTGATGTCTAAGAGTAGTAATTTCAAACATTCTTCAGGTAACACAAATATTGTACTCACCTTATTGTTTATAAGCTGCTTAAATTTATAGTTCTGAGGTTACAAAAGTTGAACTAACCACATTTACTTTAAGCGAAATAGAACCTCTATATCAGCATGACTACGTTGTTATTTTGCCATACGACACAGATCTTATGGTGTCAGCCCCAGTTGTAATACGATTTATATTTCTCGTCAATGTCCAGGGATGGACTTTGTATTGCTGTGCAATTTTCTTGTGATCTTCACCCGCTTCTATCCGCTTCATGGCATTACGAATTTGACGGTCGGTCATCTTACGCTTTGGGCCTAAAATCTTGCCTCGTTTTCGGGCAGCTTCTAAACCTTGTATTGTACGTTCGGAAAGTCGGTTTCTTTCATGTTCTGCAACTGCGGCAACAACAGTAAATGCTAGTCGTCCATCAGCCGTTGCGGTATCAACACCAAGACTAATTATTTGGAAATTGATACCACGCTCTTTCAATTGGTCTGCTTGGATCAATGCGTCTTTTACTGACCGAAACGCACGATCTAAACTCCATACGACCAATGTATCATCACGTTTGAGTTTTTTCAGCACGGCTTCAAAAATCGGTCTAGATTTCGCAACGGCGGAGAGCTTTTCTAACTGAATTTCGTCACAAATGGGAAGGAGCGCATCAACTTGACGGTTTTCGTTCTGCTCTTCCGTGCTAACGCGTAAATAGCCTATTTTCATTATATTTCAATACCTTGCCTTAAGTGTTAATAGGAGAATCCACGTCACATAGACGATCCCCTCTGAGGTAATTTAATTTGGCGTTTTTTCCTTTTAAGCACCAAATGGCAAGTTACTGATTTCACTTTATTCTTCTATAATTCTACCAAAATAGACCCTGCGAAAACAAACTTTCTCGCAAGGGATCGTTTATGTGGAATAAGGAAATAAATTCAGTATTTCTTAATAGTTTTACCGCAAAATTACTCATTACAGGAGTGTTTATACTTCAAGCAGGCACGGCACAAGCTTTAACTGCGGAGGATGTTTTAAATAAGATGGATGGCAAAGAACGGGCATCCTTTATTGCGGGTGTAGTCGGAGGATTTGCCTATTCGCGATATTTACGCGATAAACCTGATCAAACCGGAATGACGTGTATTTATGACTGGTATTATGACTCTGGCGAAACAAAATGGAACACGATTGAGACTTGGTTTTCTCAGCATCCAGATAAACCCGCAGAACCATTAGTGTATGTCTTGATTAAGAAAAAATGTGGAGAATAAATGATTAACTTAGTAAACCATTTTACACATGATGATAGCCACCATTCGGAGTGGCTACGTCAACGTAAGTGGTTTATCAAAGCGCGTGAAGATAAAGTCCAACGTGAAGAAGCTGAAGCGAAGCTTGAAGAAAATGTCAGTTCATTTGCGACTGGCATCATCGTTGCCACTGAACTGGAAATCCAAGCGTTTGAAGCAAAGCTAGATACATACGATGCGGCGACTGTAACCGCTCTCATGGAAAATCAGAAACAACTTGATACTGTTAATGCACAAATTGAAGCAATGCTTGCTCAAGCTTATGTGATGGAAGATGGGCGAAGGGTTTTTAAGTCAGAAGACGGTTCACGTGTCATTGATGAGCATGGCAAAGACGTCAGTCCTGATGAGCTTGACTTTGATTTGATCGATTCCAATCTACCCACAGCAGAAGACTTCGAAAAAAATATTGATATTAGTGTCAAACTAGAAGCAAGAAAGAATGAACTCGTTGAGTATCAAGAAAAACTTGATGATGCACGTGAACGAGTTTCTGAAGGTCATTTATCTGCTGAAGATATTGAAGAATTAAATGCAGAATTATTAGAGGATATGCCCGAACCTGTTCAAGCACACGTTCCTGGTATGGAAAAAACAACTCCTGACCCAGCACCTACGTCACCAAACATGTTTCAAGAAGTAAAGCTACAATCCAACGTGTCAGTGCCAGCAATAACGCCGTAACGATTTTGTATCTGATAGCTTCCTCAAAGAGTGTTTACCTCGCTTTTTCTTGACTATGATGCATTAATGATGCTATTATGCATCATATGTGAATCACTTATTTGGAGTCGAAAATATGACAAGAGCCAGTATTTCTATTACCCCACCGAATGACGAGTGGATTCAAGCGCAGATCAAAAGTGAGGAGTTTTCCAGCCGTAGTGACGTGGTCAATGACCTCATCCGTAAAGCCAGACAACAACATGATGAGATAGAACTCCTTCGCGCCAAACTCATCCGTGCCGAACAAGGCGGGGTAAGTGACCGCACCGCTGAACAAATTCGTGAAGAGGCAAAAACACGATTGAAAAAAGGTGCCTAAATATTTACTCGTTATTTCAAAAGAAGCTGATCACGATTTAGAAAATCTTTACGTGGATGGTTTTAGGCGGTGGGGCGAAACCCAAGCCGATCACTATTACGATGGCCTTTTATCCCATTTTGATGCTCTTTGTGAAAACCCCTACCTTTATCGCGCTGTAGATGAAATAAGACTTGGTTATCGCCGAAGTGTCTACGGCAAGCATTCTGTTTTCTACCGTATTGTTGATAACAATATAGAAATTATGGGATTAATTAAATCCGAAAATCGTTTTTCCCAACAGGAATAAACACCTGCCTAAAAACTATTCAATCAATCTTACATTGCGTAATAACATCCTCACTGATCACCCAATAACATTGATGCAGCTCATATTTAAATAACAATCGTTTGCAGGGTTGGGATTGATCATAATGGACTGTTATTTTTTAGAATATGCTCTGGTTAGTTGTGAGTTAAGTGAGAGAGCTTGTAATGAAACCTCCATGTATTAAGCCCGACATTGGTTGGGCTTTTTAAATTCCATAACAGAAATCTCAATACTTACTATCTCTACTGTTTATCAAAAAAGTACCTCTCGGTTCATGCGTGATTAGGACAGCTCCCGTCTTTGACGGTGAACACTAGCGCACAAAGCGCCTGTGTCAATCCATTTTTCCCGTAAGCGCGACTAAAGCGGCAATCCTGCCGCAAGTCTTCCTAACGGTCCCCCACAAAATAGATGGACACAGGCTAAATGTCTTTGCACGCCTTATCGTTGTTCACAAAGACGGAAACCGTCTAATTCAACAATGAGGAGATACCATTATGAGCAACCAATCAAAACAATATGAAACTCTCAGTAGCCGTGACTATCGCCCCGGTCATCCATGGTATTACAAGCTTGGTGGTCACGTACCAACACCTAAGGAAATTCTTAACGCAGTACAGTTATCAAACTATCCGGGATACCGAAAGAATGATATTAACCAGATTGATGCTAAGGCAGAGCCTGCTCGTTCAGCAGCATTACGTCGCTTGCGAGTGATTTGCCTTAATGAGCTGAAATCAGATCTGTCCATCTATCGTGAGCAAGCACGTAAATTACAAGCTTACCGATTATCTACTGATCCAGAAAACGAGGACTATTCTATCTGCGATGATCCTTGCATGAATATGAGCCTGAAATACAACCATCTTTATAATGGTTTTGCTCATTTGATCTTCATTGATCGTCTTTTATCTGTACAGCCTGATTTATTTGATTAGGCTGATTGCTCACTGATTAAGAGATCGTTTTTTAAATTACTCTTAAAGGGGAAAAGCCTTTCCCCTGCTGCAACCGCCATAGCTGCCGTTTTCCATCACCCCATTCTAGCGGGGACACCCCGCAACGCCCCGTTTAGATAAGGTGAACTGATAACTCAGTTCGCTTGTTTTTATTCTCCTCCCGCTGGGGGCTAAATAATTTAACACAGAGCCTGTCTCCACCAAGCCATCCCCCCATCTTCCGCTCTCCCGTTGGTCGTTTGTGCAGACCGGGTGGTTCCCCCTGGCTTGGCTCCACCAGAACCTGTGTTTCGCTCGCAAGCTCGCTTTTTTTTCTGGGGTTTTTCAACCCCAGCGGGGTGTTTTTTTTAACCCTAAAAGAAAAGAGGAAAAAGTAATGAGCATGGAACCTAAAATTTACGTGGCAGATTTAGCCGCATACAACAACGGTATTTTGCATGGTGTCTGGATTGATGCCACCCAAGACTTAAATGATATTCAAGACCAAGTGAATAAGATGCTATCCGAAAGCCCAGAACAAGGGGCGGAAGAGTATGCGCTCCATGATTACGAAGGGTTCTACGGTGTCGAATTATCAGAATATGAAGGACTGGAAAGTGCCAATAATATCGCCCTGTTTCTTGAAGAGCACGGCGAGTTGGGTGCTTTTGTATTAAACCATTGGTGCGGTGATATTGAGGATGCCCAAAGAGCATTAAATGAGGGTTATCAGGGTGAACATGAAAGTCTTGCTGATTACGCCCAGCAGCTAACCGAAGACACCACCTCCAATATTCCTGAACATTTAGCGTTCTATATCGACTATGAGCGCATGGGATGCGATATGGAATTGAGTGGTGATATTTACACCATCGAAACTGGCTATCAACACATTCATGTGTTCTGGAGTCATTGAGCCTAAGAGTAATTCAAAAAACACACAAATATAAAAATAGAAGGAGATAAACAATGCCTATTACAGAATGCGAAAATTGCGGTGGTCACTATGATTGGTTATGGGAAGAAGCTTTTGACAAATTTGGCTTTAACGATGGTGATGGTCAGATAGAGACTTGGCAGGTTGAAAATGTGCTGGTACAAGCAGGCTATGAGGTCGAGGTTGAGGGCTGGGGGCTTCATAACACCGTCATTACCTCCATCAAAAAAGACGGGGTAGAGAAAATACCTTACGACAATTCTGATTATGCCTTTGGTTATGATGACCCTCGTCAATACTTCCCTGCTGATATCATTACTCTGTTAGACAAAGCGCTTTCCATCGCCACACAGGGGAATGAAAAATCAGTAACAGAAGTCGTGACTGAACAGCTTACAAAACTTGCCAGTGCCAACTGCCCCACCAGTAACGCAGCATGGCACGACCATGTGAATACATTGATGGCACTCAAAGCACAATTAGAGCTTTCACTTTTATCTAAAACATCATAGCAACACAGAGACCAGTCTTACGGCTGGTCTCGATGGTGCAATGACGTACCACACAACAGAAAGAACTAACCATGAGACAACAAGTAGACGTATTTTTAACGCTAGACGCAGATGCAGAGCTCGACACGACATTAATTAAAAATTGCATTCAACTAGGCATCGACAATTTAGGCGAAGCCGCCGCACTAGTCGGCGACATCAAGCTTTATGAAGAAGCCGAGATTTATAGCAATAGAACAACCTGCGTTGAACGAAAAGAGACGCTTCAATTCCAATATGACACGGCGCATCTTCCCGATACGATGGAAGAAGCCTTACCGTATTTTCGTGACCTTATTAGTCAACATCACAACGCCATGATGATGGCTGATGAAAAAGAAACCATGCGTCTGCGTCAAGAGGCAAGGAATCTTGCACGCCGCCTGAATAACGGCAACCCGGATATCACCGCTTGTCCCGAATCGCCGGGCTGTGTCCTTGAAGCAGCGACCATGGCTGCGATGGGTACCGTGCCACAATGGGGTGAAGTCGGTGAGTTTGTTATCACAGTCGGAGATATGTCGGTTCGTATTCAGCTTGATGGACTATTTGGTGCCAGTGCGTCTTATTCTTTCTGGCTGGGTGTTTATGCCGATGCCTTACAAGAAGATAAACCCTTTATCAGTGAAACGGGGCGCCGGGAGTTTGTGGATGATGTGCAGGCGGAGATTGTGCCGGGCATCACGCCAGATGAACATGCACGGCGATTAATTGATGCCTATATCGCACATGAGCTGGGCGGCAAACTGGTGTCAATAAAGGATTGAATGCCCATCATCGTGGGGAATGTATAGCTTCTGGAACCACTAACACTAACCGTCAGCGCGACTTATCCGGGCCTCGCTGGCGGTATTTTTGCAACTTCCCGGTAGTGCATAACAGGGTCTGTATCACGGTCAGCAACTCTATTGATGGATGTGTCAATATAGACGCTTGGCATTCTTTTTATGCCTGCTCATCTCAGGGAGATAAAGAGTGCAGTGACACCCGATGAACCAGAAAAGCGATAGTAGGAAAGAACTATAATCAGAAAATGAGCTAGGTTAGAAAATATACAGCGAAGGCTGCAAGATGTGTTTTGTCAGACAAAACCATACTTGGCAAGGGAGACGCTTACGCTCTCCCGTTGCATCCCTCAAGACTTTCTACTGAACTGTATTCATTGTTAAATAAGCTACAGGATGCACAATCACCAAAGAAGAAGCATTTTGAGCTTCTTATATCAGCTATGTATACTCGAACCTCGAATAGTTTAAAAAAGTGAGTATTTAACTTGTCTCGAAAAGTAAACATACCTGATACTGATTTATACATAAATGTCGATGAGGACTCAGATACTAATTATTTCGATAAGGAAGGAATTGAACATAAAAGTTTTTGGAACGAATTTTCTTCGGGTAGTTGGGAATATCCATCAATAAACCTCGTCTCAAAATGTGACATGAATGGGCTACTATTTATAGATCTTGGTGCGTGGATTGGTCCCTATAGCTTGTTGGCTGCCACAAAAGGTGCCCAAGTACTTGCATTTGAGCCTGACCCAGTAGCGTATGATCTGCTCAAAAAGTCGATTGCCCTCAATTCCTTTGGTGACAAAATTACTGCACAAAGAAGTGCAGCTTCAACATCAAACCAAGGAGTAGCTTTGTTCTACGACAAGCTTGGTAATAGTGAGACAAGTACTATCTCAGGTAGAAAACGAGCCGATAGAAACTTCGATATTGCAAATACAATCATTACTCCTTCCTTCGATTTCTGGAAATTTTTAGATACTTTAGACCACGATCGGGTATTCGTAAAATGTGATATAGAAGGTGGAGAATATGACCTGATTCCATATGTAGCAGACAAATTAAGAGACTTGAACGCTAATTTGCTACTATCAACTCATCCCGAAAATATTTCACCATCACAAAACAACAACAATTTTATCCGGTTTAGAGAAGTTCGTTTATTCCAATCACTGATGTTCTATTGTTTTTGCTGGACTATTGAGGACGGTACTTTTATAAGAAGAAAGGTAACAGATGTAATAGAGCAGCTGAGAGATGGGGTGCTGGTTGAAGGACAGGTATTTTTTGAAAAATAAAATAATTAGTATAGAACAACTACTGCAATCTAAATATTCAGATCCCAAAAGAACTGAGGATTTAATTGTATTTAACGAGCATTTTGTAGCCGTATTCGACGGTACTTCAGCTCTCCACCATACTACATATGAAGCTAAAACGATTGGACAATTAATTGTTGGGTCTGCTCGAGATTTTCTTTTAACTGTCAAACCGGATATTACTTCAGGGCAGTTTCTGTCTCAGTTATCTGACCATATCAACAAAATTAAGCTAGAGCTGGGGATCTTTGAAATGAGGCATACGGGTGGACTAGTATTCTGCGTGTACTCAAAAAACAAACATGAAATTTGGCAACTGGGTGACTGCCAAGCGCTAACAAAAAATAGAGATTTTTTACAACCATTTAAAATCGAAAAAATATTAAGTTCATTCAGATCTGCTTTTCTTGAGGCAAAACTCGTACAAGGTAGTACGGTTAAAGAACTTCTGAAATCTGATCCATCAATTCCGATGATTAATAAATTCTTGACAGCTCAACAAAATTTCGCAAACTCTTCTAACAGATATGGATACAGTGTAGTAAATGGGGATCCTGTTTCCTTGAGTCACTTCAAGATTCACAAGCTTAGCTTGACTGAAAAAGAAATTGTTCTAGCCTCTGATGGTTATCCGGAAATTTTTCTTTCTTTAGAAGAGTCTGAGAATCATCTATTACACCTAACAGAAAAAGATCCACTTTGTATTCATGAAATTTTATCGCCAAAAGGAAAGTATCCTGGCCAGATTAGTTACGATGACCGCGCTTATATAAGATTTCGGTTAACTCCTACCGTTTGATATTATATGCTATGAGTTAAGCTAAATCTTATCATTGAGGGTAAATTTTATGGCTGATGACAATGTAACAAACGTTCCTAATTCCGAGTCGGACATGGCTGTTGTCACTAAACTACATTTCCATTTCAATCGATTAAGAGCTGAAATAGATCACGAAGCGAACATGATTGTTCAACGAACCAGTTGGTTCGTCTCTTCACAGGCATTCCTTTTAGCATCTACAGCTCTTGGCATTGATAAAAGCAAATCTGGCGCGTTTACTATCGAAAACAGCATTTATTACCCAGTAATTCCCATTGTCGCCATGGTTATTTCTCTCCTAACGATCATTGCTATTAGTGTCGCTGTAAGAAGAGCTAATCAACATGTTAAAAAGATATTTGACTTTGTTCACAATAATCCTGAATTTAAAGACATTTGGATCTATACCGATGGCCTTCCTTCATTTCTCGGGCTAGCAAATACACAATGGTTACCGTATGTATTTTTAATAGCATGGTTCTTCATATTAGATTTATCAAGCAAAATAACAATCGTGATATAAATAGCCTTACTTCATCAATCTCCAATACACCATCGGGTTGTAATTCGCCGCAACCATTTTTCCAGCTTTGTTCTTTGGAAGTCAGGCGCGACTTTAAATTCCTTATGAAGTTTCCAATTGCTCGGCAGCTTTAGCTGTCAGTGTGGCACCAATGATACGGAAGCCTTGCTGTTTTACGCCGAGCACACCGCTGACAACATATGCCTTTTACCTTCTTAAATTTCGTGTTTTTAGGGTTGAGAGAGATACTTTCTCCCCGTCTTGTCTTTCAAGACGCAATATTTTTTGTAAAGCATGTTCATCGGTATAAAGATGCACCTCTTCTCTATGTCGCGTCATGGCGACATAAGTGAGATGGCGATCCATTGTAGTCGATGCGAGTACAAAACTTCGATCCACTGTCGCACCTTGCGATTTATGAATCGTCGTAGCATAGCCATGATCAAAAGCATCATATTGCTTTGGCGAAATAGTTACACGACGCGATTGGTTATTTGTCTCACCATCAAGAAGAACGTTTATTTGATTATCTGTAGAAGTTTAGACCCAATCTGACACATCACTAAATCAAGCGGAGCGTAGCGACGCTTGATTTAGTGAGAGTTACCCGCTTTGATGTAACTGCAACGTAAACATCAAAACACAAAGAGGTAACTCTCATGATTCATACTAATGACAAAGTTATAAAACATAAAGTTGGTCTACTCAATCTCGCTGAAGAACTCGGCAATGTCTCAAAAGCCTGCAAGATGATGGGTTTGTCCAGAGATACATTTTATCGCTACAAAGAAGCGGCTGATGAAGGCGGTGTAGAAGCCTTGTTTGATCGTAATCGGCGTACCCCAAATCTTAAAAACAGAATCGACCCGGCTATTGAAACCGTTGTGCTCGAGTATGCACTGGAAGAGCCCGCACATGGTCAAACGCGCACCAGTAACGAGCTGCGCAAACGGGGAACATTTGTCTCACCCAGTGGCGTTCGTTGTATCTGGCTTCGTCATGGTCTTGCTTGCTTTAAAGATCGCCTGAAGGCATTGTCTGATAAGGTAGCTGGTGAAGGCTTGATCCTCACTGAGTCTCAAGTCGCGGCGATGGAACGCAAGAAAGACGACGATGAGGCTTGTGGCGAGATAGAGACGGCACACCCTGGTTATCTTGGCTCGCAAGATACTTACTATGTCGGTACTTTCAAAGGCATTGGTCGGGTTTATCAACAAACGTTTGTTGATACTTACAGCAAGGTCGCTCACGCGAAACTGTACCCGACTAAAACACCGATTACGGCAGCTGACATGCTCAATGACCGCGTCCTCCCATTCTACGAAGAACAACGTTTGCCTATGTTGCGCATTTTGACAGATAGAGGGACGGAGTATTGTGGGCGAGCTGACCAGCATGATTATCAGCTTTATATGGCGTTGAACAATATCGAACACACCAAAACCAAGGTCAAATCACCTCAGACGAATGGTATTTGTGAGCGATTCCATAAGACGATCCTCAATGAGTTTTATCAAGTCGCTTTGCGTAAGAAAATTTACCAATCGATTGATGAACTGCAACTCGACCTTGACGAATGGTTGCTCAAATACAATACTCAACGAACTCACCAAGGCAAAATGTGCTGCGGGAGGACGCCGATGGAAACACTCATCGACGGACAAGCTATCTGGAAGGAAAAGTTTGTGAATTAAACTTAACCTGACAGTCGGTTACTGATAATTGGGTAACTGTCAGATCAAATCTGAATTTCTACAGATTATCATCGACGCTTTCAACTGTACCCAGCATACCGTTGCGCAAACCCAATTCCCGATCATTACGTGTCAATAAAATGCGATCATCTTTCGCAAAGGCACGGGGACCATGAATTGTTTGAAACAAGGTTTCGTCACTCAACTCACCTGCCGATTGTCGTGCAGCACGGATAGTTTGATTGATTTTGTGAACATCCTTTCTGCGATGGGCAAGTGCTAGCCTTAATGCATCCAAACCATACAATTCAACGTCACTCATATAATCTTCAACCAATGCCGTAATAGCAGAGGCATTGTCATCTTTGATTTTCACAAAACCGTTTTCTTCATAAGCTTGTAACCCCAACCCAGTCCGTTGCTCTGCAAAACCGATGGAAGCTTGTCGTTGCCAGTTTTCTTTTTGTCGTCGGATTTCTGTTAATTGTGCGGTATCGATTTGATCGCAAATATCTTTGAATGGCGTGCCTGCTTGTATGGGTTGTAATTGTTCTGGGTCGCCAACCAGTACCAATTTGGCTCCCGTCTTTTGTGCTTTCTCGACAAAGCGTGCTAATTGTCGTGTACCAATCATCCCAGCCTCATCAATCACCAACACATCATTAGCTTGTAATTCGCTATAGCCATTTTTCCAACTATGTTCCAGTGATGCCAAAGTGCGGCTTTCAATCCCTGATGAACTTTCCAGTCCATCAGCCGCTTTACCTGACAATGCCGCACCAATAACACGATAGCCTTGTTGTTCCCACGCGGAACGTGCTGCTGATAACATCGTGCTTTTACCGGCACCAGCAAAACCTACAACGTTTGCTATTTGTTCTGAGCCCAGCACATGGTTAATGGCATTTTCCTGCTCTTCGCTTAAAGTCGCACCTATCGTTCGTTGTAGTGCATTATTTTGTATTGCGATAGCGGCGCTTATATGATTTGAACGCACAGTGTGCTTATTGTTTTTAGCCATAGTTTGTACTTGTTCGGCAAGTGTTACCTTCACCGATTGCATGTCGCGTGTGGTGTAACGCGGTGAGGGGGCAGTTTCTAATTCAACCAGCTCTTTGGATTGAAAGACCTTATCAATTACCAGTGCTAATCGTGTCGGCTCATCAATATACTTGGCTAAGCCCCGCAAAATATCATTACGGGTAAAGACTTCTTTCTTGTCAGAAATGACATCCAGTATGGTTCTGGGGTTGCGTCTGACTTTCGCTGCAATAGTTAACGCTTCTTCATCAACCGGTATAATCAGCGGTTGAGCAGGATCAATATTAAGGTGGCGGAAACTTCTACCCATTTCCTGCCAAACAGTCTTAATGGCTATCTCATGCTCAAAATGTATTTGTCGTATTTCTTGTTGCAAGGCTTGGCGTTCTTTTAACTGGTATTGCACAAGCTGTTGGTGCTCCGCTCGATTTCGTTGTTTTGTGAGTCTAATTTCCGTTTCATTCTCATCACTAATTTTTTGATACTTGCCGGACAGTTTTGACCATGCAGCTTTCAAACCCGTTGGTAATTTTTCTGCTCGCGTTTTTGTTTCTTCAATAAAACACGCCTGTTGATTTTGTTTTAAATCATCTCGTGCTTGCCGTTGCTTGCTAACAAGCATGTCGCGTCTTTGTTCCAGTTCTTGAAGTTGTGACTCATGATTTTTAGTTATTTTTTCAGCAGAAATTAAAACCTCATCACAAATATTGGCTTGAATGAGAGCTTGCGCCTCTTCAACACTCGGCAAATCATCGGGCTTTCCTAAACGCGCTCGAACCTCTTTTGCTTTCACACCGACCCAGCGCGAGATGGAATAAACTTCGCCTTGTTGATCGACCGCTACAAATCCTCGTCGGTCTCCTTTGGCAAGCATAAAGCTCTGTTCTTTGAGCGCATTAGAAAATGCAACCTTTGAATCGGATGCCGCCCAATATTTTTGAAACATAGCCTTGAGCACTTGTGGATCGACCTTCACTCGCTTGGCTTGTCCGGCTTCTACCAATGTGAAGTTCAATGGATCTGTGTCCGCCTTATTTTGCAGGCCGAGTGGCATTTGCCATTGATGTTCAATATAAAGTTGGCGTGAAATATCCTGAAGTTTCATTTTGAAATGTGGCAGATTAATCGCCCGCATTCTTTCTGGATCAATGCGAGACCAGACACAATGGGCATGCCTACGCCCCGCTTTCTCATGAAAGATAATGGCACGGGGTTGACCGACAAGACCGATTTTCTTTTCTATCGCGTCAATGGCTTTTTCAAATTCGGAGACAGGGACATTCTCGAGTTCTGGTGGACTGAGGCTCAAGGAAAATAAAAATTGAGAACATTTTGTGCCAAGCGAGATAGCGTGTGTTTCTTTAAACGCACCGATTAAATCATCAGCGACAAAGCCTCTTAGCTCATGCAGCTCTACATGATCGTTGTCGTGCATGTTCATCAGGTGGCGGGCTAGTTTCATCTCGCCACCACGTTGGGAGCCTTTTAAGATCATGTGTGTTCAATAAGACCCATTGCTCGAATTAAAGCATCCCGCATGACGATCACATAGTCATAAGCTTCATTGATTTGCACCAGTGTTGTCTCATCCATGATGAGCGATTCCATATTGGCACGATGAGCAAGCTGGTTTAAGTTATTCGCAATGCGTGATTGCCCCAGGAGTGCCAGTGCTTTTGCCATGGATTGCTGGTCTTGGACAGGAGCATGACTACGCCGCTTGCGCCGCACCGCCTTATTCCCAAAGATACATTTGCGAATATAGGCACTGACTGCCATGCCTTCGGACAAGTGTTTTAGCTGAGTATGTTCTTCTTCCGTCAGACGCAATGTAATACGCGGCTGCGACGTTTTACTTTTCTTTGATTTTTTTACTTCACCTTGCCTAAGCTTATTTTTGTTTTTATTAAGCGGGAATTTATCATTTAATTCACTTTGAACATCAGCGTGATTTAATGTTTTAGCAACATTGCTATGAAACAGATTCGATAATTGATTTTTTTCTTCTTGGATACTCATGGCTGAGGCTCCTTGAAGTATGGCGTGTGATTTTCCAGGTAGTCATTCCAATCAGCCAAGGTTGAGAATAGTTTCTCATAATCTTGGTTAGAGAAAAATGTTTCAGGCTCTGAAATTAGTTTTTTGTTACACTTGTTCCATGCTGTTAAAAGAGTGCTTTCACAGTTCGGTTTCGCACCCTGTTCGGGCACCAACTTTAGTTTATATTAAACCAACTCAGACTATCATTGATAACATTTCTTCTAAATAGATTCAAAGGACTATCCCGAGCTTTTAACCATCGCTACAAACGTTAAAAGGAAAAATGTTCAACCACCTTTTTAGATCCTTTTAATCCTCTCTCGAACATCAATAAAGATGTACAATACCGCTCAATAAAACCTTACAAGTTACTAAAAACATGACAATTAAAACTCGTTTTGCTCCCAGTCCTACTGGTTATCTTCACGTTGGTGGTGCACGTACCGCACTTTTTTCCTGGCTTTATGCACGTAAAAGCAACGGCAAATTCGTCCTTCGTATTGAGGATACTGATCTCGAACGTTCTACTCAAGAATCTGTAGATGCCATTCTAGAAGGTATGTCCTGGTTAGGGCTTGAACACGACGAAGGGCCGTTTTATCAAACACAACGATTTGATCGTTATAACGAAGTAATCGATGAATTATTTACTAAAGGCCATGCCTATCGATGTGACTGTTCACGCGAACGTCTAGATGCCTTACGTGAAGAACAAATGGCGAACAAACTTAAACCTCGTTATGACCGACATTGCTATGGAAAAGAAATTGATCCTGACAAGCCGCATGTAGTGCGTTTTCTTAATCCCGATGAAGGTTCAGTAGATGTCGATGACATGGTACGTGGCAGAGTCGTGTTTAATAATAGTGAACTGGACGATCTGATCATTCGCCGAACCGATGGATCACCAACATACAATTTGACGGTTGTTGTTGATGATACCGAAATGGGTATTTCGCATGTGATCCGGGGTGATGATCATCTAAATAATACGCCACGTCAGATCAATATGATGAAAGCCTTAGATCTTGAACAACCTATTTTTGCACATTTGCCGATGATCCTCGGTGATGACGGCTCACGTTTATCTAAACGTCACGGTGCCGTGAGTGTTATGCAATATCGTGATAATGGTTTTTTGCCGGAAGCTTTATTGAATTATCTGGTACGACTCAGCTGGTCACATGGCGATCAAGAAATATTTAGTATCGAAGAAATGATCGCGTTATTTGACGTAAAAGATGTGAATAAATCTGCGGCCAGTTTTGATACCGATAAACTCTTGTGGATTAATCAACAGTATATTCAAAAATTATCTGTTGATGAATTAGTGGAACGATTTGATCAGTATCAACTAGCGATGAACCTGTCATCCATTAAAGAAAATACTGACGGTGTTGATATCCAAATGGTACTTGCAGAAGCACTGCAAGAACGCATAATGACGCTTAAAGAAATGCATGAAGAAGCCAACAGAATGGTTGCCGGAAATTGGATCGCCGAAGGATTTGATGAGAAGGCGGCGAAAAAAACGTTACGACCTGTCGCAAAAGAACCTTTAGAGAAGGTTTATGAAAAATTGGAATCATTGCAAGACTGGACAAAAGAATCTTTGCATCAATGTATTATTGAAGTTGCAGAAGCACTAGAGGTAAATATGGGTAAAGTCGGTCAACCATTACGCGTCGCAGTTGTTGGCCGTTCCTCTTCACCCAGCATTGATATCACTTTACAAATTGTTGGAAAAACTGCAAGTCTTGATCGCATAAAACTTGCTTTAGGTTATATTGAAGAACGTATCGCTAGCACTTAATGATTGAGTTAAATATGGGTCAAATAAAATATGAGTGAAGAAGTCACAAAAACGAGTAACTTTATCCGTAATATTATTGATAGCGATCTGACGGTTAATAAAAATGGCGGGCATGTGCATACACGTTTTCCGCCTGAACCAAATGGATACCTACACATTGGACATGCGAAATCAATTTGTCTGAACTTTGGCTTAGCCCTGGATTATAAGGGGCTTTGTAATTTACGTTTTGATGATACAAACCCAAGCAAAGAAGATGAAGAATTTGTTGATGCGATCAAAAAAGATGTTCAATGGCTAGGTTTCGACTGGGATGATCGTCAGTTTTTTGCCTCGAATTATTTTGAACAACTCTACGATTATGCCGTACAACTGATTAAACAAGGTGATGCCTATGTTTGTGATCTAACGGCTGAAGAAATGCGTGAATACCGCGGAACGCTGACCGATCCAGGCAAAAACAGTCCTTATCGTGATCGTACGGTTGAAGAGAATGTTGATCTTTTTACGCGTATGCGCGCTGGTGAATTCCCTGATGGAGCAAAACTACTACGCGCAAAAATCGATATGGCTTCACCAAATATTAATCTGCGTGATCCGGCCATCTATCGAATTCGTCATGGCGTTGTTCACCATCAAACGGGAACTGAGTGGTGTATTTATCCAATGTACGACTACACACATTGTCTATCTGATGCGATCGAAGGAATAACGCATTCTATTTGCACCTTGGAATTTGAAGATCACCGACCACTTTATAACTGGTTTCTTGATACCTTGAAAACTGACAATCATCCACAACAGATCGAGTTTTCACGATTGAATCTTCAATATGCGATCACCAGTAAACGCAAGTTAACCAAACTCGTTGCAGATGGTGCTGTCGAGGGTTGGGATGATCCACGGATGTCGACAATTTCCGGAATGCGACGACGTGGCTATCCAGCCAGTGCGATACGCGAATTTTGTCATCGAATTGGTGTAACCAAAGCGGATAACTCAATTGAAATGGAGACCTTAGAGGCTTGTATTCGCGAAGAGTTAAATGAAAATGCGCCAAGAGCAATGGCTGTTTTAAACCCACTTAAGATTGTGATCACCAATTATCCGCAAGGACAAACAGAAGATTTGATCGCCGCTAATCATCCCCAAAATGAAAGTATGGGAAGTCGCGTTGTGCCCTTTAGTCGTGAGATTTATATCGATAAAGAAGATTTTCGTGAACAAGCAAATAACAAATTTAAACGCTTAGTCAAAGACAAAGAAGTCCGACTTAGAAATGCTTATGTGATCCGCTGCAATGATGTGATCAAAAATGATCAAAACGAAATTATCGAATTACACTGTACTTATGATCAAGCCACTTTAGGTACTGCACCGGAAGGTCGCAAGGTTAAAGGGGTTATTCATTGGGTTTCTGCTGAATATGGGCTTCAAGCCAAAGTTAGACTTTACGATAGACTATTCGATCATCCTCAGCCTGATACTGATAAAGAAATGGATGACTTTATGGCTCATCTAAACCTTGATTCACTACGAACAATCACACATGCTATGGTAGAACCAAGTTTGGCCGAAGTTAAGCCAGGTGCCGTTTATCAATTTGAGAGAGAAGGTTACTTCTGTGCGGATGAACAACTTTTCAGCTCAGAAAAACCTGTTTTCAACCGTACTGTCACCCTGCGCGATACTTGGGCAAAAATTGAAAATAAAAGCTAAATTCAGCTAACCTTGAACAGAAATGAAGTAATATTTCGACTAAGTTAATCGTGCTGACTGTTGTCTTTGCAAAGCGGCCAAAAAAGTCCAGAAATCCCTTGACGAAAAAGGTTCACTAGCGTAAATTTGCCGCCTCAATCAGGGGCTATAGCTCAGCTGGGAGAGCGCTTGCATGGCATGCAAGAGGTCGGCGGTTCGATCCCGCCTAGCTCCACCAGAATCATTTTTATGATCTGATTAATGACAGTTTACTGTCCCCATCGTCTAGAGGCCTAGGACACTGCCCTTTCACGGCGGCAACAGGGGTTCGAATCCCCTTGGGGACGCCATACCAAAACCCCAGTTATAACAAATAGCTGGGGTTTATATGTAGAAATTAAAACTTGATCTTGCAGTTCAGTTACCTGTTCATTAGCTATAGGTATCACATGGTTTGATCGATCACATCAGATGGTTTGTTCTACTAATCAATATCCTCTTTAAAAAGACCATCAAGCTATGTACTACTACGACTTATTAAATTAAATATCAAACAATTTCTGACTCTAGCTCAATGTCTATTTCATCTAAAGCTATTTCTATTTCATTATTATTTTTTGTTTCAACCTGAATTTCTTCTTCAATACTAATATCTGTCGGAATATCAATTTCATCAGCGGCAGACTCGATTTCGGTTTCTTCTATTTTAATATCTGCAGTAAGATCGATTTGTCCAGCATCCGCAAGTTCTGCTTCTATATCATTGTTAGAATTATCTTCTTCTATATTTACGTCATCGTCAGCTATTATTTCTGAAACAATATCTTCAGTTATATTATTTTCATCTTCTATCTCAGAAACTTCGTCTATTTCTATTTCATCCTCTATCTCAGAAACTTCGTCTATTTCTATTTCATCCTCTATCTCAGAAACTTCGTCTATTTCTATTTCATCTTCTATCTCAGAAATTTCGTCTATTTCTATTTCATCCTCTATCTCAGAAATTTCGTCTATTTCTATTTCATCCTCTATCTCAGAAACTTCGTCTATTTCTATTTCATCCTCTATCTCAGAAACTTCGTCTATTTCTATTTCATCCTCTATCTCAGAAATTTCGTCTATTTCTATTTTATCTTCTATTTCAGAAATTTCATCTATTTCTATTTCATCCTCTATCTCAGAAATTTCATCTATTTCTATTTCATCTTTTGTCGCAGAAGGTTCTTCTATTTCTATTTCTATTTCTACTTCTATTTCATCCCCTTTTTGGGGAGCTTCTACATTTTCACTGACTGATAGTTCTTCTCCCTCTTCCTCACCAGAATCACTATTTGTTTTATTTTCCTGAACTGCTTCAGGCGATTTTCCTTCACCCTCTTTATCAAAGCTAGCATTGTATTCTGAAAGCAATTCATCCATCACTTTTTTAGATTCATCCAGTTCTTTACCAAGTTCTTTGTTCTGTGCTTGTAGAGCTTCCAACTCTTCAGGATCCGTAGAAAGTTCGACTGAAAGAGCAAGATCCGAGTATGGTTTTACCATCTCAATCAATGCCCCAGATAACTTTGAGAATTCTTCCGTATCTCGATCTACATAAACGGAAATCATCGTTTTATAAAATGCACGTTCGCGATTAAGAAACTCATCAACTGCAGTATTTAGCTCCTCTTCATCCATTTCATAACATTCACCAAACACCTTAAGCAATGAGTCTCTACGACCTGGTTCTATTTGTTTTACATTTTCAATCAAACTTTTTGCAGCTTTTAAATCTTCTTTTTTAGCTTTCACTTTACGCCAGATCATAAAAATGCATAGAAATAACAGTGCAAAACAAAACTCTGCCCCGGCGACAATTAACAAGGTTTGTAATGTGGAACCATTCATAATTCATCCTCTGATTCCACAACCTTTCCTTTTTTTCAAAAAAATAAAAACTCCTGCAATCAAACTAAATAAGATAAGATTAAAAACTATTAGAATTATTCCAATTTTTATCCAATCGGTTTCTTCAACCGTTTCTTCAATGATTTCTTTTGGCTCCTCTTCATCATTAACTTCTTCTACAATAGGCTCACCAAAGTTTATTGGATCTGAAGTTACAGTCACCCTTCGATCACTTTTCGTTTTTGTTTCAACATCTAAGACAACTGTATATTGACCGGGCTGAGGATCATTTATAGTAACTAACCATGCATTTCCCCTTAACACCATTTTTGCCTCGACTTGATTATTAGTTCCATCAGGTTCAGTTATATTGGCGGTCGCTTTAAAGGTGCTAAGATTTAAGATTTTTTGTTTTGGAATTATTCGAAGCTGATATAGATTGTCACCATTAGGACGTTGTTTTGATTCATCCTCCAGATCATAAATTTGTTCATAAACATTGATTGTCTGTTTATGTTGACGCTTAAACGTTTTACCATCAATAATAACGCTCAATTCCATTTTTCCAACGCTGAATGTTTTACCTACTCGATTTATAAATTCATTATCATTATTGCGTTTTTCAATATCCCAAACTTCTTCAATGCTCCCACCTGAAGCTTGTGTCATTTTCATTTCAATCAATTCATAAAAAGCATCTTTTTTAATTTTCTCTTCGTCAGATGTTACCCAAAATTTATAATCATATTCTTCTCCAAGAAAAATAGTATTGGGTATATCTGAAGTGTACAATTTTAATTTTGTAACAACCATAACCCGGTTGTCTGGATCAATATCCGCATCAATTTCCCAAATGCCTGCTGTCGGTTTAGTTATGGTGATCAGATCGTAGCCACTCTCCTCAAGCCATGCGATATTTTTCGGCCTTGATTTACGATCAAACTTCTCACCTTTTGGTGGAGTAATTGTTGTCTGTTTTACATCATTATTCCTAAATACAAGTAGCGTAAATTCTTCGATCATTTTATCAATCGTAAATTTATTATCCTCTAATGGCACTGTATCTCGCGGTGCGGATTTTTCAAACATGTGTAAGAACACACGTTGTAATTGTTCTGCCTCATTGACTTGTTCTGACCATCCATCAGTTCCAATAGCCAAAGCATCCATTAATTCAAGATCGGCATTTTCAGATAAGGAAATTGTATTTATTGTTACATTTTTGTTTTGTAATATTGGTAATACTTCGTCTATGATTCGTTGCCTGGATTGATCACTAATTTCTTGTTTTTTAGATACATCAACCATACCATCAGTTAATAAAATGATATTTCTTTTTGTCTCAGTATCATCTTCATCCCAATCCTGTGCAACAATTTTTAAAGCACTTTCAACATTAGTATACAGATCTCTTGAGCTAATCTTTCTGACTGCCTTGTTGGCTCTTGCTTTCCATTTTTTATCGACAATTCCATGTTTTACTAGCGGCTTTACTTTTGTACCAAAAGTCCAGACACCCGTGTTAACACCTTCTGGCAACAAGCCAACTAATAGTTTTAAGGCAGGGACACGTAAATTTTTCGGATCATTTTTTTTCATACTCCCAGAAATATCGATGATCACACGCACATCAATCTTAGGAGCAGATTTATTAGGCTCAGATGAGTCTGCAGCCTGACTGATCATAGTCTGCATACAAAACAACATTATCAACAAACGTATTATGCGCACCATCTTTCCTATAAATTGAGATCTATACTCAATAATGGCGGCCAAATGGAAGGTTTCTTTAAATTAGAGCTTTATTAGGCCTTGCAAACGTACATAATTTGATTAGTATCAACAGAGATATTTAACCTCGCCTCCAATTAAAAAAATGTTTTAGCATTTTCAAAACAAATTCTGGTGCATGAGATTTTTTCCATTCGCCAGCAGCATACTTATTTGCTTCAGCCAATGTCGGATAGATATGAATAGTTCCAAGGATCTTATTTAAACCAAGCTTATGCTTCATTGCCATTACATATTCTGCAATCAAATCACCGGCATGTTCACCCATGATTGTAACGCCAAGTATTTTGTCTTTACCCGGTACGGTTAAAACCTTTACAAACCCATTAGCTTCTTCATCAGTAATAGCTCGATCTAAATGTTCTATATCATATTTTGTTATTTCGTATTTAATTCCCTTTTCGGTTGCTTCCTGCTCATTCAAGCCTACACGAGCAACTTCTGGATCCGTATATGTTGCCCAGGGAATAACCGAGTAATCAACACGAAACTTTTTAAAGCGACCAAATAAGGCATTCACTGCTGCATACCAGGCCATGTGTGAAGCCGTATGCGTAAATTGATATGGCCCTGCAACATCACCTACCGCATAAATATTCGAATAGTTCGTTTGCAGAAAATCATTTACTTCTATGGTGTTTTTGCTAGTAAGTTTTATTTCAAGATCGTCTAATCCATAATTTTCAACTCTAGCTTCTCGACCTACGGCCACAAGTAATTGATCAAACTCTACTCTAATTTCATTTCCCTTATGTGCACAAATAATTATTTTATTTCCGTTTTCGATCACAATATTTCTGGCTTTGTGATCAACCAGAACATCAACACCTTCATTCTGAAAACGATTCGTAATAAAGTCAGATACTTCAGGATCTTCACGCCCCATTATTCTCGGCATCATTTCTACTTGCGTGACTTTACTACCCAAACGAGCAAATGATTGAGTTAGTTCACAACCTATAGGCCCACCCCCTAAAACAACAAGCCGATGGGGTAATTCTTTTAGTTCCCAAAGTGTATCTGAAGTAAGAAAGTCTACCTCTTCAATACCTTCTATAGGTGGTACAAAAGGTCTTGCGCCTGCAGCAATTATAATATTTCGTGTTGTCAACGTATTACCATTAACTTTGACACTATAGGGTGATGTGATTTTTGCCTCACCCTTTATGCAATCAACCCCTAAATTGGTGAATCTCTCAACAGAATCTGCAGGCTCGATCGTTTTGATGATCCTATGAACGCGTTTCATTACATCGACAAAATTAAATTTGATGTCGGCAGACTCAAAACCAAACTCATTAGCTCGTTTTGTTTGTTGTAACCATTTGGCCGAACGAATAAGCGCCTTAGAGGGTACACAACCTGTATTCAAACAATCGCCGCCCATCTTGTTTTTTTCGATCAAACTTACTTTTGCATTTACGGTAGTCCCAATTAAAGCGCTGACTAACCCTCCGGCACCAGCACCGATAATTACAATATCGCGATCAAATCTTTTCGGTTTTGGATATTTTCTTTCAGGATCCATAGTAATTCCTTTTATAAAATTCTATTGTCTTTTTGGCTAATAATGGAAAGACACCTAGCAACACAAATGATCCTATTAATTCTGGTGTAAGAATGCCTGATAATGATTCGATTTGAGCTAACTGAGTACCGGCATTTACATAAACAATCGTTCCAACAAGCATTCCAATTTGACTAACCCAATAAAAGGTTGATGTTTTTAAAGGTGTTAATCCCATAACCAAATTTACGACAAAAAAAGGAAATAAAGGAACGAGACGTAAACTGAAAAGATAAAAAGCACCATCCTTGTTTATCCCTTCATTGAATGAAGTTAAAAAATCGCCAAATCTGTTTTGGGTGAAATCACGTAACAAAGTTCGTGAGATCAAAAATGCCAGCGTTGCTCCTATTGTCGATGCAAAGGACACTAGCAGGGTTCCTTTCAATAATCCAAAAACAGCGCCACCTGCCAACGTCAAAATAGCAGCACCGGGTAGTGAAAGTGCTGCCATAAAAATGTAGACAATAAAATAAATCAGCATAGTCAAAAGAGGTTGGGCTTGATTAAAATCTTCGATTGCCTGTCTTTGCGACTTCAGGTATTCAAGATTGAAGTATTGTCCTAAATCAAAAACAAAAAATAGAATGACAGACATTGCTATTAATATAATAAGGACGATTTTTTTCATTATAGAATCTTAGTGGATCAAAATAAGTAATTATCGGCAAATAGTTTTTGCGGCCCATTATAGACTTGCTCGCCAGAGGATAGTTCTAATTATCTTATAAAAAGGATGGCTCGGCTATAAGAAATAATTTTTATCCGAAAAATACAGATACACTAAATACGGTGGAATGAATGTACTTTTAATGGAACGAACGAGAGAGCCTTTTAGTCTGCTCCTTTACTTTCCGCACACTCTGGCTTCTGCAAAGAAACAATCTCAATCGCTTTAGGACTGGTGATACAAACTTCTCGACATAGCCCGCATCCGGTACATAAATCAGGGTCAATTTCTGGTTTTGTCATGTTGAAACTGAGCGCACCAGAAACAGGGCAACTGGCCGCACAGGCACCACATTCTGGACCCTGATAGGGCAAACATGTCTGCATGTCAATTCTGGCCATCGCCATTTTGGGTGCTGGCACCTCTATTTCTTCAGGTTGTTTTCCATGATCAGAGGTCAAGCTTGCAGTAATAATTTTTGGAATCTTAAGAGCCTCAGGCTGGCAGGCATTAACGCAAGGCCAATCTTCACAGAGGTGACAACCCTTGTTTAATACATCCAATGCTGGTGTCGCTGCAACTGACGGACCTAGCCTTGCCGCCAAGGGGAAAATCACATCATAAGGACAGGCTTTTATACAGTCATCACAACGCGTGCATGTGATCAGAAAATCAAGTTCATCAACTGCATAGGGTGGACGTATCCAATGAGTTGCGCGCTTTTCTACACGGTCTTCAGCCGCCTCAACAACAGTATGTGTTATTTTTTGGATACCTTTTAAAAAAAAATCACGCCTTTCCATGATCACATCCGCATGATCATTGGTTGCATCAATAACCAGAAATGAAAGATGGTTATACCGATCGCAAAAGTAATCATGGGCAATAATTTCCAGCCAGTAGCACTAATGAGGTGATTACCTCTATGTCGAATTACTTGCAAACTAATCCAAAAGCCAAACACCAGTAGACCTGTCTGCAAACCGTTTAATAAGATCTGAGGCACCAACATGTCCGTATGACGCATATGCTTTTCCATCATACTTAAAGGCATTGCGTTGACTCCCAATGGGTTACTGATGAGTGCGGAAAGATCACCATTTTCACGCAGCAAGTGATTAAGATTGTGAGCCAGGTGATAAGCAAAGGCTAGAGGCAACGTCGCAAAAGCAAATCCGGAGAAGAGCTTTTTATCGTCGACTTTAAAACTCGTGATCTGTCGAGTAAGTCGGATCACAAACAAATAGATTACAACCGGGATCACCATGCTAATTGTCATGATAATCGTGAAGCTCCATAACAATTGTCCTGAATCATTGATCAAACGCGCAATTTGCCCCAGCCAAGTTTCAAAAAATGGCATCATTGAAATGCCATGAAATCCGGTTAAAGCCAGCAATCCAAGCATAAACCAGGCTTCATCCCAATGCGGTCTGGCGCTATGTATTGCTTCTTTACTCGGCGCACGTAATCGCCAGGCAATATTATGATCAGGACAACTTTGACTGCAATTGCCACAAGAAATACAGTAGGTATTTTGCTGCAGTCTACCCATGACTAAATGTGTTGGGCATGGCTCAATCGTTTTTGTGCCGTGATAGCAGGCAAGACTGGTGCAATTCACACACAGATCTGTATCTATAGGTCTTAACTCAACAGGCGCCAGCTGCGAATAAAAACCTATCGTTCTCCCAACCGGACAAAAATATCGGCAAAAAGCTTTGCCTTCATAAATCGCTAATGATGTCGTCGCCATAACCACCATGATCAAAGCCAAAACCGCCGTCAAATAGGGATTAGTTGTAATTCCCAAGCCCAGTTCAAGCCAGGTCAAACCAATAAACATGATCAGTGCGGGCCACACACTTCTCAACCAGCGAGGTACTTTTAAGTTCAAGCTGGCATTTGCTGGAGCACGCTGCCAAAGTCGCCGACGCACTATCCAGGTGGACAAGGTGTCCCAGGGACAGATCGCACACCAGGCAGAACCAAGAAAAAAAACCGAGACCAGTAACCCTGCCCACCAGATGTTCCAGGTCAATACTGTCGCGATATTACGCTCAGGAATAGGTGACCCAAACAGGCCTGCGGCGATCACCAGCAAAAAAATAAATACCATAATTATCTTCAAGCCAATTAATGGCCAGGGGTTTGCGGTTAACCGTCGTATAATAAAACTAATGACGGGCAGCTCTATCAGACTAATATGGGCGCCAGTCATTACTGGCGCTGCTGATGTACGAAATACTCTGAGCATTAAAAAAAGCATGACGAATATAGCGACAAGCACCCATACTCCTGGCAAACCTGGATGAGTCATAACCATAATCTGCTCTCGTTCGTCTTACTCATCAGGGCGAACATTGCTGCGTATTTTCGCGCCAACCAGCCTCTTACGTTGTAACAGATTCACTGCCAGCAAGACAAAAATTATCATGCCTACTGCCAGCCCAATGGGACCAAAAGGTGAAGGTTCACCAATTTGCAAAGGAAAATCGATCTGATATGGCTCATCATCAACGCTGAACTCTGCACGGATGATGTACTTTCCTGATTGCTTAAATTCGAAACCCTGACGGAAAACATTATCGTCTGCGGGTTGTTTGCCCAGCATCTCTTCTTCATCACTAAACCAACTGTCACCGCGAACTTTGAAAGTGACCTCGCCCTGAAAAGGCTGACCATCATCAATCCTTGAAGCATAGAGATTTACCCGGCCAGGTTGTTCCGGACTTGGGAAAGCAGGAAAGACCATATAGGTTACATAATAATTACCTATCTGAGTTTCAACCTGCATGCTCGGTGGTGTCGTTGAATCTTCACTCAGACTGTAAGCAGGCCTGCCAAGCACATGATGAGCCGTACTTGTAATGCTAGTTAAAAGTGTAATAAAAAAAAATAACGATTTGATAAATGACAGCATGATTAATTAAACTCAAACACGATGTTCTGTCACCGAACCCTTGGAGCGTTCTACAATTCTGATCGGCAAACTAGGATGCGGGCAAACCTCAACACATAGCCCACAACCGACACAACCTTTTTTAACGACCGGGCGATAAATGTTTGCGAAATCAAAACCTATAGCATCTTCTCCGAGTGGACATGCAACGGCACAGGCACCACAAATTCCTTTATCCACCCAGGGATAACACGCAGTACGATCAATTTGTGCAATGCCCATATCAACCTCTTCACGAGGTGTAGGTGTTAAGGCTTCTGTCGGACAAACGTCCATGCACTTTGAACAAAGAGTGCAGGCTTTTTTTTCAGGATCAATATACGGTGTGTTAACCTGCGCACCACCTTCTCGCTTGTGGAATTGAATGCAACAAGGAGGACAAACCTCTGCACAAAGTTCACAACCGATACAAACTTCACTAAATGCCAAGTCATTTTTGAGCGCACCTGGTGGTCGCAAATAATTATTCAGTTTGTATGTGTCATTTTCAGGCGCAAGCAAACGTGCAAGGACAAAGGGTATGCATCCTGTTGCTGCAATGCTGGTTCCAACAGTCGCCTGTTTAATAAATTTTCTACGATGCATCAGGCTGCTTTCTCTTTTTTAAGGGTAAGCTGTTCTGATGTTTTCTGATCAAACCCCTTATATTTTTTCCCCATATGACCTGCCCCTTGATAAGATTTATCTTTCGTACGAATAGAAAGTTTCAAAGCGTCGGTAGGACAAATAGCAATGCAAGCTGTGCAGTTATTACATTCTTGGCCAAAGTCATCGCGCATTGGGTCGAGTTCAAACTCGCAGATCGCGGTACATTTAATGCAGTCGTTGCACGTTTTAACATCGCGTTGAATACGTAATAGACGATAGCGTCCTAACAACGAATAAAGCGCACCGCCCGGACACAGATAACGGCAGAAACCACGTCTTGCTACCAGCAGATCGAACAATAATGTAAAGGCAAAAAATACTGCACCGACACCAAAACCTCCCAGAGCGATCGCATAGTAAATTTCTCGGCCAATAATCGCCGGCGGATAAACTGCTGCGATCAAAACTGATCCTGTCAAAATTGATAAAACCAACCCGATAATCAGCACCAGATATTTCAGACGCCGATCAAAATGTTGCTTGCCGACTGGGAGCCCAACATGATCCAACCAAGCACGCAGATTACTATTGAGTTCATAGAGAAAAGTGGCTGGGCAGATCCAGCCACAAAAAAACCGACCTAATATCACTGATAAAAAAATGGGGATTATTGCTGTCCAGATGAAAGGCCAATAGATACTTGTTCCTGCAGCAACTTGCCCTGCTATGGCTAAAGGATCACTTATTTTGTAGCCGAAAAAATTTCCTGACCAGGTGCTTCCTTTAATAACATCTAAATCTTTCTCGGGATTATTGGTGAAGGGTTTGGTGAGAAATTCCATGACATTATAAAAACTTTTCTCGCCGGGCATTAATAGATCATAGGCATGTGCTGCAATATAAGTTTGATAAACACTTAAACAAGGAATGATGATCAATATAATAAAAACGACACTTAAGCTTATCCAACGCAACTTATTCAAGTGTCTTGCCCAATAATGAGTTTTTCTTATCACGTTGGGATCACCTTAATTGCTTGTGGGATCTGAATGCATGAGCGTTCACACAAACCACAACCGACACATTTGTCCGTCACTTCAGGTTGCTCCATCCAACCTACCTTTATTGCAACATCAGGCAATGGACAGGCGCGATAACAAACACCGCATGACTTACCCTGATAGGAAAGACACAAATTTTCATCAACCCGGGCGCTACCCATTTTTACTTCGGAAAGAATCTCTTCAGCATTACGTTCGATCGGTTTAATTGCACCAGTTGGACAGGCGTCACCACATTTCATACAAAGAATACATGCTTGCTCTCTTGGCGTGATGTATGGGGTTCCGAAAGACGATAAACCGTTTTCTGTATCAAAAAACTTGATACAGTTATTCGGACAAGCCTCACTGCACTGACCACAGCGAATGCAACGAGAAAGAAAATCATCTTCATCCAACGAACCCGGTGGTCGAAGATAACGCATACCCGGTTTATGCCGAGTGACTTTACCTTCTGATAAGACAGGCAGTGCCGCAGTTGCCGCTGTTGTGGCCAGATTAATTAGAAACTTTCTACGTTTCATTTGTCTCCCGCACCATCAACTATAGAATCAGAAATATTGCTAAACTTTTTCAACTCGACAGGCAAGTTTCTTAAAATCCACCTGACCAGAAACCAGATCCCAAACGCGGCTGGATGTGCCATTCACCAACCACTTATTCTTTTTCGGATCGGCACTATCAGCTACAGACAGATTCCACGGGCTAAACATATATCCACGCGGCACAGAATTACGCGCAGGTTTAACCAGACTGTTAGTGCCTACCTGTGCCTTGGCCTCGTAATGCCCACGACGCGTGACCAAACGTACCTTATCACCATCTTCTATGCCTAAAGCCTTAGCATCTTCGGGATGCATTTCCACATATTGTTCCGGCACCAGTCGCTGCGTTGTCGGACTGCGGTTAGATTTGGCGGTATGAAAATGTTCATACACAACACCCAACCCCAACCAGTATGGATATTTCCCTTCGGGGACTGCATCCCATTTAGTTTCACGATGATCATCATCGGTCATATCTGGCGTTAATCCTTTATCGCGAGCTTCGGTTAGCAAATTAATATGATCGATGGTGTAATGACCTTCTTTAGTACCGAACTCCATCAACTTATCTGTAATCTCGCGACGATTCGTATAATCTTGTTTGCATAATTTAAAATGCACTTTGCCATCCTTGGTACGGAAATAACCGTAGGGACGATTTTCCCACCCTTCCTGCAACATATAGCGTCGTTTGGTACCTCCCGTTTTAGCGTTCTCGTAGGTAGGTGCTGGCCATTGAATACCTCGTAATTTTTTCAGTTGTTCGTAAGGGCTGATCCCGTCAAGTCTTTCCACCTCCAAAATTCCGGCAAGATCAGTGTCAGTTCCGATGGAAGCACGCATGACATCACGTAATACTTCTTCAGCATCATAGGTGCCATCTTCAAGACGCTGGTAGGGGAATATTTTCTCTGCATCTAACCCAAGTAGATGAGCAATCTCCTTACCCTTGTCGATCACCATATCCATATCTGGCCGACATCCGGGAGGTGGCTCTGCCGCTTTTTCGCAAATATTGATCCGCCGCTCTGAGCTGATATAGACACCATTGACTTCACCCCAGGTCGCTGCTGGGAAAATCACATCGGCATAAAGATTATTCGGTGCGTGGCGGTAAATTTCTTGCACAACATTAAAGGTCTTACCCAGTGCCGGACGAACCAGATTATGCTGATCAGGCAGATCAATATGCGTGGCATAAACCAGGAACATCGCTTTTACTTCACCTTTTAAAGCTCGTTCCATCATGCCAACGGCATAACCCGGATTTTCAGAATTAAGCGCCTTTTTAAGATTATCTTCAGGTACTCTCCAGGCATTCGCCATATGGATTAAGTGCTTGGGATTAGATAAAGGTTCGTTAAAAGGTAAGCGTCCAGTTAGGCCGCCTGTAAAACGCTCTCCCATGGCATTGGGCTGGCCGGTCATTGAGAATGGCCCACAACCCGGCTTCGCTAAATTCCCAGTTAAGGCGAGTAAATTAATAATCGAAATTATATTGTGCTGACCGTGAATATGTTGGTTATAACCTATGCCCCACATGATGATTACACCACCTTGCCCATCCTTACCTCGAGCCAGTCGTTTGCGCGTTGCATCGGCAAACATGCCGGCAACTCGGCGGATCATTTCTGGAGTCACTTCATCAGAACCCATACGATCCTGTACCTGCTCAGGACTATAATCGTTACGAACCGCCTCGACATATTCTTCCCAACCAGTCGCATGTTCTTTGACGAATTCCCAATCGATCACATCATCGTGATCTTTTAATAAAACATGAGCCAAAGAGTTAAGAAAGCTGATATCGCCATTCAGGACAGGGGCATGAACATGATTGTCTGGATTTATATCTTCATAACCACTGGTGGTACCGGTACGACGAGGATCAACAACGACTGTGGGAATATCTTTTTTCTTCTTGTGATCAGCTGCTCGCCAAAAAATAATCGGGTGAGACTCGCGAGCGTTATGGCCAAAGTGCATTAGCATGTCGCACAGCTCGATATCTTCATAAGCCAATGGTGGAGTGTCTGATCCCAACGTGGCGAAATATCCCGTTACGGCCGAGGTCATACACATGCGTGCATTAGCCTCAATAGTATTTGACCCTAGTACGCCCTTCATAAATAAGTTTTCAAGGTATTGACCTTCCATGGTGAGCTGACCTGATCCATAAAGCGCAATGGAATTACCGCTATATTTTTTAGCCAAATGAGCAACTTTGTGCGCGGTCATTTCCGAGGCTTGCTCATAGGGAACACGGACGAACAGATCCTCATCAAACGCACCTTTGGTTTTGGAAATATATTCCATATCACCATGATTGGGTTTATTCCATTCTTCCCAAACATCTTTACGCACGTAGGAATCACCTTCCATCCGATCAACATACATAGGCTCGGCCGCAGTCAATCCTTTAATACATTGCAAACCATAATTAGTCGGATGATCTTTATCCGGTCGCATGGAAACAATTTTGCCATTTTCCGCCTGAATAATCGTTCCACAACCCACTCCGCAATAAGGACATTGAGCCAACGCTGTGGTGCGTGTTGCAGATGCCACCTCTGGAACGGCTGCTTCAAGCTCCGGATTTTTACCCACCAACAGGCTCGCCCCCGCCGCTGATCCAGTAATAAATGTACTGTTTTTGATGAAATCGCGTCGGTTTTGTTTGAATCGTTTCATTTTATTATTCCTCTAAAGCGTCACTTGAGATCATTGGGTAAATTACGTAAATAAACGATAAGATCGTCTATATCCTGATCATTCAGGTTGGCCAAACCTTCAGGACCCTGAAAACCAAGCATTCGGGTATTGGAACGGCCTTGTTTCACGGTAGTGCGAATAAAGCCATCTGAAACTTTACTCAGAAATCCCAGCTTGCCGATAGCGGTGCCAGTTCCTCCTGAAGCATAGCCGTCACCCCTTTCGCCATGGCAGGTGGAGCAGATCAGTTCAAATAATTGTTCTCCATGAGCAGGATCACCTTTCGCTGCAGGCTGGGCATCAATCTCTGCTGCCAAGTTTGCTTGATCAGTGTGATCACGCAAAAAAGCTATAATCGCTTTTATCTTATCTTCACCAAGATGTGCAAAAGGTGGCATACCCGTGCCCGGTCTGCCATCACGGATAGTGTCGAAAAAGAAAGCGTCAGAGGCACTGCTCAGTAATTCTTTATTGGTTAGGGAGGGAGCTGTTCCTGGTTTCCCAATGGCATCAGCCTGGTGGCAAAATACACAATTTTGAGTATAGAGTTCCGATCCTGTGTTTACATCCGGGCTAACATCTTGAGCTACGATTGGCTGAGCAGTCTTGCTGGCCAGAAGCCCCTCATCTACATTCGCTGTTAGTTGAATACTACTGAAGAAGCTGGCGATATTTTCAATTTCTCTATCAGACAGCGATCCCACCATCATTTCCATACTGGGTTCTTTACGGTTCCCATCACGAAAGGCCTTAAGCTGCTTTACCAGATAATTATATTTCTGTCCGGCCAAATTTGGCCAGATTTCCTGGCTACTAATCCCGTTTGCGCCATGACAAGTAACACAAATCGTGGCTTGTTTTTTTCCTTCTATTGCATCACCTTCGGCAATTACTTGAAAAGGAAAAAAGATCAAAAACATAGTAAGTGACAGTGTTACAAATGAAGCATGAAATACTAATTTTTCATCGAGCATTATTTATCCCTCTTCAAAAATACTTCTGGACGAACCTGACAGCTACAAACTAACACTGACCGTGGTACAACAATTTGACATAGATCAATTTCAGTATTAAAAATTAACATAATCTTCCCTTGCGGAAGAATAATCTGGAGCAATTATTGTGGAACCAGTTTTAAAAAAACGAACACATTTTTCATGCAATAAATTATCTTTTTATTTATTGATTAATATCTTTGCTCTAAGTCTTCCTTCTGCACATGCCAAGAATGTTTTCTGGGATCATATGAAAAGTGGTAAAGTTGATCTCAATATCAGGTTTCGTTATGAAAATGTTGATGATGACACTCAACAGCGTGAAGCTAATGCACACACCGCTCGAATAGCACTAGGTTACAAAACAGGTAGTTTTCATGGTTTTGGTTTTTATGGGCAGCTAGAACATGTTCAGGAATTTTTTGGTGATGATTTTTCATATCCAGGAAGGATACAACCAGGCTTTCCAGTCGTTGCTGATCCAGAGGGAACAGAAATCAATCAGGCTTATTTGTCTTATGCAGGGAAAGACAATTTCCTAAGCAACACCTCAATCAAAATCGGACGACAACAAATCACCTACCGAGAGGCACCCTTCCATCGATTCATTGGAACGATTTTATGGCGCCAAAATTGGCAAACGTTTGATGCTGTCAGCATTGTTAATCAATCACTGGCAGACATAACATTTAGTTATGCCTATGTCTGGAATATCAATCGTATTTTCGGAGAAGATGCACCTGATCCATTTGATGATTTCGAAAGCAATTCACACATAGTCAATATAAAATATGAAGGCTTAAAAGCTGCAGAAATCGAGGCATACGCCTACTTACTAGATTTTGATAATGCCGCACAATTTTCTACCAACACATATGGCTTACGGGCCAATGGCGATCTCCCTCTAAATAACAATACAAAGATGATCTATGCCGCCGAATATGCACACCAATCGGACACAGCTGATAATACTAATCAGATCAGCGCAGGCTATTTTCTTGGCGAATTAGGCGTCAACTTTCAATTGGATAGTTTCGTTAAGTCTTTAACGCTAAAATTTAGTTATGAATTATTGGACGGTAACGGTGGCGCAGACCGCTTTGTTACTATCCTTGGGACTAATCATGCGTTCCAAGGCTGGGCAGATCGCTTTTTGATCACACCGGGCGACGGTATTGAGGACATATATTTTACGGCAGCGATGAAGATGTTCGGTACTAAATTTATTGCTTCATATCATGCTTTAAGTTCGGATAGGGATAATTATGACTATGGAACAGAATTGGATCTTCTTGTGACGAAAACATTCAAGAAACATTACACAGTCGGACTAAAATATTCAGATTACAATACCGATCAGAATAACTTTAATTCAGCTAATACCGCCGCTGATGTCAGCAAGTTCTGGGCTTATCTGCAATTTAAATTTTAACAGTTAACGAATCAAGAGTAATAATGTGATATTAAAATAAGTATAAATATTCAATCTTCGGGGTTCGTGCTAGGCTAGTTGACTTATGGTGAATACCAAAGCAGTTTCTACTTTTGCTATTTCAAAGACTTTATTAAGTCTTTCTTTGTTTACCTCTGTATGTGTTTCTCCAGTATGAGTACCGCCACAAATTGCACAGATGATTTTTCCATCTTCGGATTCATTATTGCTCTGTGGATCCTTTAAAGAATCTGTGGGTTTATCACTATTTCCCTTTTCAACAGATAATATGCCACCACCTTTATCATCTTCTTCAACTTTCTTCTCGCGTTTTTCCGCTTGTGCCTGCTGTTCCAGAGCAAATGCCTGAGCAGCAACTTGCCTATCTTGCGCAGAAGGTTCAACAGGAGCTGTAGCTGCCTTTTGGATCTGTTTTGCTTTTCTTATTGTCGCTTCCGGATCACCCTTGACTGGAGCCGTATCAATTTCAACCTCACCATCAGTAACATATTGCTTACCGTCAGGGCCTGTTTGGTATTGGTAGGTGATCGCCCCAGCAAGTCCACCGGCAGCTGTTTTATGCGCCTGTTCGTGAGCACGAACCTCTCGATCACGCTCCTTTAATTTCTGAACCTGTTGTTTCTCTTTTTCATCCAAAGAATTTTCATTGTTAGCGGCCGAGCTACTGGATCCATTATTCGTCCCAGAGCTTTGCAAGTGACTTGCTGAGTGTAGAGATGATACTCCATGTGACGCGTGATTAATTTCCATATTACATTCGGGCCTGTAAACCCATACCACTTCTGTAAGCTGATATCTTCAGTATCGGCAAAAATCCAATAAATATTTAATAAAGATTTAAAATATTTTCGTTATAATCAATAAGTATTTCATCTTCATTATGGGTATTCCGAAATGTCAGAACTAAAACGTTACAAGATTTGGGATAAAACCACACGGATATTTCATTGGATAAATGCAATAACTGTTATTCTACTAATGCTGATTGGCACCGTTATTCTTAATGCAAAGACATTAGGAATAACCGGCGATGCAAAAGTGCTACTCAAAACTATTCATGCCTATATTGGCTATATTTTTGTGATTAATTTGATCTGGCGGTTAATTTGGGCATTTATTGGAAGTCATTTCTCTCGCTGGAGACAAATTCTGCCATTTGGGAAAAACTACCTAACTGATTTTAAAGAATATTCGACGTCTATATATTCTGAAAAACCCCAGCAATATATGGGACATAACCCAGTTGCAAAATTGATCATCGGACTATTTTTTCTGTTGCTAAGCATTCAAGCAAGCACCGGATTAATTATTGCGGGAACAGATCTTTATCTCCCACCCTTTGGTGACTATTTTGCTGAGTGGGTGACTGAAGGAAATAGCAAACATCTAGACGCTTTAAAGCCGGGAGATAAAACCCATGTGGTTGAAACCGCCTATAAGGAAATGCGCGATTTTCGCAAACCGATCATAACAATACATTACTACCTATTTTTTGTTCTAGTCGCTTTAGTCCTAATCCACGTCATTGGAATTATTTTCTCGGAGCTAAAAGAAAAAAGTGGATTAATCTCTGCAATGATAACTGGAATAAAAACGATTGAAGGTGAGCCGAAAGATCAGATAACAAACCAAAATAATGATTAACGTATTGGTTCTATGCACAGGAAATTCCTGTCGGAGTATTATTGGAGAAGCATTATTCAACCATTTAAATACTGATATAAACCCAGAAAAAGTCAGGGCATTCTCAGCAGGTAGCCATCCAACAGGCACTGTTAATAAAAATGCACTATTGACCCTGAAAAACCACGGTATTAACACCAATGGTTATACAAGTAACTCATGGGATGATTTTGTTGACCAAAAAATAGATGTTGTTATAACCGTTTGTGATAATGCTGCTAGCGAGGTTTGCCCTGTCTATTTAAAATCTGCGATAAAACTACATTGGGGACTTCCTGATCCCGCAAATATTTCCGGATCACAACAAGAAGTTGAAAATGCTTTTGAATATACCTATTTTCAACTGGAGAAAAAAATTAAAAAGATGCTAGATCTACCTCTTTCAACGTTATCTGATCAAGAATTCACAAAAGCATTAGCTTCTATTTAGTTCTACCACATGAGTAAAACCAGCAGCATTCATAAATGCACTTAAAGTAGTGATTAACCAACGTGCTTGCCCTGCATCTGCCGGTGCCAAGTTACCTATCTCGATTATTTTTTCTCGTGGTATTTGTAAAACCTCTTCAATAGACTTGTCGAGATAATTTTCTGAAAATAAGTTTTCTAAACAAGCTGGACGAATACCTGCGATAGCAGCAAACTGGTCATTTTTACGTTTAATAGATAATAAAAAAGGATAAAAATGTTGTATATTTGCAGAATAGGTATTAAGAAAAATATCTCTGATGAACTTTTCTGCAGCCTGTCTTTCACCTGTATATTGATCTAACAGTTGTAGATCAAATAGATCAGATTGCTTATTTTTAAATAGCGATTTATGAACTACTTTTAACGCTTCTACTAATTGTTTTTCTAGCACGCCTACGAACTCCGATGTTCTGTACGCTAGACATTTTGAAGATCTATCCTTAAGGAAATATTAAGTAATTGAAATACTTTTAAATCTCAGAAATAACGTGAGAGTGAAAATTGAAAATAATCGTCATTACGAAAGATATACTGTAAATCGTCTTTAGGTATATCACTGAAGAACCGTGTTTCGACTTCTAATTTCCAACTATCACCTAGACGACGACCCGCTTCCAAACTAAAAAACTTCGCACTGCTATCTCGATCAAAAATGATGCCGAATAACAGATCACTACTCTGCACATCGTTTAATGCCAGACGAACACCAATCATGATATCGTCTTCAAAGGGGGTTAGAGCATCGTCATTTCGGTCATCAAATAAATACTCAGAAACAATACCGACATCTATAATAGATTCAAAAACACCTATGAAGGTATATTCATATCCACCTACTAGTGCAAAATAATCATCGTCGCCTGTTGCATCCTCTTGACCAGAACGATAAATTATTTCCAGCTTCCACAACCAATCTTCTCTAGTCGCTTGTAAATCAAGACTGGTTTGATTAATAACATCATAGTGTGGAATTAGAACTGGTTCTGCCCTATTAGTTCCAGATACAAATCGTGGATCTCGGCTAGTCCCATAAAAATGTGACAGCCCAATGTCAAAATCACCAATGACGTGCGACCAACGTATAGCAAAATCGATATGCTTATTTTCGGCAGAGGATTCGTAAACTGGATGATCAGTATCAACACGAGGTTGAGTCCTTAGCCGTCCTTCAATTCCGGGAAATGTACGTTCACGAAATCCCGGCATTATAAAAAAATCGACTGTTCCCCAATTTTTGATCAGGGCAAAATTGATCATCATTTGTCCAAGCTTATCTTCTGTATCAATATTTTCGATCAGATCGGTTTGATTAATTATGTCGACTAAGTGATTAGATTCTGCGACACCCCAGAACACTTGTCTTAACCCAACACGTAGTTCCCAATTATCAGCGGCCTTTAACCAGGTAAGCTCTCGTATATCAAAATGTGTTCGTTCACTATCGTGTTGATCTATCCTTAAAAATGGTACAACTGTAAAACTCTGCCATCCATCGTCCCACTCACTGTAGTATTCTGGTTCCGCAACAACAGACCAATTATTAGAATGATCCTGCTCTGAATTCAATGCCGAGTGTGGAAACAATCTTGCTTCAGTACCTATATAACCAGACCATTCACCGGCGTATGAGAGCAATGGTAATAATACAAATAATATTGCTAGTGATTTTTTGTGCATGATCTTTATAAATAATTTTGATCTGATTTATATTTATCATTCACCTGGCGCGTTTTAACGAATTTTTATCAAAATCACGACTAGAAAGACCTACTTTGAATTTGTAATTACTCCACCTCAACAAAGTACTTTTTTTACTTTGATGATTAATCATATTTTGACTGTTAGGTCTCCAATATTGATCAAGATATTGTTTGTAATCGCTAAATGTAAGCGTTTTCAATAAGGAATTTTTACGATCATAAAATTCAAACTTCAATGGCATATAGATTTCTTTGTCTATCCAAACGATCAGTTTCTTATATCCAGAATGTTTGTATTGTGGATAATTTTCTACAACAAATGCTTCTCTTCCATTAAAAGGTTCATCGCGCAAATATTTATATTTATATTTATCCACCTCAAAAGAACTTAGATCCTCAAAGGAAAATTCACTGCCCATAAAAGGCCCCGATTTATTTGATGAAGAAATTCGTTTAACACGTTTCAGTGCAGGCAAATATAACCATTGATCATCTGCTTTAACAGAATGGGTAAAGCTTAAAAAAGCCGTACCTTTAACATCTTTTGGTGAATCAAAAATAGTCAAACCTTTATCACCATCGCCAACTACTTCCAATGTTTTCAACCTAATTTCTCGTACACTCTCCTCACCCTGTGCATTTCTCAGAATCATATGAAGATCACTAGTAATATCAGACCAGCCTGTATCTCGTTTATCCACTTCTTGCGCGATAGCCAAGCCTTTTTCTTCGGGCGTTTCTGCTGAAACATTAAAAATAAATAGAGTTAATAACAATATTACAGAATATTTTTTATACATTACTCTTCTCCTCAAACTTCATTAACAGTGGTGGTAACAATAAAAAGTCTGCCATCAATGCAAACACAATAACGATTGCCGTTAATAAACCCATGCCGGCATTCAATTCAAAACTTGAAAGTGATAACACCAAAAAGCCTGCAACCAGAACAAATGATGTGATGACTAACGCTCTTCCAACCGTTGAAAACGCATAGACGACCGCATCTTGTGAACTTAAACCTTTTTCACGACGCGCTCTTAAATATTTACTTAAAAAATGGACCGTATCATCAACGACAATTCCAAGTGTCATTCCTGTCACCACAGAAAGAGCAAGGCCAACTTGACCAACCATTATCCCCCATAATCCGAACCCTAACCCAGCGGGTACCAGATTAGGTAATAAACTAATAAGTCCTATTTTAAATGATCGAAAAGCAAACATTAGTATCATCGAGATCAATACTAGTGCTAAGGTTGTTCCACCCAACATACTTTGAATATTCCGTTTTCCAATATTAGCAAACATTAATGCCGTGCCCGAACCTGGATTAACGCTCAATTCAATACTGGAAGTGTTATCCTTCAGCCATTGGTAAGCTCGATTATTCAGATCGATAACACCGTTGCTAGACAAGGTTTGGAGCGATGGAATAAATCGGATCGAAGACTTACTAATATCAATCTGATTATTCAAATCAAGACCATAAGGTAATGACATTTCATAGAGTAATAAATACTGTGCAGATAGCTCACGCTGTTCAGGTAATTTGTAATATTTTTGATCGTCACTATGCATATTTTTATTAAGACGTTGCATAATATCAGTCAAGGTATTTACATGAATTACTTCAGGTTGTTGTCGAAACCACTCTGCAAAAACATCAACATCTTTTAAAAATTCCGGATTATTAATTCCACTTTCTTCACCCGAACTTAACGAATATTCGATGTAATAAAGTCCGGTTAAATTATCAACCATAAAATCCGAATCAGCTCTAAACTCAACTGACTTATCAAAATAGTTGACGAAAATATCATTCAATTCATTTCTAGAAATCATCGATACTAAACCAATGACCAAAGCTGACATTATCCACAGCAAAGGTTTTCTTTTATCAACCACAAACCGACCTAATTGGGTCATCAAAGCATCTTCACTATTTTCAAGCTTTTTTGCTTTAACAGGTAATAGTGACAACATCGCAGGTAAAAATGTCATTGATAATATAAATGCTGTGGCAACGCCCATCGCCACAAAGTTTCCGAGATGTCTGAAAGGAGGAGCATCTGAAAAATTCATGCTCAAGAAACCGATGCAAGTTGTAATACTAGCAAGAAAAACCGGTTGAATATTGACTCGAATACTTTCCTTAATCGCTTCAATTTTAGGATTTCCTTGGTGCATTGCATGAAGAAAAGAAACGATTACATGAACCGAGTTTGCAATCGCCATCGTCAATATCATTGTTGGTGCTGAAGCTGATGGCGGAGTAATTGGATAACCGATACGCCCACCCAAACCCATCGCGGCCAAGATGGAAAAAAAGATAACTAATATTGTTAAGAAAGTACCCGCAAAACTTCGGGTTAAAAACATTAACATCAAAACCATTACCGCAAAACTGATCGGCACCAATTTAGTAATATCACCACGAGATGCTTCACCAAAGGCGTTGTTCAACATCACAACACCTGTTAGATATACTTTTATATCGGGATGCGATTTCTCAATATTGTCAGCCATATTTCGGACAAATTTAACCACTTCTGGCGTTTCGGTATTCTCATCTATTCCAGGAAACAAAACAGTAACACTTACCCCAGTAACATGACCTGATTCAGAAACAAGACGGTTGACTAATAATGGCTCCGTAGTTGAAATGGTTTTGACATGTTCGATTTCGGTTGCTGATAGTTCAGTTGCATTTTCATACAGGTCGCGAACAATCAGATCATCTTCTTCAGCCTCGGTATGTTGGTAATTTGAAATTGAGTCGACTCTTGATGAATATGGGATCTGCCACGCTTCTTCGGTTAAATTTTCAACGACAGCTAAAATTTCTGATGTGAAAATATTTCCACCCTTTGGTTCGAGAACAAAAACAACGGTATCCGTTTTTGAATACCTCTTTTCAAGTGCTTCGAAGGCTAATAACTCCGGATTATCTTCACTAAAAAAGATCCTGTAATCATTGGTGAATTTCAAAAATTTCCCACCACTCGCAGCAAGCGCTACAAAAACTATCGACAAAAGGATAATCATCCAGCGATAACGAATAACCCAGGTTCCCAAATTGTTTTCGATAGATCCCATATTCCTTCCTCGTTTTATTTTTTTTATTGCTCAGAATTAATAATGAATATTCAAATAAATATTCATTATTAAGTAATTTTTGAAGGTTATACGGGTAACACTTTTAGATCAGAAGTTTCAAAAAATGATCGTAAAATCTGATAAAGAGAATGAGCATCATCACTGCCCGCAAGTTCACGAATAGAATGCATCGCAAAAGTTGGTACACCTACATCAACGGCCTTGACGCCTAAAACTGTCGCTGTAAGTGGTCCTATAGTACTACCACATCCCATGTCGCCTCTTGAAACAAAAGACTGTGTTGGTACTTTAGCAAGATCCGCCACATGGCGAAAAATACCAACCGTCTCGCTGTTCGATGCATATGCCTGATTACTATTAATTTTGATCACCGGCCCAGCATTCATAATAGAACCGTGATTTGAATCGTGTTTATCAGCGAAATTCGGATGAACCCCATGTGCGTTATCAGTAGAAATCAACATGGAGCTTGCCATCATTCGCGCATAATCTTCTTCATTATCTACAATACGTTTCAAAATACTGGAAAGGAAATTACCACGTGCTCCAGCGGCTGAACCACTCCCAACCTCTTCATGATCATTACAAACAAGTAATTGACTAACATCACTGTTGGTACTTTCGATAATTGCCTTTAAACCTGTGTAACAACTCAAAAGATTATCTAAACGAGCGCTGGCAATGAATTCTTCATTCAAACCTATCAACGCTGCTTTTTGTGTATCATAAAACGATAATTCAAAATCAAGAATCTCAGCCTTACCCAAGCTTTTATCAGATTTACTTAGCCGTTTTTGTAGTTCATCTTTTAAATTAAAAGACTGATCTGAAATCAAACTTACTACCAGCGGAAGATAGGTTTGTTTATTAATTTTTCGTTCAGTATTCGCCTCTCGATCAAGATGAATAGCAAGACTTGGAAGTGTTGCAATTGCATTTTCAAAATCAACAAGCTTATTCTCAATGTTGCCCTTTGAATTTTTTATCGTGACTCGTCCCGCCAGAGATAGATCTCGATCAAACCATGGGTTTAATAAAACACCTCCATAAACCTCAACACCTAGTTGATTATAACCTTGCGCTTCAATTTCAGGTTCTGGTTTCACCTTCAAACATGGACTATCAGTATGAGCACCAACCATTCTAAACCCGTTTTCAATTGGCGATTTTGAGCCTGAACGAAAAACGATAATCGAAGAGTCATTTCTAACCACAAAACAACTCATCTCCTTTTCCAATTCCCACGATTCATGCTCAAATAATTGAACAAAACCAGCCTCCTTTAAATACTTCTTAGTTATAGATACTGCATGAAATGGTGTGGGAGATTGGTTAAGAAAATCAAGTAGTTCAAGATTAAAGTGTTGCTTGGTCATAATAGGATTTGCAGGCATGATTATTGTGCTTCAGATTATATGGATGCTTTTATTGCATAGCAAACATCTAGCCCTGAATTTAGAGAAGCCTATTTCAACTTATAGAACTCAGACTATTCTAGTGAGAACTTGTGCTGCTACCTATAATCACTTAGGCTAAATATATAGAATAATCAACATTCAAATCAGTAATTGGATTAACATAAAGCGGAGACCACTTGAACAAATTATTCATCATTACAACTCTTACGACTTTACCAGCTTGCAACAACATTTCTGATACAAATGATGCTTTTATTCAAATAAACACGGTAGATATAAATAATCAACCAATTCAAGCAGAAACCGTTAGATGGTGGTTTATTGATCAGATTGACACAAAAGATAACTTACAATGTGAACAAGATGATTGCTCTAAATGGTATATTCGAGAAAAAATAGCGTCTCCAGTGACAATTTCGGCCAGTGCTTCTCAGATAAAGGATGATCCAGAATGTTCGGACATATTTGAAGGTGAAGAAACACTGAATGACGATCAAAAAGAAATTACGCTTAAACTGATATATACCGCTACGGTATGTAAGTAAAAGGTAAACAACCCGCACGTGCATAATTATGGTACAATAGCTCGCACCAACATGTACATAATTATGGAAGGAAAAGTATGAAATGTTTAAAACGGAAACTAACCTGTCTTATTTCATTGTTATTTATAATTGCTCCAAGTAGCTATGCTGCATTAATAATTAATGCTCCGATGCCGATCAGTCATATTGTAACTGTCCAACCGATCATTGTTTCGGATGATGATGGTAGCAATACCGCCACATTTTTTGGTAATACAAGTCAAAAATCAATGATAGAAGGTCTTATTGATCAAATCTGGGCACAGGCTGGGATTGATGTAAATTTTTTAGCTGCTAATACCTGGAATAATACCTTCGCTAATCAAGGTACTTCAGGTGTTAATGAGCCTAGACCACGATCAGATCTAAGTACTATTGTGAATAGTGTCCCAGCAAGTGTAAGAAATGCTGATGTCAACGTTATCAATATATTTTTCGTCAATATCGCAGCAGGCTTTGGTTCACTCTCAGAGTTCACCGCTGCTGGATTAGCCTTTCTACCAGGAAATGGCATCACTCAGTATGTTGGTGCTGGTCTCCTAACCTTTGCAGCTGGACAGAGAACGGCTGCAGGTGTTGTAGCCCACGAAATTGCGCATAACCTGGGACTTGCACATACAGATGAAGTAGATGGGAATGGGGACTTGATCCTCCCCGAAAACTTGTTGACTTCAGGTGGAACTGGTGACCGTTTAAGGGCTGATCAAATTACCACAGCTTTAAACAGTAATTTCTCAGTGGCAGCTGTTCCAATCCCTGCTGCTTTTTGGCTTTTTGCGGGCGGTTTAGTTTTCTTATTGAAAAATAAAAAAACGTTCAATAAAGCAGCATAATCAAACTCTGCTTACCATGCTCAGGGTTGTAACTACCAACCCTGGGCTTTTAATAAACAATCAAACCTTTCACTTATTCTCACAAGCTTGTTTAGAAACAAACCTTAAGAAAAACAAGCGGAAACTGTAACTAAAACTGTGTAACTGTTGTCTATCATTACTTGTTTAAAAGGGGAGGTTAGGCACGGTGAACAAAAACGAACTACAGGCGTAACTCAAGCGACAGTAAAAAATATAAAATCAAAAAGAAGATCACAACGCGTTTCGACAGATGTTGACCAAGATCACTGTCGAGGCGGCACTCAACGCAGAGCTGGATAACCATCTTGCCTTTGCCAAGCATCAGCAATCCGATACGAAAAATAACCGTAACGGTTATTCCAGTAAGATTTACAGACAGAAGGTCACCCATTTGAAATTATTGGTTAGAAAAAGTATAGCGCTTGCCTGTTACCGCATCGTTGTAACCAATGCGACGTAGCTGGACTGAGCCCTTCTTTGTCGTGTTACGCTCCCGTGAATTTAATCGTTTGATCGCAAAGCACTCCTTTGTTTTTCAATACCATATCGGTTGAGACAGATGACAAAAAATATTCCGTTCTCCGTCAAACAGTTATACCAGACATAGTTGTTATACCCTTTATCTATCCCTTTCGGAAAGTGTAACGTCCGACCGATGATCACATTATGCGTTCTACCCTCTGTTACCGTGTCAAAAACTTAGACAAATAACCACACGGTGGTTTAATCCAACATGAAACTCCTCCCTTTGGCTGTTCTAAAATTCACCCATGGGAAACAGACAAACACAAACCTATCGTCGAGGCATCTAACGAGTAAAGTGGATTATTGAAACGAAAGTGATGACCGGATGCCTTGTTTCGACAACACGTTAATCGTTTTCTAAAGAAGGCTTCGTAGAGGGTGTAAGGTTTGGTTTTCGTTGATCCGAGTGGGATTAAAACGAGACAGCTTTGCACTACTCACAGAAGGTAAAACCGATGAGCTTGTGCAGAAATGTTTTCAACAATACCACGCAATCTACTTCACCTAGCAATTACACCAGTGAGAGCGTGACTAGTAGTTGTGACCACCGAGATACTTTCCTGAAACATTGCTCTGAATGATATTGTTTTGCAAGCCTCTCAAATTCATGCCTTGGCATCAGTTTCAGAAGTTGTGAAAACACCGTGTTATGGTGACTTATGGCGAGTTCATTGTAACAAAACACAACGGGCTACAGGCCGGCCCTGTTTATTTAGCACCTAACGGACAAAAGAATTTAACTAACCTTCCTTCTCTTACCCGTAGCAATCAGCCCCATTAGGGCGGAACCAAACAACCAAACAGCAGCAGGTACGGGAACTACTGTTGTATTTACAGGTGGTCTTACAGTAACGGGTGGTGGTACAGTATTAGTGAAATTTCCCGCGTTACTACTAGTACCGACACCTGCTAGAGGAGGAGGAGTAACTGCTGGAGGTGTAGTAGTAGCTGTTGGGCAGCTCAATAGTCTACTACCGAGGTAAGAACACCCATTTCCCGATATCGCATCAACTATATTACTGTTAGATACTCCTGATAAGTACCCAAAATTAACTCTAGTAACATTATTAAAAACGCCAAAACTTCCAAGTGTACTTGCGGTAACACGGTTAAAGTCCCTTGTTGCTCCCCAAACCTGCGAAAAAGGTGAGAGTAACAACAACCCAAGTATAGTAATCTTAATTTTCTTCTTAAATTTCATTTCCATAATAGTTATCCCTTCTATAATGCAGTATTAAAAGATGTAATACTAAACTCACGTGATTTTAAACTCCTTACAATAATTTTAGTCCTTTATCACGAAGGTTTCCAACCACTGCAACTAATATTCACGCTTATAACATAACCTTTATAGCATTAATTGTGCCAACAATAAATATATCAATATATTCAATGCCTTATGATTTAATGCTGTACTTTATGTTTATTTTAACCCCTAAACTGTCGTCTGCTTGAGACACAATACTTGTATCTATTGTTTATTGAGACTTACCTATCAAGAAACTGGTTTAAAAAAACAGTTAAATTTGATTTATTAATTTTGCTCAGTGTTGCTTGCAGATATCCTAAAAAAATTCTAAGGCTGATCTGGAATGTATAGAGAATTTTTGCAATCAAGCCAAGCGTCATTGTATGCAAATTTAATGGCATTCCAAAAGCGTATTTTCATCTCTTTTTGAAGGCGTGCGAATGGCGATTTAACAGCAGCGACCCAGAAGCTCAATTAAGACATCAGATTAACTAATATCTGGATCAAGCCCTATAATCATTTAACCTGTTCTCTACTTTACTGCTAGGTTTTATTTCTCAAGTTCTTTTAAAGCTTCTTCTGTTTCACCCTTCCCTGAAAAATCTCGACCATTACTCATTGCAAGTTGTAAGTGTTTCATCGCTAATGTTTTTGACTTTCCATCTTTGAAGTAAGCCATGCCAAGATGGTATTGGAGAACTGGTTCCTGTGGTGCTTGAGATACAACATCATCCAGGATAGTTATTGCCTTAGCATAATTACCCAGTTTATAGTATACCCAACCAATCGTATCTTTATAAGCAACATTTTTAGTATCTTCAAGTATCTTTAACAGTTTTTCAGCCTTACCTAACGCTTCAGGCGTTCCCACTTTATCTACATAAAGCATTGCTAAATTATTTGCTACTAATATATTTCTGGGTTCGCTTTCTAAAACTTGTTTATATAGTGAAATTGCTTTTTGTTGCTCGCCAGTACGTTCATAAATACTTGCAAGACCTGTGATCAAAACCGGATCTTTCGGTATTGTCTTCAAACCTGATTCATAAACCTTAATTACCTCATCCGTATTATTCTCTACCGCATAAGATCTTCCTAGACTTACATAAGAACTACGATAATCAGGTTTCAACTTGATTACTTTACGTAGGACTTCACGTGCTTCTGGGATTTTATTTTGTGCAAGCAATATCTCAGCTTTCATGTTCGAAGCCACATGATTGTCAGGATTTTGTGCTAATACCTTGTCGACGCGTGCAAGTGCTTCATCAGCTTTATCTTCAGCCATATAACCACGGACAAGCTGGGCTAGTGGTTGTATTGCATTTGGGGATTTTTCGAGTGCAGCAGTGTATTCATTGATACTTGCGGAAAAATCATTCTGCATCTGCTGCGCAAGACCTGACAAATGATAACCTTCACCACTTTCAGGTAATGCTTCTTTCATCTTTTCAGCAGTTGTTAACGCAGCGGTCCAATCCTGTTTTGCTGACTGTAGTTTAAAAAGTGTTTCTAAAGCCGCAGCGTTATCCGGAGCTATTGCAAGCACTTTTTCAACCTGTGCAATAGCAAGATCAGGCTTTCCTAGCTTCAATAAAATCTCAGCAAGCTCTGATCGTAAAGCAGGATTTTGCGGTGATGCTTCAACGGCTTTTTCCATTGCTTCTCGCGCCAAACCTATTTCACCGTTTGCATTGTGTGCGTGTGCTAATAATCGTAGATGCTTACTAGAACTAGGATCAGATCTTAAAACTGATCGGAAATCTTCTATTGCTTTGGTCGGCTTATTTCTTAATAGTGCGATACTGCCGCGAACAGTTAACGAATTAACATCTTGTGAATTTTCCTGCAAGACATCTTCAGCTAACTTTCCAGCTTCATCAGGATTTTTTTGTTGCATATGAATGACAGCCATTTCAGATTTTGCTTCCAATCCTTCAGGCGCTCCATACGGATTGTGATCAACAATGTTCTGTAATATTTCCAGGCTCTTTTGTAAATCTTTCGATTTATACAAATTAGCCAAACCAAACTGATAATCAGATTCTTCTGGGTGACTCTCAATATTAACCAATAGCTCTTTCTCTGCGGCTTCAAAACCACGATATTGAGCTAAAAACTCGATTAGCAATAATGTTGATTTATTACTTTTTTCTCCCTGCTCTTTTTCATACGTGACGGCTGCTCGAAGTGTATTTTCCGCCTTATCCAGATGCTTCTGACTAATATAAAAGCTGGCTAGCTGATAACGTTGCAACATATTTTTGGGATCAGCTTTAACAATTTCTTCAAGAACTTGTCCTGCTGCTTCAGCATTTTTTTGTACCATAAACACTTTTGCTTTCAAGGTCATTAAACTCGTGTTACCGGGGTTATTCTGTATCCCTTTCTCAAGTAGTTGCATTGCCATTACGGGCTCATTTTGAGTAAGATGCAGCGAAGAAACCAGAGCAGTAGCATTTATGTGTGATGGATCAATTTTCAATGCGGCAAGCCCATCGGCAAAGCCGCCTGGAACGTCACCACTTTTAACTTTAACACCACCGCGCAACACAAGTGCATCAGGGTTACCAGGATCGGCTGCTATAACAGATTCCGCACTTTCTAACGCTTTATCTAACTGACCCGCCAACAAGTACACTTGTCCTGCATGGATATTTGCACCCTTGTGCGTTTCATCTAACTGAAGCGTTGCCAAGAATTGACTCATTGCTGGTCGCCACTCACCCAGTTTTTCTAATGTCAGCCCAAGTTGATAATGTGCATTTGCATCTTTGGGATCAATCTGCAAAGCATTTTTGAATTCAAGCTGTGCTTTCTCATGATTACCTTCCGCGACCAGAACCAGACCTCGCTCCATGTAGGCCGCTTTACGATCTTCTGCACCACCGCATGAAGTAAGAAAAACACTAAAAAGGATAACAAAAGTAGAACTGCAAACCAATTTACTAAAATTTCTCATAATCAATTCCTGAGTATTTTATTCATATGTAAGCGGATCCTACTACCAGAGGATAATTAAACAATAAAAGTAGTGGAAACATTTGTAAAGAAAATCAATCGCTCACACAGTTGATAGTTCGAGACTTATGTAAGTAAACCGCGAAAAGCCAAAATAAGCAAAGCAAGTAGGGAAATAAGATTCAAAGAATTAACACGTTTTTCCATACGCATCAGCAGCACTTCGCAACCGTACAAAATAACCATGCATTTTATGATCAAAATACCAATATCTTTAATTTGCAAGTAACGTTCCCCGAATACAGCAACGGCAAATACACCAAAGACAATCAAATAATCCATTGGTGATGTTTGGAATTTCTTATCCATTCCATAACGTACAACAATTCCGATAGCACCGGCTAACAAGATAAAGGGAATAATATCCAGATAGGAAAAGTCTTTAATCGCTTCAGAATGTCCAACCAGATAAACAGAGAAAATTGCCGCAATATAGATCCCGCCGCTAAGCGAAAAACTATTTTTATCTTTGTTAAAGATCATATCCAAAGTCATCACGATGAATAAGACTGCAGCAATCAACCCAAAATCTCGAGGGATAGCTTCAACAAACAATGATACAAAGATAAAATAGAATGGAATAATGATTTTGATCACATTATGTGCGATTCGAATAATATCGATTTTATGGCTACGAAAATAATGAACTGTTGAAAACAATTTTGTTCGTTCTTGCACGTCTACTCCCGTTCGCCAACCACTTCGCTCAGCTATAGTTAATAGACCTAGAATAATTATCGCCGTTGATATATACAGAAGAATAATTAACAAATCACTTTCATAACGTAAAAATATTGCACTGATTACAAGTATTGTTTGTAACGAATATATAATGATAACCGTTTCATAATGATCAAAACCCAGATCAAGTAATCGATGATGGATATGAGTCCTATCAGCATGCAAGGGGTTATGTCCATTTTTTATTCGTATCGCCATAACACCAAGTAGATCAATCACCGGCAAGCCCAGAAATAATAAGGTCAATGCAGGACTTAACGAAGGATGAACTTTTTGCGTCACCAAAACAGCAAGAAAACCTAAGGAATAACCTAAAAACTGACTACCCGTATCTCCCATAAAAATATCTGCTGGATGTGTGTTATACCGAAGAAACCCCAAAGTACCACCGATACAACTTGTCGCAATTACACAAGCAACCATTCCATCAACCCCAGCATTTGCGATATAAGCTAAGAAAGCGATTACGATCAGACTTAATAAGGATTCTCCACCCGCCATACCATCCAAACCATCTGATGTATTAACAGCATTCGTCATACCAATAATGGCAAAGTAAGTGAATGGGATCCCTACCCAAGGGGAAATATCATCACTCCCAGTAAACGGTAATTGTTTTATCCAGATATCTCCATAAAAAATAATAATTGAAATAGCTATAAATTGGCCGAGAAATTTTAGATAGGGTTCTACCTGACGTGTGTCATCCCAAACCCCAAAGATGACAATCACTAAAGCACCCAATAAAAAAGACATTATAGTTGGATCAATATGTAGTAGTGAAAATACGGTAATTAATGCACCAGCGATGATACCTAAACCACCAACCCTGGGTATGGCTCTGTCATGAACCTTACGTTCACCCGGCTCATCCATCATTCCAAGTTTGACAGCATATCGCCAGACAACAGGTATAACCAACATACTGATAGCCATTGCGATAACCATAGCCACCAAAGGTGAGGTATCATCAGTTATCTGAATGAGCGTATCGTTCATAGAGTATTAAAATAGGGTGTGTTAGGACTAAAGTAAGTTAGAAGCTCTATTCAGGAATATACGGATCCAATGTTGTACCTAAATCCTTAGCAAATTTTCTGATCAATTCATCACCAGCAGCCCAATCTTGACCCGGACCTATAAGTGTTGTCAAACGCACCCAAAAACATCGCTTCGTTGCTTTGTTAATGAACCCGAGAATAAAACCAATAAAAATAACCTCAACAAATGTTCAATTGAACTAAATAGTGAAAGTACCCAGTAATTAGTGCTTATTGACGTCATATAATCTTCTTGTGCAAGTTTATTAGGGGTAATGCTATAAGACTTTGCTAAGGTGAGCTATAAGTTCAGTGGTTTAATAACTATCCTTCACATTTCAATCCACAACTCAATTAACTTAAGTATTTATCTTAACTGTTTCCTCAATTATTTCCAGGTAACATTTAGCCATAACTTAACTTGTGTAGCATCCATTCCAGCTAATCTTTATCAGGAACTGCGCGTGATTGATTTAAAAATCGGAATTCATTATCTGAATAACTTGTGGATCGTTTAATATAATCAATTGGTTCTGACTTTTTTCGTTGTACATCACCGTTGAGCTTTAAATGAGAACATTATGGGTCCTCTGCTCCTGCCGAGATTTATGCTTTGCGGATAAACTATTGAACCATAAGGAGTCATTGTCTTTCCTTATCCCAAGTTCAGATAGTATTAGCTAACAATACCCACCTTATAATCTCACACCCCATGATACATCCTTATAAGCTTGTTAATACAAATGAGCACAGAGGTTTTCACTTTATCAGGCTGACTGAGGCTTCGTAGCAATGAATCAACTATCAACGCACGATCTCCTGTGGCAATGAAGCAGCCTGATCAACTAATTCTTTTGTATTCAGATGATTAGCTATACTGAAAAACTTTAGATGCTCAAAGTATTTAATGAGAACCAACCAATAATCCGGTAACACTGAGATCTTCATCTATCTCTGGTCAATGGATCCCTTCTCCATTTCCCAATAACTCCCAGTTATCAAGTCGCTCTTTTTTAACGTAGTGATTTCCTATTCTAAAGTAGCCGTACTCATGGTACGGATTATACCATTACCGCATCAGGATAAAACCGAATAGTGCCGGTCTTAATGCTCCATAATCGATAATCCACGCAGTAATCCAGCAAGTTGCTGTGGGGTCAACATAACCACCGACTCATCCAATTCATGCGGCCATTTAAAACGATTTTGTTCCAGTCGTTGATGCCATAAACACCCCCGTATGTTCCCAATACAATATCTTGAGTTTATCACGCGTTTAATTACAGAACACAAACACCGCGTCAACATACGGTGACAACTACATCAAAATAGTACACACCCATTAACATCAATGATAGTACGAGAAAACCCCAAATGATCGGAGAGACTTCAAGCAGTTCAGTATTTTGCTGTCATACAAATTATCAAAGTTATATTTTGGACAATGCTATAAGGCTTTGTACAGGCTAGCAAGAACGACTTAGTGTTATTGACTATCCTTTATAAATTTAGAGTTGACTTGATCCTAAAATCTTTTTTGCAGCAGCCTCAACAGAAAATGTCTTGTACAACAACTTTTTTGCATTTCTACCCGTAGCTTTTCTTAATAAATTATCATGCAATAATTTCAATGCGTTTGTAGAAAAGCCCTCATCATTACCGTTGACAGTAATAAATCCAGCCCTAGCATCTTCGATGATTGGTTTCAGATCATTTTCAGCATTAATACTACCTAAAATAGGCTTCTTTTGAACCATATAGCCTAATAACTTTCCCGGGAAATTATGCGTTGTATGATCGCGATGCAAACTGAATAGTCCTATATCAAATTCAGCGAGCATTTGTTTAAATTCATCTTGTGATACCGGTGGCAACAAGGTTATATTCTGCAAGCCATCTTTCTCTATCGCGGCACGAACAAGTTCAACCTCATCACCATTACCCACCAAAACAAAATGAGCCCTTTCTTCAGAACTCAATGATTTAGCCAGCCGCATAATATTCATCATATCCTGTGCATGACCAATATTACCCCCGTAGAAATACACAACTTTATTTTCTAAACAAAGTTGTTGGCGATAGTAACTCTCACCATCTGCTATAGGTTCATCAGCTGCCCAGTTATAAAGAAGGTCTAGCTGCCTTTCCGTATTCGTGGTTTTAGAAAACCATGCTAGATTTTTAGGCGACTGAATTGCAATAGTATCAGCTGCTTGGTAATTTATCCGTTCAAAAAACCTGAAATAATTCGTAATAAGGGAATTATCATTCAAGAGTCCGTTATCTATTGCCCACTGTGGGAAAAAATCACGTAAGATTAGGTAGCTCTGAACACCCCATAATTCTTTAAGTTTTGAAACCAACTGACCCCAAAAAATAGTCGGTGAATAATAAACAATAAAATCATGAGGATTCTTTCTAAAATAGTTTTTATATGTTTTCCACGCGTGATATGAAAGTAGGGTTTCGTTTATTGCTCTTCTGACTTTAGAAACATTCTTTATTTCACCCGAACGAAAACGGCATACCTTAATTTTGTCAAGTTCAATTATCTCAGAGCTTGAAACCAAATCAGGAACAGGTGTAATAACTGTTACCTCATGTCCCAAAGTAACAAATTCAAGGCCTAATTCATGCATCATTTTCGCCCCAACTTTTATACTATGGGGCAAATAATCATCAATTATCAAACAAATTTTCATACACTACTATTTTTGCCAAACAACTCGATTAATATAGTCTGTATATGAAAGAATGATACGAACAACCTTATCTGAAACATTAGGCATTGAGTAATCACCTACTTGCCTTAGTATTCTTTTATCTGACTTATCTTGTTTCTCCAACATAGACAAGCCTTGCATGACACGTTCTTTATTTAATCCAACCATCAATACAGATGCTTCTTCCATCGCTTCAGGGCGTTCATGAGCATTTCTAATATTTAATGCAGGAAAATTCAAAATAGACGACTCTTCAGAAATCGTTCCACTATCAGACAAAACTGCTTTTGCTTCAATCTGAAGTTTCACATAATCAATAAAACCAAGTGGTTTCATTAGCTTAATCAGAGAATTAAACTTAACCCCTGTTTCTTGAATCCTGTTTCGTGTTCGAGGATGAGTAGAAACAATGATAGGCAGTTTATATTGCTCTGCAATTATATTTAGAGTATCAACCAGTCCAAAAAAATTTTGGTCTGACGAAATATTCTCTTCTCTGTGTGCAGAAACAACAAAATATTTCTCTTTATCAAGTTCCAAATTCTCAAGAACAAGGGATCTATTTATTTTGTTTAGATGTGATTGAATAACTTCAAACATCGGACTACCTGTTTTTATAATACGATCTGCAGATAATCCTTCCCTTAATAAATACTCTCTAGCGATATCACTATAGGTTAAATTCATATCGCTGATATGATCAACAATCTTACGATTTGTTTCTTCAGGCACTCTCTGATCAAAACAACGATTTCCTGCTTCCATATGAAAAATAGGGATCTGTCGTTTCTTAGCGGGGATAGCACACAAGCAACTATTTGTGTCACCCAATACTAAAAAAGCATCAGGGGTTTCTTTTTCGAGTATTGGATCGACATTGATCAAAATTTGACCAATAGTCTCTGTTGCATTTTTGCCTGCAGCACTTAGAAAGTAGTCTGGTTTTTTAATACCTAAATCTTTAAAAAATACTTCATTCAACTCATAATCATAATTTTGTCCTGTGTGTATGAGAACATGATCAAAACATTCTGTTTCATCCAGTTTCTTGAGTACAGAAGAAAGCCTGATAATCTCCGGGCGTGTACCAACCACCGTAATCACTTTCAATTTTTTCATCCTAACTACACCTCTAAATAATATGTATCAGGATTATCGGGATCAAACACCTCATTTGCCCAGATTAGAAACAACATTTCGCTACTGCCTACATTGGTAATGTTATGAGTATAGCCAGGTATCATTTCGACGACTTCCATCTTTTTATCACTCACTTTATAATCGACAATTTCATCACTATGGATCTGCCTCAATCTAATAAGAGCTTCACCTTTAATAACCAGAAATTTTTCGTTTTTAGTATTGTGATAGTGATTTCCTCGAGTAATTCCTGGTTTTGTTGTAGAAATTGAAAACTGCCCACTTCCAAATGTTTTAAGAATCTCATAAAAAGTTCCTCTAGCATCACTATGTCCACTTAATTCATAGGAAAATTGATCGGCAGGAAAGTAGCTAAGATAAGTAGCATATAAAGCCCTTTCAAACCCAACGCCAACTTCTGATACCATCAAGTCCTTTCTACTATTACCAAATTCAATCAGTAAATCTCGAATTTCTATCAATTTTTTTTCATATACTGTATCTATTCTGTAATAATAATCATTAACTTTAGCTTGCCCTTCAAAATCAAGATGGTTAGTGAAGTTATCAACCACATCATCAATATAGACTAGACTCAGATCCGCATTTTCATCATTGATTTTAATAGGTAGATTATGAGTCAGGTTATAACACCATGTAGCAATAACAGAGTTATAGTTTGGGCGACACCACTTCCCAAAAACATTGGGCAAACGGTAGATATATACAGGCACATTATTATTGTGGGCATAAATAACAAGAACTTCCTCAGCTTGACTCTTACTTTTCCCATAATTATTATCATTTTCTGCCTGAATTGATGAGCTAAGTAATATCGGAATATTACAATCATTTTTTTCTAGAACAACGATAATTTTTTTGATCAGTTCTGTATTGCCAACATAAAATTCATCTGTGTTTTCCGGCCGATTAACGCCTGCAAGATGAAAAATAAAATCAATCTCATTAATAATTAAAGTTAGGTCTTCAACTGTATCTGATCTATTAAATGTGACGATTTCAAGATCATCAATCCGGCTTAATTTTTCGATAAGATTTTTACCAACAAATCCATCACTGCCCGTAACCAGAACTCTCATTAAATAACCCCAAATTCCTGTAGATCTTCCTGTATTTCTCTTAGCCCGAGTAACATATCAGCCAACTCAGCTTGATTTAGCCTATGTGTATTATGAGAATGATACTCCTCAGATTGGGCAACTATAGTTTCACCTTCTTCTACAAACTGACTGTAATTAAGGTCGCGTGAATCAGCAGGAATACGATAATAATCACCCATATCCTCTGCCGTTACCGTCTCTTCTCTTGTTAGCAAAGTCTCATATAGCTTTTCACCATGACGTGTACCAATAATATTGACCTTATGATCTGGTTTGTTGAATATATTTTTCAACGTTGTGGTTAATAGTTCAATTGTGGCTGCAGGTGCTTTCTGAACAAAAATATCACCATTACTACCATTATCAAATGCAAATAGCACCAACTCCACAGCCTGATCAAGACTCATCATAAAACGAGTCATATTCGGATCAGTAATCGTAATCTCTTTCCCCGTTCTTATTTGATCAATAAACAGAGGGATAACCGAACCACGAGAAGCCATGACATTACCATAGCGAGTACAACAAATTATTAACTTATCGTCACTTAGATTTCGTGATTTAGCGACAGCCACTTTTTCCATCATTGCTTTTGAAACACCCATAGCATTAATCGGGTAGACTGCCTTATCGGTACTCAAAACAATAACTTTCTTAACATTTGAATTGATAGCAGCGTTAAGCACATTTTCAGTACCTATAACATTAGTTTGAACTGCCTGCATAGGATAAAACTCACAGGAAGGCACCTGTTTCAAGGCTGCAGCGTGAAACACATAATCCACCCCTCGCATTGCATCAGTAATAGAGTTCACATCGCGCACATCTCCAAGATAGAATTTCAGCTTATTTTTATTATAAAACTTACGCATGTCATCTTGTTTTTTCTCATCACGTGAGAAAATACGTATTTCTTTTATATCTGTATCTAAGAAACGTCTTAACACTGCGTTACCAAATGAACCCGTTCCACCCGTGATCAGTAATATTTTATCTGTAAACATATTCTTCATACTATTAAATTTCTATACCGTAATGATTTTTAACAACACTCTGAATGTTAGCCCCATCTCTCTTAGCTAGTTGTTGAATTTGATATATTTTCACATCAACAAGAAAGCGATACCAGAAAGCATGGAGGGTATGATATATATAGCCTTCTTTCCCATCCAAGAAACCGAGTTGAAAAATATATCGATATATAAAATAGAGTACAGGTCTCACAAACAAAGGAACTCTAAAATAGATATTTTCTTTTAACCAACGCTTTCGTTCTGTTTTATTACCAAACAAATTAGCTACCGTATCAACGGTATAAATATTTTCTTTTGCAATCAAAAAATCTATCGCCTCACGTGTAGAGTAACTATTATGTTTAGAAGTCCAAAGTGAAATATTTTCTTGACGATCATAATTGGATTCTATAACGTCAATGTCACTATGGACTACTTTTCCTTCTACTTTTATATGTTCATCCATCCAACGATCTTCCATTCTACCTTTAGATCTTTTATAGACACGCAAAAAATAATTTGGGTAATTTCCCCCAAACTTAATCCATCTTTTCATAAAGAATATTTTCATCTTGACATACACACCATTAACAGTGGTATCTCTAATAATCAACCTCAACTCATCAAAGCCTTCTTTTGTCCATCGTTCATCAGCATCAACGCGTAATATCCATTCATTTTTAATGTCTGTATTATCAATAGACCATAAGAATTGTTTAGCCTGATTAATAAATTTATTTTGATAAAATTTCTTTGTGAACTCCTCAGCAATCTCTCTTGTCGCATCGTTAGAGACAGAATCTACAATAATGATATCATCCACATAATCTTTAATTGACTCTATACATACTCTTAGGTTTCTTTCCTCATTATAGGTCATGATAATGGCTGTTATTGGCAGCTTAGGGTTAACGAACTCATTATGGTTTGACATTTCCCTTCCCATCAATCAATATTAAAGTTATTTTTTTATCATCTTTCCAAAAACATTCCTAAATTGAACAGCAATATTTTGCCAATCATATTGTTCGGAAAATTTCTTAGAAGTTACTCTCATTTTCTTTCTATCCTGTTCTAACATTTCTAAAATTGCTTTACTTGTTTTTTCAACAGTATTTTCTACCCATTTACCACAATCAGCGTTTTCAACATTTGACCACGGTGTACCAGTACTCGCTACTATAGGTGTACCTGATGCTAAACTTTCCAAGTAAACATTCCCAAAGTTTTCAGTATGTGATGGTAGTGCAAATAGGTCCGCATTCGCTAAAAAATCTATTTTGTCCTGCCCAGATAATTCGCCAACAAAGAATACTTTATTTTCCAACCCATTATCTGTAATTAATTGTTCAATTTTCATTTGTTCACCAACATCTTTACCCGCTATGAACAATAAGGCATTTGCATGAAGGGACAATATTCCCGCGAAAGATTCGACCAGGATATCGAAGCCTTTTACTTTATGAATTCTACCCATTGATACGATAATCTTAGTAGGCAATATATTTTCACCTGCATATTTTTTTACGTATACGGATTTTTCAAGATAATTGATCTTTGAGTATGATTTTAGATTTATACCATTGGTAACAACGAACACTTTAGCCTTAGGAAATTGATTAAGAATATCTCTTTTCTCATATTCACTTGTAGCATGCCAAAAAATATATTTACTGAATGGTTGTATTAAAAAGCGCATCCATAATGATTTAAATTTACTTCCCTGATCCAATCCCCACATACAAAAGGAGCCTCTTGGTGACAATAAAACAGGTTTACGAAAAATTTTTGAATATATAAGTGAAATTGGTGTCGGTGTACTAAAGATACCTTGTATATGTATTACGTCAGCATTCCTTATATCTTTCCAGACGTATAAAAATAATGATAAGGAGACTTTATCTACGAAAGTTTCGTCATAGTACTTCACAAAAAAATTATGTTTAAACCTAATCCATATGTTTTTTTTAACATCAAGCTTTGACGTCATATTGGCATTTGTTGTTGAAACACACACTTCATTATCACCAAGCTCAGCTAAAGATTCACACGCATGCAAACTGGAGAATATTGGACCACCATAAGCTGTAGCAGGATAAAAAGAGGGTATAATCAAACTAATTTTCAAATTACATCCCCAATTGCTTTAAATCTATATAACTCATATTTCTATACTCATATTTCTATACTCATACTATGTCGACACATGAAAATTTTGTTGAGTCTGGTTTTTTTCTGGAATAACGACAAAAACATATTTGTAAACACAACCATCCCATAGACACTCAAATAGTACGAGTCATTGACCTTCACCCCAATTTTTATTGCTGTTTCACATAATTGAACAACTGAATAAGTAGGCTCGCTTCATTGGAAATTGACGGTTTGGTATGAATTGTACTTATTATTTTTGTCATCAATATCTAGAGTTGGGATAGCTATTTAATAACATATAAATTATTTAGTTAATCTTCCAAATATATTTGCTCTTACTCCTGATAATAATGAAAACCTATTGACAGTTCTCTCGTACAGGACTCCTAGAAGAAAAGTCAATTTAGAGAATGTTAAATATGAAGGGTCACATTGAGGTTGCAACACTTTAACGGAGCAAATAACTAAGGGGCATTTGCCCGCTCAAATTCTACAGGGCTAACATAGCCTAAATAAGAATGCCTCCGTCTTCGATTATAAAACACTTCAATATAGTGAAATAGGCTTTGTTTGGCATCGCTACGTGTTCGATAATCCTCATCATCAACCAACTCTGTTTTGAGGCTGCCGAAGAAACTTTCAGCGACCGCATTATCATGGCATTCACCTTTTCGGCTCATACTACAAAGGAAGCCATTATCTTTAATGAGCTTTCGATAATCACCCGAGGCATAAGTGCTGCCTTGGTCGGAATGGACAATCACATCTTTTGCCTTGTCTCTGCGTGACAGCGACATCGTTAACGCATCAGTGACTAGCTTGGTGTCATTACGCTCAGACATCGCCCAGCCAATAATTTGCCGTGAATACAAGTCCATCATGGTAGCCAAATATAACCAACCTTGCCGAGTACGAATAAAGGTCGTGTCAGCTACCCAGGCTTTATTTGTTTCATTGACACGAAATTCACGTTTGAGCCTATCGGGTGCAGGTGCTGTGGTATTTTTTGAATTGGTTGTAATCACAAACCGTTTGGCCATCTTCGATTGAATGCCAGCAGTCTTCATCAAACGTGCAACACGCGGTCGACTTACTTTTTCACCTGAATCGAGTAGGTCTCGATGTATCCGAGGTGAACCATAACGCTTAAAACTAGCTTGATGAAAACATCTTATTTTCGTCAGTAACCGTTGATTCGTTGAGTGTGTCTTACTTTGAGGCCTGTCTAACCAATCATAATAACCACTGACTGAGACAGTCAGGGTGCGACATAATAACGACACAGAGTGATGGCGACGTTGTATTTTAATAAAGGCGTACTTCACTTGAGTTCGCCTGCAAAGTACACCGCGGCCTTTTTTAATATCTCAACTTCCTCCTTCAGCCGTGCATTATCTTGGCGTAAGGTGGTGAGTTCACTTTGTGCTTCTTTCTTAGGCCTTCCACGTTGTTCTGGGAATGCAGTATCACCTTTGTCGGTCAGTTGTTCTTTCCATTTATAGAGCTGATTACGCCGTATACCAAGTTCAGCGGCAATCTCAGATGACGGTTTATCTGATTGCTCCATCAAGCGTAACGCTTCTAGTTTGAATTCTCGGGTATAGGTTTTGTATGGTTTTCTGTTGCTGGTCATTTGGATACTCCTAAAGGCATATTGTCGCCTATTTAATGTATCCGTTAAAATGTAGCAGGTTCACATTCAATCATTTTGAGTTCAGATTGACTAAACCCAAACTCATAACTTAATTTATTTATTTCTTTTTTTGAATTTATTCGATAAAAAGTTGGGTATGGATCATGTGAATCTTCTGCTAAGCCGCGAGTACGATTTGCAACCAACAAATGAAACCAATGTGGAGTTAGTTTTGCTATTAATGCAACGTAATGATATTTGTTTGGTGTTCTGAATAAAAAATGGCCTTCTGGACGTAGAACTCTATAAACTTCCGATAAAAATTGCTCTGGTTTCTCAACATGCTCAAGAACGTAATCACTTATCACAACATCAAATGAACTATCTTCAAATGGCAAGCGATCGTTTTCAATTAGATATGACTCATCCAAGTCTTCATTACCGAGCACTTCATCATCAATGTCCACACCGATAACACACTCAACCTCACCTTTAAACGACCGTACTTTCTCTTTGGAGGCAGGGCCCGCTCCCAGATTTAGCATTCTGGTTTTGTTATGAGTATATTCCCTGATCCATTTATAAAAAATCAATGTCCCATTGAATTGTTCATTCGGATAAAATTTATCGATGTATTGTTGAGCAATCATTCTTATTAATATTCCTATCAGTGATAGATAATTAGATAAAAGACAATTCAGGCCTACATTCTCAGTTTGAACATAGGCCTAATTATGAATCGTATAAATGAATAGATGACAAAGAGTTGTATGCTTGTCCCCAGATAAGCAGGGATAAACCAGTCATCAATACGAAAACCCATTGTTATTCCGGCAATCGCAATGGGCAGATAAAGAAAGTTGTACTTTGATACAACAAGCCCACACACTATTGCATATATGGCAAAGAGCACCCCAGCCACTACTCCAGTTATAAACACACCCAGCCAGCCCATATTCCAGTAACCTTCTCCATATATACCAAGACCTGTGAGTGATCTTGTCTGCTTACTACGCATTATCAGATAAGTAAAATCAAGCCCTGAAGTCATAATAGGCTTTTCTGGGTAAATAAATCTTGGGATAAAGACGTATGGTGCTAATGCAAACGTACTACCAGGGTGCCCCTTGTCATACTGATGCATGGCAAAAAGTGTTGATGAGGAATACGCCAATCTAGTCCACCAAAGTTGCGCCTTAGGGAAGGCTCCATCTTTTACTGACCATCCACGTTTTTTAAAGGCTTCGCTTGATTGTACCACACTCCCTATACTAGTTGCGGTGACCTTTTGAAGATGTACTCTTGTAAAATTTACAAAAGGTGATAATACCAAAGCATAAAAGAGTGCTATAAACAATCCGGAAAATACTAAACTTTTAAAACTTGGTTTATATAACTGTTTCGCCAATACAAAAAATATTAGTATCATTATCACATGAAGCTTTGCCAAACCAATAAAGCCTATTATTAACTCAGCACAAATTAGAGCTATTAACATTGGTCTATAAATACCTCCCCGTTTCTTATTCAACCAATATAAAGGAATGATAGATAAACCGGTAAAAGTACCGAGGTATTTAACAGCGCCTGGTAACACCCAGTTAATAAGGCCGAGGTCATAAGGGAGCTGATATATATATTTAATCGGAAGGCCAATAGATAGAAATAAAATTATTGAAAACCTAGCTTCCTTTATACCATAGCGCTCTACTTCCATATCTTTTTCTAAATTTGCCGAATGTTTTTTAATACTTTTTAAAAACGAAACTATTAGAAAATAAGTGAAAGTGGTTACCAAAACACCTACTGTATTTAGTAAATTTGTTCTAGCTAACCCAGACTGATCAACAAAGTATAAGGTGTTGACACGTCGTACACTATCCACGGTACCAAAAATATGAATAAGCTGACCTAATCCGTAGTACACACAGCAGGCCAAAAAGAACCAAATCAAAGGGTTCCATATAGCAAATGGATCAAACCTAATAATTTTCCAGATAACAAATAAACTAGAGATTACCAAGCAGATTGGTATGAAAGTATTCAGAGTTCTTATATCACCCAGGTTAGAAATACTCCACAAGATCTGAATTGCAACCAACAAAGTGCAAAATAAAATGTAGCCTCCCAAATAATTAAGAGGAAGTGACGTAACACTTATATTCTTTGTTTGTTTCATAGACATTTTTTATCTGTTATGTAATAAGTACTCATTTTTTAGAAACCTTATTAAGCATTAATTTTTCTATGACTTTACCTAATAATACTGAGCTTGAGTATCCACTTTGTTCACATCGTACCCGGCCTGCTCTTGCAATTTTTTTGCGTGCATTTTCATTTGCTAAGTAAAACTGAATTTTTTCCAACATTTCTTCATCAGAACTGAAGAATTCGGCCTCCTTGCTTTCTTCAAATAGCTGCTGATGTATAGATGTTCGTTCAGCAAGCAAGAATATTCCCATAGCAGGTATTTCAAAAGTGCGTGTGGTAGATGTTTCCGGGATCCATTTACTTAACAAGCCCAATCCAATTTTTGCACACGAAATAGCATCTAAATAAGCATTACCCCAAAGTCCTTCGCCTGATATATATGGTCTTATATCTTTTTTAAAGAAAGTATACCTATTCCACCTTCGCCCCCAAACACGGAGGTTAATTTCTGTATTAGCAAAGCTACTAAATCTATCCGAATAATGTCGTTCTGGGTGACCAATAAAACATACATCAGAAGCGTATTTATCTATTATTTCCGTAGTCGGAATAATAGGGGAAAACCTATTATCATAGCCTTGGTACGTCAAAATAACATCCTCTGCACCGCTTGCTTTATAAGAATCAAGCTCCCATTCTTTGGTGGTGATAAGCACATCATAAATAGGTACTGAATCTATAAAATGTTTTGAACGATGGAAAAAAAACTGCGGATCTGGTGTGTAGTGGAATAATAATGCCTTAGTTTTTTCCTTTAGATACCTCAAGGTTTCTGGATAGATCCATGTCCCCTTATCCACCCAAACATGTGTAATACCATCTAGAGCTTGCACCTCTTTGATCAATGAAGAATTTAACTCAGTTAGAATGGAACCAAAATTGAATCTTGAAGCAATAGACTGATTTAGCCAAAACTTTTTTCGGGCAAAAGGTAAAATATCAAAAGGTATAGTTTTATGACCTAGCTGCTGAAGGGTTTTCATCCTTTCCAAACTGGTCGATCCTTCTGATAATTGCCCAATATAAAAAATCTTCATCAATTGCATTTAATTCCAATAATAAAAAATACTCTTGTAAAAGTACCACTACCTTTATCACCTGTTTCTATAAAATTCCGCAGCATCAAACAGCCTCTTATGACGTGCCAAATAGATTGCGCACAGAGATGATAAGAGTATGCCGCATGGCACATGGGTTAACACTCTAGATTGAAGCTGATAAAAACCGGTAACACGTAATAATCTAAAAAGATCGTTAGAGTTGAAATCATTATATTGGTGCTTAGCATTCCATAGTGTCAGTTTAGGCGCATGCAAGATAACTCGCCCTACGGGTCAGCTTTATAAACCAAAGTATCATTCACTTTCGGAAAGTCATGTCCATGATTAGCCTATAGATAAATACAATAGTTCACCACCGCCTTAATTTCATTCATAACCTTACCTTCCTATCGTAACTTGATTATCTGTGAAATCAGCCTTAGCTTTATGTATTAATTTAAACGCAATGTATGTAGAAATTAATAACTGCAATCCAAAATAAATAGGTATAGAGATTGCTGCCCCAAGCAGACCAAAACTATAAACCAAAGGCATGCCTACCAACAAAACCAACATAGCGCCCGATAACTCGATTAGAAATACGGACCATGTTGCATCATATGCATAACAGACTCTTGTTGTAATATGTGATAGTGCTAGCATGCCATACCCTAATCCAATCCAAGGCATCAAATAAGAAGCTTCTCTAAACTCGCTCGCCAACAATAATTTCGCGATAAGCTCGTGAAAATATAGTAAAAATAGAATCAGAACGATGGCAAAAAAAGCTACAATTAAAAACCATACAAACAAGTATTTATTCGCAAGTTTTGTATCATGAGAACTCACTGCCGCATAATACAAAGGTCTAATTGATATTTCTGGAATACTAGAAAGCATCAACATAGGTCGACTTGCCAATGCGTAAATGGCAGCATACATACCGACATCTTTTAAAGATAAAAACCCACCTATCATATAACGATCAGCCATACCTGAAATCCAACCTATTATTGCTAATGGTATGAGTGGTTTACTATAACTTCGAAATTTTTCAAAGAGTTCCACATATTCTGTTTGGCTGATTTTTTTTTGCACATTCTTAGCTAAGTTTTTATAAAAAACAAAATACAACAATAATGAAATAAAAATATAAGCCAACAATACCGTTGAAATATTTACACTAAAAAACGTTACTGCGATATATGCAACAATGGGTCTTGCCCATGCTTCACTAGCTTGCCAATATCCATACAATCGATGCTTCATTTCTGCGTTAAGCATTGTCGTTTGATAGGATTTCATTCCATCAACAAGCATCAAAACCAACAACAAAATAACTTCCTTATATTCAAACCATTCTTTTGTAATACCAAGAAATACTAGTGGCAAAATGAATGGTAATGAAATTAAGAGTGTTTTTTTTATCCTATTAAATATTACACATTTTAAAAGATATGGCTTTTGTTCATAATAGGCAGGGAAATATCGGAGTAACGCCTGCATAGTTGGATTCATTAGTAATGACATTCCTAGTGCTACAACACCTAATAATAATGCTAGTTTTCCAAAAATACCTGGTGGTAATATTTCTGTTAGTATTCTTATTCCAACTAGTTGTCCTACCGCAGTTAAGAGCTGTGTTAATCCTGTAATATAAATTCCTTTCTTTATGCTTACAATACTCATAGATAATGGTGAGTGACTTTCATCGATTTATGAAAAATGTTTGACAATATTGATCAACGAGATATTTTTAGTCCGGCACATAGTTAGGTAATACAATATTGATTTGATCAATCATATCTTTGATCAAATCTTCTGGACTCACATTACTTGGTAGCTTATCAAGATCGAGAATTAGTCTGACCAGTGCGCCATCTGCTCTACCTTTTGTAATTGAATTCCAAAGTAGAACCGGTTTGACCAATTTCTGATCGGCTAGACTAGAACCATAATGTTGAAACCAGTAATAAACTAGGTTGTTCTTCCCACCTACTTTTGTTTCAAGTCGGTTAACTTTCATCTCTGCACCATTTTGCGAATTTTTAATAATGAGTTCCTGATCATTCTCAATCGTCCAACCATTCCCCGGTAGGCATACACTTGGGTTATGTGCATATGAATCTTTATATAGTGAATCAAAATATGGTATGAAAAGACTGATATGTGCTCCCTGAGGATTGGTAAAGTCCATCCAGAGATAGTCATTCCACGGTAAGGCATTTTTATAAATTTCCTCCATTTCCAAATGCCTTCCTTCCCAAGTTCCTAGTGCTGTAGGAAAGGTTGAAAATAACTCTCGGTCTGGTTGTATTATTTTCCGTTCTGGTAAAAAAGGTGATGTGATTAACAGCATAGTAAATAGTACTGTTAATGCAATTAGAGGAATTGAAACATTAGGCGTCAGTGTAAATAACTTGATTAACCTACTTTTCGATAAATCGAGCGGTTCTATTTCAATAACATCACGCCAACCTCGTTTTTGACCGGAAAACCATGTCATAAATGATGCAAGAAATAACAATATGGCCATTGCCAGCATAAACATGATCCAACCTTCAAAATCGTGAATAAAACCTGTCGTCGTATCGATATTTGCATATTCCAGAAGTATGGCGATCATGGCAATTCGAAGGCTGTTAATGATGATCGTGATCGGAATACTAGATAAAAATATTATCCACTTTCTGGTCAGTGATGCTTTGTAAAATACAGCGACAATGAAGCCAACCGTCATTAACGGAAATAGATATCGTAAACCCGCGCAGGCTTCGACAACTTCCAGTTGTATCGTACCCAAATCGATAATATTGCCATTCTGATAAACACTGATCCCAGATGCTCTAATAATAGACGAGCCGATTGATGAGGACATTAATTGTAATTGTGTGGAGATACTATTGAATAAAATTGATGGGAATGGCACTGCAAAAAACAAAATAACCATTGCTGGCCAGTTCTTCTTGAAAGAATCCCAACCCAACACACTGATATAAGTGCCGTAACACAATAATAACAATGCATAACCGTAAAAGCTGATCATTTGCCCATAGTGTGAAAGGAGCAAGATAAATATTGAAACGATAATAATATAAAAACCAATTGAACGGTTTATCTTTTTATCTATCGAAAACTTTTCGCTATTTTGTAATAGAAGATAAACCCCTACTGCGGGTAATAAAATGACATGGCTATATTCTTCGAGTTGCCAATGATCAAGCAACCAGTCTCGCGCCTGAGGAAAACCAATAAGGACTAAACTAAGTGGGACAATTATTGAAAACAAATAAATAAATAACATAATTTTCGCTCTATTGGTTACTAGAAGGTTGATTGATCAATTGTATTAATAACCGGTTAGCATGTTCTGAAAATGCTCTTATACTAAACTTTTGAGCATAAGGTGTGCCATCTATAGGAGAGTTCAATGCTGCTTTGATTGTTTCTACTAGGACATCTTCATTAGTGCCAGAAACGGTGTAACCTGCGTCACCATCTTGTAATGGATCAACACTGCCATCTACATTACCACTCACGGTTGTGATTCCAGATCGCATCGCTTCCAAGAAAACGATCCCAAACCCTTCATTTGTGCTTGGCATAACAAAGACATCAACTGTACGATATAAGTCAGGTAACTCCTCGTTATCAACTCTACCTACGAATTTAACGATTTGTTCAACTCCTTTACTCTTCGCCAGTGCCTTAAGGTCATCCATAGAATCTCCCAAACCTGCTATTAGATAAATTATATTCGGAATGTTATTTTTGATTTTTGCTAATGCTGAGATGACGCGGTCATGTCCTTTGTATCTATCTGCTTTTGAAATTCTTGAAACAGTTAAAAGAACCTTTTTGTCGTGAAGATCATATTTCTTGATCAAGGTTTCAGATTTTTCACCTGGCATATAAATTTCTGATACTGTATTAGACAACACTCTAATCTTTTCCGGCGACAAGTTAACCCAATTAGAAAATCGAAATTTTGTATATCGACTAACTACTGTCACCAAATCAGACTGTTCAACTCCCCAACGATATAATCGTGAGGGACAAGTCCATGCCTCTATCCCATGCAATTGCAACCAAATTGGTGTTTTTGTCAATTTTGATAAGACTGCTGCTAATGACGCATGCGCTAAGTGACCACAAAATATCACATCAAATGGACCTTCACTGAGTATCAGCTTGAGTGATTTAAACGTATAAAAAAGTCGATTGAAAGTAGCGGGTAGGTTTTTAATCTTTGTAGGTACTGGTTGATCAGGTAAACCCAACCTCGGCAACACAATCACTTCCTTTACTACATCTAGTGATGACACAGCCGTTAATAAATCACGATTGTATTGTGAAATCCCTCCATCTCCACCAAATGCATCTGTCACAAGTGCTAAAATTCTTATTTCCTTTTTCATGGCGGACAAAAATGCTGAATCGCTATTGAATATGCCCATCGTCTAGCCCATGGACAGCGTGGTTGAGTTAATGTTGAAACTGCTTTCCATTGTTGGGTTGAAGCATTAGTTTGCAACCAGTTTGCAACTGGAATACTAAACCCTGTTTTTTCTCTATTTGTAACAGTGTCAGGTAACGGTAAGGTTGGGCTATTCGCCAAAGATATTTTGTGATTATGTTTCTCTTGACTAAGTAAATAAGGTACTATTTTCTGTAGTAAATATGAATCAACTAAAGGGGTACGAATTTCAAGAGAATGCGCCATACTAGCCCAATCCGTATCACGCAAAAGTTGATTCTTCATGTAGATTGTAGATTCTAGTATAGATACTTTACTGCGATAATCTTTAACACCTGATTGCAACTCTGATGCAACGACTTTTTCTGGTTGTAATCGGCGCAAGCCTTCATAAACAGTTTCACGATCAAGAACATTTTCCAGTTCCCATGGTAAGAATAATCCTCTCTTTAAATAATAAGCACTCGCAAGATTCCGACCATATTTGAGTAGACCTGGGAGTTTGGGATTAGATGAAGTTTTTTGTGAAAGTAATTTTGTGGAAAAAAGTCGGAATAACTGATCAGAAAATGGTATCTTTGATGGCACTCTACTATATTTCATAATCTTCTGAACATCGCTAAAAGTTGAATAACCGCCAAGTAACTCATCACCACCTACTCCTGAAATAGCAACCTTGAGACCTTGCTCCTTAGCAGCTTTGCTTATAAACCAGGTGTTAATTCCATCAATACTAGGTTGATCCATCGCGTTTATAATTTTGGGTAAGTCTTCATCAAACTCGCCTTGAGTGATTAAACGTGTTGTATGTTTTGTTTTATAGCGTTGCGCGACTTGTTCGGCTAGTAAAGACTCATCATCATGAGTACCTTGTTGCTCTGAAAAAGCAAGGGTTAATGTTTCAACCTCATCCAAACCTGCATCTTTCATCAAAGCTACCAATGCTCCAGAATCAATGCCTGCAGATAAAAAGGCTCCAACTTTGGTATCTGATACAATGTGATGGTGAACAGAGTCAAGAAATAATTTTCTGATGTTTTGTTCACACTCCATTTTTTCAAACTGTGCGTCCAAAATTTCTGCTTCCTTGTAAACACTCGACAAGCTGAAATACTTGTGCTGTTTTTTTATACCCGCTTGATCGATGATCATATATGTACCAGATTCTAACGCGCGTATCTCCTGCCACGAGGTATAGGGTTCTGGTATATTTCCAAAAAGATAAAAACCGACTTGCCCAGCAGGTTCTGATGTTCTCGATACTTTTCCACCTGCTAGTATGGCTTTTACCTGGCTAGCAAACCGAAAAGTCCACCCATCATCAGCATAATAAAACGGTTTGATACCATAAGGGTCTCTTGCAAGAAATAATTGTTTCTTTTTATTGTCCCAGATGCCAAAGGCAAACATGCCTCGCAATTCATTTAACATATCCACCCCCATCTCAGTATAGAGGTGTAACAAAACTTCGGTATCAGAGGTTGTCTTAAACCTATAACCTTTTGTTTCAAGTTTCTTTCTTAATTCTTGATAATTATAAATTTCACCGTTAAACGTAACGATACAATTACTATCTTCATTGACCATCGGCTGGGCCGCACGTTTATGAAGATCAATAATAGACAATCTTCGATGTCCAAATGCGATATGCCTATCTTCTGAAAACCACTCCCCAAAACCGTCAGGCCCTCTAGCTTGCATATGATCACGTATTTTGAGTAGCTCTTCTCTGTCTACTTCACAAGACGCATAATGATAATTATAAATTCCAGCAATGCCACACATAAATCAATTAATCCAAAATATTTAATAGCACTCAGTAACAACATTGCGCTGTGCAAATTGTTTTTCTAATGCTCGATTGTGAACTTCTTCAGGCTTATAAGCATTTTTGATACAGATAACGTTAGTATCAAACTTAATTCCTGATAATTTTTCCTGTTTAGAAATGATTATTTGCTTGACATTTCGTATCTGATTATCCTGGATCGTAACTTCCGAGGGTGTACAACAAGCCCGCATAATTAGCACACTTGCTTTACCTCCTTTTATAATATTGTTAGTAATATTTGTATTGGTAATATTTTGAGATGTAAATGCAATTGGAAAATAACTACCACTCACAGTAATATCATTTCCAAAGATAATTGTTTTCGGTTTTAATTGCGCGTGCCCTCTAATAACTATACCATTTGCCTGTTCTAGATTAATGGAGTTATTAGTAACAATAGTAGTTCCATATTTATCATAAGCATCGACTATAATTCCACTAATACTAGTCTCAAAATCTGCACGCTCCATTCTTACATTAGTAATATTATTTGCTCGAATAATTGCATTTGAGGATTGCGTAAGTATTCCATGATTTCCCTGAATATCAGAGATAGTATTATTTTCTATGACAACTGAATTAACTCCTCGTTTAATATCTAGACCATCTCCGTTAGCTGCTGATTGATTACCCAATGATCGCCATCCATAATCATTACCACCAATGGTATTTCCCACAATTCTTAATTGATTATGAACAATAACTCCCTCTATGTTTCCTTTTATGAAACCTATATAAACCGCCTCATTTCCATTCGCAGTAATTGTGTTATTAGAAAATTCAATATCAATAAATGAATTCGTTCCTGCAACATGTAGAGCTTGATACGCGTTTCCAAAGAAATAATTATTTTCAATATCCAAACTACCGTTTTTCGTACCTGAACTTTGATAAAAAAATCCAATAGCATATAGGTTTGCAAATGATAGATGTAGATTTTTTATTGATAAATGTTCAATACTATTTTGTTGTATTTCAAAAATCGTATGCTTGCTAGATACCATCAGATCGCTCTTTACATTTAAGTTCTCATTTGGGTAAACATATATCAGGAGATTATCTATATCATAATAAAATGTTCCAGGTTTATTTAATTCACTTATCGAACCAGCCTTTGTATAAAAAGTATTATTGATTTCATCATAAACAATATATATGTCTTTACTAGCCGGCACATCCTGCTCCATCTGAAGCGTTGTATAATAAATTTTTGTTTGATTATTTTTTTGCCAAGTCTTTATATAACGACCAGCACTCAACTCAGGCAACGATTTTTCGTCTCCATAAGAATCAAAAATCAAAGATTTTTTGATTTTTATCGAAACATTTTCCCACTTACATCCTCGTTTGAATAATATCTCATCACCATCAATAAAATAATTCTTTGTTAATGCTTCTGGCGATCGCCATGCATCTATTTCAGACAACCCACCATTACCATTATCACCAGTATCACAGGATACATAATATGTCAGGGCCATTGTCTTTTCGCAAAATAAGCATGTTGAAATAATCGCTAACGTAATAAGGTTACCTATTAGTTTCTTTTTACTCATCATTTAGTTCCTTCAAATAAACTATATCTTTCATCAAAAAATACTATGACACTTTATATAACAAAGGGTATCCATCCCATAAATCAAGTTTTGGTATTTCTAATTCTTCAAAAAAACAGCACTCATTAATTACACCGTAATGTTAGCCTGTATAAACAAGCTTATAACGAAACGACTCCGTATGTTTTTTTAATTCACATATAATTGAAAGCAATTTTCATGAAGTTTGGACGAGTAGTAGAGATCAATCAGTTTATTCAATGATTGTTCCTTTTCCTTCAACAAGATGATTCCACTCACAAAACTGAGGATTTTTGATAGCATCTACAATACTTAAAAACACATCTCCCCTAACTCTATCTAGAGTACTTGCTGGTTATATTGGTGTATAGGCTTGTGATGTTACGGATTGATAATTAACTCATCGATATGAATTGGTTCATGAAAAAGTTGGACTTATGCTCGCCCAACACAATGGTAATCAAACCCTGCTTTTTTCATCTGTTCTGCTTCGTATACATTTCTCAGATCAACGAATACATTGCCCTTCATTTGTTCTCGTAATTTCTCAAGATTCAATCCACGATATACATTCCATTCTGTCATTAGGACAATTGCATCAGCACCTTTGATTGCATCCATCGGTTCTTCACAGTATATGACTTGTTTGGGCAGTAGATGCTTTGCTTCTTCGATCCCTTTTGGATCATGAGCTTTTATCATGGCACCCTTTTCGATTAATGTTGGCAGAATAGAAAGCGCAGGTGAATCACGCATGTCATCTGTTTCAGGTTTGAATGTAAGACCAAACACTGCAATTGTTTTTCCTGCTTCATTACCGCCTAATGCAGTTCTTATTTTTTTGATCATTCTCGCTTTTTGAGCAGCATTAACTTCGATAACAGTTTCAACTATACGTGAAGAAACGCCATGTTCTTGAGCAATTCTTACAAGAGCTTGGGTATCCTTTGGAAAACATGATCCGCCATAGCCAGGCCCTGCATGTAAAAATTTTTCTACCAATTCGCCCATCTAACCCCATCCCTTTTGCGACGGCATGAACATCTGCCCCAATCGCTTCACAGAGCATCGACATTTCATTGATAAAACTAATCTTGGTGGCAAGAAACGCGTTTGATGCGTATTTGATCAATTCTGCACTTTCTAGATCAGTCTTCATGATAGGAGCTTCAATCAAATTGATCGGGCGGTAAAGTTCTCTTAATAATGCTTCTGCACGATCACTTTCAACACCAATTACCACTCGGTCAGGTCGCATAAAATCTGAAATTGCCGCACCTTCGCGTAAAAATTCCGGATTCGATGCTACGTCAAAGTCTGCTTCAGGATTTGTTGCACGAATAACGCGTTCAACATTCCTTGCAGTGCCCACAGGAACCGTAGATTTATCGACTATGACAGTGTAACCCTGCAGATACTTTGCGATATCTTCAGCCGCACTGTAGACATATTTTAGATCTGCATGACCATCTCCACGGCGTGTCGGTGTACCAACAGCAATAAATATTAGATCAGCATTACCTACATTATCTTTAAGTTCCGTTGAAAAATGTAAGCGACCATCTTCGACATTTTTCTTCACCAAGTCACTTAAACCAGGCTCATAAATTGGAATTTCGCCTTCTTCTAGACGAGCGATCTTATTTTCATCGACATCGACACAGGTGACATTTACACCGAACTCTGCAAAACATGTCCCCGAAACCAGACCAACATACCCAGATCCTATCATCACTACATTCATTTTCTTTCCTCTAAGAAACTCAATTTAATCCGCAAATCTATATACCCGTGCTACTTGGAATTGCAGATTTCAGCGAGTCCAAGCGTCTACACAGCAAGGCAGCGTACGCCGAGAGTGGTGGTTCCATTTTCATGCGCTAACGCCATTGCGTAGACGCTTGGACTCGCCCTCGATGCTTGTTCCAGACAGCATTCTACCTCCTGCCATGCAATCGTCCGGGTATATAATATTAACCAAAATCTGTTTCCGTTTTATGAATAAACAAATAGGCGATCACTCCAATTAAGCCACCTACTCCATCAGCCAATATATCCCAGCCACTTGATACACGGCCAACAACAGTGGATTGATGCCATTCATCTAGAAAACCAAATAAGACTGCTAGTGTAGTGATCAATAAGATTGGAAACACGACATTATATTTCTTAATAAACTTACCGGCCGATCCTGCCAACAAATAAGCAAGAACAGCAAAAACGATAATATGCAGGTATTTGTCAGACTGGGGAATTACCGCACTGGTTTTTAGATTAGGAATACTTGAAAAAATGGCAATCACCGCTAACCAAGCTATTGTCAGTATCTGGTAAGTTGTTTGATTAATCGGTCGTAATATCATTTCTATCAAAATAGTTTTTAAGTGCGGCTAGACTAAACACAAATCAACTTGTTTGATAGCCGTCATTTGTAAAGTAGTGACATATCTTTGTATAGTCCAACTGCAATGAATTGATACATCTTTCTGATCAAAATTGATTTCAGACTATCAGCTGCTGTAGCCTGAATACGTCGCTATTTTTGGCCTAAGTGTCAATAATCGACTATAAATAATAACTTTAAATATATACATGGAGGTTTCACATGCTTAAACAGTTTATTGCTGTTCTATTACTAACTCTATCATCACTTACCTTTGCAGCAGATCAAATCGATATCAACATTGCTGATGCGGCAACTATCGCCGTCACAATGAAAGGTGTTGGTGAGGCGAAAGCCGCTGCAATCGTGGCTTATCGCAATGATCATGGTGCATTCAAATCTGTTGATGATTTGGTGCTTGTGAAAGGTATTGGTGAGAAAACAATTGAAGTAAATCGTGATTTAGTAATTGTTAAGTAAATCACACGCAAAAAAAAACGGGACTCATTCATTGAGTCCCGTTTTCCTATTTTAATCAAAAACAAGTCAATAAATAACTATTGCTCGATATTATTTATCAAACTGGGCTTCTTCTGTAGAACCAGTCAATGCTGTTACTGAAGATGCGCCACCTTGAATAACAGTGGTTACATCATCGAAATAACCCGCACCTACTTCTTGTTGATGTGATACGAATGTATAACCACGCTCACGTGATTCAAATTCTGGCTCTTGAACCATTTCTGTATAATGCTTCATGCCTTCGCCTTGTGCATAGTTATGTGCGAAGTCAAAAGTACGGTACCAGTTCAAGTGAATACCAGCCAAAGTAATGAATTGGAATTTGTAACCCAAAGCAGACAAGTCTTCTTGGAAACTCGCAATTTGTGAATCATTCAAATTCTTTTTCCAATTGAAAGACGGAGAACAATTGTAAGACATCAACTGACCAGGAACAGCGGCTTGAACAGCTTCTGCGAATTCACGTGCAAACCCGATATCAGGCACACCTGTTTCACACCAAACTAAATCAGCATAAGGTGCGTAAGCTACACCACGACTAATGGCTTGCTCTAAACCATTTTTAACTCGGTAAAAACCTTCAGGTGTACGTTCACCTGTGATGAAAGGCTTATCATTTTCGTCAAAATCACTTGTGATTAAGTTTGCAGCTTCAGCATCTGTACGAGCCAAAATAACCGAAGGAACACCCATAACGTCAGCAGCTAAACGTGCAGCACCTAGTTTTTGAACAGCTTCTTGAGTTGGAACCAATACTTTCCCACCCATGTGACCACATTTCTTCACAGCAGCTAATTGATCTTCAAAGTGAGCAGCAGCAGCACCACTTGAAATCATATTCTTCATTAATTCGTAAGCATTTAGAACACCACCGAAACCAGCTTCTGCATCTGCAACAATCGGCAGAAAAAAATCGATAGCTTCTTCTTCTGACACTTTGCCATCTGCAATGTTTTTCCATTGGATTTCATCAGCACGTTGAAATGTATTGTTGATTCTACGAACCATCGTTGGAACTGAATCATATGCATACAATGATTGATCTGGGTACATTGTTTCAGAAGTGTTACCGTCAGCTGCAACCTGCCAACCAGACAGATAGACCGCTTCCAGGCCCGCTTTAGCTTGTTGCATAGCTTGACCAGCAGTAATCGCACCAAAAGCATTTACATAACCTTTCTTTGAGTCTCCATTAACCAGGCTCCATAATTTTTCAGCACCGTTACGCGCAAGTGTGTGCTCAGGTTGAACACTACCACGAAGACGAACTACATCTTCAGCACTGTAGTCACGTTTTACATTAGCCCATCGTGGGTTTTCAGCCCAATCTTTTTCTAATGCCTTTATTTGGTCTTCTCTTGATCCCATAACTCTCATTTCCTCTACACAATTTTAATTATATTTAACAAATAGCGACTGCCCTAATGATTAACAAATTCAAGACAGAAAATTGCAAGCACGATCCATTCGCTTACAACATTATGATTCCTTTATATTATTATGGCCAAAAATATTTTGTTCTATTTTGACCACCCAAGATTCGGGCGCTAAACCATACTTGTCGACACGACACATGTCAAATAGCAGGCGGTAGTTTCGAGGGCAAGATCATTGATGGATGAAAAATTACTGACTGAGATTATTAAGGGAATATAAAATGCTCTTACCTTATAGATTACAATCTTAACTCTAACATAATTCAGGTACATGGCCTGACGTCTACTATTTAAGGTATATATCCGTGATATTTAGACTGCTCTTGCGCATCCATGCGCTCACGGTATTTGTACTTCCATACACGTTACACACCCTTTTCATCCACGGCAGCGTTGCCTACACATGTAAAGGGCCGTTAGCACGACGCCATCCCTGAAGTTGTCTAAAACACGCATTTCCAAGTATTACGGGGATACTCCAACATGACATAGTTAATATATCTTGATATATTATTTATCTTAGTATATACTATGGTATATCATATGTGAGGCGAGATACTAATGAGACGCACAGCAAAGTTATTTATGAATGGCCGTAGCCAAGCTGTTCGGCTACCTGTTAACTATCGGTTCGATTGTGACGAGGTTTATATTCGTAAAGATCCAGAAACGGGTGATGTAATCATCTCCAGGAAACCAGGCTCCTGGGATGATTATTTCATCATGACAGAAACCACCAAGATACCAGAAGATTTCATGGCCGAGCGAGATAATGAAATTCCAAAGAATCAAGATCTGTTCTAATGGAAAATCAACGTTATATGCTTGACACCAATACTGCCAGTTACATCATCAAAGGTGAACCGGTAATTATAAGAGAGCATCTGCTCAAGGTATCTATGGCCCATGTCTGCATCTCCGTGATAACAGAAGCCGAGTTGCTTCGAGGCGTCGCCAGAAAACCTGAAGCTAAGCATCTTCCTATTGCTGTTAAAGAGTTCTTGTTAAGGGTGGAAATCCTGCCCTGGGATTCTGATACAGCGAAAACCTATGCACAATTAAGAACAACCTGTGAAAATGAAGGCAAGCCCCTCGGCACAATGGATATGTTGATTGCAGCCCATTCTGTTGCTGTGGGCGCTTTATTAATCACCAATGACAAGGCATTTTATAATTTGAAGCATCATTTAAGCCTGGATGACTGGACAAAATCCATAGAACATTGAAGTTGGATGGCAAGCTTAGAGTAACTTTTCACACTGTTGGTTATAAACCCTGTAGCTTCAAGGCTCATAGATGACTATCTAAATGAAATGGGCACCGCAAGGAGATTAAAAGCCCTCTTTTTCGCCTTATCAAAAACAATAGAACGAGCATGCTCAACAAGCCACTAGATGGTTCTGATCAGTGATTTAACTATTAGTTCAATTTATAATGATCTTGACCCTGTGGTAATTTGCTCCTAATACAAATATTATTTTCACTTAATTTATATAAGCATTTGGTATGTAATCTAAAGTTATGTCTGATAAATTTGAACAAGATTTAGATGGTGATGTTGAAATTCAAGAAGCTGAACCGGAACTCAAAGAGCCACCTAATTACAAGGTATTACTAATAAACGATGACTTCACACCTATGGACTTTGTTGTGCAAATTTTAGAACGTTTCTTCTCAAAGAACAGACAATCCGCGACTCAGATCATGGTAGAGATCCATACTCAGGGAAAAGGGGTATGTGGCACGTTTTCTTATGAAATTGCGGAGACGAAAGTCAATCAAGTTAACCAATATTCACGTGAACATCAGCATCCACTACTATGTACTACAGAAAAAGCTTGAATCCTGTCGCATATAAGGTGATTATAAGATTTAAGGAAAATCACATACCGGCCGTTACTTCTGTGTATAAGGAAGTTTTGCCAGTACACAATGATGGAGTCACACATAAGTGTTAAACAAAGAGTTAGAAACCACACTAAATCTCGCATTCAAAGAAGCTCGAGAGCAACGACATGAGTTCATGACCGTTGAACACCTACTACTCACTTTAATTGATAACCCATCTGCATCAAATGTGTTACGTTCATGTGGTGCGAAAATAGATGAACTTAGAGATAGTCTTGATAGTTTGGTTAAAGAAAATGCCGTTCTACTTTCTGAAGGAGATGATCGAGAAACTCAACCAACATTAGGTTTCCAACGAGTACTGCAACGAGCTGTTTTTCACGTCCAATCATCTGGTAAAAAAGAAGTCTCTGGCGCCAATGTTTTGATCGCTATTTTTGGGGAAAGAGAGTCCAGAGCTGTCTATTTACTCAACAAGCAGAATATTACTCGTCTTGATGTCGTCAATTTTATCTCACATGGCGTCACTAAGGACCCTAAAGAATTGCCGCTTGAAACTGAGGATCCAATTCCTTCAATTGAAGAAAATCAGACGACTCCTGAACAAAATGATAATCCACTAAGCAATTACACTACAGATCTAAATGAACAAGCTCGTCAGGGCAAAATTGATCCACTAATTGGTCGTAATCACGAAGTCGAAAGAACCGTGCAAATTCTCTGTCGCCGACGTAAAAACAACCCTTTACTGGTAGGTGAAGCTGGCGTAGGTAAAACCGCCATTGCTGAGGGACTTGCTAAACGGATTGTTGATAAAGAAGTTCCTGAAATACTAAATGAATGCGTTATCTTTTCACTTGATCTAGGTGCATTACTCGCAGGAACAAAATATCGTGGTGATTTTGAGAAACGTTTGAAAAACGTTCTTTCTCAATTGAAGAAAACACCGGGCTCCGTTTTATTTATTGATGAAATCCATACTATTATTGGTGCTGGAGCAGCCTCTGGCGGCGTCATGGATGCCTCTAACTTGATCAAACCGATGCTTGCTTCAGGTGAAATGAAATGTCTTGGCTCGACTACTTACCAGGAATATCGCGGAATCTTCGAGAAAGATCGCGCACTTGCACGCCGCTTCCAAAAAATTGATGTAAACGAACCTTCTATAGATGAAACTTACGAGATACTCAAAGGTTTAAAATCACGTTTTGAAGAACATCATGAGATTAAATATACCAATAAAGCTCTAAAAGCTTCAGCAGAACTTACCGTACGCTATATTAATGATCGACATTTGCCAGACAAAGCTATCGATATTATTGACGAAACAGGTGCAAGCCAACGCTTGGTGGCAGAAAAAGATCGTAAAAAAGTTATTGATGTCGTCGATATTGAAAAAATGATCGCCAAGATTGCGCGAATTCCTTCAAAAACAGTTTCATCATCAGATAAAACTACTTTAAAGAATCTGGAACGCGATCTGAAAATGGTTGTCTTTGGACAAGACAAAGCAATCGGTACATTATCAGCTGCGATCAAAATGTCTCGTTCAGGCCTCGGCCGCGAAGATCGTCCAATTGGTTCTTTCCTATTTGCCGGGCCAACCGGTGTTGGTAAGACAGAAGTCAGTAAACAACTTTCCCAAATCATGGGAATTGATCTACTCCGGTTTGATATGTCTGAATATATGGAACGACACACAGTTTCAAGACTAATCGGTGCGCCTCCGGGCTATGTAGGATTTGATCAAGGTGGTTTACTAACGGAGGCCATCAACAAACAACCCCATGCCGTATTGTTACTGGATGAAATTGAAAAAGCACATCCTGACGTTTTCAATTTATTGCTACAAGTCATGGATCATGGCAATTTAACGGATACCAATGGTCGCAAATCTGATTTTCGTAATGTGATTATTATAATGACTACCAATGCAGGCGCAGACAAACTAAACCGTTCTCCTATCGGTTTCACAAATCAGGTCAAATCCAGTGATTCTATGGAAGATATCAAACGTATCTTTACCCCCGAATTCAGAAATCGTCTCGATTCAATCGTGCATTTTGATCCACTCGATCCATCGACAATTATTCATGTTGTGGACAAATTTCTGGTTGATCTTGAAACACAGCTTGATAATAAAAACGTCAACCTACATGTAGATGATGAGGCTAGACAATGGCTAGCAGTCAATGGACATGATCAACTCATGGGTGCACGCCCAATGGCAAGACTGATCCAGGACAAGATCAGAAAACCTTTAGCTGAAGAATTACTGTTCGGTAAGCTAGAAAATGGCGGAACTGTTCACATCTCTGCAAAAGACGATGAATTAGTCATCGATATCGACATTACTGAATCTGAAAACGCGTAATATCTAATTTTATATCTGAAAGAGATCACAGATATTGAGATTTAAAACGCCCAAAATGGAATATTATACTAGGCAGTATCAGCAAATTAAGAATTGTTGAGGAAGCCATTCCTCCGATAATAATAGCTGCCATCGGACCCATTATTTCACGACCGGGATTGTCACTATCAATTGCGATGGGAAGCATCGCTAATGCCGTGACGAGTGCTGTCATCAAAATCGAGGGAAGCCTTTCTTTTGCACCTTGTATTAATGTCTCGATATTCCATTCCCTGCCCTCAACTTCGACAAGATGTCGGTAATGAGAGACCAACATGATCGAGTTTCTTACAGTTATTCCAAATAAGGTGACAAAACCAACAACTGAACCTACTGATAATGTTGCGCCAGTTAACAGTACTGCAACAACTCCTCCGACCAGTGAGAAGGGTAGGTTCAGCAGCATAATGACAACATCACGAAATCGTCCGACAGCCATATAAATCAAAATGAGAACACCAATACCAGCAACTAGAGAATGTAGAATTAGATCTTCTCTTGCCTTGGCTTGTTCTATGGCTGCCCCAGTAAACTCCGGATAAGCCCCAGCTTCAAATTCAATTTCTGTTAGAACTCGTGATTTTAACTCATCCATAAAACTGTCGAAATCTCGATCGTGGACATTACAAGTCACCGTCTGGATCCGTTGAGCACCTTGATGCAGTATGTTGTAGCGTCCATCAGTCTGTAAAATAGTCGCAACTTCAGAGAGAGGAAAAATCGCACCTTCAGCTGTCTTAAGTGGTAATTTTCTTAGATCTTCTGGTTTTTGCCGCAAACTGGTGTCTATATAAACACTAACATCTATAATTTGATTTCCTTGATAACTCTTGCCAACGACTCTCCCCTCATACGCAATTTGTATCGCATCCATCACCTCAACCGGACGTATACCAAGATCACTCAACCGATCATGTTTCAGTTTTACTTGTAAAACCGGTGTGCCATGAGGTGAACGCATTTGTACATCAGTGGCACCCTCAATCGTACGGATAATCTCCATAACCGCTTGCGCTTTTTGATCAAGAAATCCTAATTCAGTCCCATAGAGATTGATGACAATCGGTGAAGTGTACCCAGAAATTGTTTCATCAACTCGCTCGATCAAAAACGTATTGGCCTCAAACAACAGCCCAGGAAATTCTTTTAGTACTTCACGCAAACCATCAATTACGCTTTGTTGTTCTTTTCCTGAAAGAGGTTCTAGATCGACTTCAAATTCACTGTAATGACTTCCATATGTGTCTGCAGATCGCTCTGCCCTGCCAGCCCATTGAGAAACAGATCTAACGCCTGGGATTTCCAGAAAAGCTTCAGTAAGCCGGTTACCTGCTTTAATTGCCTGTTCTAACGAAGTGCCGGGCATGGCAGTCGTATGAACAATGTAATGTCCTTCTCGTAGCTCAGGTAAGAAACGCGATCCAAGACTAGGAATGATCGCTATTCCGGCGACACATACCAGTAGAGCTATACCAATAGTCAATGTCGGTAGTCTGGTCGTCAATCTCAAAAACCCATCGTATACTGGATGGATCAATCGGATCAAAGGTGGATCTCGATCAGGTAATTTGCTGTTACCTAGTAGTAAATAGCAAAGCGCTGGTGTAACCGTCAGCGCAACCAACAATGAAGTCAAAATGGCCAAAATATAAGACACGCCTAATGGCGAAAACAAACGCCCCGCTACACCACCCAATGTCAGCAATGGTACAAAAACCAGTGCGACTATAAAGCTTGCGTAAACAACAGAACCACGAACTTCCATCGAGGCTTCGTAAACAATATCTGCTATTGGTTTGGGAACCGTTGCAAATTTATTCTCTCTTAATCGACGAAAGATATTCTCAGTATCAATAATGGCATCATCGACCACCTCGCCTAATGCAATTGCAAGCCCACCAAGCACCATAATGTTGAGGTTCACACCACTTTCGAGCAGAACTAAAGCTGCACTGATTAAGGATAATGGGATAGCAAGGGCTGAAATAAACGCCGTACGAATATTGAATAGAAAGATAAACAAGACGATCAAAACAAAAGCGCCACCGATCAAAAGATGCTCGACAATATTATCTAATGAGCGTTCGATATAATCTGAAGGTCGAAACAAATGTGAATAAAACGTTACATCCTGTTGACCTAATACCAGATTCAGATCTTCCAAAACAGCTTCAACTGCATTTGAAACATTTAAGGTGTTTGCGCCGAACTGACCTATAATCATCATAACGATAGCAGGTTTACCCATAATCGCCGCCGCACCAATACGTGGTTCCGGCGCTATAAGTACATTTGCCACATCAGATAATGTGATCGAAAAACCATTCTCACGTTTTACAACGACTTTCGCGATATCTTCGACTCTGGCAGAATCGCTACTGGTTTGAATAGTAAATCGTTGATTATCATTCTCAATAAAACCTGCGCCTTTAATAGCCGTTGACTGAGTTGCAGCTTCAACAACATCTTGTATCCCTAGGCCATATTGCTTCAACTTCTCAGGCAAAATTTGAATTTGTAACTGTTTGATTTCACCCCCAAACACATTAACGTCCGCAACCCCATTAACACTCAAAATTTGCGGCACAATTGTCCAATCAACAATACTGCGTAAATCCATCATATTGAGTGAATCAGAACGCACACCGATTGTGAGAACAGTCGCTGATGATGAGGCCAGTGGAACCGGGACTGGCGTACCGATGCCTTCAGGTAAAGATGCGCCAACACTGGACAGCCGCTCGCTAACCATTTGCCGGTTTAAATAAATATCCGTATCTTCTTCAAATGTTGCAGTAACAATAGACAAACCTTGTATCGATTCTGATCTAAGATATTTCAAACCGATCAGTCCGCTGAGTACGTTCTCTATCGGTTGCGTAACCAAAATTTCGACTTGTTCAGTCGAATAGCCCGCCGACTCAGTTTGGATAATGACTTGTTTAGGTGAAAATTCCGGGAAAATATCTAAGCCGGCATTAGACAGACGATAAACTCCGTAAACCAAAAGTAATATTGTCAAAGCGATGACAATACCGTAGTAACGAACGGAAAAACGAACGAGAATTGATAGCATGGTTTTTAATCATCATCCTCATCAGGGATTTGCCAGCGTAATTCCTCAGATAGCAAAAGTTGACCACCTTGAACAACAATTCTATCATTCAGATCAAATATGCCACTAATAAACCAACCTTGATCTGTTTCACGATAATGTGAAACTGGTCTACGTGAATACAAATCACCCGTCACTTTTACATAGACCCACGGTTGTCCTGCATACCAAACAATCGCAGCTAAAGGAATGGTAAAGCCAGTTTCGATCTCATCGGGTGAAACAATCCAAACATTCAGCCGCATATTGATCCGCATGTTTTTTGCAGTAGTACGAAAGTAATAAGTCTCGCCTTGAATAAGTGGATCTGTGTAGGCTGCCGTCGATATCAAACGTGCTATTAGAGCGGTTGAACGCTCGGAAGTTGAATTGACATAAATCAGGGGTTTGCCATTAGATAAAACTGTTCCTGATGGTAAGGTCACCAAGATTAATCTGTCCTCATTTTGTAGTAGCCGATCAAAATAACCTACATTTTCGTCATCAGGTGCTAGCGCCCAACTTGCTAATATTCCTCCCCACTCGTGGACAGTTTCTGTTTGCAACGTTTGAATTCTCAGCTTGATAGCTGCTACTTTTGCTTTACCCTCTAATAATGGCAGTCGTGCTTCTTCGACTTGTCTAAGCGACACATTAGCGCGTTCTTTATTTAATAATCGTAGACGCTCATAGACTTTTACTGTTGCATTCAGACTTTCTTGTGCAATTGAAAGCTCAGATTTCGCCTGGTTGAATTCTGCTTGTTTTTGTAACAAAGATTGGAAATCAATAACGCGTCCAGTAGCCTGCCTTTCATGTGAATAATTTGCGCTTTTTAGTGAATCTATTCTTATTCCACTACGTGTGACCACCTCTTCTGCGAGACGAACGGCAGGTAGACCTGCATAAATTTCGACGCGTGAAGGGATATCGTCATCATCACCCTTTTCTTCATCAGTTTCGTCAACACCCTTATCATCGCCTGCTTCTAAAGACTGTTCTTGAAATTGATCCAACCATTCATCTAATGCGACAACAAAACCTTGCTCGCCAGAAAAAAATCTAACCCCCAAATAAACCGTCACACCCAATATTAGTAGCAGTAGTATTTTTATTATTATTTTCATGCTTTGTATTTACTTTATCAATTTTGACATTAACGAATCTTCAAGGCCATTTAGCTCTCTCCAAGCAGCGAGTTCAAGAAGATAACGAGCTCGTTTTGCGATCAAAATTTCCAACTGATTTCTTATAATTGACAATCGATCGCTGTAGCCCAAATCATATTGCCGTTGCAGTTTTCTACCCCTATCAGTCAACTCGGTAATTATTGAGTCAGCTTCTTTGAGTATATTCAATGCTGTTTTATAGCGGATCCGTGCGTCATGCACCTGCCCTAAAATTTCACCTTGATGAGCAAGCACCTGTTGCTCTCTGACCTTCCGTCGAGCCTCAGCCTCTGCAATCGGCCCTTCATTTTTAGCATTCAGAGGTAACATCCAGGAACTGCCTAATACCCAAACATTATCATGTTGATCAAACATAAAACCGGGCGAGAAAGTAATGTCCGAATATTGGTTTTCAATTTCACGATGCAAATCTGCCTCTGCTACCACATAGTCAGACAAAGTGATCAGAATATCCGGTCGTTCGATCAGCGCACGCGCTTGCAATACTTCAAGATTAAGATCATAAATGTTTATGTCGGGTAATTGAGCATAGAGACTTTCATCTAAATCAACATCATTCAATGCGTCAGCTGGTAGCCCTACGGCTAGAGCCAACCTACTTTTTGATCGTGTTTGCTCAGCTTCCGTTTCACTGATCAATAATCTCAAACGCTGAAGTTCAAGTCGCGAACTGCTGATCTCAAAATCACTTGCCTGTCCATGTGAAAGCCGTTGATCTAATACTTCCGTGCCTTCTTGCAGAATCTTTTTTTCTTCAAACAGCATTGTTATTTTTCGATTAGCCGCCATCACATCCAGATAATGATCTGTAATCGTATCGCGAATTTCCCACTTAATTTCAAACTGTTTTAAATGTGCCACCTCCGATAGCGCTCTAGCATGTTCAACCCGGGCTTGACGTTTTTCAGGTCTCTCATAAATCCAACTGAAAATAGATCCTATTGTCCAGGGGGAAACAGAATCAGGATGATCACTATGTCGCTCTGAAGAAAATTCTATTTCAGGATTTGGTTTCTGTCCCGCCGTGACTTCAGCTGCTTTTGCAACTTCAACTTCGGCCTTAGCAATCGCTAGATCGGTACTAAAATAATTTCCGATCAAAATAAGGCTTTCAACGTTCCAACTCTGCCTAGGCCATGTCGTTACAGCTTCATTGTTCTCAAGTAGCCAATTTTTTATTTCCGGCGCATTAATACCTAACCTGCGGTACTGACGCGTTGTATACTCAGTATCAACCGGTGATGGTGTATAAGTTTGATATTCTGCACAAGATGTTAAACATGAAATTAAACAAATTGAGATAACTTTGATATTCATTATTTTTAGATAAACCGCTCAACGACGGCCAACACTCTTTAATAAACTTAGCTTTCTTTATGGTTTCCTTATTAGATCACTTCTTCGATTCATTGAAGGCTTTTAATTGTTCAGGACTAACTTCTAATTGATATTTCTCTTTCCATTCACTGTATGGCATGCCATAAACAATTTCTCTTGCCTGTTCATAATCCATCTCATGGCCGCGTTCCTCAGCAGCAACTCGATACCATTTTGAAAGACAGTTTCGGCAAAACCCAGCCAAGTTCATCAGATCAATATTCTGTACATCTGTTCGTTCTTCAAAATGTGCGACTAACTGTCGAAATGCAGCCGCTTCAAGTTCAGTCGTTTCTTGTTTATTCATAGATTGTTTCCTTCGTGATTTATGGATCAATTCTGCTATTATACAGAGCCTTCCAAGTCAGAGAACCTTAATATGTCATCAGCCCCTTCAGACACTTCATCAACTCATAGAATCGTTGTTGTCGGTGGTGGCGCCGGTGGCATTGAACTAGCGACAAGGTTAGGTAAAAAATTTGGCAAAAAGAAAAAGGCCGAAGTAATGTTGATAGACAGTACCTTAACCCATGTCTGGAAACCTCTGCTACATGAAATTGCTTCCGGGACTTTGGATTCGCATGCCGATGATCTTGAATATTTAGCGCAAGCAAACTGGAATCACTTTAGTTTTCGTTTGGGTCGCATGGATAGCCTTGATCGTGAGAAAAAAGAAGTTTCTCTGGCGCCGACAATTGATGATGATGATGGAATGGAATTCATTCCAAGACGTAATTTCAGCTATGACACGCTTATCATCGCGGTCGGTAGTACAACCAATGACTTTGACATCAAAGGTGTTGCTGAACATTGTTTTTCATTGGATACACGTGAACAAGCCGAAAAATTTCACTCTTTACTACTCAAGAAATGCTATAGCGCACAAACCTCCACTAAACCATTACGTGAAGGACAATTGCATGTTGCCATTGCGGGTGCGGGTGCAACAGGCGTTGAGCTTTCTGCAGAGCTGCACGAATCAACACGGGAACTGGTCGCATACGGTTTATACAACATAGATCCAGATCGTGATTTGAAAATTTCTCTTATCGAGGCCGCCGCTAAGATACTCCCAGCATTGCCTGATCGTTTATCAGAAGCGACTGTAGAAGCACTGTATAAGATCAATGTAGATGTTCGAACCGGGGAAAGAATTGTTGAAGCCACCGCCGATGGTTTCCTCACTGAAGGAGGACAATTTATTCCATCAGAGATCAAAGTCTGGGCGGCAGGTATTAAAGCTCCGGATTTCCTGAAGGATATTGATGGCCTGGAAACCAACCGTATTAACCAATTGGTGGTGAGCTCAAAACTACAATCAACCCGCGACGTGAATATTTTTGCCTTTGGTGATTGCGCTCAATGTCCTATAGAACCTGGCTCGGATGAAATTGTTCCTCCAAGAGCACAGTCTGCTCATCAACAAGCCTCAATGTTAGTTAAAACAATGAAACGTCGCTTGAACGGTGGCGAACTACCAGAATACAAGTATGTAGATTTTGGATCACTGGTAAATATGAGTTCATATACAACGGTCGGCAACCTAATGGGTAACTTGCTTGGCAGATGGTCTGGTAGCGTGATGCTTGAGGGGATCCTCGCCCGCATTATCTATAAGTCACTTTATAAAATGCATCAGGTCTCCTTGCATGGCTACATCGGAACCTTATTACATGCAATAGCAAATCGAATAATACGTAAGCCACGTAGAAGATTGAAGTTCCATTAAGATTAGTTTCACCAAGAAAATAAAATGAGTGAAAAGGAAATTCTTGATCGTGTCGATCGATTACTAGATCGATTAGAACAAATAATCCCGCAGACAACACCAGAAACAAACTGGGATAAGCATGTTGCTTTTCGTTGGAAGCACAATGGACAGAAAGGTTATTTACATCCGTTACCTCGAATTGCCACTGTTCAGCTTGCTGATCTGCAATGTATCGAAAATCAGAAACAGCAGTTAGATCAAAATACGCGGCAATTCATTAATGGCCTACCAGCAAACAATGCGCTACTTTGGGGCCCACGAGGAACAGGCAAGTCTTCTTTAATTAAAGCTATTCTCAACCAATATTCTGATCAAGGCTTACGTTTGATCGAAGTCGAAAAACGTCACCTTGAAGAATTGCCTGATATTGCAGAGCAGCTTTTTGATCGCCAGGAAAAATTTATTATTTTTTGCGATGATTTATCCTTTGAAACTGAAGACACTAGTTACAAATCACTAAAAGTCGTGCTTGATGGATCAATCAACAGTACACCCGAAAATATCCTTGTTTATGCCAGCTCTAATCGTCGGCATCTGCTACCGGAATACGCAACAGATAACCAAAATGCTGAACTGATCGAAACCGAAATCCATTATGGTGAAGCGATAGAAGAAAAAATCTCTCTCTCAGAACGGTTTGGCTTGTGGCTCGCATTTCACCCTTTCAACCAGAATGCTTATCTGACCATCGTCGATTATTGGTTAAGCAAACTAAACGTTAATATAATTGATCAAAAAGTAATGCAGAAAGAAGCGTTAAAATGGGCATTGTTACACGGTTCAAGAAGTGGTCGCTCAGCCTGGCAATTTGCATGTGACTATGTAGGAAAACAACAACTAAATAAATTAGAAACATGAACAAAAAAATTCAAAAAATAGAACAAAACGCCAAACAGCTTTTTTCCAGAGAGGAAGTAGAAAACGCCATTGATAAAATGGCCGGTCAAATTAATACTCAACTCATGGATAGCAACCCGATCCTTCTCTGTACTGTAATCGGTGGCATTGTGCCGACAGGTTTATTATTACCAAAACTAAATTTCCCACTAGAGCTGGATTATATCCATGCAACTCGCTACCAAGGCGAAACAAAAGGCGGGCATCTTCATTGGCTGAAACAACCAGAAATCGATCTAAAAAATCGTACTGTTTTGATTATTGATGATATTCTGGATCAAGGGCATACGCTAGAAGCAATTATTGATTTTTGCCAGGCCGAAGGAGCTGATCAAATCTTAACAGCCGTCTTGGTCGAAAAAGACTTACCTCAACGTGGCGGTCTGCAGAAGGCTGATTTCACAGGACTAGTCGCAGCGAATGAATTTCTTGTTGGTTATGGGATGGATTACAAAGGTTATTTTAGAAATTTCGACAGTATCTCGGCAATATATCCAGAATAATAAAAACCTGACCAGTTCGAAAAAACTGATCAGGTTTTATATCTGCATACTAAATTAAAAAGTTGTTACCTGGTTTTCCAGCTCTGACCATGATGGTGCTTCACTGGTTTCATTATTGCCCATTGATGTAGTTTCTTTGACCTTCTCAACCATTTCTCCAGTTTTGTCAGAAACAGCATCTGTAGCGTCAGAAACAACTTCTTTTGCTTTCGTCATGGCTTCGCCAGCTTTATCCATCGCCTCACCCGCCGTCTCTGTAACGGCTTCTTTTGCTTTCATTGCCGCTTCTTCAACTTTCTTTTTTGTATCTGAGTTTTCACCACTGCATGCGGATAAAATAAACATGAAACCTACTACTGTCACTATTGTTAAGAACTTCATCTGACTACCTCTTTATTATTTTAATGTGTATTGCATAGTAATAGTAAAGCGTATCTATCCTCTAATGCAATTAAGAAGTATTAATAACGACTAATAACAAACCTTAATGTTTCACAAACTATTTTTCAGCAATAGCTACCTGATCAAAATTTACTGTAATTACTTACCATTAACTCACTGGCAGACAGTTTGTTTTGACGAGAATTCGGATCAAAAACAGGCCACTCATGTAAACGTGTTCTTAACCTGTCACGTTGCCATCTAACATCTTTCATAGCTAACCAGCGAATACTTTTATTACTGCTATGATTTATTTCTACCCATTTACTACGTTGCTTATTGCGGGCTAATTCAACCAACCTGCTTATAGTCGCAACGGTCAAATCGGGTTGATCTAAATGAATATGATGACCGCTTTTATTTGCCACAAGATGTGAAGATCTAGAACTGAGATCGGTCAGCTCAGATTGTAATTTTTGCCAGAGCTGCTCAAATTTTCGCCCATGCCGTATACGTTGCCACCCCGGAATACCTCTTGTTAAGACGATCATCGGCGTGGATTTTAATGACATAGAGTTGGCCACCTGCTGTGCACTTTGTTTGAAATGAATATATTCTTCAGCAATAGCATTCATCGTATTACTATCTTGCATTTGCTGTAGCGCGATATATCGCATGTCTACTGGATAATGTGCAGGAAGGCGTGGTTTGTTAAATTTGATATGCGTTACCTTTCTGGTTGGCGCAACGATCAAACCAATCTTTTTAAAACGATCGACTTGCTCTGGATGAGATGCATCAACCAAAACAACTCCAGCAGTTTCTTGTGGATAAAGACTAGCAAAATGCTGGACGGTATAACCACCAAAAGAATGACCAACTAAAACATAAGGCCCTGGAATATTTGCAACATGCAAAAGCGTGTGTAATTCATGAACGATATTTTCCGTCGTCCTTGGTTGGCTACTTGTTTCGCTCCAGCCGTAACCGGCCCGATCATAAGCACATATTTTTGTATGCTGCTTAAGTTGGTGCTGAATTGAATACCATTCTACAGACATCCCGCCTAAGCCTGTTTCCAAAATCACCGTCGGCGAACCACGACCCACACAATTTAAATGTAAAGAATAGCCACCGACATCGACCATTTTACCGGGCGGATCAAATAAATTTCCGGCTAAATTTTCAGCTTGAGATGGAATGGTTTGTAGAAAAAGTAGCAAGCCGAGTGAGAGACAAGACATCCACGATTGTGATGTCTTAGCAGGTGTGACTGACGTTCTGTAGTCCATTGTATGCCTCCTTTCTAATCTAAAGATCCCTATAGATCGAGACAACAAGTTTTTTCAACTCATTATCAAAGTAGTAATTGCATATGTCGTGCCAACCAAATACTGATCATAACTAACTGTTTATAAATAAAAATTGTGAATTAAATTCAGTTTCAGGATCAAATGTACTGCGATTTCATACTGTTTTGATCATTTTTGAACCTATAAAACTGAAGGTCATAGAACTACTATCGGCCACAATAAAAAAAAACTAAGCACCATTTTTAAATTTTCAGTAAATGAGAGAAATATTCCAATGGGTTGAGCTTTTTCCATCAACAGTAAACTACACAATAACGTTGAAAACGTTAAACTAGAGCTTACTTAAAAATAGAATCTATAAAATGACAGATCTAGCAATCATCGGCGGTACCGGCTTAAACAAACTCGAAGGGATTAATATCCTAAAAAGACGTGTGATGCGCACCCCTTTCGGAGAACCTTCAGGACCACTCACCTTTTGTGAACATAAGGGTAAAGAAGTCGTTTTTTTGCCGAGACACGGTGCGGGTCATACCATCCCACCTCACATGATCAACTATTGCGCAAATATCTGGGCATTAAAAGAAATCGGCATTTCCGAAGTGATCAGCATTGCTGCCGTTGGTGGAATAACTGCTGAACTAACACCTTCCCGCCTGGCCATTCCTGATCAAATTATTGACTATACCGCTGGCCGTCAAAATACCTTTTATGATGGCGATAAAGGCGAAGTCGTACATATTGACTTTACTCATCCCTACAATGAAAAATTAAGATCAAAAATAATCAAAGCAGCAAAACATGCAAAGATCGATATTTCAAATGGTGGCACCTACGGCGCCACACAAGGCCCGCGACTAGAAACCGCCGCAGAAATTGATCGCATGGAAAAAGACGGTTGTGACATGGTCGGAATGACCGGCATGCCAGAAGCGGCGCTAGCAAGAGAACTCGATCTTTCTTACGCAACTTGTGCAGTTATTGTAAACCCAGCAGCTGGGCGAAACGGCGAAAAAGAGATCTCAATGAAACAAATTGAACAGCATCTTGAAAAAGGCATGCAGCAGGTTAAGAAGCTATTGATTGAAGTTTTAAGTCAACGGTAACAACATTAAATTTAATGTATCAGTTTTGCACCACGCTTTTAGTGCAGTCCAGTTATAACAAAATCAAGGGTTTAGAAAGTTATGGATTGATGCACCAAAACCAAACCCTTTTGGTGCAGTCTGGATGGCTTCTATCAGGTTAATGTAGCCATTCACATTACTTAGCAGTTGTGACAATTATTGTCATTCATCGAGGTATATTCTGGAATGGTTCCATATAATAGATGTTATGAGTCTAAGGAATCATTATGTATGAATTTCTAATTGAAAATACTAGTGTAGCTAGTGCCTTGGCGGCAACAATGAGGGTGATTATTGCTTTTTTAGCATTGTTAGCATCATCGATTTCTATTTATGTTTCCGTCACTTCCCTTAAGCATCAGAAAAAAAACAACACTTTGTCGGTTTCACCAATACCAGAAATAACAGTTGCTGATTATGAAAATAGCCTCCGTGGCTCTGGCCCACTTATTATCAAGAGCCTTACAGTAACAAAAGGGGCTGAATCAAAGTCCGATATAGTTAAGTGGATGAGGAAACTGCCAGAGAATAGACCATGGACGCACTTTGCAACTGATTTAAATAACCGCTCAATTATGCCGGGTGACTTTATTCCATTATTGGAGCTTACAGAAGCTAAAGATGATTCAAATTTTTCAGAAGCCCGTGATTTATGCAGGGTATGGTTAAAGGAATTAAGCTGTACAGTAATATATACAGATGTCTATGAAACCAATTTTTCACCATACACTAAAAGCCTAAATTGGTTTGGTAGAAATGTTTGAATTTAAAACTCATAACAAAGCAATAAAAGGCGTGGGCTGGACGCGCAAAAGGCGCGCGCCTTTTATTGCGACGTTAACTGTATGACCATGATTCGAATATTACTTATATTGATGGTTTCTTTTTCAGTTATAGCTGAAAAAAGTACCACTCGCCCAATTGTGCCTAATGGATTGATTGGAGATTGGGTGTCGAGCTATGTGGTGGTGAAAGGTGAAAAACAAAAGTTAGTTATCTCACAAGATAACTCCACGAAATTTTCCCGCAAATCCAAAGATGGTAAGGTTATCGCTGTTTATTCCAAGCCAGAGAATATGAAAATTCTTGACGATATTGTTCTTATTGAATATCACGATGGTGAATTTGGCATCAGATACAAATTGGTTCTATCTGGCTGGAAGCTTTCCGGATCAGGAAAGTCGGCAAGCGCAGTCTATGGAATGATGTTTCTTTATCAAAATGGCGTACAGTTTAATGGTTTTCCTGTGTCGTTCAGGGCTAAAGTAGATGCAAACAGTTAACAGGTGGCTCAACCGTTAAAAGTCTCTGCTTTTTCTCGTAAGCCGCCTTAAATTCAGTGCACCAAAACCGACCCTTTTTAGTGCAGTCTTGAAGGTCATTATCGGCTCAATATAGCTATTCACATTACTTAATAGTTGTGACAATTACTGTCACTTATCGAGATATATTTTGGAATGATTCCATAGAATAGATGTTAGGCATAAAAGTAATGGAGATAAAAGTGAAATATGCATTCCTGCAAATCATCTTCGGAGTAATTCTGGTTTATTAAGGGGCGACTAGGTAGGCTTATTCTCGCGTAAGCCAACAATACTGAATAAAGGATGCAGCAAGGTCAAAAAATTATTGTATGTCTTTGCGACATATATTGAACATCGAGACTATATATTTTAAAACAGCCCCTCATATTATTTACTACAGTTACCTTTTTTAGCTAGCTTCAATTTCTCTACGGCCTTTTTACCCTCTTCTTCGTCAACCTGTTCTAGACCTGCACCTCCAACAAACAAACCGAATTTAATATATTGCTTAACGAAGTAATTCTTACCACTTTCTGTTTTAATCACCAAATCATTAGGTGAAAATTCAGATTCTGTAGAGAGTTTATGTTCTCCGTCACCTTGAACTTCTTCATAGAAGAAAACGTTAGGAGCCGTTTCACCAAGGCATTCTCCGTCAATCCAGATATCCTTTTTTAAGGATCCTCCGAAACCGCCTGATCGGTAGATATACAACCCTGCACTTTTGTCTGAAGGTGAATTAAACTCCTTTACAGTATCGGTTCTATCAGTACTTTCCATAGGGACTGAGGCACAACCTGTGAATAAAAATGACACAAAAGTAATTAACACTAGTTTTCTATACATTTTAACTTCCTTAGATTTTGTTTCAGTTTGATTGATAGCACCCTTCGTACAATGCTCTAGACTATTTTTAGTACTTTCACTTATCCTCTCCCATATCTAGGGGCGATGATAGACAGTTAAACAAACTTTACAATTTCCTATGTATTTTGACGTTCAGGAAATCTGTGTATTTTTAAAGATGGAAGCTTCCGAAGTAAAACCAAAATAATCAATCTGCTAAGGAGATAGTTTTTGAGAAATATATAGTTAATCTTGGTGGAATTATTTTGAACGATAAAACCCGTGGTTATGGCGAGCATTCATTGGGACAACTAGCTACATTCTTATTGAACTACTATTAAGACTAACCCCTCAAAAAACCAAGCGCCGCATCTAAAGTAGCCGCCCCTTTTATTTCGATCCCTTTTATTTTTTGCTTTGGAAGATTCGCTTTCGGAACTATTGCTTGTTTAAAGCCATGCTTTTGTGCCTCGTTAAGTCTTTCCTGACCATTTTGGACTGGGCGTAGTTCGCCGGTTAAACCGACTTCACCAAAGACGATCAAATCTGTTGGCAAAGGTTGATTCCTTAAGCTTGATAAAATCGCCAGTATAACAGCCAGATCAGCACCGGTTTCTGTGATCCGAACGCCACCTACGATATTAATAAACACATCTTGATCATAAGTGGCTATCCCGGCATGTCGATGCAATACGGCCAGCAACATTCCAAGTCGATTTTGATCCATCCCTACTGCGACACGCCTTGGATTACCTGCTTTTGATTCATCAACTAAGGCCTGAACTTCAACCATTAACGGACGTGTGCCTTCTCTCGTCACCATCACCACGCTACCTGAGGCTTCGTCTTCACGTCGGGATAAAAAGATAGCCGAGGGATTATTTACGCCTTTTAAACCAGTATCGGTCATGGCAAAAACACCCAGTTCATTGACTGCACCGAAACGGTTTTTGATCGCCCGAATTAAGCGGAAACGACTGCCGCTATCACCTTCAAAATAGAGCACGGTATCAACCATATGCTCCAACACACGAGGGCCTGCAAGTGCACCGTCTTTTGTGACATGACCAACCAGTAAAATAGTCGTTCCGGTTTGTTTTGCAAAACGCACAATCTTGGCGGCGCTTTCTCTAACTTGAGCAACATTACCTGGCGCTGATGAGAGTTGTTCTGTATGGATCGTTTGTATTGAATCGATCACCATCACTTTAGGCATTTCCTTCTGTGCGGTAGTCAGGATCCGTTCGACATTGGTTTCTGTAAGAAGGCGCAAATCGGTCAGATCCAGCACTAGTCGTTTGCCGCGCATTGCCACTTGTCGGGCAGATTCTTCACCGCTGACATAAAGCGTTTTCATCTGATCTTTAGAGATTGCAGCAAGCAGTTGCAGTAATAATGTGGATTTGCCGATACCCGGATCACCGCCGATCAGAATCACCGATCCTGTAACTAACCCGCCTCCCATGGCACGATCTAATTCTTCAATATGGGTGGTATAGCGGATTTCCTCGGTTAAGTCGGCCTCATCAAGATTGCAGATCGCCGGTGCACTGCCGCTGTAATTTCCAATACGATCATTTGTCGCCGTCGCTTGAACGATGATCGATTCTGTCAGGCTATTCCATTCACCACAATCGCCGCACTGCCCTGCCCATTTTGGACTAACCGCACCGCAAGACTGACATTCATATTGTTTTTTTTGTTTAGCCATTTATCTCAACAAATCGGGCGCGCATACGCATACCACAAAGTAATTCATAAGGAATTGTCTCAGCACAACGAGCAATCTCTTCGACAGGCAAGTCTTCACCCCAAAGTATCACGGGATCACCAATCTTTGCATCGGGACATTGACGCAAATCGACGGTCAGCATATCCATTGATGGTCGCCCGATGAGTCCAGCGGTTTGATTATTGATCAACATCGGTGTCCCAGAACGTGCATGACGTGGGTAGCCATCGCCATAACCCATGGCAATAACACCAATCGGCATATCTTCAGGGCATTCCCATGTTCCACCATAGCCGACTTTTTCGCCCTTTTTAGCCTGCTTCACTGAGATCAATTCTGAATGTAGTGACATGACGGGTTTTAAACCAAGTTCTACTCCAGTTTGGTCAACAAATGGTGAAACACCATAAAGCATCAAACCGGGGCGGATCCAATCACCATGAGCTGCGGACCATTCTATAATGGCGCCCGAATTTGCCAGACAATGCTCGCCTTCTAGATCAGACACAACCTTAAAAAAATTAGCTAATTGAGATTCCATCGAGTCTGGCTGGCTAGAAGCAAAGTGCGTCATTAACTTTATTTGATCAGCACCTTTTGCTTTTTTTAATCGGCTAAAAACGGAAGAAACAAGATCCAGATCAAATCCTAAGCGATGCATTCCGGTATCAATTTTGAGCCAGACATTAATTGCTTTATCGGCAGGAAGTTTTTCGATCAATTCGAGTTGATTATTCTGGTGAATAACAGTTTGCAAATTAAGTTCTGAAAGCTGATCTAATTCTTCAGCAGAGAAAAATCCTTCCAACAAGATGATCGGTTTTGTGAATCCAGCAGTACGTAATCGAATAGCTTCTTCGAGACAGGCGACACCAAAAGCATCTGCATCACCAAGCTGATTTGCGACGCGTTCCAAACCATGACCATAAGCATCGGCTTTGATTATCGCCATGACTTTTTGATCTGGCGCATATTTTCTAGTGGTTTGTAGGTTTGACCGGAAGGCGTTTAGATCAATGACAACACGAGCGGGACGCGTCATCCAAAATCTCCACCACCGTAGGGATCAGAAATATAATTTTCAAAGCGTGTATATTCGCCGAGGAAGCTTAATCGCGTCGTCCCAATTGGACCATTACGCTGCTTACTGATTATGATTTCAGCGGTTCCTTTGTCGGGGCTATCTTCATTGTAAACTTCATCACGATAGATGAAGACGATGACATCCGCATCTTGCTCAATCGCTCCAGATTCGCGTAGATCTGACATCACGGGTCGCTTGTTGGGTCGTTGTTCCAAACTTCGATTCAGCTGAGAAAGCGCAACCACCGGTACGCTTAACTCCTTCGCAAGCGCTTTTAATGATCGGGAAATTTCGGAGATCTCAGTGGTTCGATTTTCACTCGAGCCTGGCACTTGCATAAGCTGCAGATAATCGATCACAATCAGACCGAGTTTTTCTTCTTGACGAGAGATCCGTCGACAACGTGCGCGAATTTCATTAGGCGACAGAGCAGGCGTATCATCAATGTAGAATTTGGCATCTTGCATGATTGAAATTGCCGAGGTTAAACGTGGCCAATCTTCATCCGTTAGCTTACCCGTTCTCATACGATGCGCATCAATTCTTCCAAGAGAAGACAAAAGTCGCATCGCGAGTTGCTCACCCGGCATTTCCATACTAAAAACAGCAACAGCCGCGCCGTCTTTAATGGCCGCAGATTCAGCGATATTCATCGCAAATGAGGTTTTACCCATCGAAGGTCGGCCCGCAACAATAACAAGATCAGATTCTTGTAAGCCGGAAGTCATCTCATCAAAACCACTAAACCCGGTAGAGATGCCTGTTATTGGGTCTTGAGATTCATAGAGTGTTTCAATCCGCTCAATCGCACTCGCTAATAATTCATTAAGCGGTCGAAATCCTTTTCCACGTGTTTGTTGCTCAGCAATGGCATAAACTTGTTTTTCTGCATCATCAAGTAATTCTTTGGTTGAACGTCCTTCGGTATTAAAGCCACTTCCCGCAATTGAAGTTCCGGTTTGAATAAGCTGTCGTAAAATCGAACGTTCTCGGACGATAGCTGCATATGCAATCGCATTTGCAGCTGTTGGCGTATTTTCGGCCAAAGACGCAATGTAGGCGAGCCCACCTGCTTTTTCCAGACTATTATTGTTATCTAGCCACTCAGACACGGTTACCACATCAGCAGGTGTATCTTTGGCTGCTAATGCTTGTACGGCTTGAAAGATTAGGCGATGTTCAGAACGATAAAAATCGGCTTCTAAAACCTTGTCTGAAACTTCACTCCAGACATTTTCATCAAGCATCAGACCACCGAGCAATGATTGCTCGGCGTCGATAGAGTGCGGTGGGATCTTGAGGGCCTGGATCGGCTCTCCAGATCCCATATCCATTGGATAGGGTTCATTCATCTGGAGATTATACCTCGTTACAAGGTGAAAATAATGAAGAGTAGATCAAAAGTTATAATGACAAATACTTTTGAATAACTTTTTTTTAACCTTCTTCTGCGACAACATTTACCTTAACTGTGGTGTTAACGTCAGAATGCAAATGCAGATCAATATCAAACTCACCAATCTCATGAATAGGCCCTTCTGGTAATCGGACTTCACGTTTCTCAAGCTCAACGCCTGCTTCTGTTGCAGCCGCTGCAATATCGGCACTTGTAACGGAACCAAACAATTTGCCTTCCGCACCGGCATTACGAGTAATGGTCACGGTTAATTCTGATAATGCTTTTTCTCGTGACTGTGCTTTTGAGAGAGTTTCTTTTTCTGCCTTTTCAAGTTCAGAACGTCTAGCTTCAAACTCTTCAAGATGTTTAGCGGTTGCAGGAACTGCTTTTTCCTGTGGGATCAAAAAGTTTCGACCATAACCAGACTTCACCCTAACCTTGTCACCAAGATCGCCTAGTTTATTCACCTTTTCTAGCAATATAACTTCCATCGTATTATTTCCTCACTCAATTCTTTTTAATCTTAAAATATCCTTTAAACAGCCTTGGTACGTAACTTACGAAAGTCTGAGTAGCTATCTGTTACCGCCAACATTGTCAGCAAACTAAAAACATAGACGGCCGCTAAGACAAAAAATATATAAACCCCGACCAGCCAACCTTTTGCTAATCTCTTTTTGTGCACAAAAAAATGTATAACGGCTAAACCATGAAACATTAATATTGCACAACCGATCACCAGTACATCAAGCAAGAACCCATAAGGTGGTATCGAAACTTCAACCAATGCTACTAAAAGCATACATACAAGCAGAGGCGTAGTGATCAAAACAGGCAACTGTATCTTGCGAAATTCCTCTCCAAACCCATCGGGATTAAAAAGTATAGCTTGCCACCATCTGGCAACAAGTAAACTCACCATTAGCATAATTCCTAGCATTGCTGCGACAAAACCATTCATAATGACAGAAAGTGCGTTGATTATTTCTGACTGATTCTCCGCATTTGCGAGCAAAGGAATTTCATTAACATTTTGAGTCAAGCTCTGTTGCCAAAACCCTTCAATATTACCACTAAAAAAACGAATGCTTAGTGCAAACATCAATGACGCTATCATCATTGCCACCAATGCACTTGATTGCGATTGTGTCAGCCGTAGTACATTGGCTAACAGTAAGATCGGCAGCCACAGTACGATGACTGTATATAAAGCGAGCAGTAAAGATCCAAATCCAATCTGAGAAATGAAAGCACAAAATACAACTGCGCCACACATCACTAAAAATCCAGTTTTCGCTTCCTGCTTAAGCACAACCAATGCTAATGCAGCGCAACTGATGATAAGCAATGGTGGAAAAATCCAACCGATACTGGCAAATAAGCCAATAACACCCGCCGCCTGTATTGGACCTCGTAGAATATACGTGGCCAATGCTTTCATGTGTTTTCTACCTGCTTAATCTTTACTCGTGAGAGTCACAATATGGAACCAATGCAAGAAAACGTGCTCGCTTGATCGCTGTTTTTAGTTGTCGCTGATAACCAGCTTTAGTTCCGGAAACACGACTTGGCATAATCTTTCCTGTTTCGGAAATATATGCCTTCAACGTGTTTAGATCTTTATAGTCGATCTCGGTATAACCTTCAGCGGTGAATTTGCAAAAACGTTTGCGTCGAAAATAACGTGCCATATTACTTCTCCTCTGATCTAACCTAGATCTTCCATAATATCGAAGGCTTTTTTGTCTTCGATATAGCGATAAAATTGTTCACGAAGATGTGGTGCATAATCTGCATCAGCCTTGCACTCATCAAGTAACGTTACAAATTTCTTGCGATTAGCAGCAGTCTGGCGTTTACCATACTTCTTGAGTACGTAATTCAGTTCGTGATCTTCTGTTGATATAACCTCAGCATCACTAGGTTCTTTAGTTGAAGTTTCCTTTTTAGTTGAAGTTTCTGCAGCAGGTGCTTCTGCATCTGTACTAACAGCGACAGCCTCTTCAGCAGTAGGATCTTCTTGAGCATCCGCTGCGGCTTTAGCTGCGGTGGCGGCTTCAGCTTTAGCAACTGCTTCAGCCTCTTTAGCTCTGGCAATTGCAGCTTCTTTTGAAGCACGTTCGTCCTCTTCTTCCTTGCTCTTGGCCAAGAATGAAGGATCAGTAACCGCACTATCGCGTTTCATAACTAAATTACGGATAACCGCATCATTAAAACGAAAAGCACTGTTCAATTCATCGAGTGCTTTTTGATCACACTCTATATTGATCATAACGTAATGGGCTTTGTGAACCTTATTGATTGGGTATGCTAACAAACGACGGCCCCAGTCTTCAAGGCGGTGAATTTGACCACCATCGACTTCAATAATTGTTCGGTAACGGTCAAGCATGGCAGGAACCTGCTCGCTCTGATCAGGGTGGACCAGAAAAACGACTTCGTAGTGTCTCAACTATATTCCCTCTCGGTTTATAGCCTCCCGCTTTAATTTTCGGTGAGGCAAGGGTTAAAAACGGCGTATTCTATGTTAGCACGAGACAGGTTGCAACAAAGCAATTATGCTCTTGGATGATGGGCTGCGTGTAAATTTTGTAATCTTGCTTGTGCAACGTGTGTGTAGATCTGTGTTGTTGAAATATCTCGATGACCTAAAAGCATTTGAACCACTCTTAGATCTGCACCATGATTTAGTAAATGCGTGGCAAAAGCATGTCGTAATGTATGAGGTGATATCGATTTATCAATGCCTGCAGTTGTCGTATGTTGCTTAATTCGGTGCCAGAACGCATGTCGGCCAATTGGCTTTCCCTGCCGAGCTGGGAATAAGGCATCCGAAACTTGACCTTTGAGTAAATCAGAACGTGCTTCTTCCAGATAACTTTCCAACCAATGAACAGCTTCCTCACCTACTGGAACGATTCTTTCCTTATCGCCCTTACCGGTAATTCGTACAACACCTTGGTTTAAATTAATCTCTTGCATGGTCAGATTAACTAATTCTGACACACGTAATCCCGTCGCATAAAGCAATTCAATCATAGCTTTATCACGTAAACCTAAAGTTTTTTCTATATTTGGAGCTGTTAATAAAGCCTCAACCTCATCTTCTGATAAAGTTTTAGGAAGGCTGCGCCCTGCTCTAGGAGTTTTAAGTCGACGGGTAGGATCATCTTCTACCAATTCTTCACGGATCAAAAATCGATAAAATCGTCGCAAGCTGGTCAAACGACGTGCGCGACTACGCGGAGAGGCCTTTTCAAAATGATCTAGGAAACTCAACAAATCCTGCCAACCGACTTCTTTGACCTGCTTATCATTGCTAATAAGCCATTTCGCAAAAAATGTCAGATCTGATCGATATGAACTTAGTGTGTTATCACTCAAACCTTGTTCAGACCAGGCCGTGTCTAAAAACTGCTCGATCAAATTTGAAAGCTTATTAATCACCAAAGTGCAGATCAGGAATTAATTTTGGTGGCATTTGCAGATAATACCCTTCGTCACAGAGTGCTTTCATTACCTCAGAGACATCTGCTCTGGCTAACTGACGTTGCTCAGACAATTCCAACTGCATAACAAAATCCAGTTCCCCAAGTCTTTTCTGTAGATCGTCAGGCACCTCTTCTAAATCATCTTTGTTACTAAGGTAAAGGTACATCTCTTCTTTTCTATTACTTCTGTAGATCCAACAGGATATTTGATCCAGTTTGTCTGTTTGTGAGTTCATAAGGTGGATTCTACCCCATTTATTGCTAAACTCTGGAGCGTCTATCTTCATTTCATTACTAAAGACACCAAATTAACAAACTTTAAAAATAGACTCAGAGAAATAAACCTATATATAGCGTTGTTTGTGCATTTCTTCCAAGCAAAACATTACAAAGGATCTCGATATGCTCAAACTGTTTAAAATCATCGGATTTCTTCCCTATGTACTGGTCGTTTTTCTCAACGCTTTTGTTGATTTGGGCCACAAGATCATTATCCAAAATACCGTTTTCAAAACATATGATGGGCAAGAGCAAGTAATCTTAACTGCTATTGTTAATGCGCTGATTTTATTACCCTTCATTCTTCTGTTCACACCTGCTGGATTTCTAGCTGATAAATACCCGAAGAATAATGTCATTAGAATCAGTGCCTTTATTGCAGTTTGTTTAACCTGCTTGATTACCCTGTTTTATTACCTCGGCTACTTTTGGGCAGCATTCAGTATGACATTCTTGCTGGCGGTACAAAGCGCGATTTATTCACCAGCAAAATTCGGCTTTATTCGTGAGTTGGTTGGCAAAAAATATCTATCATCTGCGAATGGTCTTGTTCAGGCAGTAACGATTATCGCGATATTATCTGGAACATTCATCTTTTCGATCATATTTGAAAGTCTGCTTAAAGGTGTGACTTATCAAGACAAATCAGAATTGATCAAAATAGTCGCGCCGGTCGGCTGGGCATTGATCCTTGGTGCTCTCATCGAATTTGCACTTACTTTTCGTCTTCCGCAAAAAAAGAAGGTTTATGAAGAATTACATTTTGATTTTGATCGCTACAAACGAGGTGGTTATCTAAAAACAAACCTCAGTCTTGTTTTTCATCACAAAGTCATTTGGACATCAATTATTGGCTTGTCTATCTTCTGGGCAATCTGTCAGGTAATGCTTGCCTCTTTTCCTGCATTTGCGAAAGAAACGATGGAAATGCTGAATACGATCATTATCCAGGGCATGATGGCCTGTACTGGTATAGGAATAATGTTTGGATCGATTACCTCCGGCAAATATGCGGAGAATCACAATGCAACTGGGCTAGTATTGATTGGATCAATTGGAATTGCGATAACGATTGCAATTATTCCTTTTCTAAGTTCACCAGAAGCACATGCCATTAACTTTTTTTCAGTTGGCTTTTTTGGAGGTTTATTCATAGTACCGCTAAACGCATTTATCCAGCTGCATGCAAAAGAACGTGAGCTGGGAATTGTTTTAGCCGGTTATAACTTTATACAAACAACTGTGATGCTTTTCTTCCTGATAATGACTGTCTTAGTCTGTGAATGGGGGCTTTCTACCGTTGGTGTTATCAAAATTTTGGCTTTTGTTGCCATTGCAGGCGCAATCAATACGATCTATCGATTACCGCTTTTTAAAAAAGCAGAAGATGAATCTACGCGTTAAATAACCAAGGCGTTAGCTGGTTTCTATTTTGCTCATAAGCTTTGATCTCATCGGCATGCTGTAAGGTAATACCAATATCATCAAGTCCATTCAAAAGCCGATGTTTTAGGGAACCATCAACATCAAATTTAATCTCTTCACCACTCGGAGTTTTGATCGTTTGTGATGCGAGATCCACATCCAATTCATATCCAGACATCATCTCAACTTCTGTGAATAATTGATCGATAGTTTCTGAATCAAGTTTTACTAATAAGATACCATTTTTAAAGGAGTTGCTGTGAAAAATATCCGCAAAGCTTGGGGCAATAATGCAGCTTATCCCATAATCATAAAAAGCCCACGGTGCGTGTTCACGAGACGATCCACAGCCAAAATTATCTCTGCCCAACATAATCTGAGCACCCTGGTATCTGTCCTGATTGAGTACAAAATCAGGATTCAAAGGTCTATTACTACAATCTTGTCCAGGTTGTCCCTGATCAAGATAACGCCACTCATCAAAAAGATTAGGGCCGAAACCACTTCGTTTGATCGATTTCAAGAATTGTTTAGGAATGATCGCATCCGTATCTACATTGGGCCGATCCAACGATACTACTAATCCTTTTAGTGTTGTAAAAGCTTCCATTAATTTACCTCCCGAACATCTACAAAGTGACCTGCAATTGCGGCGGCGGCTGCCATCGCTGGACTGACCAGATGTGTCCTGCCGCCAGGTCCTTGTCGCCCTTCAAAATTACGGTTTGAAGTTGATGCGCAGTGTTCACCTGATTTAAGTTGATCAGGATTCATTCCTAGGCACATTGAACAACCAGGTTCACGCCACTCAAAACCAGCATCAATGAATATCTGATCAAGACCTTCTTCTTCAGCCTGTCTTTTCACAAGACCTGAGCCTGGAACTACGATGGCTTCCGTAACACTACTAGCAACTCTGCCAGTTTTAGCTATTTCTGCTGCCGCTCGCATGTCTTCAATACGTGAATTTGTGCAGGAACCAATAAAGACACGATTAATTTTTACCTCGGAAATAGGCGTACCCACTTTCAGATCCATATAGGCTAAAGCATTTGTCATACCCTCTGCTTTTACAGGATCAGATTCTTGCGTCGGATCAGGAATAGTTTCCGTAATAGAAACAACCATTTCTGGTGATGTTCCCCAAGTGACTTGAGGTTCTATCTGTTCACAATTTAGTGTTACAACCTTATCGAAACTTGCACCTTCATCAGTATGCAATGTTCTCCAATATTCAACGGCTTGATCCCACATTTTTCCCTTAGGTGAATAAGGCCTGTCTTTTACAAATTCGATCGTTTTATCATCAACAGCAACGAAACCTGATCTTGCACCCGCTTCAATCGCCATATTACACAAAGTCATGCGGCCTTCCATCGACAGATCTTCAATAGCTGAACCCGCGAACTCCACAGCATATCCAGTGCCACCCGCCGTTCCAATCTGACCAATAATCGCAAGGATAATATCTTTGGCTGTTATGCCTTTACCAACATGTCCATCAACTTGGATCAACATATTTTTAGATTTTTGTAACACTAAACATTGTGTTGCCAGTGTATGTTCGACTTCCGATGTGCCTATCCCAAATGCTAATGCTCCAAGACCACCATGAGTAGAAGTATGCGAGTCACCACAGACAATGGTCATTCCCGGTAGAGAAGCACCCTGCTCTGGCCCAATAACATGAACAATACCTTGCCGTGGATCATTAATATCAAACTGTGTGATTTCCCATTCAGAACAATTTTCATCCAGAGTATCTAACTGTAACTTTGAAACCGGATCTTCAATAGGCTGAGATCGATCGGTTGTCGGCACATTATGATCAGAAACAGCTAAGTTAGCATCAATGCGCCATGGTTTTCGATCCGCCAGTTTTAAGCCTTCAAAAGCTTGGGGTGACGTCACTTCGTGGATCAAATGACGATCGATATAAATAAGTGAAGTACCATCACCGTTCTCGCGAACAACGTGCGCATCCCATAATTTGTCGTATAAAGTCTTTGCTGATGACATAGATTCGTAAGTGGTTAGTCGTTAAAAGCGGGCGATTATATACCCAAACTACTTGAAAATGCAGTGTACGCCGAGAAAGGTTGTTCCCTTTTCAAGAACACTAACGCTGTGGCGTAGCGGCTTGGACGCGCCCTTTGGGTGAAGCTATCGGCTTCGCTGAAAACTCTATTTCCAAGTTGTTTAGGTATTTCATTACAAACGAACAATAGTTCGCCCTTTTGTTTCACCTTTAAGCATTGCACGGAACACATCATCCAGCTCTTCTAAAACCACTTCTTGAAGTGCTATTTGATCAAAATGTTGTGGGCGAAGATCTGTGCCAATACGGCTCCAGATTTTATGACGTAAATCTGTTGGACAACCTGCAGAAGTAATACCGAGCAAGCTAACACCTCTTAAAATAAATGGAAGTACTGTGGTTTCCAATTGAGTATTGGCCGCAAGCCCAACAGAGGCAATATTCCCCCAGGGTTGAACCGTTTTAGTTATCCAACTGAGTATATCGCCACCAACATTATCCACGGCGCCAGCCCATAATGATCTTTCTAAAGGTCTTTCAGAAAATGTGAGATCATTTCGATCAAGAACTTCTTTCGCCCCAAGATTACGTAGGTAATCCACTTCACCCATTTTGCCAGTAAGCGCAGTAACGTCATAACCCTTAGAAGAAAACATATCGATTGCCATACAGCCGACACCACCGGAAGCACCTGTGATCAAAATCGGACCCTGTGCAGGATTTTGTCCATTCTGTTCCATTCGAGCAATACAGAGTGCCGCAGTGAAGCCGGCGGTACCCATGATCATCGCTTCTCTCGTGGTTAAAGTAGAAGGTAACGGGATCACCCATTCTGCCGGCACACGTACATATTCAGCATAGCCACCGTCATGTGACATACCCATTTCATAGCCTGTGACCAACACCTTATCTCCCGCTTTAAACCGATCATCTTGAGAACTTTCGACCACTCCAGATACATCAATACCGCCGATTAATGGGAACTTGGAAATAATCTTTCCGGCTCCTGTTGCTGCTAAAGCATCCTTATAATTGACACTTGAATATTCAGATTTGATCACAACTTCGCCAACTGACAACTCATCTAAGGTTGATTCTTCAATACGACCAACAATTTGTTGATCGTTTTTATAGATTCGAAATACCCGAAATTTTTCCATATAATCCTCTGCCTGATTGGGGTAAACTTCACCCGTTCACTTAACATTCACCTATATATAACAATAATATGCACAACCACTCAACAGGAAAGGATTAATGTTCAGAAAACCATCCCTAATCACCATTTTAGTTCTCACGCTCTCATCAGCGGCGCATGCAGATTTCAATGACGGTGTCTTCGCCTATGCAAATGGTGACCATGAAAAAGCCTGGCAAACAATGATGCCATTAGCTCAAAACAGTAACCATCCATACGCGCAGTATTATCTTGGAGTTATGTTCTCAAAAGGCCAAGGCGTCGAACAAGACGATAAAGAAGCAGCTCAGTGGTATTTAAAAGCATCAAAACAAGGCGTTAAGGAAGCGCAATATAGACTTGGTAAATTGTATGCCGAAGGTAAAGGTGTCCCGCAAGACTACGAAGCAGCATACGCCTGGTACAAAGTAGCGACACATTTAGGTCATAAAAAATCAAAACTTGCTTTAGATCCCACACGCGAAAAGCTTAGCGATGAGCAACTCGCTGCAGCTCAGCAACTGGCAGATGACTATATTGAAAAATATGGCGAAGCGCCAAAAATGGGTAAAAAACCCTAGTTCTTAAATTATTAACTTAAGACAAAAATCTAAACTGAAGTATTAACAAGGCTGCCATTCTGATCAGCCGGTTGTGCAGCACCGCCCATTTGTTGGATAAAATCATCCAATACCATTTTAGATCTAGGGTTTACCGTACGGAAGCTCCCTTCTGCAAATTGACCTTTATTAAATTTATCTGGATTGATGATCATTTCAGGTACTATCTTGGTCGATGCTTTTCTGCGCCCGTCAAACTTAAGACTTCTATATTCTTCAATCTGTGGTTCAGTATCCAGACTCTGTAATGAGACCCGAATACCGGGAGTGTTCTGCCAACGCGATCTGCGTTGTATTCTCGAGACGGTATTATCAGCATTATGCTCAGTCGGCGGTTTGATTGTTGTGACACTGGCCGAACCCTTATCTGTTCTCACATAAGTACCCTGCATCAATTGAGAGCCAGTAGAATGTGTAGATATTAGACGTATAGACCTATCCATAACCTTGACAGAATAGCCTATCTTTTCCCTTAATTGTCAGTAAACAGTCATCCAGAGTGAAGATGTGACATTATTTAACTTAAGTTGCAAATAGTTAATGATGGCAGCACTGTATCCTTCATACTTTACTCATTATAAATAATAACCACCTTTCTATTAATGCTAGCGATGCAAGTGACCTCCAAAGTGACCACAAAAGTAAAAAACACCAATCAAACCCTGTTATTTGCTGATATTTGTAACAGCACTCAACTGTACGAAAGGCTTGGTGATCAAAAGGCTAAAGAACGAGTTTCCGAATGTTTACAATCAATTGAAACAATTGCAGAACGTAGTGGTGGAATCATTGTCAAAACCATCGGTGATGAACTAATGATTCGGTTTGAATCGGTGGAGAATGCCGTCAAAGCGGCCTGTCAAATACAAAAAGAGTCTATTCAAGTTGAACTACATAAAAGATTGGATATCCGGGTTGGCCTACACTCCGGGCCTACGATTATGGAGAATGGTGATGTCTTTGGTGATTCCGTTAATATCGCCGCCCGACTTGTCTCCCTCTCAAAACCAGGACAAATTATAACTTCAGGAGAAACTGCAAAACAATTACCTACAGGACTTTTTGAAAATTGTCGACACATTGATAGAACTCAAATGAAAGGAAAATCTGAAGATATTGATATCTATGAAATATTTGATGACGAAAAAGATCTCACTCAAATGACAATTGGTGCCGCTCGCAAAAATAAAATACCAACAACCTTAATGATGCAATACAATAAGCAAGGTTATGTCTTCCGTGACAAACAAAACCAATTCGCAGTTGGTAGAAGTATGCATTGCGATATAGCCTTAGAAGAAGAATTAGCCTCGCGACAACATCTCACGATAGAAAATCGTCGAGGAAAGCTTTTCATCATTGACTTAAGTACCAATGGAACTTGGATAAAAAATGAAAAAGGTCGAGAGATATTTCTACGCCGAGACGAAATGCTTCTACCGCCCGAGGGTGAGATAAGTTTTGGTAAATCTTTCAAAGAACATCCCGAGCATGTTCTGCATTTCCAGATAACCCGCGAATAAGTTTCCTACATTAAAAATGAGCTTTATCAGTGCATCATGTTCGGCAACACACGTTGGATACGTACGCAAACATAATGAAGACGCCTTTCTTGATAAACCAGAAGCCAATCTATGGGTAATAGCCGATGGAATGGGCGGCCACGACGCAGGCGATTTTGCCAGTCAATTTATTATTGAATCTGTGAATGAACTCTCATTAGAAAACCCATCAGAATCAACAAATGAATCAATAGAAAAAATAAAGCTATCACTTTATAAAACAAATAACAGATTAATTGAAGTGGGCAATGAGAATAATCGTATTAATGGCAGTACGGTTATTGTTATGCATATTGTAGATGACGAGTGTCACTTCATTTGGGCTGGCGACAGTCGATTATACCAGCTAAGAGATCAAGAACTTACCCAACTTACTCGTGATCATTCTCAAGCCGAAGTTTATGTCGATCTTGGAATGCTGTCACGTGATGAGGCAAGTCGGCATTCCTCAGCGAATGTGCTTACTCGTTGTATTGGTACTCATGGTGATCTACAACTTGAGACCGGAACTAGTGAGCTAAACGAGAGGGATCGTTTTTTACTCAGTTCTGACGGTCTTGATAAGCATGTTTCCCATTCTGTTATTGAAGAAACATTAAATAATTATGATCCTCAAGAAGCAGTACAACAATTGATCAAATTAGCACTTAACGATGGAGGTACGGATAATATAACCGTCTCGATTGTTGATATAATGAGCGAATGAATAATCCAAATATCGACCCTCACGAAATCAACAAATTTAGCTTGATGGCATCAAACTGGTGGGATCCAAAAGGCGATCTAAAAACCCTACACCATATTAACCCTGTACGACTTGAGTATATCGAAAATCGTTCAGGAGAACTTAAGCTTAAAACTGTTGCGGATATTGGCTGTGGTGGTGGAATTTTAGCGGAAAGCATGGATAGCAAAGGCGCAATCGTCACCGCTATTGATGCCAGTGAAGAAGCTTTGCAAGTTGCCCGCCTGCAGCAAATGGAAAGCGGATCAAAAGTACATTACTTACATTCAACGGCAGAAGCGTTGGCAGCAGATAATTACGAACAATTTGACGTCGTCACCTGTATGGAGTTGCTCGAACACGTACCCTCCCCCGAAAGCATTATCGTTGCATGCAAAAAATTGGTCAAAACAGATGGTTACATTTTCTTATCAACCTTAAACCGAACATTGAAGGCCTATGTGTTCGCCGTTTTAGGCGCTGAATATGTATTGTCTCTCTTGCCGAAAGGAACCCACGATTATGCAAAATTTATCCAACCTGCAGAAATAGCTAATTGGTTAAGAAAACATGATCTCAATCTGGAAGATCTATCAGGAATGTCATACAACCCGATCAATAGTGAAGCTGCCCTAACAGAAGATCTAAAAGTGAATTATTTGATCTGCGCTCAAAAACAATAAACTCGTGGATATTATTATCGAAGTTTTTCAACCTTTAGGTAACTTACTCACTAAACATATTTTACCGAAAAACATGGTCGAAGAAAACAGTACCTTAAGTACTTTTATTGAGGGAACTTCCTTAATTTCCATACTAATAATCTTAACTTTCTTTCTAATAAAATCATGATCAAAGCCGTACTATTTGATCTCGATGGCACTTTTGCCGACACAGCACCAGATTTAGCGGCTGCACTAAACAAATGTCGTACGGATAAAAAACTTACTGAGTTGCCTTTGGAAGAAGTCCGCCTACAAACATCCAATGGTGCTAATGCATTGATCAAATTAGGATTTGATCTTAATGAGCAAAATGAAGGTTTTGCCGAATTAAAAAAAGAACTGCTCGAAAACTACAGCAATAATATTGCCCAACAGACAACACTTTTTGAAGGCATAGAAGATCTGATCAATCATCTTGATCAGAATAATATCCTTTGGGGAATTGTCACCAATAAACCTGAACGATTCACTCTACCCTTGATGGATAAACTTAAAATAACTCAACGAACCAAATGTATTGTAAGTGGTGACACAACAGCGCATTCAAAACCACATCCCGAACCGCTGATCTATGCAGCAACATTGCTTGAACTTGCACCACATGAATGTCTTTATATCGGTGATGCTGAACGTGATATTCAAGCCGCCAGGAATGCGGGCATGCAATCCCTAGTTGCATTATTTGGATATCTTGGGTCAAAAGACAAACCAGAAGACTGGGGGGCTGATGGTTCAATTAAGCATCCAAAGTTGGCTTTGGATTATTTACGCTGACATTGACTTAATAAAGTAATAGGACACTTTATAAAAAATAAGTTTAAGATTAATCTCACAGTCGACTATCGCCTACAAATCGAGAATAAACCCTCCAAATTTTTCAACGGTACGTTTCTGTCTTGAAATTAATCTGTTGATATTCTATACGTAATAGTAAGGGGGTGAGTTTTCTTAGCTAAATTTATTTTTATCGCGTAAGGAATATGCTCATGCACACTTCCTTGGTTTGAATTAAATATTAAGATATTGTCTTCTATGGAATAACTTTCAGTTACGATATTTGTATTAGGTGTTTTTATACTTATAATATATTTATCATTTAACGTATTGGTGACATATAAGTTTAATGATCCATTCTCTAAACAATTATAATAAATTATTACACTAATATTTGCACCAGCTACTAACTCTCACCTCTGTCTCTGGTCTGCATTTATTTAATAATCCAGAATTTATTTTTGTGATTTCTTGTAAGTCTGTATATTCTAAATTATTTTTAGCTACATATTGATAATGTGTTATTACAGCTGCGGGCGTATTTTTTGTGGCAATAAAAGGTTGGCGAAAAATACCTATTTTATTCGTAATATCGAACCCTTCGTAGGATAAGCTTAAATCATTCCAATGCGCAAAAAAAGCTACTTCATTAAATTCAAATAATGTTCGCGGCAAGCCATACATATCTACAGACGAATCAATCCCGCAGATAAATCTTTTTTCTTCAAAACAGAAGTTATGTGAGTATAACTCAGATAATTCTCCGGCACCTACATAAGTTATTTCTTCACCGCCCGTAGCATGTATTTGACAATCTTCACTCACTTCAGGATTTATATAATAACTTTGATCAACCTTTTGCGTACAATCTATTGTAATAAAGCTCGTTTCTTTTGGAACCAGTATGGTGGTGGGTAAACGTCTATATGACAGACTCTCTGCCTGAGTAACAAACCCATTACTATGAATTAAATAGACACTATTATTTTTATCTTCGACACGGAGCGCTATATCATTTTCAGAAACAGTAAACTCGTGTGCATCTTGCACTGAAACAAGAGTTGCCGTTTTTGTAAACACTATGGCCTGAGGCTGTTCCAGAACCTTTTCCGAACTACAGCCTGAGGTTGATAATAGTATCAAAAATAATAAAACGAAATAACACATAGAATTACTTTTAGTATACACATCACGATATATTACCTAAAAGTTTATAAACTACCCTGACTTATGATCGAACATAACCTGATGTGATGGTCTCCTCCCCCTAACGGCATCTAGGTGCCATGATTGAACTGACATACACACAATCAAAAGAGGAGAAGACCAAAATGAAGACTACAACAATCGGGTTAGACATAGCAAAAAACGTATTTCATGCTGTCTGCTGTAATCAACAAGGGCGTATAATCAAAAAGAAAATGTTAAAGCGAGCGCAGGTACTCTCCTTTTTTCAATCTCAACCTCCTTGTTTAGTCGCAATAGAATCTTGTGCAACGTCACAGTATTGGGCCCGAGCGATACAACAACAGGGACATCAGGTGAAATTACTACCACCTCAGCATGTTAACGCATTTCTAATCGGCAATAAGAATGATTATAACGATGCCTTGGCCATCGCCGTTGCTGCGAAACAACCTCATTTAAAAAGTGTGGGCATTAAATCAGTTGAGCAACAAGACAACCAGGCACAACATAAAGCAAGAGACTTAGCGGTCAGACAAAGAACCGCATTATGTAACCAAATGAGAGCGCTTGTTGCAGAATATGGCATTAGCCTTCGTCCCGGCCTAAATACCCTACGTCAATCTATCCCGTTGCTATTAAGTGATGAGAACGAACGGTTGTCCGTTACTTTCAAAAGGATACTGCGCCAGCTAAAGGAACAATGGCAATCACTTGATGCCTGTATTGCGACATTTGACCAATTGATCATTCAATCGGCAAAAAACAATGCGATTTGCCAACGCTTACAAACTATTCCAGGGTTTGGGCCGATGGTCTCGAGCGCGTATTTTAATGAAGTGGGAAACGGCGCTCATTATCACAAAGGGCGCGATGTGTCCGCCTCATTAGGACTTGTTCCACGACAGTACAGTAGTGGTGGTAAAGAGGTGCTACTGGGGATCAGTAAACGCGGCAATAAATACCTTCGTTGTTTGTTAATTCTAGGCGCGAAGGCCGTGGTATCAAGAGCCAAAACGAAAGGCGATAAACTGAGTCAATGGATTAATCGTTTAGTTGAGACGCGGGGGCATAATCGAGCGTGTGTGGCGTATGCCAACAAAATGGCAAGAATGGCCTGGGCTATAACGGTTTCTGGTGATGACTACTCACCGGCCTAAATAGAGAGAACAAATCATTTCAACGAATTGCGAAGGTAAAACTAAAGATGGCATAACAGGTCAAACCAGCCTATTGAAAACCTGTCGAGCTCAGGGGTAACTAATACCGATAACCTGATAAGGAAAATAGGCGCGTAATACATCCAGGTCAGAAGTTGAAAACTTCATTGAAGGCCGTATATATGACAGCAATCCTGTCCCTGTTATCTGAATGTTTTATCTTGCAATACGGGAGGAGACCATATATGAGCTTTCCATGTTCTTGCTTTCAAATCTGCTTCAGAACGATCCTAAAATTGCGTCCACCTAGGCAAGCGTAAGCGAATGAAGCAAAGGAGCTGAAACAGTACCGAGCTGACAGAGAAAAGATCAGTCATCTCATAAAAACCTTTGGCCTCTCAAAGTCCAGCATCTATCATTATCTCTCAGCAGGCAGCTAAAAATTTAATGCGTAATTCTATATACCTTTAAGGTGCTCTCATCCTCGTCAACACCTAACAAGTAGTTTCCGCTGTTTGATATTGCGTGAAAATTCAAAGCAAAGCTTTCTAAATACACACCGCTAGAAGACAAGTATACTTCAACAATATTACCTTCTTGATTATCGTTATACCGTCGAATCGTAAAGACACTTCCATCCCCTGAAAACCTAGGAACATCTAACTCAAGCTTAACGGAAATTCTACTCACTAATTTATTGGGAAACTCCCACAAAAGATATTCACTGAGAGATGTAGAAACTAGGAGTGCGTATCTTCCTGTGGGATCAACAACAGACAGGTTTTGTCCAGACAACCACAGCGGACTGCCTAGCAAATCATTGTTCACGATATCTACGACGATTAAACCATCGCCGTAATCATCATAATAAAATAGATATTGAAGGTTGCATGAAATACTTACTCTGTCTGAATAATATTCAATATTTTTGGGAAGCACGTCCATTAAGTTATAGAGTATTGATTCTCCATTGCTTTGAGTAATATTCACAACACCATTGTCATTAGCTGTAATATTATGAGTGTCGCAAGGCTTATATCTTTCTCCTTGATCGGTTAAAAGTGATTCCTTCCCATCTGGGGCGATGTTGATAGTTTTCGTTTCAGAAATAATAGAAAAATCATCAGTTCCGTGGGGCAAAATACCCCTAAGGTCGCTAGTTCTATTGGGGAGTTCAATCTCTAACGAGATGCGGTTCGGTTCGGCTTGTGCACATGTAATCAGGAATAAAACCAAAACTTTTGCTGAAAAGAAACGGAAAAAGATATTAGTGTAGTGCATTTAATTGCTCCTGAAAAAACTCACTTTGGAAAATAATTACCCTTATCTTTTCTGTTATTATGACGGTATTGAGCTCTATTACTCAGGATCATGGAGCACCTCTAAAGCCTGTTTGATTCTGATGGAACCAAAACCTGTCTCTAACCTTTTCCTCAAGGTCAAAAGTCCCTCAGGTCAGGTACAAGGCCTTGCAATTGACATTCTCTCCAGCTTCTATGCACTCTATTCTGTGTCAAATGTAAGGCCTGACTCTATGTTCTCCTGTTGAAACGGTCAAGGTACGAAAGTCGCTCATCGCCTGATTTTGGCTCGGAGGTTCTAAGTTTGACTAGCGTGCTATCCATCAGTGTGCATTTCCAAAAAATCTAAGTTTTCATCAAATGCTACCGTAAGCAAGTTGTCGAAAAAAACTGGATGATCACCTAACAGAAAGTCTAAATTAAACCTAAATTCACCCCCTTCGTTAGTGGAGATTATTCCCAAATTTAATCGAGTTTCGTCCCGTAAATACTGTTCAATCTTCTTTTCGCCCGGAATCATTTCTGGAACAAATTCCTGCAAGTTGGTTTCATTCTCGAGAAATGCAACCCAGTCGCTTATATATTCTTCAAAAATGGAATTTTGATCTTCATCTAATGCCTTGATTGAAATTGCGATTAGATCATCCAGTTTATGGAAAGCGGTTTGAATATATTCAATAAATTAGGCGGAACAATTATTAGTGAAAACCAATATTTCGAGATTCTTTGAGAACTCCGTATCTACCTCTGCATCTCCACTAAACTTAAAATTATCATTCGATAAGTCTTCAATTACATCTAATTTGCCATACTTTCCAATATCAATTTCCATATCTGTCTCTACCTAACATTCAACAGGTCCCAAACGATGACTTTATTCTAGCCGCTGTAGCGTCAGCCGCCATTTTTTGAGTATTTGTTGCATTGTTAAAAATTTTCTGGCCATCAAGTTTGACATTTAGCCAATCTCGGCTTGCTCTCTTTGACGCCTCCATTCTGGCCCGTTCACCTTTACCGACGTAGCATTCTCCTTTTACTTTGAAGACATAAACGCCGTAACGCCCACTGGGTCAAACCAGATACAGGTATCAGTCACATACCCTTGACTCCTTAGCCACCGTTGATCCCGATTGGATCGGGTTTTGTGGGGATCCCTCAGGCTTCGCCCCCTTTTACTCAAAAATATAATTAATCCTGTTATATTCTTGATGTCATCCCATTTTGTAATAATAATTAAATTTACTCATTAAGTTTATTCTATGAAATTTTTTACGATACTTTACACAAGTCTGTTATTTATAATAACCTTAGCAATATATATTCATGATAAATATTACTGGAGCGGTAATCATTGGATTACTTTTAGTGCTAAGTTCGAGAAATCCTCCTCTCTACAGGGTACTTACCCGAGGTAATTATTGTAGCTCTTCTAGTTCTAATGTTTATTATTTGTATATTTAGAAGGGATTGGTGCACTAACGGCTGTTTCAGTCCCTATCTGTTTATTTTTTTCTACATTCGCCTTTTTCATTATAGCGGAATAAACTTCTGCTGCCGTAGGGGTTACCTTGTTTTCTGAAAAATACGAGATTTTACTTGTAGCTCATCTCAATGTGCGCCAATAACTCCTCAGAACCAACTTCAAAGAATTCCTCTTCAATGCTATTGATTACTTCATTAATCTCAAATGCTAACGTTTTTAAACTTACCTTATTACCAAAAAACAGTATTTTCAGCTGGAATTTTTCAATGATAATTTGAATATATTCAATTAATATTGCTAGGTATTCTTTAGGCAAGGAAGCAACATAATATCTAACACCAATGATATTCCAGTTAGATGTATTGCTCTCAAAGATATCCTCCACTGTTTCATAAATAGGTTTACTATCAGAGAATATATCTAGATCGAAAATAGCTTCACATTGCCAAAGCAAAGTATTTATTACTTGTTCAAGGGAATAAAAATCATCGATGGAACCTAATCCTTCTTTCAATAGAAAATTATGCAATACCCGTCTATCAATATGGCGATTAAACATAAGCTTGAATTCCATGGTTTCAGGAATTGTGGTGCTCTTATTAGTGTTTAAATGAATTTAATTGTTGGAGTAATTTACAAGATTGCTGTAGCGGTGAGAATGTTATCTCTAAGCAATCAGATAAAAAACAATAGACGCTGCTTGAGCCTTTGGATCACTACTTGTCATTAACGCTTCATATGCTGCTTCGGCATAGTCTTTATTGTTTTCAGCTCTGTTTGCCTGAGCAACAGAAGCTGCTATTCTGGCTTTTTTAAAATACTTATCAGAAGCTTCAATCTCACCCTTTTCTTCAAGTTCAAAATAGCGCTTATCAAACGTCTCACAAAGCTTATCCAGAAAATCGGATAATGGTAGTTTTTGATATTTCAAACAAGAAAAAGCAGCCTCCTCTTCCAATTCCTGTCTTATATTTTTATTCAGAACAGTATAGCAATGCCAAAAAACTATCTCATATAATTCTTTAGCTTCACTGAGGTTGGAGACATTTAGAAATATAGTAGAAAGCTTGCTATCAATTGTGCTCAATCTCATAAAGTGTTTTTTACATTTTTTCAGGCTTCATTACCTGAGTAATTTTGCACTCTGATCTTTTTTGTCCAGTCAATACTAAAAAAATCTATCTGCAGGGTAAAGTCTAAGCGTATCCTTTAGTGAATCAGGCTTGGTAGATTTGATGTCTGTACAGAAAAAAGTTAATTTTCTACCAGGAAAGATACCTTTTTTATTTCACTTTCAGCATCGCTAATAATTTTCTTCTTTTCCATTTTTTTGAAAACAGTGATAAGGCTTTCATAAATAATCTTTCTCAAAAACTGGGCATGGTCGCTTTGTTTGGTAGTATCTGCTTTTGGTATAAAAATTGTTCCGGTGACTTTTTCTTTGTTAGTCCAAATTCTCGGCGAATCCAAGCCTAAGGGCTTCGTTACTTTAATGAATTGGCCGCCAAAGGTTAAGCTAAAATCAATCTCGTATACAAACGTTACTTTCTCTAGTCCTCTCTTGATGGATCTGAGTTCTTCTCTGTAGATGTTAGGTGTATCGGGCCCACCAAACATCGTTCTAAAGGTCAATCTATTCATTATGTTGTATCTTACTTAAAATCTATACCTTGCTCCAAAGAGTATTTCAGACGGCTTTATCAGGTTCGACATTCCAACCATTCAAGTCTGCGCAAGCCTCAAAATCTTTTCTTAAGCTGTCTAGGTCGAAGTCTTTGACCTTCTTGGCTGCGAGAATATCTAGGGATCGAAGCAAAGTATTATGCATTAGAAAAGTGCGCTTTTGTGTGTTACCTTTTTTAAAAGCCTCAAAATCTACACGTAAACGAAAGTCCATATCCTGTGAGCTTCTCTTTACCATGGTTCTTTCAGTAAAACCTGGATCCAGCGGCCCACCGGCGATAATAAATATGACAGACCATTCCTTCAATCCATTACCATAGCTATTTTCGTTAATATAATCATTGAACTTCTGTTCGAAGCCATTGAATATCTGGTTTGCTTTGTCTGGAAAGCTACCAGTGCCTTCGCATGATGTCCAAAGTTGCATGATATTTTCCTTAAGTTGCTAATAATAACATTTGTTTAATTTTAGTCATTCTCGTTAGGCACTCTTCCGATACAATGGCCAGCGATTGGTAAAAGCGGGGTACCCTGACGAAACATTTGCGCTGCACCTTCAGAATACCTAAACTTCTTGTAGTACTGCTCGGCACCACTAACAGGGTTTTTAATGAAAACACCCGCTTTGGTTATTTTCTTCAAAACTCTTGAAATGATTTTCGCATCTCCAATTAGCGCCTCGTTATCACCAGAAAAGGAAAACGATGACTCTTGAATTCCGCTAACCGAGCGGTCACCCAAATAAAATTATCGTGTAAAAAGTAATAACACGGCTTGAAAATAGAATTACATCAAACTCACGATTTTTTTGATAGTGATTAAAATCAAATAAGTCGTACGGTTTTTCTCGAAGAAAGTATTGAGACGAACTTAATTTATCTCTGATCGTGTTGCATAGATCAACGATCTCTTCTTTCAAGCAATAAAGTTGTGACATCATTCTTGACATAAAAACTTTTAATTATTAGTAGTTAAATATTTTACTGAAATACAATCCGTAAGCCAGGCATTATTTTTAGATTCAAAAGACTGATAGCCATCTTTATCTATTTCTCTAGCAAGTATTTTAAGTGCAACTGGTTTGCCATGACATTGTCCAATCTTAATTGCAGTTTCAATATTTTTACTTAAAAAATCTCGAAGAAAATTATGGATCATATTTAAAACTCGATTCTGGCTGGTGAAAATTAAAAAAAAACACTAAATAACGACAATGAAAAATAGTATCATTCAAGTTACAAACCCTTCAACTCCTCAAGGGTTTTTCTGTCAACAATAACAACTCACACCGAATACAATTGCTTATCGGCAATTCAATCAATTATCAAAAAGTTAGATTATTTATCGTTAGGAACAAACTGAAAAAGATGTTAATCGCTGGCAAGCTTCCCTCACAAAATATGATCTTGAAGAAGGTGATCGTATTGCCATCATGATACATAACTGTCACGAGTGGGTTTTGTTTTGAGCAGGTTCCAAATAATGGAATAGTTATATTTAGGTAGGATACCTGAAACAATCTTTCTGGTTTTCTTCCAGAACGAATAAAACGTCCTAAAAAATACTCTTGTGAATCAGTTCACAGAATCACGCACTACTCATTTTGACGGCTGAACCATACAAAATCATGGATGACTAAGCGCATAACAATAGCGCAAATTACATAACAAAAACATAAGGGAACTATAATGAAATTATCTACTATCAACCTCACTTTTCTATTTCTCACACTTATTACCACGCACGTTTTTGCACAAACAAATCCAATTGTTTTTGTAACACAAGTACCCATCCCTGCCGACTTCACAACGATTGGTTCTACCTTTGGGAATCATAAAGCCAGCATGAGACGGGTTGGTCGCGGTGGTGATTTATGGATCAAATATCAGGATGGTACTCTAAAAAATCTTACCGCCGCTGCCGGTTATGGCACAACAGGTTTTCAGGGGGCAAATGCCATTGCAGTTCGTAATCCATCTGTCCATTGGGATGGAAACAAAATTATTTTTAGTATGATCGTCGGTGCTCCAACCGAACGTTATCAAGTTAAGACTTTCTTCTGGCAAATGTATGAAATGACAGGCCTAGGTAAAACTGACACACCTGTAATTAAAAAAATTGCAAATCAACCCACTAATTTCAATAACATCAGTCCAATCTACGGAACAGATGATAAGATTATTTTCACCAGTGATAGATCAAGAAATGGGGAGCGACACCTTTACCCACAACTCGATGAATATGAAATGGAAGCAACCAATACTGGGTTGTGGAAACTTGATCCTGCTAACGGTGCTCTGACCTTACTCAACCACGCACCTTCGGGGAACTTTACACCCATTATTGACAGGTTTGGACGGGTCATCTTCACTCAATGGGATCACTTACAGCAAGATCAAATGGCTGATGCTGATAGGCGAAGAGCGGCATCAGGACAAGCCCTGCAACACGGAACTTTTAATTTCAGCAGCGAGGCTGCCAATGCAACGCCTCTCTTTAATGACAGAACTGAGGTGTTTCCTGAACCTCGAGATTCCAGCATCCAAATAAGTAATTTCCCTAATCTCGAAGGCCATCGTTTTAATCATTTCTTTCCATGGATGATAAATGAAGATGGAACAGATATTGAAACGCTTAACCATATCGGTCGGCATGAACTACATGATTATTTACCGAGAACATTTAACGATGATTCCAACGTCCGAGAATATTATGGGCAAATCCCAAGAACAAATCCAAATTCAATTAGAAACATGTTACAAGTTAGAGAACACCCGACAGTTGATGGATTTTATTATGGTATTGATGCCCCAACTTTTCGTAGTCACGCCGCAGGACAAATAATTGGATTGAGCGCACCTCCAACGACAAGTGCTGAAGATATAATCGTTCATTATATTACCCACAAAGACACTTCTGATATAAGCAATAGTCCATCAACTAATCATTCTGGTTTATATCGTGATCCTTTACCGCTTTCTGACAGTACCTTGATTGCGGCGCACACCACAGAAACACGTAAAGATAGTAATGAAGGGAGCCGTACCAGTCCTCAATCGCGATATGCATTTAAATTGAAAAACATAGTATCTTCCAACGGCACTCAAACCGCAGGCAGTGCTGTTATTCCGGGTGGAATAAATAAGACAATTAGTTATTGGGATCCTGATCAACTGGTTAGTTATTCGGGTCCGTTATGGGAGTGGCAACCCGTTGAAGTTAGAGTACGCTCTCGTCCGGCAATGCTCTCATCTACATTAGCCCCGGCGGAGCAACAGATGTTTGCGCAAGAAAACGTTGATGTGAATGAGTTAAAAAATTATTTAAAACAGAGGAACCTCAGTCTCATTATCAGTCGTGATGTCACCAGCCGAGATGATTTGGATCAACAGCAACCATCAAACCTTCGCGTAGCTGGTCGAGATAAACAAACATTAGCAGGTGGTGGCAAAATTTACGATATAGATCATTTACAAATCTTTCAGGCAGATCAATTACGAGCCATGCGAGAAAGTGATGGTGATATTGATGAGGGCCGTAGGGTAATAGGTCAGGCATTACACGATGACAGTGCCCTCGTGCAAAATCCAAATATTTTCGATGGCCCAAAAGGTAGTGTGAAAATAGCAGAAGATGGCTCGATTGCTGCTTTTGTTCCGGCACAACGAGCTATCTCCTGGCAAACAACAGATCCAAGTCATAGTCCAGTCGTTCGCGAAAGGAACTGGTTATCTTTTCAACCCGGAGAAATTCGTACTTGTCCCGCCTGCCACGGTGTCAATGATCAATCTCAATCAGGCTCAGGCCAACCTGCCAATCCTCCACAAGCCCTAGCGAAATTGCTACGCTTCTGGAAAAATTCTTTATCATTACCTAATGACTATAATGACGATAATATGGCAGATGTTATATGGCGTCATGCCAGTACCGGGAACGTAATGATGTATCAGATGAAAGCCAACTCTGTATTCCACAGCCAAATTATTACTTCCATAAGCGACCCGAATCTGGCAATCGTCGGTAACGGAGATTTCAACGGTGATGGTACATCCGATATTTTATTACGTCATAAATCATCCGGACAAAACTGGATATACCTGATGAATGGTACAAACATTATAGACATGTCATTGTTCAACACAGAAGCAGATCTTAACTGGAAAATTGCAGGAACAGGTGATTTCGATGGTAATGGAAAAGACGATATTCTTTGGCATCACGCAAGCACAGGAGAAGCTCAGATTTATACAATGGATGGTGCAAATATCTTAGCTGCGACCTCTATAACTTTCATTCCCGATCTTAATTGGAAAGTCGCAGGAATAGGAGATCTAAACGGTGATGGGAAAGATGACATCCTATGGCGTCACAAAACGAACGGCCGTGTCTGGAGATACCGCATGGATGGCACAAATATTCTCGATAGCAACCATGTCGCCTTTACCGGATTAGACTGGGATATTCTAACAATGGGTGATTTCGACGGGAACGGGAAAGATGACATTCTTTGGCGTAATAATGTTCATGGACGAGTTTGGGCATACCTCATGAACGGAGCGGATATTTCAACAAACAACCACGTCGCTTTTACCGGCCTGGATTGGGAAATAGAAGCCACGGGCGATTATAATGGTGATGGCACAACCGATATCTTCTGGCGCAATCAAAACACGGGGTTGAACTGGATGTACTTAATGAACGGAACGCATATCTTACTTAATGACATGATTAATGTAGAAGCTGATCTCAATTGGAAGGTTATTAAATGAATTAGTATCCATATCAGCTATATTCTAAGTCTACGCTTAATAATCCCTCCTCTATTAATAGAGGAGGATCGATTAATTTACACCTAGTAATAGGAACCGTTGACATTGTGTTATCCCGTACTTTAAAAAAGGTCAGATTAACCGGTTAAACAAACCTATAGCGCAAATAAAAAAACGTAACAAGTACACTGTCACAATGTGTCCTATTTCTATCTTCAAAAGCTAAAGTTATATCACCCGCTGTCGCTACCTTCCGTAGCTATTCCCGGTCGATAACGACTGGGGTAAAGATACACTGTACACATTGTATTTTTTAAGCATAAAAAACACGCCACCTTAAAAAAAATAGCATGAAAACTGAATAGGCAAACAAAAAAGAACTCAACATTGTAACGGTACAATTTAGTTGGAGACTTAGTTAGAGATATTATTACTACAAATAACTAGGTCAAGATGCTCAAAAAAATACTATCATCAGAATATAAACGAGAATGTATGGAATTATTTGAAACGGAAAGGTTAGTCGCAAGGCAACTATCCCTCCAAGATCTTCCAGCACTCACTAAGATTTTGAGCGACCCTGAAGTCATGAAATATTCTGTTTGCGGGGTTTGCGACGAGAATATCTCCAGAAAGTTTATCGATTGGTGTATGGAATGCTACTCATCCCACGGGATAGGCCCATGGGCATTATTGAAGAAAGCATCGGATGGTGATCTTATTGGCTTCTGTGGTGTCGCGCCTGAGTTGGTCGATGACATTGAGGAAATCAATCTAGGTTATCGATTAGCGCGGAGGCACTGGAATCAGGGTTTTGCGACAGAAGCTGTCAACGCTGTTTTGAGTTATGCCTTCGATAAAAAATACTGTGAATCGGTAGTTGTTATCATTGAGCCAGAGCATACGGCGTCTGTCAGGGTAGCCAAGAAGGCTGGGTTTGGAGACTACACGACTCATGAATTTCATGATCTGCCGGTGCAGCTATACCGAATGACGTACCAAGACTGGGCATTGCATAACAAGTAAAGTAGCAGATCATTGCACTACGTGCTCCTTACCGCTGTTTGCGGTGTTAGAACTAAAACAGGAAAAATATGAGAACAATTTCAGTCATGAAATATGCATTTACAGTGATAGGTCTTGGCATATTATTCGGAGCATTTTCCCTCTATACAAATACACAAGATTTCCTGAAAAATGCTCTAACGACCAATGGAACAGTTGTAGAGCTTATTAGTTCAAGATCAAGTGATTCAACTATATATAGACCTGTTGTTGAGTTTAAAACTCAAGATGATAAGTTGATTGAATTCATCTCGTCATCTGGAAGTAATCCTTCAAGCTATTCTAAAGGCGAAATTGTTGAAGTCTTGTATCAGAAATCCTCACCTGAACAAGCTAAAATCAGTGGTTTCTTTTCATTATGGAGTGGCCCTGTAATTTTAGGTGGGCTAGGTACTGTATTTTTTATTGTGGGATTTTCAATAATATTCTTTGGAAATCTAAAAGATAAAAAAATTAAATATTTGAAGAGAAATGGAATCCCAGTTAGAGCAAAATTTCAAAGTGTTGAAATTAATGACTCACTTGAAGTAAATGATAGAAACCCATATCAGATATGTGTTCAATGGAAAAATCCTACTACGTCAGAACTGCATGTTTTCAACAGCGAAAACATATGGTTTGATCCGACTGTTCACATAAGCAATGAAGAAATAACAGTCTTAATAGAAAGGAATAACCCCAAAAAATACTATGTCGATATTTCTTTTCTTCCAAAAGTTGCAGACTAGGAGTGCTCTAACAAAAAGCGCTCTCAGCTCAGTGCAAAAAAAGTTGATCCTACGAGAATACTTACAATAATAAGTGTTTGAGTTTTCGGGTGAATATAACTTAGAAAAGAAAAGAAGCTATTCTTTACTTATTCCAAAACTTTTGCATCTCTATATACATAAACGATGCTGTCCAGCCGATAAGGACTAAACCTACAAGTGATTCAAGTCCCGCTAGAAAACGTATATGTCCATGCGGTTCAATATCACCATAACCCAATGATGTATATGTAGTGAAAGAGAAATAACCACAGTCCATAAACGAACCTGTGAAATTACCCGAGAAACTACCTAAATTTTTAGAATTAATTGCTATGTAATAACCAATAGCAAATAACCAGATTTCAAACACATGGGCAAACATAGCACCGAAAAGAGCAATCACTACTCGAAAATGATATCGGATGGTAAATCTCGGGATCAGATTTGATAACTTGAACAAGACTTCGTAGTGGATCAGAATTGCCATCGCAACGAGAAGACTATTTAAAATAAATGCTTTAATCACTTGTCTTTTATCTCCTTATGTTCTTGTGTAATCCTCTCATTTAAGTAAACCATGAACAAGTTCGTTTTCCACTATCATTTTTTCTTTTTTATACGGATAATGAAACGCGGCTAGTGAATCACAAAAATAAAAAAATTATTGAATCTACTATTGGATCCTATGAGTACTACTATTACGGCTGAAAAACAGTCAACTATTCGTTCGAGATTAATCGTAATTCCTTTTTTACTAATCCTTATATTCTTTAGTTTGTCTTTCACAGATCGTGTGCAGCAAAACGAGACTTTATTACTTACATTCCAACTCATATCTGGCTTTTTCTTTTTAGCTTATTTTAGTTTACTTTTATTCAATAAACGGCGTCCAATAAATGCAGAAGTAAGCCTCGTTCTGGTTAAAGCACATTACGTACAAATGACGATGCATTTATGTATTTTTATTTACTGGGGTATGTATTGGCCGCAAGTTTATGAACAAGCTATTCTAATTCTCGCGCAACTCATTTTTGTTCACATTATTGATCTGTTATTTCGTTGGTATCGTAACGATGCCTGGCTTTTAGGCTTCGGTCGATTCCCAATCATTTTTAGTACCAATTTATTTCTCTGGTTTCGTGATGATTGGTTCTATTATCAGTTCCTGATGATTGCCTTCGGCGTCCTCGCTAAAGAAATTTTTTCTTGGAAAATAAATGATCGCAAAGTTCATATATTTAACCCTTCTGCAATCTCACTAGCCGTTGCATCGACAATACTTATTTTTACTGGCAGTACTGGTATAAGTTGGGGTCCTGAAATTTCCAATACCCTGGCTATGCCTCCTCACATGTACATCTTGATTTTCACCTTAGGATTAATCGTACAATATTTATTTCATGTGACATTAGTAACACTCGCAACAGCTATTACTTTACTCATCGCAGGCGCGATCTACTTTCAAATTACTGGCGTTTATTTCTTTTATACATCTGATATCCCAATCGCTGTTTTTCTGGGATTACACTTACTGGTAACTGATCCTGTCACTTCTCCCAAAACAAATTTCGGACGTATTTTATTTGGGGTTTTATATGCATTCAGCGTGATGATTTTGTTTGAAGTACTCGATGCTTTCGGTGCACCAACATTTTATGACAAGTTATTATCCGTACCTTTACTCAATCTTTCGATTATAGTTTTAGATCGATTTTCGAAAAATTTCGATTTCAAAAACATCTTCAAATCATTTAGTGAACTAACTCCCTATAAACTTAACCTTATTCATATGACAATCTGGATAATAATATTTATCTGCTGGTATGGTTCTGGTCGTGTTGGCGTTAATCATCCAGGAAAGCAGTCTGATTTTTGGGAACAAGCATGCGATCAAAAATTACGCAACGGTTGCAAAAACCTCTTTACCTTAATTTCGATTGAGTGTGAAAAAGGCAATCCTTTAGCCTGTGCAAAACAAGGTTCCATGTACCATCGGGGTCGGGGTGCTGAACGTGATCAACAACATGGTTATTTATTGATCGAACAAGCCTGTGCTATGGGTTTACAAGAAGCTTGCGATCATTTGGATGAGTATATTCCCCAAAAGGAATAAGACAACAAAAGTAATTTTCAAATATTTGCTTAAAAATATTTTTTGTTAACGGCTTATGTTTTGCACATTGATCTACATTACTAATCAATCAAAACACAAAAATGACTCAAATAACATTCAAAACACTTCGAGTACACTTTCTTTTATTCATATTACTCATTGTCGCGCTTTATACTTATGAGCAAAAACGAGCTTCCACATCCTGGTATAAAACCCTTGAAATAGTCATTTATCCTATCAATGTTGAAAACAATAAGATCGTCGATAAGTATATTGATAAATTAAAAGATAAAAATTTTGCCTTAATTGATAAGTTTATGTCTGCACAGTCAGGCAAATATAATTTGATCCTGAGCAAGCCAACAAGGACACGTTTAGGAAAAGAAATTACCGTTCTTCCACCTCTCGCACCAAAACCTGATTCAGGAATTTTATCGGTTATAAGCTGGAGTATAAAGTTCAGATATTGGGCCTGGAAAAACACACCTGATGACCAGTCTAATCTCCGCCGTATACGCATTTTTGTTTTATACCATCAAGCAAGTGATGGACGTCAACTTGCACACTCTTATGGTTTGAATAAAGGCTTACTTGGTTACGTCAATGCTTTCGCATCGAAAGAACAGCAAGATCAAAATAATATTGTCATCGCCCATGAATTTTTACACACACTAGGCGCATCAGATAAATATGGAGCCAATGGTGAACCGATATTACCAATTGGCTTTGCCTCACCAAATAAGAAAAACCCTTACGATCAAAGTAAAGCTGAAATCATGGCTGGGCGAATTCCTGTTTCACCAACAAAATCAAAAATGCCCGAAAGTTTAAAAAAGTGTGTTATCGGAAAAGAAACTGCTTTGGAAATTAATTGGTTAAAACTTTAGAAATTGGATTGGTGAAAAATCAAATTTTTGTATCAATCAGACATACCGCATAGGTTGAAATTCCCTCTTCTCTCCCGGTAAAACCCATACCTTCGGTAGTTGTTCCTTTGATATTGATCTCATCAATAGACAGATTTAGATCAGAAGCCAATACTTTTCTCATCTCTGGAATGAATGAAGAAATTTTTGGTTTTTGTGCAACGACCGTCGCATCAACATTGATTATTTTATAATTTTTTTCTAATAATAATTCTAAAACATTACGCAAAATAATTCGGCTATCAACGCCTTTTAGATCAGGATTGGTATCAGGAAAGTGTTTTCCAATATCACCTAAAGCAGCCGCACCTAATAATGCATCACAAATTGCGTGGATCAAAACGTCGCCATCAGAATGTGCGGCAAGGCCTTTTTCGAACGGAATGCGAACACCACCCAACATAATGAAAGTCCCTATACTGAACTTATGCGCATCGTAACCCTGTCCTATTCTCATTCTATATTCTTCTCCAAATAATGCGTTGCGAGTTCTAAATCTTGTGGTCTAGTGACTTTAATATTATCCATGTGTCCTTCGACCAAAAGTGGCATCATTCCTACTAATTCCATCGCCTGTGCTTCATCGGTAACAACAAGTTTTTTTTGTTGAGCATGTACTAAGGCAGATTTTAGATCAGACAATCTGAACATCTGCGGCGTTAAAGCATGCCACAAATTTGTTCTTTCAACCGTCTCCATGACCGTTTGATCAACGTTTTTATTAACGCTACGCTTCATCGTATCTCTGACAGGAGCAGCAAGTAAACCTCCAACACTATGATCAGAAACTTCTATGATTAACTTATCAATATCTGCTTGTCTCAAACAAGGACGAGCTGCATCGTGAACTAAAATCCAGTCTTTTTGATCTGTCAGCTTTTCCACTGTTTGTAGACCTGAAAGAACCGAATCACATCTTTCAGCCCCACCCCCTGCGGTGACTAATGTTTTATCTGTGATGATATTAAGATCTTTCCAGGTTTGATCTTCCATGGAGATGACAACAATAATTCCAGAAATTTTTGGGTGTTGTAGAAAACAATTGAGTGTGTGTTCGAGGATCGTTTTTCCAGCAATTTTAAGATACTGTTTGGGTATTTCAGAATTCATTCTGGAACCAATACCAGCAGCAGGGATCACTGCCCAGTATTTTTCAGTCATTGTGGATTACCTTCTAAGATGTCTTTTGGATCGTTTGTCGAATTGAAGGATTCATATATTGAAGATCCTTCAACAGGATCAACAATCTGGTAAAAGGTCTCATCTTTTTTGATCATACCCATCTCACTGCGGGCAAGCTCTTCGATCGCTTCGATACCGGATTTAAGATCCTTCACTTCGGCAGCCAGCGCCTGATTTCGCTCTCTTAACTGATTGTTTTCTTCTTTCTGAAGTGCGATCGCCTGTTCCAACTCACGCACTTCTGTCCGACTACCTTTACCAACCCAGAGTTCGAATTGTAACCACACTAATAAGATAACAAGCAGTATCAATCCAAAACGCATTTTTATCCTGTTGTAAGCTTAAGGAGCCTCTAATTAAAGGTTATAAAAAGTCCCTTTGCCAGGATATGACGCTTTATCGCCCAACAATTCCTCAATAACGATCAAGCGGTTATATTTTGCAACACGATCAGAACGTGATAATGAGCCAGTTTTGATTTGACCTGCCGATGTGGCAACCGCAAGATCTGCAATCGTGGTATCTTCTGTTTCACCGGAGCGATGAGAAACTACCGCGGTATAATTGGCTTTTTTCGCCATTTCAATCGCAGCTAACGTTTCAGTCAATGTACCTATCTGATTAACCTTGATCAAAATTGAATTAGCAATGTTTTTATCAATCCCTTGCTTAAATATTTTTGTATTGGTTACAAAAAGATCATCACCAACTAGTTGGACTTTTTTTCCAATTTTTTCAGTCAGTACTTTCCAGCCATCCCAATCATTTTCATCCATTCCATCTTCAATGGTGATGATTGGATATTTGCTGACCCAATCTGTCAGCATGTCTGCGAACTCTTCTGAGGACAGTTTTCTATTTTCAGAAGCCAGATTATACTTTCCATTTTCATAAAATTCAGAGCTGGCGACGTCTAGCCCAAGTAAAATATCTTCACCGGCTTTAAACCCTGCTTGCTCAATTGCTTCAATAACGACCTCGACGGCTGCTTCGTTTGATGGTAAATCTGGTGCAAAACCACCTTCATCTCCCACTGCTGTATTCAGGCCTTTTTTTCTTAATACACTTTTCAGATTATGGAAAACTTCTGCACCGTAGCGAACGGCCTCGCGAAGACTGGAAGCACCGACGGGCAAGATCATATATTCCTGGAAATCCACACTATTGTCTGCATGCGAACCGCCGTTAATAATGTTCATCATCGGGACAGGCATCGTTAATGGCCCATCTCCTCCGAGGTATTGAAATAAGGGCACGCCCTTTTCATTTGCAGCAGCATGGGCAGCCGCCATAGAAACACCTAGTAATGCATTTGCACCTAAATTTGCTTTGGTATCGGTGCCGTCCATTTCGAGCATCAGATTATCTATGCCTTCTTGATCCGAAACGTCTTTACCTTTCAAACCTTGTTGGATAGTGGTATTAACATTCTCAACGGCTTTCAGAACACCTTGACCAAGATAACGATTTTGATCGCCATCACGTAATTCGATTGCTTCACGCTCGCCAGTTGATGCACCCGATGGTACTGAAGCAGTTCCCATCACACCCGTCGCTGTGATCACATCTACTTGTACGGTTGGGTTACTTCGTGAATCAACAATCTCTCGGCCAATTATTTGTTTAATTTCTGACATGTTCTTATATTTCCTCTAATAATCACTCTCACGCATTGCCCATGTCTGGACTATACTGGAGAGCGCTTTACTATTTCATCAATTGATTTCAAAATTTCTAATAATGATTCTATTTTATCTAGCGGCCATGAATTTGGTCCATCGCTCATTGCTTTATCCGGATCTGGATGTGTTTCCATAAATATACCCGAGATACCAGCTGCCGTTGCAGAACGTGCTAACACCGGCACAAACTCGCGTTGCCCGCCAGAACTTGCCCCTTTTCCACCCGGCATTTGTACGGAATGTGTTGCGTCAAAAACGACCGGACAACCCGTTTCCGCCATTATAGGCATTGCTCGCATATCTGAGATCAGGTAATTGTACCCAAAACTGGTTCCACGATCACAAACCATGATTTGATCATTTCCCGTCGCTTTAGCTTTTTCGACCACGTGTTGCATATCACCCGGCGCCATAAACTGGCCTTTTTTTATATTAACTGGAATACCTGCACTTGCCGCTTTTTGAATAAAATCGGTTTGTCGACACAAAAAAGCTGGAGTTTGAATAATATCTACCACCGAGGCAATCTCTTCAAACGGCGAATTTTCATGTACATCCGTTAAGACTGGAACCTCTATTTGTTGCTTAACTTTTTCAAGAACCGCTAAGCCCTTTTCCAAACCTGGCCCACGAAAACTGGTATGTGAAGTCCGATTCGCTTTATCGTAGGATGACTTATAAATGAAAGGAATATCTAAGCTAGCCGTGATCTCTTTTAATTGCCCCGCCGTATCAAGCGCCAGGGCTTCACTTTCAATAACACATGGGCCAGCAATCAAAAAGAAAGGGTTATCATCACCAACCTCAAAATTACATAGTTTCACTTATGACTTCCCCGCATTGGCGTTTTTTTGTTCTAACGTTGCTTCAATATAGCTGGTGAATAATGGGTGGCCATCTCTAGGAGTCGAGGTGAATTCGGGGTGGAACTGGCAGGCGACAAACCAGGGATGATCGGCTAGTTCAATAATCTCTACCAATTCTTTATTCGCTGATCGACCTGAAATAATTAAACCCGCATCGGTCAACACATTAAGATACTGATTATTAAATTCATAGCGATGGCGATGACGTTCTGTGATCACATCCTCTCCATATATAAAACGCACTTTACTGTCTGGCTGTAAATAACATTCCTGTGCACCCAAACGCATAGTTCCTCCAAGATCAGAATCTTCGTCTCGGTGTTGCACTGAACCATCCGTTTGCACCCATTCCGTAACAAGAGCAATGACAGGAACACTAGTCCCAGGCTGAAATTCGGTGCTATGTGCATCCGATAGATTCGCTTTTGATCGGGCGTATTCAATCACCGCGACTTGCATACCTAAACAGATCCCAAGATACGGAATTTTATTTTCTCGTGCATATTTCACAGTCTTGATCTTGCCTTCAATACCGCGCTCACCAAATCCGCCTGGAACCAGTATCGCATCCATATTCTCTAACGCATCGGTACCCTTTTTTCCGATCAATTCAGAATCCATATAATGGATCTTAACTTTTGTACCCACTCTCATGCCAGCATGAAAAAGTGCTTCACTAAGAGACTTATAGGAATCTGTTAATTCCATATATTTTCCGACCATTGCAACGTTAACTTCTTGCGTGGCATTTATAATCGAGTCATAGACTTTCTGCCATTCAGTTAAATCAGCTTCTTTTGAGTCCAAACCAAATTTCTTAACGACAATTGCATCCAATGCCTGTTCATGAAGTAGCAATGGAATCTGATAGATGCTTGGCGCATCAACCGCAGAAATAACCGCTCTTTCTTCCACATTTGTAAACAAAGCTATCTTACGACGTTCATTTTCTGGTAACGGATGTTCTGATCGGCAAAGTAGAATGTCGGGTTGAATACCAATTGAGCGCAACTCTTTGACTGAATGCTGCGTTGGTTTGGTTTTTAACTCACCGGCAGAAGCAATGTATGGAACAAGCGTCAAATGCAGGAATATTGCATTTTCAACACCTAGTTCAACACGCATTTGTCGTATCGCTTCAAGAAAAGGCAGGGATTCAATATCACCAACCGTACCGCCGATTTCTACCAGTGCAATATCTGAACCTTGGGTACCTGATTTTATACAGCGCTTTATCTCATCGGTTATATGTGGAATTACCTGGACGGTTGCACCCAGATAATCACCTCGACGTTCTTTTGCAATAACTGTTTCGTAGATCTTGCCGCAGGTATAGTTGCTACGCTGACTGGTACGAGTACGGATAAAACGTTCATAATGTCCAAGATCAAGATCTGTTTCTGCACCATCATCAGTAACAAAAACCTCTCCATGCTGGAAAGGACTCATCGTACCCGGATCAACATTAATGTATGGATCCAACTTCAGCATCGTCACGCTCAGTCCACGTGCTTCCAGAATAGCACCAAGCGAAGCAGCAGCAATCCCTTTCCCTAAAGACGATACAACACCACCAGTAACAAAGATATATCGAGTCATTTAAAGGCCCCAGGGAGAAATCCACGATGAATGATCATGGGTAAAGCATCTTATCAAATCAGAATGAAATTCTCTATGTGGCAGGTGCAATTCCAACTAATTTAGTTGAATCAAATTATTGTTCCAAACCTGCCAGACAATAACGAGTAGAATCTACATTCAAAATTTTTATTGAAGTAGATTTTATATGTCCGAAACAAACATTTTACGCGGTGCTTTATGCTCAACCTTATCCGCCTTTCTTTTTGCACTTATGGGTGCAAGCGTGAAATATTCTTCGCAATTTGTCTCGAGTGAAGTTGTGGTTTTTTTACGCAATGCTTTTGGCCTGCTTTTTTTATTGCCATGGATACATAATGCTGGACTTGATACGCTGAAAACTCAACGTTTCGGTGCACATCTTGTACGAACACTCACTGGCTTGACCGCGATGTACTGTTTTTTTTATGCGATTGCCCATTTAAAACTTGGTGAAGCTGTATTACTTAATTTTAGCTCGCCATTGTTTATTGCACTGATCGCACTTATTTGGTTAAAAGAACCTGCACCAAGATTCGTTATCATTGCCATAATGATAGGTTTCGTTGGTGTGATTTTGATCCTTAAACCAGGCTTTGGCGTATTTTCGTCCGCCGCCATTGTTGGAGTCGCGGCCGGCATATTCGTCGCGCTTGCTATGGTCAGTATCCGTAATCTTTCAAGTACAGAACCAACGGTAAGGATCGTTTTCTATTTTAGTTTCCTAAGCACAATAATTTCGGCAATACCACTAATATGGTGTTGGCAAATGCCAAACCTCAAAGTTTGGGCTATTATGTTGGGAGCAGGGTTTATAGCCACAAAGGCCCAGCTATTGATGACCTATGCATACCGCCTTGCGCCTGCTGCAAAAATTGGTGCTTTCGCTTATACCAACGTGATTTTTGCTGCGACATTTGGGTGGCTACTATGGAATGAGACGTTTGATCACATCTCACTTTTAGGCGCTTGTCTTATTTGTATATCTGGTGTGTTGACAACCATGAAGAAAGAAAAAAACTGAGATTAACTTCACATTCAAACTAGTCTCACGATCTAGTGCATTATTATTTTATAAGCAAGTTATTCTCTTGAGACCTCAGCATCACTACTGCGCTTGCCAATACTTTGTTGCCTAAAAAACACCTACTGTTGATAAAAATAGGCTTAGAATGCTCGTTTACACCAGTAAACGTGGTGTTAGTTTCCTGCGTTGTTTTAGCTCCTGCGTCCATTCAGTCGTCCGCTTTTGTGCCTATTTTGCCTCGTCTTGGCTCCTCTTACTACTCGAAATATATACCTACTCAAAATCCACGCCTGCATATACAAGTGTTTCTTCAACCATAGGAGCTGAATCTGCCGTTTTGCCCTCTTTTGATATCGCAGGAATGATTGTACGGATTTTGTACAGCATCCCAGGAATATCTTCTGAAACAGTCACTTCATAAACTTTGTCAGCATACTCCTCAAATAATTTCCTCTTTGGATCATTCTCGTAAGGTTTAAACGTCACCTTTTTTGCATTAACTTCTTTACCATCAACAGAAATCTTAACCAGTTCGATAATCGCATCATCTGCTAAAGCAAATTTGATCCGTTTATGAAAATATCGCCAGCTTCCTTCAGTTAAACGATTCATTTCATAGACATCTCCTTGGAGGTAGACACCTAAAACTGGGTTACCATTAGTATTGTCATTTGGTGCAACATCCTGGTTTCGATCACCCGTAAAGAATGTAACAACCGCCGACTTCATTCCATCGTCTTTAACGCTGGTAATATTCAACTCGACAGAATCTGTAAAACCATCATCCAATTGCCCTTTACGTTCGAATTCATATCGAACTGTTCCAGCTTTACCTATATTCGATAATTGATCTGTTTCCCATAGAAGCACTTCCGCTTCTGAAAGAGTTATATCTTCACGCTTTGCATGGGGATCATCACTTAACCCACCAATAGAAATACCTTGTTTCTCAAGCTTCTCTATTAAATCATCCTGTTCTTCCGCATAGCTTGTTTGGAACCCTGTAGTACTTAAAAGCAAAACTAAAACAGAAGCTTTTTTTAATAATCGATCTTTAAAAGTCATATTCATAATATTCATCTTCATTCACTATGTATGTGCATTTTTAGTTATTATAATTTTAGTAAGGGAACACCATACTCTGTTAGTATTTTATCGATCTCTTGCTGATTTTTATCAATTAATTGGTTAATCTGCTCTTTCCATTCTTTTTCACCAAATCGCACCGCCATCGCTATCTTATAGTTAAAACGAATTCCCGGCTCTGACTTCATTGGGATAACGACAATTTCATGATCTTTTATCGTTTTTGAAAAGTAGCCTGCAATTGGGCCCCAGACAAAGGTTAAATTGATCTTATCTTCAACAAGATCCTGTTCAATAATCTGACCCGGATAAGCGCGCGCATCGCCCATCATAATTTGATAGGGTTTGGCATTTTCCATTAATCCATAGGCGTGTAACCAATCCGCAGCTGGACTACGATCAAAAAGTCCTATACGGAGTTTCTCTTTTAATTCAGCACTAACATTCATCAAATCTTCTTGCGATTTAATTTCATCCAGGCCACGTCCTTTGACATATACCATTGCCCACGAAGAATGCAGATAAGGTTTAGTTGTAGCAGCCATTTCAAAATTTTCAATGGTGCCCATTACGATGTCACATTTGTAATTTCCGTCCTCGGTTTCATCATTTCTTAACGTGTTACGTATAAATCCGATCCTTTGTGGAAACCATTCAAATTCCAAAGGCACTCCTAAATCATCAGCAAATAATTTGGCAATTTTATTCTCATAACCTTCCTGAGCTTTATTCGAACTAGGTAGACTAAAAGGATCTGCACATACTTTAAATCGTGCTGGTTTATTAGTAGCATTAACACTTGAGGTTTGCGTAGCTTCAGTTTTCACTTGTTCGGCAGATATTGTCGTCTCTGCTACAACATCTTGTATTGGATCCACAGCTTTTGCGGAGTCCATTTCTTGTGTTTTCTTTTCAACCGGTGCTTCAGTCTGACTAGTTGCCTCTGCTTCTTCTGTCTGAAACAGTGTCTTAAACAATATTACACCTGCGACAACTAAAACCAGTATGGTTATGATCTTTTTCATATCAGCATCACTCCGATCTATTACTTTATTTTTAGTTATTTATTCTGGTGAAGAATCTTCAGAATACTATACAGCATGTGATTCTGACGTGGTACTTGGACAACCAGATTCAGGAAAATATCCGACCAAATAAAAAAAGGCAGTACCACTTTACGCGATACTGCCCATACTACCTATTAATCTTGATGATTAATGGAATCGACTATTTCAATTCCTTCTTAACTTTTCTGATGACGCGTTTAACCATTCCTTTAGGCTCACCGCTAGTATCTACGCCTTCTTCAATCGCCGGTAAGTTATCTGCATTACCCACGATAATCGCACCCATCATTCCTAAAGAAGCATGTGGTGTACATTTGTATAAATAAGCACCTTCTTTTTCAACCGTAATACTGAAGATTTCACCCATTTTTGATTGCCATGCTTCTGCACCTTCAGGGATCATAGAGTTCATTGATGATGTGTCATGACCAGCCATATTTTGCCAGACAATTGTATCACCCGGTTGAGCATGGACAACTAAAGGTCGAAAAGCGGTTACTGCTGCTTTTATGACATGCTCTTCTGCACTGACGTTAATTGAAAAAGCTGCAACCAAAGCCGCAAAACCTATAAAGATTTGTTTGTTCATTTGACTCTCCTAATTATTTTATATCTTCATGTGAAATTCTAAATTCACAATCCATTCCAGTTCATCAGTACACCCTGTCCAGTCTTAATTATTGTTATCTTGGACACTCACGGAAGCCCATTCTCAAAGATCCTAGCGGTGCATAGTTTATCTCTCAGCAGCACCGTGTCAAGAAACTGACCGATTAGCAATTCGGCTGACTACCGTGGTAACAAATAATACAGCATCTCTCATGAATGATTCCTGAATGCTTGAAAGTACGCTACCTACCTGATTTAATAGTTATTTAACCAACTCTTTTTCGACTTTTCTGATCACACGTTTCACCATTCCTTTCGGTTCTCCACTTGAATCTACACCTGTTTTAATTGTCTCAAGATTATCCGAGTTGCCAACAATTATCGCACCCATCATTCCTAGCGAAGCATGTGGAGTACATTTGTAAAGATAAGCACCTTCTTTATCTAATGTCACGCTGAAGATCTCGCCCAATTTTGATTGCCATCCTTCAGCACCTTCCGGAACCATGCCATTCATGGATCGCGTGTCATGACCGTTCATATTCTGCCAAACAATAGTATCTCCTGGCTGAGCGAAAACAACCAATGGTCGAAACTGGGTTACAGCAGCTTTTACTATGTGGGTTTGAGGCTCTGTAACAGGTGATTGACTGACTGGTTCTTCCTTAGGAGAAGCTACTTCAGTTTTTGCCATTTCTGTTTTCGTGGCTGGTGTTTCCACCTCTTTGACTTCAGCTTTTTCCATAAGCTTTGCAGCGGTTTCTTTCACTTCATTAGTCATTCCCGCGCTATTTTGTTCTGTCATATTTTCTACTTGTTCAATTACAGGTGTGGCTGTCTTCTCAACCATATTTTTCGCCTGATCATTTTGGTCTTCACTACAACTTGCCATAAAAACACTGGCTAAAGCGATCGTAAGTAATTTGCTTTCTCTCATTGTATTACCTCATTTAACTTCATTGTTTCAAAAATTTTTTTCGTCTTCAGGGGTTTATCACCTAGTAACGGGGAGAGTAAATAACGCATAAGACGTTTTGCTTCAGCGCGATGCTCTTTACTTTTTAGTAAAGCCTCTGATTGGAGTAACAGTATTGTCTCTCCAGTTATCTTCACACCACTTGTCTTAACACCTGCTGAATTGATCAATCGTGGACCATTTCCTGAAATATAATCATAAATAGCATCTGGAGCAATTTGTGTTCCTGAGCTTGTTTCATGTTCAAGAATTAATCCGTAGCCCAGTTGCTCCAGCATTCTTTTCTCAAATAATCGTAATGTAGATTCCATGCAGCTTGTGTCAACTAATTGAGCAAGGGCAAGGTGGTAAATGTTAAACAACTGAGGATGTGGATCATATCGATGCAACAATCTGATCAACAATTCATTAAGATAATATCCAAGGAATAATTTATCACCAGTAAGCAATAAGGGTATCCCTTCAGGTTCAGCATTATTTAGATTTCCCAATTCCCCTCGACCTGACCAAGACATCTGTAAGGGTGTGAATGACTGTAAATTTCGATTCAATAGCTTTTTGTTTGCACCACCTTTAGAAATCAAACCAACACGGCCATGTTTTTTTGAGAAAACTTCTAATAACAAACTTGTTTCTCGATAGGCTTTTTTATGCAGCAAAAAACACGAATGTAGTTCAACGCGCATTTGAATAATTATCTGTCTTTCTTTTCACGGTTTTCCTATTCGCTATTTTCTATTCACTACTTAGACCAAACTGACTAAGGGCGTTTACATTGTCTGTCCATTTTTCTTTTACCTTAACCCAGGTTTCTAAAAACACTTTCTTATCCAACATTGTTTGCATGTCATAGCGCGCTTCTTCGCCAACCGCTTTTAGTACAGAACCACTTTTACCAATGACGATCTTCTTCTGTCCCTTACTTTCTACCCAAACAGTGGCATGAATATGGGCAAGCGTTTCATCTTCTTTAAATTGATCAATAGTTACATTTAGTCGATAAGGGAGTTCGTCGCCTAGTTTTCGGGTCAATTTTTCCCGGATCATCTCCGCCGCCAAAAAACGTACGCTACGATCCGTTATTTGATCTTCTGAAAACCATGGATCTGCAACGGGTAAGCATTTAATTATTGCATCTTCAACGATAGAAATATTATCACCTTTCGTGGCTGCCGTAGGGATCACCTCGGCAAAGTCCATTGTTTCGGTAATCTTTTTTATAAAAGGCAGAAGATCTTTTTTGTTTTTGATTTTGTCAATTTTATTGACCACAAGAATCATTTTCACATTTGCTTGCTTGATCAAAACCGACGCGTTTTCATCGGCAGGTGTCCACTTTCCAGCTTCAACCATAAATAAAACAGCATCAACTTCCAATACCGCCCGCATAACCTCTTTATTCATACCACGGTTTAAAGCTCGATCAGGTTTCAACTGTAATCCTGGTGTATCCACATAAATAATTTGCGAATCATCCGATGTTTTTATACCAAGAATTTGATGTCTTGTAGTCTGGGGTTTCCTGGAAGTAATACTGATCTTTTGACCAATTGAATGATTCAGAAAAGTAGACTTACCAACATTGGGTCGTCCAATAATTGCGACCGATCCACATACGAATTTTTGTGCTTGTTCATTCACGAGTTGTCCGATTTTTGTTGTTGGATGAAATCGAGCACTTGCTGGGCAGCAGCTTGCTCTGCCTTTCGACGACTAGCACCTTGTGCTTGAATAGCTGCTGGTAATAACTCGCACGAACAACTCACCGTGAAAATTTGCTCATGGGACTTACCTGTGGAAGACAAAACTTCATAACTTGGAACAGACTTTTTTTGTGACTGCAGATATTCTTGCAAAGTTGTTTTAGGATCTTTTTGAATATCTTCGAGCGTGATTGACCCCAGTAATGCTTTAAAAATATCTTTCACAAATAATCGACAACGATCAAAACCACTGTCCAAATATACTGCACCTATTATTGCTTCAATGGTATTTTCAAGAATAGATGCACGACGCCATCCTCCCGTTTTCATCTCTCCTTCGCCCAACTTCAAATACGAACCGAGTTCAAGATCTCTTCCAAGTTTGGCGAGCGTTTGTTTTTTTACTAAGGACGATCGAAGACGGGTCATTTGACCCTCACTACCTTCGGGAAATCGATGATGAAGTTCATCAGCAATAATTGCCCCGAGAATTGCATCACCAAGAAACTCAAGCCTCTCGTTATTTGGGTTACCTGCACTGCAGTGCGTTAAAGCTGTTTCAAGCAAACTCAGATCGTTAAATTCATAATTTAATATTTTCTTTAATTTGTTATACGACAAACTATTTTCAGACACTATCGACCTGTTCCATCAATCTCGAGACTTTTATCATATTTCATTATAACGTCTAGATTGGAAAAAAGTGGTCGTCGGATTTCATACGCCATTCTCACTATGCGTTTTTTCTTACCTTTTATTTTTTTAACCGAAAAAACATCTTTCATATCTTTCAATGTCGCAAATTGATCTACATCCTCTACAGCAAATGATCCAAGAATGTAATCTCCGATCTTATTTTTACTTAGCGTCGCAATATCAGGACGAGCTGCAACTGTCTCCAACGCACCGTCAATCTTTATCTTTTCATTATAAACTGGCCATAAACGCATTCCTAAGTAGGCAAAGAATATCATTAACCCACAAACGATCAGGAAACCTAAAAAAGTAACACCCTTCTGTTTATTCTTTGCTAACATGATTACCCTCTCCACTATTCTTTATATAAACCTATAGATTTAACTATTGGATCTTTTTCCCAATTCGATTCCAATCCATACCTTCACTTTTCATATCCCAATACATCCAGATTCTAAAAGCTCGACCAATAATATTTTCATCAGGTACCGTTCCCCAGAATCGACTATCTAAACTATTATCTCGGTTGTCACCCATCACAAAATATTCTCCATCAGGCACAGTAAAATCAATCACACCACGACTACTCCTATCTGGCGACGTCAAAATACTATGCATAATAGGATCCAGGTTTTCTTGTAAAATATTAGCACCTGTCATACCTACTCCTGATCCAACGCCCTGATAGAGTCCAATCTTATCCAGCTCGACTTTCTCCCCATTCAAAGTGAGTTGTTTATCGATATAACTAATGCGATCACCAGGAATACCTACCACACGTTTGATAAACGGTGTTTTGTCATCTTCGGGATATCTGAATACCAAAACATCGCCACGCCCTGGATTACCAAAAGGAATAATTTTTTTATTGATCACGGGTAGTCTTATTCCATAATCAAACTTATTCACCAAAATAAAATCACCGGTTAATAATGTTGGCATCATAGAATTTGAAGGAATACGAAATGGCTCAACCAGAAATGATCGTAGTAATAAAACGATCAAAAAAATCGGAAAGAAAGATCGTGCATAGTCGACCAGGGTTGAAGGCCTTAAAATTGATTCTGTTAACTCTTGATCAATATCAGAACCGGGAGCATTCAATTTTTCTTTACGACGCGGTAGTAAAAATAAATGATCAAATAGCCAAATAATGCCACTCACAAAAGTAAGCAAAACTAAAAGTGCTGAAAAATCCATTGTCATAACTTATTTTCCTGTTGACAGTACGGCCATAAAGGCTTCTTGTGGGATCTCTATTGATCCAAATTGTTTCATTCGTTTCTTCCCAGCTTTTTGTTTTTCCAACAACTTTCGTTTTCGGGAAATATCACCACCATAACATTTTGCAGTTACATTTTTGCGCATAGCTTTGACATTTTCTCGTGCAATAATTTTTGATCCAATCGTTGCCTGTATCGCAACTTCGTACATTTGTCGAGGAATTATCTCACGCATTTTTGCGGCAAGTTCACGTCCTCGTCGTTGCGAATGTTCCAAATGCACGATGACGGAAAGCGCGTCGACTTGTTCCCCGTTGATCATTATATCCAGTTTCACCATCTTCGCTGGGTTATAGCGGGTAAAATGATAATCCAGCGATGCATAACCACGCGTGACTGATTTGAGCCGATCAAAAAAGTCCAACACCATTTCGCTCATCGGTAACTCATAAGAGACTGACACCTGATTACCAAGGTATTGAAGTTTGGTTTGCATACCACGTTTTTCAACACATAACGTAATGACATTACCAACATAATCCTGAGGGACCAGTATATCGACCTGGATCATCGGCTCTCTGATTTCTTCAATAGTGTTCTGGGGAGGAAGTTTTGCCGGGTTATCAATGTATATTTCTTCACTAGAAGTCATCAACACCTGATACACAACCGTTGGAGCTGTTGTGATTAGCTCCATTTCGTACTCACGTTCTAACCGCTCCTGAATGATCTCCATATGCAGCATGCCAAGGAAACCACAACGGAAACCAAACCCTAATGCTTCTGACACTTCTGGTTCATAAAACAACGCGGCATCATTCAACCGCAGTTTAGATAAGGCTTCACGAAAGTCCTCGTATTGGCCAGAGTCTATTGGATATAAACCTGCAAAGACATTTGGTTTAATCGTCTGAAACCCTGTTAAAGGCTCCGCCGCTGGTTTACCAGCATCAGTAATCGTATCACCAACTGGCGCACCGTCTATTTCTTTGATCCCAGCAACTACCCAACCAACGTCACCGGTTCTTAGCTCCTCTAGTTCAACCCGTTTTGGTGTGAATATTCCTAAGCGATCAACCCCCCAATCACGACCAGTCGACATCATTTTTATCTTCACGTTCTTTTTAAGAACCCCGTCAACAATCCGGACTAAAGAGATAACACCAAGATAATTATCAAACCAGGAGTCGATAATTAATGCTTTAAGCGGTGCTTCTGGATCTCCCACTGGCGCAGGTATTTTATCAACGATCATTTCCAATAAATCATCAATCCCTATTCCGGATTTTGCACTGACCTGTAATGCTTCCGTTGCATCTATACCAATGACATCTTCTATTTCTTGTGCCGCACGTTCGGGCTCTGCTGCGGGCAAATCTATCTTGTTTAATACTGGAACTACTTCCAACCCTTGATCTACCGCCGTGTGGCAATTTGCAACACTTTGTGCTTCCACACCTTGCGCTGCATCAACCACTAATAATGCACCTTCGCAAGCCGCTAATGATCGCGAAACTTCATAGGTGAAATCAACGTGTCCAGGTGTGTCGATAAAATTCAGCTTATAGATTTCACCGTCTTTGGCCTTGTAGTCTAAGGTCACACTTTGTGCTTTTATCGTAATTCCACGCTCGCGCTCCAAATCCATAGAGTCAAGGACTTGTGCTTCCATCTCTCGATCAGCCAGGCCTCCACAAGTTTGAATAAACCGATCGGCCAAGGTCGATTTGCCATGATCAATATGGGCAATAATAGAGAAATTACGGATATTCTTCATAAACGAGAGTTGTTATTAATTAAGGAACCTTAAGATGAGCCAATAGGATGCGCCACGGATTGTAGCCGATCCAAGAGTCTACTGGAATAGAAAGTGCTAGATAGCCCTCCAGCAATCCTATTTACTGTGCTCAAGTACCCACCGCAAAACTGTACTACGAGGAATATCCTGACCTAACACAACTTGATCTAACAAATAGCGATCATTAATCAATAATTGCATTCGGTGATATGCATGATCAACACCACAAAATAATATTCTATCGAGAGGCTTCAAAGCTGTTTTTACCGAAGGCATAACCCGATGCTCTTCACCGCGGATCAAAAAAAGTGGATATGCTTTTAGTTGAGTATCCCTTTTGTATGGATGAGTTAATAATTGTTCAATTATCATTTCATTGTCGTAAAGTAAGATCTCAAGCAGCGCAGGCGCATTGGCTTGATTAATTTTCACCACCCAAATATCAGGATTAGTCTCAGTCCCAATCAATTCATCCAAACGATTAAACAAGCCCTTTGCCCATTCATTATCATATTGCGAAACATATTGAAAAAACTCGGATAATCTAGGCATCGTCACCAAACCACGAATTTTATCAGCAAGCACCTGCCCAGGGTTCAAAATCATATCCGCATCCAGTGCCTCAAACAGCGCCGTGTTTGATTCTCTATTCTGACGAGCGACAACAAATAGATCAGGGTTTAATTCTCGTGCCGTCATAATAATCGACAAATTATTCGGGTCATCATCCGTGCCAGCAACAATTCCAACGGCTCCTTCAACACCAGCTTCATGCAGAGTATGAGCCTCGGTTCCCGTTCCAATAATCATGCCTTCTGGAGGAGCTTCTATTTGATCGTTGGATTCTATAACGACAGTTGGTAAATCTTCATCTTCGAGATGTTGGATCAAAAAATGACCCAGGCGACCGTAACCACAAATAATCCATTTTCCTCTTGGTGGTACACGTGGTTTTATAAATTTACGATGCGAAATCCCTGACAACCATTCTCGTAGCAAATACTGATCAGGTGAATGTAATGCAAGCGCGATTGTTTCCGCAAATATTCCAAATGCATCGACAATATCTTCGGTTCCAAAGGAGGCAATATTTGCCTGGGTTTCTGCATTACTTGCGCTGGCAACAACTTTAAGCTTTGGGTTAAGCAATTTACTGGTGAGGGCTATTTTGAGATTAATCCGATCACTGTCTGTCAGTGCTATAACTCTTGAACAAAGTGGATGTTTTAACCCCGCTTCTAATAAGTGCTCAGGTACTTTTGCATCTGCACATAAACCTGGGACATGAAGCGGTAACTTTTGATCTTGTAAACTCAACTCATTAATACGATCTTGGCTTTTATCAATCACAACCATACGAATATTGTAATTTGTAAGCGCCTGAACTAATAACGCCCCCGCTTCTCCATAGCCACATTGTAGATAAAAAGGTTCTTTTATTTTCCGGACACCGCGCGCGAAACTGCGTTCAACCATTGCTTGTCGAAATGCCTTATCCTGAATGAGAGTGAGAATCGAACCAATAGAATAAAGCCAGGCAACTACGCTCATATATATGCAAACCATTGCCCACATTCGCTGTGCATAAGAAAAAGCGATGGGAATTTCGCCAAAACCAATGGTTGTTGAAGTGTAACTAACAAAATAGATCGCATGGAAGAAATCCATGTGTGTAGCCTGACCATTTTGTTCGGAACCAGGCACCAGAACCATACCAAGGATAGAAATACTGTAGACACTGATCAGCACCAACAATGGCTGGCGCATTCGCCTTAAAACTAGCCAGACCACTCGGTTCATATTAGTCTTTGTTTTATGTCAGATCTGATTTGAATTTGAGAATAAGAACAAAAAGGTTAGCGTAGCAACATTATTGTTTCAAGCACCAATAATACGACAGAAACAATGTTCGCCAGCAAGGCACCGCCAGACAGTGAAACAATACTTGCCATCAATTCCGGTGTCATTCCTCCTAATCCCATTACGCCGTAGGCCCAAAGTCCTGCGGCGGCAATCAATTGTAAATCGGCCACTAAACTGGTCGCCAACAACACTGCTCCGATTTGAGTTCTATCCCCAAACTTCAATACTGTAGCGATCAAATTAACTACGATCACTGCAAATAATTCATAGACAGGGTGGTGGCTCGGGTTATCAATCTCCCCGAGGAAAAAACCAAAGTTAAGCGTTAATGCCAGGACTATAAAAAAACCAAAGATGACTTTTTCGAGGTTCATATCTTATCGATCCATTTTTGTATTAAAAATTAGTATTAGAAATGTGAAGGTAACATTACGCCAGATCAGTTTGTTCAGCAATACTTCCCACTATCTCGCAAAATTTATGTACCAGTATCTACAGTCAAAACAGCGGACAATAATTTCTGTGTGTAAGGATGCTGTGGTTGATATAATACCTGAGCAACATCACCATACTCAACAATCTCACCTTGATACATCACCGCGACTTTATCAGCAATATATTCCACCACACCGAGATTGTGGGTAATAAATAAATAAGACAACCCAAGCCGGTTTTGCAGATCTTTTAATAAGATCAGGATCTGCGATTGTACTGACACGTCCAGTGCGCTGGTCGGCTCATCACAAATGATCAATTTAGGATCGACCGCTAACGCACGAGCAATACAAATTCGTTGTCGCTGACCACCAGAAAATTCATGTGGATAGCGAAGTCGAAAGGCCTTCTCTAAACCCACTTGTTCGAGTAATTCCCCTACACGACTAACCCGTTCCTGTTTATTTTTACCAATACCCTGTGCCATCATACCTTCTTCGATAATGTCACTGACGATCATTCGCGGATTCATTGAAGAATACGGATCCTGAAAAACAATCTGGATATCGGTGCGATGCTTGCGTAATTCAGCCTGCGACAAGTTAGTAAGATCTTGACCTTCAAATAACACAGTTCCATTGGTAGGTTTGATCAATTGTAAAACGCCTTTCCCAAAGGTTGTTTTTCCACTGCCCGATTCACCAACCATTGCCACGGTTTTACCTTTTTCTAACACTAATGAAACGTCATTAACTGCTCGCACCTGACCAACAACACGCCTGAAAAAACCTTTTTTGATCGGAAAGTGAACATCTAGATTTTTAACTTCCAACAACACATTATTCTCTTGATCAGTTTTATGATCCGTTTCGCTTAACTCTCGTTTCATTTTATGCGGTAAAGCATCGAATAACTTTTGCGAATAAGGATGTGCAGGCTTTTTGAAGAATTGATCACGCGCGGCCGTTTCAACAATTTTGCCGGCATACATCACTCCGACATGATCAGCCATTCTTGCTGCGACACCAAGATCATGTGTGATAAACAGAATCGCCATATCGCGTTCTTTTTGTAATTTCAAAAGCAGATCTAAAACCTGTGCTTGAATCGTCACATCAAGCGCCGTTGAAGGCTCATCCGCGATCAATAATTCAGGCTCACCCGCTAATGCAATTGCGATCATTACGCGTTGTTTCATTCCACCCGAAAACTGATGCGGGTATTCTGCATATCGTCGTTCTGCATCGGAAATTCCGACATCATTAAGTAATTGTATAACGCGAGTGCGAACCGCTTTTTTACTGATCATCCGACTATGACATAAAACAGATTCTGCAATTTGATCACCAATCGTCATCACCGGATTTAATGATGTCTGTGGCTCCTGGAAAATCATTCCAACCTTGCCACCGCGTATGTTACGAATTTCCGACTCAGGCAATTTTAATAAATCTTCGCCATCTAACAATATTTGTCCGGATTCAATCTTCGCCGTATTGGGTAACAACTGCATAATGCACATTGCAGACATTGACTTTCCACAACCAGATTCACCCAACAGAACGAAGGTTTCACCCTTGTTAATTATCAGATCAATTTCATCAACAGCTGGCGTCGATCCAAAACAAACTTTTAGATTAGAGATCTGTAGCAAAGGTGTTGTCATCCAGTTGCTCCTTCCTGTAATTCTTCTTGTGAATTTTGTTGTGGATCTTCTGAGCCAACTTCTAGAGGTATTTTTCGTGGTTTACGATTTTCATCCAGCGCAACAAAGGTCAGAGTTGCTTGTGTCACTTTGATCACTTCAGGATCAATCGCATTTCTTTCTGCATAGACTTCCACATCTATTGTCACCGACGTTCGACCCACTTTTGCAACTTGTGCATAAAGGCTTAGAACATCGCCCACAAAAACAGGTTGATGTAGTTCGATAGAATTTACTGCAACTGTCGCAACTCGTCCTTTGGCTCGCCGAACCGCGGGGATACTTGCGGCAATATCAATCTGCGAGAAAATATAGCCTCCGAAAATACTGCCACCTGCATTGGTATCCTTTGGCATCGGCACTACACGCATTGTCAGTTCTTTATCAGTCGGCAACATTACTTTTTGCATCTATTCTCGCTCCTGCAGCCGCGGATCAAATGCATCTCGAACCGCATCAGAGAATAAATTTGCGGCCAGTACTAATACAAACATAAATGAAAATGCCGCAACTAATGCCCACCAGACGATCGGCTCACGCGCCATTTCCATACGCGCACTATTGATCATATTCCCCCAACTATTCATGCTTGGGTCAACACCGATATTAATATAAGACAACACCGCTTCAGCTAACACCAAACCACTAAAATCCAAAACCACCGAGATCAAAATAAGGTGCATCACATTGGGTAAAATATGACGCAAAATAATCGTCATGTGACCAACCCCAAACGCTTGTGCGGCCTGAATATAATCGACCTCGCGTAACTTCATTGTCTCGCCACGTAACAGTCGGCATAAACCCGTCCAACTGGTGACACCTAGAATGATACAAAGAAACAATAAACGCATATCTGATCGCGCTGCTAGGCTAGTAAAATCTTCCGCATGATTTGCCATATAAACTTGCAACATCAGAATTGCAGCGGCGATCAAAAGTACACCTGGAATAGAATTTAACGTTGTATAAATATACTGAATAACATCATCGATCCAACCACGAAAATAACCGGCCGAAATCCCCATCAATACTGCAAAAGGTAACATCACCAAGGTTGTCAACGTACCAATGATCAAACCAGTACGAATGCTTTTCATCGATTGATAAAAAACGTCTTGCCCTACTTTGTCGGTTCCAAAAATATGATAAAAATGACTCAGATCCCATGCATTCAACAACACCCAAAGACTTAAAGCTAAAGTGATCAAAATCACTCGCCACGGTGTTTCAGTTTGACCTGCTAACACCGCTTTTAAGGCATCTCTAAAAAGCCAGTTTTTCTTTCGTGAAATCCGCCAAACAATAACTAAGAAAAGCAAAGAAAATATTATTAAAGATTTGATCGTGGACTTGGAGATGATACTGACAATATCGGAATTTCTTCCATTAACAGGATCCTCCAAATGAGCGCCACCAAATTTCAAACGCGGATAATCACGAACCGTTGTTCCATCATCTGTCTCTAAAGTTTCTTTGCTATATTGAAATGCTACAAAAGGGGCCGAATAGGTTTTCTCATCACGATCTTGTAAATGGCTGACCAAAACATCAAACACACTTTTGATCTGTGTGGAATATTGAACCTCTTCGCTATCAGTTACATCACCGGAAACATTTTCTAGCTTAGGGTGAAAATGCAGTGAATCTAAGATTCCGATCATTAAATAAATCGACAGAATAACTGCTGATGACATCGCTACACGGCTGCGTAAAACTGTTCGCCATGGTCGTCGTAAATGTTCATATCGTCGCACATGCAAGACAAACATGGTCAACATAGATAACAATAGAAAGATCAGCCCATCGGTCCAGAGTATGGTTGGCATTATTGCAGCCTCACCCTTGGGTCAACCAGGGTGTATGAAATATCTGTCAACAACAATCCTAGAATATATAAAACTGATCCGAGGAACACCATTGATCGTACAATGGCAAAATCTTGACTGGTGATTGCATCTAATGTGTAGCTTCCAAGACCAGGAATGCCGAAAAAAGATTCAGTGATCAAACTGCCCATAAATAATAATGGCAAGATAACAACAACCCCGGTAAGAATCGGGATCATTGCATTTTTCAAAACATGTTTGAACATAATCAATCGTTCAGATAAACCTTTTGATCGTGCCGTGCGAATATAATCTTTGCCGATCTCTTCAAGAAAAATTGTTCGGTACCAACGCGTGCCAGATCCAATACCTCCAATCAAACCCACCAACACCGGTAAGATCAAAAACTTCACCGCTTCAAATCCAGTATCGTATCCTGAGATAGGAACAAGATTCATCAGTTTCCCGATCAAAACTTGACCACCAATAATATAAAACAGCCCGGAAATTGACATTAAAATTACGCACAAAACCACACCGGTAAAATCGAGATAAGTTCCCCGGAAAAATGCGATCAATAGTGCCAGACTTATATTAACTAATAAGCCAACGATCAAACTTGGGATCGCGATTGCTAAGCTCGGCCACATTCGTTGTTTAATGTCATAACTGATATCTCGACCGCTATCTGATCGACCAAAATCGAATAAGAATAAACTTACAGATTTTTGAAAAAAGATCGTCTCTGTAACCTGATCCAAGCCTTTCTCTTCTGCATTTATTAATAAGGGTTGATCATAACCTCGCTCAGCTTTCCAGGATTCAACTGCTGCGTCTGGCACCCGCTTCGCACCCAGTTGCATACGTGCCATATCGTCAGGCGAATTCACGACAAAAAATAATACAAACGTCAGCACATTCACACCGATTAAAATAGGGACCGCATAAAGAATTCGTCGAAAAATATAAGCCATCATAAAGCGGTCCGCCTCTGCTTACGCCGCATGATAACAATCGCAGGGATTAGGAATAATAAAAACAGCGCGAGTACCCATTTCAATGGCCACAAAACAGGTGGGTTCCATTGTTGACGTTTTTCTGTTCGAGTGACAGGATCGATACGTTTATATTTAAGCGTGTTATTTGCCATCAAGTTGGGCTTAGCATTTTTATACCATCCATGATGCAATGAAAAAGCCACCGGATGCCAACCCCATAACCATGGCGAATCCTCTCTTAAGATCGTCACCATCTCATCGATCACAGCTTGTCTTTCTGATCCATTTTCCATGTTTTTCATTTTTTCAAACAGCCCATCAAATTCAGGACTTGAATAGTTAGATGCATTCTCACCTTTGTGTTTTGCTTTACCATTTGGCCCATACAGCAAGAACATAAAATTTTCCGGATCAGGGTAGTCGGCATTCCAACCCCACTGATAAATCTGCGCGGTTCCTTTTAGCATTTTCTCCTGAAACCGATTATAGTCTGTTGCCCGGATCACAAGTTGAACACCCAACTTTTTAAATTGTTTTTCTAACCAATTTAACAGTGCTTTACTACCCGGCCCGCCACCCGTAGTGTCAAAAAAAAGTATCAACTGCTTACCAGTTTTTTCATCCCGACCTTGCGGATAACCGGCCTCAATCATCAATTGTTTTGCTACCTCAATTGACTTCCGTTTCGGTGCGTCATTTTGCCAGTTGTAAACAATCGGATTAATTCCTTCTTCAGCTTCTTTCACTCCGAAAATCCCTTGCGGGATCGGCCCTTGCGCTGGCACCCCACGGCCATTGAAAAAAATCGAAATGTATTCCTCAAAATCAACCGCAATTGAGATGGCTTGACGCAATTTTCGCGCACGCTCTGAATCACCACCGACAATCTCATCCAACATATTAAATCCGGTGTAATACGTTGACGTTGTCACCGCAGTGAGCAATTTCATGTCTTTTTTCTTCATCTCTTCGGTAAGTGAGGCATCACCCTGAGCACCAAACTGAACGGCTTGATCAAAGCTATCAGATGAAACACCCGACGTATCATAATAACCTTGCTGAAATTTACTCCAAGATGGAATCGACTCTTTTTCTAACGAATAAATTGCCTGATCAATAAAAGGTATTTCTTTACCCGCGTCGATGAGAAGCTCAGTCTCACGATCACTACTTTCACCCTCTGTAGGATAAGTTTCACCATGGAAATTAGGATTACGCGACAACACCATGCGTCGATTTGGATTGTTCTCAGTCAACATATATGGGCCAGTACCTACCGGATACCAGTTCAATGAAATATTTTTATCATCCATACCCGGCTGCGAATAAAACAGATCTGCTTCCCATGGCATCGGCGAGAAAAAGTACATCGATAACCAGTAAATAAACTGCGGATACTTGCCTTTTAATTTGATCTCATAGCTATATCGATCAATCTCACGAACACCACTGATGGAATATTTTTTTAGATCGACAAAGGCTTTTTCTTCTGCAGGATACTCCTTAGTAATTTGTGCAGACAATTCACTCAAGCCGACAATATATTCCGACATCAAACCCGCAATCGGTGAATGGGTGGCAGGATTAGCCATCCGCTTAATTTGATAAATATAATCTGCAGCAGTTAGTTCTCGCGTGCTCGCTTCAGGAAAATCACTCAAGGTATGAATACCATCCAGATCAACATTCGAATGATAGAGATATTGATTTTGCTGATCTTTCGCGAATGCCGGGTGTGGTTGATACTGAATACCCGGCTGGATGGTGATCAAATACTTGCTCCAGGCTATCTGATCAACCAACGCATCGTCAGGTAATACATTTCCATCCTGATCAAAATAAACCACCTTAGGCATCTCTGTCGCGGTTAACGTCGTCAGCTCATAAGGTCGTTTGAGGAAATGATATTGCAAAGGCGCTTCGTAGATCTGCCCAAGGAATACATATTCATTCGAAGAATAAGCACGAACGGGATCTAAATGCTTAGGCCGCTCTTTAAAATGATCGTACAAAATCGAAGCCTGATCCTGACTGGCAGGATACGGGTTATTCCACGGCGGCTCAGAACATCCGCTACAGATCAGAAAAATAAACAATAAAGAGAGTCGCCGGCGCATCCAGTTTCTTATAAAATCCAAATGTAGACTGAAGATTATATACCCAAACAACAATAAAGAGGATTCAAACATGGGGTTTCTTGAAGGAAAAAATGCATTAATCGTTGGCGTCGCCAGCAACCGTTCAATCGCTTATGGTATTGCAAAAGCCATGCATCGTGAAGGCGCAAATCTAGCTTTCACCTATCAAAATGAAAAACTTCAAGGACGTGTAGAAAAATTTGCCGCAGAAATGGACTCCAACATCACCCTGCCCTGCGATGTCGCCAGCGATGATGAAATTGAAGCAGTTTTCACTAATCTAAAAAAAGAATGGGATCATTTAGACATTCTGATCCACGCCGTGGCCTTCGCACCACGCGAAGAACTGGCAGATGACTACATGAACAGTGTCACCCGCGAAGGTTTCAAAATGGCGCATGACATCAGCTCATACAGCTTCACCGCATTGGGTAATCATGCTCGACCGATGATGCAAGGGCGAAATGCCTCGATGCTGACCCTGAGCTACATCGGCGCGATGCGAGCGATGCCCAACTACAATGTCATGGGGCTAGCCAAAGCGAGTCTGGAAGCAAATGTGCGCTATATGGCATCCAATGTCGGCCCAGAAGGGATCCGCGTCAACGGCATTTCCGCTGGCCCGATCAAAACCCTCGCCGCATCCGGTATTTCTGGATTGCGTGGTTTCCTGAATGCCGTTGAAGAAAATGCCCCGCTACGCCGTAATGTCACCATTGATGACGTTGGTAATGCGGCGGCCTTTATGAGCTCTGATCTGGCTGCTGGGATTACCGGCGAGATCACTTATGTGGATTGTGGGTATAGTATTTTAGGATTGGTTTGAGATAAAGAGTAATTTATGTCGGATTACGCTGAGCTAATCCGACCTTGTTGGATTTTATAATGGTAAAAAAAATGCGAAACCTTTTTTTAGTGATGAGCACAACCTTAGCTATTTTATTAGTAAGTTGTACAGCTTCATTATCACCTAAAATTGCTACCTTGACTGAACAAGCAAATTCAGGAAATGTAGAAGCTCAGTTTGAACTAGGCACAGCATACGATACAGGCTTTCCTGTAAACCCAAATAGATCTCTCGCTAAAAAATGGTATTCCCTCGCTGCTGAAAATGGTCATACTGAAGCTCAAAATAGCTTAGGAAGTATCTATCAAGAAGAAAAAGCTTATACTAATGCTCTGATCTGGTATGAAAAAGCGGCAAGTGAAAATCATGCTTTAGCCATAAATAATTTAGCTTATCTGTATGATCTTGGACTTGGTGTTGATTCCGACAAACAAAAAGCATTCACGCTATATAGGAAATCTGCAGATCTTGGTTGGGCAGAAGCTATGATAAATTTAGCTCTAATGTATGGCTTAGGAGAATTAGGAGAAAAAGATTTTTATCATGCTTATATTTGGTGCTCACGAGCTCAAAAATATATTGAAAATAGCTCAAGAAACATTGAAGCATCAGCTGCAGATTGTCTAGCTGAATCAGCTCTAAAACTCTCAAATCTTGAATTAAATAATGCACAAAAAGAAACTGATACTTGGTCTCCTAAATAATAAGTTTCGTAGGTTAGTTCGGTAGGTTGGATTAGCGTAGCGTAATCCAACAAATTACCGTTCTACGTCGGATTACGCTACGCTAATCCGACCTACTATATCTTCACTAAGGACTTCAAAAATAAAAATGGGGAAAACACTTCTCTCTTTAACAATTCTAGTTTTGCTCACAGCATGTAATGCTGGAAACAGTCTCATAGTCGTTAAAGCTCTTCCAAATATAAATGACACAATTTCTGTAATTGATAAGCGCTCAGAATATACTGAGCTAAAACCTCCTGAGTCACACAAGCTTTATTCAGACTCAAACTTCAACAAACCATTGCCGATGATTCTAAAAGAGCAACTTGCGGCAAAGCTGAATAACGAGCATGAACACATTAATGTTCAACTAAATAAATTCATCGTTACATCAAATAAAACTGACCTAAAAAGAGCACAAAAAGTCAAAAGCAATGAAATGCACGAAACGATTTTAAATATGTATCTTGGTACTTTCCCGGCAATGATTGTTTCATCTATTTTTGAGGATATGGATGTTGGAACAACTAAATATCTTAAACAGTCGGACATCACATGTACTCTATATGTAGAAACTCTGGGAACCCCTATACTCATCACACATACGACAAGAGTTGATGAAAATGCGTTAGACGTAAACATTGGTTTTACTGTAAAAAAAGTAATCAGTGATCTTTCAGACGAAATTAATAAGCTAATCAGAGTAGATTAGTTCCGTAGCTTAACCCAACAAATTTCCGCACACTTATACATCGTATTCCTGGCAAGCCTTTTGCCTGTTCTTGATATACCACCAACCAAACGTATTTTTAGATAGGTTTAATATCGAGATCCACTATGGAAGCTATATACAACCCGCAAGTATTTGATATTCAGAACGAATCTGAAGCAAAAAGTATTATATTGACGCCGGAAGGCAGTACGACAAAAGAAAGGTGGGAGACGGAAACACCTTTTTTAGCAAAAGATATTTGTTCGTTTATCCATCCTGATGAAAATTCTCTTGTCCTTGATTTTGGTTGTGGAATAGGTCGAATTTCTGAGGCGCTTATAACAGAGAGCCACTGCAATGTTTTAGGCCTTGATATAAGCCAATCTATGCGGGAATTGTCGGTTAAGTATGTTTCCAGCGAGAAGTTTAGTTCGGTTGCTCCGCTGATCATTAATCGATTTGCTGATAGTGGATTGAAAGTTGATGCCTGTGTGTCGATTTGGGTTTTACAGCATTGTCCAAATGTGGAAGAAGAAATCCGGCTAATTAAGAAGATTCTGAAACCAGGCGGTTATTTTTATATTTTGAACAATATTTCTTCTGCAATTCCATCCAATATTGGCTGGGTTAATGATGGTAAAAATATTCTCAATATCTTAGAAAATGAGTTTAACTTAGTAGGTTATTCTCAGTTACCAACAGAATACACCTCTGAGCATATCTCAAAGAATTCATTTATAGGAAAATATCGCAATAAATAGTTTCGTAGTCTGGCTTAGTCTAGAATAATTCAATAAATCACCAAACTACTAATCCCTAAAACCTGATCACTCGACCCTATGAATATATCAAGCAACAAAAAGATAAATGATTTTCTTTTAGACATTGAATCTATGTCTAAAAATCAATATGAAATAGTCATTTCGATACGTGAACTATTCCTTAAAGAAAATGAAGCGGTAATTGAAGATATTAAATATGGAGGCTTAGTTTTTAGTTTGTCTTAAAGACTTGATCGGTGGAGTCTATATTTATTAAAGAACATATTTCAATCGAGTTCAGTAATGGTGCTAATTTTACCGATACAAATTCTGTTTTAGAAGGTAAAGGTAAAAAAAGACGACACTTAAAAATATACTCTCCAAAAGATGTTGCTCAAAAGAAAAGTGACTATTTTATTAAACAAGCGGTTTGACGCTAAGGTAAAGCTTCTGATTAGATAAGCTAACGTAACCCAATAAATTCCAATCTATGTCGGAATACGCTAGTCTAATCCAACCTACAAAGCCCTCGGGTACAAAACATGCCACATAAACACGCCATCATTCTTCTAATCGCTATTGTCATCGGTGTGATCGCAGGCGTCACTTCTGGTTGGATCTGGGGTGAGTCTATGGTCCAAATAAAGTGGATGGGCGATCTGTTTTTACATGCGTTGAAACTGGTGATTGTGCCTTTGATTGTCGCGGCGGTAATCAGCGGTGTTTGTTCTCTGGGTGATGTGCGAAAGCTGGGGCGTATTGGTGGCATTACGGTACTTTATTACGCTTCCACTACCGCCATCGCTGTTTTGATCGGGTTGTTAGTAGTGAATTTGATCCAACCCGGTGTCGGGATGACTGAACTGAGTCAGACTATCCCTGAAAAAGTCTCTAGTAAAGAGGATATGGGGTTTTCTCACATTATTACTTCCCTGGTTAAGCCAAACCTGATCGAAGCCGGTCGATCAAATCAATTATTACCGATCATCTTCTTCTGTTTATTGTTCGCTGCGGCATTAACGACTGTCGGTGAGAAAGGTAAACCTGTGATCGCATTTTTTGATGGTCTTAACGAAGCGATGATGAAGGTCGTTATCTGGATCATGTATTTCGCGCCTTTCGGTATTTTCGCTTTAATCGCCGCACGTTTAGGTATGGCTGGCGGCGGTGAAGCCTTCTTGCAAGAGATTCAAGCAGTCGGTTGGCATCTGGTTACGGTATTAACGGGTTTGACCTTACACTTCATTGTGTTGTTAACAATATTATGGCTTTTCGCTGGGCGCGGCCTTGCTTATTTAACAGGTATGGGTCGTGCACTATTGACTGCTTTTGGTACGGCCAGTTCATCAGCAACGATTCCGCTGACGATGGAATGTACGCGTGAAAATGGGATTGACCCTCGCGCCACCCGATTTGTAATCCCACTCGGTGCGACGATTAATATGGATGGTACGGCTTTATATGAATCTGCCGCGGTTATGTTTATTGCACAGGCTTATGGTATTGATATGAGTATTAGTCAGCAGGCGATCATTTTTGTTACCGCAACGCTGGCTGCGATCGGTGCTGCTGGAATCCCTGAAGCGGGACTTGTGACAATGGTGATCGTTTTATCTGCAGTCAATCTACCATTAGAAGGGATCGGTTTATTATTGGCGGTGGACTGGTTTTTAGATCGCTTCAGAACGTCGATCAATGTGTGGGGTGACAGTGTTGGTGCGGCGGTAATTGATCGCGTAATTACTAGAAATTGAGCCGAGAACAAAATGAGCCAGAATCAAAACTGGTACGTTTACATCGTCTGTTGTTGTGATCAAAGTCTATACACAGGCATTGCGACCGACGTTGAACGTCGCGTTGGTGAACATAATGGCAAAGGAGCTGCTAAATACACACGTAGCAGACAACCGGTGAAACTCGTCTATTCGGAGATGGTTGAATCACGCTCATTCGCTCTCAAAAGAGAATCTGCGATCAAAAAACTTTCAAAATTACAAAAGGAATTTTTGATCAAGAATTCTCTAGAAACCTAAAGTTAAACTGTGATCAACTTAGAATAGCTCACCTTACTTCGGGTACTTTGAACGTCAAACATCATCTCATAATTGTTTTGACAGTAATGTATGGCGGAGAGAGAGGGATTCGAACCCTCGATACGGGATTAACCGTATACACACTTTCCAAGCGCGCGCCTTCAGCCACTCGGCCACCTCTCCCGCTGATTATTTCTGTAAATCTTGCCTGACATCGACAAGGCCGTGAAGGGTAAACCAGTTTTTAAGCTAGCGCAATCCTATCTCACCGACAGGCTCTTCAAATGTAATATTGTTGATACGATTCATCAATTCAGCTTCGCCTTTTGACAACCCGCAAGTCTCAATCAACTCTTCAATAGTGGCACCTTTATCCATCAGAAGAATTGCTTGTTCGTAATTTGAGTCATTAGTATTCATTGCTTGGATATCGTTCTGACGGATAGTGACACTTCTTAGCTGTTTTTGTTGTTTCTCAAAACGTTGAGTTATGCCACGCATGCATAAGATCAAACCATGTAAATCTTGATGCATGAAGTGATAGGACTTTTCTCTTTGACTTATGGTCCTCTTTAGTTGAAATATTTGCCATCCTAAGTAGGCGCAAATTACCATACATATAATCAAACCTATAAAAAGAAAAGTGTTCATCATATGTTAGCTTTCACACATAAGTGCTGATTAAGCAGACGTGTCAATATGACCGTTGTTACTATTTGACTGGTCATATTGTTCTTGACGATTATTTTTGTCATCTTTTGGATCTTTTTTCTGCTGCTGCCGCTCTTCCCTATTCTCTTTATGACGAACAGGGATCACAGGTAATACAGGAAAAGGCTTAATTGTGCTAATCACCATCTCAACCTCCCTTAACAGGAACCTAGAAAGAAGCTACATCGCTCCATTCCTCATCGCTAAGAAACTTATTCAAATCTACAAGGATCAGAATATCTTCTTCACGACTAAACACACCTTGAATGTACTTCGAGCTTTCTTCATTACCTACATTAGGTGCCGTTTCAATTTGCGAACCGCGTAAATTAACGACCTCGGCAACGCTATCAACTAAAATTCCAACAATATTACTATCAGACTCAATAATCACAATACGCGTAGCATCATCTGGATCTTTTGGCATTAAACCAAAACGTTTCCGTGTATCGATGACGGTAACAACATTACCGCGTAAATTAATAATCCCGACAACATAATCTGGTGCACCAGGAACAGGAGCAACTTCTGTCATACGAAGAACTTCTTGTACTTGCATAACATTAATACCGTATGTCTCACCGTCCAGACGAAAGGTTACCCACTGGATGACTGGATCTTCTACTACTTCAGATAATGCGTTCATAATTATTTTATCCTGTTCTTTATTATTGCAACTCGCGATTTTTTTAAGCTCATATACAAATCTCAAGCATTGTTTATGCCAATTCTTCGAGTGGTTTAGCACCCTCATCCAAGTATTTAATAAATTCGTCACCATCCAGCAAAGCGCAGAGATGTTCTTTAATCATGCCTAGTAACCACGGGCGGCGTCTTACTGCGCCACTCCAACGAACTTGATCAGGCTCAATCATCAAAGCACGATCGGCACTATGACAAGCAAGCCCCCATCGACCATCACCAATTTGCACGATAAATTCGGGCTTCTTGAGATCTTCTTCAGGATCTAGCGCACGATTGTTTGTTAATAAAAAAAGGCGACGTGCATTAACCACTTGAATATTTGTGCCACGAAGATTGAAGGTTCCTTCAATCCAAGGAGCTGAATTAGGTATTTGATTTAATTGATCTGGATACACTCTGATACCACTCATCGCTTCCATTGGTAGCGCGATATTCATTCCGTCTATGTCAATAAATAAGGTTTGGAAAGCCTTCTGTGCCCATTCTGGTTGTCCATCAGAGAGAATGATTGGTTCAGGTTTTAGTTCATCAACTAGTGCTTGTTCGTCCTCTTTTACAGAAACGTCTACTTCAATTTTCTTTTCTTCAACAGTGTGCTCTGGATGTTCTCTGAATAGCGCATCAAGATACAAACCAAGTACTTCAGTTTGATCGAGTACTTTTACTTCTTGCTTTACTACTTCACTCATAGTGTACTTTCCACCGTGTCTAGTTCTCTTTCCAGTAAATCATCCAATAATGCTTGGTAAGCCAGGGAACCGCGAGATTTTGGTTTCATTATCGGTAATGGCAAACCAGCCCTACTCGCTTCCCTGAAATTTGTATCGACTGGGATCACCATTTCCCAAAGAGTTTCTGCATGGTTTTCTTGAAGAAATTTCAAACTGTCATGTGAGGCACGGGTTCTTCGATCAAACATTGTTGGAATAACTAATTCCTCAAAAGGTAATTTATGTGCTTGCCTAACCATATCAAATGTATGATTTATTCTTTCCAGCCCTTTGATCGCCAAGAACTCCGTTTGTACCGGCACTAAAACACGATCACAGACAGCGAGTGCATTGATCAATAAAACACCTAACATCGGTGGACAATCAATAATCACATGATCGAAATGATTCCCCCAACGAGCAAGCGCATTTTTAATCACCATACCCATTCCACCGTGCGATCCAAACTGTCGATCAAGTGATACAAGCGATGTAGAAGCCGGTAATAAACTAAGTTTAGGTACTTTTGTCCTTAGCAGAACTGATGCAGGGGAAATGCGGGTCTTATTCGCCGCTGCTTGAAATAGAGAATAAACACTGTCTTCCAATGTATCGGGATCTTGACCAAAATAACTGCTCATAGAACCATGAGGATCGAGATCGATCATTAACGTTTCATATCCTTTGGTGGCAAGTAAGCCCGCCATTGAAACGGCTGTTGTGGTTTTACCTACTCCACCTTTTTGATTCGCAACTGTCCAGACCTTCATAGTTCAAAACCTTCTGGCCCTGGGAACTCAATCGTATGTAGAAATTTGCTTCCTAGTTCATTCTTCTCAACACTATTTATTTCTGCATCCGCCTGAAGTTCAGAAGCGTCTGTTGAGATCTTAATTACGATGCGTCGATTTGCACTTCGTCCCTCAGTCGTTGAATTTTCAGCAACAGGTCTATGTTCGCCATAACCAACAGCAGCCATACGTTTTGGATCAACATTTTGTTGTGTGAAATGGCTAACAACACTTGCTGCACGCGCTGCAGACAACTCCCAGTTTGATGGAAATACCGATGTTCTGATCGGACGATCATCAGTGAAACCTTCTACTCGCAATGGGTTTTTAAACTCATTAAGCACATCTACCAATTCATTGAGTACAGGTACAGCCTCTTTAGAAAGTTTGGCGCGGCCACTAGTGAATAACACTTCACTACTCATACTGACCTCAACCCATTTTTCATTTAGATCAACTTTAAACCCAGCATCTTCCAGTTTCTCTACAGCACCTTTTAGATCTTCGACAATTTTTTCAGCCGCCTCGTAACCTTCCGGGATTTCATCTTGACCTTCGTTAGGAGATTCATAATCTGTTTTGGGTTCGTAATCCGGCAAAATACCCTCGCCGGTACGGAGCTGTTTTTCAGGATCAAGCGTGCGAAGGATCTCGCCTATTTGAATCGGTTCGAAACCGCGTAGAGGTTGTTCATTAAAAGCGTCTTCCATTGATGAGGATAAAACCCGGAATTTACCTTCGTTCACAGAAGAAACCGAATACATAACGACAAAGAATGCAAACAGCAAGGTAATAAAATCTGCATAAGAAACCAACCAACGTTCGTGGTTTTCATGCTCTTCTTCGTAACGACGACTGGGCATCTGATCAATTCTGAATTAATTCAGAAAGGCCTCAAGTCGCAATGCAATTACTTGTGGGTTTTCACCTTCTGCAATCGCAATTAATCCTTCAGTTAACATATCCTGATGTCGTGAGCGATCACGTACAATACTTTTGAGTTTACTTGCTGTAGGTAACAAAAAAAGATTGGCAATTCCAACGCCATAGATCGTCGCTACAAATGCAACCGCAATACCACCACCTAATTTACTTGGGTCAGAAAGGTTTCCCATCACATGGATCAAACCCATAACCGCACCGATTATTCCAATTGTGGGAGCATAACCTCCCATACCTTCAAATACTTTTGCGGCCTGAAGATCACGATCTTCCATTGCGATTATTTCTAATTCCATGGTCTTACGGACAGCCTCTGGTTCGTTACCATCAACTAATAGTTGTAATCCTTTTCGAGAAAAAAGATCCTGTTCATTTTGAGCAAGTTTTTCTAACCCTAACAAACCTTCCCGGCGCGCAACGTTACTCCAACGCAGCAATTTATTTAAAGATTCTTGCATCGGATTTTCTGGTGTTTTAAATAGCCAGGGCAACATCTTCATTGAACGTATAAATATATGTAAAGGTGACTGAATCATGATGGCACCTAGCGTACCGCCTGAGACAATCAGAAAAGCTGGTCCATTAATTAAGGTACTAAGATGGCCACCTTCAAGAAATTGTCCAAGTAGAATGGCTCCAAAGGCAATGAATATTCCGATCAGTGTTAAAAAATCCATGCTTATATTCCCTCAACTACGCGTTTGCTGAGAAGTTTCTCATCTGAAAAAAATTTCTCAAAAGCAGCTATCGACATAATTTGATCTGTTAATCCGGCCTTTGCGACCGCCATTGGCATACCATAGACGACCGAGCTTTCTTCATCTTGCGCCCAAATTTTTGAACCAGCTTGCTTTAATTTTCGGGCACCTTCACAACCATCAGAACCCATTCCTGTTAAAACGAGTGCCAATACTTTTCCTCGATAAATGTCAGCAAGAGATTCAAACGTTTTATCAATAGAAGGTTTGTAAACTAACGAGAGATCGCCTTCTTCGATCTGCAATAAATTCTGTTGGCATTTTGTTTTCACTGTCGTCTGTTTACCGCCGGGTGCGATGTAAACACAACCAGGAAACAAAACATCCCCATCCTCTGCTTCTTTAACTGAAACATCACAGATTTGGTCTAAGCGCTCAGAAAACATCGGTGTAAAAGTCTCTGGCATATGCTGAGCGACCAGAATAGGTAATGGAAAATTTTTGGGAATACCTTTGAGTACTTTTTGAACCGCTACGGGTCCACCTGTTGATGCACCAATAACAAGAATTTCATAATCATCAAAGTGGGTTTTATTTAGTTGCTGGCGATCAAATTCACTTACCTTCACTGGTGTTAGTTTATTCTTCGCAATTTGAATAACTTTATTACATATTTTATTACCAGCGGCCTCACGATCTCCTGTAATCTCGTAAAAGTCTTTGGTCAAGTAATCCAGAGCACCCGCGTCCATAGCCTCAAATGTTGCATTGGCGCCTTGCTTAGTCGCCGCCGAGATCATTAACACTGGCGTCGGACGATCGCGCATAATTTCTTTCACGGCTGAAATACCATCCATAACGGGCATTTCAATATCCATCGTGATTACGTCCGGCTTTAACGACTTTGTCTTTTCTACTGCCTGTTGTCCATCTTTAGCAACACCCACGACTTCCAATGAAGGATGAGCGTCCAGCACTTCCCTTAATCGGTGCTGGTAAAATATGGAGTCGTCAACGACGAGAACACGAATACTCATTTTGTTTTATTACTGTCTATTTTAGTTATATCGACTTGCGTAATGTCCAATCAAGCTAGGAAGATCAAGAATCAATGCGATACGACCATCACCCGTGATGGTGGCACCGGCTAATCCATGTGTACCTTGCAGATTTGATCCAAGCGGTTTAATAACAACCTCTTCTTGTCCAATCAGATCATCCACCAGTAGCCCAACCTGTTGCGTACCTACATTAACGATAACAACATGTCCTGGTTCTTTGCTTGTTTCCCCAAAAACAGCGCTATTAACTAACCAATGACTCAAATTAAATATTGGCAGCGCTCTACCTCGCACCACAAGTACATTTTGACCATCAACGACATTCGTTTCACTCATGTTAAAGTCCATGATTTCTTTAACACTGACCAGTGGAAGGGCAAATATCTGTTCTCCAAGCATGACCATTAATGTTGGCATAATGGCTAATGTCAGAGGCAATTTAATCGACAGCATTGTTCCTTCACCAAACTTGGAATCTATCTCGACAATCCCGTTCAGTTGACTAATACGAGTTTTCACCACATCCATTCCAACACCACGGCCAGAAACATCAGAAATCTCAACTTTAGTGGAAAATCCAGCGGAGAAAATTAATTCATAACATTCTCGGTCATCCAGACGAGCAGCTGCATCAGCATCCATCATGCCTTTCTCTACTGCTTTAGCTCGTAACACTTCAGGATCCATACCTGCGCCATCGTCAGAAATTGTGATCAAGACATGATCGCCTTCCTGCTTTGCTCCCAGCTTCAATGTGCCTTGTCTATTCTTACCATTCGACTCACGCACATCTGGCATCTCGATACCATGATCAACTGCATTTCGCACAAGATGCACAAGTGGATCAGCTAAGGCCTCGACAAGGTTCTTATCCAGATCGGTATCTTCACCAAACATTTCGAGATTAATTTCTCGTCCTAAGCTTCTCGCCAAATCTCGAACTACACGTGGGAATTTGCCGAAGATTTTTTTGATCGGCTGCATTCTTGTTTTGAGAACAACAGTTTGTAGATCTGACGTAATGACATCCAACGATGCGGCAGTCTTCGTCATCTCTTCGTCGCCGATTGTTTCCTCAAGATTTGACATCCGATTTCTGATCAACACCAACTCACCCACCAGATTCATAATACTGTCTAATGTACTGGTTTCTACTCGTACTGTAGTTTCCCCTGTGGGCGGTGTTTTTTTTGCTTTAGGTTTTGTTTCAGCTTCTTTTTTAACCGATTCAGGAGATGATGCTTTTTTTACTTCTGGTTCCTTAGGAGATTCAGATTCTATCTGAGGCTTTTCTTCTTCTGGTTTAGCAGCAGATAAATCAGGTTTTCCCTTACCATGCAATTCATCCAATAGTTGATCAAATTCTTCTTCCGTAATGTCACCCTCTTTAACTTCTGCTTTAGTGATTGGTTTATCTTTTGGCGTTCCATCTGCTGATGGCGTCGGTGCACCACTAGGGCCATGAAGTTCATCCAAAAGTTGATCAAATTCTTCTTCCGTAATATCACCTTCTTTGGCCTCGGTTTTTGTTATTGGTTTATCTTCTTTTCCAGACAAAGCGTCTACTAGTTCATCAAACTCTTCCTCGGAAATATCTTCTGAAGGTGTCGTTTGTGCAGCAGATGCTTCAACCGCTGGTGCAGCACTCTCAGCATTGAGAACACCGTCTTTATCGGCCAATATATTAAGCTTGCCCATTAATTCACCTGGGGCCGCAGTAGGATCTTCACCACTACGTATCTCATCAAACATATCGTTCAAGACATCAAGCACATTCAGTACAACATCCATCAAATCGGCATCGATCTTTCTCTCGCCTTGTCGAAGCAAATCAAAAATATCTTCACATTTATGAGCTACGTGCACTAGATTATCTAGCGCCAGGAAGCCCCCACCACCTTTGATAGTGTGGAATCCTCTAAAAACCGCATTGAGTAGATCTGAATCATCTGGTGACGTTTCCAGATCAACTGCCTGCTCATTTAAGGTCTCCAGGATTTCACCTGCTTCTACAAGAAAGTCTTGTACAATTTCATCTTCTAGATCGATAGCCATAATATTTCTCGATTTGTTTTCATCTTCTCAATGGAAAACAGTCATTAGTTTTTCTATTCGTTTCAGACTTTAAAATCCAAGACTGGAAAGCAGATCGTCTACTTCGTCTTGTCCATTTACTACATTCGCTTTCTTATCGGCATTCATTTGCGGGCCTTCCGCCTCAATAGCACTAACCTCTTTTTTCGGTCCTGCATGTACACCCGTTGCTCTAATCAAACCGACTAATGAGGTTTCTACCGTTTGTACGACTTCGATTACTTTTCGAATTACCTGACCGGTTATATCTTGATAATCTTGTGCAACAAGTATGTTATTGAGCCCTGTGTGGATGATGTCTGAGTTATCTGTTAATTCCTCAAGGAAATCAACCAACTCATCGCCCATATTTTTAAATTCTTCAACATCCATTTCGCGGCGTTGAAATCGCGACCAATCTTCTTTTAACTGTGCAGATCGAGTACGGATCGTCTCTGAGACGGGTAATACTTCCTCAACAGCATCCATGGTTCTATTGGCAGCATCTTCTGTTTTTTCGATAACAAAATTTAACCGCTCAGTGGCATCAGGAATTTCATTTTCAGCAATACTCGCGAGATCAGATTCGGATCGAACGTTTGTAAGTGAGTCATGCAACTCACGTGTCAGTTTCCCGACTTCTGCAAATAAACGTGACTCACGCTCAGCAGCGATCATCGTTAGTATTTCGTCTGCTTGCTCTTCATTTCCATCTTGAATTGCATCAATAAAATCATTTGCTAAATCTAGTCGTGTTGCTTCAGTCACAATCGTCTCCTGTTATCTAAATCTAAAATAATTAGATCTTTTTTTCGGTATTGAGCTACTTATGCTGGCGCATCAATTCGTTCAAAAATCTTATCGATTTTCTCTTTCAAGGTTCCTGCAGTAAATGGTTTTACAACGTAACCATTAACACCCGCTTGCGCTGCTTCCACGATTTGTTCACGCTTCGACTCGGCTGTTACCATCAAGACAGGAAGATCTTTTAGATCAGGATTTGCCCTACACGCTTTAAGCAAATCAATTCCCTGCATTCCAGGCATGTTCCAATCCGTTACTAGAAAATCAAACCCTCCCGCTTCCAATTTTGGTAACGCTGTTTGACCATCATCTGCTTCATCAGTATTGGTGAAACCTAGATCTCGTAGTAAGTTTTTTATGATTCTTCTCATGGTGGAGAAATCATCCACGATCAGAATTTTCATGTTTTTATCCACAATATATCTCCACACTTTTCATATTAAGTTGACCCAATCTTGCATTCTTGCTTTTAGTCTCACCAAGGCTCGTGAATGAATTTGACAGACCCTTGATTCACTGACACCGAGTACTTCCCCTGTTTCTCGTAAATTCAATTCTTCTTCGTAATAAAGCGACATCACCAATCGTTCCCTGTCAGGTAAAGTCGAAATAGCTTTTGTTAAAGCTTCTTTAAATTTCCCCTTCTCAACCTGTTCTGATGGCGTTTCTATATTGTCAACAAGACTTTCAGAAAAACCTTCTTCACCACTGACTAAATCCTCAAAACTAAACATCCGGTGACCACTTGCATGCTGTAAAATCTGGTAATACTCATCCAGCGTTATTTGCATATGCTCAGCCACATCTGCATCTTTCGCATCTTCTCCAGTTTTTGCTTCAACCTCGTTGATAGCTTTAGTTAATTCCCGCACTTTTCGGTGTAATGATCTTGGTGCCCAATCGCCTTTTCGAATCTCGTCTAACATCGAACCTCGGATTCGGATCCCGGCATAGGTTTCAAAACTGGCGCCTTGGGACGCATCATAATTTCTTGATGCTTCTAATAACCCAATCATTCCAGATTGAATCAAATCATCAACTTGAACACTTGCCGGTAAACGCGTCATCAAATGATAGGCTATGCGCTTTACTAATAAACCATGCTCTTCTATCAGGTTATTACTGGCAGGGACGTCCTCCCTTTCGGCTGTCTTCTTGTAGGCCACCACTTGACTCATAATTGCACCTGTTTTTGTTTAGATTCCACGTGAACTAATTGCTCAACAAAAAATTGTAAATTACCATTAGCTTTCTTCGGTATAGACCACTTATCAGTTCTATCTGCCAGTTTCTTAAAAGCGCGTGCTGCACCGGATCCTGGTAGAACATCAAAGATTGCTTTTCGTTGTTGAACCACTTTCCGTGAATTAATGTCGTATGGAATCGTACCAACCAGATCGAGTGATACGTTCAGGAATTGCTCAGTAACCTCGACCAATTTCTGAAAAATACGTGCGCCTTCGACGGTGTTTTGTGCCATATTGGCGAGGATTCTGAATCTATTTATATTGTGTTCCTGATTCAAAACTTTGATAGTTGCATAAGCATCAGTGATCGATGCAGGTTCATTACAAACCACCAATAAAACTTCTTGTGCAGCAGTACAAAATTTTACCGTACTGGAATTGATCCCGGCTGCGGTATCAATGATTAAAACATCGGCTTGTTTTGACAAAGAACTAAATGCATTGATAATTCCAGCTTGCTCTCGTTCTGACAGATCTACCATCTGCTTGATACCTGACGATGCAGGCAAAACTTTTATTCCCCGTGGGCCTGAAAGGATAATGTCCTCAAGATCACATTCCCCTTTTAATACATGTGACATGTTTATTGTTGGACGTAATCCCAACATCACATCAATATTAGCAAGTCCAAGATCGGCATCCATTAACATGACACGTTTTCCTTTCTCAGCCAGCGCAAGCGCCATATTAATAGAAACAGTTGTTTTACCAACACCCCCTTTACCACTTGTTACAGCAATGACACGTGTCGTCTCGTTACTGTCATACCGACTCACTGAATTTGTCGTTGTTCTTGGAGAAATATCAACTATGTTCATAGCATTTCTCCTTTCAATATTTGTTCCATCATTACGTCTTCATTCCGGTCAAAAGCATTCATGCTTTTTGATATAGAAACTGCCTTGCCAACCAGATCCTGAACACGTGCAATTATTAGGTCATCGGGTATTTTCTGTCCTTCACTGTAATAAGCCACAGGTAATTTATGTTCTACAATAGAAGATAAAACTGAACCTAATGAGGTTGATTCATCAACCTTAGTAATCATGCAACCACTGAGATTCACTGGACTAAAGGCCGTAATCATTTGTTCTATAGCATCAGCTTGTGTCGTGGCTGACAACACCATGTACGCCTTCAACATAGAAGTGCTCGCTTTAATAGACTGAAGTTCTTCTGCGAGTTTTTGATCTCTATAACTCAATCCTGCGGTATCGATCAATATTAGTGGTTTTTCCATAAACCCATCTAAGGCGGCACCTAGTTCTTCACCAGAATCGACAGCACGAACAGGGATTTGTAAAACACTCCCTAGATTTCGGAGTTGATCAAAAGCACCGAAACGCTGCGAATCTGTCGTTATTAAGGCAACATTCTTTCTACCGTGACGTGCTGCATATTGAACGGCTAATTTTGCAATCAATGTCGTTTTACCGACGCCTGCCGGCCCAACCAATGCAATAATGCCACCATCTGTCAAAATAGTGTCGCCATCAATGGGTAACTGACGAGCAAACATAGCTAAAGCCATATACCATGCTTTACGATGTCCCAAATCTTCTCGAATGCGATTAGACAGGTCTCTTGCAACCGTTGGCGTTAGACCTAGGGCAACTAATTTTCGAAGTACGCCTGCACGGACAGGAGCCTGACGACTCATTTCACCCCAGGCAAAACCAGATATCTGTGTTTCTACTAATGACTTCAGAGAGTGAAGTTCCTGACGCATATCATTTAGTAAAGAATCTTGCGTCCAGACGACTTCCGCCACCTTGTCCACATTATCGTTATTTGAACTTTGTTTATCAGAATCATTTTGATCATGCTCTTGCAGATCACTTTTTTGAGATTGTTCTTTTTCATGGGTGTCTTCATGAGTATGAGGCGGTGCGCCCAATTGCTTACCAGAAGATTGTTTACTTTCGACTGCACCAGAAAGCTCTACAGTAAAATCCAGTTCTTCATCTGATTCTTCAAACCGAGTTTGTTCAGGTTTGTTCTTTTGGAACTCAACATTCTGGCGCTGTTCTCTAGGTGCTGGGGTATATTCAAACTTCGGCTTTCTGGTCAATGAAGGTGCCTGAGACTGAACAAGATCTGCCTTTCTATCAACTTGTTGCGGTAAGCTTGAATCAATATCTGGGAAAGTATATTTCTCAGGTTCTTGGCCAGACGTTTCCAGCAAAGACTCTTCATAATCTATCGCTGCGGTAATTTCGATACCCTCAGGGACTTTTTTATTTGACAAAATAACAGCATCTGGTCCGTGCAGTTCTCGAACCATTGCCAGCGCTGATCGCATATCCTTGGCCACATGGCGGCTAACATTCATGTACTGCGCCTCCTTTTACTGTTTATCATATTAATCATCATCTATTTACTAATCCTTTTAATTTCGATTCCTTATCCTTTACTTTCAATCTGTTTTATTGCCCACCCACACTGGCAATAATCGTGATCTGCTTGCTTTCTGGTATCTCACTGAATGCAAGTACATTCATGCCGGGTACACTGTGTTTGATAAATCTCGCAAGAAACTCTCTGAGATTGTCTGGTACCAATAACACGGCAGGCTGGCCTGCCTGTTCTTGCTGATCACTTAGATCTTTAAGTGACTGCAACATCTGACTAGCTAACCCAGGTTCAAGTGCAATTCCACCTTCGCTCATCGCTTTTACTGACTGTTGCAATATCTGTTCCAGCGTTCCATCAAGTGTGATGACAGGAAGATCATCATTCATACCGTTGATCTGCTGGACGATCATTCGACCCAGAGCAATCCGAACAGCGACTGTCAGTGCGACGGGATCCTGACTTTGTGGTGCAAATTCAGAAAGCACTTCTATGACCGAACGCATATCCCGAATAGGGATCTGTTCCCTTAACAGGTTTTGTAATACCTTGACAATGACACCTAGTGACAACACTTTCGGTACTAAATCTTCAACCAGTTTTGGTGATGTTTCAGCTAAGCGATCGAGTAATTGCTGCACTTCATCGTGACCTAATAATTCATGTGCATGATCTTGCAAGGTTTGACTAAGATGGGTAGCAACAACGGTGCTTGAATCAACCACCGTATAACCTAAAGACTGTGCCTGATCACGCTGTGGTGAATCGATCCAGTAAGCTTCAAGATTAAAAACAGGATCATGTCCGGGAAGACCCTCTATTTCGCCATAGACCTGACCTGGATTGATCGCGAGCTCTTTATCAACATGAATATCAGATTCATTCAAAGTCGCTCCCATTAAACTAATCCGATAAGACGAAGGGCCCAGATCCAGATTGTCACGAATATGGACAGGTGGGATCAAAAATCCCAATTCCTGAGAAAGCTTTTTACGTACGCCTTTCAAACGCCCTAACAATTCACCACCTTGAACCTTATCGACAAGCGGAATCAAGCGATAACCTACTTCCAGACCAATAGCATCAATTGGGATAACATCATCCCAACTCAGTTCTGTATTCTCTGGCGGTGGCGGTGGCGGTGGCGGTTTTACGACCGCGAGTGCCTGCTGCTTTTTGTTGTTTTCGTTCAGATACCAGGCACCAGCGCCAGCAGCGCCAGCGAGTACCAGGAAAACAAGATTCGGCATACCTGGGATAAGACCCATCAAGCCAATCACACCACCTGATACTGCAAGTGTTTTAGGCTCAGCAAAAAGTTGTCCAACAATTTCGTCACCCATATCCTGTTCGGTGGAAACACGAGTGACCATGATGGCTGTTGCTGAGGAAAGGAGCAGTGATGGAATTTGAGCCACCAATCCATCACCAATTGTCAGCAGGGTAAAAACACGAGCCGCATCCGCGATACTCATGTCGTATTGCAACGTTCCGATAACTAACCCTCCAAGCAGGTTAATCACCAGAATAATAATACCGGCAATTGCATCGCCCTTCACAAATTTGCTGGCACCATCCATCGAACCATAAAAATCTGCTTCCTGGGTAACTTCTTGTCGTCGTAAACGCGCTTCTTCCTGTTCAATAACACCAGCATTCAGATCAGCATCAATTGCCATCTGCTTACCTGGCATTGCATCTAATGTAAATCGAGCCGTTACTTCCGATATTCTGCCCGCCCCTTTTGTCACCACAACAAAATTAATAATGACTAAAATTGCGAATACAACAAAACCAACCGTGTAGTTTCCACCAACAACAAAATCACCAAAAGCTTCGATGACCTTACCCGCTGCGCCAGATCCTTCTTTACCATGAAGGAGCACAACACGAGTAGATGCAATGTTTAAACTGAGCCGTAATAGGGTTGAAACCAACAATATAGTTGGAAAAACACCAAAATCCAGTGGCCGTTTGCTGTAAATAACGGCCAACAAGATAACCAAGGAAAGCGATATATTAAAGGTGAAAAGTAGATCAAGAAAAAACGTTGGTAACGGCAATATCATCATTGCCAACATCGACAACAACAATATCGGAACACCCAGGCCTAATCGGTTGACGTCCTTAAATCCACTTAAACCTAATGATTCTGCCATGTTTACCTGTTTCTACCTTTTTAATTCATCGGGTATCGGGAGATCCTCTGATACCGGTTTACTCTGATCGGTATTTGGATTTGCTTTAAGTTGGAAGACATAGGCCAGTACTTGTGCTACCGCTTTATACAATCCAGCTGGAATTTCCTGATTTATCTTAGTGCTATAATACAAAGCCCGTGCCAACGGTGGTGTTTCAAGGATAGGAATTTGATTTCCACGGCCAATTTCACGAATTTTAAAGGCTATTTCATCCGCACCTTTTGCAACAACGGTTGGTGCACCCATTTTTTCTGTATCGTATTTGAGTGCAACAGAATAATGAGTCGGGTTGGTCACAATCACATCCGCTTTGGGCACTTCTTCCATCATTCGCCGTTGCGCTAGCTCTTGTTGTTTTTGGCGGATCCTTGCTTTAACCTCTGGCATCCCTTCGGTATCTTTATGTTCTTTTTTGATGTCCTCAAGTGACATCTTCAACTTTTTGCTGTGCCGCCAGAGTTGTTGTGGAACATCAACGAATACGATTAACAAGGTTGCTGAACTGACTAGCAGAAATGTCCAAACAACGAGATCGGCAACCTGCCCTAAACTACTCTTAAGATCCGCCATCCCGACCGCTATAATTTCCATCATCTGGCTATAGATCAAATAAAAAGCCACACCACCAAGAACTAAGAACTTTAAAATGGTTTTGAACATTTCGATCAAGCTATTTGGCCCAAAAACACGTCCAAGACCTTTTATGGGATCCATTTTGCTAAATTTGAATTTCAGTGCTTTGCCGCTAAAGTTCCAACCGCTCATCAGTAAAGGCGCTACGATGGCGACTAAAACCATGACAGACACGAAAGGAATCATTATGCGGATCATCTGATGTACTGCATCCAAAAAAATACCCGGTAGTTCATGAACTGCGATGTTCACATCAGCCGCACGCATAAAGAACGATTTCATAACGCCAGAGACACCTTCCAATACCCCTGTACCCAACGTGATTAACGAAATAGAGGCAGCCATCAACATCAACATTGTTGTCAAATCTGCTGAGCGAGGAATATCGCCTTCTTTTCGCGCCTCCTCCTTGCGTTTGGGAGTGGCCTCTTCGGTTTTGTCCTGCCCGCTATCTTCCGCCATATTCGTTAGGGTTCAATTCGTGCAAGTGTTTTTGCGTGAAGAAAAGCTTGCTCAAAAAGTTCAACAATATGATGTTGCATATTGGAGAGTGTGATAGAAATAATAAACACCCCCATTATCATCATCATCGGAAAACCAACGGCAAAAATGTTAAGTTGCGGTGAAGCACGCGTCATAACACCAAAAGAAAGGTTAACGATCATCATTGCTGTAATCGCTGGTAATGCAACCAAAACTGCACTGGATATTAACCATCCACCCCAGACCGCTACCCCCCAGGTATCCTCACGTGTATAACCATCAACACCAACCGGTAGCGTATGAAAACTGTCAACAACAATCTGGATCATGATCAAATGTCCATTCAGACTAAAGAACATTAATGTTGCGAGAATGACATAAAACTGACTAACAACAGGCACTTGTCGACCACTTGTTGGATCAATCAGAGCGGCAAAACCCAACCCCATTTGTTGTGCAATTATTTGCCCACCAACTTCCAATACCACAAAAATAAGTCTGATAACCAAGCCTAACCCTACACCAATAAAAATTTGTTGGATGGTGGTCATAAATCCTTCAGGAGAAGAAAGCGCTACGTACTCAATCGCCGGAATAGACGGTGCAGCGATAATGGAAATACCCACGGCAAGGATGAGTCTTAAAGTGACCGGCACCATCCGAGTACCGATTATTGGTGCGGTCATTAATAATCCGGCAATGCGGAAAAAAGGCCATAACCAAGATTCGATCATTAACAAAAGTTCCGTGTCAGTGACCGTCATGAAAAAATCGATTAACCTCCAACAATCATTGGAACAAGTTCAAAAATATATTTGAAAAAATCCATAAACAACCTGAGTATTGTTGGTCCTGCAATTGATAATACAACCATCGTTACCAATAACTTAGGGATAAAGCTTAAGGTTTGCTCATTAATTTGAGTTGCAGCTTGGAAAATACTCACCAGTAAACCAACTGCGAGTGCGGGGAGTAACATAATCAACATTACAGTCGTTGTTACTTCTAACGCATTGTGACCAATGGTTAATACAAACTCAGGCGTCATACATAGAAACTCGATGCTAAAGATCCGACGATCATGACCCATCCGTCAACAACAACGAACAACATAATCTTAAATGGCAAAGAAATGATCAATGGTGATAACATCACCATCCCCATTGACATCAAAACACTGGCGACAACCATATCGATGATCACAAAGGGGATAAAAATCAAAAAACCAATTTGAAATGCTGTCTTTAATTCGCTGGTTAAAAATGAAGGGACTAATATCGATAAAGGAACATCGCCTGGTTGTGCAAATTCATTAGCGCCTGCAATACCGGAAAACATATTCAGATCGGCTTCTCGTGTCTGCGCCATCATAAACTCACGTAAAGGCATACTCGCTTCAAGCAACGCATCTTGCAACACCATTTCTTCATTGAGATAGGGTGTTACTGCACTTTCGTAAATTTTATCAAGAACAGGTGACATGATGAAAAAAGTAAGAAAAAGCGCAATGCCAATCAATACCTGACTGGAAGGTGTTTGTGCAGTACCCAGTGCCTGACGAAGAATAGCCAGTACGATGATAATGCGAGTAAAAGAAGTCATCATCAAAAATATCGCTGGTAACAGTGTCATCACCGTCATCAGTATTAACACTTGCAAAGTTAAGCTATAACTTTGACTACCATTTTCATTAGTCGTGATGGTTAGCGCCTCAAGCCCTCCAGCAGAAAACGCTGACGTTGAAAAAAAGACAACGAATAAGAACAAAAATATTCTTTTCATGACGATTTTTGGGAATGATTCTGATCTGGCTTTTGTGCTTGTGTTGCCCGCGGATTCAGACGACTTTTCACTTGTTGCTGCAATTGATTAGCAAAACTGTTTTCAGCTATCTCTTCAGCTGTGATCACTTCTTGATCAAAAACAGTAATCGGTGAAATACCGTTTGCAGAGACACCGACCAGAGCTTGCTTTTCACCCACTTGTACGAGTAATAAACGTTCCCGTGTTCCAACAGAAACACCATCGATAACACGCATCTTTCCACCTTGGCCTGTCCGAAAGCTACCCATACGTTTGAGGACAAAAACAAGTCCATAAAACAGAACTAAAACTGCCGTTAAACCAGCAAGAACCTGGATCATGCTTTCAAAAGAAAGTGGCTCTACCATCGCCTTTTCTTCTTCCGCATAAAGGGCTGTAGAAATAAACAAACTAACAACAATGTAAACAGTTTTGATTAAATAGTTCATTATCTAAGTTTTTTAACCCGTTCTTGTGCACTAATAACATCCGTTAATCGAATACCAAATTTTTCATTTACAACCACAACTTCTCCATGCGCTACCAATGTCCCATTAACCACCACATCCAATGGTTCGCCCGCAAGCCGATCAAGTTCAACAACCGAACCTTGATTTAGCTGGAGTAAATTTCGTATCGCAATTTTGGTACTCCCGATCTCTACTCCGAGCGTAACTGGAATATCAAGAATTTGTTCTAAGTTCCCCTCTGCAACCTCACCAGCATCAGATGTCAGTTGTTGTAAACCTGCGGGACTCGCCTCAGCAGCTTCTGACTCTGCCTGTTCTGCTAGCGCATCACCCCAATCAGCATCTCCACCCACAGCCTCACCTTCAGCTTGTTCAGCAAGTGCATCACCCCAATCGGCATCCCCACCTGCCTCGCCCTCGGCTTGCTCAGCAAGCGCATCACCCCAATCGGCGGATACATCCTGTTCTTCATCTACTACATCATCGGTCATATGTTGCTCCGTTAAACGTTTATCAATCTCACATACAGCTAGAGCGCAGCATGAAATACTTCATCAACTTTCAATGCGCAATTACCACGAGATTCTCCAAACCGTGCTTTTAAAACAGGGACTCCTTCAACAGTGGCTATAACGTGATCAGGAATATCTACTGGTACAATATCGCCTTCTTGCATTGCCAGAACATCCCTTAAGCTAATATGTCTGCTCGTTAGAGTACTGCTTAGTTCGAGAGGTGCGGTATATAGTTCTTCACGCAAGGAGATCATCCAGCGTTCATCGGTATCCGATGCATCACTTTGAATACCCGCATCAAGCATTTCTCTAATTGGTTCAATTGTTGAGTAAGGCATGGCTATTTGTAACGAACCACCATCACCATCAAGATCGACATGGAAATTAGAAATGATCATCACTTCGCTTGGACTCACCACATTTGCAAACTGTGGATTCACCTCAGAATTGATATATTGATAATCTATTTCCATTACAGGCTTCCATGCTTCCCCCATATCTATAAATATTTGATCCAAAACATTCATAACAATTCGCATTTCCGTTGCACTAAACTCTCGTCCTTCTATCTTTGTATGAAACCGTCCAGCCCCACCAAAAAAATTATCTACTAAGGAATAAACCAACTTTGGATTAAGGACAAAAAGTGTCGTTCCGCGTAACGGATTCATTTTCACCATATTCATATTCGAAGGCATAAACAACGTATGAATATATTCACCAAACTTCATCATTTCGATTCCTTCAACAACAATTTCTGGCGAACGTCTCAAAATATTGAATAGACTGACCCTGAAATTTCTAGCAAAACGTTCATTGATCATTTCCAGCGTGGGTAAACGGCCACGAACAATTCGATCCTGCGAATTGAAGTCATAACCCTTAGCCGATCCATCATCAACCTCTTCTTCTACCTGAGTTTCAACATCACCACCATCGACCCCATTTAAAAGAGCATCGATCTCATCTTGCGAAAGAATATCTGCACCGGCCATATGACTTTCCTTACAACGTCCTTTTAGTCCTTAATAATTAATTATTGAGTAACAAAATTGGTATATAAAATATCGTCAACGTTATCGTCACCCATCGGCTTTTTAAGTATGCTTTTGATTTCTTGAAGTGCTTCCATACGCATTTTTTCTTTACCTTCAGGTGTTCCAAGCTCTTCAAACACTTGCCTGCTAAAAACCAGGTTAACAACATGTTGGATCTTTGGAAGATGCTTCTTGATGTCGTCAATCCGCGCTTCGTCTTCAGCCATTAAAGTAACTTCTGTTTTTAAAAACCGGGTCTTGCCATCAGCAGCTTGAAAATTAACAACCAATGGCTTTGCAAAGGGTAAATACACAATATTCTTTGGTTCTTCTGTCTCTTCAACAGCGCCTTCTTCACCATCTGCGACTTCTTCACCACCACCCATGAACATCATCACACCGCCTACGCCGCCGCCAATTAAAACCAATGCAGCAACAATTAAAATGATTAGCTTTTTCTTGCTACCGCCATTCCCCTCTTCAGATCCTTCATCCTTATCTTCGTCAGCCATCTTGTTGTCCTCATTAGTTATAGTTACACATGGGTAGCAATCACCATGCCATATGACCTTGTCTATACAGAACATGAACTTAGTCAAGTTTTGCCATCGCAATGACAAGCAATTGACTCTGAAAGTACTTATAAAAGCAGGCATAATTTGATCCATAAAATCAGATGACTAAAATGCGGCTAATAAACCAATATAAAGATCATTCCATGAAAAACAATAAAAACATTAAAATCAATGAGTTACGAATAGACAAATGGTTGTGGGCTGCACGTTTTTTCAAAACACGCAATCTTGCCTCAGATGCTATTAAAGGTGGGAAAATTGACATTAACGGATTACGTGCTAAACCTTCAAAAAACATCAACATAGATGATCAGCTTAAAATCCGAAAAGGAGCTTTCATTTACGAAGTTTCCGTCAAAGCACTGTCAAAGCATCGCGGCCCTGCGAGTCAGGCAGCACAACTTTATAAAGAATCCGATCAAAGTATTTCTTGCAGAGAAAAACTGGTGGAACAACTGAAAGCTGAATCTGTACTTAGACCGTCGACATCAGGACGACCAAGTAAACGTGACCGACGAAATATTATAAGATTTACAAGAAAGAGTTAGTTATCTGTGGTTTGTGGTTATGATTGGCTGATGAAAACCAGGATAGATTTTGTTAGCAAAAACGAAGATCTAAAAAGAAACCGGAAAGTGGCTGTATAACTACAGAGAGTTATGAACCAATACTTTTGATCAAGTTATCAACAATGCGCACAAGATTTTGATCAATTTTATCGTCTAGAGAAGAACCAACCGATCTATCAGATGTTATAGAAGAAAACTTATCAATATCTTCCTGCTGCTGACTTGCAGGAACGTTTCCTTCTAACTCCCCTTCACCTCTTGCAGGTGCAGGCACCTTATACAGCTGTAAAAGCTGTTTCAGAGTTAAATCACCAAGATTAGAGTTTTCAGTCATTGTTTATACTCCTAAGTCGTTTACTACTTCTAAGTCCCTTTCATTAACAGTTTACAATACTCACTGTTCCACTCATTAAAAATTAAATACTGCACCTACTACTTGAGAATGTGGCTTCAGTACAAATCAAAAAATCTTTGTCTGTACCGAAGCCGCTTTCTTTTTATCAGGATATCAAGTTTCCCTCGTAATCAAAATAACGACTACGTATGCGACGCAAAAAATCCTTTTGTTACTTTTACTATCAGCTCTACTTTTTCAATGCTTGAGGAGGAAAGGAAACCTTTCCTCCTCATTTATTGACCTAAACATAAGTTTAAGCTGTTGGAACATTGAGCTTAATAACCACCCCCACTATGAGACCGCGAGCCACCGCCGCTGAACGCATTGATCAAACCTTCGATCACATTCGAAATAGGCGCCAAGGTTCTCAGTACATTATTTATTGTATCAAATGTTGATGATCTCCCCGTGCTATGAGAGTAGCCACCACCGCCACCTTTCGATCCTGCTGGTCCTGCTGGTCCTGGGTAACCCCTTTCACCTTGCGATCCTGCTGGTCCTGCTGGTCCTGGGTAACCCCTTTCACCTTGCGATCCTGCTGGTCCTGCTGGTCCTGCTGGTCCTGCTGGTCCCGGTGGTCCTGCTGGTCCCGGTGGTCCTATCATGCCGTCCCTACCGTCCATACCATTGTAACCTCGCGGTCCTACTGGTCCTACTGGTCCTGCTGATCCTGGGTAACCTCTTTCACCTGGCGATCCTGCTGGTCCTGCTGATCCTGGGTAACCACCACCTGTGCTTGGGTAACCACCACCTTTCCCGCCATTCCCGCCACCTGAGAAACTACTGAGTAATTCAGTGAGTCGGCTAAGAAGTTGTGTAAGCTGTTCCAGCTGCTGACTAAACCTACCATTATCATTTGCACATGCTGGGCTCGGGCTTGTCGGGCGTGTTGGGCTTGTACCTGGACCACTTGGGTTCGGACCACTTGGTCTCGGACCACTTGGGTTCGGACCACTTGGATACGGACCACTTGGACTCGGACCACTTGGTCCCGGACGACCTACTGGGCCATATCCGCCATGTCCGCCATTCCTACCAGGCTGACCATCTCGACCATTGTAGCCATTCCTACCTCGCTCACCTCGCTCACCTCGCTCACCATCTCGTCCAGGTGCTCCATTGTAACCTCTATCACCTCTGTCACCTTTCGCTCCGGCTTGTCCAGTTGCTCCAGGTGCTCCAGGTGCTCCAGTTGCTCCAGTTGCTCCATTGTAACCTCTATCACCTCTGTCACCTTTCGCTCCGGCTTGTCCAGTTGCTCCAGGTGCTCCATTGTAACCTCTATCACCTCTGTCACCTTTCGCTCCGGCTTGTCCAGTTGCTCCAGGTGCTCCATTGTAACCTCTATCACCTCTGTCACCTTTCGCTCCGGCTTGTCCAGTTGCTCCAGGTGCTCCATTGTAACCTCTATCACCTCTGTCACCTTTCGCTCCGGCTTGTCCAGTTGCTCCAGGTGCTCCATTGTAACCTCTATCACCTCTGTCACCTTTCGCTCCGGCTTGTCCAGTTGCTCCAGGTGCTCCATTGTAACCTCTATCACCTCTGTCACCTTTCGCTCCGGCTTGTCCAGTTGCTCCAGGTGTTCCAGTTGCTCCAGTTGCTCCAGTTGCTCCAGTTGCTCCAGTTGCTCCAGGTGCTCCAGTGTCACCTTTATCACCTCTTAACCAGATTCTGACGTCTTCTCTAGTTATTACGTCATCTCCATTTTGATCACCCTCCACTCTAGTGAACCATTCGATGAAACCTTCGCCTGAAGCACCTATTTGTCCTACACCTGTAGCACCTGTAGCTCCTTGGGCTCCTGGCTGACCATCCCGACCAGAGGCTCCTTGGGCTCCTGGCTGACCATCCCGACCAGAGGCTCCTTGGGCTCCTGGCTGACCATTCCGACCAGAGGCTCCTTGGGCTCCTGGCTGACCATCCCGACCAGAGGCTCCTTGGGCTCCTGGCTGACCATTCCGACCAGAGGCTCCTTGGGCTCCTGGCTGACCATCCCGACCAGAGGCTCCTTGGGCTCCTGGCTGACCATCCCGACCAGGAGTTCCTATACCAGGAGCACCAGGGTATCCTGTTCGTCCTTGCGGACCAGGGTTTCCTCGGAATCCTTGGGGTCCAAGCTGACCAGGGGTTCCATTCCGACCAGGGGTTCCTATACCAGGAGCACCAGGGTATCCTGTTGCTCCTCGCTGACCTGGCTGTCCAGGGTTTCCATTCTGTCCAGGGGTTCCTGGGTTTCCATATCCTGTTGGTCCTCGCTGACCTGGCTGTCCAGGGCTTCCATTCTGACCAGGGGTTCCTCGGAATCCTTGGGGTCCAAGCTGACCTGGGTTTCCAGGGTTTCCATTCTGTCCAGGGGTTCCTGGGTTTCCATATCCTGTTGGTCCTCGCTGACCTGGCTGTCCAGGGTTTCCATTCTGACCAGGGGTTCCTGGGTTTCCATATCCTGTTGGTCCTCGCTGACCTGGCTGTCCAGGGTTTCCATTCTGACCAGGGGTTCCTCGGAATCCTTGGGGTCCAAGCTGACCTGGCTGTCCAGGGTTTCCATTCTGACCAGGGTTTCCTCGGAATCCTTGGGGTCCAAGCTGACCTGGGTTTCCAGGGTTTCCATTCTGTCCAGGGGTTCCTGGGTTTCCATATCCTGTTGGTCCTCGCTGACCTGGCTGTCCAGGGTTTCCATTCTGACCAGGGTTTCCTCGGAATCCTTGGGGTCCAAGCTGACCTGGGTTTCCTCGGAATCCTTGGGGTCCAAGCTGACCTGGGTTTCCAGGGTTTCCATTCTGTCCAGGGGTTCCTGGGTTTCCATATCCTGTTGGTCCTCGCTGACCTGGCTGTCCAGGGTTTCCATTCTGACCAGGGGTTCCTGGGTTTCCAAATCCTGGGTTTCCTGGTGCTCCTGGTGCTCCTGTTGGTCCGACCCCTTGTTGTCCTGGTGTTCCTGGTGTTCCTGGTGTTCCTGGTCGTCCTGGTAATCCTGGTGATCCGACTCCTGGTCGTCCTGGTGATCCTGGTGATCCGACTCCTGGTCGTCCTGGTGATCCTGGTGATCCTGGTGTTCCTGGTTGTCCTGCTGGGATAAAGCCTGAGTAAAATGATCCAGCTTGCCCATTTGGCCCTATTCCTGGTCCGTTGCGACCCTCTTTGGTTGCAAAGCCTCCTTGTTTGGTTGCAAAGCCTCCTTGTCCATCTTTGGGTAGATTGTATACGCTTGGTCCTGGCCCTGCTCCGGTTACTCCGTTCATTTTTTTTCTCCTTTTTAACCTGATTAATTCTTATTTAACCTGATTAATTCTTGAAATTATTTATTGAATTTAAAAAATAGGTGCTAACTTTTTCGTTAGCACCTTAATTTAATTCATTTAGTTATTTTTATAATTTAATTTATTAGCTATTTCTTTTAAATATATAATTTATAAATTATTTCTATCGATAACTGCTTAATTAGTTAGCAAGTTGCTGTGATTGTGTTTCTGTAAGATTTGCAACTTTCTCGCCGACAGAAGCTAATCTTTCAATCGTCGCCATTACCACATCAAATTCCAATTTCATCATAGATGACATTGCTTCATGATCTTGACTCGACTGTTGTATTCTAGATTGAGCCGCAAGAGATTGTGCCTGTCGTTGCTCTTGCCCTTGAATTAAACCTTCAAAAATACCAAACATACTATTTCTCCTTTTATATTAACTTTCTAATGTTTAACTACACTTAATGTTTACTTAGTTGTTTTACCTCTAAGAGGATTGGTTTTAGATTCCTTTCTCAAACCTCTGGACGTAATTATAGGAGAAAGAAAATATTAAAAACATTGTTCTTGTGGACTAATACTTTTGTATTATTAGTACGTTAAACAAAGATCTATATTTGTGTTTAGAAACTAACTTAGCAGCCTGATAGTCACTAGGTGGGTATTGCTTGTTTGTATGGTTTAAAGCCGAAGCTTCCTGAGAATTTGTCAGATTCTCACTTGATTATGTCATGAAGACTTTGGCGTCGAGCTTTATACATATTAGGGGTGATATTCCTTAAAAGTTCCTTCAATAGTGTTTGCGCTTTCATGAATATTTATCGATTTGTGCTGTTTGCTGATTTATTCAGATCAACTAACATCATGAAAGTTCATTTTATGTGATTTTGTTTATCAGCAATCAACTCATTATAATTAATACGATAGTGCTTAAATTTTGAAACATCAAAGTCTATTATAGCTTTTCCAACAATCCGTATACACGAAGCTATCTGGCTTGATTTTTCGGCGAATATTCGGCATCAACATCTTTGCCTTCGCGTCAGGTGTCATGCCTGCAACACCTTGCCCATTGCGTTTAAGTAATCTGAACCCGGGATAAGAATTTGGCTATTGTTGTCCATGGAAAACAAGCAGTTTAAAGGCTTCGTTCCTGAGATTCTTCCTCCTAAAGTCGTCAGAATGACCGTTTTACTCTGTCATCCTGAGCTTTTGCGAAGGATCTCCGTATCGAAGCCTTACATCTAAAAACTAACCAATTCAATTAATAGGACAAACTGTTTTTCCTTATCCTGAGTTCAGGTTGTTCGACCCTGTCATGGTGCTTATAAATCACTTCTTGTAACGGCTAAAAATAATAGACCGCCGCTTTTGTATTTTCATTGACCAATGAGGCCGCTGTTCAAGCAATTAAATAGTTCAACCAACGATTCTGTTTATACTGATTTAATCGACTTTTCTCATACTCAGATAATACAAAAAATTATATTATCTGGGTCAGCCCCTTAAATATTTAAACTGAAACCAGGCTTGTTCACCGATCATTGTTAATTAGATCATCCACAATATTAGCAAGATCCTGATCAACCCTGGGTTGAATATTAGAGGGTCTATCCATGATCTCAGAAATTTCTTTACATCCTGTTGGTCAGTCGTTTTAGTCTTTAACTAGATTGACGGCCCTGTTTAAGAAAGCTGATTGTTACCTACAGAGCAGTATTTTGATAAAAGTACAGTAACTGCGTACGCTTGTTAGTTTTTTTGAAACACAATATCCACAAAACGTTTTCATAATTAACCTGAACTCAGGATAAGAAATACTGCGCAGGCTACGCAAACCCCCAGCGTATCAACATACGCTGGGGAGTATCACTTCGTGGGCGTCCGCCTTCTGCTAGTTTGTTGATTATGTATTCCTAAATGTAATATATTAACCTTATGATTTAACAGATCTTTAAGCGAATGATTGCCTCAAGCTCAGATTTATTAATAGTTACCCAATTAGCTACCAGCTCGTTCTGATTGTCGATCTGTAACACCTCCAATTGCCTCACTAACTTCAGCAATCTTTGCCATTACAGAATCCATCGCCTTAGAAGCCGTATTTCGCATCCCCTGCTCCGCTTCCATCTGTTCTGTTTTTTGATTTTGGGCATTCTGAATAAGCTTTCCTATGCCTTGAATAAAATCCATTGCTATAGCTACTCCAATTCCAATTCCCATATTATTTCTCCTTAATGTTTATTTTGTTTTACCCTTAACGTAACGGTTATAGATTCCTATCACAAAACCGCTGGGCGTCATTATAGGAGAAAGAAAATGCTAAAGACATTGTTCTTGTGGATTAGTTCCTTGGTATTACAGCGCTTTAAACAAAGTCTATACTTGTTTTAGAAGCTTCCTGAGAATTTGTCAGGTTCTCATTTGTATTATTATTTAAATTGAAGTTAGGGTTATTCACCGATTATTTTAATTAGATCATCCACAATATTAGCAAGACTTTGATCAACCTTGGGTTGGGTATCAGATGGATTATCCATGGCCTCAGAAAATTTCTTTATATCCTGTTGGTCAGTCATTTTAGTTTCTGATTGACTTCTCTGTTTAAAAGGCTGGTTATTACCCGCAGTAACAGCATCTTGATAGAAGTGCAGTAACTGCTTTAATGTTAAATCACTAATGTCTACGCTGCCGACCATATTATCACTCTTATTGGATTAGGTAAGTTCTGAGTGGCTATTTTCACAGAAGAATATATTTTTAACAATATTAATTCGTATTTTGGACTGATGTTTATTTTATAAAATGCTTACCTCCTGAGTCGATCCGCAAATATTAAAGTGGTAGTTAACCTATTGATATTAAATTAATATAACTAGATATTGACATAAACCTCAACAAAATTTTGACTTGCAAGCTGAATATCTGGAAACATTTGTTTTCATTATTTTCTTATAGTAGCTAGTTATCACTCACAGTTTTTCTGTTAATGTAGCGCTTCTTGTCGGAAAGGAGTCCGGTTATGAATATGGAATGTTACAGTCGTTATATATCACTATCTTCCCCAAAATTAGATCGTGTGTGTTTGGTCAAGCTTTTTTCTGCTTTCATGTTGTTGTTGGTTCTTAGTTCGTGTAAAGAGCCTTTATTCACTAATTTAAGTGAAGAAGATGCAAATCAGATGATGGCAATCCTGTTAAGTAATGGGGTAAGTACAGACAAGGTTGTCGATAAGAAAGATAAAACACTTTCAATACATATCGAAAAATCACAAGTCCCTTCTGCGTTGTCTTTATTGAAACAAAAGGGCTTTCCAAGAGAAACTTTTGTGAAGGTGACTGATCTTTTTGACAAAAAAGGGCTGATTTCCTCACCTATTGAAGAACGCGTTAGATATATCTATGCCTTAAAGCAAGAAGTTCAAGAGACCTTGTCACGTATTGATGGTGTTGTCACCGCACGAGTTCATATCGTTTTACCTGAGAATAATCCTTTTAATGAAGATATAAAGCCATCTTCAGCTTCTGTTTTTATTAAATCCTTAGCAAATAGCAATCTTGAAGATTTCAAATCCGAGATCAAATTTATTGTTGAGAAAAGTATCGAGGGTTTAACGTACGACAAGATATCTGTCGTCATTCTGCCTGCAACTAACTCAATAGAATCTGATGAAACCTCGTCTCGCTGGACCAGTGTTTCAGGTGTTCGTGTTCCAACAGAATCTGCAACTACAATTCGTTTTATTATTAGCCTGTTTGTAATATTTTTTCTTGTAATGCTGGTTATTATTGGCCTACTTGTTAAGAAGGTAAATGATAAAAATCAAGCACCCGTAAGCTCAAGGAAAAAGGCGTCAGTACGACAAACTGTTAATGGATCTATCTAAGGTGGGTGTAATGACTGAGAAAATATTTGATAAGTCTTATGTTCTGAACTTTTTACCCACCCGGTATCTACACGACAGCTGGTGGGAAAACATAAAGGATGGAAAAGAACTCAGGATCCTTAGCCATAAAACTGAAGCTGAAGTTGCTGTCTCAAAAATAGTTCTGGAACATTTTAAATTGAAAGATACTCCTCTTCTGAAATTTAAGACTCCTACACAAAAAATAAGTTTGTTATCTCCTCTTGAGTTATCAAAGTTTGTTATGTTACTCGGTGTAGTATCCGTTTGTGATCAAATAAAACAAACGATTATGAAGAGCGATGTTATAGAGTTTAAAAATCAACTCGGTACCGATATGTATATCTTCGCTATTCATGAAGCAACGACTATGTGTCGCCAAATTCCAAATTTAACTCAGGTTAGATTCGATATGAAAAAGCCATTAAAGACACAAGTTTTTGCTAATGGACTAATTGTTTTAGGTCGAGCGCTCAACAATGAAAGCAAGGCACTGGTAACTCGCCTTATATTAAAGCTTGGAAAAAATAGTCTTTCTTATTTGTCTAATCGAAATCAAATGACTGCTTATAAGAAATCAAATTGTGTGGAATTAATAAGGTTATTAACGGATCATTTTGAGCATAATTCAATCCATGTAAAAACTGAAAATACCTCGACCCTTGATCAAGGAGTGATCCATGAAGAATATAATTAAATCTAATGATGTAGACGAGATACTTGAGTCTGTTCAAACTAATGATTCGAATCAGCAAAAAGCAGAAGATATCCTGGCCTACGCAGAAACAATCTGCAAAATTGCCTATAAAAAAGGATTGATTCAAGGACAAGAGGATGCAAAATCTCAAGCGCTTGCAGAATCTTTATCACTTGTTTCTGACTCTATTGATTACGTTCAACAATTAGAGAATGACATTGTTGATGTTGTCTTGAATAATATTAGGAAAATTGTTGCAAACTACGAGCCTGATGAATTTTTAGTTCAATCAGTGCAGCAAAGTTTATCTGAATTATCTAACGCACGAGAAATCACACTTAGAATTTCGCCAAGCATTCCTCATAAAACCTTACTTAGATTAAGAGATATAGAATCCTTGTCTGGAAAAGTTAATGTGGTAGCTGATCATCGTATTGAGAAAGATGATTGCATAATCGAATCTGAAATGGGTGTGGTGCATGTCAATGCTGATCAAAAAATAGCTCAGCTGGAAGATATTTTCCGTACTAACATCGATCTTGATCACACGAGTTCTGATGGAGGTCCATTTTAAAGATGAATACTTTAGCCGAGTTTCCATGTATAAATAAGTCTGTATTGACGGTGAATAATTTAATCTCTGCCTATGCTTCACCTGTGGATATTAAAATTGATGGTCAAAACTATAAACTACATTTATCGTTAGAAAATGAGGAAAATGCCGCTCAACCTGAGTACGCCACTATTCTTAAATCTGGTAATTCGACTTTTATCATCACGATAAATCAATGGCCCGAATTTATTAAGAAAAATAATCTTGATGTCATTCCTTTGTTACGCTCACGATCTCGTGTGGTAAGAAAACTTACGAGTAAGGTCTTACTTTCACCAGTTCTTCACTGGATAGAGAATATTATTGATGAGAAACCCATCTTGTTTGATGCCGTCGAAAAGGAAATACAATTGGCTAAACCTTATATTTTCTCTGATCCCTACGTTTTATACTATCATTTGACATCAGAATCGGGGCAAATTGCGACAGGAACAATTAAAGTTAATAGCGATAGTTCCGCTGAATTAGTACAGTTACTTCAACATCAGGCCACATCAACAAATGATTTTGAACAACTTAGTCTTAACACCCAGCTTCTTATTGGTTCATCAATACTGACATCTTCAGAGTTGTACAGCCTGGAAACTGGTGATGTGGTTCTTTTCGATCAAGATATTTTTGGAGATGAGAACAGAGTGATGGCGACGATTTCTGATCGTCTCCATTTAACATTGAAGCTGAAAAAATCAGATTCGGAATCGTCCGAGAAAGAGGATATTTTGATTGTTGATAAAATACCAAATCAATTTAAAAAGGATATTGAAATGTCAGAAGAGAGCTCTGGAAAAGACAAACATAAAGAAAACAAGCCTAACCGCCGCTATCAAGAGGGTCTAGATCAAGAATTGAATTTTATTGACGAAATTAACGTTAAGTTAGAATTCGAACTTGGAAGTGTTTCATTACCAATTTCTCAAGTGAAAGCACTTAGTCCTGGCTATATATTTTCGTTAGATAAACCGATAGATAAGTCAGTTCATATTTTTAGTAATGGTCAATTATTAGGTATTGGTGAAATAGTTAACATCGAAGGCACAACAGGAGTTCGTTTAAAATCATTTTTAGGTAAATAAAGTATGGATGCATTACCAAATCCCCTTCTACTATTAGGCGGATTATCTATCCTGGCTCTTGCACCGTTTCTTGCAATCATGGTCAGTTCATATCTCAAAATCGTTGTCGTTATGTTTATCCTGCGTAACGCTATCGGCTTACAACAAGCTCCACCCACAATGGCCATTAATGGGTTAGCCATAATCTTGTCATTGTTTATCATGGCTCCCGTCGGAGTTGCATCTATAGATGCGTTCAAATCTCACAATGTAGAAATAAACGATTTACAAAACCCTAAACTCCATGATGCTATTGGCGGTGGTCTTGAACCGATCAAAAATTTTCTTGCTCGCCATTCTGACAAGGATGAACGCGAATTTTTTGTCTCCACAACAAGCCGTCTCTGGCCTGACGACCAGGCAGTCAATATGGATGACCGACATATTCTCGTATTAATGCCTTCTTTCGTCCTAAGCGAATTGAAATCTGCGTTTCAGATTGGTTTTCTCGTCTATCTGCCTTTTATCGTTATTGACATAGTAATAGCAAACATCCTGCTCGCAATGGGGATGATCATGATGTCACCGATATTAATCTCTTTACCCTTTAAAATTTTATTATTCGTTATGGCTGATGGTTGGACACGTTTAATTCATGGCCTGGTTTTAAGTTATGTCTAGTCACGGTAATTGGATATGAATGAAGAACAGATTATTCATTTTGCTTCTCAAAGCCTGCTATTGGTTTTATATCTTTCGCTACCGGTTACAATAGCTGCGACTGTTATTGGACTTTTAGTTGGTTTATTTCAGGCTTTGACGCAGATACAAGATCAAACCCTGGCATTCGGTCTAAAATTAGTCGGGGCTATCATCGTAATACTATTTACGGCTCACTGGATGGGCCGCGAGTTAATGCTGTTTACAGATCAAATGTACGTAATGATCTCAACAGTGACTCATTAACCATATCGTTACGACCTAAACATCATGGACATAATTTCTGCAGGACAGCATTGGTTATTAGTTTTAACAGTAACGCTTCCCCGATTTTTGATAATTTTTATGGTACTACCTTTTTTTCGTCGTCAACTCATTTCTACAACGGCCAGAAACGGTGTTGCGATCATATTATCAGTTATAATTTTACCGGTAGTTTCAAAACAATTATCTGTCGTGGAAGTTAATGGACTTTTGTTTATCCTCGTGATTGTTAAAGAAGCTGTTCTGGGATTGCTCATCGGATATGTAGCAGCCATCATTTTTTGGGCTGTTGCATCAATGGGTGAAATAATTGATTTGCAACGTGGTGCTCTGACTGCCCAATTGTTTTCTCCTGTTATTGGTGGGCAAACTTCACTTTTAGGATCATTTTTTGCCCAAGTCATAGCTGTATTATTTTTTTCAGTGGGTGGCTTCCTCGCCCTGTTGACAGTCATCTATCAAACCTATGTCATCTGGCCAGTAACTTCCTATTACCCTCAATTAAATATAGAGACTGCTACTATTCTTCTACAACATTTTGATAACATTCTAGCCCTTGCACTATTAATGGCAGCTCCCTTTGTTTTGATCATGTTTCTAACCGAACTTTCAATGGGTTTAATGGGTCGCTTCGTCCCAACGGTCAACGTATTCCTGCTCGCTATACCGATTAAAAGTACTGTGGTACTTTTTGTATTGGCTTTATACCTCGGTACTATTTTGGTCTTTATTAGAAATAAAATCCTATCGATAGAATTTTTACCTGATCTCTTGATGAAGATCTTGCAATAGAAAAGGAGTCTTCATAAATGGCTGAAGATAAAAGTAAGAAAACCGAAAAAGCGACCAAACGTAAGCTGGAGGAATCCCGTGATAAGGGACAAGTCCCCCAAAGTAAAGAAATTGTTACTGCTGCGTCAATGCTAATAGCGGCACTTTACTTTTATGTTCATTGGGACAATATCCTTGGATACCTGATTGATATTATCCAATCTCCCTCACAGTTTTATACAATGGATTTCGAAAAAGCTGTTCCATTAGCACTTATCCATATGTTTTCCATCGTATTGAAATTTATTATTTTACCGTTGTTAGTGATCATTACTATTGCCATAATACTCTCAAGTGTTAGCCAATTTGGAGTAATCTTTGCTTTTTTTGCTATAAAACCAGAAATTCAACGAATAAATCCAGTAAGTAATGCCGGGCAGATTTTTTCTCTGAAAAGTGTCGGCGAAACGTTGCTGGCATGTGCAAAAATCATTTTCATTGGCATTATCACATCTTTCCTTATTATCGAGACCATTAAGAGTTTGCCTGCTAAAACAGAGTACTGTGATCTTGAATGTTATTTATCGCTGTTAGAAATAATGATTACCAGAATGTTTCTGGCACTCTTACCCCTTTTAATATTTTTATCCATATTTGATTTTCTACTACAAAAACATTATTTTCTTGAAGGTCAAAAAATGACTAAAGAAGAAGCAAAACGCGATTATAAAAATTCCGAAGGCGATCCAATGCTCAAAGGTGCCAGACGTTCAATGTTCTTAGAAGTTGTGAACGATGATTTTGATGAACGGATGAGACAAACTCGTATGATTGTGACAGACTATGCGAATGTTGCTATAGCGATATGTTACGAACCTGATATGGAATTACCAATCATCTTGAGTAAAGGAAATGGGGCAATGCTGAAACGAATGATCGATGTCGCAGAAACAGATCATATTCCGATAATTCATGATAATGAACTGACACAGATTTTCGATGAAGAAGGTTTTATTGATGGATCAATCCCAGGTCATGCTGTTACGAAAACAGCAAACTATTTGAATCAACTTAACCCTGAAATATGAAAGCAATTGTTATCTGTCAGTATGCACTTTTCAGTAATAGTCTTTGTAATTTGATCAAAGAATATGATGAAAACGCATATGTATATGAAGCAACTAAATTTCAATCTGCTCTCTCTGAGCAAAAAACATCTGAAGCCTATGATTTGATCGTTCTTTACATGGATTTAACGAAGGATGGCTGGGCTATTCTTGAACAACTTCATGCTGGTCTCCCAAATATACCTATTTTAGTTGTTGGTGATTTTGAAACAAGTGATCAAATTCGTACAACCGTTTCACGCGGTGCTAATGGTTGCGTCTCGACTAATTTTACATGGCGAACTGTTAGCCATGTTATTGGTAGAATTCTTAAGGGAGAAATAGTCTGTCCTGCAATCAACTTTGAAATAGAAGTTGATACAAAAATTAATGAACTACCTGTCCAGTTAAATAATAACGAAATTGATGAGAGCGGATTAACAAAACGCCAAATCGAAGTTTTACATCTGATTCACCAAGGCCATTCAAATAAACAAATTGCCCGTGAACTTGATATGGCTTTGCCTACGGTAAAAATACACTGTACGGCAATTTTTCGAATATTAGGTGTCAATAATCGAACGCAAGCTGCAATAGAGGCGGCTAAACTTTTTTAAATTCAGGTGATCAGAATGCGACTCTTTTTCTTAAGATTAACAGCTTTATTATTTACTCTTACTTCTTTATCTAGCGTTGCCGAAAGTCAACAACCAATTCTATCGTCACTAGTGAAAACGACCACTTGCGAGGATCAAGTAGAGTGTCTGTATACCTACACATTAGCAACTTTTATCGGAAGAGCTATTGTACAAGCCGAAGCTATTATCGGCCCACGTGATAAAGACTACACAATTTTAGGTTATGAGTTTAGCGATAATCCTGCACCACAGATCTGGTTTCCCGGAAACCAAGAACATGTTGTCATACAACTAACAAGGGAGGCTATGCTGGAGAAAAAACGCGCTTTGTTTCAACTGGGACACGAGGTTTTTCACACACTGTCACCGATTGTTGGAAATGGGAATGCACTAGAAGAAGGGTTGGCAACTGAGTTTTCTATTAATTTCGTCAAAAATTTAAATATTAAGATATCGCCAAGTTATATTGGTTCTAAAAATTACTCATCAGCCTATTATTTGATCGGCTGTCTTAGACATTATGAGCCGCAACTCAACTCTCAATTGCAACAACTACGAGTTGATGGACACAAAATAGGTAATTCTAGCTCAGAAGTCTTGTTAGGCTATTTCAGGCATACGCCTGTTAAACTTCTACGTATTCTTGCAAAAAAATTACCCGCATTGAATAAGCAGGATCACCAGAAAATAGCATCCTGCTCAACTAACCTGCATTCGGGTTAAAAAATATTGTACAGAGGGTATCAGCGTATCAATGTTTCTGAGAGCTTATCTGCCTTTTATTTGACCTGTCCTAAAATTGGTGCAACACTTCTGTTTAACGTACTAGTAATACAAAGATATTAATCTAGTAAGAATAAAGTATTAGTCCATAAGAATAATATTATTAATATTTTCTTGCCAGCATAATTACGTTCAGTGGTTTATGAATTGGCGGGTTCAACCCGACCAATACAGATGCGCAGTTCACAAGAGATACCAATGCGTTCTTAGCTGCACATGGACGAAGTGGAGATGATAATGCTTTAAACATTAGAATTAGAGAAGTAGCGAACCCTTGGCGTAATGCTTTGTTTGGCAGGAATACATTAGGCGGACAAAGAGAGGCGGCTCACTCTAACAGAGAGGGATGGTGCGGTAGATATCATTACATCTGCAGCAAGAATTTTGGAACAGGACGTTTCACAGGAAGTTTTAGATGGTGCCTTGTTCAACTTCAGACAGAAAAAAGCTGAAAAAATAAATAGTTTTTATGTAGGCGAGGGCCAGCAAAGAGAACAGGCAGAATTATCTGTTTATTGGGCACAATATTTAAGCACTGAGGGAGGAAGCGGTTCTAGTTATAGTAGTGGAAACCCTTGGAGGATTGCGCATGACCGAAGAGAAACACCAGAGCATAGACGAGCAGCTGGCTGGGCTGCAGTGTTTGGCGGTTAATATTTTAAACATACAGTAATCAGCAACCACCCGCAAAGCGGGTGGTATGATGAAAATCCTCTGGAGGGGGCTATAAACCCGCCAGCCTCGCAAATTATGAATCATGTGTAGAAATTCAGATTTGATCTGACAGTTACCCAATTATCAGTAACCGACTGTCAGGTTAAGTTTAATTCACAAACTTTTCCTTCCAGATAGCTTGTCCGTCGATGAGTGTTTCCATCGGCGTCCTCCCGCAGCACATTTTGCCTTGGTGAGTTCGTTGAGTATTGTATTTGAGCAACCATTCGTCAAGGTCGAGTTGCAGTTCATCAATCGATTGGTAAATTTTCTTACGCAAAGCGACTTGATAAAACTCATTGAGGATCGTCTTATGGAATCGCTCACAAATACCATTCGTCTGAGGTGATTTGACCTTGGTTTTGGTGTGTTCGATATTGTTCAACGCCATATAAAGCTGATAATCATGCTGGTCAGCTCGCCCACAATACTCCGTCCCTCTATCTGTCAAAATGCGCAACATAGGCAAACGTTGTTCTTCGTAGAATGGGAGGACGCGGTCATTGAGCATGTCAGCTGCCGTAATCGGTGTTTTAGTCGGGTACAGTTTCGCGTGAGCGACCTTGCTGTAAGTATCAACAAACGTTTGTTGATAAACCCGACCAATGCCTTTGAAAGTACCGACATAGTAAGTATCTTGCGAGCCAAGATAACCAGGGTGTGCCGTCTCTATCTCGCCACAAGCCTCATCGTCGTCTTTCTTGCGTTCCATCGCCGCGACTTGAGACTCAGTGAGGATCAAGCCTTCACCAGCTACCTTATCAGACAATGCCTTCAGGCGATCTTTAAAGCAAGCAAGACCATGACGAAGCCAGATACAACGAACGCCACTGGGTGAGACAAATGTTCCCCGTTTGCGCAGCTCGTTACTGGTGCGCGTTTGACCATGTGCGGGCTCTTCCAGTGCATACTCGAGCACAACGGTTTCAATAGCCGGGTCGATTCTGTTTTTAAGATTTGGGGTACGCCGATTACGATCAAACAAGGCTTCTACACCGCCTTCATCAGCCGCTTCTTTGTAGCGATAAAATGTATCTCTGGACAAACCCATCATCTTGCAGGCTTTTGAGACATTGCCGAGTTCTTCAGCGAGATTGAGTAGACCAACTTTATGTTTTATAACTTTGTCATTAGTATGAATCATGAGAGTTACCTCTTTGTGTTTTGATGTTTACGTTGCAGTTACATCAAAGCGGGTAACTCTCACTAAATCAAGCGTCGCTACGCTCCGCTTGATTTAGTGATGTGTCAGATTGGGTCTAAACTTCTACAAATCATGAGAGTTACCTCTTTATGTTTTGATGTCTACGTGCAGTTACATCAAAGCGGGTAACTCTCACTAAATCAAGCATTGCTACGCTCAGCTTGATTTAGTGATGTGTCAGATTGGGTCTAAACTTCTACAACTTAGTTAATTAGATATCTTTATTTACTGCGCGTTGAATAACGTTCTGAAACCAGTACTGATTTGAGAAACTGCAGATGTCAAAACCTGCACTTTTGTCATCCACATCTTTGCACTCATAGACCAAAATGTTGTATCTTGTGCGGCTTGAATAGCTGCAGCTTGAAATGTAGCCTGCTTCGATCGAAATTGCTCCATTTGTTCTATTCTATTGCTGACTGTTTCTTCAAGAGTTTGAGGTTTACCAACCTCGGCACCTTTGCCGATATTTGAAATATGAGTGATCCCTCCACCACTCTCTAATCCTTGCTTTAGAGATACACCTCTTTCTGCCAAGTTTTTGCCATAACCTGGCCAATCGTTCTTCATGCGATCCATAATATCAGTATATTTGCCATCCATCATTGAAACTCTGCCGAACAACTTATCTCCAAAGCTTTGCTCCTCACCAATATTTTTCAAAGAACTTGTTTCGATGGCGTTTGGAAGCTGGTTTATTCCACCATTTTGATCTAACATTTCGGCCTGCTGAATAATCGTCGCGATATTTTGATGAGATGCGTCTAGCTGTGTTGTCTGTCCTGGTGATAACTGGCTAACATCTAGCGTCTGACTATATGCAGTTGCTGCTTCAATTGCTTCTATCATTTTAGATACCTCTACTTTAATTTAATTATTCTACTGACATATAAGCTTTGGCAATGGCTTTTTCATCATCATTACCCAATGCCAGAACATCAGCAAAGTAAACTTGTGCTTGTTTTCTATCACCTAAACCAAACAGTGTAATACCCAGAAAACATTTTGCTGTTAAATTCTTGGCGTCCTTATCAAGTACTCCACGGATTACCTTTTCTGCATCGGTAAATTTCATCATTGTGATTTTTGAAAACGCTAACCCTAATAAAATTGCTGAATTCTCAGATTTCAAACCAGCCAGGCTTTCCATAATCATTTCACCTTCGGTTGGCATACCCTTCATACACGCCATATAACCAATTTGTGAGAGTGTTTTAAAAAACATTTTATCAACTTCGATTGCCATTTGAGAATTTTGATCGTTACTTTTTTGTACTGGTTCCATAATTCTATTCTCCATGAAATCTTACCCACACATTTTCGATTGTTTTTATTGATTGATTAATAGCATTTACTAAGGCGCTATATTTTTGATATTGCTCAGGCAAAAGACCTTTCGTAAGATATTGATTTATCCTGTTGCTCTCAAGATTAAGCTTTTCGATTAAAGATTGCTTAAACTCACCCGAGACATCATTAAGCAAGCTCACTTCCAATTCTGTATTCGCACTTGAAATCAGTTCATTCATAACTTTTTCCTTCACCTATTAGATAATTAAACTTCCTGTCGTTTCTGCTCAAAATTAATTTACTCGGTTGGATATCTTCAATTTTGTACCCACCATCAACGATTGAGCCAATCATGTACTTATTATTGTCTTTAAGCTTTATATATGAAACATCGCCAATGCTTACACTTTTTATTGCAAGTCTAAGTAAACTTCTTTTCTTTATTGTTACCTTCTTATCATCTATTTGGATCAGGCTGCCATAACGCTGTTGAAAACTATTTTTAATCTGACGCCAATTTTTATATTCCTTTTCGGATAAGTTACCTATGACTTTGATCGAGTCTGGATCCCTGTTTACGCTTATGTCTAGCAAGCTATCAAGCGATAACTTTTTAATAACCATCTGTATATAGCGAACAAATGTTTCCTGGTTTCTAATACCACTATCTTCAATTGAACTAATACCTTTCACATCCTTTTGAATAAGAGTTTTAGTTCTTAACCATGAAGTTGAATCATTTATACTACCTTTAGCAACAAGATTTCCTTTCTCCATTGGCATTAGTGTCACTTTTTCAAAATTCATCGAGTGGAGAATTTCCTGCGCCTGGCTTGCAAGTTCAGTAGTATTTTTCACATCAAAAATAATATCTGTCGACAGGTTATTAAACTTTATTTTAAAAGATTTAAACGCCTCTACATCATCAATATACCCTTTCAAAACCGGCATTCCAGATGATGAGTCTTCTATTACTAAATCTTCGGAATATTGTGAATCTTCGAAAATTGAATCAACCGCTTCAGGTTGACTAACTGTTATGGCAGCCTCCTTTGTTGCAAGCATATCCGTTCCTAAACTTGAGCCTACAATTATCAATACAGAAAGGCTTGCTACAATAATTACTATCCATTTAGATTTTTGCCAAGCTGATTCTCCAGCGGATTCTAAGGTCGTAGATAAATTTGTAACCACCTCATTTATCTTACTTCCCAATTCCTTAAATCCCTTAAATCCCTTAAGACTTGGTCTTTTGTTATTTTTAGAATCAGTAACTGGCTCTTCAATTATAGGAGAACTATTTTTATCAGTTAGTTCACTTATGTTTTCTTCACTATCACCATCAGACAATTCAGGCCAACCTGAATGCCCTGGTCCAATAATAAATTGTGTATTCCCAAGACTGACAGTTTCAAATAAGTGCACAAGAGAACCTGCTTCACAAGCTTGATGATTTATTGACACGTCTCCACCAAGAGGAAACAGAACAATTTCATCAGACAAGGAAATTTCCAGATCAAGGTGATGATCTGCAAGGCTATCATCGCGAATAACAAGATCACATGAATCATCTTTACCCAACATATAACGCCCTGGCTTAAGCACAGACTCGGCACCTTCATTTGGTCCAGCGATGATCTTTATTTTCACTGATTTTTGATTGTTTTCCATTCCTATTATTACCTTAATTCGTATAAATCAGACATTATTGCTTAAACTTTAGTTCCTTATTACTCATTCTTCACGCATCGAGTAATAAAGTGATGGGTCCTCAGGTGGTCTTGTACTGAAGTTTGAAACACCACTTTTATCTTTCCATCTGTACACTACCACCTGGGATTTATTCATTGGCTTTTCTATATCGTACACCTCAGACATTTCCATAACTAAATTTACCAGCCTTGGTGGCCCAGTAAAATAAATTACATCGCGATCATTGGCGTATTCCCAACCATATTTTTGATCATAAATACCCATTTCTTTTACAATATCGGTGAACTCTCCACTAGAAATATGATCAAGCTTGAGGGTTGCACTCATCAATTCTGTAACGTCATAAACAAACAATGCCTGATTATCGTAATACCAAACAAATTGGTATGTCTTAGATAAACGATCAAAAACTTCAACAGGTGACGTTCCTTCCAGATAAAGATTGACATTAGCGTCTATCTTGTTACTAACTATTACTGGAATTTTTTCGCTATACATTAAATCCTGCAACACAGTTTCCAACGTTTCACCATCTGCATAATGAGAATAATACGTTTGCTTCCATTTTAGTTCCGCTGCATTTAACCCTTGAACCATTGAAGGAAGGATAAACAGTCCCATTAGAATTAATAATGCTACCCCCCTCATTTTGTTCTTCCTTTTTCAGGATCTTTAGGTTTCACTTGATTCCTGTTCCACTTCATAGATGCTTCTTCATCAAATTCATTTTCTTCTTTTCTGGATTTAGCAATCGAATCTTTTTTCTGTTCTTCTTCGATCAAAAGTTTAATTTTCTCGACTTCATTACAACACTCTACCAGGTGATTTCGTGCTTCTTTTAACATATCCCCAGATATGACTTGCTGTTCTTGCAAAACGCTATATTGATCTTCCAATTTTTCACCGTAAGCAGATATTTCTTTCATTTTTTCAGCATATTCATGTAATTCATCTCCAACGACCTCCTCTCCTTCAATTTCAGTGAAAAGTGCGGCTTCCAGTGTAACTTTTTTTTGTTTAAACATTTCAATCGTACTATCAATCAAATTCAGCGCCGTGCCTCTTTCTTGAAATTCCTGTTCGAGCTGATTAACAACTTGTTGCTGATTTTCAGATTTCAATTCTCGTATTTTTTTTAATTCATTTAGATCGCTATTGTTACTCATGATGCTAACTCCATTAATTGTTCCAGCATAGATTCAAATGTGAAATTTTCATTTCTTCCTTGTTGTAAAAACGCTTCTATTAACTCTTTCTTTCTTATTGCTTCATCCGCTTCCTGATCAGTTCCTTCTTTGTATTCACCGACTCTCAATAGTAATTTTATTTCATCCAACTTTGACAAAAGGCGCCTGACTTTACCAGCAGCGTAAAGATGATCTTCATCAGCAATTCTTTGCATACAACGACTCAAGCTCGCTAATACATCAACGGCTGGGTAGTGATTTTTCGCGGCAAGTTCTCGAGATAAAACGATGTGTCCGTCAAGTAAAGAACGAACCTCATCAGCGACAGGCTCATTCATATCATCAGCTTCAACAAGTACTGTATAAAGTGCAGTAATAGATCCTGAAGACGAATTTCCTGCTCGTTCGAATAACTTAGGCAGTTTTGCAAAAACAGAAGATGGATAACCACGTCTTGTCGGTGTTTCGCCTGCAGCCAGTCCAATTTCACGCTGTGCTCTTGCATAGCGTGTTACCGAATCCATTAATAACAAAACACGCTGACCCTGATCACGATAATATTCGGCGATAGCAGTTGCAGAATGGGCGGCCTTAACACGTTCCAATGGAGGACGATCAGCAGTGGCAACGACCATTATTGTATTTTCCATACCTCCATTTTTTATGTTCTCTTCGATAAATTCTCGAACCTCACGTCCACGCTCGCCAATAAGTGCTACCACAACCATATCGACGTTGGCATTTCTAACCATCATTTCAAGGAGTACACTTTTACCAACGCCTGCCGCTGCAAAAATCCCCATTCGTTGTCCTTCACCACAAGCTAAAAAACCATCGATGACTTTTACTCCCAAATCAATTGGCTTATTGATTGAAGCTCGTGTCAAAGGATTTGGAGGAGATGCATTAATTGGATAACGTTCTCGAGTATTCAATGGTCCATTGGTTTCCTCATCTATTGGCTTTCCAAATGCATCTAGAATACGACCTTTTAGTTCCATACCAACACCAATGGTATCGTTTAGACCACTCGTTATTACTTCCGTACTTGATGAAACCCCATTGACATCATCCAATGGCATCAACAAAGCAATTTCATTTTCAAAACCTACCACTTCAGCACGAAGCCCTTTTGGATCACCTGGATTACGCAACAAACAGATGTCACCCATTCCAGTTTGTGGAATGATCGCTTTGATCACTGTTCCAGAAACCTGTATCACTCTCCCCTTCGGCCGGTATGGCTGATACTGGTTCGAGGCTTGATTCAGAGATTTCGTAATGTAATTAAACTGATTCATAATCATCACCTAAAAACTGATTTTTCCGAGTGGCTGAACATTCACCTGTGGTGTCAGTTCCTGAAATGACAAAATGGGAAGATCATGAAATTCTAGCTTAGTCAATTTTCGAATATGGCAACGCAAATCTAAAGTGGTAATTAAAGCGGCACCTTCCTGTCGATCTGAACCATTGATTAAATCCGCAATTGCGCCAAGAAAAGTCTTCGACTCATCAACCTCAAGTGCAAGCCCCACACCTTCAGGTGTCTGTCGAATACTATTACGTAATTTTTCTTCAGTCTCCGGATCCAACAGATAAACGGGAAGCACCTTATTCTTTGAATATTGATGACTGATCTGATTTTTAAGATCGATGCGAACATTCTCTGTCAGAATTTCCATATCTTCAATTTGTGGTCCCCACTCAGCCAATGACTCCAGAATTATTCGGAGATTTGAAATCGAGACATTTTCATTAACCAAACGTCGGAAGACATCTGCAATTTTACTAACTGACAGGTATCTGAACACTTCTTTTATTAACTCACCATATACAGGCTCAACTTGTGCAAGCATATGATATGTTTCTTGGATACCAATAAATTGGGCAGCGCTACGCTGTAATTCATAACGAAGTTGATTTGAAATAATCTGCTCAATCAAGATCAAATTGATACTAAGTTCAGTACGATTCTCAAGATCTTCTTTTAATACCCAATGCCCCTTCATTCCTGGCAATACGTAAGTTTCAGGTAAATAAGAAACTCCTTCTTGTTTCAACAACACAGGATCTGTGGTTGTTAACAACGCATCTGTTCTAAGACTAGTGACTACGACTGGAACATCGTAAAGTGAAATTGAATAATGGTCATCATCCAAATCAGTATTAAAACGCAAATGAACGCCTGGATATGCAATCCCAATTTCAGATTGTAAGTTTTGTCTAACCTGCGCGATTTCACTATCCAGATTTGGAATATTGATCATTCCTTTTAACGATGACGATATTTCCAGAATGATTGGTGTGTTTGCCCAAGCTTTTTCTGAACTAGTTTCTTTAGGCGTTGCAGCACCATTTCCTTGCAGTGTCATAGGCTCTTCATGATCAAGGGTGTTTCCAGATTCTGACGTAAATCGATTCTGTATTCTTAACCCCATAAATCCTAACAGCACAGATAAGCAAATAAACGTTATTGTTGGAAATCCAGGTATCCAGGCAAAACAAAATAATAATGCTGCGCCTATCAATATAGCTTGTGGATAGGCGCTAATTTGTCCACCAATATCTTCACCAAGACTATTACCTTCCTCTGATGTAACACGCGTTACAATAAGGCCCGCAGTTACTGCGATTATTAAGGCAGGAATTTGTGAAACAAGTCCATCTCCAATAGTTAAGATAGAATAGATTTCTAAAGCTTCAGAGGCTTCTAGCCCATGTTGGAAAATACCAACAGAAAGACCACCAATAATATTGACGAAAATAATGATCAAACCTGCAATGGCATCACCTTTGACAAATTTCATCGCGCCATCCATTGCACCATACAAACGATTTTCTTGTTCTAATTCAGTGCGGCGCTCTTTGGCTTTCGCTATAGTAATCAAACCAGCACGCATATCGCTGTCGATACTCATTTGTTTTCCTGGCATTCCATCCAAAGAGAAACGTGCGCTGACTTCTGCAATTCGTTCTGAACCTTTTGTCACAACCACAAAACTCACAATGGTAATGATCAGGAAGATAACTAAACCCACTATCATGCTACCGCCAACAACAAAGTCTCCGAAAGCATAAATAATGTCTCCGGCATCAGCATCTATTAAGATCAACCGAGTTGTTGTAACCGATAGTGAAAGTCTAAATAAGGTAGTAATTAATAGAATCGTGGGAAAAGCTGAAAATGCACTTGGTGTTGATACATAAACCCCAACCATTAGTAGAACAACAGCGGTGGCTAAGTTTAATCCAATGACGATATCAACGATATACGTCGGTATCGGCAAGATCATCATAAAGACAATCGAGATCAAAGCTAGCGCAAAAAGCAAGTCGCTTCTAAGCGCCAGTACACCTGTGAGTTTTTTTATATTCATGTATCAATCCGTGATAAATTTCAATTACTATTAATTTGCTATGAGTTTTCCTCTTCCTTGAGGTCGTACTCTTAACACCAATTTTACTTAAGTCATGATATTTCTAACTCTTTCTGACTCCAATCACTAATTTCGATCTCCGATTGTGCGATAGATAAACTTTCGTGAAATGTAACCAGATTTGGAAAGCCGACTTTAGAGAGCATTAAGCCAGCAGTATTATGAGTGGCACAAAAGATTAACTTACAATCTGTATGTGTCATTTGGAAAATTTTATATAAGGTACGTAAACCTGCAGCCGTAACAACCCGAAGCTGGGAAAAATCAAAAAACATATGCGCAGGGGTTTTAGGTGCTTGTTTGATAACTTCTTTAAATAAGTCATTCGAAGTCACTGCATTTAACTCACCGGCTAACACAAGAATTGAGCCATGAGGACAATCTCTAACTGATACGTCTATCACAATCATTTCCTCCTTGAAAATGTGTTTACAATCCTTGTAATCCACTGTGGATAAAATACGTTATCAACGCCAACAATTTATACAGAACGTCTTACTTAATGTCAACCTTGTCACACTATTGACACTGAAAGTTACATTTGCGTTACATTGATTAAACGGTGTTCCTGAAGAAAAAGACTATTTAATAATTTAATAATCATATTTTTATAAGCTACTGAATAAAATCTAAAATTTCCGATTCTATATCCGTCTTATTGATCACCGTGTTTTGAGTAATTTCCTTGTTAAATAATTCGATCACAACTAATGGGATATCTATTTTCGCCTTTTTAGATATCAAATGAAGTGCCTCCAAATCTTCTTTAGCCTTTTCTCCAGTCAAGGCTTCAGCAATAGTGGGTGAAAACTTAGTCCATTCGGCAGTAGAATAAACAATCGTCTTAAGCGGCTTCTCACTACGTGTTTCATAGGCTTTGAAACAGGTTGCAGTGTGTGGATCCATAAGATAGTTATTTTTGAAGGCTTTTTGGATATATTCTTTACCTTCCTGATCAGAACAAAAATCCGCACTAAAAATTTGTTGTAATTGATACAATTCAGTATCAGTAAGCTGATAGTACTTTTTCTGATCCAATTGCTGCATTAAGTCTTTAGTACGCTCGGCACCATAAAGATCCTGCAAAACACGTTCAACATTAGAAGATTTAAGAATATCCATGGCCGGTGAAGTCGTTGGGACAACAGATGCATCGCGCATATCGTATTGTCCAGTGCTGATTAACCGTGTCAGAATATTGTTGCTGTTAGAAGCAATCACTATCTTCTCAATCGGCAATCCCATTTTCATCGCATAGTAGCCTCCCAATGCGTTACCAAAATTACCGCTTGGAATGTTTAGGTAAACTTTTTCACCCAAACTAATCGCCTTCTGACGAACTAATTCAAGATAGCTATGAACGTGGTAAATGATTTGAAAAATGATTCTGCCAAAGTTAACCGAGTTTGCCGCCGACAAGGCGATGTTTTTTTGTCGCAGTCTTTTATTAAAATTCTTGGAGCTGAGTAAGAATTTTAGTGCCGTTTGTGCATCATCAAAATTGCCGTGAATACCAATAACTTTCAGATTTGGAGCATCTTCAGTCACCATTTGTAGCCGTTGTACATCCGAAGTGCCTCCCTCGGGATACAAACAAACCACTTGAACATTTTTACGGTTCTTGAAGGTATTTAAAGCAGCCGGTCCTGTATCGCCACTGGTTGCCGCGAGGATCAAATACTTTTGATCACGTTGTTCTGCTAAGGCAGACAGAATCGCACCGAAAGGCTGTAATGCCATATCTTTAAAGGCTCTGGTCGGGCCGTGATATAGCTCACTGACATAAAGATCGTCTACAACTTTTACTAATGGTGCAGGTTCATCCGGATTATCAAATTGTTCATAAAGACTAAGTGCATCCTCTATCACTGATTGATCAATATCTATTTTGCAGGTACTTAATATGTCCCGGGCCAGATCTTTATAGCTGGAATCTAAATGTGTTGCTAAAAAAACACTTCCTAGCTCAGGTAAGGATTCTGGTACATAAATGCCCCCAAAAGAGCACATTGGTGAGAGGATTGCCTCAGAAAATGTGACTTCTTCAGGGTGATCTCCATCATTCCCTCTTGATTCAATAAATTTCATGGGTTTGTTTATAAACCTTATCCAAGATGTTCCACACGGATCCTGGTAACAGTTCCATCAATTGAGTCTAATGCTTCTATAGTCTCGATCGCGTCATTCATCGCTTGTTCTTTAACAGCATGGGTCAGAAAAACAATTGGAACACCACTCGCACCCTCTTTCGCATCTTGTTGCCTGATCGCTTCAATACTGATACCTCGTTCACCAAGAATATTCGTCACTTCAGCTAAAACGCCTGGCCGTTCTAGCGCGTTCATACGCAAATAATAGGCGGTTTCAATATCACCCATCTCTGCAATCGATGTTTCTGATAATGCATCGGCTTGGAAAGCAAGGTGTGGAACACGACTTTCAGGATCCGATGACATAACGCGAACAACATCGACAAGATCAGCAACGACAGCCGATGCCGTTGGATCAGATCCGGCTCCGGCACCATATTGTAACGTTGATCCTATAGCGTCCCCTTTGACTAAAACTGCATTCATCACACCATTGACATTCGCGATCAAACGTCGCTCAGGGATCAACGTTGGATGCACGCGTAATTCAATACCGTATTCTGTATCTTTAGCAATACCTAAATGTTTGATCCGATAGCCAAATTGTTCGGCATAGAAGACATCTTCACGGGTGATTTTATCTATACCCTCTTTGTAAACCTTATCATATTGCAAAGGAATGCCGAAAGCGATCGAGGCTAGTATTGTTAACTTGTGAGCAGCATCCGTACCATCAATATCAAAGGCTGGATCAGCTTCTGCGTAACCTAGTGCCTGTGCTTCTTTTAACACATCCGCAAAATCACGCCCTTTATCACGCATTTCCGTAAGGATGAAATTACCGGTTCCATTAATAATTCCGGCCAGCCATTCGATACGATTTGCGGCTAAGCCTTCACGCATTGTTTTTATGATTGGGATACCACCGGCAACAGCGGCTTCAAATGCAACCATAACGCCTTGCTTCTGTGCAGCGGCAAAAATTTCATTACCATGGGTTGCAATCAATGCTTTATTTGCGGTGACGACATGCTTGCCATTTTCGATCGCCAGCAAAGCCAGGGTTCGTGAATAGTCCGTACCTCCAAAAAGCTCAACAATAATATCGACCTCTGGATTTGAGACTAACGCTTCTGGATCGGTTGAGATTTCAATTTTATCCAAGCCTGAAAGACTATTTTTGTCATATGCTTTTGCTACCGCATGTGTGACTTTGATTTCTCGACCGGCACGACGTGCAATTTCTGAGACATTTCGGTATAAAACGTTAACCACACCGCCACCAACGGTACCCAAACCCAATAACCCAACTTTAACTGGTTCCATTAAAACCTTACCCCTTATTCAACATATCTTTAATGCCACGTATCGCTTGTTTTGTTCTCTGTTCATTCTCTATCAAGGCAAACCGAACATGATCATCTCCATAAGCACCAAAACCAACACCTGGAGAAACTGCCACTTTGGCTTTTTCGATCAATAACTTAGTAAATTCCAGTGATTTTAAATTTTTATATTGTTCTGGTATTGGCGCCCAAGCAAACATCGTAGCTTTTGGTGACTCAACTTGCCATCCTGCTTCATTGAGACCACTACAAAGCACGTCACGACGTCGCCAGTACATATTTCTTATATCAGTAACACACTGTTGAGAACCTTCCAATGCTGCAATCGCTGCCACCTGAATCGGTGTAAACATCCCATAATCCAGATAAGATTTCATTCGTGCTAATGCATTCACTAATGTCGGATTACCGACCATAAAACCCACACGCCAACCGGGCATATTATAGCTCTTAGACATTGAGAAAAATTCAACAGCAATATCTTTTGCCCCAGGCACTTGTAAAATAGAGGGTGCAGTATAGCCATCAAAAACAATATCTGCGTAGGCCAAATCCTGAACTACCCAAATTTGATGCTCTTTCGCGATCTCAATCACTTTCTCGAAAAATTCCAACTCAACACACTCTGTTGTTGGGTTTCCCGGAAAGTTGAGCAGCAACATTTTAGGTTTTGGCCAGGCATTGACGATGGCCTTTTCTAATTCCTCAAAAAAACAAACATCTGGCCCAGTGGGTACATGTCGAACATCTGCGCCGGCGATCACAAATCCAAACGGGTGTATTGGATAAGCCGGGTTAGGGACAAGTACCGTATCACCTTTGTCCATCACCGCCATGGCAAGATGAGCAAGCCCTTCTTTAGAGCCGATAGTGACTATTGCTTCAGATTCCGGATCTAGCTCCACGTCGTAGCGCGTTTTGTACCAATTACAAATCGCACGACGTAAACGTGGTATTCCCCTTGAAACCGAATAACGATGTGTGTCATTCCGCTGTGAAACCTCAATCAGCTTATCGACGATATGTTGTGGCGTAGGCTGATCAGGATTGCCCATCCCGAAATCCACAATATCTTCGCCACGATGACGCGCTGCCATCTTGAGTTCGCCTACGGTATTAAACACGTAAGGCGGCAAACGTTCTATCCTGTCAAAATCTGTTTTCAATTCGCTGTAACTGTCTCTGTTATATTTATCGTGGGAGTAATCCTAGGAAAGTTACCGTTGCAGCACTGCGCTGTCAAACTCTTTGATAAAGTGAGCTTAAAAATTAAATTGATAAAGGATTATTCGGATCAACACCTTCCATAAAAGGTAAGCGTCGATCACTATTGGTTATTTGGTAAACCTTTCCGATCCAGTTATTGATCACCGCTTCGGCAGTATCGTGCCAAGTATTATCTAGATTTGGTATGATAATTTCTTCAGGAAATTCAGGTGCTTTGGTTCCTAAATCATGTGCGATCAAAATCGCTTCTTGATGCTCAGCTAATATTGCTTGATCTCGTAAAGTAAAATAATGTTCTGGAAAAGGTGGATAATCATCTCTTTCAGATCGAACAAAACATCCCACTTCTCGCTTATATTCTTTTATCAAGCTAACCGCATCGTATTCAGGATGTCCCTGAAAAAACACCTGCCGGAAGCCATCTGGACTAACCGCCAAATGGACGCCAGCAACACTTTCTGCCAACACTCTTAAACCTGCACCCAGGAACTGATGCCGTTCAATTTGATTAAACCGAGAATGTGGGACATCAAAACGAGTATTGACACCGGCTACAAGAGGATGTTTTTGATCGGTGACCCAATGTGGATAAACACCCCAACGCTTTCCTTCTGGTAAACGTGTTCGTTTCTGATCATATTGGAATTGCAATACGGCATGTGTTGCCAGACAAGAACAAAGTGTAGAAGTGACATTTTCATAAGCCCACTCGACAACTTCACCCAATGGTTTCCAAAATTCTTCATCGATCAAATTGTCTTTAACCACATTTGCACCGGTGATGATCAAAGCGTCCAGACCCTGTTCTTTAACTTGATCAAAAGTTGAATAATAGGCATCAATATGTGCTTTTGCTTCTGGGCTTCGCTGTAATGCATCCAAGGTAAAAGGGTGTACGTAAAACTGGGCAATCTGGTTACTTTCACCAATCAGACGAAAAAACTGACGCTCTGTCGCTTGTAACGCCTTGTCTGGCATTATGTTTAATAGGCCAATATGTAATTCACGAATTTCCTGTTCGAGTGCAAAATCTCCCGACAAAATAGTCTCGCCGTCTTGTTTCAAACGTTCAAAAGCAGGTAAGCCTGTATTCGCGACCAGTGGCATTGTTATAACTTTCCTTCGATCAGTTTTAAAAATTTTTTTTCGCTACTGACTTTCGATAGTTCATCCGACGTGACGGTATACCCATATTGATCTGCAATAGCTTCATAGCGTGGGATCCGTGCATAAAAAAGCCGTGGGAATACCCATCGTACAAAATCATCTGGATCAATTAATGCCACGTATTCAAGATCGCGTTCTGCCATATAGAGTGACAATTCTTGATCAAGAAATTCTTCGCGATAGTACAAAGGTTTTGGATCTATCTCTGCTCGCTGGATCAATTCTTTTTCGTTAGCTTTAGTCGCTTGAATATAGATAATCAGCGTATGCTCTGCCAGCAATTCGATCGTGTCATCATCATCCAATTCACAGAGGCTACCGCCCGCATCATTAATGAAATGTTCATAACCATAAATATCATGTGCTTTACCGATAAATTCTGGCACATCGCGCATCGTGGCCAATTCCGCCTGATGATGTAGTGCTTGTCGACGTTTAAATTCGCTAAGTCCAAGCCCATCCAGCTCAGGATTACCTAATTTACCAAGAAAGGTTGAAACCGGTTTCAGATCATCAACGGTCAAATTGTTAGTAATCTGGATCGAATCCGAACGCAACATATCCCTCAGGAAGGGGATCTGCATTACTTGTTTTTTTATATTATCGAGAATTGGTTCATCTAGATAGCGAGTACCTATACGGTAATCTCCAGAGTAATGAAACCAATTACGCTGGCGTAGGATATTTGACAGACGAGTCTTACCAACACCAGACATTCCTAAAAAAGTAATGGATTTATTATTCCAGTCTCGAAAATCCTGTGCGGTTAACTTCACATTGATGCCCCAAAAAATAATTCAATGCGATCCTACCCTAAATAGCTACATATGAGCTACAAACTTACCGCAAGAAACAATTAGTTCAAAGAGAAATTCTTTCTGCCAGTTTAGGATTAATAAACCTTACAAAGGTTAATCCAACCCCTGTGCTAAGTAGACTTTTTATTTTTTCTCTCATTAACTGTGGGAGCAAAGTTATATATCCTCTAGTGGAACCTGCCACGTAAATTCTGGTTTCTATTCGTGAATCAGATGTCCAGGATGATTTATAACTTTCATCCCCTCGAAGAAAGTCAAACTCCATGGCACCTTCTGCAATAGAAGCCTCAATCACATAGGCCAGCAACAGTCTACCAGGACTATATTTCTTCCAATTAAGGTCATAAGCAGCTTGGTAGAAAAGTACCGAATCCTTATATTTAAAACAGTACAGTACTGCAACGATCTGACTATCGATAGATAGATAATATAGCCTTAACTGATCTGAACGCATTGCTACCTTACTCAATTCTGTATGAAAATCTGCAACGTGATCATCCTCGAAAATACCACTTTCACCGTTTTTGGCTTGCTGTAGAAAGTGATGATAAGAGTACAATTTAGGGAGGACCTCGTTAAGCGTTTCGATACTCTCAACAAGTTTAAACTCAATCTTTCCAGAATAAGCCTTTTCTAACTTACGTTTATATCTACCAAGGTTATAACGCATGTTCTTACCAAGCGTCTGCCTCAATGATTCCCAACTTTCTGGTAAGGATAAATAAGGACAAGATTCAGTATATGTCAAAACTTGTTTCGTATGAAAATTTTCAACTAAAGTCTTAAAAGCTAATGAGGAGTTTGCTAAACCATCTAAAAAAAGAATATCCCAATGCCCTTTCTGTTTTTGGAGATAGCCTACAAATGCCTTTGAGACCTCGGCTTCAAAACCTTTTTTGATAATAAAATCAAGGTGATCAACTTCTGTACTGCCATTTCCCATCAGACTTAGTTTTTTAATAGGCAAGCCAATTTGATTATGTGTTGTTTCGATAGCAAGAGGTATTGTTCCCAACAAATCACCACTTTCCGCTCCTCTTGCGATCAAAATATAAGGTTCTGAACTAGCCTTAAAATGCTTAGCCCATACCGACAGCCAATCATAGGTGAAAAAGTAGCAATCAGCCTTAGAACCAGAAAGCAATAGTTGCCACTCTGATTTGAGCGAATGAAATTCTTGCAAACCTATTTTTTTTATATTTATGAAGTCCATTTCATCACATAGTCATAATATTTGTTACACATGGTTGACAACACAAATGCTCTATGAAGAACATCCTTTTCGATATCAGAAGGGAGGCCTACACGAAAAGAAGCCCTCCAGTACTACTATCGGTTAGTTCATGTCAGAACTTTAATGTGTGTTTATGACAGAAATACTCCTCTTAAGAGGTTTATCAAGTAGAAAACTCGACATTATTTTTCTATGTGCCTTCTATAGCCAATCAGGAATTGTTCATTTTCAAATCAACTGCTCGCGTTCCTGCCTAAAACCTGCTGGTGTTGCCTTTTGAGCGCTGAGTGATGATGCGATAAGTATTGTCAATGCTTCAATTCAAGATTAGACCACTACCCAGCGCTGAAAGGGATCGAAAATGTTAAACCACTAATCTTTAAGAAAGCATGGGAAAGCCGGAGCAATTTTAAAGTTTCTTTTGCAGGTAAGCCCCTGAAAGACAAGTATTCTTGGAGCATTGCCCGCACGGAAGTGGTTTGATCCAATGCCCGTTCTTACTTCTAAAAAAGAATGATGTTGATGATAAAAACAAAAAAAGAGTCAACAAAAAGCTAAAAGTGACGAAAACTACTATTAGGCCTATATTAAATATAGTTTAAATTATGAAAAAAAATATCAATAGCCAATGAAAGCTATGACTCGAGCAATGCGTGTGAGTATTTGGCTGATATTTATGATCGTCAGTATTCTTGTCCTTGCAGGTTTGTTAGGAATGATTCCTGATACTGCAAAAGTCGAATTAGAAAACCGAGAAAAAATCATTGAGACTCTTGCTGTTCAGATTTCCTATTCTGAGCAAAATAATGATCTGAAATCAATGAAAAACTATGCTCATTCCCTTCAAAAAATTTATGAGGATGTAAAATCTATTGCTATTAGAAAAATCGATGGATCCTTGTTGGTCAATACCGGGGATCATGAAAAATACTGGTCCCCCCCAACGGATAGTAAACTATCGATATCCCAAGTCAAAATTCCACTACAAAGAGATAATACTTTGTGGGGTACTATCGAAATATCATTTGCGCCGCTTCAAAATAATCAGTTATATGGGATTACGATACCACCCATTATAAAAATAATTCTATTTGTCGCCATCTTAGGATTTTTTACATTATTGATGTTTATGAGGAAAATACTGCAACATCTTGATCCAGCATCCATCATTCCAGATCGAGTGAAACTTGTACTCGACACACTAACTGAAGGTCTGATTTTAATGGATGAAAATGAAAGAATCGTATTAGCTAATACGGCTTTCTCTTTAAAAACGGGTGAAAAATCAGATAATTTGCTAGGAAAAAAAGTGTCAGAACTTAGCTGGCATACTAAACGAAAAACAGATAAGAATCTGATATTTCCATGGCAGAAAACGTTGAGTGGTGCCACACAAGTAACCGGTACACATTTAAAATTAAATACACCTGAAGGATTAAGAACGCTATCCATCAACAGCACTCCCATTCTAGATGCAAACAGAAAACAAAAAGGAGCTCTTGCGACATTTGATGATGTCTCCGATCTTGAAGAAAAAAATTTCCAGCTGAAACGTACCATGCACGAATTGAAAAAATCACAATCAGAAATAGAAAAGACTAATGAAAAGTTACTATTGTTAGCATCGACAGATCCATTAACAGGTTGTCTGAACCGTCGTGCATTTTTCGAAATTTTTGAAGAAGTTTTTGAAAATTCAAAGGAACAAGAACTCTGTTGCATCATGGCCGATCTAGATCATTTTAAAAGCATCAATGACGACTTTGGCCATAGTGCTGGTGATACTGTGATACAGAAAGTGGCACAAACACTAGCAGCTTCTGTCAGAGAAAAAGATTATGTTTGCCGTTATGGTGGTGAAGAATTTTGTATTCTTATGCCAGGTATTACATTAAGAGAAGCAACACAAATTGCCGAGCGAATTAGAAGAAATATTACTTCGACGATCAAAAATGAAGTCTATGTTATTCCCGGTAGGATGGTTACCTCTAGCCTTGGTGTTTCTTCTTCATTATTAGGTGCTGATGATCCATCATTCCTTGTTAATCAAGCTGATCTTGCATTGTATAATTCAAAAGAAAATGGCAGAAACCAGGTCTCACGTTTTGATAAATTAGAAACAGTAACTGAACTTGGCTGATCTGATAGCTTTGCATTTTTAAACGTTATAAAAATATTTTAACCTAGTGCAACTCTCAATGCCTCATCAACATTTTCCAGAACGACAAACTTAAGCCTTTTTCTTGCTGATTCTGGAATTTCTTCAATATCACGTTCATTACGCTTAGGGATCATAACGGTTTTAATTCCCGCTCTGGCAGCCGCGATACATTTTTCTTTCAACCCACCAATAGGCAACACAAGTCCACGTAAACTAATTTCCCCTGTCATCGCCACATCTTTTTTGATCTTTTTATCTTTTAGTAGAGACACTAACGCTAAAAACATTGCGACACCGGCACTTGGACCATCTTTTGGAATTGCGCCTGCTGGCACATGTACATGAATATCATTTTTCTCTAAAATTTCTTTATCAATACCTAATTCTTCATGTCTAGATTTTACCAATGTAAATGCAGCCTGGGCACTTTCTTTCATTACATTACCCAATTGCCCGGTCAAAATTAATATGCCCTTCCCAGGTGTTTTTGTCGCTTCGATAAATAAAATATCGCCACCAACGGGTGTCCATGCAAGCCCTGTTGCAACACCGGGAACACCTGTTCGCATTGCAAGTTCACTTTCAAACTTTTGAGCACCAAGGATCTCATGAAGATCACCCTCATCAATTTTGATCTTTTTAGTTTCTCCCTGAGCCACCTTGACTGCGGCACTTCTAAAAACAGAACCGATCTGACGCTCTAATCCACGACAACCTGCTTCCCGTGTATAGCCTTCAATAATTTTTTTAAGTGCCTTCGCCGTTAAAGAAACCTGGCTGGTTTTCAAACCATTTTGTTTAATCTGACGTTTCACCAGATATTTTTTTGCAATGTTATATTTCTCTTCAGCGGTATAACCATTTAATTCGATCACTTCCATGCGATCGCGTAATGGTCCTGGAATTTGATGGAGTGCATTTGCGGTACTAATAAACAACACTTTACTTAGATCAAAAGGTAGCCCCAGATAATTATCTTCAAAGCTTGTATTTTGTTGTGGATCCAACACTTCCAATAATGCTGATGATGGATCACCATGATAACTTGAAGAAAGCTTATCCATTTCATCCAGCATAAAGATCGGGTTCCGTGTTCCAGCTTTACGCAAGTTCTGGATAATTTTCCCCGGCATCGCTCCCACATAGGTTCGTCGATGCCCCCTTATTTCAGACTCGTCATGCACCCCACCTAAACTGGATCGAATAAATTCCAGACCAATCGCCCGTGCAATACTTTTCCCGAGTGAGGTTTTTCCAACACCAGGAGGCCCTACAAAACATAAGATCGGACTTCGACCATCAGGATTCAACTTACGTACCGCAAGATACTCAAGAATACGCTTTTTGATCTTGCTCAAACCATAATGATCTTCGTCTAATATTTTTGCAGCTTTTTCGATATCAATTTGTTCTTCGTCCAGCTTGCTCCATGGTAATTCGACGAGCCAATCAAGATAAGTTCGACTCATTGAATATTCAGATGAAGCCTCGGACATTCTTTCCAGACGTCGTAATTCTTTTAGCGCCTGTTCTTCTGCATGCTCTGGCATTTCGGCATTTGCAATCGCAATTTCGATTTCTTCTATTTCTGATCCTTCATCTTCACCGAGTTCTTTTTTGATCTCTTCCATTTGCTCACGCAACATAAATTCGCGCTGACGATCAGTGATCTTCTCTTGAGTTTTTTCATGGATATTATTTGAGATCCGTAACACTTCAACACGATGACTCACATGTTTGATCACTTTGTTTAAGCGGACCTTAAGATCAAGCGTCTCTAGAATATCTTGCTTATCATCCGCTTCTATATCAATAAAACTGGCTACAATATCTGTCAGATCGGAAGGTGATGTAATACTCTGAATGGCATTAGAAAGCTCCATCGGTGCTGTCGGCAATAATTCAAGTCCTTCTAGTGCTAATGTTTTAAGGCGGTGCACTCGCGCCTCAATTTCGGTATTCATCTCATCGTTTTCGCGAATATAATCAACTCGCGCCAACATGAAAGGATTACCTTCTATCAGCTCTAAAATCCGGAATCTTTGTTCCCCCTGAGAGATTACATGATAGGTATCACCTTGAGGGTTGCTTGCATAACGAAGAATGGTTGCCGATGTACCAATAGTATGTAGATCATCTAACCCCGGTTTTTCAACCTCTGGATCTCGTTGCATCAACAATCCAATCCGTCGCTTGCTTTCAAACGCTTCTTCAATACCCGCAATAGAAAATTCACGGCCAACCTGCATTGGCATCATCACACCCGGGAACATAACCAGATTTCTAACCGGTACGATGATCAAAACATCTTCTGGTACAGCGGGGAGTAATTCTGGGGAATAGGTAATGTCTACTTTGCTCACAAATGGCTTCCTGTTTTAGTAACATGACATTGTTCTGTAAAAATTATGCGATCGAGACATTTTGTCATTTCAATTGTCTCCCTATACATATGGATACTATTTTTAAATTCAAGCTCTTAAATTTATGCTTAGTCTTATTGTTCAGGAATAAAGGGATAAAGGCTACCCTGCTCTATCAGATCTCTTAACAATAAAAGACTTTTTTGATCAGCCTCAAAAAGCATTAAATCAAATTGTGTTGTTTCACAAAGCAACTCGATAAGCCACATCATTTCATGATCACATTCAAAATGATTACCGTCTACAAATAAGCTGATCTGTTGTTGTTGTTTTACAAAAGCAAATCGAGATCCTTCATTACGCGATATATAACCGCCTTCTTTCTGATGTTGGATCAAATCTTCTATGGTGCATTTCACATTCTGCTCAAGAACATTCTTGTATTTTAGTTCGGTCACAAATCGACCAAACCACTCTGCTACAAGCTCATCATTCTGTGAGTATTCACTCAATGTTTTTTGAATATTTTGTAATGTTGGTAATGAAATTTCACCCGCATTACTCTGTAATTTAAGATCAGGATCAGTATAACGATCTTCATTACTTAAATGATCTGTCATCGCATCTGCAAAACCAGTCAACAACTCACTGTGAGATGGTGCTCGAAATCCAACCGAGTATGTTATACAACCATCCCCAACAGCAACACCGTTGTGCCCAAGCTGTGGCGGTAAATAAAGCATATCACCAGGCTCTAAAACCCAACTTTTCTCACTGTTGAATTGATCAAGAATCAGTACATCTGTATCCGTACGACGAGAGGAATTTTGATCAAAGTTCCCTCCAATTTCCCAACGTCTTTGTCCTTCAACCTGAAGTAAAAATACATCATAGTTATCGTAATGAGGACCAACACCACCACCGTCATTAGCATAACTGATCATAAGATCATCAATTCGCCAGTTAGGGATAAAATTAAATTGTTGTAGAAATTCTGCTGCTACCGGGATCCAATGATCGACTGCTTGTACAAGCAATGTCCAATTCGAATCAGATGATAATTGGGATAATTCCGAAAACTTCTCGTCACTAAAAGGAGCCTGTTGAAGATCCCAATCCTTTCCATTCTCATGCTGGATAATTAAACGAGATTCAACACCTTCTTCACAGGCTAAACCAGCAAGTTCATCAGCAGGGATTAAGGGTGTTATGTTGGGAAAAGCCTGTCGGATTAAAAACGGTTTTTTTTGCCAATATTGTTCGAGAAAACCCTCGACAGTTAGTTCACCAAACATTAATGGATTTTGCATGAATTATAATTAACAATATAAATTCTATCGCCTTTTATGTTTAGTATTATGTTTTGATATTAAAGTGACGCTCTCAACTGCAGGCTTAAAGTACTTTTCTTTTATAGCTTTATATTCGGCCAGATCAAAAAAATTGTCATGTGTTTTCTCATCAGGAAACGAAATAACAAATACCCTGTTGATAGCATTTTCCGATTCACTTTTTAATAACTCACTCACTCTCATATCGTATTTGAACTTTCCACCTATTGAATTCAAAATTGGTGTCATCAAGTCACGATATTGTTGATAACTCTCTTCATCAGTAACATTGAGTCCAACGACACGTTCAAACCTTTTCTTACGTTTTTTATAAACTACAAAACTATAGTCCTGATCATTTTTTTCATCCGCAGAAAAAGCAGATCTGGAAATCTCTTTCCACTCAGTAAGATCGAGTTCTGGAAATAAAGTATCTCCCTCAACCTCAGCATGCACTTCTGTCAAATAAAGTTGATCCACAAACGGTAAAATATCCCCATAGAGAGAAGCACCGCCGATCATCATAACTTCTGGGGCATCCTCAACAAGTGTTAGTGCTGCTTCTATAGATTTTACGACATCGCAACCTGTCGCTTCGAAGTTGAGGTTGCGTGAGACAACAATATTTCGTCTGCCAGGCAATGGTCTACCTATCGATTGATGCGTCTTTCGCCCCATAATAATTGGCTTACCCATCGTAATATCACGAAAATATTTCAAGTCTGATGAAAGATGCCAGGGTAAACCTCCATTGAGTCCAATCACTCGATTTTCATCCATAGCAACGACTAGTGATAACTTCATAATTAGACCGCGATAGGTGCAGAAATTGTAGAATGGCTTTGGTAATTAATCAGTTCAAAATCATCATATTGAAAATCAAAAATTGATCGCACATCAGGATTGATTTTCATTTCAGGTAAGGGTAATGGATAACGCTTCAATTGTTTTTCAACCTGAGCATAGTGATTTGTATAAATATGTGCATCACCCAACGTGTGAATAAATTCTCCAACGTTTAGATTTGTCACCTGTGCAATCATCATTGTCAGTAGTGCGTAAGACGAAATATTAAACGGTACACCGAGAAAAATATCCGCACTTCGTTGGTAGAGCTGACAAGATAATTTTCCATTCGCTACATAAAACTGAAAAAGTGCATGACAAGGAGCAAGTGCCATATCGTTAAGCTCTCCTACGTTCCAGGCACTAACAATCAAACGTCGAGAATCAGGATTGTTTTTAATTTGATCAATGAGATCAGAAATTTGATCAATTTCATTATTATCTGCTGCAGGCCATGATCGCCACTGCGATCCATACACAGGACCTAAGTTACCATTCTGATCAGCCCATTCGTCCCAAATCGTTACACCATTTTCTTGAAGACTACGTACATTAGTTTCACCTTTGAGAAACCAAAGTAATTCATGAATGATTGATTTAAAGTGTATTTTTTTTGTGGTAACCGCAGGAAAACCTTGCGTAAGATCAAAGCGCATTTGATAACCAAAAACACTTTTAGTCCCAGTTCCTGTGCGATCACCTTTTTCAACACCGTGATCGCTTACATGCCTCAATAAATCCAGATATTGCTGCACTTATGAACTCTCCTTACTTCTGTTTGTCTCATTTTTATAGGCCCCGTTTCTATAAGCCAGGAACAATAAAAATAATCCAACCATAATCATAGGTAGGGAATAGATCTGCCCTAGTGTTACCCAATCAAATGCTACATAACCTACATGTGGATCTGGCTCACGCACAAATTCCACTAAGAAACGGAAAAAACCATAGCCGAGTAAAAACAAGCCAGAAACCGCTCTCAAAGGTCGTTCTGAGCGCGAGAATAACCATAAGATCAAAAACAATAACACCCCTTCTAGTGCTGCTTCATAAAGTTGTGACGGGTGCCTTGGCTGATCTCCTGCACCATATCCAGGGAAAATTACACCCCACGGTTTATCCGTCGGTGCTCCCCATAACTCCCCATTAATGAAATTTGCGATTCGCCCAAAAAATAAACCCACAGGAACAGCAGGAGCTGCAAAATCGGCAATCTGAAAAAAAGATTTATCATTTTTTCTGGAAAATAAAGCAAAAGCGATTAATACACCCATCAATCCACCGTGGAACGACATCCCTCCTTCCCAAACCTTAAAGATCGATAACGGATCAGAAGCATAAGAGGAAAGCTTGTATAGAAAGGCATAGCCAATCCGGCCACCAAGAACGGCACCTAATGCACAAGAAACAACCAAATCAGCAACTTGATCACTGTTCCAATCATCGCGGTGTTTGGCTCGCCAGGTTAGTAAGAACCAGGCTAAACCTATGCCCACAAGGTAACTAATCCCGTACCAGCGAATCGCCAAAGGGCCTATTTGTAGTGCGATTGGATCAATATCTGGAAACTGAATCATGAACAATAAATTCTAACATGCCTGACTAAAAATTGGATATGTAACATACTTTAACGTCAAAATATTGACGTTAGTCCAATAACAATTGAATATCCCAACTCGGCTCTCTAATCTCCAACCTGTTGTGCAGAATAGAAATAAGAGCGTATTACTGGTACAAGTAATACGAACTTGAGCAATTCAAATATTACTTAAGAATCATTAAAGAGAGATAAATATGCTCAAAAAAATAATATTCCATCATCTTTCTAATTCTTCAACTATATTGGCTATGTTCGCCATATTTGCAATACTCACAAATTCTAATGCACATGCCGCCAATCTTAAAGTTCATGTGCAAGATGCGCATAAATCGCAACCACTTAGTAACATTGCCGTCTGTGCGGGAACTACTGCAGATGTAAATCAATTTGGCGCTTTTCGTACCGATTCTAACGGTAATGTAACGCTTCCTCCTCTACCAAACACGTCTATCTTACTGACCGTTTCGGGTGAACAGCGTAAAGGGACTCAACACATTGTTCCACTACATAATATTCATATCGATCTTGTCAGAGTAATCAAATCATCTCGCGGCGGTTTCGGTCCTGTTTGTAATGCACCCGCACCAGAAACCCATTATGCACCTGACGGGTATACAACAACTGACTACAATTTAAGAATTACCCGACTTTATCTTGATAAAGGACACAGCAACACGAGTAGCCGAACAGTTGTACTAAGTCCTAAAATTCAAGGGCAGCCAACTCATTACCGAATTAGTGAAGATCCAGATTTTAAGGATTCCGAATGGCAAGATTATCAAAAAACACCCATCTTCACCCTAAGTAGTGGTGAAGGGGAAAAAAAGGTTTTCTACCAGGTGAGAAAAAGTATCGAGACGGATAGGGGTAATGTACAAACTCTTTCAAATGTAATCAGTGACTGGATTATCCTTGAATCACCTTGATATATTTTATTTAATGAGTTTATTGTTAATGAGGAGATCGTTTTAGATCTCTGCATGTTAGATCCTCAGAGCTTTTACCAACTTTCAGACTTTCATCGCTAAAGGATTACATAGATATAACATAGTCAGTATAATTGGGCTGATGAATTCTAAACTCATCCCAATTCTAATTGCTGCCATCGCCCTGATTGGCGGTATTCTGTTTTCCCTGAATATCAACCAAAATATCAACAAGACAAATAACATCGAACAAACGCCTGTTAATATTTCCGGACTGTTATGGCCAAATCCGAAACAGATTTCTGCATTCTCATTAGTCGATAAAAATGCGGATGAATTCAATCAGAATAGTTTGCAAGGCCAGTGGTCGATGATGTTTTTTGGTTATACTCACTGCCCCGATGTCTGTCCGACTACCATGACTTTACTTAATTCTGTTGTAGAAGAATTGTCCACAAATGAAAAAATTAACGAAGAAACAAAACCGAACGTTATTTTTGTGACAGTTGATCCTGAGAGAGATACACAACAACACCTTGCTGATTATATTGCTTATTTTAACAATGAATTTTCAGGCTTAACCGGCTCAGAAGAAGATCTGACAGTACTGATGAAACAGTTAGGTATTTTGCATATGAAAGTTAAAGATGAAAATTCGACAGATAGTGAAAATTATTTAATGGATCATTCTTCAGCAATACTATTACTTGATCCAAAAGCAAGATTAGTAGGAATTTTCTCTACGCCGCATGACAAAGAAGATATCAAACAACGTTATCTTCAAATTACAGAGTTTATCAATCAACAAAACTAACATGTCCAAAACCTTCCTGATTTTATTCCTGTCCTCATTATCTTTTTTCGTAAAAGCTGATCAATTATTAATTATTGAAAATGCCTGGATAAGAGAAGCACCACCAACAGTAAATGTATTAGCCGCTTACATGACACTTAAAAATCCAACTGATCAGGATATTATATTAACAAACGCGAATAGCCTCACTTTTAAGAGCATTATGTTTCATAAAACTGAAATAAAAGATGGCTTAGCAAAAATGCGTCATGCAGATGAAATAATAATACCTGCTCATTCCAGCTTTGAACTTGCACCTGGCGGTGTTCACATGATGCTGATGGGGAAAAATACATCGCTGAAATTAGAAGATCAGGTTGAATTTAACTTGAGCTTTAAAAATATGAATGCTCAAAAAATCATAGTCACAGTAAAAAAAACTGTTGCTCACATAAATACTCAAAAATAGTTGGAAAACCAGCTAAACAAACCCCAAATTTTCCTATGAACATTGTTGATCAAATCTTCGTTCTACTACAGCGTATTATTCCGCAACATTGGCTTTCTTTGCAGATGCATAAATTAATGCGCTGTGAGGTTGTGCCAATCAAAAATTTTCTAATCAAGAATTTCATCAACTTATATAACGTTGATATGAGTATAGCGATTGAAAAAAATCCGCAAAACTTTATTCATTTTAATGAATTTTTTGTACGCGAATTAGAAACTACAGCAAGACCATTTTTGACAGATTCAAATAGTATTGCCTCACCTGTCGATGGAGCAGTTAGCCAGGCAGGCCTCATTGAAAAATATCAGCTTTTCCAAGCGAAAGGGAAAACATTTTCACTCTCAAGTTTACTAGCAAATGATCAACAATTAACAGAAAATTTTATTAATGGATATTTCTCGACACTTTATTTATCACCCAAAGACTATCATCGTATCCATATGCCTCTCGATGGCAAATTAAAAAAAATGATCTATGTTCCAGGAGATCTATTTGCCGTTAATCAACGTACCGTTGAACATGTTCCTGAATTATTTGCCAGAAATGAACGCACAATCATCTTGTTTGAAACGGACTCTGGCCCGTTCGTTTTGATCATGGTGGGCGCAATTTTCGTTGGCAGTATGGAAACCGTCTGGCATGAAGAAATGATCACACCACCATACAAAAAAGAAATAAAAGTCTGGAATTATGATTCTGATTTAACCTTAAAAAAAGGCGAAGAAATGGGTCGGTTTAATATGGGCTCAACCGTGGTTTTATTGTTCGGGAAAGATCAAATTTCATGGGCGGAGAATCAACGTGCAGGGACTCCAATAAAGATGGGGCAGCAAATTGGTGAAATTAGATAAGAAGACTAGTGTCTGTTTGTATCTACAAAGTTTTCATTGCTGAAACTTCATAAAAACTTAGATAGTGTAATGTAGCCCACACTCTCTATGTGAAAGGATTTTAGTTGGATCATAATAATCTCTTTCCGTTGGCAAATCATTTTCGTATAAATAACCTTCTAAATCTATTTCTGTCCAATTAAAAATTGGTGCGACCTTATAAACCCCACGCTGGCTTAATGTGACAATATCCAGTGTCTTACGAAAATCAGTTTGATCCTTACGGATCCCTGTTAACCAAATTTCTGGTTGGATTTCATCAAAGGCTCTATTAAAGGGTTCCAGTTTTACTTGGCGTGTGAATTCATCATGTAGCTCATCATCAAGTTCAGGAATTCCCCCCATGATCGCATCGCGCCGCACCGATGTCATTTCAGGTGTGTAAATCTTCATATTCAGATTTAACTTTTCTATCAGTTTTTCTGCGAAAAGGTAAGTTGGTTTGGTGTTATAGCCATGATCAGCCCATAAAATAGGAGCATCAGGTTTTTGTTGGGTAAGGAGATGCAGAAGAGCTGCGGAATGTGGACCGAACTTTGTTGTAGCGATCAATTTAAGATTTGTCTCTATCGACCATTTTATAATTTCGACAGGTGACTTATCTCGCAACTCCTCATTGATTTTCTCAAGATCCAGTGACACGATGACTCAAATACCCTTAATTCTGTTGCAACCCAGTTAAACTGCCTTTAACAAACATTCATTATTAATAACAAATTGTTATAAACAATCAAATCATTATATCATTTAATTTAAATTATTCTCTTTCGGTATTAATGAATATCGGCTAAATTCATCGGTTTGTAGGATTAATTCAGAATATGGTTATACCACAAGATTTTAGAAAACAGACACTCGAACTCAATAAGTTACACAAACGGCTACGTAGAAACGTCGGAAATGCTATCGCAGATTACAATATGATCGAAGACGGAGACAAGATCATGGTCTGTCTCTCTGGCGGCAAAGACTCCTATACCATGTTGGAGATCCTGCAGAATTTGAAAAAAAATGCCCCAATTAATTTTGATCTAACAGCCGTTAATCTAGATCAAAAGCAACCTGGCTTCCCTGAACATGTCTTGCCAGAATACCTCGAAAGCATTGATATTCCATATCACATCATTGAGGAAGATACATACAGTATTGTTAAACGTGTCATCCCAGAAGGCAAAACCACCTGCGGCCTTTGTTCACGTCTGCGGCGAGGTAATTTATATACCTACGCGGAAAAACATGGTTTTACCAAGATTGCTTTAGGTCATCATCGAGATGACATAATTGAAACCGTTTTTCTTAATATGTTTCATGGCGGTACGCTTAAAACCATGCCTCCAAAGCTGAAAAGCGATAATGGAAAGCATATTGTTATCCGACCAATGGCATATTGCTCAGAAGAAGATATTAAAATTTTCTCAAAGATCAAAAACTATCCGATCATTCCTTGTAACTTATGTGGCTCTCAGGATCATTTACAACGTGTTGCGATTAAATCCATGCTTTCAGATTGGGCTAAAGTACCAGGACGAATTGAGAATATTTTCCGCAGTCTGCAAAACGTTAAACCTTCACATTTGATGGATACAGATTTATATCCATTTACATCTTTGATTCAGAATAAAAATGAAAAGATTGACATTTCATCTGTAGAAGAAAATTTAACAAAACTAGAAAATCAACCTTTCTCCCAAGAATAATAGCAAACATATCACCAGAATAACTGATCCCTTTATCGTTAAACCACGGCCCAATCGAGATCTACTCCACAAACCCAGTCGCTTCTAAGCCACGATGATAAAGCGCCATATCACCCTCAGAAATATTTCGAATTTTTTCAATATCCTCTTTTTTAAGCACTTTATCTAGCACTGTAAAACAGTTAGAAAGATTAATAGGAATATAATTGAGCACGATGATGACACTCTCACCTGCGGCTACGTTTATCATTACAGACAGTAAACTAATTATAAAAATTAAAGTTAGAACTATTGTCGATTTGCTAGAGTACATATAACGCATAACACCGCACTACTTTATAGGAACGCCTAGAGTTACTTGTTAGGGCTTTTTATTCCAAGCAAGGTTTGGCTTTCGATGTTCTGCCATGCAATCTCGCAGATATGGATCGATTAAACAACGTTCTTTTTGTCAATTTTTTAACCCTAACAATCAAGCTGCGCGTCTGAACAAACGCATTGTTGGGGCAAACCAAAAGCAAGTTTACCTCCAGCAGCTAAAAGTGAAATTAATGAAACCTTCAAAAAAATGAATACCCTTTTGTGAAACTAAATGTCTTTTCCCTGCCCATAAATACGGTACCGTTAGCAGCAGGCGCGCTTCTCGCATCGCTTGCTTTTGTTATATTTCACTTAATTCACCATCTTTATTAAGAATTGGTTACGCCCCTGAAAATCATATAATGGACACAATTCAAACATTTGAGTTAATTAGATTACAATCGAGAAACTATAATAAATCAAACAATCGAATGTACACTTCAGAATTAAAAAAACTCTCTTGCCCTTACTGCGGTGAATCTATTGAAATCGTTATTGATACTAGTCTTGAAGAGCAGCAATATATTGAGGATTGTCAGGTGTGCTGTCGGCCAATTATGTTGAGTGTCAGTATTATTGATTCTGATCAAATTATCGTGGATGCAAATGCTGAAAATGATGTTTGATCAGAAGTGTTTTTGATCAGTTCTTTACGTTTTTAAAAGTTATTTAGAAGCCACCACCAGTACGGAAACCTCCACTGCCACCACGTGAACTAAACCCACCCGATCTGGGCAGACGAAAACCACCACCTGAATTTCCACGACTGGTGGGAAAATGCCACGGACTGCGGCGACGTTTGGGTAGACCTAAACCACCACTACCAAAATCAGGCCAGGCACCAACATCACGATGTCGTTGTAATCGTTGTAGTACACGCCATAATTCACCACTACCAATCAAACCATTTAGAAATTGACCAAGCATGGATGAGATAATACCTTCGTTTCCAAAACCTGATCTTACGTCATCAAAACGGCGATTTTTAAATTGTCGTCGAACACCCTCGAGTTCTTGTAGTCGTCGAAGTTTTGCTTCGTGCATACGCCGCTGATCAGAAAGTTGTTCCTCAAGATCCATATGCTGTTCGTCCAGTTCTGCTAGTTCTCGAACGATTAAATTATCTTGATTACTGATCGTTTGGTTAGCTGCATGATTAAGTTCATAAACACTCTTATTACTTAATGCTGTACTCACTATTTTTAAACTTTCTTCCATAAAAGAATCTTTGGCTTCTATGTATTCTGTGCGCTGCTTGAGCAATTGATTAAGCTCATCTTCTTGATGTTCTATATCATCATCTATCCCATCAACAATTTTTATTACGTCAGTATGTTGCACTTGTAACTCAGGCAAGCCTGCTTGCCCAGCTTTTTTTGTTTCGATCAATTCTAATTTTTCGAGCGCTTGTTCCGAATCGTTACGTGCTGCTTCTGCATGTGCTCTTAATCTCTTCGGGATTTCTAACAGGGTCCAATAATTGACTCGAAATTGATCATAATTGCATAAGTCTTCTACCCAGCGATCAAGAAAACGTGTCAGTGTATTTGCTTGATAATCCGGTGTGCCGTATTTACGTTTCCACAGATACATAAACAATGAACTGCTTTCATAAGGCAGACCTTTTTCTTCTCGATCTCTTTCAGCAAGTTTAGCTTTTTCTTCAGCTTGTTCAGCAATGCCATCTACTTTTCGAGCTATTTGCAGCTGCTGTTGGTACGTTTTGTTACTTTCGAGATCCGCCTGAATTTTATGCTCACAATCGATAATCGCCTGCGCTTTTACATTTACGGTTTTCAATGCAGCTTCTCGATCTTTTTCACATTTTGTAAGCGCTTTAGTTGTCTTATTAATTTTCGCTTCTAATTTTTTATAAGCACGATTTCTATCTTCTAAAAGCGCAAGTGCTTTTTGATCTGCCGCATCTACTTCACCCAAAAAAGAACCTTGGGTGATTTCATCCAGACGAATTTTTGCAAGTTCTTTCATTGCTGCTGCTTGCTGACGATGATTATCATGCAAGGCTTCGCTGACATGATTAAGCTCACTATCAATTCGGTTTATCTCTTTACGAACAGAACTGAGCCCCTGATCAAGATAACCTAATGTTTGATGTCCACTGATCATACTGTTATTTGCATTCTCAATTATTCATATTCTCTATGTTACCAATCTGTAATAGCTGTACCGTTTGTGGGAATAGAATATTCAGGATGGATTTGACCACGTTCTTTTCTACCAACTGTTCTATTCTGGATAATGCCATCATCTTTTTTATCTGCACCGACACCTTGATAGATTGATTCATCGACGCGAATGCCCCACTTATTAACAACTTTCGTTTTGCCATCTTCTTCACTTGTGATCGGCAGCGAGAGTACATTACCGCGTGAATCTATCGCCTCAATGATCAAATAATAATTCCTCGCATTAGTGTTGGCATCAGGAATACGATAGACACCTGAACGTTCACCAGGCTCTTGAACAACTCGCAACTTATAAGTACTTTTAAGTTGGATCAACATCATTTCAAGTTCTTCTTGAGCCGCGCGCGCTTCTGCAAAATTTTCATTTTTGATCGCAGACTTACCTTGATCATTTATTGAATGTGCTTGCGACAAAATATTTTGATCATCACTGATCTGGATCACTTCTTCATAAGTTTGACTAAGTTGATCAGGTATCGCATTTTGTGCAGTGATTTCAGGACGTACATTGACGAAATAATTATACGACCACAGTACAAATAGTAAGGCTAAAATAGCAAGAAGAGGGTTCAGCCATTTATCACGCTTGACATAGATACTGGCAAGATGTGTTACAAGAGTCTTTTCAGGTGGATCATATTTGAAACGATCTTCTTCCAATGCCTCAACGCCATCAGCTAAAACTTGATCTGTCACTTCGATGCCTTGTGCTTGATAAATCTGACGTAGTTTTTCGATCAAACGTTCTCGGCGAGCGTCTGCATCCAGTTCTCGATCGACCAACTTCTCACGATGCCGCAAGGTATCAACAACATCCATTGCTACCATTAAATCTTCTAATGGTGCCTTCTTATTTTCTATCGTTTCTTCCATAAAAAAATCAGAATTTATGTGGTAGTTGCAACGAGTCACCTCGATTAATGATAACACTTAAACGTTGTTTTCCATCTTCGACGGCATCACGAATTTCTTCTGCATTCTTGGTTGAAAGCACGCGCATTTCCGTAATAATCTCAGTGGTGCGTTCTTGAAAATTCACCACAGAATCGACCAGTTTTTTCACTGAATCAGCACGAATCGTTGGACCATAACCTGCCCTAACAGCCGCTTCTTGAACCTTGCCACCGATATCAGCAAGATCTTCCAAACTTTTTGAAACCCCCTCTTTCATTGCTTCCAACGCTTGTGTACTTTCATGTAAACCAAACAGTCCTGTAAACGAGGCAGTGAGTGCCGTCAGTACAGTTTCATTGGTTCCAAAGAAAGTAATCGCTTGTTTGTAGACACGATCTTTGGCACTGGTCGTTTGCATCAGTCTCGCCATGATCACTTCTGAAGTGTTATAGCTGACGGTCAAATTGTCCGAAAGATCTTTACTAATTTGATACCGATCTTCTGCAAATTGCAATTCACGCATTTTTTCATCACGTGCTAATTCTAGTTGCGCTCGTGCAGAGAGATCATCTCCGGTAAAAGTTGTCACCGTTTCCGCCGCCTGCTTTAGCTTCCCTTGCGCTTCATTCCAGAACCCTTCTGCTTTTTGCAAAATATCTAACGCATAAATTTCAGACTCTTTCATTGCACCACGAAAATCTTGATAGGCGTTTAAGATGACTCGTTCCCGATCAATTTGATCACTCGAATCGCTCGCCACTTCCAAGTACGTTGCCTTTATTTTATCGAAACGACTTGCAACATCGCCACGCGTCACTTTCATCCAAACATTGCTAACCCGCTCAAACGTATCAATCTTGCCATCTTCGATCTGCTCGACCATGCTTTTAGCATCTTCACGAATGCTATTAAATGCAACAGTGATTTCCTCGTAACGTTCGCCTAAGTTCATCAGACTAACTTGCTCACGCACGATGTCATTAAAAACAGAAGCTTGTGATAAGGTTCGAGCAATGGCTAACGATTTCTCTTCATCAATATCAGAAATACGCTCAAGCAGAGATAGAATCGGTGCTTCTTCTACCGTCTCTGGCATCAAGCCCAGATCACGTAATTGATTCATGGCTTTATCAAGATATTGAAGGGTTGTGGTACTCATCGTTCCTCTCCTCTTTTATTTGCTCGCGTGTGATAAGCAATTATTATTCTTTTATTTTTTCGGTTTAACTCTTTCGGATTAATTTTGTTAATTTCTGTTATATCGAAGGATTATCATAAATTAGCACGATGACTAATTCAATCTATTATGGGATTGATATTATTATATTTTTCATAAATGAGCGATGAATATATTAAGCCCAAAGTGGAATTGTCTGGCCATTTTCAAACACAACAAATCACCTTTTTCCATTAAATTCCAATTCTCATTTTCAGTTAGAGGCTGTGATGCTATCACGCAGATCTTATTCTTCCACCGAGAATTTTTCTCGAAGATCTAAATCTTCTCCAGTGTCGATCAATTTGGTTTCTAAAAAAGGACACTCTCTGGTTACCCAAACCATTAGTTTGCTGCAATAAGCAAAGAGGTATCACGAGTCACTAAGCAGGAAACTAGGCACCCCAAACATGTTTAATTCTCGAGAGAATCGTTGAATATAATTCCAGAGATTTTTTTGTTTTGCAGATCTTTTTGGAAAACGGCAACGAAGTCAATCCATCATATAACAGAACGCGTATTCGCTATCTGTTATACCAACGAGATGGTGAAAATATAATTTCTTTTTCTTGATATTATTGAGTTGGCTATTATGAGCAAATACCCAACTACAATCTCAAGGCTCGTGAGTAAATGGATGTGTATTTTCCAGACTAACCTTGCCACAGTTTGCCAGACGAATGTGACTAGCAATGATCTTTCTTTTGATCGCGTGATATTCAATCCAATCAACAATTTCAGATGTAATGCTCGGCTGCGGATCATGGAAAGTTCTGCTTGCCTTACCTTCATACAAACTAATTCCCCAATCACTCTTATGAGGTCCAGTTATAATGCTCACATCCATCATCGATCTTTACCTTTCGTTAAATATAAACTGCCTAACAAAACCAACTCAATTTTGATCCATACCTAATGAGGATTTTAAATCCATCAGTTTTGATGATTCTCCCCAGAAAGCTAGTGTCTCGTAGTTTGGGTAAGGGTAAAAACCTCTATTCAATTGAATATTACTATTTTTATAGCGACAACGTTTTTTGACCAAATCAATAACTGAAACAGGAGCCCCACTGCAACAATTTATCATACCATCACACTGGCTGTTCTCAATGACAAGAACAAAGTTTCTTGCTACGTCTTGAATGGACAAATAATCTCGTAATTGATCACCCTTGGACATATTGAAAACGGGGGTTTTTTCATCAATGGCACGATCTAGCTGAGCCAATAGACTATTCTTATTTTGTCCTTCTCCGTACATATAAAACAATCGCATCCACTGTAATATAAATGGCTTTTCCTTCTGCAACACTTGAAGCGATTTGCGTAAAACATCTTTAGCAAAACCGTACGATGTCGTCGGCCTGGTTTCCATTTCCTCATTCAATGGCCCGTGTTGCATTCCATATTCAAGACAAGTACCAGCAACCAGCAGTTGGGAAATCCCTGAATCAACAACAGCTTCTAAAAAAGCCAGATCACCCATTAAATTAGTACTGATATGAAAAAAATCCAGGTAATTTGGAAGACCTGACCACGCTAAATGTACGAGCACATCGGGAGAAAAGTTATTCTGCAAAACAGGTTGAAAATCTTCATATAAATCACATTGAATAAAATCAACATTCTCAAACCAAGGCATTTTGGTTGCACGTTTAATATCACGAGCAACAGCGACAACAGTATGTCCGCTAGCAATTAGTTGATTAACTACGTGTTGCCCCACAAAACCCGTAGCACCCGTAACAATTACTTTCATGCAAGAACCTTTAATTCAGGTACTGCAATAACAAATTTCCCACCCCAGGAAAGTACTTGTTTTTGTTGCAACATCACTTCATCCGCAATATTCCAGGGTAAAATAAAAACCCAGTCAGGTTTGTACTTTGTGAGATCTTCTGGAATCAAAATAGGAATATGGCTACCGGGCATAAACTTGCCCTGTTTTGATGCTGCCGCATCACAAACAAAATCGATCAAATCATGCTTTATACCAGCATAGTTCATCAACGTATTACCCTTCGCTGCTGCGCCATAAGCCGCAATGGTTTTACCCGTACGCTTTTGCTCAAGAAGAAAAGTCAGAAAATCATTTTTAACCTTATCCGCTTTTTGCTGGAAGTTTCTATAGACCTGAAGATTTTGCAAACCAAACTCCTTCTCTTGTTCCAACATGTTTTGAACAGTGTGCTCGGTTGGTCTTGTGTCACTTTCATGACATCCGAAAATACGTAAACTCCCACCGTGAGTGGGAAGTTCTTCTACGTCATATACTCGTAAGCTAGCCTGAGAAAAAATACTGGTTACAGAAATCAGGGAAAGGTAGGAGAAGTGCTCATGATAAACCGTATCAAATTGGTTTTGTTCAATCAGACGCATCAAGTGTGGAAACTCAAGATTAACAGTTCCTCCTTCTTTCAATGCGATACAAAGACCTTTTGTAAAATCATTAACATCAGGAACATGTGCGTAAACATTATTTCCACAGATCAGATCTGCATTTTTTCCTTCTTTAATCAACGATGAGGCTGTCTCCGAACCAAAAAACTGTCGTAATACTGGCACACCAATTTTTTCTGCAGCTTCGGCAGTACTGTCTGTAGGTTCTACTCCTAGACAGGGAATCCCAGCATCCACAAAATTCTTTAATAAATAGCCATCGTTTGAAGCCACCTCAATAACAAAACTTTCTTTTGTTAAATTCAAGCGTTGAGTTATTTCTTCTGTATAACTCGCTGCATGACGTAACCAACCTTGAGAAATCGAAGAGAAGTACGCGTAGTCCTGAGAAAACAATTCATCTGCTTCGGAATAATCTTCAGTCTGCACTAGCCAACACTGTTCACAAACGTAAAGCTTCAAAGGAAAAGTGATCTCGGGTGCATTCAACTGATCCTTCGTCAAATATGCATTTGAAGGGGAAGCATAACCCAAATCAAGAAAAACATGCTCTAACTCAGTTTGACAATGACGACATCTCATAAAATTATCCCTTCAAATTTATCAGTTAAGTATGAATGGCTTAGATCTCTTGTTGAAAGGTCTGTTGGAGATAACGGCCAATCCACACTAATTCTTGGCTCATCAAATCGAACCGCACCTTCAGCACTTGGCGTATAAAATTCTGTATGTAAATACAGTAATTCGCTCTCTTCTTCTAAAACTTGGAATCCATGAGCGCAACCCTCTGGTATAACAAAGGCTCTACGATTCTGGGGTGACAATTCGACGCCGTACCACTGTAAAAATGTTGGTGAGTTATTTCGTAGATCTACCACCACATCAAAAACTCGACCTTTGAGACAACGGACTATCTTCATCTCTGCATGAGGTGCATTTTGATAATGCAATCCTCTGACAGCACCAACATTCTGTGTCATCGAATGATTAATTTGGGCAATTGATCTTGAACCAATAATTTCTTGTGATTCTGAAGAACAAAACAATCTTGAAAATGCTCCTCGATTATCCTGAAATGCGGTGCTTTCGATTTCCCACGCATCGGGTATACTTGTTTCAACAAAGTTCATAACTACAGCTCTTTTGCCCAGGAAATCTCTTGTTCTTTAGCAAGATTAATATACCGCTGCAATTGATTAAGGCTAATCACATCCCTACTTTCAATCCATGCTCGATACCATTCTGCAGTTGCTGTAACACCTTCCTCGAAAGTCCAGACTGGCCGCCATAATAATTTATCGCGAGCCTTGCTGCTATCTAGATGCAACAACTGAGCTTCGTGTAGTTGAGGTATACCATTGCAATACCATTCCATCGCAGGCCAATCAGTTTTTAATGCGGTGAGCACTTGTTCTACTTGCCGGTTTCCTTCTCGATCGGGACCAAAATTCCAAGCATCTGCGCAAAATATATTTCGTTTTAATAATTGTTGTCCTAAAACAAGATATCCAGAAAGGCATTCCAGGACATGTTGCCAGGGTCGTGTTGAACTTGGGGAACGAATTTCCAATGGCTTGCCCGCCATTATGCTACGAACCAAATCAGGTATCAGTCTATCTTCTGACCAGTCACCACCACCGATCACATTTCCTGCACGCGCAGTAGCCAGCAGTGGACTTGAAGGTTCATTAAAAAAAGAACTTCTATAACTAGCTGCCACCAATTCACTACCACCTTTGGAGGCGCTGTACGGATCATGACCACCTAAAGAATCAATTTCTCGATAGCCCCAAACCCATTCCTTATTTTCATAACATTTGTCAGTGGTGACAATAACAATAGCCGTTAACTCTTCAAGATCCCGACAAGCATCAAGCAGGTTCGCTGTACCCATTACATTCGTTGCCCAAGTCTCTAGGGGAGCTCGGTAAGAACAGCGAACTAGTGATTGTGCTGCCAAGTGAAAAACTATTTCTGGCTCAAATTCGGCAACCTTTTGACGAAGCAAATTTGCATCTCGGATATCGATGTTAGTTGACTCGATATCAAGATCTAACAGATCCCAATGATTGGGTGAAGTCTCTGAAGGCAATGAAATTGTCGATACTTTAGCACCCATCAATTTCAACCAAAGAACCAGCCAGCTTCCTTTAAAACCTGTATGTCCTGTCACTAAAACTCGACGGTTTTTATACACGTTACCAAACATTTTCACCACTTCTTCCAAGGTGCTTTACCCGTCGACCAAAGATCTTCGAGATGGTTTTTCTCTCGTAAGGTATCCATCGCCTGCCAAAAACCTTGATGCCTATACGCTGAAAGTTGTCCCTTAACAACCAACTCTTGCAGAGGTTGTTGCTCCCAAATAGTTTCATCGTCTTCAATATAATCAAAGACACTGGGTTCCAAGACAAAAAAACCACCATTTATCCAAGCGCCATCACCTTCCGGTTTTTCCTGAAAATCACGAACAATTCCGTCATCAATATGTAATGCGCCATAACGCCCTGGAGGTTGGATCGCAGTCACTGTTGCATCTCGACCTGATGACTTATGGAACTCGATTAATTCTGAAATATTAATATCCGAAACACCATCACCATAAGTAAAACAAAATGTTTCATTTGCGATATAAGGTGCTACACGTTTGAGGCGACCTCCAGTCATTGTGCTTTCACCAGTATCAATAAGCGTTATATTCCATGGTTCAACAAATTTTTGATGGATCTCCATTTTGTTTTCACCCATGCAAAACGTTACATCTGACATATGTAAAAAATAGTTTGAGAAATATTCTTTTATTACATAACCCTTGTACCCAAGACAGACCACAAAATCATTAATTCCATAATAAGAATACATTTTCATGATATGCCAAAGAATCGGTTTACCCCCGATCTCAATCATAGGCTTGGGGCGAAGGTGAGATTCTTCACTGATTCGAGAGCCTAATCCCCCGGCTAATATAATTGCTTTCATTTTTAACTGTGCCTTATAAGCTGTTTTTTTTAGGTTGATGAGAATGTCTTGTCAGAAAATATCTTAATTATATTGTTAGTGAGCAGCGTTAATAATTACGAAGGTAAAACGGAATAAAATTCTTCCGCATAACCATCTCTTAACCAAAACAGATTACGGCTTCTTAAGTTTAAAGCGGGCATCTAGGGTTATTAACTCTGGAACGACTAGCTGTTGGCCCGCTTCGGCATTTACAGCGCGTTGCTCCTGATTAACTAAATAAAACATGTCGTTCACCATTCGGCCAATTTCGCCGATGCAGTATTTCCCGATTCTCTCTGGCATCTCGGAAATAGTTGGTGATGCGAATATCCGACCTTCACGATGCCCAAAGAGCCAGTGCTCGGAAGCAGATTCGAAAATTCCATCCAATACAGCAGCTTCTACATCAGGGTAGCAAGACAAATAATATTCCGCATCGAAATTCTTAGGAAACTCTGTTTCTAACGCCGTTTTCATATCTCTGCCTCTTTAAAATTGATGACTTCGTAAATCAGCAATGAGAAATTACGGGAGACTTTACTGGATCTAAAATCGAAAAAGATTCCCATTTTTGACACAATGAAAATACCGGCGGATGATTATCGAAAAAATCACTATAGTAGGGGTCATACGACACTGTATCTTTCCATTTCTGTTGGAAAAGTTCAATTTCCTCTGCTGCCACCACAGCTTCACGCGAAACACTTTCATAATGAAATAGCTCAGCTCCGGCTGCATATACAATACGAAAACCTTTCCTAAAAACTTTTAGACAATAATCAATATCATTATAATTTATAGCGAACTGTTCATCAAAACCATCTACTGTATTAAAAAGCGTACGTTTTGTCATAAGCACAGCTCCAGTAACGGCTAAATAGTTACGATTTGCTACTGTACTAAAAAAATGACCTGGATATTGGCCTGGATATGCACGATAAATGTGATCTGGCAACCCATCCCAAAAGGCGACGCCTGTATGCTGTAATGTATTATTCTCATAAAGCAGCTTGGCACCAACAGCGCCAACACCTTCACGTTGGCATAATTGCAACATACATTCCATCCAGTCCTGCGCAATGATCTCAATATCATCATTCATAAACAACAAGTATTCTCCGCAAGCTTCCCTGGCACCTAAATTCATTTTGGTAGCAATGTTAAACTGGCCATCAAAATGTATGCAATGGCAATTATATGGTTTTATTGCATTTAGTGTACTCGGTCGTAAATCGTTATTATCAACAATAATAATCTCAAAATTCCGATAGCTCGTATTCTTGTAGATTGAACTGACAACCTGAGCCAGTAAATCAACATCCTTTCCCCCAATATTCGCCATCCTTCCAGCTGAAGGAATGACAATAGATACAAGAGGAGCTCCATCAATTTTATATCGGAGATCAAAACTTCCGCTGTATTTGCCCAGCTTAGCCTCACCTCCACCTGATACACGTTCTGCTCGCTCTGTTAATGCACGTATTGCAGAATCGAGAACATAATCTTTCGCATTCATTGATTCTGCAGTTGATCCTGGAATAGCACGCCAGTGATATAGAATCTTCGGAACATGTACTATCCTCTTGGCATGCTCAGTAAATCGTAATACAAAATCATAATCTTGAGCACCATTGAACTCGCTGCGAAACCCACCAATTTTGCGAACTAAACTCATCCGATAGCATGCAAAATGCGCTGTATACATGCAACCCTCCAAGGCTTCTGGCGACCAATCCGGTTTAAAAAAGGGCTCGTAACGATTACCATCTATATCGATTTTATCTTCATCGCTATATATCATGTCTATAGACTTATCACGATTGAGCAATGACGCGAACTCATACAAAGCATCAGGCGCTATTTCATCATCATTGTCCATCAAACACATGAAATCCCCAGTCGCAAATTCAAGCGCAGAATTAGTAGCAGCAGAAATATGTCCATTTGTATCTCTGAAAACCAAATTAATGCGGCAATCTCTAGCAGCAAAACTTTCCAGAAGGGGTTTCACATGAGGTAATGTAGAATGGTCATCAGCAATGCACAATTCCCAATCCTGATAAGTTTGAGAAAGAACCGATTCTATAAAACGGGTCAACCACTTTGCTTCGACGTTATAAACTGGGACTACTATAGAAAACTTCGGTCGGTAAGCTAAGCTTGCAGCCGATACAGCCATTGCTTCCAGGTCTTTCTCTTGCGGCTCCATAGCAGTAATATAACTTTTATAAGCTTCAGCTTCATGTAGTCGAGCTTGATCGACGGACACTCCAGATTGAGCCTGCAGAATTAATACCCTTTTTACAAACCCGCTCCATCCTTCACGTATTAATACTCTTAGTACCTTGTAGGTAGCAGGTAAAATACCGCCAGAGTAACTTCGAAAATTAGAGAGCAAAGAAAGTGCAACATGTGTCCTTTTAATATTACGTTTAAAAAAAGAATCGGGGTTCTGTTTTCTCTTTTTCAGACTTGTTACTGACATACATCGAAGAAAGAAAGTCTTAATGTCTCGTAATGGCACAGTTATGCGCCAACTTGTAGAACTGAGCATCGATTGTATTTGTTCATCACGCCCTTTTACAACTTCGCTAAGACTGGCAATAATTGTATCGCGGTTACCAACCTCCTGATTTAAATCGACAATAATTGTATCGCGGTTACCAACCTCCTGATTTAAATCGACAATAATTGTATCGCGGTTACCAACCTCCCGATTTAAATTAGCAATAATTGTATCGCGGTTACCAACCTCCCGATTTGAGGAAATAATTTGAATCTCTTTTTTTTCTACATATTTAAAAACTGGGCACAAAGCATCTATACGAAGCTCCAACTTTTTAAAAGTGTCATATACGTCTTTTGAAGAAATAGATATTTGACCTTTTGCCACCCTATTTAAGAGTGTATATGCCTCTATTATCTCATCTGGCAGATCGGGTATTGAACTTAGATCATCGACATGAAACTGAGTATGCCGCATTTGATCCGTGATATACTTGTTAATATATTCGTCAAGATAGGACTCTTCAAAGGATAAATTTAATATCTTTGCTATTTGCTGTAGTTGTTCTTCTGGTTGTTCCATCAGTAGATCATAATCAATAATAACCCTTGGGTTACCCATAGATTCTACCATGCTGGAAACAACGTGAATCAACCAAAGGTAGTAGCTTTTTTCAAACTCAAACCCATCACGTTTCTTAAGGGAGTGTGCAACACTTATTGGATTGCGAATTGATATAACATAACTAACGTCTAATTCCAGAAATTCAAATACATCTTTCCAGAATGGTAACAACCTGCATAAACGAGGATCTTTGATTCCAAAAATCGACTTCCCTTTCATCTTTTCCTGCAAAAATGTAATTGCCCGAGATCGATATAATGAAAGTGATTTTGCGCTAAGTTTATCTATTGGAGCAGGTACAAGACTATGCCAGTCAAGCTTAGAGAGAGCACCTAAAATCTCAGAGTTTAAAGCAAGTACATCACGATCTTCCCAGAACCCCTTTTCATTATCGGAAGCTTCTACCAATAGCTGTTCACCAAGAATTACCCCCATCACCTGTAATCCCTTAGTAACGAGACTTGTTCCACTTCGATGCATACCAAGCACAACAATTAGTCTGCTCTTAATTTTAGTTTCATCTGATTTTTTCATGTTATTCCTGAACAAGCTGAATCTCTGGATAACAGCCAAAATCTACTATTGCAGTCGTATAACAATGATCATCTGGTATTACTCTAAACATAGCGCTATCGATCAAACGGTGTAAATATCCTTCTGTTTCATGTATGTCGCCCATAACACCTGCATTCAGAAAATAGATTCCTGAATTTAACATGCACCGAAAACGAAACTCGACATGATAAACAGTACCTGTTTTAACATACTGTAGTTTTTCAGTTGGAGATATAGCCGAGACCCCTCCCCCAAGCTCTACTCCTGAAACAGTTTTTATTAGCATACCAAACTGAACACAGCTTGCACCTCTATCAAATCTAACTTTATAGCCATAGAGATAATCTCTACCACGAATCAGGTTATTGACCTGTTTTCCAGTAAGCGTCAATATCATGGGCTGCTGTATACAGGCCCCGTGAGATTCATATTCAATCGTACTACTCGGCTTAAGGCTAGGATCAAAACTTTCCTGTAGTTCTTGAGTTTGTTCTGTGACCGGTTGCACCCCATTTGAAATGTTCTCTATAGAATTTATAGAAGCCTCAACGTATTCATCTGCCCTACGAATTTGTTCTCGAATTTCTTCACTTTTATCCGTAGGAGCATAAAGAAGCTTTTGATAACGCCCTACAATTTGCTTAGGAATTCCTGCTGCAAGTCTTTCACCCGACTCCATCAGCACCGCACGATCGCACAGCTCAATAATCGTCCCCCCAGAATGGGATACAAATAAAATCGTCGCTCCATTATTTTTGATAGCTTCGATACGGGAGAAACATTTACGTTGAAAGAGTTCATCTCCCACAGATAAGGCTTCGTCTACAATTAATATTTCAGGATTTACATTTATAGCAACAGCAAATGCAAGCCGAACCATCATGCCACTGGAGTATGTTTTAACTGGCTGATCTATAAACTGACCAATATCGGCAAAGGCAACAATCTCTTCATAACATTCATCAACCTCTTCCTTGAGCATTCCTAGAACAGCAGCGTTCATGTATACATTTTCACGTCCCGTAAACTCAGGGTTGAATCCAGAACCTAGCTCTAGTAACGCCGCGATCCGACCATTGGTTTCTATACTACCTTTTGTTGGCGCTAACGTACCACAGATGATCTGTAGCAATGTAGATTTACCTGAGCCATTACGACCAATAATGCCTATAGTCTCGCCTTTCTGAACATCGAATGAAATATCCTTTAGTGCCCAAAACTCTCGGAAGTATTGTTTTGGAGTTGATCTAATCATTCTCTGTACGCGAGGTGCTACAAATTGTTTTAACCGATCATGCGGTGAATCGTAGATCTGAAAGCGTTTGCTAAGATTTTGAACACGGATTGCAACATCTTCAGAGGACATCAGCAAACCCTTTTCTGGTTTTTTGGAACCATACATAACCAGACCAAGCCACGACTATCGCTATAAGAAAATAAATTGCTAACCCTTCCCAGTCAGGCAAATGGCCCCATATCAGGACTTCACGCGCCTGCATAATAATAAACGTCAATGGGTTTGCTAACAGGTATGGCTGATAGGCTTCAGGTAATGCGGTGATCGGAAAAAAAACCGGTGCGAGGAACAACATCACTGTCGTTATAATACCAATAGTCAGATTAATATCTCTGATGTAAACACCAAGAGAAGCTAGTATCCAGGCAAAACCAATAATAAGAATAGCCAATGGCATAATTATTAACGGGATTAAAATAACTGTCCAATGTAGAAAACCATTGATAATAAATGTCGCCATGAGTAACACAACAAGACTAATTGATGTATGAAACAAGGCCGAAACAAAACTAACAACAGGTAGGATTTCTATCGGGAAAACGACTTTTTTGACATAATTGACATTACTCAAAATCAGGCTTGGAGCACGATTAAGCACCTCGGCCAACAGCCCATGCATGGTAAGTCCAACAAATAACAGAAGCGCAAACATCAACTTACTTTCATCGCCATCACCGCCCCACCTTGCCTTAAAGACAACGGAGAAAACAAATGTATAAACGGCCAGCATTAATACGGGGTTAAGAAATGACCACAATAGCCCCATGACTGAACCCTTATAACGCCCGACTACCTCTCTCCAGGCCATCTGCTTTATGAGTTGCCGGTGGCTCCAAAAGTTTAATATTAACGATACCGGAGATACAGATTGTGAAGCATGTGGGTTCAAGCGCGCTACCTTTTTATACTGGAACTTTAGATCTTCTAAGCTAATGGAAAGGAAAAAATCTACAGATTTACTAAATCTTTAAAGAGACATTATACCCTTTTGTTTGAAACCCTGTGAATCACTTAAGTACAAATAAATGGAATGCTTAACTGAAACCTCAGATCCTCCTGAAATACCTCAGTCACGCAAACCCAAAACATCCTGCATATCGAACAATCCATTTTCTCGTTGAGCAATCCAGCCGGATGCGCGCACAGCACCATTCGCAAAAGTCATGCGGCTTGATGCTTTGTGTGTGATTTCGACGCGCTCACCTTCGGCTGCAAACATGACGGTATGATCACCAACAATGTCGCCAGCACGGATGGTTTCAAAACCTATCGTTTTTCGATCACGTTCTCCTGTCACACCTTCTCGACCATAGACTGCACATTCTGATAGATCACGCCCTAGCGTATCTGCGACAATTTCACCCATACGCAACGCAGTGCCAGATGGCGCATCAATTTTATGCCGGTGATGCGCTTCGATAACTTCAATATCCACATCATCACCTAAGACTTTTGCTGCCGTTTCTAAAAGTTTGAAGCACAGGTTAACGCCGACACTCATATTCGGCGCAAAAACAATCCCAATTTGATCGGCCGCATCCGAAATAGATTTTTTTTCTTGATCGGTAAAACCAGTGGTTCCAATCACCATGCGCTTACCAGCCTCTCGACAAACCTCAATGTTTGCGAGTGTTGCAGAGGGGACTGTAAAATCGATCAAAACATCGAAATCCTCAATAATATCCGGTAGCGATCTGTTGACTTTTACGTCTAACTTACCCAAGCCTGCCAGTTCACCTGCATCAACTCCGATCAAACTTGAATCCGGTTGTTCCAGAGCGCCTGTCAACTCTACACCTGCGGTTTGATAACACGCATCTATCAGGGTTTTACCCATTCTCCCTGCAGCACCTGTAATCGCTATTTTTGTCATTATTTTTTTGCCTTTCTAGTTACCATCAGAATTTCATGTCTTCAAAGAAGCTCTTTACACCATCCAGCCATGACGACTCTTTAGGACTATGGCGCTTGCCACCTTCTTGCATAGATTCCTCAAGTTGTTGCAGTAATTCTTTTTGCTCTTGGGTAAGATTCACCGGTGTTTCGACATTTGCTTTGCATAATAGATCACCTGTTTGGCTGCCACGAACTGTTTTCACGCCTTTTCCACGCAAGCGAAATACTTTTCCTGATTGAGTCTCTGCAGGAATTTTCAAAGACACTTTACCATTTAAAGTAGGCACTTCGAGTTCTCCACCGAGTGCTGCTGTCACAAAACCTATGGGAACTTCGCAAAATAGATCAGCATCATCACGTTGGAAAATCGCATGTTCTTTAACTCTAACGTTCACGTATAGATCACCTGCAGGACCACCATTCTCTCCATCCTCTCCCTCACCACCAAGACGGATCCGATCACCTGTATCAACACCAGGTGGCACTTTTACAGAAATGGTTTTATTATCTCTAACTCGGCCTTGCCCATTACAATCACCACAAGGCTCTTTGACCACTGTGCCACTGCCATGACATTCTGGACATGTTTGTTGTACCGAGAAAAATCCTTGTGACATCCTCACTTGTCCGTGTCCCTGACAGGTATTACATGTTGTTGCAGAAGTACCTTTTTTCGCACCGCTGCCACTACAAGTACCACATGATTTATGCGTAGGCACACGGATCTGTACCGTATTCCCAGTAACAGCATCTTCCAAAGTCATATCTAAATCATAGGCGAGATCCGCACCTCGGTAGACTCTTTGTCCACCACCACCACGTGATCCACCACCAAAAATATCTCCGAATACAGAACCGAAAACATCCTCAAAATTACCCGCCCCAGCACTGTGGCCACCACCCCCCATTGAGTTATCAACACCCGCATGACCAAATTGATCATAAGCAGCTCTTTTTTGCTGATCAGAAAGAATTTCGTGTGCTTCCTTTACCTCCTTAAAACTCTCTTCTGCTTTTTCTGGGTCATCTGCATTTCGATCAGGATGATACTTCATCGCTAATTTACGATAGGCCTTTTTTAACTCCGATTCGCTTGCATTTTTACTGACGCCGAGTACTTCGTAATAATCACGTTTTGCCATAATTTTTTAGATCCATATAGATATAGACATCTCATTATGAAATTAAACAGCCATAAAGTGAGATGTCTATATATAACACAGCCCGGACAGATTCTTCACCTGTCCGGGCCACCCAGAGACTTTAACTTTCTGGTTATTACTTATCGTTGTCCTTCACTTCCTCGAAATCAGCATCGACGATATCGTCATCGCTTGCATTTTCTGACGGAGGAACATCTTCTGCCTGACCTTCTGCATTTTCTGCATAAGCACGTTCAGCGATCTTGCCAGATAACTCAGCCAAAGTTTGAGTCTTCGCTTCAATATCATCTTTATCATCACCCTTAATGGCTTCTTTTAAAGATTCAACCGCCGCTTCGATCTCAGTTTTTTCGGCTTCTTCTACTTTATCACCTAGATCGTCGAGCGCTTTTTCAGTCGCATGAATGATCTGCTCAGCGGTATTTCTTACTGTGACTAGCTCATGAAGCTGCTTGTCTTCTTCAGCATGCGCTTCAGCATCTTTAATCATTTGTTCCACTTCTTCATCTGACAATCCACTTGACGCCTTGATGACAATTGATTGCTCTTTATTCGTCGCCTTATCTTTTGCCGACACATTCAGGATACCATTTGCATCAATATCAAAGGTGACTTCAATTTGTGGAACACCCCGTTGTGCTGGTGGGATATCCGACAGATCAAATCGACCGAGTGACTTATTACCACCTGCCATTTCACGCTCACCTTGAAGCACATGAACGGTTACTGCGGTTTGATTATTTTCAGCAGTTGAAAATACCTGATTCGCTTTCGTAGGAATCGTAGTGTTTTTCTCGATCAATTTAGTCATTACACCGCCCATGGTTTCGATACCTAAAGACAAAGGCGTTACATCGAGTAATAGTACGTCTTTAACATCGCCACCCAAAACACCACCTTGAATAGCTGCACCCATTGCAACGGCTTCATCAGGGTTAACGTCTCTGCGTGGTTCTTTACCAAAAATTTCCTCAACAACTTCTTGTACTTTCGGCATGCGGCTCTGGCCACCAACCAGGATAACATCAGTGATTTCCGAAGCGGAAATACCTGCATCTTTAATCGCAATCTTACAAGGTTCGATAGTTCGCTGGATCAGTTCATCGACAAGTGACTCAAGCTTCGCACGTGTCAATTTAATATTAAGATGTTTCGGACCACTTGCATCAGCGGTGATATACGGCAGATTCACATCAGTTTGCTGGCTGGAAGACAATTCGATCTTGGCTTTCTCGGCCGCCTCTTTCAAACGTTGTAAAGCAAGTGGATCATTATGTAAATCCACTCCTTGATCTTTCTTGAATTCATCAGCCAAGAATTCGATCACGCGTGAATCAAAATCTTCACCACCAAGGAAAGTATCTCCGTTAGTCGACAATACTTCAAACTGATGTTCGCCATCAACATCTGCAATTTCAATAATAGAAATGTCGAAAGTACCTCCACCCAAATCATAAACTGCAATCGTAGCGTCGCCTTCTTTTTTATCCATACCAAAAGCAAGCGCGGCTGCCGTTGGTTCATTAATGATTCGTTTTACATCAAGCCCTGCAATTTTACCGGCATCTTTTGTCGCCTGACGCTGTGAGTCATTGAAGTATGCGGGTACAGTGACAACGGCTTCTGTCACCGTTTCACCCAGATAATCTTCAGCCGTTTTTTTCATTTTTTGCAGTACTTTCGCCGAGATTTCTGGCGGCGCCATTTTTTCGCCTTGCGCTTCAACCCAAGCATCACCATTGTCTGCGGCAACAATATCGTAAGGCACCATTTTAATGTCGCGCTGTACAACTTCATCTTTAAACTTTCGCCCAATCAAACGTTTGATCGCAAATAAAGTATTGTCTGGATTCGTCACCGCTTGTCGTTTAGCAGATTGGCCAACTAATACTTCACCATCGTCTGTGTAAGCGATAATTGAAGGTGTGGTTCGTCCACCTTCACTATTCTCTATAACCTTTGGGACACCTCCATCCAGCACTGCTACACAGGAGTTGGTTGTACCCAGATCGATTCCAATAATTTTACCCATTGTTTAATTCTCCGTAGAAATTTTTGCTTGGTGCTGATATGGGGTCAGCTGTGATTTTTTCAAGTTTTCAAATGCTACTTTGTCCGTATTTATTATTTGATCCATTACTTAGCAACGACAACCATGGCAGGTCTGATTAGTCGTTCATTTAGTAAATAACCTTTCTGCATTACATCGATCACCATGCCAGATTCCACATCTGGGTTTTCGATCATAGTCATCGCTTGATGATGTTCTGGATCAAATTTCTCACCTACCGGATCCACCACTTGGACACCACACTTTTCAAGTGCTGTGCTAAATGAAACCAAGGTCAATTCCATACCTTCTACCAAGCTCTTAACATCTGCTTGCTCAGATGCGTTAATACCTAATTCGAGACTATCCTTAACAGGTAAGAATTCGTTGATCAATTTTTCAACAGAATATTTATGTGCACTTTCGACATCTTTAACGGCGCGTTTTCTAACGTTGTCAGTTTCAGCCTGAGCACGCAATGCGGTTTCCCAATTATCTTTAGCTTTCTTCTCGGCAGCTTCGAGTTGTCTTTGCAGGCTTTCTAACTCTGTCTCAATTTCTGATTCACCTACTGCTTGCTGATCTTCAGCAGTCTCTTCGACAAGTTCAGGTTCTAAAACTCCGTCATCAACAACATCGTCCAATGGTTCTTTCTCATTAGCCATTTTCAGCTTCTCTCCAAATATGCTTTAGTTAATCTATTAATACTTTGAGGTGGGGATTAATGTAAAGATTTCAAGGCCGAGCCGAGCATTTTTGCTGTAGCATCAACCACTGGGATGACTTTTTCGTAGGACATTCGGGTTGGGCCAATAATACCAAGTACCCCCAATACCTCTCCGTCAGTTTCATAGGTTGACGTCACAATGCTGCAATCATCAAACACCTTATAACCTGATTCTTCGCCAATAAATAATTGTATTCCTTGTCCATCCAAGGCCTGATCGAGTAAATGTAAGATGTCTTGCTTATGATTAAAGGCCTCAAAAAGCTGACGTAGTTGATCTATATCAGACATCTGCCCCTGCTCCATCAAGTTTGTCTCACCAGCCATTACATAATCTTGCTGTTGCGCGCCTATATTCAAAGCCTCAGTCATTTCGATCACTGTCGTCATCAGCTGATTTACTTGTTCTTTAGCATCTGACATTTCTTTAAGTAGTTCTGATCGGACAACGGATAAATCACGTCCAACAAACGCTTCATTCAAATAATTTGCCGCTTGTTCCAATTCGGATGCGTTATAGGCTCGTTGGGTATGAATGACTTTATTCTGAACATCTTTATTGTTGATGACCAGAATCGCAAGAACTCGATTATCGGACAACGGTAAAAATTCAACATGACGTAAAGACTGTGCTTCTACACGCGGAATCATCACTAAACCAGCAAGTTGTGTGACCTCAGATAACATTGAAGATGTTTTACCAAGTAAAACTTCCATGTCTTCTTCATATTCAATATTCGTGCATATTTTCTGGATCACACCCGTTGATAACTTTTCGACAGTTAATAATGAATCCACAAATAATCTATAACCGAGATTGGTAGGAACGCGCCCCGCCGAAGTATGCGGAGAAGTAATCAAACCCAAATCCTCAAGATCCGCCATAACATTACGTACCGTTGCAGAACTGAGATCCAAATCAGATTCTTTGACCAAGGTACGAGATCCAACGGGTTGACCATCTCCAATGTAACGTTCCACCAGTATCTTTAAAAGATGCTGTTGACGTTCAGTCATTTGCTTATGTTCTGGGTTTTCAGACATCCGTTTTAGTGATCAAAAAGTATTCCACAAAGGTTCAAACTCCATTAGAGCGCGAAATTTAGCACTCTCGTCCTAAGAGTGCAAAAAATGTTCCTGATCTCACTGAATATCTTAATGATTTTAGCAGTGTTCTTACTTAAAATATGATATCAGCTCGCTAAATTTCATAAGCACGTCTAATCAACCTGACGTTTGATATAAAAATCAAATAATGATGATCATAAAAAAAGATTGTTCACACTAAGCTGAAATGCTAACTTCTCCCTCCATGTTTAAGAAAATCGGTCTCATCGCAAAACCCGATGACAAGCGGGTTCAAAAAGCACTGATCAAATTGATCAAATTTCTCAAAGCGAGAGATCTTGATATCGTTGTCGGTGATCAGTGTGCTGCTCAGTTAAGCTCAGAAGAAATGGTTGGCTTAGAAACACTGAACGGAGATAATTGCGATCTACTTATTTCCATCGGTGGCGACGGAACCCTGCTGCATGCTGCGCATCAACTGCCCAATTATGATGTACGTCTTTTAGGGATCAATTTGGGGACGCTCGGTTTTTTAACCGACATCTCACCCAAAGAAATGGATCAACGTTTAGATCGTATTTTGCAAGGTGATTTTTTTGAAGAACAACGCGCAATTTTACGTTGCTCCGTTATTCGTAATGATGAAGTCTTAGCAACTTATAATGCACTCAACGATGCAGTGATCCAAAAATGGGACACCGCGCGTCTGATCACATTTGATACTTACATCAATGATGTTTTCGTCAACAGCCAACGCTCAGATGGTTTGATCATCTCTACCCCAACAGGCTCAACCGCATATGCGCTCTCCTGTGGTGGACCTATTTTGCATCCTAGCCTCAATGCAATTTCGCTGGTTCCAATCTGTCCACATACATTAAGTAATCGTCCAATAGTTATTGATGGCGATAACAAAATCACCATTCAGATCAGTACGCCAGAAGCCGAACATGCGCGACTCACTTGCGATGGTAATGTAAAATTTGCCCTGGCTCAGGATGATCAAATTAGCATAGAAAAAAGTGAGCGATTTATCCGTCTAATTCATCCAAATGATCACGATTATTACGCGACACTACGTGCAAAACTGCAATGGGGCTAAAACATCTCTCAGTAAAAAACTATGCGATAGTTGACCAACTGGATTTAGAGTTCAGCAACGGTATGACCGTCTTCACGGGTGAAACGGGCGCTGGTAAATCAATAATGATCGATGCATTAGGATTGGTTCTTGGGGATCGCGCTCAAAGTGGCGTCGTCAGATCAGGCGCAGATAAAACATCGATAAGTGCAATCTTTGATATTACCGATCTCCCAAAAGCACAAACCTTGCTGGAAGAACAAGATATCGATTGTGATGAAGGTGAATGCCTATTGCGTCGACAGATCAGCAGTGATGGACGTTCACGTGGTTACATCAATGGTGTCGCCGTACCTGGCCAAACATTAAAAGCACTTAGCGAACATCTAATCGATATCCATGGCCAACACGCGCATCAATCTTTAATCAGAAAAGAAAATCAACGAGAAATGCTGGACGAATTTGCTGGACACGACACTCTGATTAAAGCCGTACAAAAATCAGCAGAAGACTGGAAAACAATTACCCTTGATCTGGAAAATTTGAGTGGAGATCCGACGGCTAGAAATAGCCAGAAAGATCTTCTTCGCTATCAATTAGAAGAACTGCAAACAACGATTGTCGATCCTGAAGATCTTATCGCAACACTAGAAAAACATAAAAGACTAGCAAATCAGACAAAAATTTCTGATGCTTGTCAGGCGGCCGAAAGTTTCTTCGAAGATCAAGAATCCCAATCCTCTCGTTTGCAAAAAGCCATCGTTGCACTACAACAAGTTAGCCAGTTCGAACCAAAAACCGCATCCATTATAGAAACGATGGATGAAGCCAGCATTCAGCTCGATGAGGCTGAAACACAACTTCGTCATCTAATAGAATCATTGGATTTTGATCAAAATGAATTTAACCAAATCGAGTCACATTTAAGTTCACTCCAGGATCTAGCCCGAAAGCACCAAACTCAGATCGAAGATTTACCAGAGACATTCGAAAAATTAAAAACACAACTAAATGATCTGGAAAATTCTGAACAGCGATTTAAAGAATTGCATGATGAACAGAAACAAGCACTTTCCAGCTATCAACAGGCTGCTGTAGCACTGAGTAAAAGCAGAAAGGAACATGCACAAAAATTATCTGATCAAATTAGCAACGAACTGCAATTACTAGGAATGGACGGTGGGAAATTTGAAGTTCGACTAAATATCAAGAGTGAAGAAAAACCTTCATTTACAGGGATAGATAATATTGAGTTTCTGGTCAGCGCAAATCCCGGTCAAGCGTTACAACCCTTGAGCAAAGTCGCATCCGGTGGAGAACTTTCAAGAATAAGCCTAGCAATTCAAGTTATTACCGCCCAAGGAAAAGGTGTTCATACGCTAGTATTCGATGAAGTCGATGTTGGCATTGGTGGTGGCATTGCTGAGATTGTTGGCAAAAAAATGCGCGGCCTTGGTAAAAATCGACAGATCCTCTGCGTCACCCACTTGCCACAAGTTGCCTCGCTCGGACACCACCACTTTCAGGTGAAAAAAGATTCTGATCAAAATAATACCTGGACACACATATTGCCACTTGATCAAAAACAACGTGTTAAAGAAATTGCTCGAATGCTAGGTGGATTGAAGATTACCGATCAAACTATCGAGCATGCAAAAGAAATGTTGGCTATTCATTAGGAATATCACGAATAAGGAAGTTCGGAATTTATCTAAATACAGAAAAATCAGAAAACGTTATTTATCAAAGAAGAGTATTAGATAAGAGTTATAAAATGGTAACAACAAAATTCTATATTTTTTTAATATGTTTAAACTATTTCCTGCCACTAAGATAAGTAAATGCTTCAAACTGTGTTAAAAATATTTTTCCTGATAGAAAGTCTATAAAACCTGATCGTTCCAGCATTTCCATAACCGGACCTTTAATCTCAGAAAGGTGAAGATGTATACCTTGCTCTATTAATCTTTCATTAACTGCTTCGAGCATTTCCATCGCACTTAAATCAATTTCATTGATCGCACTGCAAACCAATATGACATGGGCTATTTTGTCACGATAATAGATCGTATCGTATATTTGATCTTCCAAATAACTGGCATTTGCAAAAAAGAGGCTTTCATCCATGCGCAGAGATAAAATTTCTGGCAGTGTCTGAACATGATAACGATTTATATTTCTAAAATGTTCTGTGCCATCAACCAGACCTACTTCTGCAATATGCGGCATTGATGTTCGATATAGATGCAAAGTGATAGAAGTACCAACACCACTGGCAACCCCCGCCTCAACTCCAAACAGTAATGTAATCACAACGGTAGTGAATACTGCATAAAAATCACTTCTTGAAAAATTCCATGTTTTTTTAAAAATGGAGAAATCGACTAATGATAAAACGGCAATTATTATCGTAGCTGCTAATGTTGCTTTTGGTAAGTAATAAAGAGCGGGTGTTAGAAAAAGTGACGCGAGTGCTATACCAACTGCAGCAAAAATACTCGCGGCCTGTGTCGCGGCTCCTGCATCGAAATTAACAACTGATCGAGAAAAACCACCAGTAACAGGAAATGCTCCAGAAACTGCTGAGGCAACGTTGGCTGCACCTAACCCTATTAATTCCTGATTAACATCAATTTTTTGACGTTTCTTAGCTGCAAGTGTTTTTCCAACTGAGACCGATTCTACATAACCTATAATAGAAATCAAAATAGCTGGCAAGAACAGAGTCTTGATCAAATCTATCGATAAGTCAGGTATTTGTAAACTTGGTAGACCCGATGGGATCGTTCCAACAAGAGCAACACTTTTTGATTCCAAATTAAAAAAATAAGCCATAAATATTGTTGCTAAAATACTCACCACAGGTGCTACTCTTGCGAATAATAGCGCTTTCCTTTTTGCAATTCCTCGTCTCATTAACATTTCTGCAAAACCACAACGAGCCCAATATAAAAAATACAAAACGGCAACACTCATTAGTAACGTATGAAAATTGATCGATGTTAGTTGACTCGCCAACGATGATCCAATTTCTAGCAGTGTCTCTCCATCGGCCTTAACACCTAGTACATGTTTGAGTTGACTAAAAGCAATAAGAATTCCTGACGCGGTAATAAAACCAGAAACAACAGGGTGTGAGAGAAAATTTGCAAGAAATCCTAATTTAAAAAATCCTAAAACCAGTAAAAACACGCCTGATATAAGTGCCAACGTAATAGCCGCAGTCAAGTAATCTGTGGTTCCTTGTTGAGCAATTTCAGAAAGTGCTGAGGCAGTCATTAATGATGCAACGGCAACTGGGCCTACCGATAGTGTTTTGCTGGTTCCGAAGATAGCGTAGACCACCAGGGGTAAAATGCTTGCATAAAGACCTACTTTCGCAGGCAGCCCTGCCAACAACGCATAAGCCAAAGATTGTGGGATCAACATAATCGTCACAATCACTGCCGCCAGAATATCTCTGGTTAAAGATTCCTTATCGTACGGCTTCCCCCATTGAACAATTGGAAAATAATTTGCGAAGCGTCTCATTCTCCCTAATTACTTAAGACTTGCTTTTTTGTGGAGATGCAAGCCACTCACGCCCTTTAAGCATGCCATGCCAATATATTGTTGGAAGTATTTGAGCTTTAAGTAACCATGCTAATTTAGTTGGTTTTGTACCATCGTTTATCCACTGTGGAAAAGTCGGCGCCAGCTTTCCGCCATAAGAAAATTCTGCGAGCACTATCTTGCCAGCTTCCACTGTCAACGGACAAGAGCCATATCCATCATAAGCAACACTTGGTTTTTTACTTAATAATGTATCGCTAATATTTTGAGCGACTACTGGAGCTTGCTTGCGAACTGCAGCCATTGTTTTTGCATTCGGGGTGTTCATAACATCACCCAAACCCCAAATATTTGCATATGTTTTATGCTGTAAGGTATTTTGATCAACATCTAACCAGCCTGCATCATCTGATAATGCACTTTCACGAATAAAATCAGGAGCACATTGAGATGGGCAAACATGAATCATATCGAAATCTGAAATGGTTATTTGGTCATTTCCTTCTTCATCTTTACTTTTAAACCACGCTTTCTTTTGTTCTCCATCAACTTTAGTCAGTGTTTGATTGAAATGAATATTGGCCTGATATTTCTGCATATAAGACATTAACGCTGGAACGTAAGCTTCAACACCAAACAGTACACCACCCGCATTATGAAAATTAATATCTATATTGTTTATCAAACCCTTTTTATACCAGTGATCAGCTGAAAGATATAACGCTTTCTGTGGTGCGCCAGCACATTTAATAGGCATAGGAGCTTGAGTGAATAATGCCTTTCCAGATCTTAAGTTTTGGACTAACTCCCAAGTATAAGGTGCTAAATCATAGCGGTAATTTGATGTTACCCCATTTTTACCCAATGTCTCTTCAAGACCTTCAACCCCTGACCAATTAAGTTTTAAACCTGGGGATACCACCAGTTGATTGTAATAGATCTCGCTATTATCACTTAAATGAATTTTATTACTTTCTGGTGAGAATTCCGTAACTGATTGTACTATCCATTTCACTCCGCTCGGAATTAAATTTCTCGTTTCTTTCCGAGTAAAGTTCGCATCAAAAATACCACCACCAACCATTGTCCAACCTGGCTGATAAAAATGTTCGGTAGATGGATCAACGATTGCGATACGTAGACTTGGGTTTCGTTTCAGTAGACTGGCCGATACTGCAATACCACCAGAGCCTGCACCGACTATAACAACATCATAACTGGGCTTTACTGAAGCCTCACTCACACTCGAAATTGCTTCAGATGAAACCGCACTACTCTCGGATCCACTTCCAGTTCCTGTGTTAACTGCATTCCATAAATTACTTGATCGATTTCCTGTCCTACAATAGGCATGAACTCTTTTACCACTACTTAGCAAATCCAAAAATTGTTTCTCATGATTAACTGTCATCTTTCCTGCAGTAAAAGGAATATGCACAGCTTCTACTCCAAGCGCCTTGGCTGCGGCTGCTATATCACCAAAATCTGTTTGTTCTGCAGACTCTTTATCCGGTCTGTTACAAACAAGGATTTCTACTCCTGTTGTCGTTAATTCATTAAGATCTTCTATAGTAATTTGATCAGATACGGAGACTTGTTCATTAAGGTTTGTGATTTTCATTATTTTTCTCAGAGTTAACCTGTTTTATATGTAATTAGTCAAACGAATTGATCGGCACTTTCAGATATACTTTTTGATTGCTTTCAGGCTCAGGAAAGTGTCCTGCTCGCATATTTATTTGCAAGGATGGAAAGATCAGACGCGGCATCCCTAAGGTTTTATCTCTAATTTCACGTAAGTCTACAAATGTCTTCTCATCAATTGACGATTTAACATGAATATTATGAGCTCGTTGCAAAGCAACTGTCGTTTGGTATTCAAACTCTCGGTTGTTTGGCCCATAGTCATGGCACATAAACAATCGTGTTTCATCCGGTAAGTCTAATACTTTTTGAATTGATTGATATAAAGTTCGAGCATCGCCGCCAGGGAAATCAGCTCTGGCTGTGCCGCCATCTGGCATAAATAATGTGTCACCAACAAATGCAGCATCGCCAATAACGTGAGTCATACAAGCGGGTGTATGTCCCGGTGTGTGAAGCACGTATGCTGGTAGATTACCTATTTGATACTCATCACCATTTTTAAATAAATAATCAAACTGAGATCCATCACGCTCAAAGTCAGTTCCCTCATTAAATACTTTACCGAACGTATCCTGAACAATCGTTATATACTCACTGATGCCTAGCTTCCCACCCAGCGCTTCTTGTATGTATGGAGCTGCCGAAATATGATCCGCATGTACATGCGTCTCTATCAACCATTTAAGACTTAGATCATTATCTTTTATATAAGCAATAATTTTATCAGCCTGATCGTAAGATAATTTTCCTGATGCATAGTCAAAATCTAGAACCGTATCAATCACAGCGCATGCATCTGAATCCGGATCTTTAACAATATAAGAAAAAGTATTCGAACTCTCATCAAAAAATGGAAACACTTCGGGTATGAATAAACAGTTCGTTTCTCGTATGTGCTGTTCACTTTCATTATTCATAAGGTTCTTCTCCAAGTTTATGGAACGAAAAATTGTCTTTATATTTCAGACAACCAGCGCTTATAAATTATTTGATCATAATGATCAGAACTATAGTATAGGTAATATCTATAAGCTAATTCTATTTATATATAAAGACAATTCAAACAATAATTAAGCTATATCAAGTGAGAAAATCAAACGACAGTAGCCAACTGTTCGTGAGTTAAAATGTAAATAATCTCTATGCCAGTTCCACTTACCAGTTAAGATATTAAAAAGTAAAACTGAACTTTAAGAAATGAGACCTCTATTGCCATCCATATTTTTTAATTTAGGAATATTCATTTTATCAATTTTTAGCTGGTCTTTACTTTTTAAATGATCGGCGACAACATCCCAGATTGGTGCACCTGATGATTCCGAATTAACTGTGGCCCAGCCAGCTACTTTATATGTCTTACTGGCATCTATCGATTTACCATTATCCAGGGTCATCTCCGTGATTCGTTTTCCAAACTTTTCTGTTGGATCACAAACGTAATCCATACCTCCCACTCTGACCATGTCACCACCTTGTCTATAGAATGGATCCAGATTAAAAATATTATCGCAAACGTCTTCCAGGATTGCTTTTAATTGTTCACCTTTCATTTCACGAGTGTAAGTTTCCGGATAAGTAATACATGTTTGATCCATTACATGTTCCATAGTAATAACTTGTCCCGGCAAGATTGATGTACCCCAACGGAAGCCTGGCGAAAGTGCAATGTCAGCACCTTCTACTCCACGTAACGCATCACAGATAACCTGATCAAAAGTACCGCTAAAATTACCTCGCCTGTAGAGCAACTCATCTGTAACTACTAATTTCTCTGAGAGTTTTGCTGCATAAGGTGCACGGACTTTTTCTATATAAGCAGCCATTTCCAGATCAGGTTTTATGAAGTTTGAGAAAATCGGCAATAGACTATATTTGTAGTCTTTTACATGTCCATCACCTAGATCTAAATCTAGTACTGCAAGAAATTTACCATTAGATCCTGCATTTGTGACTAAGGTTTTTCCCTTGGAATTTTCGACGACTACCGGTTGAGGTATACCGTCATGTGTATGACCACCAAGGATCACATCTAGCCTTGTAACAGTTGCACCTAATTTTAAATCTACATCCATACCATTATGAGAGAGTAAAACAACGGCATCTGGTTTTTCAGTTTCACGGATCTGATCGATCAAATCTTGTAATTCATTCGCCTGTATCCCAAATGTCCAATTAGGAATAAAACGGCTCGGGTTAGCAATTGGAGTGTATGGAAAAGCTTGGCCAATAATTGCCACACGTTTATCACCCATTTCTTTTATCGTGTAGGGTTTAAATGCATAGCCGTTATCTTCATCGTAGGCTTTGGCACCTTCAAATAAAGCATCTTCATTTACCTTAATATTCTGCGCTAGAAATTCCGCATCTAATTCAGAAATATTTTCTAATATTTCTTTTTCTTCATAGGTGAATTCCCAGTGTCCCGTCATAACATCTACACCAAGAAGGTTAGATGCTTGAACCATATCTTTGCCACGCGTCCAGTATGAGGTTGCTGAACCTTGCCAGGTATCACCACCATCTAATAATAATGATCTGTTCTCACCCGTATAACCTTTACGTAATTGTTTTACCAATGTACTAAGATAAGCAAAACCACCGACCTTTCCATATTTCTCAGCACATTCAACAAAATTATTTGAAGTGAATGCATAGGCCTCAGGACTGCCCGCAGCTATACCAAAATAATCCAGGAAATATTTCCCAACTATATGGGGAGGTTTTCCATTTTCTCGGTGAATACCAATATTAACATCAGGTTCTCGAAAATATATTGGGTTTAACTGTGCATGTGTATCGGTAATGTGCAGCAATCTTGCATTACCAAAATTAGAAACATTGTAAAGCTCTTCAGCTCCGTTGTTTCCTTCAGAAGAAAATGAAGTTCTTGAAAAAAAGTTACTGGCACCTGCTATTAAAAGCAGCTGTGCAAATTCACGACGATTCATATTGGACAACATAGTGGTTATAAAAAGATAAAAAAGCCCACTGCTCACAAGAATGGGTAGGTGTGAAGTCATTCGAGCAGTGGGAAGAACAGTAAATTTTTACTATATATACCCGTGATATTTGGAAATGCCTATTTATAGCAGGTTCCTTTTCATCCATGGCAGTGTTGCTCCTCTTTGCAGGGGGCGGCCATGCACATCGTCACGCCTTGCCCTGAAGAAAAAGGGATACACTCCGCTCTGGCTTCCTGCATCGCTCTACCGACTCTATCCCTGGAGTCGTCTAAAATACGCATTTCCAAATATCGCAGGTATAAAGATGTCGCTTAATTTAAGACACTGGTTTAACAGTGGATAAACCCAATGCTTCCCAATTTTGCATGCCACCTCGATACCATTTTATTTTTTCTGCAGGATAACCAAACTTCAATAACGACAAAATATTTCTAGGTGATTGACCACACCACATTCCATTGCAAAAAAGTACTAGTGTTTTGGCTTTAGAAAAATCCCACAGACCTTCTTGTTCTACCACGCCAAATTTTGCCTGTAATATTTCTGCAATATCAAATGGACTTGCCCCTTTAGCTGTATCTAGATGCGTCCATGGAATATTGATCGAACCTGGAATAGTGCCTTTTGCAACCCAATCTGGAGTTCTTGAATCGATGACTAAAATTGAATCATCCCCATCACTCTTCATTTTAATATAATGAATGATTTCTAACTCACCTAACGTTTCTATACCTGGTGCTAATTCAATAGGTCGAATACAGAATGGAGGACATGCTCTTGATGTTAACGCATAGTCTGATTTAACTGTATTCTTCGTATTCTGGTTTCGCATAATGGTAGATTTTTCACCATTATGCATAACTTCAACATGCGCAAGTTCTGGTGTAATATGCACCTTAGGTTCATCAGCCGCTGAAACATTTCCTGCCATAGAAAATGTTAATATTACTGAAAAAATACTTATTAATCTGATCTTCATATCTCGCTCCCTTTCTTAGATTCGTAATTGTTTATGGATTAATTTTTTGGTACGTATGACTGCCAATGCTCATTGGCATAATGTGCCTGTTTAATTGCTAGTTCAGACTGTACTTTTGCTTCTTGAAGCAATGATACTGCAAGCTCACTGTTACTCTCTTTCATTGCAGCATGAGCCTTATCAATTAAGGATTTAGTCGTACTCCATTCAAAACCCAATTTGTCCGCTTGTTCCCTAGTCTGTTCAGTTTGTTTAACAAGCTCATCTATATCGATACTTTCTGAAATTTTTTCTTCAACTACCTTACTCATCTCACTTGTTTCCGACATAGAATCGCTATCGCCTTTCTCGTCAGACTCTGAACAAGATACAAGTGAAAATACTGAACAAAAAATGACCATCGACATTTGTAAATATTTTATATTCATTAGCTTACTTCCTTGATCCTGGTCCATTTACAACTAGACCATTACTCATATAGGTATGGAAATATTCGAGGTTTCTATACTCCTCACTTTGTAAAGCGAAAGGTTTTGCCCTTACTTGTTTATTACAACCCACATATCGACGGTGTAAGGTACCCAAAGCTTCCCATTTAGATCTATAAACAGGGAAATGACTCGTGTGACCTAATGCTGGGCTTAAAATATCTGCTCTAATTAAGTTTCCAGCATTTGATATATGACAAGTTGAACATGCCATGTTGAGCTGCCCACGACGAGAATAAAAGAATTTCTTACCTTGTTCATAGGCTGCAAGTGCCTGTGGATCGTCTGGAATTTCAACATTAATTAGCTCATCACGAGAGGTATAAGCCATATAGGCTGAAAGAAGTGCGATTTCACCTTTTCCATATTTCAGTGGTTTCTCACCATTGTCTTCACGACAATTGTTAATTGCCAGTTCCAGAGTAATCACTTGTCCACTTTCTTGATCAAACTTAGGGTAATTTTGTTTTATTCCAATTCCACCATTCGCAAAACAATCTGCATAAGTTTTATTATTCGCAAATGGCGTTTCAAATAATTCTTTACCTTCATCAACTGCGATTTCATAAGGAGGAAACTCTTCAATCGATTCCCATTGTGATCTTGAGTTCTCATCTAACGCATAGACGCCATTGATATAATCGTCCATCACTACATCTGGAAAACGGTTTTTAAAATAACTTTGCATTGTTTCCAGATCAGATTCCGGTTCTGCATTTACTATATTCACTAGTGAGGCATAACTGATCATCACTATGCATAAAAATATTAATTTTTTCATGATATTAAGATCCCTTAGTGGACTCATTTTTCATTTACTTTATTGCCACATCAACCGCTTCGGTTTCACCAAGATTATCAACCCAACTCAGTGACAGTTGATCACCCGATTTACCACCTGCAAACGAAAATGACACATATGGATTTTTTGAAACAGCCCGGCCAAAATTTGCTATAAAAACTATTTTATCCTGATGCTTGCAAATAAGTTCTTGTATGTAATGTGCAGGAATAATTTCACCCGTTTTCTTATCTTTTCGCAAACCAGTTTCCATTGGGTGTTTAGCTAATAATTTAACCAGAACCAACTCTTTTTTAATTTTTGCTTTGACTTTCATCTGTAAATCCTCAATAAATCGTGATCGAAATTATTAACCGCCACAGCCACCAATCGTAACTTTGACTTCTTTCTGCGTGCTATATAACTTGCCATCTGCTTCTACAACTGCCATCACACTCATCGTTTCAAGCAAACGAATTCGTATAGATACATCTGCAGCTGTTCCTTCAGGCAAAGTAAATGAAGCCGCTAGTGGTTGTGGATTTTTCTGTGCAAAAATACTTATCGTATTAACATTAGTTAAATCTGTCTTAACATTGACCGGCACTACCGCACCATTTTCGGCAATTTCTGGAAGTTTTAAATGGATTTGATCACTTTCTACGAGCTCCTTACTATCATATAAACCCATCAAAGCATCATCTGTATTTTCCAAGTCAAATGCTTCTGACCATTTAGCAAAAACAGTTTTCGGAATCAGCGCAATAGCACTAAGCATAGCGACACTACGTAATAGTAATCTTCGTTTATAAAGCATTATTTTTCTCCAATATTTCCTATCTAATCGCTATAAAGAATTTATATATTCAACGACTTTATCTATTTCTTCTTCGGTCAACATCCTATGTCGGCCAAATGGTGGCATTGACGTTAATGGGTTGCGTACTGTTGCATCCCAAATTTGATCCCTTAACTTTGATTTATCAGGGTATCTCGCTTGCATCCCAATCAATGGAGGCCCGACTACACCTGCCAACTCTCCATCATCCATAATATGACAGGCTAGGCAGTTGCCTTTTTTTCTATCAAAGGCAATTTCTTTTCCTTGTGCTATTACCTGATCATCTGATGCAAAAGCAGATGGAAGGCTTGATGAACATAAAACTACTAGTGGTATTAACCATGTTAAGTTCTTCATTTTTAGATTTAACATCCACATCCTCTCTATTTTTATTTGATGCTCTATTTCTATCGAACCTTTAACGACTCTGCTCAACCATACTTTCAACGGCTTGTTTAACTTCCTCATCTGTAAGTCCAACATTTCCACCTTTTGCAGGCATTACGCCCGCATCTCCAGTAAAACCATTAATGGCATGCTCTACTAACACGTCTATTCCTTTAACGATTCGGCCTTCCCATTCAGACTTTTCACCCGTCACAGGCGCACCTGCGACACCCTGTCCATGACAAACTGAACAAGACTGTTGATAGATGGCGGCACCTTGTTCTGATGTATTTTCTTTTTCTGGATCAGAACTTTCTTCTGCAGAGGCCTTATCACTTTGACTAACACCATTTTTTTTCTCTAAGTGTTGTAATGGAGTAATACCTTTAATTGCAGAAGTTACCTTTATCGACTCTGGATCTTTACAATTTTCCATGCAATCTGAATTAATTACATCTGGACGAGGATCAATAAAAAAACCATCTTTATTTGGCATTTCTATTTCTTTAAAAGTCTCTGGTGTCAGTACAAATTCTTCTTCAACAATCTCATTCAAATATAAAACGTAAGCAGTGATTGCATATGTTTCATCATCACTCAATGATTGCGGCTGAGTGAAAGGCATTGCTCTGTGAATGTAGTCCCACAGTGTGCTTGCGTAAGGCCAATAACTCCCTACTGTTTTCTCTGGTCTATCCTCAGATAATGTATCAAAGCCGCCGGCAAGTTTTGGCCATCTGCCTTCGCCTTCTCCAAACAATCCATGGCAGACTGAACATTTTTCTTCATACAATGTTTCGCCATCTTCAACGGATCCACTACCCGGCGGCAAACCTTGTCCATCTGGACGAACATCTATATTCCAACCAGCAATCTCCTCGTCTGTGGCTATACGTCCTAAACCATAATATCCAGGATCAGTTGCATAGACTGCTGAAGTAGTACCTATCAAGGCCCAAACTCCTATTCCTAAAAAAAGAACGACTAATAGTCTGATTTTTTTAACCAAGCTGTACATTGCTAATCGTCCCATCTGTATCTAATTTCCAGGTATGAATGGAGTTCTTATGGTAAATAGAGTTACTACCACGCTCTGATCTGAGTTGCGTTAGTGTCGGTTGAATATAACCAGTTTCATCAACTGATCGACTTTGTAGTAATAGTGGTTCACCCTGCCAATTTATCTCTAAGCTAAATCGAGTAATTGCTTTTGATAAGACCAATCCTTTTAACCTCGCTGGTTGCCAGGAAACACCACCATTTAATGAAACATCCACCCTTTTTATCTTGCCTCGACCAGACCAGGCTATACCTTCAAGCTCATGCACACCTTTACGTAACATAGGACGTTCTGGACACGGCGATGTGATAACTGAATTTGTTTCTTGAACAAAGCTAAACTTTCGAGCTCGTCCATCAGGCATTAAATCTGTGTACTTAGAAGTTTCTTCTCGTTGGTACCATGGTTTGTCACCAATTTCTAATCGGCGCAACCATTTGATACTGGTGTTACCTTCCCAACCTGGATTAAATAAACGTACTGGGTAACCTTGCTCTGGTCTTAACATCTCACCGTTTTGTGCATACACAACGAGTGTGTCATCAAGCGCTTTTTCGATAGGAATACTACGTGTCATTGCCGCGCCATCAGCGCCTTCTGCCAATACCCATTTTGCCTCTTTTTTGATCCCGACTTCGCCTAGTAGTGTGGACAGTTTTACACCTGTCCATTCACAACAACTCAACATGCCATGTGTAAATTGTAACGCTTCCATTTGAGTCCCGCGCCATTCCATACCACCATTGGCGGGACATTCAAGAAAATTGATCACCGATTCCGATGGGAAACCCATCAGTTCTTCCATGGTTAAAATAATAGGTCTTTCAACCATTCCATGGATAATGATTCTATGTTCGTCAGGATTAACTTCAGGTACACCTGCATGATATCGTTCGAAAACAAGACCACTCGGCGTGATAATCCCCTTCATTTCATGAAGAGGTGTCATACTTATTGAAGAAATTGGATCTGCAGTCAACCAGGAGACCGTACGCCGTACAACGTCATCTTCAAACTTAGATGGTTGCCCATAAGGAACTGAAACAACTCCTCTTCCTAATGATCGTGTCCATGTTGGTACATTAGGCGGTAGCGATTTTTCGTTTGCGAAAACATTGCCGACACTGGCTGCTACTGCAGTACCAGAAATCAGTTTGACGCCATTCAAAAGAAAATCTCTTCTTTTCTTCTGAGGTAGTTGTGCTGCTTCTTGTTTAACTTCTTTGAGCAGTTCGCCTGTATCCTTAGATATTTTCTTCACCCTACCTCGCACTTATATTCTTTTTTGATATATGCATATAATATAAATAAATTCTAACTCTTTGAAATTTATTTGTGAATACGTAAATATCCTTAATTCTTATTGGTTAGTTTTAAGTAAAATAATTCTATGAAAAAAACAATATTAGTAGCCATCAAAATTGTGACCGTAATATTCCCTTCTCTTGTTTTTGCCAACAATGAATTTTTAAATAATATTACTGCTGAAAAACTTACAGAAAATGTTTATGTCATCCATGGTCCAACGGCAGATCCAAATGCGGATAACCAGGGATTCATCAATAACCCTGCTTTTGTAATCGTGAGAAAAGGTGTTGTTGTTATTGATCCTGGAAGTAGTTTAGCCATAGGTCAGATGGTGCTTAAAAATATTAAACAGGTCAGCCAGCTACCAGTAATAGCGGTATTCAACACACATGAGCATGGTGATCATTGGTTGGGAAACCATGCCATTATTGACGCATATCCGAATATACCCATTTATGCACATTCTAAAATGATAGAAAGTCTAAATAATGGCGTAGGAACTAGTTGGCTTTCACTAATGGGACAGTTAACTAAAGACGCAAGCAAAGGTACGCAAATCAAAGTTCCTACCCACCCTGTCGAAAATGGTGATGAAATAGTTATTGGAGAGACTACCTTCCGGATCCACCATAATGATAAAAGTCATACACACAACGACATAATGATCGAAGCCGTTGAATATCAGACAGTCTTCTTAGGTGATAATGCTTTTTTGAATCGTCTGCCAAGACTAGATGAAGGTGATGTTATTGGAAATATTAATGCACTAGAAAATATTCTTAAAACTTCAAACAAATACTATGTACCAGGACACGGCCCCAGTGGCGATGCTTCTGTGGTTGCGCTATATATGGAATACTTAAACACACTCTATGAATCTGTAAAATATTATTATGAAGAAGATTTATCTGACTTTGAAATGAAAGATCAAGTCGCAACTAAGATGAATAAATTTTCAGAATGGTATGGTTTTGAAACTGAGCTCGGTAAAAATATTAGTTTAATTTTTCTACAAATAGAAAGTGCAGATTTTTAAGATATAAAATATTTCCGAATAATTACTGTTTTTGAACTACTCGAAAAACATGAAATTTATCTTCCATTTCCTGCTTAAGTTCTTCTTCTATAATGGAAGAATAGTGTGAAATTTCTTCGCCTTCTATAAATCTGGATGTAACTTCATCCGAGTAATAACTAATCGTACCAAAGCCACTAAGCATAACTTCGAGTTGATCAGAATTAATACCGTCATTCAGTTCGTCAGTATTTTCATAAATAATCAGCAAGCCACCAGAACTTAATTTTTGCCAAGATCTTTGTAAGATCTTTTTCTGCTTAGAATTCTTCATCGTGCTGATAATATTCGTAATGCAGATTACATCGTATAATTCAGAACCATCGAGTGAAGAATCTATAGTCGGCTTTACTACAAACCGTTCTTTAACCTTATGATGAAAATGATCAGAAATTGATCTTGTATCTAATAACGGATCAATATCTTTGACATAACAAACGGCACCACCCACGTTTATATATGAACTTAATAAACATTCTATTGCTGATAAGCCGTGATTATCACTAATATCACAAAGTTGCACTTCTTTTTTCATTCCAAAATGATCGTGAATAATCTTTTCTGTAACTGCACTGGTAGTAACATTTTTCCAATGTGAATCATGTAACTTTAAGAAATTATCATGTAAAGAATTTTCACCTAATCGTTGAGACATTTCTTCTCTAAGTAAGATATTGCTATTTTGTGAAAAAAGATATTTAGCACAACTTACGATATTGGGTGGCCACCTCCTGCCTACTCGTAGTGACATAACACCATCATTTTCTGCATGTATATTACTAATACCTAACCAGCGAGTTCTACTTAAGAAAATATTTTCCAATAAACTTCGAGACCAATAATTTTTCTCTATTGCCTGCATTTCTGGATAGACAGGCATTATGATACAGCCCGAAGGTTTAATACGCGTTAGTAAGTACCTTAAAAAAGAAGTACCCCAATTATTAGCAAATAATGGAAAACTTATTCCGATATAAATTCTTTCCAATGAAAAAGGTGTAAATGGAAAAAACAGATTTCCGATTTTCCCATCATCTAAACTAACATTAATATGATCAGAGTCCGGGGTTAAGCTATAGAGATCATTTCCAGGTCGAACATGGTTATGCATGTCCCTTTGCTTCGAAAAATAATAGTCCAGATCTTCTTGGATATATTTTTCAGCTTTATGTAATACAAGATCTACCATAACTGAAATTATTTATATAATGAGACTTTAAATAAATTGGTAAGACTTTAGCAATTAATCTTTCAGAGACTAATTACTAATATAAGTTGGGATTTATTTATTTTGTGCGGTATGCAGTTCTTCAATTAAGGTTTGCATTAGCCACTTTACAGTACCTTTACGTCCAACGGATGCAGACTGACCAGCCCAATAAGACAATAAATCTTCCTTTCCAACTTCAGTCGCTTTTTTTCGAATAGGCGTAGTTAGGATATTTTGATACGGGAAACTTGCTGTTTCTAGTCCTTCCATTTCCTCAGTGAATCTATTTTTTAATACCCGAGCATACTTACCAGTGAAACTTTTAGTAAGGCAGGTTTGATTATTAGAGTCTCCTAATGCTTGAAGATATTCATTATCAAGATCTGCTTCTTCTGTAAAAAGAAAAGCTGTACCTAGTTGAGCCGCATCAGCACCACATTGCATACAAGCCGATATCATTGATCCATTCATAATACCGCCTGTTGCAATAATCGGTATTGCTAAAGATGCGTTAACTTGGGCTATTAGAGATATTAATCCTTGAGAATCAGCAACCTTAGTTGCTGGAAAACTTCCTCTATGCCCACCTGCCTCTATACCCTGTAACACGACCGCATCAAACCCAGCATCTTGAATTATTTTTGCCTCAAGTAATGTTGTTGCTGTAGCAATCGTTATTACATTTTTCTTCTTAAGCTTTAAGATCACCTCCTTTGAGGGTAGACCAAAAGTAAATGAAACGATTGGTATATCTAAATCAAAGATAACATCTACCAGATCAGATAGACTTGAGCTGGTCGGCAAACTGTACTCTTGTTGAATTCCTTCAGTAATTTCCAATTCATCAAAATACGGTTGTAAAGTATTACGAACTGAAACATTCGGTTTGTAACTTTTTTCTACGAGTGGATTACCGACAAACAAGTTCACAGCAAAATTTTTGTTTGTTTTCTTCTTGATTTCTTCGCATTGTTGTATCAAATTATTAACCGGTAAATTTCCGCCAGCAAAGCAACCAAGGCCACCAGAATTCGATACCATTGCTACCATTTCTGGACCAGTAAACCCACCTATCATTGGCGCTTGTATGATAGGCGATTCGATACCGAGCATATCAGTAAGATTATTCTGGACAGTCATTAGAGTTAAGGATCTTAAAAATAATTCATCAATTAAACTATTAACCTTCAGCAGTTGTAGGATCAATTACTGTTTTGATCTGAGAAATACTGTTTGCTGGAAAACCACCTTTTTCAGCATGTGTTTGAATTGCTTCTACATCAGGTGCGTTGTACACACAATATACTTTATTGTCTGTTACATAACTATGAACCCACTGAATTTCAGGCCCCATTTCTTTTAAAATTGAACAAGATTTTTGTGAGATTCCAGTTAATTCTTCTGCTTTCAAACTACCAGCGTCTGGTATATCTCTTTCAATAAGATACTTAGGCATTTTTATTCCTCCGGATGATTTTCAAATGACTCGAAATTCTTTACTGTATTAAATAAAGATAATTATTTAATTATTAAAAACATCAGGCCCTTTAATGAATTAGAGCCTGATGTTTAGCTTTGTTTTCTACATTGCGTTGAAAACAGCTAATACTTTTTTATTCAGCAGTTAGTGTTTTAGTTGTTATGTTTGAATTTACAATATCGCCTCTAACAGACCAAAGAATTGCTAGTACTTCATTTTGCTCCTGCTGGGCTACTCCATGTTTAGCAAGAGCTGCTAGTACATCGTCTACTACCGCATTAAATTCCATTTCACTAATGTTCATTCCTGCATGGGTGGTTTTCATATCTTTGCCAGTGTACTCAACAGGTCCACCAGTTGCCGCAGCAAAGATTTCATACACCCTTGCTTTTACATAGGCAGGATCACTATTTGCAAATCGATCTTTGACGATAGGATTTTGAGTATGGTTAGTCCAAATATCACCAACAATTTGATGCGCTTTAGCTTCTCCACCAATGCGATCAAATAGTGATGGACCAACGGGTGCATCACTATGATCAGCAGCATATACACTATACGACATGAACAGCGCACAAATTACGAATAATACTCGTAGGTTTTTCGTTAAACTTTTCATATTAATTTCTCTCTTATTTTTTCTTATTTACCTGGTTTATTTAAAAGACCATGTGAATCCAAAACCAAGTTGCCAAGCATCAATATCAACTTTAGTACCACCAATTTGTTGATCTTCATCTAGTGTATACGCTGCATGTAAATCGATTTTAATATTAGGTAACAATTGATAACCAACACCTGCTGTTATTGTATCTTCCCATATCGCAGCTGCATTCGTTGCTTGGAAATATTCCACAACAGCACCCGTAACTGGAATACTACCACCACCTGGCGCACCGATTTCTGTGTTATTTCCTATGCCTATAACAGTCGTAAGTGGCAGGTTTCTTTTGATAGGATCTCGTGCATGACTATATCCAATTCTCCATTGAGCCGGTCCTGTAGTTAATTGTGTGCCAAGTGCAACTACTGTTTGATCACGATAGAAATCCTTGTAGAACTGTGCATCTGACCAGTCTTTATGAATAACGTCTAAATTAACCTGGAGGTTTCCTCCCACCAAACTGTTATTCGCTATCCCAATTGCGAATTCTTCTGGTTGTGCAACATGATCATCCCAAAATGTACCATCACCTCTAGCAATATATTGTTCATATTCAATATTTAGCTTACTTCGGTAATAAGCACCGATACTTGTAGCACCAATATCATACTTTGCACCAGCTGTAATTCTGAAGCCAAAATCATGCGCTGAACCTGTATCATTAGTCAAACTGGCTTGAAAATAGCCATTACCTATTGTTGCCGTCGCACCCAGTGATAGGTTGTCGGATAATTTATATCCAACCCCTAGGTTTGCAGCAAATAATATTAACTCCCCAGTAGGGTCTAAACTATTCGGTGTGCCTCTAAAATCTGAACCAACACCTGAAGTTGCAGTTAAACCTAGTCCAACTACCAGGTTAGGGCTAAATGCTTGTGTGACAGCAACTGTAGGTACCAAATAGTCATTTGCATTGGATGTCCCTTCCCAAGCTGTACCAGTGATACTACCATCATGCTCAGCCTCAAGTGTCGGATCAAAAAATGTTGCTCCAAAAGTAAAACTAGTGCCTTCGTTGTACTCTGTTAAAGTTGCTGGATTTCCAAACACTGCCGCTGCAGGTTCGACCGTACGTGCAATAGATGCTCCACCCATCCCCCCTGTGGCTGGCAACATGTTATTATTTAAATCCGTACCAAATGTTCCAGCTTGGCTTGCTGGTATATATAACGACGCCATCACTACCGCTAATATTTTTCGTTTCATTGTTAAATACTCCCTCAGGATACGTTAAATTATTTTTATATCTATCTATGTTATCTAACAATAAGTAACCCTCATTTGACTTATCGAAAGAGACATACTTTTTTATGTCACTTGCTAGTGTTCCACTTATTCTTCCCACTAATTACTAATAAAAAACCAGGCTAACTAGCGAACCACTGAAATGGTTTTTCTCCTGCCACTTTGAAATAAATGTACATATTAACCATATGAGTTATTAGCAATGCTGTGCCTGTTCCAAGTGCCCACAAAGGATCTCTGTAATTAACGTGTGCACCTATTTGGTACAGACCATAACCAACAATTCCTGTCCAAATTGCCATTACTATTAGCGCTCTAAATGAAGCCATTTTCCTTACCTCCTACTTTTAGTTTTTAAATAAGGCTTTTTTGTGTGCCTTAAGCTTTTAATAATTACCTGCCTCCAGGCATACTGCTACTATCGAGGAATTTATCGAAGAATATTGCTTCGCTATTCATGCCATTTTCTTCAAAAACGCTGATAGCGGCATCGATCATCCCCGGAGGACCACATAGATAAGCTTGTCCAACTATCTGATCACTTGAACCATTAGTTATAAACTCTGTTACAAATCCCTTATTACCTTGCCATGAAGTGCCTTCAGGCTCCTCAGATAAACAAGGTATATATTCGAATTTCCCAAGATTCTGACTTTCCCAATAGTTAGCTAATTCACTAATTATTTCGTCACAATAAAGATCTGCTTGTGTTCTCGCACCAAATAGAAAACGTACATCACGTTTAATATTTTCTTGCATTGCACCTTGTAAAATCCCAATAATTGCACTCATGCCACTGCCACCTGCAACACAAATAATCGGTGTAGTCTCTTCTCTTAACCAAAAACCACCATATGGCCCCGATATTTTTAATGCTTCACCTGTTCTATCTGCATCAAATAACCAAGTAGTAAATTCACCACCAGGAACTAATCTGATGTAAAAACGAAAATCTTTTTGCCCTGGCTTTGGAGCACTTGCAAATGAATAGGATCGTGCCTGATCAATATGAGGCAATTTAAGCTCTGCACACTCTCCAGCCTTGTACAAAATATCGCTAGAAGCTAAAAGCTTTGGATCAGTTATCTGAACAACTATTTCCTTAATGTCATGAGTTAAATCATTGATCTCTGAAATAAGCGCATCAGATCCCCAAAGTTTAGTTTGCTCAACACCATTCGTTTCAAGTAATTCAACATCTACTTTGATATTAGTTTTTAAAGCCGTCTGGCAAGCAAGTATGTAACCATCTCTAAGTTCGTCTCCTTCAAGTACGTAACTAAAGTCGGCAAGTGGTTTGATCTTTCCATCTACCAATCGACATTTACATGTGCCACAACTGCCAACCCGACAATCATTCGGCCAGGCTATTCCTGCTTCAAGTGCTGTTTTTAGTAAATTCTCACCAGGCTTTACTGTCAGCGTCTTCCTAGCAGAAATAACCTCAGCCTCATAATTTTGTTTTTTGTTTTTAAAAAAACCAAACATAAATACTCATCCTTGCCGAGTTAATAATTCAAAAACTTTAGACATTAATACTGACAGATCGCAACTTGTTACTACGAATTTCATCAAGTGATGGCAAGACGGTATAAGCTGTGTAATTTTCTTTGCTTGTACTCTTTCTTATTTTCATATGGCTCCACCATGTTTTAACATTTGGAAGAGCATCAACTAATGATTCTTGCCCATATAAACAGCAGTGATGAATGTATGGTGCCCAGTGAATATCAGCAAGACTGAAATCACCAATAATATAATCACCTCTTTGTTGTTTCGATCCTAACCGTGCATCTAACGCTGACAATATATTTTTCACTTCAGAAATTGCTGAAGCATCATTACTATCACCACTTAATTTCTCTACTGCTTTAGAAAATACGTCGTTCGCAATATGAATCCATTGATATTGTTGAGTTCTTGCAACTGCATTACGTGGAACCAATGAATTGCCGAAACCTTTATCATCAAGGTAAGACATTATTGCGCTTGTTCCATAGACGTAAAAATCAACATCTTTCAGGACTGGGAGCAAGCCAAATGGTGAGAAACTTAATATCTCGTTCATTGCTGACTCTGATTGCATATCAACTGATCTTCCGTCGATATCAACCCCCTTTTCTGCTGCGGTTAGAAGGCATTTACTTGTGTTTGCACAACCTGCAACCCCCCAAAGTACTTTTACGTCTGATAAATGATCTCCAATAGACATTTAACTCTCCTCCAAAAACTATATAATTTTTATTATATGAAAAATTGTTTTTAATCTTTCGCAGTTAAAGCACCTGATGGACATTTAGCGAGAACATCCCTTACTTCTTCTTCAGAGGCTGCTGGAGGATCTATAACGAAACTTCCATCCTCTATTTTAAAAACAGCTGGTAATGTTTTAACGCATACTCCTGCGTGTTGACATGCTTTCTCATCCCATTCAACTTTCATCTTAGAACCTCTCTTTATTTTTATTTATGTTGTCTTTCTATAAATCCTTTTATACATGTACTATCTCTGGTCTCATTGACCAAAGAGCACAAAGGATTTCATTTTTCTCAACATCACCAACACGATGAGTGTCCAGTGCTGACATAACGTCATCAACTACCGCATTAAACTCAGCTTCAGAAATGTTCATTCCTGTATGTGCAGTCAACATATCTTGTCCGGTATAAGTTTCTGTACCACCAAAACCTGCACACATAAACTCTGTTACTTTTCGCACTACTTCATCTGTATCACTGTCCGCATAACGCGTTTTTATCGATGGATTCTTGCAGTGGTTTGCAAAGACTGTTGCTGCAAGTTCCTTTATAGAATCATGTCCACCAAGCCTGTCATATAAACTTTCACTCATGATGTTCTCCTTTACCTTTTTTAATATTCGTAACTTTATTAAATATAGATCTGAGACTTGATGTCCCAGACCTATTAACATAGTTGTTATGAATTATATTTTGGCGTAATCAGTGAAATCTTCTGACACTTCATAATTAGCCTGTTTATTAATCCGGGCTGCTATCTCAAGCTCACCTTCACTAGCAAACTCTTTGTCCCATGTCGCAAGCTTATTTTTCATGACTGCATGATATAGGGGAGGAACTAATGCATAGGTAAACTCTGTGAAATATCCCCATCTTGCATTAGGAGATCCAACGTTATCTAATTCCCAAAAATGTGTTTCACCACGATCATGATGATCACCTTGTCTACCTATTTCAATAAAGAACCAAGCACTGAATAAATTATCGTTATCCCATGAGTGTCGGTAATCGATAGGCTGACCTTTTTCTCGGATAAGACCATAATGTTCCATATAGTTAAGTGCTTCTAATTCAAAATTAGACACAGTCCAAATCAGAAACATGCAAGCGATTCCAATAGGTCCACCAACCCACAAGAATAAAAGAATTGTTGGTAAGCTCATGAAATAACCGCGGATCCAACGGTTATCTAAAGATATGAAAGACTTGCCTAATTTAGCCAAACGTTCTTTTTCCATTCGGAAAAGGAATTTTGATTGCCCCATATGCGACAACCAAAAGTGCCTATAGATACCGCGACCTCTTGGAGAAGTTGCAGGATCATCTTCATGTGCAAGCTCTAGATGATGGTTATAAACGTGTGCATAGCAGAAATGTGCAGAACCACTTAAACCCATCATTAAGCGTGAAATTACAAAGCTAAACCCTTTAGTATGAGCTAACTCATGCCCATAGATAATACCGATACCGGCAAAGACACCCGTAGAAATAGTCGCACCTACTAACTGTGCTCCTGTTATTCCATTTTGCACAGGCAACATACCAAAGAGCATCCCCGGTTCCATAGGTACACCACCTACGTATTGGTAGATCCGCCAAGCCATAGCGACTTGAAGAAGTGCAAATACTGGCAACATGATGTACATCACCATGTTCTGCAATCCAGGAATACCATTTGTGTCACCATCTTCATCGACACCAGCTCCATCTGGATGCATAGACATGGTAAGAGTATCTAAGATAATCCCAACACCAAAAAGTACGACACCTGTCCATACAAATGGACCGCCAATTAAAACGCCAAACATACTCACTAGTATGAGTATTGGCGCCATAAAATACCGAATATTGATTAAAAACTTATTCATCGTATTTAACACCTCATGTTTTATTACTGTTAATTTGTTATTGTTGGGAATTAACTCCTAATCCCACTCCACCTTTTTGCTCGAATTTCCTCCGAACATGTCAATACAATAAGTTATAAACAATTAAGCTGTGAATACGTAAATATCCCTATCTTGTTAAGCATGCTAGTAATAATTTGTCAAAAACTGCTCAACTTCAGCACCGCGGACTGAATGTATAATCGATCTCAACCAGAGTGTTTCTCTTGTAGTAATTATTCAGTATAAGTACGTATATAAAGCGTCTGTTGATTCAATCTAAGCTAACTACATTTGAATGTAGAATCTTTAAAAATATGAAGTTTTTATCAAAATGGTTTGATCGTACAGGCCATTCTAATAAACTAAACAAGTTACGTTCAGAAAAGCATGGTTCTCTGGAATCAAAACAAACAGGTTCGTGTGGAGGTATGAGCAGTACCGAACTTAAAATTAGAATTGAATTGATTCTAGGCAATTTAAAATCTAAAGCACCGATAATAAAACCGGCTAATGAATTAGCAAAACGTAGTCATCCAACTCAGTCTTTTTTCTTGTCACAACTACGCTTGATATCTAATCTGTCATCAGAGCATGCTTATCAGCTTTTATTAGCTTCATCTTCCGTTTTAGATAATATGGAACAAGATCAATATGAACATTGGCTCGAGGATGTTCAACATTATCTGCAAGCAAATGATTCAAAAGCGGCTAGCGATTTAATTAGTGACTATAAAAACTACACTAGGATCAATAACGTTCAAATCCACGTTGTAGAATTAAATAAGGTAATAGATACGATCGATAAATTAGCCATAAGCATTCACAAATCTCAAATACCTATTTCGATACAAACTAAGGATGGCAGTTTTGCCTATACTGATGGCCATCAACTATATTTACCTTCAAGCATCGCAACTTTTGATAATTATGCGGATAATTACAAACTTTATAAAATATTAATATTTCATCTCGTTGGTCAGGTTCATTACCGTACATGGGACGCCGTGCAAGCATTACAGGATACTGAAGAAAGATACGGTCAAAGTTATCTAGAATTATTCTCTACAATCGAAACATTAAGGATTGATCAAACTATTCGTCATGACTATCCTGGGATCTGGCGAGATATCGAATCACTGAATATCAAAAATCAGGTCGATTATCCAGAAAATATTTTTGTGGATTATGATCATACTTCAGTCAAAAGCAGTATTGATCTCACAAACAAACTAATTGATCAAAAATATCTATTACCTAACGTTAGTTATCAACCAGATTTCCTACCCGACAAAATTATTAATGGACTTACGCCTGATGCTCATAGCCCACAGATAATGAACCCCACTGAAAATGTCGATAACTTAATAGCGAATATAGACACGGAGATAAAATCAGACAGTCGCGTTTTTATTCGCAGTACTCCTCTTTCAGAAGAGCAACAAAAATCCGATCTAATAAGTGAGACTGGACGGGAACTTTGGGACTCATTACCAGTACAACCTGAAGAAAGTGAATTGCAAGATGATCTATCAGTAGTAAAACATAACGCTGACGATATTTTTTACTATAAGGAATGGGATGCATCATTACATAATTATAGAAAAGACTGGTGTTGCATTAAAGAAGTCGCTGTCGATCCGTTACCGGAAGATATGATTTCTGATCTCAATGAGTCCGAAGACTCGTTGAAATATGCTGAACAGCGGATCAAAAAAATATTTGATCTATTATTAAACGATCAAAAATATATACGCTATCAATCGGATGGTGATGAGATCGATATTGATGCATGGATATCTGCCAGATCAAATATCAATAAAAACACAGGTGATTATCAAAAACTCTATCTCCGTAACAACAGAAATAAGCGTGATGTCGCAATTTTATTCGCTGTCGACATAAGCGGTTCTACATCCGGTTGGAAGAATAAAGCCATTAAGCAATCTACATGGCTACTATGTAAAGTCTTGGAAAAACTCGGTGATCAACATGCTATCTATGCCTTCTCTGGATCTGGTCGAAATAGCTGTCGTATTTATCCAATCAAATATTTCTCCGAACCCTATAGCAAATCGATTAAACAACGTATTTTTGCTATGCAACCACAACAATATACTCGCATGGGAGCTTCGATCAGACATTTGAGTAAAATTTTATTGGAAACTTCAGCTAAAACAAAAATACTTTTCATGCTCACAGATGGTAAGCCCGATGATGTTGATAGTTACCGTGGCCACTATGGAGTTGAAGATACACGCAAAGCTGTCCAGGAAGCTAGCGCGCTGGCCTTAAACCCTTTTGTTTTAACCTTTGATAAAGAAGGCCTCGATTATTTGCCTCATATGCTGGGATCAAATCGCTATCAATTAATATCAGATATCTCACAGTTACCAGTACAAATATCAACTATTTATAAATACCTAACGGCATAAAAATATGATCTCAGAAAACGTAATAGAAAGCTGGAATAACTACATTAAAGAAAAACCTTACTACCTAGCAACAGCCAATGAAATTGAAATTTTCAACTCTGCCGTTGCTGATAAAATTCCAGTCCTTTTAAAAGGCCCAACAGGGTGTGGCAAAACAAGATTCATGGAATATATGAGTTGGTACCACAAAAGAGCATTAATTACCGTCTCCTGCCACGATGACTTAACCACATCTGACCTTGTAGGACGTTATTTAATTCAAGGAGACAACACTGTCTGGCAAGATGGTCCTTTGACAATCGCGGTAAAGCACGGTTGTTTCTGCTATCTCGATGAAATTGTTGAAGCTAGAAAAGATACAACAGTCGTTATACATCCTCTGTGTGACGATCGAAGAATACTACCACTAGAAAAACTGGGTGAACTGTTGCCGGCAACCGATGATTTTAGTCTCACTATCTCCTATAATCCGGGTTATCAAAGCGCCGTTAAAGATCTTAAACCAAGTACAAGACAGCGATTTATCTCCATTGACTTTGATTATCCTGAGGAAAAATTTGAAACGAAAATCATTCATGATGAAACAAGCCTCACAGAGGAATTATGTGAACGTCTTGTTAGACTTGCAGGCATGACGCGTAATCTCGTCGGTAACGGCTTGAGTGAAGGAGCAAGCACACGTTTATTAGTCTATACAGCAAAATTAATTAACCGTGGCTTTGAACCATCAGCGGCTTGTAAATGCGCTATTGCTAATATTTTATCGGACGATCGGGAAATTATTGTTGTATTACACGAAATGATCGAAACACTATTTTAGAATAATTCGAGTAGAATGATCCAGGTAGAACGATTCAGATCAAAATGATTTTGATCTATTAATAGTATTATATTTTTGAGTACTTGTAGTCTGCTGCAATAGCAATCTTCAAAACATCTGCAAGCGACTTTGCTTCAAATTTATCCATCACATGAACGCGGTGAAGCTCGACAGTTCTAATACTAATATCCATGTTATAGGCAATTTGTTTATTTCTAAAACCATCAACCATGCCTTCCATCACTTCATATTCTCTAGGCGTTAATTTAGTGATCATTTCTTTTGCACGAAGACTGTTAATATCCCAGTGTCTTTGGCCAAGCTCATCTTTTGTACAGTCTTTAATTCGTTCTATTAAGTACGAAGAGTCATAAGGCTTCTCAAGAAAATCGTAAGCGCCCATTTTAAGCGCCTGAACTGAAGTAGGAACATCACCATGCCCAGTAATACAAATAATTGGTAATGTATTCCCTTGTTTGATCAACTCTTGCATTACCTCTAGGCCCGTTAGTTCTGGCATGCATAGATCAAGAATAATAATACCCTCGGATAAGCCATCCGCACTCTTAAGAAAATCCTTAGGATTAGAAAACTGAGTAGGATTGTAATCTTCAGATTTTAGAAGCATCGATAAAGAATCACGTACCGCTGGATCATCATCAACTATATATACATTTTCCATATCATTCCCACTAATGAGTGTTTATTGTAGGTAAGGTAAAGTTGAATGTTGTTCCACCTAAACTATTTGGCATAACTTTCAACTCACCACCGTGTGCATCTATTACTGATCGAGTAATTGCCAGCCCCATACCCATACCATCAGGTTTTGTTGTATAAAATGCTTCAAAAATTTTACTGAATTCGTAATCCGATAAACCTGGACCACTATCCTGAACCGAAACCATGATCTCAGAGCCTTTTAGCAATTCTGTTTGCAAGGTCAAATTACGTTTTGACTTTTCGAGTGCCTCCATTGCTTCTAAAGCATTTTTCACCAAATTAATCAAAACTTGTTCGATTAATGTACGATCAGCAAAAATCTGTGGTAGTGCTTCACTCAACTCAAGATTAATGTCTGGTTGAGGTTCGCGAAACTCAATTTGCAATAATTTTATAGCCGATTTGATCAGATCATTAATTGATACATTTGTTCGAGATGCATCTTTTTTAACAAAGTTTCTAAGCTCATGCATAACATCATGTGCACGCATAGCCTGACTAGAGATATTCTCGAAAGTATCTTTTATCTCGGACATCTCAATCCGACCTTTTTCAATCAACTTGATACATGCGCGACTGTATGTTTCTATAGAAGTAAGTGGCTGCGCTAGTTCATGTGACAATTGCGAACTCATCTCACCCAGTGTAATAATCCTTGAAGTGTGAGCAAGTTCAAGTAAATGCTTCTTCTCACCTTCTTCATTATTTTTAGATTGTGTAATATCAGATGTTAGTAGAAAGAATCCACAGACTTTACACTCGTCGTCAAAATTCGGCACATAAGTACTTCGGATATACACTTCGCCACGGTAAGGATAGTTGAGTTTTTCTTCAAACGTGATCGTTACCCCGGCCATTACTTTCTTGACGTATTTCTCCAACACCGCATATGGTTTTTTTCCAATGACTTGCCAGACTTTTTTCCCTTTTATTTCATCACGAGTGAAACCAAACCAGTTCTCAAATGCTTTGTTGTTAAACTGATAAGCCAAATCTGCATCTACGTAGGCAATGAGTTCAGGAATTGAATCTATAACCAAACTCATCTGCTGTTCATTTTCTTTCAATGCTTTCTCAGCTTTTTTCCTTTTCCTTTCCTCTCGCACCTTATCTGTAACCTCTTGCATAATAACGGTCAGAATGGCTTCTAAAGTATTACCTGAAATTAACGAGATACTAATATCAAGGTATCGTTTTTGATCGGAAAACGATACGCACACTATATGTGAATTATTCTCCTCATCACCTCTAAGTGAATGCTCGACCATCTGCTCAACATTTTGTACTTCTTGATCTGAAAACAAGGTCGGGAAAATCGTACCCACCAGCTCCCTTTCACTGTGCCTTAACAAGCTCTGAGCACGGCTATTGAGATTTAGAATTCTCCCCTTAGCATCAAGGTTAATAATACCAATGGGTATTCTATCTAATAGCGTATCTAGATAATTAGCGACTAATGGTCTCGTTGGTAAAATAGCCTTTCTTTCTTTCTCTACTCCAGCGATGGTGTTTGCATAGACCCTTTGCTTCTCAAGAATATTGACTAGACTCTGTAACTTCTTAAGTAGTTGTTCTTGTTCTTTGAATTCATATGAAATGACATCCGAGTTTAAGAAAGGTGAGAACTGTATGGCCTTCTGTAAAACATTCTGTTGGCTGTTCGTAGAAAGAATAACAATCTTGATCCCGCGTTTCATCACAAGAATATGTTCTGCGATCCTGATCGGCTCTTGTACAGTTAATCCAACTACAACGATATCCGGCGCACCACAATTTTCTTTTAAACAATGATAGAGAGACTCAGGCTGTTCGAGATATTCTAAATAGGCTCCAGCACTCAACCACTTATTTAAATAATCAAGTAAAGACTTCTCCGTTGAAAGTAAGGAAATTCGAGTGCTCATGTATCTGTTAGTAATGGCTGATCAAGTAGATAACGACCTGTCCATACTCTAAGCATATCGGTCGTTGGTGACATCACATGTGAAGCACGTGCATCTCTCAACATTCTATTGAGTTTAGAACCATCTCGATATGCAGTACCCCCACAAAGTGTCATTGCATCATTGACGATTTCTACAACAGAGTCTGCAACTTCTGACTTGGCCGCAAACAGATCAACCATATTCTCACTAACATCTCTGTCGTAGCATTCTGTTGCGTAATAGACTAACGCACGCGTTCGCGCATATTTCGACCACAAAATACCTAGCTGATATTGAGTCACAGAAGAAGACGCAAGGCTCTTACCATTATGTGAATACACTCTAGCCTTAACATGCTGCCTTACCTCCTCTATCGCAGCACGTGCTACACCAAGATAAGCCCCTGCGATCGCAGTCAAAAAGTAGGGAGTGATCACGTTAAAAACGTACCAGATCTGATCACCGTAATTTCCTAATATGTCATCATCTAAAATCTTAACACCTTCGAGATTCATACTCCTTGAGCTGTTTCCTCGCATACCAAGTCCAGCCCATGGATCTCCCCAGCGAAGCCCTGGGCTATCGTTATTGATCATGACACAATTAAACTGTCCAGACGGTTGTTCAGGGTCTTCAGACACTGCAGAAACAACGTACGAATCAGCCATCCCACCATTCGTTGCAAATGTTTTCTCACCATGCACCTTGTGCTCACGTATTGATGTGCGCTGCATACGTGTTTCTGGTAAATAAAAATGTGATCCTGAACCTGCTTCACTGAGCGATAAAGTCGTCAGATGCTTGCCTTCGCAGATTGGGATTAAATAGTTCTCTTGCTGGTAATCTGTCACTTTTGAAGCAATAACGGCGCTTGCTACACAATGCATACCAAAACAAATTGATGTACTTGCACAATGCTGCCCAATAATTTCACAAGCCTGAGCAAGTGTCTTTGTGCCTTGCCCTAAACCTCCATACTCTTTAGGGATCGTAAGGCCACCTAAACCCTCATTCTGTAAAATACGAATACCACGTTCAGGCCATTTAGCCTGACTATCTGTAATTTCAGCATCTTCAGCGATTACACCCCGGCTAATATCGCCGAAGGTATCAATAATTTTACTAACATCCGAATACATAATTATTTTCCTTAAAACTTAATAAACAATTTATTATTTAAACTAACTTCAAATAAACGACTGTAACGTTCCATACGAACTGTATCAGATTAACTTTGTACTTTTTATCATTAAGATAATTCGTGTGATAACTATTAACCCCATTCTAGCTATTAATTAAAAAATATTTAGGTAATTGAAGATACTCAAAGAGCCAATAATCTCTCAAAACTTTTATTAACTGTTTCAAAGTCTTTAGGATTAACACCTAACATTGAGAAATGTCCCCATAAGCCTGGTATCGTAACCAATTCACTGCCCTTGATCATTTTTTGTTCTTTTTCACAATCGGCCAGATCTATAAACATGTCTCTCTCAAAAGCAATTACAAAAACTTTTGCAGTTACTTGTCCTAATGCTTTCGCCAAGTCACCATCCGCATGTGAACTCACATCACCAGAACGCCATTTTTTAGCCATAGCCAGTAGATTGTTAGGATCCATTGGTGCAAACCAGGCTTCCCAAAAACCACTCAGAAATCCTTCTTTAGAAGGAATACCAATATCCTTCCACCCTTCACTATTAAAAAGTTCATGAGAAGCACCCATCATGGCAAAAACTCGCGCCATACGTCTCAAACCTTGATCGACATCAGTTGAGTTTGAGTATGTGCCTTCATCCCATGCTGGATCAGAAGTTAATGCTTCACAGAAAACATCTACATATAAAGCACAGTGATGCGTTGTTTTCGCAGTCCCTGCAATAGGCGCAGCTCGTTCAACCATATCGGCATAACGCACGGCCCATTCATAAGTTTGTTGTGCTCCCATCGACCACCCTGTCACCAATTGTAAATGTTTCACGCCCAGATGTTCTGTTAATAACTGATGTTGAGCACGCACATCGTCACTGATACTTAATTCAGGAAAAGAAGTCGGCTCTTGACTATTATGCGGGGAAGTAGACAATCCCCCTCCTAGTTGATTTGGAATAACAATAAAATATTTAGCTGGATCAAACGGCAAGCCTTCACCCACGTACGGCGCCATTGCTGCATGCGTCCCAGAGAACATAACAGGAAATAAAATCGCATTGTCACCATTGTCATTCAGTTGACCAAATGTTTTGTAAGCTAAGGTAGCTTTCTCTAATATCGCACCTTTTTCGAGAGCAAAATCACCTAGTTCATAAACATCAAATTCGCCATGTTGTTCTGCTGTGTAGAAAGTATTCTCAGACATAATTGTTTCTCTTTAATTATTTATTGTGAAACAGCCGATAAGCGCTAAATAAATCCTTCCGTTCTTCAACACTAAACGGAATTATACAGTCAAAAACTGTATACATAATTAGAATAGAATCTAACTCGTATTAGTACGTATAGATTTATCTAATTTTGAGCATATTTTTAGATCTATTTAGGCAAAAATATAAGTACATATATCTAAAGCTATATTGAGAGCATATATCTACTCCATTATTATGAATGTAGAAATTATATATACCCATAATTAATTCCACTCGTCTAACAATTTGGAATATCACTATGCTAAAACTTTATCTAATCAACTTCTTTTTAATGATCAGTTTTGGCTGCATAGCAGATGATGATCCAGACAAATATCCTAAATCTGAACTTTATTCAAAACCGATCGAGGTTGTTCCTGGTGTTTGGTCAGCAATTGGTGCAACACAACCACCAACCTATGAAAATGCTGGACATAATAATAATCTTAGTTTTGTGATCAGCCATGATGGTGTACTCGTAGTTAATGGTGGTGCTTCGTACCAATTAGCGAAGAGCTTACACAGTGAAATTCGGGCTCTTACGGATCAACCTATACGATATGTTGTCGATGAAAATGCGCAAGGACACGCTATGCTAGGTAACAGTTATTGGCGCGAACAAGGTGTTAGCATTATTGCTCATGATGATGCGATCAATGAGATTATTGAACACGGTTCTGATTCACTTGAACGTATGCAAAAATACAATAAAGATCGATCTGAAAATACCAGTATTGTTATCCCTGATATCAGTTTTTCAGACAAAAAAATTATACAGCTAGGAAACAAACGAATTGAACTCGTTTATTTTGGACCATCTCACTCGACGGGAGATATTTCTGTTTACCTTCCTGAAGATGACGTTATCATCGCAGGGGATATGGCATTTCATCAACGGATGTTACCCGTATTTTCTGAAACAAATACGGCTAGCTGGTTAGAATCTTTTGATAAATTTGCTGCATTGAATGTGACTCATATTATTCCTGGTCACGGTGTGCCTACCGATATAGAAACTGTTACAAAATATACAAAAGGTTATCTGGAATATATGCGCGGTGAGATAGAAAAATTACTAGATGATGATATGGAGCTCGACGACGCGTATCTTATTGATCAATCTGCATATGAACATTTAGATACCTATGAAGAACTCGCTAAACAAAATGCTGCGAGACTTTTTCGTGAAATGGAAGAAGATAGTTTCTAAAAAAGGGATAAACTTTAATTTATAAAACTAATCAATTCTCTCATTGCATCAACGTCCCAATCTCTTGGGCCGATTGCCTGATATATAATTTTTCCATCTGGGTTAACCAAGTAACTTATTGGTAACCCTGCTACTTTCCAACCTTTAACGATTACATCTTTGTCAATAAGAACCTTAAAAGAAATATTATGAGTTTGCACGAACGATTCTATATCACTTTCTACTGGTCCTGCATGAACAGCAATTATTTCAAGATTCTCATTCCCAATAGTTTCATATAGTGTTTGCATTGATGGAAATTCTTTTACACAAGGTGGACACCACATCGCCCAGAAATTCACCAAGATAAACTTACCTTTATAATCAGAAAATTTAATTAGATCTTTATTGATATCCGGCAAAGTAAAATCTGTTGCAGCAACTGGCACATCAAGTTGAGTCATCAAAGGCTCATCTACCGCAGGGAGAATTGACGCGAATATAAGAAGGATAAAAATTATTATTGTGCGCATAGAATATTAAAGTTCTTACTATATAAAATCTCTATTCTGAATTATGAACATCACCAATGGGTGTTGCGAACGCATCTGAAATGATTTCAGAAACATTATCTCCTGTAAGAGTCTTTAAGAATCCAACAAGTTCATTTCTTTCTGTCTCTGATAAGTTAAGTGGTTTCATTAATGGTGATTGTGTTTCATTTTTAAAACCACCTTGATTATAAAATTTTACAACTTCCTCTAAAGAGCTCATGGAACCATCGTGCATATAAGGTGCGGTTAGTGAAACATTCCTTAAGGTTGGTGTACGATAACGCCATCTATCGGCTGGATTTTGTGTTACTTCATAGTATCCAACATCACCTTCAACCGCATGACCTACCTTCTTTCTCGCAGAATTTTTCACATCCAAATAAACACCTGGTGCGATTAGCATCCTTTCCTTTTCAGGTTCTTTGCGCATAGAGATATTCCAACCAAGACCTGTATTGTGCAATTTATTATCCATAAACAATGCATACTCATCATTGATCTGATGACAGGCTACACATCCAGCTTTACCTATGAATAATTCAAAACCCCGTTTTGCATCTTCAGAAATAGCACCTTCTTCCTTCGTGTAATACCACCGATCAAAAGCTGAGTTGCCAGAAACCAAAGTACGTTGATAACTCGCTATTGCCTGACCTATATTCACAACATCTGCGTGCTTGCCTTCAAATGCCTCTTCGAACAAACCTTTGTAATCCGATAAGTTTCTGATCTTTTCGATAACCTTGCCAATCGATGGCATAGCCATTTCATTACGTGCGATAAGAGGCTGCCACACCTGATTTTCAAGAGTCGTTTCTCGCGCATCATGAAAAAGTTTTGTCAGGTAGGCTGTGTTATAGACTGTTGGTGCATTACGCCGTACAGAACGCCCTTCAAATCCTAGTGAAGTCTCCACTTCATTACTACTAAAGCCTTGCTCAGGAATATGACACATGGCACAGGAGATAGTCTCGTTTAGTGACAAGCGGCGATCAAAAAACAGTTTTTTACCTAACTGGACTTTTTCATTAGTAATAGGATTATCTTCTGGAATGGGAATTTCAGGCAAACCTAAAGGTGGATTTTCAACCACTTTCATTAGATCTGTTTTTTGTCCTTTTCGTGCTGCAATTGCGATGGAATCACTTTTGTAGTCCACCGAATCGTAACCTTCTTTACTATCTCCAGGACCTATGCGTACACGCTCCTCATCTAACGCTATTTTACTAAAGAGTTGGGTTTCTCCATCTAACGAAATATTATCTTCCATTAATAGTGTCTTAACATCATTGATAATGATATCAGGGTGTAAAAACGCAACACTATAAATATTTCTTATATTATTTTTGGGATCAATTAGATAAACACGCAATATATGAGAAAAATTTTCTGATTGAGTCCCATCTTCATTTATTTGATTTTGTACCGATTGATCATAATCATCCAAAATTGGATCTAAAGTGACTGTCGAGTCTGTTGTTAAATAAACCCAGTCAACTTCATCTTTTTTAGACATGTCATGACCTTGATGATCACCATGATGACCTTCGTGTTGACTATGATCTTCTTGCGTGAGTACCTTTAAAGCTTCTGGAGTATCATTCTTAGGATCAAAACTCATACTGATTAACCTAAGATTTTTGGCTAATGCCGGAGTTTCTTCGGCAAGACTTTTTATGCGATTAAAAACAAGGTGAGTTAATGGACAACCATTAACATCATTACAACTTGTATAGATAAAACTAAGCAGGGTGTATTTGTTCTTAAATAAATCGTGGAAACTGACCTCTTCACGATCAACATTCAGGACCTTAGCATCCTTAGCAAAACCAAAAGCAGGCAGCTTATAACTACCTGCTTTTGGTGCTTCAAAATCTAATTCTCCATATCCTGGTGCAAGTAATTCTACCTGCTTCTTCTTATCTCCAGCAGCTTCCTCTGCTGAACTTAAACTTGATAAAAATATTGAAAATAAAATTACATTTATTTTAGCACCAAGATATTTCATGTATTAGCTTTTACTCAACAACCTACTATTCAGCTTGCATCGCTAAATTAGCACCTTCTTCTTGACCATATTTTGCTTGTTGACCATAAAGAGAATAGGCACCGAATCGGATTTGATGAGCACGACCCAATTTTTCAGCGTTGAAATCAACAACAAATTGCTCTGTCATATCTTTGCCATCCCAATGATATAGCTTCAAGAATTGATCGTTATCTTCGCCTTTTTTATCCCAGTTACCAAGTAGAGATGTTGTATAGTACAAACGTTTTCCATCCCAGCTTGAAGAGACCATGTTCACTTGTCTACCAATATGTTTTTCATATTTTTGAACAGGATTATGTGGATCTGTAATATCGAAGCCACGTGTCATTCCATCCATAAAAGTATTGACCCAAAGAGTAGAATCATCACTACTGATTGAAATATCAACAGGCAATGGAATGTCTGCAGGGTTACCGATATCAGCTACATTCGTTGCTTTCCATTCACCAGCTGCCATATCCTCTTCGACAAGGACAATTTGCGAAGTTAATGCAGTTGTAGTGAAACAATAGTTATTTTCCGCACCCCATGCACATCGTACTTCTAGTGGTGCACCTGGAACATCAAGTACTTGCTTAGGTTTACGACTATGTAAATCCCAAACAACCATTGTGTTACCAAAGCGTTTCATTGCTTCTGAATCACCTAGCATTTTACCAAAGTCCATCATGTAGTTTGACCATCCTGTGAAAGATGAAGTCAACATGATATTACGTCGTGGTAATGCTCTGATATCATAACCATAACCGTCAGCAATTTTGCCAGATTTCTTAGCACCATGAAGATTATCATCAGTCGGCATCCAGTATGTAGCGATGTACTCACCATGATTTGTATACTCAACTAACGCAGTTCTACCACCGTGATCCTGATTATTTGATAAACCAGTAATGATCATTCTGCCAGGAAGTGCGTAAGTTGTATGTGGGCCAACAACGCCACCTGATTTACTTACAAAGTCATCAATCGTTTTTACTAAAGTTGCTTTTGCAGGATCAGTATGAACATCGAATATAAAGATTTTATTAGAATCTAAACCACCCGCCCAAAGATATTTACGATCATCCGTAAAGCCAGAGTGATGTGCTTCATTTCTTCCACCAACAGACTCAGCGTGAACTACTTTTCCATAATGATCAGACTTAGGGTTCACATCAATTGTGACCATTTTATCTTGACCATCACCCAAGCCTTCAACACCTAAAGTCCAGATATAGGCAAAGTCTTCTTGCCCAACAATTTTCACCATATAAGGTGACATACAAGTTTCATCAGCTACAGCTTGATGCGAAGCGCCAATACCAAAAACCAAGGCAATTGCAGCAAGCGAATACTTCCCCTTGTTTAAACTACTCATTATTTTCTTCATATTTATTCTCCATCAGACCCTTATCAATTTGCCTACATTCATTAGAATTATTTTTATCGATATTTAAGGATATCTAAATAACGATCATAAAAAATACCATTCGATACTCTAAAAGCAGCGTAGCAATAATAGCTTTTTGCCACAGGTGGTAAATACGTAAATATCCTTACCAGCCGCTCTCCTACAACATCTAGCTAGGCTAATCTTAGAAAATGACGTATAGGGTATTTAAGTTTCCTAACAGGAAAGACTATAATTTATAGGTATATACTAATTCAATATAAGAATATAGTGCTCTTCAAGACTTAATTTCAAGCAAATTTAAGCAGACAGTTATGATGCCTGAGAAGCATCAAATACTTTGGCTTGAAAGAACTCAAGATTTACTATATTTCTCCCGTAATACCTTTCTTTCTGGGTTCATCAGGCTCATGCTCACGGCAGATGAGTTCAACATCCAGCTTACTCAATGGCTCTTTTACAAGCCCACAAAAATAGTCGTCTTTACCTAATTTAGTGTTGTGTCGGCAGCTGTCACACTGTCCAAATGACTTGAAACCGTTGGCTTGTTGGGCTGACTTAAGTAGTGCTATTAACAATTCGTTAACCCTGACAATAGCTTGATCATCTAGAAAATTACTTGCTAACGACAGTAAGGGTGATGGCAATATCTTCTTGATCAGTTTACGACCTTGCTTAGTCACTGCTAAATGTGTAACTCGCTTATCACTACTATCAGCATTTTTTTCTATTAAGCCTTTTTTCTCGAGCACCTTGAGTGTTTGAGATACTGAACCTTTGGTTTGACCAAGATATTCTGTAACGCTCATAGGCGTATCTGAATACCGATTACATATTAATAAATAATGAAGCGCTTCAAACTGTATGGGTTGCAAACCGTATTCAAAAAGTAGGTTACGACTTTCACCGCGTAACAGTGTAGCCAGCCTTTCTAACAACTGTTGTGTATTGAGAATATCCATAGGCAGACATAGTATCGAATCGAAACATTATTGACAACCAAGATCTTGTGTGCAACTATTAGTTTTGACTCAATACTAACAGGAGCTAACTATGAAAACATTACCTTTTTTACACACAGGCATTCTAGCAATAGCGCTTAGCAGTTCTCAGACATCTGCAGGAGGCTCTCATTCTGAAGGAATACATGCAGAGCAAGATAAAACCGGCAACACAAAACCGACTTTTGATATTGTTCATACCAAAGTAACCATCAAAAATAACATTGCCAGCTTCCATATGAACGTTGCTGAAAAAGCAGGAACAAACCTGCCTACTCCTACGGGCCAATTAGCAGGGAGTAATGTGTTTTCGTATGTTTGGCCAACTAACCTCAATTCTTCCACCGTTGGCTTTGAGGAAAATGCTGGCATTCTTGCGCTAGCGGTTACCGCACGTCCTGATTTTGATGACACTCCCTTGTACGATAAAAACGCAGATAACGATCCAAGCAATGACGGTAATATATGGCATAGCCACTGGGTTGTCCTTCAGTCTAACGAGCAATGCGGTAAAGGTGCGTTAGGCGTTGTTGATATACCCGAAGGTAGTTATCCAAAATTACCCAAAACTTGGCCTGGCCTACCCATTCTACTAGATAGCCCAGGATGGGATCCCGTTTTTAACGATAACATTATCGAAGTTAAAGTCGCTTTTGATAATACCGTCGACATAGATCATGTGACTTACGATGGCGTCACTGCTGGGTTACGAGTTAACCAAAGTGTACATGCTCCATTACTGTGTGTTGTTGATGTTATGGATATTGCTTCCGGTGATTTGAGCCTGCCGGGTAAAGTAAACCAATAAGTTTAGGAACAGGACAAGGATGTCCGTTCACTATTTTAGTAGCAAAATTCAGAGGACTCCCAAATGAGACAGTCAGAAGTATGTAACCCAGCCCCAGCGTTGGAGACCATTGCGTGGATCAATAGTGAAAAACCACTGTTATTATCTGATCTAAAAGGGAAGGTTATCGTTATACATGCTTTTCAGATGCTATGCCCCGCCTGCGTTGTTCATAGTGTTCCACAAGCGCGTGCTATTTACGATTATTATGCACGAAAAGATGTAGAGGTCATTGGACTTCATAGCGTTTTTGAGCACCACGATGTAATGACTTTTGATGCATTAAAAGCATTTGCAGCAGAATATAGAATTCCCTATCCCATCGCGGTAGATAAGCCGTCAGAACATAGCCCCGTACCAAAAACAATGACAAGTTATCAGATGAGAGGCACGCCCACACTCATTATTCTAGATAAAACCGGTGAGATTAAGTTGAATCATTTTGGTCAAATGAATGATATGCAAGTTGGTAGCATTATTGGTGGCTTGTTAGCAGAGAAGAGTGATTTATTGATCTCTGTTGAAAATAATGAACCACCCAAATCTACAAATTCTGGGGAGTGTGAAGGTGATACTTGTTCGATTTAAAAGCATAGCGGCTGCCAGTTATAACGAGTATCACAGACATAAATTTCAGATCGGTTTAACTAAAAAAGGACGTTTATTCCGGCGGTGACTCAAACCGCTTCAATGTCATCTCTGCAAATCTCTTATTGTTGAGTGCAACCAGTACTTGCTTCTCAACCTCAATAGGATCTTCATTGTCTAGATGAGAAAACTTATTTTCGATCTGTTTTTGTAGCAGAACGATTTTCTGAATACGATCATTTTGTTCATCTACTGTTTCTTTCGCAAGGCCGATCAATTCCTGTCTATCTTTAGACTTTCGTCGTTTGAATAACTCAATTATCTCGGTACGAATTGTTAATTCATCTGACAAAATCTGTGAAGCATCACTGTACCTTCGCGCCACAACCAAGCAATTTGATCGCCGTTGTGCTTGATAATTTAAAAATAAAACAACCATAGCTAAAATACTTATTAGCATTAATACCAAAAACAATATGTAAGTCATAAGATCCATTGTGAGATTCCGTAATAACGATTAGATAATTAAATCGAAGCCTGAATACAACGTAAGATACCATAGTCATATTCTTGATCGAGCGCTTCGTAGATTGGTTTAAGCCGTCCTTTTTCTTCATCTTCAAGGGATTCGATAGCAAAGATTATCTCCTCGTACTCTTCATCTTCTAGATCGATCACATCTCGAATTTCTAACAAGCCTGCTTCTATAGCATCGGCCAGATGAGTATAAATAGTTGTTTGTTTAACATCGCGTTGTTGCGAAATTTGATCTATTGTCATTCCTTGTTGATATAGAATTAATGTTTCATTAACCGTGGCGCTTAGATGATTATCAAGTAATTCATCTAATGGATGCTTGGCAATTTCATTAAGAAACTTTTGTCCGTAACGTGTTAATTTTTGATCGCCGACACCAGAAATTCTGCGTAAATCATTTGAGTTTTGAGGCCGCTTTTTAACCATTTCCTGTAAAGTCGCATCATGAAAAACTACATAGGGTGGCACACCCGATTCTTCGGCCAGGTTCAAACGTAAAGCTCGCAATGCTTCCCACAGATCTTGATCCTGCGGACGGACGGGGCTCTTCTGTTTAGCTTCTTTGGTAATTTTTTCTTCTTTAGTTTGTTTACGTAGATCGAGTTTTTGTTCACCGCGTAATAACGGTCGACACTTCTCTGTCAGACGTAGCGCACCATGTCGTTCCATATCGATATCAATATATCCAAGTGCGATCAATTGTCGAAAAATACTGCGCCAGTCAACACCAGAAAATTCTTTCCCAATACCAAAAGTACTGATCTGAACATGACCATTATTCTGGATCCTTTCATCACTTTTACCCAACAAAATATCAATGATGTAATTCACACCAAAACGTTGTTCAGTTCGGTAAATAGATGACAACGCTTTCTGCGCAGCTTCCGTTCCATCCCATTTTTCTGGCGGTTTTATGCAGTTGTCGCAAGCACCACATTTTTCAATGGAAGCCTCATCAAAATAGGCTAACAAAGTATGACGACGACAAGTGATCAATTCGCATAAACCCAACATCGATTCGAGCTTATGATGCTCAACACGTTTATGCATCTCACTGGCATTTGAATCCTGCATAAATTGTCGCAATGTGATCACATCTTGCAGACCATACGCCATCCAGGCATTTGCGGGTTCTCCATCACGACCTGCTCGCCCCGTTTCCTGGTAATAGGCTTCGATACTTTTCGGCAAGTTAAGATGCGCAACGAAACGTACATCCGGCTTATCTATGCCCATACCAAAGGCAATGGTTGCAACAATAATCACGGAATCTTCGCGCAAGAAACGTTGTTGGTTTTTTTGACGCAATTCCTGAGATAAACCAGCGTGATAAGGTAACGCTACCCTACCCTGATCAGATAACCACTCTGCGATAGCTTCGACCTTTTTCCGTGACAAACAATAAACAATGCCCGCATCATTTTTATGGTTCTCTTCAAGAAAACGCCATAACCTTTGTTTGGGATTATTACCATCCGTAATCGCATAACGAATATTCGGGCGATCAAAACTGTTGATGAAAACCTGTGCATCTTCAAGCTGTAGTTGAGAAATTATTTCATCTCTCGTTTTTTGATCAGCTGTTGCTGTTAATGCTATCCGTGGAATTTTTGGATAACGTTCATGCAGGATCTTCAGCTGTTGATATTCGGGCCGAAAATCATGTCCCCACTGCGAAACGCAGTGAGCTTCATCAATTGCAAATAACGATATCGGACAACGATCAAGTAAAGCCAACATTTGATCGGTATGTAACCTTTCTGGAGCCACATAAAGCAGATCTAATTCGCCTTCGATCAATTGTTGTTCTATAAGTTTTGCTTCACTAAAACTCAAACTTGAATTTAAAAATGCAGCCTTAACACCCAGTTGACGTAAAGCATCAACCTGATCCTGCATCAATGCGATTAATGGCGAAATGACAATTGCAGTGCCTTCACGAACAAGTGCCGGGATCTGATAGCAGAGGGATTTACCACCCCCCGTCGGCATTAAAACTAACACATCATTACCATCCAGTAATTGCTGAATAATCTCCTGTTGGGAATGTCGAAATTGATCGTATCCAAAGGTTGAACTGAGGATCTTTTGCGCACGTTGCATTCAGGCTAACTTCTTAAATTTAACAACCCAGATTATGAAGCAAAAAAAAAGGTTATGCATCATGAAGTGCGCAATCCTTAAGTAAATATTTTATTTCTAATTATCTCAGGAACAGCAAATACAAATAATCGCCTTTTTTAATATTTCATTGTCTCGTTTCACTCGCCAGAGTTGTTTTTCCAATGCTGCATTTTTTATTCTTCGACGGTTAACGCTTTATTTACCTTAAGGTGGATTACTGACGATCAGATCATATTTTTTCTGATCTATTCCTGCGAACACATCCGATTTGATCAAACGCATTCGATCAACCAAGTCATGCTGTTCTACATTTTTTGTCGCAACTTCTAATGCTTGATCAGAAATATCTACCGCATCAACTTTTGCCTTTGGGAATGCCAATGCACAAACAATCGCAATGCAAGCACTGCCGGTTCCAATATCCAAAATATTCGTCGGTTCTTTTGTTAACCACGGTTGAAATTGATCACGGAAAGTATAGAGTCTGAGATTCAGGCTGCCCCCTTGATTTCTAGTTTGTGGTTTTGTCTTGTTGACAATAGTTAAAGCTGATGCTAATTCTCTCACCGTGAGGGCTCGGTAGATCAGATAGATTAGGCTCCACCTCATGGTGTAGCCAAGACGGAAATAAAATCAACCTGCCCGCAATGGGTTCGAAAGAAACTATAGGGAAGTGTTCATTGCCATGAGCTCCTTCGGCAACGGATGCGACGAATATTTGCGTCTGAGGGCGAGGATCAAGAAATGTAATTTGCCCACAATTTTCTGGTGTCTGGACATAGTAGACTCCGCTCCATAATGAACACGGGTGCGTGTGTCCTCTATTGTAGGCTTTCTTGGGGTTGATGTTTGCCCACATGTTGGTTGCTTGAGCTTCAGTGTTTTCATGATATTGCTGGTCTTGAAATAGCTCATTCATGTGTGTGTTAACGATCGAAGAAAAGAAATCAAACTCGGCCATTTCCAACATGATGGCTTTACTTTGCCAAGCATTTACACTAGCAACATTTGAAAGTTCAACGCCCTGCCCGTCTTGTTCTCGCCAGCTAAGGATACGATCCTTTAACATCTCATTTACTGAAGCACCCTCATCAATATCAACACAGTAAACTGGTGTGGAGAAGAACAGTTCTTTAGTTATAGACAATTTCAGAGTATCTCTGCGTTTGAATAAGATGAGCATCTTAATCTAAGCTTAATTAAAGTGCTATGTAAATACCGAAATTAATTACAAAAATTATCAAGGTATCAAGGGGCCACATCAACATAAATACGAGCTATAAATTCGTCGCATAGATCAAAAACACCCCTTCACCACCGTGATCAAAATCCAGCCAGGTAATTGGTAATTCTGGAAAGCTTGCATCCATCGCTTCTTGCATTAAACCGACTTCGACAACCAACAACCCATCGTCGGTTAAATACTCTTTTGCTTCGACCAGAATACGTCGAACAATGTCCAGACCATCGCCGCCGCCTTCCAAACCCAACACTGGTTCGTGGTGATATTCAGCTGGTAAAGCGGCTACATCTTCTGTGCTGACATAAGGTGGATTGCTGACGATCAGATCATATTTTTTCTGATCTATTCCAGCAAACACATCAGATTTGATCAATCGCATTCGATCAACTAAGTCATGCCGTTCTACATTTTTTGTTGCGACTTCTAATGCTTGATCAGAAATATCCATCGCATCAATTTTTGCTTCGGGAAAAGCAAGTCCACAAGCAATTGCAATACAGCCACTACCGGTTCCAATATCCAGAATATTGGTCGGCTGTTTTGTTATCCACGGTTGAAATTTATCAAGTATTAATTCTGCAAACGGTGAACGCGGAACTAACACATTTTCATTGACATAAAACGGTAAGCCACAAAACCAGGCTTCACCTAAAAGATAAGCCGCCGGTTGTCTTGTTTCTATACGCTGCCGAATAATGGCTGTCACTTGTACACATTGTGATTCGGTAAGTGGTGCATCTAGTGCTGACTCTGGAACATCAAATGGGGTTTGCAATACACTGAAAATCAAATAGACTGCTTCGTCCTGCGCGTTGTCAGTTCCATGTCCATAAAATAGATCAGCTTGTTCAAATTGCGGCACCGTCCATTCAACGAATTGTCTAATAGTTCTAGGGCTAATAGTTTGGGGTATGTCGATCAAAGAATTATTATTCATTAAAGATCTATTATTAGGGAGTTATTATTTTGGTCGCAAAGTTGACTGAATAATGGGCCAAATGGCAGCTATGATCAACATCACAAGTGTCGTGACTGCTAACCAATGGGGAACCATTTCCATTCCTGCCTGTAATTGTCCTTGTATATCAACCCCTAATTTTTGTACCAGAAAATCGGTGATCAACCCTGCAATAATCGCAACAACACCTACGCCGATTAAATAGGCGATCAAAGATCGGCGTCCTAACTCTTTTCCAATTACACCCAAGGTTGAAATATTCGTTGCTGGACCTGCCATCAAAAATACTAATGCGGTGCCTGGTGAGACACCGGCCAACATAAAACCCGCAGCAATCGGGGTCGAAGAGGTTGCACAAACATACATCGGAATACCGATAACGACCATTAATAACATGGCAGGTAAGCCACTGCCCCATTCTGTTAAGAAGGTTGAAGGAATAAAAGTTTGAACTGCAGCAGCAAATAATAAACCGATACATAACCAGAATAGCAACATGGTAAAAAGCTCCGTGAAAGCGTATGCGATCCCTGAAAAAATTTGCATTAAGAATGTTTGTTTTTCTGCACGATCAATTTCCTGATGATCTTCATCAGAACAGCAGGATACTACCTCTTCAGCTTTTTCGGTCGAACAACAACTACCATCTTCCGGCTTAGATATTTGATCAGTTAGTTCGTCAATTTCATTGACCACCTGCCCAACCAATAACCCTGCAGTAATCGCTGAAATTACTGCAGCAATGGGCCTGACAATCGCCATAAAAGGTCCTAGTAATGCGTAGGTCACCGTCACAGAATCCACTCCAGTTTCTGGTGTGGACACCAGAAAAGAAACTGTCGCCGGTTTCGAGGCACCAGCTTTACGCAAACCCAAAGCCGCAGGAATAACACCACAAGAGCATAGTGGCAAGGGCGCACCAAGCAAGGCTGCTTTGATAATTGATCCTAAATCTTCGCCACCAAGATGCTTTTCCAGATAACTCATTGGGATAAGGACCTTGATCAATCCTCCCACGATCAGGCCAAGCACCAACCAGGGTGCTCCTGCCAAGCATAATTCGAGCAGATTTTGTAGAAACGATGTCAAATAAACCATGCCATGATCATTCAGTTTATATTCACAGATTGCAAGTTATTGTTCGTCACAAGTCGTTTTCAGACTGCACGATTTTACTGAAAGATGATCCGAAAATTACTGGAAAAATTTGAACACATCCGTTAGCCTTCATTCACGGTTTACCGGACTCTTTAACTAGCAAGAGTTAATTTTAGAAAATATTTTGGAGTTAATAATGAAAAAGATCTTAAGTTTTGCACTAGCGGCCATGATGGCCATTCCAATGATGGCTTCTGCCCATGGTCCTTCACGACAAAAAGTTGTAGAAAAAATCATTATCAATGCGCCTATCGAAAAAGTCTGGGCGATGGCGGGTGATTTCGCAGGTCTACACAATTGGCATCCTGTGGTTGTTTCTACAAAAATGGAAGGTGACAAAAAACGTGTTCTAACTATCAGTGAAGAAGGCGGTCCAACCATTACTGAAGATCTGAAAAAACTCGACAATGAAAAAATGATGATGAAGTATAAAATCGTCGAAATGAGCACGGTCAAAACGGTTGAGTACAAAGGTACAAAACACGACGTTCCAACAGTTCCTGTTCACAATTATCTTGCGACTATCACCGTGAAAGAAGTTGATGGTGGTACTGAAGTTACCTGGTCTGGCAAATTTTATCGTGTCTACCAATTGAACTATGACAAAACTGAGCCAAGATACCCAGAAGGCCTGGGTGATGAAGACGGTGTTGCAACGATTACAGCAATCTATAAAATAGGCTTGCAGAATTTGAAAAAAATCTGTGAAGAAGGTGGCTGCTAGATAAGCGTTTCGAGTTAACTTATTATTTATATTGGAAACATGTTATCCACATTTGAAAATAAGAAAGGTGACTGAGTGGCTGAAGGTGGGCGTCGCCCGAAAGGGAGCGCTCCTTTGTTTAGGCAAAGCACGGGTTCGAATCCTGTCCTTTCTTACCATCTTTATAGTTATAATGTACTGATCAAAACATTATTCTTTAAGCCAAACACGAAACATTTTGGGTGCCTCGGTTTTTTTATACCTACCTGCTTTTTACTGTGTGTTTTTTTAACAGGCTGCGAGCAGCCTCAATCACAAGCCAAGCAGTCTCATCACGCCTACATTACCAACCAACTTGATGACAGTATCAGTGTCATCGACACTAATACACAGTCGACTATTGCAACGATCAAAGTCGGTCACCGTCCTGCAGGCATTGCAATTAGCGATGAAAAAATATTCATAACGAATGCTGAAAGCACAGATATCAGCATTATCGATAAGCAAACATTGAAGTTAATCAATACGATCCCCGTTGGTACAGGGCCGGTTGGAATTGCCAGCAATAAAAATGGAACAAAAATTTATGTCGCTGACTGGTATGAACATCAGGTCTCAGTGATTGATACTTCTAATCAAAAAATTATTGATCAAATTAAAGTCGGTGAGTCTCCTGCTGGATTGTTGGTCAATAAAGAAAAAAATCATCTCTATGTCGCTAACCGAGATAGCGATACGGTTTCGATTATTGATCTCAATAACAATAAAGTAATCAGCGAACTTCCAACCGGAGATGCGCCCTTCGGTCTAGCTCAAAACCCTGCCACCGATGAGATCTATGCCATTAATGTTCGTAGCAACAATGTCACTGTGATTAATACTGAAAGCTTAGAGATTTCACGAACACTAGACGTTGGTGAATGGCCTTATTGTGCGGTAGTCACTCTGGATGGAAAACAGCTTTTTGTCACCAATCAAGATGAAGATAGTGTCGGGGTAATCGATCTTGAATCCGGTGAAATAATCTCAACTATCGAGGTTGGTGGAACACCGGAAGGAATTGATATCACCAAAGACGGCAGATTTATCTATGTCGCTAACTGGGGCGATGGAACCGTCAGTGTGATCGATATTACTACTTTAGACATTGTGAATACGATTGAAACCCGAGAAGGTAGTCGAGCATTTGGATTGTTTATAGATTGAATCTACCAACGGTGTTAGCACATTTGAAAACGGAACCACCATTCTCTGCACACGATGCCTTGTTGCGTAGCGGTTTGGCCGCATTGATATCTGCATTTTCAAGTGGTTTCGGTATATAACCCCTTACGATCAAATGATCGCAAGAGACTCAGCTAAAATTATTTGGCTAATATCGATTTTATCAAACCAATAATCACCATCAAACCGCCACCACCTACAAATGAACCCACAATACCACTGATCATTCCACTACCTAACATAGAACCAAGCGGCCCACTCAACAGCTGACCTCCAAGTCCACCACCAAGAACACCCGCGATTGTATTACCCAACGTGCCGAGGCTGAAATTCTTTAAAAGTGCTCCAAAAAGATTACCGCCAACGGCACCCGTGATCAGATTGATCAGTAAAGGCATTAACTGTTCCATAAAATATCCTCCTTCTTATTATTATATTATTAAAATTATTCACAACTTTGCTTCTAGCTTATTAAGAAAGCCCAGCTGTATTTAACATTTTCTTACACTTTAAGCCAAAGGTAAAACATTCTTTTTCAATACTGCCTCCATCAATCCTGAGATACAATGCACCGTCTAACCATCTATTCGAGTTATCCATGACCCTAATCAAACAAAAAGATCTGATCGAAAGCGTTGCTGACGCGCTACAATTTATCTCCAGTTATCACCCTATTGATTTTATCAAAGCGGTACATGCCGCTTATCAGAAAGAAGAATCCCAGGCCGCAAAAGACGCAATGGCTCAAATTTTGATCAATTCTCGAATGTGTGCTGAAGGCAGACGACCGATATGCCAAGATACTGGTATTGTTACGGTTTTCATTAAAATTGGTATGGATGTACAGTGGGATGCACAAATGAGTGTCGCCGATATGATCAATGAAGGTGTGCGTCGTGCTTATAACGACCCCGATAATAAATTACGTGCATCAATCATGTCTGATCCAGCCGGTGCCCGAAAAAATACCGGCGATAACACACCTGCGGTGATCAATATGGAAGTCGTGTCCGGTAATACTGTCGATATACAAGTCGCGGCCAAAGGTGGTGGTTCAGAAGCAAAATCTAAATTTGTTATGCTCAACCCTTCAGACAGCATTGTTGACTGGGTCGTCAAAACAGTTCCAACAATGGGTGCTGGCTGGTGTCCACCCGGTATGCTCGGTATTGGTATCGGTGGCACCTCTGAAAAAGCCATGATCATGGCCAAAGAATCATTAATGGATCCCATCGACATTCATGAGCTACGTGAACGTGGCCCCAAAAACCGTGCTGAAGAATTACGCATCGAGATCATAGATGCAGTGAACGATCTTGGCATCGGTGCACAAGGTCTTGGTGGCTTAACAACGGTGCTTGACGTTAAGATCATGGATTACCCAACTCACGCAGCCAATCTTCCGGTCGCGATGATCCCTAATTGTGCCGCAACCCGACACGCACATTTTGTATTGGATGGTTCGGGCCCAGCTTTACAAACCCCACCGAATCTTGACGACTGGCCAGAGATCACCTGGGATGTTGGTCCCACTGCGAAGAAGGTAAATCTTGATACGATCACCCGTGAAGAAACCGCCACTTGGAAACCAGGGCAAACATTATTACTCTCCGGCAAAATGCTCACCGGGCGTGATGCCGCACACAAACGTATTCAAGACATGTTTGCAAGAGGTGAAGCCCTACCTGACGGTGTCGATTTTAACAATCGCTTTATATATTACGTCGGGCCAGTTGATGCTGTACGCGATGAAATTGTAGGCCCTGCAGGTCCTACAACAGCAACACGAATGGATAAATTCACAGAAATGATGCTAGCTGAAACCGGTTTAATAGGCATGGTCGGCAAAGCAGAGCGTGGCCCTATTGCTATCGAGTCGATCAAAAAACATAAAGCGGTTTATCTGATGGCTGTTGGTGGTTCTGCCTATCTCGTCTCCAAAGCGATCAAAAAATCACACGTTGTTGCTTTTGAAGATATGGGTATGGAAGCTATTCATGAATTTGAAGTGGAAGACATGCCTGTTACTGTCGCTGTTGATGTGAATGGTTCTGCGGTTCATCAAACAGGACCGAAAGAATGGCAGAAGATCATTTTAGAAAAAAAGACGAGCTAAAATGGAACAAGATACCCTACACCGATTTTTGATCGAAAATACCCAGATTCGTGGCGAATGGGTGCATCTTGACAAAGCCTGGGGAGAAATCCTCAGTAATACTGTTTATCCGGCCGCTTTGCAAAACGTACTTGGGGAAGCCGCTGCAGCCGTCTGTCTATTATCAGCCACGATCAAATTTGAAGGCTCACTAATATTGCAGATCAACGGTAGCGGGCCAGTCTCAATGTTAGTTATGCAAGCCACTTCCGAAGGTGAAATTCGTGGTATGGCTAATTGGGAATCGGAAGAAAATGATCTGTCAGAGTCTGATTTTCCGGATCTATTTGGTGAAGGTCAAATTGTCATTTCAGTGATTACGGATAAAGATAACGAACGATATCAAGGGATCACCAACCTTGAAGGCAAAACTCTCTCCGATTGTTTACAGACCTACTTTGAGCATTCTGAACAATTGCAAACCAAAGTACATCTCGCCGCTGATCACAGTTCAGCTGCAGGTTTGTTATTGCAGAGTTTGCCCGATCAAAAATATGATCAGACTAATATTCTAGATGACGACGGTTGGGATCGCTCAGTTGCCCTTAGTGACACTGTTAAAGCAGAAGAGTTATTAACTTTAGATATAAAAACACTACTTCATCGTCTGTTTCATGAAGAAAATTTACGCTTGTTTGAACCAAAAGATATCCGCTATCAATGCTCGTGTTCCCAACAAAAGATTGAAGAAATGATCCAATCAATTGGAAAATCTGAAGCCAATAAAATTATTGTCGAACATACAAAAATCGAAATTAACTGCGATTTCTGTAATACACAATATTCGTTAGATGCCATCGATGTCGAACGCGTTTTCGATAGCCAGATCAGTGACGGGAATTCTTCACTTCATTAAATTAGAAATATCTGAGTAACTACCCCCGGTAATTTCTAGCCGTCCGCAAATAAGCTCGTCAGTGAGTGACATCTACCAAGTTTCTCAAGACAATGGCATAAATTCTGCCTTATTCGTCAACATAAATAACCTGATGTGATGGTCTCCTCCCCCTAACGGCACCTAGATGCCGTTAGGGGGAGGAGACCATCACATCAGGTTACTTAAACGACGACTTCTTATCTTTAAGATAATACTTCAAGTTGTATTATCTGGATCAGCCCCTAGTCTTTTTGTTCCGCACAATCGAGACACAACGGCGTTGTGGGATCAAAATCCAAGCGTCCGGCAGAAATTTCTTCATCACAAGCGACGCAGAAACCATAACCTCCAGAATCCAGTCTTAGTAATACTCCACTAATCTTTTTTAATTCCAACTCGCGTCTTCGTTTTAATTCTAATGACATCGCTTGCGCTTGCATTGCATCCATGCGGGAAAGCCGACCAACACTTGATTGATCTAACTCAACGACTTTAGTTGCATCATTGCCGGTTTCTTCAGTTGATAAAATTTCGTCTCTTATCGCCATCAGCTTTTCACGAATTTTTTGATCTTTTTTATTGTTCACAATGAGAATTCCTGCCGATATTTTTGTTTTAAATTTTCCCAATATAATGTCGATAAATCGAGTGCTTCGATCAAATTATTATTTTCAAAATCCTGCGACAAACTTTCTAATTGATTGGCTAATTCCTGTACCTCTTTTTCTGCATCATCAAAATAAGAAACATAACGAAATTGATCAGTTATAAACTCACGATAAGCAAGCCGATCTGGAACCACAGGAACACAACCATAAGTTGTAGAAGTTTAGACCCAATCTGACACATCACTAAATCAAGCGGAGCGTAGCGACGCTTGATTTAGTGAGAGTTACCCGCTTTGATGTAACTGCAACGTAAACATCAAAACACAAAGAGGTAACTCTCATGATTCATACTAATGACAAAGTTATAAAACATAAAGTTGGTCTACTCAATCTCGCTGAAGAACTCGGCAATGTCTCAAAAGCCTGCAAGATGATGGGTTTGTCCAGAGATACATTTTATCGCTACAAAGAAGCGGCTGATGAAGGCGGTGTAGAAGCCTTGTTTGATCGTAATCGGCGTACCCCAAATCTTAAAAACAGAATCGACCCGGCTATTGAAACCGTTGTGCTCGAGTATGCACTGGAAGAGCCCGCACATGGTCAAACGCGCACCAGTAACGAGCTGCGCAAACGGGGAACATTTGTCTCACCCAGTGGCGTTCGTTGTATCTGGCTTCGTCATGGTCTTGCTTGCTTTAAAGATCGCCTGAAGGCATTGTCTGATAAGGTAGCTGGTGAAGGCTTGATCCTCACTGAGTCTCAAGTCGCGGCGATGGAACGCAAGAAAGACGACGATGAGGCTTGTGGCGAGATAGAGACGGCACACCCTGGTTATCTTGGCTCGCAAGATACTTACTATGTCGGTACTTTCAAAGGCATTGGTCGGGTTTATCAACAAACGTTTGTTGATACTTACAGCAAGGTCGCTCACGCGAAACTGTACCCGACTAAAACACCGATTACGGCAGCTGACATGCTCAATGACCGCGTCCTCCCATTCTACGAACAACAACGTTTGCCTATGTTGCGCATTTTGACAGATAGAGGGACGGAGTATTGTGGGCGAGCTGACCAGCATGATTATCAGCTTTATATGGCGTTGAACAATATCGAACACACCAAAACCAAGGTCAAATCACCTCAGACGAATGGTATTTGTGAGCGATTCCATAAGACGATCCTCAATGAGTTTTATCAAGTCGCTTTGCGTAAGAAAATTTACCAATCGATTGATGAACTGCAACTCGACCTTGACGAATGGTTGCTCAAATACAATACTCAACGAACTCACCAAGGCAAAATGTGCTGCGGGAGGACGCCGATGGAAACACTCATCGACGGACAAGCTATCTGGAAGGAAAAGTTTGTGAATTAAACTTAACCTGACAGTCGGTTACTGATAATTGGGTAACTGTCAGATCAAATCTGAATTTCTACACTTTAATGTTTTTATAGTCATTCTTATCCCGAATTCATATATGGTCTCCTCCCGTATTGCAAGATAAAACATTCAGATAACAGGGACAGGATTGCTGTCATATATACGGCCTTCAATGAAGTTTTCAACTTCTGACCTGGATGTATTACGCGCCTATTTTCCTTATCAGGTTATCGGTATTAGTTACCCCTGAGCTCGACAGGTTTTCAATAGGCTGGTTTGACCTGTTATGCCATCTTTAGTTTTACCTTCGCAATTCGTTGAAATGATTTGTTCTCTCTATTTAGGCCGGTGAGTAGTCATCACCAGAAACCGTTATAGCCCAGGCCATTCTTGCCATTTTGTTGGCATACGCCACACACGCTCGATTATGCCCCCGCGTCTCAACTAAACGATTAATCCATTGACTCAGTTTATCGCCTTTCGTTTTGGCTCTTGATACCACGGCCTTCGCGCCTAGAATTAACAAACAACGAAGGTATTTATTGCCGCGTTTACTGATCCCCAGTAGCACCTCTTTACCACCACTACTGTACTGTCGTGGAACAAGTCCTAATGAGGCGGACACATCGCGCCCTTTGTGATAATGAGCGCCGTTTCCCACTTCATTAAAATACGCGCTCGAGACCATCGGCCCAAACCCTGGAATAGTTTGTAAGCGTTGGCAAATCGCATTGTTTTTTGCCGATTGAATGATCAATTGGTCAAATGTCGCAATACAGGCATCAAGTGATTGCCATTGTTCCTTTAGCTGGCGCAGTATCCTTTTGAAAGTAACGGACAACCGTTCGTTCTCATCACTTAATAGCAACGGGATAGATTGACGTAGGGTATTTAGGCCGGGACGAAGGCTAATGCCATATTCTGCAACAAGCGCTCTCATTTGGTTACATAATGCGGTTCTTTGTCTGACCGCTAAGTCTCTTGCTTTATGTTGTGCCTGGTTGTCTTGTTGCTCAACTGATTTAATGCCCACACTTTTTAAATGAGGTTGTTTCGCAGCAACGGCGATGGCCAAGGCATCGTTATAATCATTCTTATTGCCGATTAGAAATGCGTTAACATGCTGAGGTGGTAGTAATTTCACCTGATGTCCCTGTTGTTGTATCGCTCGGGCCCAATACTGTGACGTTGCACAAGATTCTATTGCGACTAAACAAGGAGGTTGAGATTGAAAAAAGGAGAGTACCTGCGCTCGCTTTAACATTTTCTTTTTGATTATACGCCCTTGTTGATTACAGCAGACAGCATGAAATACGTTTTTTGCTATGTCTAACCCGATTGTTGTAGTCTTCATTTTGGTCTTCTCCTCTTTTGATTGTGTGTATGTCAGTTCAATCATGGCACCTAGATGCCGTTAGGGGGAGGAGACCATCACATCAGGTTAATTAGAAACAAGCCTTAATAATTCACGATGGAATTTGATCCAGTCTTGTGGATTATCAGACCAACTCGCTTGCCCTTGCCCTTTAGATAAAGCAGTTGGAATTAATTTTTCTAACATCTGATCAACTTCTTTTTGATAACCAGATTTTTTAGCCAACAGAATCAGTTCCGCATCCTGTAAGCCTCGTCGCCAGGCCTTAAGACGCATCGTTGGAATCGGGCCTGGTATTGGTTCCATTCCTATCGTACCAAGCTTGTTTCCAGCATAAACCATCGTTCCATTTCCAAACCGATCATCTTCTTTTTTATAACTAGGGTAATGATACGGTTTCTCTTGATCTGATAGATTTAATGCCCACATGAAATGACCATCAAAATTATATTTTGCCGTGATCACACCCCAGCTCCTCATTTCAATTCCAGAAGCGTTAATACTATGAATGCCAACTGCTGGATGGCCGTTATGATAAAACCAAATCTTATCGCCTTCACTTTTACGTTCTGTTAGATAATCGACATTTGCGCTATTCGCGCTTGGTGCCCATAAACGAATAATATCTTGTAGATCTTCACTCACCATTCCTTGCCATGTCTGTGGATCTGTATGACTAGTCCAAATCAAATCTATCGATTTATTATTGTTTGTTTTATTATTTTGGGATTTTTTCATTCCTTTATCGATCGCTTTCTGCACACGATCCATTTGCTGGTGCACCATGGAAATATAATCTTCACCAACATCACCCAACTTATCTCCATCAGTTGCACCATCAACCTCATCGAAAATATAAGCAAAGAAATCGGTTTTATCCCAGTTGTTCTGCTCAATGTTTTTTAACCAACTTTTGGCTAGAAATTCATAACTTTCTATCTTCTGATCAGAAATAGGTTTAGCAACTCTCGCATTATAATTTTGTAGCCACGGAGTACGCCAAATTGCAACCGGTGTATTAACACCTGGGCCAACATAACCATATTGATCTGTAAATAAACTTCCATTCAAAATCGGGTCATAAATTTTATTATAATTATCCCAAGCCTCACCTTGTTTTACAGAAAGACGTTCAATAAAAACCATGCGATGTCTATGCGCCATTTGTTGATAACAATGAGACATTTTTTTCCATTTTTCGTGACTAAAATCTCTACCTAATCCTTCCTGCTCGTAGCTGTCATATAATTCACCAACCGCATCAATAGTTGGCTTATCTGGTAGAGTCGCATCCCAAACTTTTACCGTTAATGGGATCTTTTTAATAAACTTTCCTGATTGAATTTTTATAGACGTTTTATACTCACCTGAAGGTTTATCTTTTGGAATAAAAATATCAATCCAAACCGATTGGTTCTCGTCGCTTTTTTGTGGAAGGGAAATTGTTTCGAAATTTAATATTTGATCACTTTGAGCTTTAATCTGTTCAATATTCTGTTCAAAACTTTGACATGTATTCAATTGCGGAATTAAGGCATCAGGGTAGTCATCTGGCCAATCGAGCACTTCACTTTTCGTCCCCCAATAATAGCTCCCGAATTCAACCCAATGGTAATGCGCCTTAAAAAGACTAACGTTTTTTGTTGAGTCTATAACTGTGTTTTTAGATCCGGTGAAATCATTAAAACTGATTTTTACTTCTGTAGTAAGTTGCGGTTTTTTGGTTTTTAAAATAAGCTGAAAAGCGATGGTTTCATTACGTGCGGCATCAAGAATTAATTCTCCTTTTGAAAGGTCAAAGGCTTCATCTTCGAAAGGTGTTTTTCCAGTTCGAGTAATCTTCGCCATATCACTAGCAGCACAAACTTGTAGTCCTTTATCTAGTTCGAGACAATGTTCTTGGTCAAAAAGTTTAGATGAAAAAAAGATTGAAAATAAAAGAAAAACAAAACCAATAAAATAGGCCGCTTTCATAAATAGTTTTAATTGAATACCTATATTTATTTAAATAATCAAATCTGGTTACGATCTTTTAAATCACTATTATTTGCAAAAAAAATGAATATGAAAATACTATAATTCAATGAAAATTTAGCAAACCGATAACATTACATCCAATTGTTCTGGAATTGGGATTGACTATCTAAGTTAAACATACCTAATTCTATTAAACGAATAGCCATGGCTTGACTAGATATTTGAAACCTATCAGCAATAGAGATGATTGGTTTATTATTAAAATTCTCACATGAAGCAATTGCTTTTGCTACATTTTCCTCACCTGAATTTAATAAAACATCAGGTTCACTTGGACTAAGCCAATAAGCTGCAGCTCCATTTACTTGGAAAGGTACTTTTCCAAATCTAAATTCAAATTCTCTTTTGATAACCTTAGCAGGCATGTAATAACAAGCACTAAAATATTCAGCTTCCCTTTCCCGTAACGGTTGCCTTATCTTCTGAGTATTGGAAAAACCTACAGGCCGATCCTTATGCATTATTCCAAGTTGATCAGAATGAAGACAGTAATGCCCAATTTCATGACCAGCAGTAAAACGTCTAGCTCTTGCTGGAAAAACCTTTGAAACATAAATTTCTTTTTGCTTAATATCAACGCATCCAGCGACCTCGAAACGTCCTTTATCATCTCCAAAATTACCAAGCCGCTCTGACTCTTCGTAGTAAATACCAAGAAGATCACACGCAATTTCAGGTGAGAGACAATCGATAAATTCTAGCCCACCACCTCGGATTTTCTCTTTATACTTCTCCCAAATCTTCAAGTGTAGTTCGCTAACTCTTTCTTCTATATGAAATTTTTTCATTTTTTCTTTACCAAGAAAAATTATTTAACCGCACTTACTCTCACCACAATTCAAACAAGTAAGACAGTTGTCCATCTGAATCATCGCTTTCGTATTACATTTAACACAGAGTGTCGCACTGTTTGGAAATTCTCCCTCATCGTCACTGGTTTGTGACTTTTTTAGTTCTACCTTTTTTTCTTCGATCATTTTTTTTTGATGCTTGTCAGGCCCACTATCTTTGATTAAACCAATTAGACGCATATGGTTTTCCAAAACATCACCAATCTCAGCAACTAACGATGGCATAAACTTACCACCGGGTTTAAAATAACCACCACTTGGATCAAAAACAGATCGTAATTCTTCAACCAGAAATATAACGTCACCCCCTTTACGGAAAACGGCTGAAATGATCCGTGTTAAAGCGACAATCCATTGAAAATGATCCATGCTTTTTGAATTTATAAACACTTCAAATGGGCGACGCAGCTCATGCTCGGTTCCCGCATTGAGGACAATATCATTCACTGTAATGTAGAGTGCGTGATCACTTAATGGTGTTTTGATTTTGTAAGTTGAACCCAAAAGCATGTCTGGTCGTTCAACTTTTTCATGCATCTGCACAACATTATCTTCCTGCTTATCTTCAAGCGGAGAGGCTTCTTCTGCCTGTAAAGTTTCGTCATTTTCTTTTATAACTTTATAACCAACAATTTTATTATCTATTTTAATCGTCATTAGAATTTACCATAATAGCCTTCTTTAAGTGCATCGAACAGGTTCGCAGCGGTATGCATTTCACCATCGTATTCGATCTCTTCATTACCTTTTACTTCTATCACATCACCATTTTCCAGTGAGAAACGGTAGGTCGTATTTTCCAGATCTGCTTCTTTGACCAGTACACCCTGGAAAACTTCTGGATTGAAACGGAAGGTTGTGCATCCTTTCAAACCTTTATCATAGGCATATTCATAAATGTTTTTGAATTCTTCAAAGGCGAAATCTGTAGGGACATTCGCTGTTTTAGAAATCGAAGAATCGATCCATTTTTGTGATGCCGCCTGGATATCCACATGCTGTTTAGGTACGACTGAATCAGCACTAATGAAATAGTCCGGTAACTGTTCTTCTGGATTTTCAGAGAAAGGCATCGCCTTAGGGTTCACTAAAGTACGATAGGCCAATAATTCATATGAAAAAACATCGACCTTTTCTTTGGTCTTTTTGTTTTCACGGATAACATTGCGTGAGTAGTGATGTGCGAAACTCGGCTCAATACCATTACTGGCGTTATTTGCTAATGATAAGGAGATCGTCCCTGTCGGTGCTATGGAACTGTGATGTGTAAAGCGAGCCCCCACTTTAGCCAGTTGCTCTACTAGATCAGGATCTTCCTTAGCGATACGCTGCATATAACGGCTATACTTTGCATGCAGTACTTTACCCTTAACGGTGTCACCAACTTTGAAACCATCATCGATCATTTCTGGCCGACGACTGAGCATCTCAGTTGTGACTTCAAAGTCTTCTTCCATCACTGGCGCCGAACCTTTTTCTTCCGCCAAGCTCAGTGCTTCTTGCCAGCCCGCCATCGCTAACTCGCGGCTAACACGCTCAGTGAATTCCAGTGATTCATCACTGCCGTACTTCTGTTTTAGCATGGTTAATGTTGAGCCTAGACCCAGGTAACCCATACCATGGCGACGTTTGCGCTCAATTTCATCACGTTGTTTTTCCAGTGGCAGGCCGTTGATCTCTACAACGTTATCCAACATACGGGTAAATACGCGAACCACTGAATGGAAGGTTTCCCAGTCAAATTCTGCTTTATCAGTAAAGGGAGCAGATACAAAGGTCGTCAAATTGATCGAACCAAGGAGGCAAGCCCCGTATGGAGGCAACCCTTGTTCACCACATGGATTGGTCGCACGAATATTTTCGCAAAACCAATTGTTATTCATTTCATTGTATTCATCGATCAGAATAAAACCCGGTTCAGCATAATCGTAAGTGGATGACATAATCGCATCCCAAAGTCGTTGGGCAGGGATCGTTTTATAAACCTTGCAAGCAACCTTACCTGTTTCATTAACAATGTAGCCTTTATGTGTTGGCCACTCGCGCCAGATCACTTGTTTTTGATCATTTAGATCAATGCCATCTTGTTCGACTTCTTTATCATCCAGAGGAAATGCCAACTTCCATTGCCCGTCATTTTTCACCGCTTGCATAAATTCATCAGTGATCAATAAAGATAAATTGAACTGTCGCAAACGACCGTCCTCGCGCTTCGCACGAATGAAATCGAGCACATCAGGATGACCTACATCGAATGTCGCCATTTGTGCGCCACGGCGGCCACCCGCAGAAGATACGGTAAAACACATCTTGTCGTAGATATCCATAAAAGACAGTGGACCCGACGTATAAGCACCTGCACCGGAAACATAAGCTCCCTTTGGTCGTAAGGTAGAAAACTCATAACCAATACCACAACCAGCCTTCAGGGTTAAACCGGCCTCATGCACCTTATTAAGAATATCGTCCATGGAGTCACGAACCACACCAGAAACAGTACAATTGATCGTTGAGGTTGCTGGTTTATATGCTTGCGCGCCAGCGTTAGAGGTTATCCGACCTGCAGGTATTGCACCATGGCGTAATGCCCAAAGAAATTTCTTATGCCAAAGCTCTTGCTTCTCAGGTGTCGTTTCCACCTCTGAAAGTGCCTTGGCAACACGTCGATAAGTTGCATCAATATCCTGATCAACGGCAACACCTTCTTTAGTTTTTAATCGATATTTCTTATCCCAGATATCGAGCGATGCAGGTTGCAGATCAACTCCCCCTTCTGCGTCGGAAACGATAACAACAGATGCTGATTCCATACTTTCCCCTTTCATTGTTTTATTATAGACCACGAAAAAGTGCAGAAAAGCACTTTTCAGATGAACAACGCTGATTCCTCCCAACGCCTGCGAAAGCACAATATATTGTGTTTCTAGTATTTTTTCAACTATATATAGTGTTTATTTAACACTTCGATACCATTGACAACAAAAAACTGAGTAGGATCACAGCGAAAATATAAGTTAAAAAAAATTTGTGGAAATGGCTTTATTCTCTTTGTGTTAATGCAATATTTTAAAGGTCAAGATTAAAACTTTCTCTGAGTAATTCTTTGAATTCAAGTTCTGATATTGGCTTATTGATAAATTTGGAAATAGCACCAGAGTTATTCATCTTAGATGTTGTTATTCGATCCATAGAAGACATCTGTAATATACATGTTGTTTCTGGATACAAACTTTTGATCTTCTCAAGCAATTTATAACCATGCATCTGCCCTATTACTTCGTCACAAACCACGACTCCAACGGGATGTTTAGCAAGCAGGCTTAAAGCATGCTCTTCGCTATCGGCCATCAATATTCGATAACCTTCATTCGCAAGCATCATCCCCTGACGGCTCAGAGCTTCACTATCCTCATCAAATAATAACAAGGTTCTCTCAAGCTGTTCAGAAACGTCGTCAAGTTCGATATGCTGATTTTTTTCTAATATCTTTGTCATCTCGAAACATGAAAGTGGCTTAGAAAAGAAATCTCCCTGCAACTCATCACAACCTTTTGCACGTAAGAAATCGAACTGTGGCTTAGTTTCGACACCTTGCGCTACAACTTGCAGGTTTAGACTATGAGCCATACTAATAACTGCTAACGTAACTGCCTTATGCTCTGATTCCGTCAAAACATCATTGATAAAAACCTGATCAATCTTCAACGTATCCACAGGAAAGTTTTTAAGGTAATTCAATGATGAATAATCTGCCCCAAAATCGTCAATCGAAACTTTACCGCCTACCGCTCTATACTCTTTAAGAATTTCAATGCATCTATCAGCATTTCTGACAAGCGCATTTTCAGTAATTTCCAGTTCAAGTATCTGTGGCTCCAATGCTAGCGTGTCTAAAACACGGGCAATAGTATCTAGCAAATCATGCTGCAACTGTCTGGGTGATAAATTGATCGCCATGCGAGGGCATTGCAAACCGGCCTCTTCCCATGTTTTTAGTTGCATGCACGCTGTCTCTAAAACCCAAGTTCCAATTTCTGTAATCAGACCACAACGCTCAGCCAAAGGTATAAAGCTACTCGGTAAAAGTAGCTCTTCACCATCGCCAACATTTCGACGCCAACGAATCAGAGCCTCTACAGCAATAATATTCCCGTTACTAAAATCTATTCGGGGTTGATAATAAAGTTCGAAATTTTTCTCCGTTAATGCAGTACGCAGATCTTTTTCAGATAACATCTGATCCAATGTCTTTTTATGCATTTCTTGAGAATAAAATCGAAACTGTGAGATATTTTCTTTCTGACTTTTCCGCGCTCGATTCATTGCTATCAGCGCATTATTCTTCAATATTTCAGCGCTCATACCGTCTTTAGGATAAGTACTGATACCGATATTTGGCTCTACACTAACCACCTGTTCCATAATCCTGAAAGGCTTGCCAATTGCATCAAGTAGTGTCATTGCCACCGACGCTACAGAATCGAGATCTTCAAGGTTCTCCAAAACAACGACAAAATTAGCGTCTTCTATCCTGGCGACAGTATCACAACTTCTACCACGAGCAGTCAGCCGCGAAGCGATTTCTTTTAATAAATTATCAGCGTTTTTCATACCAACACCATCAATAATTTTGTTAAAATTATTAATGTTCAAATACAAAATAGCGATCAAACGCTTTGTTCGACTTGCGATAGAAATTGCATGTTCTAATCGGTCTTTTAACAGTGGACATGCTGGTAGGCCCGTAAGCGGATCTATGACACCCGTCGCTTGATGTAGTTGCGGATTTTGTTGATCAAATGCGACCACGACACCTGTCACCTCTTCCCTATCACCAACGAAGAGTTTAGCATTTGCCTTTACCGCCAATAGCTTCCCATTATGCTGTTTGAGAAAGTAATTTTCAGGAAGCTCGACCCTGGTTTGAGTACTTTGACTTCTTGCTACCAGATCAATCTGCGAAGGCACTCCATTATGATCTTGAAATTGCACCACATCAGATAATGGCTGTCCTCGAACTTCTTCAAATGTGTAACCCGTTAACGTTTCAGCAATAGGATTCATAAATGCTACACATCCCAGATTATCTGTAATGACAACCGCATTGCTAACTGTCGTTAACGCGACTTCCGCATGCTCTTTTTCTTTTCCTAAAAAGAAAATGAATCCCGCTAGCTGCTGACGATGTAATAAAATATAACCAATAAAAAGTGCGACCAATACCGAACCAGGTCTAAACCAGAAATGTGTTCCCAGAAAACCTTGTCGGGATAAAACAAAGCAACACATTATTATTGCGAGTACCAGTAGTACCGCCACCAACCAGGTTCTGTCTGCGCGAAAAAAATTAAACAATAATACGAGCGCAATTAAAAATGGCAGCGCCACTAACAAGTTTTGATGATCATCTAAAGGCTGAATAGCGAGATCATTCAGTAAAATATCCAAAACATGTGCTTCAAACTCAACACCTGCCATAGACTGTGCTGAATGAGTGACCGGTGTAGAAATACGATCACCCAAACCTGTTACATCCATACCGACCAAAACCCATTTATCCGTAAATATGGTTCGATCAAATTGCTCGTCTATAGCATCAATATAGGATATTTTTTTGAAATGTTGCGGATCTTTAGAAAAAGGTAGCAAGATTCGGTAATCTCTAACCCATTTGTTTTTGGCCCATTTGTTCTCATCCCAACGAGAAACCCCATCATTCTTGCTACGAATTTTTTCTACTGTTATCCATTTTTTATTTCTCTGTCCCGGTATTTCAATCTGTTGATATTGCTCTATCATAGCCAATGGCAAGGCACTTATTTGTGGTGAATTCACCCCTCCTTTAAGAAAAATACTGCGGCTAATTCCATCATCAAGCTCAACATCCACATGGCCTCTACTCGCAGCCGCACGATCAAAAATAGGCAATGAACTTAATTCACCCAGCATGGGAGCTTGTCCTGTTGGATTTTCTGAATCCGTTAACGCGACAGGCAAAATTACTTTACCGTGCGTAACAATAGCCTCTGCAAGGATCTGATCACCTTTCGGGTCATTAGTATCTGGCTCCGAAAAAAGAATATCCAGTGAAACGGCCTTACTGTCTGATAACACTTCTAGCAGCTTTGCATGGAAACGTCTCGGCCATGGCCAACGCCCTAACTGTTCTACACTACGATCATCAATCGTGACTAGCACAATATCTTCTATGGGTGCTCTCGACCAAAGACCCAAGTGTGTATCATAAATAAAGTTATCCAGTTTTTGAGTGAGGTGTGTGTAATTTAAAACTGCTGTCACTAGGATCAACAACAATCCCAGCATTATTTTATCTACCCGATCTAAATCAGTTTTCATGCTTCACAGTTGGTCATTCTTGTTCATATTCATAATCATTCTTGTTTCATAACAAGAACAATAAAAGAGGTCCCAGAGCAAGTAACCAGAAAGGATGTTCATCTGGGATATCAACTTGTTGTACAGAACCCCAGGAACCTTCAAATCCATCGGCTTCAATAACCCTTATACGTACAAATAAAGTACTCGCCAATTTCGGTCGTGGAAAGATGTATCTGACTTGATCAACTTCTGTATCAACGATCAATTTCTGAAAGACTATATCACTCGCGATCTGGATCTGATATCGATCACTTTCCTCACCATCAGGCCAACGAAAAACAATTTCTGCTTCGTCTATTAAAGCAACATCAACTTTTTTCCCGGGTTTCATTACCTGAAATTCATTGACACTTCCTAAAGGTCCTGCACCTTCTGCGTCCAATGCAGAAACACGCCAGAACCATTTCCCGGGTGGTAAAGGGTGTGAAATTGTAGTGGTAGTTTCCTTATATTCTGGAATATCAATGCGTGGTTGATCAAAATTTAGATTATCTGCCAACTGAAAATGATAAGCTGTCGCGTCAGCATTTTTTGTCCACGAAAATTTGCGATATTCACTCGATACAGTTTGTCCCCTTTGCGGCTCTATCAATAATGGAGCATCCGGTTTTGCGTTTAATATAAATCCGTGCAATGAATCAAAGCCTTCCAAAGCATTTTGATCAACGCCACGAACCTTTATGAAATATTCACCATCCCTGAGTTCATCAATACTGACCGTTGTTGACAGCGATAGGTCATCATAATTTAAGGCTAAAAATGCAGAGTCGGGCGCTATTTGAATTCGATAAGCATGTGCATCTTTTATCTCCGGCAACTGGAATTTAATCGGCAATTGTTCAAACAAGGTCGGTATTTGAGACAACTCTGGCACTGGTAATAAAGCAACTGGAGGTGTTGGTGGCACTCCTTGCTTAACAAGGGTGCCGAAACCACCTTCAACTCCGATTCCACCCACTTCATTGGCAACATTAACCTCGCCCTCTAGTACTTCGGTTGTTATCGATTCCTGATCAATAACATTTAAGCGATAACTTGTTCCGCGTACTGCGGCGGTTGCCGAAGGTGTATTAATCTCGAACCGTGAACCCGGTTTTTTATCGGGGTTAACTTTATTATCCAACCGCCCTCGCTTGAGCTCCAGGTTGGTATTGAAGACATCCTTATTTCCATAAGATTCTAGTGTCTCCACAATAAGCTCACTGTTTTCTCTTAGGATAAGGACAGATCCGTCTTCAAATAACAATCTGGCAAAAGCCCCTGCGCCAGTCTGGATCCGGTCACCCGCTACTAATTTCATATCAACAGAGACGGCTTGGTTTTTTTCTAAAACAGTGACACTAACATTGCCTGAAAAGCTCTTTATTGTTGCTTCTGATGGACGAATACGTGACCAGGCACGTGGTATGCGTAAAGTCGATCCCGGAAGTATTTTTGACGGTTGATTAATATTATTAAGTCTTTGCAACTTGCGCCAATAACGCATATCAACCAGAAAATCTTCCGTTAAATTCCAAAGATTATCTCCTTGCTTAACTGTATAGATCCACTCATCTAGGAGTTTGGTTTTTGGGTAGACTACTTCAGTCGCATGGACTAAAAATGATGATAATAAAAATAATCCAACTAACATTACTTTGGAAGGCGTGACTATTGAAATACTAGGTCTATGAATAATTCGTCTGTACATACTCATCCACCATCCCCTGAAATTCTTCGGCAATATTATCACCTCGCAGAGTTGCAACCTTTTCACCATCAATAAACACTGGCGCAACAGGTGCTTCACCAGTACCCGGCAAACTAATCCCTATGTCGGCCTGCTTACTTTCCCCTGGCCCATTCACTACACAACCCATTACGGCTAGACTCATATCTTCAACTCCGTCATATTGATCTCGCCATATTGGCATTTGAGTTCTGACATAAGCCTGAATAGAATCAGCCAATTCCTGAAAATAAGTACTCGTTGTTCGGCCACAACCCGGACATGCAGTTACCAAAGGCGTAAATGATCTGATCCCCATCGTCTGCAAAATTTCCTGTGCGACGATCACTTCTTTTGTCCGATCACCATTAGGTTCTGGTGTTAGTGAAACACGGATCGTATCGCCGATCCCCTGTTGTAATAAAATGCCCATCGCTGCGGTTGAAGCAACAATACCTTTTGATCCCATACCCGCTTCAGTTAAACCAAGGTGCAATGCATAGTCACAACGGGAAGCGAGTTCAGAATAAACCGAGATCAATTCCTGAACGCCACTGACTTTGCAAGAAAGAACAATCTTATCGCGTGACAAACCAATATCTTCTGCAAGTTTAGCGCTGTCTATAGCAGATGCTATCAACGCTGCTTGAGTTACAACTTCGGGAGATCGTGGTTCTGGGAGTTTTGCATTATCATCCATCATTTTGGTGATTAATGCATTATCCAAACTGCCCCAGTTAACGCCTATACGTACTGGCTTATCATATTCAATTGCGGTTTCGATCATAGCAGCAAACTGAGAGTCACGCTTTTTACCAAACCCCACATTACCCGGATTAATTCGGTATTTAGCCAGTGCTTCAGCGCATTCAGGATATTTGGTCAACAGTTTATGCCCGATATAATGAAAATCACCAACCAATGGAACAGCACAACCGGCCGCATCAAGCATGTCTTTGATCTTGCCTACCTGCTTTGCGGCGTCTTCATTATTAACGGTGATCCGAACCAACTCTGATCCGGCAGCCGCTAGCTGTTGTACCTGCTTCACTGTCGCAAGTGCATCAGCCGTGTCAGTATTAGTCATCGATTGAACAACCACCGGAGCACCACCACCAATAGTAATTTCCCCTACTTTGACACCAACACAATCGCGTCGCGGTTTCATTCCATGCATAAAATCTCCTTCCCTTCAAAGAAAATAATCTCATTCTAACGTAGTACTGATTATATCGGCAAAATAATGGTACATTTCGCCTATGCAAAAAAGCACAGACCAACAAGTTGACGGTTTGCAGAAGATACTTCAGATCCAAGACTATTGGCTGGTGAATCCCTCTGTTCAGCGAGCGATGTTTTTGGTCGGCTTTTGCCTTATTCCAGGAACGCTGTTGAGCATTTTCATTTTTGGTTATGGTGTTTTGATCAATTTGATTCTAACCATTTGTTGTGGCTTTATTCTAGAAGTGGGCTTGCATCACCTTCGTGGCAATAATCTGCAAACCTTTGCTTTAGATGGCAGTGGCGCAGTAATGGCTATTATTTTTGCTTTATCACTCCCTCCATCTCTTCCCTGGTGGATACTATTGATTGGGATCACATTTTCGATCACACTTGGAAAATATGCTTACGGTAGTACTGGCAACAATATTTTTAATCCTGCGATGGTCGGAGTTGTGGCATTATTGATCAGCTTTCCGGCAGAAATGAATCAATGGGCAATAAGCATAGACAGTCAAAGTAGCGCAACCCCGTTAGATAGCTTGCAAACCAGCCTGCGACTTGCACATATGCTTTCAGAAATCCAGAATACTGGCATTTTTGGAAATTTTGCTTCATCTGGTCATGAATGGATCAACATCGCCTTTTTAATCGGTGGATTGATTTTGATTCAAAAAAGAATCATTCGCTGGCATATTCCCGTCGGTGTTCTCTGTGGACTCATTTTATTCTCTGTACTTTTTCAAATATCCGATGCCGACCATTATCCGGAAATATCTTTTCACTTATTCAGTGGCGCAACCATGCTCTGTGCTTTTTTTGTTGCAACCGATCCCGTCACCTCGCCGAGCACAAAAAAAGGACGTTTTATCTATGGGTTTCTGATCGGCATAGTCATTTATGTCATTCGAACCTGGAGCGCATATCCAGAAGGCGCAGCTTTCGCCGTCTTAATGATGAATGCTACCGTCCCCGTACTTGATCACTTTTTTCGACCTCAAGCACCTAGTTAAGTTTGGCTAATTGATCATGACTTTCTCGCGAATTTCATTAATTGCACCTCTACTTTTTTTTATCTTATCGAGCTTTTTGATCGCGCATTATTTTTATAATGATACTCGCATTCCCATCAGCCAGATTAAAACAAACAAACAACATTTGCTGATCAAACAATTAATGCCCTTAGAATACGATAATGATCTAATAAACGACAAAGTTGAACTGATCTTATTAGGTGACTTGGGAACTGCCAAGCCTGTTCCCATTTATCGCGCGCGAGATAATGGAAATCCTCTAGGGATTATTATTCTGCCTATCGCTCCAAATGGCTATAATGGCCCAATTAGCCTGGCGATAAGTTTGAGTTATGATGGAGAAATTCTCGCGACAGGGGTGATTCAGCATACTGAAACACCGGGGTTCGGCGATGCTATCGATCAAAAAGTTTCGGATTGGTTAAAACGCTTTATCGGTTCATCATTTGTTTATCCTGATAAAGATAAAATTTTAAATGTTGATCACATATCTGGTGCAACAATTAGTTCAAATGCCGTGATTAAAACCATAAAGAAATGTCTTGCCTTTTATCAACGTGAGAAAGAAAAAATATGGGCAAAGCCTCAGCCGGTAACACAACCATGAACGCTCAAATCTTCAGCGCCTTATTGCACGACAATCCGGTATTGTTTCGTTTGATCGGCTTGAGTCCACTACTGGCCATTTCTTATTCACTCACTTTAAGCATCAGCATGGGTATCATTTTTTTTATCGTTTTTACGATCACGTCTTTAATTGTCTCGGCAACACGTTATTTTATTCCACCACCGGCAGCCGTTGCGTGCTATGTCTTGATAACCGCCACACTCGTGACCATTATCGATCTACTCATGCAAGCTTGGTATCCCGATTTAAGATCTGCACTTGGTGTTTATCTACTCATTGTCGCGGCCAATTGTTTAATCCTCGATAAAACCATTGTCTTTGCATCACAAAATAACGTAATCAGATCTGTTAGAGATGCAGCCTTTCACAGCCTTGTAGTCTTGCTAACATTAGTTGCGCTCGGCGCATTTCGAGAATTAATAGCCTACGGTAGTTTATTTAGAGACATAGAATTGATCGTAGGTGAGTCGGGTAAAATATTTTCACTTCAGCTTGCGCAAAATAATAAAGCCTTTATTCTTGCATCGTTGCCAGCCGGCGGTTTTATTTGCCTTGGCCTTCTAATTGCTTTAAGTAATCTTCTAAAAGCCACATCATCTAATAAAACTAATCGATAACAAGCTGTTTTGAACGTTAAAAATTTCCCTCTCATTTGTATCATTGCTTTTTACCTAGCCATCAGCATGGGTATCAACCTAAACATAAGCCTGCCTGCTCACGCTAAGGAAAATGTGAGCGTCACTATTGATGGTGTCGAAGATCCGCTATTAGAAAATATTCTCACTTCCTTAAGCATAGAAAGGCAAAAAGACAATCCACGTTTAACCGAGAACAATATTAAAAAGCTGCATAAAAAAGCCGATCAAGAGATCAAAATTGCACTACAGGCTTTAGGCTATTACAAACCGATTATTCAATCTGAACTAAATAAAGTTGACGGTGTTTGGCAAATTCATTATGAAATTGACGCTGGAGCACCACTTACCGTCGGTACATTAGAATTGCAATTTTTTGGTGATGCAGCTAATGATCAGGCGTTTCAAAAACTACGTGAAGAATTACCCCTCAAATCAGGTGACGTCATGCACCATGGTTTATATGAGAAAACTAAAAAAGACATACAACGCCTCGCAGCAGCGCGTGGCTACTTCGATGCTGTTTTTTCTGAAAATAAAGTTGAAGTTGATCTGAAAAAGAACAGCGCAAAAGTCACACTGCATTTTAATAGTGAAACTCGATATTCCTTTGGTGAAGTTCGTTATTCAAAATCCCCGATTAGTTACGCAACGTTATTAGAACTACAAACCTTTGAAGAAGGCCAGCCTTACGAAAATAGTTTGCTGGTGAAATTGCAACAAACTTTATCGAATACAGACTACTTTGAAAATGTAGAAGTCCGTCCAAAGCAAGATCTAATCTCGGATAATAACGTTCCTATTCAAGTTAAATTATCGCCAAAAAAACGCAATCGCTATACCGCAGGAGTCGGCTTTGGAACCGATACAGGTCCTCGGATAAAATTCGGTTGGGAAAGCCGCTACATTAATGATCGTGGTCATCGAGCAGGTGCCGATATAAAACTGTCGCCGGTTTTATCAACCATTACAACTAATTACACGCTACCACACTACCCAAAAAAAGGACGTGAACTGGACTTTGGTGGAAAACTAGAACGAGAAAACACAGATACCAGTAAAAGTGATACATTAAATTTGGGCATAAATTACCGACAAAAACGCTGGGGTTGGGATGAAACCATCAATCTTTCTTATTTAATAGAAAATTTCGAGATCGGCACAACTGAAAGAAGTTCTGTACTTTTAATGCCAAGCATAACCTGGAGTCTGACTGAAACTAACAACCCGACATACACGAAAAATGGTTTCCATGTTGATCTAAATATTCGTGGTGCATCTGAAAGTATTCTATCAGATGTATCGCTTATACAAGCTAGTCTAAATGGAAAATACATTCGATCTTTTTGGAAAAATGGTCGTGTAATTGTACGTGGCAATATTGGCGCAACCAGCGTCAACGATTTTGATAAATTACCAACCGCATTGCGTTACTTCGCCGGTGGCGACAACAGTATTCGCGGCTTTGATTATGAAGATCTTGGCCCCAGAGACAGCAATGGAGATGTTATTGGTGGCAAATATTTAGCCGTCGGTAGTCTCGAGTATGAGCACCGTATTAAGAAGAATTGGGCGTTAGCAAGTTTTGTCGATGCAGGTAATGCTTTTAATGATTTCGGTGATGATATTGAATATAGCGTCGGTTTTGGACTTCGTTGGTTCTCACCGGTAGGTCTGGTCAGGGTTGATCTTGCATCAGGAATTTCAGATCCAGACAAACCGATCCGGCTACATATTATGATTGGACCCGATCTGTGATTTTGTGGCGCATCTTAACTGCCTTTTTTGTTCTACTTATTTTACTACTGATCAGTATTTTTTTTATCAGTACAGAAAAAGGCACACAACTAGTCTGGACAACCATCAGCAAGCATTATTCTGATCAAATCACGGCATCCGGTTTGAAAGGCAGACTGAGGGATAAACTGCAATTTGAAAATTTAAAGATCTCTCTCGACGAGATAGAAATTACCATGGATCAATTTGAATTTGAGTGGCAACCTGCAGACTTACTAAATTCAAAACTCATCCCTGAGTTATACATTAAACTGATCAATATCGACGGCATTACGATAAATGATTTATCATCAAAACCACCTTCCGATGAACCTTTCGAATTACCAGATTTTCAGTTACCTATTCCCATTACAATAGAGAAATTTTTGCTAACAAATGCAAAATATTATTCGCTAAAAAACGATACGACTCAAAAACTCGACAAAATATCTTTTTCACTCGATGCAGATCAAAAAGCAATCCAGGTTGCCCCATTTCAACTGGCAATGAAAACTGGAGATATCACCGTTGCAACTGAAATTTCAGGCATGGTTCAAACACGTGAGCATTATCCATTAGATTTTGATATCCAATGGAACGTCAAGTTACCAGATCTTCCTGAATTATCTGGTGCAGGAAAACTGGCTGGCGATCTTCAAGAATTGATGATTGAACAAAATTTAATCTCGCCTGAGGAACTTTCGGTTAACGCAAAAATAAAGCAACCTCTCACCGATTTAAATTGGAATGCCATTGTTAAAGCAGATCAATTTCAAATACAAAAAATCAAAACAGATTTACCTACAATATCTTTTAATATGGGATTAAAAGCTGAAGGTAATCTTCAACAAATAAAGCTCATTGGAGACTATCTAATCACCAGTGAAGAATCTGGTATTTGGAACGGAAATATTGATCTAGAACAAGCAATTTCTAATGAAATCAAACTAAATAGCTTGAGCATCAAGTCTAATGAAATAGATGCTCTTATTGATCTAAACGGCGAAATTCAATTTGCTGATATTCTACAATTAAACCTGAATGGCAACTGGCAAAACTTACGCTGGCCCCTGGAAGGCGAGCCGGATATAAAAACAGAACAAGGGACTTTACAACTTAGTGGCAGCCCTGAAAATTATAAAATAAATATTCAAACCTCTATCAATCAAGCAGATGTTGGTGATGTTGCGCTTAATCTCGAAGGTCATGGCAATGATCAAAAATTTATTATTGATGATTTAATCAGCAAGCTCTTATCTGGGCAGATCAAATCTAAAGGCCAAGTTAATTGGGGAGTATCTCCATTGTCTTTTGATCTCTCAGGTGACTGGAATAATATTGTCTGGCAACAAACCGTAGAAAGTAATACTCAAGCAATAAAAAGCCCGACTGGAAATTTTAAAGTTTCTGGTCAACTGGAAGACTATTTGATCAAACTGCAAACCTCAGTTGATCATCCACAAATAGTGGTTGATGATTTGATCCTTTCCGGAAAAGGCACAAGTTCTGATTTTGATCTATCCTCCCTCCATGCTGATCTACTTAATGGGGCAATAGATCTGGTTGGAAAGATCGGCTGGGGTGAAAAGATAACTTGGGATTTTCAACTCGGTGGGAAAAATATTGATCCCGGCAAATTGCCTGGAGAATTAGAAAGTAAATGGCCAGGAAAGTTGAATTTATCCGCTGAAGTATCAGGAGATAAAATAGAAGGACAGCTTTCAGCTATCGTTAAAAATACGTCTATTATTGGACAATTACGCGGCTATCCCGTTAACGCATTTGCTGATCTTGAATTAATAAACGATCTTATTGATATAAAAACTCTCCGCCTTATGTCTGGCAAGTCCGAATTAAAAGCTAGCGGTAATGCCGGAAAAGAATTTGATCTTGTTTGGTCTTTAGACTCTCCCAATTTAAAACAAGTTGTTCCCGAAGCTGGTGGCCAACTAAATGCTCAAGGCACCGTTAAAGGTTCTACGACTTCGCCTTCAGTCGCGGTAACCTTGAAAGGAAAAAACATAAAATTACCTGACCTACAAATCGGAGAAGTTTCTTCCAAGGTTAACTTAGATCTTTCACAGGATAAAAATTTAACCAATGATCAGAAATTCGATATACAGATCCATTCCTCACAATTGATCCTGGGAGTAAATAATATTGACGATATTGAGCTAATTAGTTCTGGCTCTGTAGCTGCTCACACTCTAAAGGCAGAAGTTAAACAAGATCAAAACAACCTTCGTTTTGTCAGCAAAGGAGGTTTGAAAAATGAAGTTTGGAGTGGTGTAATTCAAGAGATATCGCTCAAAGAATCAAAGCTTGGTTTGTGGAAATTAACTTCACCGGAAAATCTAGTCGCATCAAGTCAAAAGGTCGACCTTGATAAACTTTGCCTAACTCAAAAACAAGCTTCTATTTGTACTGGCTTACATTGGAACAGCGATAGCGGGTGGAAAACAAACTCAGATCTAGTTCAAATACCACTGACTTTATTAAGTACTTTCATGCCTGAAGATATAAGCCTTGCTGGAACAGTCTCATCAACATTGACAGCTTCGGGAGTAGGCAGCAAGAATATTCGCGGAAATTTAAATCTCAATACTTCAGCAGGTTCTATTACGCTTCCTGGTGCTGATACTGAAAATGGAAATCGTTTTGAATATAAGCCTTCATCATTAGGCGTTGTCATAGATGAAAGCAAAACCAAAGCTTCTTTATTTTTTGATCTTGCGCAACCAGCCAACAGTCCGATAAAGGCAAGCTTCGAAACTAAATCATTTGATCCAGGTAATGTCGATTTCAAAACATTGCCACTAAGCGGCCAAATCACAACGAAGATTGATGACTTATCATTTATTCAGATCTTAACTCCAGAAGTTGAAGATCTTAAAGGTAATGTTGATGTGGACTTACGCATTGCTGGAACGATTAGCAAACCGGAAATTAAAGGTCATACACGACTCGCGGCAGAAGTCTTCCTGCCCAGTGCAGGTATCCAGCTAGAAGACATTAAACTCGATGTGACCAGTCCCAATAACAAAACACTAGCACTACAAGCTCAAATGAAATCTGGTGAAGGTCAGCTTGATCTAAACGGAACTGTTGATCTCGACTCTCTCTCATCAGAATCCAAAACCGAAAGCGCTTTCCCTATCAAGCTTGAAATTAAAGGCGACAGATTTGAGCTTCTAAACTTACCTGAAGCCTGGGTACTTATGTCTCCAAAAATCAATATCAGTAGTCAAAATAATAAGTTAGACATTAGTGGTGAAGTTCTCATTCCAGAAGCAAACCTCGAACCTCAAGAAATCGCCAGTGCAGTCCCTGTGTCAAAAGACGTGGTCATTATCGGTGAACAAGAAACCACTAAAGAATCCTCTGCTGGAATGAATATCACAACCGATATTAAAGTGATCCTTGGAGATAAAATTTCTCTCTCCGCTACAGGCTTCAGTGGTTCTCTCAAAGGTGCTTTACAAATGAACAGTATTCCCGGGAAACCAACGACAGGAACAGGAGAAATAAATATTTACGATGGTCAATATTCCGCTTATGGTCAAAAGTTAGATATTGAGAATGGCAAAATATTATTTGCAGGCGGCCCTATCGATTCACCTGATCTTGATCTAAAAGCTGTCCGCAAAGCTAAAAACGTCACTGCAGGTGTACACGTGACTGGTCCTGCGACCGAACCCAGACTTACCTTGTTTTCAAAACCATCTATGAATCAGGACGATATACTTTCTTATGTAATGATTGGTCGGCCAATAAGTGAGGCATCTTCTGGCGACAGTGCGCTTCTGGTCGGAGCTGCACAATCACTAGGATTTAAAGGTGCCGAAATACTAACCCAAAATATCGGTCAGCAGTTTGGGCTTGATGAATTTTCTATTGGTGGAGATAGCCCCGATGATGCCTCAGTTAAACTTGGAAAATACCTCACACCAAAACTTTATATTAGTTACGGGATCGGTATTTTTGATCCTGTTGCGCAATTAAAATTACGTTATGATTTATCCAAACGCTGGTCTATCGAAGCAGATTCTGGCACAAACTCTGGTATGGATTTTTTATATAAGCTCGAAAAATAGATAAGTCACGTAAATTAAACAACCTAAATAACATGAATAAAGAAAAACGTAGCGAAATATTCACGCGACTGAGATCAAAGAATCCTAATCCAACCACTGAATTAAACTACACCAGTCCATTTGAATTATTGATCGCAGTTATCCTATCAGCACAAGCAACTGATGTTAGCGTTAACAAAGCTACTACGCCACTTTATAAAATCGCCAACACACCAGAAGCGATTTATAAACTTGGTGTGGAAGATCTAAAAAAATATATAAAAACAATCGGTTTATTTAATACAAAAGCAGAAAATGTGATCAAAACCTGTAAGCTTCTTGTCGACGAACATGGAAGCGAAGTACCTCGCGATCGCGAATCATTAGAAGCCCTGCCCGGTGTTGGTAGAAAAACCGCAAATGTGATCCTCAATACTGCTTTCGGTGAGCCAACCATTGCTGTAGATACGCATATATTTCGTGTCTCAAATCGAACCAAAATTGCACCTGGAAAAAACGTTCTGGAAGTTGAAAAAAAGTTGCTTAAGTTTATCCCTGACGAATTTAAGGTTAATGCTCATCATTGGTTGATATTGCACGGACGATACACTTGCATCGCACGAAATCCCAAATGTGAAGAGTGTCCAATTTATGATCTGTGTGAATGGAAAGATAAGAAAAAATTGGAATCTATCTATAAATAATACAAGTATATGTATTACCTAGACATTAAATAGTCAATTTTTCAACTCATTGGATTTATAGTTTCTTTTGGCGCATAATTATTGACGCCTAATAACAATAACTAGAAGAGGAAAAAATTATGAATTTAAGTGCACCAACTCAGAATATATTTTTAATTGCGCTAGTCATCGGAGTTCTCGGCATAATCGGCCATTTCGTCGCAATACCGTTTGCTACACCAAATCAATTCTGGCTCATAGCCGTTGGGTTCATCCTGCTTGTTATAGGAGCCTTGTTCAAAGATTTATGATCAACAGTCATTAAAAAGAGACAACCAGGGATGGTTTTCCTTTTAACTTATACCAACCCTCAGAATGGTGTGTCTACATAAATAATTACCGTTACAAATAAGGTGCCTTATCTTCCAGGATCAATTCCAAACAATAAAGCCACACTCAAAACCAGACCACTACCAAGTAAGCAACCAGCCATCTTACAAAGTCCTGTTGTTACGCTTTCACGCGATTCTTCAATCCCTTTTTCACGTAACCATTCAGCAATAGATCCTTCAAAAAAACCTGCTATACCATCACTCAAAGCATCTCCAATCACACCGCCAGCAACGCCAAACGTTATACCACCCGCTAATACAGGAATCGTCAAAAGTCCTGTATCAATAGCGCCGAAAATAAGATCTGGAACGGCACTCAAAACTGATCGTTTTGCGATCAGCAACCCCACTATGGGAATGTTTGTCATTGCGAGTACGATCGGCCCCATTGGAAGATTTTTCTGCAATATGAGTAACCCTATCACCGCGACAGGCAAGCTGACAAGAACGACGTAAAGACCATTATTTACAAGTGATTTTTTAGTATTCATTATTACCTAATATTATTGATTGGCTATGATTTATTGTTTCTTTTAGGCCTGAAATAATTTTTATTATCGTAAAAACTTTCGTTTTTGTTTTCTTGCCACCACCTAGGTATACCCAGCAAGGGTAAGGGGTTTAAGCATGAAGATGTTTCTAATATTTTTTGCTCTTGTATGGCATGTGATATTTTTTGATCAAGCTCTTTAATTTGTAATGTTCTATTCTGATCAAAAAATAATTCCTCGACTATTAGCGGCATCGCATTACCTGTCATACCTACATAGGGCGAAAGTGCTTTCTCGTAAAGTCCATGTCCAAAAATATAAACAGATATTGATTCCCACCACTGTTGTCTTTTTTGTATAAATAGCTCTTTCCACTGGTGCGAACACAAGTCTTCGATCACCTTTTTCTCAGGTGTAACAAAAATAACCCCTGATTCATCAAAAAGCGTCAAAGCATCTCGTTTCCTGTTTCTATTGTTTAGGCTGTTTTTTTGACTCGTTTCTGAACTTGTACTTTGATCATGCTTTTTTATTTCTTCTATGTGCTGTGCATTAATCACGGCTTTTATTTTGGGAAATTGTAACCACACTTGTGCGTTAAAAAAGTCATGCCAGTTTTGATCTCTTGTAGGAATTTTTCCACTAGAGAAAATATGTTCCTCATAATATACCGCGCTATCCTTGAGTGACGATTGAGGCACAAATTGGGTTTCATAACCGGATAGGGTTTTATTTTTATGTGGCCATTGTAGCCACAATTGGTTAAGTTCATTACAATCAGGCCAGTCTTCCCAGTGCTTTTTTTCACTCGTTCGATCTATGGCTTGACCTATAAATCGACGGTGATCATCAAACATAGGAGAAGTGTTCCAGTATTCTGGGGTCCATTGATCAACTTTTTTCATAATTCTTTTATAATTTTCAACTCTAATGACTCGCGACACGATTTACACAAAACCACTTGACGACATTTCAGGCTTTGCCTTTGATGAGCATGTGGTTAATGTTTTTTCCGATATGATCGAACGATCGGTCCCCGGATATCAAACCATTATATCGGCAATTGGCTTGTTAGCCGATAAGTTTGCTCAACCAAACAGCGTTTGCTATGACCTGGGTTGTTCGCTGGGAGCGGCAACACTATCAATGCGTCATCACTTGCAAAATAGAAATAACTCAAAAATTGATAAGATCATTGCAGTCGATAACTCTCCCGCAATGATCGAGGATTGTCGAAAGATACTTGCTCGTGAGGAGAGTAATGTTAATGTTGACCTGGTTCGTGGTGATATTCGAGATATTAACATCTCTAGCGCTTCCGTTGTGGTACTCAATTTCACACTACAATTTATCCCGTTAGAAGATCGCGAATTATTTCTAAATAACATTTTTGCTGGCATGTTGCCTGGCGGAATTCTCATACTCTCAGAAAAGTTAGATTACGAAGATCCTGATCAAAATAAATTACACATTAAAATGCATGAAATGTTTAAAAAAAATAATGGTTATTCCGACCTGGAGATCAGTCAAAAACGATCGGCATTAGAAAATATTTTAATCCCTGAGACATTAGAAACTCACAAACAGCGGCTTAATAGTGTCGGGTTTAAAAGTGCAGAAGTCTGGTTTCAATATTTTAACTTCGCATCCTTGATCGCACTAAAGGAATAACCAACAAATAACTTATGATCACTTTTAATTCTTTTTATCAGTACCTTGAAAATTTATCTCTGGACGAATGGACGCAAGTCTTATCTGGATTAATCGATCAAAAACTCGCTCCATCTTCGCATGGACATCTGGCTGGCTGGTATGAAACTTTAGATCAGCTTCCAAACATCAAACCGTCAAACATCAATTTTGATACTGCAACAGTCCAAATTGGTAGAACGAAGGATCTAGAAAGTATCGATACAAACCTCGAAGAATTATTACGCAATTTCATTCCTTGGCGAAAAGGTCCCTACGATCTTTTTGGAATTCATATTGACACAGAATGGCGATCAGATTGGAAATGGGATCGATTGTCTCAGCATATACGGCCACTAGAAAACAAGTTAGTACTAGATGTCGGCTGTGGTAGCGGTTATCACTGTCTTCGAATGCTTGGTTCAGGAGCAAAACGCGTTATCGGAATTGATCCTGGCATGTTAAGCGTTATGCAATTTCAGGTGCTCAAGCATTTTGTTGGAGATATTCCTGTCGATGTTTTACCACTAGGGATTGAAGATCTCCCACCAAAGTCAAAAATATTCGACAGCGTTTTTTCGATGGGAATTTTATATCATCGTCGCTCGCCTATTGATCATCTTTATGATCTCCTCGGATGTTTAAAACCCGGAGGAGAACTGATTTTAGAAACGCTGGTCATTGAAGGAGAAGAAGGACAAATATTATTACCTGAAGATCGTTATGCCCAAATGCGTAATGTCTGGTTTCTACCCACTTGTCTGACACTCGAAACCTGGCTAAAACGATGTGGCTATAAAAATATTCAGCTTATCGATGTCACAAAAACCAACACTCAAGAACAACGCACTACCGATTGGATGTCGAACCATTCCCTGGCTAATTTTTTAGATCCAGATGATCCTGATAAAACATGCGAGGGCTTACCTGCACCGAGAAGAGCTACACTGCTTGCAACTGCAACATAACAGGGATATGAACTCGTTTAGAAAAATATTGTCTTAACCTTGCAAATAGCCATATACAATTCAGGAAGATTACCTAAACCTAAACAATGTACAAGTTTCCATTGATTGACTATGATCTCATTATGAAAAATAAATCGAAAACATTTTGTATATTATTTTTTGTCTCTGGAATATTTTCATTAAACGCATTAGCCGCCCCCTGTGATGAAGATAAGGGATCAGCCTCTACACAAGAAGAGGTACCAGATAATTACATAGAGTTTGAATCTGTACTTGATGGTAGATGTCAGATTTTAAGTGCTAGAGGTAAACTAAGAGTTGTTAAAAATACTCATCCAAACAAAGCCATTAAGTATCGTTTCACCCGCCTGTTTGCAGGAAAAAGACAAGCTGGATTGGCAATGGGTACGATTGAAGCAGATGGAAAACCTGTGAAATTAGGCTGTACAAAAGTAGATGGTAAGGACCAAACCTGGGAAATTAAAGTAGTATCATTTGTGGAATAAAATTATGAAATTATTAATCACACTTCTCTCTTTTATTAGCCTGCAAGTCATGGCTGCCGACGACGCTGAAACAAGTTATCGCTACCCGACAGACCTCTCTGCAGAAGAAACATCGACAATGATGTCTTATCGAGACAGTTATGATCAGTGTCTTAAAAAAGAGGCAAAGACAAATCTTGATAAACATGAAGATTTCAGAAAAGTCGCTGATGTTGCAATGGAAACCTGCAAAAAGACTTTGACTGAAATTGACAATGGTCTGGCAAAAATGAATCTCGATCCGGATTTTAGACGCTACTTTTTACGTAAAGCTTCGCAAAAAAGCTCCCAGAAGTTACTTCCTGATCTAATGCAAATGAAAGCAAAGTAAGAGTATTAAACTAGATAAACCTGAACAATTATTGCGTATCTAATTTTGATTCTGGCAGCACCAGTGGTGCGAGCTCAGATAAAGCCTTTCGATAGACATTCTTTTTAAACGAGACAATTTCATCTAAAGGACGCCAGTAATCAACCCACTGCCACTGATCAAATTCGGGTTTACTGGCCATGCCAAGATCAACGTTAGCTTCATCCGCCACCAACTTCAAAACAAACCAGATCTGCTTTTGTCCAATACATAAAGGTTTTTGATGATGTCGTACAAAACGTTTAGGAAGTCGATAGCGCAGCCATTTCTTGGTAGAACCCACTAACTCAACATGTTCTGGATCCAGGCCAACTTCTTCATTCAATTCGCGATACATAGCCATTTCTGGCGTCTCATCACGGTTGATACCGCCCTGAGGGAATTGCCAGGCATCAGAACCACCAACACGGCGCGCCCAAAAAACATCTGCGTTATCATTTGTCAAAATGATACCAACATTTGCTCTAAATCCATCACGATCTATCATATGATGATTCTTTCAAAATTTGAGCCAATAGGCAACTTATGACACTCGCAATATTCGATCTCGACAACACACTCATTGGTGGTGACAGCGATACTTTATGGGGGGATTACCTCTGTAAAAGAGGTAAGGTAGATGTAGCAGAGCATGCTCGCAGACACGCCAATTATTATCAGGATTATCTCAATGGTAACCTGGACATTATGGATTTCCTTAGTTTCCAATTGGAAATTTTGGGCAAAAACAATATGGAAACTTTAAACGCCTGGAGGCAAGATTATCTCAAAGAAATGATCAAACCTATCTTGCTGCCAAAAGCCCAAGCCCTAGTTAATCACCATCGACAACAAAATCACCAATTACTGATCATAACGGCGACTAACCGTTTTATTACCGAACCTATCTCTCAACTCTTTGGAATTGATGAGCTTATTGCGACCGAGCCCGAAATAATTAATGGCAGGTATACAGGCAATGTTGCTGGAACACCTTCTTTCGCAGAAGGCAAAATCACACGCTTGGAAGCGTGGCTTAAGAATCGTGATCATTCATTCGAAGGTAGTTGGTTTTATAGTGACTCTCGTAATGATATCCCATTATTAGAACAAGTCGATAATCCTGTTGCTGTTGATCCTGATCCTGGACTAGAAAAAATTGCGAAGAAACATGGTTGGAAAGTTATGAGTCTAAGGGATTAGTTAAGGGAAGTTTATTTTCGATAAAGTGGGAGAGTTTGTTCCCATCGACTTCAGTATGAGTCGTCGTAATTGTTGGAAGAGCCTGCCCCACAAAATGTTTTGGGCATAATAATGTGGTGAGACAATTCTTCAGGAATTTAAAAACAGAACAATTGAATCTGTTCAGTTTTATCAATCACAAGTGACTTAAAATAGTAGCTTGCGATTGGTTGTGAGAGATGGTATCTACAGATCGGAGCTTGGCATTTGAATGCATACAGCAACTCATGGGAGAGCTGCTGTGGAGTTAAACATCCAGACCAATTTCGTGAGGATCCCTCAGAGTCAGCTATTAGTTGTAGAAGTTTAGACCCAATCTGACACATCACTAAATCAAGCGGAGCGTAGCGACGCTTGATTTAGTGAGAGTTACCCGCTTTGATGTAACTGCAACGTAAACATCAAAACACAAAGAGGTAACTCTCATGATTCATACTAATGACAAAGTTATAAAACATAAAGTTGGTCTACTCAATCTCGCTGAAGAACTCGGCAATGTCTCAAAAGCCTGCAAGATGATGGGTTTGTCCAGAGATACATTTTATCGCTACAAAGAAGCGGCTGATGAAGGCGGTGTAGAAGCCTTGTTTGATCGTAATCGGCGTACCCCAAATCTTAAAAACAGAATCGACCCGGCTATTGAAACCGTTGTGCTCGAGTATGCACTGGAAGAGCCCGCACATGGTCAAACGCGCACCAGTAACGAGCTGCGCAAACGGGGAACATTTGTCTCACCCAGTGGCGTTCGTTGTATCTGGCTTCGTCATGGTCTTGCTTGCTTTAAAGATCGCCTGAAGGCATTGTCTGATAAGGTAGCTGGTGAAGGCTTGATCCTCACTGAGTCTCAAGTCGCGGCGATGGAACGCAAAAAAGACGACGATGAGGCTTGTGGCGAGATAGAGACGGCACACCCTGGTTATCTTGGCTCGCAAGATACTTACTATGTCGGTACTTTCAAAGGCATTGGTCGGGTTTATCAACAAACGTTTGTTGATACTTACAGCAAGGTCGCTCACGCGAAACTGTACCCGACTAAAACACCGATTACGGCAGCTGACATGCTCAATGACCGCGTCCTCCCATTCTACGAAGAACAACGTTTGCCTATGTTGCGCATTTTGACAGATAGAGGGACGGAGTATTGTGGGCGAGCTGACCAGCATGATTATCAGCTTTATATGGCGTTGAACAATATCGAACACACCAAAACCAAGGTCAAATCACCTCAGACGAATGGTATTTGTGAGCGATTCCATAAGACGATCCTCAATGAGTTTTATCAAGTCGCTTTGCGTAAGAAAATTTACCAATCGATTGATGAACTGCAACTCGACCTTGACGAATGGTTGCTCAAATACAATACTCAACGAACTCACCAAGGCAAAATGTGCTGCGGGAGGACGCCGATGGAAACACTCATCGACGGACAAGCTATCTGGAAGGAAAAGTTTGTGAATTAAACTTAACCTGACAGTCGGTTACTGATAATTGGGTAACTGTCAGATCAAATCTGAATTTCTACATATTAGTACTAGATGGCTAATAACCAGGCCTGACCTTGTGCTCCTGCTCTTAATCGATTCTGTTTATACTTAACTTAAATGGCTTCTCCTCATCTTTAGATAATACTTCACATGATATTATCTGGAATAACTCCTAAAAACTAAATTGTTAACATTATTAAAACTTCGGATATTGAGTCTATTAATTATAGAAAGGGGAGTTATAATAGAATGCGTACCCATCTGAGGCACATGAAATATCAACTGCTAAGGTTAGAGAGCAAATGTGTAAAAAGGGTAAGTTATAAGGACATATTTTTTAACACTTTCATGGAGGATAATAGGAACAATAGATACTGCAATATTACCAGCTCTTGGCGATTTAGTTTGATTTAGGAGGTGTAGAAAATATAACGAAAACGGTACTTTAATTTTCTTCACCAAAGAGCGGGTATAAGTTTAGTAAATGTTGGTCTTAGAAAACAAACATTATGTTTAATAGTTTAAACTTTAACCAAAAGGAAAATGATTCCCAGAATCATTACTTGTATGAAGAAGGTTTTAATAAAGAAGAATTAAATGAAATTCATACCAGAGTTCAATCTTTAGAAGCTCAAAAAGGTATAGCTATGGGGGCGGGAGATGATTTTCGTTCTTCAAAAGTTAAATGGATCCCTCAAGAGGATAGCTGGTATTGGTTATATGAAAAATTATCCGATATGGCTGTTACTGCCAACGATGAGCTTTGGAACTTTGACTTATTTCACATCCAAGATCAAATACAATATACAGAATATGACGCTACAGACAAAGGTCATTACCACTGGCATCAAGATATGGGTCAAGGCGTTTCACATCGAAAAATCTCTATCACGGTTCAATTATCTGACCCCAGTGAATATGAAGGGGGAGATTTACAATTATTCACAGGAGGAAATTATGAAGATAATAGTTTCATAACAGCGAATAAAGCAAAAGGCGCAGTCTTTATTTTCCCTTCATATATGCTGCATAGAGTAACAAAAGTAACTAAAGGTGTTCGTCGTTCTTTTGTATTGTGGGTTGGAGGATCTCATTATAGGTAATATTTATAATTAACTTTAAAACTAAGGGTCAGGTCTAACTATCAATCATCTAGCATATTAGTCTTTTCGAAAGTGCATTCATAGCTAGACCTGACCCTAAATGCTTTACTCTAATTTCGCCCAAACATTAAGTAATTTCTTTCTTCAATTCTTCGATTTTTGCTATAAAACTTAACCACTTCAGCCATCTCTTGCATTGCGGACAAAATTTATCTTTCTCCAACAATGGTTTCTCAATCAATTTAACTACCTCAAGATCAGAATAATCTATTTGAGTACGATCATTAAAACCAAACGCTTCTGGACAATATGAACCAAAATCAACGGCAAAAAAATTACATAACTGTAATTCTAGCCCCTTGTAAACTATAAATATGCAGCCCTTCTTTAAAGTGTCCAATCTCATGTTCAAAATTGCCACAATCATGACAGGGCACACAACTAATTACTATCAATTCAGAATAGCATATCGAACATTGTTCTTCGGTTTCATCTGCGGATTTTGATTTTTCTAAATCATCAAAATATCTGGTTTTAAATAAATTGCTCTACTTGAAATGTATGTTTCATATTGTTGGGTTAACTAAAGTGTCTATTTTAATCTTTTACCATTTCCATCCATGGTAATCAGTTGGTTGCTTTTTATTGTTCTTAAAAAAGTAAAATGGTCTTGATCAAATTCAGTATCGCCCTCTATTGCTAAACTCATTACTGGATATTCTTCGACAACATTAGAAACATTTAATAAGAGTCATGGTAATTCTTAAACATACTATTTGTTAATTTATTAAGGGTAAACGTAGAGAGAGTATATTAAAATGATCTGAGGTTGCAACACTTTAACGGAGCAAATAACTAAGGGGCATTTGCCCGCTCAAATTCTACAGGGCTAACATAGCCTAAATAAGAATGCCTCCGTCTTCGATTATAAAACACTTCAATATAGTGAAATAGGCTTTGTTTGGCATCGCTACGTGTTCGATAATCCTCATCATCAACCAACTCTGTTTTGAGGCTGCCGAAGAAACTTTCAGCGACCGCATTATCATGGCATTCACCTTTTCGGCTCATACTACAAAGGAAGCCATTATCTTTAATGAGCTTTCGATAATCACCCGAGGCATAAGTGCTGCCTTGGTCGGAATGGACAATCACATCTTTTGCCTTGTCTCTGCGTGACAGCGACATCGTTAACGCATCAGTGACTAGCTTGGTGTCATTACGCTCAGACATCGCCCAGCCAATAATTTGCCGTGAATACAAGTCCATCATGGTAGCCAAATATAACCAACCTTGCCGAGTACGAATAAAGGTCGTGTCAGCTACCCAGGCTTTATTTGTTTCATTGACACGAAATTCACGTTTGAGCCTATCGGGTGCAGGTGCTGTGGTATTTTTTGAATTGGTTGTAATCACAAACCGTTTGGCCATCTTCGATTGAATGCCAGCAGTCTTCATCAAACGTGCAACACGCGGTCGACTTACTTTTTCACCTGAATCGAGTAGGTCTCGATGTATCCGAGGTGAACCATAACGCTTAAAACTAGCTTGATGAAAACATCTTATTTTCGTCAGTAACCGTTGATTCGTTGAGTGTGTCTTACTTTGAGGCCTGTCTAACCAATCATAATAACCACTGACTGAGACAGTCAGGGTGCGACATAATAACGACACAGAGTGATGGCGACGTTGTATTTTAATAAAGGCGTACTTCACTTGAGTTCGCCTGCAAAGTACACCGCGGCCTTTTTTAATATCTCAACTTCCTCCTTCAGCCGTGCATTATCTTGGCGTAAGGTGGTGAGTTCACTTTGTGCTTCTTTCTTAGGCCTTCCACGTTGTTCTGGGAATGCAGTATCACCTTTGTCGGTCAGTTGTTCTTTCCATTTATAGAGCTGATTACGCCGTATACCAAGTTCAGCGGCAATCTCAGATGACGGTTTATCTGATTGCTCCATCAAGCGTAACGCTTCTAGTTTGAATTCTCGGGTATAGGTTTTGTATGGTTTTCTGTTGCTGGTCATTTGGATACTCCTAAAGGCATATTGTCGCCTATTTAATGTATCCGTTAAAATGTAGCAGGTTCAATCTGACCTGATTTATCTCTTCACTTGTGAAAACTTTAACAATAACATTTACTAAAATCCGAAGTGATAAAACAAGAGCTGTTATATTTTTTTGAGAATTTACGAGATTAAATGATGATTAATTGGATCAAAGAAGTTCTACAAAAATTTCTTGGGTTAGAAAAACAACACAAAGAACTTCAATGGCGACAACAATGGTCCAGGTTTCTGATAGAGAAAGTGACCTTTTATCGCGTATTGAGTGAAGAACACAAGCTACTTTTTGAACAACGTGTGTCACTATTTTTGCAGACAACAGAAATTGAAGTGGGGCAATTCACAGTGTCTGATGAAGACCGTCTTTTGGTAGCAGCAAGTGCAGTTATTCCAGTTTGGGGTTTTTCCAAATGGCATTACTTTAACCTCAATGCAGTCTATTTATTACCTGCCAGTTTTAATACAAATTTCGAATGTGGCCAGCCAGATTCTAATATCACAGGCATGGTGGGAACAGGGCCAATGGCTGGAAAACTGGCACTATGTAGACCAGCACTTCATCAAGGATTTGAAAATAGTAAAGATAAACAAAATGTTGGTATTCATGAATTTGTACATTTGGTCGATATGGCCGATGGCGAATGTGATGGTTATCCCGAACGGTTAAAAGAATATGCATTTTCTATCCCGTGGTTTGAGTTAGTCGAACAAAAAATCAAAGCGATAAATAATAACAAAAGCAATATAAGGGATTATGCGACAACGAATAGAGTGGAATTTTTTGCGGTTGCTTCTGAATATTTTTTTGAACGCCCGAAAATGCTAAAAAATAAGCATCCACAATTATTCTCTTCGCTATCAAAAATTTATCAACAGGATGTGATGAATATTGCGAATGATATTAAACCGCGGAAAAAAGCCGCTTGCCCCTGTGGGAGTAAAAAGCGTTACAAGCATTGTTGTATGCCAGGGGATTAGTTTTATTATCGTGCAATTGGTAAATCACTATAGTGATTGATGTTAGTCACTCAGCAAGCCCTATAATTTTCTTAAAGGACTAAGAGGGATTGGGAGGATTGAATAATAAAGTGGTCAAGTATCATATTGACTATTTAATTGCTGGTGTTACTGATAAATCAAATCGAGTCTGCCCATTTAATGCCGCAACTTACCAGGCAAAGTTCCATGGCATTTTTTAAATTTCTTACCACTGCCACAAAAACAAAGTTCATTACGTTGTAGTTTTATTGAGGGTAATTCTTCACCTTCGAAATAAAACCATTCATCTTTGACGAAGACAAATTTTGAACGCTCGTGTTGTTGTGCAAACTGACCCTGTTCAATACGGAAAGCGACAAAGTCGACGTAAGAGACTTCACTCCCAGATTGATACTCGATAATTTTAAGGCCCACCCAACGGATCTTTTTGATCAGTTTGGATAATGAAAATGAATCTCCAATACGCCGTTTTCTGGGATGCGTGGTATCCACTAAATAGCCAATTTCACCATAACAAAATGCAGTATAACGTGCACGCATGGTTTGTTCTGCATTGGGTGAGTCAATTTTCCCCCTATGCATCAGTTCACAACAGTCAGGATAAAGTTTACCACTGGCGCAAGGACAAGGGTAAGTCATTTTTGCCATTTTTCTCAATCAATCTCTTTAAATAGAGTTTTCATCAAAGCAGGGAAATAAACGACTACTCAAGTTGAATTTTGATTTTATCATCGCTAATAATTTTGTACTGATTTTGTGTGGTATCTGCAAAAATAGGCAGTTCTTGATTTAATAATTGTCTGGCATAACTATAAAATTAATTGGCGTCAAAATGACCCCAACTATTATGCCGCTGAAGGAAGGACTTTCTTTAGTTAATGTAATAGTGCCCTTCCTTCAGTTTCTTCATATTTTGACAGACTTATCTTCCGTACATATCAAGTCCAGGGAGAGGGCGATGATACCTGAGAACCTCTCCATACACCTTAGACGCAGCAACCAATCCCTTATCATAATCAACCGGTATTCCAGCTTCTTCAACCGACTTCAAGAAGGCTATTGAAGCCATGAGTGCATGTTGAGGCTGGATACCGCCTGTAGCGCAAAGACGCCAGCCCAGATCTGGATAGCCTGGAATAGCGGCAGCTTCTACGGCGTGCTTGTTGTACATTATCCATAGAACTTCTTGGATTTCTTTCTCTCCATAACCTTCTGGTGCTTTGATTGCAGTCACCGCATTAGATGCCGTATTGATATCTTTTACGACCAGCTCAAAGCCCGCAGCCTGTACGGCGGCACGGAAGATTTCAGAACAATCTCTATGGCGCTCGCAAACTCGATCAATGCCCTCGATAGCGAGCGTATCCAAAGCCACGGCTAATTGGGCGTAATTTGGTGGCGTTTCTAAGTGTAGGCCAGCGGTTTCCATAGCCTCAATCATCTTGGCAAGATTAAGGTAGTGTTCGCCTTTTTTAAGCCCCCCTTCTTTCATCTGTTGATCAGACTCACGAATTTTCTGCACCGCTTTTGGGCTGAGCGTAATCATTCCGATACCTGGCGTAGCCATCAAACCCTTTTGGCTACATCCAATCAGCATATCGATTCCCATTTTAGCCATAGAGCATGGCATACTGGCGATAGAAGAAATGCCGTCGATTACAAGAAGTGCAGGATGTTTTAGTTCATCCAGCAAGTCACGTAATTTCTGAATGCTAGCAGTAACTCCCGTGCCCGTTTCGTTATGCGGAGCCATAACCATCTTGATGTTACCTTCAATGTCTTTTTCTAAGACTTCTCTGCACTGACCAAACGGCAGATCTTCACCAACTTCACCTTTTAGGCGAATCACACCCCTACCCAGGTTTTCAACGCAATGGCCCATTGCCGTACTGAAGCTGCCGATCTCCAGAGTTAAGATGACTTTCTTGTCGGAATTCATTTCATCCGGAGTACGCAAAGAGCCTGCAGCAGCCTCGGTAGCAGATGTCCCAGAGCCGGTGAAGAAAAGGGGCATTCCTCCTTTTGGCATATCTACTAATTTTCCGTATTCTTGGCGAACTGCTGTAAAAAAACCCGCTGCGCCTGGACCCCGCATACCTCTTGTTTGGGTAGATGCAAATTGATTAACCAATTCAGACCCAAAGGCGGGACCAGGTGTAACGTTTATGATCTTATTATGCGGAGACCAGACTGCAGACTTATCGTTAAGAAAGTCGTCGCTAGGTGCTTCAATTTGATTAGTTTCAATAAGACGTCTAAGTCCGGAAAGTGGAGAGATTAATTCATTTGTTTTTTTTGAAGTTTGCTTCGACATTTTAAAGTATCCCTAAGTATCTACACATTTATGTTTCTGACTAATTAACAAAAAGCTCGAGACAAACCAACCAGAAAGCGAGCTAAACTGTTTCGATAACCTATGTGAATAGGGATAACTAACGGTGCTCTGACTTCTGCAGTGTTTTGAACACGGCCTTCCTCCTTAAAGAGCGATATTATCATCGCTAACCTTCAGAGAAAAGTGAGAAGCAGATTTTAATGAAAGGAAAAATTATGGATCTAGAAATCGAACATAATATGGACTATTTTAAAGGAGCAGAAAGAAAAGCTTATCCATACGAATATTTGGAGTCAGATTTATTTTCCACAAATAGTCCGTAATAATGGCTCGTAAAATAAATACGTCACCTCTTTTCGTTAGCTTTTGTCACCAGCTATTCCCAAACCCCAGCCAATCAAACATGCCATATTAAACCACGAAAAAAGTCGCTTACCCCTGTGGGAGTAAAAAGCATTACAATCATTGTTGTATGCCAGGAGACTAGTTTTGTTGTCGTGCAGTTGGTTAAGTCACCATTGGATTGATGTTAGTCACTCAGCAAGCCCTATAATTTTTCTTAAAAGGCTTAGAGTACGACCTCATTTTTTTAGATTTATATTTTGCGATTAAACTGAATAAGTAATCCGATATGAAAAGACCTGACTCTAAACTATTTCACATTTACCTCTCAGTCTCAGGCCTCTATTTCTAATTCGTTTTAATTCTGAAACCACCGACTTTCGAACAAATAATACTCCGAAGACACTTAGTGAACCACATAAAAAACTAAGGGTGTCATTAAAGGTTATTACTGGAAAGCAAGCCAAATCTAATTGTATATTCTACAAACATTAGAACACCGGTAAACACTGTAACAAGAAAAGAGTTTATATCTGGCAATCACTGCTGTCCCGTTAACTTTCAAACCAATACCAATTGCTGAACTGTATTTATCTCATCGGGTAACGGGTCGTCTTGCAACAACGCTAACAACGACCGTTTATCAAAGAGATTACGTTGCAATACACGTAAGATTTGTTGCATGCTCTTCTTGAGTCTGGACTGAAATTTGATGAATACCATCAGTAAGTAAATGCACATTGCTATCCATACCTGTGTCATCACCGCATTCTTACTTGTGCCGATGAATGATTTGATTTTAAGGTTTTGTTTTATCCATTTAAAAAATAATTACACTTGCCAACGTGCTTTATAAATATCAGCAATCGTTTTCGCTGCAAGTGTAAAATTATTGGTGAGAAACACATCGTGTTTCCCTGTTTTCGGGTCACGATAACCAATACGACGTAACTGAGCAGGGCATTTTTTTGCGGTTTGGAACCCGGTGAATTCAATGGTTTGGTCACACGTCAGTCCTTTGCTTTTCAAAACATCGCTCCGACCTATCACACGATATTTAGCATGCGTTTTGAGGCGCGTTACAAAGAATATCCCCTTGTCTGTCAATTGCTTATACCAGGCATCGTCATTGTACGCTCTATCAATAGCGACAATACTTCCCTTGGGAAAAGACAGTGTGCGACCCACCGTCACGTCATGTGTTTTCCCTTCCGTTACCGGGACAAACTCGGGTAAATAACCTGAATGGTTCAATTCAACATGCAGCTTTATCGCGCCTTTCGTTGTACGAAAGTCAGCCCACGGGAAAACGGATAAACACAGGTCAATCGTAGAGGCATCCAATGAATACAATGTGTTTTTAAAACGGAAAGATTGTCCTGGCGTTAACCCCTGACAACGTGCTAACAATTTACCAAACAAGGCCTCATAAAGTGTGTAAGGTTTATCTTCATTGATACGGGACAAATTGGAGCGAGATAATTTTACACTACCCAAATGATACAGACGATGCGCTTGAGCTGACAGGTTCTCGACAATATCTCGCAAGCTGTTTCGAACCGACAATTGTGCCATTGCCAGTGTCACAAACTGAGACCAACGTGAAGCTGTTCGAAACGAACGACCACGGTGATGCTGATTTGCCAAGGGCTCAAACTCATGTCTCGGTATCATTTTTAGTATTTGTGAGAAGATAGTATTACAATCGGCCATGGCCTGTTCTCCTTATGTTTTTCAATGACTTGTCGTGATTTCATTGTAACAAATTAGACGGAGTTCAGGCCTACTTTATTCGTTCTTAACGGGACAGCAATGTAATAATTAATAAGATTCCTTTGCGCTCATTTCTCTATAGTGGCTAATTATAAAATATATGTTTTTTTAAGTTTCTTTTAATGAATAATTTATTGGTTTCATTTATTTATAATTCAATACTAATTCAATCAATTCATTTTACTAAAACCATTTGATAAATGAGGGGGCGAGTTTATAAGCGTTGAATTTGAGCTGTTTTTGATAGCATGGAGCTATTATTCAACCTTCAGTTTCCTTATTTTCCGTCTTATGCTTTCGAGTTTCTTCAATAAATCTACGTCTTCATAGTTAAATAGAGCTAATCGTATCTGAAAGCAAAGCTCTCCATCAACTTCAAGAAAGGCTAAATACTCGATAATAGGAGAACCCCTAAAGTTAATGATGAAATGAACTTCATCTCCCGCTTCAACTTTTTCTGCTTTGATAAAATCTATTCTGTTCTCTGCCAACAACTCAAAACTCTGTCTAGTCTTCTGAAAACCACCAAACAGATCACTCTGCACATTTCCAATACTAATTCCTAAAGTTGTTTAATCTTGTAATATCGCACCTCATTCGCTGAATGGGCCTCAACTAGCAGAGCAACCAACTTTTCAAAAGCATCAAAAATAATTAATGTAATCTGAAGCTAGGAATCATAGTAGTCATACAGTTCGATTTACTTAACCCCAAACCAATTGATAAGCGCAGGAATTGAATTGATATTCGCTTTTTTCATTGTTTATCTTTAAAGAAGTAGTTTTTTCAGCCACTTTCTATGCTGGCATAAATTCTAGAAAAATCTTTAATTTCCAGGTCTTTTTTATGCATGCAATACGTTAGTGTACCTGCATCCCCAAACATAAACTCCCCCGTAGTTTCCATGTTGAGTAGCACAAGCCATTCCGTTGGCTCGCCGCCAAATTTGTCTGCCGCTTGTTCTTGTGGGGTTTCACCTTGTGTGAAGACGAAACTGTTGATGCTATGCATTCGTTCACCATCAATAGGGAGTAAATCAATGTGTTTATTGAATTGTTCAAATTGATCAAAATTCCTCAAGTTTTCTAAGTCACGTGTTGCTTGATCTTTTAGGAATTGAGCATATTTCGGAAATCTTTCAGTTGCATTTTTTTTGATGTTATAAAATTCGGGAATAGATATATGGTTTCGAAAGCTGACGGCTAATTCGTTTCTATATTCATCATCATCTACGTCATCACAAAATACAAATGTTGTTTCTTCGTTGTAGTGGATGCGGACTAAGTTTTCATCTTCTGAGTACAATACCAAAGGCTCTTCGACATATTCTTCGTCACTCACAAAGAAGTATAACATCCCTTTTCTCGGCAGATAGTTTTGATAAGGACCTATTTCTTCGCAATTTATCTGCGTATGAAAAAGATAAAAATTGCCATTTTGATCAGCGGGATGCTTCCAGCCTTTTGGTAAATCTGGACTTCCGCCGGTTTTTGAAGCGCCAACAGAAATTACTTTTTGCTTATCTCCAGGCACCAAACAGGTGGCTAGTGTGCTGCAATTCAATAAAAAATCTTTGTAATTCTTTAATTCTGGCGTTGTTTGTATAGCCTTTTCTAATGCAGTTTTGTGTGTGGGATGATTAAACAGGTTAAATAAACTTTCATTTATTTCGTTTTTATTCTTGCTTTTGTAAGCAGTATCTAAAAATAGTTTTTTATGCTTCCCTTCAAGATTAATATTGGAAATTTCTGTAAGCGATTTTGGTAATGAGGTAAACGGATTATATCCAATTCTGAGATCTTCTAAATCAGGAAGATAACCGATATTTTCGGGCAGCGAAACCAGCTCGTTACAGTCCAACGACAAATATTGTAACCGCTTTAGATCACATAGCGAATTGGGTAGGCTTTTTAATTGAGTGTAGCAGAGACGAAGTTCTTCTAGTTTTGTGAGTGCACTTACTTTTTCTGAAAGTGTTTTAATGTTACTTCCCGAAATGGATAGCGTATGTAGATTTTTTAACTCAAAAAGTGCTTCTGGGATTTCTGAAAAATCACTGCTTTTGTCTCCCTGCCAGGACGAAACTTCAATCTCTAAACTCTCCAAGTTCTCAAAGGCTAAAATCTCCATTGGGAATTCATTTAGACGGCCTTTCCGAACGATTAATTCATAGACTTCTAGAGGCTCTTGTATTTTTGCATCGCCTAAATTAAATCTGGTTCTTGGAGGAATTAAGGGTTTGGGATCAAACTGCTTTACTATTTCTACGGGGATAGTTCGACGACTATATCGGCTTCTTAACTCACCTTTTAGATGTATATACCCTTCTTGAACATCAAGAACACCATAAAAATTAACATTTTCCGGAAAATTAAAAACGTTTGCGTTTGGGGTGTCTTCTGGGCAGTCGAGCTGGGTGTTGTATTTCCCTTCAGGTATAGCCAAACTTGTTGCATAGCTAATATAGTCTACGTTCACTTCTTCACTGTCTAACATTCCGTTATGAAGCTCCGGAGTTATTTTTAAATTGGGCGTAAGCAGGTTAATACTCAACTTCCCTTTCTGAATAGAAACTTCGGAATGGTTGGCAAAACCAACTTCGATGTTGTTAAGTTTAAAAAATTCTTTCATTTTATATGCATTTAAAAAATTCTGTTTTACAAATTATATGTCAACTCATAAGTGTCAAGCAAAGCATAATTCCAACTTTTCAACCTTGCTAAAGAGTTAAATTTATAACGTTGATTTTAACTGCGATTTTCGCAAGTGATAAACCCTGTAGCATTTTGGAAATGAAAATAAAATCAGTTTAATACCTTCATAAAATCTGACAGAGCGTAAATAAAAAAACAGGATAATAAAAGCCAATGAAATCCCCTTTGGAATTACAACCTTCACTAAAGGAAAGTCGGTTAAATCCTCTTTTATGTCTTTTGATTTTCGTTTTTTCCTTCTAAAAAACCAAACAAAATACGCAAAGATTATAAAATGAATCACAACAGCACCAAATAATAGGAAAGCCCCTAAGGCAGCTCCTCCCATATTAGGGCTAGGAGAGTAAAGCATAGCTGATATCCCTTTGAAATATCCGATCATGATCAGGATATTGAGAACAATGATTCCAATAAACTTCAACTTGAACCGATTGTAAAGCAGGATTAAAGCATAGAGGGTTAAGGGGCCAGTGATAATGATAAAAGTAGTGCATATTTAGTGAAATCATCTATAAAATAAAACGCTTTAATAAGCAGTACGCTACCAAAAATCAGTGCGGGCCCCAGCATTAAAATAAGCTGTTGAATATCTGTTCTGTGTGGGTTTTTCATTTGCTTATAGCTGTTTTAAAAGTCACTTATTTTATATGATTTTTTTGAGTTTTATCATTGCTTAATTTTAATGATGTTCCCAACCTCGTATACGCTATCGATGAATGTTCGTGAAAGAAAAAAAGAGGTCATTTTGAACCTGCTACATTTTAACGGATACATTAAATAGGCGACAATATGCCTTTAGGAGTATCCAAATGACCAGCAACAGAAAACCATACAAAACCTATACCCGAGAATTCAAACTAGAAGCGTTACGCTTGATGGAGCAATCAGATATATATGATTTTTTTGAGTTTTATCATTGCTTAATTTTAATGATGTTCCCAACCTCGTATACGCTATCGATGAATGTTCGTGAAAGAAAAAAAGAGGTCATTTTGAACCTGCTACATTTTAACGGATACATTAAATAGGCGACAATATGCCTTTAGGAGTATCCAAATGACCAGCAACAGAAAACCATACAAAACCTATACCCGAGAATTCAAACTAGAAGCGTTACGCTTGATGGAGCAATCAGATAAACCGTCATCTGAGATTGCCGCTGAACTTGGTATACGGCGTAATCAGCTCTATAAATGGAAAGAACAACTGACCGACAAAGGTGATACTGCATTCCCAGAACAACGTGGAAGGCCTAAGAAAGAAGCACAAAGTGAACTCACCACCTTACGCCAAGATAATGCACGGCTGAAGGAGGAAGTTGAGATATTAAAAAAGGCCGCGGTGTACTTTGCAGGCGAACTCAAGTGAAGTACGCCTTTATTAAAATACAACGTCGCCATCACTCTGTGTCGTTATTATGTCGCACCCTGACTGTCTCAGTCAGTGGTTATTATGATTGGTTAGACAGGCCTCAAAGTAAGACACACTCAACGAATCAACGGTTACTGACGAAAATAAGATGTTTTCATCAAGCTAGTTTTAAGCGTTATGGTTCACCTCGGATACATCGAGACCTACTCGATTCAGGTGAAAAAGTAAGTCGACCGCGTGTTGCACGTTTGATGAAGACTGCTGGCATTCAATCGAAGATGGCCAAACGGTTTGTGATTACAACCAATTCAAAAAATACCACAGCACCTGCACCCGATAGGCTCAAACGTGAATTTCGTGTCAATGAAACAAATAAAGCCTGGGTAGCTGACACGACCTTTATTCGTACTCGGCAAGGTTGGTTATATTTGGCTACCATGATGGACTTGTATTCACGGCAAATTATTGGCTGGGCGATGTCTGAGCGTAATGACACCAAGCTAGTCACTGATGCGTTAACGATGTCGCTGTCACGCAGAGACAAGGCAAAAGATGTGATTGTCCATTCCGACCAAGGCAGCACTTATGCCTCGGGTGATTATCGAAAGCTCATTAAAGATAATGGCTTCCTTTGTAGTATGAGCCGAAAAGGTGAATGCCATGATAATGCGGTCGCTGAAAGTTTCTTCGGCAGCCTCAAAACAGAGTTGGTTGATGATGAGGATTATCGAACACGTAGCGATGCCAAACAAAGCCTATTTCACTATATTGAAGTGTTTTATAATCGAAGACGGAGGCATTCTTATTTAGGCTATGTTAGCCCTGTAGAATTTGAGCGGGCAAATGCCCCTTAGTTATTTGCTCCGTTAAAGTGTTGCAACCTCAAGCCTCTATAAGAATAATGTATTAATTAAAAACCAAACATTTGCGTTACTCAAAAGTTTTGACATAGGCACTTTAGCCGATCATGCCGTTCCAGTTAAACAGAAAGATATAATTGGTATTAGAAGTAAAATAGAAGAAAAAATTGATTCCTTAAAAAATGCAAAAAATATTTTTTTAACGCTCCCAACTTTCGCTCCTGATAACAAGATGTCTCGCTTTAGAATTTATTTTCCGAGTATAGCCGTAGCCGTTACCAGGGAGATAGATAGTACAGGACGTGAAAAAATAGTGACTATGAATGACATGGAATATAATAAATGGATGAAGGGAGGGGAATTCGAATTTAAAAAAATATGGCGTGAAAAGCTTGAAAGTTGTATTCGAAGTAAAGACAGTAAAGTCACAGATTTTACCCTCTCAATAGCCCCAGGAAGTCTTTCAGATGCTTATCTATTTGATGTTAGTGATGATGGGGGGAGGCAATTAGTAACCCCTGATAAGAACTCTTTATACACCAAGGATTTTTTTTATTATTCCTTTCCAACATACATTCAAGCCAACAAGGAAGATATAGAAAAATTATTTTCATTGGATTACTCAGATTGTATCAACGAAGAAGAAAGAAACAGACCTGAAGTAATTGCTAAAATGAAAGAATTGGTAAAACAAAGCACTACACCGACCTTGAATGTTGATAAAGGAGAAGTTGGGCTTTCAGGTTTTCAAGATGCTGTAACTAAATCCCATAATAAAACGGAACAGGAATACTCGTTATGGTGGTATGAAATTGAAAAGAACTGAGCAACAATCCAGAATTCATTTCAAGTAGAACAGTTTATTTAAAATCAGATATTTTGATGATTTAGAAAAATCAAAACCCGAAGATGAAACCGAAGAACAAAGAACAATGTCCTATATGCTATTCCGAATTGATAGTAATTAGTTGTGCGCCCTGTCATGATTGTGGCAATTTTGAACATGAGATTGAACACTTCAAAGAAGGGCAGCATAGCTATAGCATTTACAAAGTTTACAAGGGGTTAGAATTACAGTTATGTAATTTTTGTGCTGTCGATTTTGGTGCATATCGCCCAGAAGCGTTTGGTTTTAAAGATCGCACTCGAATAGACTACTATGATTTTGAAATAGTTAAATTGATTGAAAAACCATCGTTGGAGAAAGATAAATTTTGTCCGCAATGCAAGAGACGGCTAAAGTGGTTAAGTTTTATAGCAAAAATCGAAGAAGTGATGAAAGAAGATAATTAATGTTTGAAATTAGCGTATGAAAAACAAAGAATCTTATAAGAATATGTTGGGTCTTATTTGAAGAAACATTCTAAATGAAAGAAATATTTAAAAAAATATTATGATTGGCCTAATAAATCAGAAGTAAAATAAACGTACAATTAAGGGTTTAAGTTATATGGGAATGTACAACTACACTTATGAAAAGATAATTTATCCAAAATGTGAGAAAACGACCCTGGTAGAATTTCAAATGTATTTTGGCTATTTAGATGTAATAAACTATAAAATCGGTGATGAGATAGATTTTCGCTATACGCATTTTACCCCTGAGGGAATTCAGTTTGGAGAGGCCTACACCGTATGTCAAAAGTGTGACACTGGCTTTCATGCGCAAGCCGTTTTGAATGATGGAAAACTAGAAGAATTTAAACTAATTAAAGAACACGAAGGTGTTGAATATCCCTATATGGGCGATTTACCAAGATTTCCGGAAAAGAATTAACTTTTATTTTTTTCACAAATCAGAAATTAAAACCTAGTCAAATTATGGATCGAAAATTAAGAAATAAACTTTTAGATGAACTAGACACCGTCGTCAATTCCAATACCTTTTGGATCACTTTGGATATTCTTGAAGATGAGGAATTTGACATCACAAGAACATTAATTCAACACCTGAAAACTGGGAGTTTTCATTATGAGATCGTTAAACAAGATGTTGAACGAGGTTGGACACACTATTCACAGTTAATTTTTTCAGACCTGCAAGAACCACCTATCCCAGTTTTATTACAAAGGCCTGGAAACATATGGAATGGCAATACGGGGTTTACCATTAAACAACCCACAAAAGTGCAGGTAATCGAGTTGTTGACCGACATTCTTATTGGTGGAAAAAAAGTTTTTTCCAGTACCCACTCAACAGTGAAAACACTGCCAAAAGATGAAGCTGAAAAACTGGCAACAGATCTGATTGATATGCTGGATATAATGGATGAAAATTGGCAAGCCTACAACATAAAACCTGATTTTCTAAACACGGTAGGAGAAGATGAAAGATCTGGCTACACTGTTTTGGGGTATTTTGAAAACGGTGGCCGAGATTTAGCCTTAGCCTTTAAAGCAGATGACGAATTACATCTATTGCTTACCAACGGTTATGGATGAAAACTAAATAATTAAGAAATGACTGATAGCCCGACGTATTTTGACCGAAGTGACGCATGGTTTTTTGTTGCCATCATGGATTATGGCACTAGTTTTAAGCCCATAGACCTGTCGCAAATTATTGCTGCAGGAGATATGGTAAATCACGCCATTTTCCTTCCTGAAGAACTTCGACAAGGATTCAAAAAATTAATCACTAAGGGGTTGATTGAAATAAAAGGAACAAATATGCGCCTATCAAAAGAAGGAATCGAAATCAAAAATAAAGTACGGAGCGAAAGAGGCGGACTATTTAAAATGGTCAATAACACTCTAAAAAGACTTAATTCACCTCGATTAAAACTGAGTGGTATTAAATTGGATCTGACAAAATATATTGCTTTATTTAGTGATGAAGCCTTTGAAAAAGGATATAAAGAATATCAAGTTGCTATAACCCATAGAGATCGTAATTAAAAGCAAAAGTAATTGTGTCAATTCTAATTATTGGATTTAGTTGGATTTGGTTTGTTCCAATGCGCATTGGCTGGAATGGAGAAACCCCAATTTGTAGATTTAGATTTCAGATCTTTGAAAATAGTTCTGATGGTTATGGCTCTGTCTCAAGTTTAGCAAGTAATTTATTTGCATATAGACCAAGTCGATATGGAAGGATGTATTTGGGAAAAAGAATTGGGAGTGCGAAGGAATACTTCACCTTTAAACCTATAGGAATGAATTCATATATTAACTACCAGTCATGGGAGTAAAAAAGAGTTGGAAAATAAACTAAAAAGACCCATGGCTTTATTTGGACTAATTTTAACCGTAGGTTTTGGAGTAATAATTTATACAGATTATAAAATACTTGGTTTCCCTGATGGGCATCTTACAGAGTTTGAGCAGTTTTTAAAATCAATAATGTATCCAGTGTTATTTATAATAAATTGCTTTTTTTACTCTGAACTTCTTTTGGCTATTTTTGAAACAAAAGAAAGGTTTTAAAATTTTGCTTTTATACTTTATATTTATTGGGCTGTCTTTTTTTGCATCGTATTATTTTTCCATTAATCTTGAAAATGGACAAGGAGGATAATGGGGAAATATTGGCTCACAATGGTCATAAATAACTGCTTGTTCTTGCTTATTTTGAAAAGTGTTGCAAAATTTTTAATTCGAGGTATATCTAAAAAGTTAACTGCTAATCTACGCAACTGCTCATGGACGAGATGTTAGCAGCAATCAGAATAAATAAAATTTATGAATAAAATAAAATCATTTTGTAAAACTGAAAACAGTAATAGAAAAGTGAAGTTTTCAATAGGCGATTTTGGTAAATCTGATATAGAATTTGATTATGGGAATATTTTTGAGAAAACAGAGGGCTCGATTAAGATTTCTGCTAATAAAAATCAAGTAGAACTTTTGAGCAAGCTTATTGAAAACGTAAATTCTCCGTATTATCTATTATATGTTCTTGTTGTGTCTAGAACACAAAAAAAACTTGGAAGATACCAATCTCCTCTTTTTAAAAATAAGGAAGAATTAATTGATTTTTTAACAGAATATAAAGATTACTTCGAAACTGATGGTAGACACCATATTTGGATTGGATCAACTGATAATAATGGGTTGATTGTCTATGACCAACACAATGTTATTTTTGCTTATGGACCTTTAGTTCAATTTGAAAAAACAATAAAAGAATTTGGCTATACAGAAAAGGAATTTGGCTTCCCTGTTCCACATTGTCATTCATTTCACGAAGAAAATGACAAATTTGAAGAATCAATAGTTAAATATTATGACTGGGAAATATTTCCATTACAAACTCAAGACACATATGACGATTAAAAAAACACAGGTGCTAACAAAGAACTAAGTTAAAAAAAGTAATTTTAAGCTGATCTTGAAGCAAAGTTCAGAGCTAAACTAAAAAATGAGTGTGTAAAAACTCGCTACTATTCTTATGCTAGATCATTCGCAGCCATTAAAAATAAAAAAATTATGAAAGAAGAATCATTTAAAATTATAGAATTAACTGCAGAAGAAAAAAAATACTATCCAAGTTACATGGAAAAGGAAGATTGGATGGGCGATAATTGCGTAAGCTATTCTGAAATAGAGATTCCATTAGGTCATTCTCGTTATGGTGGTTGTGTCGTTGATTTACCTAAAGATATGGAACACCCAGAGGAAATGAGATTTGCAGGGCAATTGGATTTAAAAGAAATTTCTAAATACGACCAGACTGGTTTATTACCAAAAACAGGGCAGCTTATATTTTTTGCAGATCTTTTAAAAGATAAAGGAAAAGTAATTTATGTTGATGTGGAAAATGAAAATTTGCGGCGGTTAATAATTGAACATGAAGATAATTTCTTTTTAGGGGTACTCATAAAAAAAATTAGATCAACCGAAGAATCTTTTTCTGACTATTATGAAGAACCTTATGAAGATGATTTAGAATGCTGGGAATGTGAAGATAACATACTAACATGTGCATGTGATGAAGACATCAAGAAAAATCAGATGAATGCTCTAAACTTAAATAAGGAAGGAAAGATTTGGGGAGATTTTAATGGTTGTGAAAAATCTAAAATTTTTGGTGTGTACGCAAATTGTCAATTATCTAGCGAAGAAAAGCTTGAGGTAATGAAGTCAAAAATTGTTCTCTTGCAAATTGGAGAAAATGGATTTAATGATGAAGGTGTTTTTAACATTCTTATAGAAGAAAACGATTTGAGAAATAATAATTTTGAGAACTGTATATTAGAATGGTCTCAAACTTAAATAACAAAGCGCTAACACGAGATAAAAATAGTGGGTTGAGTACTAAAACGAAAGTATAAACATAAAACAAAGATCAGGGTAAACTACCTATAAAAACGGACAGGTAAATTAAGCTGCATTCAATAATTCAAACTCATTTGGAGATTGATAATCTAATGTTTGATAAATGCGTTGTTGATTATCAATAGGAGCAGGTTAAATTGATATTGCTTTGTTTGATAATTCGAAACAGATGAGTAGTGATGCTGGACTCAGCCCAGCATAAAACAGTTTGGAAGTAGTATTAATCTGTAGAAATTCAGATTTGATCTGACAGTTACCCAATTATCAGTAGCCGACTGTCAGGTTAAGTTTAATTCACAAACTTTTCCTTCCAGATAGCTTGTCCGTCGATGAGTGTTTCCATCGGCGTCCTCCCGCAGCACATTTTGCCTTGGTGAGTTCGTTGAGTATTGTATTTGAGCAACCATTCGTCAAGGTCGAGTTGCAGTTCATCAATCGATTGGTAAATTTTCTTACGCAAAGCGACTTGATAAAACTCATTGAGGATCGTCTTATGGAATCGCTCACAAATACCATTCGTCTGAGGTGATTTGACCTTGGTTTTGGTGTGTTCGATATTGTTCAACGCCATATAAAGCTGATAATCATGCTGGTCAGCTCGCCCACAATACTCCGTCCCTCTATCTGTCAAAATGCGCAACATAGGCAAACGTTGTTCTTCGTAGAATGGGAGGACGCGGTCATTGAGCATGTCAGCTGCCGTAATCGGTGTTTTAGTCGGGTACAGTTTCGCGTGAGCGACCTTGCTGTAAGTATCAACAAACGTTTGTTGATAAACCCGACCAATGCCTTTGAAAGTACCGACATAGTAAGTATCTTGCGAGCCAAGATAACCAGGGTGTGCCGTTTCTATCTCGCCACAAGCCTCATCGTCGTCTTTTTTGCGTTCCATCGCCGCGACTTGAGACTCAGTGAGGATCAAGCCTTCACCAGCTACCTTATCAGACAATGCCTTCAGGCGATCTTTAAAGCAAGCAAGACCATGACGAAGCCAGATACAACGAACGCCACTGGGTGAGACAAATGTTCCCCGTTTGCGCAGCTCGTTACTGGTGCGCGTTTGACCATGTGCGGGCTCTTCCAGTGCATACTCGAGCACAACGGTTTCAATAGCCGGGTCGATTCTGTTTTTAAGATTTGGGGTACGCCGATTACGATCAAACAAGGCTTCTACACCGCCTTCATCAGCCGCTTCTTTGTAGCGATAAAATGTATCTCTGGACAAACCCATCATCTTGCAGGCTTTTGAGACATTGCCGAGTTCTTCAGCGAGATTGAGTAGACCAACTTTATGTTTTATAACTTTGTCATTAGTATGAATCATGAGAGTTACCTCTTTGTGTTTTGATGTTTACGTTGCAGTTACATCAAAGCGGGTAACTCTCACTAAATCAAGCGTCGCTACGCTCCGCTTGATTTAGTGATGTGTCAGATTGGGTCTAAACTTCTACAATTAATCGTTCCAGATTATCTAAATGGGCTATGCCAAACTGAGAAAATCTCTTTATCTGCCTGCGCTGGTTACCATAGGGTTTAATCCATTAATGATAGCTTTCTTTTTATAACAAACTATTGCTAACAGGCTTGATCTTTGAAGACAGTTGCTGCCCCCTTGGATTTACTTAACAATAGCTTAGTTACTCTGCTTGGCAATATAATTTTCCACCGAAGTCGCCGACAACATCCCTGGTTGAGCGGCTTTTAGTTCACCTTCCGGTGAGAATAATAAATAGGTCGGTGTACCACGAAATTGTTCGTCGGTTGCGGCGAGAAACTTTTCTCGGATTTCTGGCTTGTCAGTGACCATAACAGGATACGGTAATGCATTTTGCTGCTTGTAGTTTTTGATCAATTCGACTTGATCCATTCCATCAATTGAGATGGCGACGACTTGTGCATCCTTATCTTTATGATCTGTATGAAATTTTGCGTATTCCGGCTCTTGCTGTTTGCAGATACTACAGGTCGTTTCCCAAAACATGACCAACGTCCATTTGCCTTTGCCGACATGTTCTTGAAGACTTCCATTTTCACCGTCGAGCTTTTTCATTTTCATGTCGAGATCAAATTCCCCAGCTATGGCGGTCGAAACCATCACTGACGAAAGGAAACTCAATGACAACAATATTGATAAAATTCTTTTTAGATACATTTTTGTTCTCCCTGTTGCGTTATAGCTTCTACACTACAAGTATAGAGGCGGTTTAAATCTTTAAGTTCAAGTCGACAAATTCAGATCTCGCCATCTGACCCCAAGCAAAAACAGCGTTCCAACATAAATAGCACCACCAATACTAATCCATTTACCGAGTTGTACTGTACGTTCCAACCCCGACCATTGTATCCATTGAGGTAATTCCGGTACATAGATCCAGAGGGTCAAAGCCATCAGACTTCCCGCAATAGCGACTTTGATCAAAACCTTCATCCAACCTGATTCTGGTTGATAAACACCTGCTTTGCGTAAGCCTCGATAAAGTAACCCTGCATTGATAAATGCGGATATGGAGGTCGCTAAAGCAAGACCTGCATGTGCGAGTGGGAAAACAAAGATCACGTTCAAGATCATATTTGAGACCATTGCGATAATTCCAATTCGCACTGGTGTTTTTGTATCTTGCCGTGAGTAATAACCCGGCGCGAGTACTTTGATTAAGATAAAACCCAACAATCCAAACGAATAGGCAACCAATGCCTTGCTGGATAACGCGACATCCTGCTCAGAGAATTCTCCATATTGGAACAAGGTGCAAAGCATAGGCTCGGCCAACAATGCCAAACCAAGCGTGGCGGGTAGTCCTATGATTACAACCCAGCGAAACGCCCAGTCGAGTATTCTGGAAAATTTCTCTTTAGAACCTTGTGCATGCTTTTCTGATAAGTTCGGAAGGATCACCACACCAAGCGCAATTCCAAAAACACCGAGTGGAAACTCCAACATTCGATCAGCATAATAAAGCCAGGAGACACTGCCTGTGATCAAAAATGAAGCGATCAAAGTATCAAATAATAAATTGATCTGGGAAACCGATACGCCGAAAATCGCTGGACCCATTAATTTAAGAATTCGCCGTACACCATCATCACGTTTGAAGCTTGGTCGAGGAATTAACCTTAACCTTCGTAAAAATGGAAATTGAAATAAAAGCTGAATAACCCCACCAATGAAAACACCCCATGCTAATGCCATCACTGGTTGATCTAACTTCGGCGCTAACCAGAGTGATGCGCCGATAATAGACAAGTTCAAAAACACCGGTGTCAATGCAGGTCCGGCAAAATGTTTGTAGGTATTAAGCACGCCGGCGGCAAGTGCTGTTAACGAAATAAATAGTATATACGGAAAGGTAATCCGTAATAAGGAAACGGTGAGATCAAATTTTTCAGTATCGTCAAGAAAACCAGGAGCGAAAATGGTGATCAAAATCGGCGCTCCAAGTACGCCTAAAATCGTAATGATGGTTAATACGAGTCCTAAGGTGCCAGCGACATTATTGATTAATGATTGTGTCTCATCATGTGTTTTTTGTGATCGATATTCCGAGAGGATCGGTACAAAAGCTTGTGAAAAGGCACCTTCGGCAAATAAACGACGCAGAAAATTAGGTACTTTAAACGCAACAAAAAAAGCATCTGCACCAACGCTTGCGCCAAAATACTGTGCAATTGCACGATCACGCACCAGACCAAGAACTCTTGAAATCATCGTCATCGCGCCGACAATAGCGGTAGAATGAAGTAGTTTGCGACTCATCTATTAATCATGCATCTAAAAAGTGGCGAAACAATAGCATAGAGATTGACAAATGTGTCCAAAATACGCATAGTTACGCGTTTTTACGCCCAGCAGGGCTTCCCAGTTTCAGATTAGGAGATTTATTACATTGGCAAACTCAGCACAAGCCAGAAAACGCGCCCGACAAGCCGATACGAATTACGCGAGGAACTCTGGCCAACGCTCAAGATTCCGTACTGTTCTTAAGAAAGTATTATATGCAGTAGATGCAAATGATAAAGCATCAGCAGAAGCCGCTTATAAAGAAGCCGTTCCTGTGATTGATCGCATGGCAAACAAAGGCTTAATTCACAAAAATAAAGCTGCTCGACATAAAAGTCGCCTAAGCGCCAAGCTACAAAGTCTATAAGGTTCACATCAAATCCCCGGCTTGTTGTTATGAGCCGGGGATTTTTTATGCCTAACTATATAAAGCTTACTATTCATCTGGATATTAAGCTTCGCCCTTTATTACTAAACCACCATATTATCTCTGTGAATTAGTTCAGAATCTCCGCAATAACCTAATATCGATTCAAACTGATCGCTAGCTTTGCCGATAATTTTCTTTGTCTCCGCTACAGAATAATTACTCATACCTCTTGCGATCTCGTCTCCCGAAGATGAAACACAGATCACCAGTTCACCCCGATCAAAATTACCTTCAATATCTTTTACGCCGACAGCTAATAAACTTCGTCCTTTTTGTTGCAAAACTTTTACTGCTCCGTCATCAAGAATTAATTTTCCTTTTACTTGTAAACCGCCTGCTAACCAACGTTTTCTAGCAATAATTGGTTCTTGATCAGGCAGTAGTAAGGTTCCAACCTCTTCACCATTGGTGATTTTCTCAAGAATTTGATCTTCATTGCCCGAAACAATTATTGTTGCGGTACCCGAATTGGCCGCATGTGATGCTGCGGTAAGTTTAGTACGCATACCTCCACGGCCTAATTTTCCACCTTCTCCAGCCATCGCTTCGAGTTTTTGATCGCCTGCTTTTCCTTCAGAAATCAAATAAGCATCAGGGTTTGATCTTGGATCAGCACTATATAAACCTTGTTGATCGGTCAAAATCACCAGCAAATCAGCATCGATTAGATTCGCGACTAATGCGGCCAAAGTATCGTTATCTCCAAAACGAATTTCATCGGTTGCGACGGTGTCATTTTCATTAACGACTGGCACCACCTTCAAATCGATTAAAGTTTTTAAGGTACTACGTGCATTGAGATAACGTTTGCGATGCGCTAGATCGAGGTGAGTTAATAACACTTGTGCAGTTTTTATACCATAACGTTGAAAGCAGGTTTCGTAGGCTTGAACCAGCCCCATTTGCCCCACTGCTGCTGCTGCCTGTAATTCGTGTAGCGAAGAAGGTCTACCTTGCATACCCAATCGAGAAATACCTTCCGCCACAGAACCAGAGGTGACAAAAATAACTTCGGTACCTTTTTTTATTTGCTCGGCTGCTTGAGACACCCATTTGTCTATGGACTCCAAGCGCAAACCACTACCGTCATTGGTCGCAAGTGCACTGCCTATCTTGATCACCCAGCGGCGAGTTTTAGAAAGATCTTGTCGGGAACTTACGGCCATGTCGATTACATCTATTAATTAAATTTGTGATTATTTTGATGTTGATTTAACTGCTCTATTATTCGTTTATTTATTTTGGGTCTGATGATGCTTCTCTTTTTTCTTGTTCTATTTCGTTCAACCTTATGTTTATCTTGTACATAAGATCTTTACAGCCCTCACCAGAAGCCGCAGAAACATTAAACACAGGCTTGGTCCAATTAAGCTGATCTACAATTTCTTTGCTTAATACTTCCCGATCCTCATCCAACATAAGATCAGTCTTATTCAACACTAGCCAACGTTCTTTGTCGAGCAACTCACTACCATACTTTTCTAATTCTTTTTCGATCGTACGGATGTCTTCCACCGGATCATTTCCTAATTCCGCAGAGGCAATATCAACAATATGCAGTAATAAACGTGTTCGACTCAAATGTTTCAGAAACTGTATACCCAAACCAGCACCTTCAGCCGCACCTTCGATCAAACCTGGAATATCCGCGATCACAAAGCTCTCTGACACACCCACCGACACCACACCAAGATTTGGATGTAAGGTGGTAAAAGGATAATCTGCAACCTTAGGTCTTGCTGCTGATACTGCAGTGATCAATGTTGATTTACCGGCATTCGGCAAACCTGCCAGTCCAACATCAGCCAGTAGCTGCATCTCAAGACGCAACTCACGATCTTCACCTTCTGTTCCTTTTGTGATCTGACGTGGTGCACGATTAGTACTACTCTTGAAATGAATATTACCTAAGCCGTGAGTACCCCCCTGAGCGACGAGTAAGATCTGATCAGATTCGGTTAAATCACCAATCAATTCTCCAGTATTCTGATCAAAAACTAAGGTTCCCAATGGCACGGTGATCGTTTTATCTTCACCTTTTTTTCCATAACGTTGCTGCCCCATCCCTGTTTGCCCCTTACCTGCCCGGAACAATCGCGCGTGGCGGAAATCCACCAGTGTATTCAAACCTTCATCAACTTGTAAATAGACACTACCACCATCACCACCATCACCACCATCTGGGCCACCGAAAGGGATATTTTTTTCACGACGAAAACTCAGGCAACCATCGCCCCCTTTTCCAGCCTCTACTCGAATTGTCGCTTCGTCTACAAATTTCATTGATTGATCTTATGTTATTTAGGTGGCAAAAAAAAACCCCGCACAAGACGGGGTTTCCACATACAGATTTTATGTGAACCGCTTATGCAGAAGCTGGTGTCACACTGATAAAAGTACGATTTTTTATACCTTTAACTTCAAACTTTACGGTTCCGTCTTCTTTGGCGAAAAGCGTGTGGTCTCGGCCTATTCCTACATTTACCCCAGGGTGAACACGTGTTCCGCGTTGTCTGAGCAAAATATTACCGGCTTTAACCATTTCACCACCAAAGCGTTTTACACCAAGTCGTTTCGACTCCGAATCGCGACCGTTGCGTGTACTACCACCTGCTTTCTTATGAGCCATTTAACTATTCTCCAAAATTATTTCTTTTTCTTACTGAATTCAGTTTCGCCACCGTCAGCCAGAATTTTTGCCTGGCTTAACCAGTCATCTCGTTCAATTCGGCCTTTGAAGTTTAAACCTTCATCTACTTTCAAAATATCTTCTGCAGTGAAGTTAGCAATTTGATGGAAATGATAAATACCAAATGCATTTAATTTTTCTTCAAGTTTCGGACCAACACCTGAAATCAGTTTCAAATCATCGGCTTCGCCATCTGGTGCACTCAGGAAACTAGTTGTAGCTGTTGATTTTTCAGGTGCTGCTTTCTTAGCCGCAGGCTTCGCCACTGCTTTTGCTGGAGCAGCTTTTTTTGTGCCACCTGTTACTGAAACGCCGGTAATTTCAAGCTCAGTGAAAGACTGCCGGTGTCCCATCTGCTTACGATGATGCTTGCGGCGTTTGAATTTGATGATAGTCACTTTCTTACCACGACCTTGCGATTTAACGGTCGCTGATACATGAGCCCCTTCAATCATCGGTGCGCCGACCTGAATGTCGCTCTCATCACCAAGCATCAAAACATCACCCAACTCAACAGTGGCGCCTTCTTCAGCATCCAGTTTTTCAACGCGGAGAATATCCCCTTCGCTGACCTTATATTGTTTTCCGCCCGTCTTTATTACTGCGTACATGTGAACTAGCTCCCAAACTGACTGAAATGTAATGTCTAAATCAAAGCCGGGTAATTTTACGGAATAAACCCTTCTGTTACAAGGCAACAAAGCCATTCAATGACAAAAAAGTGCAAAAGTATGGCATGTCATCCAACATCTTGGCAGAATGGCCATCATGATGAACTTAATACCACTTCACGAACAAGTAGAGATAAAAACGATAGATGATATTCGTGATCTGATTTCGGATGATATGAACAGCGTCAATCGGCTCATTCATGAGAGCCTTTATTCTGAAGTTGCTCTGATAAACCAGTTAGGCCATTACATAGTCAATAGTGGCGGCAAACGTCTCCGACCAATTCTGGCGCTACTCAGTGCTCGTGTGCATGGTTATCACGGTACTAACCACCTCAACATCGCAGCAATCATCGAGTTTATTCACACAGCCACATTGCTACATGATGATGTGGTTGACGATTCAGCAATGCGACGTGGCCGAAAAACAGCCAATGAAATTTGGGGAAATGAGGCCAGTGTGCTGGTTGGAGACTTTCTCTATTCGCGTTCATTTCAAATGATGGTGAGCATGAAAAATATGCAAGTTATGTCTGTGCTTGCAGATACAACAAATACCATTGCAGAAGGTGAAGTCATGCAACTGATCAATTGCAATGACCCTGACACCACAGAACAACGTTATCTGGAAACAATTCGCCATAAAACCGCTAAATTATTTGAAGCTGCAACGCGCCTTGGTGCGGTGATCTGCGATTCAAACAAAAAACGAGAAGAAAATGCTGCACGCTTTGGCCGCCATCTCGGCACCGCTTTTCAACTGGTTGATGATGTTCTGGACTATAGTTCAGACGTTGACGAATTAGGTAAAAATGTCGGTGACGATCTGGCAGAAGGCAAACCAACTTTACCACTCCTTTATGCCATGTGGAACGGTACCAAGTCTCAAAATAAACTGATCAAAAAAGCCATCGAAACAGGTGGCCGGGATCAAATTGAAGAGGTTATGACTGCTATAGAAGAAACAGGGGCACTCGCTTATACAACAAACTGTGCAAGACTTGAATCAACAAAAGCTGTTGAAAGCCTGAAAGACTTACCTCCTTCGCCTTATAAAGCAGCCCTGACTACCCTAGCCGATTTTGCCGTCGACAGAAACTCTTAAATCTCCTCAAGATACGGCGGTTGAACCTGAACCTGCTCCAGAGAGATCTGATTCGTTGATTGGCATAACCTTCGTTGACCATCAACTTAGCATATTCTAATTTTCTGCTCGGTTGAAAAATTCACGCGTTGTCTTCGGTTCATTAGTATAGCCCTTGAGATTTGTTCAAAATTATTAGACCACTACAGTTCAGGGCGAACGAATTACGTTACAGATTAATGGCGGGAGGCTTTAGTATCCCTGCTTATGACTTTATAAGTATAGGGCTAGGGCTCCACCAAATTTTGAATCATTTTTTCCTCAACATCTGCCTGTACTTTGGCAAATAACTCAGGGCTCATCTTTTCTGGTTCCTCATTGTTCAACACATGTTTTGCAATGGCATTGCTCATAGCGTAGTAACATGGAAACAGCCCTAGATCTCCTTCAATAATATTGGTATATCTATTAATATCTACGGGATTGATTCTCGTTTTCAGGTAAATTTATCTCCGCTTTCGCTATAGTCTATGATATTTAAATCATGGCTCAAAAAACGGCTTGGAGGGCAGCTAGCATCAAGTGAGCCTATACCTACACCTGTTGCTTTAAGAATAATGTTATTATTATTCAGATCAAATATATAAAAAATCCCTATCCCCTCTGAACTAGCATAAGAATATAGCAAATTATATTTTCTGGGAGCTATATCATAGAATTCATTATTTGCAGATTCTACCGCCCCATGGCAAGTAGTTTTTGATTCATCTATTTCTTCAACATAATCTCCAGAAGAGAAGATCATTTGATAACATGTTTCATAACTGTGACCGCCGCCCGCATAAAATTCTTTATCGTTTGCCCAATACCCCCAAACCAGCTTTCCTTGTGCCTGATGCCCATCTATCTTAGAGAATAACTTCTTTGTTTTTATATCCCCTACGCTCGTATCCAGTATATTAAGATATACGTCAAAATAATGCCCATCAATATTATAAGATGCAGAGCTAAATGAGATATATTCTCCAGAAGGAGAGACCGCCAAAAATTTAATAAACTTATCCTGTTCCGTATAGCCATTAGCCAATATGGAAAATGGCCAAAAAATCAATACAGAGATGAAAATATTCTTCAACATTTTAACTACCTAAGCCCTTCCTAAAATTTTTTATAAGCATCACAAGATGCGCATTCATACAATAAGAACAATTCCTCACGTCAGAAAGCCGTTAAGATAATTTTGACGAAGAATCTAACCCAACAAAAGGAATTGCACCATGAAACAGTATCAACACTTAGTCAAAGAAGAAAGGTTTTATATCTGGCAAGCATCACCCGAAGGAAAAACACAACAACAAATCGCCGTGGCTTTAGGTCGAGCTCCTTCCACGATTTGCCGAGAAATCAAACGAAATAAATACCCACAGTGACATATCTATACCTACCATTGGGCAATGGAATTATGGCAACGAAGAAAACGATGGGGGCATGAAAATAAATATCGCAAACTCAATCCTGAAATAGAGCAGAAGATCGTGTCCTTAATCCAACAATATTTAAGTCCAGAACACGTCAGTGGCTATTTGAAGGAACATCATGGTGTATCACTTAGTCATGAAACTATCTACCGTTTCATTTACAACGATCCTGAACGTCATGCCACGCTGAAACACTACCTTCCTCAGGGCCACAAGCATCGACGTATACGCTATGGCTCTGGTGCACGAGCTTCCAAGATCCCCAACCGTGTTTCCATCACGGAGCATCCTGTGATCGTTAAGGAAAAGCAACATCTGGGTGACTGGGAGGGCGACACCGTGATTGGCTTGGATAAAAAAAGTGTCTTGGTGACAGTCGTTGACCGCGCCTCATTATTTACCTGTTGTTCACGTGTTTACAGTCGAACAGCAGACGTGGTGTATCGTGCGATTATTCGTTTGTTGCTCCCTCATAAAGACAAGGTGAAAACATTGACGTTTGATAACGGTTCAGAGTTTGTTCAACTGTAGAAGTTTAGACCCAATCTGACACATCACTAAATCAAGCGGAGCGTAGCGACGCTTGATTTAGTGAGAGTTACCCGCTTTGATGTAACTGCAACGTAAACATCAAAACACAAAGAGGTAACTCTCATGATTCATACTAATGACAAAGTTATAAAACATAAAGTTGGTCTACTCAATCTCGCTGAAGAACTCGGCAATGTCTCAAAAGCCTGCAAGATGATGGGTTTGTCCAGAGATACATTTTATCGCTACAAAGAAGCGGCTGATGAAGGCGGTGTAGAAGCCTTGTTTGATCGTAATCGGCGTACCCCAAATCTTAAAAACAGAATCGACCCGGCTATTGAAACCGTTGTGCTCGAGTATGCACTGGAAGAGCCCGCACATGGTCAAACGCGCACCAGTAACGAGCTGCGCAAACGGGGAACATTTGTCTCACCCAGTGGCGTTCGTTGTATCTGGCTTCGTCATGGTCTTGCTTGCTTTAAAGATCGCCTGAAGGCATTGTCTGATAAGGTAGCTGGTGAAGGCTTGATCCTCACTGAGTCTCAAGTCGCGGCGATGGAACGCAAAAAAGACGACGATGAGGCTTGTGGCGAGATAGAGACGGCACACCCTGGTTATCTTGGCTCGCAAGATACTTACTATGTCGGTACTTTCAAAGGCATTGGTCGGGTTTATCAACAAACGTTTGTTGATACTTACAGCAAGGTCGCTCACGCGAAACTGTACCCGACTAAAACACCGATTACGGCAGCTGACATGCTCAATGACCGCGTCCTCCCATTCTACGAAGAACAACGTTTGCCTATGTTGCGCATTTTGACAGATAGAGGGACGGAGTATTGTGGACGAGCTGACCAGCATGATTATCAGCTTTATATGGCGTTGAACAATATCGAACACACCAAAACCAAGGTCAAATCACCTCAGACGAATGGTATTTGTGAGCGATTCCATAAGACGATCCTCAATGAGTTTTATCAAGTCGCTTTGCGTAAGAAAATTTACCAATCGATTGATGAACTGCAACTCGACCTTGACGAATGGTTGCTCAAATACAATACTCAACGAACTCACCAAGGCAAAATGTGCTGCGGGAGGACGCCGATGGAAACACTCATCGACGGACAAGCTATCTGGAAGGAAAAGTTTGTGAATTAAACTTAACCTGACAGTCGGTTACTGATAATTGGGTAACTGTCAGATCAAATCTGAATTTCTACAACTAAACCGTCCGGAATTGAGGTTGCAACACTTTAACGGAGCAAATAACTAAGGGGCATTTGCCCGCTCAAATTCTACAGGGCTAACATAGCCTAAATAAGAATGCCTCCGTCTTCGATTATAAAACACTTCAATATAGTGAAATAGGCTTTGTTTGGCATCGCTACGTGTTCGATAATCCTCATCATCAACCAACTCTGTTTTGAGGCTGCCGAAGAAACTTTCAGCGACCGCATTATCATGGCATTCACCTTTTCGGCTCATACTACAAAGGAAGCCATTATCTTTAATGAGCTTTCGATAATCACCCGAGGCATAAGTGCTGCCTTGGTCGGAATGGACAATCACATCTTTTGCCTTGTCTCTGCGTGACAGCGACATCGTTAACGCATCAGTGACTAGCTTGGTGTCATTACGCTCAGACATCGCCCAGCCAATAATTTGCCGTGAATACAAGTCCATCATGGTAGCCAAATATAACCAACCTTGCCGAGTACGAATAAAGGTCGTGTCAGCTACCCAGGCTTTATTTGTTTCATTGACACGAAATTCACGTTTGAGCCTATCGGGTGCAGGTGCTGTGGTATTTTTTGAATTGGTTGTAATCACAAACCGTTTGGCCATCTTCGATTGAATGCCAGCAGTCTTCATCAAACGTGCAACACGCGGTCGACTTACTTTTTCACCTGAATCGAGTAGGTCTCGATGTATCCGAGGTGAACCATAACGCTTAAAACTAGCTTGATGAAAACATCTTATTTTCGTCAGTAACCGTTGATTCGTTGAGTGTGTCTTACTTTGAGGCCTGTCTAACCAATCATAATAACCACTGACTGAGACAGTCAGGGTGCGACATAATAACGACACAGAGTGATGGCGACGTTGTATTTTAATAAAGGCGTACTTCACTTGAGTTCGCCTGCAAAGTACACCGCGGCCTTTTTTAATATCTCAACTTCCTCCTTCAGCCGTGCATTATCTTGGCGTAAGGTGGTGAGTTCACTTTGTGCTTCTTTCTTAGGCCTTCCACGTTGTTCTGGGAATGCAGTATCACCTTTGTCGGTCAGTTGTTCTTTCCATTTATAGAGCTGATTACGCCGTATACCAAGTTCAGCGGCAATCTCAGATGACGGTTTATCTGATTGCTCCATCAAGCGTAACGCTTCTAGTTTGAATTCTCGGGTATAGGTTTTGTATGGTTTTCTGTTGCTGGTCATTTGGATACTCCTAAAGGCATATTGTCGCCTATTTAATGTATCCGTTAAAATGTAGCAGGTTCAGTGCGACCCACCGTCACGTCATGTGTTTTCCCTTCCGTTACCGGGACAAACTCGGGTAAATAACCTGAATGGTTCAATTCAACATGCAGCTTTATCGCGCCTTTCGTTGTACGAAAGTCAGCCCACGGGAAAACGGATAAACACAGGTCAATCGTAGAGGCATCCAATGAATACAATGTGTTTTTAAAACGGAAAGATTGTCCTGGCGTTAACCCCTGACAACGTGCTAACAATTTACCAAACAAGGCCTCATAAAGTGTGTAAGGTTTATCTTCATTGATACGGGACAAATTGGAGCGAGATAATTTTACACTACCCAAATGATACAGACGATGCGCTTGAGCTGACAGGTTCTCGACAATATCTCGCAAGCTGTTTCGAACCGACAATTGTGCCATTGCCAGTGTCACAAACTGAGACCAACGTGAAGCTGTTCGAAACGAACGACCACGGTGATGCTGATTTGCCAAGGGCTCAAACTCATGTCTCGGTATCATTTTTAGTATTTGTGAGAAGATAGTATTACAATCGGCCATGGCCTGTTCTCCTTATGTTTTTCAATGACTTGTCGTGATTTCATTGTAACAAATTAGACGGAGTTCAGGCCTACTTTATTCGTTCTTAACGGGACAGCAATGACTGGCAATTTAAAGAAATAATTTGCCGCAACTGTTACAAATGATACTGTAAAACCAACCACACATTTATATAAAATATTAATGCCCTCTCATCTTCTGATGGGAGAGTTGGGTATGTAGGTGCATCTGGGGCAAACTTATAACCAATAATCGCACCTGGGATAGCAAATAATAGTAATCCTAATAACTTCAATAGATGAATAATATTTACACTTTTCATATTTCTAAAAATTAAATGTGGTCGGACTCTAAATGTTTATTATGTTCATCTACCCCAAACTCTTATCAACAATTTCAAAGACATCTTTCGATAAATCAGCTTGTTGTTTGATCCTTTCCAGTTCTTTCTTCATTAGAGATTTTCGATTTTCATCAAATCGTTTCCAACGTGTAAAAACTCTTACTAGTCTGGAAGCGACTTGTGGATTCATTGGATCAAGTTTAATAATTTGATCGGCTAAAAATCGATAACCTGATCCATCTTCTTTGTGAAAACAACGTTGATTTCCCTGAGCGAAAGCACCGATTAAGGCGCGAATCTTATTGGGATTTTTCATGCTAAATAGTGGGTGTTGCAAAAGCTCCTCAACAATCTGCAATGTGTTGAGTTGGCTACTCGTGGCTTGAATGCTAAACCAGCTGTTTAAGACTAAAGAATCGTCTTTCCACCGATCGTAAAATTGTGAAAGGGCTTGTTTTTTTTCTTTTGACTCATGGTTAATCAATGTTCGTAACGCACTGAGGTTATCTGTCATATTTTCTGCATTTGTAAACTGTGTAATAGCTAATTGACGAGATTCTTGCGACTCTAAGGTTGTCAAATAATGTAGTGTGCAATTTTGCAATCTGCGTTTTGCCATACTGATAGGATCAATTTTGAAATCGCCCGTGCTACGATTTTTTTCATAAACTTCTTCTAGATCGATTTTGAGATTTTTCGCTAGTGTTTGTAGAACAAATTTTCGAGCTTGATAGATTGCTTCTGGATCAACAACGTCCATTTGTTGTGCGATATCTCCTTGTGATGGCAGTGTCATCGCTTCTGCAATTAGCGCAGGATCATTGTCACTAGTTAAGGTTTTTTGAAATGCATTAACAAAACTATTATCTATCGATAAGGTTTGATCTTGTTTTACCTTTTCTACTAAGTCCAGCAAAACGCGCATGGCTAAATTTTGACCTGCTTCCCAACGATTAAATTGATCAGTTTCATTTGCCATCAGGAAAGCAAGCTGATCATTATCGTAATCAAAATGTAGATTTACCGGTGCAGAAAAACCGCGTAGTAAGGATGGAATAGGTCGCTGAGATAAACCTTCAAATTCAAATTTCCGCCCTCTTTCTGTGAGTGTTAAAACAGTTTCTTTGACCATTACCTGGCCTTTTTGATCAAGAAGTTCTGTTCGTACTGGGATCAAAAAAGGAAGTTTGGTTTCTTGTTCTGGTGTTGCTGCACATTCTTGACGAAAATTCAGTGAGTATTTTCCAGTGACTTCATCCCAATGCTCGGTGACGAATAAATCAGGTGTACCAGCTTGGTCATACCAATTTTGAAAAACAGAAAGATCAATATTTTTCGCATTTTGATTATCATTATGGCTTTGGACATTAGCGTCGAACATAGCACTTCGGAAATCATCGGTAGTCACCGCTTGTCCATCATGTCGTTCAAAATAAAGATCCATCCCCTTTCTGAAGCCCTCTTTACCGAATAATGTTTGATACATGCGTACAACTTCGGCACCCTTGTTATAAACCGTCATTGTGTAGAAATTATTGATCTCCATATAAGATTGCGGTCTGATCGGGTGTGACATTGGCCCCGCATCTTCTGGGAATTGGTGTGCACGAAGAACACGAACATCATCAATACGTTTTACTGCTGGTGAATTTAAATCTGCAGTAAATGATTCATCTCGAAAAACAGTTAAACCTTCTTTTAAGCTAAGTTGAAACCAATCGCGACAAGTAATTCGGTTCCCTGTCCAGTTATGAAAATATTCATGACCAATAACCGCTTCTATTCCAATGTAATCTCCGTCTGTAGCTGATTCGGGTGAAGCAAGAACGTATTTGGTGTTGAAAATATTCAGACCTTTATTTTCCATAGCGCCCATGTTGAAATCATCAACTGCTACGATCATATAAATATCCAGATCGTATTCAAGTCCAAAAGTATCCTCATCCCATTTCATCGCTTTCTTTAATGATTCCATAGCATGGCTGGTTTTATCGGCATTGTGATGTTCGGTATAAACTTCCAATGCGACTTTACGATTTGATATTGTTGTATAACTGTCTTTGGTTAAAGCAAGATCACCTGCAACTAATGCAAAAAGATAACAAGGTTTGATAAAAGGATCTTGCCAGCGAACCCAATGCCTACCATCGTCCAAATCCCCTTTTTCGATCAAGTTGCCATTCGATAACATTACGGGATATTTTTGTTTGTCAGCTTCAATGGTTGTTGTAAATTTTGCCATCACGTCAGGACGATCAAGGTAATAGGTGATTTTACGGAAACCTTCTGCTTCACACTGCGTGCAAAAATTGCCACTTGATTGATACAAGCCCTCTAATGAGGTGTTATTGACTGGATCAATTTCAGTTTCAATTTCAAGTGTAAATTGATCGGGTAGATTTTCTATCGTCAATGAAATGTCATCGACGGAAAATTGATCATTCCCTAAAACCATGCCATCAAGCTTAATTTCGATCAGCTTCAGTTTTTCACCATCAAGAACTAAAGGTGCGTTATTGTCACTGATATAATCCGTATTACGCGTGAGTTCGAGTTTTGATAATACGCATGTTTTTTCTTCTTCAAGTTTAAAGGTGAGAGCAACTGTTTTGATCAAAAATAAAGCAGGTTGGTAGTCTTTAAGATAAATTGTTTGTGGTGATAAAAGAGTGCGATCCATTAGTTTTTCCTTTAGAAAACGAGTGATGACTATAATACACTTCGTGATTATCTATGACGAAGTAATTAATACTGATTTGTCTTTAATAAAACGAGTGTGCAGGCAGATTCAATATGGATGCCAGCTTGCTCTAATGTTTCCAACTCTTTTGGTGATTCCGAGCCAGGGTTGAAAATAACTCTTTTGGGTTTGATTTCAAGAATATCCTTAATTACCATATGAAGATTCTCTGGATTTATATAAACAGTAATTGTGTCAACATCATGTTTGATATCGCTTAATGAAGTCACACTCTCGATACCGAGAATTTCTTTCTCTTTAAGCGAGACGGGATAGACGGTATGCCCATTTTCAGTTAACAAGACTTGGGCTTTATAGGCGTAACGAGTCGGATTATTACTCGCCCCTAGTATGGCAACATGTTCCATTTTAGTTCCTTAAATTGATTTTATGCGCGGTACTGTTGGACGAAAGTAAGGAATAACCGCCGACATTTCGCCAGCAAGATGTCGGGCTTTTATATCATGCCAATAATCTACAGTGAGTAAATCTTCATGTGCTTCAATAAACAAGGATTGAAGATCTTTATTCATGGCTAAAAATTTCAAATGTTCTTCTGGGAAAATATCATTTTCGTTGACGTGATACCAGATCGATGCACGCATTTCATCATCAGGATCATTTGTTTCTGGGATCGCTCTAAAATTACATTCTGTAATCAAAGCGACTTCATCGTAATCATAAAAAACCACTCGGTTGTGTTGAGTGACACCAAAATTTTTCAACAATAGATCACCAGGAAATATATTCGTTTGAGCTAAATCTTTTAAGGCTTGGCCATAATCGAGGATTGCTAACTCGGCTTCCCCTTTACTGACTTCCTTTATAAATAGATTGAGCGGTCGTACATATCGCTCAACATAAACATGCTTAAAAACAACTTTATTATTTTTAAGAAAAACCGTTTGCCTTGCATTTTCCAGAAGATCATCTAATAATATTTTTGAAAACCGATCGGCCGGAAACTCAATATTAAAGAAGGACTGCGTGTCTATTAGTCTGCCGGCACGATCATGCTTTGAGACCAGTTGATATTTATCAATAACTCCCTGGCGAGAAATAGTTTTTGGATAACCAAAACGATCTCGAATGATCTTAAAAACCAAATTATAAGACGGTAGGTCAAAAACAATCATGACTAAACCTTTATCACCATCAGCATGATCAAACAGATCATCTGTTTTTTCCAAATGTTTTGTGAAGTTTCTATAGCGTTCAGTTTTCCCCTGTCGTACTCGTCCCAAGACTGTAAATAACTCATCGACAGGTTTGTTCGGTAGGATTGAGTGTAAGAAATGAACAGCAGCTTCTACAGAATTGGGATCAGCAAAATAATATGACCGAGTATATCCAAAAACGACACTAACCTCTTCTTCGCTCAAAAGAACTGCATCGATATTAATTCCATCATCGGTATTTTTAAATGCTATAACGAGTGGAACGATGCTTTTAAGCTTTATGATTCTGCCGACTAAGTAAGCTCTTGCTGATTGGTAGAAAAGTGATTCTATGAATTCAAATCGAACATATTCATCGTCTTTACCTAGATGACGTTTACAAAAGTTCATCACTTTTTCTGAAATGGTTTTTATACTTGTGCTTTTATTCGCATACGGAATTTCAAAACTGATATCTTCCAGGACATCACTAAATATTGTTTCTAGTGAGTTCCAATAAGGGTATCTTTTTAAATTGAGTGATGCGACACGATCAGATGTATCATCCATGCTCGAAAAAACAAATTCGACATTTGGATCATAACCGATGGTTCCAAAAACACGACGTGTAATTGAATTAAAAAATGTTTTTATAAAAGCCGAATCAGGAATATTCTCAATACGCTTGCCAAGGCAAGATCTTATCTCGTACCAAAGTTCATAATTTTCTGATTCTTGATCGAGTAATTTTTTTACAACACTTGCAATACGTGATGCTGATTTTTCATAAAGCTCAATCCGATCAACAATGTCTTGTTGATGTCCTTTCCAGTCTCTTTGCTTAAACCGGATATGTGCACGATCTGTTATGCGATGAAAATTTTTATTGTAGCGCTGAAAGCCATCGTAGATAGTTTGTGAACATTCAGAAATGATATGTTCTTTATCCATGTTCTTAATTAAATATATAAACTTTGATTATTCTCAACTTAAATTATTTATTAATGCATCGGCAAACTCACTGCATTTAATTTCTGTCGCATTCTCCATTTGACGTGCAAAATCATAGGTTACAGTTCTATCGGCAATGGTTTTATCCATTGCTTTAATGATCAAATCCGCAGCTTCTGTCCAACCTAAATAGCGCAACATCATTTCACCAGAGAGTAACAACGAACCTGGATTCACTTTGTCTTGCCCAGCATATTTCGGGGCAGTTCCGTGTGTAGCTTCAAAAATTGCATGTCCAGTGTCATAGTTGATATTTCCACCGGGAGCAATCCCAATACCACCAACTTGTGCAGCGAGTGCATCGGAAAGATAGTCACCATTAAGATTCATGGTTGCGATAACATCGAAGTCAGTCGGTCGAGTAAGAACTTGTTGTAAAGTGATATCAGCAATTGCATCTTTAACAAGAACTTTGCCAGCATTGAGTGCAGCTTCTTGTTCATCGTTTGCTGCTTGGCCACCTTTTTCTACTTTTGTTCGTTCCCACTGATCCCAGGTATAGGTCTGATCAGCAAAGTCACTTTCAGCTAATTCATAGCCCCAATTTCTGAAAGCACCTTCGGTAAATTTCATGATATTACCTTTATGAACAATGGTCATACTTTTGCGATTATTGTCGATAGCATATTTGATCGCCGCTCGAATTAAACGTTGTGTACCATCGCGTGAAATAGGTTTTATACCTATTCCTGAAGACTCTGGAAAACGGATCTTTTGAAAATAATTTGGAAATTCATTTTTCAGAATATCTAAAAATTTCTTGTTATCTTCCGATCCATATTCGAATTCAATTCCGGCATAAATATCTTCGGTATTCTCACGGAAAATAACCATATCGATTAATTCTGGATGCTTCACAGGTGAGGGCACACCTTTATACCAACGCACGGGGCGTAAACAAACGTATAGATCTAATATTTGTCGTAAGGCAACATTAAGTGATCTGATACCGCCACCAATCGGAGTTGTCAGTGGGCCTTTGATCGCAACGAGGTATTCTCGGCAGGCATCCAACGTTTCTTCTGGCAACCAACTGCCCGTTTGTAAATTGGCCTTTTCGCCCGCCAACACTTCCATCCAATGTATCTTACGTTTATCTCCATAAGATTTTTTAACAGCAGCATCCATTACGCGAACAGAAGCTTGCCAGACATCCGGGCCGATACCATCACCTTCAATATAAGGAATGATGGGATCATCAGGGACATTTAATATGCCATTAGTAATGGTAATTTTATTGCCTTGTAATGGAATGTTATTGTCGGTCAAAATATTTCTCCTATAATAATATTTGACGGATGTCAGATAATATTTCTCTGATAAAAGCTGAGAATTGTGCCGCAGCAACGCCATCAATAACACGATGATCGTAACTAACAGAAAAAGGTAAAATTAATCTTGGTACAAATTGATCATTTTCATAAACAGGTTTTAGATCGGATTTTGATACGCCAAGTATGGCAACTTCAGGTGCGTTTACAATCGGTGTAAAACCAATGCCACCAATACCACCAAGACTGGAGATGGTAAAACAACCACCTTGCATTTCTGATGGTGAGAGAATGCCTTTTCTGGCTTTTTCACTGAGCGCAGTAATTTCAAGTGCAATATCAAATAATCCTTTTTGGTCGGCATTACGGAGCACAGGAACAACCAGACCATTGTCGGTATTAACAGCAATTCCGATATGAAAATAATTTTTCATCACTAATGCTTCACTATCAGAAGCTAATGATGAATTAAAATTTGGATATTTTTTCAATGCAACCACTGCTGCTTTCACCAGGAATGTGATCAATGTCAGGTTGGTGCCTTTTTCTTTTGCTTCTAATTTTTTTAGTTGGCGAAATTCTTCAAGATCGGTGATGTCTGCTTCTTCAAAATGTGTAACTTGTGGAACCGTCAACCAGGTGCGCTGCATATGCTTGCCGGTCAACTTTTTGATCTTCGATAAAGGCGAAAGTTCTATCTCACCAAATTTTGAAAAATCAACAGCAGGAATTTCAGGTAAAGAAAATTCGGAATTTTTTGATCGTCCTTTGATGACTGATTTGGTATATTTTTTTACATCTCCCTTTAGAATTCTTTTACGCGGGCCACTGCCTGATACCAGGCCCAGATCAACACCCAATTCACGAGCAAGTTTACGTACCGAAGGACTTGCTAAGGCTTTTGATGAACGGCTGCTCCCAACTGTTTCTGCTGTTTTAGGAATTTTCGGTGCTGGCATTTGTTGAGTGATTTCAAGCATTGGAATCTCAACTTCATTTATTTGTTCCGTTACGGATGCTTGATCTGTAGTTGAGCTTTCAGCGGTAGAAATTTTTTCTACATTTCCTGTATTTACACCTGTTCGACTTTCCAATAATAATAGTACAGCACCTTGCGAAATTTTTTCGCCAACTTGAACTTTGATTTCTTTTATCTGACCAGCATGAGATGAAGGTATTTCCATGCTCGCCTTATCGCTTTCCAAGGTCACGATAGGATCTTCAGCATCAATTTCATCACCAGGATTCACCAGTATTTCGATCACATCGACACTATCAAAATCACCAATGTCGGGCAATTCAATCTCAATGACTTGGCTTGACGTTTCTTGCTGTTCGGTCTGTTCAGGTTTGGGCTCTGGTTCTAGCTCTACTTTGTATTCTTCAAGATCTATCGTCGCTACGCCAGATTCTTCTGCCACAGTTTTTTCAATCATGGATTGATCGGGAGCTTTAGCCTGGTTTCCTTGATCAGCTTTTCCTAACGATAAAATCAGATCTCCTTGTTTTATTTTATCGCCGACATTTACATTGATACTTTCAACGATACCTTCTTCTGGCGAAGGAATTTCCATCGTGGCTTTATCACTTTCAAGCGTAATGAGTGGATCTTCTTTATTGACGCTATCTCCAAGCTTAACCATGATCTCGATCACATCGATTTCATCAAAATCACCAATATCCGGTAGTAAAATATCTTGAGTGTTTGCCATATTTTTATACTGTCACTGGGTTAGGTTTGTTTTGATCAATACCATATTTATTGATTGCTTCGGTCACTTTTTCAGCAGAAATGAATCCTTCTTGCGCCAAGCTTTCCAATGCCGTAATCACAACATGATAGCGATCAACTTCAAAGAAGTTACGTAACTGTTTTCGATCATCGCTTCGTCCAAAACCATCGGTTCCTAATACATTATAAAAACCTGGAACGAACTCCCTGATTTGATCGGCTTGTAGCTTCATATAATCTGTGGAGGCGATAAAAGGTCCTTTGCGATCTGATAAACATTGTTCGACATAACTTATTCTCGGTGTTTCTTCAGGGTGCAGTCTGTTCCAACGTTTACAATCAAGACCTTCTCGACGAAGTTCTGTAAAACTTGTCGCACTCCAGATATCGGCCGCAATGCCATATTCATTTTCTAACATTTCTGCAGCGGCGATTACTTCATTAAGAATAGTTCCAGCACCTAAAAGTTGTACCCTTAAACGGGCTTCTTCTCGGTGACTTTCTTTGTATAAATACAGTCCTTTTAGAACGCCTTCTTCGACACCCTCTGGCATGGCTGGCTGCTGATAATTTTCGTTCATTATGGTCAGGTAATAGAAGATATCTTCCTGCTCAACGTACATTCTTTTTAAGCCATCTTTAATGATGATGGCCAGTTCGTAAGCAAAAGCGGGATCATAAGAAATACAATTAGGGATCATCGAAGCTTGCAGATGACTTTGGCCATCTTGATGTTGTAAACCTTCGCCAGCAAGGGTTGTTCGTCCAGCAGTCCCTCCCATTAAGAAACCACGTGCTCGACTGTCAGCTGCGGCATAGATCAAGTCTCCGACACGTTGAAAGCCAAACATGGAGTAGTAGGTATAAAACGGAATCATTGCAGTACTGTGATGACGGTAAGCGGTTGCGGCCGCAATCCATGAAGACATTGCACCAGCTTCATTTAAGCCATCTTCGATTACTTGTCCTTTAATATCTTCACGGTAATACATTACTTGATCGCGATCTTGAGGCTCATAAAGCTGGCCTACGGACGAGTAAATCCCATATTGTCGGAACATACCTTCCATACCGAAGGTGCGTGCCTCATCTGCGATGATCGGCACAATCCGTTCACCAATATTTTCATCTTTCATCAAGATGTTTAATATACGTACAAAAGCCATTGTGGTGGACATAGCACGTTCGCCACTGCCTTTGAGTAAGACTTCAAAAACATCCAGTTCGGGGATCGTTAAAGCAGGTGCTTTGACTTTTGGTTTGAAGAAATCACCACCCAACGCTGCACGACGTTCATTTAGATATTTGATCTCTGGACTGTCTGTGGGTGGTTTGAAAAATGGAATGTCATTGATGTCATCATCAGAGATAGGCAGATTAAAACGATCGCGAAATTCTTTCAGAGAATCCTCACCCATTTTTTTCTGCTGATGGGTAATATTCATGCCTTCACCAGAATCTCCCATGCCGTATCCCTTAACAGTTTTAACTAGAATAAGAGTCGGTTGACCTTTGTGTTTCATCGCAGCGGCATAGGCAGCGTATACTTTGTGTGGATCATGTCCGCCACGATTAAGCCGGTCAATATCCTCATCAGTCATGCTCGCAACCAATGCGGCCGTTTCAGGGTATTTACCGAAAAAGTGTTCTCGCGCATAGGCGCCACCACGTGTCGCATAGGACTGATACTCACCATCAACGACTTCTTCCATTCGTTTGAGTAACATACCGGATGTGTCTTGTGCGATTAGTTGATCCCAATACGAGCCCCAGATCACTTTTATTACATTCCAGCCTGCACCTCTGAATTCAGATTCTAATTCCTGGATGATTTTTCCATTACCACGTACCGGGCCATCAAGTCGTTGTAAATTACAATTGATCACGAAAATCAGATTATCTAGTTTCTCTCGTACCGCTAATCCAATAGCACCACGGGATTCAGGCTCATCCATTTCACCATCGCCCATAAACGCCCAAACCTTGCGTTTTGCATTGTCACATAACCCTCGATTCTGCATGTAACGCATGAATCGGGCTTGATAAATTGCCATTATTGGCCCAAGGCCCATCGATACCGTTGGGAATTGCCAGTAGTCCGGCATTAGCCATGGATGTGGATAGGATGTCAGGCCATTTCCGCCGACATCTTGTCTAAAATTGAGCAGCTGCTCTTCAGTAAATCGCCCATAAAGATATGAACGAGCATAAATTCCAGGTGCTGAATGCCCTTGGATAAAGGCTAGATCTCCACCGTGATCTTCTGTTGGTGCATGGAAAAAATGATTAAAAGCCACATCATATAAGGTTGCTGCTGAGGCAAAACTTGCAATATGGCCACCTAACTCGCCATTTTTACGATTTGCTTGTACCACCATCGCCATCGCATTCCAACGAACTAGTGATCTAAGTCGCCACTCAATTGCCGGATCGCCGGGAGATTTTTCTTCTTTGTCGGGTGGAATAGTGTTGAGGTAAGCTGTTTCTGCGGAATAAGGAAGGTAGGCACCGGAGCGACGAGCTTTATCGATTAATTTTTCGAGTAGAAAGTGGGCCCTTCCTACACCTTCTTGTTCAAGAACCGCATCCAGTGCTTCTACCCATTCTTGAGTTTCCTGAGGATCTAAATCTGTTTCATGTTCTAATTCTGCACTGTCCGGCTGAGCCATATATATCTCCTCGATAAGGCAGTTGTAAGCTTACTTTGTTGAAGTATGCTTTTTTAGTAAGCCTTCCATGGAGTCTTCTAAAGTGAACCTGGTTTTGCTGCGTTAAGCGACATCTTCAAAAACGCGGTATAGAACTTCTTTAATACTAAATGGATCAAATGGTTTGTCAAAGATCGCAGTAACACCAGATTGTTGAACATTGGCCAACCTCGATTCATCATGTTCGCTGGTGACCATCAATATTGGCATAAGTGTGTCTTGCATTTCGTTCCGAATGTATTGGACTAGCTCCTGACCATCCATTTCTGGCATGTTTAGATCTGTGACAACCAGATCAAATTCTAGTTCGGATAATCGTTCAATGGCATCTTTACCATCTTCTGCAAGTGTTATTTTTGCGATCCCTAAATTATTCAGGACACGTGAAATATGTTTACGTGAAGCTGAGCTATCGTCAACCACTAATACTTTAATATTTTCAACATCTAAGCTATCTAACTCAATGATTTCCGAATCAATATATTCTAATGAAGAGTGCAGGGCTCGACTGAGATCGTCATGATCAAAGGGTTTAGGAAGAATTGCAACCACACCTGCCTGACGAACTGGCTCTGTGTGTTCAAACTTTGTCTCACTTGAGATTAGCATGAAAGGAATATGAACTAAGTTCTCATCGTTACGCATCACCGTCACCAAATCAATCGCCGTAAGATCGGGTAAATACATACTACTGATAACCAGATCAGGTTCATATCGACGCATTTCAATAAGTGCTTTTTCACCCGTGGACGCATGAGTGATCTTATTAATTCCATCAAGTTCAAGATGATTTTTTATCAGCTTGAATTGAACATCTGATGGTTCAATCAGCAAGATCGACAGATCGCTTATTTCTAGACTCATTTTGTTATTCCTTTTTTTTGTATGGTATATCAAAGCAAAGACTGTGCCTGTAGCCTTCTTATTATATTTTCCAAGGAGTCATCTCCTTGAGCCACAAAGGACAGATTCTTTTCTTGTTTAAGTAATACGGTAGGAAAACTATTCACTGCGAACAGTCTGCGTGTTGCAAAATCTTGCTGAAGCAACTGTTCTATTTTTGAAGATACGATATCTTGCTTAAATCTATCACTATCAAGATTAAGTTTATCAGCTAAGGTGATTAGTGTACTGAAATCAGATGGATTTCTCGCTTCCAAGTAATAAGCTTGCTGAATCGCTTCAATCATTTTTGGAATATTTTCTTTTCCTTGTAGTCCTGCAGTAATAACAGCGCGACAAGCTGGATATGTGGAACGGCTCGGTATGCATTCTGTCCAGAAATCCCAATTAAATTCTGCATCTGTTTTATCGGCCACTAAACGCCATTGCTTTTGGATATAAGTTCTGGTTTCGTCAGGCATTGCCTGATCAGAATCTGGAGCGAGACCACCCATGATGTATTTGACTTCGAACTGCTCGGGTAATAGATCCAATAGCGCAGAAAAAACTGGCCGAAAGCCCCAACACCACGAACACATTGGATCAAGAATATAGTAGAGTGTACTTTTCATTTTCTTCCGTCTTGGCGAATTGAGTTAAAAATTAATGTTGGCTAGACCGGCGTTACCAGACGCAGTCAATTTTTGATGTGCCATTGAGCTTAGGAAATTCCCTACTATCAAGATCACACCGCCTACCAATATCCCACCAAATTCTAGTACTTTACTGAAGTTATTTGAAATCACGTCAATTTCCAGAACATTAACCGCGGCTGTTGAAGCTGTCAGCATTGAAAAGAACATGATTGATCCACCAATCAATTTAGTTGGTGTGAAGCTCTCACTGAACATTCCTGCGATGCCCATTTTTTCAGGTACCGAATTAATATCCATGCCTTCGAGTAAACCCGACAACATATATACGACAAACTTTGCAACAAAATAGGCGACTAATAAAATTACTGCAGCACCAATCATATTCGGTACTACCACCATCAATTTTTCGATCATTGCGGATGCAGGCTCAGAAATAGCAAGAATATCTAGCACACCAAGCGCGCTGACAATTATCGGTAATAAAATACCACCGAAAATAAAAGCACTACCAAAGGATGATATTTTTAGATCAGAATTGCCCGTTCGTTCTGCAATTTGATCACCAATTTTAGTCAACCCAACGCCAACAAATTGCGAAACAATCTTAGCGATAATCCAACCAGCATAAGCAATTACGCCAGCGCCGATCATATTTGGTATTGCACCCATAAACTGCTCTAACATTGCTTTTAATGGATCAAGCACATCTGTAAAACCAAAATGTTGTAGTACAGCCATCAGTACAAAAATTGTCAATATTGCTTTGATAAGTGATGAGATTGGGCCGGTGAAGTCAGTTACCATTCCATCATCTGTTGTGTGTTTTAGAAAAGAAGAGCTTGATAATAAGCACCGAAAAATTTCGGTGATGAACTTAACAACAATTAGACCAACAATGAGAATTGCTAACCCTATGAGTGCATGCCCAAGCGCACCTGAACCTGCTTCGCCTAAAAAACCCGTTATTTTACTTATTAGATCTGTCATTTTATACCTCCCTCAGCATATTCTTATTAACACAATATTGACGCTATCACCCGTTAACTAAATGAATACTAAATAAGCGTCATTGAAGCTTATCTACCGAGCTTTTGCCGATCAATGTAATAAAATGTTATCTTCTTGAAAACAATAAGACACAAAGCAACGAGGACAGAGACATAATATTGAAACTAACTTTCAACTACGATAGAGTTTTTATTGAATATGTTAATAAGTCACGGAAGACATGATTATGGAAAATATTACTCTCGCCTCGTGGGGAGACAACTGGAAAGCTTGGAGTGAAAAATACATTGCACCTGGTACAAGAACACAAGAATATGAATTGATGGTTGAAGAGCTTGGGCCAGAAATTTATCACTTTCCTTTATTTACTGATGCTTTTTGCGAAGAGATTATTGCTAAGGTCGAAGAAGGTAATCTCTGGACCACCAAAAGACATGAGTTTTACCCTACTACTGATGTTCTGCTCACAGAGTTAGGTCTAGACGAAATGTACCACAAGGTACTGGAAGAATTTTGCCATCCTTTAGCTAGAAAACTATGGCGTTTAGAAGGACAACGCTGGCGTGAAATGATGATGGAAGAAAGTTTTATGGCACGTTACCGTTCTGAAGATCAGCAACTTCTATCCATTCATCAGGATTATGCTGATTACACTTTTACAGTTGGTCTTAATACAGAATTTGAGGGTGGTGGAACCTGGTTTTCGCGGCAACAAATATTAGCCAACCCTAAAGGGGGTTATTGTTCCCTCTTTCCTTGCATCACACACCCTCACGGTGGCAGACCAACAACCAAAGGTACGCGTTATATTCTGGTTTCATTTTGTCGACGCAGAAATTTGTACACGGATAATTAATATGTCGATTCAGGTAATTGCAAGTGATCTAGATAATTCTTCACTTGCCGAATCGCTGGTTTTATTGCTAAATGAATATGCGATGGATCAAATGGGTGGCAGTAAAGAATTATCGACTTATACCAAAAATAATCTTGTAGCTTCGATCAAAAATCGTCCAGACTTTTTTTCTTTTTTAGCATTTGATGAAAATAAACCCGTCGGTTTGTTAAACGCGATAGAAAATTTTTCTACTTTTCAATGTAAACCGATCATGAATATACACGATGTTTATGTTATAAATGGGTACCGAGGAAAAGGCTTATCGAGAAAACTGTTTTTAGCTATTGAAGCTTTAGCAAAAGAACGAGGCTGTTGCAAAATGACACTGGAAGTATTGCAACATAATAAGATCGCAAGACAAGCTTATGAAAACTTCGGCTATCAGGGTAATATGTTTTTTATGGAAAAAAATATTACAAATTCATAAAGCATGAGACTAGCTTCGCTACTCGATTTTATTGAGAATGCTGGCAATCGTCTTCCGCATCCAACCGTTTTATTTTTGATCCTCTGTGGGATCATTCTTTTTGCATCTGCAATTCTTAGTGCTCTCGGTCTTAATGCAGTTCATCCAATAACAAAACAGACAATCCAAACTGTCAATTTGATTAGCCTTGATGGATTGCATCGAATACTCTCCGAGACGGTCAAAAATTTTGTAACGTTTGCACCTGTTGGAACAGTACTCGTCGCTATCATGGGTATTGGTGTTGCCGAACATTCCGGCTTATTAAGTGCGCTTCTCCGTGCAACTGTTTTAAAAACTCCAGAGACATTATTAACCTTTACCATTGTTCTTGCCGGTGTTTTATCCAGTCTGGCTGCTGATACTGGTTACGTGGTTTTGATCCCACTAGCAGCGCTTATATTTCAAAGTGTTGGTCGACACCCCATCGTTGGAATTGCTGCCGCGTTTGCCGGTGTTTCAGGAGGCTATAGCGCAAATTTATTAATTGGTCCTTTAGATGCAATTCTTGCAGGTATTTCGACAGAAGCAGCTTCACTTATTCAAACAGATTATCAGGTTAGTGCCGCAGGGAATTATTATTTTATTTTTGCTTCAACTTTTTTTGTCACCATTATTGCAACCTAGATTACGGAACACGTAGTTAGTCCACGCTGGACAAAATCAGAAATGAATTCCGATCTTACAAAAGCAACTCTTGAAAATTTACCTACAAAAGAAAAGTCTGCTCTTAAAGCAGTTGGTGTCTTTACGCTGCTTTTTATCGGTTTATTGTTATTAGCTCTAATTCCCGAAAGTGGTGTTCTTCGTGATCAAGTATCACAGAGTATTTTACATTCTCCTTTTATCAAAGGCATTGTGACTATTATTGCTATTTACGCAGCAGTTGCTGGCATACTTTTTGGAAAAGTCAGCGGTCACTACAAACACACAAGTGAGTTTGTAGTTGGTATGGAAAAACATATGGCAACGATGGCAAGTTATTTAGTGTTGATGTTTTTTGCCGCTCAATTTGTCAGCTATTTTTCCTGGAGTAATCTTGGTTCTATCATTGCAATCAACGGTGCAAGTCTGCTTTCTACACTCGAACTAAAATCATCCTCTTTGCTTATTGCATTTATTCTTATGGCCGCATTCATTAATTTATTTATCGGTAGCGCATCTGCAAAATGGGCGTTAATCACCCCCATATTTATCCCGATGTTTCTGCTTTCGAGTATCACTCCTGAAGCAACACAAGTCGCCTATAGAATTGGAGACAGTAGTACCAACATAATCACCCCTTTAATGCCCTATTTTGGTGTTGTTGTCGCCTTTGCACAACAATATAAAAAAGATATCGGAATAGGGACAATCATTGCGATGATGCTACCTTATTCGATCGCATTTTTGCTTGGATGGTCAGTTCTACTTTTGCTTTGGATTTATCTTGGTTGGCCTTTAGGTCCAGGTACAAATGTGTTGCTAAATTAATTCACAAGATTAATTTATTAAGACTCAATTTAATTCTTTTCATCAAGCACATCAACAGTATTTTTTTCTACATAACGAACAAAAAGCAAGATCATAGTTCCAATCATCATTATGATCACGGCAAGCGTTAATCCGCCTTGATAGTGACCACTATTTTCTGCAAGCAACCCAGCTAAAAACGGACCTGCGATTTGTGCAATACCGTAGCTAATCGTCATTTTCGCCATTAATTTTGCAGGCTTAGTTGGGTAAAATTTTCCAGCTATTGTTAAGACTAAACTAACAATCCCAACAAAGGTTGCACCATAAAGTACTGCACTAATGAGCACCACTTCTAAACCATCATTTATCAATGGCAAGCCAATTCCAATTATTTGAAGTAGGTAGCAAATCAATAAAGCATCAAGCGTTCCAGTCACTCTCGCGACACGATCCCAAATAACGACAGCTGGGATTGCCGTCAACCCCAAAATCAACCAAACAAATTCACCTTGCCCCGATAAAGTTGGTTGTCGTTCAACAATCGCAACAATAAAAGTCGCACTAATAACATAACCAAAACCAGCACAAAAATAGGCGTATTGCATCAAACGCGTGAAACGTTTCGAAGGTGGTTTATCTTGCAGTTTTTCTCCGGTTAATGTTACCAATCCATTCTCTGGTCGTGGCAACCAACACCATGCAGGAATCGCAAGTAGAACTCCAATAATGCTGAAAATCATCCATTGGCTACGCCAACCGAGATTTCCGATCATCAAATCGACAGCTATTGCGGTGATAGCAATCCCAAGTCCAATTCCCATAAAATGCACGCCAAGTTCACTACGATAGTTATGGCGCATTAACCAATTTAGAATCAGACCCGAACCAATCATCAATCCTGCAGCACTACTAAAACCAGCTAGAAAACGCATTACAGACCAGACGATCATGTTTTCAGCGATAGCCATTCCAAAGGTTGTGACAACCGCAATGATGAGTCCAATTCTATACAACCGATCTTTGAACACAAGATCACTCACTGACGCGACAATCAGCACGCCACAGAAATAACCAAGATAATTAAACATAGCGAGTAACCCTGCACTAAAATCTGAAAGCAAAGTTTGTTCTAGCATCACAGGTATCAGCGGCGTATAAGAAAAACGCGCTATGCCCATCGTTAAGATAAGACTCATGATTCCAGCTAATAATACAAATGATTTTTGAGAGAGTTTTTTAATTATTTTTTCTCCATTCTATTTTTATTATGTTCTGTTTTTTTGATTTTCAGCTTAAATTAATTTTCTTTCGCGTCTCAGGATCCAAAAATAATCGTAAACATTCTTGTTGCGAAAACTGTGCGATACCCTTAAACCGCGTAACTGAAACTATACCCTCACTATCTTTTTTTATTTGATCACGTTCTTGCTCATTCCACGCATAATGATAGTGCTCTTCTGATTTACTTAGTGCCGGCTTTAGAGTAAGACGGAAAAGTGGTGGAATAATAACTGAAATCAACCCAACATCGACCAAGGGTCGAAAGTAAATATTAAACAGTGTTAGAAGCAAAGCGCGTGAATGAGTACCATCTAAATCTGGATCAGATAAGATCAAAATACAAGAGTATTTTATTTTTTCAGGATGACAACTATCTTTCACACCACATGAAAGTATTTCAATGATCTTTTTACACTCTAAATCTACAACTACTTTTTCTGGCGAAGCTTTAGGTACATTAATCAGCTTACCCTGCAAAGCTAGAACTTCTTGAACACTCTTCTGATTATAATATTCAATTACTCGTCGTAACGTACTTCCTGCAGATTTACCTTCTACTAAAAATAACTCTTTTCCTTCATCTGCAAGCAATATCAATCAGCGCCCACTTTAAACATATCCAAACGATCAATTCTTTATCTTTGTTAACGGAGATGATTCATGCCATTCATAGTTCTTTGCATCTCTATAATGCATAAATTCTGACATTGGGATTAATTTAACACCAAAACTTTTCAGATCAGTTAATAATGTTTTTAATGCTTCTGTTGTTTCTTTATGAGGATGTGCAATCGCCAAAGCAGAACCTTTTTGCTTAGCAATTTTCACCAGTTTTTGAAACTGATCACGAATACTTTTTTCATCTTTTTCATTATCGAGAAATACATCTCTTCTCGTACTTGCAATGCCATATATTTCGGCAACATCACCAGCCAAAGTAGATCCTGTGGTTTTACTATCAACGAAAAAAGGTGTGTTTGGACGCTTCATCGCATTCATTAATCTATGCATGGAAAGTTTGTGATTGGTTAACAAACTGCCCATATGATTATTAATCCCGATCGCATCAGGTACGGATTGAAAATTCGTTTCTAGCGTTGCAATAAATTCCTCTTTACTCATATCCGAAGTCAAAGCACCAGGACCTAATAAATGATTATCTTTATTTGCTTCCATCGGAATATGTAACATAATTTCCTTACCTTTTTCACGTGCTTTTTCAGACATAAAAGCTGTATTCGACGTTTGTGGAAGTACTGAGTAAGTTACCGCACCAGGAAGTTCCAATGCACGTAAATCATCCTGTTTTCGCCAGCCAATATCATCAATGATTATCGCAATCACAGGTTCCTCTGCAAATAACTCTGCACTTATAAAAAAGCCTGATCCGAAGATCAGGCTAAAAAGTATTCTTGATAAAAATCGATTCATTTTTTCAATAAGGCTAGACCTTTTAACATGTTTAAAGCTTCATATAATTCATAATCTTCTTTAGCCAAAGATTGCTTTTTCTCTTTCATCGTTTTTTGTTCACCTTCATTATCACCTTGTGTAAGATGACCTGTAAGATCTTTTTCTTTTATCTGTAAATTTGGGCCGGATACTTCTTCGAGACGCAAACGCTCAATCACAACATCTGGCTGAATTCCTTCCGCCTGAATCGATCGACCTGATGGTGTGTAATATCGAGCAGTAGTCAGTTTTACTGCAGTGTCATTTTTCATTGGCAGAACTGTTTGAACAGAACCTTTACCAAAAGTAGGCGAACCCATAATCACAGCACGTCGATGATCTTGCAAAGCACCTGCCACAATTTCCGAAGCTGATGCTGAACCACCATTCACTAACACTACCAACGGTGTCTCACCTAGGATAGCAGATGGTTTTGCATTAAATCGAAGTTCCGAATTCTCTAAACGACCTTGTGTATATACGATCAAACCATTGGTTAAAAAGCTATCTGAGACCGAAACTGCTGCGCCTAATAATCCACCAGGATTATTACGCAGATCTAGCACAATTCCTTTTAATTTATTTCCATTTTCTTTTTTCAATTTTTCCAAAGCTTTAATCAAATCATCACCTGTGTGTGATTGAAAACTTGAGATCCTCACATAACCAAATTCGTCTTCTAATGTTCTACTTCTAACACTTTTAACGGTAATAATATCTCTGATGACAATCACGTCGAAAGGACCATTTGTTCCTTCTCTTACAATCGTTAAATTGATTTTGGTTCCCACTTTGCCGCGCATCAACTTGATCGCATCATTGAGATCCATACCTTTAACCGGCGCGTTGTCCATCTTAATGATCAGATCACCGGCTTGCAGTCCGGCACGATAAGCTGGCGTATCATCGATGGGTGAAATCACTTTAACGTAGCCATTCTCCATCCCAACTTCTATCCCTAACCCACCAAACTCGCCCGTCGTTCCTTCTTGCAGACCTTCATAAGCCTTGGTATCAAGATAGTTTGAATGCGGATCAAGCCCTGCCAGCATGCCCTTTATGGCATTTTTCAACAGTGTTTTCTCATCAACTTCTTCGACGTAATCGTCTTTGATTTTTTGGAAAACTTCAGTAAATGTTCTGATTTCATCTAGGGGAAGACTAGACTTGCCACCTACATTTTGTGACTGAGCTTGTTCTGTGGACCCTGCTGCATGTACAGAAGTAAAACTCACTAACAAAGAAAGTAATAATGCTTTTATAAGTACTGATTTAGTCATTCGTATACTCCGCATCTCAAGAAGATGCTTGTTTAAATTGGCCTTTTACACCATATGGACGGATTCACAGCGATGCCTTTTTGACGTATTTCGAAATACAAACCACTGTTTTTTCGGCCACCACTGTCTCCAACACTTGCAATAAGTTCGCCAGTTTTCACTTTATCACCTACCGATCTGAACAGTTCACTATTATGACCATACAAACTCATATAATTCTGGCCGTGATCTACAATGATCAATTTACCGAGATTTTGGAACCATCCCGAAAAGATAACTTGCCCGTTGCTAATCACTCTTACATCTGAGCCAAAGGGTGAATTGATCAGCATTCCCTTCCAGTTTAGAGAGCTTCCGTTACGAGAGGTTCCATAACGATGAGCAATCGCTCCAGAAGATGGCCATTTTAACTTTCCTTTCAAGTTGGAAAATGACCGACTAAGTTTCAATTTTTCCAGCTTTACTAATCTGGCTGCTTTATTAAGTGATACGATCAGTTCACTTAAATTAGCACTATCCTGTTTCATTCGATTTAATCTTGCATCCTTACCAGAAAGTTCTGTATCCAGGTTGGCTATAATCAATTCTCGCTGTTGTTTTTTCTGTTCAACTGCTTGCAGACTTTGTTGCTGAGATACTTTTAAAATACGCAACTGCTCTGTCTCATAGGCAGCTATCTTTTTTAAATTTTCAATCTCTTCGAGTTGCTTACCGATCTGTTCAATCTTTTCTGATCCTGCCTTTGAAAAATACTGATGGTAAACCTGGTTTCTACTTCGTATTGCTGGATCCTCATTATTTAGAACCAGTTTCATCACACTCTGATTTTGATTTATATACGCAACACGTATCTGCTCACTCAAAAAAACCTTGTGTTGATTAAAAATATCGACTTTAACTTCTTGTTCTTTTTCCAGTGCTTCTAAAGCTTCATTTTTTTTTCGGATCTGTTCATCCAGTTCCTTGTTAGCCTTAATCGCCTTTTCGATCTCAACCTCACTTTTTTCGAGTTGTTTTCTCAACTCGCTTGACTGACTACGCCCCTGATCAATTTCTTTTTTAATCTTTTGAATTTGTTCAAGCAAAGCCTCTAATTCAGCGGTGCTTTTTTTCGCTTTTACAGAAGGTTCAGCTATTGGCTCTGCCTGAACTAATGGCGTAAGAGCTAATGGCATAAAAATTACTACAGAAAAGAGTACAGCTAACCCTTTTTGAAAAGAACTTTCTTTTATTTGGGAAATTTTCATAAATACTATTAATTATTAGAGTTTTAAGTATAACCGATCCTTCATCTATAGATTTGCCAAAGCAGTTTAACAGAGCGACTAAATCGATCGGGTTTATTAATTTATCTCATCAACCTGGCTAAACGACCACGTTTCACACCTGATTCTTTCATCTGTGAATCTGAGTCCGATTCAAGTTTTACCAACGGTGTCCCTGTCATTTCTGATGGAATATCAATGCCCATTAAATACAACATCGTTGGAGTCAAATCAGTTAAAGAACCTGAGTTTATCATTGAGGCGGGACGACCTATATAAACCAAAGGTACAACATTCGTCGTATGTGAGGTATACGGGATCCCGCGATCCATTTTAGTCGCAACGCTACGCATCTGTTCGGCATTACCATGATCGGCTGTGATCAAAATCTCACCACCAATAGACTGTGCAGCAGCTACTACGCGATCAATACAAGAATCCACTGTTTCAACTGCTTTTACTGCAGCCTCAAAATTACCGGTATGACCTACCATATCTGAGTTAGCAAAATTACAAATAATCGCGTCATATTTGAGCCCATAAATCGCCTCAACCATTCGATCAGTCACTGCTTGAGCGCTCATCTCCGGTTTCTCATCATAGGTTGCAACATGAGGCGAAGGAACTAGGACACGATCTTCACCTTCATAAACTCGCTCTTCACCACCATTAAAAAAGAAAGTGACGTGTGCGTATTTTTCCGTTTCAGCGATACGCAATTGTCTTAACCCAAGTTCGGAAATATATTCTCCGAAACTATTTTTCAGCTCGTGTGGTGGAAATGCAGCTGGGATATCAAAATCCGCGCTGTACTGCGTTAATGAAACAAATGAAGATAGTTGCGGTTGTCGTTGCCGCTCAAAAAATTTGAATTTTTTATCGATAAAAGGCCTTGTCAATTGTCTTGCGCGATCAGCACGATAATTAAGATAGACAACGGCATCACCGTTTTCAACTCGAGCCAGTTTGCTACGTCTTGGAATAATAGCAGTCGCTTCGACAAACTCATCAGTTTCACCACGCTCATACGCCATATCAAGTGCGATAAAAGGATCAGCACTTATATACTCCGATTCACCATCTACAATTAGCTCATAGGCAATTTTTGTTTTATCCCAATTGTTATTCCGATCCATTGCGAAAGAACGGCCCACTAAAGAAGCGATGCGCCCGACTCCCAGCTCAGTGAATTTTGTGTGGACGAGACGTATAGAATCAGCCGCACTTTTAGGTGCAGTATCACGCCCATCAAGAAAACCATGTAGATAGATCTTTTCCAGACCACGCGAAGCCGCAAGTTCGATCATCGCTAGAATATGATCTTCATGACTATGAACACCACCGGATGATAGTAGACCAAGCAGATGCAGTGCCTTGCCATCTTTTTTGAGTTGATCGAAAGTTTTGATCAGCGTTTCATTTTCAAAAAAACTTTCATCTTCGATCGCGTTTTTGATCCGGGTAAAGTCCTGCTCAATAATCCGACCTGCCCCCATATGCATATGACCCACTTCTGAGTTACCCATTTGCCCTTCGGGTAGCCCAACGTCAACACCAGAACATCGCAAAAGCATATGTGGATAGATGGACCAAAAGTCATCCCAAGCTGGTTTATTAGCACTATGAACGGCGTTATAGGTGGTCGATTCACTATAACCCCATCCGTCCATAATTATGAGAATAATAGGCCTGTTTTTGATCTGCATGCAGTTAAATTAAAAATGAACTCGTTATATAATTAGGCACTGTCTCTAGTGTATCATGTAGGGCTTACGTGTTTGGCGCTTGGGCATTTGCTATTTTTAGTATATCCGAGTCAATATCACGCTGCTCGTTCAAAAATAAATTTAAATTTTTCCAAAGGAATATTACATTAATGGAACAATTCTCTGAATTTGTGACAAACCATATGGTACTTTCAGTACTCTTTGTTGTCATCTTAACCTTGTTGATTAAAAACTTGCTTGACGATGTTGCACAAGGTGCAAGCTCCGTCGATCCATCTGAAGCAACCCGCTTATTAAATCGCGAAAACGCCGTCGTTGTTGATATCCGATCTTCAGATGAATTCTCGGAAGGCCATATTCTTAATGCCTCAAATATTCCCTACTCAGAGTTCGAAATTCGAACTGCTGAGTTAGAAAAGCTCCGTGATCGACCCATTATCATATGCTGTAAAACGGGCACCGCGACTAATGTCGCTATTGCGAGTCTTAAAAAAATGGGTTTCGAAAATCTGTACCGTTTAAAAGGCGGTATAGATAACTGGAAACACGCAAGCTTACCACTGGCAACATGATCGCATAAATATCCTGAATTTATTAGACTAAAATCCTTTGGAGGATGTTAAACCCGGTAAGATAATCTCGGTTAAGTAAATAAAAAATACGAAATAACAAGGAAAACTAAATTATGGTCGATGAAAAACAATCCCAGGGACCACAACTGGCAATGCAAAAAATCTATGTGAAAGATCTGTCTTTTGAAGCTCCAAATACGCCAGAAATCTTCATGGAACAAGCTCAACCACAAGTCGATTTACAAATGCACAATGAATCTAAGAATTTAGAAAAAGGCATGCATGAAATCACTTTGACAATTACGGTTACCGTCAAACTCGAAGAAAAAACAGTCTATCTTGTAGAAGTTAAACAAGCCGGTATCTTCCTACTTGACGGATTTACAGAAGAACAATTAGCACAAGTTGCAGCCACCGCTTGCCCTAACATCCTGTTCCCTTATGCTAGAGAAACAGTTTCTGATCTAGTTATCCGTGGCGGCTTCCCGCCACTATTGCTTAACCCGGTTAATTTTGATGCTGTCTACCAGCAAGAATTAGCTCGTCGACAACAAAATATTCAGTAAATGTCTGAGCCAATCTTGGTCGCCGGTGCCGGTTCGTGGGGAACCGCACTCGCTATTGCATCGGCACGAAATGATCAAACCACATTCCTCTGGGGGCGTGATGCTACCCACATGAAAGAGTTGATCGATGATCACAAAAATAATCGATACCTTCCGGATGTAGTCTTCCCCACTGATTTAACCCCCGTTGTCAATATAGATCCCTATCTGCAAGATACTAAGGATATTTTGATCGGCCTGCCTTGCAAAGCACTTAGACCTTTCCTTAAAAAAATTGTAGATCTGTCGTCAGTTAACGACAAAAGAATTGTTTGGGCATGTAAAGGAATTGAACCAGAAACTCAAATGCTGGTGCATGAAATCATTGAAGAAATCCTTGGGAAAGATGTACCGATCGCCGTTTTATCGGGCCCCAGTTTTGCCGCAGAAGTTGGATCAAATCTCCCCACAGCAGTTACCATTGCTTCGAAAAATCAGAAATTTCTTGATGATTTGATCAACCGCTTTCATCGTAAATCCTTTCGCGCCTATGCAAGCCAGGATCTGATCGGGGTTGAGATTGGTGGTGCGGTAAAAAACGTGATGGCGATTGCCGCAGGCATTACAGATGGCCTTGGCTTTGGCGCAAATACCCGTGCAGCCCTTATAACACGTGGCCTGGCTGAAATGACAAGGTTAGGTGTCTCAATGGGTGGTCAGCCAGAAACCTTTATGGGTCTTGCAGGATTTGGTGATCTCGTTCTGACCTGCACCGATAACCAATCACGAAATCGCCGCTTTGGATTATTGTTAGCTGAAGGCAAATCTATTGAAGAAGCAGTCGACGCGATTGGGCAAGTCGTCGAAGGTGCTAGAACCGCTAATGAAGTTGCAGAGCTTGCGAAAAAGAATCATATTGAAATGCCCATCACAAACCAGGTTACCCGTTTACTAAAAGGTAAGTGCACCCCAAGAGAAGCGGTAGAAACATTACTTTCAAGAGAACCGAGACAAGAAAGCTAAATCTTCAAATTCTAAATATTACTTTATTTATCAAATAGTTATATTTATTTTCGCAACAAAAAATAAAAAAAGTGTCGTTGAAAGGTAGCATAATTTAGCCTTTTTCAGAGTAAAAAACCAACAGAAAATATGCATGCTATTGATTTACATACAATTAACATGAATGGCATAATAATTGCTTGTATAATATACGAAGAAAATATAACAGGCTTTAGAAGTGATTTAAGATCATTTATAAATTTCAGAAAATCTTAACAAGGAGATATCAAACAATGTACAAACTAATGAAAATTTTCATAACTCCAATGCTATTTGTAATCTCTTTTTCAGCAAATGCAATTTTATTTGATTTTTCAGGCGTTACTGACGGTAATTATACTGTAGGGGATCCAGTACTATCATTTTCGGATTCAGGGATTACATACACACTTTCAGCACCGAGTACTTCCAACTTTTTTCGTTTTGAAAGTGGTCAGCTACTTTTTGGCGCCAGAACAACGGGCAATGCGAATAGCCAATTCAACCTGACTTCTTTTAACCTTGTTGTTACTGGTGGAGATGCCCAGTTGCTGGGTTACTCAGCAGGGAATGAAACCATCGCAGGAGACATCTTCAGTATCACAGGCACTAACATTGACTGAAAATACCATCTACAACTTCACTTATGATTTAACGAAGGGTGGTACAGATAATGGTAATAATACAACGAATGGTGTGAGTGGCCTATCAGCCCTATCAGTTGATATTGCACCATCAGCAGTCCCCGTCCCCGCAGCAATTTGGTTGTTCGGTTCAGCAGTTTTGGGACTAGTTGGGATCAGACGATCAAAATCAAGTACCTAAAATAGTAAAAAAGCAATACATAGTTTTATATAACATGGGCCCGAAAAACATGGTTAAACAATGCCAATTGTTTATTCAAGATCAATCCTTAAGGACAATCCGCCTGTTTCGCCATTTCTTCCAAATCAACCGAATTATCAGGATCATCCACAACAACAGGATCACCAACACAAACGTCGCTATCAATGTCCGCTTTTTCTGTTGCCGGAATCGACTGACAACCCGATAAAGCGATCAAATACAACAACGCTATAAAACTAAAATTACATTTACTCATCGGTACTCACCAGCTGTTTAAATACACAGTTCTAGTCTACAACACTATCGTCAGTATATGTCGTTCACTGCCCTTTAAACCTTAAATATTGTGTAGTGGTTGTAGTTGAATTTGATCGTTTGAAGAGGATTGCTGTTTTGATCCAGCAAAATTCTCGATAGCAATTAACAGTTGTTCTCCATCCCAATTCTGTTCGCCACCACCATATATGTGACGACTCAGTAACATTAATTGATCAGAAAGCGGCTGTTCACAAAGAGCAGCAAGATCGGCCAGGTTTTTGGGAGTATTTTCTTTCCAGATTGTTTCTGCCCAAATTAAAATTGCATTTTTAGTGGCAACAGAATCATTGCTATGGACAGCTTCTCTAAGCGTTCTAAGAATACTACGAGGTGTCGCATCAGAACCTTTTGATCGATTCAGCGAAGCTATTTCAATATCCGACGCAGTAGTACTACGACTGCGATTCCACCACACGAATATCGTTATCAGCCATCCTATTACAAGAAATAAGGAAATCCAGGGCCAATATCCTCGATTCGTCAATGAACTATCTGTTTCTTCAATACTTATAGTTGAAGATTCTGTCGTAGGATGATCAAATTCATTTTTATGTTCAGATTGTTCAACATTTGTTGTGGCGTTTTGTGTTACAGCATTTGTCGCCTGTTCCCCAACTTGGTTCTCTGCAGGAAGTACATTGATCACACGTTCAGGTAACTCTGCCAGTTCCATTTCACCTGTTTGTGTATTCCACCATGGAAGCTTGATCGCGGGTAGAACATACTCACCCGCTGTATTTGGAATGACAGCACTTTTTTCCTGACGGATACCTAGCACACCATCGCGGCTAGTCTGGTTATGTAATTCCGGTTGGTCGGGATAGATTTTAAAATCATCAAGATCTTTTACATTAATTTCGGGTAATTGCTCTGAGGTCAACCCTTTCGCCTTAACAATTATTACTCGGGTAACGGGTTCACCGGCGATAAGTTCAAGGTTGTCCTTCATCCATTTTTCATTAATTTCTAATTTCTGGGCAGGCAACCAGGTATCACCCGAAAAAGCTTTAGGAACAGGCTTGATGTCCAATTCAATCGCGCGTGAAAAACGTTTTATAGTCTGACCGCTGCGTCCAAATGCATCAAAAAGTTGTCGAGAACGTTGGCTAATCTGACCGCTAAAAACAATAGGATCTATGGTAAATTTGCCACTTGCCTGTGGAAACAATGCGTAGCGTCGTTGTAAAACCGCATAGCGCTTATTATTTCGAGATGTCTCAAACTGGCGATCTTCGAGTTTTTCGACAATAACTTGTCCACCATTAATTTTTGCTTCAGACAAACTTGAATTAAATGTATTCACTGCGCGGAATAATTTGATCGTAAAAATAACCTGCGACTGTACCCATGTTTGTTGAGAAGAAATCTCCACTTCAATAAATACTTCTTGATCATCTTTGCCTTGATTCGTCGCTACAGCTTCACTGGTTACAACCACTTTTGCAGCAGGGCTTTGGTCTTTCCCAAAATTAATTGCAGGGATAATTAATTCACCTTCCCGTTTTGCAACAACCTCGACCAGCCATTCCTTACTACTGCTGCGCTTACCGTTAATAATAGAAAGATTGCTACGTTGCTGTTTGCCTAAGATAGTAAAATTTTTCTCTAACGGTGCAAGATCGGGATCATCATCAACTGCACCCGTTGCTTGGAAAAATAATGTCACCGAATCGCTAAGTGAAACAACATCGCGATCAACTGTCAGTTTAATATTCGCTGCATGGACAACGCTGAACATTCCTGCAAACATCAGGAAGATTGCTATCGTTTTATATAATCGTCTCACCATTGCTGTGCCTCTTCGCTTTGAACCTCTTGCTGCTGATATTGATACTTGAATTTCCGGCGCAACAAACCACCAGGATCATCCGGGATAGCTCTCAAAGCTGCTTCTGCCGCCTGCTGCTGTTCACTGTCCATCGAGTCATTTTCCTGACCTTGTTGCATTTGTTCTAGATCGCTATTAGTTTGATCGTCACCTTGCTGTTGTCCACCAGACTTATCTTGGCCTGATTGTTCACCCTCTTGCTCACCGGGATCTTTTTTCTGATCAGATTCCTCATCATTTTTTTCATTCTCAGACGAATCTTTTTGATCTTTTTCTGAGTCGCTTTCTGGTTCTGAGCTTTCACCTTTTTCTTCTTCACTACCACCACCCTCTTCAGATTCTTTCTTTTGATCGCTCTCTTGATCTCCATTTTGATCTTTTTGTTGTTTCTGCTGTTCTTCTAATGCTTTTTTAACCTGATCATAATTATATTGTGCATTCTCAAAATTAGGCAGTTGCTGTATGGCTTTTTTGTAAGACTCTAACGCTTGTTCAAGCTGGCCCATTTTCGCCAAGGCATTACCTTTATTATATAAATCATCAGCCGTTTCAAAATCTTGCCAGCTTTCTAACGCAGCTTCATATTCACCAGCTTTATATTGCGCACTTCCCTTCCATTTTTTATCCTCAAAAAGTTCAGCGGCTTTTTTATTTTCACCTGCTTGAAAAAACTCTTCGGCTTTTTGATCAGGACGTTTCCATAAATCTCGATCAGGCGCATCTTCTGCCATCGCCTCCTGTGTAGTCGGAAAACCGGTCATACAGAAAACCAGAATCAATAAATATCCTTTACGAAAAATCAAAGCCGCAAAGGGTATAATTAATAACAACAACCAGGGACCTTGTTCAATCCATTGATCAGACTTTAATTCTGATTCTTCTACTTCTGTTTTTGCCTGTTTACTAGAAACCGATATTTTTTCTAAACGTTGTATCAAACGATTCACATCTTGATCATCTTCGGTATATCTCTGGTAAAACCCATTTCCTTTTTCAGCAATTCTTTGTAAGGATGATTCTTCTAAACCCGGTAATACAATATTCCCTGAATCATCTGTAAAAAAACCACCTTTCCGATCAGGAATTGGAGCACCTTCCTTTGTTCCAATTCCAAAAACAAAAACACGATGCCCAGATTTTTTTATATAAGCAGCAACAGTAAAATCCTCTTCAGAATTCACCGCATCGGTGATCAATAAAATATCACCAGAACGAACACCTGCTTGCTTTAACAACTCATTCGCTTTTAACATTGCTCTGTCAACGCGACTACCTTGTTGCGGCATAATGTCGGTTGTGAGGGCTTTCATTTGGGACAAAATTGTATCTGTATCATCCGTCAATGGCGTAACTGCGTAAGCTTCACTGGCAAAAGCTATGAGCGCTGTTTGTCCTTCTTTTCGTTGCCTCAATAAATCAGCAATTTTGAATCGCGCTCGAGTAAGTCGACTTGGTTTTAGATCTGCCGCATCCATAGATCGCGAAAGATCAAGTGCAATAACTAAGGCTGATTCATTACGATAAACTGGTTGTGGTAACTGCTCCCAAACTGGCCCTGCAAGCGCCGTAATTGATAACAAACCAACAAAACCGAGCAACCATTTCGGCCAACTTCTTAAACCAACATCTCTATCAACCAAAACATAGGGTAGTAATGCTTCATCGATAATACCTGTCCAATTCTTTGGATTTAAAACATGCGTCGTCATTCTCCAGACAAATAGAATCAGGGGAATTAAGACTAAAAACCACCAAGGTCTGAGGAAGTGAAATTCAGTCCATGAAAATGTTACCCAGGAATAATCCGCAAAATTCATAATAGTAAAACAACCATAGCTAATAATAATGCAATGCCTGCAGGCCAATAAAAAAGTGCTTTCTTCGGACGAAATTGTTCTGGATCGTGTTCAACGGGTTCAAGCTCATCAAGTATTGAATATATTTTTGTCAGCTCTTGTGTATCTCGAGCTCTGAAATATTTTCCACCGGTTTTTTCTGCAATAGCGGTTAATGTTTTTTCATCCAGATCGCGCGAAGGGTTAACGCGTCTCGATCCAAATAAACTACGAACGATCATTTCATCTGCACCAATCCCAATCGTGTAGATTTTAAGACCTTCACGTGCAGCAAGTTCGGCTGCATGTAATGGTTCAATCACGCCTGCGGTATTTGCACCATCAGTAAGTAGGATAAGAACCTTATCGATTTCTTCCACTTCTTTTTCGACTTCTCTTAAACGTTTAACCGCAAGCCCAATCGCATCACCAATAGCGGTGGATTTGCCAGCTAAACCCAATGCTGCTTCATCCAACAACGTTCTGACGGTTTTTCGATCAAACGTCAAAGGTGTTTGTAAGTAAGCTCGTTCTCCAAATAATATTAAGCCAATCCGATCGCCTACCCTTCGTTCAATGAAATCACCCGCAACAACTTTGCTGGCTTGTAAACGATTAATCAGTTGTCCACTTAGTTGGAAATCTTCTTGCTCCATACTCAATGACAGATCTACCGCCATCATTAAATCTCGACCACTTACAGGAATGTCTACTGCTTCACCAACCCACTGCGGTCTAGCCGCCGAAATGATCAATAATATCCATGCGAATGATGCTAACCAAAACTTTAGTTTGCTATATTTTTCACCTACTCTACCACCAGACAATGATTTAAAGTCTTCAAGAAAAGGCACCCGTAATGCAGCATCACGAGCCTGCTCAACTGGTGAAAATAGTATTCTAACTAGCCATGGAAGCGGTAAAAAAAAGAATGCCCAAGCCCATTGAAAGTGTAAGTCGCTAAAAAAATTGATGCTAGACTCCATCACGGAAGTGCCTCGATCCAGTCTTTACAAAGCGTCAATAATTGTTCTGCATTAATATTCATTTCTTTTTCGTAAGGCGCGGTAATAAGAGATCTACCCACGCCCCTGGTAAAATGTTCACCTTGCATAACTTGGTCAAGAAAAGATAGCCACTCTTCACCCGTCAAGCCTGCACAGTCTTCCCGTGGAAAACTACTCAAACTACTTCTTCTTAACAAGGTTGAAAGATTTTTAATTAGATATTTTTGATCAGGTTTGTCAGAAAATTCCTGTTCTATTTTTTGTAACTCTATTCGTGCCAGTACTTTCGCAGAACGACGTTTTCCTTGCCATTTTTTAAACAAAAAAATAGCCGCGATAAAAAATAAAATAATCCCCACTAATACAAACCACCAACCCATTGCCGGTGGCCACCATGAAACAGGATCTGGTAATTGAATATCTCTCAACTCAAGATTATCAAGCGCCATAGCTATTTAAGAGGCCTCTGATTACTTCTGGGCGAAACAGTTTTAGAACCAAAGTCAAAACGAAAAATATAAACAATAGCGGTTCTATTGCTCAATTTTGCAACGCTGGATTTGATTATTTTGGACTCAATCTGACCGTTCATGATTTAGTTAAAGGTTCCCTAACATTTTGATCGGATCATCCGTCGTTAAACAAGAAATCATTCGCATTCGATATCGCGCAGCAAGTTGTTCTAAAAACTCGATATGCTGTTGGTAATGCTGCTGGTAGTTTTGCAGATTTGATTGGTTGTGCGTATTTATGATCAATTCTTGATCATTATGACTTAAACGAAATGTTCCATTTGCAGGCAAATGTTCTTCTATCGGATCATGAATCGGTAATAAAATAATTTCGCAATGTTTAGCAAGTTTAGAAATTTCCGAATGCAAATTTTCTAACTCTCGAAAATCACTCAACATATAAACAAGACTACCCGGACGAACTAAACGATTTAGCCGCATCATCGCTTTTCTAATGCTCGTTTGTCCTTGATCATTTTCTAATATTTTTGTTTTAGCGTTTTGGTTCCAAGCTGGATCTTTTACCAATCTGTTTATCAAACGGAGCACACCTTTTTTTCCTGATTCTGGCTTCAGCTCGTGATGCTCTTGTTCAGAAAAAATAAGTCCACCAATTCGGTCACCTTGTTGAGTGGCATCCCATGCAATAAGTGCGGCAGTTTTTGCAGCAAAAACTGATTTAAAAACACCTTTTGTCGCAAAAAACATAGGATCCCGATAATCCACCCAAACAAAAACAGGCCGCTCGCGTTCTTCACGAAATAGCTTAGTGTGAGGCTTACCAGTTCGTGCCGTCACCCGCCAATCCATATTACGAATGTCATCACCAGGTTGATAGAGTCGCGACTCGTCAAACTCCATACCACGACCTCTAATGGCAGAGGTGTAGTCACCACTCAGGGTTGCTTTTGGTCGACGAGGACGTTTACGCAACAGCGCGACACTACGATTAAGCGCAATCAATTCGGAAACGCTGACTTGTATTGGAGAAGTCATTTTATAAAGAGCTTACGGGACGGCAATTCGAGCGATCAATTCACCAACGACTTTCTCTGTGTTGATCCCTTCAGCTTCTGCCTCATAATCGAGAATGAGTCTATGGCGAAGTACATCTGGTGCGACTGCCTGCACATCTTCTGGTCCAACATAATCTCTGCCAGCAATCCAGGCATGTGCACGCGAGCATCGATCAAGACTGATAGTGGCGCGAGGACTTCCCCCCCACTGTAACCATCGTTTTAAATCATCACCATATTTTTCAGGTTGCCGAGTTGCAAGGACAATCTGCAAAAGATATTTTTCAATATTTTCTGCCATATGAATTTCCAGCACTTCCTTTCGAGCATCAAAAATAGTTTGCTGCAAAATTTGTTGTTGGACATATTTTTGATCTGTAATAAGCTCAGATTCTGCTTCTTTTCGAGCCAACCTCAAAATAGCTAACTCTGCATCTCCATCTGGATAATCTACTGTGACATGCATTAAAAATCGATCGAGCTGCGCTTCAGGCAATGGGTAAGTACCCTCTTGTTCAATCGGGTTCTGAGTCGCCATTACAAGAAATAGCTTGGGTAAATCATAAGTCTCTTTTCCAACAGTGATCTGCCTTTCTGCCATGGCCTCAAGTAAAGCGGATTGTACTTTTGCGGGAGCACGATTAATTTCATCCGCCAACACAAGATTATGAAATAACGGCCCTTTTTGAAATTCAAACCTACCTTCCTGAGGACGATAAATTTCTGTTCCTGTTAGATCTGCCGGTAAAAGATCTGGTGTAAACTGGACTCGGTGAAAACTTCCATCGATACTGTTTCCAAGAACCTTTACGGCCTTGGTTTTCGCAAGTCCGGGTGCTCCCTCAACCAAGAGGTGCCCATCAGCCAAAAGCGCAATTAATAACCGGTTGATCAGTTTCTTCTGACCAACAATTTGTTGGCCAATCAAACTTTCTAACTTTTTAATTTTTTCGTGTTGCATAACAATGAGCGACTCAATTTAGATAACATTAGGCAATATTGATTACTACGATTAGGTAAAGTTCAGGATTTTACAGAAAAAAACACAAATGGTGTGCTAAATATTGAGTCGAACTGGAAGTGGGTGGATCTAAGGAGTAAAAACCCGTTTAAACTTCAGGATTTTCCTTGTCTTTTGCCTTAGCCATTTTAAGTTTTAAGGTTTCAGCGGTGATAAAGTTTATATATGCTCGACTAGGCTTTTCATCAAATTGCAGACCATAGCTGATTTTTTTGTCCCCATCATTACCCGCATACATAACCGTTGCAATAATCTCAAATTCTGGAATTTCACCATTTTCACCATCAGAGATGGTCAAAACCAGTCTATCCCCTTTACGTAATCCCTTTTTTGCTACAATCCCCAAACCTGTATTGCTTGCATCAACTACAACACACTCTTTATGACCAAACAGACTGAACTTATTCGGATCATCTCCAAGAAGATATTTTGCAACAAAAAATTCTGCAGATATTCGCATATGTCGACGTTTATTAGCTAGCGCTTCAGCCTCAGCCCTACTTTGGGCTACCTTGACAGCCTCACGCCGAAAACGTCCTGTGATAGACTCCATCTCGATATGTTCCTCAATGGGCTTATCGAGATCTATTTCAGAAACCTCATCGATTTCAGAAAAAACGTCTAATTCCGGAAACTCATCCATATCCAACTCATTCTCAAATTTAACTTTTTATGAAAAATATTAACATTTATCTATTTGATTAATATAGAAATATTGCCAAATCAGTCCTTGTATCAACCTTGAAGTTTGAACACTATAAAACAATCTGATCAGAAAAATTCTGTCAGTTCCAGTACATGTATTAAAGAAGTAGCGGCAAAAGACAAAAAAAATTTACTTTTTTGACCAAGTTTTCAACAACAACACTATACTGGCAAATAATAACCAAATAGGGAGGGAGATCTGTCCTAAGGAAATAAATTTTTGTTCTCCATCACCAAGACCAAATAACAATGCCGCTGCAATGATTAATGCTGATGCGATCGTTGTTAAATTATTCCGCTCGTTAGTGAGCTTAATCTCTTGCTTCAGACTTTCTAAGGACGCTTTATCTGATCGTACTTGCAACTCACCTTTATGCATTTTTTCCAGCAGATCAATCACATTATTGGGTATCTCAGGTAGCTTCTCTATCCAACCAGGTAAATTCTCACGCGCAGCATCAAAAAGGTGTCGAACACCGGTTTGTTCGCTCATCCATCGTTTCATAATCGGTCGTGCAGTTTCCCACATATCAATATCAGGGTAGAGTTGTCGACCAACACCTTCTATATTAACCAGTGTTTTTTGTAATAGTAAAAGTTGTGGTAAAACAACCATATGGAAACGCTGAGCAGTCTGGAAAAGTCGTAGTAATAAATGACCAAAAGAAATTTCACGTAATGGTTTTTCAAAAATAGGTTCACAAACACTGCGAATCGCAAACTCAAAATCATCAACACGCGTTCCTGCAGGAACCCAACCTGACTCGATATGCAGCTCTGCAACTCTCTTGTAATCTCGACTTAAAAAGGCAATAAAATTATTTGCCAGATAATGCTGATCTTCCTCACTGAGACTGCCCATAATCCCAAAATCGATCAAAGCCAATTGCAATGGCTTTTGATCTTTCTCGGGTATTACAAAAAGATTACCTGGATGCAGATCAGCATGAAAATATCGATCTCGAAATACCTGAGTGAAAAAAATTTCAATACCAAGTTCTGCAATTTCTTTCCGATCAATATCTGCAACTTCTAAAGCATCAGTTTCATCGATATGGATCCCATATATACGCTCCATTACCATCACGTTCTTACGAGAAAGATCCCACTCGATTTCTGGAATATATAGTTGATCAGAATCTTTAAAATTACGTTTTAATTGTGATGCATTAGCAGCTTCACGCATTAAATCAAGCTCGTCTAAAATAACTTTTCGATATTCTTCAACGACACCAACAGGTCGCATACGTCGGCCATGTTCAGAATATTTTTCCGCCAGTTCTGCTAGTGTCATAATCAAACCCATATCTCGTTTGATCACAGTTTCAATATCGGGACGGACTACCTTAACGACAACTTCACGACCATCTGCAAGACGAGCTGCATGAACTTGAGCAATGGAAGCAGAAGCTAGTGGCTGCTCATCAAACTCCAAAAAGACCTTATCAACAGATTGATCGTAGGCTTGCTCGATAATACGCTTTGCTTCCTCAACAGGAAACGGTGGGACACTGTCTTGCAATTTCGCAAGTTGATCGGCTAAACCTTCGGGTAATAAATCCCGACGGGTCGATAAAAGCTGGCCAAATTTAACGAAAATAGGACCCAGATCTTCCAGGGCATGTAAGACACGCTCTTCTTTCGAAGCATAATTCCGACGGTGCCAATTCCAGGGTAAAAGATACATTAAGTATCTGATCGGTCTAAACAGATGGGTAGTGAGAATGATTTCGTCCAAACCATGACGAATCAAAACGCGTTGAATTCCGATTAATCGAATAAACTGACCTGGTGTGATCATGAGGTTATCCGTGATTTTTGTATGCGAGCTATCCTTTGTTCAAGACGATCTACACCATTGCGTAGTTCATCAACATCATCCATAAAATGATCAATTTCAACTCGCTCAGGTGTAAGCTCAGCTTCAATCCGTAAATATTCACTAATGTTCTGTTCCAAACTGGTATGGGATTCTTTTGCCCAGCCAGTAAATGACCGAATAATATTCCCGATCTGATGAGCGGCGACATCACCCACTTTGTGTGAGAGTAATTCTTCCCAGTCCAAATCCAGTCTTGAGACCATTTGCTGCAAATGTTGACCCAGTGCTAAATCACCACTGATCTCAACGTCACCATTAAAACTTGTCGGTTTATCATTTTTGTTCCTGGCCATTTTCAACAGCGCAAAAGGAGATCCTTTGACCAAAACATGAACATCACCCTCGTATTCCTGTTGTATTTGAATACCCTCAATTTGCGGCAAAATATAGATTGTTTTGTCTAGCCCGATCAATTCCACCGCCATGACTTTTCCTGCCATCTTTGCAATGTCTTTTAGCAGATCAAGATCAGTCCGCAGGACGTCATTGACGATCTCTTCAGCGCGTTGAAAAACCTGATCAACAATCAGGCTCACAATTTCACACCACGATGAACCGCAACAATCCCACCGGTTAAATTGTTATAGATATTCATCTCAAAACCAGCATCTTCCAGCATTCCGATTAACGTTTCTTGATCAGGATGTTTACGAATGGACTCGACTAGATATTGATAACTATCTCTATCACCCGTCAATAACTTTCCAAACTCAGGAATAAGTTTGAAGGAATATTGCTCATATAGTTTATCAAGCGTTGGAATAACCAGCTTGGAGAATTCCAGGATCATCAACTTCCCACCGGGTTTTAGACTTCTGTATATAGAAGCCAGAGCTCTGTCTTTATGGGTCACATTACGCAAACCAAAAGCAATAGTTACAACGTCAAACGAATTTTCTGGAAAAGGTAGCGTTTCTGCATTTGCTTGTACGTAGTTAATGTTTGAGAACAAACCTTTATTAGTTAGCCGATCACGACCCACATTGAGCATTTCACCATTAATATCGGCCAGCGTGATCTCACCTTCTGTACCGATACGTTTTGCCAACAAAGCAGCAATATCTCCTGTTCCACCAGCCAGATCAAGTACCGAATGACCTTTCTTTACACCTGATACAGCAACTGCAAATGGCTTCCATAAACGGTGCATACCCATAGACATCACATCATTCATTAGATCATATTTGGAGGCAACCGAGCTAAAGACTTGTGCAACTCGTTGTTGTTTTTCCTCAACGGGAACATCTTCAAAACCGAAGTGGGTGGTACCTGTCATAGGAAATGTCAGGATCGTTTAGGTTTAACGTAGAGTACGAGACTGTGCTCGTGTAGCTCATAGCCATTAACATCAGCAATTTCGCGCTGCCTTTCTTCAATGGCTTCGTCATGGAATTCGATGATTTTACCCGTTTCGAGACAGATCATATGATCATGGTGTTCGCCTTGAGCCAACTCAAAAACGGAATGTCCTTCCTCGAAATTATGTCGAACAACCAGGCCAGCGGCTTCAAATTGAGTCAAAACACGATAAATCGTTGCCAGCCCAACATCTTCATCAGCTTCAATCAGCGCCTTATAAACATCCTCTGCACTCATATGCCGCTGTTCACTGTTCTCAAGTATCTGTAAAATGCGGATCCTTGGCAACGTAACTTTTAACCCTGCTTTTTTTATGTCTTGAGTTTCCATAAGGTTTGTTTTTATCTCGGGTCTATTAGTAAATTTAACTTTAAGGATTTTAACATTGATTGGGCTTTTGCCATACTATACCCTGTTCAATATAGATCAAGTAACGAATAATATGCCAATTAAACACCTAACTCTTACAATTTGCCTATCCCTTTTGTTCATCCAAGGATGCTCGGATAACAGTAGTTTTCTTGCAAAAGATAACCTCCCCTACGTCCATACAATCGATATCCAGCAGGGAAATGTTATTACTCAAGAAATGCTGGCTCAACTTGAATTCGGTATGAATAAAAAGAAGGTTCGTTTCATTATGGGAACACCTTTGATCACAGATACTTTCCACAGTGATCGCTGGGATTATGTCTATACTTTTAAGGAAGGTCGTGAACAACGTGAACAACGCCGAGTAACGCTCTTTTTTGAAGATGAATTGTTAGCACGAGTCGAAGGCGATGTTAAAGCTGCACGCGGTGAAATTAAGACAGAATCACGTATTGTTGAAAGTGTAAACGTACCTCCAGCAGAACCACCGGGTTTGTTTTCACGTATTAAAGAGAAACTGAGCTTTGGAGATGATGATTCGCCTAATATAGAAAAGAATCTTGACAAAGCGAAAAAGGATACAGACAAAGCTGTTAAAGCCACTCAAACTAGTATTGATAATGAACTGACTGAGGATACTCTTCCTGAAACGAATGTCGACGCTGCAATGGCAACTAAAGAAGCTGCTGAGAAACAAGCAGAAAATAATCCAGAAGCTGATCAAAACGCTGAAAAAGAAAAAGGTTTCTTTGGTAAAATGTGGGACAAATTAGGCGGTGATGATGAGGCAGAAGTCAATCCAGATGCTGCCATCATTAATGATCCTGAACTAAACCCTACTGTTGATCCTTAATTTAAACTAACTCAAGTTGAAACTGAGAGTCTGAAAATTTAGTTATGTTTGGCCTCACAATTTGAAATATTATAAATCTCAAATTACTCAGCAAAATACAATAAATTAGATGAAAACACGGTGACTGTTTTGTCCAACAGACCACGCACAAAAAGGAACGTAGACCAAAATCAACCAGACAAAATTTGTTAGTATTTTACTGGATCCCATACTCATCAATCGACCGAAATTGTAACGACAAATTCTTTTGATTCTCCACTGAACATAATAGCCTGTCCATTGTAGTCAATCATATAGTGATGCCCTAAGTTGGTTAAGAAGTGCCAAGCTAAAATTTGAGTATCTTTGTACCTATTTGTTAGATCTCCAGCAGTAACTCTGTCGAATCTTTGACCCACCTCTTTACAAAGAGCCCTAATCAGTTTCATATATCTAGGCTCTGCCTCTAAGGCTGTTTGCATGCGCGATCCACGATCTGGAATTGAAAGACTAATTGATCTGATTTTTCCTAAAATTTTCTCCTTATTTAGTATTTCCAATTTTTGGTGTTGCTTTAACCACTATGAATTTAAATGGATAAGATCTTCATTCACTTGAGCCAAGTAGTAATCGACATAATAGCTTGTGAGAGCATCATCAGACACTTCTTTGGCAAGGATATATTCTTGGAATAGAGAGTTTAAATAGTCAATATTTGAGTAGACAATTTCATACTCATCTTCGCCATTATAGCTTTATTCAGAAATTACTATTCCTTTCAACTTCAACGTTTTATCCTCATATTTTCTTGATTCACAACCATTTACGGTCAATATAAGTGGAAGAAAAACAAATAAATAGTTATTCATGGGTAACTTGGTTGCCTAACGCCTTGCTTACCGGAAAAATGGGAGCACAGCGACCAGTTTTTTCGAGTGCAGCAACTTGTTAGCTTTGCCACCGGCTAATATTGGTAAAAAAATTACAGCCATAGCTACAAATAATACAAAAGCTGTAGAAAAGATATCGGCCACACTGTGATACTCCTGATAAAGCATCAAGCCACAATAAACTACTAGTGAGGAAGACCAAAGCAAAAGCAACTTTGGAATTAGCAGCCCCAAAAATAATACCAAGACTAATGAAACGGCTGTGTGAGTACTATAATCTAGCCCTAGGTTAGGCCATATAGGGTAGGCATTATCCAAAAACATAAAACCATAGGCAACCCCCAGTAAAATACTTAGGCATGCCAGACGGAAGAAAGTTATTTTTACACGACTGTGCGAACCTGAAGACACGAGAACACTTGTAAGAAACGCTGTAATCGCCAACACAGGAATATACGAATCCGCGATGTTATCTAATGTCTCATAATCCATGCTATGAATTCCAAATGAAACCAACGCTGCAATAAAAAGCGAGCGTTAGCGAGTCCAGCCCACGTTTTTTATGGGTAATTTTTCATTGCCTTGTTAGCTCATTGTACTGACAACAGCAGTTACCCCAATAATCACCATTTGCGTCCCTATAACAGCAAGAATTAGCCCCATCAGTCGAGTAACAATGCTAAGGCCACTTTTACCTATTACCGCCAGAATATTTGAGCTGAAAATAAAGCAGACGAACGTTATAAGACATAAAACTGCAAATACAAATACAGTTATTAGTATCCCTGTTATTTCTCCTGACGAAGAATAATTCATTGCAGTTGCAATGGTTCCAGGGCCAGCAAGAAGCGGAACAGCTAAAGGCGATACCGCTATATCAGATCCTTCTTTATTTTCAGCTGAATGTAACTTGGAAGCATGTCCATTGAGCATGTGATAGCCGACAAGAAATACTAAAATACCTCCTGTTATCCTCAATGCAGAAATAGTAATACCAAATAAGTGAAAGATCGCTTTTCCAAGTAGCGCAAAAGATAGAATCACAAAAAATGTAATAATCAGTGCTTTAGCTGCAATTTTAATTTGTTCTGCTTTGTTTTTGTCTCCTGCCAGACCAGCAAAGGCTGCGGTATTGGCAATAGGATTCATGATCGCAAAAAAGCCTAAAAAAACGGTGATCACTTGCGTATATAAATCATTCATTTGGTTACTATTCCTCTTATAGAGCTAACGCCAAGTTAAGCGGCGCGCGTTAGCGCGTCCTTGATTGAGCACCTTGTTAGCTGTTAGGTTAAGCGCCGCCAAGAAACCAGACATTCAATAATCTACCGGGAACGAGAAGGAAGGCGATAAGTGCTACTATTAAAACACCAAATAATATGCACATACAATACTTATGGAACTGAATTTTTCCATTTCTCGCAGACCAAATCGCCAAAGGCAAAAGAATAAATGTTGTTAATGTAAATATATGTGCTGGTAAGCTAAGCCAACCATTACCAATCAAGTCATATAAAGATGTTAATGCGAGGAACATCATAAGCAACACCCAATACCATCCAATTTTTTTATGTTCTTTCGTCCCATCATCTCATCCTGTTGCTTACGTTCCATGGCAACTACTTAAGACTTGGTCAAAATCAAACCTTCCGTCACGACCTTGTCAGAAAATGCTTTTAGCCGATCTTTGAATAGGTCTTGAATTAATTTTGTTTCGACATCACTCAGAAGAGAAAAAATAAAAAAACTAAGTGCAATAAATACGACTATTTGTTTCATTTGTACCTCTCCTGTTGAGGTGGCGTATGAATAATTTTATATCCAGCTGCCTTGAAAGATCGTATCCAATCAAGTGGTTGTAATCTGTTTGTCATAATGACGGGTTACACTGACCGCTTTAAGCCTTAAAGCGGCACACTAATGGGTATTGAAACAGCACTATTCACCACCATTGAATTGATGGAAGTGGACACGATTCTGACGATAATTGCCACATCAGTTTATACCATTCTTCTGGTGACTTACTTTATAACCCCGACTGATTCAGCAACCCTGGTTATTTGTACATTGTTATCGATGAGTAGCGAACATCCTTTCGCACGCTATCGTACATTTTTAGGGATTGCTGCAGGTGCTGTTGTCGGAGTTTTACTACTCGCAGCCGGACTCAAAACATTACAAACCGCATTGATTATCGCCAGATTACCTTATTTGGTGATATTAATCTTAACAACATGGGGCTTCTATAAATTACTGTACCAAGAGTTTTTATCCGGTATGGTGAAAATGAATAAAATTAGCAGGATCAAAAATCAATAGGATCAGGGTGATTGAATTTTGGTGAGTTAACCATCTTAAGGAAGATTCTTTCCAAAACAACCATAATAACTCAGTCACTCCAGCTATATTGATCTACTTGATCCATCTATTGGAAAACAGGACACTGAAAAATGAAATGGAGATTATATAAAGAAAAGTTATATTGGCTGCGTTGTAAAAATGGGTGGTCTCAGGAAGAAGCAGGTACTGCTTGTGGCGGCGTTGATAGAAAACAATATCATCTCTGGGAATCAGGCAAAACGCTCAGACCTCAAAAACGAAGTTTAGAATTAATTGCAAAGGGATTCGGGCTTGAAAGTTGGAATGACATCATACTGAGTCCATCTGAAAGTATCGGTGAAATTTTCCTGTCTCTGTATAAAAAAACTGACGGCCCAATTAAGAAAGAAGCAATAAAATTTGAACAAACAACAGATAAAATAAAGTTGGTTATTTTTGATTTAGATGGAACATTGTTAAAAGGGTTTGATTTCTCCTGGCGATTGGTTTGGGAATTTATTGGTGACAACGGAGAACTCAGGAAAAGGGGGCTTAAACTTTTTTATACCGGCAAGATTAACTATGAGGAATGGTGTGTATATTGCGGAAAATACTTTATCGATTATGGATTATCAAAAAAAGACTTTCACCTTATTTCCCAGACTACCCACGTAACAAATAATCTCTATAAAACACTGGACCAGTTAAAATTATCAGGAGTACGAACTGCTATTATTTCCGGAGGTATAGATACGTTGCTGGAAATAATGATCCCGGACTGTTACTGGCTATTCGATTATATATTCATCAATAGATTTAAATATGATAACAGGGGATCTCTTCAGTCTATTACGCCAACACCCTACGATCTTGATGAGAAGTCACGGGGTATTGAATATATTTGCAGGGATCAAGGGATCTCCTCTAGCAACTGTGCATTCGTAGGCGCAGCTTTTGCTGGCAAATCAGTCGTTAATTCAGCAGGACTCACCATTGCCTGCCAACCGAATTATGTTACACATAAAGATTTATCCGATGTTGTCGTTGAGAATGACGATCTTGCTGAAATCGTTCCCTGGATTTTACATCATTAAATTGTATCAATTACTTCGCACAACACTATGTATTCTGCCAAGGCAGGTTCGATAGAATTAGTGACAAAAATGAACGATCAACAGCCCCTGATGAGCTAACCTGATGTGATGGTCTCCTCCCCCTAACGGCATCTAGGTGCCATGATTGAACTGACATACACACAATCAAAAGAGGAGAAGACCAAAATGAAGACTACAACAATCGGGTTAGACATAGCAAAAAACGTATTTCATGCTGTCTGCTGTAATCAACAAGGGCGTATAATCAAAAAGAAAATGTTAAAGCGAGCGCAGGTACTCTCCTTTTTTCAATCTCAACCTCCTTGTTTAGTCGCAATAGAATCTTGTGCAACGTCACAGTATTGGGCCCGAGCGATACAACAACAGGGACATCAGGTGAAATTACTACCACCTCAGCATGTTAACGCATTTCTAATCGGCAATAAGAATGATTATAACGATGCCTTGGCCATCGCCGTTGCTGCGAAACAACCTCATTTAAAAAGTGTGGGCATTAAATCAGTTGAGCAACAAGACAACCAGGCACAACATAAAGCAAGAGACTTAGCGGTCAGACAAAGAACCGCATTATGTAACCAAATGAGAGCGCTTGTTGCAGAATATGGCATTAGCCTTCGTCCCGGCCTAAATACCCTACGTCAATCTATCCCGTTGCTATTAAGTGATGAGAACGAACGGTTGTCCGTTACTTTCAAAAGGATACTGCGCCAGCTAAAGGAACAATGGCAATCACTTGATGCCTGTATTGCGACATTTGACCAATTGATCATTCAATCGGCAAAAAACAATGCGATTTGCCAACGCTTACAAACTATTCCAGGGTTTGGGCCGATGGTCTCGAGCGCGTATTTTAATGAAGTGGGAAACGGCGCTCATTATCACAAAGGGCGCGATGTGTCCGCCTCATTAGGACTTGTTCCACGACAGTACAGTAGTGGTGGTAAAGAGGTGCTACTGGGGATCAGTAAACGCGGCAATAAATACCTTCGTTGTTTGTTAATTCTAGGCGCGAAGGCCGTGGTATCAAGAGCCAAAACGAAAGGCGATAAACTGAGTCAATGGATTAATCGTTTAGTTGAGACGCGGGGGCATAATCGAGCGTGTGTGGCGTATGCCAACAAAATGGCAAGAATGGCCTGGGCTATAACGGTTTCTGGTGATGACTACTCACCGGCCTAAATAGAGAGAACAAATCATTTCAACGAATTGCGAAGGTAAAACTAAAGATGGCATAACAGGTCAAACCAGCCTATTGAAAACCTGTCGAGCTCAGGGGTAACTAATACCGATAACCTGATAAGGAAAATAGGCGCGTAATACATCCAGGTCAGAAGTTGAAAACTTCATTGAAGGCCGTATATATGACAGCAATCCTGTCCCTGTTATCTGAATGTTTTATCTTGCAATACGGGAGGAGACCATATATGATTTTCGCACCACCACCTCTCTTTTGCCAACAGTTTTAAGTACACTTTTGCCTACAGGTTTGCCGTGTCCCACAGTATTAAAATCACATAATCTTTATCATGACATTGTCAATCTCGATAATGACAACAACATTACATTAAGTGAGGGGAATTTATTATGGTAGCTCTTAAAACCAAAACCGTTGTAGGCGCAATTCACTGCCATTCAATAGTGTATGAAACTGGAACCTATAAAGATATATATGGTGCAGATTCAATGTCAGATGTTTTTAAAGCTGCGCATACACTGGCAGATGATCCTGATTATCCTACTAAATATGATTTTATTGCATGTGGACCACATGTATATAAACCGCAACATGCAGACAGCAGCGGAAAATTAAAAGATGGTAATTTTGGTCTTTGGGAAGCTGATACACATAAATCTCCTATGGTAGGAATGGTGGCACGTGAACTACAAAATAATTTATGGGACTGGACCCCCCAGCAACTGGCAGATCCGGATCTTGATATTGATCCAGAAGCCGATTGGAAGGGCTACTTTTCTACAGAAAACAGACGTGGCCAGTTTATCCATGTTAATCAGATAAAGTCACATAGTGATACGTTTTCGACTTATTCCTATATCGTACACCCCCTGTATTACAATATTTTCGAACGTGAGAATGAAAGTGTCCCTGTTTATAAGGACAATAACACGTGGGAAAATATGCTTTGGAGCATCCAATCGAAGGAGCCACTCTATACTAATTTCGACGTGATGGGTGTGGAAATTTTTAATAGCTTCAGTCAGTTAGCAGCGATTAAAGGAAAACCTACGCCTTATCAGTTTGAATATGGTGAGTGGCTTATTGATGAGTTATTGAGTCGTGGCACCTATCTTCATGCCATTGCCGGTAATGATTCTTTTTGGAGTCCTGACTACAGCTTCGATGAGCTCAAGAATAATCCAATAGGTTCTGTTCATGTGTGGGTGGAGGAGTTTGAGGGGCCGGCATCGAGTGAAAACGATGAAATTAATGGGTCGGGGATTCTTCTCGCGTTACGAGCAGGTGATTTTTACGCAAGTAGCGGGCTAAGTCTTCATGAGTCAAAACGTGCTGTCGTATATAACGCAGCGAACAGGACGGTAACACTCAATTCAGGAGACAGTGAGGTCATTTGGCAATATTCTATGGAGGCGATTGCACGTAAAGGGATCAAGCCGGAAGATTCTGCAACGGATAAGGTTCGTGTTAATGGTGTTATGCCCAAGAGCAAGGGCGAAACTACTTTTTCACTTGATACAGGTTGGGAAGATTTCTATTGGATCCGTTTCCAGGCTCTGGATCCAATAGATACACGCAAACGGGCCTGGCCACAGGCTATAAAAGGGCCTCTGTGGGTAGATGCACAGAATTAAAGAGTAAGAGTAAAAATAAAAGATGAATAATTTATTTTTTACCCGACAGTATTTCTTGTGCTGTCGGGTATTTTTTAATCGAAAAGAGCCCTATACAAGGAGAGCATTAGTAACATGACAAAAACAGGTGATGTGCCTTTATAACTAAATTCAGTGCCTGTGTAAAAATCAGCTTGTTTATCTATAAATTATAGAGGTTATCCAATCAAACTGACCAGGCTTTTTTGAAACTGAATTCTCCCCGTTTTATTCGTACCCAGGTAAAAAATATTGCAAAAAGAAAATCTGATTAAAGATTAGCACTCAATAAATCGGGGCAAATCAAAGTGTGATAGTCAAGTAATTTTGAACGAACTTTAAGCCACTTTTTTCATTTCTGCTGTCCTCTGCGCAAACGTGATATCACCCAAAGAAGAATGTAATCGTCTGTAGTTATAAAAATAGATGTAACTCTCTACGACAATAACGGCCACAATATGATTGATAAAACTTAATAGATTCAGTCGTTCTGTTTTTAAACTCCTAAAGAATCTTTCCATGACACTGTTATGCCCAAAGCATTTCGTGGGCAAGTTCTCCCAACACAACCCCTCCAGCTCATACTTTGAGTGATATTCAGTGCGTTTTGTAACGATATAACCAGGATTGGCCTTTTTCATCTCAATTATTAACGTCGATTGCTGTTGTCTCGAATGAAAAAAGCCGCTGTAGGTTCAAATGGTAATCAGAATTTTGGCGTCAGCTTATGGGTTTCAGATTAATTTCGATATGATCATTTCTTGGTTTCCGAACTCTTGCAAAATTCAGAACTATGTTTTCTTAGCCTTGAGTCGTCGGGACTCTTTAGGTTCGATTCTTAAAGGTCTATAAATTTCAACGCGATCACCCAACTCGGGTTCATCATCTAATTCACATAAGTTTCCGAATATTCCTACCTTATTATTCTTAAGATCAATTTCAGGAAAACTTTTGAGAATATTTGATCGTATGATCAAACCCTCAACCGTTTCTCCCCGCAGCCAACACAGTTCAAGCTCAACTTGTTCTTTAACCGTACCATAGGCCACGAGGACTTTATCCATACTGTTGTCTTGCTCGTTGGCAAAATGCATCCATCAAAGAACCAGCTATGCCACTAAAAACTTTGTTGAAACCCAATCCGAGCAAGCCCTTTGCAAATTCAAATTCCATTTCCAAAGTCACTTCACAACCCACTTCTCCTCGTGACGAAAATTGCCATACACCATGCAAGCTTTTGAAAGATCCTTCAATCAGATTCATTTCGATTCGTTCACCCGGAACCATATTATTTTGGGTAATAAACGACTGCCGGATCTTGCCTTTGCTGACACTCACTTCTGCCTTTATTGCCGTCTCACTTTGTTCAATCACACGTACACTTTCGCACCAGGGCAAGAATTCAGGATAGTGGCTGGAATCGTTGACTAATCCATACATTTGCTCGGCAGTATACGGTACCAGAACGCGCTTATTAATTTTGCTCATACTTAATCGATCTGTTCCTTTTTAGACTTTTAATTAGAAAATAGCCAGTGCTTTCATCATGATAATGATCACCACAACCGGTGTAACGAAACGGACTAGAAAACGCCACGATTTATAGCCAAGATCAGAAGCCGTCATTCCAAGCTCATCCAAAGTCGAACTTTTCGCCATTTTCCAACCAGCAAAAATGGCAATTAATAATCCACCCAACGGCAACATAATATTTGCAGTTAAAATATCAAGGATATCAAACAAACCAGTCGTCTTTTCTTGCCCTGCAAACGTGAAAGAAAACGACCATTCGTTAAACGATAAAACCGTTCCTATTCCTAAAAGCCATGTAACCAACCCTGAAACCACACAGGCTTTTTTGCGCGTCATTTCCTTTTTCTCAACTAACCACGTGACGGCTGGTTCGATCAAAGAAATTGCTGAAGACCAGGCGGCAAAAACCAACATAACAAAAAATAAAGTCGCAACGATCACACCACCCGGCATTTGGCCAAAAGCGATCGGCAAGGTTTGAAAAACCAGACCAGGACCGGCACCCGGTTCAAGATTATTGACAAAGACAATCGGGAAAATAGCCAACCCAGCAAGCAAAGCAACTAACGTATCAGCGGCGGCGACCATAAAGCTGGTTTTTGCGATCGAGACACTGTCCGGCAGATAGGACCCATAAATCATGATCGCGCCCATACCAAGAGACAGCGTAAAAAAAGCATGCCCCATCGCCGTCAAAACTGTTCCCCATTCCACTTTGCTAAAATCAGGTGAGAAAAGAAAAGCAAAACCTTGCGCGAAATTACCTTTCGCTATTGCAAAACCAACTAACAATATTAGAATAATAAACATCCCCGGCATCAACCAAAAAACAGCCTTTTCTAAACCAGAACGCACGCCATGTGCAACCACAAACATCGTGAACAGCATAAAAAGGCTATGCCAGATCGTTAATTGCTGTGGTGATAAAACTAGTCCTGCAAAAATATTCCCCACTGTTTCTGCATCACTTGCAACAAAAAGCCCGGCAGCTGATTTGAAAACATAGGACATTGCCCAACCCGCAATGACGCTGTAGTAAGACAGAATAATAAAACCGGCAAGCACGCCCATCAGACCAAGCACTTTCCATTTCGGTGAGGTGTTCTCTTCTCTTGCCAAGGTTTCCATAGACATGATCGGGTTTTGTCGACCACGACGACCGAGCATAATTTCCGCCATCATAATTGGAACGCCGATCAAGCAGATACAAACAAGGTAGATTAAAACAAATGCACCGCCGCCATTCTCACCGGCAATGTAGGGAAACTTCCAGATATTTCCTAATCCGACAGCCGATCCTGTGGCTGCTAAAATAAATGCCCAGCGGGAAGACCACTGCCCATGAATTGATTCTCGCTTACCCACTATTGTTACCCATCTTTTTTGTCCACTTTTCTTATCTACTTTTTTAGGAAACACTTTTTATTGTGAAGTATGCCGCGACTGATATTAATTTTCCAATTTGAAAAATCTGGATTTGATATAATATCTCGTTATGGCTAAAACAAAGAAAAAACCAAAAGCTCCATCCAGCACTATCGTCCGGAACAAAAAAGCACGACACGACTACCATATTGAAGATCGTTTTGAAGCTGGGCTTGTGCTTGAAGGCTGGGAAGTCAAAAGCCTGCGCGCTGGGAAAATACAGATCCTCGACAGCCACATTCAGATGCATAAAGGAGAAGCCTGGTTACATGGCTGCGTCATCACGCCTCTACAAACAGCCTCCACACACATCACTCCCAATAAAACACGAGTACGAAAGTTACTATTACACACTTATGAACTTGCAAAACTTTCTTCAGCCGTCGACAGAAAGGGCTACACCATAGTGCCTACCGCAATGTATTGGGTAAAAGGTCGCGCCAAGATCGAAGTTGGACTAGCTAAAGGTAAACAAGCACATGACAAACGCGCTGCGTCAAAAGAGCGCGATTGGGGTCGAGAACAACAAAGGATCCTGAAAGGTCGTTGATATAATCCAGAGAGCTAACTGAGAGATAACAAATAGACGATCAGAAGTATTAGTTATGTGGAAAATATAATATGAATTGTAGAAGTTTAGACCCAATCTGACACATCACTAAATCAAGCGGAGCGTAGCGACGCTTGATTTAGTGAGAGTTACCCGCTTTGATGTAACTGCAACGTAAACATCAAAACACAAAGAGGTAACTCTCATGATTCATACTAATGACAAAGTTATAAAACATAAAGTTGGTCTACTCAATCTCGCTGAAGAACTCGGCAATGTCTCAAAAGCCTGCAAGATGATGGGTTTGTCCAGAGATACATTTTATCGCTACAAAGAAGCGGCTGATGAAGGCGGTGTAGAAGCCTTGTTTGATCGTAATCGGCGTACCCCAAATCTTAAAAACAGAATCGACCCGGCTATTGAAACCGTTGTGCTCGAGTATGCACTGGAAGAGCCCGCACATGGTCAAACGCGCACCAGTAACGAGCTGCGCAAACGGGGAACATTTGTCTCACCCAGTGGCGTTCGTTGTATCTGGCTTCGTCATGGTCTTGCTTGCTTTAAAGATCGCCTGAAGGCATTGTCTGATAAGGTAGCTGGTGAAGGCTTGATCCTCACTGAGTCTCAAGTCGCGGCGATGGAACGCAAGAAAGACGACGATGAGGCTTGTGGCGAGATAGAGACGGCACACCCTGGTTATCTTGGCTCGCAAGATACTTACTATGTCGGTACTTTCAAAGGCATTGGTCGGGTTTATCAACAAACGTTTGTTGATACTTACAGCAAGGTCGCTCACGCGAAACTGTACCCGACTAAAACACCGATTACGGCAGCTGACATGCTCAATGACCGCGTCCTCCCATTCTACGAAGAACAACGTTTGCCTATGTTGCGCATTTTGACAGATAGAGGGACGGAGTATTGTGGGCGAGCTGACCAGCATGATTATCAGCTTTATATGGCGTTGAACAATATCGAACACACCAAAACCAAGGTCAAATCACCTCAGACGAATGGTATTTGTGAGCGATTCCATAAGACGATCCTCAATGAGTTTTATCAAGTCGCTTTGCGTAAGAAAATTTACCAATCGATTGATGAACTGCAACTCGACCTTGACGAATGGTTGCTCAAATACAATACTCAACGAACTCACCAAGGCAAAATGTGCTGCGGGAGGACGCCGATGGAAACACTCATCGACGGACAAGCTATCTGGAAGGAAAAGTTTGTGAATTAAACTTAACCTGACAGTCGGTTACTGATAATTGGGTAACTGTCAGATCAAATCTGAATTTCTACATATGAATCCCAGATCAATAATCGCGTTACTTCTCACCTATTCCCAAGGGTTGAGGTTCAAAAACCTGTTCTTAATAGCGCTGGGTTTATTTGTTTTTGATTTGATCATCCCTGATGTTATCCCATTTGTGGATGAGCTCCTGCTTGGCCTAGTCACCATCCTCCTCAGCCGCTTTAAAAAATAATCTTAATCTGATCTAATCACTTCAGACTTCTTATCCCTGGCCGATGAACTCCACATTGGATATACTATCCAAGTTAGGGGACGACTTGGCTTCGACGCGGGTTACAAAACCTTAGGTGCATGTCGAGGAGGCAGCATTCCTCGTAAATCATTGTTGCAAACTTTTAGTTGCCAACGACGACAACTACGCACTCGCCGCTTAATAACCGGTAGATTGCCGTCTGACTGGAGCCGTGCTTATGCGTCCAGGTTCTTCGGAACACTCAGGCGTCGACTCTCATAAGATCGTGATGAAATGCGTCCGGCGTGGATTCCCTAAAACTTTACCGGAATCGCTGTACACGCATCCTGCCGTTCGGGTAGTGGCCAGTTAAATTAAAAGAGTCGGCTAAACATGTAGATCCAAAGGCGGAGGATTTGCGGACGCGGGTTCAATTCCCGCCGTCTCCACCAAATACAAAAGGGCTATCCATCGGGTAGCCCTTTTTTTATACTTGAAATAGTTTTTGAGAATGATCAATCAAAAATTTTAAAAACTCATTTTTGTTCTTCTGAACTTGTTCAATCAAAAGTCAACTTTCTTCCTCATAGTTAATCTGACTAATAAAGTGCGATATTGTGAATATTTGCCTTAGATCGGGTTGAGAGTATTGCCATAGTTTCAGAAATGGCAAATTCATCGTGTTTTAAAACCCATCCGCCCTCGATTTTATAAAGTATTGCCATTTTACCGAGTTTTGCATCTTTACCATTACACCAGTCAAGAGTGACATCCAGTCTTTCTTTTACTTCTCCATTAAGTGTTTGAAACACATTCATCGTGATGACTCTATCACTTCTGTGAGTTGCATTTGGATAGTTTAAATCTTCATTCATTTGTTCTTCTGCTAAGTCAGGAATAGACACACTCATAATTCCACCGACATAAACTGCCTTAGAAGCTAATGCAATTTCATCATAAGACATCGTCATTTTTTGACATGCAAATGCATGATTAGATACAAAAAGAGTAAATAAAAAGAGAAGAGGTAATGTCTTCATAGCAATAATCCTTTATTTAAAGGTTTGTTTGAAGCAAACCAGTCAGAAGATAGAACATAGTTCCTTCTATATCGACCATACTGTAAAAAACTTTAACTAAGGGTAAGCACATGAATAATCTACACTTTACAATTAAATTATTGCTCCTGATATTCTGAGAGTAACTAATGATATTCCAGCTTATTTTCAGCATCTTATTCTAAAAATATGTAGATGGCTTCGGGCCACTGATTCAGCAACAGCGATTCTTTCGCTGGAGCAATTTAATTGTAATTTGCAGCCTCCAAATTCATCATGTATTTTATCGTCTTAATATTTGAAACTTGGGGTATCCATTGATTACCTCGCCACACATGTTTAGAGGAAATTGCCATGAAAACAAAAATAATTTTTTTCTTAGTCACAACAGTTGGGATGCCCTATAACTTAGTTGCAAGGGATATTAACTCTGATCTGCTCATCCCAGTTTCAGACGAAACGATTACCCAACAACGCAGAAATCTGGCAATAAACACAGAAAACAAGGGATTTGGCCCTCAATCACCACGTGATATTGATTTAGTTTCAGGTAATAACAACATTGCCTTTAACACCGCCCCGTCATCTTCACAAATGAGTCTTTGTAATATTCACTTTCATAAGAATGCGGAGCACAAAGGTGGAGAATTCACAAAATATGCGGGGCATGGCAATGGTCATGGGTATCAGACCGGCTATCAATATTCAGGGAGTTTATCGAATGAGGAGTTGTCCCCTGTCAACCAAGAGGTTTGCCCAAGTAAACACGGCGGCCTTACTCCTGGCGATACAATTGAGGTTCACTACGTTCATTCGAGTGCTCAGGTAAAGCCCGGCCCAACATTAGGTTCATGCCTTAATGACTCGATCAAAAACCCACAGTTGCGAGTAGAGACTCAAGTGTATGTCTTGGTGAATGATGAGAATGCTAGAGACTTTGGCGAGCTTACCCAACATGGAATGAAAAATGGTTTACACCAGGCAATGAACATTCCAAATGATACAGGAATTCCAGTTCAATACGCAGGCTCAACCACAGGGCCAAGTTACAATGAACAAGGTTCTCCGTTTCAGGTAACCTGGAGCGTTCGTACTAAGGTTGCCAAAGTAAATATTGAATCGGTTGGAAAATGGTGTAAGAGCAATATATTCAATGAGGATCATGCTCACGGAGTAAGAAACCTCGTAATGAACCCAGACCTCCTATCAGAAACCTCGCAATAGTGTTTGAGCTATTAACATGTATCAAATGCACTATAAAAGTGCGCGCATCCTACCGTTCGGGTAACATGCAGTTAAATTAAAAAAGGTCGGTTAAACATATAGATCCAAAGCTGGAGAATTTGCAGATGGGTTAAACTCCCACCGTCTCCACCAAACAGAATTAGGCTGTCCAACTGGGCGGCCTTATTTTATTTGTAGATATGATCTAGTTTCGATAAGAAACAAATACTATTTATTGTTAAGAAAAAGTTTTACGATTTTGATCCTCTTACAAAAAATTTCTATGAAGGGTTTCTATTTTTTAATTTATATACAATAACAACATCAAAACTCTGAAAGGGGAAAAACGTGAAAAAACTATTTGTAGGCAACTTAGCTCCATCAACGAAAGAACACGAACTTGAGAATCTATTCTCTGGATTTGGAAAGGTACGTTCCCTCAATCTAGTAACCGACGTCATGTCAGGGCAATGCAAAGGTTTCGGGTTTATCGAAATGGAAGGTCACGAAGCACGTGCAGCCATTGCCGGGTTAAATGGAAAAGAACTCCACGGTAAACAAATGAAAGTTAATTTAGAAGTCGTAAAGCCTGGCCGCGGGCGTCGCTAAGTTCGCATTACCCGATCAGAAAATCTTATATATTAAGACTATCTATTACTTTTATTCTTAAAATAATCCATCTAACTAATCACCTTTATTTTAGAGTTATGTGGAAAAATCCGCAGCATAGATTTTTAATCTTGTTGCTTAATATATTCGTTACCCAAAACCATACTTTTGAAATTAAGTGGAGCCTACCCCTGAGCAATCCCCACAAAATAGTTAATAGAATCAGTAGTTAAGATATAAAAGTCTGAACTTTCATGGTATAAGTTGATCTGATCAATCAGCAAACATCACAAATCGGTGAACACCATGAAAGCACAAACCATACTGAAGGATCTTCTAAGAAGAGTCACGCCCAACATGCATAAAGTCCGACGCCAAAGTCTGAATGACATGATCTTGAGCACGCTCTCCGGCGCGGCATTATCCGTGACCAGTTTAGGGCGTACTCTGGACAGTGATACCAGTGAAAAGCATCAAATAAAACGAGCGGATAGGCTGTGCAGTAACGCCCATTTACAGCAAGAGAGTCAGGGTATTTATTCACGCTTAAGCGTGGCATTAATTGAACAACAATCTCACCCTGTTATTCTCGTAGACTGGTCAGATTGTGACCCGCGAAAGCAACACTTTTTATTACGTGCTTCTGTCGCAGTAGATGGCCGTGCTCTGACGCTTTATGAAGAAGTTCATCCCGTCACAACCAAAGAAAAACTGAACACCCATAAACAGTTTATGGGTAGACTAAAGGCCATGCTTCCAGAAACATGTCGTCCGATTATTGTGACCGATGCCGGTTTTCGCACGCCCTGGTTTGAGTTAGTCCGTTCATTGGGTTGGGACTTTGTGGGAAGAGTAAGGAACCGGACTTTGTGCCAGACAACCTCCGTACCCGGTTGGTTTCCAGTTAAAGATTTATATACGAAAGCGACAATAAAACCAAAACGGTTAGGGGCTTATCAACTCTGTCGTAACACGCCGATGACAGGTCAATTAGTGGTGGTGCGTAAAAAACCACAAGGGCGAAAAGATAAAACGGCACTGGGTCATAAGAACCGTCGTAATAGTCATTCGCGCAAACAGGCTGAACGGGAAGCAGAGCCTTGGTTGTTGGTCACCTCATTAATACCAGAAAAAGGGTTTGCTAAACGAGTGACCAAACTTTATCAGACACGGATGCAAATTGAAGAGAGTTTTAGAGACTTGAAAACAGGGTTGAAGATGAACCTTGGTAATACACGAATATTGAAACGTCTGACAGTGTTATTGGTGATTGCTGCGTTAGCTCAGTTTGTTTTATACCTGTTTGGAGTGGTAGTGACGATGGCGAATTTACATCGCCGTTATCAAGCCAATTCTGTCAAAGATAAAGTCGTATTGTCCTATCAGTTTGTTGGTTTGAGAGCGTTTAAAGATAGAACCTTAAAACTCAAGAAAAAAGATTGGACGCGGGCTTTTGAACATATTCAACAGCTCATGTGGGAGCCACTGTATGTTTGATTATTCTTGCAGATTCGTGGGGATCCCTCAGAGCCTACCCCTATTACCACTATCTACAGTGCTCAGATTTCAAACCATCCTCTGGGAAATATGAGGTAATATCAATACTGATGAACTTTGGATTGAATTAAATAATTATCCATCCAGTAATAACTTTAAAATCTTCAGAAGTGGAAATAACCAAAAACCTGTACCGCTAATGATTACCTTTCCGAATGAAATATTTAGGTGTTTTTTTCACAACTTTTTTCTTCATCTTTTATTCTCCATGAATGTAATTACATCATACAAAACCAATCTAATTATATGGAAGCTGAAACACTCCAACTGGAGAAATTATGTTCTATTACCTCTAGTTAACGTCAGGAGAAACTGGTCTCCCCTGTAAAATATAAAATCTTTATGTCTATTTAAAATCTTACGAAAAACTCTAGTTTGTAAATGTAGGTAATGTAGCATGATCTTAAACAATCCTACGAAAGAACATGATATTGAAAACCTGTTCTCTGAATTTAGGAAAACTTGCCCTCTTTTATTTTGTCTGACTCTTGACAAGGATCTTCCAATAGGTCTTTACGTGATATTGCAATCATTAACTTGAGTATTACCATCTTGAATGGCAGCCTTGACTCCAGAATTCGCAAAATGGTGAATTTATCGAGAGAGTACTACTTCGATACGGCAGAGTATATCTAAGCAACAAGAAGGATCTTTGTTTATCTTAAAACCCATTTACCAATGGTCTAAATATTTTACTTTTTCATCAAAGTATCTATTTATATGTTCTATTCTCATTTTTTAAACTTATTTTTAGGATCGGAAAACATGTTATCTTTGAAAAAAATATTAGTCCTTATTACCATTTCATTTTTTCTATCAGGTTGTACTAGCATAAAACCCGTTCACCAACTTGACCCAAATGCTGTAACTCTTATACAAGAATTGGATGCCCACTTAATCGTTGATCAGGATGAAATTTATGCAGATATCAAAGGTTCAAACTCGGCTGCTGCGGCTGGAGGGGGACTCCTCTTTGCTCTAATTGACATAATGGTGGAGAGTTCACAAACAAATACTGCTGAATCTTCGATTGTACCAGTAAGAAATCATCTTATTGATTACGACTATGCATCCGTGCTCCATGAAAAAATCAATAGTGAAATTTCGAATATTTCTAACTTTAAAGTGAATAAAGTCAATCTTGAACGAGCGACCAATCAAAATATTCTTAGTGAGAAATATAATGAATCTGGTGCGTCAGCCATTCTATTTTTAACGGCCTCATATAAGCTGTCACCGGAATTTGACTCAGTTCAAACAATCGTTGAAGCATATATGTTTCCTATAAATGATGCGTTAAAAGTCTATCGAGAAATAGGTGATTCGAATGAATCCTTCGTAGATATGAAAGACAATATTTATCACAACACATTCCTTGCTCACGAAACACTCAGTAACTCAGGTAGCAAGGAAAAAAATATTTCTGATATCAATAATGATCCAGAAAAGGTAAAAGTTGCACTAGAAGCTAATGCCGTCTTTATAGCAAGTCAAATAAAAATAGACTTAGAAAAATAAATATTATTGCTGTCAGGTACCATCCTATTCGAACTTTATTAGGTTTAATAAGCAAAACCAGCTCCATGCTGGTTTTGCTTTTCTCTATCGGCTGTACTACAACCCCAGTCAACGTCACCTTTGATCAGGTGCAAAACAAACCTGCTCACAGTTCAGACAAAAACGATAGAGATTGTCCTATTGTAATAAATGGAATAACAGATGCTCGTAAGGATAAAAAGAGCTTGGGAACTATTGGTAAGTATCCAATTAATAGTGAAGAATTGATAAGCTGGATAAGTGATACGCTTAAGATTAAAAGCTCTTTTTTGAATAATATCCCATCAAGTAAAAAATATTTGTTCGCTGATGTTTCTATCAAGCTAGCACACATCAGAACAACAGATGGAATCATGAAAACAAATATTGTCTTAGCTCTTCACAATAAGAATAATAACAAAACAACGCACTTTAGAGGTGTGGATACGAGCGTCTTGTGGTTAGCTGCAGATAGTGAAATCAAAAACTCATTCGTACGTGCTTTGAGTAACATTATCGACAGAATGTATCTGAATTTAGATAAAAATTGTAATTATAAAGAATCGAAATAAAATGGGATAAGTCTCCACTTATTCGTCAACAAAAAACATGTAGTTTATCTACTCCCTGTATCCATTTTCCTTCGGTGATGCCGAACCGATGGCTATTGTCTTCAATATCTTTTTCTATAAACCCATGATGAGCAGCTTCACTGGTTTTGCACCCCATTTATCCCACCTGCCGGCGTAGATAAAATTGAGTCGTATCCAACCGCCCATCGATAAAATGCCTTGCTGTTCTTTACGGCGTCCCCAAGGTGGCAGCGTTTTTTATTAGTATTTAGTTTTACTGGCAAGCACACTTTCAGATTGGGAAAGTAAACCCGCGTTTCTTGTTCTTCGTCTAAATAAAATACGCTTCCGCACATAATAATGATTATATGGTTTGACGATGACCGTCAGGCTTCGAAGCCGGTACGATTACTTCGGCATGTCTGATCGGTTTAGGTGCGGCAACTTCTAACCTGAGTGATTCTGGGTCTTATACCAGATCCTTCTACCGGGATTCAATCAAAATTGAAAGGGGGCAAAAGTTTCTTCTTCCCAAGAGCCATCGCTGCTCAATATTTCATGAAGATTTTCAGGAGCTGCAAATGAACAGGTTGGTTTTTGGCGATTATTCACTTTTTTCTATAGCATTAATTTCATCAAACAGCAGTTCATCCAATTCCCAAAATTCTTTTCCTTTTCGCTGTAGCTGAAGTTTTCTTTGTTCGTTTACATGGAGGGAAACCAAATAAGAACTTCCTTCTATTAGATCTTTAACATCTTGTCGCCATAAGTTTATTTTAATGGAATTAACGGCAACAGTTCCCAATACAACCTTATCTACTTCAAAATAAGTAATTTGCTCCCAACGCCTACCTCCCCCAGGAAGAAACTGACAAGGGCCTCTCGTGCTTTGTAGGGTTCCTATAAATTGAATGTTTACCTCAGGCGTTTCTGTCTCATGCTTTTGCATGCCGTTGAGCACTATAGAAAGGGTCTTTTCAAAGTTTTTGAATTGAGGAAGGGTCTGTTGTTCGATTTCTTCCAAAGAACGATACGCTTTACCTTTTTCGTCAAACACAAGAAATTTCTGGGTCAAAACAATAAGCTCTTTGGTTTGCCCTAGGCTATTCAAGGCTCGCAAATATTCCTGAGTGCGTTTGCCGTTGATACCTGGTGGTCCCGCAGTGTCTTTTCCATACACATAGGAGATATCACCAATCGATAGGGTATCGTCGTTTTGAATATGCAGTTCAAGTTCTTCCTCCTTTAGAATTCGACTTCCTTCAAGGAGCTGCATCCAAACTTTTGGAGCATCAGTATCTAATGTTATAAACGTATAGTAGGTGCTTAGGTTACCTTGTGTGGCGATACCGGTAGTATGATGCAGCGTTGTTTCAATACTTGCGTATTCACAGTTCCTGTTGTTTGTGCATCACACAGATTCCCCAAAAAAAAAAGAACGACTGCAAAAATATGTGGTATTTGCTTCACTTCGAAAAGTACTGGTAGCTATACACTATCGTAGTTGTTTTTCCAGCCGTAGCGTTTAGCTTCCACGTCACTTCATTTTGTGGATTGTTGTCTTGTGCAATTTCTGTTTGAGTATTCCAGTTTATGGTGCTTTTCTTAAGTGTTCCAGCAACAAGTTTGTTGATTTCCACAGCAATAGGCTCAGGTTTATAATTGGTGATCTCAATAGTACTTTCCACATTGATCAAATAATACGACCGATTGTATTGGTCATGCATTTCCTTACGGGATGTTTCCTTGTCTTTTTCAATCACACGAACATCTGCAGAAACCGTCATTTTAGGCTTAGTTTTCCCAGCAGCCGCTGTATATTTAAGTTCTCCTTGCGCTAAAAAATTCAGTTTGTTGTGCTCTTTTTTTCTATAAAGAATAGACCCCGTGGTGAAAGGAAAACCCGTTTCATTTTTAAATCCAATATGGTGAGCTACTAGATTTTTCTGCTGATCTTGTTGGTTCCATTTTCCATGGCGATCCAAATTGGATTGAAGCCTAACTTTATAGAGATCTTCATACTTAATTTTAGTTTCAAAAATAGGAACGGCTATACGACTGCCTTTTTTAGTTGAAATAGATTCTTTTTTAAAGAAATATAAATCCTCCTGATTGACATTTTCTGGCAAAGCATCGGGTGCATAAGACGTATCCGCTTGAGAGACGTTTAAACCAAGGCTTTGACTAAGCCGGGAATTACTTCCTAAACCATAATTTTCCTCACCTAGCCTAATACCCTGTAAAACATACTCTAGTTCTTGTTGATTGGTTAGGGGAGACTCAATATTTTCAAAATGAAAAGAAGGAAACCCAACTGCTAAATTGACTGCTGCATTTTCAAAATCTTCAATATCATTGATGAGCGTTGCTTCTAGTTTGAGGGTGGCAGTATTGTCATCTTCAAAATCTAAGTAGTAATTAGGTAGCCATGACATGCCTTTTTGTATATACGTAATAGTAAGTTCTTGTTGCTTTTTGTTTTTCGCAAATTGTAGGGCATAAACCCAATCACCTTCTTTTTCTTTATCAACAGCCGCTTGAGGTTTACCAATAAAATTGACAGCAAGCACACTGTGAATAGGAATGAAATGAATTTTCTTTCCAGATACAAGCATCAGTTTTCCTTGCTCTCCATGTTCATAGATTATGTTTTTCAAATCGCCTTCTACGGTTTTCTGTTCTGTGCTTATACTTATTTTATCGCCGATGTTGTTTTTAAAAAGATCCGAGAGATTGTCGTAATACTGCTCCTTATTTTTCCCTACATTCTACCGAGTGTAGTTAAGTTCATTGATGGTGTTTTCCTCAGCCTTGAGTTGTAAACTCCCCATTACAATGGGCGCACCGTGGTCAGAAGAAAAAGGCAAAGGGTAGAGCACTGCTTGCTGGTTTTTCACCTCAATTTCTGCTGTTTTTTCAAGATAAACCAAACCATTTTTAAAAATGGTGATGGTTTGGTGCTGGTAGTTTGTTTGTGCAAAAGTAGCAAGCGTTGTGGTCATAAGGAATAAGAATGGTTAGTGTTTTCATTATTTAGCGAGCCTAAGCTATTTTGTAATTATTAAGTATTCTAGTCGATAGGTATGTTGGTTAATAGTATTGTCTAAATAATAGGATATCCTTTAAATGTTGCATTCACTTTATCAAAGTCTTCCTGAAAGGCAAAAAAGGCTAAAACCAATAAAATCAATAAAATCAATAAAATCAAGGATTCCTGAGTTCTCCAATTAGCTTTAATCGTTCCACCATTTAAATTTATTTGCGATGAAAGGATTCTAAAGTGAATATATAAAAATTCTGTACTAAAATCATTAAACGCCGCTAACTATTTCCGATCACCCTATTACATAACTTAAACCAAAAATATATTTACGTATGAAAATAATTAATCAGCGAACGATCTACCTTTTAATTGTCAGCTTCTTTGTATTAGTACTTTTCGTAACTTCTGCTAATGCAGGAATACTGAGCTTTTTGATGAAGTCTGTTGATAATGCCGCTGATGTTGGTGGTAAGACCGCACGACAACTTGATGGTTTAAGTAGCCTTAGGTATCTACCAGATGAGCCCGGGATTTCTCGAGTTGGTGTCGATGTGACACCAGATGGGAAACTAAATTTCATCTCTGATTCAGGCCGTTCTTGGTCGGTTAATTCACCTGATGAAGTTGCCTCAGTGTTGCGAGATATTAAAACCAACAGTCTTCTTCCTAATGGCAAGAAGGCAAAAACATTTAAGATTTTTGTTTCTGAGGACCAATTATTTCGATCAAACGAACTGTCTTTATTAAAGGATCTGGATCAACTTCATCTTGTTCGGAACGATAAATCGTTCCCACTAAAATGGGTGAAAAATAATCGCTCAGAACATTGGCGAGTAGAAACAAGCAATAATCTTTTTGTTGATGCAAAAACACCTGAAGCACTAAAAGAAGGGCTCTGGCGATTATCAACTTCTTTTAATACGGGGAATATGCGACTTGTTTCTTTCTCATCAGATTTTGATGGAATGCCTTCATCAATACAAGCTGTTACAGAAAAGGCTGTACCCGATCTAACACGAATTAATCCAGAAAGTATTGAAACCAGTTTCAATATCTTGCGAAACCAGACATTAATTGTCACTGGCAAACGTAAAGGTGATCTGTTGGAAATAAAACCAGAATCGCTTGATATTAACCAGCTACAGAATCACGCTAAAGAAAATAATGTTAATTTGATAATTTTAGAAACAGAAAATGCTGCACAGCTAGGCAGTAGTCGTCTACCCTGGAAAAATGTTTTAAAAGAGAAACAACTTGAAGAAGCCTTTTCCACAACAACCTTTGGTGATTTTTTATCAAACTTTAGTCAGAAAAAAAATCCAATTTCACTGAATCTAACCAACAACTCAGAAAATTATGTCGCATTTCGTAGCTCACCATCAAATGTGATCGATAATAAAAATGTAATCTCTAAAAGTAATACCGTAACCAACCTAACAGCACATATAGTCGTGCGATCAATATCTCTTTATACACATAATCAGTCTCATCAAAAAGAATTGGATAGTCGAATTATTGAAGGTATACCCTCTTGGATTCATACCTTACTTTTAAGTAATATTATATTTGGTGTTCTAGCACTCTTTTTACCCGATGGTTTTTGGCTAAAGCTGTGGCGAAAATCTGGCCTAAAAAATCGAAAGAAAATGATGGTTCCTGGATATCTTTCATCCTGTTGAATCTCTGTCGAACAATAATTTTCATCTTCATTTATCTTGGCATTTTAGGTAGCGTATTTTTCATAATTAGCGCATTGTATTTGGGATGCAAAATTGTAGCCTCCTTCTTTATGATTCTGACATGGCCAGTTCGTTTTCTGTTTAGAAAACTGAGTTGAAGACATTACCCAAACCTGTCGTTCACAGGCAATACTCTCCAGCATATTTTTGTATAAAGGAAGTGGATGATGCACTGAATTACGAGAGGTAGTAAGCTTCGACCATATCGCTTTTTAAACTCAATACGAAGGCAACAATTTCATCACATTTCTGCCTAGGAACATTCAATCCGGTCATGGTTTCACCTGCATGTCCTAAAGATATTGACCAATCTCTTTCACTGATTTTCATGCCCTTATGCGATGTCTTCATATCCCGGCCTATGTAATACATTGGGCTTCCTGCGTTAGCAGACAAATAATCAATCAAAAGCTGCTTTTCTCTGACGAGACCATCATCTCCTCGATTCTGCCAGAAACGGCCTGATTGAGAATCTGCTGCGTTATTTATTATTTTCTGAAGTTCAAATACTAGCTCTGTTGTGTAACAGCCAGCATCTCAGCAACATCAATAAATTTTTCCCGTGGTTTACCCAAATTGTTACCTCGCTCAATTTCAGCAGCATCAATTTTGCACCAATCATCGTAATTTACGAAGTTAATGTTCTTCTGTTCCACCAACTCCATAAACTGATCCAGTTTTGATGAAACATTAACGTCATCCAAGATAGGTAGATCTTCTAGTAATGTGGCGATAGTTTCGACACTATCTGCGCGGTTGGTTCCAATAATTCCAGAAGGTCCGCGCTTAATCCAGCCAGAAGCGTAGATCTTATTTTCAATCTTTCCGCTATTGTTAGTGACTCGGCCTTTATCGTTCGGAATAACACCTCGTTTTGAATTTAGAGGTACGCCTCTTATGCCTTGTCCAAGATAACCGATGCTACGAAAGCATAGTCCGCAATCGATTTGAGTTGTCGATTCCGTTGCCTGAGCAGATTGTTTAAAAACGTCTCCGATCAATTCATTTCTAACCAATGAAAGACTCTCAAGATGTTGTGTACCATTAAAATCCGTTGGGCTTAACAAAAAGTGAAAGTGGATCTCGCGTGATGCAGTACCGACTGTATTCTGGCTGAATCTCTGGAAGGTCTCGTATAATCTCGCGGCGTTGTCATTACTTTTGTCTGCTAGTTCAATTGCATCTTGAGTGTTTAATACTAAACCTTCAGGATTGGTGATAGTAGTACAATCGGATATTTCGCCGAGTTCTTTCAGCTCACGGTTGGTGAATTTTGCCTGTGCAGGACCACGCCTGCCGATCACGTGGATCTGGCGCACCTGGCTAGTGGCAAGAAGATCCAGCGCATGTTCTGTTATATCCGTTTTGCGAAGCTCATCAACGGGTTTGGCAAGTATGCGGCAGACATCCGCAGCAACGTTGCCCTGACCTATAATCACTGCTGTTTCATTTGCCAAATCGAATTGAGTATCGCAGTGAGCTGGATGTCCGTTATACCAGGCAACAAATTCTGTCGCCGTATGTGAACCTGTAAGATCCTCACCCGGAATACCTAGACGCCGATCCGTTTCAGCACCGGAACAAATAATTACCGCATGATGTGTGGCTTTTAATTCCTCTATTGTTAGATCTTTTCCTACTTCTACATTGCCATAAAAATGAATATTCGGATCCTGTGCAATCTTGTGAAATAACAAATTAACCAGTTTCAGTTTTGGGTGATCAGGCGCAATACCGTAGCGCACCAAACCAAAAGGAACAGGCAGCTTTTCTACCATGTTTACTTGAACGCGATAGGCAGATTTAATCAACGCCTCAGCAGCATAAAATCCACTTGGCCCACTTCCTACAACGGCAACCTTAAGAGGCCTTTCTTCTGTTCCTAATGATCCCATTATTTAATAGCCTGGATTTAAAAACCTGTTTTTTTATCAATAACCCAGTTCGACTTTTCTCGCCTCGGCGGTAGATTTAGGTTCTTCTTTAGCGGTTATAGAAGGGAGTGCCTCTGACCGTTCTTTATTTATGGCAATCCAGGGTTCATATTCGTCAGGCATATCCACAATGTCGTAAATGGCGTGGACGGGACAGGCAGGTATACATGCGCCGCAATCTACACAAAGGTCTTGGTTGATATAAAGCCGATCATTATCGCTATGGAAACAGGCAACAGGGCATGTCTCTACACAGTCGGTGAAACGGCAATCTACGCATTTATCAGTCACTATATGTCCCATAGTCAAATATCCTATGTTTTAAAAAATTATATATGTAAGGAGTTTACCCTTACAGTACGTAATCTATATAGTACCAATCGCTAATTGTTTCCAAGTGCCAATAGCTTCTAAATACTAAAGAGTTGTTCCACTCCAAACCTAACCTGCACTTGCGCTTGCTACAGAATACCAAGCTTCTTGGTATTCGTTCCTATGTAGTGATTTAATCACTATAAATTTATTCAACTTTATTTAGACCATTACAGTCTCAACAGCAATGGTTTTGATCGACTCCATCATGGCACACTCTTCATGATTCATTGGTTTCTGGCGGCACTGATAATAATAGGTAAAGTTGTCAGATATAGAGCCCAGCCTGCCCTAAGTTGCAGTGTCCATCAGGTGTTGTTGAATTAACAGCTGTACCCGTGCGATTCAATCCAGTATCCGACATTAGTCTGAAGAATACCCGCATAACACTTTCGCTTACTTCTGCAAGTACTTCAAAAGATCCACGATCATTTTGAACCATTACTTAATCACCATCCTTTATATTACGTTATGCGGCATCATCAGGGTGTATAATAATGAGCTGCTATCCATGTCGTTTTTGTCCTACTTCAGTAGAACCTCTACTTAATAGAAATTGTTATTCTAACGTTGAATTTCTTCATTTTTCGTTTCAGGTTAGTCAGTATTACTCTTCAGATCTGATATTATTAGTAATGAAACATTGAGTAGTAATCATGCTACCTATCAACAACAGGGGTTCACTTGTTTAAAATTATTGGTGCTGTTTTAGGCTATTTCGCGTTTAATTTTCCCGGTGCAATCTTTGGTTACTTTATTGGTAGCACTATAGATAGATCTCGCGACTATGGGCTTGGTGGTGTTAATCCATTTAGCCACGGACAGCGACAAGCTATATTTGTTGAAACGGTCTTTTGTTTGATGGGCAAGCTGGCAAAAGCTGACGGTCATATCTCGCCAGAGGAGATCAATCATACCGAAAATTTTATCAAGCAAATGGGCATGTCTGCTGAACACAGGCAAACGGCAATCAATTATTTTAGACAGGGTTCAGCAGATAACTATGATTCGCAAGAACAGTTAAAAAAGTTTATTTCCATTTGCGGCCATACGAATAACTTACCGCAAATGTTAATGCTTTATTTGATCGTGATGTCTGTTGTCGATGGTCATCTTCATTCAGCTGAAGAAACATTTTTACGACAAACTGCGGAACAACTTGGTTTTAGCTCAACCGACTTTCAACAGATGCTGGATATGGCGCTAAACCAGGCTCATTTTTCTGGTGATGGTTCAGGTTCTGCCCAACGCCCCACTTCTGCTTCAGCAATCGAAGAGGCATACAAGGCTCTGGGTGTGACTAAAGATAATACCGATAAAGAAATCAAACGTGCGTATCGTAAATTGATGAGTAAATATCACCCCGACAAACTCATCGGCCAAGGTCTACCTGAAGATATGATCGCTGTCGCAACAGAACAAGCTAAAGAAATTCAGGCTGCATATGATGTGATCGAAAGGAGTCGAAAATAATAAATATTTACTAAAAATACTTGAAGACTCAAGTCAGTTTTTGTGAAAATAAATAAACTTCAAATTTTATTTGCCAAAGATATTTTAGTTTGATAATTACTCACTAATTTTCCCGATAGCTACACAAATAATTACACCAGTCCCAAAAGAATGAAAATACAAATCTCAAATAAGGTATAGAACTCAATATATTAAAAAAGAAATGTTTGATAGAAGTATTTGACTTTTTAATTCATGCTTTTAATTCATCCAATATATCTGTAAACACTAGGAAGCACCTTTGCCATGTTATTACTAAATTTATATGGAGTTATCAAAATGTATGCTGACCAAAAAAGATTTGGGAATATTAGAAACCTATCAAAGGATCATGATAAATCTATAAACCATATACATAGATATATACCCGTGCCACCTGGAAATACAGGTATCAGTGGCTCTATCATTCTTGCTGGCAAGGCATGTTGCGTCGGAAAGGGCCTTGTTAGTTACTTGGCTCTTTTCAAGAAACACAACGCTGCCCAGCGAGAATAATAGCGTCACCCAAACGACTGCATGAACACAGGAGATAGAATGCTGTCTGGAACATGCATCAAGGGCGAGTTCAAGCGTCCACACAACGGCGTTAGAATGGCCAAATTACACACTAGGCTACTCTCGGCGTACGCAGCCTTCCTGTGTAGATGCTTGGAATCGCTGAAATCTGCAGTTCCAAGTGGCACAGGTATAAATATCCTTTTCTTGGGCACGGTAATTGCCTGATTAACTATGTGATATTAACTTTCTTTATCAAAAAATAATCTACCAACTTTTTGGAAGACTAATCTGATGATTTATAAATTTCGCCATAGAAGAGAATCCATGATCTTTTCTATCCAATAGGAGAAATAGTATGAAAGGTGTAGTTTTTACTTTATTGAACGAAATGGTTGAAGAAAAATTTGGTCTGGAAGCCATGGATACACTACTAACTAAGACTGGCTTAGAAGGCTGCTATATTGCCACCGAAACCTACCCCGATGAAGAACTATTTAAACTTGTAGGGGAAGCAAGCAAATTAACCGGAATTGCTACCAATGATCTAGTGCGAAGTTTTGGTGAATTTATGCTGCCTCACTTCCACAGTAACTATCCTACTTTTTTTAAAGAGGGTATGGATCTTAAAAGCTTTTTACTAACCGTTGATCGAGTAATTCATGTGGAAGTCAAAAAACTTTTTCCTGAAGCAGGTTTACCCGAATTTAATTACGTGGATGAGGAAGATAATGAGCTCACAATGGTTTACAGCTCTCCACGAAAACTATGCATGTTAGCTGAAGGGTTAATAGCCGGCTCAGCAAAACATTTCAATACACAATATTCTTTGACGCATGATGTGTGTATGCATGATGGCGAAAATTCCTGTCACCTGCACATCACTATGCAGTAACATCACCTATGGACATCGCCGTTTTAGAACGTGCTTTTGAGCGCGAAAGAAAACAACGAAAACAAGCTGAAAAACTGCTAGAAAATAAGTCACGCGAACTGTTCCTCTCTTATGAAGAACTCAAAGAAGCACACAGTAGTTTGAGCAGTGCTCATAAAGAATTAAAACACAAACAGCGGCAGTTAGTGCAATCCGAAAAGATGGCTTCTTTAGGTGTTTTATCGGCGGGTGTTGCTCACGAAATTAATAATCCCATTGGATTTGTTCTCAGCAATATCAATACTTTCAGTTCATATATCGGAATCTTTAAAAATTCACATTCGAAACTTTTGAATATTATTGAACATGCAAATAATCTCGAAGATCTACCCAAAATAATTAGCTCGACTTCGGATTATATTGAAAACGAAGAAGTAGAGTACATACTAGAAGATACTGATGACCTAATCGAAGAAACCAAAGAAGGCATTGAACGAGTTAAAGAAATTGTAGCAGGCTTAAAAGATTTTGTGCGTGAAGATCAAGGAAAAAAAGAAAGCACAAATATTAATGAGTCGATCCAATCAACACTTAGGTTACTCAGTAATCAACTTAAATATCATTGTGAACTAGTAGAAAACTATGGTGTTCTACCTGATATACATTGTCATGTCGGAAAACTAAATCAGGTATTTATGAACTTGATCGTCAATGCGAGTCAAGCAATAAAAGAACAAGGTACAATCACAATAGAAACAAAAAAATTGGATAGCTATGTTGTTGCTAGCTTTAGTGATACAGGATCAGGTATTAGCGAAGAAAACTTAGAAAATCTGTTCACACCTTTTTTTACTACAAAACCTGTTGGTGAAGGTACTGGCCTGGGTCTCTCTATTTCTCATGGCATTATTGAAGAACATGGTGGCACTATCGAAGTTGAAAGTGAGCTAGGTAAAGGAACTACATTTACTGTGAAACTGCCAATTGATGGGTGGAATTTCTGACCAGGTACACACTACTCTATGATTAAAGGATTTGCTCTATCTAAAAACCTGAAAACAATTATTAGTAAACGAAAAAGATTGTCTGTGATATCGAAGACTTTTTTCCACCCTTAGGGAACTCTGAAAGCAACAGTTATTGACTGAATGTCAGTACCCACGCCGCAGAACAAGACGCATACATGTTTGCTAGATCAAAACTCCGGGCATTATTACTAGCTTCGCTTATCAATTTGCACTAACTTTTTTACTCAAAGAATATAGCACTCAAATTTCAGCTTATTCTCATTTAACTCAGTTCGTTTTGAATTTCAATTATCACTAATAAAAAACTCCTCATCAATAATGATGAGAAGTTTTAGTTTTTTTTATTTATATTTAGAAGAAACCAAGTGGGCTAGTACTGTAACTAACCAACAGGTTTTTAGTTTGTTGGTAATGATCCAACATCATCTTATGAGTTTCTCGACCCACACCTGATTTTTTATAACCACCAAATGCTGCATGTGCAGGATACAAGTGATAACAATTAGTCCAAACTCTACCAGCCTGAATACCACGGCCCATACGATAAGCCCGGTTTGTATCTCGCGTCCAAACGCCAGCACCCAGTCCAAACTCGGTATCATTCGCAATAGCCAATGCTTCCGCTTCATCTTTAAACGTAGTGATTGATACAACCGGACCAAAAATCTCTTCCTGGAAGATGCGCATATCATTCGTTCCTTTAAGCAAGGTTGGTTCTATATAAAAACCACTATCATAATCATTCCCAACTTGTGCAACTTTACCGCCGAGAAGCACTTCTGCGCCCTCATTCTTACCAATTTCCATATAACTTAAAATCTTATCAAATTGTTCTTTTGAGGCTTGTGCACCAACCATGACGTCCGTATCTAATGGATTACCACGGATGATATTTTTAGAACGTTCTATAACTATTGCAACAAATTCTTCATAGATGCTTTCCTGGATGAGTGCGCGTGATGGACAAGTACAAACTTCACCTTGATTGAAAAATGCTAGCACCGCGCCCTCGGCACATTTACTGATATAATCCTCTTCTTGTTGCATGATATCTTCAAAAAAGATATTTGGAGATTTACCACCTAATTCCACCGTTGATGGAATGATATTTTCTGCAGCACACTTCAAAATATGTGATCCAACAGGTGTAGAACCCGTAAACGCTATCTTAGCAATTCGCTTGCTAGTTGCTAGTGCTTGACCTGCTTCTTTACCGTAACCATTAACAACATTTAGTACACCTGGTGGCAATAGATCACCGATCAATTCCACCAATACTAAAATAGAAAATGGTGTTTGTTCTGCAGGTTTCAACACAATACAATTTCCAGCGACTAACGCCGGTGCAATTTTCCATACTGCCATAAGCAGTGGGAAGTTCCATGGAATAATTTGACCAACGACGCCAAGAGGCTCATGAAACTGGTAAGAGACTGTATCATTATCAATCTCACCCATCGTGCCTTCTTGAGCTCGAATACAACCTGCGTAATAGCGGAAATGATCAACACAAAGTGGCACGTCAGCATTGAGTGTTTCACGTATAGCCTTGCCATTGTCCCATGTTTCAGCAACCGCGAGCATTTCAATATTGGCTTCGATCCGATCTGCAATTTTCAGCATTAGATTTGAGCGCTCTGTAACAGAGGTTGTAGCCCAAGCATCTTTAGCAGCATGGGCAGCATCAAGGGCAAGGTTTATATCTTCTTCCGTTGAGCGAGGTATTTCACAGAAGCTCTCTCCATTCACAGGGCTTACATTCGAGAAGTACTCTCCTTTTACTGGTTCAACCCAGCCACCGTTAATAAAATTGCCGTAACGCAATTTAGCGGATACGACAGCGCCTTCTGTTCCTGGTTGTGCATAGATCATAAGCTTTCTCTCTTTTTGTAGTTATAGATTAAGGTTTGTAAAGTCTAATGTATGTAAACTTTAAGATTAATGCGATTTATACGTATATTGCTTTGTTTTCAGTCTAAAAAACTTGACTTAGAATCCTGTTCGGTCTAAAAATTGTACTCAACTGTACTTGAGATTAGACAGTATGCATATAGAACACAGCTCTATAGAAAAACGACGAGAAAATCGGCAGTTATTAGTTGAAAACAAACTAACCTTTATCGGACCTGATTCCGAGTTGAGTATCTATGATACTTATCGCGCCGCTTCGGGTGTCGGGCTTGATGCCGACCAATTAATGTATTGCGGTATGGTACAAGGTAAAAAAGTCATGCATGACTTTAACAATAAACAGGGAGAGGTTTTTTTACCGCACGAATCTTATGTAATGCCACCAGGAGGTCATGTCGAAATAGATTTTCCAGAAGCTAGAGAAACACAACCAACCACTTGTTTAACCATCGAAATTCCAAAAGAACGTATCGAAACAATTTCTGAGCGTATGCGCGATCTAACGCCTTTAAATGAACTTGATCATGACTGGCAATATCAACCACAGATCATCCACAGCAATCATACGGCTGACACACAACGTTTGCTGGAAAGGTTGGTCTCCTTATTTACTGAGAATCACCCAGATAAAGAAATTATGGTAGATCTTGGTATTTCAGAACTCATCACGAAACTGTTAAGAGAACAAGGTCGTGATGTGTTGTTAAGTTATTGCAATCGCGCACCAGACTCATCTGGATTAATCGCCACGATACATTTTATCGAACAAAATATAGCTTTACCTCTTGATATTGAACAGCTCTGCCGCAAGGCTTGCATGAGCCGTAGCCGACTCTACGTTGAATTCAAAAAACAATTAGGTTGTTCACCTGGCGAATACCAACAGCAAAGACGCTTAAAATCTGCGGCAGATAACCTGAAGAAAGGCAAAACAGTCACCGAGACTTGCTATGATGTTGGCTTTAATGACCTCAGTCATTTTAGTCGGCGTTTCACTCATTTCTTTGGGCGCTCACCAAGACAATACCGCAGCGAACATAAACCGACATATCCTTTATAAACGACCTGGCTAACGTCGAATTATAAAAGCCCACCTTATCCTCAAATCTTCTTATCTGAACGCATAGGCTCAATATTTGTGAACTTCAGAAATTAATTTGATCTAATGTTCGGATAAGCTGATTGCTCAAAGTTATGCTGTTTTACAATAACCTGGCCGTTCTCATATAAAAAACAGGCCTATTAGTGATAATGATCTGAGTTAATTGATATACAAATGTACTTCACTAAAGCCGCATAACAATAAAAACTTCGGCGACTCGTTTTTAAACTCAAAATACAATAAACATCAAAGCTTCATAAAAAAGCGCTTATCTAACACCCGCCAAATTTCACCAGTAGTCGCTTTACTATTACTCTGGATATGCTTACGCTTTGCCCATATATGGGGAATACCTTTGATAGCGTCCCATTTGGAACGCAAAATCACTTTGCCTTTCCCTTGTGATATAAACCAAATAGTTGTGACTATATTTAGTAATAAGTGGATAGGTAATAATAGCCAGAATAATATTCCCGGCATATTCTTTACAAAGGTCCAGACTAGATTTCGATGGCCGTGATACACTGAAAATTCGCTACGCCTTCCTCCAGTAGATGCTGAACCAACATGGTGAACGACTGCATCTGGTACATAAGCAATTCTATAACCAGCAAGATGCAAACGAAACCCAAGATCGACATCTTCCATGTAACAAAAAAAATCTTCATCAAAACCACCGACTTCACTAATAGCTTGTCGCTGGTAAAGTGCCGCAGCCGCACAAGGTGAAAATATTTCCTTATAAAGGAGATCATCCTCCTGTTGTTGTTCACCGTGATTACAACGCCAAGCGGCACCACTTAAATGCAATAAATCGCCTATGCCATCTATCACCGTATGATTATCATGGCACAATTGACGTGAACCAAAGGCAATAATGTCTGGGTTCTTGGTCGCGGCGGCCAATAAAGCCTCAAGCCATTGTGGCTCAGGGAAAGCATCAGGGTTTAACAAGGCGACCCACTCCGTATCGCATTGCTCTAGAGCAATATTATTACCTGCTGCAAAACCCAGGTTTGAATCCATACGTTTCAAATCGACATTTTCAAATTCTTCAACGATGCTCGCAGAACTATCAGTGCTATCATTATCAACCACTATCACACAATGTGGTTGCACCGTTTGATCAGAAAGGTGCTGTAAACACGTCTTAATTTGGTCCTGACTGTTCCAAGTAACAATGATAACGGTTACATCCGCTAGCATAAGTATAAAAAAGCTGACATTTTTTTATGAAGGCTCAATGTTATGTCATTATTAAAATGTTACGACCATTATCACAAATATAAGAAGCCTTCTCATACTGAACTATGAGGACTAAAGTATATTTTCCTAAGGGAATACCTTGCATGTTTGTAACAAGTTCAAACCCTGAATTATTTACCTGTTCGGGCAGTTGAAAAGATTTTCTAACATCATCTCTGATGAAGCCTGTCTGTCCTACAACATAGAAATGAACATTATCAGAATTCGTAAAACGTACAACTACTTTTTTTAGGTATAAAAATAAGCTAGCTGTTGAACGAGAATATCAAGTTTTCTATGTAATAACTTCCCTTATTCAAACATACTGTCTCTATCAACCTTCAAGATGCCTTATTTTCGATTGATGAACGAGGGTTAATTCACTCCTCAACACGCACAAAACCTGATCCAATAACTTAAAGAATATACTTCGCCATATCCTCATCTTGAGCAAGTTCACCTAGTTGCTTATCAACATATTCTGCATCTATCTCAACGGTCTTCGATTCCCCATCCGCTTGAAAAGAAATGTCTTCCAGCAACCTTTCCATCACAGTATGTAACCGACGAGCTCCAATATTCTCATTATCCTGGTTTACTTGCCAAGCAATCTCTGCAATACGATTAACACCTGTTTCTGCAAACGTTAGATCAACACCTTCAGTGGCCATTAATGCCTGATACTGTTCTGTGAGCGACGCGTCTGGCTCAGTTAGAATTCTAACGAAATCGTTACTACTTAGAGCTTCTAATTCAACTCGATTTGGAAGCCGTCCTTGCAATTCCGGGATCAGATCTGAAGGCTTAGACAAATGGAATGCACCGGAAGCAATAAACAAAATATGATCCGTTTTGACCATGCCATATTTAGTTGAAACCGTAGAACCTTCAACTAATGGGAGAAGATCACGTTGTACACCTTCGCGCGATACGTCTGCACCACCACCTCGATCAGATCGTTGTGCCACCTTGTCCAATTCATCGAGGAAAACAATCCCATTTTGCTCGACGGATTCCACAGCCGTAGATTTTATTTCCTCTTCATTAATCAATTTTGCCGCTTCTTCTTCGAGCAATAATTTCACCGCTTCCTTAACTTTAACCTTACGCTCATTAGTACGATTATTACCCATGTTCTGAAACATACCTTGCAGCTGATTGGTCATTTCTTCCATGCCCGGTGGCGCCATGATCTCCACACCCATCGGAGCTGCACTCACTTCAATTTCAATCTCTTTATCATCCAACGTACCTTCACGTAACATTTTTCTAAATGTCTGACGAGTGCCCGACTCTTCAAGTTCATCAGATTGCTCTTCACCAAAGGTTCTGGCCTTCGGAAGCAATATATCCAAAATGCGTTCTTCGACCGCATCCTCAGCCTTACGCTCAACCTTTGCCATCTCGGCTTCACGATTCATCTTCACTGCAATATCGGCCAGATCACGAATAATCGACTCGACATCTCTACCAACATAACCGACTTCAGTAAATTTTGTTGCTTCAATTTTAATGAATGGAGAATTAGCTAATTTTGCCAGCCGTCGTGCAATTTCGGTTTTACCAACACCTGTCGGCCCGATCATTAAAATATTTTTAGGCGTGATTTCAGCCCGCAGCTGCGGCTCTACTTGTGCTCGACGCCAGCGATTTCTTAACGCAACGGCAACCGCACGTTTTGCGACATTTTGACCGACGATATGTTTATCAAGCTCTGTAACAATTTGCTTTGGTGTAAATTCTTTGTGTGACGTAATTTTTGTCATGTTTTTTTGACATCCAGCTCTTCGATGACGAGATTCGGGTTGGTATAAATGCAAATATCAGCTGCTATATGCAGAGATTTTTCGACGATGGTGCGAGCATCCAAATCAGTATTTTCCAATAATGCTTTTGCAGCAGATTTTGCAAAGGAACCGCCGGAACCAATCGCCAGCAATCCATTGTCAATTTCTTCAGGATCAATAACATCGCCATTGCCAGATACAATTAAAGAAGTCTCTTTATCCGCCACGATCAATAATGCTTCGAGTTTTCTTAACGCACGATCAGATCGCCAGTCTTTAGCCAGTTCTACTGCGGAACGTAATAAATTCCCCTGATGTTTTTGTAACTTCGCCTCTATCCGTTCAAACAAAGTAAATGCATCTGCTGTCCCACCAGCAAACCCGGCCAGCACTTCATTACTTTCGCACTTAAGTCGTCTGACTTTTCGTGCATTGCCCTTAAGTACAGTATCACCTAGTGTGACTTGACCATCACCACCAATCACAACTTGGCCATTACGCCGAACTGATAAAATTGTTGTCCCTCGAAATTGTTCCACGTTTAAACCATCGCTAATTAATTATGAAATTACTTGTTGAAATAAAAAAAGCTATTGAATTAGCTAAAAATTCCATTCATCTTCTATACTGAACTGTATCGATTATGTTCATTTGTGACGCTTATCGGGCTCACGCACTTCTGCCACCAGTTGTCTTGCAAACTTTTTAACCTGAAGATCATAAAGCGCTAACTCGCCTCCGGTTTTTATCGCTAATATTGCTAGCCGCCCAATCAGCATTAGCAAAAAGATAGCAATTATCCAAGCCAAAAAATACGAAACACGCAGTGCATCATCATTTTTAGTTGTTGTGACTTCAGGTTCATCAATAAGACCTTCGCGACGTTTTACTCTTTTACTTTTTTTCGATGAAAAAGAAGCGAGAACCTTATCAAGATTTGATCCTTTATCTATCGCGTCTGCAAACCGCTCAATACTATGTGGCCCTTTGTAAAGCCCCAAAACTTCCGTAATAACTATCACACCAACCCAAAGCCCAGCAAGTAACGTAAAAAGCCCCATTAAACGTACAAAAAATGACATGAAACTGTTTGCTTTAGATAGCATACTTTTTTGTTCTCTCATACTATGTTGTTCCTGCCTGACGGGTCTATCCGATCTAATATCATCTCTGTCATCAGGTTCAAATTGAAATTGTGCCATGCGATTTTCTTCCAGGTGGAGATCGATCATTATTGACGACATAATACCTTGAAACACGCTATCTCACCAAAGCTTAGCTCAATAAATTAACGATGGTTTTGCTGATTGGTGGATTTATAGTGATAATTCTAACTATGCTTCGTTTCATCTTCATCAAACCCGCAAGTGCACTGTTCGTAATGACCGGTGTGATCTGCATAGTGTTTTTTCTATTGCATTTAAGCCCCGGCGATCTCGTCGAAGTAACGTTAGTTGACATTCTCCTTGCCATTGCTCTAGCAGGAATTTTAAGTCCCAGAATCAATAATATTATTATCGCGCTAATCGGCCTTGGCTGGGTTGAATTTTCCCGACTAACACGGGCACAGACACTTAGCATAAAAAACCACGAACATATTCAAGCCGCAAAAACATTAGCAACACCAACTCATACAACGCTGAGAAAACACATTTTGCCACTGATTATGGCGCCCGTGATCGTAGAAACGACATTTGGAATTACCGGAGTGATTATCGCAGAAACCGCCTCATGGCAAACAATGATCCGTGATGGTACCCGCTATATGCTCGTCGCCCCACACATCATCATTGCATCTGGTTTAACCTTGTGTCTCGTCGTATTGTCAGTCAATATGATTGGCGATAAATTACGCAACTGGATGGATATTAAGGCGTCATGACATTAGGCCCATTAATGATCGATGTTCTCGGTTTAGCATTAACCGAAGAAGAGAAAGAAGTGCTGCAACATCCACTGGTGGGTGGTGTCATTTTATTTACTCGAAATTACGAATCTGCCGATCAGATCTCTGAACTGATCAAAAGTATCCAAAAAAATAGTCACACACATTTGCTGATCTCAGTTGATCACGAAGGTGGTGCCGTACAACGCTTCCGTAAAGAATTCACCCGCCTGCCAGCCTGTGCAGAACTCGGCAAAGCCTACGATCAAGATTCTGAAAAAGCGTTAGATCTTGCCTACGACATGGGTTGGGTAATGGCCTCTGAATTACGCACAGTTGGAGTCGATATCAGCTTTGCACCAATCCTCGATCTTGGTGGCATCAGCCGGGTAATTAATGATCGCGCCTTCCATAAAAAACCCGATATTATCGCAACACTGGCTTTTGCCTATCGTCGTGGAATGAAAACTGCGGGCATGTCAGCAGTTGGCAAACATTTTCCCGGGCATGGATCCATCGCAGAAGACTCTCATCATGAAATTCCTGTTGATGATCGTCCTTTAGACGAGATAGAAAAACGTGATCTAATCCCATTCCAAAAGATGATCAATAATGGATTGGAAGCTATCATGCCAGCTCATGTGATTTATCCACAAGTGGATGAAATACCCGCTGGATTTTCGGCCGTTTGGTTACAAGAAATCTTACGCAAAAAAATGAACTTTCAAGGTGCCTTATTTTCTGACGACATGAGTATGGCTGGCGCAGCGGTCGGTGGAGATTTTATTGCCAGAACTCGAACCGCGCTAGATGCTGGTTGCGATATGGTATTGATCTGTAATGATCAAGAAGGTGTAATCCAGGTGCTTGATCATTTTGGTCAATATAGCAATCCTGTCTCACAAATAAGGTTGATCAGAATGCATGGTCTAAACGCGATTACTCGAGAGCAATTATCTGCAGATAAAGATTGGAAAAACCGTGTGAAAAAACTCAATCAACTTTGTCCAGATCAAGAACTCGATATTGGTGACGATAAAATTTTATAATGACCTAAATAATACAAATGACTATGAATAAATTTCTTATTTTCACAACAACACTACTTCTATCGTTCAACTTTATTTTCATTGGGACGGTTCAAGCTGAAATAGCCTGTGAACCATTGGTACTTGCAGAAAAAAAACAAACCGTACCAGATCGTCATGCAAAAGGATTACTTTGGAAAATCAGCCGAATAGGACTCCAGCCCAGTTACCTCTATGGCACCATGCATTTACCTGACAAAGAAATCACCACACTGCCTCTTCCTGTTTTAGATGCGTTGGACAACGCCCTCAGTGTCACACTTGAAGTTAAATTCGATCCCGAATTATTCCAAAACATTTCGAAAACAATGAACTATTCTGATGGCACAACGCTTAAAGGAAAAGTAGGAAGCGATCTATACCAGGACACACTGTTCTTGCTAAAAAATTATGGTTTTACCGATGAACTTGCAAGCTCGCTAAAACCCTGGTCCGCTTATCTGGCATTGAGTATGCCACCTTCAAAAGGCGGACTACCCTTAGATATGGTGATCTTTAATCGTGGCAAAAAATTCGGCGCTGAAATTCATGGTCTTGAAACTTTAGATGAACAACTTGGCATTTTTGATAGCATGCCAGATAAAGAACAAAAACAACTTCTAAAAGAAACCGTCTGTAATTACAGAGTGTTCCAAAAAGATGTTTTAGAAATGAAAGATCTATATCTCAAAAAGGATCTCGCCGGACTCGCCTTCATGGCTGAAAAGTACGAACCCAATGAGGAAGGTCAATACGATGACTTGATGGATAATCTGATCACTAAAAGAAATATAAAAATGGCCGATCGTATGCAAATACGTCTTATCGAAGGCAATGCTTTTATTGCAGTTGGCGCGCTGCACTTACCTGGTGAAGAAGGCATTCTCGGCTTGCTTGAAGAACAAGGTTTCACCATCGAGCCCATTTTTTAAATCAAGTTGTTTTCTTGATTATTTAGATTTAAGCATTAAGGAAAAATCATGTTACAAAACCTGTTAAATCAGCTCATCACTTTTTACAGTGAAGGCCATTGGGCCGCTCAAATCGCTATTGTTATTTTTCTTATTCTAATAGCCACATTTATTGAATATAAATTCCTTGAGCGCCTCCACGCCAAACTTAAAACAACCGGCACCCATTGGGATCATGCCTTCGTCGAAGCCTTTCGAAAACCACTCGTCATTTTCTTCTGGTTAGTAGGTCTAATCTTCGTCTTAAAAATCATGCAGATTCAAACCGGCCATACTCTCATTGAAAATATTAAACCATTTCGCACAGTCTCGATCATCCTACTGGTTGCCTGGTTTCTGGTACGTTTTATTCGGATTAGTACAAATAATATTATTGAAAAACATCAATTGAAAGGTGTACCATTTGATCGTACAACACTTGATGCCATCTCTAAGTTATTAAAACTCACCACCCTGATCATCAGTGCGATCATCATCGCACAAACACTAGGCTTTACTGTTTCTGGCCTGCTCGCTTTTGGAGGGATTAGTGGTATAGCAATTGGTTTTGCTGCTAAAGATCTATTATCCAATTTCTTTGGAGGTTTGATGATCTATCTGGATCGCCCATTTAATGTCGGTGACTGGATCCGTTCACCTGATCGGGAAATAGAAGGCACTGTCGAAGAAATTGGTTGGAGACTGACAATAATCCGCACTTTTGATAAACGGCCACTTTATGTACCGAATGCAATATTCGCGAATATCTCAGTGGAAAACCCTTCCAGAATGACCAATCGTCGGATCAAAGAAACCATAGGAATTCGTTATGATGATGCCAACAAAATGGATGACATTATTGCCGATGTAAAAACTATGCTTAAAGAACACGAAGAGATCGACACCGGTCAAACGTTGATCGTAAATTTCAATTCCTTTGCACCCTCTTCGTTAGATTTTTTTATTTACACGTTTACGAAAACAACCAACTGGATCCGCTTTCACGAAATTAAGCAGGACGTACTTCTAAAAGTCTTGGCGGTGATTGAAAGTCATGGCGCTGAGACTGCTTTTCCAACATCAACGCTACATATAAACCCGGATCAATTTATAAATAATCAACAGATTCCAAACTAAAAATTAAATCCAAAAAGACAAAAGATAATTGAGAAATTAAATATGCACCTTTTAAACACAGTTGATGAAGTTGTTCAGCAAGCATTAGCAGAAGACATTCAAGGCGGCGACCTGACAGCCAGTTTATTACCCGATGATTCCAGATCAAAAACACGCGTAATCACTCGTGAGAAAGCGATCATTTGTGGAATTCCCTGGTTCAATAGTGTATTCAAACAACTCGATGAAAATATCAAAGTTTCATGGTTAGTTAAAGATGGAGAAATGGCGGAAGCAAATCAAGAACTTTGTAATCTGGAAGGATTAACAAAGCCGATTCTTACCGGCGAACGAACAGCTCTCAACTTTTTGCAAACTTTGTCCGCAACTGCAACTGCTGCTCATAATTACGTAGAAGTTTTAAAAGGCACAAAAACCAAATTACTTGATACACGAAAAACCATTCCCGGACTCCGAGATGCACAAAAATATGCAGTTAAAACGGGCGGCGGAAAAAACCATCGCATCGGTTTATACGACGGAATTTTATTAAAAGAAAATCATATTGATGCTGCTGGATCAATCACAGCTGCTGTTGTCGAAGCGAAAAAAAGATACCCCGAAATTCCTGTAGAAGTTGAAGTCGAAAATATGGATCAATTAAACGAAGCCATAGAAGCTGGAACCGACATTATCATGCTAGATAATTTCACAAATGACAAAATGTGCGAAGCAGTAGAATTTACAAACGGTCGATCAAAACTCGAAGCTTCTGGTGGTTATGATAAAGAAAGCCTACGTGCTGCTGCAGAAACAGGTGTTGATTATATTTCGGTTGGAGCATTAACCAAACATGTTAAGGCTGTCGATCTTTCTATGCGGTTTGTTGATTAAATCTAATTTATTTACTTATGAAAAAAGAAGTAAGGGAACAAGAAGAATATGGATCAAGTTTTCCAATTTATAGGTGAGTATGTAGTTCTTGTAGGGCTATCAGTCACTTCAGCTTTTGCTATTTTTAAATTGGTAGGTATTAAATGGTTGGAAGCAAAATTTGTTGAACGATTAGAATCCTATAAACACGAACAAAGAAATAGAGATTCTACCAGAGGCTTGAGGCCTACTACTAAAAGCAATTCATGAATTAAAAGTTTTTATTTCTCCAGCACGTATTTACCCTAATCTAGATTCACTAAATAAAAAACAACTCGAAGAACACCTAAATGGCAGTATCTTCAAAGACTCTCAAAAAGATGAACTAAAGAATGCTACTGATATAAACAAGACATATTATGAAATTATGTTTTGGCATGAGTTAAATGTTACAGAACAATCAGCTAGAGAATTCCATAGTTTTATCCAAAATAATCGTATTTTTTTAAGCCGTGATTTAAAAGAAATTTTCACTGCAATAGATGATTTGATCTGGGATTCCATACTAACTAAGGAAAACGAGCACAGAATGAATGATTTTAGCGATGAGAGAAAATCATATATTGAAGTTTATAATGAAATCACACCTTTGATTGAAAAGATTGAAGATTTAGTTCAGAAACGCCTTCAATATACAGAAGCTGACTGAGTGAATAAAACAGGAACATTCCCCTAAGATATAGAGGAATATTCCTTACAATCAAAGCTTGCCTTTCACAATCTCGTAAATTTCATTGGTATCTTTCTCAGCATTCGCTAACAGTTTTTCCAAATCCGCTAATCTCTGATCAGCAAATTCTTTATCTTTAATGCTACCTGCATTGATATAAACATTTAATGCCGCACTTTTAAGTGCACCGTAAGCTGCCATTACTGAAACGCCTGCATCACTGATTACATTTGTGTTGCCTTTTTCAGCAGCAGAACGGCTAACTGCAATCACATCCGCACAAGCTCGTGCACATTCAAGTGGCACGTCTGTCGCTTCCCGTAATGCAACTTGGATTGCTTCACTTCTTGCTGCTTTTTCATCGTCAGTTTCTTTTGGTAATCCGTAAGAACCCATCAATTTATCAAAAACTTCCACATCTGCTGCGATCATATCAGTCAATCGAGCACGTAGATCTTCCGCTTGTTTTAGCGTTTCCTGCATGTCGTCTTCAACATCTTTATATTTTTCTTTTCCGATCGTTAAGTTACACACCATGCTGGTCAGCGCCGCACCTAACGCTCCCATCATTGCCGCTGCACCACCACCACCAGGGGTTGGAGCACTGCTCGCTAATTGATCGAGAAATTCTTGTATTGGTTGATTTTTTACCATTAGCCGATGTTCCTCCACACCACTTTTTTATAATAATTTAAGACGCGATTATAAGGGAGTCGGCTCACACGGTCTAATCTGACTTGTTCAAAAAGCCGTGATAGGTTAAATTTAACGCTTGCGCGTCTCTCTGGATATATCTCTGGGTTTAGGTTTTTATAGCCACATTTTAAGAATCTATATAAAACACTTCTGATCAGATTTATCTCTAAAAATTAAAAAAACATTACTCAGTGAGGAAACAACAATGCCTAAAAATCTACTATTCCATTTTGATACCGATCCAATGCCAAGCGTTTTCGACACGGTTGTTGCTTATGATGGCGGTGCTGATCATGTCAAAGGCTATGGTGGTGTCACACCAGAAAACGTCACACCTCTTGTAGAAGGAACCATCTTTACACGCCCTCCAAAAGAGAAAAAGCATACTGCAATCTTTGTAAGTGGTAGCAATATGGTTGCTGGTGAAGCGCTTTTTAAAACCATCCCAAAAAACTTCTTTGGTGATTTTCGTGTTTCTATGATGCTTGACAGTAATGGTTCAAACACAACAGCTGCCGCCATGGTTGCCTTACTCGAACACTCCTCAAATAATCTAAAAGCCAAACATGCTGTTGTTTTAGCTGGAACAGGACCTGTAGGACAAAGAGCTGGTGTAATGTTGGCTAAAGAAGGCGCAAATGTCGTCTTAACTTCTCGGAATCTTGAAAGAGCTCAACAGGCTTGTGATGACATGAATGAGAGCTTTGGTGTAGAAATGACTGCAGCCGCAGCTTCAGATGAAGAATCAACCGCAAAAGCACTTGAGGGTGCACAGATTGTTTTAGCCTGCGGCGCAGCAGGTATAGAGCTGTTATCAGAAGATGCATGGAGATTAAATCCAACAATTCAAATGATATCTGATGCAAACGCAACGCCTCCCTTGGGTTTCGGTGGCATTGATATGATGGATAAAGGTAAGTTATATCACGGCAAACTAGTCTGGGGAGCAATTGGTGTTGGTACATTAAAACTAGCACTACACAAACGTTGTATAGAAAAACTATTCGAAGCACACGATCAAGTCTTTGATGCGATGGAAATATACGCTATTTGTAAAGAAATGATTGCAAACAAAGGCGGTTGGTAAATTTCAGCTTCTATAGATTCTGACTTTCTGTCAGATTTTGTAAAACATAACACCTCTGATTACTAAACTTGTCAGAGGTGTTTTTATTTTAAGAACGGCATGCGAAAATACAGAAATGATGAAAAAATTCTTACTAGCACTTCTCTTATTTCTCACCCTCTGTAACACCTTGTTTGCAGCCTCCTTTGAAGAAGGTAAAGAAGCTTACTTAGCAAAAGACTACGAAAAAGCATTTTCCATATTAGAACCTCTAGCAAGCAAAGGTCATGCAAAAGCTCAAATCACCCTTGGTATTATGTATGACTTTGGTCACGGTGTAGAAAAAGATCCTATCAAAGCTATTAGTTGGTATGAAAAAGCCGCCGCACAAGGCAATTCATCTGTGCAACACGATCTTGGCGTAAAATATTTCAAAGGACAAGGAATTGAACAAGACTATGATAAAGCTTCGGCCTGGTGGCGTATGGCTGCTGATAATGGCGTTGCCGTATCGCAATATAACCTTGGTATTATGTACGCTCGCGGCCTTGGCATTGAGAAAGACAGCACTCAAGCAGTAAATTGGTACTCAAAAGCAGCATCTCAAGGCCACCCACATGCTCAATATAGCCTGGGCGTTATGTACTCATTTGGACAAGGGGTGGCTCAAGATTACGCCAAAGGACTCTCTTATTTTCAAGATGCCGCAGAACAAAATATTGCGCAGGCACAATATAATTTAGCCGTTTTGCTTGAACATGGCCGAGGAACAGATGTTGATTTAGCGGGTGCCAGAAAATGGTATCAAAGAGCTTCAGAAGGCGGAATTGATCAGGCAACTGAAAGGCTCCAGGGCTTTGATAACTCTATGGAACCAGCACAAAAACTATCTTCGGATGAAACAACCAAGCAAATGACAGGAGACACCACAAAATCCGTTGTTACTGTGACGGCTAATACACAGCCCTCTTCTACTCCTGAAATGGAAACCCTCACAACTCCCGAAACAACAATTATAGAGAACGATCCTTCTGAAAAACCTACGCCGACTAAATTACCACCACAGAACCATCAGGTCATCTCTGGAGAAAAAATTGAAAAAGCGACAACGTCTAAACAACAAAAAATAGAAACTATTAAGCTCGTAGAAAAACCTATCTCAATTCCAGTTAAAAAAATTACTAAGACAATAGAAGTACCAAAACAACCATCACCCAAAACTAATATTATTCCAAAAACTGACAATGAAACAGTAATACATTTTTCAGAAGAGCCTCTCGATGAAAACTGGATAAAGACACAAAACCCTGAACATTATGCACTTCAAATGATCGCATTCCATCAAGAAGAATATGCACAACGCTATATTAAAAACCTTAAACTAGAAGGTGAGAAAGCAGTATACAAATCAACCATGCACGGTCGAATAATTTATAAAGTTATTTATGGGAATTTTCTAAACCACAAAGAATCATTACGTGGCAGGAGGGCTCTTCCACCAAAATATCGAGATGCTCGCCCCTTCCCAAGAAGTTTTGAATTTATTCAGAATGACATTAAGGAATAAGACAATTCATGCCTGTTTTTCATGAACTACTCTCTGCCAGTTCTGAGGACATAATTGAAACTTTCTACGCTCCCGAAGTAGATATGTCTTTGACAGCTGAAGAAATTGCTCAACATTTTCAATTAAACCTCAGCCAACTTATCTGTGCGCTCGGTTTTAATCGAGACATCAAGGAATTACTCGATATTATTTTTATACTCGGTTTGGATTCAGTTGAAGATTTATTAACAAAACGTAATCGCATTTTTGTTTCTGACATCTATCAAAAAATTTCTTTAAAACAAATTCTTTCGATTTATGATCAGATTTTGAATCTTCCAAAAAACACCAATAAGAGAGATAAAAAAAAATCTGATAGTTTTATAACAACACTTCTATCAAAAAGAATAGAGATGCTCGAACATAGAATTGAAAAATCTGTCAAACCAAAATTGATCGAAAACTATCGAACAGAAATGAAGACTATCTACAAAACTGGCTCTATCCCCACTGAATTTGTGAAACTCCGTTTAAGTAATCCTGATAGTGGATTCCGTGCTTTGCTAGATGAAATAAATTTAATCGTCGATTCAAAAATATTGCCTATTGATAAAGTTTTTCTAAATGAGTCTGTGCTCCCAGAAGAAAAACGACGCCTTATCTCACGAGGTATAATCTCCCGACGACTCGTGAAGAAACGACTGAAAACTAAGAACTTACCTGCTTCAGAACGAGAAATACTAGAAAGTTATTTGTATGAAACGAGTTAAAATTGTCGTTGCAGGAACATACGGCGCAGGAAAAACACGCTTCATAAATACGGCCAGCGAAATCGAAACCGTCTCTACAGAAGTCGATCTTGAAGATCAAACTGGGACTAAGAAAACCACTACCGTTGCTATGGATTATGGAAGAATTGATCTTAATGAATCTGTACAGATCAATTTATTTGGAACACCTGGCCAAGACTATCTTGACTTTATGTGGGACGTACTATCGAAAGGGATGAGAGGCTTTATTCTTGTCGTTGATAGTAGTGATCGTAATTCACTTGACGATGCAGTAAATATTCTTGCCAGCTTTGATGTTTCACTACCGCATGTTATCGCTGCTAGCAAACAAGATTATCCAGATGTTGTATCGATGGAAGAAATCCGTAGCCATTTGAAATTATCAGAAAATATTCCCATTATTCCCTGCGCTGCGGTTGAAAAAGAAAGCGTTATGTTGGTCATTCAGACCTTAACGGAAAAAATTGATCTAGACTCTGTTCCTTCATTCTGATTCTTTAAGCTGAACTCTGGATAAGCATCTCGCTTTGTTGCATAACTAAAATGGTACGTTTAAAGATTTCGTTCTTAAGATTCTTCCTGAAATCGTCAGAATACCCTCCCTCTTTGATGTCATCCTGACTGAGTATAGCGAAAGATCTCCTCATCAAAACCATAATAACTGTCGTTAAAAAACGACACAATTAACGTAAACCAGGTCATAAATTTTATGTGAATCCATAAGTGGTTGAAAATATTAGTTATTACAAAGTGGCATGGAATGTGCTATCGATGTGCTATCGACATGGAATGTGCTATCGATGTGCTATCGACATGGAATGTGCTATCGATGCTCTATTATAAACTCAATAATAAGTACTCTTAAAATTAAAGGACAAAATGATGCAAAACACAAAACACAAAACACAAAACACAAAACACAAAACACAACTTTTTAGCCTAATCGCCTTACTGGCTTTCTCAAGCTACAGTCATGCAGGATTAATCCGCAGTGCAAGCTCGGTGACGACGACGATGGGAAGCTTTTCTGGTCGTACAAACATCAACTCGCTTATTGATCAGGCACACCTTAGCTCAAGCTATATCAGCGGCGTCACAGACTTTGATACTTATGTTAGCAGCCAACCAACACATAGGATTGGCCTACGCTATAGTTGGCTTTCAGCAGCCAATATGCCAACGGGCGATATCGACTTTGACCTGGGAGATACTTATATCGTCTCTCAAATAGTCTCGTGGTTCGATACATCCTCTCGAGGCATCAATCAATTTACTCTGTTTGCGGATGATGATGGTGATTATATGGCTGGGACGACTACCTTGGGTACCTTCGGAAATGATACAGATACTGGAGGAGGAGGTGCTCAGGTTTTTAACTTTACGGATATCAGCACTCGATATCTTCGACTGCGAGTTCTTACTAATTTAGGAAGCAGTTCCACTACCCATTATGAAGTGGCGTTTGATACAACGACTGTCAATGCGGTACCGGTTCCGGCGGCTGTTTGGTTAATGGGCTCGGCGTTATTGGGTTTGATGGGGTTTCGTAAAAAAGCGGCGTAGGGGAGAGTTGGACTGCACGACCCTTCTTTTTAATTTTATCTTAGAGTAGCGCAGGTTGAATTAGGAGTGTCTTTTGCTCCGTAATCCAACATCAAGATTATCAAATGTCGATGAGACTTTTAATGTTGGGTTACGGCATGAAACCATGCCTAGCCTAACTCAACCTAATATACTGGTTTAATCTTGAACTGAGCGGCTTCGATGTTGAGATCCTTCGCAGTCGCTCAGGATGACATATTCCTTAAACATCCCTGCTTAACCACAAACTAGTCCCGAATCAAATTTTCTTTTTCTTCATCATTTGATAGAAAAAAAGCATCAATCAACATCATTACTGCACCGACTGAAATTGCCACATCCGCAACGTTAAATGTCGCGAAGTGCCAAGTGTTGATATGGAAATCGATAAAGTCCACCACGTAACCAAACCATACACGATCAATTAAATTTCCTACTGCACCACCTAAAATTAGAGCAAGACAACAAGGTAACCAAAACGTATTCTTAGGCAATCGACTAATCCAAACGATCAAAACTATGGAAACGACTGCTGATAGCCCAGCCAATAATAATCGTTGACCACCCAATATACTAAAAGCAGCACCGTAGTTATGAGCAAGAATAAAATTCAACCAAGACGTAATCACTATCGGTGGTTGGTTTAGAAGGTATTCGCTCGCATGAAATTTACTAATTTGATCGAGAATAACTACCACAACCGAAAGCCATAACCACCGCATTTCAAATAATCTCCATATCAAGCATATGATCTAGGTTCGCCATCGCCGGCAACATTTTCAACACAACGACCACACAATTTTGGGTGTTCTGAATGTTGACCAACATTTTCGCGGTGATGCCAACAACGTACACATTTTTCATAATCAGAAGCCACTGCAACTAATTTCATTGTTTCCAGATCCGTTGAATCCGCGTTATCCGGTGCATCAGACATTGGAGCAATTCGAGCATAAGAAGTGATCAAAACAAAACGTAATTCATCTTCTAACAATTCAAGATCAGAATAAAGTTCGTCCTCACAATAAAGAGTCACTTCAGCATCTAACGACGAACCAATGCTTCCTTCCGTTCGCAAGCCTTCTAATTTTTTACTGATTGCTTCACGCACTACGATCACTTTTTGCCAATAAGTCAGATCAAATTCAGCAACATCCGTTAGATTATTTAACGGTTCATACCAGGTTTGCAAAAAGATCGTCTCATCACGCTTACCCGGAATATGTTGCCATAACTCTTCAGCCGTAAAACTCAATATTGGTGCTATCCAGCGCGTCATTGCTTCAATAATATGATAAAGCGCAGTCTGGGCAGAACGTCGCGCATGACTGTCACTTTTCGTGGTGTATTGTCGATCTTTAATAATATCGAGATAAAAGCCACCCATTTCCACCGAACAAAAATGATGCAGTTTTTGATAGATTAAATGAAATTGGAAACTCTCGTAAGCCTCAATAATTTCCTGTTGAAGCTGTGCAGTATGCTGAATTGCCCATCGATCTAGTTTGATCAATTCATCAAATGGTACGCTATTTTTTTCTGGATCAAATCCTTCCAGGTTTGATAATAAAAATCGTGCTGTATTTCTGACCCGACGATAAGCATCGGCAGTACGATCGAGAATTTCATCCGACACGCTCATTTCTGCGCTGTAGTCTGAAGACGCAATCCAAAGTCTGAGAATGTCAGCGCCAAGACGATTAATCACCTTCTGCGGTTCAACAACATTGCCTTTCGATTTAGACATTTTCATGCCCTTCGCATCAACGGTAAACCCATGCGTCAAAACCGTTTTGTATGGTGCGACATTATTGATTGCGACTGAGGTCAACAATGATGACTGGAACCAACCACGATGCTGATCTGATCCTTCTAAATACAGATCTGCCGGAAAAACCAGATCTTCATTCTGTTGTAAAACACATTCATGCGTCACACCAGAATCAAACCAAACATCCAACGTATCTGTCACCTTGGCATATTGGGCTGCTTCATCTCCCAACAAATCTGCAGCGTCTAATTCGAACCAGGCTTCAATGCCTTGTTGTTCGATTCGATCCGCTACTTCCATGATCAATCTTGATGTCCCTGGATGTAATTCCTGCGTTTCTCGATTTATAAAAACCGCTATCGGAACACCCCAGGTTCGCTGACGAGAAATACACCAATCAGGACGATTTTCGATCATCCCATTAATGCGTTCTTCACCCCAATCTGGCAACCAACTGACCTTGCCTACTTCTTTCAGTGCAGTTTCGCGCAAATTATTATCATCCATGCTCACAAACCACTGCGGCGTTGCGCGGAAAATGATCGGCGTTTTATGCCGCCAGCAATGCGGATAGCTATGCCTTAAATTTTCGTGATGAACTAGCGCGTCGTTTTGTTTAAGAACATCGATCACTATTTCATTGGCAGCGAACACATGCTTACCGGCAAATAATTCTGTACTCGGCAAGAACACACCGTTATCTCCGACAGGGTTATCCACTTCCAAACCATAACGTTGTCCGACAATAAAATCGTCCTGTCCATGTCCGGGAGCAGTATGTACCGCACCAGTACCGGCATCCGTCGTGACATGATCACCCAAAATTACCGGAACAATACGCTCATAAAATGGATGCTTGAGTTTCAACCCTTCCAGATCAGATCCTTTGCAATGCATCGCAACGGTATAGTCTTTAACACCACAACGATTCATTACATCTTCTATCAAACTCGTCGCCATCAAGATCCGTTTTTCGCCTTCTTCGGCACTATAAAGTACAACGGAGTATTCTAGTTCTGCGTTCAAAGCCACCGCTTGGTTCGCCGGTAATGTCCACGGCGTTGTTGTCCAGATTACAACTGAAACAGGCGCTGCAAATGTTTGATCAAAATGCTTCGACAATTCTGCTAAATCTTCTACTTTAAACGCCACATAAATCGCTGGTGAGGTTTTGTCTTCATATTCAACTTCAGCCTCAGCTAAAGCCGATCCGCAATCAGTACACCAATGCACTGGCTTAACACCTTTTTGCATATGCCCAGCGTCGATGATCTTTCCAAGTCCGCGGATAATATTCGCCTCAAACTTATAATCCATCGTCAGATAAGGATTATCCCAATCTGCAAAAATGCCCAAACGTTTAAAATCTGATCGCTGTTTATCAACTTGCTTTTGCGCATATTCACGACAAGCTTTACGGAATGTTTTTGCATCCACCTTGTGACCGGCTTTACCGATCTTTTTCTCGACCATTAATTCGATCGGCAGCCCATGACAATCCCAACCGGGAACATAAGGCACATCCAAATCACTCATTGAGCGTGATTTAACGATGATATCTTTGAGCACTTTATTGACCGCGTGACCAATATGGATATCGCCGTTTGCGTATGGCGGGCCGTCGTGAAGAATGTATTTTTCCTTACTCGCCCGGTTTTTACGGATCTTCTGATATAGCCCATCGCCTTCCCACTGCTTTAACATAGCCGGTTCGCGGTTCGGCAAATTGCCGCGCATAGGAAAATCTGTTTTAGGAAGGTTTAACGTCGGTTTGTAATCTGAACTCATTGTCTATTCAATTTCACTTAAAATAATTAATGGAAACTCTGAGTAAGTCAGAGTTCTCTTTAAAATAATCTCTGGCCACTTTTGCATCCGCCGCAATTTGATCCTTAAGTAACTCAAACGAATCAAACCGCTTATCATCTCGCAACTTCTGCAGGAACTCCACCTTTATATACTGACCATACAGATCACCGGAGTAATCAAACACATGCACTTCGAGCAAAGTACGCGTTCCGCCATGTGTTGGTTTTGTTCCAATATAAGCCACTGCCGGTCGTGATGATTGATCACCAAATGTTACCTGTGCGATAAAAATGCCATTCAACACCGTTTTCATTCGACGCAACTCAATATTCGCTGTCGGAAAACCTAACTCGCGCCCCTGTTTATCTCCGTGCGCTACACGTCCACTGATGCTATATGCACGACCTAATAACCCGGAGGCCATCTCAAGTTGATCTGTCGCTAACGCCTTTCTGATCCGACTACTACTAACTCGCTCGTTTTCGATCAAAAATGTTTTTGATCGTTCAACTTTATAATCGTGTTTTTCACCCAAGGTACAAAGCAAATCATAATCACCCTGACGACCTTGACCAAAACGAAAATCATCGCCGATCACAAGATGTTTAACCCCAACCTTATTCAATAGAATATCTGTGACAAAGGCTTCGGCAGACAAAGCCGCTGTTTCATGATTAAAAGCCACGCAAACCATGCGATCGACATCTTGTTCTTTTAACAATTGATATTTCTCCCGCCAGCGCGTCAAACGTGGTGGTGCATTATCAGGATCAAAAAATTCCAACGGTTGCGGCTCAAAAACAATCACCGTTGCTGGCAAACCCAACGCATCAGCTCGCGCACGTAGCTGCTTAAGCACCGCCTGATGCCCCAGATGAAGTCCATCGAAGTTACCGATTGTCGCCACACAATCACTTTGTCTGGCGAGAATAACATCGAGTTTACGGGATAATTCCATGTTTTTTGCTATTGGTATCCAATCGACGAAAAGGAGGAATTATAACGGACAGACAACAATCCGTGCAGAGTATTCTCAAATTAACGCAGGAAATTCAGATCAATCGTTCAGCGATTCGTATATACCCATGATACTTGGAAATGCATGTTTTAGACGACTCCAGGATGCTCGAAGGTAGAACAACGCAGGAACTATTGTCGAGAGCGAGATGCAGGAAGCCAAAGCCGAGAGCATCTGCTTCTATTCAGTCAGGGCAAGGCGTGACGACGATGCGCATAGCCATTCCCTACAAAGAGGAACAACGCCGCCATGGATAAAAGCAGGCGTGCTATAAATATGTATTTCCAAGTATCACGGGTATATAACACAGGGTGACAAAACAATCGTTGAATAGTGGAAAAAAGCATCTTGCACTAGATATTCTGTTGCACAAAATAATCTCGGATGTCCTATATGCTCGGTTCTGGAATTGAAAATAATGATGAGCAAACTCTCTGACTATTTAGGTTAGCCTCTAAACAAAATGATCCAAATAGCAAAGTAAACCTCGAAAGACTGCTTAAAAAACTTGGACGCAAAAACCAGTTATTTATTAAGCTTTCCCCAAAAACAGCACTAAGTCGGATCATGAAACCACTTTTCTATGCCTCGCCTCTGCTTCAACAAAAATACGTTTGACGTTCGGATATTCACTTTTGATCTGCTCACTCAACGACTCTATCGCGTCTTCTATATCATCGGCTTTGGCTGAATCTTTGAATGTCGCACTGATATTGAGGAGTATAAATTCTGGGCCCATATGCATGGTCAATACTTCATTAACATAATCAATTTCATCTCTAGCGTTCACAAGCTTTTTGATCCCAGCAACAACACCTTGCCCAGCTCTTTCGCCGATCAAAAGTCCTTTGGTTTCAATTGCTAACCAAAAAGCAGTTGACCCTAAAATCAGGCCAATGATTACAGAGGCAATTCCGTCGAATTGCAAAATACCGGTAGTTTGTGAAAGAAAAATACCCAGAGCGGCAACTAACAGGCCTAAAGTCGCAGCAAAATCTTCAAATAACACAACAAAAAGTGAAGGATCTTTCCCTCTTCGAACCGCTTCAAAATAACCATAATCGCCTTTTACTTTATTGAATTCCCGAAGCGCAACTAAAAAAACAGCACCTTCAAATAAAAAAGCGAGCCCAAGAACAATGTAATTGATCATAACGCTCTGCATCGGTTCAGGATGAAAAATATGATGAATACCTTCATAGATAGATACACCAGCACCCACTGCAAAGATCAAGATCGCTACGACAAAACTCCAAAAGTAGATCTCTTTACCATGCCCAAATGGAAATTCTTCGTCTGCTGGTTTTTGTGCTTTTTTTATCCCGTAAAGTAAAAGTCCCTGATTGCCTGTATCAACAACAGAATGAATTCCTTCGGAGAACATTGCCGAACTACCGGTAATTCCAGCAGCAACAAACTTGGTAATTGCGACTAATGCATTGCCGGCCAACGCCGCAATAATGGCAGTTTTTGATCCTGATGCAGACATTTCTTTCTCCCGAGATATTTAAAGGAAGTGTAACAAGTTGTCGCTACAGAGGCCATGCTACGACTATCCAAACACCGCTTCCTGGAACTAAAGGCCATCGGTGATCTGCCTTCCCCGACTAGTATAGCTTTAAACGTATTAGAACATTTGCAGAACAAGCAGGTTTCTACAGAATATATCACCCACATAATTCAGGCAGATCCGGCATTGGCTGGGCGCTTGATCAAACTAGCAAATTCACTCAGTGGAAACACAAACGGATCAAGACCTACGGTTTCACTTTCAGAAACCATTGCTCGAATTGGACTGGGTGTAACTCAGCATCTCACACTGGAACTGTCGGTTTTATCCACAAATACGCAAGGACATTGCCGCAGTTTTGATTATGAAAATTTCTGGCCTTATTCGCTTGCTATGGGCATTAGTACTCAATTGTTGAGTGATCGAGACAACCTATTTCCCAAAGACGAAGCTTTCACTGTCGGCCTTTTAAGTAATGCTGGACGTCTTGGTTTGGCTAATGTTTATCCAGATCAATACAACGAGATTCTCAAAACCGTTGGTGAAAAATCAATTGATGCCTTATTAGCCGCCGAACAAAAACAATTTTATACAAACCACCTTGAAATGGGCCACGCGATGTTAAAGGATTGGGGTTTACCCGCTGTTCATTATGAGGCGATCTATGGCATCTATGAAATAGATCAACTTACGAGCAAGAATCCACGCACCAAAGCACTCGCACAATGCCTAAATTATTCCGCACGACTAGCCAGCTTGTGTGTAGAAGGCCGCTCTCAGGATCACCCTCTATACCGCTCGCTTGAAAAAGAGGTGATCAAAACCGGAATTGATTCGGACGAGTTGTCTTCACTTTTTAATCAAGCCCTGAAAGTATGGGCTGAATGGAGCCAACTGCTTGATGTCCCCATCGATGAATCAACAGGTTATGATCTAATTAGTCGTCAAATCGATACCTCGTTTGAGCTTGTTGATTTGGATAGAACGCAGGAAATTGGACTGCAAATATTAATCGTCGATGATGATCCTGAATCATCCGTTCTATTAGAACATCAACTGTCGAAAGATGGGCACTCAGTCAGCTTTGCAAACAGCGGCAAAGAAGCGCTGAAAATAGCCTTAGAAGACACACCTCAATTATTGATTACTGATTTATCGATGCCGGAAATGGATGGCCTTGAGTTATGTCGAACACTACGAAAGACACGTGTCGGTCAAAAAATTTACATTATTGCCCTGACTGCAAAAACAGATGAGGGATCGCTAATTAAAGCATTCAAATCGGGTGTGGATGACTACATTGAAAAACCAGCTCGTCCCAATATAGTAAAAGCCAGGATCCGTGGTGGACAACGTGTATTCCAATTACAGGAAGCCATTAAAGAAGAACAATATCAAAACCAACAAATTCTGGCAGAGCTTGCCATTGCAAATAAGCACCTTGAACAAGCCGCTTTAACGGATGCATTAACAAAAATACCTAATCGGCGCTATGCCACCAGTCGTCTTGATCAAGAATGGGCAAGTTCTGACCGAGATCAAAACCCTCTAAGTTGCATATTAATTGATATCGATCTGTTCAAAGACGTTAATGATACTTTCGGCCATGACGTAGGCGATACCGTTCTCCATGAAGTTGCTCAAACCTTAAGAACAGCCGCACGTGTAGATGATGAAGTTTGTCGCATCGGTGGTGAAGAATTTCTAGTCATTTGTACAAATACTGATCTAGATGAAGTAAAAGTGACAGCTGAACGTTTACGCTCCGCCGTTGAAGCACTCTCACTTTCGGTTGATGATCAACAACTATTCGTCACAATCAGCGTTGGCATTGCAACACGATGTGCCGAAGATTCAAACGTTAAGGATCTACTCAAAGCCGCAGATAAAGGTGTTTATTCAGCAAAATCTAAAGGACGAAATCAGGTTTGTATTGTACTTGATCGTGAGGGAAAAGTTGAAAAATACCCTGCCATAGTTGCGGCCCAACCTGTCGACGTTACGGCACTTTCCTAACCATCATCAATCAAAGCGGGTCATACACTTTTTCACCAGCGGTATTTTTTAAATAGTTCAGGGTTAGCCCAATATTGACTATTCAACCACTCAGGTACCCTTTTATAACTTTCTAGTGCGAAATACCATGCTTGGTGAACCTGTCCATCTTGATCAAATTCTGCAACCCGAGTAAATCCCAGGCTAATCAAATCAGAAGCTTGATTAAAACTGGATTCGGAGATGATCAATAACAATTCTCGCGTATGCACATCTCGCATTTGGGCAATAATGTTCTCAACTTTTTGTTTATCCATTTTTTCGAATAAGTCTTTGATCAAAACAAAGTCAAATAATCCTAATCTCGATATCAAATCTTCGTTTAGCTGACTTAACGTTAATGTTATTACATGAGTTTGATCAAAATTTATTTGATTGTTTTTTGCTTCATCATTCTCTTGGCTAACAAAGAGAATTGAGTTAGCACCCGCAGATAGACGAGAGATAAGTTGTTTGACTGGATCTGGAATACTTTCGGGATTATCTTCCGACATTAAAACCGTTCTAAGTCAGGAAAAGACAGTTCACCATGGTGCACATGCATTGCTCCAAATTCTGCACATCGCTGTAGCGTTGGAACCGCTTTACCCGGATTAAGTAAACCATCAGGATCAAAAACAAATTTGATCGCATGAAATTGTTGCAATTCCATTGCACTAAATTGAACACACATGGGTTTCAGTTTTTCGGTTCCAACGCCGTGTTCTCCAGTCACCGTTCCTCCCACTTCAACGCAATGCTCAAGGATCTTTGTACCAACCTCTTCAGCATTTTCAAGATCACCATCTTTATTGGCGTCAAACAATATCAAAGGATGTAGATTACCGTCGCCAGCATGAAAAACATTGGCAACCTGTAAGCCGTATTCTTCGGCAATATCATTAATCTTTTGTAAAACTGCCGCCAGATGTTTTCGTGGAATGGTGCCATCAACACAATAATAATCAGGTGCAAGCCGACCAACGGCCGGAAAAGCCGCTTTACGTCCAGCCCAAAAGATTTGTTGCTCAGCAGGATCTTTTGCGATGCGAGATTCTATTGCGCCATTTAACGCCATAATACTTTTCACTCGCTTGACTTGTGTATCAACCTCTTCTCGCGTTCCGTCGAGTTCGCAAAGCAAAATCGCAGCAGCCTCTGCAGGATATCCAGCATGGATAAAATCTTCTGCCGCTTTTATTGTCAGCTTATCCATCATCTCTAAACCAGCAGGAATAATGCCATCGGCAATCACCGCTGCAACTGCGTTACCTGCATTTTCAACATCATCAAAAGAAGACATAATGACCTGGATATATTCTGGAAGCGGTATTAATTTCACCGTAACCGCCACAATCACACCCAATAAACCCTCTGATCCCGTTGCTACCGCTAATAAATCATACCCAGGTGAATCGAGAGAATCACCTCCCAACTCAAGATATTCACCTTCCATCGTCAACATGGTAATCGATTGAATGTTATGAACTGTCAGCCCATATTTTAGACAATGCACACCGCCGGAATTTTCGGCAACATTTCCACCAATTGTGCATGCAATCTGAGAAGAAGGATCCGGTGCGTAAAAAAGACCATACTCTTCAACAATCTGCGAGATCACAATGTTTCGAACACCCGGTTCAACTTTTGCAGTTCTATTGCTCGGATCAACGTCGAGTATTCTGGTAAATTTGGCCAGACTCAACAGAACGGCATCCGGGTTTGGGCGCGCACCTCCAGAAAGGCCTGTACCTGCACCTCTTGCAACAACAGGGACCTGATGTTGATGACAGAGCTTCAAAATCGCTTGTACTTGATCAGCCTTATCGGGCATTAAAACTACTTTGGGTAGACTGCGATGTGTAGAAAGCCCGTCACATTCGTAGGGACGCATAGACTCCATATCCGAAATCACAGAATCATGCGGCAATATTTTTCGGCACCCCTCAATAAAATCCATAGGTTTCATTTTACCCTATTGACCCAATTCAGGCTCAATTAATGCAAGGATCACATACTGTCATTCTTAAGGTGGCAACATCACGTCAATAAAGGCAGAATAATCACCTATGAGTGAAGAAATATTAGTCAATATCACCCCACAAGAGACCCGCATAGCATTAGTCGAAAATGGAGTATTACAGGAAGTCGTAATTGAACGATTAGCCAAACGTGGGCTAGTAGGTAATATCTACATGGGCACAGTTTCTCGGGTATTGCCTGGAATGCAAGCCGCTTTCATCGACATAGGGATAGAACGCACTGCTTTCTTACACGTACTCGATATCGCCGAGCATAAAAATCAAAACAATAACAACGGCAAGACAGTTCCAGAGGTTTCTGAATCTGAATTAGCAATCGAACAAATTCTGCGAGAAGGTCAAAATGTACTTGTACAGGTAACAAAAGATCCTTTAGGCAGCAAAGGCGCTCGTTTAACTACGCATTTAAGCATCCCTTCTCGCTATCTAGTGCTACTTCCTAATGAGGAAGTCGTCGGTGTATCTCAAAGAATTGAAGATATAGAAGAACGGGAACGCCTCAGAGAAGTCATTATCAATTGTAAAAAAGAAATTGATGAGAATGAAGATAACAAAGAAGAAGGTTCACTAGGATCCTACGGACTAATATTAAGAACGGCTGCCGAGGGCATAGAGGAGAAACAAGCCTCCACTGATATAAAGTTTCTCAAACGTTTATGGCTATCAATTAAAAACCAGGCAAACGGATCTCAAGTGAACGAATCTCGGGCACCAAAAATCGTATATGAAGATCTACCGATGTTATTACGTATGGTCAGGAGTCTTGATGATTCATCCATCGAAAAAATTCGTATCGATTCAAAAGAAACTTACGACAAAGTTGCCACCTTCACAAATGAATTTGTTCCCGATCTAGTTCCGAAAATTGAACACTACCTTGGCGGCCGGCCGATCATGGATCTGTATGCGATTGAAGATGAACTGCAAAAAGCACTAGAACGAAAGGTTAATCTGAAATCAGGGGGGCATCTGGTTATTGATCAAACCGAAGCAATGACCACCATTGATGTAAATACGGGCACCTTTGTCGGTAATCGAAACCTAGAAGAAACCATCTTCAAAACTAATCTAGAATCTGCACTGGCACTCTCACGACAATTGCGTTTGAGGAACTTAGGTGGAATGATCATTGTTGATTTTATCGACATGAAAGATCCCGAGCATCAACGACAAGTTTTGCGCGCTTTGGAAAAAAGTCTGTCACATGATCACTCCAAAATCACCATTAGCGAAATCACGTCTTTAGGTCTGGTTCAAATCACACGAAAAAGAACACGTGAAAGTTTGGAACATATCCTCTGTGAACCTTGTCCAATCTGTAAAGGTAGCGGCTCTATAAAAACAGCAGAGACAATTTGCTATGAAATTTTTCGAGAAATCCTCCGTGAAGCAAGACAATTTGAAGCTCGTAAATTATTAGTCGTCGCTGCACAAGATGTTGTCGACCGACTACTCGATGAAGAATCAAACGGTGTCGCAGAATTGGAAGAATTCATTAAAATCCCAATCAAATTTCAAGCTGAGCCTATGTACTATCAAGAACAATACGACATTGTGCTACTTTGATAAAAAATAGAACCACAAGGATCAAACTACTGAATGTTTAAACGACTCATACACTCGCTGCTCAGTCTGAGTTGGTTCCTGATATTTTTTACTTTTATTTTTGGGATATTAACGATTAGCCTAATCTGGCTAACAAGTTCAAATATTGATGATCTGAGACCGAAGATCCTTGAATGGGTAAACACAACGACTGGCCAACCTGTCGAAGTAGATGCTCTAGAGGTTGAGTGGCATGGCATCATCCCTCATCTGAAACTGTCTGGTGTCGAAGTATTTAATCGAAATACACACCAAAGCCTTACACGATTTAATCAGGCCAAGCTAAATGTTGATCTATTCCAATCTCTAGTTGAGTGGAAAGTTAATGTCGGACAGCTTGAGTTTTCTGGATTAACGATAGAGCTTGTCCATCAAGAAGATGGAAAGGTATCACTACTCGGTTTAACAGAAGAAGCCTCTGATAGTGATCAGTTTTCGCGTTGGTTATTAGAACAATCGCACTTAAAACTCACCGATTCGAATATCACCTGGCACGAAAACAAGTGGCAACTTCAAACGCAGCAAAAGATAATTTTAAAAGATGTTGATTTAGAACTAACCAATAAACCGAATAAGAATCAACACTTTTTAAAAGGCTCAGCCAGAATTGCTGAAAGCCAAAGCGGATTTAACTTTGATCTAAAAATAAAAGGAAATCCATTTGATCCAAATTGGAATGCCAATCTAAACATCGTCACAGAGCAAATTGATCTGACACCCTATTTACCCACAGATCTTAATGAAAAATTAAATTTAGCTCTACAAAATGAACATATCTTCATAAACAATCCAACAATAAGTTCGAATACAAATATCCGCTGGCATCATTCAAAAATTACTGAACTGGATGGATATTTTTCCTTAATAGATACAGCAACAATTAATTCTATAAGCAGTGAATTTACGGTAAAAAAATCAACTCCTGAGAACTGGCAGTTTTCTTTACCTGAATTATTGATTAAAACATATGATCATCGCTGGCACCCTTTGTCGGTACTTCTACATGTGCCAACAAACTTTTCCTTTGAAAAACCGGAGTTAGACGCTAGCCTAAGTAAACTGGTCATAAATGACCTCGCCAAAGTTTTACCAGAGTCACTCATTAAAAAAATGGCGGCCTATCAACCAGAAGGAAATCTTGAAAATATAAAGCTACATTTAGACCAAAAAAATCTACCTTCATCAATGCTGCTTGAGAGTGATTTTTCAAATCTAAATACGTCTCCAAGTGGAAAAATCCCAGGATTCAAAAATCTTGCAGGCAAAGTTCAAATTAATAAAAACATCATCTCCTTAGTTCTCGATAGCCAAAACTTATTGATAGACAGATTACTCGACTCTGGAGAGCTGGAACCATCAATCAAATTAGACACGCTGAATGGCCAACTAGACTGGCAAAAATCTAGTCATGGCTGGAAACTTTCTATTCCACAAATAACACTAGTAAATCCTGACCTTGAATTTCAACTAACGGGTTCAGTAGATAAACAAACAAGCAGCTCACACCTAATTGATCTACAAGGCACTTTTTTTCGCGGCAATGTTGAACCTATCGTTAAAATGATCCCGTCAAACCTTCTTCATGGCAAGGCAAATAAATGGCTTGATCGCTCCATCGTCAGTGGTCGCCTAACAGGAGGGAGTGTTGTTTTTCGCGGCCCTTTAGAAGAATTTCCATTTACAGATGAAAGTGGTTTATTTGAAGTTCGTCTGACTGGCGAAGATGGCATATTAGATTATTTCGAGGGTTGGCCGAGGATAGAAGAGATCACTGCCGAGGTTGTCTTTGATAGTCAAAAGATGGTGGTAAGGTCTCCAAATGCAAAAATTTATAATGCTGATCTAAAAGATACGATTGTTGAAATTCCGGATTTACTTTCAAACAACCACCACCTTTTGATAAATGGAAAAGCCAAAGGAAAAATGAAAGATGGCTTACGATTTATCTATAACAGCCCCCTAAAGACTTCTGTTGGGAAACAACTTAACCACATGAAAATCAAAGGCAAATTGAATTTGGATCTCAAGCTAGATATACCTCTTGCAGGTGAAGAAACACCACAAGTGGAAGGTAGTATTCATCTAAACAAAAATGTCTTGTCGCTTGAATCATTAGGAATTGAACTTAAAGCACTCAAAGGTAAGTTTTTATTTGACCGACACCGTTGGCGAGGGAAAGCTTTAAAAGCCTTACTTTATGACAGTCCGATCAAAATATTTCTGGACATTGACGACAGAAACTCCAAATCCGATGTCCAGTTTTCTGGTATAGCTGATAAAAGTTACATTTCGAATCGCATGATTCAAATTGGCATGCAGCCAAAACATCTAAAAGCTCTGGATTTAATTAATGGAAGTACCGCCTGGCAAGCACAACTCTCTTTGCCAGCCAAAATAGGTGCGCCAGATGAAGAAACCGGTCTATTGATAAGCTCCGATCTGAAAGGGCTCAAGATCAAAGCACCAGCACCTATCGGTAAAACAACAACGGGGATCCGGCCACTAAAAATTAGCACATCGTTATCTAACAATCCAAAACGTCATGTTGAATTTGATTACAACAATTCGTTATATGGAAATATTGATTTTATCACTCAGAATAAAACCACAGACTTACAGAAATTTGCACTCACCTTTGGTTCAAAAAGCTCGCCTAAAAAAAATATAAAACAGCTAATCACTATTGATGGACGCATAGATAATATAAATACTTCCGCTTGGACGAATTTTTTTGATCAAATTTTTGAGCCTGACTCCTCCTACCAGACACCAACAGAAAATTTTCTATCGATTGATCTTAACATTGATCAACTAAATGTATTTGGACAAAACCTTATAAATAATCACATCATTGGAAAAACGATGGCTAATGCCTGGCAAGTCGAAATTGATAGTAAAGATACGAAAGGCAAAATAACCATTCCATATGACACTCAAAGAAATTCAATAAAGACTGATTTTAAACGCCTTAAGATTATGTCGTCAAAAAACGACAATCAAAAATCAAAGTTAAACCCAAAACAAATCCCGGAACTACAGCTTACAAGCAAATCTTTTCAATACAATGATTTAAATCTCGGTTCCCTACAATTACACATAAAACCTGAAAGCAAAGGAATCAATATAAATAAACTGATTTTATCGAGTCCAGCAACTAAGATAGATATACGCGGTCATTGGGTAAAACAAGACAAACAACAATGGTCAGAATTCAAACTTCAAGCTAAGGGTGAAAAATTAAACCCTATGTTAGATCAATTTGGTTTTGGAGAAAGTGATGTCGATGGGGGCAAAACAGAACTGATCATTGACGCCAACTGGCAAGGCTCACCGGCAGAACTTGATCTTGCAATGCTAAAAGGGAATCTAAAAATTAATGTCGAACAAGGGCGATTTACGGAAATAAAAAATAATCTAGGGAAAGTGTTTGGCTTAGTCAGCCTTCAGTCGTTAAAACGGCGTCTAACACTTGATTTTAAAGATCTATTTAAGAAAGGGTTTACCTTCGATAATATCTCGGGTGATTTCGAAATAGCTCAAGGAAATGCCCGAACTAAAAATCTGAATATGATTGGCCCATCCGCCAATATTGAAATAGTCGGCCGCATTGGCCTTGCTACTCAAGATTTTGACCAACTGATTACAGTCACTCCTTCTGTCACTGATAGTCTTCCCGTTGCTGGGGCCGTCTTTGGTCCAGTAGGAATAGGTGTAGGAACTGCTATTGTACTTGCAAAAAAAATGATACCAAGCTTACCCAATGTCATCGACAAGGTTCTTGAGCAGCGATACACCTTAACAGGAGGTTGGGAAAAGCCTTTAATTGAAACTGTTGTTGTAAAGCCACAGCCAAAAAATTCACCTTTCCATTAGATTTAGAATAATGATACTAAATCTGAACTCGGTATATACCCGTGCTACTTGAAACTGCAGGTTTCAGTGGCTCTATCGTTCTTGCTGGCAAGGCATGTTTCGCCGGAAAGGGGCTTGTTAGTTGCTTGGCTCTTTTCAAGAAACACAACGCTGCCCAGCGAGAATGTTAGAGCCAGCCAGACGACTGCATGGACGCAGGAGATAGAATGTTCCTGGAACATATATCGAGGGCGAGTCCAAGCATCCACACAACGGCGTTAACCTACTTGAAAATAGCCAAATTACACACTAGGCCATTCTCGGCGTACACGGCCTTCCTGTGTAGACGCTTGGACTCGCTGAAATCTGCATTTCCAAGTAGCACGGTATAGACATAGTCGCCCCTGAAAAAGTTTCAACTTACGATATGGATATTTGCCAGAGAAGCCTTTGGCTCTGAGCAACCTCGATTTAACGTTGCATTGATGCTGGGTTGATTTTGATTCTGTATAGCATTCCTTTTAAGCCACAAAAATAAGGCCAGATAAATGGCGACTAGCCATTTCTTCAAGTTCCAGACAGTGCCATTAGCAGATTAATTTCATTGCCTGATATACCTTTGAGGAAGTTTCTTGATAACCGAAAATCTGATTTCAGATAGCCAATGATGGCTTCGATAGTCTCGAACACAAACAGCTGTGTGAACGACTTTACCCCGTAACGTTTCGATATGCATCAATACGGCAGTAAAAAGTATGGCTGTCATGCAGGCTCTGTAAGTGACTCATTGTACCAACGATGATATTACCCTTCGCTGTGCTGGCAATGGAGATTTTGCTGCCATATAGCTAAATCCCTGAGTGTAGTGCTTGGCAAGGGCTTGCTCAAAGTCATGCCAGGGAATTGCGAGCGGATAGCACTAGTAAAGGGGTAGAGGGAGTTAGTAGTTGAAGTAAGTCTCATTCCCAATCAAATTCGGTTGAAAACCACCCGTATGGCTTTTAGTCAGCATTTATTCAGCATTTCGACTAGAGAAGGAGCTTTCATTTTATTATCGCTGGTCGATTCGGTCATCTTGTTACTGAGCCTTTATCCCTTAAACAAAAAAAGCCGAAGATTAACTTCGGCTTTGAGTGTCAAATTAAAATGACTTATTGTTATTTCTTAGTTAACTTCCTACGGCCAACCATCCCTAACAATCCTAAGCCCATTAATGCTAATGTGCCCGGCTCTGATACAGATACGCCGGTAACAGGTGGTTCTATCACCGCTGGCGGATCTACTATTACGCGGTCTACCCTGGTTCCAACATTATTCAGATCCAATTGATCTATTTGTTTACCTTTACTGTACACATAATGCCAGACACCAAGATTGTTTCCAAAACCAACATTATACTTTTTGTCAAAACTAGAATGATCAAGTTTTAATGACAGTTTACCGTCTTTAATATCGATAATATTATCAAAAGACGCAATTTCTTTTCCGCCATTCCAAAGATCTCCAACAGTAACTTTGTTGTTTACTAAATCCAGATTGTATGAGAAGTATTGCCTGGCGCGATCTGGCGCGGCGCCATCAGTCAACGTAAATCGGATATTATCCACTTTGCCATAATCATTATTAAACATGGAAGAAAGACTAAGTACATTAGTGGCTGTATTCCAAGACGTGGAAAAGCTTTCTGTTGCGCGATTGTTAAAGGAAGTTGAGTAACTATAAACATCATGATCAGGAAGTAATGCCGCTTGTGCTGAAAATGCGATGGTCGATGCTACGGTTAAAATAATGGCAGGAACTAACTTTTTAGCTGTGAATTTCATACTGTATCTCCTTATAAGTAAAAATTGATAATCCTTTATCAACTGAACGTCCGGTTCAGGAACCCGATGTATGTGTCTATAATAATGAATAATTGACGTAAGTAAATAGCAAGGCCTTTTAATTTATAATTTGTGACATTCTTCTGTCACTTTGACACAATTCTATGCGCAGTGTATCTAAAATACTCAGTTCGTTTTAAGTAAAGTCTGAAACTCTATCCCTTGAACAAAAAAAAGCCGAAGATTAACTTCGGCTTTGAGTGTCAAATTAAAATGACTTATTCTTATTTCTTAGCCAACTTCCTACGGCTAACCATCCCTAACAATCCTAAGCCCATTAATGCTAATGTGCCCGGCTCTGATACAGATACGCCAGTACCAGGAGTAGGTGATTGTGTCGCAGTAGTTTTTGCACTATGGACATCAAGCTGATCTACCAACCTACCACCACTATGCAAAAAGTTCCAAATACCAATGTCTTCTCCATATCCAATATTGTAATTGTTACCAGCACCCGTATGATCAAGACTCACTGAAAAGCTACCTTGTTTAATATCGATAATATTATCAAATGTCGCTAATATGTTAGTCTGGTCACGATAGTCAGTGACAGTTACACGGTTGCTCACCAAATCTAAATTATAGTTGAAATATTCCTCTGCTCCGCGAGGGCCACCACCACCTGTCAAAACAAAGGAGTACCTGTCAATATATCCTTTATTACTATTGAAGCTTGATGATAGTTTGAGAACATTATTTTGAGTATTCCAGGAAGTCGAAAAAGTTTCTATCGCCTTGCCAGTAACTGTTTTTGAGAAACTATAAATAGTCGCTTGTGCTGAAAATGTGATGGTTGATGCTACGGTTAAAACAATAGCGGGAACTAATTTTTTGGCTGTGAATTTCATGTTGTATCTCCTTATAATTGTTATAGTAAAAATTGATAATCCTTTATCTGTGGTTCTTTATCAAACGTCCAGTTCAGGAACCCAATATACGTGCCCATAGTTAATGAATAATTGACGTAAGTAAATAGCAAGACCTCTTAGTTTATAATTTGTGACATTGTTCTGTCACTTTGACACAGTTTTATGCACAATGTATCTAACAATAACCTGATGTGATGGTCTCCTCCCCCTAACGGCATCTAGGTGCCATGATTGAACTGACATACACACAATCAAAAGAGGAGAAGACCAAAATGAAGACTACAACAATCGGGTTAGACATAGCAAAAAACGTATTTCATGCTGTCTGCTGTAATCAACAAGGGCGTATAATCAAAAAGAAAATGTTAAAGCGAGCGCAGGTACTCTCCTTTTTTCAATCTCAACCTCCTTGTTTAGTCGCAATAGAATCTTGTGCAACGTCACAGTATTGGGCCCGAGCGATACAACAACAGGGACATCAGGTGAAATTACTACCACCTCAGCATGTTAACGCATTTCTAATCGGCAATAAGAATGATTATAACGATGCCTTGGCCATCGCCGTTGCTGCGAAACAACCTCATTTAAAAAGTGTGGGCATTAAATCAGTTGAGCAACAAGACAACCAGGCACAACATAAAGCAAGAGACTTAGCGGTCAGACAAAGAACCGCATTATGTAACCAAATGAGAGCGCTTGTTGCAGAATATGGCATTAGCCTTCGTCCCGGCCTAAATACCCTACGTCAATCTATCCCGTTGCTATTAAGTGATGAGAACGAACGGTTGTCCGTTACTTTCAAAAGGATACTGCGCCAGCTAAAGGAACAATGGCAATCACTTGATGCCTGTATTGCGACATTTGACCAATTGATCATTCAATCGGCAAAAAACAATGCGATTTGCCAACGCTTACAAACTATTCCAGGGTTTGGGCCGATGGTCTCGAGCGCGTATTTTAATGAAGTGGGAAACGGCGCTCATTATCACAAAGGGCGCGATGTGTCCGCCTCATTAGGACTTGTTCCACGACAGTACAGTAGTGGTGGTAAAGAGGTGCTACTGGGGATCAGTAAACGCGGCAATAAATACCTTCGTTGTTTGTTAATTCTAGGCGCGAAGGCCGTGGTATCAAGAGCCAAAACGAAAGGCGATAAACTGAGTCAATGGATTAATCGTTTAGTTGAGACGCGGGGGCATAATCGAGCGTGTGTGGCGTATGCCAACAAAATGGCAAGAATGGCCTGGGCTATAACGGTTTCTGGTGATGACTACTCACCGGCCTAAATAGAGAGAACAAATCATTTCAACGAATTGCGAAGGTAAAACTAAAGATGGCATAACAGGTCAAACCAGCCTATTGAAAACCTGTCGAGCTCAGGGGTAACTAATACCGATAACCTGATAAGGAAAATAGGCGCGTAATACATCCAGGTCAGAAGTTGAAAACTTCATTGAAGGCCGTATATATGACAGCAATCCTGTCCCTGTTATCTGAATGTTTTATCTTGCAATACGGGAGGAGACCATATATGAACTCGGGATAATAAACACCCATCCAGCAGACTTCTTTTAGCGCCTCTATACGTTGGAGTTGTTTCCAATAGCCCACTATTACTACGCAACTCCGCCTTAAAATAGCCACGAAAAGAAGCCTGCTGGACAAAACAGTCACCGCGTTTTCATATAACTCATTGTATTTTAGGGTTTTTATTGTCGTTTTCATCCCAAGTTCAGGTTAAAATACTCAGTCCATTTTAGTTAACTCGAGAGCGTTTTAAGCCACAGTCACTAACGCCTGTTTCAAACACTCAAAATCATCACTCGATAATTTCCAAAAAAGGCTTCATTTTTAAGACAGTAAGCAATCAACCGACAAGATTCAACAATATAAACCATGCGCAGAGTGGTGTTTTGAGTGTTCTGTCTGAGTCATCTTTTTCAATTGGCCATTGATCTTTCAATAACAAAACACCGATTCAGCATAGCTCTGTCTGACTACCATGGAAGGGGGAGTTTTGGTAATGCAGGAGCAATTACCGACCCAGAGTGAAGTGACTTTTGCTTTCCTGTTTTTCCAAACATGGATGACCAGTTCAACGTCTTCATCAAATAAATTGTTGGATAAAGCGTTACTGGTGTAGCTTTTATCCCTGTAAAGTTTGCCGGTCGTCCTCTCGCAGAGTTCAGGATCAGGCTGACAATCCTCGACATTACCAGTTGCGATTTTGGTGGCTAAAATATTCCCTTGATGGTTGGTGAGGTGTAGTTGAAACCATACAAACAGTTCGTCTGTTGTTTAGGTCTCAATTGATCTGAACAAAGAGCGGGCTTTTAGTTCAGTTTCTTGTCATGAGTTGGGGGTAGTTAAAGTCTCTATTTCTTAATCAAAAAAGCCGAAGATAAACTTCGGCTTTTTTGTAAATTTAAATGAAAGCTTCTGCTGATTATAGCCTTCGCATTAGGTTTGTTTAGCTTATTTCTTAGCGAACTTTCTACGGCTAGCTATCAATCCTAACAATCCTAAACCCATTAATGCCATCGTACTGGGCTCTGATACACTAGTCGGAGATACCGGTGGAAGATCTACTTTAGTGGTTCTCACATTACTTTGATCTACTTGGTCTATCTTTTTACCCTTACTATGAACAAAATGCCAAATACCAAGTTTATCTCCGAAACCGACGTTATACTTTTTGTCAAAGCCAGTATGGTCAAGGTTCAAGGAAAATTCACCTTGTTTAATATCAATAATATTCTCAAAGGCAGCGATTTCTTTTCCGCCATTCCAATAATCTCTAACACTTACTTTGTTGTTTACTAAATCCAAGTTGTATGTGAAGTATTGCTTAGCTCTATTTGGCACAGCACCATCGGTCAACGTAAATCGAATATTATCTACTTTTCCGCGACTATTATTAAATTTGGAAGTCAGACTAAGGACATCACTATCCGTATTCCAAGATGTGGAATAAGTTTCCATTGCGCGATTTTTAAACTCCGAGGAAAAACTGTAGACCGTTGCTTGTGCAGAAAATGTAACCATCGATGAGACGATTAATATCAATCCTTTGGCTGTGAACTTCATGTTGTATCTCCATGTAATGAATATTGATAATCCTTTATCAGTGGCATTTTGGCTGAACATCCTGTCCATGACCCTGATGCCTTGATAACATACTAATATACAAAACTAACAAGTAAAGGTAGGTAGCGTTATTTAACCCGAAATTGTGACAATCATCACAAACAATGGATCAATAATGTTTTCAAAGCGACAATATTAGAAAGAATTTTTAGTAAACTCACATACACTCCGCTCATTTCCAACTACACTTAATTTTTGTCGGCATAAACCAAAACCTATGACATTGGCGAAATATGTCGGATCAACATTTGCGCATTTCGATTACCACGAAATTCGTTTAGATCTAACTGATAAGCAACTTCAACTTTCGACACAACTGTCGGCCAGTCATGGTTTGTTATATTAAAAGCAATGCCATCAACGAGTATTTCTGAATTTGGAATTCTTAGCAAAACTTTCAAATGCTTTTCAGCAACGATTCTTACACTTTCTATTTCAAATACACCATCAAAAACGGGTTCTGGAAACGCCTGTCCCCATGGCCCAGCAAAACGAAGCTGTTCGGCCAGATCTATCGTGATTTCTTCAGCACTTAACTCACCGTCTGATTTGATCACATCTTGTAAATCTTCTTTATTAAGATGTTTTCGAACTTCTTGATCAAACGCCTGCTTAAAGTCTTCATAATAATCTTGTGCTATGGTCAAACCGGCCGCCATTGCATGTCCACCAAACTTATTGATCATCGCAGGGTTTTGTGTGGCAACTGTATCCAGGACATCTCGAATATGAACGCCTTTTACCGAGCGTGCAGATCCTTTTAACCCACCCTCTTCCACAGTAGCAAATACAATCACCGGTCGATGATGTTGATCTTTTATACGTGAAGCCAGAATTCCGATCACACCTTGATGCCAGTCTTGATCATGCAGACATAATCCAAATGGGATCTCGTCATTTTCAAGATCCAGTTTATCCATAATTTGTACTGCTTCTCCCAACATTTGATCACCAATTTCGCGTCTTACATGGTTTAATTGATCAAGTTGTATCGCAAGCTGCTTAGCTTTTTGCTCATCGTCACTAAGCAAGCATTCAATCCCTAACGACATATCATCAAGACGACCAGCAGCATTCAACCGGGGGCCAATCGCAAATCCTAAATCGGATGATGTGAGATTCCGGAAATCTCGCTTTGCAACTTCAGATATTGCTCGAATTCCCATGCATCCAGCACCTTTTCTAATCCTCGCTAGTCCTTGAGAAACCAAAATTCGATTATTTCGATCTAGCGGCACAACATCGGCAACGGTTCCTAAAGCGACAATATCTAACCACTGAGCCAGATTTGGATCAGAAATACCTTGTTGCTCAAACCAGCCAGACTGTCGTAACTTTGATCGTAAAGCCATCAACAGATAAAACATGACCCCCACGCCAGCTAAGGCTTTACTCGGGAAATCGTCCTCATCTTGATTGGGATTCACAATGGCATCGGCATCAGGTAAATGTTCACCCGGTAAATGATGATCTGTCACTAGTACTTTTATACCCATTTTTTTAGCCGCTGCAACACCCTCATTACTTGCAATTCCATTATCAACAGTGATGATCAAATCGGGGTTTTCTTTGGCCGCAACTTCGACGATTTCGGGTGTTAAACCATATCCATATTCAAAACGATTCGGTACAACGTAGCGGACATCTTTTGCACCCATAGCGCGCAAACCTCGAACTGCCAACGCACAGCTGGTTGCCCCATCTGCATCAAAATCTGCAACGATTAAAATCCGCTGATTTTTAGCAAGCACATCAACAACAAGATCAACTGCTGGCTCAATACCTAATAATTCTGAAAAACTGATCAATCCTGCCAAGCCATAATCAAGCTCATGCTGATTTTTTATATTTCTGGCAGCATAAACTCGTTCTAAAACAGGATGTAAACCTACAAACCCGCTAGCTTTAGGAATCGATCTTCTTTTTATTTTTATACTCATTTAATCTCTGTTGTTTTTAAACTCATGCATAAGTTTTTTTTACGCCAAAAGCGGAAAAGGTGGATAGGTTTTATGCTGCAATATTGATCGGCACTGTTGAGCTTTATGCTTTTGACCTTTCCTTTTTTTAGTAATCTAAATATTGGATTGAAGACATTCTTTTCCATCTCGCTCAACCACATAGCTTGTTTAAATGGATCAAAACAGGATAAAGCCAGATCGTCCTGTGACAAAACTATTAATATTTTTTTATCGTCCTGACATTGTTCTATATGATCCTGGAAACTCTCCGTGAGTGACTGACAAGGAATATTCGCCCATTGCGCCAGTCCTATCGCGTTAACATCATTGCTAATAACAGAGTCAAATTGACAAGTTATTGGTTTCGGAAGATCCCCAGTACCCCAAAACCAGACACTGTTGATCGGGGATTTTTCTTGAGTCTTATGATTCAAGAAATCAAATAAAAACATTTGAATTTCGCTCATCAAGACTCTCCAAACTTTGCGGTCGTGACCCTCTGGTAAAAAGTCACGAATGTCTTGCCCATTTGCAATACTCGGCGCGGTTGTTCTTAGTTTGGGAGAACTTGAGATAGGAATATACCACCGCTGAGGATCCTCACCACATATTATCTGGAGACCATCACCTTCCAAAAACTTATTGAGTCTCGAAATAATTTTCATAGCAACTTTTTTTTCCAGAGAAAAGTGTCGACTATCGAACAACCTTAATGAAGTCATGTCTGCCTTCATAATCACGGGATCAGCTCGTAACCAGATCTGATCAGAAGAGTTTTGCAGATCAGCAAGCGCTGTAATTGCTGCTACAGGCAAATCTTTTTTTTGTTCGTTTGTTATTCCAAAAAGCCCAAACAAAAGTTCAAGTAAATTTTGACTCAAAAATTCCCTGTCCCCATAAGTACTCATACACTTCAGGGAATTCATCTTTGCAGCATTATCGACGTTCAAATCACCAGAGATTAGGATAGTTATCTCCATGTCTAAACGAAGCGCGTTGCTTTTTTTTTCATATTAAAAAATCAGATATTCAGTAAATACCATGAAATTTTCCTAAAATTTTCGCCTGACTTATGTCGATAGTATCTTTAAGAATGCGTAATAAGTTGTTAAAAATTAGGTGGCTGACTACTAATTGAACTTTGAAAATAGTTATAATCACCCGTTGTTACGAGCCAGATAGTTTACCAACTTTACTTTACGGAACTAAATTAATTCTACAATGATACAAAGGAATGTCAGTCGACAAATTTCACACTTAGTAAGATCACACTGCGTTCGCAACTACTCAGGATCAATCTTTTTGATACTCAGTGCGTTGTTGTCTAACCAGGCTAATGCATTAGTGTTTTCACTGCCAAGCAACGCATACAATGTAACTACCTCAGGTAATCAAACTGCATACAATATAGCAGGCGCTGATAAATATGCAGACGGATATCGAAGTACAATCAGCACAACTTTCGCTGGCAACCCACTTAACATTACAGCAAGAATACAAGGCAACGATAATACGCCAGATCTAAGTCGTTCCTCGGGTCAGCCTGATAACACAAACCTTAGTGGCAACCAACCCTTCATTCCGCTAGCTCACGGTTTTTTTGCCGGACATGCAAATATTTCTTCGTTCAGTGGTGATTTCAATATCAGCCATACTTTCGATCTTATTTTTGATCACAATGTAAACCTCAATTCCGTGATTTTTGATGGCATTAGCTCATCGGCCTATACTTCAAACTCTGGTAACATCCCAGATTTCGATATTTCGGGTTTAGGAGTTAACTTATCTAACTTACAGGGAAGAGATGATGAGAATGGTTCTTCCCAAAACTTTACGAACATTAATGCAACGTTTTTTGCAGATGAATACTATACCTTCACCGTTAACCACAATGGCTATCAGAACGGTATACTTGAATTTTTTGGTTTCGATTTTGATGTTGTTGCAGCTAGTCCACCTATCGTGTCTTTCCTCACGACGAGAGTGAGCGTAGATAGCTCAGGCGATAACCCAAATGCCGAGAGTGGTAACCCATCAATTTCCGCTAGTGGCAGATACATAGCCTTTCATAGTCTTGCATCTGATCTCACTATAAGTGATTCTAATTCTTGGTTAGATATTTTTGTTTATGACAAGCAATCAGACAACACCTCTCTAATAAGTGTTACTGCCAGCAGCTCTCAAAGTAATGGTAATAGTCGAAACCCCGATCAATCTGGTGATGGTACATTTGTCGTTTTTGATAGTTTTGCTTCAAACCTGATCTCAGGAGATTCCAACTCAAAGAGAGATGTCTTCCTTCGCAACACACAATCTTCCACAACATCTCGGATCAGCCTGACTAGTAGTGGAACTGAAGCCAACGGTGCCAGTAGACTGCCTGTAATCTCTGCAGATGGTCGGTATATTGTTTTCGAAAGTGATGCTTCGAATCTGGTTATGGGCGATTCTAATGGTACGACTGATGTATTCTTATTCGATAGAAATAACGATAGTTTGAAACGACTTAGTACAAATAATTCGGGTAATGCGGGAAACAATACTAGTCAACGTGCTGCTATTTCTGCCGATGGGCGTTTTGTCGCCTTTGAAAGCGATGCGTCAGATTTAATATCTGGAGATAGTAATAATTCTAGCGACATCTTTGTTTATGAGTTAGCAACAAATAACCTTACCAGGGTTAGTATTGGTTCTGGTACAGAACAGGCGAATAACGATTCCTACCGAGCTGACATTTCTGGTGACGGAAGATTCATTGTTTTTGACAGTACTGCAACTAATTTGGTCGATAGCGATAGTAATTCGAGTCGTGATATTTTTTTACATGATCGACAAACAGGAAATACCAGTCGTCTAAGCATTAATTCGTTTAATGTCCAGGCAAACAACGACAGTATCGAACCATCGATTTCTGCGGACGGTGATTATGTTAGTTTCACGAGTACTGCAACCAATCTTGATTCGGTTGTAAACGATACAAATGGCGTTAACGATATTTTTGTTCGAGATCGTGATGGATCTAAAACTTCCCGTATGAGTGTGAGATCGCTAACGGCGACGCAAGCAAATAACAATAGCAGTAAATCAAGTATCTCTTTCGATGGAAAATTTGTCACTTTTGCCAGTAGCGCTTCTAATTTGATTGTTAGTGATTCCAACGGGCAGAAAGACATCTATCTTTCCGAGAACCCAGACATTACTGACAACAAATATTTACTCGTTACAAGTTCAGGAAATGATTCGGGTAATTTCGTGCTGAGTTCGTCCGGTACAGACTGTGGTGATAATTCGGTAAGCTGTGGATATTATTCTGATGGTACGAATGTCACGATTACAGCTAATCCTGCATCAAATAGCACATTCATTGCATGGACTGGGTGTGATTCAACATCTAACCGAAATTGTACAGTTACAATGAATACTTTCAGAAGTATCATTGCACAATTCGTAGGAGATCTTGATAGCGATGGCATTCCCGATAGCAGCGATAACTGCCCTTCTATTCCGAATTCTAACCAAATAAATACCGATGGCGATTTAGCAGGCGATGCCTGTGATGCTTTCCCAACTAGCGCCACTGAAACAGCTGACACTGATGGCGATGGTATAGCAGATAACTTTGAAACAACTTATGGACTCAATCCGTTGAATAGTGCGGATGCGTCACTTGATCTCGATGGAGATGGGTTAACAAATTTGCAAGAGTTTCGAGGTGGTAGTAATCCAACTGATATAAATGATCCAATATCAACAACCATATCAATTTTTTTACGTAATACTGCAACTGGCGCACATAAAACATACCTCATTGCCGGGAATGTTATTAACCAGAATGCCACTCTAAATACACCATCAAATCAGTGGCAGATCGTCGGTAATGGCGATTTTGATGGTGATGGCAAAGAAGATCTTTTATGGCGAAATAGTGTCTCCGGTGAAAATCGAATTTATTTTATGAATGGTACTCAGATTTTGCGTAATAGTGTCATTCAAACAGTCGCTGACACAAGATGGCAAGTGAATGGGATCGCTGATTTTAATGGTGATGGAAGCAACGATATTCTGTGGCGTCATAGCGGAACAGGGCGTATTTGGGTATATCTTATGAATGGATCAACCGTTATTAATGGTGGCGGCCAAGGCAATCACATTGCTTTTACTGGACTTGACTGGGAAATAAAAGGTGTCGGTGACTTTGATGGTGATGGTGATGGTGACATTTTATGGCGAAATAAATCAAACGGAAGAGTCTGGATGTACTTAATGAATGGATCAAATATCATTACTGATCAGCATGTTGCCTTCTCAGGTGCTGACTGGGATATAAAAGGAACAGGTGATTTTAACGGAGATGGTAAAGAAGATATTGTTTGGCGTAATGAATCCACGAACCTTGTTTGGATGTATCTGATGAATGGAACCCAAATAACGCAAAATGATCTACTAAGTACATTGGTTGGATCCTGGACATTAGTACAAACTGCGGACTATAACAACGACGGTAATACTGATCTGTTATGGAAAAATTCGGTTACCGGGGGCAACTTGATGAATCAACTGAATGGCATTTCCATAATTAACAGTGAAACAATCAATTCTTTTCCCGGTACAAATTGGCAAGTTGTCCCTGCAAATAATTAATAACCTTATCCTTCATTATTTTCGCTGCGCCTGGTGCAAGTGTTACACCATTTCTATGATGACCACTGTTTAAGAACAACCCTTCGGTACCTTCTATCGCATCAATAATAGGAATTCCTTTTTCTGAACCTGGTCTTAACCCTGACCACTGCTGAATAATTGGATAATTTTCCAGATCTGGAAGTATTTCGATCCCTGCGACATAGAGACTGTTAGCTGCCTCAGCCGTTGTTGATTGATCAAACCCAACATGCTCCATTGTCGACCCTATCAAAATCTGTTGTTTTTGCTGAGACAAATCTTTTATTAACTCAGCTTTCCTGGGTATGAGATAAATTCCGTTTTTCAATAAAATACTATTGAGTAAACCATTCGGGACACCAACTCGCAACATTTGCCCTCGAACAGGTTTTATTGATAACTTATCTTTAAGAAATTTCCCACTCCAGGCACCAGCTGCAATCACAACAGACGCACAATCAATTCTACCTTGAGTAGATTCAACACCATCTATCTTAGCCTTAGCTTGGCTAATTTCTGTCACCTCAACCCCTTCACTTATTTTGACTCCATGAAGTAACAAGGATTTCTTTAATGCCTTGAGTAGTCGTGGCGTTCTGATTTGCGTAATGTTTGATATCCAAATAGCAGACTCAAACCTCTCATTAATTAAAGGCTCTATCTCACGGATCTGTTCTCTATCCAGATACTCATAATTTGTTTCAGTTTTACTTTGCCAACGCGTTAATTTCTCATTATCAATTTGATCAAAGTTAAGCATCCCAGAACGAGACCTTTGTGGATCTATCCCTGTTTCATCTGTCAGTTCTGCGCATAAACTGGGATATATTTTTTGACTGGCGTCCACCATTGGCCAAATTTTTTCAGCAGCGTCCCAAGGGTAAATAGGTGAAAGAATACCTCCGCCAGCCCAAGAAGCCTCTCTCCCAACCACCCCCTTTTCAAGGATTTGGACTTTAAGACCTGCGGTGGACAATTCCCGTGCAGTCATCATTCCAATGATTCCTCCACCAATAATTACACAATCAATTGTCAAATACCTTCTCCAATCATCACCGTCAGTACATAATGGTTAATATTTTCTACGATTTATCAATTAAGTGCATGGTAAAATTAACCATATCCTGATACACAGAACATTGATGAATAGTGGTACTGCTGCTGCATGCTAAACTAGCATCAACTTGTCTCAAATCAAATGGTGTAAATAGATGAATCTACGAGCTTGCAAAAAACAATTTGCTGGTTTCACACTTATCGAACTAATGATTACTGTCACTATAATAGGGATTGTCGCCGCTATTGCTTATCCATCCTATAACAAGCATGTTTTGAGAACTAATCGACTAGAAGGAAAAGCAATGCTAGAACGTGCAATTGCAGATCAAGAACGTTATTACTCTTCCAATAATACTTATGCCGTGAGTACAATAATATTAGGATACCTAGCTAATCCTGCCATCTCCAAACATGGTTACTATCAGCTATCCGTTGATACGCCTACTGGAAATTGTCCTATAACTAACTGTTTTTCCTTATCCGTTACTACTCATGGCACCCTTCAATCATTAGACACAGAATGTGCAAAATATACTCAAACATCGACTGGACGAAAAACGGCTACCAATGATGACTGCTGGCAAAGATAACTAGGAATTAGCAACCTTTGCCAGTTCTTTGGGAAGGTTAAAAACAATCGTCTCTTTTACACCTTCAAGCTCTTCAGGTATAACCCCACCCCATTCTCTTAACCGTTCAATTACCTCATTCACCAGCACTTCAGGCGCTGAGGCACCAGCAGTCACACCGATAGTGTCAACCCCATCCAGCCACTCTTTTTGAATTTCATTAGCACCATCAATCAGATAAGCAAGTATACCTTTCTTAACAGATATTTCTTTCAACCTTGTCGAATTAGAACTGCTTTGGGATCCAACAACAAGAACCAGATCAGATTGTTCAACAAGCACTTTCACAGCATCTTGACGATTTTGAGTCGCATAACAAATGTCTTCTTTTTTTGGACCATATATTTTAGGGAAGTGTTCGACCAATGCATTGATCACTTCGGCAGTATCATCCATCGATAAGGTTGTTTGCGTAACAAAAGCTAAAAATTCTGGATCTTTAACTTGAAGATTCTGGACATCCTCTACAGTTTCAATAAGATAAATCCCACCAACACCATCGTTACGAGTGTATTGCCCTAAGGTACCTTCAACTTCAGGATGACCAACATGGCCGATTAAAATACACTCTCGCCCCTCTTTCTGGTATCGACTTACTTCCATATGCACCTTCGTTACCAAAGGACAAATTGCATCAAAGACTCGCAAATCTCTTTTTTCTGCTTCTTCTCGGACAGATTTTGCGACACCATGGGCACTAAAAATGACGGTATTGCCATCTGGCACCTGATCTAACTCATCAACAAATACTGCACCTTTTTCCCTTAAGTTATCAACAACATACTTATTGTGGACCACTTCATGTCGTACATAAATTGGAGCTCCAAACAACTCTATCGCACGATCAACAATCCCAATTGCTCTGTCAACGCCAGCACAAAAACCTCGAGGGTTAGCAAGTAATATTTTCATAATGTTATTTCTTATAAAAAATCTTAAAAAGAACTTCCAAATTCACGTTCATAACGTGCCTTAAATTCAGGTTTGGTAAATTGGTGGTTCTGTGTTCCATGTTGCTCAATCTTGATCGCACCAATGAGAGAAGCAATTCGTCCTGTACTTTCCCAATCCAGATTATTTTTTAATCCGTAGAGTAATCCAGCTCGATATGCATCACCACAACCGGTTGGATCATTATTTTCAGCGATTTTAGCGGGCGGAATTTCTATCGTATTTCCGCGACAATAAATTGATGATCCTTCGCCTCCTTTGGTGACAATCAACGCTTCAACTCGTTCTGTAACATCATCAACCGACCAAGCTGTTCGTTCCTGCATCATTTGCCATTCATAATCGTTCACGGTTACCCAAGTGGCTTGATCAATAAATTTCTTCAAATCATCACCGTCAAACATCGGCATACCCTGACCCGGATCAAAAATAAACGGCACTTCTTGTTTTACAAATTGTTCTGCGTGCTGAATCATGCCGTCACGGCCATCGGGAGAAATAATACCCAATACAATGTCCGACGTATCATCAACGCGGTTAACATGCGACATATTCATTGCTCCCGGATGAAAAGCAGTGATCTGGTTATCATCTAGATCCGTTGTAATAAAGGCCTGGGCCGTGAAGGCATCGTCAATGATAGTAACGTTTTCACGACGGACACCACAGTCATCTATCCATTGCGCATAAGGTGCAAAGTCACTTCCCGCAGTGGCCATCAATACGGGTGATTCACCCAATAAATTAAGGTTATAAGCAATATTACCGGCACAACCGCCATATTCTCGGCGCATTTCAGGAACAAAAAAAGAAACGTTCAACATATGGATCTTATCCGGCAAAATATGATTTTTGAACTTGTCGGGAAAAACCATAATATTGTCGTAAGCTAGCGATCCACAGACTAAAATTGACATAAAAACTCCTCGTGTGTTCTAAATACTTTGATTTAAATACTACCGCAAAACCTCGTGTAAAACTTCAAATAATCATTGAACAGAATAAAAAACACGCCAGATTTTCCCTGCCGCATCGTCTGTAACCAAAATTGATCCATCTTTTAATTCCACCAGTCCTACAGGACGGCCCCATACCTTATTTGAATCGTTAGATAACAACCAACCCGTAAGAAAATCTTCTGGCCCGGAAGTTGGTTTTCCTGCAGTAAAAGGTACAAATGCGATACGGTAACCCACCAGTTTTGAACGATTCCACGAACCATGAAGCGCAACGAAACTACCGCCATGATATTTTTCTGGAAATTGATTGCCTTTATAAAAAATAAAGTCCATCGCGCCTACGTGTGAACCCAGCAATACATCTGGATAACGGGTTTTCGCCACCATATCAGATGCTAAACCAGCATTTCGAGGATCTTCGTTTGGACCAATATAGGCATAAGGCCAACCCAAAAAATCATCCTCATTAACACTGGTCAAATAATCGGGAACAAGATCATCCCCAAGTCCATCGCGTTCATGAGACGTCACCCAAACTTGAGGTTTTTGATCCGCTGTATCCTCAGTTAAACGCAATCCCACACCATTCCTAATACCTGATGCAAAAATCTCTTTACCACTACCATCAGGATTAAACCGGCTTATAGCCGCCCTCATCACTGGCTCTCCAGGGTCAACATTCGATTGAGATCCAACGCTTAAATAAAACTTGTCGACTTTATAATCAAAAACAATCGAACGGGTAATATGTCCTCGATTAAAATCTGACATATCGACAATCATCTCGCTTTCTGGTGTTACAGCTAATGACTCCGGATCATATTTATATCGACGCACGGCAGTTGTCTCGGCAACGTATAACCAATCTTTGTAAAAGGCCAATCCATAAGGATTATTCAAATCACGGATCAGTAATGTTTTCTTTTTATCCTTAATCACATAGACCTTGCCGACAAAGGTATCAGACAAGATCAGCTCGCCTTTTGTCCCAAGGATCATAAATCGCGGGCTGACAAACCCAGACATGTATTCTTCGACTTGGAAACCTTCAGGCACTTTTAATTTCGCACCATCTGGTTGATCAATAATCCTCGCTCCCCTATTGGCTGAGGGTGTTGCATAAGGTGCTGGTAGTCCTTCTGCTAGCCAGTTAACAGGTTTTGCAATTGTCGTCTTAGCATAAAACAAAAATACGAGGAATAATGAACTAGTAAAAAAGAATAGTTTTTTCATGATTATTTCTCCAATAGCGGAGACAAATATTTCGCCGTATGCGATACCTTGTGCTTCACTACCTCTTCGGGTGAACCTGCAACCAGGATCTCTCCACCACCGTTACCACCTTCTGGCCCAAGATCTACTATCCAATCTGCCGTTTTGATCACGTCCAAATTGTGTTCGATCACAATGACAGTATTGCCATGATCACGTAAACGATGCAAGACTTGTAGTAGTTGTTCAGTATCATAAAAGTGTAACCCAGTTGTCGGTTCATCGAGGATATACAAAGTATTACCTGTATCTCGTTTTGACAACTCGCGCGATAATTTCACCCGCTGTGCCTCACCACCAGAGAGAGTTGTCGCGTTTTGACCGAGTTTTATATAGGTTAAACCAACATCCATTAGTGTTTGTAACTTGGTTTTAATCATCGGAACTGAATCAAAAAATTCGCGCGCTTCTTCAACCGTCATATCTAACACTTCATGGATATTTTTCCCTTTGTATCTAACTTCCAGAGTTTCGCGGTTATAACGTTTTCCTTTGCAAATATCACAAGGCACATACACATCCGGTAAAAAGTGCATTTCGACTTTGAGCACACCATCACCCTGACAAGCTTCGCATCGCCCACCTTTGACATTAAAACTAAAACGACCCGGCTTATACCCACGTGAACGGGATTCATGAGTCGTCGCAAATAGCTCACGAACGGGAGTGAAAATACCGGTATATGTTGCGGGGTTTGATCTTGGTGTGCGGCCAATCGGACTTTGATCAATATCAACCACCTTATCAAACTGATCCAGCCCTTCGATCTTTTCGTGCTTGGCTGGTTCTGTATTTGCCCGGTTTAATTGATGTGCGGCAACCTTATAAAGTGTGTCATTAATTAGAGTGGATTTACCCGATCCAGAAACACCGGTTATACAGGTCATCAAACCTACAGGGATTTCCAAAGTGACTTTCTTGAGATTATTCCCCGTCGCCCCAACAACTCGTAGTAGACGATCAGGATCTACTGGATGACGTGTTTCGGGTACCTTAATCTCTCGTTTGCCTGAAAGATATTGCCCAGTAAGCGATCGTTCACTTGATTCCAGATCCTTCATCGTCCCTTGCGCGACAATCTCACCACCATGAACACCCGCACCAGGACCGATATCAAGGACATAATCAGCAGCCCGAATCGCTTCTTCATCATGCTCAACAACAATTACTGTATTACCGAGATCTCGCAGATGATATAAAGTGCTCAACAAACGTTGATTATCTCGCTGATGCAGACCAATCGAAGGTTCATCAAGCACATACATCACACCGACCAAGCCCGCACCAATTTGGCTGGCTAAACGGATCCGTTGTGCTTCACCACCTGAAAGAGATTCCGCACTGCGCGACAAGGTCAGATAATCAAGACCGACATTAACCAAAAAACTTAATCGTTCAGAGACTTCTTTAAGGATCTTTTCTGCGATCTCGCCGCGCTGACCTTCTAGTTTCAAGCCATCAAAAAATAACTGCGCCGTTCCCACCGACATATCTGAAATTTCCGGCAAGTTTTTCTTTTCAACAAACACATTTCTCGCGGCAACACCTAAGCGCTGTCCACTACAGGAAGAGCAAGGTTTAGAAACTAAAAATTTTGCCAGCTCATCACGGATCGAACTGGAATCAGTTTCTCGATAACGTCGTTGCAGATTATTAATCACACCCTCGAATGCATGTTTACGCTTACGTTTACTCCCTTTGGAATCAGCGTAGTCAAACTTAATTTCGGTTTCGCCACTGCCGTAGAGAATCACTTCCTGAATATTCTTTGGAAGATCTTGAAAAGGAATATCAACATCAAACTTATAGTGTTCAGCTAGCGCACAGATCAACTGATAGTAATAGACAGTACGTCGATCCCATCCACGAATCGCTCCACCGGGCATTGATAATTCTGGGTGTTGTACAACACGGTCAGGATCAAAAAATTGCATCACGCCCAAACCATCACAATCTGGACATGCGCCGGCAGGATTATTGAAAGAAAAAATCCGCGGTTCCAATTCACTAATACTATAACCACAATGCGGACAAGCAAATAAGGCTGAAAAGATAAAATCCGGTTTATCGTCGTCCATCCAGGCAACTTTTGCGATGCCTTCGGTAAGCGTCAGTGCTGTTTCAAACGATTCGGCCAATCGTATTTTCATATCATCGCGGACTTTGAACCGATCAACCACCGCCTCAATATCGTGTTTTTTATACAGATCCAATTCAGGTGCATCATCAAGATTGACTACCTCACCATTGATCCGTGCGCGAATGTAACCTTCGCGACGAAGACTCTCAAGCAACTGAATATGCTCGCCTTTTCGCCCTTGTACTAGAGGAGCCAGCAACATCAATTTACTACCTTCTGGTAACTCCAGAACATTATCAACCATTTGGCTAATGGTTTGAGCTTCAAGAATCTTATCGTGTTCAGGACAGCGCGGCTCGCCAACACGGGCAAATAACAAACGCAAATAATCATAAATCTCGGTGATAGTACCAACCGTTGATCGTGGATTATGCGAGGTGGATTTTTGTTCAATGGAGATGGCTGGAGACAAGCCTTCGATCAAATCAACATCGGGTTTTTCCATCATCGACAAAAACTGACGTGCATAGGACGAAAGCGACTCAACGTAGCGGCGTTGTCCTTCGGCATAAATCGTATCAAATGCTAATGATGATTTACCGGATCCAGACAAGCCTGTGATCACGATCAGTTTATTGCGAGGTAAATCAAGATCCACGCCCTTCAAATTATGAGTACGTGCACCACGGATCGAAATTTTATCCATATTTTCTTAATCGAATTGGAAGCAACCTGTTAATATACGCGTTTTTGCGCAAGGATGTTTTAGAAATACACGGCATGAATAAAAATAAACAAAAAATGACGCCGCTAGAACTCCGATCTGCCACATCACTTGCGCTAATCTACTTCTTACGCATGTTCGGCCTGTTCATGCTTTTGCCGGTGTTGTCTTTGTATACCGAAGTAATGACCGGTGCGACACCAATTTTGATCGGCCTTGCTATCGGTATTTATGGTTTGACTCAAGCTCTATTGCAAATTCCTTTCGGCATGTTTTCTGATCGTTTTGGGCGTAAACCCGTGGTTGCTACTGGGTTACTTATCTTTGCGATCGGTAGTATGATCGCCGCATTATCAGAAGATATTTATATCTTAATTCTCGGTCGTGCTCTCCAGGGTGCAGGCGCAATTGCAGCAGCAATCATGGCATTAGCATCTGATCTAACCCGTGAAAGCCAGCGCACAAAAACCATGGCCATTATTGGTGTCACAATCGGATTGGCTTTCACATTGTCATTTATCGCTGGGCCAATTCTCGATATCTGGCTTGGACTTCATGGTTTGTTCTGGATGGCAGCTTTACTTGGCCTGCTAGCCATTGCCGTGCTTTTTGTCTGGGTACCCAATACTCAAGACTTTGAACAGACAGAAATCGACCCAGAACCTGAGAAAAAAAACTTTCTGGCGGTTCTAAAAAACTCAGATCTTTTAAGGCTAGACATTAGCATTCTGATCTTACATTTAGTCCTGACCGCCAGTTTCGTTGTTCTACCTCTAGCCTTGCGTGATTATGCAGGCTTAGATTCTGCACAGCATTGGAAAACATATCTACCCGTCATGCTACTTTCACTGGTATTCATGCTCCCCTTTATTCGATTAGCAGAAAAACCAAATTCGCAAAAGAATCTGGCTAAACCGATCTTTATCGGCGCAACCATCTTGTTAGCATTTGCCGAACTCGGACTTTGGAAAGGCTATTCATCAGTCGTCTGGCTTTCCGTCATGATGCTCGTATTCTTTACCGCCTTTAATTATCTCGAAGCAACCTTACCTTCATTAGTTTCCAGAACCGCACCATCCGATAGAAGAGGCACAGCACTTGGTGTCTACTCCACCTCACAATTTTTCGGTGCTTTTCTCGGCGGAACAATCGGCGGATGGTTATATGGAACAGCGGGGATTGGAAATGTATTTTTAGTCAACGCAATTTTGATCCTTATCTGGATTGTGATCATTGTTCCGATAAAGATAACATCGGCAAGACACTAATTTTTGCTATGACGTATATAGTGACGTTAAGATCAAAAAACGGTATCGTTAACGATACAGGATCGGATGCAAATCCATAATAATAATTAGAGACCTTTACACGAGCGGGCTTTTGTTCGCTGGCAAGGCAAAAGCGCACGGAATGAGGGAGTTTATACATATAAATGACCAAATGAGTACGTTTTTACCAATAATAGGCGCTTTAAGCGACGAAGCCAGTGGACAAAAGAACAATCGTGGAAAGGTCTCAAAAGCTCAAAGGGGAAATAACATGGCGTCCAGAGGACTCAACAAAGTAATGATCATCGGCAATCTCGGAGCCGAACCCGAAGTCCGCTATACATCCAGCGGCAGTGCGATGGCAAATATCAATATGGCCACCAGTGAAACATGGCGCGACAAAACAACCGGCGAACAACAAGAAAAAACCGAGTGGCATCGTGTCGTCTTCTTCGGCAAGCTGGCAGAAATTGTTCAACAATACGTGCATAAAGGATCAAAACTTTATGTTGAAGGAAGGTTGCAAACTCGCAAATGGCAAGACAATAATGGCCAGGATCGCTACACCACTGAAATTGTAGGAAACGAAATGCAAATGCTTGATAGCAAAGGTGGAGCATCGGCTAATTTTGAATCGGCTCCACACGCAGCACCTAACCAAGCTTCAAATCAGGCGTCTCAGCAGCAGACGCCTCAACAACAAACACCTTCATCATCCGCTCCACAGATAGATGATTTTGATGATGATATTCCGTTTTAAACACAACTAGTTAAAATTTCAGTTCTATCTCTAAAGAGGCTACTATGATGTAGCCTTTTTTGGTTCAGTAATTCAATAATAATTAGAAAATTAAACATGTTTGAACAAACCTTCAAAAACATTGACGACATTCTGCGCAAAGATGCTGGATGTTCCAGTGAACTGGATTACACAGAACAGACCTCGTGGATGTTGTTCCTCAAGTACCTCGACGATCTGGAACATGAAAAATCACTTGAAGCCCAACTGTTAAACAAAGAATACCAATACATTATTGACAACGAACACCGTTGGGACACCTGGGCCGCACCCAAAGATACTGATAGTAACTTTGATCATAATAATGCATTAACCGGCAGTGACTTGATGGACTATGTCGATGGTGAACTATTCCCATATCTGAAAGGGTTTAAACAACGCGCTGAAAGTCCCGATACAATTGAATATAAAATTGGCGAAATATTCGGTGAGATCAAAAACAAGATCCAAAGCGGTTATTCCCTACGTGACGCGTTAGAAAAGATCGACGAACTACGTTTTCGTTCACAAGAAGAAAAGCACGAACTGTCACACCTCTACGAAACCAAGATCAAAAACATGGGCAATGCCGGTCGTAACGGCGGCGAATACTACACACCGCGCCCACTGATCCGTGCCATGATCGATATAGTGCAACCGAAAATTGGTGAAACCATTTATGACGGCGCAGCAGGATCGGCAGGATTTTTATGTGAAGCGTTTGATTATTTAAGACAGCGCGAAGGTTTATCCACCAGCGATCTAAAAACCCTGCAAGAAAAAACCTTTTACGCCAAAGAGAAGAAATCGCTCGCCTACGTGATCGCGATTATGAATATGATCCTGCATGGCGTTGAAGCGCCGAATGTGATCCATACCAATACACTGGGCGAAAACCTGGCGGATATTCAACAAAGCGAGCGTCACGATATTATTTTAGCCAACCCACCCTTCGGCGGAAAAGAGCGTAAAGAAGTCCAACAAAACTTCCCGATCAAAACGGGCGAAACTGCCTTTTTGTTTTTGCAGCATTTTATCAAAATGCTCAAAGCTGGTGGCCGTGCCGCGATTGTGATCAAAAATACATTTCTATCCAATACCGATAACGCCGCGATTGCATTACGAAAAGAATTACTCGAAAACTGTAACCTGCATACGGTTCTTGATTGCCCAGCTAAAACATTTCTCGGTGCCGGTGTAAAAACCGTTGTGCTGTTTTTTGAAAAAGGTGTGCCTACGCAAAAAGTCTGGTTCTATCAATTAGATGTTGGCCGTAGCCTGGGCAAAACCAATCCACTTAATGATAATGATCTAAAAGACTTTGTTGATCTGCAAAAAACCTTTGCAGATTCTGATCAATCATGGTCACTGAATGTAAATGATCTTGATACTACAACTTGGGATTTATCGGTTAAAAACCCGAATGTGGATGATGAGGTTGTGTTGCGCGAACCAGCGGTAATTATTGAAGAAATTATCGCATTGGATAAAGAGAGTGAAAGAATTCTGAAAAATATTCAAGGATTGCTGTGATGGAATGGCCTTTAGTTCGGCTCGATAGTCTTTACAGTATTGCTAGAGGAGGCTCACCTAGGCCAATCAATAAATTTATCACTGATGACCCTGAAGGAATTAATTGGATAAAAATTGGCGACGCAACCGCAAGTGGAAAGTATATTTTCGAAACAAAACAAAAAATCATTCCAGAAGGTATCCAACGATCACGGCTGGTAGATGAGGGAGACTTCATATTATCAAACTCAATGAGCTTTGGAAGACCATACATTATGGGAACACCGGGCTGTATTCATGATGGGTGGTTGGTGCTAAAAGCCAAAGATAAAAGTATTGATCAAGACTTTCTCTATCATATTCTTGGTTCCCAATTTATTTTTCAACAATTTGATTCGTTGGCTGCGGGATCAACTGTAAGGAACTTAAATATTGACTTGGTAAGTGGCGTAAAAATTCCACTAATACCACTCCCCGAACAAAAACGCATCGTCGCTATTCTCGATCAAGCCTTTGCTGACATCGACAAAGCTCGCGCTAATGCCGAACAAAATCTCAAAAATGTCCGTGAACTGTTTGAAAATTGTTTAAATGAGCGTCTCTTAGCTATTTGCTCAAAGATTCCTAAACAAACGCTTTCATGTATCACTGATCTTATAGTTGATTGTGAGCATAAAACTGCACCAACTCAAGATGAAGGGTTTCCGTCAATACGAACACCAAACATTGGTAAAGGTGAGTTAATACTCGATAATGTGAGACGGGTTTCAAAAAAAACATATGAACTGTGGACGAAGAGAGCTGTGCCACAATCGGGTGACTTGATACTTGCTCGTGAAGCACCAGCGGGTAATGTCGGCGTAATCCCAAGTAGGGAGCAAGTATGCCTAGGCCAGAGGACTGTTCTAATACGCCCCATGAGTAATATTATCGATTCTCGTTATTTAGCTTTTTTGTTGTTACACCCGATTATGCAAAATAGGCTTTTGGCTTATTCAACAGGTGCAACTGTTCAACACGTTAACATGAAAGATATTCGACAATTAGCTATCAGTGAGCTACCAAGAATAGATCAGCAGCGGGCTGATGTTGATGCTCTTCTAAAAACTAAATATCAAGTATCACTGTTAGAGCAAGTCTATTCTAATAAATTAAAGTCTCTCGACGAACTAAAAAAATCCATCCTGCAAAAAGCCTTCACCGGACAGCTAACTACCGATAAAAACCAAAACAAAGGACAACACGCCGCATGAGTACTCAACATCAACAAGGAGTAAAATGATGAATAATCAGCTATTAATTTATCAGCAAGAAGGACAGGATGTAGAAGTTCGCTTTGATAGTGATCAGGAAACGATTTGGTTAAATCAAAAACAGATGGCTGAGTTGTTTGATAAAGACGTACGTACGGTCAACGAACATTTAAAAAATATCTATAAAGAACAAGAACTGGAGTCTGAACCAACTACCCGGAAATTCCGGATAGTTCAAACTGAAGGAAAACGGCAGGTTGAACGTGATGTTGATCACTACAATCTGGATGCGATCATTTCCGTTGGTTATCGGGTTAACTCCAAAAAAGGCACGCAGTTTCGGATATGGGCAACTAAAACGTTACGCGAACATCTCGTACAAGGTTACACCATTAACCAGCAACGTTTTGTTCAAAATGCCGCTGAACTACAACAAGCAATTGCGCTGATCCAAAAAGCGGCTAAGTCCGAGTCGCTAACCTCAGAAGCTGGCAGTGGATTGGTTGAAATTGTTAGCCGTTATACGCAAACGTTTCTGTGGTTGCAGCAGTACGATGAAGGTTTGTTGATCGAACCTAAAGGTCAGGTTGGCGGTGTATTGCCCAGTGTTGACGAGGCGATGCAATCGTTAAATACGTTGAAACAATCTTTGATTAAACGCGGCGAGGCAACCGATCTGTTCGCACGTTTGCGCGAAGATGGCCTAGCATCTATATTTGGAAACCTTGATCAAAGTGTGTTTGGTGAAGCCGCTTATCCGACGATTGAAAGTAAGGCCGCACATCTTCTTTATTTTGTGGTGAAAAATCATCCGTTCAGTGATGGTAATAAACGCAGCGGTGCTTTTTTGTTTGTTGATTTTTTACACCGCAATGGTCGTTTATTGAATGATCAAAACCAGCCGGTGATTAATGATACTGGGCTGGCGGCATTGACATTGTTAGTGGCGGAATCTGATCCAAAACAAAAAGAAACATTGATCCGTTTAATTATGCATATGTTAAAAGAAAAGGATTAAAGGAGTCGCGATCTGATGCCACGCAATGAAGCTGATACCCGCGCTGATCTGATCGATCCGCAGTTACGGGCGAACGGTTGGGGTGTGGTTGAAAACAGTTTTATTCGTCGAGAGGTAATCTGTCCCGGTCGTATTATCACAGGTGGACAACGCAGCGACAGTGTCACCAGTGATTATGTGTTGGTGTATCAAGGCCGCAAATTAGCTGCGGTTGAAGCGAAGAAAGAAAGCTTGTCTTATGTCGAGGGCGTACGTCAGGCCAAAGATTACGCCCAGCGTTTGCAGTGTCGATTTGCCTATGCGACAAATGGTGATCAGATTTATCAGATAGATTTGATCTCCGGTGAAGAAAAGTTAGTCGATGATTCTCTTTCTCCCGATCAGTGTTGGGCCTTAACCTTCGGAAAAACTGAACCTGATTTCGCTAGTGGTTGGCGCAAACGTTTTTCTACGATTCCTTGCGAGACTAAAAGCGGTAGTTGGGCGCCGCGTTATTATCAGGAAAACGCGATCAATAATGCGCTGGAATCTATTGCAAAAGGAGAACAGCGGATTTTATTAACGCTGGCGACAGGGACAGGTAAAACCGCCATCGCTTTTCAAATTGCCTGGAAGTTGTTTCACAGCCGTTGGAGTTTAACTGCCCATAAAACGCCAGATGAAGCTACACGTCGCCCTCGAATATTATTCTTAGCTGATCGGAATATTCTCGCTAATCAGGCGTTTAACGATTTCGGATCTTTCGGTGAAGACGCCATTGTGCGTATTGCGCCAGACGAGATCAAAAAGAAAGGTCGTGTACCTAAAAATGCCAGTGTGTTCTTTACTATCTTCCAAACCTTTATGTCTGGCCCTAAAGATCAAAAGGGAAATCCGACAGAATATTACGGTGATTATCCAAAGGATTTTTTTGATTTTATTATTATTGATGAATGCCACCGTGGCGGAGCCAGAGATGAGAGTAGTTGGCGCGATGTACTCAATTATTTTGCCCCTGCCGTGCAGTTAGGTTTAACCGCGACACCAAAACGCAAAGATAATGTGGATACCTACACATACTTCGGCGAGCCGGTTTATAGCTACACCTTAAAACAAGGTATTAACGATGGTTTCTTAACGCCGTTTAAGGTCTATCCTATTGTCGGGACGATGGATGAGTATGTGTATACCCCTAATGATGGCGTGGTGATTCAGGGCGATCCTGAACCGGGAAAGGTTTATAAAGAGGCTGATTTTAATCGAACAATTACGATTCCAGAACGTGAAGAAAAACGTGTGCACTATTGGATGGATCGGATTAACCCTCAGCAGAAAACGATCGTCTTTTGTGCAACGCAAGAACATGCCGGAACAGTGCGCGATTTTGTCAATCAATATGCAGTTAAGCATGGCTGGACAAGTAATACAGATTACTGTGTGCGTGTTACCGCTAATGATGGCAAAGCGGGTGAGAAAGATTTAAGAATATTTCAGGATAACGAGAAAACTATTCCTACAATTTTGACCACTTCGCGCAAACTCTCCACGGGAGTGGATGCCAGAAATATACGCAATATTGTTTTAATGCGACCCTGCAATAATATGATCGAGTTTAAGCAAATTGTTGGGCGCGGTACTCGACTGTTTGAGGGTAAAGATTTTTTCACGGTATTCGATTTTGTAAAAGCGCATCATAACTTTGCTGATCCTGAGTGGGATGATGAACCGCTACCGCCAGAATCTTGTAGTGAATGCGGTAATGCACCGTGCAATTGTGAAGCGCCTTGTAGCGAGTGTGGTTTTAGCCCATGCAATTGCGATAAAGATTTATGTGTTGAGTGCGGAAATGATCCTTGCAGCTGTGGTAAACAAGCCTGCGACGTGTGTGGTAACAAGCCCTGTTTATGCGAATCACAGTCTTGTTCTGAGTGTGGGAATAAACCTTGCACTTGTTTTGAGAAAATAGTTATAAAATTGAGTGATGGAAAAGCGCGTCAGATCCTGCATATATCCTCGGTAATGTATTGGAGTTCTGAAGGAAAACCTATTACAGCAAAAGAGTTTGTCGAACGAATGTTTGATGACTTACCGCAATTTTTTGAAACGGAAGATCGTTTGCGTAAAATATGGGGTGATCCTGAAACTCGTGAAAGATTATTACATGACCTTTCAGAAGCGGGTTATGACAATGAAAAACTTGAGAGTATGAAAGAACTGATCGATGCTAGAAATAGTGACGTTTTCGATGTGCTCGCTTATGTCGCCTACGCTACTGAAACACGCTCTCGTCAGCAGCGTGTAAAACAAGCAAAACCCCATATTAATCAGAACTTCGCGGAATATAACCAACAAGCCTTTATTGAATTTATACTAAAACGATATATTAATGATGGCGTTAACGAATTATCAGTGAGTAAGATGAAAAGCATACTTGAGCTAAAATACAACACGATCAGCGATGCTACCGGTATGCTTGGATCACCCACAGCAATACGTGAAGTATTCGTAGGTTTTCAGCACTTCCTCTATGACGTCTAGAAACAAAGATTGTATAGGCTATCTTCTAGTAACCCACCTTACTATTCATCTTATCCACAAACGCCATTCCAATGGCTGAAAAGACGAAGGTCATATGCATTATCACGTACCACATTAACTTATCGTTCTCGATCTGATCAGCATTCATAAATGCTTTTAGCAAATGAATTGATGAAATGGCAACAATAGAAGCTGCTACTTTTTGCTTAAGTGAGCCCGAATCCAACTTACCTAACCAGTTTAGTTTTTCTTTTCCATCCTCTATGTCTATCTGAGAAACGAAGTTTTCATAACCACTAAACATCACCATGACCAATAGGCCACCAACGAGAGAAATATCCACTAAAGAAAGTACTAACAACACTAAATCTGCCTCTTTAATTTCGAGAATATGAGGCAGTGTATGAACAATTTCCTGGAAAAACTTTATTGATAAAGCGAGTAAAGCAAAGCTCAACCCAAAATAGATCGGCGCCAGCAACCAACGCGATAAGTAAAGTAAATTTTCGAATTTCTTTTCCATTAATTTTGTCCTTTAAAAACTGTACATGATGACTGATCCGTATTCTATAGATTTGTGTCCACCAAATCAGTAGTAGAATCGTTGATGGTAAGAATCTCTTAAAGATTCTGTCTTTCCTACCGATATAGCCTAAATAAGCAAGGAAAATAATTTCAAGGAGATATAGGTATGACCAATTTAAATTTCAGACTAGTAACAAGAAGCGACTTTGACGGACTCGTCTGCGCCGTGCTTCTAAAAGAATTAGATATTGTTAATGAAATAAAATTTGTTCACCCTAAAGATATGCAAGATGGCAAGATTAATATCACCGATAACGACATTACAACAAACCTTCCTTATGTTGAAGGCGTACACATCGCTTTTGATCATCATCTAAGTGAAACCATTCGAAACGATAAGAAAAAAAATCACGTTATTGATCCGGATGCACCATCCGCAGCCCGTGTTGTATACGACTATTACGGTGGCGATGCTCGTTTTCCTACAGACTGGCAAGAAATGATGGCAGCGGTAGATAAGGGTGATGCTGCACAATTTAGTAAAAACGAAATTTTAAACCCAGAAGGATGGCCATTACTTAACTTTCTGATGGATGCACGTACAGGCCTTGGCCGTTTCCATGATTTTAGGATTTCAAATTATCAATTAATGATGGATCTGATCGACAAGTGTAAGGCACTCTCTATTGATGAAATCATGAATTTACCTGACGTTCAGGAGCGCATCACACTTTTTAAACATCATGAAGAAAAAGCGAAACAACAGATCCAACGTTGCTCTACGGTCCATAACGACTTGGTTGTGCTTGATCTGCGAGAGGAAAAAACTATCTATACAGCCAATCGCTTTCTGATCTATGCATTATTCCCTGAAACCAATATTTCTATCCATGTTATGTGGGGGTTGAAACAACAAAACACCGTATTTGCAATTGGTAAGTCAATTCTCGATCGATCGTCTGATATTAATATTGGCGAACTTTGTCTGAACTACGGCGGTGGTGGCCATCTAAATGCGGGCACATGTCAAGTCAAAAATAATTTGGCTGATGAAAAACTAGAAGAGATCATCTCAACAATTACTGAAGAAATGGTTGAAATTTGCGTTTAAATCAAACTAAAAAAGCGCATTACCCGCTTTTGATTTATTGACTGTGATTTTTAACTAATTTTTTAGCTAAGTAATCGCCCCTGAAAAAGTTTCAACTTACGATATGGATATTTGCCAGAGAAGCCTTTGGCTCTGAGCAACCTCGATTTAACGTTGCATTGATGCTGGGTTGATTTTGATTCTGTATAGCATTCCTTTTAAGCCACAAAAATAAGGCCAGATAAATGGCGACTAGCCATTTCTTCAAGTTCCAGACAGTGCCATTAGCAGATTAATTTCATTGCCTGATATACCTTTGAGGAAGTTTCTTGATATCCGAAAATCTGATTTCAGATAGCCAATGATGGCTTCGATAGTCTCGAACACAAACAGCTGTGTGAACGACTTTGCCCCGTAACGTTTCGATATGCATCACTACGACAGTAAAGTATGGCTGTCATGCAGGCTCTGTAAGTGACTCATTGTACCAACGATGATATTGCCCTTCGCTGTGCTGGCAATGGAGATTTTGCTGCCATATAGCTAAATCCCTGAGTGTAGTGCTTGGCAAGGGCTTGCTCAAAGTCATGCCAGGGAATTGCGGGCGGATAGCACTAGTAAAGGGGTAGAGGGAGTTAGTAGTTGAAGTAAGTCTCATTCCCAATCAAATTCGGTTGAAAACCACCCGTATGGCTTTTGGTCAGCATTTATTCAGCATTTCGACTAGAGAAGGAGCTTTCATTTTATTATCGCTGGTCGATTCGGTCATCTTGTTACTGAATCTTTAGTTAATATATTCAATGAGTTTGTTTTTTAGGGCTGACTAAGTAGGTTAAAAACCTACTAAATCATAGTGTTAATAGATTTAGATTGATAAACTAAGACAAAACTAGCAGAGAACTGGGCTCTCAGAAACGTTGATACGCTAGGCTTTGCATAACCTACGCAGTATTTCTTATCCCGAGTTCATATATGGTCTCCTCCCGTATTGCAAGATAAAACATTCAGATAACAGGGACAGGATTGCTGTCATATATACGGCCTTCAATGAAGTTTTCAACTTCTGACCTGGATGTATTACGCGCCTATTTTCCTTATCAGGTTATCGGTATTAGTTACCCCTGAGCTCGACAGGTTTTCAATAGGCTGGTTTGACCTGTTATGCCATCTTTAGTTTTACCTTCGCAATTCGTTGAAATGATTTGTTCTCTCTATTTAGGCCGGTGAGTAGTCATCACCAGAAACCGTTATAGCCCAGGCCATTCTTGCCATTTTGTTGGCATACGCCACACACGCTCGATTATGCCCCCGCGTCTCAACTAAACGATTAATCCATTGACTCAGTTTATCGCCTTTCGTTTTGGCTCTTGATACCACGGCCTTCGCGCCTAGAATTAACAAACAACGAAGGTATTTATTGCCGCGTTTACTGATCCCCAGTAGCACCTCTTTACCACCACTACTGTACTGTCGTGGAACAAGTCCTAATGAGGCGGACACATCGCGCCCTTTGTGATAATGAGCGCCGTTTCCCACTTCATTAAAATACGCGCTCGAGACCATCGGCCCAAACCCTGGAATAGTTTGTAAGCGTTGGCAAATCGCATTGTTTTTTGCCGATTGAATGATCAATTGGTCAAATGTCGCAATACAGGCATCAAGTGATTGCCATTGTTCCTTTAGCTGGCGCAGTATCCTTTTGAAAGTAACGGACAACCGTTCGTTCTCATCACTTAATAGCAACGGGATAGATTGACGTAGGGTATTTAGGCCGGGACGAAGGCTAATGCCATATTCTGCAACAAGCGCTCTCATTTGGTTACATAATGCGGTTCTTTGTCTGACCGCTAAGTCTCTTGCTTTATGTTGTGCCTGGTTGTCTTGTTGCTCAACTGATTTAATGCCCACACTTTTTAAATGAGGTTGTTTCGCAGCAACGGCGATGGCCAAGGCATCGTTATAATCATTCTTATTGCCGATTAGAAATGCGTTAACATGCTGAGGTGGTAGTAATTTCACCTGATGTCCCTGTTGTTGTATCGCTCGGGCCCAATACTGTGACGTTGCACAAGATTCTATTGCGACTAAACAAGGAGGTTGAGATTGAAAAAAGGAGAGTACCTGCGCTCGCTTTAACATTTTCTTTTTGATTATACGCCCTTGTTGATTACAGCAGACAGCATGAAATACGTTTTTTGCTATGTCTAACCCGATTGTTGTAGTCTTCATTTTGGTCTTCTCCTCTTTTGATTGTGTGTATGTCAGTTCAATCATGGCACCTAGATGCCGTTAGGGGGAGGAGACCATCACATCAGGTTTCTAAGGTTCTCCTCTTCCCACCAAGTCCATTTGCAGCAGCAATAACTGGAAAATAAAAAAGCCCTGTCAAAAACAGGGCTTTCCGAACATCAGAACTATATGTATTTAGAACAACTTTCTCGCTTTAACCGACTTTACGTTTCCTGAAAAGGAACACCATCGCCGAGCCTAACAACCAGAACGCTGCAGGCACTGGAACTGCGGCAACATCGTAGTCAATTGCTCTTAGCGCATAGCCCCTTGCTGTATCATCTAATACCCCTGCAAAGAAAGTAAGTGAGGTAACACTAGAAAATGGTGTCCCAAATGTAGAAACTGTTGGTAGATTACTTGAACGATTGTTTACTGCTGCAATATTAAATATTGTTCCCGTTCCATTAATCTGATAACCCGCACCTACATCACCCGTATCCAACCATAAATCATCTACCGTAATAGAATTTATACTTACAGCTTGATCGAATGTGACGGTAACGACTTCGACTCTACCATTGATTTCGTCTGAGTCACCTGCACCAATAACACCCAAACCATCAGAATCTTGATAAAGCGCTCCTCCACCTGACCCAGTTGATGCAACATCAACAAAGCCTGTATTAAACATTGCTGTTGTGCCTAAATTGCCACCACTGCCAGTAAAATCAACCACAATCGCTGACGCTGCAGACGAGTAAATAGTAATACTTGTAAGTATGCTTGCTATAACCCCTGCCTTTTTGATTGTAAAACCCATAATTAACTCCTTTTTCTAATTGTACAAAAATATTTTCAGAAAAAACCTGAAATTGTTAACACTAACATGAAATTGTTAACACTAACATGTTATACATAGCATCAATCATGCCAATCCAATATTTAACCCCACTATCAAATAGTTAGCGTGCCCCCAGTATTTAACAAATCACAAAACCTCTAAATTGCGTTACCTACTAGCGACACTTTTTATAAGAAATGTACGTTACCAATCTATACAGTTCGTGGTTATCCCTACTAACCTGTTACTACTCCATCAGCTTGAACTTTATTGTTATTTTGTTTCTGAATCTTGCTTAATTATTAACTAATGCGTTGATTTTTCCCTTAATCTGCCCTGCGGTTAACCCACAATCTTCCAACATTTCTGCTTGAGAACCATGATGAATTAACCGATCTGGTATTCCCAAATGATGCATGTTAGTCACAATACCTGCCGCTGACAAGGTCTCCGCAACAGCTGAACCCGCACCACCCTCAATCACATTTTCTTCAATAGTGATGATTTGTGCATATTCATCAGCTATTTTTTTCACCATCTCAACATCTAGTGGTTTTACGAAACGCATATTTACAATCGTCGCATCAATTTCTTCCGCAACTTCCATTGCTGCTGTGACCATTGTCCCAAAGGCTAATATTGCCAACTGCTTATTTTCACTTTGTTTTCTGACTTCTGCTTTTCCAACAGGTAAAGCAACCATTTCCTTTTGAACCTTAACCCCTGGTCCATCACCTCTAGGGTATCGAACTGAAGATGGTTGATCTAGTTGCATACCTGTATATAGCATCTGTCGACATTCGTTCTCATCTGCCGGTGCCATAATGACCATGTTCGGTAAACAACGCATGAAGGAATAATCATAAATACCATTATGTGTAGGGCCATCTGCTCCGACCAAACCGGCCCGATCAATGGCGAACATTACGGGCAAATTTTGCAAAGCAACATCATGTAATAATTGATCATAACCACGCTGCAAAAAGGTCGAATAAATAGCGACAACCGGTTTCAAGCCATCGCAGGCCATACCTGCGGCAATATTCACTGCATGTTGTTCTGCTATGGCAACATCAAAATAGCGATCAGGATATTCTTTTTCAAAACGAACTAACCCTGACCCTTCTCTCATCGCAGGTGTAATTGCAACAAGCCGATCATCTTCTGCGGCCATATCACAAACCCAGTCGCTAAATACATTTGTATAAGTCACTGGTGATGATTTACCTGAAGAGATGATTCCTTTTTCAGGATCAAAAGGTGATACACCATGATATTTAACAGGATCCGCTTCTGCTTTTTCATAGCCTTTACCTTTTTTAGTATGTATATGCAGGAGTTGCGGCCCCTTAAGTCGTTTTATATTACGTAAAGTGTTCATCAGAACGGGTAAATCGTGACCATCGATAGGGCCAATATAGTTAAAACCAAGCTCTTCAAATAAGGTTCCCGGCACGATCAAACCTTTAGCGTGTTCCTCTAAACGATGAGCAAGCTCTTTAACAGAAGGCATATTCGACAGGACTTTTTTGCCACCCTCGCGCACAGTTGAATAGATTTTTCCTGATAATACTTGAGCAAAGTGATTTGATAACGCACCAACATTTGGCGAGATTGACATATTATTATCGTTGAGTATCACCAAAAGATCAGATCCCACAGCTCCTGCGTGATTCATAGCTTCAAATGGCAAACCTGCGGTCATACCACCATCTCCAATAATCGCGACACACTTCCGATTTGATCCTGTACGATCAGACGCTATCTGCATACCAAGTGCTGCGCTAATCGAGGTGCTAGAATGGCCAACACCAAAAGTATCGTAGGGACTTTCTTCTCTGTTTGGAAAAGGTGAAACACCACCCTTCTGACGAATTGTTGTCATCCTATCGCGACGACCAGTCAATATTTTATGCGGATAAGCTTGATGACCGACATCCCAAACTAACCGGTCCTCTGGTGTGTTATAGAGATAATGTAAGGCAACGGTAAGCTCTACTGTTCCTAAACCTGCAGCAAAATGACCACCACTTTGACTGACGACACCCAACAAAAAAGCACGTAACTCGGTTGCTAGTGACAGCAACTGGGTTTCGGTTAGTTTGCGTAGATCTGCCGGTGAATCTATTTTGGAAAGTAAAGGGATTTGTGTATCATCCATTTTCAAAAATCACATTTCATACGAAAACTGCAATTATGGGGAGTGACATTCAATCATGCAAGGAGGTAACCCTATTCACTATTATTGCGGGTAAAAACAAATGCAACTTATGAGCTTGGTCGAGTAGAAAGAGTCTTTGGAAAAAGAAAATAGTGCTAATAATTTGTTCAGACACTCTCAGCGAAGACTAATACTGCATTAGTTTATCTGTAGAAGTTTAGACCCAATCTGACACATCACTAAATCAAGCGGAGCGTAGCGACGCTTGATTTAGTGAGAGTTACCCGCTTTGATGTAACTGCAACGTAAACATCAAAACACAAAGAGGTAACTCTCATGATTCATACTAATGACAAAGTTATAAAACATAAAGTTGGTCTACTCAATCTCGCTGAAGAACTCGGCAATGTCTCAAAAGCCTGCAAGATGATGGGTTTGTCCAGAGATACATTTTATCGCTACAAAGAAGCGGCTGATGAAGGCGGTGTAGAAGCCTTGTTTGATCGTAATCGGCGTACCCCAAATCTTAAAAACAGAATCGACCCGGCTATTGAAACCGTTGTGCTCGAGTATGCACTGGAAGAGCCCGCACATGGTCAAACGCGCACCAGTAACGAGCTGCGCAAACGGGGAACATTTGTCTCACCCAGTGGCGTTCGTTGTATCTGGCTTCGTCATGGTCTTGCTTGCTTTAAAGATCGCCTGAAGGCATTGTCTGATAAGGTAGCTGGTGAAGGCTTGATCCTCACTGAGTCTCAAGTCGCGGCGATGGAACGCAAGAAAGACGACGATGAGGCTTGTGGCGAGATAGAGACGGCACACCCTGGTTATCTTGGCTCGCAAGATACTTACTATGTCGGTACTTTCAAAGGCATTGGTCGGGTTTATCAACAAACGTTTGTTGATACTTACAGCAAGGTCGCTCACGCGAAACTGTACCCGACTAAAACACCGATTACGGCAGCTGACATGCTCAATGACCGCGTCCTCCCATTCTACGAACAACAACGTTTGCCTATGTTGCGCATTTTGACAGATAGAGGGACGGAGTATTGTGGGCGAGCTGACCAGCATGATTATCAGCTTTATATGGCGTTGAACAATATCGAACACACCAAAACCAAGGTCAAATCACCTCAGACGAATGGTATTTGTGAGCGATTCCATAAGACGATCCTCAATGAGTTTTATCAAGTCGCTTTGCGTAAGAAAATTTACCAATCGATTGATGAACTGCAACTCGACCTTGACGAATGGTTGCTCAAATACAATACTCAACGAACTCACCAAGGCAAAATGTGCTGCGGGAGGACGCCGATGGAAACACTCATCGACGGACAAGCTATCTGGAAGGAAAAGTTTGTGAACTAAACTTAACCTGACAGTCAGTTACAGAAAAAGGGGTAACTGTCAGATCAAGTCTGAATTTCTACAGTTTATCATAGCTGGTTTCACGTACTTTAATATAAGATTAGGCTCAGCCAGTTTATAGCCTATAATTCAAAGTTATAGGCTATAAACTCCTTTTAATTTAATGTGTATTATCCGTTACTTTCCTGAGAAATATGCTCTTGTGCCTATAAAAACATAAAGTACCATCTAATTCTGAATCAAAACATTACCTATTATTTAACACTAGAAAATCACTGAATGACGTATAATAACCCTCCTTAAAAAAAGCAAGTGATTTTCCTCCTTCAATAAGTTCGCCATTATTAAATCCGAAGGTTTTGATAGACTGGTAGGAAAGTTGCTTGTTAAAATTGAAAGATTAGGAGCATCAATCGGTGGAGGGTCAAGTTGATGAAACTAAAATTGTAAATTAACGTGATTATTACGTACATTGCTTGAGGCGCCACATGAAATTTGGATTACTAAAAAAACTAATTGTACTGATTTTACTATGCACAACCCTTCTAACTACTGGCTGCCAAACCGGCGCAACCAGAGATGAAACTGATCCGCTGGAAGGAATTAATCGACCAATTTATGGATTTAATGATGGGCTTGATAGAGGCGTGATGAAACCAGTGTCGAAAGGCTATGTTGCCGTTACACCTAAACCCGTACGAAATAGTATGACCAACTTCTTTGATAATCTTGAATCAATTAACGTTATCTTCAACGATGTTTTACAAGGCAAATTTAAACAGGCTATTGGCGATTCCGCCCGATTCCTTATCAATAGCACAATCGGTATTCTTGGATTTTTTGATCCTGCCTCTTCAGCAGGGTTAGTAAAACATGAAGAAGATCTAGGTCAGACATTCGGAACTTGGGGAGCAGGCGAAGGGGCTTATCTGAATCTGCCACTTTTAGGATCCAGTTCAACACGTGACGCCCCTGACTTAATAACAAGTACGCTGTTAAACCCGATCACCTATTTGTCTTCCGGAATATCTATTCCCTTAACTATCCTGAGATTTGTTGATGAACGTGCGAATTTGCTCGATGCTTCGACATTCAGAGATGAAGCGGCACTTGATCCATACGCATTTACACGAGAAGCATATCGCCAGCATAGAACATCCTTAATCTATGACGGCAATCCACCTGCAGAAGAACTGGATGACTTTTTTAGCGAAGATGATGATGCAGAAGGCGGCGTACTTATCATCGAATAAACGACTTCTTTATCAACCTGAAATTTTGAATAATGACTCCTGATCTTGTCCAAACCCTTAATGTCTTATTAAGGATTCGTTCAGTCACTGCGTGCGAATATTTGCGCTAGTTTTTAAATTCACTGTCAAATACCGGTGGAGGACACACCAGATGAACAAGCTAATCACAATAATTCTTCTCGCCAGTCTGGCTTTTTTGGCGGGCTGTAATAAACAAACTATTGGATCAACAACCGGCGCAATTGTCGGTGGTTATGTGGGCAGTACCATTGGAGGTGGAAGTGGTCGGTTAGTTGCAACTGCCGCAGGAACTCTTGCCGGTGCTATGTTAGGCAGCTCGGTTGGAGCAAGTATGGATGAACTGGATCAAATGAAAGCAAACCGTACATTTGAACATGCCCGAACAGGCTCCACTTCTCGTTGGCAGAATCCCGATTCAGGTGTTCAGTATGCAGTCACTCCTACGCACACATACGAAACCGCTGCTGGCCCATGTCGTGAATACCGTACTAATGCGACTATTGATGGCCGGGTTGAAACCGTTTATGGAACGGCGTGTCGTCAAAACGATGGACGCTGGCAAACTGTTAACTAAGCCGCTAACACTTAGAATTCGGTTACCATAAAAGCCTGCCAGGAAACTGGTGGGCCTTATTTTATTTCCGTCACATTTTATGATCATATGCGCAACAAATAAGATCGAGAGCTCACTCGGTTTGTAAGAGGATATTGACTGGCGAACAGATCATATCTAATACGAAAACACTTTCCAGCAATTTTCAGATTAATTATCATCGTTATAGAATCCGATAAACTTAACGAGACTCAAGATGCAAGTATCGCACTAGCCGAAAAACTAAAACAGGATCTATAATTTTTCAATTTTTTCTCCCGCAATAAAACTCAAGGTGACTTGGGTTATAAATTTCGATCTGCTACCTTGCAATTGAAAATACTGTTACATGGTTTAGAAACAAATAATTAAAACCCATGAAAAAATTCCTCATACGTTTTTTGATCCTTTCCCTAATCCTTTTAATCGGATGGGCGGTTTATTTATCACGCGTTAATCCTGAAGCTGAGGCATTTTTTTATTCATATTTCTGATCAAGAGAAACAAAAATTTGATCATAAAGATTGAACAAACCAGAGAAAGTGATTACGTCAAAATCCCCTTTGTTGGAGAAATTGATCCAATACTATGTTGGCTTGGACAAAAACCAAAACTCAAATGACGCTTATAAAAATGCTCAAGAGTTTTTAGCAAATACACATTTACCATTCAAAGAACTCTGCTCTAAAACCAAAATCAGAAAATCCTATTCACGAGAAAGCAACCAGCTATTCGATCACATAAAACAATTAATAAAATTTGGCCCTTCAGAACAGATAGCTAATACCTTTGATCTATCAACTTCGAGATCTGTATTTTAAGCCTATATCTTGCACAGCATTCCTATCATGCTCGAAGAGAACTACTGCGTTTTATTGTGCTATTGAAAGAAAAGAATATTCCGTCATCCCAGATTGCGACTTTTATTCAAAACAATCCTGATCTTGCGACAAACCCGTTAAGTGGCAATTTGTTCGTTTACGATCCGCAAGAAAAGAAAATATCGCTAGACGCAGTGGCTGAGTGTTCTGAGTCAGTTGAATATTCTTTAACCAACTTCGACAGTCGTCTTAGCTACTTCTTAGGTTCTTGATCTCGATTGAGTTCACACCCGAATATTTTCCGTAAATAATCTGCTCTGTCGTTATTTGTACATAGATAATTGATTACTGTGTATCAATAAATACCAAGGTTTTCGTTTTCCGAGCCCGACTACGCTTCTTATCAAAAATCCACTATAATTAACGGTTCACTTTTACAACTATTCATTTCTAAGTGTTAGTAAGGAAACTGGCGCACATACTCTGGAGAAAATATCGTGCTTGAAGCTTATCGCAAACATGTCGAAGAACGTGCCGCTGAGGGGATTGTTCCTCAACCTTTGTCACCTGAACAAACTGCTGATCTGGTAGAACTATTAAAAAACCCACCTGCTGGTGAAGAAGATTTTATTCTTGATCTTTTGATCAATCGTGTACCAGCCGGTGTTGATCAGGCTGCTTATGTAAAAGCGGGTTTTCTGGCGGCGATTACAAAAAGCGAAGCAAGTTCTCCTCTCATCGATAAAGTCAAAGCAACAGAGCTACTCGGCACAATGTTGGGCGGCTATAACATCGTACCTTTGATCGACGCACTTGATGATGAAGAGATTGCTGCTCCTGCGATTGAAGCACTTTCTCATACATTATTAATGTTCGATGCCTTTTATGATGTCGAAGAAAAAATGAAAGCCGGTAATACTCACGCTAAAAAAATTATCGAGTCCTTGGCTAACGGCGAGTGGTTTACGAGTAAGCCTGAACTGGCAGAAAAAATTACCGTCACTGTTTTCAAAGTCACAGGTGAAACAAATACAGATGATCTTTCACCTGCACCAGATGCCTGGTCACGACCAGATATCCCATTGCACGCACAAGCGATGTTAAAAATGGAACGTGAAGGTATTAATCCTGATCAGCAAGGTACTGTTGGTCCGATCAAACAAATCGAAACGTTGAAAGAAAAAGGCCACCCTTTAGCTTATGTTGGTGATGTTGTCGGTACCGGTTCTTCACGTAAATCTGCGGTTAACTCTGTGCTTTGGCATACAGGCGATGATATTCCTTTCATTCCAAACAAACGTGCTGGTGGTTTTTGTCTTGGTGGCAAAATTGCACCTATTTTCTTTAACACGCTGGAAGATGCTGGTGCATTACCGATTGAATGTGATGTCAATAATTTGAATACGGGTGATGTTGTTGATATCTACCCTTATGAAGGTCTGGTTAAAAATGCTAACAGTGGTGATACTTTATGTGATTTCGGTCTGAAAACAGAGATCCTTTTGGATGAGGTTCGCGCAGGCGGACGTATTCCTTTGATCATTGGTCGTGGTCTAACGACTCGTGCAAGAGAAGCACTAGGCTTGGGCGTAACAGATCTATTCCGTGTACCCGTTCCTGCGGTTGATACCGGCAAGGGTTATACACTTGCACAAAAAATGGTCGGTAAAGCATGTGGTGTTGATGGCATTCGACCAGATACCTACTGCGAACCTAAGATGACAACTGTTGGATCACAAGATACAACAGGCCCGATGACACGTGATGAGTTGAAAGATCTGGCTTGTCTTGGCTTCTCCGCTGATCTGACTATGCAATCTTTTTGTCATACAGCTGCCTATCCAAAACCCATTGACGTCAACACGCATCACACGCTACCTGATTTCATTATGACTCGTGGCGGTGTTTCTTTACGACCAGGTGATGGTGTTATTCACTCCTGGTTAAACCGTATGTTGCTGCCTGATACGGTTGGTACGGGTGGTGATTCGCATACACGTTTTCCGATCGGTATTTCTTTTCCTGCCGGTTCTGGTCTGGTTGCATTTGCAGCTGCAACGGGCGTTATGCCCTTGGATATGCCTGAATCAGTACTTGTTCGATTCTCTGGTGAAATGCAGCCGGGGATCACTCTGCGTGATCTGGTTAATGCAATTCCTTTGAAAGCACTGGAAATGGGACTTCTAACGGTAGAGAAAAAAGGTAAGAAAAACGTTTTCTCTGGACGTGTTCTTGAAATCGAAGGTCTACCTCAGCTTAAAGTCGAGCAAGCATTCGAATTATCGGATGCGTCTGCTGAGCGCTCAGCAGCAGGTTGTACGATCAAATTGGATAAAAAACCAATCATCGAATATCTAAACTCTAACATCACAATGCTACGTTGGATGATTGCGAATGATTATGGCGACCCTCGTACATTAGAACGCCGTGCTTTAGCAATGGAAGAATGGATCAAAAATCCGGAGTTAATGGAGGCTGATGCTGATGCGGAATATCATACCATCATCGAAATCGACATGAATAAAATTCATGAGCCAATTCTTGCTTGCCCGAATGATCCGGATGATGTGAAAACATTAGCTGACGTTGCTGGCACCAAGATCGATGAAGTCTTCCTTGGATCATGTATGACCAATATTGGTCACTTCCGTGCTGCTGGTAAAATGCTTGAGCAATTTAAAGAAGTCATCCCAACGCGTCTTTGGGTTGCACCGCCAACAAAAATGGATGAAGCACAACTTACTGCTGAAGGTTACTACAGCATTTATGGCAAAGCAGGCGCCAGAACAGAAATGGCGGGTTGTTCGCTCTGCATGGGTAACCAGGCACGAGTTGCGGCAAATTCTACAGTAGTTTCGACTTCAACTCGTAACTTCCCAAATCGTCTTGGCGATGGTGCAAATGTATATCTTTCTTCAGCTGAGATAGCCGCAGTAGCCTCAATTCTCGGTAAAATTCCTAATAAAGAAGAGTATATGGAATTTGCATCAAAAATTGATCCCATGGCAGATGATATCTATCGCTATCTGAATTTTGATGAAATTGCAGAATACACTGAAAAAGCAGCTGAAGCTCCAGCAAAATTGGCCGATATACCGGTTAGAGTTGCTAATTGATACGTTAGTTATCATTTAATAAAAAGGCGAACTCAGGTTCGCCTTTTTTTGGCTCTCAATATTGTGCTGAATTAATCTGACAAGAGGTTCTCAAATTGCATAAATTCAATATACGCTTATTCCAACTATTACTTATGGCATTCTTGGCAATCAACTTTTCTGCAGTCTACGCAGAAGACGAAGAAGGTGAGGAAGTAGAAGAACCTGAAACTATGTACGTTGATTTTGCTCCCGCTTTTGTTGTGAACTTAGGCAATACTACACCATCAAGCTACTTGAAAGCGGAAGTACAACTTGTTGCCTTGGGCGAAGACGTCGCTGACAAACTCCGATTTCACAAAGCGCCGATCAGACATGAACTAGTTATGCTACTTTCCAGCAAAACCAAACAAGAACTGCAATCGGCTGATGCAAGAGCAGAATTACAGACTCAAGCCATGGAAAATATGAATAAACACCTCGATACCTTGGAAAAGAAACTCAAAGTCGAAGAAGTGTTGTTTACTACCTTTATTGTTCAGTAAAAACTCTTAAATATATTAAACACTCTTCAAGCATATCTGTATTTGTAGAAGTTTAGACCCAATCTGACACATCACTAAATCAAGCGGAGCGTAGCGACGCTTGATTTAGTGAGAGTTACCCGCTTTGATGTAACTGCAACGTAAACATCAAAACACAAAGAGGTAACTCTCATGATTCATACTAATGACAAAGTTATAAAACATAAAGTTGGTCTACTCAATCTCGCTGAAGAACTCGGCAATGTCTCAAAAGCCTGCAAGATGATGGGTTTGTCCAGAGATACATTTTATCGCTACAAAGAAGCGGCTGATGAAGGCGGTGTAGAAGCCTTGTTTGATCGTAATCGGCGTACCCCAAATCTTAAAAACAGAATCGACCCGGCTATTGAAACCGTTGTGCTCGAGTATGCACTGGAAGAGCCCGCACATGGTCAAACGCGCACCAGTAACGAGCTGCGCAAACGGGGAACATTTGTCTCACCCAGTGGCGTTCGTTGTATCTGGCTTCGTCATGGTCTTGCTTGCTTTAAAGATCGCCTGAAGGCATTGTCTGATAAGGTAGCTGGTGAAGGCTTGATCCTCACTGAGTCTCAAGTCGCGGCGATGGAACGCAAGAAAGACGACGATGAGGCTTGTGGCGAGATAGAGACGGCACACCCTGGTTATCTTGGCTCGCAAGATACTTACTATGTCGGTACTTTCAAAGGCATTGGTCGGGTTTATCAACAAACGTTTGTTGATACTTACAGCAAGGTCGCTCACGCGAAACTGTACCCGACTAAAATACCGATTACGGCAGCTGACATGCTCAATGACCGCGTCCTCCCATTCTACGAACAACAACGTTTGCCTATGTTGCGCATTTTGACAGATAGAGGGACGGAGTATTGTGGGCGAGCTGACCAGCATGATTATCAGCTTTATATGGCGTTGAACAATATCGAACACACCAAAACCAAGGTCAAATCACCTCAGACGAATGGTATTTGTGAGCGATTCCATAAGACGATCCTCAATGAGTTTTATCAAGTCGCTTTGCGTAAGAAAATTTACCAATCGATTGATGAACTGCAACTCGACCTTGACGAATGGTTGCTCAAATACAATACTCAACGAACTCACCAAGGCAAAATGTGCTGCGGGAGGACGCCGATGGAAACACTCATCGACGGACAAGCTATCTGGAAGGAAAAGTTTGTGAATTAAACTTAACCTGACAGTCGGTTACTGATAATTGGGTAACTGTCAGATCAAATCTGAATTTCTACACTGTATTACAAAAAGGGACTGATTTCACAATCAGTCCCTTTTCTGTTTCATAGAAAATAGCGTACTGTAACTTTCAAACACTTTCTCCAACTAAGATCAAAGCACATCAAAACGATCAAGATTCATTACCTTAGTCCACGCTTTAACAAAGTCATTAACAAACTTTTTATCTGAATCGTTCAGTGCATAAACTTCTGAAACAGCACGTAACTCACTGTTCGACCCAAAAACCAGATCAACCGGTGTTGCCGTCCACTTAACTTTGCCTGTTGCACGATCACTGCCTTCGTAAACCCCTTCAGAACTTGCGGACTTCGTCCATTTCGTGGACAAATCCAACAAATTCACAAAGAAGTCGTTACTCAAAACGCCCGCTTTATCTGTAAACACACCGTGTTTAGAGCTTCCAACATTGGCACCCAAAGAACGCATACCACCAATCAGAACCGTCATTTCAGGTATTGTTAATGATAGTGTACTAGCTTTATCAACCAACAACTCCGCTGGTGATTCTGAATTACCGCTTACAAAGTAATTACGGAAGCCATCAGCATTTGGTTCAAGATTAGCAAATGAATAGACATCAGTTTGTGCTTGCGATGCATCAACACGACCAACGGTAAAAGGTACTTCAACATTATGCCCAGCTTTTCTGGCTGCTGCTTCAATCGCTGTATTCCCAGCTATAACAATCACATCAGCAAGTGATACTTGCTTACCATCGGAAAGCGATTCATTAAAGTCTTTTTGAATGCCTTCCAATTTTTTTAGCACTTTAGCCAATTCTTCAGGTTGATTCACCGCCCAATCCTTTTGAGGAGCCAGTCGAATACGTGCACCATTTCCACCACCACGGAAATCAGTAGCACGGAAAGTAGATGCTGATGCCCAGGCTGTTCTTACCAGTTCAGGAATAGTTAAACCTGACTTTAGAATGATGGATTCAAGTTTCTCCGCCTCATCATGACTAATTAGCTTATGATTTACAGTAGGGATATTATCCTGCCAGATCATCTTTTCTTCAGGCACCATAGAACCAAGATAACGCGAACTCGGCCCCATATCTCGATGCGTTAGTTTGAACCACGCTTTCGCAAAAGCAGTTTCAAACTCTTTAGGGTTGTCTAACCAACGTTTGGTGATCTTGCCATATTCAGGGTCAAATCTAAGGGCAAGGTCAGTTGTGAACATAATCGGCGCATGTCTCTTCGATCGGTCATGTGCATCTGGAACAAGATTCGATGCGTCCTCAGTATCTGGAATCCACTGGGTTGCACCTGCGGGGCTCTTGGTTTTAACCCAATTGAAAGCATAGAGGTTTTGTAGATAATTGTGCGTCCAGGCAGCAGGATTACTTGTCCAGGCACCCTCTAAACCACTGGTAATGGTGTCTCCAGCTTTACCGCTTTTATAACTACTGTTCCAACCCGTACCTTGAGCTTCGATACTTTCACCTTCTGGTTCCTTGCCAACGTACTGATGAGGATCAGCAGCACCATGCGCTTTACCAAAAGTATGTCCGCCAGCAATTAGCGCAACAGTTTCTTCATCATTCATCGCCATACGACCAAATGCCAGACGGATATCAGCTGCTGCGGCAAGAGGATCAGGATTACCATTAGGCCCTTCAGGATTTACGTAAATCAAACCCATTTGGACAGCTCCAAATGGTTTTTTCAATTCCCTTTTTCCATGATAACGTTTGCTATCTGAGAGCCATTCTCCTTCAGCACCCCAATTAATTACTTCAGGTTCCCAACCGTCTACACGTCCACCAGCAAAACCCAGGGTTCTAAAACCCATTGATTCCATAGCAACGGTTCCAGCAAGTACCATTAAGTCTCCCCATGAGATCTTATTACCGTATTTTTGTTTAAGCGGCCAAAGTAAGCGCCGTGCTTTATCCAAATTGGCATTGTCAGGCCAACTATTCAAAGGTGCAAAACGCTGCATGCCACCATATGCGCCACCGCGACCGTCGCTTACTCGATACGTACCTGCACTGTGCCAGGCAAGACGAATGAAAAAAGGACCGTAGTGACCATAATCTGCTGGCCACCAGTCCTGAGATGTGGTCATTAGTACCTCCAGATCTCTTTTTACGGCATCCAGATCTAAGCTTGCGAATTCTTCAGCATAATTAAAATCAACACCTAGAGGATTTGATTCTGAAGAATTATTACGAAGCGATTTAAGATCGAGGCTGTTTGGCCACCAATATTCATTGGTCACAGCCTTATCCTGCGCTATTGCTAAGTCAATCGAAACGATTGTAGATAATACAATCATTAAAAAAGCTATTACTATAATCGTCATTAATTTTATTGTTTCTTTAAGCATCTCTGCCTCCTTATATTTTTAGCTTTATATGTATTGAGTCGTGTGACGAAGATAAGATAGGAGGATGTAAAGTTTCTGTCTAATTCTTAATTGCTATAGCCTCGATAGTCTTTTTTTATAATGGACTTAAGAACAGACTCTGACATGAAAATACTAATAAACACTTTACAAGACAGTGATTAAACGCCATAAACCCATTTCGATGATTAACCTTAAATCCACGAAACAACGGAACCGTGTAGCTTCTGCCAGATGTTTCTCCAGATCTGAATTGCTTAAGTTAACCTGATGTGATGGTCTCCTCCCCCTAACGGCATCTAGGTGCCATGATTGAACTGACATACACACAATCAAAAGAGGAGAAGACCAAAATGAAGACTACAACAATCGGGTTAGACATAGCAAAAAACGTATTTCATGCTGTCTGCTGTAATCAACAAGGGCGTATAATCAAAAAGAAAATGTTAAAGCGAGCGCAGGTACTCTCCTTTTTTCAATCTCAACCTCCTTGTTTAGTCGCAATAGAATCTTGTGCAACGTCACAGTATTGGGCCCGAGCGATACAACAACAGGGACATCAGGTGAAATTACTACCACCTCAGCATGTTAACGCATTTCTAATCGGCAATAAGAATGATTATAACGATGCCTTGGCCATCGCCGTTGCTGCGAAACAACCTCATTTAAAAAGTGTGGGCATTAAATCAGTTGAGCAACAAGACAACCAGGCACAACATAAAGCAAGAGACTTAGCGGTCAGACAAAGAACCGCATTATGTAACCAAATGAGAGCGCTTGTTGCAGAATATGGCATTAGCCTTCGTCCCGGCCTAAATACCCTACGTCAATCTATCCCGTTGCTATTAAGTGATGAGAACGAACGGTTGTCCGTTACTTTCAAAAGGATACTGCGCCAGCTAAAGGAACAATGGCAATCACTTGATGCCTGTATTGCGACATTTGACCAATTGATCATTCAATCGGCAAAAAACAATGCGATTTGCCAACGCTTACAAACTATTCCAGGGTTTGGGCCGATGGTCTCGAGCGCGTATTTTAATGAAGTGGGAAACGGCGCTCATTATCACAAAGGGCGCGATGTGTCCGCCTCATTAGGACTTGTTCCACGACAGTACAGTAGTGGTGGTAAAGAGGTGCTACTGGGGATCAGTAAACGCGGCAATAAATACCTTCGTTGTTTGTTAATTCTAGGCGCGAAGGCCGTGGTATCAAGAGCCAAAACGAAAGGCGATAAACTGAGTCAATGGATTAATCGTTTAGTTGAGACGCGGGGGCATAATCGAGCGTGTGTGGCGTATGCCAACAAAATGGCAAGAATGGCCTGGGCTATAACGGTTTCTGGTGATGACTACTCACCGGCCTAAATAGAGAGAACAAATCATTTCAACGAATTGCGAAGGTAAAACTAAAGATGGCATAACAGGTCAAACCAGCCTATTGAAAACCTGTCGAGCTCAGGGGTAACTAATACCGATAACCTGATAAGGAAAATAGGCGCGTAATACATCCAGGTCAGAAGTTGAAAACTTCATTGAAGGCCGTATATATGACAGCAATCCTGTCCCTGTTATCTGAATGTTTTATCTTGCAATACGGGAGGAGACCATATATGAACTCAGGATAAGTTATCTGCAAAACTTTAACAGCATACTTTTTTGAACTCTTATTCATTTCGTGCAAAGCTCCCTTTGAGATTCCTCTAAACTCAAAACTTATGACAACAAAAATTCTCCCCGCTGTCTGGATGCGTGGCGGCACAAGCAAAGGTTTATTTATTGATCCTCAAAATTTACCCGAAGATCCGATATTCCGAAATCAACTTTTACTCGCCGTCATCGGCAGCCCAGATCCCTATGGAAAAAAAATCGATGGACTCGGTGGTGCGACCTCAAGCACCAGCAAAATAGTCTTGATCAAACCTTCTGATAAAGAAGGCTTTGATGTCGATTACACCTTTGGTCATGTGGCAATCGATCAACCTGTTATCGACTATTCCGGCAATTGTGGAAACCTGTCTTCAGCGATCGGCGTTTTTGCAATTGAACAAGGAATGGTCAAAGCAGATCCTACTGGTATGACCTCCGTCCGCGTCTGGCAAACCAACCTGTCACAAAAAATGATCATTCACGTTCCAACCTCAGCTGATGGAAATGTGATCAATAATGGTGATTATCAAATAGCCGGAATTCCCAACACAGGCTCCGCGATCAAAGTTGAATTTATAAAGCCCGGTGGACAAAACGGCATTATTCTACCGACAGGAAACACCTCTGAAAAACTGACCTACGATCAAAATAAACAAATAACCGTTTCCTTAGTCATCGCTGGAAATGCAACCGTGTTCGTAAATACAAAAGATCTAGGACTTAAAGGAACAGAATTACCTGATCAAATTAATGCCGATCAAACACTACTCGATCAAGTAGAAGAGATACGTTGTGCTGCAGCGGTTAAAATGGGCCTGACTAAAACTGTCGAACAAGCACACCTGCAACCTGCGACACCCAAACTGGCCTTTGTTTCAAAAGCACAGGATTATCAATCGACCCAAGGAAATATGATCAAAAACGATCAAATAGATCTTTGCGCACGAATATTCTCGATGGGTAAACTTCACCACGCCTTTACCGGCACAGGTGCAATTGCAGTTGCTGTTGCGGCATCTATTCCAGAGACTCTGGTGTCAGATGTCGCATCACAAAAACAGTTGGGTAATTTAAGGATTGGACACAGTGCCGGCGTTATGGATGCCAGCGCCATCACTGAAAATATCGATACAAACTGGCTAGCCCACAGCGCATCAATTATGCGAACAGCCAGAACCTTGATGCGCGGTGAAGTTATTATTCCTGATCATTATCTCGCCTAAATTTCGTAAATTGGGTTACGACTGTATGGATACAGGAGATAGAATTCCGCCTGGAACAAAAATCGAAGCATGCTTTTTTATGCCATAACCTGTAGAAATTCAGATTTGATCTGACAGTTACCCAATTATCAGTAACCGACTGTCAGGTTAAGTTTAATTCACAAACTTTTCCTTCCAGATAGCTTGTCCGTCGATGAGTGTTTCCATCGGCGTCCTCCCGCAGCACATTTTGCCTTGGTGAGTTCGTTGAGTATTGTATTTGAGCAACCATTCGTCAAGGTCGAGTTGCAGTTCATCAATCGATTGGTAAATTTTCTTACGCAAAGCGACTTGATAAAACTCATTGAGGATCGTCTTATGGAATCGCTCACAAATACCATTCGTCTGAGGTGATTTGACCTTGGTTTTGGTGTGTTCGATATTGTTCAACGCCATATAAAGCTGATAATCATGCTGGTCAGCTCGCCCACAATACTCCGTCCCTCTATCTGTCAAAATGCGCAACATAGGCAAACGTTGTTCTTCGTAGAATGGGAGGACGCGGTCATTGAGCATGTCAGCTGCCGTAATCGGTGTTTTAGTCGGGTACAGTTTCGCGTGAGCGACCTTGCTGTAAGTATCAACAAACGTTTGTTGATAAACCCGACCAATGCCTTTGAAAGTACCGACATAGTAAGTATCTTGCGAGCCAAGATAACCAGGGTGTGCCGTCTCTATCTCGCCACAAGCCTCATCGTCGTCTTTCTTGCGTTCCATCGCCGCGACTTGAGACTCAGTGAGGATCAAGCCTTCACCAGCTACCTTATCAGACAATGCCTTCAGGCGATCTTTAAAGCAAGCAAGACCATGACGAAGCCAGATACAACGAACGCCACTGGGTGAGACAAATGTTCCCCGTTTGCGCAGCTCGTTACTGGTGCGCGTTTGACCATGTGCGGGCTCTTCCAGTGCATACTCGAGCACAACGGTTTCAATAGCCGGGTCGATTCTGTTTTTAAGATTTGGGGTACGCCGATTACGATCAAACAAGGCTTCTACACCGCCTTCATCAGCCGCTTCTTTGTAGCGATAAAATGTATCTCTGGACAAACCCATCATCTTGCAGGCTTTTGAGACATTGCCGAGTTCTTCAGCGAGATTGAGTAGACCAACTTTATGTTTTATAACTTTGTCATTAGTATGAATCATGAGAGTTACCTCTTTGTGTTTTGATGTTTACGTTGCAGTTACATCAAAGCGGGTAACTCTCACTAAATCAAGCGTCGCTACGCTCCGCTTGATTTAGTGATGTGTCAGATTGGGTCTAAACTTCTACACATAACCCAACATCAAAGCCTATCGGAATACGCAAGGCTCGGTAGCTGCAACTGCTCCTGCGTTACTCTACCTCCAACGTCCACATCGTCAGATTACACCTTACGTAGCTGTACTCCCCTGCGCTTTTTCAGCCCTTTTACGTAACAACTGCAATTGCAAATCTTTAAACATGTCTTTCACTTCCTCGACCAGTTTTATAGTCACTTCTGCTTTTATTTCATTGGAAAGTTGTTGTCGTTTATCCCACTCTCCATTGGTTGTGGTCATTTCACTTTTATCAATTGTCGTGTCCACCGTGCCATACGGATAGCCTTGTAAAACATCGATTAACATTGCGTTAGCAAAACCTTCGGCTGTAATGGCTTTTGATGGCAGAATATAAGCGCCTAAAATGGTTAGATTCGCCACCGACAGAAAATTGCTGTCGCTATTCTCACGACTATAAACTTCATAGATCAAAACTGCATCCAAATGCTGACGAGCCGCACCTAACCTAATCTTACTGACGACATCTCTCGCATGCTTGTCATAACCTGAACTGGTTTGATACATTTCTGAAGACACGACCATATCGATAATCATTGGATTAACGGGAATAAATTCTCCAAACTCATCACCAAGCTGTTTGCTACTGTTGGCCCATGCCTCAATTTCTGTCGGCGGAATAGGTGATAAATAACCACGATCAATTCTTGCGACGCCTATTCTGGCAGGGAATCTAAGGGTTGGTTCAACGGATGCAACTTGCCTGATTAGCTGATTAATATTCTGCGGATGTGGCGTTTCGGTTATTTTATTATTTTCATTTTTAGGACTCTCAGCATAACGATCCAAAGTCGGATCATATTTATCCAAATAGGCTTTGCCTGAGGTTGTTTGGATATGTGAACTACAAGCTGATAATAAAACTGAAGCTGAGAGTATTGCTGTGATCAAAAAGTTATTCATATTCATTCTCCTTTATTGAAATTTATTGGGATTAATTTCCCAATAAATTATTTGGGAATAATAACCCATTTTTTTGATAATTCAAGTCTGATCAACTACAGTATCGATATGGATCATTCTTCAACTGTCCTCAGCAAAGCGATTTACCAGTTATTAAAACCGCTGGTACGTTTGTTATTACGCAACGGAATCGCATTCAATGCACTAAGTGAGTTACTGAAAAAGCTCTATATAGAAGTCGCTGAGGCTGAGTTTGCTATCTCTGGCAAAAAACAATCTGTTTCAAGAATTTCGACACTGACAGGCCTAACTAGAAAAGAGGTTTCCCGCGCAAAATCCATAGATAAGATCGATCTTTCCGACATGACCCAACAATACAATCGAGCTGCTCGGGTTATTTCCGGCTGGATAAATGATCCGTCATTTCAGAATAAAGCTGGTGAACCAACAGAATTGTTCCTTGATAAAGGAGATTCTAGTTTCAAAGCACTCGTAAAAATCTATAGCGGAGATGTTCCATCCGGTGCAATCGCTGATGAATTATTACGTGTCGGCGCTATCCAGCAATTATCTGATAACAAAATAAAGTTGATCAAAAAAGCCTACATTCCATCAAATAACGTGGATGAAAAGATCCGTATACTCGGAACCGATGTGCGTGATCTCATAAACACAATTGATCACAATATTTTTATCGATCCTCAAGAGCCTTACTTTCAAAGAAAAGTCTCATATAACGCCATCGGCAAAGAGGCGCTGCCTTTCTTACGGAAAAAACTCAATAACCGCTCACAAAGCTGTTTAGAAGATTTAAATCAATTACTTGCAAATTACGATAGTGATACAAATCCTAAAATAATCAAAAAAGGCACCCAACGTATTGGTGTTGGAATTTATTACTTCGAGGAAAAAAATGATGAAGACTGACGTCATACGAAAAATACTTACGCTTTCTATTATTCTGTTATTAGCTTCTTGTGCAACTTCAAATACTCGTATTGAAGAAGGTGGGATCGGCGGCACTGGAAATGCTGATCAATGTGATGGATCAAAAGAAGTTAATTGCAATAAAAAATAATACACACTCCAAATAGCCAAGCCATATACCTACAATGAGGTAAATTTATGATTATTGGTGGCAATTTATGTTGAATTGTTCACAAACTTTACCTATAAGAAAAGTAAATAGTCGTACTAAATGTTTGATCTTGGGCCAGATAGGTCTACAATATATGTGTTAGTGGTTTATATTTTGTATTATAAATAGTGATATTGACTGCTATACAAGTTTGATTGCACGTTTTAATAGGTTTCAGAAGTTTCCAGGAAGGCATCTCCTGTGTATTACCTCGCTAAACCGCAATTGATTTATTTTTTGTTTATTTAAGAGGTAATTCTACATGGCTACTGGCAGTGTTAAATGGTTCAACGATTCAAAAGGCTTCGGCTTTATTTCACCAGCTGATGGCAGCACAGATGTATTCGTACATTTTTCTGCAATTCAAGGCGACGGTTTCAAAAGCCTTGGTGAAGGCGACGAAGTTTCTTACGACGTTGAAGATGGTCCCAAAGGTCCACAAGCTAGTAATGTGACGAAAGTATAAAACTTCCTTCAATTACATAAAAAAGCCTGGCATTTATTGCCAGGCTTTTTTTTGCCTGTGATTTTATCAATTTCTATTAAGTTAACCCCAACTCGGCTTAAGGAAATGAACTAACGGCTTGTCCCCCGATCAGATCAATTGTGACCAAACAATTGAAAAAAAAGGAGAACAAGCCAATGGATAAACTAGTTGAAATCTTTTGTGATGTCGATGACTTCTGTCAGCACTTCATACCGTTGTGGGAACAACAATTACTGACCGATGGGCAACGCAAACGCCGTCGAGTTGGGCGAATGCAAGCCAGCGAAATCATGACTATCATCATCCTGTTTCATCACTCCAACCATCGCGATTTCAAGAACTACTACAAAGGGTTTATCGCTCAATTCTATGCCGAGGATTTTCCACAGATGCTAAGCTACACGCGGTTTCTGGAGGTGATGCCGACAGTGCTCGTTCCTTTATGTAGCTACTTTTCTTATCTTAAAGGGAAACCCACAGGTGTTGCGTTTGTTGATTCAACCGCCTTAAAAGTGTGCCACAACCTCCGTATTCCACGCCACCGTGTTTTCAAAGACATCGCCCAGCGAGGTCGAGGCACAATGGGTTGGTTTTATGGTTTCAAGTTACACCTTATCACCAATCATCAGGGGGATATCCTGGCAGCCAAAATCACCCCGGGAAATATCGATGACCGTCAGCCTGTTCCCGAGCTGTGCAAGGCGATGAGTGGCAAACTTTACGGGGATAAGGGCTATATCAGCCAAGCCTTATCGAGCGAATTGTTTGATAAAGGCGTGGAGTTGGTGACAAATGTTCGAAAAAACATGAAGGCAAAAGCTACATCGCTCTGGGACAGAGCCATGCTGAGCAGACGTTTTATTATTGAAACCATTAATGACCAGTTGAAGAACATTACTCAGATAGAACATTCCAGACACCGCTCTGTACATGGTTTTATGCTTAATCTTATCGGTGGATTGATCGCTTATTGTCTGAAAGAGAATAAGCCGTCTTTGAACTTGTCTGGCGATGAATTTAATTACTTAAAACGGGCATTAGCAACCGTGGCTTAAACCGATCTCATATATGGTCTCCTCCCGTATTGCAAGATAAAACATTCAGATAACAGGGACAGGATTGCTGTCATATATACGGCCTTCAATGAAGTTTTCAACTTCTGACCTGGATGTATTACGCGCCTATTTTCCTTATCAGGTTATCGGTATTAGTTACCCCTGAGCTCGACAGGTTTTCAATAGGCTGGTTTGACCTGTTATGCCATCTTTAGTTTTACCTTCGCAATTCGTTGAAATGATTTGTTCTCTCTATTTAGGCCGGTGAGTAGTCATCACCAGAAACCGTTATAGCCCAGGCCATTCTTGCCATTTTGTTGGCATACGCCACACACGCTCGATTATGCCCCCGCGTCTCAACTAAACGATTAATCCATTGACTCAGTTTATCGCCTTTCGTTTTGGCTCTTGATACCACGGCCTTCGCGCCTAGAATTAACAAACAACGAAGGTATTTATTGCCGCGTTTACTGATCCCCAGTAGCACCTCTTTACCACCACTACTGTACTGTCGTGGAACAAGTCCTAATGAGGCGGACACATCGCGCCCTTTGTGATAATGAGCGCCGTTTCCCACTTCATTAAAATACGCGCTCGAGACCATCGGCCCAAACCCTGGAATAGTTTGTAAGCGTTGGCAAATCGCATTGTTTTTTGCCGATTGAATGATCAATTGGTCAAATGTCGCAATACAGGCATCAAGTGATTGCCATTGTTCCTTTAGCTGGCGCAGTATCCTTTTGAAAGTAACGGACAACCGTTCGTTCTCATCACTTAATAGCAACGGGATAGATTGACGTAGGGTATTTAGGCCGGGACGAAGGCTAATGCCATATTCTGCAACAAGCGCTCTCATTTGGTTACATAATGCGGTTCTTTGTCTGACCGCTAAGTCTCTTGCTTTATGTTGTGCCTGGTTGTCTTGTTGCTCAACTGATTTAATGCCCACACTTTTTAAATGAGGTTGTTTCGCAGCAACGGCGATGGCCAAGGCATCGTTATAATCATTCTTATTGCCGATTAGAAATGCGTTAACATGCTGAGGTGGTAGTAATTTCACCTGATGTCCCTGTTGTTGTATCGCTCGGGCCCAATACTGTGACGTTGCACAAGATTCTATTGCGACTAAACAAGGAGGTTGAGATTGAAAAAAGGAGAGTACCTGCGCTCGCTTTAACATTTTCTTTTTGATTATACGCCCTTGTTGATTACAGCAGACAGCATGAAATACGTTTTTTGCTATGTCTAACCCGATTGTTGTAGTCTTCATTTTGGTCTTCTCCTCTTTTGATTGTGTGTATGTCAGTTCAATCATGGCACCTAGATGCCGTTAGGGGGAGGAGACCATCACATCAGGTTAAGTTAAATTGTGACTAATACTTTTGCTTTTATAAAAAATGGCCTGTTTTGTATGTCTAAAGGCTCAGATAAAGACCAGGTGTGGATCAACTTCAAACCATAACTCCCAACCTCTCTACCACCAACAACACCCGGAATTTGCATTAGCTGTCGCTTTGTCTCATCAGCCAGATCATACAAATACGATCGACTCATCCCATAAAACGTAATTTTTGATCGCACCGTGATTGACGATGAGTTTCGTCGATTTTTGACTGCGAAACTAAGGATTATTTCTTAAACTCTTTCATTACCAATTTACTTCGTGTTGGAATAATGTGATTTGTCACTCGACGATATCAAATAATTTTTGATCTCTTCCAAATTACCACTTTTTATTGATCATATTTTGATCTGCATTTCGCTAAGCACATCTTCATACTCACCTACATTAATACGGATTGGTTGATCGTTTAATGTTACCTTACTAACCTAGTTCTACATTGCGCTTTAACACCTGTTCAGAAATTTCACAATGTAATTTTGCACGTTGTGCAAATACTAAACACCCGTTACCTTGCTACTAAGCTGTACATCCTCTTTAGTGACCTTAGTCACCTCAACCAAAATCGACAATATCTGTTGTAATTCAACCTATTTCTCGGGCTGATTTTTATTCAATCACCAAGTACCTCCTAACAAAGAAATAAGAATTACAAAAGCTAAGAATGTCTTACATGATTGGTTCACTGTCATTATCCCAATTATTATCAGAGTGCGCTTTATAGTCGACAGCTCACAAGGTAGAATATATAAATTAACAACTAATAAGTGACGGCACAGCCTACCAACGTCTTGAAAATATTAATTACATTCTACCTCATTCTTTTTGCATTATTTTCGAATGCTCTTCATGCAGCTGAAGATGTTCCTGATAGTGAGCTATGGAAACTCTGTAGCGAAGATCCCGCTGGCTCAGAATGGATTTTAGAACGCTCTGACGAACTCTTCGAAAAAAACAGTACTTCAATCGATGCCAATACAATGGAAGTAGAAGAAGGCGTTACAACCCTTTCTGGCAACGTCGAAATTAAACACAACGAAAATACTGTCCATGCTCAACGTGCGATCTTTGATGATTCAAAAACTAAATTAGATGCACAAGGTAATGTTAAATTCTGGACTGATGGAATTTACTGGCATGGTGAAGAAGCAACCATTGATCGTGAACAAAATGTGTCTCGTTTTAAAAAAGGCGATTATCGACTCCTTGATAAACGCGGCCATGGCAAAGCAAAAAAATTAACGGATAGATCAGCACAGCAAGTAACGCGTCTCGAAGATGTCGAATACACCACCTGCCCCGGTGGGCCGGATGATGAGGCTCCATGGCGACTCAAAGCAAAAAACCTCAAACTTGATCACGATGCAAACAAAGGTCGTGCTCTACATACCATCTTGAAAATAAAAGAAGTGCCTGTCCTTTATATTCCCTATATAAGCTTTTCACTCACAGAAGAACGTACGTCGGGTTTTCTGCCCATGACGATAGGCTCAACCAAGGATTCCGGTTTCGATATTCGAACGCCTTACTACTGGAATATTGCTCCCGATAGTGACGCCACTATCACCCCAAGAATACTCGGTGATCGAGGATTTATGCTAGGAGCTCAATATCGTTATCTGAAACCAACCGGCAAGGGTCAATTTGATCTGGAGTACCTCCCCTCTGATAATCTTTTTCAAGACGATGATCGTTATCTATTTAATACCCAGGTTGAACAATTGTTTGCTGGCAATCGTGGCCATTTATTAATCGATTTTAATCAGGTGTCAGATAGAGAATATTTTGAGGATTTAAGCACCAGTATTGATATCACCAGTCAGCGATTACTCGATCGTCGTGCTGACTTTCAATGGAACGGTGGTTGGTGGAGCCTGTTAAGTAGAGTGCAAAGTTACCAATCGGTCGATAGAAGTTTGCTTTCATCGCAGCAACCCTATGATCGATTACCACAATTTTATTTCCAGACTCATTTTCCACAAGGCAATAAAAAACTGAATTATCAGATATTCGGCGAAGCCGTTTATTTTGATCGAGATGACAGTACAACCGGTGGCAGAGTCGATTTCGCACCTGAAATTAGCTATCCCATTCGTAATGTTAGTTCATTTATCGTTCCAAAATTAAAATTACGTCACACACAATACTTCCTTGATCGTAACGATGGGATCAACGATGAATCCCCTGACCGAACACTGCCTATTTTTAGCTTGGATGCGGGTTTATTTTTCGAAGGTGATTTGAATTTGGGCTCAACACAATTTTTACACACAATAGAACCTCGGGTCTTTTATCTTTATATTCCTAAATCAAGCCAGGACGATATTCCCATATTTGATACTGGCGAATATGACACATCCTACGCACAACTGTTCAGAGATGACCGATTTAATGCGGCTGATCGTATCGGTGATGCGAATCAGCTAACACTTGCAGTCACAACGCGGCTGATTGATAAAAATTCTGGCAAGGAACGAATGAGCTTTAGTCTTGGTCAGATACAGTACTTTAGAGATCGTGATGTTACTTTGCCTGGTAGTGTGATCGAAACTGAAGACTCTTCAGATATTGTGGCACAAGCCTCTTTGCAGTTAAGCGATCATTGGACAACTCGTTACGATTTACAGTTTGACCCACATGAAAATCGGACCGAACTAGCGTCACTAAACTTACGCTATCGTCCTGATAAAAACACCGTTTACAATGCAGCTTATAGAATGCGTCGAGATATTGTTGATATAGAACAAGTTGATTTCTCAATGCATACACCAATAAATGCAAACTGGAGTATTGTTGGACGTTGGAACTATTCGCTACAAAACAATCAAACAATAGATAGCTTGTTTGGTGTTGAATACAATAGCTGTTGCTGGGCAACAAGACTGGTCGGGAGACATTATCTAAGAAATACAGAAGGTGAATTCGATAATGCTATTTTCTTGCAATTTGAAATGAAAGGACTCGCAGGATTTGGCCGTAAAACAAGAGACTTTTTACAACGTAACATTCCAGGTTATCACTACGAATTCTAATAATTTTTATGACTACTTACTCAAAGATCAAAACTATATTTTCTGTACTCGTGATCACTGGCACAATATTACCTCTTAGCCCTGCAAACACCGAAACACTAGATACCATCATTGCTATCGTCGACAATGATGTAATTATGGCCAGTGAGTTAGAACGTCGAATGGCACGTGTACGAAGAGAAACAGCTCAACGTGGAACACAACTTCCTCCCTCGGCAGATCTGGAAAAACAAGTTCTAGAAAGATTGATCATGAATAGCATACAGCTGCAATCCGCAAAACGCTCTGGTATTAAAGTAGACGACAGCATGCTCAACCGCGCAATCAGTAACATGGCAAACCAAAACAACATGTCACTTGATGATTTTCGTGCAGCTCTCGAAAGCGAAGGCTTTAGCTTTAACCAGTTCCGTGAGGATATTCGCGAGGAAATAACGTTAACACGCATACGCCAAAAACAAGTTGATAATCGTGTCTTTGTTTCTGAACGAGAAGTAAAAAATTTTCTTGCAACACAAACTCAACAGGGCAACAATGCCGAAGAATATGAGCTACAACATATTTTAATCGCCGTGCCAGAAGATGCAGATGAGGAGCAGAAAAAAGAATTAGAAGCTAAAGCAGAAGACGTGCTTGATCAATGTAATAGTGATTCGGATTTTTCTAAGATAGCGACTGAAATTTCAGATGCAGGTAATGCTACTGGAGGCGGTAATTTAGGCTGGATGGAAGCGGATCAAGTTCCCTCTTTATTTAGCTCTGAACTGGCCACTATGAACAAGGGGGAAGTCAGCAGCTTGATCAAAAACAATAGTGGTTTTCATATTTTCAAGCTAGTAGATAAACGTTCATCCGATGTACAAATTATTCCTCAAACACGTGCTCGCCATATTCTTATCCGCACTAATGAGCTTACTTCTGATGAAGATGCTGAAGCACGACTTGAACTACTTAAAGAACGTATTGAAGGTGGTTCCGATTTTGCTGAGTTGGCACGCTCAAACTCTGATGACAATGCTTCCGCAGTTGAAGGCGGTGATCTCGGATGGACAAGCCCCGGGACAATGGTACCCGTATTTGAGAAAGAGATGGATGCACTCTCTGATGGTGAGATCAGTGCTCCGTTTAAAAGTCAGTTTGGGTGGCATATAGTTCAGGTGCTGGAACATCGTCAATACGATGGAACTGAAGAACTCACAATTGCCAAAGCCAGAGCAGCGGTTAAAAAGCGTAAGATTGAGGAGGATCGTCAGTCCTGGCTTATTCGTCTAAGAGACGAAGCCTACGTTGAATACCGTCTATAGTCTAAGAAGTCACATCTAATTTGAATGCATCCTCTAACCCAGTCCGCATTGCGATCACCTCCGGTGAACCTGCAGGTATTGGCCCAGATCTATGCATTTTGATCGCCCAAAAATCATTTGATGCAGAACTCATCGTTATTGGTGATCCCAGCATCCTTCAACAACGAGCCGCACAAATAAAACAAGCTATAACCATCGATCTATTTAATCCATCTCACAATGATATTCATCAAAAAGGCAGCCTGAAAGTTTTACCATTACCTGTTTTCAATCCTGTCATTTCTGGCCAGCTTGATAAAACTAATTCGCAATATGTGATGAGTACACTCGATAGCGCCTGCCATGGCTGTATGAACGGATTATTTGACGCAATGGTCACTGCACCACTACATAAAGGTGTTATTAACGACTCAGGTTTATCTTTCACTGGACACACTGAGTATTTAGCAGAAAAATCCGGCGGCGATCATCCGGTGATGATGCTAACGACGCCTCAGCTTCGCGTTGCTTTGGTGACAACACATGCACCATTGTCAGCAATCCCTGCAATGATAAATGAGCAGCTGATCATAGACGTAACACGAATAATTGATCACGATTTGAGAGCAAAATTTAAACTTGAAAACCCTAGAATTTCCGTTTGTGGTCTCAACCCTCATGCTGGCGAAGGTGGTCATCTGGGCATGGAAGAAATAGAGTCAATCATACCCGCACTTGAAAAACTAACCGCTGAAGGAATCAACGTTCATGGCCCACTACCAGCAGACACGGCCTTTACCCCTCAACAACTTGAACAAGCTGATGTCGTATTAGCCATGTATCATGATCAAGGCCTACCTGTGCTCAAACATCACGGCTTTGGAGATGCAGTAAACGTTACCCTAGGGCTTCCGATTATCCGCACCTCAGTTGACCATGGCACCGCCTTAGATCTTGCAGGGACTGGCTGTATAAATAAAGGTAGCTTATGTGCAGCCATCGAGCTGGCTATAGAAATGGCCTCTCCCGTAGTAAAATAAAGATAAGCCGTAGAAATCTTTATGAGTGAGAAGAGAAAACACCGTCCTCGCAAAAGATTTGGGCAGCATTTCCTGATTGATCAATTTATTATCGACCAGATAATTTCAGCTATTGCTCCACAAAAAGATGAGCAAATAGTTGAGATAGGCCCCGGAACAGGTGTATTAACTCGGCCACTGCTTTCCCAACTTAATCAACTTGATGTGGTGGAGCTGGATCGTGACCTCGCAGAAAACCTTCGCCGCAACTATGATCAAGATAAACTACGCGTTCACGAAATCGACGTACTTAATTTTTCATTTCGGTCATTAATCGACAATGATAAGAAGATCCGCCTGGTTGGGAACCTTCCCTACAATATCTCAACGCCACTGATCTTCCATGTGTTAGAAGAAGCTGATGTCATCTCAGATATGACGTTCATGCTCCAAAAAGAAGTCGCCGATAGAATGACTGCAGAAGCAGGCTCACGTCAATATGGGCGACTTTCTGTCATGCTGCAATATCATTGTGATACCGAATATTTGTTTGATGTACCACCAGATGCGTTTGACCCACCACCCAAAGTAATGTCATCAATTATACGATTGATACCCAAAAAATCTCCTTTACCGCTAGAAAATAAAGCGTTCTTTGAGCAACTCATCAAACAAGCATTTAGCCAACGGAGAAAAACCTTACGCAATGTTCTAAAAGATTTTGCAGATGACAAAGATTTCGAATTTTTAGGGCTTTCAGGCAGTGTCAGATCTGAGACGATATCGCTAAAATATTTCGTAGATCTGTCAAATTATTTACACCAGAAACAACCGTAAACAGGTTCTATTAGACACCGAAATGTGTAAAGATAAACAGCTTGTTTAGCTAACTCATTGACTTGAAACGGATAAAAATTTTACTAACAGAATCTGTGGATAACTCTGTTAGTAAAGTGCGGTTAAAGCCTAAGAAGCCTTATGATTGTTGCACTTTGATTAAATCGAACAAAAAACAGACATCTTGTATTATTATATATATTACAATAACTTAAATTACTTTCTTCATTTATAACAATCAAAATATTCGGCAAGTATGTTACATACGACCTACAATTGTGCTTTGTGAATAAGTCAATAATTATTTTTATAAAAATAGGCAAATAAATCACTTGACAAACTTTTTAAAACTCATTGTAAAAAACATTGATTTGCTGAGTGAGGCTTTTGGAAAGTTCACAGCATGGCTGATTTTGTTTATGGTATTTTTGATCAGCTACGACGTTACCATGCGTTACTTATTTCATAGCGGATCAGTGGCACTTCAGGAACTTGAATGGCACTTGTTTGCAGTTGTTTTTTTGCTAGGTGCAGCCTATGCCCTCAAGCATGACGAACATGTTCGAGTTGATCTAATCTACAAAAGTAAACGTTTAAATGATCGTCACAGAGCCTGGATCAATATTTTCGGCGGGTTATTTTTCCTCATCCCATTCTGTTTACTAATCATCTTAAATTCTTGGTCTTTTATTGAGAATTCATTTTTGCTGAACGAAACCTCCCCTGATCCGGGCGGCTTACCCTACCGATGGTTATTAAAAGCAATGATTATTCTCGGATTCGTTTTATTACTACTCCAAGGTATCGCCGAAACATTAAGAAATATTAACTTTCTGATAAGGAATAAATCCCCATGATCGGAATGGAAGTCTGGGCACTCATCATGTTCGCCATCGCTATGTTGGTGTTGATGCTCGGTTATCCAGTCGCTTTTACTCTCGGTGCCATTGCAACACTATTTGGGACAATCTTTCTCGGCTTTGATTATTTCGAGCTACTTCCATTACGAATCTGGGGGATAATGAAAAATTTCACTTTGTTAGCCGTTCCCTTGTTTATCTTCATGGGTATTGTTCTGGAAAAATCGGGCTTAGCCGAAGATCTTCTCGAAACAATGGGGCTACTGTTTGGAAGAGTTAGAGGTGGTTTAGCGTTATCAGTCGTTATCGTCGGCGCACTGCTTGCTGCAACAACCGGTGTTGTTGGTGCAACAGTCGTCACAATGGGTGTCATCGCTCTACCAGCAATGCTTAAGCATAATTACTCTCCACAACTTGCTACCGGAACTATCGCTGCTTCGGGAACATTAGGACAAATAATTCCACCTAGCATTGTTTTGATCTTACTCGGTGATGTTATCGGTGTTCCACCAGGACGATTATTTATCGGCGCGGTCGTACCTGGCTTGTTACTGATCACTCTTTTCCTTCTCTACATCAGTTATGTTGTATTTCGTTATCCGACGATGGCACCAAGTATCAAATCGCCCTCTATTGATAACCTTGGCAGAAAAATATTAAAAAGTCTGTTACCGCCACTGTCCCTAATCATTGCTGTTTTGGGTTCAATCTTCTTTGGAATTGCTTCACCCACCGAATCTGCGGCATATGGCTCACTTGGTGCGATCCTTCTGGCGGCACTACATAAACGGCTTTCACTAGACAATTTACTGCATGCCGCTCAACACACTTCACGACTCACCAGCATGGTCTTTTTGATCCTAGTAGGTGCAACTGCGTTTGGTCTAGTTTTCCGGGGAATGGGCGGCGATCAATTAGTCGAAAATTTATTCACGAATTTACCTGGAGGGATCTGGGGATTTGTTGCTGTCAGTATGATATTGATCTTTTTGCTAGGTTTCTTTTTAGATTTTCTGGAGATTTGCTTTTTAGTGGTTCCGATTCTCGCACCCATTGCACAGCTAATGGGAATAGATCTTCTCTGGTTTGCTATTTTGATCGCGGTCAATTTGCAAACTTCTTTTTTAACTCCTCCATTTGGATTCTCCTTGTTTTACCTAAAAGCGGTCGCCCCAACAGAAATAACAATACAACAAATTTATCGAGGGATTATTCCTTTTGTTTTGATCCAGGTAATCACAATTTTATTGATCGCACTTTTTCCAAAACTTATCTCCTGGTTGCCTGATTATATGGAAAGTCTACAACCCTAACTAGTCGCACTTTATCACATAAAAGAGCTAAGCTATTGTGTTTGAAAGTGAATTTACTTTACCCACAAAAACTGTGGATAACATTGTGATCAAACTGCGTAAAAACCTTGTCATCCACAGTGTTTATCACATCCTTATTAATTCAGTCAATTATTGACCGATTGCTATAATTATTAAATATCAATAACTTACATTGTTTTTTTTGATTTTTTCAGAAGATGAGTACAATGACCTTATAAAATTCACTTTTTAAAAGTCAATGTGAATAAGTCAAGCCTTGAATAAAGATATTACTGATTTAGTCTCAGGTCTTATACCACGCCACAGGTAGAACGCTTCTGCGGCTTGTTCTATCAACATTCCTGTTCCATCCACCGATAATACCGCACCTTGTTCATCCCCCCATATGACAAAGGCTGTCGGTTTTTTTGCGTACATCATGTCGTAACACATAGCGCCTTTTGCCAGGATATTATTCTTTAAAGGCGGTAACTTCCCATCAAGACTTGCCGATGTTCCATTGATAATCAGATCAAATTTTGATTCACCAAGATCTGGATAATCACTTGCTCGAAGATTATCTGGATCAATAAGATCTGAAAAAAGATCAGCTAGCTCAACTGCTTTAGAAAGGGTACGATTTGCGATTACACAAGAGCTCGGTTTTTCTTTTAATAACGGTTCCAGAACACCTCTAACAGCGCCGCCAGCACCAAGAATCAAAATACGCTTACCGGTAATTGCCTGTCCATAATTATGAACAATATCTCTCACTAAACCCAGGCCATCAGTATTATGCCCATGGATTTCAATTTGACCTGAACTGGTTTTAAAAAAGAGTGTATTGACCGCTCCAGCTCGCTCCGCAATTTCACTTCGGTGAGTTGATAGCTCCCAGGCTTCTTGCTTAAAAGGCACTGTCACATTTAAACCAAGACCACCTGCGTCTCGAAACCGTTTGATCACATTAGTAAATTGATCCAACGGTGATTCAATTGCTTGATAGATCAGGTTCTGATCAGCCTGTTCAGCAAACTGTTGATGAATTTGTGGGGAGCGACTGTGGGAAATCGGATTTCCTATCACCGAATAGTGATCAAATCCCGATTTCAGTTTTATCACTGGAAGAAGTGATGACATTAAGATCCTGTCTATTAAGCTAAAACAGAGATTATACCCATGATACTTGGCAATGCGTGTTTTAGAGTGCGTCTGTTTTTATTCAGGGCAAGGCGTGACGATGCGCATGGCATTCCCAGCAAAGAGGAACAACGCCGCCATGGATGAAAGCAGGCGTACTATAAAGATGCAGTTCCAAGTAGCACAGGTATATAACGGATTGACTCAGCTGCGTTTCAATTCTTTAATTCGTTGATGGGCAAATGAGGCTAACGCAGGAGAAAGCGTTTTATCCAACAAAGCCTTTTCAAATGCCTCACGTGCTTCAACTTTCCTGGTTTCTGCCAACAAAGAAATTCCTAAATCTAGCCACCATTGTCTATTTTCAGGGCGTTTTTGCAGAATTGTTTGATAGATCTTAATCACGTCTTTATGCCGACCGAGTTTCTGTTGTAAGGCTGCAATCGAAGCATAATATGCTGGATCAGACATATTCGATGGTACGGCATATAACAGCACTTTTATTGCTAGGTCAATTTTCCCTTCCTCCTCAAGTAATTTTGCTAAAGGTTGTGCAATATGAGGTTCTTTTGGTGCGTTTTTAAATCCTTCTGTATAGAGCTTAATCGCATCACGTTTTTGATCTTGATCAATTAAAGAAGATGCTAACATTAGACGTGCCTGGAGGTGATCTTTATCCGAACTCAGGATTTGTTGAAGAATATCTTGTGCAGCAATAAATTGACCTTGTTGATGCAGTTTTTGAGCCTGGCCCAGTTGAAAATCGATCGACTTATTAGATTGATTTTTCGAATCGTTTACCGGATCAAATTTGAAACTCTCAGCAGAAGTATAAGCATTTTCGGAAGTATTAATAGAAACTAGTTGCTCGAAAAACCAGAGTGCTATCAAGAATAAAAGTAATGAAAAAAATACATTCTTTGTCGTCGCTAACTTTGTCGATTTTTTTCTATTATTAAGCCCAGGTTCATCAGGATTAAATTGATTCTGATAAAGATCGAAGCTCTTTCTATCCGCAGCTTCAGCCATTACATCGTTAACGAAGCTCACTTGATAAAAGCCATCACGTCCACTGAATTAACGCCAAGGAACAATAAACCGGCCAAAGCAAAACTTCCAAATGTTCCATAAGCCCAGCGCATGATCTTTTCTCTTTTCCTGGTGAATTTTTGCTGCCATCGGCGTGCATCTTCAGTATCTTCAATTGAAACACGCATATGCTTTCGCATCACAATGATATCACCCGTTCCATAGGCAACAATCATTGCTTTGTGCGCCAGAATATTTACCAACCTTGGTATGCCACGACTAGCAATAAAAAGCAGTTCCAGTGCATCCTCATCGAATAAGTCTCCATCCAGATATCCGGCAATGCTAAGACGATGATCAAGATAGCGTTTCATGGCTTCTCGATTCAATGGCGCTAAATCATATGAGAAAGTGATCCGCTGACGGAGTTGTCTTACCGAAGCTTCAGCTAACACATCATTTAATTCAGGCTGTCCAAATAAGATCACCTGAATCAATTTTCGTTTCTCAGTCTCAAGATTGGTTAGAAGACGAAGAGTTTCCAGTGTTTGGATCGGCATTGCCTGGGCCTCATCAAGACACAGAACAACACGTTTACCTTCTTTATGCATTCTCAATAAAGTCCAGGTAATACGTTTTAACAACGCGTGTTGCTTGATATTGGGTATATAACGAATACCCAGTTCATCCGCAATCGTCAGAAATAATGCCTCAGGGGTTAGGTAAGGATTCGGCACATAAGCAGTCACATATTCATTACCAAGGTTGCTAATCAAAGCGCGACACAAAAGTGTTTTCCCCGTGCCAACTTCACCGGTCACCTTAAGAAAACCTTCCCCCATATCCAATGCAATTTTCATCACATTGAGTGCATCGCGATAACCAGAACGGTTCATAAAAAATGACGTGTCCGGCGTGATGCCAAAGGGCTGTTCTTTTAGAGAAAAGTGTTTGAGATACATAATGACCCCTCCTTTCTATTTCAATTTTTTTTGAGTCAAAAAAAACAATGCATTACTTGTGCCTGAAAATGACCTGAAATAAGTTCAAAATGGAAATTAAAGTACGAGTGGTTTGGAAAAGCGTGTACGCAAGAGAACTATTGGCCGAATGAATTGAATTTTTGACCGAGAGGTACATGGTTTTTGAAAATGTCATCAACATCTCGCCCTTCATTTTTTAATGTCGAATCAATCTCGCGGATTTTTGTTTCATTTTCCAGCCCAACAGGGTCTTGAATACCCGAATCTGGTCTAACAATCCGAGGGGTGATCATAACCACCGTTTCTGTATTTGAAACCGTGTCATTTTGGCTTCTAAATAAATGACCTATTACAGGAATATCACTTAAAATAGGAATACCATCTCTTTCGTTAACCGTATTATTTCTGATCAGACCACCGATAAAAATCGTTTCTCCATCAGCGGCTAATAACTGTGTGGTAACCTCGGTTGTCTGTAATGAGGGCACTCCACCATTAAGACTTGCACTACTTACTTCTGGATGGATCTCCATCATAATTTTGCCACTTCGATCAACAAAAGGTGTCACCCGTAAGATCACACCTGAATCAAGAAACTCAACATTTTCTACTCTACTTCCACCTTCAGTTAGAGTCACTTCTGTATAGCCAACTCTATCTCCAATAATAACTTCCGCATTCTGATGTTCTAACGCCATTAATTTTGGCGTAGATAAGGTTCTAAGACGTCCTTTAGTGCTCAAAGCCCCAAGTGCCGCTTCTATCTTTGAATTAATAATCTGAAAAAATAAACCGCTTGCAGGAATCGAGAGGCCTGTAATACCTGCCCTGCCCGTCCCATTACTTGATGAGAATATATTTTCCCAGTTAACACCAAAAGCCTCTGTCCGATCTAATCTCACCTCCAGAATCTGCGCCTCGATCAAAATTTGTACCGGTGGGCTATCTAACTCTTCTAACAAGTTTCCCACGCGATCCATAAATTCAGGCAGATCTTCTACGACGATCAAGCGACGTTCTGGTAGCGCGGTAATTTTTCCATAACGTGATAAATGATCACTCAGAATAGTGGCGACCAAATTAGGATCACTGTACTGAACCTTAAATGATTTAACTTCGGTCAAACCATCAACAATTTCTTTGCCAGCATCATCACGGGTGACGACAAAATAGGTATTGCCCGATTTCTCAACCGCAAACCCAGCAGCAATGGCAACCGCTTTAATTGCCTCATGCAAATCGATTTCATATAGATTAATCGACACTTCACCTTGCACACCATTGGCTAGCAGAATATTCACCCGACCATGCTTGGACATCATTTCAAACACTTCTGCCAGATTAGCGTGACGAACAGAAATAGTCACGGTGCTATTTATTTTTGATCCTTTAGAAGTTGGGATCCCTATGCTTAACTTTTGTTTTAAATTAGTTGCTTTCTTTTCATTGCTAGCATTGGCTATGCTATCAGCATTTAAAACTTGATCTTGACTGCCTTGATCTTGAGTATCTTGTCCAAGATTTTGATTCTCAGCACCCGCTTGAAAAACAGGCTGAGGCGTTGAATTTTTCTGTGACGTTACCTCAGCGGCATTTAGCTGTTGAGGAATAAGTAAACATACAATAGCTAAAGCTTTGTATAGTACTTGGCTATAAAGTGCTTTCCTGTTCTTCTGTGCCATCAATCGACACAGGAAATTTTCTTCCATTTTTTTCAAAAACAACCGATTGTTCCCTTACCTTAATCAGGCGATATCCTTCATATTCCATACCCAGTTCGATCAGTTCACCAGCCATATTTGCAATTGCAACATCTTCTGATCGAATAATGCCGCGCAATTCTGGCTGCCACAAAAATGTCTCTCTAGGCTGCGCTTTTACCACTGGTACATCTTGTTCATCTCCACCTGACGGATCAAGCCGTGTCTCCAATACCAGGGTGTTTACAAAGGGATCAATATGCAATTCAGGTGCCACATTTTCAGCCGCAAATACTAACTGCATGGTAGCTATGCCCAAACAAGTTACCAACAATATTCTTGATAGATGCTGTTGTATTCCCACGGCTTATCCCTCCTCCTCTACTAGTTGGATTAAACCAATGGCTAATTGCATGGTTCTGTTTGTTTGATCGGTTCCTAAAGACATGGAAAAATTTTTAATAAATAGCGGATTATTTGAATTCTCTAGCGTATAAACCCATTTGAATAGATCTGCATAACTACCGGACAAACTGACATTAAAGGGGATTTCTGTATACAGCTCTCCCCTGATTTCAGATTCTGGTTTTATATTAACCATTTGCACCTGGTATTGCTTAGCATAGCGTCCAAGATCCGCTATCACTGACAACGGTTTTCCTTTTAAAACTTCTCTGCCAACCGATGTCAGTTGATCATCTAGTTTAGAAATTTCTTTACGCAAGTTTTTTGCAACCAACTCCGCAGAAGCCAAATCAACAGAATCAGCCTGTATAGCGTTGTAATTTTCTTTCAATTGTCGATAATCTTTGATCTGCTTTTTAAACCATAATGTATTCGCAGTAGACAATAGCAACACCACACCCGCCAGTAAGAGTAAAAACATCAGTCTTGGTGTTAGATTTTTTGTAAATTCATCCAACATCTAACTCATCTCCAGTTCAAATGTAACGATAGCCTCATCTGCACCAAGCAGTGTTGTATTGATGACATTTACATCATGAACCTCTGGCTGTCGCATTAAATTTTCCACAAAAACTGATAGTGCTTCATGGTCCCTCGCTTGACCATTCATCGTGACCTTCATATTTTGTTTAATGTTTTGTTCTTTTCCTAAATCAAGATTTTCGGCAGTATAAGTCCACGCAGTCATCCATATATTTCTTTTGCCAGTAACTTTCAAATCTCGTGCTAGAACACGATCAAAAACATGGAAAATTTGATCCGCACCACCACCTTGCTGAAGCATTTTGACGAATGTATATTGACTTTCTATAGCAGATTTTTTATTTTTTAGATCAGAATTTAATTTTTGTTGTTCAACCAAAATCTGGCTTTGCTTCTTATAGGTCTTGACTTGCACCTCTAATGAAGACATTTTCATTTCCAGAATAATTTTACCTGCCAATAGACCTGAAATAATCAATACATAGAACGCTGCAAAACCAATCAGTAATTTTCGTGCAGTTTGATTACGGCGGTAATCTGCTGGCATCAAATCCATCTCATGCATCACCGCTTGCCCTCTGGTTGTTTTCCAGCCCTAACAAAGCAAGCCCGGTCGCGACAGCAATCCCACGTAACTCAGACACATCCTTTATTTTCGCGGCCTGCTTAGAAGTAGCAAACCCGTAGAAAGGTTGCGTTGTTTTAAACGTTATTCCTGTCATTTCAGAAAGAATTCTATCTACACCAGACCATTCGAGAACATTACCAAACATATACGATTCATTAACTGTACGTCCACGCGTTCTCGAGGCCACATATAACATCAGCCGTTTAATCTCATGAGCAAAATCTTGAAGTACAGGTTTTAAAATATCAGCCACCGTTTCCGCGATACTTACTTCTTCGTAATCTGAACCTACGATGACTTTATTTGCCACCTTAATACCATGTCGAGCCAATAATTCTGTTGCTTCTTGCTTTGATACTTCCAGTGCCTCAGACAGAACGGTAGCACCTGTTGCACAGCCAAATGATAATTCACGATCTAGCAACAAGCGCCTGCCCCATAAAACGGTCGCATAAGATTTATATAGACCGAAATTGATCACTAGATTAATTTTGTCATGCTCATTAGGATTAATTGCGCCCATCAATCTATTAATCGCAACCGGACCAATTTCAAGTCGATCAACTTCTAATCCACTCTTGCGTATAGACTCCAGGAAAGAAATGACAGATTCTTTTTGTGCGACCGCAGCGAGTGCACTGCGATCAATTTGATCTTTATGTTCAGGGCGAATATGTAAAAATCGATCACTGAACTTTTTATCTGATCACCAAATCGTTCTCTTATCGCCTCAATCACCGCTTCGTCAGGATCTTTTGACGGCATACATTTATATTCGAGCGAAACAAATTGAAGTTTTTCAGGAGGCATTGTCACCACTGTACGAGCACCTTGAAACCCACCTATACTGCGCGCTTTACGAACCATTTTTTTTAAATCTGTAGGAGATTCAAATAGCTCTTTTTTGTTCGTGGGGTAAGGCAAAATAATAGCAGAACGGATCACCGGACTTCCTTTTACAAAATCTGCCTGTACCATTTTCAAATGATCAGAACCAAAATCTAATCCAATTGGACCCTTACGGGTTATCCCTAGCATGTCCTATCCCAAATATTTTTATCTGATAACTTTATCGGCAAAAACACCAAATTCTTTATTTAACCTGATTTGATGGTCTTCTCCTCTTTTGATTGTGTTGATGACGGTTCAATCATGACACTTACATGCCGTAAGGGGGAGGAGACCATCACATCAGGTTAGTTAAATTTTAGTCTGGGTAAACCAAAGATCAGTTTCAGAACTAGCAACCGGCTGTCCCACACTCGCATTGATGAGTTATAACTAACTTAGGCCGTTTGGCAATATCTGAAGACTCTCGGCTAAGGAACTCAATACTATTAGTGCGGATTCCAGTATTTGATAATGCCATACCACGATCAGTAGACGTTCCATCTAACCAATCTATCACCAGAGACGTCACATCCCATATCTTCCAATCCACAACATTTTTATCAATCTCAACCGAATCTATTGCTGTTGGATCAACATCGGTAATCACACCAAGCATATTTTTGGTCCAAGCTCTATTGTTATAACGATCGTCATATGTAACTTCCCTTTCCTTCCATCTTTTTGTGATTCTGTAAACACGGATATTGAACGTACTCGCCTCTGGTGAACTCTTTTGATAAAGCTTAAGCTCAGCCCCGATAATCGCTGCTGGATCGATATTGATTTTTCCCATATCGAATTTTAAGAACGTTATTCGATCTAACCGAGCTCTCACGTGGAGTTCCTGATCTTCCCCATAGTTTCGATTGTCATCCGATCGATTAGAATAACTATCTTCTTCCAAGTCCACTTCTGTCTCATTATTTTTTGTTACAGTAACCTCCCGACTAAAAGAACGCGAATTACCCGATCCAAGATCCATTGAAACATTAACCGTGACAGGAGAACCAGAAGTCGCCGATAAACTTGCCCTGTAACGGTAACCATTAAAGGTTCCATTCGGCGTGATCGTATATCCAGTACAATCCAGATCTTTTGCTAGCTCAGCCGTCGCAAAGACTAAACCCGTTTCCGCCGCATAACGCATCTTCTGAGAATCAATTTTCGACTCTGCTTGAGAGGCATTAAAAACACTATGGGTACTTGATAAATAAGCAACAGAGGCGATCAAGCTGATTAAAAGCAGGACAGTAATCAAAATAAACCCTTGCTGATTCTGTTCAGGAGTTGTTCCGTAAATTGACCGGTGAAATGATGCAGGAAAGGACTTTGGAATTGACTTGTTATGAGGCTTCATAATTGCCCACCAACCCGCACAGATGTATCGATATCCAACGTCTGACCACTCGTATCGGTAAACGTCATTTCAAGACGAATTAAATCAAAGCGCCCACCGGTAGGTCTTGAACGACTGATCGTAAATGCACTGATGTTTCTCGTAAGTAAATACCTGAACCTATCATTACTGTCTATTCCACCATCACCGGTTACATCAAAAGATAATCTTTGCGTTCTAATTTCGAGCAACGAAGGATCCCAATGAAATTCAATTTCATCAACCGGATCAAAAGTTCCATCCTTATTCATATCCTGTTGTGGATCCGTTTCCAAATCAACATGTACATGATTTGTTTGGTCGTTCTGTATGGTAGATGTACGACTATGCCCAATCAAATTAACAAGACGTTCGGTCACAAAAGCAGCTTCCTGATTAATATCACTATTATTTTCTATACGTTCTTGAGTTTGGAACATTTCACCAACGATAGTACTTAACGAGGCAAAGATCACACCGGCCATCCCGATGACAACAACCAATTCGACCAGGCTAAAACCCTGTTGATTTGATTGATCTACTGAGTTGATAATCATGGGATCACTAGGGTTTCAAAACTATGGTTCGTCCCTTCCAGCTCGGTTTTAACCCAGATAACATCATCCGTACCAGTAAAGACATCGTTATCTAAATCGACATTGTCTATGTCGTATTTTGACAGGTAGACGAGTCGCCGATCACTTGTTCCCGATGCATCCGAAAATGAGGAGGCCGTTGTAGAATTAATAATCTCAGCTTCAAGCGCCGTATAAGACTCTGCTAAAACGGATTCCATTCCTCCCATCAAATGATAATGTAATGCAACATGTTGACGTTGATACCCCGATGCCTGGGCACTGGTTTGCAAAGCATCCATTATTGGTAATATCGCAATCGCGATAACGGCAACGGTGATCATTATTTCAACGTAAGTGAAACCTGATTGTCGCTGTGTTTTAATCAAGAGGCTCATTGTAAAATCACACGTCCATAACCCGCCATAAGTGAGATGCTTTGTAACTCACCGCTATAACTGAGCGTGATTTCACTGTCTACTAGTAAACGGAACACGCCGTCACCTCCTTTCCAATATGGCAATCCAGTTTCATCAAACAACACATAATCCTGATTGGAGCGATCAGCATAGGTAAAAACAGATTCGGTGTTAGATATGCTCACCCCTTCTGTGTGATGTTGATTTGTAACTACAACTTCTGTACTTAACTTTGAAATGGGGTTGTGTAAAACTATAAGCCCTACTAACGGATTAGCATAACCGCCTGATTTAAAACCATATACTCTGCTAGAGTAAGGATCGATATGTACGCCGTGCGGCTGCCCCGTTTGAATAGCTTGATCGCGTGCATAACGAAACAGGGTTGCAATTTCATTCGCCGCTGTTTGTAATTTAATCCGATCCTTACCACTGAAATTTGCAGGAATAGCAGCACCAGCCACAACGCTGATAATAATAATGACGATTAATATTTCGAGCAGACTAAAACCGCCATTTCGAATTATCTTTTGATCAGATAATTTCATTTGTTTATCTTCATTCTGATCAAATTGAGTACCATAAAGGCACTCATTTCATAATTACAGTTAGATATTTATCTATCATCAAAATCCTGATGGTCAGCGACGATTTTTCCAACCACATTGTCATACTTCCATCCACCTGTTGTACTCGTTGAAGTCAAGTCAAGACTCCCAGCAGTCTCTACAACGACGACATTCTCATCAGTAATTGGATTGCCAGGCATACCATCAACACCTGTTATCGCTGTACGTAAATATGGTCCGTACTTATATGTATCATTAGTTGCCGTACATGTTGCTCCGGTGACATTACTGTACATCGTCAATTGCGATGCAAACGCTGCTGCAGAATCAGCTGCACCGCTACCTGAGACACCACCAGCCGGACAGGCACCGCCAGTCGCTGCTGTAACACTTGGGTAATCACCATGATCTTGTCTATACAGATCAATTGCGGATCGAATTCTTGCCAAATTGGCATCTAGTGCAGCTTCTTTTGCAGTGTCCGTTGTGCCACTCAATTGTGGGACAACCACTGCCGCTAATACACCCAGGATAACCACAACCACCAATAACTCGATAAGTGTGAAACCGCTTTGCTTCGCTTTATAGTTAAATTCTTCCATGTAAACCTTCTCTATTTTCTCAATGGCCGTTACGATTAATGATTCGTTTCATAGATACTTTCGGCATATTATTTAGAAACTTTATATTTATGAGCTACAAATGATCAAACCGTTACTCAAACCAAAGAGCATTATGTTATACAGTGACAAATGTTTTCATTATTCATCAACATAAAACCAGTAATCGGTTATATTTGGTTTAGCTATATTCTTAAAAAAGAAATACATAAATAGGAGGAAGTCTCAAATGGAACGTTATTCTACTACTATAAAAAACATCCCTAGGAAATCTAAGGGGTTGAATATGAAACGAAGAACACTAGTAAGTATTTTATTCTGCATGCTATCAATCAATAATGCGCACGCTTTGCTATTCAGTGCTGTGAGTGACGAAATGGTGCATAACAGAAGCAACGGTTCACCCTTTGGTACTGGTAACACAAGCAATAATTTGGCAGTGGTTGGTACCTCTAACTACAACCTGCATAGTTTTATCAAATTCGATATTTCTTCTTTTACAAATGCCGGTATTGATGCAGCGTCTGTATCGTTAAACCTGTTCACCTCCTCAAACCAAACGAATATCTTAACAAATCGTTTTCAGGTGTTTGGTTTAAATGAAGGCATTTCCCAAACATGGTCTGAATCAACAAAAGGAGATACCTTTTTTAACGGTACAAATTTTCCTGGACTAAATAATGACGCTACCTTAAGCCCTTCATCAGATACAACTCTATTACACGGAGCAGGTAATCCTGCTTTTACCTGGGGAGCGGGAGAGCGGCTTGAAATCTCAAATTCAACTTTCGTAAACTTCATTAATAATGATATCGATGGAATACTCACCTTTATTTTAATCAAACCGGAAAATACTGGTCAGCAAATTGATTTTCTCTCCAGAACATCTGACGGTTCTGGCGTTGTTTCTCCTGCTGGATTAGCTGGTGATTTTGCTCCTCAACTAAATATTCAAGCAGTACCTGTACCAGCAGCAGTATGGTTACTTGGTAGTAGTCTGATCGGATTATTTTCTTTCAAAAGAAAGGTCTAATATATCTTTCACCTGATACCGAGGGAAAACAAGGCGTCGGAAATCGGTTATATTGATACTGAATCTGATCTAAATTGGAAAATTAAATAGTGAGTTATTTTTTTTGATTATACGTAGTACAACTAAATAAAGTAGTGCCCGCCTAATCTGCTGTTCCAAAAACCAATGAATGAATTTAATGCATCGTACTCGATAGCTGAAAAATTGGCAGAATTAAAGCACTGACAATAAAGGCAACAAATATCCCCATTGCCAGCAACATCACCGGCTCGATAATCTTTGAAAGCATATTGAGCTTTTTACCAAGTTCTCGTTGATAATAATCGGCAACTCGCCCAGTAACGAGTGCGAGTTTGCCGGATTCTTCACCCGTCTGGATCATTTGTTTGATCAATTGGGGAATAAATTCAGCCTCTCTAAAACCTACACCAAGCCCTTTACCTTCGCTGACATTGTCTACTAATTTTTGCACGAAACGTTGAAAGGCAGTATTACTACTGGCATCTTTACAAATAGTCAGCGCATCGATCAATGTCACACCATTACCTAATGATAGATTAAGCAAACGCATCATATGGGTCAGATACAACCTCGTCATCAAACTGCCGAGGACTGGCATGATTAATACTTTTTCATCAAGTTTTGCGCGTATTAGAGGCTGTTTTATCATCATGTTAAGATAGAGTCCTGTACCTACAATTCCAAACAGCAACAACCACCAATACGCCATCAAAAAATCGCTTGCAGTCATCAATACTTGTGTGATTGCTGGTAATGAAGCACCAGATGATTCAAACATCACTGTAAATTTCGGAAAAATCGAAGTCAGAACAAAAACCACTATAATGATCGAAAATACAATCAATATTACCGGATAAGTAAAAGCCGAGATCACCATTGATCGTAACTCTTCACGTTTCTCTTCCATCTCCAAAAGATGGCTAAGTACCGTGGGTAAATAACCACCATCTTCACCCGCTGCAACCAACGTGATATAAGTTGATGAAAATAACTTTCGATGAGATTTAAGTGCTTTGGAAAATGGTTGACCTTTGGTCACTTTTTCATGCAGATCTTCGATCAACTTTTTCATCAACGGATGATCTGTCTGTTTGCCCAACATTTCCAGGCTGCCGTGCAAAGTATTTCCTGTTTCCAAAAGCAAGGTTAATTGTTCAGTAAAAAACTTGCGATGTACCGCCGTTAGCTTTGACGCTGAGCCAAGTTGAATCGTCAAGTAAGATGACGATTTCTTGGTTGTTGAAGTAGATGCTGAATCTGAAAAATCAATTGCCATTTTTAACCTTCTGAGATAATACGTTGGATTTCTTCAATGGTTGTTGAGCCTTCTCGCACTCTTCCCATACCATCATCAAATAAGGTGGCAATACCCGCCTGTTGTATAAACTCATTCAACTCATCTCGACTTGAGTTCTTCATCATCAGGCTCTGCAATTCTGTATCTACCGATACAATTTCATGTACTGCCATTCGTCCTCGGTAGCCAGAATCGTAACAACTGGTGCAGCCACGTCCTTTAGAAAGATGAATATGATCGTCAGTAACCCAGCCATACCTTGCCATCATTTCTGGCGGTGCAACAAACGTCATTTTACAATCTGGACAAACTTTTCTAACCAGCCGTTGTGCCATCGATCCAACCAGTGCTGACGATAAAAGATAAGGCTCGATGCCCATATCAAGCAAACGCGTGACGGCTCCAATGGCATCGGTTGTGTGTAAAGTTGATAAAACCAGATGGCCTGTTAAAGCCGCTTGAATGGCAATTTCAGCCGTTTCATGATCACGTATTTCACCCACCATTATGATGTCAGGATCTTGTCGCAGAACATGTTTTAAAATTTTCGCAAAGGATAATCCGACTTTATCTTTTACTTGATTCTGATTAATAATATCGAGCTGATATTCGACAGGATCTTCAATCGTGACGATACTTTTTTCAGTACTATTCAAATATTCGATTGCAGAATAAAGCGTTGATGTTTTACCACTTCCAGTTGGACCTGTGACCAACATTAGGCCATGTGATTGGCCTAATAGATCAATAAAGGTATTTTTATTACTATCACTCATCCCCAGTCGATCAATATCTAGAACACTACGACTTTTATCTAACACACGTAGCACGATCTTCTCACCATTGACGCCAGGCAATGAACTAAAACGTAAATCCACCACATTACCGCGAGTACTGACCTGAATTCGTCCGTCTTGTGGTAAACGACGCTCAGAGATATCCAGATTAGCCATTACTTTTAGCCGCGATACCAATGCTGGATACATTTCAAGTGTCGCAGTCATAATTTCATACAAAATACCATCAACCCGCAATCTGACTCGTGTCTGACTACGCGATGGTTCAATATGAATATCACTGGCACCATCTCGAATTGCGCGTTGGATAACCGCATTGATCAAATTTATAACCGGACTACCGTTTGCAATTTCATCAATACTGGCATGATCAGTAGCAATTTCTTGATCAATTAATTCAAAATCTTCTTCAAGATCACCTACATAAGCATCTATTTCAACAGCACCTTCATAAGCTTCGTTGATACAATGCTCTATTTCCTGACTTCTTGCTAAAACGGGCTGAACGGTTAGACCTGTGTGTCGTTCAACCTCGTCAAAACTCGGAATACTTTGGGGATCAGGTGTGGCGAGTGTCAACACACCCCTGATATTAAATAAGGGTAGAACTTTCAAGCGAGTGGCCAGATTATGATCAATAAGCTTAGTTGTGTTCAGATCATAAACACCTGCACGTAAATAAGTATATGGCACTTCCAATTGTTGACTGAGTACCTTGAGCATTTCGGTTTCAGAAATCCACTCACGTTCAACAATGATTTCACCCATTCGTTTGCCGGTTTCTGACTGCAAACGGATCGCTTCTTCTATTAAATCTTCTGAAATAAGTCCCGCTTCAACAAGTAAATCTCCGAGCCTTAAGTTTTGTAAATCGATTCCTGACGCATGCGCAAGAATCGACTCATGATGAGTTGCATTTAAAACATCAACATAGTCATTGACACCTGTAATTCGTAACACATCCTGATTGATACTATTAACGTTGGTTAAGGTTAAACCACCACCACGACGTGCAAGTTCATCTTGCGAATCAAGTAATAATTCGAGTACAGGACTATTGAGTGTTGGGACATTTGCAAGATCAACAATTAGCAGGTTTTCGCGTTCTGACAAACAGGCAGAAACAGCTTCTTTTACTGTTTCTAAAGAATTTTGATCAGTGATCCCTTCACTTGGAAGTAACCTTGTGGCGACACCGACTCGATCCGTGAGTACTTTTTGCATTATATTTTATCCTGTCACACAGCTAGTGTCTTCTTTTCACTCAGCTTTTCAAGAAATGGACTCGGTTTATCAATACCGTACCCTTGAGCATAATTGATATCTAACTGTTGCAAAACATCAACTATTTCTTCATTTTCGACATATTCAGCAATGGTTTTTAAACCCATCTCCTGAGCCAGATAATTAATAGATTTAACCATTACTCTATCAACCGAATCTTCCACGATATTTTTTATGAAAATGCCATCCAGTTTTAAATAATCCACAGGTAAATGTTTTAAATATCCAAATGAACTCATGCCACTACCAAAATCATCAAGTGCAAATAAACAACCAATATCGCTCATTGTCTCAATAAATTTCAATGCGCTTTTTAAATCACCTACAGCTGAAGTTTCAGTTATCTCAAGACATATCCGTTCTGGATTAATTTCACTCTTATTGATTAAGGAATATGCATATTTAAGAAACTCATTATCACAAAGTGATTGCCCTGAAACATTGATAGAAACTGAAACAGAGTCATTAATGCCTTTTTGTTCTGCTTCCAATAGCGTACTTACTGTTTCTTTCAATACCCAACGATCAAGTAACGGCATTAAACTATATTGCTCGGCAGCCGGAATAAATCTTCCTGGTGAAACCATTTCACCATTCTCTTCTCTTAACCTGACAAGAATTTCATAGTGACTAGGTTCACCATATGGATCAGACAGAGGAACAATTGCCTGTCCGAATATTTCAAAAAGATCTTCTTCCAGCGACGTTTTTATTCGGCTTGCCCAATACATTTGGTCATGATGATGAACCATTTCCGAATTACTCGGTTGGTATACACGAACGCCATTCTTACCTGTCTGTTTCACCAGATCACATGCAACATCCGCCGCGCCTAAAACATCAAAAACTTCACCCATATCTGGGTTTATTTCAGCGATGCCAAAGCTACTTGAGATATCAAATGCTTGTCCGTTTGAAACAAAAGCAAGTTCTTCGATCGCGCGACGCAGCCCTTCAGCAATACCTTCAGCCACATCTGCAGACGTGTCCTCAAGCAAAATACCAAACTCATCGCCTCCAAGACGCGACATAATAATATTCTTACCAAGTTTTGATCGAATTAGCGTCGCTATTTGTTGTAATAGTCGATCACCTTCTGAATGGCCCCAAGTATCATTAACAATTTGAAAACGATCAATGTCAAAATAAACTAATGAATGATATGAACCTTCTTGGCTCTCTACTAAATTTTGAAGCTTATACTCAAAACTCTTTCTATTAAAAAGACCAGTAATAGGATCACGTTTTGATTGAAATATTTTCGTAATTTCTCTTGCCAATAATTCACACAACCTTCTGTCAGTATTGGTGAAATGATCTCTTTCCATTTCATTGGCAAAGACAACAATACCTGAGATAGTATGGTCAACATTGATAACACTAGAAACGATTAATTTATACGGAATTGTCGGCTCGTAATAGGTATCAGAAAATTCATCTCGATTAATAACTAAAGACTTTTGGGCTGAGTCAAAGAATATAGAATGGTTATTCTTTAATTTTTTAAGCGTTTCTTCTACTTCTTCTAAATCATCTCCATTTTCGTAATGTATTGATATGTTTTCGTTCGGTATAAGTAGTGCCACCATACCTACAGATAAGTAGTTTAAACTCATCTCTATTAATTTTTCATAAGATATTTTTTCATCATACTTATGACTATTTTTCCAAACCCCATCAAGTTCATAGACCATATTTATTTCTTCATACCGCGCCGCCAACTCATTGGAAAATCCATCAATAGCTGCCTGAGTCATATAATCATCAGTCAGGAAATGTGCGGTATCGACAAGAATATGTTTCAAACTTTTTTCAGTCTTATCGCTTAGATCGTGTGCATGTTTTTCAATAGTTAACTTTAACCAATATGGATGGTATTCAGCTGAGAGAAATAGTGCTGTAGACCAAGTAACACCACCATCATCGGAAGGTGCTTTCCTTGCTTTGTAACACAAACTATCCCAATCTATATTTTGATCAGTTGCAACGTCCTGAACTAACTCTCCATCAAAAAAATTACCCCTTTGATCGAATAATTCGAGTTTACATTCAACATCTGTCAAATGTTTGAACAACAACTCATACCGTTCAAGATCAAGCTGAATCAAACTATCCATACTAGACAACACATTCCATTTCTTCGAAATATTCTTTCAGTCTTGCAATTAATTTTCGTGGAGACAATGGTTTTTCAAAAAATTCCACATTTTCTAAGCTACCTACCTGCTCTCGAAAATCACGTTCGGTTCTTGAAGTCATAATAATGATCAAAGATTCGTTTCCTGCATAATCTGCACGAAACCTTTCACAAAATTCCAGCCCTGTGAGTTTAGGCATTTGAATATCCGAAACGATCACATCAGGCATTCGTTTACTCACCTTTTCCAGTGCCATCAAACCATTGTTTGCAGAATCAACATCATATCCAGAACGTATCAAGAAATGACTTATTACAGAAGTCACATGAGGCTCATCATCAATCAACAATATTTTTTTCTTCTCCATTCTTATACAGCTTCCTTGAGCAATGTTGTTGTTTTTCCTAATTCCAGAATAAATGTGGTGCCTTTGCCTTTTTCACTTTCAAGACTTAACGTTCCATTGTGTAAACCTATAATCTCATGCGCCAATGACAAACCCAATCCATGACCATTTCTGCTTGTCACCTCGTCATCGTCCGAACGATAAAATTTATCAAATATTTTTTTCTGATCATCCGGCATTATCCCAATACCAGTGTCACTTATTCGCAAAGTAATAGACTCATCATTTTCCTCTGCACTCAAAGTCACAAGACCTTCCGGTTTGTTATATTTGATCGCATTAGACAAAATATTATTCAAAGCAATACGAAACAAATCCTTATCAATCGACAAGTGGCTTAAAGATCTCGGCAGATCTAATTTAAACTGAATATTATTTTCTTCGCCACTGCGCTGCATTTTTTCAAATACATCCGTTACAAAATCATGAAAACGTATTCGCTTACGATTAATACTGACGTTTCCAACTTCCATTCGAGTAATGTTTAAAAGATCCGTAATCATGTTCGCAACGCGATCAACTTCATCATTAATCACATTGATACTACTAATTCGTGACTGTGGATCATCGCCCACATCAAGTAGTAACTCACTGTGTAATTTGATCACGTTCAATGGGGATTTAAGCTCATGTGAAACATGGGCAACAAAATCGTCACGTGAACGCTTGGCCATCGTTTCTGCTGAAACATCTCTAAAGGTTATTAGAATCCCAATCGTCAACTCTGGTTTAGAATGCATTGATATCGGTGTGACCGTAGCAGCTAATGTTTTTTTCTCCTGTCCTTGTGGTGAAAATTCGACAGTCTCAGAACGTCTAAGACGAGTAACATTGCCTTCATATCTCACCAGCATGCTTAATACTTTTTTATCGGTACACCATACATCCGATTGATTCCCAACTACATCATCTCGTGTAACACCTAGCAACGTATTCAGTTTCTGATTAGCAAAGGTTGCTTTTCCAGTCTGATCAAGAATAACCACACCTTCATTAAAAACCTCGAGTGTTGATTGCATCTTTCTATGTTGATAAGCAACCGCCTTATTTTCTGCAACCGCATCCTGGCGAAGATCTTTAGATGCCTGAATCCTCCCTCTAACATGACTAACCAACGCGTTTAATAAATCCGCAAGGCTGCCTTTCTGAGATTTTTTATCCTCTTGATCAACCGGCAGCAATTTTGAAATTGTTTTTTTAGTATTGAAAAGTATTCGTATTAACCAAAGGCACACACCAATACTCACCAATAGCGCGATGCATAAAAGTAAAACTAGCGGGTTTGTAAGTTGCTCTTCGACCATCATCTTCCTAATCGCCTTATGTCCACGTAGACATTTTCAGATTTTATTTCCTTGGTGTTTGCTCTCATATCAAGAAGGATGGCGGCAGGAGTGCTTATTACTTGATGCTTTTAACTGACAAAGTTACTCTCCATTTCTGCGATGACATTCGCTAACAATAATGTTCGATACGCTCCCTCAACATATGGTCGTCTAGCACTACCACACCCTCACCTCTTACAGTGACTTTGGCATGAGCATCAATAACTCTCTCCACCATATTGATACTTTTTCAGTACTGGATCTTCAGTACTGGATCTAAAGGCTTTATTGACCGTCCTTATTGTTTTGGAATGGATTAAAGACTTACCATCAAATCCCATCTCTTGTCCTTGATAGCAAGCATCATCAAGCGCTTCTTGATTAAATGTTATTCATTAATTTAGAGTGCCCCCAGAAACGTTGATAATCTTCAAAACGATATTGTTTTAATAATTGAAGATCACCTTCAATATTGCGCAGATAGACATCTGGCAAATTAATACCATTAAAACGACTAGCTTTGACCAAAGTATAAGCACCAACACCTTGCATTGTCAGCCTTGACCCAATTTCTAAAGGTTTGGGAAAACTGTGCTCACCAAATAAATCACCACTTTTACAGCTGGCACCCGCAAGAAGATAGTCGTGTTCTGCATCAGAAATTGATTCTCTGATATCAGGGGTTATTTGATACTCGAAAATCTCGGGATGTTGACAAACAGAAGTATCTAAAACCGCAATCCTTTTTCCATCACTCTCGAACAAATCGATAACCTCTGTGATCAACTCTCCTGCATCTCCAACAATACCTTTGCCGGGTTCAAAAAAGACCGTTAGATCATAACTTTCGATCAGTTTACGAATGATTTTCTCAAACTTATAAAATGATTTTTTATCCTTGAAAACATAACCCCCACCAAGATTAATCCACTCCAACTTATGTAAAATATCACCTAACTTATTTTCAATCTTTTTGATGGTTTTTTCTAATGGATCGACACTTTCTGATCCAAACATTGTGTGAAAGTGTAGTCCTGATAACCCCTCAAAATCTTCATCTTGATTCTGGAATTGAGCAATGCTTACACCAAGTTTAGAAAACGATCGACAAGGATCAAAACGCTTATCTTGAAGAAAGGAAAGTTGAGGGTTTATACGAATTCCTGCATATGTACTTTCTTGAAAAAGATCAGAAAAACGTCGCCACTGACTCAATGAATTGGCGCTTAAGTAATCACATACTTCCAGTAATTCTTCAACTTCATCGTAACGCAAACCCGGCGTGGTGATATGAATACTGCCTTGCTCTTTTATCACCTCTCTCGCCAACTTTGCTTCAAATAATGAACTGGCTGAAAAACCATCTACATAAGGCAGCATCTTTTCCAAAACAACAGGTAAAGGTAAGGCTTTAATCGAATATAACAATTTAAACCGCCTTGACTGACGCAGATCAGAAAACTGTTTCAATCTTTCAGTAAATTTAAATTCATCAAAAATATAAGCGGGTGTTTTCATGCACGCTATTGTAGCCCGATTCAACATCTCATCCGCTTCTGTCTTGATAATTCAATAATTGGCCTCATTATTGAATTAAAGCCTAAGAACTTCTGAAGGAGAGTTACAATGCGACCAGATAAAATGACGACAAAGTTCCAACTTGCACTGGCCGATGCTCAGAGCATGGCGCTGGGTCGTGATCACCAATATATAGAACCTGTTCATCTAATGACAGCCTTGCTCGATCAGGAAGGCGGCACAGTGCGTCACTTACTTTCGCAATCAGGTATGAATGCAAATTCATTACGCTCACGTTTGGGCGATGCGCTTGATCATATTGCAAGTGTCGAAGGTACTGGAGGTGATGTACATCTCTCGCGTGATCTAGAACGCCTTTTGAATCTAACCGACAAAATCGCCCAGAAACGAAAAGATCAATATATCTCCAGCGAACTTTTTGTGATTGCCGCATTAGAAGATACTAAAAATCCACTTACGCCAATTCTAATAGATGCAGGCGCAAATAAAGCCGCTATAGAAAATTCTATTGATAAACTGCGCGGTGGCGAAGCAGTCAATGATCCGAATGCTGAAGAAAATCGTCAATCACTTGAAAAATTTACTGTCGATGTCACCGAACGTGCTGAACAAGGAAAACTCGATCCCGTGATTGGCCGTGACGATGAAATACGTCGCACCATTCAAGTTTTACAACGACGTACCAAAAATAACCCTGTTCTGATCGGTGAACCTGGTGTCGGCAAAACCGCGATTGTAGAAGGTCTTGCCCAACGAATTGTTAATGGCGAAGTACCTGAAGGCCTGAAAAGTAAGCGCCTGTTATCACTCGATATGGGGGCATTAATTGCGGGTGCAAAATTCCGTGGCGAATTTGAAGAACGCTTAAAATCCGTTCTGAATGATCTCGCCAAACAAGAAGGACAGATCATTTTATTTATCGACGAACTTCACACTATGGTCGGTGCTGGAAAAGCCGAAGGTGCAATGGATGCCGGAAATATGCTCAAGCCTGCCTTAGCGCGTGGTGAATTACATTGTGTCGGCGCAACCACACTGGATGAGTATCGTCAGTACATTGAGAAAGATGCCGCCCTCGAACGCCGCTTCCAAAAAGTGCAAGTGGATGAACCTTCTGTCGAAGACACCATTGCGATTCTACGTGGACTCAAGGAACGTTATGAAGTCCACCACGGTGTGGATATAACCGATCCTGCAATTGTCGCCGCAGCAACCTTATCTCATCGCTATATTACTGATCGACAACTGCCCGACAAAGCGATTGATTTGATCGACGAAGCCGGCAGTCGGATCCGCATGGAAATCGATTCCAAACCTGAGATGATGGACAAACTTGAACGACGCTTAATTCAGCTCAAAATCGAATCTGAAGCACTTAAAAAAGAAGAAGACGAAGCGTCACTAAAACGACTTTCTACATTAGAAAAAGAGATTAGCGATCTTGAACGTGAGTATTCCGATCTGGATGAAGTCTGGAAATCAGAAAAAGCCGCTTTGCAAGGTTCTCAACATATTAAAGAAGAGCTGGAACGTGCTCGTCTGGAATTTGAAAATGCCAATCGCGCCAGCGATTTAAATCGCATGTCAGAATTGCAATACGGCAAAATCCCGGAATTGGAAAAACAACTGGATATGGCATCGCAAGCAGAAATGCAGGACATGCAATTACTGCGGAATAAAGTCGGCGAAGAAGAAGTTGCCGAAGTGGTTTCAAAATGGACCGGCATTCCAGTTTCAAAAATGATCGAAGGCGAACGCGATAAATTATTACGCATGGAAGAAGCGCTCCATAATCGTGTGGTCGGTCAAGATCAAGCTGTCACTGCAGTAGCCGATGCAATCCGTCGCTCACGTGCTGGCCTTTCTGATCCAGATCGACCAAATGGATCTTTCTTATTTCTTGGACCAACCGGTGTCGGTAAAACTGAACTGTGTAAATCGCTGGCCGAATTTTTGTTCGATACAGAAGATGCCATGGTACGTATCGACATGTCTGAATTTATGGAAAAACATGCGGTTGCAAGACTGGTTGGCGCACCTCCGGGTTATGTCGGTTATGAAGAAGGTGGTTATCTAACCGAAGCGGTGCGGCGCAAACCCTACTCCGTGATCTTGATGGATGAGGTGGAAAAAGCCCATCCGGATGTGTTCAATATTTTATTGCAGGTATTGGATGATGGTCGCCTAACTGATGGCCAAGGTCGCACCGTAGATTTCAAAAATACCGTCATCGTCATGACCTCAAATTTAGGATCAGAAAAAATTCAAGAGATGACGAATGAAGAAAGCTACGAGGCGATGGTCGAAGCGGTAATGGAAACCGTATCACAACATTTCCGCCCCGAATTCATTAACCGAATTGATGAAACGGTGGTCTTCCACTCATTACAAAAAGAGCAAATCCGATCAATTGCAGAAGTGCAAATTGATCTTTTACGTACTCGTTTACAATCACAAAACCTACATTTAGAAGTGAGTGAAGCGGCACTGGATAAACTCGGTGAAGCCGGATTTGATCCAGTCTACGGCGCACGACCTCTAAAACGTGCGATCCAACAATATTTGGAGACTCCATTGTCGAAAGATTTACTGGCAGGGAATTTTAAACCGGGTCAAACCATCACAGTTGACATTAAGGATGATGAGTTGACTTTCTCTGGATAATACAAGCTTGAATAACGACTATATCCGTGCCAGCTGGAAATGCAGATATCAGTGGCTCTATCATTCTTGCTGGCAAGGCATGTTGCGCCGGAAAGGAGGTGAACTACCCCCTAAATTTGGGGTGTTTTGTGAGTTTTTAGATTAAATTGTATGTCTTTCGAGTTTGCACACCAGATCGAAAATAGAGATTTGTAGACCAAAGAATATGTAAGAATAAATCTGGGTTATCAAATACCTAACTCCCATTTGATTGCGCTATCTATAATATAAAAATTCATAAATACTCCTGTTTTTGATCGGTTAAACAAAAGCCTGTATCGTGTGATTTCAATCAATCAAAAAGTACAATAAAAATGAAAATCACAAAAGATGCTATTGCAGTTATTGATTACACGCTTAAAGACGATGACGGCAATATCATCGATCAATCTAGCGATGGAAATTTCGCCTATCTGCACAATGGTCACAATATCATTGCAGGCCTTGAAAAAGCGTTGTTAGATAAAGAAGTGGGTGATAAGGTGACAGCAGTTATTAGTCCTGAAGAGGGCTATGGCGAGCGCGATCTAGCGCAGATCCAGCGTATTCCACGTGAGATGTTTCCCCCGGAAGCGGATATTCAAGTGGGCATGCAATTTGAAGGGCAATCTCCTGAAGGACAACAGTCTGTTGTCAGCGTAACCGATATTGATGGAGACACGATTGTTGTCGATGGTAACCACCCGCTAGCCGGCATGACTTTGCATTTCGATGTGACTGTCATTGAAGTTCGTGACGCGTCTGCTGAAGAACTTGAACATGGACACGTTCATGGATCGGGTGGTCATGACCATTAGAAGGTTAGATCAAAACTAGACTATTAAAACTGATAAAACTTTTTAACCAATATTCAGTTCGATATTAGGATCAACCTTCAGGGTAATAACTCGGGTTGCCCACTTTGAAAAACAGCACATTCAAGATTACGCCAGATTTTACCGTCTGGCCTAACACTGAGTGTGCCAGTTTCACCAAGCATTCCACTGCCTGGTGAAAGGGCAAGATCATGCAGGCGGTTAACCAACAAATAAGCATCTGCCCCTAACGCAGATAATCGATTTTTATTGATCGCTTGCCCCGATAAACGATTAGGCATGTCACAAAAAACCAGTCCATTCAGATCTTTATCCATGGTTGAATCCGGCTGATTGTAAACACGAGCACTGGTATAAACAGGTAGATCATAAGCGCGATGTAACTGGACGATGGGTCTGACGATCCGTGAGTCTCTCGGCGACGCGGTGAAAAAGATCATATCGATATGCTGCTGATCATCTGAGACGCGTTCTGTACCATTACGAATATCTTCCCACAGTGGGTTTGAACTCTCCGCACGAAGCAATCTTTTCATCACGTCACTAATAGTATTCGACTTTGGTACGAAGGTATCGTAAGCAACCACACGTCCGCCATCTTGCTCATAAGCTCGCATAAATGCATTAGCAATCCGTTCTCCAAGCAGGTCTTGCGAAGCTAAAACCACTGCACGATATTTTCCATCTTGTAAGGCTCTACTAGCGACTTCTGCCGCCTCATTTTCTGGGCTCAACCCAAATTGAAAAAGTCCTTCATAACCTGCAGCATTATCAGGCAATGTATTTAAAGCCAGGATCGGGACACCAATATCACCGATAGATAAAAGTTCTAACAATACAGATTTTTGTAAAGGACCAACGATCATCTCAGCACCCTCACGGACCACGTGATTTGCAACCGCTGCCAGTGAATAAGAAGGATCAGCAGAATCATAAACCTTATAATTGACATTGCCTGCATATGAATTATTTGCGGCGTTTCTAAATCCATTAAGAATGGCTTGTCCCGCACCGGCATAGTTTCCTGAAAGGGGCAATAACAGCGCAATATTTCCAGGCGTACCTTCCAGGCTTGTTCCATGATACGGCTCACCAGGTAACTCAGCCATTCTCGTACTATTTGGTGTTGTTAGATCTCCTTCTATAAAAAATAAAATATCCTCCGTCGCAGGATGACCTGGATACGTTTGTTTCCAGATCTCAAGCTCACCTTGATTGCCGAGATTCTTTTGTGCGCCGCCTTTTTTTACAATGGCAACTAAGGACCACCAGCCCGCATCATCTTTTGTCATCCCTTTAGGTGGAGAAAAGACATTTTTACTCGGCATTTTTTGGAGCTGATTCCAAATCCATTGATGGTTCAACGTTCTCTCTTGGGGAATGGTAATAAGCCGGTCAATATCAATTCGCTCAAGCACCGCGTCGGAAAATCTCCTCAAACCCAACCATGCATCCGCTCGCACAGTACCTAATCGTATTTGCGAGTCGATACTTAATTTTGAAGCATCCCGTGGCAAAATACCAAATGCATCACGCGATCGAGCCTCATTAATGGCCAATTGCGCCTTAACGATTCTATATAAAAGATGTTGATCTTTATCAAATAATTCTAGGTTGGTTTTTTTCAGTTCGTTACGTGTAGCTTCATTTTGCCCATCTCTGGCATAAGCATCAGCGGCTCGTAAGCGGTAATCCTGCTGGAGAAAATCGCCTTCAATGCCTGATGTAGCTTTGTTGGCCAACTCACGATAAAGATTTGCGGCTTTTTTATACTGTCCACGAGAATACTGATCCCTGGCTAATAATGCACTCGAATTTCGATTATTTATGCTCACATTTTGATCAATCGCCCGATCTTCTATGTGAGATCGTTCTGTTGGTTGTGAACCGCATGCGGATATTGTAGCAACTAAAACAAGAAGAATAACCGTACAAACTTTTCTATTCATAGTTATTTTTTTTATAGACCAAACTTGGACAAAGCATACACCAAAGCCAGCGGAATTGTGACCAAAGCACAAGCATTTGAGATCAAAACAATCGCCGCGACACGTTCAGGTTCTTGATCATAATGTTCCGTCAACATGAAATTCAACACTGCCAGTGGCAATGCTCCAAACATAAATAAAACGCCTTGTTGTGTTTTTGTCATTTCAAAAAATGGCAACATAATCAAAACAATAATAATGCCTATTAGTGGACATAAAATAGTCGCAACAATACCCAGTCGCCAGTCAGAAAAATTAACATCAGCCAACCGAACACCTAAAGAAAACAACATCAGTGGAATACAAATCTGACCCAATAATTCAATCGGTTTCATCACCGTAATCGGGAAATGTATTCCCAACACACTGACCAAAGTCGCCAATATGACAGCGATCATCATCGGCGAAATAATCACATCTAAATATATGCGAGCACAGATCTAGTATGTAACTTCCTAAAGAAATGTGTAGAAAATTTCCGATCAAAAAAACAACGACCGCTGCCGGCAAAGCTTGTTCCCCGAATGCCATTACCATCAAAGGTAAACCCATGTTTCCGGCATTCGCAAACATCATCGGCGGACAGAGCGTTTTCGGATCAATTTTAAGTAACTTTGCGATAGGCCACGCAATTAAACCTGAACCTATAACGACCAATACTGCCGCTAAAACCAGATCTAAATAAAATCCCGCTTGTGCTGCATGTCGAGTGAGTACAGCAAACAATAAAGCTGGAATAAACGCTTCTATATTAAGTCGGTTCAGTAAGGTCATGTCCGGTAAATATCGCTTGCCATAAATCAGACCAGTAAAAACAATGGCAAAGATTGGAAAGATGATCTCCAGAATTTGTAAAGTCATGGGTAAGCATTGTCAGGGTTGATGCATGTTACGACAAGCATTAAACCGCTGTTTTCGCTATCATATCCGTATGTTGACACGTTTCACCAAAATGCATGGCTTAGGAAACGACTTTGTTGTCTTTGATGCGAGGTCTGATCCCGTTAATTTAACGTCAGAGAAAATCCGTACACTTGCTGATCGACACTTTGGAATCGGTTGCGATCAATTATTATTACTTGAACCACCGAACACCGATCAGGCTGATGTTAATTATCGGATCTTTAATGCAGACGGAGGTGAAGTCGAACAATGTGGAAATGGTGCGCGTTGCGCTGCACTCTACCTTAAAGAAAATGGTCTCATCGAGAAAAATGAGATCATTGCTGAAGCTTCTAATGGCATCATTAAATTACATTGTCAGCCTGATGGTCAGGTAACCGTCAACATGGGCGTACCTCGTTTTGAACCTGAACAAATTCCCCTTGCTGCAACTGAGAGGTTACCCAGTTATGAATTAATGATAAATAATAAAGCATTAGAATTTTCTGCACTTTCTATAGGTAATCCACACGCGGTATTGAAGGTTGAAAATGTAGCAGCCGCCCCCGTGGAATCACTCGGGAGCTTAATCGAATTGCATGTGTTCTTTCCGGAACGAGTCAATGTGGGATTTATGCAACGACTAAACCGTGATCATATTCGTTTACGCGTTTTTGAACGTGGCGTCGGTGAAACCCTGGCTTGCGGAACAGGGGCTTGTGCAGCAGCGGTTGCAGGTATAATGCAGAATATATTGAATGAAACGGTGGTCGTCGATTTACCCGGTGGACAGCTACAAATTTCATGGGCTGGAGAAGGTCAACCCGTGATCATGACCGGTCCGGCGACCAAAGTATTTGAAGGTACGATTGATTTAAACCCTTGAGCTTGCATTCTTGATCAGAAAGTATGGAATAAAAAATAATGACTGATGAAATAGAAAAAATAAAAAAGAGTCCTGAAGGTGCAGAAATAGTATTTGCCTATTTGCGTGCGCATCCGGATTTGTTGCTAGAAAACCCTTCCCTTCTGTCTGAAATAAATATTCCACATAACACCGGCGTTGCAACTTCTTTAGTCGAACGTCAGGTTTCTGTATTGCGAGAACAGATCCGGCAACACAAAAATCAGTTAAAAGAATTGATCGAAATTGCGACAGAAAATGGACAGTTAGCCGAACGGTTACATATATTGGCCGAAAAATTAGTCCATACTTCAGACATGGAATCATTAATTTCTACGATCAAAAAATCTCTTGTCTCCGATTTTAAAGCAGACAAAATCGTTTTAAAGATTATGAGTGAAGAAAAAATTGATCTGCCAGAATTCGTCGAAAAAGATTGGTCAAAAAAACCACTATTTGAAGAGACAATTAAGAGTAAAAAGCCAATCTGTGGTCGTCTAAATGAAGATCAACATCGAGCCATGTTTGCCGATGAATTACCAGAATATGGCTCATCCGTTCTAGTTCCACTTCTGGCTAAAAACTGGACAGGCTTATTGGCTATTGGCAGCCAAAGCCCCGAGCGTTATCAGCAAGGAATGGGAACTGAAATACTTTCACAAATGGCGGACATTGTGACACTTGCACTGATGCCTTATTTACCCAATGAATGCCGTAAGTAGATAATCACTGTGGATCTCAATTCAGATCTAAAAACGTTTCTGCTCCATCTTTCTGATCGTTCAAAAAATACGCGTCTTGCCTACGAGCGTGATCTGAAAATTTTAATCTCCCACCTTAAAAAACATGGTGTGTATTCCTGGAATGAAGTTGATGTAACACAAATCAGAAATTTTATTTCATCTCGTCATCGTCAGGGGATTGGTGGACGAAGCCTTCAACGATCATTATCTTCGATGCGCCGTTTTTTTGATTTCTTGATCGATGAAGGCTTGCGTACCTCAAACCCTGCTGAAGTAATAAAAGCCCCAAAAGCACCAAAGAAATTGCCTAAAGTTTTAAACACAGATGATACAAGAACTTTACTAGAAATAAAGTCGGATGATCCACTTTCACTACGCGACCATGCCATGATGGAATTAATGTACTCTTCAGGATTGCGTGTTTCTGAACTTGCTGATCTTGATATTGAAGACATGGATCTAAACTCCGCACAAATTCAGGTGATGGGTAAAGGCAATAAGCAAAGGCTTCTACCGATTGGAGAAAAAGCCATTGATGCGATCAAAAACTGGTTATCTTATCGAAAAGAATTCTTGAAAGAAGAAATGTCTGCAGTCTTTTTAAACCGTAACGGCAACAGAATTTCAGTACGCTCGATTCAGCAACGAATGCGTCATTGGGGCATAAAACAAGCATTACCAGGCACTCTAAATCCGCATATGCTTCGTCATTCTTTCGCTAGCCATATGCTTGAATCCTCAGGGGATTTACGTGCCGTGCAGGAATTACTTGGTCATTCTGATATCAGCACCACTCAAATATACACTCATCTTAATTTTCAACGATTAGCACAAGTATATGATCAAGCTCATCCTCGCGCACGAAAGAAAAAGGAATAAGATTAAAAATAGTTAACACAAAGTTTCGTTAGATAACAGATCTGCATGATATTATTGTATAAGGCTAACGAAGTCGTGCTTGCCAGTTTTTTGCGCAAACCATTTTCTGAACAGGATCATTCTAAAAGGAATTCAGAATCGTTATGGATAACAACAATTCGAAAAAAACATTCTTATCTTCACCAGCTTCTATCGCCCTCATTGATGCATTCATAATTAGCGGCTCTGGTTTATTAACTTCCACATTATTTCTGTTACAAGGTTTCTCCATTTATTATTTTCTTTTAGTACTTAGTAGTACCGTGCTGACAAATATCAGCTTTTACAAACTTGGGCTCTATCAATTTCAATCGATAGTAAAACCGCAGAAAAACTTAACTAAATTATTTACTACTCAATTTATCTTACTAAGTAGCTTATTAAGCCTCGTATTCATTCTTGATATAAGCAACCAACTCTCTCGTACCTGGGTAGCGTTATGGTTTACAAGTCTAACCTCCTTGCTGGTTGCGATCAGATTTTATTATGTCTTTATGATTGAAAAATGGGGCAAAGACGGAAAATTTTATCGTAATATCGTTATCATTGGAGCAGAAAAACACGCTAGGAATTTGATCGAAATAATTGGTCAGCATAAAAGAAAATGGATGCATATCCTTGGTATTTACGAAGACAGGCTTTCTCGCGTTCCGACAAAAATTGGTAACAATCGAGTACTGGGAACTATAGACGACTTGATCAGTTATGCTGAAAAAAATCAGGTCGATGATATTATCATCGCACTACCCTGGCTTGCCGAAAAACGTATTAAAGAGATATTGAAAAAATTGGAAATTTTGGATACAGATATTCATCTATCACCTGACATGGTAAGCATTAATTTTGCAAAGCAAAACTATTCTGAATATTGTGGCTTGCCTGTTTTAAATATTTCAGAAAAATATTTCTAACTAAAAATAATTTAAGGTACGGAATTTAATTATTTCGTTTTGCTTTTGATCGCTCAATTGCAGCTAATATTTCATCTTGAATTTTTTCTTTTTTCAAACTTGCAGATATCTTTTCCTTTTCATTCTTTGTTTCATTTGCCCGACTAATTCGTTCATTTCGTTGTAGATATCTTATTCTACTTTTTTCTGATCGTTTATTTTCTTCATCATTATTATTGATCGCCGCTTTCGCTTTTTGGTAAATTTCTACCAGTGGAATATGACTGGGACAAACCTTGTCACAACATCCGCATTCAATACAATCAAAAAGCCGATTCTCTTTTAAGGCATCAAGATCAGAGTTCTTCGCTAATGAAAATAACATTTGCGGCTGTAACTGTTCTGGACAAACATCGATACAATCGCCACAGCGTATGCAGGCAGTTTCCTGTTGTTTTATTTGTTTTGTTTGCACCAACACGCAGCTGGTTTTTTTGAGAATAGGTGCCTGATCCGAGACAATCAATTTTCCCATCATTGATCCACCGAAAATTATTTTTTGATCTTTATTTTTATCTTTCTGGACTTCATCTTGAAAAGATTTTAATAACTCATTGACGGGGGTTCCACTCAGTACATCACAATTTTGTGATCTGACTTCTGAACCTGCCACAGTCACAATTCTCGAAATAAGTGGTTCTCCTTTTATGACCGCACGATGAATCGCAGCGACCGTTGCAACATTCTGAACTAAGACTCCTGCGTGAATTGGTAAACCATGTGAAGGGACACGTTTACCGGTCAGTGTCTGGATCAATTGTTTCTCACCACCTGCAGGATATATTGCAGGGACCTTGACGATATTTTGATCATCTTCTGCCACTTCGAACAATGCCTCATAAGCTTCTGGCATATCTTCTTCGACCGCAATGAAACAGGATTTCGTACCAGTTATTTTTTGCAGGATTTTTGTACCAGAAATTATTTCCTGCGTACGTTCCCGGATAAGCCGATCATCGCAAGTAATATATGGTTCACATTCCACGCCATTGATGATCAATGTTTCGACACTTTCATCACTGCCTTCGATCACTTTTACATGCGATGGAAACCCGGCCCCACCCATACCGATAATACCCGCATCTGTTATTCGCAGTTCAAGGTCCTCAGCCGTTGATTTCAAATAATCCATCGGCTGCATCTTTTCTCCCCAACGGTCTTCACCATCGGTTTTAATCGTAATAGATTGAACCATTTCATTCGCAGAAAAACGTGGGCCAATATCAACAACTGTGCCTGAACTTGAAACATGGATGGGGCAACTAACGTAGGAGGTTGGTTTAGCGATCAGCTGACCTTTTAAGACGTGAGCTCCAATCTGAACAACAGGTTCTGCGGGTGTGCCCACGTGTTGCATCAAAGGAAAAACCAGGCGATCAGGAATGATCGCTGGTAAAATTTCGAGATCACAACTTGGTTTTTTATTTCCCTCAAGAACTAATCCGCCGGGAAATTTATGCAGCGTGTTCATGATCCAGTTTATGAGCAGATCTTAAGACAGTCTTTGTTTTAGGTAATTTCATTTCGATACAATCAACAGGACATGGCGGGATACATAACTCACAACCAGTACAATGTTCTGCAATGACGGTGTGCATTTGTTTTGCCGCACCTAATATCGCATCAACAGGGCAGGCTTGAATACACTTTGTACAGCCAATACATTCATCTTCAATCACAACCGCAACTCGGTAAGGACGATGAAGACCGTATTCAGGGTTAAGTGGAATGACATCTCGACCTAGCATTTTTGCTAATCGATCAATTGTTGCATCACCACCAGGCGGGCAAAGATTGATGTTGGCTTCGCCGCTACCAATTGCTTCAGCATAGGGACGGCAACCTTCATAACTGCACTCGCCACATTGGGTTTGCGGCAATATTTGATCAATATTGTTTACTAAACTTGATGCGTTTCGATCTGAGTGAACTTGATCTGCAAGTTTATCTTGTCTCTCATCGGCTTGAGAAATATTGATCCTTAAAATGAAACCTGCAACAACCGCAATTACAGATCCAGCAAGTATAAAATTCAACATTAGAAACCGTAAAAAGCCATCGATAAAATACCCAAAGTGATCAAAATTATCGGCACACCTTTAAACGCACCTGGAAATGATTGTTCGGTTTCGATCAGCTCTATTCTTTCTCTCAACCCTGCAAAGATGATCAACACCAACCCAAAACCTACCGAACAACCCAAACTGAAAATGAAAGCCATACCAATGGTATCGGCTGATTTCAACGTTAATAAAGTAACCGCCAACACTGAGCAGTTAAAAAGTAGCAGCGGCAGCAAAACACCATACTTTTTATCTATGTCAGGATATTTATTTTGGACTAATGTTTGAATGGCTTGTAAGAAAACAACGAGCATTAAGACATTAATTATTAATGACAGATATGTCAGTTCAAACGGTTGCAAAACGTACTGGTGAATAACAAAACTGATCAGTGACATTATCGTCATCACCACAATGCTGACAACAGCCATTCCCGTTGCCACATCGATACGACGAGAAGCCGCAAAAAGTGGACAAAGTGCTAGCTGTGACTCGAGTACTAAATTGTTAGCAAGAACAGCGCTGAGGAAAATGATCCCAGAGCTTTGCTCTACTTCCACAATCATTTTACTCGCATTCCTGGCTGTGCGCCTTCGTCAGGATTAAGAATAAATAGATCTTTTCCGCCCGCCCCTGCGGCCAAAACCATGCCCTCAGAAAGGCCAAAGCGCATTTTTCGTGGCGCTAAATTAGCGACCATTACTGTGAGTTTTCCTTCTAATTCTTCAGGATTATAGGCCGATTTTATGCCAGCAAAAACGTTACGTTCTTCACCAATATCTAATGTAAGTTGTAATAGTTTATCGGCACCTTCAACATGATCAGCCTTGACAATTTTTGCAATACGCAAATCGACTTTGGCAAAATCATCAAAACTGATTTCACTAGAAATTGGATCTTTCATTAAGGCTTCAGACTTAGCCTTTTGCGGCTGAGAACTTTCCATGGTTTGTTTACTATCTTCGATCATTGCGCTCACCGCTTTTTCTTCGACACGCGTCATTAAAGGTTTAAATTTATTGATCTCATGATCAAGTAAAATTTGATCAATACTCGCCCATATCATTGGCTCGATATTAAGGAAATCCTCTGTTCTTTCAGCCATCTCGGGTAAGACCGGTTTTAAATAATTTATTAATAAACAAAAGCAGTTTATTCCTGTGGTACAAATTGCCTGTAGTTCTTTATCGGCGCCTTCTTGTTTCGCAACTACCCATGGTTTTCGATCATCAATATATTGGTTAACTTGATCGGCCAAACTCATTATCTCTCGCATCGCCCGCGAATACTCACGGCTTTCATAAGCTTGCCCTATACTGTCAGACGCATCTGTAATCTTTTTGATCAGTTCGGAATTTTCTATTTCTGATCCGAGTTTTCCATCAAATCGTTTCGTAATAAATCCGGCACATCGACTGGCAATGTTTACGACCTTACCAACCAGATCTGAATTTACTCGAAGCTGAAAGTCTTCCATGTTCAGATCAAGATCATCAATACCACTACCTAATTTTCCTGCGAAATAATAACGTAAATATTCTGGGTTAAGATGATCAAGATAGGTTCGTGCCATAATGAACGTGCCACGAGATTTAGACATTTTCTGTCCGTTAACGGTTAAAAATCCATGTGCAAAAATCGCTGTTGGTGTACGGTATCCTGCTCCTGATAAAACCGCCGGCCAGAAAAGCCCGTGGAAACGTATGATGTCTTTACCAATAAAATGGTAAAGCTCAGCAGCGCTGTCTTTTCCAAGGTATTCATCAAAATCGATGTCTGATTTATCGCAGAGATTTTTGAAGCTGGAGAAATAACCCATCGGTGCATCTAGCCAAACATAGAAATATTTACCCGGAGCATCGGGGATCTCAAAACCAAAATAAGGTTTGTCGCGTGAGATATCCCAATCATTCAAACCAATCTCAAACCATTCTTCGAGCTTGTTAGCGACTTCAGTTTGTAGATGCCCGGCCTTCATCCAACCTTTCAACATGGCTTCAAAATCGGTCAACTTGAAAAAGAAATGTTCGGATTCTTTTTCGATCGGTGTTGTACCACTGACGACGGACAGCGGATTTTTTAATTCTGTCGGATCATAAGTTGAACCACAGACTTCACAGTTATCGCCATATTGATCTGTCGCATTACATTTTGGGCATTCACCTCGGATAAATCGATCAGGTAAGAACATTTCCTTTACAGAATCGTAAGCCTGACTGATAACTCGCCGATCAATATGTCCGGCTTCACGTAGTTTCAAATAGATCGTTTCAGCAAGTTCTTTGTTTTCTGCTGAATGGGTAGTGTAATAATTATCAAAACCAACCGAGAAATCAGCGAAATCACGCTGATGTTGTTCGCTTATTTTTTCGATCAATTGTTCCGGCGTAATTCCATCCTGCTGCGCGCGGAGCATGATCGGCGTCCCATGTGCATCATCGGCACAAACGTAGTAACAATCATGGCCACACATTTTCTGATATCTCGCCCAAATATCTGTCTGAATATATTCCACCAGGTGGCCAAGATGGATTGGTCCATTCGCATAGGGCAAAGCACTGGTTACAAGAATTTTTCGTTGTTGTTTTGTCATTATTTTTTATAGCCGATAAATTTGTGCCTAAGGTACCACGGCATGACGTTTCCTTGAAGGTTGTGGTGTAGAATACGATGCTTTATTTATAGGATAAACTAACAAAGATGTCGAAAATTTCGGAACAACTGATTAGATCGGTACTGGCTGACTATATCCTACCCTATTTTGAAACGGATCCTGTTTCGGCTGGCATGGTAAAAGATATTTCAATCAATGAAAGTTTGATCAAGGTTGAGCTGGAGTTAGGCATTCCGATTGAAGGGATGAAACACGCCATTTCTGAAGAGATATATTCTAAAATTAAGTATCAGGCTCCGGCAATCGATGTTCTCGTCAACATCAAATCAAATATTCGCTCGCACGCCGTCCAGAAAAATGTTGAAGCATTGAGAGGCGTTAAAAATGTTATCGCAGTAGGCTCAGGAAAAGGCGGTGTCGGCAAATCGACCATGGCCGTGAACCTTGCACTTGCACTCAAAGCAGAAGGCGCACGCGTTGGTATGATGGACGCGGATATTTATGGCCCTAGTCTGCCGACCATGCTTGGCGCTGATGGAAAAATCACTTCCCAAGATGGCAAAACCATGGAGCCTATGGAGTCGCTTGGACTTCAATCTGTCTCTATGGGCAATATGACAGATGGTGATGATACTCCGGTTATCTGGCGTGGGCCAATGGCAACCTCTGCGCTGCAACAATTGCTAAAAGAAACAAATTGGGATGATCTGGATTATTTGGTTATTGATCTTCCGCCGGGCACCGGTGATATTCAACTCACGCTTTGTCAGAATATTCCTGTCACTGGCGCAGTTATTGTTACAACACCGCAGGATATTTCATTGATCGATGCGAATAAAGCATTGAAAATGTTTGAAAAAGTATCTGTTAATGTCCTTGGTGTGATCGAAAATATGAGTACACATGTTTGCTCAAACTGCGGTCATGAAGAAGCGATTTTCGGCAGTGGTGGTGGTGAAACCATGGCGGATCGGTACGGTATTCGATTATTAGGCCAAATTCCGCTTGCTATCGAAATTCGAGAAGGTGTCGACAACGCAAAACCAACGGTTGCTTCTGATCCAGCATCTCCCGTCACGGCAACATTCACGGAAATCGCTAGACAGGTTGCCGTTTCTATCTCGCAAAAACCTCGGGATTTCACCGCGAAAATGCCTAAAATTGTCATTGAGTCATGATCAATAATTTTAAGAACAAATAATTACAAAGAGTTAATAATAATGAGTATTAAATCCGACACATGGATCCGCCGTATGGTTAAAGAACAAAACATGATCGAGCCATTCGAAACGGATCAGATCCGTGAAGGCACTAACGGTCGTGCTATTTCTTATGGAACATCAAGCTATGGATACGATATTCGTTGTTCTGATGAATTTAAAATTTTTACCAATATCAATTCAGCCGTCGTCGACCCAAAAGAGTTCGACCCCAATAGCTTTGTCGATATCAAGTCCGACGTTTGCATTATTCCACCGAATTCTTTTGCCCTGGCCCGCACCGTTGAATATTTCCGTATTCCACGAGATGTTTTGACTATTTGCCTTGGAAAATCAACTTATGCTCGTTGTGGTATCATCGTCAATGTTACGCCGCTAGAACCTGAGTGGGAGGGACATGTGACACTGGAATTTTCCAATACGACACCTCTCCCAGCTAAAATCTACGCTAATGAAGGTGTTGCGCAGGTTTTGTTTCTCGGAGCAGATGAAATTTGCGAAACGTCATACAAGGACAGAAATGGAAAATATCAAGGACAAACAGGTGTAACTGTTCCGAAATTGTAATCTCAGGTCGGTAAATTATTTACCGCCTTTAATTTAGTATAATCTCTTATAGGGGGAGAATCATGAAAAAATTATTAGTTTTATTAACATTCACTTCAGCATTAATGATCACAGGTTGTGAAAAGGCCAAAGAAGCAGCAAACAGCACAAAGGAAATGGCTTCTGACACCATGGATGCGACAAAGGAAATGGCTTCTGACACCATGGATGCGACAAAGGAAATGGCTTCTGACACCATGGATGCGACAAAGGAAATGGCTTCTGACACCATGGATGCGACAAAGGAAATGGCTTCTGACACCATGGATGCGACGAAGGGAATGGCTTCTGACACCATGGATGCGACAAAGGAAATGGCTTCTGACACCATGGATGCGACGAAGGGAATGGCTTCTGACGCTATGGATGCGACGAAGGGAATGGCTTCTGACGCTATGGATGCGACGAAAGAAGCTGCCTCTAACATGGCGGATGGGGCTGGAAAAATGGTCGATGAGGTTAAAGAAGCTGCAACAACAGATGGTGAAGGCTAATCTCACACAAGACTTTTCAGGAGTGGACGCTTGTTCACTCCTGAAAAAGTTTCTTACTATTTCTGTAGTATCAAAAACTAGCTGTGTATTTCCATTTCCTGACTAGGTACTTCAACTTTTTCAAGCTCTCTTTGTTCCTTTAGTTCTTCGCCTTGCTTACGTAGTATGTGAGAAACGATAAATTCTTGATCTTTTTCATTTAAATATATGAAATCTACAGCAACTTCGAATTTTCTCTCTGGTTCATCACTGCCTGATTCACGACTACTAACAACGCGGCCAATTGCCTTAATGTCATAATATTCAGGGAGTAAAATGAATTGGATTTCCATTGTTTCTCCATTAGAAAAATTTGTAGGAGAAAAGAACGCAAGACCACTACCACTTAGATTAACTGCTTGAGGTTCTACAGAAGATTTATCTGGAAGCAAACCTAACGCAGTCTCAGCATTTGCATTGTCTAAATGACTAAGTATGCTTATTTTACGATTAATAATTTTAAGCGCTTCTGCAATTTCAGGCAGCGGCTCTGAGATTTCTTCAAGTAAGAAATCTAATCTTAATTCAAGCCCCCCTAGCGATGTCTGCAACGATTGATGTTGTGAACCCAATAATTTCAGCCGTGAAACTTCCTCGCCAATCTGATCCTCGGGAAACGCACGATAATTCAGAACTACGCTGTCATCAATTCGATAAAACCTTCTTCTTTCTTCCATATTGTATATAATCCTTAACTTGTTGTTAGCTCATCTAATGGGTCAGGCTCTGACAACGGCTCTACTTCTTGGTCTGTCTCATCCTCAGATCCTGTCACATTTATCTGTTGTTGCACATTTGCATCATTATTTTGAACAATTGTGAGTTCAACACGTCTATTTTTTGCCCGGCTTTCATTTGAATCATTGTCAACGATAGGGTGAGCATCTCCATGACCCTCAACAATAAAACGTTCGCGTGGAATTATCTTTTCTGCAAGCAATTCATGTACCACTGACACTGCTCGTGAGGCCGATAACTCCCAGTTTGATCTAAACCTTGCAGTTTTAATGGGTCGATTATCCGTATGGCCTGCAACCTTTACCTTGCCATTAACCTCCGAGAGAGCCTGACGTAGTTTCTCTAAAACGGGAATAAAACTATTCCTTATTTTGGCGGCACCAGAAGGAAACGATGCTTTTTCACTGATCCGAATAATAATTGCACCTGGCTGTGTCTCAATTTCAACCAGACCTTTATCGATCTCTTCAGAAAGTGCTGTTTGAAGCTTCAAACTATCTTTTGCCGTCTCTTCACTAACCTCAGCTTCTTTTTGTTGTTTTTCACCTTCTCCTGAAGATTTCTCTAAAGCATCAGTGAATTCTAATGTTTGTTTTGTATCATCTGTGGTGACCTGACGTACTTCGTTAATCAATGTAGACTGTGGTGCCGCTGAACTAAACTCATCTGCGATCAAACTGGTTCCTTTAGGAATTTCACTGGCCGACACTTGCCTTTGAACTCCAAATGCTTCATTTAGGGAACCCTTTACTTGCTTGAATTTTTGAATATCCATTTCAGCAAAAGACAATAAGAGCACAAAAAAGCACATTAGCAATGACATTAAATCTGCAAATGTCATTACCCATGCAGGTATTCCTGCGGGACAGTCACATTTGACCTCGTCTTCTTCTTCCACTTATTTATCCCTAATTTGCTTAGTCGGTATTACTTTTATTAGCCTTCATCAGCCGGACGTTTTGAACCATGTTGGTAGGTTCTGAGTAATTCTTCTATTACACGTGGATTTCGTCCTTCTTGAATTCCCGACACGGCATCGATAATCATTGATTGGATCATTACTTCCTCAGCTTTGCGTAACGATAGTTTCCCCGCCGTTGGTATGGCAAACACATTCGCTATCAAAGCACCATAAAGTGTTGTTAACAATGCAACCGCCATAGAAGGTCCTATCGAAGCAGGATCACTCATGTTACCTAACATCAACACTAGCCCTACAAGTGTTCCAATCATGCCCATCGCCGGTGCCATATTCCCGATAGTAGTAAAGATGAGTATGCCGGATTCATGTCTTGCTTCAGCCTGGCTCATTTCTGCTTTTAATGTCTCTTTAACAACAGCTGGCTCATGGCCATCGACCATAAGTTGGATACCTTTTGATAAAAAAGCGTTCTCGGTTTCTTTGCCTTCCAATGCAAGCAAACCACCCGTCCGTGCCTCATTCGCCATTTCAACAACCATATCGATCAGATTTTCTGGGGAATCAATTTTGAACATGAGTGCCTTAAGAGCAACTTTAACCGCACCCAGAAATTGTCCCAGTGTAAAGTTCATCATTACTGCACCAACAGTCCCTCCCACCACAACCAATAGCGAAGGAATGTCAATAAATGGACCAATACCGCCACCCATTATCATGGCTGCCATAATGATACCTACTGCGACAATAAAACCGACGAGTGTTGCTAAATCCACTGTAACTTCCTCTTTATTTAAGCACTACATTTTGAAATTGACTACACAATATATCGGTGTGTCTAAGTGAAACTTTAGAAAGATAGGTACACATTTATAAGCATCAAAATGGTTATAATATGGTGATGTTTACCCCAAACTTAGCTGTTTTTCTGAAACTAAAAGATCAAACCTGTTTAGTCGTAGGTGGTGGCGAGATAGCGCTAAGAAAAATACGTGCTTTGTTAAAGACTGAAACGACAATTATTGTGATTTCACCAGACGTATGTGAAGAAATATCGACACTGGTAAAAGTCGGCAAGGTACTGCATAAGGGCTCTGCATTTTCGGAGTCAAACCTTGACACATGTCACTTAGTCATTGCAGCTACCAACGATAGAGAATTGAATAAATCCATTTCAACTCTAGCTCAGAAACGCAATATTCCGGTTAATGTCGTCGACGATCCAGATCTGTGCACGTTTATCATGCCCTCCATTATTGAGCGATTGCCTGTACAAATCGCCATCTCCACGTGTGGTAATTCCCCAGTACTTGCACGTCTGTTGCGTGCAAAACTGGAAACGTTGATCCCTTCTTCTTATGGAAAATTGGCGTCTCTGATGGGCCAATATCGTGATCAGGTAAAACAGAAATTCCCTGATCTTAAACAACGCCGAAATTTCTGGGAACATATCTTACAGAGTTCAATTGCTGAACTACTCTTTTCTGGTCAGGAAAAAGCAGCTCAACATCAGTTGGAAAATCTCATTGAAAAATCAGATCAGTTTTTAGTCGAAACCGGCAATGTTGCCTTAATCGGCTGCGGTCCTGGAGATCCTGATCTGCTTACTTTCAGAGCATTGCGGTTGATGCAACAAGCTGATGTCGTACTTTTTGATCGGCTTGTTTCTGATCAAATTGTGGACCTAGTTAGAAAAGATGCTGAACGGATTTATGTAGGGAAAAAACGAGACCTACATACATTACCACAAGAAAACATTAATGAGTTGCTTGTTCGCCTTGCAAAAGAAGGCAAGCACGTCATTCGGTTAAAGGGAGGTGATCCCTTTATTTTTGGCCGTGGCGGTGAAGAAATTGAAACGCTTTCTGATGAAGGCATTTCCTTCCAAGTTGTTCCTGGCATCACTGCTGCGTCAGGATGTGCCAGTTACGCAGGCATTCCATTAACACACCGAGATTACGCACAGTCTTGTATCTTCGTCACGGGACACCTTAAGGATGGAAGTGTTGACCTGAACTGGGATTCTCTTACACATCAGAACCAAACCATCGTAATTTATATGGGCTTGATAGGTTTACGAAAGGTTTGTGAGGAACTCATCTCACACGGAATGGATCAAAAAATGCCCATAGCATTGATCGAACAAGGTACAACAGCGGATCAAAAAACCTTAATTGGTACACTAGAAACTATGCCTTACCTCATTGAAAATAAAACGATACAACCACCAACACTGATTATTATTGGTAACGTCGTGAAACTGAGTGGAAAGTTAAACTGGTTTAGTTCGACGAATTAAAAAGTAGATTCAGATCTTAAAATGTACTCATTCAGAAAGCTTAGAGGTTACTGTGTATGACAGTTGTATTCTGAAATGCTGTTGGTTCTTCGGCAAGTTCATTAACAACGGCTAAAACCATCCCGACATCAAGAATATGATTTTCTTCCAAACTACCTAACAACATCACGCGATCGCATAACACATTGATCTTTCTTGGAATTCCACTGGTATGTTTATAAATTTCCAAGCAAGCATCTTTTGTGAAAATTTCATAACCAGTAAAACCAGCATGCTTCAAACGATGATAAACGTATTCGTAAACTTCCCCCTCTGCAAGCGGTTTTAAATGGTATGAAGCAATCACACGTTGCCGCAATTGTTCCATTCCTGGCCCAGAAACAGTCTCTCTAAATTCGGCTTGCCCAAGCAGGAATGTCTGTAATAATGGCGCATTATCGACCATAAAATTTGACAACATTCTTAATTCTTCAATGGTTTTTATCGGTAAATTCTGAGCTTCATCGACAATAAGCAACACTCTTCGATTACTATCATGACAGGCGAGCAAAAATTTCTGGATCATTTTCAGTAACATTGGTTTGGACGTTTTTTCGCTATAAGGTAAGCCAAACACATTACAAACCAAACCTAAAATACCTGCTGGACCAACACTAGTAGAAACCAATTGGCCGGCGACGATCTCATCGGGGTTAAGTTCTGAAAGTAAAGTGCCTGCAAGGGTACTCTTACCGACACCAACTCCACCAGTAATAATTATGAAACCTTCTTCTCTACTAACACCAAAACGTAAGTAGGAAAGTGCGCGCTTATGACCCGAGCTATCATAAAAAAAATCGGGGTTCGGGCTCAACTTAAATGGGCTACTACGTAAATTAAAAAAATGCTCGTACATTTATCTTATCGGTTCCGAGGTTTAATGTATTTTGTTATGAACAAACTTAGCGGCAAAAAAACCCCAGCCTTTAATCCCTGTTCCAGTAAAGATATTTTAAAAACACCAATAAAAAACAAACTTTTTTTGTTTTGCTTAAAGTTGAATTCGAAGCACAACCGGTATTATTCTTTTTTCAGATTAAGAGCAACCGAGTTGATACAATAGCGTAGATTATCAGGAGCAGGTCCATCTTCAAAAACATGACCAAGATGAGAGTCACAAACAGAACACAGTACTTCCGTTCTTATCATTCCATGACTAGTATCTTTCTTTTCCATAATTCCGTCCCCTGTTATGGGTATTGAAAAACTTGGCCAACCGCAACCTGAATCAAATTTAGAAGTTGATTCAAATAAAGGCTCACCACAAGCAATACAACAATAAGTTCCATTATCATGGCAATCTGTATACTCACCTGTAAATGCCCTTTCGGTACCATGGTTACGACACACCTCATATTGCTCTTTATTCAGCACTTCTTGCCATTCTTCATCCGTTTTGATTACCTTCTCACGATTTTTCTGTCCCATACTATTCTCCATCATCGAACCTTTAGCTCAGAATATTAAAACTACCTTAATCTGCATTCTCTGTCACCATTCTCATGTGAGCTAGAATTACATGTTAGAACCATTTGTAAGATTTCGTAAAATAATGCATTATTGCTAAATATAACAGGGGAATTACACATGCGAGTAGCACTTCTAGAAGACGATATTGATCATGCAAACTTACTTGTACAGTGGTTAACAAATGCTGGTCATCGAGTTGATCATTTTAACAGTAGCCACAAATTTATCCGTCAGATCAAAAATGATAGTTACGATTTACTCATCCTTGACTGGTTAGTACCAGAAATGAGTGGGATAGAGGTTCTTAAATGGATCCGCGAAAATATAGATTGGCCAGTACCTATTATGTTTTGTACAGCAATGGATCGAGAAGACGATATTGTTAGTGGCCTGCAAGCGGGTGCTGATGATTATATGATCAAGCCTATCAAGCAACGTGAACTACTGGCTAGAATGAAAGCTGTTGAACGACGCTCAGCTTCTATCAATGATGATGAGGAAGTGATTGATCTTGAGCCTTTCCAAATCGATAAAACCAACCGTTGTATCAAACGAGATGGAAATGCGATCGAACTGACACAAAAAGAATATGAACTGGCATTATTTCTGTTTCGTAATCAGGGACGTGTTATGTCACGAGCACACATCTTAGAAAATGTCTGGGGTCGAAACCCAATTATCAACACTCGAACCGTTGATACGCACGTTAGTCGTATCCGAGGCAAACTTGGAATAAGCCCTGAAGAAGGTTGGCGTCTGACTTCCATTTATCAACACGGTTACCGACTAGAACGCGTTGCTGAAAGTGCAGATGCAGTAAAACACTAGGGATTCACTAGGGTTTAGTACTTCATACAGAGGTTTATATGCCTCTGACGAACACTAATTCAGTTTTTGGATGTAAAAAATACCCGGGCTTGCTCTATAGGGGGGAAAGATTGAGCCGCTTCCGGGTAGGTAACCATATTTCTAAACAGAGAGGAGTATTATTTATTTTTGAGTTTATCTATCCTCTCTACCTACCATACTATTTGAACTACGCCACACAAGTCTGTAAAGGATTGTAAATCCTTAATTTTTCAAAAGATCATTATTAAGCCAAGCCGCCCCGCGAACGCCACTCGCATCACCAAACTTCGCAGAAACTAACAGCGTATCGACCCGATCAGAAAAGACATACTCGTCCAACAAATCAGGAACGCTGGTATAGATTTGTTTAATATTCGATAAGCCACCACCCAAAACTATCACATCAGGATCTATTACATTTATCACAAAGGCCAAAGCCTTTGCCAGCCGTCGAGTATATTCAAGTAAAGCCTCTTGGGCATATTTATCCCCACCATTGGCTTTTTCAACTATTTCTTTTGCAGAATATCTTTGACTAGATAAACGATCATAAATATTCGACAAACCATTTCCACAAAGCCAGGTTTCAATACAACCTTTTTTACCGCAATAACAACTCACTAGGTTTAAAGATTCATCTTCGCCAGGCCAAGGTAACGAGTTATGTCCCCATTCACCTGTTATCGAGTTAGGTCCACTGATAACTTCTTGATTGACTATCAACCCACCACCAACTCCGGTCCCTAAAATAACACCAAACACTACCTTTGCTCCGGCTGCCGCACCGTCAATGGATTCTGAAAGTGCAAAACAATTCGCATCATTCTCAAGCTTGATTGATCGGTTTAGTCGCAATTCAAGATCTTCTTTAAACGGTTTCCCATTGAAACAAACTGAATTCGAATTTTTCACTTTGCCAGTAGCAGACGATATTGTGCCGGGCATACCGATTCCAACCAATGCCTGGCAATTAAATTCCTGTTCAAATTCAATGACCAAACTAGCAATTACATTTATCGTCTCTGCATAGTTTCCTGTTGGCGTTGCAACGCGTCGTTGATGGATAATTTCTCCAGAATTATTTAAGGCAATAATTTCAATCTTAGTACCACCAAGATCAATTCCTATTCTGGTCTGGTTTTCCTTTAAAATAGCCACTTAACTAAATAAACCCTAAAAATTCTCTTTAATTATCACTTTTGTCCCTATAGTGATTTGATCAAATAATTCGATCACCTCCTCATTCTTCATCCTGACACAGCCATGTGAACCTGGTTTACCCATTTCAACATCGTCAGGAGAGCCATGAATGTAAATATATCGATTATAAGTATCTAGTTCCTCTCCCTGATTTTTTCCTGGCTCGCAACCTGCCAATCGAATTATTCTTGTCAAAATCCAATCACGATCTGGATGTTTCTGTTTTAAAGATGGAGTATAAATTTCGCCCGTTTTTTCTCGTCCAACAAAAACAGTATTTCTGGCTTGATCAGCACCAAATAACTCCACAACTTCGTGCACACCTCTCGGGGTACATTCGCTGTGCATTATTTCACCGCTACCATTTTTTGCAGTCGAAACAAGATACTCTGCAAGTATTTTTTCTTCCTCTTTTAACCAAAGCTTCTGATCAGAAATACTTATTTCAATATGCATCTATATTATCCTACGGGTCGCTAATCAGTTTTTTAATTGTAAATAAACCATTGTAATCACCAATGGTTTTGTTTGATAACCACTTTAGACTATTTTTCCAACCAACCTAACATTTCTTGTGGAATACCTCCTTGAAATAAATCCAATTCCTCGCGAACCAATTTTAATACACGAACAGTGAAATCTTTTACGATAATAAACTTTTAGATTGAGGCCATAGCATAAATTTAATCAGCCCACTTCTATCAGGTTGTTTATTAAACCTGTGTTTTTACTTGATCAAATGTGCCAACAAGATGCCTAAAGTTAACCGTCCTGAAAAGAACAGATCAACTTTATTTAGATAAATAATTAATCGTTTCATTATCAAGCGTTTCGATTCTTTCTATCATCTGTAAAACACCACGATGTGGAGAAGTTGTTTTTTTATCTATTACTGACTCATAGGAAATTCGAACATCTTCCGACGTCAGTTTTGTACCTCATGAAAGTGACGCTCAAGTTCTCCTAAAGTGAATTAGTATTTTTTTTTGATATTTTTTCCACGTTGCAAGATCAGGAATGGCTTGATAGTTTTGATCAAAACTAACCAACTTTTTATAAATATAAGACGATTGATTCGATTTGAAATAGCATCCGTCGCAAAACGAGGATCAAGTGTTACAAGATCTGTCGATAAACCAAAATGGATATTTTCTGATGAGGTGTGATCAGTAGAACTCGAAACAAAAAATAGTAAGAATAGTATTAAAAAATTCGACAGGTTTTTAAGCTTTTTTAACACGTTGAAAAACAGCGATTGATTCTACATGCGTGGTGTGCGGAAACATATCCATAATCCCAGCCTTGATCATTTTATATCCTTTTTCTTTCACCAAAACACCCGCGTCTCTTGCCAATGTTGCAGGATTGCATGAAACGTAGATTACTTGTTCAACACCTGAGAAACTCATTTTTTCTATGATCTCTTGTGCGCCACTGCGCGCAGGGTCAAGCAATACTTTATTAAAGTTTCCAGCTTCAATTGTTTCTACTTGATCGTTCTTCGTCAAATCAGCACAAACAAACTCAACATTGTCGAGTTGATTTCGTTGGGCATTTTCTTCGGCACGTTTTACTAATCCAGCTTCGCCTTCAACACCTAAAACATAAGCGGCTCGCTTTGCGATAGAAAGGGAGAAATTACCCAGTCCGCAAAACAAATCCAGAATACGATCGTTTTTATCTGGCTGCATAATTTCTAAAACACACGCAATCATATTTTTATTAATAGACGCATTCACTTGTGTAAAATCCGATGGTAAGAAATGCAAGATGGGTTCATCATTACCGGGTTGATAACTTAAATCAATTTGCACTTCCGGAAAAATCTGATGAACAGTGTCCGGTCCTTTTGGTTGTAAATAGATAACAAATTGATGCGTTTCTCCAAACTTTGATAGTTTCACTCGATCATCTTCAGTTAATGGATCTAAATGGCGAAAAATCAAACCCTTTTCCTGATCACCAATAGCAACTTCAATTTGTGGTAAGCGTTCTTTAACTGTCAAGCTTGCTATCACTTCGCGCAACGCCATCAAACGATAGCCTACCGATGGATCAAGAATTTCACACTGGGTCATGTCCGCAAGATAGGGACTGGCTTTTTCGCGAAAACCAACAAGCACGCCTCCTTTTTTAGGCACGTATTTAACGCCCAACCGAGCTTTTCGGCGATACCCCCAGAGCGGTGATTTCAGTGGTGGTAAAACTTCATCAGGTGATACCTTACCAATATGCTCAAACTGTTCTAATAATACAGACTGTTTATGTTTGATTTGATCTTCGGAACTCAAATGCTGCAGGCTACAACCACCACAAATTCCATAATGTTGGCATTTAGCTTCAATACGATCATCCGAAGGCTCTAGAACCTCAATAACTTTACCTTCATCGAATGTTTTGCGTCGATTGGTTAGTTGAAAGGTCACTTTCTCGCCTGGTAGCGCACCATCAATGAATGTTACCTTTCCATTACAGTTAGCAACTCCCCTTCCTTCGTGCGAGAGGGTATCAACAGATGCTTCTATAGGATCTCGGGATAATCGTTTACGTCGGCGTGCCATGTGACTTTGATATTTCCAATAAAAAAACGGTGGCAGGATATTGCATCAAGCATCTTCTTGATAGTAAAAATTCTATGAAATTTATTGGCTGCTATTTCTGCTGCCAGCCACCATTCTCATACCACCAACCACCAGGAGCATTTGCAACCCATCGTCTAGCGAACAAACTACGTATCTCGCCTTCCCATTCAGGATGCTTATTAGCAACAGCAATCTCTTTATAAAGCTGGTTACGATCACGATTTTCATCTGCAACAAACTGTTTGACCGTATTCCTTTGTTTGAGAGAGATCGCTTTTGCATCTCGCACAACAAGCAAAGCATTTCCTGTCATACCAACAGCACCGCTTGCATAAAATGGTGCAAGTTGTTGATGACGTGCGGTCATAGATCCTTTTAGCTTATTTGTTGCAGGTGTCGCGATATCAATGTTTGGTTGGGCTGCAATTGCAACAGGGATCACAATCTCAATCAAACCTGCAAAACCTGCCTCTATCATATCAGGAAGTCTCTTTTCAGAAGAAGTGTTATCTTCTTGAAATCCATCAGATCCTTCTTGATCTTCTGGAACTTTTGATTCTTCGCCATATACTTCTTTCACAAACTTATCTACGGCTTTCTCAGCTGCCGCCGCAGGAAAATAGACGTTGACAGTTACGCATGCAACCATGAATAGACAAAAACCTAATAATGAAAAACGCTTGGTGTGTTTCATAAACCTTCTCCTCACTCGTAATCTTACTGTCCAGTTTCTTCGATCACAGTAAACCAGAGCTTAATGGTATACCTAATTTTGACAAGTAATTAATAATCAATTGGAAACATATCACTAAATTTCGAAAATCTGTTGAGAAAATTCACTGTTCAATCTTTATTATAGAGAACTATATTTTTATTCCTCTGTCCAATCACCAATGATAGTTAGTCCATAGAACTAATTTTTGGCTACTTTTCATAATTCTACAAAATATTACAAATTTACAATAGCCTGTGCATAAAGTATTCGTTTAACATTAGCATCAGGAGCCGAAGTTTGATTGATTTCCCACATTAGTATGGGTATCTATTTTGTTTCGAAAAAAACAACAACTACCAGAGGATGGATAACATGAAACCCAACATATCACATATTGTGCTACTTCTAGCATCATTCACATCATCAAGCGCAATAGCTATAGAGCGCATTAGTCTGGGACCAGTTACTGGTACGATTAACACCAATCAACCGAGTAGAGAACCTTCTGTATCATCTGATGGGCGTTATGTTGTCTTTGAGAGTAATGCATCAGATATTACTAGTGACGACACTAATGGGACTACACAAGATATATTCCGGCGTGATCGAACAATGGGAACAACAGAGCTAGTCAGTAGAGCATCGGGCGCTAGTGGAGCTACCGCTGATGCTGGAAGTGTATTTTCCGATATGTCCGACGACGGTCGCTTTATTGTTTATGCAAGTCGAGCTCAAAATCTAACCAGTGATACTTATTCTGGACTTATAGCAGATCCTGATGCGGCACTTATTCCTGCCGGATGTCCCGTTCCATCTAACCCTGGAGATTCACTGAATCTTAATTGTGAACGCCCTCAACAAATCTTTTTACGTGACATGGTTAATAACACAACAAGATTAATAAGTGTGGCTGGTGGAAATACCTCATGTGGTGGTGCTTGTACCTCTGGAAATAGTCAAAGTACACTACCTTCTATCTCAGCAAATGGGCAATTTATTGTCTATGAAAGTTTGGCTAATAATATTCTGGCTGTGGATACCGATGCTACGACCACAAGATTTAGTTCAGATGTATTCCGCTACGAAATAGCAACAGGAACAACTGAACTCGTTAGTACTGGAGCCAATGGTAAAGGTAATAGTAGAAGTCTTGATGCAGACATATCTAATTTTGGTAATGTAGTCGTATTTGCTAGTAATGCAAGTAATCTAGGTGGTAACCCGAATGATACTGTAAGAGATGTTTTCCTTCGCAATATGGATTCAGGTATTACTATCCCAATTACAAACGGTTCAGCAGATAGCCGTGGATTCACAGACAGTCGGTTTCCTTCAGTTTCTGCCAATGGTGTTCGTGTCGCTTTTGAAAGTTTTAGAAGAGATCTTGTACCGGGAGACACTAATGGTGTACGAGATGCATTTGTTTTTGATACAATATCGCGACAGTATACTCGTGTTAGTGTTTCATCGAACGGTGTCCAAGGTGATGGAACCAGCAGAGAGCCTGAAATTTCAACTGACGGACGGTTTGTAGTTTTTCATAGTATTGCAACAAATTTAGTTCCAGGTGACACAAATGGCAACAACGACATTTTTCTCCACGATCTTGTTGCTAACGTAACAACACGAGTGAGTCTTCATTCAACTGGGGCTGAAGCTACTGGTGCCAATACTACAGCCAACCTTTCATCGGATGGCAGTTTCATTGTTTTTACAGCTGAAGGTAGCCTAGTTCCTACAGATACCCACTCATCAAATGTTAGTGATATCTACCTGTTCCCTAATGATATTAGTCTGGTATCACGACTAAAAGGGCGTAACGATTTTGATGGAGATGGCACCTCAGATGTCCTTTGGCGTAACAGCGTGTCCGCAGCCAATAAAGTCTATCTTATGAATGGCCTAATTGTGGCATCTGATACCGCGCTAAACGTACTGAATGATACTAACTGGGAAGCTCTGGGTATTGGCGATTTCAATAATGACATAAAATCTGACATTGTGTGGCGTAATAAAACTACAGGGGCTTCGCAGATCACCTTTATGAATGGTGCAGCGCCATTGAGTACCATTGCCATAACCGGCTTAACAACAGATCTTAACTGGGACATTGTAGGTGTAGGCGACTTTGATAACGACAACTTCGATGACATTCTTATTCGTAATAAAGTTACTGGAGAAAACCGTGTCGCTTTCATGTCCAATTCAACCGTAACCGGAGAACAGTCTGTTAATACGGTCAATGATTTAAATTGGAAGGTTGCCGGTATCGGGGATTTCAACAATGATAACAAGGCAGATATCCTGTGGCGTCATGATGTAAATAGACGCGTTTGGATGTACCTTATGGATGGTAATACTATAATCAATGGTGCAGGTGCTGGCGAACATGTTGCTTTCACTAGTGAAAACTGGGATATTCCAAGTGTTGGAGACTTCAATAACGATGGTATAACCGACATTCTATGGAGAAATAATACTAATGGTCGAGTATGGATATATCTTATGAATAGTATTACTATCGTAAATTCAACTAATGGTGGACCGGGACAACATGTAGCCTTTACCGCTCTTGCATGGAACATTGAAGCCGTTGCTGACTATAATGGAGATGGTAAAGATGATATTTTCTGGCGTAATGAAGTCTTCGGGTTTAACCATCACTACCATATGGATGGAGTATCAATAATTACAAATCAAGGTGTAAATACTCTCGGCGACCTTACTTGGGATCTAATCAAACCAGATTAATGTCGCTCAGGCATATAATATGCGTTAGAAATAAAACATACAGGGCGTTCAATATTTAAGTTGAATGTCCTGTATATTGTTTTCCTAGAGAATCAACTCCCAAATGTCCCCCTCCACGTTTGTCACAGCATCCTGAGTTAATAAGTCATAAACATCCCTTATTGCGAAAAGCATTAAAATGTTATATTTAACGAATGCTAGATGATGAAAATTCGAATTTAATTAGAAAAGCATCTATCGCGTCTATTAGTGTTGCTTGCTTTTTGATCGTTCTCAAACTTGTTGCCTTTCTACTAACAAATTCCATTGCTTTATTAGCCACGCTAGTTGATTCTCTTCTGGATGCGGCGGCTTCGATTATTAACTTGGTTGCGATACGCCATTCACTAACACCAGCAGATCATGAACATCGCTTTGGCCATGGAAAGGCTGAAGCCATAGCAGGTCTTGGTCAAGCTGCTTTTATTTCCGGATCAGCTTTTTTCCTTACTTTTGAAGCAGGTGGTCGACTTCTAAATCCGCAAGCAGTTACTCATTCCTCCATTGGAATTATCGTGATGGTAATATCAATATGCCTAACTTTTGGACTTGTTAAATATCAACATTACGTTGTAAAAAAAACCAATTCCCTCGCCATTGGAGCTGATTCTTTACATTACCTGAGTGATCTTCTAGTCAACCTTTTCGTTATTCTAGCATTAGTACTAAATACTAATTTTGGGTGGGTTCAGGCCGATCCGGTTTTGGGTTTAGGAGTTTCTTGTTTTGTACTCTATAACGCATGGAGGATAGTCAAACAATCCATAGATCACCTAATGGATCACGAAGTATCAGATGAAGATCGCGAAAGGATAATTTCTATCGTGAGCAACCATTCTGAAATCATAAATATGCATGATCTTAGAACTCGTCTATCTGGTCAGACCTTATTTATACAACTACATTTAGAATTAAGTGGAACATTATCATTAAAAAAAGCCCACCAAATTTCAGAAGAAGTAGAAACTCAAATAAAAGCCGTTTTTCCTAATTCTGAAATCTTAATACACGAAGATCCAGATGATATAGCAGAAGAGCACAAAGAAACGCCTTCCCTGATCAAATAATCATTCCAGCTTTTGTTACTTTATCCTTATAGCTTGAACTTCGACAATCTTGGGATGTTTAGGAAAATTCTCCTCTAGAACACGAATTGCATCATTAGATAAATCCGTCATTCCCAGCACTTTATAGGCCTTTGCCATCAATATAAGTGCATCAGGAATAGCCGGTGCCTGTTGATAATTCTCAACCGCATAACGCGCCCTGTTTGCCGCAGCGACAAAGGCATTCCTACGCATATAATATTCCGCCACATTCACTTCATGCTGCGCAAGCCCATTTCGCAAATAAACCATTCTCTGACGAGCATCAGGTACATAATCACTGTTTGGATAACGCTTTGCCAGTTCAGAAAACTCTCTAAAGGCGCCCAAAGCAGCTCCTGGGTCACGTTGTGAGTCATCTTTAGGGATATATCTCTCTATTAAACCCTTGCCTTGATTGAATAAGGAAAGTCCTTTCAAATAATAGGCATAATCGACTCTTGGATGTGTTGGATAGAGCTTAATAAAACGATTACAAGCAGCTATTGCAGCAACAGATTCATCTTGCTTGTAATACGAATAGGCCAGGTCAAGTTGTGCTTGTCTTGAAAATTTTCCAAACGGATATCGAGCCTGAAGTTTTTGATAATAACCTACGGCTTCAACGTAATAACCTAATTCCAATGAATCTTTAGCCTCATAATAAAGCCGTTCCGCAGACCAACTTTCTGTTTCATCATCGCTTTTTTTCTCAGGAAACAGCGAGCAACTCGAAAGCGCCAGCACAAAAAAGAGTATGAGTGATTTTTTGATCGTATTATTAATAATTAAATTCATAGCAATATTTTAGCGCATAAGGAGTGCTTCCTGATACACTCTCGTTCGTTTATGTCTGAACAACTTTATTTGACTGCTACTATCCCTGAAAGTTACGACGGATGGCGGCTAGATCGTGCACTGGCTGAAATTTTCTCGGATTATTCTCGATCTAGCTTAAAAAGCTGGATTTTAGATGGAAAGGTACACATAGATCAAAAGGTAATTCGACCGACCATGACGATATATGGTGGAGAACAGGTTGAAATTTGGGTGGAACCTGAACAAAAAATAGAGTGGAAAGCACAGAATATCCCGCTAGACATAATTTATGAGGACGATGACCTGATTATCATCAACAAGCCAGCAAATTTAGTTGTTCACCCCGGTGCAGGTAATCCGGATGGTACGCTCGTCAACGCATTGTTACATTACGATCAAAAACTCGAAAACCTACCCCGAGCGGGCATCGTACATCGGTTAGATAAAGACACTACTGGTATTATGGTTGTCGCACGGTCGTTAAGAGCACATACCTCTCTTGTAGATCAACTACAAACACGTTCTTTAAAACGAGAATACCAGACGATTGTTAACGGAATAGTTTTATCAGATGGAAGCATTGATGCACCCATCGGTAGACACCCAACACAAAGAATAAAAATGGCTGTCGTTGAAAACGGGAAAAACGCAAAAACACATTATCGTTGCGAATCAAAATTTCCTGCACACACGCATCTCAAAGTACAATTAGAATCTGGTAGAACGCATCAAATTAGAGTTCATTTGGCACATATCAACTTCCCAATTGTAGGTGACCCAGTCTATGGTAGCCGGTCAAAGCCACATAAAGATTTGGCAAAGGATCTGGTCAAAGTATTGTCAAACTTTAACCGACAAGCGCTTCACTCAACACAATTAACACTAGAACATCCGGCAACAAAAGAAGTCCTAAATTGGATCGCACCTTTACCAGATGATATGAAAAACTTGATTATCAAACTAACCAATCAAAAAACTGCATGACAGATATACTTGAACAACAACCAGCGTGGATCGAATCCAAATGGCCTGCACCCACGAATTTATATGCTGGAACTAGCACTAGACTATATGGCTATAGCCAAGGTTATTATGACTCTCTAAACTTGGGTAACCACGTCGAGGATGATCCAAATATAGTCCAAATTAACCGTAAACATTTAGTGGATGTACGCAACTTACCATCGGAACCTTTTTGGTTAAAACAAGTACATGGAAATAAAATTCTCAACCTTGATAACCATAAGCCTGATAAAAAAAGTACAGTGAACAATATTGCGGATGGTGTTTTCACAACTAAACCAGGTATTGTTTGCGGCATACTCACAGCAGATTGTTTGCCGATTTTGATCAGTAATGAAACAGGAACAGAAATCGCGGCACTTCATGCCGGATGGCGCGGACTCGCAGCCGGAATTATCGAAGAAACAATTCCCATGTTTTCTTCATCGCCCAAATCACTCATGGTCTGGATGGGGCCAGCAATAAGTGCAAGAAATTACGAAATCGATGCTGAAGTGAAATCTGCCTTTGATCACATCGGAAGTATTCTAGAACAAGATACTTTCATACCAACCAGTCGAAATCACTGGTTAGTCAGTCTCTATCGGATCGCAATGTTAATTCTAAAAGCACAAGGAATAGAACGGATCCACGGCGGACAATATTGCACCTATCGTGATGCAGATCTGTTTTACTCACATCGACGCGATGGTGCGAAAACAGGACGCATGGCAAGTTTGATCTGGATGGAATCCAAAGTTACATGAGTAAACATACACCTGAAAAATTTTATCGACAGGCCCATTACATGGACAGTGCACATACACTCAAACAACTTCCCGTTGATAAAGGTATTGAAGTTGCTTTCGCAGGTCGATCAAATGCCGGAAAGTCCAGCTCTATCAATACGCTAACCCAACAAAAAAGCCTCGCACGCACGAGTAAAACACCAGGAAGAACACAGCAAATTGTATTATTTGATCTCGACGAGGATTGTCGAATAGCTGATCTGCCTGGTTACGGCTTTGCAAAAACTGGTAAAAAACTAAGAGATCATTGGCAGCAAGTATTGCCTACTTACCTCAAATCACGAGAATCACTTAGAGGTGTTATTCTGCTCATGGATATTCGCCATCCCATGAAAGAATTTGATCAATCCATGCTGAGCTGGTGCGATCATATTGATTTGCCAGTGCATATCCTGCTCACTAAAGCCGATAAATTAAGTAATAACGAGGCTAAAAAAACCTTATTCAACGTTCAATCGATGCTAAATGAAATCCACAGTTTGCAACTTTTTTCTGCCACAAAGCGTACCGGCCTGGATGAATTATATACATTACTGGATGAGTGGTTTGAGCAGGCTTAAGGAACTTCCAGACACCCATCCCGCTCATACTTTCCAACAACATAAAGCAAAACTACTTTATTACTTTACAAGAGTCAAAAATATGAAAAATCTCATTAAAATCTTCCTAAGTTGCATACTTTCAATTGGATCACTGGTTCAAGCGACAGAATCTTTACAATCCGCTTCACCACAAGGTGCATCGGCATATATCATTTCACCCAACAATGGTGAAACTGTTGGAGAACAAGTAACAATTAAATTCGGTTTAAAAGAGATGGGCATTGCACCTGCAGGCTTTGATAAAGCAAACACCGGGCACCATCATTTAATTATTGATGGCGAATGCTTACCAGCATTGGATCAACCACTAGGCGGTAACGTGATTCATTTTGGCGGTGGTCAAACTGAAACGACTATTAAACTCAGCAAAGGCAAACACACACTGCAATTGATTTTGGGTAATCATTTGCATATTCCACATAATCCGCCTGTTGTTTCAGATAAAATAACAATTACTGTTGAATAAACTAAGCGACTGAAAACACGCCCACCTCATATAAAAAAAAGCCCCGGAACTTAGTTCCAGGGCTAAACAAGGTTCAATTGGGGATAACCAAACCATTTTCCCATCCAGGGAGGGAGGATGGGAGCGTTCAATAAAAATAGAACGTGCTATATATGACTAGCACTTAAATATAAAGTTCCAAATCTCCTCATCTCACCATTTTAATTATCTGTCCAGGTTTAACCTCACCAGTGGGGAATAGTCCGTTCAATAGTCTAAGTCTTTGTTCCGCATGATCAGTAAAAGGTGTCTGCCTGGCCAATTTTGCTATGGTCATTCCCGGTTCGACTTTGATCATATGTAATCTGAGCGGTTTAGCGAGCTCTCTTTCTTTGTTTGTAATTCGATGAAAACTCTTGGCCGATGCTAGAAAAGCTTTATCGTAAGCAGGTATCTGGCTCTCCTCTTTAACCACTCCAGCCAAAATAAAAGCACTATCATTCAAATAGATCACATTAAATCTTGAATCACGTGTTCCAAAACTGGTTTTTATCGGTGCCACAGCACTGTAACCCTCTAGACCATCTGGATTAAGCTTACCTTCTGATTTTAACGAATCGAGTTTCAATCTTGTGCGCATAAATTCTCGTGGTGATATTCGCTTATTGATATCCTCTACACCCACTTGCAAAATTGCACCACCATCAGGCGAGCTGGCAACTAGTCGATCAGGTAAATTCTGTACCTTCCATCCTTTAGGGAAGCTCATCGCAAATCCTATTTCAGGATGGTAAAAATTACCGTCCCGAAGTACACCTTCTCTTGCACTCTCACCAACAACCAGATTCTCTAACAATGCTAGATATTCTGATTGGTTTCGGATCTCATTACCTGTTTTCTGGTATTGATTAGCGGAGGCAACCACTTCTTGCAAGCGTGTGTCATTATCAGGATGAGATGCGAAAACGCCGTGATATTGCCGAGGCTCTCGCCCCTCTTCCTTGGCTAAAGTTTGATCATACACCTGTTGATTTTTCAGAACAGAAATTACGTCTAGCATCGCTTGTGGTGTGTAACCTGTACGCGCGAGATACTCTGCGCCTAATCGATCTGACTCCAACTCATGTTGCCGACCATAACCACTCAATAACGCGCCACCAGCGATATTAACGACTTGCTGCCCTGCCTGGGTTCGTAATTGAGGAAGAAAAATCGCACCAATTGTTGCACCAATTCCTGCAACCTGTGCTGCACTTGCCTGTCTGACACTATGTCGGGCAGTGACATGACCAATCTCATGTCCTAATACGGCAGCAAATTCTGCTTCTGAATTTAAGTAAGACATCAAACCACGTGTGATGTAGATATAACCACCTGGAAGAGCGAATGCGTTAATTTCTGTACTATCTAATACATGGAATCGATACACCAGCTCAGGTCGGTGACTCTCAGCGGCTAGTTTTCTGCCGACACGCTGGACATAATCTTGCAGCTCTGGGTTTTCATAAAGCGTATAGCGCTTCATCACTTCTGCGTGCCCTTGACGGCCCATGGCTATTTCCTGATCCTCAGAAATCGTAACAAAATCAGATTTCCCAGTAACAGGATTAGTTGCACATCCGGTGGTTAATACACCTGATAAACCTAATAATGATATAAGTAATAATTTTTTCATAATATGCACATCCCTTCTTCAACTTCTATAATTTTTAATCCAACCGTTTAGCAGCAACTCCTCTCCAAAATTTGGTTGCAATGGTTGAAACGAAAAATACAATTCCAGCGATCAAAATGATCGTCGCACCTGATGGCAAATCCTGTTCATATGAAATTGCCAACCCACTCAACGTTAAAATGCCGCCTATTATGATAGATAAACACATGATTTTAAACAAAGTTCCAAAATACTGACGCGAAATTGCGGCAGGCAATGTCAGTAAGGCAATCACTAAGATCAAACCGACCACTCTAATTAGTAACACAACGGTTAATGCAACCAAACACAATAAAAGCAGATAATATATCTCTGCATGTACTCCACGTAGCCTGGAAAATTCTTCGTCGAATGTAACAGCCTGAAACTGTTTATAAAATAGACTCACACAGATCAAAATAACCAGATCAAGTGCTGCCATCAAAAATAGATCAGATTTTGAAACCAGTAAAATATTACCAAACAAATAACTCATCAGATCTGCGTTATAACCTGGCGTTTGTGAAATGAAAATAATGCCAACAGCCATCCCGACCGCCCATAATGCACTGATCAAACTATCTTCAGTTTGCTTCCATCGTAGGCTCACCCAGCCAATTAACAAAGCGGCCAATAAAGCTGTAAGAATAGCGCCACCCAAAGGCGGTTGTCCGAGAAAATATGCGATCCCCATTCCACCTAAAACAGCATGTGCAATCCCCCCAGCAAGATAACCAATGTTACGAACAACAACATACGTTCCAACTACACCGCAACCGATACTTGCTAACAAACCTGCTATCAATGCGTAGCGTAAAAAGTGTTGATCCGAAAGTGCTAAGACAAATTCCATCAGTGATTATGCTCGATCATGCTAACGTGACTACCATATAACTTTTCGATTGATTCACCGGTTAATTCGGAGGTTTCATGACAAACGAGTGTTCTGTTTAAGCAAGCAACACGTGTTACATATTCAGAAATAAATCCTATATCGTGGGAGACAACAATAATTGTCATACGCTCGTTGAACTGCTTCAAGAGTTGAAAAATATCGACTTCGACTCGTTGATCAATATTGGCGGTGGGCTCATCGAGGATCAGAATCTCAGGTTCACAGGCGAGTGCTCGTGCGATTAAAACACGTTGTAGTTGACCACCGGAAAGATCCGAAATATTTTCCGTTCTAACCGAATCTACCTCTGTGGATCGCATTGCTGACTGAACGATTTCCTTATCTTTCTTTGAATAACCACCCAAAATACGAGCTTTGCCTAAACGCCCCATTAAAACCACTTCTTCGACAGTAATCGGATAATTTCTTGAAAACCGGGTGTACTGTGGGCAATAACCAATTCTAACTCTACCCTCTTTGACTGGTTTTCCAAACGAACTAATTTGCCCTCGCGATGGTTTTATCAACCCCAGAATTAATTTTAGCAAAGTACTTTTACCGCCAGCATTTGGTCCCACCAGGCCAATAAATTCACCTTTGTTAATTTCCAGATCGATATCCTGCAATACCGTTGGCCCACCATAACCAAAGGAGACATTTTCTAATTTAATCATTGTGTTATTCATCTATTCACGCTTAATGATGTTCATTTACTAATACTCATTTATTTAGGCGTTCTCTCATTAAACGACTCCGCCAAAGCCTCAGCCACCTTACGCATATTTTGTAAAAAATCTACAGCCAACGGATCAAGTCGCACGACCTTTGCACCAATTTCTGCTGCTACCGTATTAGCCATACGGCTACTATGTTGATCTTGAATAAACACAACCTTAATGTTTTCTTGCTTCGCCCGGCTAATCAAATATTGTAATGATTTTGCACTTGGACTTTTACCCTCATGCTCAATTGCTATCTGTTCTAATTGATATGTCTGGGCAAAATGTTCCCAGGCAGGGTGCATTACTAAGAAAACACCTTTACCAACCCATTTTCCTAGCACTGCCTGTATTTCTTGATGAAGCTCTTCTAAATCATGTTTGAAACTTTCATGATTCTTTCTGAACTCATTCTCATGTTCTAGATCAGCTATTATTAAAGATTCCAGAATTTGATCAGCAATCAAACCTACTTGAACAGGGCTAGTCCAAATATGTGGATCTTCATGTCCATGTCCGTGCTCTATATCAGAAGATTCTGTTTCTAAACCAGAATCAACAATAAAAAGATCATTGTTGATCGTTCTTATTCGCGACATCCACACTTTTTCGAAAGGAACACCAATGGAAAAATAGACATTTGCCTGTGATAATTTTGCTAGCTGCTTAGGTGACGGATCGTAGGTTTCTGGGCTATGTCCAGGCCCGACCATTACCTCAACTGTTGCATATTCACCCGCAATCCGCTCAACAAAATATTTTTGTGGCAAAACGCTGACAAAGACCTTAACCGGATCCTTTATTGGTTGTGCTTGAGCCATACTAAAGCTTAGACAAGTGAACAAAAGTAAGATTAGTCTGGCGATGTTTTGAAAAAGATTAGTCATGATCTCTATTATTATCTCTGATACCTGCAAATTATATGGTATGTTATTCTGCTTAGGATAATAAATACTATATAGCATCCCAATAAACTCGCAGAAAACGCGCCAGACACTATACTTAAAACGAACAAAATGAACATGAAAACAGATGATTTGCGCATCGACGAAATTCGCGAAGTGATCGAGCCTGCAAAATTAATTTCTGAACTAGCACTTTCTGAAAACGCCACACAAACGGTACTTAGTGCAAGAAAAACAATCCAGAACATCATGCGTGGTGAGGATGATCGATTACTGATGATCACAGGCCCTTGCTCAATCCATGATGTTGATGCAGCGCTGGAATATGCAGATCGACTAAAAGATTTGATCGAAAAAACAAAAGATGAGCTTTTCATCGTCATGCGCGTCTATTTTGAAAAACCTCGAACTACTGTTGGTTGGAAAGGTTTGATTAATGATCCCAATCTGGATGACAGCTTCGAGATTAACAAAGGTCTGCGGGTCGCCAGAAAGTTATTACTCGATCTGGCTGAAAAAGGTATTCCAACAGGCACAGAATTCCTTGATCCAATAAGTCCACAATACGTCACCGATTTAATCTCCTGGGGTGCGATTGGCGCCAGAACAACCGAAAGCCAAGTTCACCGTGAGTTAGCCTCTGGACTTTCATGTCCTATCGGTTTTAAAAATGCCACTGATGGTGGCTTACAAATTGCGGTGGATGCGATTTTATCCTCATCACATCCGCATCATTTCCTCGGCACGACAAAAGAAGGTCGATCTGCAATTATTGCGACAAACGGCAATCCTGACTGCCACGTTATTTTGCGTGGCGGCAGCGGTAAACCTAATTACGACACAACAAGCATTGATAAAGTCTCGCAGCTACTCAATAAAGCTGGTTTATCCAATAGACTGATTGTCGATTGTAGCCATGCAAATAGTTATAAAAATCACGAAAAACAAGTTGATGTAGGCAAAGAAGTCGCCGAACAAATTGCTAATGGTGAAGAGCGGATTTTTGGGATTATGCTGGAAAGTAATTTGATCGGCGGACGACAAAACCTTGTTGATGGAAAAGCTAAAACCTACGGCCAAAGCGTTACTGATGCTTGTATGGGCTGGGGGGAAACTGAAGACGTGATTGAAAATTTTGCAACGGCAGTCAAAAAGAACAAAAATAATTCCTGAACAGAAACCCTTAGCCTAAAATATTTAAAGAACCACATACGTCCTACCATCATTATGGGAGATCAAATAATTCCTTCACAGCATTGATCAACTCTTCCTGCCGATCTGCTGAGGCTTCTCTTAATTTGACACTGGGTGTATGCATAAATTTCTGCATCAGTCCTCTTGCTAATGTCTCGATCACTTTTTCCGGATTTTCGCCTCGTGTTAATTGTTGTTTAGCTTTTTTGATCAGTTCTTGCTGTGATGCCTGAACATTTTCACGTAATGCACGCACCGTCGAAACAGCATCAAGAGATTGCTGCCAGCCGATAAAATTCCGTGTTTCTGCCAGAATAATTTCTTCGGCTTGTAAAGCCGCGATCTGACGTGATTTCTGATTTTCTTCGATAACGGTTTCTAAATCATCAACCGTGTAAAGGTAGACATCATCTAGCTTGCCGATTTCAGTCTCAATATCTCTTGGAACCGCAATGTCGATCATAAACATAGGCTTACGTTTACGTTCTTTCAGTGCTCGCTCGACGGCACCTTTGCCCAAGATGGGAAGTTGACTGGCGGTGGATGAGATCAAAATATCCGCTTCAGCCAGGTGCAGTGGAAGATCTTTCAAGGCAATCGCATCACCGTTAAAACGAGAGGCTAAAACCTGCGCTCTTTCAATCGATCTATTTGCAATGATCATTCGCCCTAAATCATTATCCTGCAAATGCTGGGAAGCAAGTTCAATCGTGTCACCTGCCCCGATCATTAATGCGGTTTTATCACTTAGTTCTCCAAAGACCTGCTGCGCTAACCTGACAGCAGCAAATGCAACAGAGACAGGGCTTGAACCAATTGTAGTATCGGTTCTAACACGTTTGGCTACTGAAAAGGAATGTTGAAACAATTTGTTCAGTGTTTTCTCAACAGTACCGGTTTCTGCGGCAACTCGGTATGCTTGTTTTATTTGCCCTAAAATCTGCGGCTCCCCCAAAACCATTGAATCCAGACCACAAGCTACTCTCAGCAAGTGTCGAATCGAATCGTCATCCCTAAGTGAGAACAAATAAGGTTGTAGATCTTTTTCCTCAAGATCAAAATGTTCACTAAGCCAATTTATCGCAATCCTGTTTTGATCATCAGAGAGATTGTCGTGGTAACAGTAGACCTCTGTTCGGTTGCAGGTAGAAAGCACAACCGCTTCCATAACACTTTTTTGGGTGATAATGCTCTGAAGAGCAGTCACCATTCCTTCTGCATCAACAGCAACATTCTCTCGAATAGAGACAGGCGCAGTTTTGTGATTAACTCCGAAAACGGACAGAGACATATGAGGATCTTTTTATTCGGACAAATAGGTGTGGGTATATGTTTTGCATTACGTTTTGTAGTCGCCAGCGTGGGTATCAAATGTAAACTATTGAACTTATCTTAGCCTCTTGCAATCCATAGTAGATAGTTTACCTTGTGAAAGGTATATATTATACGCATACAATCAATGAAATTTTTATCTTGAAAACAAGTATGAAAAACACCTCAAACATTACTCGATTCTTATCCATAGGCGCTGCACTGTGTGTCTTAATAGGAACGGTCGGTTGTAGCGGCATTAAAACTGCCGGCGAACCTCAGCCTTCAACCCCGACTCCAGCTGAAAATCCAAAGGTCAGTACCGCTGAAAATCCAAAGGACAATCAATCAACCAAAAGTATTCCATCAGATCTAACTGGTGACGTGCTCTATAAACTAATGGTTGCTGAAATTGCAGGTCTACGAGGTGAACTTGATTTATCAATCGATAATTATGTAGAACTCACCCAACAGATTAAAGATCCTGCATTGGTAGAACGTGCTACACGGATTATGATCTATGCTCGTAAAGATAAAGAAGCGTTGGAAGCAGCCAAGCTCTGGGTTAAATATGCCCCTGAGAATATGGAAGCTCATCAAATACTTACGGCAATGCACATCCGTAATGATCAGCCGAATAAAGCTTTGGAAACAATGGAGAATATCCTGCAGAAACATCCTGCAGAAACCGGTAATTCCATGCAAATGCTGGCTAACTTCCTGAATAAACCTGAGGATAAAGAAACTGCCCTGAACGTTATGGATCGACTTATGCAGAGTCGCCAGAATGATAAAGAGGCAATGTTCGCCTATGGTTTACTTACGCTACGCTCTGGAGATATTGCAAAAGCTAAAAGTATTATTGAACAAGTAACAAAACTTGCCCCAGAAGATGAAAACTACCAACTTGTCTACATTGGTATTCTTGAAAAAGAAGGTAGTAAATATGTTGCTTTTCAATATTTAGAGGAGCTTTTAAAAAAGAACCCCGGCAGTTTCGAGTATCGCATCGCTCATGCCCGGTTATTAGCCGATCTTGGTCGCTACGATGAGGCTAGAGATGGTTTTAAAGTGCTCACAGTCTCTCATCCAGACAGTACAGATGCACACTATGCTTTAGGTCTGCTGAACTTACAGACAAACCACGCAAAAGAAGCAAAAGAACAGTTCGAATACATGATTAGCAAGCAAATATTGGTTAATGAATCTAGTTACTATCTTGGTCAGATCGCAGAATTTGAGAAAGATCTTGAAGGCGCAATTACATGGTATGAAGCTATCGGTAATACTAGCCCTAATTATTTTGATGCCCAGATCAAAATTGCAATTACTAAAGCACGACTTGAGAAGCCAGATGAAGCAAGAGCTATTTTGACCAACATCCAACCATACAACCAAGCACAGAAAATTCAGTTAGCTCGTGTAAAAACCGAGATCCTTATCGAAGAAGGAAAATTTGAAGAAGCAAAATTGATCTTCGATGAAGCTATTGGGAATGGACACGATCCGGATCTCTTGTACAGCCGAGCTATGCTAGCCGAAAAAATGGGCCGACTGGATTTGTTTGAGCAAGATTTGAAATTGATCATCAAAAATAACTCAAATAACGCTGATGTACTCAATGCCCTTGGATACACACTTGCAGATCGTACTGATCGTTATGAAGAAGCTTACGACTATATCAAAAAAGCACTGGATTTAAGCCCCAATAATTTCTATATTCTTGATAGCATGGGCTGGGTTCTTTATCGACTAGGCAAACTTGAGGAGTCCATCAAATATCTTAGAAAAGCAAAAGAATTGAACAACGATCCAGAAGTTTCCGCACATCTTGGTGAAGTGTTATGGGTAAAAGGCGATAAAAAAGAAGCTCGCGAGGTTCTTAATAACGCCTTAAAAACCACGCCAGAAGATGAAAATTTGCTCAAAGTTTTGCAACGTCTGAACCCTTAAAATTAGAATCCATAAATGGTAGTTCATAACAAGAACCTATAAATCAAAACAATAAACTACAAATATTAAGATCACATTTAAAGTAATCAATATGAACAATTATTCCACAAGAATATTTTTCTTTGGCTTAACTATTTTTTTCCTTTCTGGTTGTGTAAATTTACCCCTTTCCAAAGTGGCGACAGAATCTCCTGTTTTTGATCAATGGAAAGCCCACAAAATCCACATAACAGAATTGAAATATTGGCGAATGAATAGCCGGGCTTTTATACAATCAAAGGCTGATGGTTTTGCTTCAAGTATTCGTTGGAAACAGCAAGATCAACTATATGATATCCGCTTTACTGCACCTTTTAGTCAAACTCTCTATCATCTAACCGGCACTCCTGAAAACGTCTCAATTTTATTACCTGACGGTACAGAACAAATCGCAAAAGATCCTGAAACGTTGATGAATAAAACCTTGGGATTTAAATTTCCTGTCAGTGGTTTAGGTTACTGGTTACGTGGTTTACCCTACCCAGATGATCCTGAACGAGACATTGTCTTAGATAGTAATGAGCGTCTCGCTAAGCTTAAACAGGCCGGTTGGAATATCAAAATTTCTAAATATATTCATAAAGATGGTTATTACCTGCCAACAAAGATGACTATCGAAAATAGTCATCTGAAAATAAAAATAGCCGTTAGCGAATGGATCACTTCGCAGTAAACTATTCACATTAAGCATGACCGATATTCCCTGGCCTGCTCCGGCAAAGATCAATTTATTTCTACACATAAACGGTCGTCGCGAAGATGGTTATCACAAATTACAAACGTTATTTCAATTTCTCGATTTCTGTGATGAACTTAGATTTAAAGTACGAAATGATCGGATTATTCGACGTTGTTCAGATTTAAAAGGTGTCGAAGAATCTGAAGATCTGATCATAAAAGCAGCAAAACAATTGCAAGAAATTTCCGGTATAGATCAAGGCGCAGACATTTTTATTGATAAAAAGCTTCCTATGGGCGGTGGAATTGGTGGTGGAAGTTCAGATGCCGCAACAACCTTAGTTGCATTAAATAAACTCTGGGGACTTGATCTGGAAACAACAGATCTAACAAAGATTGGTCTTAAGTTAGGTGCAGATATCCCGTTTTTCCTACATGGTCATACGGCATGGGCTGAGGGGATTGGGGAAAATCTAACTGATTTTGAAACAAAAATGCCTTGGTATTTACTGGTTCATCCAGGCGTACATATATCCACAGCAAAAATCTTTTTAAATTCCCAATTGACACGAGATACGACTCCCATCAAAATGCACACATTCATTGCTGGAGACGGCAAAAATGACTGCGAATTTGTGGTTCGCAGTGAATATCCTGAAGTTGAACAGGTTTTTAAGTGGTTCGGCGAAAACAGTCAAGCAAGACTGACCGGTACAGGCGCATGTGTATTCTGTCCTTACCCTGATAAAGCTGCTGCTCAAGAAGTGGCGCAATTATTGCCTAAACAATGGTTAGGATATATTGTGAAAGGGTTAAATAGATCTCCTTTACTTGATCGATTAGCCAAAGAACCTGAGTAATACTGCTGCTAAGCAGATCTGGTTCGAAAAAATAATTGGGGCGTCGGCAAGCGGTAAGCCACCAGGTTTTGATCCTGGCATTCGTAGGTTCGAATCCTGCCGCCCCAGCCATTTTTCTATATCTAACGAAGTTTGCGAGGATTGCAGTGACACTTCCATCAATGATGATTTTTTCGGGCAATGCTAATCCGAAACTTTCTCAGGCAATTGCCTCCCACTTACATCTCCCGCTAGGGAAGGCCACCGTTGGCAAATTCAGCGATGGGGAAATTTTAGTCGATATCGGCGAAAACGTGCGTGGTCGCGACGTTTATATTATCCAACCAACATGTGCACCAACCAATGATAACCTGATGGAATTGTTGGTAATGGTTGATGCGCTTAGACGTGCGTCCGCACAACGAATTACTGCTGTTATTCCTTATTTAGGTTATGCCAGACAAGATCGTCGTCCACGCTCGGCTCGTGTTCCTATCACCGCAAAAGTGGTTGCAAATACTATTGCTGCTGTTGGAACGGATAGAGTTCTGACCGTTGATTTGCATGCCGATCAAATTCAGGGCTTTTTCGATATGCCATTGGATAATGTTTATTCATCCCCGGTCCTACTCGCCGATGTCTGGAAACATAAATACCCTAATCTAATGGTTGTTTCTCCTGACGTAGGCGGTGTTGTTCGAGCAAGAGCACTGGCCAAAAGACTTGATGATGCGGATCTGGCAATTATTGATAAACGGCGGCCGAAGGCTAATGTTGCTGAAGTAATGAACATTATCGGCGATGTTGAAGGCCGAACTTGCGTCATTATCGATGATCTGGTGGATACGGCCGGCACACTATGCCAGGCAGCCGGTGCTTTAAAGGGCTATGGGGCTAAAAAAGTCGTTGCTTACTGTACACATCCAGTATTATCTGGCAATGCAATGCAGAACATTGAGAACTCAAAACTGGACGAACTCGTAGTAACAGATACAATACCCCTCTCAGAACAAGCATCAGCCTGTGATCGTATTCGACAATTGAGCGTTTCCGGGTTATTGGCCGAGAGTATTAACCGCATTAGTTCAGGCGAATCTCTTAGTTCTATGTTTGTCGATTAATTATTTTCTTGCGTAGATCTGGTCGCGGTTCTACGTTTTATTTTATGTAAGTTAAGTGGAGTTTCACATGAGTGATTTTACAATTATTGCTGAAAAGCGTGATGATATGGGGAAAGGTGCGAGCCGCCGCCTGCGTCATGCCGGCCTGGTACCAGGCATTGTTTACGGAACCGAAAAGGATCCTGTTTCTTTTCAACTCAAACATACAGAGATGGAAAAAAGGCTTCAGAATGAAGCATTTTATTCTTCTGTATTGACTTTGAACTTAGATGGAAATGAAGAAAGTGTTGTTCTCAAAGACATGCAACGTCATCCTGCAAAAAACACAATTATGCATCTTGACCTTTTACGTATAGACAAGACCCATAAGTTAACCATGAACATTCCTCTTCATTATATTAATGAAGAATCATGTATTGGTGTTAAACAAGATGGTGGTTCAATCAATCACCATATGAACGAAATTGAGGTTAGCTGTCTTGCAGCCGATCTTCCAGAATTCATTGAAATTGATATGGCGGATGTTGTTCTTGATCAAACAATTCATCTTTCAGATCTTAATATGCCTGAAAATGTTGAAATTAATGCCCTTCTACATGGCGGTGATGATAGTCAACCTGTCGCTTCAGTTCATACAAGAAGAGCCGTAGTGATTGAAGATGATGCACCAGTAGTTGAAGATGGAGCAGATCCAGAAGAATCCTCTGATGAAGGAGAAGGTGAAGAAGATTAATATCTTCACCTGTTCTATTAGTTTATAACTCGGATCTAAATCAAACTAGCTCCAAACCAACTAATGGCTTCAAGAATTGATCTAATCGTTGGCCTGGGTAATCCAGGATCTGAATATACTCAAACCCGACATAATGTCGGGTTTTGGTTTTTAGATGAGCTTGTAAAAAAGAATAACATCACTTTTCAAGCTCAGTCTAAGTTCTTCGGAGACACAGCTCAGATTAAAACGGCCGATCATAATTGTTGGCTACTAAAACCGTCGACTTTCATGAATAGATCTGGCCAAAGTGTTGGAGCATTAGCAACTTATTACCGAATACCCATTGAAAGAATTCTTGTCATCCATGATGAGCTTGATTTGGAAACCGGCACACTTCGCTTAAAAGAAGGCGGTGGCCATGGTGGTCATAACGGACTTAGAGATATCACCAGCCGTTTTAATTCTGATCAATATTTACGCATCAGACTTGGAATAGGTCACCCAGGCACGGGAGCAGATGTAAGTAAGTATGTACTTAATAAACCCACCTTAACGGAAGAAATTGAAATTCAGAATGTAATTTCGCGTACACTGGAATTTATGCCTGACATCTTGTCTGGAAATTTACAAAAAGCGATGAATGAATTACATCGGAAACAGGATTAAAAAACATGGGATTCAAATGTGGCATTGTCGGCTTACCTAACGTTGGCAAATCAACCTTATTCAACGCACTAACGAGTGCCGATATCGATGCGGAAAACTATCCGTTTTGTACGATCGATCCAAACGTCGGCATTGTGGAAGTTCCTGATCCTCGGATCACCAAACTTGCTGAAATAGTCAATCCACAGAAAATTCTTTTAACCACTATGGAGTTTGTTGATATTGCCGGCCTAGTCGCAGGTGCGTCAAAAGGTGAAGGGCTCGGAAACCAGTTTCTATCCCACATTCGCGAAACCAACGCGATAGCGCATGTTGTGCGCTGTTTTGAAGATGAAAATGTGATCCACGTTGATGGCAAGATAAATCCTCTATCTGATATCGAAACGATCAATACCGAATTGGCTTTAGCCGATCTCGAATCGGTACAACGCAGTATAGAAAGGTTAAACAAAAAAGGGCGAAGTGGAGATAAAGAAGCCAAAGTGCAAATCGAATTTCTATCTCAAATAGAATCATGCTTAGGTGAAGGCAACCCTGTTCGTTCCATGGAACTAGACGATGATCAAAAACATATCCTCAAAAGCTTTCACCTAATTACGGCAAAACCGATGTTTTATGTTGCTAATATTGCGGAAAACGGCACAACAAACAATCCACTTCTTGATCAACTGACTGAAATTGCGACTAAAGAAAACGCCTCAGTGGTGCCTGTTTGTGCGGCTATTGAAGCAGAAATTGCCAGTTTAGATGAAGAAGACAAACAAGAATTTTTAGATGACCTTGGCCTCGAAGAACCTGGACTCAATCGAATAATCCGCGCAGGCTATGCTCTACTGAACCTACAGACCTACTTTACTGCTGGTGAGAAAGAAGTTCGCGCATGGACCGTGAAAATTGGTGCAACAGCACCACAAGCTGCTGGTGTCATTCATACCGATTTTGAACGTGGCTTTATTCGCGCGGAATTAGTTGCTTATGATGATTACGTAACAAACAATGGTGATCAAGGTGCTAAAGAAGCTGGAAAGTGGCGCTTAGAAGGCAAAGAATATATCGTCCAAGATGGAGACGTAATCCACTTCAGATTTAATGTTTAACTATTTTTAGTCAAACAATTGTTGTCCAAATATCCCCTATCAAAATCCATTAAGAATAAGTGACACTCTCCATAGTACCGTTGCAGACCCGCGACTTGAACCGAGGGTTCAATCGAGGAACGTCCCCGGGCAAATCAGGCTTACCACTCAAAGGTGGTCATGCACAACATCACCCATCAGTTCAGTTCCATAAAAAATTAGCATAGGCTCAAGAATACCTGGAATGCTGACAAATACCACAGAGAATGTCTAATTAAAAGCATAGTCCTAAAATCGAAAAGAAGATAGGTGAAAAATGCGATTTTGATCACAAATAGTGCTATTTAACAATTCACTCCCAACTGTAATGGTTAACTAACCTTGGAGATCTATTAGGCACTTTTTAGTAATTCCTGTTCATATTCAACAGATGAAATATTTCCTAGTTTATAATGTCGTCGTTCTTAATTATAAAACGGTTCGATATAATCAATGATATCGGCTATTCCCTGACTTCTCGTTTGATAACAACGACAGTTCACTCGCTCTGATTTCAAACTACGGAAGAATCGCTCAGTGACGGCATTATCCCCAAAACACTTCGTGAGGCAAGCTCTCAAGACAATTTCCCCTTCGACTCATGCTTTGAGTGATATTTAATTGGTTAAGATAATCAACAAACACATTGGCAGAATACTGCACCCTCTGATCTGAATGAAAAAGTAATTGCTCGTGTCAGGCTGTTATCTTCGAATGGCATGGTTTAATGCTTCCTTTGCTAAGGTCGCATTGGGGTGTTTAGACATTACCCAACCCACAATTTCTTTTGAGCCTAAATCTAGAACACAAGCGAGATAACTCCAACCCTGATGTGTGCGAACATAAGTAATATCACCCACCCGGTGAGTGTTGATTGTTTTCGGATAAAATTGACGTTCAAGAATATTTTCTGCTTTGATATGAGGTTTGCCAGTACTTGGACAATAATGTCTTTTTCGAGGCGTAATGGCAAAAACGTTTGCTTTTTTCATCAACGTGGCAGCTCGATATAGGCACCAACAGAAAAACCTGTATTCAATAGCGACGCATGCATGCGTCATTTACCGTATGAGTAGTTTGTCTCAACAGCAATGGTTTTGATTGATTTCATCATGATACGTTCTTCATGATTAATCGGTTTCTGTCGGCATTGATAATAATAGGTACTGACACTGACCAATCCCCACGAAATAGCTAATAAAATCAGATATTAAGGTGTAAATAACCCCAGATCGGTTTAAGCCATAGGTACCAACGCCTGTTTCAAACAATCAAAATCATCCCCTGATAAATTCAAAGAAGGCTTATTATCTTTCAGACAATAAGCAATTAATCCACTGATGAGATTGAGCATAAAGCCATGTACAGAGCGGTGTCTGGAATGTTCTATTTGCGATATGTTCTTCAACTGGTCATTGATCGTTTCAATAATAAAACGCCGACTCAACATGGCTCTGTCCCATAATGAAAGGACTCTTGCTTTCATGTTTTTCCGGACATTGGTCACCAACTCAACGCCTTTATCAAACAATTCGCTCGATAAGGCTTGGCTGATATAGCCTTTATCCTCGTATAGTTTGCCATTCATCGCTTCACAGAGTTCAGGAACAGGCTGACGGTCATCGACATTTCCAGGTGTGATTTTAGCGGCTAGAATATCCCCCTGGTGATTGGTGATGAGGTGCAATTTGAAGCCATAAAACCAGCCCATGGTGCCTCGACCTCGTTGAGCAATATCTTTGAAAACACGATGGCGTGGAATACGCAGATTGTGGCACACTTTTAAGGCGGTTGAATCGATAAACGCAACGCCAGTGGGTTTACCTTTGAGATAAGAAAAGTAGCTGCATAAAGGAACAAGCACCGTCGGCATTACCTCTAGAAAGCGCGTGTAGCTTAGTATCTCGGGAAAGTCCTTTGCATAGAATTGAGCCACAAAACCTTTGTAATAGTTCTTGAAGTCACGATGGTTGGAGTGATGAAACAGAATAATAATTGTTATGATTTCGCTGGCCTGCATTCGTCCAACTCGACGACGTTGACGTTTGCCATCGGTCAATAATTGTTGTTCCCACAACGGCATGAAGTGTTGACAAAAATACCCCAGGGTATTCTCTCTGCCTTCGGCATTCACCTTATCATCGACATCACAAAAGATTTCAACTAATTTATACATTGGCTTGTTCTCCTTTTTTCTCAACTGTTTGGTAGCAATTGATCTGATCGGAGAATGGGCCTTTGGTTCATTTTCTTATCCCGAGTTCATATATGGTCTCCTCCCGTATTGCAAGATAAAACATTCAGATAACAGGGACAGGATTGCTGTCATATATACGGCCTTCAATGAAGTTTTCAACTTCTGACCTGGATGTATTACGCGCCTATTTTCCTTATCAGGTTATCGGTATTAGTTACCCCTGAGCTCGACAGGTTTTCAATAGGCTGGTTTGACCTGTTATGCCATCTTTAGTTTTACCTTCGCAATTCGTTGAAATGATTTGTTCTCTCTATTTAGGCCGGTGAGTAGTCATCACCAGAAACCGTTATAGCCCAGGCCATTCTTGCCATTTTGTTGGCATACGCCACACACGCTCGATTATGCCCCCGCGTCTCAACTAAACGATTAATCCATTGACTCAGTTTATCGCCTTTCGTTTTGGCTCTTGATACCACGGCCTTCGCGCCTAGAATTAACAAACAACGAAGGTATTTATTGCCGCGTTTACTGATCCCCAGTAGCACCTCTTTACCACCACTACTGTACTGTCGTGGAACAAGTCCTAATGAGGCGGACACATCGCGCCCTTTGTGATAATGAGCGCCGTTTCCCACTTCATTAAAATACGCGCTCGAGACCATCGGCCCAAACCCTGGAATAGTTTGTAAGCGTTGGCAAATCGCATTGTTTTTTGCCGATTGAATGATCAATTGGTCAAATGTCGCAATACAGGCATCAAGTGATTGCCATTGTTCCTTTAGCTGGCGCAGTATCCTTTTGAAAGTAACGGACAACCGTTCGTTCTCATCACTTAATAGCAACGGGATAGATTGACGTAGGGTATTTAGGCCGGGACGAAGGCTAATGCCATATTCTGCAACAAGCGCTCTCATTTGGTTACATAATGCGGTTCTTTGTCTGACCGCTAAGTCTCTTGCTTTATGTTGTGCCTGGTTGTCTTGTTGCTCAACTGATTTAATGCCCACACTTTTTAAATGAGGTTGTTTCGCAGCAACGGCGATGGCCAAGGCATCGTTATAATCATTCTTATTGCCGATTAGAAATGCGTTAACATGCTGAGGTGGTAGTAATTTCACCTGATGTCCCTGTTGTTGTATCGCTCGGGCCCAATACTGTGACGTTGCACAAGATTCTATTGCGACTAAACAAGGAGGTTGAGATTGAAAAAAGGAGAGTACCTGCGCTCGCTTTAACATTTTCTTTTTGATTATACGCCCTTGTTGATTACAGCAGACAGCATGAAATACGTTTTTTGCTATGTCTAACCCGATTGTTGTAGTCTTCATTTTGGTCTTCTCCTCTTTTGATTGTGTGTATGTCAGTTCAATCATGGCACCTAGATGCCGTTAGGGGGAGGAGACCATCACATCAGGTTACTTATAATCTCTCGCCATCCTGCAAGCTTGATATGCTTTTTGCTCATTTATACCTCTAATGCCTTGCTAAGTGGTGCGCGTCCAGTGGAGGCCGTTTTTGGCCGGAATAATACTTGAGTTAATTGTTATCACTTGAGCTACTTCAGATTATAGTCATTTCCGATTTTTTTAGTTTTGAATAATCTAAATTTAACATTCTTGAGATCTAGATATGGAAAAGCAGTTTGGTATTCAGTGACTTACTTTTCAAATGCCCCACGGCTCTCAGGATAATACCGCCAAAGCATTGGACCATAAGTACAATCCAGGTAAAAGTTACCTAAAAAGACAGTTTCTCCTTGATGAACACTAAAAGTCCCACCAGTTGGTTTACCTGCTTTAAACAGCTTGTCACGTTGCACTGTAAAGAAGCCGACATTACTAACAGATTTAGTTACTTTATACTAATAGCACTAAGAGCATAATCTCCTGCTGGAATTGAATAAGCGTAGTTTATAAATTTTTGATCGACGTTGAGTCTTGATAAACTTTGAAGAACGAGATTTAGAACTACCTCATTAGAAGAGTTAATAAGTGATAGTTTGTCAGAAGTTAAACTGATTAGCTGGGCATTTTCGAAACCACAATTCCACCATCTTCCCCAATTTACATCTAATAAAATTACACACCATTACTGCTCTTGTTTTAAGGGTATGTATCTTTGTTTATGGTGTCATTTGGCACGCATTGTTAGCTGAACTATGTCCACAGCACCCACCTTATTTTAATTAATCGCAGCAACATTTCAGTTTCTAATTCATAGCTCTCTTCGTCAGGAATTTCAGATTCGTTATATGAGAGCCACCAACTATGTAATTCTTCAATTTCTTTTTTGGCCAGATGGTGCTTTTCATCAACTTCCCAGTCAATATGGCCATTTAGTAGATGTTCTTTTTCGATGCAGTCCCTTAATAGTTGAAAGCATGCATGCAACATCACCGAGTCTTTATCTCGCCAACCGTCACCAAGTGTATCTATTTTCAAAATATTACCTGGCTCCATTTGCGAGTGGTTACGACGTTATGGCATTAAGCCAGTTTCTCTGCGAAAAACCGATGAACATGCTCTATGCAAGTACTCTGCAATATTTTATTGTATTCGGAATAGTTGAACTTGGGTTCAGGCACGGACACATGGGTTAGCAACTGAGCCACCTCAAGAATTGGCGAGTGCTGATTACCTTTCAGCGCCTCTACGATTTTCTTTGTTAGCGGCTGATCATGGAAGTCACTTTCATACTCCCTGATGATATCGTCTAAATCGCAAAAAAGATAAATAATAGCACCTTTTCTAATTAGGGCCTGATCCAGGATCCCTCAGGATCAGTCCAGGCTCGATTTAATTTCGCTTACTGGACGGTTTCAAATTCCAAGTGTACCCTCAAAAGTTAGCACCTTTTACACACTATATTTCATACACAAACGGTTGTAAAATATGATAAAGAAAACTCTTTATTACTTTTATGCTGGACAAGCAGCATTCAAGCACAGAAACAGGAATTAGACTCTTTAATCAATAATACAATATTTTTATTAGGTCTTTTAAAATGTCCTAAAGTAAAAACAGATAATAACTAAAAAAATGAAACCATATAAGGCAACCTGCCTGGTATTTATTACTCGTATTATTGTTGGCTTCCTGTCAAAACCTAACCAGTTTTGACAAAGTACGCCTGCTAAAAAATATAGATTTAAAACAACACAAAGTAGCCCTATTAGAAAAAAACACAGTGTGAGGTTGCAACACTTTAACGGAGCAAATAACTAAGGGGCATTTGCCCGCTCAAATTCTACAGGGCTAACATAGCCTAAATAAGAATGCCTCCGTCTTCGATTATAAAACACTTCAATATAGTGAAATAGGCTTTGTTTGGCATCGCTACGTGTTCGATAATCCTCATCATCAACCAACTCTGTTTTGAGGCTGCCGAAGAAACTTTCAGCGACCGCATTATCATGGCATTCACCTTTTCGGCTCATACTACAAAGGAAGCCATTATCTTTAATGAGCTTTCGATAATCACCCGAGGCATAAGTGCTGCCTTGGTCGGAATGGACAATCACATCTTTTGCCTTGTCTCTGCGTGACAGCGACATCGTTAACGCATCAGTGACTAGCTTGGTGTCATTACGCTCAGACATCGCCCAGCCAATAATTTGCCGTGAATACAAGTCCATCATGGTAGCCAAATATAACCAACCTTGCCGAGTACGAATAAAGGTCGTGTCAGCTACCCAGGCTTTATTTGTTTCATTGACACGAAATTCACGTTTGAGCCTATCGGGTGCAGGTGCTGTGGTATTTTTTGAATTGGTTGTAATCACAAACCGTTTGGCCATCTTCGATTGAATGCCAGCAGTCTTCATCAAACGTGCAACACGCGGTCGACTTACTTTTTCACCTGAATCGAGTAGGTCTCGATGTATCCGAGGTGAACCATAACGCTTAAAACTAGCTTGATGAAAACATCTTATTTTCGTCAGTAACCGTTGATTCGTTGAGTGTGTCTTACTTTGAGGCCTGTCTAACCAATCATAATAACCACTGACTGAGACAGTCAGGGTGCGACATAATAACGACACAGAGTGATGGCGACGTTGTATTTTAATAAAGGCGTACTTCACTTGAGTTCGCCTGCAAAGTACACCGCGGCCTTTTTTAATATCTCAACTTCCTCCTTCAGCCGTGCATTATCTTGGCGTAAGGTGGTGAGTTCACTTTGTGCTTCTTTCTTAGGCCTTCCACGTTGTTCTGGGAATGCAGTATCACCTTTGTCGGTCAGTTGTTCTTTCCATTTATAGAGCTGATTACGCCGTATACCAAGTTCAGCGGCAATCTCAGATGACGGTTTATCTGATTGCTCCATCAAGCGTAACGCTTCTAGTTTGAATTCTCGGGTATAGGTTTTGTATGGTTTTCTGTTGCTGGTCATTTGGATACTCCTAAAGGCATATTGTCGCCTATTTAATGTATCCGTTAAAATGTAGCAGGTTCAGTGTGTCTTTATTAATAGATGGAAAATCCGAAAAGACACTATTTTTTGCCTCTAAACCTAGATGGTTTGTTGCACACGAAGTACCTTCCGAACCTTTCGAGGAATTTACGTTTGATACGTGGTCTATGTCTGTAAGGCATAGCAGCAATGATGAAAATGCAATCTACTCTTTAGTAGATGCTGACAATGTATTCTTTAAAGAACCCTACTTTATAAATAGCTATCAAGGGAAAACCAAGCAAATTAAGGTAAAATATTTTGGAGATATTATTATTTGGAAAGGCACACACTATGAAATAAAACCCTCTCAATTATCTAAAGAATTAAATAGAGCTGATCGTCTTGTTCGATTCAAAATGAGTGAGTTAACTTATGGTAATGGGATTAGTATGGAAGCGTTCAAAAGCAGAATAACTGTTTATGTTGAGGTTAAAATAGATAAAGCCAGTATGGAAATTTTAAAATGGTTTTCTATTAATGATATACCTCGAACAGAAATTTTAAAATGGGAATTTCCCAAAGAATAAAAAAATGAGTCAAAGTAAAATTTAATAAATAATAAAGTAGCGTTTTACAACAACGTATAAAATTAATTGCTTAAACAACGCAACTAATCTTATACAAACCGTCAGGGTAAATTTGATTTAAATGAGCATTTCACAAGAAGTCAGATTAATAGATGATGAACTTCATATACTACCATATGAAGAGAAAGGTCCTTTATGGCCAAAGAGTAGAAAATCTTTAATAGATGAGATTCAGAAATACCCTAAAATAAAGAAGCTAAGTATTGCTGGTTTAGACCAAAATTTGTTTAATTACTTTATAGAAAATTATGCGCATACATTCACAGTAATAAGTTTTAAAGCTTGTAAACGAGTAAAAGATTTTTCTAAAATGGAAGAACTTTCTAATATTGAATCTGTAGAGATTTTTTGGAATCAAAAAGCAGAAAATCTTTGGGATTTTTCCAAAACTCTAAAGTTAAAGTCTCTTAAAATTAATTCTATCAAAAAATTATCAGACTTTGGCCAAATTGAAAACGGGAAATTGTTAAAATATATAAGAGTTATTGACAATAATACTTTTAATATTGATAACAAAATAAAATCTCTAAGACCTTTTATAGGATGCGAAAATTTAGAAGAGTTTATGTTCTATTCAAATATTATTGATAAAGATATTTCTCCTCTTAAAGATTTAAAGAAAATAAAAAAAATAACATTTGCGGAAAATCAATTCACAACAGAACAAATTGCTTGGCTAAAAGCACAGTTTAAAATAAATGGTAAAGAAGTCGATTGTAAACAATTAGAAGCTTTTATGAGTGTAGATCCTATTATTGAAGGAGCTAAAGACACTATTATTGTAGGTAAACGCAAACCTTTCTTACAGTCAAAAACGGACGAAGAGAAAATAAAGAAATATGAAAAAAAATTCAATGATATGTATAATTGGTTTTGTGAAAATCCAAGTAAAAAACCAGAGAATTATTAAACTTTGCCTAACCAAGGTGTATAAAACATAGCTAGCAAAGGCTTTCAGAAGGGTTTATTCTTATTTGCGAAAATCACCGACCCGCCTAAGGTGAATGGCTTTTAAGATTGATAAGTTAAAAATAAAATATGAAAAGTCAGCGTCTTTTACCCCCTATATTTCATACACAAACCGTTGTGGGCAATGGGAATAAAAATGAATTTTAAAATAGAGTTGACAGATAAAGGACTGAGTATTAATTCAACCCTCTTAACCTTTCCAATATCTCTGAAAAAACTCGTTGAAGAGTTAAAACAAAGCCCTAATCGCATTAATAAACCTAATTTTATTAATCGTCTTTTTAAAGGTTCTTCCAATACAATATATACTTGGGATGATTTGGGAATATATTGCTATTCTAAGGGTAAAAAAAGAATTGAAGAAGTTGATATCTTGATAAGAAAAGATAAGAGTTATGAGTTTGATTTTATGCCCAAAAAAGTATATCAAGGGATATTGGCTATAATAGGTGAAAATATTCATGAAAGACGCTTAAGACTTACCGAACAAACCAAAACCCTTCAAATATATTATACGTTAAACGACGATAAAAATAATATAGTCGAGTTATCTATTTCTAATTGTAATACCCCACTTCCTCCAAAAGATAAATATGAAATAAAGCCAACTAATGAAGATATAATTGAGTTTGCGGATATCAATTTTAAATATGCAGTTATTAATGAGTTAATGTATAACAAGGAGTTTTTAAAGCCAAAATTTGATTTAAATGAATTTGTTAAGCTTTACGAAAATAGATTAATAGACTTAGAAGAAGAAGGGTATGATTTAATTCCTGAAGTTGTCGAATACTTTAAAAAACTACCTGTTCCAAAACGTTTGGCAAAAGAAATCACAGAGATAAATCAAGATGGTATTAGTGGAATTTACAAAAATTTAATTCTATTTATAGAAGGTTATGAAGATTATGACAATATAGAAAGCTCAATGGATGCTATTCATTTTCCAAATTTAAAAAAAGCTTTTTTTAGCTATGCGGATGAAAATGTCATGCAAGAATTAAGAAATATGGGAATTGAATCTGACTATTGGGAAAGTTAATTGCTAGTGCAAACCTACTTACGGAAATCCTCGCGGGTTTTCTATTTGGTTTGTATTGGCTAAATTAATTACTTAAATAACGCAACTAATCTTATACAAACGTTAGCAGTAATATCGAAAAAACCAACTATAAACAATAAAATGAAATTATTCGGACCAAAAGATAAATTAACAGAATTAGCTGAATTAATAATGTCAGAAAACATTGAAAAATTGGAACATGAGTTTTCAAATGGATTGAATATAAACGCAATCTTTAACATTGCTGAGTATATAGATGAGCTGCCAATTACACTTGCTCTTTATGAAAATAAGAAGAAAGTAATAGAATGGTTAATTTTAAAAAAAGTTGAGTTAAATGACAAAGACAACCCTTCAATTCTAATGGCCTGTTCAAGCTGTGATATGGAAACTATCAAGCTGCTAATAGAAAATGGAGCAAAAGTAAATGCTAAACACAGTAATGGTAAGACAGCAATGAATGATGCTTTATATGGAAATAACTTCGACGCAATTTCATTATTAATTGAGAATGGTTATGACTTAAAAAATGATGGCGATTCATTTAGACAAGCTGTATCAAATAAACAGCATGATGCCGTAAAAATATTTTTAAATTATGGCATTGACGTAAATTTCTGCAAACCTGATATGGTTTATCCTTGCAACTCAACGCCTGTGCATATTGCTGCACAAAACAATGATTTAGAAACCGTAAAGCTTTTAGTTCAAAAAGGCGCAGATGTAAAGGTTAAAGACAAATATGGAGAAAGACCATATAACTGTGCTGTTGCCAATAAGAATAAAAAAATGATAGCGTTTATAAAATCATTAGAACCAGAACAATGGCATAACGAAGAACAAAAATTAACGGATTTAAAAAGCTACAAATTACCAAAACAATTAATAGAATTAATTCGAAGTAAAAATCGCAAAATAGAATGCAAAGAAAATAATCAATTAGATTATATAATTTTCAACTCACTAATCAATATTAAAGAAGTAAAATGGAATAAATATAAATTTCTAGACTTATTAAGTGAAGTTGATAATTACAGTTCCGAGGGGTTTTTAGTGTGGTATCCAAAGAAAAAATGTTTTGCTTCTGCTGACTATGAACACGAAGAATTTAAAGAATTATGTAACATTAAAGAGTTTTTTGAAAATCCATCTAAACAAATTGATAAAATATTTGAATGACAACATACACTAGTGTTAACAAGGGCCAGAATTAATATGGGTTTGTGCTTAACCTGAAATTAAGAGCTTTTAACAAGGTTCACTAAGTCTTAGTGGATTTGGCTTTTATAATTGAAAAAATAAAATAGAAAGTTTTGACTAAGTGCTTAATCGAAAAGTTATCGCCTTTATAATCCCGTACTAACCATAGTCGAAACGTTGTGCAACATTATTACGCATTTGTACTCTAATCCTTAGCTGTAGAAGTTTAGACCCAATCTGACACATCACTAAATCAAGCGGAGCGTAGCGACGCTTGATTTAGTGAGAGTTACCCGCTTTGATGTAACTGCAACGTAAACATCAAAACACAAAGAGGTAACTCTCATGATTCATACTAATGACAAAGTTATAAAACATAAAGTTGGTCTACTCAATCTCGCTGAAGAACTCGGCAATGTCTCAAAAGCCTGCAAGATGATGGGTTTGTCCAGAGATACATTTTATCGCTACAAAGAAGCGGCTGATGAAGGCGGTGTAGAAGCCTTGTTTGATCGTAATCGGCGTACCCCAAATCTTAAAAACAGAATCGACCCGGCTATTGAAACCGTTGTGCTCGAGTATGCACTGGAAGAGCCCGCACATGGTCAAACGCGCACCAGTAACGAGCTGCGCAAACGGGGAACATTTGTCTCACCCAGTGGCGTTCGTTGTATCTGGCTTCGTCATGGTCTTGCTTGCTTTAAAGATCGCCTGAAGGCATTGTCTGATAAGGTAGCTGGTGAAGGCTTGATCCTCACTGAGTCTCAAGTCGCGGCGATGGAACGCAAAAAAGACGACGATGAGGCTTGTGGCGAGATAGAAACGGCACACCCTGGTTATCTTGGCTCGCAAGATACTTACTATGTCGGTACTTTCAAAGGCATTGGTCGGGTTTATCAACAAACGTTTGTTGATACTTACAGCAAGGTCGCTCACGCGAAACTGTACCCGACTAAAACACCGATTACGGCAGCTGACATGCTCAATGACCGCGTCCTCCCATTCTACGAACAACAACGTTTGCCTATGTTGCGCATTTTGACAGATAGAGGGACGGAGTATTGTGGGCGAGCTGACCAGCATGATTATCAGCTTTATATGGCGTTGAACAATATCGAACACACCAAAACCAAGGTCAAATCACCTCAGACGAATGGTATTTGTGAGCGATTCCATAAGACGATCCTCAATGAGTTTTATCAAGTCGCTTTGCGTAAGAAAATTTACCAATCGATTGATGAACTGCAACTCGACCTTGACGAATGGTTGCTCAAATACAATACTCAACGAACTCACCAAGGCAAAATGTGCTGCGGGAGGACGCCGATGGAAACACTCATCGACGGACAAGCTATCTGGAAGGAAAAGTTTGTGAATTAAACTTAACCTGACAGTCGGTTACTGATAATTGGGTAACTGTCAGATCAAATCTGAATTTCTACACCTTAGCAGTTGATATTTCATGACCTCAGATGGGGGTATATGAAGTGTACTAATATCCACGCAGGCAGCTAAATTAAACAGCTCTCATCATTTCATACTCTGTCGGTGAGACATAGTTTAATGTTTGATGGAATCGCTGCCGATTATAAATTATGTCGGTATACCTGAATACATCTGCCCTAACGTGATCGTGGCTCTGATAAGTCTTGCCATGCGTGAGTTTGTCTATGAGCGCGAAGAAAGCTGGTTATGTAAATATTCTAACGGAAACTGGTTCCCTGCAAGATAATCATCAATACAGGTTAAGGTCATCGAGCAACGTAGCCGTCCTATATTTTTCCGAATTTCCTCTACAGTCATCCAATGAACCCGGTAGATACCATCGTCCAAGGGTAATTCTGGTTTATGATCATGACAGCTACCTGTAAAACAGACACGTAAGTAAGTAATGTCGTTTGCTGGTGAAGGATACATATAAAGACCGATCACTTTTTCTGGTTTAAACCCCCAGGCGGTTTCTTCACGCACTTCCCTTTCCACCGCCTGTAGTAGGCTCTCACCTTCTTCTAAATGGCCAGCAGGTTGATTGAATACCAACTTACCTTGTGAAAATTCCTCTATCATCATGAACTTACCACCGCGTTCAATAATGGCAGCAACCGTCACATTTGGTTTCCATTGATTTGAACGTTCTGAGGTAGCACCTTTCAGCGTTGGCTGAATTTGATCTTTGTTCAATTCTTGAGTTACGTCCTTGATTAGACTTTTTGATTCTCTTAGCATTGATGAAATCCTGTCAATCTATATATTTACATATCCGTATTATTTGATTCTTTAGTAACTTTATCTAAAGTAGTTTCATTTTACGATTAAATATCCTTTCGGCGATACCGTCGGAAACATTAGTTTTCACTAAATTTAATCACAACCAGTTGGCATACATCATGCTTTTTTAATTGATGAAAACCTGGTAATCATTTATTACTTATATTAATTAACAGTGATAAAATTTGAATTTTCATAAATCTCTTGGGGAAGATACATAATGAAGAAGCTTCTTACTTTGATCGGAACAGGACTATTTTTAATTCCAGCACTCTTATTTGCATCTGAAGGTGGTCATAGTGCCACACCTCAAGATTTCACAGGACTCACGGCTGCAACAGTAGCGCTGGTAACTTTTGTCCTTGCCTACTTACTCGTTATATTTGAAGAACAACTTCATCTGAGAAAATCAAAACCTGTCACTGTCGCTGCAGGTATCATCTGGGCAATTGTAGCGGTTGTCTATTCTCAAAGTGGTGATGTACACACAGCTGAGATTATGGTGAGACACAACTTACTGGAATTTGCGGAACTCTTTCTCTTCCTTCTTGCTGCAATGACTTATATAAACACCATGGAATATATGGGTGTGTTTGATAAGTTACGAGCTTGGCTGGTATCACGAGGATTTTCTCTTAGAACGATTTTCTGGCTTACCGGTTTGATCTCTTTTTGTTTATCTCCCATAGCAGATAACCTGACCACCGCACTGTTAATGTCCACTGTTGCGATGGCGGTTGGCGGTACTAATACTAAATTTGTTGCTATCGCTTGTATCAATATTGTCGTTGCTGCCAATGCTGGCGGTGCTTTTAGTCCTTTCGGTGACATAACAACTCTAATGGTATGGCAAAAAGGAATCGTTCAGTTTCAGGAATTCTTTGCCCTATTTGTTCCTTCATTAGTTAACTGGTTAATTCCTGCCGCGATCATATCGATGGCCGTTCCTAAAATAAAACCAGATGCACTTGATGAAGAAGTTTATATGATGAAAGGTTCTATGGTTGTCATAGCGTTATTCATTTTAACTATTATGATGGCCGTTTCCGCGCACAATTTCCTTCACTTGCCCCCTGTGCTTGGCATGATGACAGGCCTTGGTTTGTTAAAGTTCTTTGGCTACTACTTAAAACGACAAGGTACACACGTCGACCCTGGTGAAAACATGGGTGCAAGAGCGCTTGGTACTGAAGCCAGTGATGCAAGAGATACCGGTGCTAATGGAAAGCCCGCAAGAGTTTTTAATATTTTCAAATCATTAGCCAGAGCAGAATGGGATACACTGATGTTTTTCTACGGTGTAATTCTATGCGTGGGCGGCCTTGGTGCATTAGGTTACTTATCTTTGGTGTCTACACTGATGTACGATGGTCTTGGTACAACAAATGCGAATATACTTGTGGGTATTCTCTCAGCAATTGTTGACAACATTCCGGTGATGTTTGCTGTACTGACCATGTTGCCTGAAATGAATCATGCTCAATGGCTGCTTGTTACCTTAACAGCAGGTGTTGGCGGATCGTTATTATCGGTTGGTTCGGCAGCAGGCGTTGCTGTAATGGGTCAAGCCCGAGGTATTTATACTTTCTTCAGCCACCTGAAGTGGACCTGGGCAATTGCTTTAGGTTATGCCGCGAGTATCTGGGTGCACATATTGATGAACGGCAGCTAATTTAACCTCTCTTATATTTCAATAACTCCAGGGTGTAAAAACCCTGGATTAGAAATGTACTGTTTGATCGTTCTGCCCTCTCGATCTTGACTAGATCAACACCGGGCGCATACCAATCAATACTTTCGATTTCTGCAGTACTGTTGCGCTGATCAACTTTAACAATGCCTTGCGCCTTCAAGCAATGCTTAAAACAGTGACATCTTTAATCTGTAACAACAGTTTTATAATCAAACGTGTTGCTTAGAACTGGTTAAGATCTTGTCTTCACAGGTAAAAGTTCGTTTTCAATCACCTAGTCTACTTATGTTGATATTTTAAATTGACTAAGAAGCAAGTCCCAGTTCTTCTATTGCATGGAGGATCTGATCATGAAACTTTGGACTGGCACAAATCACCCCACTATTGTTTTTCAGTCCTATCCCTTGCGAAAAATCTAAGGACTTACCATATATATCGCTGACGAGCATTCCCGCTTCCTGTGCGATAAGCATTCCGCCAGCATGATCCCAAATTTTTTCCACATAGTCTGCCCGTGTTGGTAAACGTAAATAGGCATCCGCCTGCCCCCTGGCAACCACTGCATATTTGCACTGGCTGTCAAGCCTGGCAGACTCGCCTGCGCCACCTAATTTTTCTACAATCCTTGCTGTATCATCATGTTTTGAATGTCCAGATTCAACAGACTCACAAACTCGAATCAAACCATCATATGGATCTGGCGTGATTCTTAGTGGTGATTTGTTGTCAGTAACTCGCCACGTACCTTCACCTCTCCGCGCAAAATAGATCACTCCATCAGGATCTGGTTTGTCAAATGATCGGTCAAAGTCTAAGGAAAGATTTGGACATCCAAGCACGCCAAGGATCACTTCACCATTTTCGATCAACGCCAGCGAAATAGCGTATTGCCCCCCCCGTAAAAATCCTTTCGTCCCATCAATCGGATCGAGTGTCCAATACGATAAAGAACTCGCATCATGACTACCAACATCTATCGCATCTAAAACTTGTTCTTTCGTTGCTTCAGCCCAAACTGTTTGTACTGCACTGACCACAGATTGACAAAGCGTTTCTTGATCAGACTCTCGCAGCTCTGCACTCGCCTCCTCTCCTACCAATTTGATCGGCCCAAGTGATGCTTCTAAGACGTGCGTTACAACAGCTTGTGCGGCAAAATCTGCAACAGTAACTGGACTTTTATCACTTTTTTCTATCTGCTGCATCCTTTCCAAATCGGCCTGCACCTTGCGTGTAACGATACAGGCCTGTTGAACAGCAATAATCGCCACTTCCAAAATTTTACTATTTTTCATTGATATTTTTGATATTGTCATTGTTTTGTTTGATATTAGTATTGACTTACCCACCCTGTGAATCGTACTCTTGCATACAACCAGCACAACGTAAAGAAGCATATAAATATAACTACAAAGGCTGACATAAAATGGCTGACATAAAAAAATATCCCGTCCCTACCAATATCGCAACAACAGCATGGATTGATAATCAGAAATATAAAGACATGTACCAACAGTCTGTTGATGATCCTGAAACTTTTTGGGGTGAACAAGCTAAAGAGCTTGTCAGCTGGTCTAAACCATGGAACAAAGTGCAAGGATGGGAATATAACGATAACGGTTCGGCAAACATAGCGTGGTTTGAAGGTGCTAAACTCAATGTCTCATACAATTGTTTGGATAGGCACCTGGAAAGCCGAGGTGATCAGGTTGCTATCATTTGGGAAGGTGATGATCCTAATGTCGATAAAAAGATCACCTATAGAGAGCTCCATGAACAAGTCTGCCGTTTCGCCAATGTTTTAAAAGACCGAGGGGTAAAAAAAGGCGACCGTATTTCTCTCTATATGCCAATGGTGCCAGAAGCTGCTGTCGCAATGTTGGCCTGTACACGGATCGGTGCCGTCCACTCCATCGTATTTGGTGGATTCTCACCAGAAGCGCTCAAAGATCGGATAGTAGACTCAGACTGTCAGGTTGTCGTTACTGCTGACGAAGGTCTACGTGGAGGCAGATCTGTACCTTTAAAAACAAATGTTGATAAAGCCCTGGAATCTTGTCCAAATGTTCATACTGTTCTTGTTGTTAAATGCACAGGCGGCGACATTAATTGGGATGATAAAACCAACATCTGGTACCACGAGTCAGTTGCAGCAGCTTCAACAGATTGTCCTCCGGAAGAAATGGATGCGGAAGATCCATTATTTATTCTCTACACATCAGGCTCCACAGGTAAACCTAAAGGTGTGTTGCATACCACAGGTGGTTACCTGCTCTACACTGCAATGACGCACAAATATATTTTTGATTATCACGATGGTGATGTTTATTGGTGTACTGCTGATGTTGGTTGGGTGACAGGCCATTCCTATATCGTTTATGGACCACTTTGTAATGGTGCGACCACGCTCATGTTTGAAGGTGTTCCAACCTATCCGGATGCGGGACGATTTTGGGATGTTGTAGACAAACATCAAGTTAATATTTTCTATACCGCACCTACCGCAATACGTGCATTGATGGCACTAGGTGACGAACTGGTAAAACGTAGTAGCCGCAAATCCCTGAGGATTTTAGGTTCCGTTGGTGAACCTATTAATCCTGAAGCCTGGGAATGGTATTACCATGTTATCGGCAACGGTCGTTGCCCTATTGTGGATACCTGGTGGCAAACTGAAACGGGCGGCATTTTGATCACCCCCCTCCCTGGCGCGACCGATCTAAAACCCGGCTCTGCAACGTTACCATTTTTTGGTGTTGTTCCGGCAATTGTTGATGATCAGGGTAAGAAACTTGAGGGCGAAGCTGAAGGTTGTCTAACGATAACAAGCTCATGGCCAGGGCAAATGAGAACTATATACGGCGATCATCAACGTTTTAATGAAACCTACTTCAAAACTTTTCCAGGTAGCTATTTTAGTGGTGATGGAGCTCGTCGTGATGAAGATGGATATTATTGGATCACGGGACGTGTCGATGATGTGATCAATGTTTCGGGTCATCGTATGGGTACAGCAGAAGTAGAAAGTGCATTGGTGTTACATGATGCTGTTGCTGAATCGGCTGTGGTTGGCTTCCCTCACGATATAAAAGGACAAGGTATCTATGCCTATGTGACATTGATGAACGGTATTGAAGCTACAGATGATTTACGTAAAGAGTTGGTACAACATGTACGAAAAGAGATTGGTCCTATCGCCAGTCCTGACGTTATTCAATGGGCTCCAGGATTACCCAAAACTCGTTCGGGTAAAATCATGCGGCGTATACTACGTAAAGTAGCTGAGAATGAACTAGAAAATCTCGGAGACACCAGTACTTTAGCTGATCCATCGGTAGTCGATGATTTGATTGAAAATAGGGAAAATAAATAAAAGCCTGAATAGAATCTGGAATAGATTGGATTCAAGCTCAATCCCGCATTCCAAAGTATGCAATCACAGAAGGTATCGTTAACCTGTAGAAGTTTAGACCCAATCTGACACATCACTAAATCAAGCGGAGCGTAGCGACGCTTGATTTAGTGAGAGTTACCCGCTTTGATGTAACTGCAACGTAAACATCAAAACACAAAGAGGTAACTCTCATGATTCATACTAATGACAAAGTTATAAAACATAAAGTTGGTCTACTCAATCTCGCTGAAGAACTCGGCAATGTCTCAAAAGCCTGCAAGATGATGGGTTTGTCCAGAGATACATTTTATCGCTACAAAGAAGCGGCTGATGAAGGCGGTGTAGAAGCCTTGTTTGATCGTAATCGGCGTACCCCAAATCTTAAAAACAGAATCGACCCGGCTATTGAAACCGTTGTGCTCGAGTATGCACTGGAAGAGCCCGCACATGGTCAAACGCGCACCAGTAACGAGCTGCGCAAACGGGGAACATTTGTCTCACCCAGTGGCGTTCGTTGTATCTGGCTTCGTCATGGTCTTGCTTGCTTTAAAGATCGCCTGAAGGCATTGTCTGATAAGGTAGCTGGTGAAGGCTTGATCCTCACTGAGTCTCAAGTCGCGGCGATGGAACGCAAAAAAGACGACGATGAGGCTTGTGGCGAGATAGAGACGGCACACCCTGGTTATCTTGGCTCGCAAGATACTTACTATGTCGGTACTTTCAAAGGCATTGGTCGGGTTTATCAACAAACGTTTGTTGATACTTACAGCAAGGTCGCTCACGCGAAACTGTACCCGACTAAAACACCGATTACGGCAGCTGACATGCTCAATGACCGCGTCCTCCCATTCTACGAACAACAACGTTTGCCTATGTTGCGCATTTTGACAGATAGAGGGACGGAGTATTGTGGGCGAGCTGACCAGCATGATTATCAGCTTTATATGGCGTTGAACAATATCGAACACACCAAAACCAAGGTCAAATCACCTCAGACGAATGGTATTTGTGAGCGATTCCATAAGACGATCCTCAATGAGTTTTATCAAGTCGCTTTGCGTAAGAAAATTTACCAATCGATTGATGAACTGCAACTCGACCTTGACGAATGGTTGCTCAAATACAATACTCAACGAACTCACCAAGGCAAAATGTGCTGCGGGAGGACGCCGATGGAAACACTCATCGACGGACAAGCTATCTGGAAGGAAAAGTTTGTGAATTAAACTTAACCTGACAGTCGGTTACTGATAATTGGGTAACTGTCAGATCAAATCTGAATTTCTACAGTTAACCAGAGCATTCCCTTGATCCGAAAAAAAGAAATTTGGCTCAACCCCGCATTTTGAATCGTTGTTTCCAACTCTAGGGACAGTCTTTTTCCCACATTGACGTTTACTATTGTTCTACTAAAGGGAAAAGGTCACCCATTACTTTTTTATTACTATTTCGCCAGAGTGATAGTAATTTTAGCACCGCCGAGATCACTCGTCCCTATCTTTAACCTTCCATCATAAACTTCTTCGACCAAATTTCTGACCACAGCCATACCGATCCCATGCCCTTCCACCTGTGAATCACCACGAATACCTCTTTTCAAAATAGCTTCTCTTTCATCCTCTGCAATTCCTTTACCATCATCTTCGATCAGAATAGTCAATAAATTTTCTTTACTGGAAGAAGAAATCCTGACTGTTGTTTGACACCACTTACAAGCGTTATCCATCAAGTTTCCTAATAATTCCATCAGATCTCCTTCGTCACCAATGAATTTGGTTTGCGGATCAATGTTAAGTTGAAAATTGATCTGTTTATCAACATACACTTTCTTAAACGTATTCAGCAGTTTCTGAGCCACTTTTTTTATATTGATCGGTGCAGCTAGCACCTTTCTTCCTTGAGCTACCGCTCTTTGCAATTGATATTCAACGGTATTATTGAGCCGCTCTAATTGCTCAGAAACCGTCTTTTTTGACTCATCTGGCAAGTTGTCACTCTCGACCAGATTACGTAGAACCGCGAGGGGAGTTTTCAAACTATGTGCTAAATCACCCAATGCATTTCGGTAACGTTTCAAGTGACTATTACTTGAACGGATCAGCACATTTAAATTAGTCGCTAACAGTTCAATCTCACGTGGGTAATCCGCAGAAAGTTCTTCTCTATGGCCAGATTCGATATCTGCCACTTCAGATGCAACCTTACGTAACGGTGCAAGCCCCCAACGTAAAATAATTGCTTGCACCAGAAGTAAAGCAACGACTGCAGCGCCTAGCCAAATGATCAAACTTTTTCTGAATTGACTTTGTTGCTTTTCAAAACGTTCTTTGGTTTCTGCGACATGAAAACTGTATCCTTTAACGATAAAAGGTGCGACCTCCCAAACGATTCCCAACCCCAAAGTGTATAGCTCTGTTCCTTCAGCAGAAACAACTTCTCCAAAAATAGCCTCACCTTTAGTATTCACTTTATTAAATGGAATTGTGATCCCCAACATGGATCCTGAACGCCAGATCAATTCTCCCTTATCTGAAATAACTTCTGCATAGATACCAGATGCGGGTGTGGAGAGACGAAGATCTGGGTGCGTATCAGGCATAATCAATGTACTGATATCGTCAGAATCAGCAGCGGCCAGCAAGCTATACATTTCTGTCTGCAATCTTTCTGTGACCGCTACGAGTCCACTATCTGAAAAAGCGCGATCTAAAGCATACCCGGTAAAACTAAGAAAAGCGGCAAGTACAATGCTGGCGGTTAATAGCAGTCGCGCATTAAGTGACATCATCGTGTTTGAGAAGTGTTACAGATTATTATGGCTCGACAGCTCGAAAGCGGTAACCTCGACCGCGCAATGTTTCGATAGGATTGAGTGATTTGTCAGGATCTAACTTTTTGCGTAGCCGCCCAATGATCACTTCCAATACATTACTATCACGATCAAAATCATCTTCATATAAATGTTCGGACAATTCCGATTTAGACACCACCTTATCCGCATTTAAGATCAAATATTCCAACACCTTGTATTCAAACGCAGTGACATCCACTTCTTCTTCATCGAATAACATTTTTTGTGAAGAGGTATCCAGAACAAAACGCCCCATAGAAATCTTTGAATCGGAAAATCCCGCAGATCGGCGAATTAAAGCTCGCAACCTTGCGATCAATTCTTCCATATGAAAGGGCTTAACCAAATAATCATCTGCACCGCTTTCTAGTCCTTCAACTTTTTCTTCCCAGCGACCTCGGGCCGTCAGGATCAAGATAGGAAAACTTTGTTCTGATTCGCGCCATTTCTTAATAACATCAATTCCAGAAATATCAGGTAAACCAATATCAACAACCGCAACGTCGATGGGATATTCTTTACCAAGATAAAGCCCATCCTCACCTGTATTCGCAACATCCACTGCGAAACCTGCCTTTCTTAAGCTACCAGAAATCTGATCAGATAGAGGGATCTCATCTTCAATGAGTAACAACCGCATTTATTGAACCTCTCCGGAGACAGCATCCACTTGGACGGTTCTGACACGCCCATCCTTCATTAGCACTTTGATTCTGTAAACAGTGACCCCTTCAACACCTTTTGTTTCACTGCCAAGGACTTGGCCGCCAGTTGCTTTTGCAGCAATATTCGCGGCCTGATCTTCTGTGATTTTCTGTTCCGCTGCTTCTGAGTATAAGATGATAGAAGGTTGATTATATGAGGTAGAAACACCTGCAAATACAGACAGCGATAAGGTAATTATCAGTATTTTGTTAATCCTATTTTTCATTTTCATCCGTCTTCATCTACCAATAACAAAATAAGATATACGATTGCTGCTGAATCAATACTGAATATCTAAGGTTTGTCAAGTGATCATAATTCTTAAATAATACTTAAGGAACCTCTGATGTGTCTGGACGAGATAGGTTGAGATTCAAAATATTCAAGGTCAAGGCGCGAAACACAAGTGATTGGTTCTATTACTCAGTTTCACAACGCGAGATTGAGAATTTTGGACTCAAACTAACCGTTCCTGACACATCAGAAGTTCCTTATTCTACTCGTACGTTATATTCTCGATCATGTTGCAATGTTGGTACCATCCCACGCACTTCTTGCACCCTTGCAGGATCAATTTCAGCAATAACGAAACCATCATCTTCACCCGCATCTGCAAGTATAGCACCCCAGGGATCAATGATCAGAGAGTGGCCATAGGTAGCTCGACCTGTATGTCTGACGCCATTCTGACAAGCCGCAAAGACATAACAACCCGTTTCAATGGCTCTCGCTCTCAGTAAAGTATGCCAGTGTGCTTGACCCGTTGTCTGAGTGAATGCTGCTGGAACGGTTAGAAAATCTGCACCTTCTTTTGCCATAACACGATACTGATCTGCAAAACGAACGTCATAACAAACTGACATTCCTAATTTTCCCCATGGCGTTTTTGCTACCACAGCTTCTGTACCCGGCATCACCACATCAGATTCACGATACAACTCACCATCTTTCAAAATGACATCAAACAAGTGAATTTTGTTATAACGAGCAGTAATTTCCCCATCAAAATTGATCAGAAAAGCTCTGTTATTAACTTGTGTTTCATTAACACGAATCGGTAATGATCCAATTTGAATCCAGATGGAAAGTTCTTTTGCTAATGCTTTAAATTGAGATAAAGCAGGGTGCTGTTCTTCTGTACATGCATTTTTAAGTGTCGATTGATCATCTACTTCGATTGCTGAAAAATATTCTGGTAAACAAATCAGATCTGCTCCGACTTCACAGGTTTGACGAGTAAGTTTTTTAGCAAGTTCTAAATTAGCATCGAGATCATTATCTGCACAAAATTGCAGACACGCTACGTTGAATTTTTTTGACATTAAAGCGCTTTGTCCGATACGACAAACCCATCTTCATCTGCGTATAAAAAATGTCCTGGAATGAAATCCACACCAGCAAAGCCCACCGGAATGTCACGTTCCCCAATATCTTTTTTCAAACTTTTCTTCGGGTTTGTATTAAGCCCTATCACTCCAATATCCATTTTTTCAATGACAGCTGAATCCCGAATACAACCATAAATAATGATTCCAGCCCAACCATTTTTAATGCCTAGTTCAGCTAACATATCGCCAAGTAAGGCGCAGCGTAAAGAACCACCACCATCAACAACAAGCACCTTTCCCTCACCGAGCATTTCTAAAGTCGAACGAACAAAACTGTTATCTTCGTGACATTTGACTGTGGAAATTTTTCCAGAGAATGTTTTTTTTGCACCATAATTATTGAACATTGGCGTGGCAACTTGTAACGAATCTCCGTACTCATCATAAAGATCCGCTGTAGCTTTAGACATCACTTACTCCTGTGTTTGATCAAGAATCAAAAAGTGCATGATAACAATCTGGGCGACGGTCAGACAACAAATCATTTAACGGGGTTATAGATTTGTTATGTGCTTCTGTAGGATCAATTTCAACAATAAACAATTGATCTCTTTGTGATACAGCACGATTAATTAATTTTCCACCTGGTGCGACAATCTGACTTTTTCCAGTGAATTTTATCTCGCCTTGAGGTCGTTTATCTGCACCAAAACGGTTTGTTGTTATGGCAAAAACGCGGTTTTCAAGACATCGTGTCAACATAGCTTCCTGACAAAAAGTCAGAACTAAATTTGATGGATGACAAATAACTTCTGCACCAAGTAAAGTAAGGCTTCGCATTACTTCAGGAAATGCCCAGTCGAAGCAAACCATCATGCCTATTTTTACGCCTCTTACAGTTTGAATAGACAGCGCTACATCACCTTGATCAAAAATATTCTTTTCTTCATTAAACAGATGAAGTTTACGATAGATGTGTACGGTTCCATTAGGACCAATTAAAATTGAACTGTTATAGACTTTACTACCATATAGTTCTGCAAAACCCATTACGATATGTAGATCGTTTTTTTTACAAAGGCTAATAAGCGCATCTATTCTGCTTGAATTAAAAGGATCTTCAGCCAGAGACATAAGTTCATCTCTGTCTTTGAAATAGTAACCTGTGAGAGCAAGCTCTGGTAAAACGATCAGATCAGTATCAACGTCTGCAACTTCTAAAGCCGCTGTGATTTTTTCTAGATTTTTTTCAACTTTTCCAAATAAAGGCCGGAACTGGTAGTAACCTACTTTCATTTTTTTGTTGGACGCTTCCAACTTGGAACTGAAATCTGTTTCGCACGGCTCAAAGTAAGTTGATCTGCAGGAGCATCTTTTGTCAATGTAGTTCCAGCCGCAATAGTTGCTCCGTCGGCCACCTCGACAGGCGCTATTAATTGAGTGTCAGAACCAATGAAGACATCATTACCAATAACAGTTCGAGACTTGTTAGCACCATCATAATTACATGTGATCGTCCCAGCTCCGACGTTCACCTCTGAGCCCATATCAGTATCACCAATATAACTTAGATGGTTTATTTTTGATCCTTCATATACTTCAGAGTTTTTGATCTCAACAAAATTTCCTACATGGACATTTTCTGCTAACCTAGTTCCTGGTCTAATACGCGCAAACGGACCTATTTTTACTCCCTTACCAATCACGGCATCTTCAATGACACAATTAGAAAGAATCTCTACATTTTCACCAATTTCAGCATTCTTGATCGTAGTGTTTGATCCTATTTTCACATTGTTACTTAAACTGACTGTGCCCTCGAACACAACATTTATATCGATAATAATATCTTCACCGACCTCCATGTCGCCACGTATATCAATTCTAGCGGGATCTCTTAATGTAACACCAGCAGTCATCAATCCATTGGCGTTCTTTAATTGGAAATAACGTTCTAGCTCAGCAAGTTGTAAACGATTATTGACACCCATAACTTCATATTCATTTTCAGGTTGGATTGACTGAATTTCAATACCCTCCTGAACAGCCATTTCTACAATATCAGTTAGATAATACTCTCTTTGTGAATTGTTATTGTTTAATTGCCCTAACAATTTTTTAAGAAGAACACCTGAAACAGCCATCATCCCAGTATTCACTTCAGAAATTTGTTTTACCTCATCATTAGCATCTTTTTCTTCTACAATTTTTTCAATAAACCCATTTTTATTTCTGACAATCCGCCCGTAACCCGCAGGATTTTCAAGATCTACTGTAAGCAAACAAAAACCTGTAGATTGAGATGACTCTACAAGAGTACAAAGAGTAGAAGAAAGGGTAAGGGGTACATCTCCATATAAGATCAACACTGTATCTTCGTCAGAAATAATAGGAACAACTTGCTGTACAGCATGTCCTGTACCTAGTTGTTCACGTTGTTCAATCCACCTTGCATCTATATCAGACAATGTATCTTTAACTACATCACCGCCATGGCCATAGATAATATTAACTGAGCAATTCGGAATAGTTTTAGCAGTATGATATACATGCTCAAGTAATGGCATATGTGCAATCTTATGCAATACCTTTGGTAAAGCAGATCTCATTCTTGTTCCCTTGCCTGCCGCAAGGATTATCGCAGTAGTTCCCATCATCTTTTCCTGTAGTTATTACTTAGATATTCATCGTATGCAACCGATACAAGATCTATGTCTGTATTATGAATAATAGAGAATGAATGAGCAAAAAAAATCCGGTAAGGATATCTCCAGACCGGATTTCGTTATTAAGTTAGTAGTGTGCAACAGCTATTTACGGCGTTTTCTTAACCGTTGTATAGCTTGTAATTGTGCTGCTGCCTCTGCCAACTGAGCTTGTGCTTTAGCCAAATCCATTTCAGCATCACGATTTTGAATTGCATCTTCTGCGCGTTTTTTAGCCTCAAGAGCTGCTGCTTCATCTAAATCTTCTGCACGTTCCGCAGTATCAGACAGAATAGTGACCACATGCGGTTGTATTTCAAGTAAACCGCCAGAAACGTAAAAGGATTTCTCGTCTTTACCATCAGACATTTGCAAACGAACTTCACCCGGAGCTAAAGTTGTCATTAAAGGCGCATGTCTTGGTGCGATACCAATCTCTCCTGAAATTGCAGGAGCAAATACCATTTCAGCCAAGCCAGAAAAGATCTCTGATTCAGCACTTACGATATCAACATGAATAGTCATTGCCATATTTATTGCCTTAGATATCCTTGGCTTTTTCTACAGCTTCTTCTATAGAACCAACCATATAAAACGCTTGTTCAGGAAGTTCATCATATTCACCATTAACAATACCTTTAAAACCTGAAATGGTATCTTTCAAAGAGACATATTTACCTGGTGAACCAGTAAAGACTTCAGCAACAGCAAAGGGTTGTGAAAGAAAACGCTGCACTTTTCGAGCACGTGTAACAGTAAGCTTGTCTTCTTCTGATAGCTCATCCATACCTAAAATGGCAATAATATCACGTAATTCTTTATATTTTTGTAACGTATTCTGAACGGCACGAGCAACGTCATAATGCTCTTGACCAATGATCAAAGGATCAAGCTGACGACTAGTCGAATCTAGTGGGTCAACCGCGGGATAAATTCCTAGTTCTGCAATTTGTCGAGAAAGTACAACCGTTGCATCAAGATGCGCAAAGGTCGTAGCCGGCGATGGATCGGTCAAATCATCCGCAGGTACATATACTGCTTGAATTGAGGTGATAGAGCCTGTTTTAGTAGAAGTAATACGTTCTTGCAAACGTCCCATTTCTTCAGCCAATGTTGGTTGATAACCAACTGCAGATGGCATACGACCCAATAATGCTGACACTTCTGTACCTGCTAACGTATATCGATAAATATTATCAATAAAAAGTAGCACATCCAGACCTTGATCACGAAATTTTTCAGCCATTGTCAAACCAGTCAATGCAACTCGCAATCTATTACCAGGTGGTTCATTCATTTGTCCATAAACAAGTGATACCTTGTCGATAACACCTGAGTCAGTCATTTCATGGTAGAAATCATTACCTTCTCGAGTTCTTTCACCAACACCAGCAAACACAGAATAACCACCGTGTTCTTTTGCAATATTGTTGATCAATTCCATCATGTTTACTGTTTTGCCTACACCCGCACCACCAAACAATCCTACTTTACCGCCTTTCGCAAAAGGGCAAACTAAGTCGATAACTTTGATACCGGTTTCCAAAAGTTCTGACGCTGGAGACAAGTCAGTAAATTTAGGTGCAGCACGGTGTATTGGCATAGTTTCTTTCTCACCAATAGGACCCTTTTCGTCAATAGGCTCACCCAAAACATTCATAATACGGCCTAATGTTTCTTCACCAACAGGAACATTGATAGCTGCACCCGTATTATTTACTTCTAACCCGCGGCGTAAACCTTCCGTTGCACCTAGTGCAATAGATCTAACAACGCCATCGCCTATCTGCTGTTGGACTTCCAATACAGTTTCTTTTTCTGCTACGTTAAGTGCGTCATAAATTTTAGGAATACTCCCATCCGCAAACTCAACATCGACTACTGCGCCAATAACCTGAACTATTGTTCCAGAACTCATTTTTAGTTCCTCTTAAACTATCAATTACGTATTAAACGGCTGCCGCACCAGCAACGATTTCAGATAATTCCTGAGTAATCGCGGCCTGACGAGCCTTGTTATAAATTAATTCCAACTCATCAATAAGCTCAGCTGCATTATCAGATGCACTCTTCATCGCAACCATTCGAGCTGATTGCTCACATGCTATATTTTCAATGACACCTTGGTAAACGAGAGATTCGATATAACGGGTCAATAAAGGATCCATTACCGCTTTCGCCTCAGGTTCATAAATGTAATCCCAGTGATGCTTTAACTCATCTTCACCACTCGGTTGTAATGGTAATATTGTTTCAATCTCTGGTGATTGGGTCATCGAATTAACGAACTTGTTATTAGCCAGGTAAAGCTCATCAATACCCTCAGCTTCAAACGAGTCGAGCACGACTTTAACTGATCCAATCAAATCATTAATGCTTGGAACATCACCCAAATGTGTTGCTGAAGACACTATCTGGCCACCAGATCTCCCAAAAAATCCAGCAGCTTTACTGCCTATAGTCACCAGATCCATTTCCACGCCTTTAGCAGACTGCTCGCTCATAAAACGTAAAGTTGCACGAAATAAGTTGGCATTCAAACCACCACACAATCCACGATCAGTCGATACAATAACAATGCCTATTCTTTTAACTTCCCGCGTATTCAAAAAGGGGTGATGATATTCCGGATGTGCATGCGCCAAATGAGCGACGACGTTACGGATTTTCGTTGCATATGGTCTCGCTGCCTGCATCCGATCTTGCGCTTTACGCATTTTGCTTGCTGCAACCATTTCCATGGCACCCGTGATCTTCTGTGTGTTTTTAACACTCGCGATCTTGGTTCGAATTTCTTTTCCTACTGCCATTTAATGATTCCGTCTGTAAATATTTTGATTTTTAAAATAACTACCAAGTATGATTTGCTTTAAATTCTTCAATTGCAGATACGAAAGTATTTTGAATCTCATCTGAGTAATCACCCGTCTCATTAATTTGTTTCATTAATTCTGACTGTTCACTATTCATATGGCTATTAAGTGCTGCTTCAAAATCAAGAATTTTGTCGATTTCAATATCATCTAAATAGCCTTTTTCAACAGCAAATAGGCTAAGCGCCATTTCTGCAACAGACATAGGTGAATATTGTTTCTGCTTCATTAGTTCCATTACACGCTGACCACGTTCTAACTGATGACGTGTAGCGTCATCAAGATCAGACGCAAATTGTGCAAATGCGGCCAGTTCACGATACTGTGCTAAAGCAAGACGTACACTACCACCAAGCTTTTTAACTATCTTGGTCTGAGCTGCACCACCTACACGTGACACGGATAGACCTGCATTAATCGCTGGCCTGAAGCCAGAGTTGAACAAATCTGATTCAAGGAATATTTGTCCATCAGTAATGGAGATAACATTGGTCGGTACGAATGCTGATACGTCACCAGCTTGTGTTTCAATAACTGGAAGAGCCGTTAATGAACCCGTTTTACCTTTCACTTTGCCATCGGTGATTTTTTCGACGTAATCTGCATTGATCCGTGCTGCACGTTCCAGCAATCTTGAATGTAAGTAGAACACATCACCAGGATATGCTTCTCGACCAGGTGGTCGACGTAGCAGTAATGATACTTGACGATAAGCCCAAGCTTGTTTGGTTAAATCATCATAAATAATTAGTGCATCTTCACCTTTGTCACGGAAATACTCGCCCATAGTGCAACCAGAGTATGGTGCGATGTATTGCATAGCCGCTGAATCAGAAGCGGTAGCTGCAACTATAATTGTATGGTCAAGTGCATCATGCTCTTCGAGTTTACGAATAACCGCCGCAATAGACGATGCTTTTTGACCAATAGCTACGTAGACACATTTAATGCCCGTGCCCTTTTGATTTATTATTGCATCAATCGCAACAGCCGTTTTACCTGTTTGGCGGTCACCAATGATCAATTCTCGTTGACCTCGACCAATTGGAACCATCGCATCAATTGATTTGAGTCCTGTTTGTACTGGCTGATCAACTGATTGTCTTGCAATTACACCAGGCGCAACTTTTTCAATAGGTGATGTACCTACGCTATCAATTTCACCCTTACCATCCAATGGATTACCGAGTGAGTCAACCACTCGACCAAGTAGACCTTCACCAACAGGGACTTCGAGAATACGTTGTGTACATTTAACCACATCGCCTTCAGAAATATTTTCGTATTCACCCAGAATAACAGCACCGACCGAATCACGCTCCAAGTTCAAGGCAAGACCATAAATCCCACCAGGAAACTCAATCATTTCACCAGACATGACGTCACTAAGACCATGTATCTGGGCAACGCCATCGGCGATACTTACTACGGTACCTTCCGTAGTAGCCTCCGTAGACAGATCCATATCCTGAATTCGTTTCTTAATCAGTTCGCTGATTTCTGTTGCACTGATTTGCATTGGACAACCTCAATTAGTTATATCTTCGTAGCTACGGTGTTTAACCAGCAACTAGTATTATTTGAATTCGTTTGCCATCGTGTTCAGACGGCCTCTTACTGAAAGATCGACAACTGTATCCCCAGATTTAATCACCACACCACCGATTAAATCTGGATTCTGTTCGGTTGTGACTTCAACACTACAACCCAACTTTTTACGCATCGCATCAGCGATCTTCTGCTTTTCTTTACTCTCCATCTCGAAAGCCGAGATAACATGGACACTGGCATGTTTTTCAACTTTCGCCTTCCTTTCTTCGAATAGCTGGCTAATTTCAGGACTTATAATAAGCCGATCTGATTCAGACAATAAGCTAACAAAACTAACCATTGTCTTACTTAGAGAATCACCAGCCAAATCAAGAAACAGTTTATTTAGCTGCCCACTATTGACACGTGGATCACCCATTAATGCCTGCATTTGTGCATCAGAAGCAATTATTGCCAGCAACGTCAGAAGCTCAGACCATTCGCTTAACGAATTTTCTTCTTTTGCTTGCTCAAAAGCTGCCTTGGCATAAGGCCGCGCGATTGTTTTCTTTTCCAGCATATTCGCGTCCTTTATAACTGAGCGCCAAGCTTATCCAGCACTTCTTTGTGTGTGGAAGCATCTACCTCTCGCATCAGGATCTGCTCAGCACCGGCAATGGCTAGAACGCCTACATCTTTGCGTAAACTTTCCTTAGCTTCGTTCATTTCTTGATCTGCTTGTGCCTGGGCAGCAGAAATAATTCTGTCACGTTCGACATTTGCAGTAGTCTTTGCTTCGTCAACAATTTCGTCTGCACGTTTCTGAGCTTGAGTAATAAATTCTTGAGCTTTGAGCTTACTTTCTTTCAGTGTTTCTACAACACGATTCTCAGCAAGTTCTAGCTCATGCTTACCCTTTTCAGCAGAAGCAAGGCCATCTGCGATTTTAGCTTTTCGAGCTTCCAATGCAGTAATGATCGGAGCCCACACATATTTCCTGGTAAAAATGACAAAAATGACAAAAACAATCATTTGTCCGACCAGGGTCAAGTTGATATTCATTCTGCTTTCCTGTTACTCAAAATTCATCAAAATCTGTAGAAAATTTTCTTTGCAAGATCGCTCTTAAACGACAGCAAATAAAATATACATCGACAGACCTACAGCAATCATTGGCACTGCGTCAAGAAGACCCATGACAATGAACAACTGTGTACGTAATAATGGGATCAGTTCTGGCTGACGTGCAGCACCCTCAAGGAACCGTGCGCCTAATATACCAATGCCGACCGCAGCACCAAGTGCGCCCAGACCCATCATCAAAGCGCCAGCAATATAGACCAGTGCGTTTGCCATTTCCATGATTGTCTCCTGTTATTTCTTTATGTTTAAGTTATAAAAAGTTTAAAAATACACAGATTCATAATCTCGAATCTAATGATCTGTATGTGCCATGTCCAAATAAACGATAGTCAAGGTCATAAAAATGAATGCTTGCAATGTAATAATAAGGATATGGAACACAGCCCATACAAATTGCAAAACACCACCAAACAGTCCTAATGACCAACCAGCACTGTACATTAACGCAATCAATATAAATATCATCTCGCCGGCATACATATTCCCGAACAATCGTAAAGATAGAGAAATTGGTTTTGCGACGAGTGATACAAATTCAAGGAAAAAATTAGCCGGGATTAATAGAATCTTTACCAACGGATTTTTAGCCGCAAAAGGCTGAAGCGTCAATTCTGCTGCAAAACCACCAATTCCTTTAACCTTAATACTGTAATAAAGCGTTAGTAAGAAAATACCAATAGACATACCAAATGTCACGTTTGGATCTGTAGAAGGCACAACTTTCATGAAATGTGCAATATGCAATTTTTGAGCGATCCAAGGGATTAGATCGACCGGCACCAAATCCATTAAATTCATAAGGAAAATCCAAACGAAAATAGTGAGTGCCAGGGGAGCGACGAGATCATTTTTACCCTTGAAAGAATCACGAACACTATCATTAACAAAATCAATAACAGATTCTATAAAATTCTGATAACCACCAGGCTCACCCTCAGTAGCATTTCTAGCGATACGTGAAAAAAACCAGACAAACAACCCACCGACAAATATTGACCAAAACATGGAATCTACATGTATGGCCCAAAAACCCATTTCTGTTGCTTCTTCTGCAGAATGAGCCATACCCCAATGACCATCAGGATGCTGACCAAATGTAAGATTGGTAAGATGGTGCTTAATATATTCGCTTGAGGTTATGGTGTCACTTGCCATTACTGTTAGTTCTTCTTATGTTCCAAAGTGATTACAAAAAACGTTGATGCTATATGCACGACTAAGTAAACGCCCAACATAGCTACAATACTGAAAAATTCAATGTACTTTATCGCCATAAAAAAAATCAGTGCCGTTAAAGCCATTTTGGCAAATTCTGCCAAATAATAACTGCCTAGTAACATTCCAGGCTCTTGCTGTTTATATTGTCTAAATACTACAGCCGCGAAAAGTGCGTTTGCTATTGTAGCTGCTAATCCACCTGCCAAACCCGATACTGATTCTGTCCTTCCAATCATCAGTAATGCAATTGCTAATAAAGCAGTAAGTGCAAGCTGCATGGTCAAAACACGCAATATCTGTTTTGCTGAATGTGCTTGCATGACTATTTATTATTAGAATTCAAAGCAGCTCATATTGCGGACGCGATTATAGCAGCTAATTACCCAAGATCAATTAAATAGATTATTTCTTTATTGTTAACAAAACAGATTTTATTACATTTATTTAATGTGTTCGAGAATCCCATCCAGCTCATCCAAAGAATTAAAATGGATAACCATTGTGCCTTTACCTTTTGGATTATGTTTCAAAGCGACTTTAGCCCCTAACTGCTCTGCCAGTTTTTCTTCCAAATGGCTTACATTTGGATCTTTATGAACTATTGCCGATAGGGCTGGATTATCTTTCTGATCTTGAAGCTTGCGCACCAACGCTTCAGTTTGTCGAACTGACAATTGTTTGGAAATAACATCACGAGCAACCTGCTTCTGGGTAATGCTTCCTAACGGAAGTAATGCTCTAGCATGTCCCATCCCCAGTTTACCTTCAGATAAATATGTTTTTACTTCCTCTTCCAATTCTAACAAACGCAGTAAATTACTGACTGCAACACGTGAACGACCAACGGCATCTGCTACCGATTGATGTGTCAGATCAAATTCATTAAGCAATCTATCAAGTGAGATTGCTTCTTCTAAAGGATTCAGATCTTCTCTTTGTATGTTCTCGATAATAGCAACACTTAAGGCCACCTTATCTGGCATTACTCTAACGACAGCCGGGATCTCTTGTAATCCGGCCATTTGTGTTGCTCGCCAACGACGTTCACCAGCAACTATTTCATATCGTCCTTCACCGATGGGGCGGATAACAATAGGTTGGATAACACCTTGGGCTTTTATCGAATCTGACAGTTCTTGTAATGCTTCAGGTTCTATATCTCGTCGCGGTTGATACTCACCTCGTTGGATAAGATCTACGGGTACAGCTCGAAGCTCTTCCCCTTCTATCGCTGTGTCAGTTGTAAGTTCTTCCGGAATTCCCGCGCCTAAAAGTGCGTCCAACCCTCGACCTAAACCTCTTTTTTTTGCGACCATTATTGCACCGCTCGCATAGGAATATTTTCGGACCGACGTATCATTTCTCCGGCAAGCGCAAGATAAGCCGCCGCACCTGAGGATGATCTATCGTAGGTTATAATCGGCGTACCATGACTAGGCGCTTCTGCCAAGCGTACATTACGTGGAATAATCGTTTGATAAACCTTCTCGCCGAAATGTTTTAATAATTGTGCTGAAACCTGTGTAGCCAAATTATTTCGTGAATCAAACATTGTTCTTAAAAAGCCTTCTACCGCTAGAGTCGGGTTGAGATAAGTTCTGATCTTCTCAACCGTATCTAATAATGCCGACAACCCTTCCAATGCGTAGTATTCACATTGGGTCGGAATAAAAACTTTATCCGCTGCTACCAATGCATTGACGGTCAACATATTCAATGAAGGTGGGCAGTCAATTACGATGTAATCATAATCATCACGCACTTTTTCCAATGCCATTCGCAATCTCAACTCGCGGCCTATCTCTTCAAGCAGACCAACTTCTGCACCGGTAAGATCAGCGTTTGCAGGTAATAAATCGTAACCAGATCCTTCAAGAGATATCACAACGTCTGTAACGGTTTTTTCATCCATCATCACTTCGTAGATGGATGACTCGAGATCGTATTTGTTGGCACCACTGCCCATGGTTGCATTGCCCTGTGGATCAAGATCGATTAGTAGCACACGTCGATCCAATTCCGCCAGACTCGCAGCGAGGTTAACACTGGTAGTGGTCTTACCTACTCCGCCCTTTTGATTTGTTACCGCAAATATTCTTGCCATCAAATTTCTCTTTTACTTATTTGTTCCGCACACCCGGTCGACCATTATCACTGATTTTTGTTGTTTATTGTAATAATACTTCGTTGGATTTTCTCTCCATGCACCTCAACCTGATGAATACCAACCACACAACTCTCAGGAATTTCTTTTATTTCATCATCTGGGATCTGCCCTTTCATGGCCAACAAGTTCGGGCAGAGGTGCTCAACTTGCTTCAATAATCCTAATAGAGATGTAACCGCACGACTGGTTGCGAGATCAAACTTTTGATCATCCTGATAGTCTTCAATACGTGAATGCACAACCTCGACATTGTTTAAATCAAGCTCGATCACAACCTGAGTCAAAAAACGCGTCTTTTTTTGATTACTATCTAAAAGCACCCAGCTTGTTTCAGGTCGAGCAACCGCAATCACCATGCCTGGTAATCCAGCACCAGTACCAACATCGATAAATCGTTTCCCATCCAGATAAGGCAAAATCGTCAAGCTGTCGATCAAATGCCTGGAGACCATCTCTTTTGGATCACGAATAGCAGTCAGGTTATAGGTCTTATTCCAGCGGATGAGCAAATCGAGATAATCGATCAGCTTATGTTGAGTAGTTTCATCCAGAGAAATATCTTGCAGAATAAGCTCGTGATCTAATTGGCTTAGTAGCGCATCATTATCCATATTAGATCAGGACTACGGATCAACCGACTTTCTTTAAATGGACTAACAACAACGAAATTGCTGCTGGCGTCACTCCTGAAATTCTCGAAGCCTGGCCGATAGTTGTTGGCCGATAATCCGATAATTTTTGCTCGACCTCTGCGGACAAACCATGAACTGTTCCGTAATCAAAATCATCAGGTAGCGTTTTATCTTCCATCTTCCGAGTACGTTCGATTTCCATTTCCTGACGTTCAATGTAGCCACTGTATCTCGCCTGAATAGTCACTTGCTCCGCGATGACACGATCAGCCACGCCTTCACCTGCACCAGATAATGTCATTAGATCTTCATAGACAACACCAGGACGTTTTAGTAAATCAGCTAAGGAATATTCCCTGCTTAAGGCTTTACCAAGAACGCGTTCAGCGTCTTCTACAGGTACCGTTTCGGGTCGTAACCAGATTGATGCTAGTCGTTGTTTTTCTCGCTCAACATTTTCTAATTTTGTTTCAAACAATTCCCAGCGTTCATCGTCAACCAAGCCAAGCTCACGACCTTTCGGTGTCAAACGCAGATCCGCATTATCTTCGCGCAACATCAACCGATATTCAGCACGTGAAGTGAACATTCGATAAGGCTCATTTGTGCCACGTGTGGTTAAATCATCAACTAAGACGCCGAGATAAGCCTCACTTCTGCGTGGTGCCCAAGAATCTCGTTCCTGAACTTTCAGAGCCGCATTAGTCCCAGCCAGCAAACCTTGCGCACCCGCTTCTTCATAACCCGTAGTTCCGTTGATCTGTCCTGCAAAGAAAAGACCGGATAAATATTTCGTTTCCAGCGTTTGTTTCAAATCGCGCGGATCAAAAAAATCATATTCAATTGCATATCCCGGACGGGTGATATGGACATTTTCAAAACCTTTTATAGATCGTACTAATTTATATTGCACATCAAAAGGTAAGCTGGTTGAAATACCATTCGGATATACTTCGTGCGTACCCAAACCTTCCGGCTCAACAAAAATTTGGTGCGAATTTCTTTCTGCAAAGCGAACCACTTTATCTTCAACCGAAGGACAATATCTCGGCCCTGTACTTTCGATACTACCATTGAACATCGGCGAACGATCTAAACCAGATCGAATAATATCGTGGGTTCTTTCATTGGTATGCGTAATGTGACAAATCGTTTGTTCTGGATGTTCCGACACCTCACCAATAAACGAAAAAACCGGCATTGGTTGATCACCGGGTTGTTTATCTAACTGACTGTAGTCTATCGAACGTCCATCTAATCTAGGTGGCGTTCCGGTTTTTAAACGATCAACTCTAAACGGTAATTCTCGCAACCTCGCTGCCAACGCATTAGAAGGCTGATCACCTGCACGGCCGCCCTGGTAATTACTGTCACCGATATGAATTTTTCCACCGAGGAACGTCCCCACAGTCAAAACTACCGTCGGAGCCATGAAGCGCAAACCCATCTGCGTCACAACACCTTTTATTTGATCCCCTTCTACGATCAAATCGTCAACCGATTGTTGGAAGATTGTCAGGTTTTCCTGAGCTTCTAACAAAAGACGCGTTTCAATTTTATATAGAGAACGATCAATTTGCGCACGCGTTGCCCTAACCGCTGGGCCTTTACTACTATTAAGCGTTCGGAAATGAATACCACTACGATCCGCCGCTCGACCCATCATGCCACCTAAAGCATCGATCTCTTTTACCAAATGACCTTTCCCGATCCCGCCGATGGCAGGATTACAGGACATTTGCCCCAAGGTGTCCATACTCAGCGTAAGCAATAAGGTACGCACACCCATTCGCGCGGCAGCAAGTGCGGCTTCAGTTCCAGCGTGACCGCCACCAACAATGATGACGTGATAATTTTGTGGATGTTCCATATCTCTATATTATAGGCAAGCAAGTCGAATTAAGAAATCTATTGTTTTTTCGACATTTTGTTATATACCCGTGCCCCCTGGAAATGCAAAGAACAACCTGTTTTTACATCATTCATTTTGAACAAATTGTTATAAATTACTTTCAAAGTAACCTTCACGAATAGCTTGTTTTATTGACGCTTCAATATATTTTTCAGTCACTTTCGGAACCACAAATAGATTTTTTTCAGTTATTCCTGCTTTTCCGCTTTTCACATCAGCTTCCAAGTCCTGCGTAAGGCGAACAGGATCATAAAAAAACAGTTTATGACGGCTACCATCGTCAAGATTAACTATCACATCTGAGAGCCAACCTTTACACTCTCGCTCGAAACTTTCGAAGTTATCGTTTAAATTCAGTGGATATTCAATATTCATTAGCCAATAACTTATTTCAGGACTATTTTATTTTATGCTCATCGGCCAGCTCTGCATAATGCGTAGCTGAGTATTTCAAATATGTGATCTCACTTTCAGTAAGATCACGTTTTTTTACCGCGGGGCTGCCGACCCAAAGACCGCTCTCAAGAACCTTTCCAGGTGGCACTAAACTACCCGCACCGATGATCACGTAATCTTCCAAAACAGCTCTGTCCATAATAATCGCGCCCATTCCGATCAAACAATAATCACCCACCGTACATGCGTGCACCAGGGCCTTATGTCCAACCGTCACGTATTTTCCAATGTGTAATGGATCACCTTCTGGATTCGAAGGGCCAGCATGATTAACATGTAAAACGGATGAATCCTGAATATTGGTATAGTCACCAATTGTGATCGTATTCACATCACCACGAACAACCGTCATTGGCCAAATAGAAACATGCTCACCTAAAGTGGTGTCACCAATCACTAGCGCTGTTTCATCGACAAACGCACTGTCAGCAATTTCAGGAGCTTTATCTTTGAAATTTCTAATCGTCATAATTCCAAGCCAGTTGGTTAATTGACTCGGCATTTTGCCAGTAACTGAGAATCTCGACCACTTTTTTAAAAATTTAAGGTAACCTAGCATTTTCAAATAAAATAATGAGCTGAAAATGAAGAAAAGCCCTTTCAAAGGCACCACTGGACTAAGTCGTGTATTTAATGCTTATCACTATTCTCTAGATGGATTACGCTCCGCCTACAAACACGAATCTGCTTTCCGACAAGAACTGGCGTTGGGTATACCACTAACCATCATTGCATTCATTCTACCCGTTAGTTTGTTAGCAAAAGCACTCATGATCAGTTCTATCTTTCTGGTCTTGATCGTAGAACTAATCAACTCAGGCATCGAAGCCATTGTTGATCGCGTTTCATTAGAAAAACATGACCTATCAAAACGTGCAAAAGATGTCGGTAGTGCCGCTGTTTTGATCAGCCTGATCAATTGCTTGGTTATCTGGATATTCGTTCTGCTTGATCACTTTACATAAAAAAATACTTAACCTGATGTGATGGTCTCCTCCCCCTAACGGCATCTAGGTGCCATGATTGAACTGACATACACACAATCAAAAGAGGAGAAGACCAAAATGAAGACTACAACAATCGGGTTAGACATAGCAAAAAACGTATTTCATGCTGTCTGCTGTAATCAACAAGGGCGTATAATCAAAAAGAAAATGTTAAAGCGAGCGCAGGTACTCTCCTTTTTTCAATCTCAACCTCCTTGTTTAGTCGCAATAGAATCTTGTGCAACGTCACAGTATTGGGCCCGAGCGATACAACAACAGGGACATCAGGTGAAATTACTACCACCTCAGCATGTTAACGCATTTCTAATCGGCAATAAGAATGATTATAACGATGCCTTGGCCATCGCCGTTGCTGCGAAACAACCTCATTTAAAAAGTGTGGGCATTAAATCAGTTGAGCAACAAGACAACCAGGCACAACATAAAGCAAGAGACTTAGCGGTCAGACAAAGAACCGCATTATGTAACCAAATGAGAGCGCTTGTTGCAGAATATGGCATTAGCCTTCGTCCCGGCCTAAATACCCTACGTCAATCTATCCCGTTGCTATTAAGTGATGAGAACGAACGGTTGTCCGTTACTTTCAAAAGGATACTGCGCCAGCTAAAGGAACAATGGCAATCACTTGATGCCTGTATTGCGACATTTGACCAATTGATCATTCAATCGGCAAAAAACAATGCGATTTGCCAACGCTTACAAACTATTCCAGGGTTTGGGCCGATGGTCTCGAGCGCGTATTTTAATGAAGTGGGAAACGGCGCTCATTATCACAAAGGGCGCGATGTGTCCGCCTCATTAGGACTTGTTCCACGACAGTACAGTAGTGGTGGTAAAGAGGTGCTACTGGGGATCAGTAAACGCGGCAATAAATACCTTCGTTGTTTGTTAATTCTAGGCGCGAAGGCCGTGGTATCAAGAGCCAAAACGAAAGGCGATAAACTGAGTCAATGGATTAATCGTTTAGTTGAGACGCGGGGGCATAATCGAGCGTGTGTGGCGTATGCCAACAAAATGGCAAGAATGGCCTGGGCTATAACGGTTTCTGGTGATGACTACTCACCGGCCTAAATAGAGAGAACAAATCATTTCAACGAATTGCGAAGGTAAAACTAAAGATGGCATAACAGGTCAAACCAGCCTATTGAAAACCTGTCGAGCTCAGGGGTAACTAATACCGATAACCTGATAAGGAAAATAGGCGCGTAATACATCCAGGTCAGAAGTTGAAAACTTCATTGAAGGCCGTATATATGACAGCAATCCTGTCCCTGTTATCTGAATGTTTTATCTTGCAATACGGGAGGAGACCATATATGAACTGTAGAAGTTTAGACCCAATCTGACACATCACTAAATCAAGCGGAGCGTAGCGACGCTTGATTTAGTGAGAGTTACCCGCTTTGATGTAACTGCAACGTAAACATCAAAACACAAAGAGGTAACTCTCATGATTCATACTAATGACAAAGTTATAAAACATAAAGTTGGTCTACTCAATCTCGCTGAAGAACTCGGCAATGTCTCAAAAGCCTGCAAGATGATGGGTTTGTCCAGAGATACATTTTATCGCTACAAAGAAGCGGCTGATGAAGGCGGTGTAGAAGCCTTGTTTGATCGTAATCGGCGTACCCCAAATCTTAAAAACAGAATCGACCCGGCTATTGAAACCGTTGTGCTCGAGTATGCACTGGAAGAGCCCGCACATGGTCAAACGCGCACCAGTAACGAGCTGCGCAAACGGGGAACATTTGTCTCACCCAGTGGCGTTCGTTGTATCTGGCTTCGTCATGGTCTTGCTTGCTTTAAAGATCGCCTGAAGGCATTGTCTGATAAGGTAGCTGGTGAAGGCTTGATCCTCACTGAGTCTCAAGTCGCGGCGATGGAACGCAAAAAAGACGACGATGAGGCTTGTGGCGAGATAGAAACGGCACACCCTGGTTATCTTGGCTCGCAAGATACTTACTATGTCGGTACTTTCAAAGGCATTGGTCGGGTTTATCAACAAACGTTTGTTGATACTTACAGCAAGGTCGCTCACGCGAAACTGTACCCGACTAAAACACCGATTACGGCAGCTGACATGCTCAATGACCGCGTCCTCCCATTCTACGAACAACAACGTTTGCCTATGTTGCGCATTTTGACAGATAGAGGGACGGAGTATTGTGGGCGAGCTGACCAGCATGATTATCAGCTTTATATGGCGTTGAACAATATCGAACACACCAAAACCAAGGTCAAATCACCTCAGACGAATGGTATTTGTGAGCGATTCCATAAGACGATCCTCAATGAGTTTTATCAAGTCGCTTTGCGTAAGAAAATTTACCAATCGATTGATGAACTGCAACTCGACCTTGACGAATGGTTGCTCAAATACAATACTCAACGAACTCACCAAGGCAAAATGTGCTGCGGGAGGACGCCGATGGAAACACTCATCGACGGACAAGCTATCTGGAAGGAAAAGTTTGTGAATTAAACTTAACCTGACAGTCGGTTACTGATAATTGGGTAACTGTCAGATCAAATCTGAATTTCTACACTTTAATGTTTTTATAGTCATTCTTATCCCGAATTCATATATGGTCTCCTCCCGTATTGCAAGATAAAACATTCAGATAACAGGGACAGGATTGCTGTCATATATACGGCCTTCAATGAAGTTTTCAACTTCTGACCTGGATGTATTACGCGCCTATTTTCCTTATCAGGTTATCGGTATTAGTTACCCCTGAGCTCGACAGGTTTTCAATAGGCTGGTTTGACCTGTTATGCCATCTTTAGTTTTACCTTCGCAATTCGTTGAAATGATTTGTTCTCTCTATTTAGGCCGGTGAGTAGTCATCACCAGAAACCGTTATAGCCCAGGCCATTCTTGCCATTTTGTTGGCATACGCCACACACGCTCGATTATGCCCCCGCGTCTCAACTAAACGATTAATCCATTGACTCAGTTTATCGCCTTTCGTTTTGGCTCTTGATACCACGGCCTTCGCGCCTAGAATTAACAAACAACGAAGGTATTTATTGCCGCGTTTACTGATCCCCAGTAGCACCTCTTTACCACCACTACTGTACTGTCGTGGAACAAGTCCTAATGAGGCGGACACATCGCGCCCTTTGTGATAATGAGCGCCGTTTCCCACTTCATTAAAATACGCGCTCGAGACCATCGGCCCAAACCCTGGAATAGTTTGTAAGCGTTGGCAAATCGCATTGTTTTTTGCCGATTGAATGATCAATTGGTCAAATGTCGCAATACAGGCATCAAGTGATTGCCATTGTTCCTTTAGCTGGCGCAGTATCCTTTTGAAAGTAACGGACAACCGTTCGTTCTCATCACTTAATAGCAACGGGATAGATTGACGTAGGGTATTTAGGCCGGGACGAAGGCTAATGCCATATTCTGCAACAAGCGCTCTCATTTGGTTACATAATGCGGTTCTTTGTCTGACCGCTAAGTCTCTTGCTTTATGTTGTGCCTGGTTGTCTTGTTGCTCAACTGATTTAATGCCCACACTTTTTAAATGAGGTTGTTTCGCAGCAACGGCGATGGCCAAGGCATCGTTATAATCATTCTTATTGCCGATTAGAAATGCGTTAACATGCTGAGGTGGTAGTAATTTCACCTGATGTCCCTGTTGTTGTATCGCTCGGGCCCAATACTGTGACGTTGCACAAGATTCTATTGCGACTAAACAAGGAGGTTGAGATTGAAAAAAGGAGAGTACCTGCGCTCGCTTTAACATTTTCTTTTTGATTATACGCCCTTGTTGATTACAGCAGACAGCATGAAATACGTTTTTTGCTATGTCTAACCCGATTGTTGTAGTCTTCATTTTGGTCTTCTCCTCTTTTGATTGTGTGTATGTCAGTTCAATCATGGCACCTAGATGCCGTTAGGGGGAGGAGACCATCACATCAGGTTACTTATAAAATTATCTAAAAATATAATCTGAAAATGAATAAAAAAGAATTACAAAACTACGTCGAAAAAGTTTGGGATGACCAAATAATTCCCGAACTCGTTGATTACATTCGTATCCCAAATAAATCTCCAGCGTTTGATCCAGATTGGCAAGAAAATGGCTACATGGAAAAAGTCGTTGATCAATTTGTTCGTTGGGCCAAAGATCAAAAAAATCCAGAAATGGAATTAGACGTCGTTCGGCTTGAAGGAAGAACGCCTTTAATTTTTATGGATATTCCAGCCACTGAAGCAAGCAAATCTGACAACACGATTTTGCTCTATGGCCATCTCGATAAACAACCGGAAATGACCGGTTGGAAGGAAGGGCTCGGCCCGTGGACTCCGGTAATCAAAGACGACAAATTGTACGGTCGTGGTGGCGCTGATGATGGCTATGCAATGTTCTCGTCCCTCACTGCGATTACTGCGTTACAAAAACAAAATATTCCACATGCACGATGCGTTGTCATCATCGAAGCCTGTGAAGAAAGCGGCAGTTACGATCTGCCTTTTTACATTGACGAACTTTCTGATCGTATCGGTCAACCAGATTTAGTCATATGTTTAGATTCCGGTTGCGGAAATTATGATCAACTCTGGTGCACATCCTCTTTACGCGGATTGGCTGGCGGTGAACTCTCCGTAGAAATCATCAAACAAGGCGCACATTCTGGCGATGCCAGTGGGATTGTTCCCGACTCCTTTCGGATCGTTCGACAATTAATTGACCGCATCGAAAATGCAGAAACCGGCGAAATATTACTTGCAGAATGTCAGGCTGAAATTCCACAATCACGACAACAACAAGCGAAAATTGCTGCGGAGGTAATCGGCGAAAAATCTTACTCACGATTTCCTTTTGTTGGAGAAGAAAACCATAAAGCAAAACCGATCAGTTATGATCTCGCAGAACTGGTTCTAAACAGAACATGGCGACCTGCCTTGTCGGTCATCGGTGCAGGTGGATTGCCAGATATTGAAAGTGCTGGAAATGTTCTACGTCCTAAAACATCAATCAAATTATCACTACGATTACCGCCAACAGTGGATGCTGAAATTGCCTCGAACAAGCTCAAACAAATTTTGGAAAGTGATCCACCCTACAATGCAAAAATCACCTTCACTCCTGACTGGGCTGCAAGTGGCTGGCATGCACCTGAGCTGACACCATGGCTAGAAGATTCAATCAATAACGCATCAAAGGATTTCTTCGGCAAACAAGCCGTACATATGGGCGAAGGCGGATCAATTCCATTTATGGGAATGCTCGGTGAAAAATTTCCACAAGCACAATTTATGATCACCGGCGTCCTCGGACCAAAATCAAATGCCCACGGTCCGAATGAGTTTTTACATATACCTACTGGGAAGAAATTAACCTGTTGCGTGGCAGAGGTTATTGCAGATCATTTTAGTACAAACCCTATAAATATAAATAACCCATGATTTTAAAGTAATTACTTGAGTACCAATAAAATATTAGAAATATAAAATAGTTTGTAATCTAGCAAATGCTATACTATGCTATTAGTACGACTCATCTTATGGGAAAGCCATTTAGTTGGCATTACTGTAAGACGAAAAAACCACCTCATGGTGGTTTTTTCATTTCTAGGGATTCAAATGCGAACAATTGCCTATATTGATGGTTATAACTTTTACTATGGATTATTAAAAGATACTGGCTACAAGTGGCTTGATGTCGCTGAATTACTCAAGAAAATTTGTAACATACAAAATCCAAAGTATGAAATTATACTATCAAAATATTTTACATCTCCTGTACTAACCAGAGTTGCAACAAAGGGTGAATTATCCCACCAATCACAGAATACTTACCACAAAGCATTGACTATAACTCATGGTGAAAATATAGAAATTATTATGGGCTACCATAGCCTTGAAAAGGGTACACCTCCAATATATGAACACCCAATACAGAAAGATAACAAAGTCGAAGTCTGGAAGCTCGAAGAAAAACAAACAGATGTAAATATTGCATTACACATGTATAGAGATGCTATTAAACAAAGCTGTGATCAAATTATTTTAGTTTCAAGTGATTCTGATCTTGAACCTGCCTTAAAAATGATAAAAGAAGATGTTCCCGAAATGGAAATAGGACTGATTCTTCCTCGAAAAAAACCGACAAATAAAAAAAACAGGCCCGGTAACGAAAAGTTATCTAGGCTGGCAAATTGGACTCGCTCTTACATTTCAGAAGAAGAACTCGAACTTTTTCAACTTCCCGAAAAAGTTCCAACAAAGAAAAAACCAGCTATAAAACCTCAATATTGGTAAAAAATACTGTTAAGGAGATCGTATGAAAACAGGCATCATCGGTTTAGGCGCTATGGGAATAGGCATGGCGTTGAATTTACACAAAGCAGGTCATCTTGCGGCGTTTTGGAACCGCAACCCAGAGAGATCAAAACCACTTTCTGATCAAACTGGAATTGTCGCTTCAGGCTCTCCGGCAAATGTCGCAGCGCAATCTGATCTGATCATTATTTGTGTATCACGGGATGCGGATGTTTTGGAAGTGGTGAATGCGATGCTGCCGAGTGTAAAGAGAGGATCTGTTGTGATCGACACTTCGACAGTGAGTTCTGATACGGCAAAAAAGGTTTCTGATCTATTAAAGACCGTCGGTGCAGACTTTCTTGACAGTCCTGTTTCTGGTGGTGTTGAAGGCGCGAAGAACGGCACGATGGCGATGATGATCGGTGGTGACGAAGCAGTGTTGGAATCGGCTCGACCTGTTTTAGAAACCATCGGTGGCAATATTGTTTATATGGGATCTACCGGATCGGGTCAGGCGACAAAAGCAGTGAATCAAATTATGGCAGCGGGTATTAATCAGGCGGTTACGGACGCACTGGCTTTTGGTGAGTCGATGGGATTGGATATGGATAAAGTTGTCGATGTGGTCGGCAGTGGCGCGGCTGCAAATTGGTTTTTGGACCATCGTGGAAAAACGATGCTGCAAAATAAATTCAGTAAAGGTTTTAAGGTGGCCTTACATCGAAAAGATTTGGCTATTTGTCATGATATGGCGAAAGCACCTCTGCCGTCGGTGGAGATGACCTTAAGAGATTATGATCAGTTGATTGCGAACGGTTATGGCGAGGAAGATATTTCTTCTTTATTTCGGATCAAAAGGGAAGCTCAAAAATAGTTTTTTTGACTTTAGTTTTGGATAAAAGAGAACAGCTTAACTTTAAAATAAATTTGATCACTGGAATGCTTTTATCTCCGATATTGAGATCCTGCGCTACTGCTCAGGATGACTGGCTTTTCCAGACAATAAACTGTCATTCTGATGACGTAGAAAGAAGAATTTCAGGGACGAAACCTATAAAACCTGTTCCCATATTCTATGTTTAAGACTATATACTTTTCCTAAATTCTGCCTGTCACTCATTCAACTTATCTTCAGTACCATTAATCAAATTTTTTATATTTGATCTGTGCCGGTAGAAGATAAAAATTACTATAATCAAAACCACCACCAAATAGACTTTTGAACCAAGGAATACACCTGCTGCAAGAATACTCACTAAGGATGCAACCATCGCTGACAAAGATGAGTACTTAAACAGCAACGCAATCAGCCCCCAGGTGATCATAAAAACAAGGCCTAGTTGCCAGGCGAATCCATAAAGCACGCCGATAAATGTTGCGATCCCTTTGCCGCCCTTAAGGCCAAAAAAGACTGGGTAGAGATGGCCTAAAAAGGCTGCAAGTCCTATCAGAGCGAGTACTAAATCTGATACATTGAATAATTTCCCGATCATCACTGGCAGTAATCCTTTAAGTAAATCACCCATTAGCGTAATAAAAGCGGCTAGTTTGCCGTACAAACGTAGAACATTGGTCGCACCGGGGTTATTAGAACCATTTTCACGCGGATCAGAAAACCCCATCACTTTGCAGACAACCACGGCTGAGCTGAAAGAACCAAAAAGATAAGCGAGTGAAATAAGAGTGAAATTGATGGTTAGGATGACTGTAGGACTCATAATTTTTGTTGTGATTACTATATTTGGCTTGACAGATTATGCATAGCGTTTAAATTGCTCCGATGGATATCATATACCTGACTGATCTGAGAATCGACACTGTTATTGGTGTTTATGACTGGGAACGGGAAATTAAGCAAACCCTGATCCTCGATTTGGAAATCGGCACCGACATACGCAAAGCTGGCGCGACGGATGATCTGCAATATACCGTCAATTACGCCGAAGTCGCTGAACGTGTAGTCGCTTACGTTGAAGAAAGCAGCTTTCAGTTGATCGAATCGGTCGCGGAAGGTGTGGCCAAGATCATTCTCAACGAATTTAAAGCACCCTGGATGCGATTGAAGATCAATAAAAAAGGCGCTGTTCCCATTGTCCGTGATGTCGGCGTAGTCATAGAGCGTACTCGTGATTAACAAGATTTATGTCGGCATTGGTAGCAATGTGAAACGTGAAAAAAATATTCTTACGGCTATTGAGCACTTAAAAGAACACTTCACCGAAATAAAATTATCGAGTGTTTATGAGACCAGTCCTATTGGCGCTATGGGCAATACCGAGGCGAATAATTACTTCAATCTGGTGGGAGCATACGAAACTGATTTGTCGCCACATCAAGTCAATAAACATCTCAAAAGAATCGAAAAAACATGTGGCCAACGACGAAAGAATCGTTGCCCTCTGGATCTTGATCTTCTGTTGTATAACGATTTAATTGATCATGAAAAGGAACTTGATCTACCGAGAAAGGATATCGTTGAGTTCGCTTATGTTGCCATTCCATTAGCTGAAATAAATGGTGATCACATTCATCCTGAAACGGGAAAATCATTTAAAGATCATAGTCAAATATTAGATCAAAAAGTTTGGCTGGCTGAATCAATAATCAATAATCAATAATCAATAATCAATAATCAATAATCAATAATCAAATAAGAGGAAATGATCGTGATCAATAAAACAAACCTGAGCCATTTTTCTTATGCACTAGTCATTTGTCTCAGCTTGAGCACGACAGCTTGTTCTAACCTCAATAAAAAAAGCCAACTTGATTTGCTAGAACAAAGTCTAAATGATTTCCGCAAAGCTTTACGTTGGGGTTATTACGCGCAAGCAGCAAGTTTTATTCAATTAAAAAATTATAAGAAATCTTTACGTGATACTGAGTACTTAAAAAACATTCGCATTACTTCTTACGAATATAGCCAAAAAACTTTTTCTAAGGATGGAACAACTGTTGATGTTACCGCACTGATCAATTTTTATGATGTCGATCAAGGAACCGTTTCAACCATCAGTGAAAAGCAAATTTGGTGGCTTAATAATGAACAAAAGTTGTGGTTGCTTGATGGCGACATCCCAAATCTCACCGGTCGATAACTCAATAACGAACGTTGGAAATTATTAGTAAGATCTAATCATAAATGTCACTTCTTCCCATCCCCAAGCAGGATGCCTTACGACTTAGTCGACAGCTACATCAAAAAATAGCGCAAGTCATTAAAGCTGAAAATGGCAGCATTTCTTTTTCCAGATTCATGCAAATGGCATTGTATGAACCAGGGTTTGGTTATTACAGTGCTGGTTCCGCTAAGTTTGGAGTTGATGGCGATTTCACCACGGCACCTGAAACATCCAGTTTGTTCGGCCGTTGTTTTGCTCACCAAATTAGTCAGATTTTTCTTCATCTTGATAAAAACAAAAATAGTGAAACCAAATATAGTAAAAAATCAATTCTGGAATTTGGTGCAGGCAGTGGTCGGCTAGCTTGCGACATATTGACCGAACTTGAAAGCTTAGGGATGCTACCCGATAGCTATTTCATTCTCGAAGTCAGTGCTGATCTGCGAGAACGTCAACAACATCTGATTAAAAGTAAGATCCCGCAGTTAGAAAATAGAGTCACCTGGTTGGAAGCTTTCCCGACAGAAAAGATCAGCGGTGTAATTCTCGCAAATGAAGTGCTAGACGCGATGCCTGTTGATCGGTTTTCGATTATTAACAATATCATTCAAGAACAGCGTGTCGTAATTCAAAACGATGAATTCAGTTTCGCAAATAAAGAAGCTTCCACTCAACTTAAAAATAGCATTAGCGAACTACAATTGGATCTTGCATATGATTATGCCTCGGAAATAAATCAAACTTTACCCGGCTGGTTTAAAAGCCTCAATGATGCTATAGAAACAGGTGTAATTTTCTGTGTCGACTATGGCTATTCTCGCCGAGATTATTATCATCCTGATCAAAATAATGGTACGTTGATTTGTCATTATCGACACCAGGCGCATGATGATCCTTTTGTTTATATTGGTCTTCAAGATATTAGTGCTTCGGTCGATTTTACTTCTGTTGCAGAAGCAGCCTTTACTGGAGGGTTTGAAATTGCAGGTTATACCACTCAGGCGCATTTTTTGATCAATAATAATTTGATCAATTTGCTGCCCACAGAAGAATTTGATTCAACTGAATATTTAAAACTGTCACAGGAAGTGCAAATATTAACACTCCCAGCAGAAATGGGAGAACGTTTCAAAGTGATAGGACTCACAAAACAATTTAACAAGCCCTTAACAGGTTTTGCAATAAACAATCTTTTAGAACGACTTTGAGAACCTTTACACAAAAACTATTTTGCACCCATACAGCGTTAAAAACATGCTCAATCGGGCATTTATAAAACATAAACTCCTTCTTTCCGCGTGTTTTTGCCTTGTCTGGATGCAAAATATTTTTTCGTGTAGAGATCTCACTTAAACTGAAAAGGAAACAATTTTGGATCTATTACAACTTATTGTTCTCGCAATCGTTCAAGGCTTAACTGAGTTTTTACCCATTTCCAGCTCGGCGCATTTGATCCTGCTACCAATTCTCACAGGCTGGCAAGATCAAGGTTTAATCTACGATGTTGCTGTTCACTTTGGTTCTTTATTCGCCGTGATGGTTTACTTCCGAGACGATATCAGAAAAGTTTTGTTCGCCTGGTTTTCATCTGTTCTTGGTGGCGAAACTACAGAAAATAGTCGCTTAGGCTGGGCAGTTATTATCGGCACTATTCCGGCAGTAATAGTTGGTTTTTTAATGAAAGACTATATTGAGACTGTACTTAGAAATCCGTTAGTTATCGCAGCAACCACGATTATTTTTGGTTTATTATTATGGTATTCAGATGCTACTGCAACACACCATAGAACTGAAAAAACACTAACGGCAAAAGATGCCCTCAAAATTGGTCTAGCCCAGGCACTGGCTCTAATCCCTGGCACCTCTCGTTCAGGTATTACAATGACTGCCGGATTAATGCTTGGCCTAACACGTAATGCGTCGGCTCGGTTTTCATTTTTGTTGTCCATCCCATTAATCCTTGCCGCGACTGGACTGAAAACCAAAGATTTGATCGAAAGTGGACTAGCTGTAGACTGGTTTGGTCTTATCTTTGTCACTGTTTTATCAATGATCAGCGCATACATTTGCATCCATTACTTTTTGAAATTAGTCAATCAAATCGGAATGTTACCCTTTGTAATCTACCGACTCTGCCTGGGTGTTTTCCTTCTTTGGTTGTTCCTCTAACGCATCGATGATTCACTAAACTTTTTACACAAAATGCCGATAATCTGATAAATAAGCAGAACATCGAACCAAGGCATCGACGAGACAGGTATAAGAATAATGATCGCGGGACAATTTCCGGTATTGATGTATCACGGAATTCAGGATTCAGAAGATGACCCTGGGCACTACGATCCTGTATATAACGTCACGCATCAACAGTTTTCAGATCAGCTTGATTGGTTAAAAGATAATGGTTACAAAGCCTGCACGCTGGATGATGCGTTTGCATTATCCGCTACGGAAAAAGTGGTCGTGATTACTTTCGACGACGGCGATATCACCAATTTCACCGCAGCACTTCCACAATTAGTCAAACGCTCTATGTCCGCCGAGTTTTACATCACTACCGATTGGATCGGCAATGAATTCAGCATGTCGGCCGATCAATTGCGCGAACTTGATCAAGCAGGCATGGTGGTCGATTCACATGGTAAAACGCATAACTATCTCAGCGATCTTAGCGATGAAGAAATGCGACTGGAACTGGAAGTCAGCAAAAATACGTTGGAAGAAATTCTTAGTAAGAAAATAAATACCATTGCTCTGCCCGGTGGTCGCGGCGATAACCGCACTCGTACAATTGCAAAAGAATTGGGTTATACGAAACTAGGTACTTCGGTGCTTGGTTATAATGATCAAACAACAGATCGATACAAAATAAAACGCATTGCAATGACGCGTCCCATGAGTATGGAAACATTTTCTGCTCTTGTTTCCGGTCAAGGCAATGAAATGCGTATCATGAAATTACGCCAGCTTATTTTAACCAGAATGAAAACCATCTTAGGCAATCGTTTGTATGAAATTGCACGCAGTAAATTATTAGGATAAATAATGATCCTGATTTTCTGGCTGAGCACATTATTCCTTTTTTATACCTACATCGGTTATCCGTTGTTAATGTTTTTGTGGGCCAAATTCCGCCCAAACCCGATCAAATCTGATTCGATTGAACCGGCAGTGACAGTCGTCATCTCTGCATTTAATGAACAAGATAGAATAGTAGCTCGCATCGAAAATATACTCGAACAAAATTATCCCACGGATAAGCTCGATATTATTGTTGTTTCTGACGGCTCAACCGATGACACCATCGAAAATTTAAATAAAATAAATTCTGATCGCGTTACTGTAATTTCATTAAAACAAAATGTTGGTAAATCTATTGCCGTCAGTCGTGGGGTTAGCGAAGCGACAGGTGAGTTTATTGTTTTTGCCGATGTACGCCAGCGTTTTTCGGCCGATGCAGTTCGTTCTCTTATTGAACCTTTTGCTGATCAAAAAATGGGCGCAACAACCGGTGAATTAATCCTAGAATCATCTGGTGCAGATCACGAACCAGAAGGCGTTGGTTTGTATTGGAAATATGAAAAAATGATCCGCGATTCGGAAAGCATTGTGGATTCAATGGTTGGTGCAACAGGTGCAATCTATGCGATCCGTCGATCACTCTATGAACCGCTACCCGCAGGAATTATTCTTGATGATGTACTCACACCAGTACGCATCGCGAAACAAGATTATCGCGTTTGTATGGTACGTGATGCAATTGCCTATGACACATTGAGCGAATCACACGCAGAAGAATTTTCACGAAAAGTTCGTACGCTAGCGGGTAACTTCCAACTCATGCAAGCGGCTCCCTGGATCAATAACCCATTCCAGAACCGATTATTTTTTCAATGGATCTCGCATAAGGTTTTTCGGCTTTTTTCGCCCTACGCAATGATCTTATTATTGATCTCATCCTTTTTGATTGGTAAACCTTTATATAGTTTTATCGGCTTGTTACAACTTGTTGTATACGCAGCAGCCATTGCTGGACTAATTGCAATGGCACAAGGGAAGAAAGTTAAATTAGTTGGAACTGCATCAAGCTTTTTAATGCTGAACATTACCGCAGTTGTTGGACTTTATTCGATTCTCACAGGGCAAACTGCTAGTTTGTGGAAGAAACATTAATGGCAAAAATTTTATTCGTTACAACACGTATTCCTTACCCGCCGTGGGAAGGTCATCAGATCAGAACCTACAATCTTTTAAAGCATATTTGTGAAATGCATGAGGTACATCTGGTTTCTTTTGTACGCAGTGATGAAAACCCAAATCATGCCGATCATTTACGCACCTTATGTAAATCTGTCGCATTAATCCCTATTCCTGCTGATCAAAATAAAGTTAAATTGCTAAGCACTATTTTATCTGGCGTCATAACTAAAACACCTTTCGTGGTTAGAAAATATTTTGCACTGGAAATGCGAAATAAACTGCAGAGTGTAATCAAAACCGAAGCACCGGATTTGATCCATCTTGATATGTTGCCACTCGCTCAATATTTGCCCCTATGTGGAAATATTCCTACTGTTTTAAATGACCATAATGTAGAGAGCTTATTGGTCGAACGACGCGCTGAAGCATCATCCTCACTAGCACAAAAAATATTCTTTTCTAACCAGGCACCGAAGCTCGAATCCTTTGAAGAATTTGCGATGAAAAATGCAACGGAAGTGCTCGCCTGCTCTCAAGATGATGCGGATATTTTAAGCAAGATGGGTAATGGAAAATCAATCCACGTTATTGCAAATGGTGTTGATATTGAACAGTTTCAACCAAATGCTCCATCAAAAAAGAACACTTCAGGTAAGGTTCAGGTTGATCAAAATAAGATCGTTTTCGTCGGTGGCATGGGCTGGTTCCCGAACAAGGATGGCATGAACTTTTTTATCAAGGACGTGATGCCGTTGATCAGTGATCAGAATCCTGATGTCAGTCTGACGGTAGTAGGGAAGTCCGACGGACTGGAGATCCCTGATCAGCTCAGGAACAAAGTCTCCGCCACCGGCTTCGTTGATAATTTTCAACCATTGGTGCACGAAGCAGCCGTCTATATATTGCCATTACGTGTTGGCAGTGGAACCCGTCTTAAACTACTCGAAGCCATGGCAATGGGCAAAGCGATTGTCTCTACTACAATAGGAGCAGAAGGTGTTGTTTTGGAAAATGGAAAAAATGTACTCATCGCTGATACTCCTGAAGAAATCGCCACGGCTACGCTTAAATTGATGGACGATAAAAAACTTCGTGATGCACTTGGCAAGGCGGCACACGAACAAGCTGAAAGGTTATACGACTGGCGTATACTCGGCGATAAATTATTAGCCGTTTACGATACGATCTTGTAAAAAAATATTCAGGAGAAAACACTATGAAAAAAACACTACAATTCACAATATTACTATTGATTTCTTGCTCCTCAACATTCTGTTTTAGTTTTGAATACACAAAAGGTTTATCTGAAATTCCGTATTCTTTTATTGCTTCTGATCATCTCCCCCCCGTTGCAAAAATCTATAAAGATCCCGTTTTTGGAACAGATGTAACTCGTATTACTAACGTAAAAAAAGGCAACCCTTCGACAAAGGCAAAGGGTATGGTCAATGAATATGCTCGTGCAGATCTACTAAATGCAGATGGAAGTCTTGGCATTTTTCACGGCACAAATGCAACCTGGTATTTGTACAATATGAACACCCTGAAATATAGAGGGAAAATTCTTGGACAGGGTAGATTAGAACCACGATGGCACGCGACCGATCCAAATATTTTATTTTACGTAAAAGGCAAAAACTTTTATAAATATAACGTCAAACTGAAAAGAAAATCACTACTCTATGATGTTAAAAAAGACTATCCAGATGCCAGCTGGATTACAGCACAGGGTGAAGGTGATGGATCTGCCGACAGTCGTTACTGGGCTTTTATGGTGGTTAATTACAGCAATCAAACAAAGAAAAAAACGTACCTTGACTGGATCACTTTTGATGCAGAAACAAAGACGGTTATCTCTCGCAATTCCGATGTACCTGGCAACATCATAAGCAATGCTAATACAGTCAGCATGAGTATGACAGGTAAATATATTCTAGTTGAAAGTACGCCGACTCAGGTTTTCAATCGCGATTGGACAAATGGCAGAGCTTTGCCAGGACGACATGGTCACGGCGATTTAGCTTTATCAAAAAATGGCCGCGATGTATTTGTCGCACAAGATACATCCAATGATCACATCACCATGATTTATCTTGATACGCTTGAGGAGGTTAAGCTGATGAATATCCCATTTCAAGCTCCAGAAAAAGGTGGCGTCAGTTATCAAGGTTTCCATATTTCTGGTAACAGTACACAAACACCCGGCTGGGTTTTGGTCTCCACCTATGGTCGTTCAGACAAGCCTACCTACTGGTCAGATGGATCATTATTTCTGTTGGAATTGAAAGAAAATGGTCGACACTTCCGAGTGGCTCATACTAATGCCAGAACCTCAAAAGGCGGAAAAGATTACTGGTCAGAAGCCTTCGCAACAATTGATCGTCAAGGCAAATATGTTTTCTGGGGGTCTAACTGGGGGATCACTGGTGAAGGTTATTCTGATGTTTATCGGGTCAAGTTGCCGGAAAACTGGTATGAGGATTTATCTGGCAAATAGTCAATTTTAATATTACGGGGCCTCAGGTAGAACAGAATTTAAAATCTATTATCTGACGATTATCAGGAAATAATTTATAAAATTCAACCGTAAATAAATTGATTGAAAAACAGACATCCAAGAAACTTGGAATATTTTCTGAGTTTTATAAATGTATCCGCATCACTCACAGTGACTCCCATGTGAGAATGGAAAATAAAAAGGGGGATTTGATAGATAATTCTAACATCTCCCCTTTTGATATTCCTTAAAATTAATAATGCTGTGTTGAGATTAGCTTGCCCGTTTGATCATAATTAAGCCAATCACCAGCCTGATTGCCACGCAGGTAGCTTCCTTCATTCTGCAATTTGCCATTAGGCCAATACATTTTCCATGCCCCTTCTTTTCGATCTCGCACAAAGGGACCTTCGGATTCTAATTGACCATTTCGATGGTAGTACTTTGACTGTCCTTCTTTCAGGTTATTAGCAAACTGTTCTTCTTTTTGTAATTTGCCACTTTGATAATACGTGATCCATTGATCTGCTTTTTTATCCATTTCAAATTTGCCTGAAACTTCTATTTGCCCATTACTATAAAAACTTTGATAATGACCACTACGAAGGCCTTTGTCATAACTCTCCTGTAATTTAGGCAGTCCATCATCATAAAAAACTTCCCATTTACCATGCGTCCTTCCTTCTACATAGTTACCAATAACCAGCGGCACACCTGATTCCACATGAAATTCTTCATATAAACCGGCCAGCTCTCCGTTTTCATAGCGCTCCCGTTTATAAAGTTTATCCTTTACAGTAAAGAACTCCCAGACTCCGCTTTTTTTATTATTCTGCCAATGTTCCTTGCGCGCGACGACGCCTTCTTGAATATGTCCGAAAGTCGGAGATTCAGGTTCATAATAGTAATGGAGCCACAGACCATCACGCTTATTATTTATGTAACTACCTGTAACACGACGACGCCCATCATAAAACTCTGCATAATTACCATGCCGAGTGCCATTACGATAATTTTCTTCGGATAACAATCGACCTTCTCTGAATGACTTCCAGCTACCCGTTTTACGACCATTCGCATATTGTCCCTGTTCCTGAGGATCACCATTGCTATAAAAGCTTTCATAGTTTCCATCTTGAGAAAATTCCCCACTCTCATTGGCTTGCTCACTGTAATGTTCGCGTCGTATTAGAATACCGTTTTCGTTATAGAATTCCTGCTTTCCTGACTTCTTTCCGCTCTTATAGTTAGAAACGAGTTTTGGATCACCATTTTCATAAAACGATCGAAAGATACCCTCATATTTATTGCCCTTAATTGACCACTCTTCTAGTAGACGCCCTGTGTCATCATAGCTTTTACAACTGCCTTCTGTACGCTTCTCGTTTAATTGACAAGCCCGTTTTTCCTGTCCATTTTCATAAAACGAGATGGAAGGCCCCTGCTCTCTTCCATCCAAGTAATAACGGGTTTTTTGGATTTTCCCGGTATCGAAGTATTTGTTCCAAACACCACTACGATACCCAGCTTCATTGATTTCTCCTTCAAGTTTTTTCTCACCAGAACGGTAGTATTCCGTGTACGGGCCATTGAGTACATCGTTGGCATAAGTTTGTTCAATTTCCAAAGTGCCATCGGGATAAAAACTTTGCCAGGAGCCTTGTTTGAGATTATCCACATACGTTTCTATCGTCTTTTTCTGACCATCGGTATAAAACTTTTCGACAAGTGTCTTAATACCATCATTGTAAGCCGTTACTTCAATCACCCCACCACTGTGCGCGTATTTTTTCCATGTTCCAGAGGGTACACCATTTTCATAACGTTCTAACTCGGCTTGCTTGCCACTTGAAGTAAAACGTAAAAGCTCTCCGTCGAGCTTACCATTAAGGTAATTACGTTTCTCTGTGAGGATACGTTGAGAGTTGTAATGCTCCCAACTACCATCAGCCACTCCATCTCGAAATGAAGCGATTATATGGCCTCGATTATTAATGATCTTATAGCTGCCATCGAGCTTTTGCCCCGTACGCACATGGCTATAGATAACCAGTGTGCCTTCGTAACTGGTTTCTAGCAATTTATCTGAAATAGATGTCTGAACCGAATCCGCACTATTTACATTAATGGAATAAAATAATATAAAGCTGAGAAAACTAATCGCTCTATATTTTGTTGGTTTCACACTTCTTATTAAATTAATCACTATTTCTCCTTTGGGATCTTCTAAACAAAAGTTCTCTAGAATATTGTAAATCGCAGCTACCTTTCCCTACAGTCGGTAGAGTGCTATATGTCGAACTCACCCTGTTACTAAGATTTGATGTATTATAATCCACTTCCCTGAATCCAAAAAACCGGCTTCAAAATGGACTCTACAGCACCATGTCGCGGATTATTCCTGACCCACCTCGCTTCAAAACCCTGAAAAGGTAGCATCAAATATCAGGATCTTCATATCTCCGGTAACAGCATAAAAACTCCGTTGAGTTTTCGCCTCCATCTGTGATCTTTCAGACAAACCAACATATTAGTCAGGTGGATTATTATTCCTATTGGAGTTGAAAGAAAATGGCCAACACTTCTGCGTCGCTAATACTAATACCAGAACCTTACAAAGGCAGAAAAGACTACTGGTTAAGGCGGAGTTACGTAGCAATAGCAAGCTAGATCATCAAACATTTAATTGCTTGCAACCGTTTTTCTCTCAACACTTGAGCAATCTGTTCTCCTTGCATTCCTTCTTTAATAATAGATTTTGTATCTATAGAAGATGCAGCGAGTTGCATAGCTTTAAAATATTCGGCTTGTGGATATTGATCATTTTCTTTGCCGGTTCGGCCTTTTGCATCGGCTTCACAACAGATCAAAAATTGATCAAACCTTTCCGGTTTTCGGAATGCATCCATCTTTTCTAAGGTCTTTAAAATGGTCGTTGCTTTCATTTCTCTTATTCGGTGGCAGTGGGTATGGAACTGCGCATTTAATATCCCAAGATCACGATATTCATTTGGGACTTTTATCCGCTTGCAAAGTTGTTTGATCAATTCCACGCCGCGTTCTTCATGACCATGATGACTGGGGAGTATATCTGTTGGTGTTGTGCCTTTTCCGAGATCATGAACTAAGGCTGCAAACCTGATCACTTTATTGTCTGATTTTCCTTGACTGAGTTTGACCGCTTGTTGCAGCACCATCATTACATGAATGCCGGTATCTATCTCGGGATGGTATTTCGCCGTTTGTGGAACACCAAAAAGACGATCAATTTCCGGGAAGATAACTTCTAATGCGCCACATGATCTGAGAACTGCAAAAAACAACTCTGGATGTTGTTCTCCTAAAGCACGTTCCAATTCTGCCCAAACGCGTTCCGCAACCAAAGCATCGACTTCACCGGAGCTGACCATTTCTTTCATTAAATCATTCGTCTCTTCTGCAACGATGAAATTAAACCTTGCTGCAAAACGAGCAACGCGGAGGATCCGAACAGGATCTTCAGAAAATGCCGCTGATATGTGTCTTAAGGTACCTTGTTCCAGATCTGCTTTGCCATTATAGGGATCAATGATCTTTCCTTGCTCATCCTCAGCCATCGCATTAATGGTCAGATCACGACGCTCTAGATCTTCTTCTAATGTCACACTTCTTGAGGTATCAAATTCAAAGCCGGTATATCCTGCGGCGACTTTTCTTTCTTTTCTTGCTAGTGCATATTCTTCATGTGTGTTGGGATGCAGAAATACCGGAAAATCTTTTCCCACTTGTTTGTAGTTCTGATCAATGAGTTCTCCAGGCAAGGCGTCAACGACTACCCAGTCAACATCTTTAACTGGAATGTTTAGAAGTTTATCGCGAACCGCACCGCCGACTTTGTAGATTTGCATCAGGTTATTTTAATACTATGAGGCCTTTGCACGGAAGAATATTTTCTTTCCAAGCAAAGCAAAAATACGTGCAGAGAGGGAGTTTATACATTATAAATGACCGATTGAGCATGTTTTTAACGCCACGTGGAAACAAAAATAACTTTCGTGCAAAGGTCTCATCTTGAACAACTTAATGCTGAGGTCTCGCTAAGAACAACTTGTCTTTAATGCAGGAACGGATTTCAGTTGTGACTGTACTGATTTAATTTTTTCTTTTAAACGCCACTGATACAACACAGAGTAAAATAATGCGCGGCGTACATAACGACGTGTTTCTGTAAATGGAATAGTCTCCGCCCAGAATTCACCGGGCATACAACCTTGATCAGGACGCCAACGTTTGACTCGATGTGGCCCGGCATTATAAGCAGCTGCAGCCATGATCAAATTACCATCATAACGTTCAAGCATTTCTTTTAGGTAGGCAGTGCCTATCGCAATATTAGTTTTTGGATCATAAAGTTGTCGGGAATTTTTATATTTATAGCCAATCTTTTTCGCCGTTTGCTTACCTGTAGCTGGCATGACTTGCATTAATCCTAAGGCACCTGCGTGTGATCGCACATCATGAATAAAAGCACTTTCTGACCGCATTAGCGTGTAGATAGTCGATATGGGCAATGCTCTTTTTTGTGCGTAACTTCTTATCAGTTTGTTATACGGCAAAGGAAAACGACGCAATAGATCGTCATATGCTTTCGCTTTGCCTAAAGTGAGTATGGTTCGATCATACCAGCCCCATTCATTGGCAAGAACTGCCACTTGTTGTAACTGAGCACGATTCATTTTTCGAATACCATATTGCCATTCACGTCGTGCATCTTCGAACATTTCTAACTTATATAATTCTTCAGCTCTTGCAAACGCTGGTCGCATCAATAACTTTGTTCGTTGAGCATCAGTTAACGGCAATCGCTTATCATGAAAACGATAATCCAGACCGGCTCTTTCTGCTGAAAGGAATCCATAATAATCACGGTTGTTCGCTAAGTGTTTGTAGATCAAGTTTGCAGCTTTTTTTGATCCTGTTTCTTCTAGGGCTCGTGCTCTCCAATATTGCCATCGGAGTTTATTAAATTCTGCAGCGGGGGGTTTTTTCGTCCACTTTCTTAATTTCTCCCAATCCTGATTCCTTGTTGCGTAGCGGATCAAATATCGTTGAATATATTCATCTGACTGTTTGGTTTGCAGTTTATCTAGCCACTTGCCGGCACGCAGAAGATCTTGCTGAACGGCCGTAAAGGCCATCTCCCTCTCTATGGAATTTTTTTCATACGAACTGAATTTATATTGATCAATTACTTTATTCCAAATTGTGTAAGCTTTTAGCGTATCAATATTTGCCAGCTTTATTAATCCATATAAAATAATTTCCCGATTTAAAGAAGTATCCTTTTTCAGCTCAGCTTGTAACAGATTATGATTGGGATCAGAAGCCATTGCACGCCATCGTTGAACTATTTTCTGATCTTTTTCGTTTAATCGTTTTGATAAATGTTTTGTCAGTCGCGGATTATTATTTTTCATCGCTAGTCTGATCCGCTGCCAGATCAAATCCGTCGTCATTACTTTACTGCCATACAAAACCTTAAAAGCAGGATCACATTCATCAGCTTGTGATTTTCCAACCAACCACATACTTTTAATATCTTCTAGCAACTTGGGATTAACTTCAGCGGTATTGATTCTTGCTTGCAGTTGATAGCATCGCAAAATATTTTCAGCTTGATTAGCTTTGTAGCGTTTTAAAAAAGTATCCCATTGTTTTCTACGCGCTAAAGAATATAACCATCGCTTGCAAAGTCGTTTTGCCAATGGCGTTCCTGAATTTTCTGCAAGGAATTGATCCATTTCAATAACCGATCTATGTGCAACATCAGCATAAAGATGTGCAAATTGCAGGTATGGGTAAAGTGGATAACCTTTTAAACCTTTAGAAAGGTTCACCAGATCATACTCTTTTTGAGATTGAATGAGATCGTAAGCTTCTTTGAAACGAACCCGTTGTTCCTCTCTATCAGTCGCACTTGTCAATAAGGAAAGGGTCAACAGCCAACAAAACAGGATTTCTTTGCTTCTTTTGGCTATAAATCTCATCAGTAGATCTTAGATCATTTCCTGATTCACCACTAGGACACACTGGTACAATACACAAATGTTAATTTTGTTTGCTTATATTCTGACGGGTACTATTGCTGGTATAACGGCTGGATTATTAGGCCTTGGCGGCGGCGCGATCATTGTACCGATCCTATTTGCTATTTTTCATGCGCAAGGGCTGGCACCTGATTCAACCATGCAGCTTGCTATCGGCACATCGCTTGCAACCATCGTCTTTACTTCCATTTCTTCGGGACTTTCACACTATCGTTTAGGAAATGTAAACGTCCCAACTTTCATATCATTAGCACCCGGTATTTTAGTAGGTGCTTTACTGGGTGCTGGTATCGCTGACATGTTGACAACAGATGTTCTCAAACAAGGCTTTGGACTATTCGAGATTTTCATCGCCTTGCAAATTGGTTTCGGCTTTAAACCAGCAGCCCATAGAACACTTCCTGGCTTAGTTGGCCTGACCGCATCAGGAGGAATTATCGGCACGGTTTCATCAGTCATGGGAATTGGTGGTGGCTCGCTGACCGTCCCATTTTTACTCTGGAACAATGTGTCAATGAAAAAAGCGGTTGGAACATCTGCCGTATGTGGGTTACCTATCGCCGTATCTGGAGCCATTGGATTTTTGTTCACCGGTTTAGACAACCCGAGCCTACCAGAATTGAGCCTCGGTTATATTTATTTACCCGCAGCTATTTGTATTATTTCAACCAGTGTGTTTTTTGCTCCAATTGGAGCAAAACTTGCATACCGATTACCGATACTCACCTTGAAGCGTACTTTTGCTATTTTCCTTGCACTTATAGGTTTAAAGATGTTTTTTTAATCTGTTAAGCCATTGTTTATTATGTGAATATTAAAATTCATTGAGTATTCTTAGTGAAATGACTGTCCAACGAACTATAGAGGCATTGACCAGGGGCTGAGCACTCATGAAATCACCAATGAGATAATGGAAGACCGGGATGATATACCCACATGTAAGAACTGTGCTAACAAATAGCTTTTTAACTCCTCAGATACAAGAATTTATATATAGGAACATTGATATAATTAGTACAAAAGAACCATAGTTATAACGCTGATAGGAGAGTAGAATGCTCGCCGATTAAACGTTATCAACAAAATAGGCCATAAATAACTCAACTTATAATAAAAATAGACTCATTATGAAAAGTATAAATAAATCAATATTTGCAGCTCTTAGTTTCTTGTTGTTTACGGCTTCTGTCTATGCTGAAACAACCGCATTAGAAGTTGTAAAAAACACTTCTGAACAAGTGATTGAGCGATTAAAAAATGGATCAGGCGATATTGAGGCAGATCCTCAAGCCGTTAAAAATGTCATCAATGAGTTGATCACGCCCAATTTTGATTTTCCCAAAATGTCACGCTGGATATTAGGCAAAAAAAACTGGGGAGCTGCTTCGCTTGATCAACAAGAACGTTTTACTAATGCGTTCCAAAAATTATTGATCATTACATATTCGAAAGCGCTAGTAGCCTCGAAAGATGTTGAAATCAATTATCTGCCGGTTCGTACTTCTACAAACAAAAAGAAAGTTATCGTCAATGCTGAAGTCGACAGAAAAAATGGCAGTAAAATAATTCCGCTTAGTTTCCGTCTATATCAAGCCGGTGATGTCTGGAAGGTTTATGACGTCTCTATTGATAACGTGAGTCTGGTCTCAACCTATCGTAAAACGTTTAAAGATGAGATCAAAAGGAAAAGTCTCGACGATTTAATTAAAAAATTAGAATCACGTGCTGAATCATCTTCATAGACTTTTTTATTAAAACTAGCTAAGTTAGATATAACTTAGAGCTTGCCTTCAACAATTTTTGCCAGTGCCTCGATATGATCAGCACTGGCATTCAGTGCTGGAATATATCGTAATTTTTCTCCACCACTCTCAGTAAAGAACTCCAAATTTTCCATCGCGATTTCTTCCAACGTCTCCAGACAATCAGCGGAAAAACCTGGGCAGATTACATCAAGCTTTTTTAAACCATTCTTACCCAACGCTTTTACTGTTTCATCCGTGTAGGGCTGCAACCATTCTTTTGGCCCGACTCGCGAGTGAAAACTTAACTGCCACTCATCCTGATCTAATTTCAATTTTTCTACCACTAAGCGTGTCGTTTCCCTGCAATGATCCAGGTAAGGTTCATCATCACCAATATATTCCTTAGGTAATCCGTGGAAAGAAAAAAGCAACAACTCACTCGGCCCATTTTGTTTGCGGAAATTTATGACCGAATTAACTAATGCCCCAATGTACTCTGGGTTGTTATGATAATCATTGACGTTTTCTATTTGCGGCTTGTTTTCCCAACCTTTCAATGCATTTTCTATCGCATCAAAAGTAGAAAGCGTCGTTGTTGTTGAATATTGTGGATACATAGGCAAAACAATCAGTTTTTCTACCTGATTCTTAACCTTATCAAGTACAGATTTGATCGAAGGATTTCCATAACGCATTGCAGGGAGGACAGTTACTTCCTGACCCAATCGTTGATCCAATGCCTGTGCTTGTTCGAGTGTAATCGTCAATAAAGGCGAGCCTTCCTCAGTCCAGATTTTTTGATAAGCCTCAGCGGAGTTTTTAGGCCTTGTTGGTAAAATAATTCCATATAATATAGGCAGCCAAATAAATGGTGACGTTTTAATCACCCGACGATCAGATAAAAATTCAGCCAGATACCTTCTGACTGCTTTGATTGTAGGTGCATCTGGCGTACCGAGATTCGTCAGTAAAACGACTGTTTTATTCGCTGTCATAACACTCTTCAGGTTGGGATAACATATGGTTACTAAATTATTTACAAAACATCTAAACGACTGTGAGAAGATTATCGCTAATGACGGTTGTTATTTGAAGGAGTTATTGCACCCCAAAAATGATCCTGTCGAACTACCCTATTCTTTCTCCATAGCGACCGTTTCTGCTGGGGAAAGCACCTACCACCATTATCTTAAACAAACTGAAGTTTACTTTATTCTGGAAGGTAAGGGGCGCTTGTATGTTGGATCTGAAACAACTAATTTGATAAAAGGGAGTACGGCTATCGTTTCACGTTATAAAGAACAATGGCTGGAAAACACTGGCGAGATTGACCTGGAATTTATTGTGATAGTCAGCCCACCCTGGTGCAAAGATGACGACATTAAGACGTAAAGCCAGAGTAGATAACCTACTCTGGCTTTACAAACTACTCTCAAATTCGGTTACGAACCGATTGGGTGCGAAGTAGGAAGAGCATTAATTGGACCCTCTTCACCATTTCCACAAATTGGATGACCGAACCCATTAGTCACATCCGGAATCAAATTATCATCTCCCGTTGGACTAACACCCGTCGGAACATTATCAAGCTCAAGTGCATCTCGTAGTTTCCATGCAATAATGTGATCTCGACATGAACTGTCACCGCTAACACCGACAGCACCAAGGAGCTCCCCATTTTCATCATATAAAGCTAAACCACCACCAAAAACATTAACACCACCAATTTTTCGGCCAGCCAAAGGATCTTTTCTAGTACCATATCTTCTTGAAGGTCCGCGATAAGCATTTCTGGTATCTACAGGATTACTATGTTGTAAACCAAAAAGACTTCCACCTGGCTGAACCGCTACATATAAATTAGCAGTAGATAATGACAGCCCCGGCAAACTAAATGCATTGGCTGTATTGGCTTTTTGCGCAGAAATAACGCGACTGCCCGGCCATTGATCACCACGTTTATCACCCGAACGACTCACATTACATACGATGCCGTCTCGATCAACTACTGTTGCCCACATTTGAAGATTAAAACCGTTCGCGTCATTAGCGACCACATCTCTCAAAGCATTCCTCACATCGTAGAAACTTGGTAAATCACGACAATGGTCCTTTCGACTATCTGCCTTCGCGATTCCGGTTGATAGCAGTCCTGCGACTACTAAAAATAAGATTAACTTTTTCATTGATATTTTCCTTTTTCTGAAATATTTTCTATATTTGATCCGCATATAAACCCATCCAGATCATCCTTTTTAACTTCAGGAAGACACCTCCAAGAACCCCCCCGTAGTAATTAAAGCATAATGTCCTTAATCTTTCTATTATCATTATGTTACATTTTAGTAAATATAAATAAGCACCCATTTATCAGATATCATTAGCATATTAAGATCTTAGGACGAAATATAGCCATGTTGTATAATCCGCAACCCTAAAATTGATAACTTTATCTTAAAGAAGGCACACAATGTGCTAAATACATGGAGACACTCATGATCAAACCACACGGTGCAGATAAACTCACCCCATTATTGGTTAACGACCCACAACAAAGAAGTGCGTTGTTACAAGAAGCGGAATCATTACCTGCACTACAGCTCAACTCTGCAGCAGCTGCAAACGCCGTCATGCTGGGTGCGGGTTATTTCACGCCCCTGTCAGGATATATGAATCTAGCTGATGCATTGAGTGTTGCTGAAAACATGCGGACTACAGATGGTTTATTCTGGCCAGTACCTTGCGTAAACCTGACGGAAAATGCAGGAGAGATCAAAAACGACCAACGTATTGCCCTTCGTGATCCTAATGTCGAAGGCCATCCAGTTATCGCAATCCAGACTGTAGAAGCAGTAGAGGAAGTAAGCCAACAACAAATTGATCAAATGGCAGAACAAATATTTGGAACACTTGATCAATCGCATCCCGGTGTTGCAACCTTTACATCTCTGGGTAAGCAAATGGTTTCCGGCCCGATAGAAGTTCTAAACCTGAGCTACTTTCAAGATGATTTTCCAGATACTTTCCGAACGGCAATCGAAATTAGAAATGAGATTGCAAAACTTGGTTGGGAAAAGGTAGTCGCATTCCAAACACGTAATCCAATGCACCGTGCACACGAAGAACTTTGCAAAATGGCATTAGAAGATCTGAAGGCCGATGGTGTTTTGATCCATATGTTACTTGGCAAACTGAAAAAAGGTGATATTCCCGCCGATGTCCGTGATGCCGCTATTCGTAAAATGGTTGAACTCTATTTCCCTGCCAATACTGTCTCGGTCACCGGTTATGGCTTTGATATGCTTTATGCCGGCCCACGTGAAGCGGTTTTACATGCCGTTTTCCGACAAAATTCTGGTTGTACACATTTGATCGTTGGTCGTGATCATGCAGGAGTTGGTGATTTTTATGGCCCCTTTGATGCGCAAACTATTTTTGATCAAGTCCCGGAAGGTGCTTTAGAAATCGAAATTTTCAAAGCGGATCACACCGCCTATTCGAAAAAACTCAATAAGGTCATTATGATGAACAGCGTGACCGATCATACACCGGCTGATTTTGTCTTCTTGTCAGGTACAAAAGTACGTGACATGCTTGCAGCTGGCCAAGCACTTCCAGTGGAATTTGCCCGTCCTGAAGTGGCGGATATTTTGATGAAACATTATCAAGCGGAAGATGCCTCGTCGTAAAAACAAAGGAGCACGCCATGCCAGAAACCATTTTTAGCAAGATCATAAATCGAGAAATTCCTGCTGAGATACTTTATGAAGATGATCTGTGCATAGCGTTCAACGATGTTAACCCACAAGCACCGATGCATTTTTTGATCATTCCGAAAAAGCCTATCGTTAAAATCTCTGACGCAGAACAATCAGATCAAAGCCTTCTCGGTCATTTGTTATTAAAAGCCAGGGAAATTGCGGCAGAACAGGGCTATGCGGATAACTTCAGGTTAGTGACAAATAATGGTGAAGGCGCTGGACAGACTGTATTCCATCTGCATATTCATGTTTTAGCTGGACGACCTTTATGCTGGCCTCCAGGCTAGGTTGACTTCTAAGCCCATTCTATAAATAACTATCGTTTCATCGAATCGAAGAACTCATTGTTATTCTTAGTTGCCTTGAGACGCTCAAGTAAGAATTCCATTGCTGGGAGTTCTTCCATACTGTGCATCAGCTTCAGCAGAATCCAGATCTTTTGTTGCTCTTCGGGCGTGACTAATAAATCATCCCGGCGCGTTCCTGAACGATTAATATTGATGGCAGGATAAACACGTTTTTCAGCAATCTTACGCTCCAGATGAACTTCCATATTGCCGGTTCCTTTGAATTCTTCAAAGATCACATCATCCATACGCGAGCCAGTATCGACAAGTGCCGTTGCCAGAATGGTTAAACTACCGCCCTCTTCAATATTACGCGCAGCACCAAAAAAACGTTTTGGTCGTTGCAGCGCATTTGCATCAACACCACCGGTTAGAACCTTACCGGAAGATGGAACGACTGTGTTATAAGCTCGTGCTAAACGAGTAATCGAATCGAGCAGGATAACGACATCTTTTTTATGCTCGACAAGACGCTTGGCTTTTTCGATGACCATTTCTGCCACTTGAACATGACGACTTGCAGGTTCATCAAATGTACTTGCCACCACTTCACCCTTAACAGTACGACTCATCTCGGTGACTTCTTCAGGACGTTCGTCGATCAATAATACGATCAGATAACACTCTGGATGATTCGCAGCGATAGACTGAGCAATACTTTGCAGCATCACCGTCTTACCTGCTTTCGGTGGAGATACGATCAAACCACGTTGGCCTTTACCAATCGGTGAAACTAAATCTATAACTCGGGGAGTCAAATCTTCGGTGCTGCCATTACCTATTTCTAGAGTCAGTCTTTCTCGGGCAAATAATGGAGTAAGGTTTTCAAACAGAACTTTGTTTTTTGCATTTTCCGGTTTTTCGAAATTGATCTCTTCAACCTTTAATAATGCAAAATAACGTTCTCCATCCTTTGGAGGCCTGATTTTTCCAGCAATCGTATCTCCTGTACGTAAACTAAATCGTCTTATTTGACTAGGTGAAACATAAATATCATCCGGTCCAGCGAGATAAGAACAATCTGCCGATCGTAAAAATCCAAAACCATCTTGAAGAATTTCCAAAACCCCATCACCGAAAATATCCTCGCCTTTTTTTGCTTGTGCCTTAAGGATATTAAATATCAAATCCTGCTTTCTGGCTCGGGCGACATTATCAATTCCCATTGATTCCGAAAGTTTGATCAATTCTGCGGCGGGATTTTCTTTCAATTCTGTAAGATTCATAGTGTTTGTATGTTTTAGTAGATGTAGGTAAGTTTTAGTAGATCTAACTCTAAATAAAAGAGATCTATAGATTATGTGTTGATTCTGTTTTGGATTTGGATTCTTTCGAAACTAGCCCGGAAGGCGGTTTCGTTATTTGATGCGCTGAGGATAGCACCCCTTTATACAATCGTCCAGCCCCATTAATTGAGTCTGGACGATCAATTCGTTAAATAGTGCTATCTATAAAAGCAGCAAGTTGGGATTTCGACACAGCTCCAACCTTTTGAGCCTCAACATTACCGTCTTTGAAAATCATCAAAGTTGGGATCCCTCGAATACCATACTTTGGTGGTGTATTCTGATTTTCATCAATATTGAGTTTACCGATTTTAATCTTATCACCATATTCTTCAGCAATTTCTTTCAATACTGGCGCGATCATTTTACAAGGACCACACCACTCTGCCCAATAATCAACCAATACTGGTCGATCGCTGTTAAGGACTTCGTCCTCGAAATTTTCATCGGTGACAGCAATAATGTTATCGCTCATTTATGTCTTTCCTCATGTGTGAAAATACCCTTATCGGCACAACTGGTAATTCTCTGTTAGTTTCAGGTCATTCGTCAAGCACCTAACGATCCATCAAATAGCTGTTTAGCCATAGGATCTATCCAGCTCTGAACTTCTTGTGTGATTTCAGCAACACTTTTGTTATCAGAGGCAATAACTGGGCCAATAACAATATCAATGACGCCCGGTTTTCTTAAGAAGCTATTCTTCGGCCAAAATAACCCTGCATTGTGTGCTACAGGAACAACTGGACATGCTGTTTTTGTTGCTAACAATCCACCACTCTTCCCATAACGTCTTGTTTCTCCAGGCGCAATACGAGTACCTTCAGGAAATATGGTGACCCAGATACCATTTTTCAAGCGAGCTGTGCCTTGCTCTACAACTTGCTGTAGTGCCTTTCGAGCTGAGCCTCTATCGATAGCGATAGGTTTCAACACAAAAAGCCCCCATCCAAAAACTGGGATCCACAATAATTCTTTTTTTAGTACCCAAACCTGAGCGGGGAAAATAAGTTGTAAGGCGAGCGTTTCCCAGGCAGATTGATGATTACACATAATAACCGCAGGACCTGATGGAATATTTTCTTCTCCATGGAGACGAAAAGACAAACCACAGACTATCTTTGTCCACCATAGGTTGCCTTTTGCCCAATGAGAAATGATTTTGTAGCGAAATTGAAAAGGCAGAATAAGGATCAACAAACTCAATAATCCAAAAAAGATCGTCATGGGCACAACACCTAGCAAGCAAATTAGAGAACGGATATAAAGCATCGTTTATTAGCCTTACGATTTTAGTTGTTTTGTTGCTGTAACAAGGCATCAACACAGGCAGCCAGATCGGAATACACTGGCACATCGCTAAGATCATTTTTAACGTCTTCGGCCAATGTTCGCTCACCTTTTCCTGTACTTACCAGAATTGGGATGGCACCAGCTGCCCTTGCTGCTTGCACATCCGTATAACTGTCTCCAACGTACCAAACTTTCTCAAGTGAAATATTTAACCGCTTACGAATTTCATCCAACATTCCCGATTTTGGTTTTCGACAATTACAACCTGCATCCGGTTTATGTGGACAGAAAAAAATGGCTTCAATACGTCCACCGACACGCGCTAATTTTTTATGCAGTTTTTTATGCATCGCATTCATGGTATTAATATCAAACATGCCCCTCGCTAAACCCGACTGATTGGTGACAACGATCACCCGAAAACCTGCTCTATTTGCATTAGAAATCGCTTTTAAACTACCTGGGATTGGCAACCACTCATCCGGACTTTTAATATAATCATCAGAATCCTGATTAATCACACCATCACGATCAAGGATCAAATAAGCCATCAGCTTTGAAGTCTGGAAATATCAGCAATTTCCATAAATAAGAAACGCAATTGAGCTAATAAAGCCTGACGATTATTCTTCACTTTTTCATCATCACAATTGACCATTACCTGATCAAAAAAGGTATCGACCGGTTCACGCAAAACGGCCATGCCTGCTAATGCTTCGGTATAGTTTTGAGCTTTTAGATCTCCGCTAACACCCTCTCGCACAGACATTAAAGCTTTAACTAATTCTTTTTCTGCCGGCTCTTCCAACAGATTAGAATTGATCTCAGCCGCTGGTTGTTGATCAAGTTTTTTCAGTATATTACCAATACGCTTGTTGGCAGCCGCCAAGCTCGTCGCTTCTGGTAGTTGTCTAAATACCTGCACCGCACGCATGCGAAGATCAAAATCGTAGGGCTTACCTGGTCGACGAGCAACAACTGCATCGTAGATATCTGATGAGAGTGTTTGATCAGAATAATAAGCGCGCAACCTTTCAAGCATATAGTTAAAAACCTGCTCAACCACATCCGGCTCGGTAATCTTGCCGTCAAGATTGGATGCAGCCTTTTGTAAAAGATCTTTTAGATCTAAATCCAATTTCGCTTCGATTATTATGCGCAAACATCCTAAGGATGCTCGACGTAAGGCAAAGGGATCCTTTGCTCCCGTCGGCGCCTGCCCGATACCAAAAATACCCACCAGAGTATCGAGCTTATCTGCTATTGCTAGCGCTTGTCCTGTTAACTTAGACGGAATTTGATCACCGGCAAAACGAGGCATGTATTGCTCTTCCAGCGCCAAGGCGATTTCCGCAGGTTCCTGATGGTGTTCGGCATAGTAGCACCCCATGTTTCCTTGCAAATCAGGAAATTCACTCACCATTTCACTCATCAGGTCACATTTGCTAATCAAAGCGGCTCTTGTGGTATTTTCAATGTCCGACGCACTACCTTGCAATGTCGTAACAATATCAGCAGCCAATTTTGATACCCGTTTGGACTTATCCGAAATACTGCCTAACTTATCCTGAAATACGACTTTTTCTAAGGCTTTTTCCCAGACAGAAAAATCCGTCGCAAGATCAGTTTTCCAAAAATGCGCTGAGTCACTCAAACGTGGACGAACGACCCGCTCATTGCCCTGTTTAACAACAGCAGGATGACTACTCTCAATATTACTAACAGTGATGAAATAAGGCATCAATTTACCCGCGCGATCACCACTTTTGTGCACAACATGAAAATACTTTTGATGGCTGGCCATTGTGGAGATAAGAACTTCATCCGGCAGTTCCAAAAAGGTTGGATCGATGTCACCTGACAGTGCAACTGGCCATTCGACCATACCAGTCACTTCATCTAGAAGATCAGGATCTAACACGGCTTGGCCACCTATCTCCTCAGCAAGGTTGTTAACCTGCTCAGAAATCAGATCACGACGACGATCGAAATCGGCGATAACTCGCACCGTTTCCAATTGTTTTTCATAAGCGCTCGGATCGATGACTAAAATTGCATCGGGATGATGAAAACGGTGTCCGTAAGTAACATTTCCGGATTTGATACTCAAAATCTCCGCATCAATAATTTGATCTCCAAAAAGCATAACAACCCAATGAACTGGACGCACAAAAGCCGCATCGCCACTACCCCAACGCATTCGTTTTGGGATCGGTAATTTATTCAGTGCATTAGAAACTATTTCGGGAAGTAGTTCAGCAACAGATTTACCTTTTTCCTTGAGGCTATAAACCAGCCAAGTACCTTTATCGGTTTCCATTTGATCAAGATCAGTAACCTCAACACCGCAAGATTTAGCAAAGCCCTGTGCAGCTTTGGTAGGCTCTCCGTTTTCATCAAACGCAGCTTGTAATGCTGGCCCACGACGTTCCACTTCTTTATCATCCTGTTGTGCAACTAAGTCCGAAACGAGTACTGACAAACGTCGAGGAGAAGAAAATACTTTTAGATCTTTAAAACCTAATTCGTGTTCTACAAGATCCGCTTGAACCTCTAATCCAAATGCATCACTCAGTTTTTTTAGCGCTTTTGGGGGTAATTCTTCCGTACCGATTTCGACCAAAAATGTTTGTCTACTCATTCGACTCCCCCCTTCTGCGTATTTATGAGAGGAAAACCAAGTGCTTCACGTTTGTTAAAATAGGCACTTGCGACTTCTCTTGCAAGCGTTCTTATCCGCAAGATATACCGCTGCCGCTCGGTGACAGAAATCGCATGTCGTGCATCGAGTAAGTTAAAGGTATGCGAGGCTTTCATAACCTGTTCGTATGCTGGTAGTGGTAGATCATTTCCGATCAATTTCTGACTTTCCTTTTCACAAGTATCAAACCAACCGAACAAAGATCCAGTATCGGCGTAAGTGAAGTTATAGGCCGACATCTCGACTTCATTTTGATGAAAAATCTGTCCATATGTCACATCGCCGTTGGGAGTCTTCGCCCAGATCAAATCATAAATACTATCTACATCTTGCAGATACATCGCAATGCGTTCCAGACCATAGGTGATCTCGCCCGAAACGGGCCGACAATCCAGTCCTCCCACCTGTTGAAAATAGGTAAACTGGCATACTTCCATGCCATTTAACCAAACTTCCCAACCGAGCCCCCAGGCACCTAAGGTTGGGGATTCCCAATTATCTTCGACAAAACGAATATCATGCTCAAGAGGATCAATTCCTAAATGTTTTAATGATCCCAGGAAAATTTCTTGTATATCTGGCGGCGAAGGTTTAAGTAAAACCTGGAACTGTGAGAATCGTTGTAATCGATTCGGGTTTTCACCATAACGCCCGTCGGTTGGCCGGCGTGAAGTTTGTACATATGCTGAACACCACGGCTCTGGTCCAATTGCACGTAAAAACGTCGAGGGATGGAAGGTGCCAGCCCCCATTTCCATATCGTAGAGTTGTTCTATTACACAACCCTGTAAAGCCCAATAATCCTGAAGCTCCCGAATGAGTTCTTGAAAAGTATCGTTCTGCTGTGTCATCTGTTTTTATTTAAGACGAAAAATGGCAAAGATTATAGCCTTTCGATGATTGCTTGTGTAAATAATCATTTTAACAATTGATACGACACACACTAAAGGTTTTTGGTTTCTGGTCGCTTATCTAAGCACACAAAACATAATTAATTTACTCAAGGACATAAATATGAGCCATGTCATGTTACATACATCTGAGACTGCTTTATGGCATGCCCTCGTTGGCGAGGCACAAGCCTCTGCAGGTTATACATTAGACGAAGAAACCGAAGGTTATCTCGTAACAACGCTGATGCGCTTTATGGGCAATATAAACCAGAATCATACTCAAACCAGTTCAACAGATCTCCTTGATGAATTCCTTGAAACAGGCGTTATTCGTTATGGAAGCATGCAAGATGTCGCCGATCAATGTCTTATCTTCGCCGGTTTATTTCCAGATTACGCCGGACAAAAGCAAATATCCATTAATTATTTTGTTGAGCTAGGCATAGGAACATACGCAGAATTAGCTGCTGGGAAATTCGATAATGTTTATGCGCATATGAGTCGTGACTTTGTAAAACTGATGGATGTTCTACAAAGTTTACGAGAAATAGACGATGGATACAGCTGCCTAGATCCAATGCAAGCCCATGAATTATGGACCGGCTCAGGTAGCAAGAATGCCAAACGAACCTTAGAAAAAGTCTCGGGCTCCAGTTTTATAATTGAAGGGTCAAATACGATCCATTAGAATAAAACATAAACGGAGAATATGAGCAGTGACTGACTATACGGTCAATCCAGATGATGAAAATCCGGATCTTAACTCCTTCCTGGACGAACACAATTTCAGTACAGCAAGTTTTATTCAAAATGATCTGCTGACATCCCTGGTCAGTCTTTGTCTGATCATTTTATTCCCTGTGCTTGTCTGGGAACAGATAGATCATAAACTGATGTTTGTTTGGCAAGGAACGATGGTATCTTTTCTTATTGCACGTTGGCTTTGTGGTTTTAGCTTTGCAAACGCAACAACGACTGGATCCTTAACCTCACACTGGCAAAAAATTATTATTTCTCTGATCTTAGTAGAAGGACTAGGATGGGGAATTTCAGCTGCCTTTTTATTCCCTATTGATTCAATATTGATGATGAGTTTAATTGCACTTTTGTTAATAGGTGTTGGTGGTACCGGTAGTATTTCTTATTCAACTAATATTCTTGTCGCAGTGCCTTTTCTTGTATGCGTAACCCTACCCTACATAACACGCCTTTTCAGCACAGGAGGTGATAGTGAATTTTTGATCGCAAGCTCACTTGGTGTACTCAGCATGATGTTCTATTTTTCGACATGTAGATTGAATAATACGCTGCACACTGCTTTTAGTATCGACACTGAAAATGAAATAACAATTATTAATTTAGAAGATGAAAATCTTCTTCTGAGAAAAAACATCAGAAAAGAAAAAAATAAACTCAAAAACCTCAAAGATCAATTTGACATCAAGTCACAAAAAACAGAAGAAACTGATCACATTATTACCGAGCTTGGTGAAGAACTTTATCAGCTTGCTGGAACATCTCTTAATCTAGTCAATAATCTTAATTTATTAAAAGAATCAAAACTATCAAAAAAACAAAAGAAGCTTCTTTCTTTTGTAGAAGAAAATGCACATTATATAGCTGACAATTTAAACGAAGTTGATATAGGAAGCTCGGAATACATTCCTCTGGATTTTGATAACAAAGAAAAAGAATTCAAGAGTCCTATTCAGGGTAATATTTTAATTGTTAATGATCAGAAACATGAATTTAAAATCCTTGAAAAATGTGTTTTGAAATCAGGGTGGAACTGCGAATTTGTGAGCAATATTACTTCTGCGCTTAATTCACTTTGCGATGCAGAATCTCGGAAAGATTATTTCGAAATTATCATTTCAACCATCAATTTTCCAGAAATAGATGGGCTAGGTTTTGCAGAATGTTTAAAAGATGATCCAGCATTCAAAAACATTGAATTCATTATACTGGGTTCTAGTGAAAAAATAGATCAAGAAAGGCTAAAAAGATTAAATATATATCATATAATTGAAAGGCCTATCAATGAAGATTTACTGATCTCTGCAATTACTCAATCGGTAAAAAAACTATCCAAAAGGCTTCCTTCTCCACTAGAAATTCTGATTGATGATTTAGTTGAAATTTCAACATCATCTTCTCAAAGAGAAAAACTCCCAACAATATATAAACCTGTTATTGATTCTTATGTTATTGATGGTCTTCGATCAATAATACCAACACATTTTTCTTCGATCCTGAATAGCTACCTGGAAGATGCGCCAGCACTATTAGAACAAGCACAGCAGGCCCTTGATGCCAGAAAATATTCAGAACTCAATGTCATTGTAAAAGATTTAGGAAGCCGAAGCCTACATGTTGGAGCGATTGGTTTGATGGAATATTTGAACACAATTAAAGAGGCTATCGATAGCAAAGAATATACTTCCATACCAAAACCATTTCATTCACTAAATGCAGAAATAATCCAAGTGGAATCTGCCTTAATAGCAGAGCTAACCAACGAGCCATTGAACCAAAATGCACACAAGTACTAAACATAGAACTCATAGAATCCTCGTTGAAATTTTATTGCATGGATAATAACGAAATAGAATTGCCTCCAGAGCTTTTTATAGAAGATGCTCTATCACGAAATACATTTATGTATTTCGTATTTTCAGCTTTGTTGGCTTTGTTTGTTCTTGTTGTAATACGTAGTGACACAGACAACAACCTGTTACATTTATGGTTTATAAGCCTAGAAGCTAATACGGCCATATTAGCATTATTCCACTACATATCTTCGTTAAAAAAAACCAGGTCTCACAATAATATTTTTTTTACAAGTGGATTTGTTTTTAGTGGCCTTATTTGGGGTTCTCTCGGTGGAATTATTTTACCTCAGACATCAGATAGTAATCATGTCTTACTCATCATGTCGCTGATTGCAATAGTCGCTCTTGGTGTTCCCTTATTCACATCCTCTTCGCGTCTTGTTTTAATATTTTCATCTGTCATTTTATTACCTACATCACTATTTTATTTGTCTGAACTAAATACGGTTTCTATTAGTAAAAGTTTCCTCATCGCTTCCTTGATTCCAGTGATTATGAGGGTTGTAAGAATAAGTCTTGATTTCCAAACGCGAACTAATTCACTGAGTGATATGCACCAAAAGTTAATTAATGATCTAAACATAGCAATTCGGGAAACAAAAACAACTAATGCGGAACTGAAACATGAAATAAATGATAGAAAACAAGCAGAAGAAGAATTAATCAAAGCAAGGGATGAAGCACAAGCTGCTACGAGTGCTAAAAGTGAGTTCCTCGCAACAATGAGTCACGAAATTCGTACTCCAATGAACGGCATATTAGGTATGGCCGAGTTGTTAATCAATACCGAATTAACCAATAAGCAAATCAGGTTTGCCGAAACAATACACAAATCGGGAAATGCACTTCTCACTATTATCAATGATATTTTGGATTTTTCTAAATTCGAAGCTGGAAAACTCGAATTAAACCATACTGTTTTTGATCTGCGCTTCCTAGTTGAAGAAGTGAGTGCCTTATTTGCAGATCAGGCTTATCAAAAAGGTTTGGGATTAATATGCGATTACCCTGCTAATGGTCACAGCATGTTTAGAGGTGATGCTGAAAGAATAAGACAAATTCTGATTAACCTGATTGGGAATGCACTCAAATTTACTTCTGAAGGTGAAGTATCTTTACAAGTTGAATTATTTGAGAAAACGTCTGATCAATTTTTCATAAGATTTAAGATTCGTGATACAGGAATAGGTATTGAAGAATCTGCTCAGCACAAAATATTTGGTTCTTTCTCGCAAGCAGATGGTTCAACAACTCGTAAATTTGGAGGCACAGGTTTAGGCTTGACCATATGTAAAAAACTAACCGAGTTAATGCAAGGGAAAATAGGCATTAAAAGTCAACTGGGAAAAGGAGCAGTTTTTTGGTTTGCCATTCCATTAAAAAAAGAAGTCGCTGTAAAACAACCACTATCTAAAACAACGTCAAATCACTTTGAAAAGAATAGATTATTAATCGCAGACAGCAGCGTAAGCAACCGCAATGTTCTTGAGAAACAATTCACAAACTGGGGCATAGATTTTTATTCTGTTTCCGATGGAAAAACAGCGCTCGAAGCATTACTCGCTGCAAAACAACAAGGTAACCCCTTCACACTCGCAATTCTTGACAATCAGCTATCAGATATTGATGGTATTTCCCTTGCAAAAAAAATTAAAAACGATTCTAGCCTGGCAGAGATCAAATTAATTATGCTGAGTTCGGTCGGTAATTTGGAAGAAACCGGACAGTGGTTATTAGCAGGGATAGAGACATACCTTAATAAACCGATCCGACAAAATGAACTCTATGAGTCCGTTTGTGCCGCACTTTACTCAGAACAAACGGGCTTTAATGCATCAGATCACATACGTGAAGTTACCCTCTCTAGCAAAATATCCGATTTACATGGGCATATCCTGATAGCAGAAGATAATATTGTAAATCAGGAACTAGTTCGCGAAATGATCGCTAACCTTGGTTGTACTGCTGAGATTGTTGACAACGGTAAGTTAGCTCTCGATACCATTACAAAATACTCACTCGATAATTTTCATGAACCCTATGACTTGATCTTAATGGATTGTCAAATGCCTGAAATGGATGGCTTTGAAGCAACCAAACAACTACGTGCTTGGGAAAGTCGACAAAAAGAAATTCAACATATCCCGATTATTGCACTCACGGCGAATGCTATGGAAGGTGATCGAGAAAAATGTATTTCTGCAGGTATGGACGATTACATGGCCAAACCATTTAACATAGAGCAACTAGGCGCACTTTTATATCGATGGCTTCCTCTGTTAGCAAAAGAAAATAAAAGTGAAATTTATCAACATAACAAAAAGCAGGAAGAACATCCTTTAAAACAAAATAAGGAAACTGAAATTAAGGACTCGGAAATAAAACCTGTCGCCAAAATTGATATCTTAGCTTTCGATAAAATCCGAAAATTACAAAGAGAAGGTCAAGCAAATGTTGTTATAAAAGTGATTAAACTTTTCTTGAGCAATAGTCAGAAAATTATTCACGCTTTAGAGTCCGCTATTTCTAAAGGTGAGTATGCCTCGTTACGACGCTCAGCTTACAGTCTAAAATCGAGTTGTTTGACAGTTGGAGCAACAGGTCTAGCTAAACTTTGTTCTGAACTCGAAACTTTAGGAAAAGAAGAAGATATTGAGAAAGCACAGTCCTCACTGAATGTTCTTGAATATGAATATGAAGCGGTTTGCACCGCTTTAAATATTGTTATTCAAGAAGAGAAAGAAGTAGCATGATATTAACTTGCAACATTATCAGCCACTATTCTCTCATGACTATCTATAAACTGAATTTATATGTCGTCTAGTATAGAAACTCAGCATTCTTCGGTCATACTTGTTGTTGATGATGACATCACAATACGATTTATGGTCAAAGAATCACTTGAACAACAAGGTTTTATCGTCGAAGAAGCTGAAAATGGTAAGCAGGCAATTGAACAGGCACAACAATTAAAACCAGATATTATTTTACTTGATGTAATGATGCCTGAAATGGATGGATTCGAAGCATGTGCTTTCATCAGAAAAATACCTGAGTGTGAACACACGCCGATCTTAATGATGACTGGGCTTGAAGATATAAAATCGATTGATAGATCTTACGAAGCAGGTGCAACCGATTTTGCTACAAAACCAATCAACTACACCATACTATCTCATCGTATTATTTATATGTTACGTTCAAAACAAACTGCTGACGATTTACGTGCCAGTCAGGAAAAACTTGGACATGCACAGCGTTTAGCAAAACTAGGTTATTGGGAGTGGGATTTTAGTCAACATGTAAGCTGGTCTGAGCAGATCACAAATACATTTTGGCTTAAGCCTGAAAAATCTTCTGGTGATATTACTTATTTTTTCCAAAACATTTATAAAAAAGATATGGGAAAAGTGAAAGCTGCTCTAAAACTCGCCAGAGATAAACAACAAAACTTTAAACTCGAATATCGCATAAAAAACTCAGCTGGAAAAATTCGTGTCGTTTATCATGAAGCTGAAATTACCTATCTCGATTCTGGAAAACCACATCATTTGATCGGAACAATACAAGATATAACCGATCGAAAACATGCCGAAAGTAAAATAGAAAAACTATCTAACTATGACAAGGTTACCGGGCTAGCAAACCGTACGTTGTTACGACGAAAATTAGAAAAAGTCATCTCTAGCCATAATTCAGATGATCATATCGCGGCCATTTTGACACTAGGTTTAGATCATTTTAAACGTATTAATGACACACTAGGTCATCAAAGTGGAGATGAACTGCTTAGAAATGTCGCCGCACGATTAAACCAATGTATTGAAGAATATATTGAAGATGATATGTCCTCAACCCGTATGTACCACGCAAAATCAACGCTCGAAATAGTCTTAGCACATTTAGGTGGAGATGAATTCGTTGTGTTGATGGATGGGATCCATGCTGTTGAGGCCGCGGCCATTATGTCACGGATGATTAATAGTGCAATTGCCGAACCTGTCGAGATTAATAGTAATGTTGTTTCAATTACGACAAGCATAGGTATAAGTGCTTATCCCGAAGATGGAAGCGATGTTGAATCACTATTAAAACAAAGTGGTGCAGCACTTTATCATGCAAAAAATGAAGGCCGGAATTGCTACAAATTTTTTACCACATCAATGAATTCTCGTGCTTATGAACGTCTTACATTGGAAGTCAATTTACGCAAAGCCATCATGGAAAAACAATTTGTTTTATTCTACCAACCCAAAGTAGATGCGATGTCAGGCAAACTGCGAGGAATGGAAGCACTGATCCGATGGCAACATCCTGATTTAGGTATGATCTCGCCAGCAGACTTTATTCCTGTTGCCGAACAAACAGGAATGATTATTCCAATAGGACAGTGGGTACTTGAAGAAACCTGTCGTTTTATAAATAAGATGCAAGAGGAAGGGTTCCCTGCACCAACAGTCGCAATCAATTTATCAGGTGTACAATTTGGGCAAACTGATTTACCTAAAATATTATCAAATACAATTGAAGACTACGGAATTGAATCTAAACATATACAATTAGAAATAACAGAAAGCCTGATCATGAATGATGTAGAACAAGCGATTAACACATTAAAGACACTCCGAAATCTGGGATTCTCTATTGCAATTGATGATTTTGGAACAGGTTACTCCTCCCTCTCATATTTGAAAAAATTTCCGGTAACAACATTGAAAGTTGATCAATCTTTTGTACAAGACATTGAAAAAGATGAAGATGACAGAGCCATCGTCCAGGCGGTGATTTCCCTCGCTCATAGTTTACGCTTAAAAGTAATTGCAGAAGGTATCGAAGAGGTGGGACAACTTAAGATCCTCCAAGAACAGAATTGTGACATTATCCAGGGTCATTATTTTAGTTGTCCATTACCTGGCGAAGATCTGATCGATTGGGCCAAGCAACGTAATGAAGATCTGGTCGATAAACTCGAAGTAAAATTGACGGTTTAAACTGTTTTTTATCAGGCTAGAGCATCTTTATATACTCTAGCAACTCCCAAATTTCATTCTCGCGAAGTCTTAATTTTCCATCCTTACCTGTGCCATATTCGTGGCCTGCATTACTATTTCCAAGTAATTTGGTATCAAACAAAAACGAACCCGATGTTGAAACATAACCCACATGGGTTGGATCAAACTCCCAGTCCCCTAGATAAAAAACGGTTGATCTTTCCTCGGCAGGCAGCAGCAACTCATATAAATTTGGAACAGAACCATTATGTAAAAATGGTGCACTCGACCACACCCCATTTAAGGGACGTGCTTTATAGGCAAGCAATGCATGTTCAGAAACCTCTTTCCCCATTTCAATCACTTCTCCATCAACATATTTCACCGGATGAATTTCATCCTCATGTCCCAATTTTTTTGCATCCCTGATTGAAAAATAACTTTGAAGAGGATTATTTTTTAATATACCTCCCATAAAATGGTTAGCAATAAAAAGTGCTGGCTCTTCTTCTCCAAGTAAATTACCTTTCGCATAGAAACGAGGCTTACCTTCAAGAATACCCGTTTTACCACGCAAGAAAAGTGCATTTCTGGCCATTAAAGGATCGGTTTGAACATAATCAAGCGTACTCATTTGTGTGTGTATTTTACGTTTCGGATCGGTTCGATCAATATCTGCATGACAAGCAAAGCAATGTTGCTCATATAAAGCCCGACCTTTTTGAGCTTGATCTTGATCAATCTCTGGGAAAAAATCAGGCCAAACGGGGGAGTGTAATTTACTCACCAACATCTCTACCTCACGGAGATTTTTAGCTTGTATTGAAGACTTATATCCACCATCAATGAAAAATATTTTTTTTGTTGGCGTTGTATCTATGTCACCAAAAACACCTATTACTTCACCGATATTTCTTGCTAATGCACCAATATAGGAGTTTGATTGCGAACCATTCCACTCCACATAATCATGTTGAGGCGTATCCCATAAATAAGGATAGCTTGTAGGTGCATTAGGGGAGTTAAAATTATCCGGCACACCTGTTAGATGTAGACCTCTATTTAGAATGGCGCCAAATGCATCAAGTCTGGCGTATCCGTATGGTACGTCAGTATGGTTACGGTGATTGTAATCCCTGCGTATTTCATACTGCTCCTTAAGTCTTTTCTGTAATTTCTGTTTCGCACTTTCTGATCCATTTTCTCCAAGCACAGCTTTTTCAAAACGCACAAATTTTTCTTTATCATTTAAAGTGGATCCAAGTGCCTCTGTAAGTTCTTGCAAAAAAAGTTGAAGATCACCCATCCCTTGACCACCATCAAGATGTATAGATTTTCCTTGGTACTCTATTACTTGCGTATGACACCCCGCACAGGTTGGTGCAAGAAAATCATCACCTTTAGCAAAACCAATCGGTAATCCATCTGGATTTGATCGGCTCGCTCTCGCTGGCATAAAACCCAGTCGCTTTATGTTGTTATCGCTACGAAATAATTCTGCATTTTTTGCCTGTTCAAGATTAAGAAAAATATCATAGGGTATGAGCCGTGACCCTTGATCGATAAAATAAAATCGTTGTCTTTCTTCTTCAGTCCAGTTTTGTTCTAAGTAGACGACTTGGTCAGCTTCTGCCTGAGTATCATCTTGAGCTGATGAATTTTTCGTTAAAAGAAATATTGTTGAAAATACTGAATATACAAAAAGAGTGGAAAGCTTCATGATCAACCTTGCATTAATCTCTTATTAATAATGCATTTAATAAATTATCCTGAAAACTAATATTACCGGTCAAACTGTTATGTTTTTCACACAACATAATCCCATGATCCAATGGGAAAAAAGAATACTTGTGTCTTGGGATGCTGGGGTCAAGAACATTACGCCCCAACAAGGATGCTTTAGTGACAGCACCATCGCCCGGCTCCATTAATAATTCTTCGTAATCTATATTCTCATCCGGATTAACTATTTCTCCCGCATTCAATCGAACAAACGACACGCCATCAACTTCTTCAACAGCAATTCTAGCTGGGGTCAATGTGCAATCGCCACCAAAAACGATCAGAGTTGGATGTTTTTCTGGCAAAGGAATAGTTAACGACCAAACAAACCTCCGAGCTCTTTCAATTGTTTTCTCGAAGTAGTTTTCTAATACTTGCAAATGTTCTTCCGCTTCTTTTGCATCTGTAAATTGCGCTTTAACTCTTGCTCGAACTTCTGGATCAAAAATATTCCACTCAAATTGTCGCCATAAATTTATATCAAATAAATCTCGCTCCAAACTTTTACCCTGCGTTGTCACGATCCAATTATTAAGTGGATGCGGCATAAGCTGATACAAGCTTGGCATGGTTGCCAAAATTTCGGGATTAATCTTGCCAGCCCCTAAATTGATACCAGCTATAAAGGCCTTCATTGTTTTGACCGATCCCAGATTAGGTGTACCAAGCAAAATTACGCGTCGGATCCGATCCTCACCATACATATTGATCGGGAAATCATTGTCGTTCAAAACATCCGTTCTTCCATACCGGAGGTAATACCGGGCGATCAATCCTCCCATACTGTGTGCGACAATATCGACTTTTAAGTTTGGGTTGTTGTAATCCTTTCTGATCTGATCAATAAAATCTGCTAACTTCGCGGCGGTCTTTGAATTGTCCTGCCGCCAGTCATAAAAAAATGGGTAGTAATATTTGTTTACAGGATCAATTGTCTGACCTGGACGTGCTTTTTGATAACGACCATAAGTGTGTAGCGTTTTGATAATATTGCCGTAGAAATCTTTACCAGCTGAACTATCTGCAATCGCAAATGCATGATGCTCATCAGGCTTGACCTCAAGCGTATCGTGATCAATTTTTAAAGCGAGGCGATCATGATCTCCAAGCAGTATATTGAAGACCGAACCTGGCCAGACCTCTTCTTCGGTTTGAGTATTTTTTAATTTCCCACCAAGTACACCATGAATAAACACCACTGGCGGCTGATCCGTAACCGTTTTACTTTCTGAGAAAAGACGTTGAAGATCGGGTTTAGCCTCACCAAACCCGCCAATAAACCAACTCGCTACAAGTACACCTGCCAGAAAGGCAACACCCGTATAACGGTTAAATAGAAGAGTTAAAAAAGCCTTGAAAATAGAACGCATGAACGTCCCCAGGGTTTACTATCATCATTTTAATACATAATACAAACTGATCAATTTTTCTTGGCTTGTTGCATCCTAAAAAATTTATTAAGGCTGTCCTTGAGGTGACATCATCTCTTGTAACATTTCAGGGGTGACACCAGGTGGTAATTCCGTTGGCATTCCCCCAGACATTCCCGGTAGTAAACCAGGCATTTGAGATTGTTTTTTAGACTCTGTTTGCTGACCTTCTTCTATAATTAAATCAGAAAGTGTTCGTGTAAGTTGTTGCGCTTTATGTGCAGGTAGTGCATAAACCCAACCATCCGTTTTTGCATTGAGTAATTCTACCTGTTGCTTAACCGAAGGTATTTTAGATTTTTCAGCCTTACTTACTCCTGCATCACTCTGAGTTTCACTTTTTAGCTCATCTTTACCAACAAATTCAAATGAAAAAGCCGCCCAAGTTTTATTATCAATATTGCTCGATTTAATCTTTGCTACAAGACCTCCAAACGTTTCATAAACAGTAGTTAAAGTTTCATCAGACCATTTGAATTCCGCAGAACTATTCACGTCATCAAAATGCAATTCTTCAACGATGGAAGCCAAACTATTAAGGGTGGTTTGCGATTTAACCTTAAAACCTTCTGGTATATTTTGTAAATCATAATTGACCGTATTTTTATCTTCTCTAATCACTTCAACCGTCTTATCACCGCCATGCTGGATCGAGATACTCTTCAGACGATCAGAAGATAAATTGATCAGACTATTTTCAAACCATTCTGCAGGATCTGCTGACAGGGAAACTTCACCTTTAACCAAATAGGTTTTTTCTTCACCAGCTTTTCTAACGTAGAGCGAATCAGTTGATCCATCTGTTCTGTTGATACGCTCCTTTCCTACCAGAAGCGATACTAAAACATTGCCATCAACATCCTTCAAAACCACCTGTTTTGATTTTGCTTTTTCGTCAGTAATATCTTCGACTTGTAGACGAGAATATAACGCTGGATTAGCGGTTTTAGCTTCCCGTATTTCAAGTTTGCTCAGCGCAATTACCAAAGGTTTAATTCGAGTAAAATGAGCAGGATAGCTACCACGGTTTTCCAACACCCATAGATCATCTTTTGCTGCGAGCACTGTCTCCATGTCGTGGGTTCTCAGCTCTACCTTTGCGACATCCTGGATTTTATTAGCAAGCTCTGGAAACAAAGGTTCTTTATTGACCACTGTCTCTAATGAACGTTGCTGAACAGAGAACCAGGCAGCAATAACAAATAACAAAGTAACAATAGCAAATAAGGGTAATGATTTTTTCATATTATTAAGGACGTGCTCTACGTTTAACACTTAAAACAGCGGTTCCAATCGCAAGTAGTCCGATCAGCATCGGGATCAAACCAATATTGAGAAATTTTAATTTTGTTCCTAGTTGCTCAATATTTTTCTTCAGATCATGTTGTACAGAACGCAGTTCCTTACGTGTTTTAAGCTGCTCCTGTTGAAAACTTTCGATCTCTTTCCTTTGCTCAGGACTCAACAAGGTTCCACTGTTTTCGGTATTCTGTTGCTGCAATTGACTAATACGTTGCTCAGCCTCTTGCAGTTTTTGTTGCAATGCTTGTTCGCGTGCTCGGAATTGATCTTCTGCTTGTCGTTGCAGATCTTGAACTCTATCGAAAGGCCGAGAATATTGACCACGACTTCTTAAACTAATCAGATCTGCATTGCCGCCTAAAATATCAATACTGTTCAATATAAATTTTGCATTATCAGCATGCGGTGTAGGTACTCGTGATCCCATAAAGTTCTGGAACTGTACCCAGAATCGATCTGCAAGAATATCGGTATCGGCTATTACGATAAGATTAATATCTTCTTTCGATTCGCTAACAAACGTTGGATCTTTTTCATCCGCCGCTGGACGACCTTCAGGAAATGCAGTTGCTACCTTTCCATTAATCCGCGCAGCGATCATTAATTGTTTTCCACCTGATTCAAATTGATCAAGTAATGCGGTTGGATCACGAACAAAAATAACGGAATCGCGTTCATAAGCCATTGAATTATTACTTGTTGAAATCAATGGTGTGAATGTCGTTGTCGCCCCTTCCTCTTGCTGAAGAAAGCCCGCTGTACCTAAATTAATTAAGGTCAATTGGTTAGTAGAAAAATCGTCCTTATTGAAATGCTGTGGTTGCAAACGCATCCACGGAATATAAGCAATTTCTTGCGGACCACGCGCATTTCTCGATTGCACTCGAATTGACGCTTCAATGTCGCCAGCAACTTTTGTTGTATCAAAAACAATACCCCATTTATCGAAAAGTGTCGGCATCGTTGAGTGACGTTCTGGCATAACCATCTGGCTTTGTTGATCTGGCATAGTTTCATCTGCTTCCGACATCGGATCAACAAAAACAATTGCCTTACCACCTTTCAAAACAAATTGATCAATTGCGTACAATGTTTTGTCTTTTAAAGACTTCGGATGAATAACCAATAAAGTATCAATTTCCGGATCGATATAACTGGTTTGTACACCTAAATCTCGCACTTGGTACTCACTACGCATGATATCCATCACCGCCCAGGCAGGCACACTTGATCGACCATCAGGAGAACGTTGACCAAAAACCGGTAAGGTACTAATCACGCCGATAACACGATCTTTTGGATTACCCAAATTGTAGATCATTTTAGTCAATTCATATTCGAGCGTCTGTTCTTTTTCAGGCTGAAAGAATGGAATGATCTCTTCGTCGTCTGTGGTATTCGTACCGGCCAAACCAAAGTAGGCTAGCTCGCCATTATTGCTAACAGGTAACTGTTGCATCCCATAACTGACGGCTTCATCTTCTACTTCTGAAAATGGTTCTGGATCAGAAATGATCAATTTTAACTTGCCATTCGACGCATCTTCATACTCTTCCAACATATCACGAACACGCGCACCATAATTTTTTAGATTAGGAATGCTGTTGAGCATTTTTTGCGAAAAGAAATATCTCAATGTGACTGGCTCTTCAAGATCTTTAAGAATGTTTCGAGTGCCGTCCGACAAGGTGAAAAGTTTATTGTCGGTCATGTCCATACGCCATGAAGTCAGCGTGCCACTCGCAAGAATATTGATCGCGAGAAAAAGTACGATAGCCAGAACTAGACTGCTTAATGTTATAAATCTTTTACTCATTTTATCTCGTCTTATTTTATCTGGCCTTATTACTATCAATTGCCAGCGTGTTTAAATACAGCCACAAACCGATTAGCGATGCAAAAAAGATGATGTCACGAATATCAATAACGCCTTTCATTATTGAATTAAAATGACTTAGAAAACTAAATGAACTGATCGCATCCAAAATCGATTGTGGAGCCCAGACACTAAAAAAGTCTTGTACGAGTGGGAAGCCGCTTAGAGTAAATAAGAAGCAAATAACGACACTAACAACAAACGCGATGACTTGATTTTTTGTCAATGCAGAGATGCAAGAACCAATTGCAAGGAAGCCTCCTGCCATCAATAAACTGCCGATATAACTGACAAAAATAACCGTGTTATCCGGATCACCTAAATAATTTACCGTGATCCAAATCGGGAAAGTCAGCACTAGCGCGATTGCGGTAAAACACCAGGCCGCTAAAAATTTACCAATAACTGCTTCTGTTAAAGATATGGGTAATGTCATTAATAATTCGATAGTGCCAGTTTTGCGTTCTTCAGACCAAAGGCGCATTGATATCGCCGGGATCAAAAACAAATAAAGCCATGGATGGAAACTAAAGAAAGGCACTAAGCCAGCTTGATTACTTTCATAAAACCCACCGATATAAAAAGTAAAAATACCGGTTAAAAATAAAAAAATCACAATAAAAACGTAAGCAACCGGTGTTGCAAAATAAGCACTTAATTCACGTTTAAAAATAGACAGAATATTGTTCATGAAAGGTGCTCCTGTTCTAGCGCCGGAGAATTTGATCCTATAGTGATATCTCTGAACACTTCATCGACGCGCCCTGTTTCTACACGAAGTTCACCCACTTCCCAAGCACGTGTATGTACGAGATCACTAATACTACCAACAATGCTCATACCCTTTTTGGGGATAATTAACAGTTGGGACTTTCCGAGCGTTTTTTCTAACAATTCAATGTTTTCCACACTCGGCAGATTAGAAAGCAGCTGTTTCGCACTCTGACTTTGAGAGGTTTTTATCGTCAAAGAAACGGCATTGTGATATTTAGATTTAGATATCAATTCTTTTGGTGTGCCATTAAACAGAAGTTGACCTTTCGCTATAATGATCGCGCGATCACAAACGGCACCAACTTCTTCTAATATATGCGTCGAAATAATAATCGCCTTATCCTGAGCCATTGCTTGTATTAAGGTTCGTACTTCATGCTTTTGATTTGGATCAAGACCATCTGTGGGTTCGTCCATAATCAACACTTCAGGATCATGCAGAATCGCTTGCGCCATACCCACTCGTCGTTTAAACCCTTTAGAAAGGGTTTCGATTGGCTGATTCATAACACCATCGATATTAATTTTTTTAACCACATCGTCGATTCTTTCTTGTCGATAGCTTCCTTGCAGACCACGAATGTCAGCAATAAAATTCAGGAAATTTTTTGGTGTCATTTCGCCGTAAGCAGGCGCACCTTCAGGTAAATAACCCAGCTTCTTTTTCAAACTAATTGGATCTTCCAGAACATCATGACCACACAGACTGACGGTTCCGTTGGTTGGTTCTAGAAACCCTGCGATCATTTTCATCGTTGTGGATTTACCAGCACCATTTGGTCCTAGAAATCCGAGTACTTCACCACGCCTAACATTAAACGAAATATCATTAACGGCAAGCAATGATCCAAATTGCTTGCTCAAACGTTTTACTTCTATCGCATTTTCCATAGGATTTTTTGGCATTACTTTATTTTCACTATTCGTTGGTTTTACTGTTCTTACGTTAATTTTAGGCAATTGTTCTTAAGGTAACTATTCTTGGGCTATACCTTCCGAACAAAGTTTATTTATATCTTGATTAATTATTATTTTTAAGATTATTCGGACTTGTACTTATTGCATAAACTTAATCGCGTGATTTTAACTTAATCGCGCCAATATTCTCCACACATCTAAGCACTCTGTCCAGTTGATATTGTCGCATTCAGCGTTACCGTGGTGTTTGCGGCGAGGCGTAATGCGAAGAGAATAGTCGTTCTATTCTCAAACGCTACAACGCAGCGGCGGGGCACCACGGTAGTGCCCTTCGGGTTAGCTTGTCAGCGACCATGGACTGCGTTGTGCCTTTTGTAAATAGCCAAACTTATTTTAAGCCATTTCCAGCAAGACACGTCTTGCCATGAGTACTGACAAACTAACTGAATTCGACAATATCAACTAGATAAAGTACCCATTAACGTCAAACAGTAGTCTGTAATGACAGACACTTTCAGGATTTGTTCCTTGTCGGAACAAATTTCATAGCCAGCACGATCAAAATTAAAACAGGCATTCCCAATAAAGCCGTGCCCACAAAAAATTCCGAATAACCGATCTTATCGACAATCACGCCAGAAAAACCTGCCATGAATTTAGGCAACAGCAACATGACCGAACTGAATAACGCATATTGCGTTGCCGAGTAGCTCACATTCGTCAGACTTGATAAGTACGCGACAAATGCAGCAGTTGCAATTCCAGCACTGAAATTATCGAAAGAAATTACGGCTGTTAACCACCAGATATCATGTCCTATACCAGCGAGTACTGAGAATAGAAGATTACTCCCAGCTGACAGAACAGCACCGAGTAATAAAATGGGTAAGACTCCCCAGCGAACGATCATAAGTCCACCGAATCCGGCTCCTACAATTGTCATTATTACACCATAGATCTTGGTAATTCCCGCCACTTCTGCTTTAGTAAAACCCATGTCGTAATAAAATGGGTTTGCCATGATTCCTAAAACAATATCGGATATGCGATATGTTCCGATCAAAAACAGGATCAGTAATGCATGCCAACCATAACGTATGAGAAAATCCCAGAAAGGGCTGACCACCGCATCTAAAAACCAACCCAGGAAATTAGCAATAGGTTTTGGTAAATGTTGATGACGCGCTATCAATGTCGCTAACTTTTCTTTTCTTTGGCCCGACTCAAGATCTTCTATTTGATCTGGCTCCGTTGTTAACAGCGTCGAGATAATCCCCACCAACATACAAGCCGCCATACATAGATAGGCTATCTGCCAAGGATGGTGCTCATAACTTGCCTCAGATGGATCAAAAATCGCAGCAATTGCCAATGTTCCTGCTGACGCCAAAATCATACCTAAACGATAACCAGCCATATAGCTCGCCGACATCGCACCTTGCATGTCTTCTGGAACAGCTTCAATTCGATAAGCATCCAAGGCAATATCTTGAGTCGCTGAAGAGACTGCAACTAACAAGGCAAATCCAGCCATTAATCTGAGATCAACCCCAGGATCTGTCATCGCCATACACACCAACGAAAAAATGATCAAAATTTGAGAAAAGAGTAACCAGGCACGCCGCCTTCCCAGCCAATGGGTCAGAACAGGCAATTTCAGTCGATCAACTAAAGGAGACCAACACCATTTCACGGCATAAGCTAAGCCGATCCAACTAAAAAAACCGATCGTACTTCTTGAAACACCTGCCTCACGTAACCAAAACGACAAGGTTCCAAACACGAGCAATATCGGTAATCCGGCAGAAAATCCCAGAAACAGCATTCCCACCACACGGGAATTCTTATAAATAGAAAGTGCTTCTCGCAACGAAAACCAGGCGAAGGTATGAATCATAGTGATTTAAATCGGCTCCAGATCTTCCATTTGCCATCGAGGTTGCGCCTGAAAAGCCAACCCATTTTTTTCACCCGCAGCTAACCTTATTGCACCTGCATAAGCGATCATAGCGCCATTATCGGTACAAAATTCTAACCTTGGGTAATAAACTTCCGCGTTTAATGTTTTGAATTGATCCCTCAACTGATTATTAGCACTTACGCCACCCGCGATCACTAATCTTTTTAACCCAGTCTCTTTTAATGCGCGCTTACATTTGATTAATAAAGTGTCAAAAACCGCATCAGAAAAAGCGCGAGAGATATCCGCTTTAGTCTGATCATTTTGTTCTGACTTTTCCCAGGTATTCTTAGCAAATGTTTTTAACCCGCTAAAACTGAAATCCAACCCCGGGCGATTAACCATTGGACGAGGAAAAGTATACCAATCAGAATTTCCTTGATTTGAAAGTTTTTCAATTGCCGACCCACCTGGATATGATAATCCAAGTAACTTTGCCGTTTTATCAAAAGCCTCTCCCACTGCATCATCAAGTGATTCACCGAGTATTTGATAGTCACCGACACTGCTGACTTTGACTAGCTGCGTATGCCCCCCGGAAACAAGTAAAGCAACAAATGGGAATGCTGGTGGATTTTCTTCCAGCATACAGGCCAATAAATGCCCTTCCATATGATGTACACCGACACTTGAGATCTTCCATGCCCATGCCAAACCATGCGCGACAGAAACCCCAACTAAAAGTGCACCAATAAGACCAGGACCTTGTGTATAGGCAATGCCCCCAATTTGATCGGAGTGAGTGTTCGCTTCTTCCAAAACACCTTTCACTAAAGGGATAATCCTTCGAACATGATCACGTGATGCCAACTCCGGAACCACTCCACCGTATTGGGCATGAAGATCAATTTGACTGAATAAAGCATGAGCTAAAAGTCCTTGCTTTGTGTCATAAATTGCGACCCCTGTTTCGTCACAAGAAGTTTCGATGCCTAAAACGCGCATGATTTTTGCTTTTCTCCTGTTAAGGAACTAGAATAATGCGCCTTTTGGATTTTGTGCAACTTTTTTATTAATTAAACAACTTAGGAATATCGAATGCCATCAGTTAAGGTCAGAGAAAACGAACCTTTTGACATCGCTCTGCGACGTTTTAAACGTTCTTGTGAAAAAGCTGGAACCGTCGCGGAAGTACATCGCCGAGAATACTACGAAAAACCTGCTCAAGAAAGAAAGCGTAAAGCTGCCGCTGCAGTAAAACGTTGGCAGAAAAAAGCATCACGTACTAGCCTGCAAAGAAAACGCCTTTACTAGCCTTTAGAGATTTATACAATAAGGCTAGAAAATTTTCATAAGTCAATACAACATGTCAGATTCTCTAAAACAACGCCTGCTTGATGACGTAAAAGATGCAATGCGCAGCAAAGATAAGCCGCGCCTTGGAACTTTGCGTCTGATCACTGCCGCGATAAAACAACGTGAAGTGGACGAACGTATTGAACTGAAAGATGCCGATGTTACGACGATCTTGGACAAAATGTGCAAACAACGTCGTGAATCAATTTCGCAATATGAAAAAGCCAATAGACAAGATCTCGCTGATCAAGAGATCTACGAACTCGACATCATTAAAACCTATCTGCCAGAACAACTTTCTGAAGAAGAAATTCTCAGCTTAGTTCAAGAGGCGATTAGTACGAGTGGTGCCAGCGAAATGAAAGATATGGGTAAGGTAATGGGGATCCTAAAGCCTAAACTACAAGGTCGTGCTGATATGAGTGCTGTTAGTGGGCTGATCAAAAAGCAACTTGCTGGTTAGTTAGCTTAAACGTACCACACCGCTAATACCTTTCGGAAAAGATCCTCCAGACAGAATAATTATCCGGCTATACCCGTACTCTATCCAGTTGATATTGTCGTTTTCAGTTAGCATGTCAATATTCATGGCAAGGCGTGTCTTGCAGAAAATGGCCTTAAAATAAGCTTGGCCATTTCCAAAAGGCACAACACCGTCCATGGATATTGACATACTAACCCGTAGGGCGCTACCGTGGCGTTTCGCAACTGCGTTGCAGCGCTTGCGAATAGAGCGACTATTCCCTGTGCACTGCGCCTTGTTGCGAAACGCCACGGTAACGCTGAATACGACAATATCAACTGGATAGAGTACCAGCCTATGGCCGGAATGATCCCACAAGATTTTATTGACGATCTTTTGAGTCGCACCGATATTATCGATGTGATCGGCGAATTTGTGCAACTTCGCAAAGCTGGTAAGGATTATCAAGGACTTTGTCCATTCCATAACGAAAAAACACCCTCCTTCACCGTCAGCCAGGTCAAACAGTTCTATCACTGTTTTGGTTGTGGCGCGAATGGATCGGCGATCAGTTTTTTAATGGATCATAATCATCTGGATTTTGTTGAAACAATCAAAGATCTCGCCTCAAAAGCCGGGATGCAACTTCCAGAAAATACTGAAACAAAGCAAAATCGTCCTGATCACAGCCCCATATTCAATATACTAGAACAAGCCGCCCAGTTTTATGCAAAACAATTGCGTCAACATTCGAGCAAAGAAAGGGCTGTTCAATACCTGAAAAGTCGTGGACTCTCCGGAGAAATCGCTGCCGCCTATGACATTGGTTATGCACCACCGGGTTGGGATAACTTGATCAATTCCTTTGGCACAAAAGAACAAATTACAACGGATCAAATTAATTTACTCCTAAAATCTGGTTTAATCGCCGAAAAAGATTTAGAGCATAATAAAAAACGTCATTATGATCGCTTCCGTGATCGGATTATGTTTCCCATACGTGACTATAAAGGCCGAGTCATCGGTTTTGGTGGCAGAGTGTTCGATCAGGGCGAACCAAAATATCTAAATTCTCCAGAAACACCCGTTTTCCATAAAGGCCGTGAACTTTATGGGTTGTATGAAGCGCGAAAACGCTGTCGAGATTTATCACACATTATCGTTGTTGAAGGTTATATGGATGTTGTCGCACTTGCCCAATTCGACATCAACAATGCCGTTGCAACTTTAGGGACAGCAACAACTATTGAACATCTACAACGCCTATTCAAAGCGACACGTGAAATTGTATTTTGTTTTGATGGCGATAAAGCTGGCCAACGTGCCGCCTGGAAGGCTTTAGAATTATCACTCCCGCTGCTAAAAGAAGGTTACTCCGTGCGTTTTCTATTTCTACCAGAAGGAGATGATCCTGACAGTATTATCCGAAAGCAAGGTGCAGCATATTTTGAAAACAGTAACAACTACGCCCAATTATCGGAATTCTTATTCGACTCACTCGTTCAGCAGACGGATTTAAGCACGCTCGAAGGCCGTGCCCGATTATTTGATCTTGCCAGCCCATTAATCGCAAAAATTCCCACCGGCGCTTTACGCACACTGATGAAACAACAACTTAGTACATTATCGCAACTTGCTACTGCACAAATTGATCAAATGATGCCGGGCCATAACCCGGCTCCTGAACGGATAAAACCAATACAAAGAACACCCGTAAATCGAAATAAACGATTCACTCGCTCGCTGGTTGAGCAGGCCATTCACATCGTAATCAACCATCCGGAATTTGTCTTGGACATTGATTTTCCTGAAGAATTATCAGCCTTGTCAGATCAGCAGATCCCATTCATTTTGGAACTTACTCAACAAATCTCAAACCGATCCTTTATGAGCACCGGGCAATTATTAGAACACTACAGAGAATCTGACAAAATCGAGATACTAAACCAGTTATTAGCGGGTGAAAAAGAGTTATCAGACGAGGCTATGCGTGCAGAATATTTAGGGATTATCCAAACATTACAAAAAAACTTAGCAAAACAACAACGTTCCGCTTTGATTCAAACTTCCGACGGTAAAATTACAGATCAGATTAAGAACATAAACATGTACAAGCGTTCAACTACAGATTAGAAATAAAAAATTTATACTACCGCCTATAAACAAATTTAATGTATAATCCCCTGTTGGTATTTGCTAAATCATTAGCAATATGGCAGGAAGACTACATTGGTACTAGACTTCAAAAGTATTATGACGAGATTTATAACTTTAAAATCAACGATTTTACCCTATATTATTAATACATACTTTATTAATACATACTTTCTCCAATTTACGGCTATTTAATGGATAAAAAAACAAAAGAGAATTCATCTTCACCAGTAAAAACAGACGTGCAACGTTCCTTGTTAAAGGAATTGATCGCAAAAGGTAAAGAACAGGGCTACCTCACATATCATGAAGTAAACGATCACTTGCCAGGAGAAATTGTAGATCCTGAGCAGATCGAAGAAATTATCAGCATGATCAATGACATGGGTATTACAGTCCATGAAACAGCTCCAGACATGGATTCATTGTTGATGTCGGATAACGCCGTCACAGACAGTGATGAAGCGGCGGAAGAAGCAGCCGCAGCGCTGGCATTAGTTGAAAACGACTTTGGGCGAACAACTGATCCCGTCAGAATGTATATGCGTGAAATGGGAACGGTTGACCTTCTTACCCGAGAAGGTGAGATCGTCATCGCAAAACGCATCGAACAAGGCTTAACCCAAGTCCTTGCTGCCCTGTCTGATTATCCATATATCATGGATATCGTATTAGCTGAATATGACAAAGTTGGTACGGAAGAACTCAAATTAACTGACGTCATCACTGGATTTTTTGACCCTAACGAAGCAGCAGCCCAACCAGCACCAAGACCGGCTGTCGAAGCAGAAGATAATTCAGAACCTGATGACGATGGCGACGAAGAGGAAGAAGATCCAAATGCATTAGATCCTGAAGAAGCACACATTCGCTTCACACATCTCGCTAAATTGCATGACAGAGTCCTTGCTACAACAAAACAACACGGCAGAGAAGATGATAAAACCAAGCCTCTCAGAAAAGAACTGGCAGAACGCTTTCGCGAACTTAAATTCACACCTAAATTTATTGATCGCTTAAATAAAGAAGTTCGAGGTCTAGTTGATGAACTGCGCAAGCAAGAAAAAACCATCATCACCGCATGTACTAAACGTTCTGGAATGCCACGTAAAGATTTCATTGCCTCATTTAAAGATAATGAAACCAACTTAGATTGGACAGATCAATTACTTGCTGCCGGAAAACCCTGGTCAGAAAAACTAAAAAACTATCAGGAAGATATTATATTTGCGCAAAAACGACTTATTCAAGTTGAAGAAAGATCGTACATGCCAATCCCGGAGATCAAAGAGATCAACCGTCGCATGTCGATCGGTGAGGCAAAAGCACGGCGTGCGAAAAAAGAAATGGTTGAAGCCAACTTAAGGCTGGTTATTTCGATCGCGAAAAAATACACCAACCGTGGCCTGCTCTTTCTGGATCTTATTCAGGAAGGCAATATCGGCCTGATGAAAGCCGTCGATAAATTTGAATATCGTCGTGGCTACAAATTCTCCACCTACGCAACATGGTGGATCAGGCAAGCAATAACGCGATCAATTGCCGATCAAGCACGTACTATCCGTATCCCCGTGCACATGATAGAAACGATCAATAAACTGAATCGTATCTCTCGGCAAATCCTTCAAGAAAAAGGACGTGAACCAACACCTGAAGAACTTGCCGAACGCATGCAAATGCCAGAAGACAAGATCCGCAAAGTACTAAAAATCGCTAAAGAACCTATCTCTATGGAAACACCTATAGGTGACGATGAAGATTCGCACCTCGGAGACTTCATTGAAGACATTAATATCCAAGCACCTGTTGATTCAGCTACCTTTGAAGGACTGTGTAGAACAACAAGTGACGTACTCGAAGGACTCACTCCAAGAGAAGCCAAAGTACTGCGCATGCGCTTTGGTATCGGCATGAACACCGATCACACCTTGGAAGAAGTCGGAAAACAGTTTGATGTAACACGTGAACGCATTCGTCAAATAGAAGCAAAAGCATTAAGAAAATTACGCCATCCTTCACGATCAGAACAACTTCGAACTTTCCTGGATAACTAATATGTAGAAATTCAGATTTGATCTGACAGTTACCCAATTATCAGTAACCGACTGTCAGGTTAAGTTTAATTCACAAACTTTTCCTTCCAGATAGCTTGTCCGTCGATGAGTGTTTCCATCGGCGTCCTCCCGCAGCACATTTTGCCTTGGTGAGTTCGTTGAGTATTGTATTTGAGCAACCATTCGTCAAGGTCGAGTTGCAGTTCATCAATCGATTGGTAAATTTTCTTACGCAAAGCGACTTGATAAAACTCATTGAGGATCGTCTTATGGAATCGCTCACAAATACCATTCGTCTGAGGTGATTTGACCTTGGTTTTGGTGTGTTCGATATTGTTCAACGCCATATAAAGCTGATAATCATGCTGGTCAGCTCGCCCACAATACTCCGTCCCTCTATCTGTCAAAATGCGCAACATAGGCAAACGTTGTTCTTCGTAGAATGGGAGGACGCGGTCATTGAGCATGTCAGCTGCCGTAATCGGTGTTTTAGTCGGGTACAGTTTCGCGTGAGCGACCTTGCTGTAAGTATCAACAAACGTTTGTTGATAAACCCGACCAATGCCTTTGAAAGTACCGACATAGTAAGTATCTTGCGAGCCAAGATAACCAGGGTGTGCCGTCTCTATCTCGCCACAAGCCTCATCGTCGTCTTTTTTGCGTTCCATCGCCGCGACTTGAGACTCAGTGAGGATCAAGCCTTCACCAGCTACCTTATCAGACAATGCCTTCAGGCGATCTTTAAAGCAAGCAAGACCATGACGAAGCCAGATACAACGAACGCCACTGGGTGAGACAAATGTTCCCCGTTTGCGCAGCTCGTTACTGGTGCGCGTTTGACCATGTGCGGGCTCTTCCAGTGCATACTCGAGCACAACGGTTTCAATAGCCGGGTCGATTCTGTTTTTAAGATTTGGGGTACGCCGATTACGATCAAACAAGGCTTCTACACCGCCTTCATCAGCCGCTTCTTTGTAGCGATAAAATGTATCTCTGGACAAACCCATCATCTTGCAGGCTTTTGAGACATTGCCGAGTTCTTCAGCGAGATTGAGTAGACCAACTTTATGTTTTATAACTTTGTCATTAGTATGAATCATGAGAGTTACCTCTTTGTGTTTTGATGTTTACGTTGCAGTTACATCAAAGCGGGTAACTCTCACTAAATCAAGCGTCGCTACGCTCCGCTTGATTTAGTGATGTGTCAGATTGGGTCTAAACTTCTACAACTAATAAATCCAATTCGTTTAGTCGTACAACGATAAGTTTGATCCTGACTTTCAGGATCAAACGCACTCGGCTATAATTGCCAACCCATTCAGGGCCTGTAGCTCAGTTGGTTAGAGCAGTGGACTCATAATCCATTGGTCGGAGGTTCGAGTCCTCCCGGGCCCACCATTACTTCTTTTTGAGCAAAAAAATCCCCTAATACCTTGAAAGGTAAGGTGGTTTTTGCGGTTCTATAACCTTCGCCACGCACATAGGTTAAGCGGTCTGCAAAGGCTAATTTTAGCACTGCTCGCTTATCTTCAAGCCGATCGGAAGCCCATAGCCTATAAGGCTTAGCGAGGAATTCCATAGCGGTTCTATAACTGTCACTATAGGCCTTTACCGGGCGGCGACAATTGGCGGTTTTTTCCTGTATCACAATTTTCTTTTCTTCCAATGCTTTAACTCGTTTCTCAAGTGCATTTATCACTGTTGGTGATTCAGCATCAACGACTCGATCAAGCAATTTGTCGATACTGCGATCAATTTTGATATATTCAGTATCAAGCATGGAGACACGAGATTGTTGATATTGCGCTCGATGATTCCATAGCTTTTCAAACATGATGCTGGCGACCCCGATTAATTCCTTTGTTGGGGTTAGTTGTTTGAGCAGGGTTTTAAATTCGCCTTCTATGACTTCACGCTTGATGGACTTACCGTAATGACTGCAATCGCGAGCCTGACAAAAATAATAGGGGTAATGGGTATTACGCCCCTTTGACCATGCTGCGGTTAACGGTTTTCCACACGAGCAACTGATAAAGCCGCGCAACGGAAAATCCTGATTGATATTTTTTCTGGCTGGCGCATTAGCTCGACCTCTAAGACGCTCCTGTATTTTCTGGAACATTTCAAAGTTGATTATTCCTTCATGGCGCGCCTTTCGTAAACTCACTCCCCAGTCCTTATGCTCAATATATCCAGCGTAAGTAACACGGGTCAGCATTTCATCAATACGTGAACTACCGATGACTCCGCTTGGGCCTCGTGGGAAATCAGGAAAACTCTCCAGAAAGTGTTTCACCTCAGCCTTGATCTGAAACCGACCCGTGGCAAACCCTTCCAATGCCTCTTGCATGATACTGGCAAGCGGTTCATTCCTGACTAATTCTTTTCCACCATACTGTGATTTCTGATAGCGATAACCAATGGGTGCCTGAAAAACGAAAAAACCTTTCTCAAGTCGGGCTTTCATCTTTTGCAAGGTCTGACGGCGGTTTTGCTGGCGTTCAAGCTGCCCTTGCGCAGCAACAATGGTTTCAACAAACTCACCTTCCGGTGTATCTTCAAAGTTGAAATTCAGGCATTCCACTGTAGCGCCATATTCTAAGAGCTTGTGACGTAACCCCCAGTGAAAGATAGTGTCACGAGCGAAACGTTTGAGATCGTCGAAAATCACCACGTAATTGCTGTCTGTCTGCGCTTGCAGATACGCTAGCAAGGCCACCATGCCGGGACGTTTCATAAAATCACCTGCTCCGGTTACATCATCGGGAAAAACAGCTTCGACTTCATAGCCCTTAGAGGCTGCATATTGACGGCAACGGTGTTCCTGACTGTCCAACCCACTGCCTTTAGTTTGTTTCTTACTGGAAACGCGACAGTAGATAAGGGCTTTCTTATTTGTTTCATTTTTCATCATTGTTGCCTTTCTCAGTTGTATTTCCTGCGGTCTGATTAAATGCTTGGTTGTTGTCTGTTAGTTTTACCTTGTCACTGGAATCGCTGTCAATTTTATGTGCTTTTGGCAATGAAAACAGTTGTACAGAATCCAGTCCCCAACCAAGGTCAACCATTGTTGACATGATATTCCAGAGTACTTGCAACAGTTCAGTTTCCTGCTCGGGTGTAAGCTCAAATTCTGCCAACTCATCCCGATAGTCATCCGGCTCCAATTGCAGGGGCGGCACAACCGCAATATCGTTTTGCTCTTCGCTATAGTCAGCGATTTCAATAGTGTTATTATTTTTCATCACGCCTCCGTGTCTTGAATTAATACATCAATGCTCTCTCCTTTTCTAAATAGAACATAACGAGAACATTTAACCGATATTTTTAAATCTGGCAATACAAAAAACAGCCGTTGCATTCACAACGGCAATCTCTATTTTTTGTCTAGCGTTCTCGCTCTGTGCCTCGTTGCTGAGATTTCATTTGTTGCTTGAATTCGCCGATACGGTCATAGGCTTTTTCTGAAAGTTTTGCCACGCTAAGTAATTCTCTACCTGAAAAACTTTTGGCTTCCTGTGTCTGACCGTGGCTATCGGTATAAATCCGACCTGCCTCAGCAGAAAATGACACACCGTTTTGCCGTTGGTTTTTAAAAATAGCGACTTTAATAGAACCATCCCAAAGTGTGTCTATAGGTCTATTACCTTGCTGTGAATTGATTACGGTTGTGTGTTGTTCATTCTCGTTGCTCATAATGGTTCTCCTGTGTGCTGGTAAAAAATTAGCGTTCTAAACCTTGACTGCGGTCTTGCGTCATATTTTGTGCGAATGCCTTAACCCGTTCATTGCGGACAGGTTGTTGTTCCTTAGTGGTATGGTTAACGTATTTCTCAACGGTGGTATTGTCCTGACCTGCACCATAGCCTGAATCGGTATCGATAATGGGAAGCTCACCTTGGGTTGCCTGTTGCATCGCAGAGCGAAACTGTTTGCGGGCTTTATCGAATGTTTCTTGGTGCGCCACCTTATGATTATCCTGCCATGTTTGTTCAGCAAGCTTTCTGTCTGGCGGCGGTGGTTCACTATTCACCAATTGCTGAAACTGACTGTGTGCCAGTCCTTCGCGTGATTTAAAGGCCATGTTATTTTCAAACTGTTGAACGGCCTTATTCATGATGCGGTGGCCTTTATTAAGCTTGCTGATACGCTCACTCTCTAAATTTGAGTGAACGGCAGATTCTACAGAGCCGCCAATCGTATAATGCAGTTCTTTGTTTTGCCGGGACGGTTGTTCCAGTCTTTTGAGTTCGTCTTTGGTGATCATTCATAATTACCTCATATTTTTGGGCGATAGCCTTCCACATATCGCCATGTACCGCTTTGGTATTGCGGCAGATGTGCCATGACATCGGGAACAGATTCTTCGATAATGCGTGCCTTTTTTGACCCCCAACGTGTTTTAAGTAGCACCTCTTCTCCATGGTAGGGGTTGTTGAGATACTTTCCGGGAAAGTCAGCACGCTCAAAGTGATTAATCCAATGTCCAATAATTGGGCCTTCGACCAAACCGGAGGCAAACGCGACCATGGCAGTGGGTGGCAGGTTCAGCACTTCATCTGGTTGTAGTACTAGACGGGCCTGTTTGGTGCGATGCTCTTCGGCCTCGTTGTAATGCCGTAAATCCGCCGCCGCTTCAAAGAAACTCCCACCTGTTAGCATCCGTTGGGCGGCCTGTTGTTTTAGACGCCGGGCATCGGATTGTTCTTTTACAGCGTCATATTCCAACGTCATGGTGCCTGCCATACGTGAGACCATCATGGCACTGTCCATCGTACGTACGCCCTTGAATACTCTGAACTGTGCTGAACCAATAATCTCATCAGCTTGGGGGCCAAAAGCAGCACGAATTTGAGAAATCTCCTGCCATGCCACCATATTGCTGATAAGACCTGCACCTCGGCCAAAGGTGAAAAGTTCTCTCACAGAAGGAAAGTTTTTGAGTTGACCTGCTTCGTCAATTAATACACTAACAGGCTGACTCCCCGGCTGACGTAGTTTGTTTTGAATGGCCGAGCCAATCACTTGCCGAATGGCCGGGGCTTGGGTGTCGATATACTCAATAGGCCAATTGACGAATACTCCGATTTTGCGATTAGGCTCTGTGAGCCATTGCAGAGAAAAGTCATTACCACTGAAGGTATGTTGCAAACGTGGGTCACGCATAAAGGCAAAGGCATTTTGCAACACACCCATAGGCGCGGTAAAACTCTCACGGCCTTCTTGCTGCAAACTCATAATCTCATTAGCAAAGCTACGGACGGTTGCAAAGCGTGATTGCAGCATCCGATCTAGATGTTGGCACCATTGGTTTAAATCGCCTTGTAAGGAAAGCAGTAATTGATAGATACCGGGTAAGCTGGCACAGCCATTACGTTCCGCATCATAGAGTGATAAATCTGTAAGCCAACGCCTCGCATCATCAAAGGCCCAACTCGCTCGCATCCCCGCCGGGGTAGGACAAAAGTCCAGTGCCGATTTTTGGGCATCGGGAATTAAACTTGGACTATCAATTCTCAGATGGTCGAGTGGATTGACTTGATGCTGGGGTAAACCCAACATGCCGGTGTGGTTAATGTAAAAAATTTCATAACCCTGTAGCGATAGGGATAGCATGCTAACAGCAGCGAGTTCGCCGCGTGGGTCAAAACAGATAAAATTACCCGGTAGATGTCCACCAATTAATGCATTGGCAAAGGGGCCTGCGCTTTTACCACTTCCTGCACCACCGAATAAGGCGGTTGAGCCATCGGTGGGAATACGGAGTTCATGACGCTTGGTGGCATCAAAACCAAAACTGATGCCTTTACCACCAATAATCTTGGCGTGTTTCAACGCATGGGTTGAAACGGCTCCGGCACTGCCGAAACGGTCTTGTTCGTAGTTCATAATGTTTATCCAGAAAGTTGCCCCGCCGAAGCGGGGCGGTGGATGAATGTCTTGCTAGCTAATTAGCCAGAGAAGACAGCGATTAAAACAAACACAATGACAGCACCGATTACATAGTCACTAAAAGTCCATTTGGATTCGACTCTATGGACAGTACCGACTGGTTTGCTTAATACTTTTTTTGGCATGATATTTCTCCTGTTTATTTAAAATGCTAAAACAAGCAGCCGCTGTGCAATCAGCATGAGCGCCAATACAAAGATGGCGCGGCTTAAAAAATACACACAGGCGGTTGCAAGGAATGTCCACACGTAGATTCCTAATTCCGCCAGTGTTTGATCGCTGTAGGAATTAAGTAAATACATATAGACGGGATCTGCCGAATGCTCGTAAATCTGCGGAGCGACAAGAAATGCAGCTATTAATGCCAGCATATTTGCCATCCCGTAGAGTGAACTTTCGACGGTTGATTGCCCCTTATTACTAGAGGACTTGGATTTGTTGAACATTTGTACCTCTTACCGCTTCTGCGGTGTTTTTTTAAGAGGTTTCATATCATAGGGGATATTTTTACAATGACAGCAACCATAGAAAAGCTAGTAAAGACTGTTGTACCATCAATGAATGCCGCGTAAATTCTATACACCTAAAAATAAGTTCGTAAAAAACTCTAACCTGAGTGAGGATAAGTTTTTAAGTGTTCTAAAATATTGGTGTGAAGGAGTTGAGGCTGACAAAACCGCAAAGAAAACTTTCGTATCAAAGGTAACTGTGCATAAATATTACCAAGCACTAGGAAGCCGTGCGTTACAGACTTTCAACTATCGCCAGTTAGCTCTAAAAAGGCCAGATTTAATGAAAAAATTAATTGCGACTATACGGCACTTTTTGGTGGGTACATGGAATTACGATGAAGAGAGAAGGGTTTCACCAAAAGATGTCAACAATTCGATGCTTGAAGTGAAACCACAAATGCTCTTTTTTTTGAAAATTCTAAAAGGTCGATTCAAACAATCATATGGAATTAATAGTCGTTTTTTTGGTAGTTACGTCGGCTATGCTTCTCTGATAATGGCAGCGGGGAGAGAGAGTGGCCTGACTGAAATTTCGAACGAGAAAATAATATATAAATTATCTGAAAAGGCATTTCTATTGTTTAAATCAGAGCTCGAAGCAGAACCTCTGGACTTGAACGAAAGCAAATCCTTCTTAGATGTTGTCAGCGATTTCTAAGCATAACGCTTAGTGTGGATTCTTACTTTATTCTAAACTATCGAAAAATAAAAACCAAAATATTTGAATTCATAAATTAGCACAACGAAATTCATATAAAAACATATAAATACAAGTTGAGAAAATTATGACAAATCCTAATTGGTTTACATATCGTGATTGTACGTCAGAACATGAGGGCAGCTTATCAACCGTTAATCCATTGGTTAATAACGATGAGGGTCCTTTTAGAGCAAGGTATAATGAGCTAGATAAATTATTCCAATTTGTTTTTGATGAACAGGCTATAAGTTTTGATGCCAGTGGGCTTCTAAATGGAAAGGCTTTAGATAATCCTCAAAATATTCCTGAAGATGCCCTTTTAACTTCGGGGGGAAGGAATGATATTTTAAGAAGATATTATTACATTCTAAAACTTCTTGATTTGCCTATGGTGCATCATGGGCAAGGGCAAAGTCATGGCTCGCAATTAGAAGAGTCTGCAGAAAAATCCATCGACGAATTTTTTCAAAGGGTTTTTATTAAAAGCTCAGTTAATCGCCGTAGTTCAGTTTTCTCCATAGTCGGTGATGTTGGCTCTGGAAAGTCATCATTTCTTAGTTATATTCTGTCGTCACATTTAATAGCAAACTCGATTCAGAACGATAAGATATGGTTCATTAGAATAAACCTACAACAATTCTATCGTGATGGTTTCGATATGAATCAATTCTGTCTTGAAGTTGTAAGAAAAGTGAATCAAGTACGAGAGAGCTTAACCACTCACAAAGAAGTTAACTTTTTTTCTGAAAATGATAAAGATGCCTTTGAAACATACGAGAAGAATATATTTAAGTATGTTCAGAAGAAAGAAGAACATAAAGCAGAAGTTGAGACTATAGAGTACTTAGGCTATCTAAAAAGAGCCTCAAAGCGGAATGTTATCATCATCTTAGATAATATTGACTTTGTTTTTCATGAGAATGACGAAATACAAACTATATCGGTGAAAAATGGCAAGACAAAAATCAAGGACAAAAAACAGAAGTGCTTGTTTTCGTTTATAACTGTTTTAGGAAATCTTCTTTCATCAAATAGAAATTGGTCAAAGGTTTGTGGGGCGATACTAATTATACTTAGAAAAGATTCATATAGTCTTCTAGAGCAACTTTCTTCATCAATATCTGCAGGTGGTGGAGATAAGCTAATTTCATCAGAAAACACATACTCGCTTCACTCAACTTCAAAAGCACCTGCACAGTTAATTATTCTCAAACGTTTACATTACCTAGCTATTGGATGTCGACTTTTATTGCAGTGTGAACTGATCAATCATAAGAAACCCACCGATGAAAGTCTTATTGAATTACCCGATACCTTTTTGGATATGAATGCCACTTTGAGTGAGTTAAGAAAGGCTCTGAACGATTCCTTTGATACCCTAAACTCACAAGATGAAAAGAACCATAAGGTAATAAACCATATCAAACAAATCAATGCCCTAGTAAAAACCGTAAGTGATCTCGCAAAAAAACTAAGTGACTATGAAAAAAATCCTGTTTCAGTAAAGGCAATGAATAATAGGCATGCAAAGTCAATTGATAGGATAGTAAAACTATCGGGCTCAGGCCTCCGTGACGCGATAAGAGTTTTTAAAGCATTCTCATGGGTGCAACAGGACTCTTCTCACGATAAACTAAATGTTAATGCGCAAAATAGGATTTTTAAGAAACCAAACCTTGCAATCATGGTGCAAGCCTCTAGGCATAGAATTCGTTTTTCAGAGCATAACTCCCATTTCCCAAATGTGTTTTTAGCCTATACCAATGAAGAACGGCCAAGCACACCAGATTATTGGCTAATACCAATGATTGTGGACTTTTTAAAAACAAACGGGAAGATCAGGTTGAAGGAGTTGTTAGAACATTTTTGCGATTACCCAAATAATAGAAGTGGTGAAGGCAACCCTAATGGGTTTTACGATATCATAAGTTTTTGTAAGACTATAACCAGACTTCAACGCATTCAACAAGGCCCAAGATTATTGCAGGTAGAAAGACGACTCTCTAGCCTGAGGAAACAGAAATTTGACCATGAAAATATCGAGCTTACGCCTAGAGCTAAGGAACTTTTTCATGAAGATGCAAATAGTGATGATCTGCCCTTGGTGGCTGATTTTTTATATACGCAATTAGTAATTGATGACCCAAAATTGCCACTCCCACCTGAAACTCATCGGCTAAGTATATTACCGAGAGTTGAAATTCGGAATAAGGAACTAGGGCTACCTAATTTATATCAAAACCCTCAGTCCTTAGAATATGCACCGTTTCAATACATAACTATGTTCAATTATTCTTATCTCGTGAGAGAAGATTACCCCCACTGCTATGTAAAAGTCATGGGGCACAAACTTCGAAAGGTAGTTCGTTTTATGGGTTTGTTAAAAGCTGCGCAAGAGGTGGAGATGAAAAAGTACGTAAACGTATGGGGAGATTTATCAAACATTGATTGCAATCTATTTAATACAGATTTGATTGTTAAAAAATCTATTGAGGATGTTTACTACTACGCTGTGAAAAAAGATGAGCTTCCAGCTCAGGAAGAGTTATATAACGAATACAAGAGCTTTCACAATTATTTTAGTAAGATTTTCCCTGTAGCTTATGGTATCTAATTAATGTGCACATTAATTAATGATTTTAAACAAGCCATTACCATGACAATGGAGTCAATGCCCAATGGAATGGTTTACTTATTTGCTGGAGTCTTCATTTCACTTTTATTACAGCTTTTTACAAGCTATCAAGCTGAGATATTAATTTCGCGTAGAGAAAAAAGGCACCAGCATTTATTGGCTAAAAATTCTTTATTATCACTTATAAATTATATTGATGCTCTACTTGAGAGAAATGGAAATGGCCGTTCCGAATACCAGATTAGAAGCACGTATCTTGACGTCTTGTCCACGTTGCCTCATGTCACCAAGGCGGAGTATGGAGCGGTTGTAAAAGAAGTAGACAAGTTTTTCTGGAACACTTTTAAACAAATTAATGATAGAAATGCTCTTCTTGACGATGATTACGCAAAAGGTAAAGATAATGGTATACAAAAGCTAAAAGATTCGGTAACAAAGACATAACTAAAAAAACTCTCAAGTCAGAAAGGTATGAAATGTTGATAGAGTTTACGGAGAAAGCTTCTGGTAGGAAGATTCAGATACATGATAAAGCGATAGAGATGATTGTTGAAAATGGGCTTGAAACTGATAAAAAGTATCAGACTGTATTTTTGAAAAAATCAATGCGCCTTCCTTGGGAAGCAGATAAAGAAATCATATCGTTCCAAGCCGAGACAAGCAGTCCTTCTGATTATTACTTGTAAGAACAGTCGCTTCTTTCGTTTTGCCATTTGTTTATAAGCAAATGGTGCGTAATAAATGATGGCATTTTTTTCAGTTACATCCCATGGAGTTGAAACTATTTTCATACTCAGTAGCGGCTAAAAAGAAAGGTCAATCGGCCTAAACTTCGAATACAGTCATACCCCAGAATCAAGCATGTAATTATCGGGTTTACAAACAATAATAGCCGTCTATGGGTAGCTAGCTTACTCCAGAAGCTGATATAAGCATTAAACGCAAAGTATCGGGGACTACTACACATGTCGCTTCACGCAAGCAGTGCTTTGTACTACCATTTTCCTAAATGGTAGTACAAAGCCGCTTGCCAAAGGAGACACTGCGTTCTCCTGTTGGATACCTCTAGCGCTGGTGCAAATTAGGCATTGAGCCTATTGCTCCAGTCAAACGTATCGCCGTTTTAATCACTCGCAGGGCTTGGAAAAATGCCTTTCCACCTGCACTTAGCCATCATGCATTTGCTGTGCTCCCCCTAGGTAAAGCTCTAGTGAGATAGCGAAGGGATACCCACGTGCATAAAGTGAGAAGGCCTTTTATTTTTTTTCGGGGACATCTGAAAACATAAAAAACATACTTTTCTGGCTCTTGAGCTTCAAAGTATCATTTGCTTTAATCGTGTTAGCCTTTCGGCGGTTGCCGCCTGATTCAGTGACGACTTCCATATCAGGGTTCTGAATAATCATTTCATGAATATCATCACTATGAGCTGGTGTCTCGCTATATGCAGCAGCATAGAAATCCTGCATGGCAAGCGTGTCACCCGATGCCGCTACAAACCTTGGAATATCGTCATACAATGCCTCTTTCGCAGATTGTCTGGAGTCATCGCTAAATAAATATAGCTGCCCTTCTTCTTGAGGATCATATGACAACATATTCAAACCTGGTCGCCCGTAATGTGCTTGCGATGCACTAACCTGATGGAGTATGTCGTTGTAGACTTGCCGAGCGCGATACGCATTAGCAAAATGCATCAACCAATAACGCCAACCAGAGGGGTTATTGATTGAAAAGGGGCTCACATATGTTGCGCAGTTTTGGAGATGAGCGTGAGCAATTTTCTCAGCTTCACCTAGCCATTCCTTTTTCCCAAGAAGGTTATCGCTATCGCTCAATAAAGCATCGATCTTTTGCTTCATTTCAGGCTCTAAAGGAACATTATTCGCTCCTTCTTTCGCAGATAAATATGTCAACATACTTTTGATCATAAATGTAAGAAGAATTTCAGCCGAACGCCATGTACTCACTATGTCACTAATAATAATTGTTGGAACAAGTGAATAACCACACTGATCCAAATTGAACAACACGTTATTGCATCTTGCAGTTAACAATCTCTTTTTTATCTGGGGATAAACTGTCTCAAATGCTCCATTTAAGAATTCAGTTTCTATATAGAGTTTGTCGTTATTATCTTTTGCCTCGACTAAGAGAGGAGAAATATTTTTACGAAGCAGTTCAACGGCAGACTTCTCGTAATCATTCAAGATTAATAAACACTCGATCTGGATAGGGCGTATACCCTGATTTACGCGGCGTAAATTAATCTCATTTGTGGTTTTTCTGAGTACGTCTACAAATATGAGAGGTGAGCCATAACTGCCGCACTTGTATTGACCTGCTCCAGAAAACCCATCAACTATAGCCAGTCTGAATTTTTCCTGTTGGGGTAACTGGCAACGAATAATCAGATATTCTCTAAAATATTTCTCAAGAATAGTATGCTTTTTCTTTGTGTGGTCTTCAAGTTCAGCGCCACCTTCCCAATCAATTTTTTTCTTTACCACGTAACAAAACCACTCTGTTTTACATTGCTACATTACCTGTTATGGGCATTTCATCCCACGTTCTACCCCTATATTCACGGCCATTGGCTTTTTTAGATCGTTTTTGATTGTCTTTCCCCCAAGAACCCCATTGTTTAAAGAAGAAGGCCGTATCGTAGAGATCACACTGTTCATGAATTTCATCAATCCATTCTTCTTTTATAGGTCTGGCTTTGTTGCCGCTTTCACCACCAACAATCGCCCAGTGAATATTCTTCAAATTAACAGAACCAACAGAGTCAATAAGTGGCTCAAAGGAGATAAACCTTATGGCAGCAGGAATCTTGCGTAAGTGGTTTATTCGTTCAGTGACTTCTGCGTTTTCAACACTCGTGCCTAACCAAACATTTGGCAGTACTATTTTGATTTTCTTGGAGACGATTTGATGCATTCTTTCTGGACGCTTAGTCAATATTTGATAATTATGCTGTGGTGTTTCGCGCATCACTTTCCAGACAGAAAGAATAAATGCCTCACTGACATCTTCGTGAAATAAGTCGCTCATTGAATTTACGAAAATTTTACGCGGTTTTTTCCACGTATAGGGAATTAATAAAGAAGATTTATCTTCTTTAACAATACCATTCCATGTGACATTTTTGCCTCGCTTCTGAGTAAGTCCTTTGTATTTGTCGATCCCCATGGCCTCAAGTCGTCTAGCCATTTGCATGGCGTAGCAGTGTTTGCAACCGGCACTTGCGAGAGAGCAACCTGCAACTGGATTCCACGTCGCATCTGTCCATTCGATTTGTGTTTCTGCCATCAGGACTCTCTAATTTAACCAATAAACACGTTTTTATACATCGCTTTATCATAGCAGTCGATAGCAGAGCTGTCTTTTAATATGAATATAGCTTTGTGGGGGGGAAAGCCTTCCACCTGCTTCAACCGCAGCAAAAGCTGCGTTTTCCGGCACCCCTTTCTAGCGGGATACCCCGCAACGCCCCAAAAGAGAGGGGGTCTTGTTCCCCTCAAATTCAAGAATAATGACGGTTTCTACGCCACAAAAGGCGCAGACACTCCGCAATTTTTCTGGAATTCTCACGTCCGCTAGTCGGCCTAGTCGCCAGAGGTTCATGAGCAGCGCAAAAGCTGCTTCATAAACCTCAGCAACGATTTAGGAGAAAAGACAATGAACATAGAACCTAAAATTCACGTGGCAGATTTAGCCGCTTACAACAACGGTATTTTGCATGGTGCATGGATTGATGCGACGCAGGATTTACAGGATATCTTGAAAGCTGTCCGAGACATGCTGAAAGCCAGCCCTATTGAAGATGCAGAAGAATATTCGCTGCATGATTACGAAGGATTTGGCGGTGTCGAACTTTCAGAATATGAAGGATTGGAAAGTGCCAACAATAAAGCCCTGTTTATTGAAGAACACGGCGAGTTGGGAGCAGCGGTTTTAAATCATTGGTGCGGTGACATCGAAGATGCCCGAAAAGCCTTAGAAGAAAATTACAGTGGTGAATATGAAAGTGTGGCCGGTTACGCCCAGCAACTCACCGAAGACACCACCACCGATATTCCAGAACATTTAGCGTTCTATATCGACTATGAACGCATGGGGCGTGACATGGAAATGGGCGGCGATATTTACACTATCGAAACGGGCTGTCAAGAAGCGCATATATTCTGGAGCCATTAGGCTGAAAAAGAGGCAAAAACAACAACGCAAAGGATACTAAAATGCCAAATCAAAAACACACAGATAAAAAAGAAAATAGTCGAAGTTTACGCGAGATTATCTCGACTATCCTTGAACAACACGATGGACTTAGCCTTGATAATGTTGATGAACGCAACACTCTGTCTGAGGCGTTGGAAACTGAGTTATCTCAGTTTCCCGATAGACAGCCAGAATAAAGAACAACTCTTCCAGACAGGCATAAAAAGGTAGGAATATATTCTTCTTGTAAAATCCATATTTTACGGATAATATAAATAATAGGCATTTAATGCCGATATAGGATTAGGAGATATCACCATGAACAAAATCACATCAGCGGAATTCCAAAAGGAATTTGGTCGCTTTCGTACCGAAGCCCATAAGGGGGCGGTCATCATCACCAACCATGGGCGGGATGATTTAGCACTGATTTCGGCAGAAGAGTACAGCCGCTTACGCCAGCTTGACCAACAAACCTTCTATGCCAACGAATTACCCAAAGAGGTTATCGACGAATTAGGTACGTTACCCATTCCCAAAGAAACCCAACAATTCGACCACGAATATAAATCCTCATAATCAGTAATGGCGGAGGATACCCCTGAAATAGGCTTGGTTATCCGTCATTTGTATCTTTGGCGGGATGAACAACAACGAGGACACGAGGAAGGACGTAAAGCCCGGCCTTGCGTCATTGTTCATAAACGCTTGAATGAGTTCGATGAAACCGAAGTCTTTATCTGTCCGATTACGCATACACCCCCTGACGACTTAACTCAGGCTAAAGAAATTCCGTTAGCCACGAAACAACGTCTAAAGCTAGATGATGATCAATCTTGGATCATCACCCGTGAAGTGAACCGTTTTACATGGCAAGGCCCGGATGTGAGAAAAACCCAATTTGGTGAATTGGCCTACGGTTATTTACCGCAAGGCTTGATTAAAACCACGATTGAACAGGTGCGGGAGAATGCAAGAAACCGTAACCTGAATGTGATTGACCGGGATGATAAAGCCCTGAATAAGCAGGTACGTGAACATCGGCAGAAAATACGGACAAAATCTAACCGGGATAAAGACCGCGAACGGTAACCGATTTTTACGTACTTTTCACACTTCCCATTTTAGTTGTATTAAGTATTTTTTAATCAATTCCCGGTAGTATTTATGGGAATAATAATGACTAAGAGCACAGGGAGGTAGGGACAATGGGGTGTAGTGTGTCTGATATTTGCTTAACAGTGATTAAGAATAACGCCGTTATTCTTAATCTTCGATATGCAGTAGCATATCGCGGTTTTTCGGCGACCCGACTTTCAAGCGGGGCGATCTATGGTTAAACCGACTACCGATACTCTGCGACTATCCGGCGGATTAACCGATACTTTTATTCACTGTGACACCTGCCTGTCGGACGAAGAGTTTAACGCGTTGCGTCACCAAGAATTCATCGAAAAAGAAAACCAAATCCTGCTGGGTCAGCCCGGTGGTTCGGTTGATGGTGTGATTGAACGCGGTGGCGCGGCCACCGGCGTACAATCCAAACAGGCCAAAACCCGCAAGAACAAAGAACGCCAAACGGCGCAAATTACCGAATTAATAGAGCAAGTCCGCGCTTCTCTCCAGCGGATGGAAGCCGATATCAAAGCGTTGGAAGAAAAGTTTCAGGCGCGTGACGGTGAAGAATGGCGGGAAAAATTGGCGTTGCAAATATTGGATGAAGATGAAATCCCACAGCGTAATCCCGATGAGAGTATGGCTGATTACCGTGAACGGTTAGAGGCACATCTTATCAACGAAATGCTTAACCCCGATGGCAGCATTAAAAATGAATATAAAGACCATCCAGAGTATGGTGATTATGCGCAGTGGGCGCAGAAGCAGAACAATTTGAATAATGCTAAAGCGCTGGTTGTAGAATAAGTGGTTTTGTGCCCATCGCCACACTAACCGCCACACCATTGGGATTTTTTTCTGACCAGATACTGCCTTCTACCAACACACACGGTTGCTTCCAGCAGGTAATATAATCATTTTTTGCAGATAATAATTCCTCCTGTGCGAATGCTGCCCTATAAGAAAACACGAATAAAACAACTAAAAAAACCACAACCAAAAAACCGAAATATACATTGTTTTTCATACACTTAAGGTTCGGCAAAAGGGAACCCTTTTGCCATAATCACAATCATGGGTTTTATGCCGCTAAATGCGCGGGTTTTTAGGTTGACAGGAGGTGTTTATGAGCATAAGTCAAAAGGGTTCCCTTTTGTCTATACTTCGGCGCAAAGGGTTAATGATATTAAACAAGTAGGAGAAACCTATGGCCGTTATCGGTTACGCCCGTGTCAGCACACAAGAACAAAATCTCGATTTACAACGTGATGCCTTACTCGATGCCGGATGCCATCCTGTCTTTGAAGATGAAGGTGTCTCGGCCATAGCCAAAACCCGGCCCGGATTTGAACAGGCGTTAGCATGCTTGCAAGAAGGTGATGTGTTGGTGGTCTGGAAAATGGACAGGGCCTTTCGCTCATTAAAAAATGCACTGGATACGCTCGAAGAATTTGAAAGGCGCGGCGTTGAGTTCCGCTGTTTAACTGAGGCGATTGATACCACTACGCCGATGGGAAAGTGCATGTATCAAGTGCGTCATGCGTTTTCTGAACTGGAACGTAATTTGATACGTGAGCGCACGATTGCCGGGATGGATGCGGCGCGAAAGCGCGGGGTGCATATCGGCAGGCCGCGTAAGCTTTCAGATGATGAAATAATTTATGCGCAAAGTTTATTACAAGAACAACCCGGTTTAACCCCGGCGCAAATTGCAAGTCAGTTTGATGTATCTGTGCGCACTGTCTCGCGGATTATTTCGCAGGTGAGTGAGGAAGGAGTGCTTGCAAATGTCGGTTAATGCCAAAACGCTCTACCACTACCGGATTTATATGAAAGCCTACGGTACGTTAATTGCGGAACTGGCCGACCATGAAGAAGAAGTAATAAAAATCATTGAGGGTGATGACCTTGGGCCGCTCCTTAATGGCCTGCGGGAACTGATTGAAAACTCACCTATGTATTAATGATATTTATAGAGAATAACGACAAAACGAGAAATGCGTTGCCCGAACTTGTTAGGCAGCATCGGTTTATTTGCCCCATTATTCTGGGTAGCGGGGCTCTTTCAGCACACCTTGTTTAGCTATCTCCTGTTCCAGACTTTTCACGTTCTGGTAAGCATAGAATGTTTGTTTATCCGAAGGACCATCTAAACCTGTCATAGTTACCCATCCTTTGCCTGAATTGTTTGTGAACTCAACAAGCCTAGTATTTGGTGTGAACCTCCACAAAATACCTGGTTTCCAACGTTGAAAACTAGCGAAGAAAACACTGCTCTTCGTATAACGTCGAATTCCCCCAGACTCAACTTTGTGCTTTTCAGTGGGATCCTCTGCACTACCATAGTAGTTGTGATAATCTGGCATAGTTATTCTCCAATTATTGATGTCTCAATCTGTCAGGGGACTGTTGGTAGTCTCTAGCAGCTAATTGAACTTCTACCGAAAAAATTAATACTTTGCTTATATGCTACCCATTACTCACTATCCAGTTCTTGCTGAATTTTCTCGGCTCGCTGTATATCTTTACGAATTAAGTCACGCACATAATCGCTATTATTCGCATATTGACCATCATCGGTTCTGGACTCGACCCATTTACGCATAGGCTCGGTAAGGAAATATTCATTGTCGCCATAACTTAATACCTTAATCTACCGTCTTAAACATGCATGTCTTGAGGCTGCCAGCGATGTATTTTCTTAATCGTTGCACCTAACTCGGCTTTCGCCTTATCTAGTTCATAGGTTTTTTGCAGATTCATCCAAAGCTCCGGCCCCGTCCCAAAAAACTGACCGAGCCTTAGCGCCGTATCCGCCGTAACATCCCGCATACCACGAACAATATGTGATATACGGTTGGGTGGCACATCAATTTGACGCGATAATTCCGCCGCTGTAATTCCGATTTCTTCCAGCTCATCTGCCAGAATTTCGCCGGGGTGTATTGCTTCTCTAGCCATGATTAACTCCATTCATTTCTCTATCTAGTGGTAATCCACTATCTCTACATCGTGAGCACCTTCGTCCCATGTAAAACAAACACGCCACTGCATATTAACGCGGATACTGTATTGTCCTGCCCGATCACCGGATAAGGATTCAAAACGGTTACTCGGCAAGGCTTGCAACGCCCCAAGTGTATCTGCCGCATCCAATATACGAAGGCGTTTTTCAGCCTGTCGCTTAAAGCCGGAAAACGCCGGGATATGTTCACCATTAAACAGACGTTCGGTTTTCCTGCACTTAAAGTCTATTATCATCTTTTATATTACCAAAAAGTACGTGTTACGTCAATCGTAAATATAGTTGCTACTAAGTGAGAGGTCAAGCGATTAATCCCCTGTTATTAGGGGATGGATAAAATTGGCTTAACGCTCACGTTCAGGCCCTCGTTGGCGGCGCTGTTGCATTCGCTCTTTAAAATCGACAACTTCACGTTTTCTCTCTCTGACTTCTTGGTATTGCTTAATGTCATGGGAGAGTGATTCAACCCGGTGCTGCTTAAAATCTTGCAAGCGTTCAATACGGCTCTGTAACATTCGCCGCTGATTGAGTTGTGTAAAGATTAACGTGTCTTTTTCTTGTTTATCGCGCTCGCTGGATTCATAGGTTTCCTGCTCATTTTGTTCTTGGATACGGCGGCGCTGACCTGTGACATGATCAAACAATCCTCGTAGCCCTTTATTAAATCGCGCCTGTCGTTGCAAGGTTTCAGCTTGCCAGCGAGTTTGCTGAGATGCTTTAAGTTGAAGGCGTTCAGCTTGCTGAGCTTGCATCAACGGCACCCGCTTTTGCTCAATCTCACTCACACGTCCCTCAATTGCTTCGTGTTGTTGCCTTTGCAATGTCGTTAACCGTGATTGCATCTCCTTGGAAATCTGCGCTCTGGCAGTATCAACCGAAGGCAGATTTTCTTTCTCGGTGAGTTTGGTTTTGATGTCTTTGGTTTTAAGGCCTGTCCACTTTGGGACTGAGAAGACTTCACAGCGATGGTCGAGGGCGACAAAACCGCGTCTATCACCTTTTGCCAATGCGTAACCCCGTTCTTTCAAGGCCTGCTGAAAAGCGCTTTGAGTATCACTGATTGACCAACTCTCCTGAAACGCAGCCTTTATTTCTCGTGGGTCTTTACCCAAGCGTTTGGCTTGCTGCCATTGAGCATGGGTAAAATTTTTAGGATCACGTTCTTTGGAATTCAGATAACCCTTTGGCATATCCCAGCCATTTTCTAAATATAACTCGCGGGAAATATCTCTGAGTTTGTAACGTGTGTGCGGTAACGGAATAGCTTTCATGGTTTCTGTATCAATGCGCGACCAGACCGCATGTGCGTGACGACGCCCCTGTTTTTCATGAAAGACAATGCCGCGGGGTTGATTGGTCAGGTTTAGCTTGTCTTCCACCCGTTGTATCGCATCCTCAAACGTCTTTGTTGAAACGTTTTCTTTTGGAGGTGGGTTCAGGCTAAGAGAAAACAAGAATTGTTTGGCTTTGGTGCCACGACTAATTGCATGGGTTTCGTTGAGGGCAGAGACTAAATCATCAGACACAAACCCACGTAGCTCATGCACTTCAACATGTTCGTTCTCTTCTTTGAGAAGATGCAATGCTAGGTCTTTTGCGCCACCGCGTTGACTGCCTTGCAGGTTCATGTGCTATCTCCTGTTTTGAGACCCAAGGCCATCAATAAGGTTTCTCGCACCACCAAGATGGTTTTATACGCTTCCTCCAATTGTCGTTCCGTTTCTTCTGAAACATCCAGTGTGCCCATGTTGGCATGTTTTGCCAATTGGTTGAGGTTGGATGAGAGATGGGATTGCCCTAATGCTGCCAGTAAGGAAGCGTATTGCGCCTCATCCATTTTGGGTTTTCTTAAGACACGGCGTTTATGTACCTTGTCACCCAATAACTGTTCTCGGATGTAGGCGCTCAGAGAGCGATTACCTGCTAATTGTTCAAGGTAGGCTCTTTCGTCGGCTGTCAGTCGAAGTGAAAAAGGAGCAGCACGTTTGCCGGGGTGAGAGTTTTGTTTACCGGAAACTGCTTGAAATGCTGTCGTAGCCCGTAGCTTTTGATTGACTACGGCGCTCATGGTTGTGGCTCCTGAAAGTATGGAACATGGTGTTGTAAGTAGTCATCCCATTCTGCTAAAGTCTCGAAAAGTTGGTTCGATGTTTCCACATCGATGCCCACCATTACTTCTTTTTGAGTAAAATATTTCCTTAACACTTTGAAAGGTAAATCGTTTTTGCAGTTCTATAACCCTTCCCACACACATAAGTCAATCGGTCTGCAAAAGCCAATTTTAGCACTCTCCGCTTATCTTCTAGTCACTTGGAAAACCAGATTTTATAAGGCTTTGCGAGGAATTCTATTGCGATTCTATAAGTTTCGCTATCCCTCTCACCGGACGATGACAATTTGCCATTTTTTCCTGCATCAGCACCTTAGTTTTCTTCAAACCTTTAACGCGCTTCTCAAGCATATTCGTCACAGAGTTGTAGAGGCTCGATTCTAATTCGTTAGAGCAGTCCCAATAATATATATGCAGGCAGGCCATTCATAATCCTCATCATCTTTGTCAAAAAAAGAATCTCTAAATCACCCAATATAGTAAGAATTTGTGATCCATTTTCACGCCCTATTTTCGTTTAAACCAAGGCATTCCCTGAACTTGGCCTTTGCTTTGCATGAATTGCAACACGTACGGTACTCTGTGTATCAATAAGGTCAATTTCGATTGATATTTTGCTTTCAATGACCCTATTGATTTTAAATAACTGTCATATGTACAACAACAAAGAAAAGTTTCAGCATCTGTTCTATTGCCATCACCTGAAGATTTTGAAGGCAGTCAATTAGAGTTGTTAGATTGTGACAATAATCAATATCCTGATAAGTTATTGGGTGGTTTCGTTGCTTTCCGAGTTTCGTAGTACACAGAGCAACACCCGTAACTAAGGGTAAAAGAATTAGTCTTGCTAATGGTATGAAAGACCAGATTGGTCTTAAATTGAGGAGTGTGTGGTTATGGATGTACAGAATGAAGATTTCATTGGTGTATATGATGATATGGTCAGTAAAGAATATTGCCAGGAACTCATCGAGTACTTTGAGTGGTGTAATAAAAACAATAAAACTTACGGAAGGTCGAGAGAAGATACGGAACTAGAGTCTGAAGGATTAACGGTAAAAGATTTTTCTGTGTTTCTAAATCCAAATAGTCACAGTGAAATTGATTTTAATTATGAAAACTTAGTTGGGTTCATAGATGGCTTTAACGATGCTTTCTGGAATCAAGCATACAAACATTACTGCGATCAGTTTCAAGTTCTGAACGATATTCCTCCACATACTATCTTCACTTACAAAATACAGAGAACAGAACCATCAGGTGGTTATCATGTCTGGCATCATGAGAATGGAGCTCTAAGTTTTCTTCGCAGACATAGTGCTTATATGTTGTACTTAAATGATGTCGAAGAAGGTGGTGAGACAGAATTTTTGTATCAGAGTCGTCGAGTACAACCAAAAGCTGGTAGATGCGTTATCTGGCCTGCTGGTTGGACACATCTTCATCGTGGTAATCCACCTCTTAAAGGCACGAAGTATGTTATGACAGGATGGTTAGAATACTCATGAAGGAATCAAAACCAACAAGAGTCAGAATTAATTCTATAAAAAGCTATTGGCAAAAGGCAAGCCTAAGAAAGTCGCATTGGTCGCGGTGATGCGAAAGCTGTTGGTGTTGGCTTATGGGGTGTTGAAATCAGGTAAACCCTTTGATGTTCATTATCAAATTAATGGCATTTAGACTTGATCTTTAAGTGTAGAAATTCAGATTTGATCTGACAGTTACCCAATTATCAGTAACCGACTGTCAGGTTAAGTTTAATTCACAAACTTTTCCTTCCAGATAGCTTGTCCGTCGATGAGTGTTTCCATCGGCGTCCTCCCGCAGCACATTTTGCCTTGGTGAGTTCGTTGAGTATTGTATTTGAGCAACCATTCGTCAAGGTCGAGTTGCAGTTCATCAATCGATTGGTAAATTTTCTTACGCAAAGCGACTTGATAAAACTCATTGAGGATCGTCTTATGGAATCGCTCACAAATACCATTCGTCTGAGGTGATTTGACCTTGGTTTTGGTGTGTTCGATATTGTTCAACGCCATATAAAGCTGATAATCATGCTGGTCAGCTCGCCCACAATACTCCGTCCCTCTATCTGTCAAAATGCGCAACATAGGCAAACGTTGTTCTTCGTAGAATGGGAGGACGCGGTCATTGAGCATGTCAGCTGCCGTAATCGGTGTTTTAGTCGGGTACAGTTTCGCGTGAGCGACCTTGCTGTAAGTATCAACAAACGTTTGTTGATAAACCCGACCAATGCCTTTGAAAGTACCGACATAGTAAGTATCTTGCGAGCCAAGATAACCAGGGTGTGCCGTTTCTATCTCGCCACAAGCCTCATCGTCGTCTTTTTTGCGTTCCATCGCCGCGACTTGAGACTCAGTGAGGATCAAGCCTTCACCAGCTACCTTATCAGACAATGCCTTCAGGCGATCTTTAAAGCAAGCAAGACCATGACGAAGCCAGATACAACGAACGCCACTGGGTGAGACAAATGTTCCCCGTTTGCGCAGCTCGTTACTGGTGCGCGTTTGACCATGTGCGGGCTCTTCCAGTGCATACTCGAGCACAACGGTTTCAATAGCCGGGTCGATTCTGTTTTTAAGATTTGGGGTACGCCGATTACGATCAAACAAGGCTTCTACACCGCCTTCATCAGCCGCTTCTTTGTAGCGATAAAATGTATCTCTGGACAAACCCATCATCTTGCAGGCTTTTGAGACATTGCCGAGTTCTTCAGCGAGATTGAGTAGACCAACTTTATGTTTTATAACTTTGTCATTAGTATGAATCATGAGAGTTACCTCTTTGTGTTTTGATGTTTACGTTGCAGTTACATCAAAGCGGGTAACTCTCACTAAATCAAGCGTCGCTACGCTCCGCTTGATTTAGTGATGTGTCAGATTGGGTCTAAACTTCTACAATTTAAGACAGTATCTAACCCTGAGGGATCCGTTTTAAGTGCAATTTTCTATTAAGCAATTACTAGCTAATCTAGTAACTTTAATTAAGGAGAGTTACACTTAAAACGTGGATCTACCAGACTGGAGAATGTCAATTGTAAGGTCTGACCCTGATAAACTTTAGATTAAGCCACCCATTCTAAAAAATAAGTAGAATAGCATTTGGACGGTTTCCACTCCAAAACACGCCATTAACAGCGATAGTGCACTTTGAAATTGAATCCCCCCCTTTAAGTTATTTTGTTGCGTATTTCGCCCATGGGTTATTGCGTGAGAGTTCGGCTGCAAGGGCTACATCTGCTGTATCATTTGAATACGGCATGCTGCCATCTTCAGACACAATCGTAAAAATATCACTGAGACGTAAAGCAACATCATAGCTTTTTTTCTCAAAATCCATCAAAGCGGGGTCTTCCAATTTGTTCCAAAACCCCAATTGATCTTGGTAGGATCTTTGGTATTTAACATATGCGTATGCATATGTTAAAGAACTAATAGCATCCCCTTCACCTAAAGACTCACGCAAAAACTTTTGTGACCGCCGTAACAAATTCGGCATTTTTCGCAATTCATTATAGATTTCCCATTTGCGTTCTGATGTCACTTTGCAAGGGCGCGCTGTTTTCCATCATTCGTAGAATTTCTGGTGGTAACGGCTTTCTATGAAGGACATGATCACCTAATTGCTCAACTATTTCATCGAGGCGGTTGGCACCAACTTCATAGAGCGCGATTGACTGATCAAATAGGCTGTATATCTCTTTAAAATCTAGCATATCTACTCCTATTGGTCACATTCACTTTGGCGGCCTTCACGCGCGCCCGCTTGCCCAAGCCCGTTGGTGATCTCTAAAGCGCCCGTCTGATTGCGGCGGTTCCATGGGATCAGGAACCAGCCACCACCCGTGGTTTTGTTGATGATCTGATCGGTGACTTCATCCAGATTTTTAAACGGTGCAATAACGTCAAGTTCACCATCAACAGGGCCAAGCTCTTTGGGAAAGAATACCTGCTAGGTAAATAGGGTCAGGACTTACATTTGATATAATGCCGATTTCTATCCACTTGCCCTTTCAAAAGCCTTCACGGCACGACTCACCGTTGCATAGCTTTTGGAATAGGCCACGCCTACTTCCTTTAACGTATAATGCCCACTCAAATAGGCTCGCGCCATTCCTTCTTTATCTGGGTATTCGGCCAAATAGTAAGTCAGCGGTTGGGATGGGGTTAGCTTTTGCGACCTGGGAATATCCACCAGAGAATGCTCTTCCTTAAGCTTGTTCTGGGTATCTTCAACAAACTCATCGGAGCCTAGAAACACCTGATTCTTTAATGCCTTCCATGGGGACGGCTGATTTCTACCTTCTGAAACAAACAATCTATAACCCTTAATAGCGCGCTTTTTTTGCTTACTAAAACAACCCAATACCCAATCTGTTGTCAACGCATTGACCGGCTTAGTCATACCTGCTGTAGCGCGGTAACTGCTCCACGGCCAATCCTTAGCCGACCTAACCATCTGTGCCCGAACTGGATTTAATACAATATAGCGACACAGTTCCAACAGATAACTCTCGGCCTCCAGCATAATCGCTTTAAATCGCCCCTGAAATACATGCCCTACCCGCTGATGATTGCGATTAAAATATTGCGTGTAGCTACCATTGAGGTATTTCATTCCCTTGGAAAGAGTCGGTGTCTGTGTTTCGATCAATAGATGGTAGTGATTCGACATCAAACAATAGGCATGACAATACCACTGATGTCGCTCACAGACATTGCTTAGTAACGTGAGAAATTGTCGCCTGTCGTCATCGCTCAGATATATATCCTGCTGCGCGTTACCCCGGGATGTGACGTGGTAAAGCGCCCCTGAATACTCAATGCGTAATGGCCTAGCCATAAGGATACCTTAATATAAAACGACCCAGAATAAGGAAGAGGCTGGAGAATGTCAATTGTAAGGCCTGACCCTGATGAACTTGTTGTTTAAGACATTTCTTTAGCTCAATCTCACAAAGATCATTATCGTAATGAAAAATGGCATCAACAACATTTTCTTCTACATTCTGCTTCCTGTGGTCTAACCCTGTATATTTATGCTGTATCATGTGTTCATCTTTTTAACATAACAGTCCAGTTAAGCGGCCGGCGGTAGCTGGTCCGTCTTGAATGTTTTGTTATGTTTTTTGTTCACTATGTCCTCTAATAATTCAATTAAAGCTTTATTAGCTTTGTATCCTTTGGATTCCTTTCCTTTCATCCGATCTTCCCAGGAATCCAAGTCAACGCCCTTATAAACGAACATCTCTTTTTTGAAAATTGATATTACCTGTTTTAGCTTATCATTTTCAAATGACGTAATGAATAGAGGCGCCCGGCTATAAGTGTCTTTTTTAGCATTCGGTAAGTTGTTCAATAATTTTTCGATATTATCAATCTGGCTGTGGGTGAGGTCAATGCCATTAAGTTTTACATTGTCTGCCTTATCAAATTGAAATGAATTATTGGGTAGGGGCTTTGAACATGAAAGCCATGCAATACTTATAAAGAAAATTACAATATATAGGAGTGTTCCTTTCAACATAACGTTTGAGTTATCTGTCAATCGAACAGCCATTCTTTAACATATGCTTTATTTCTCTTATCCCAATAAATATAAGGTGACGGCCAACTGGGAAAAGTAAAGGCCCACATTCTAAAACGAAACGCACCACTTTAGTATAAAACTAAGGTGAGAAAAAGAAAAAAAAGAAAGGATCAGGTCCTGAGGGATCCCTGTAAGCCTGACGATGATTAATTTCTGGAAGGCCTCTAAAAATTGTAGGGCTACTGATGCTAGTAATGAGTACTAACGCGTTCTCTTAAATATAGTGTAGAGTTTGGGTTTTTCTCGCCTAACGCTCGTAGCAGGCGCGCGCATTTTGCGTCGCCTGCCTGCGTTTTTAATTTTTGCAGCATGCGTTCGTAACAATTAGGAACTCTTTGAAATTAAAGAATCATTAACAAAAACAAGCGTGACTGAGTGGTCTGAACCACTAGCGACAAACCATATGAAAACAATCCTTAAAATCTTTCTACTTCTATTGCCGATCAATTCGGTATTTGCTCAAAAAGATGCAGCGATCTATCCAAAGGATAACGATGGCTTCGTAATTTATAACACAAGAGCATTCTACAGAGATATTGAGATTTATGATTCTAAAAAAGAGGAAATTGCCTATAGGAAATCCAACGAAACTGAAGGATGTCCAGTTCTGGTAAACATAGACCGAAACCCATTGTCATTGGTTGGCGCTTATTTTAGTTATGAATATTTCTTTGGTTCAGAAACAGGATGTGGATATTATGGAAACACAATAACAGTCGAAACCATAGATTTACAAACACTAGAAAAAGTTAATCTTACCGATTTATTTACCGAAGAATCAATATTGAACGCATTCAAAAATGATAGTTGGCTGTCTAGCCAACTTAATATTTCATCTACTAAAGTTAAGATGGGTTCAATCAAATCGTTTGATGAAATACTTGGATTGCTGAATGGTCTTAATAATTTTATAGAACTTAACGCTTATAGTTTTACCATAATTGATACAAAAATGAAGGATGGAAAAATTGGAGTTCGTTTTGTTGGCTCGCAACCACTATCAAACTCTTCCACCCGTAAACATTTGCAGTTAGGACTATGGCTTGTGCCAACACAACTATTTAAAGAGAATTTTTTAAATGATACAAAATTTGTGTTAGGTGCTTTTGAAAGTGGATTAACTCAATAAAACGTTGTATAAAACAAGATGAAAAAATTTATATTCATAATAACATTGCTCATTGGATTGAATTGTTATGTTCAAAACCCAATCACATTCATTCTCTTCTAAGGGAATTAAACTTAGATAAGGAGAACATAAAAACAGATTTAATCGCGTCTAAAGTACATCCTGATCATCTTGAAGAAACCATCATTGTGATTCTAGAAGTTGCAGAGGAAGAGGAGGATTATTTTACACTGAATAGCTAAATTTTAATCACGGACACTAAAACCGGAAAAATAAAGCACAAATACTTTGAAAGCGCAGACACCCATGAATGAGTTTCTGATACGCTTAGAATGGAACACATAAAAATCGATACAGCACCGTATACGATAACCAAAAACAAGAGATCATTTGGAATTCGAATATACTATCAATAGTTCGAGGCCAGACCCGTACCACTATGCAACAATTTTTCTTTTTGTAGTGGCATCACATGCTTTAGAGAATATCCTGAAAAATTATACAATTAAACAGTTTAATGGTGAATGAAATACAATCTGTGCAGGGAAGTTTACAAAACAAGGTTTTAGTTATGACCAATAATGAAACTAATGGTTTTTTTGACCTGCTAGCTAAAAATACAATAACGGAGAGAGAAGATTTTGTAAATATGGATAATAATTGTGATGGAAAAGAAACGGTAACAAAAGAAAAAAGCAGGTTGAAATACATTAGCAGAGGATACCAGTAAACTCGTTTTTAATAAGAGGCCATCTAAGATAGCTAAAGCAAAGAATTCGTGCTTAAAACCCACTTAAATTTAGATTAAGCTAAGTACTAAACCGAAAAACAAATAGGTTTTAATCCCTTACTCTTCTTATACGACAACGTTGTGCTTAATGAAAAAATGAAAAGCAAAATACTCGTACTACTCTTTTTAATGATTAAAACTGCCTACGGACAGGACCTAGGATATGGTGGAACATACTCCTATGGAACAACTCCAGAAAACGGACGGACAGGTGTAATCTATGTATATCCGAATTCTGATAGTACACTCCTTTTTTACTTAGAATTGAACCGTGGTGCTCCTTCCTATAATAGTGGTGCAATTGTTGGGCAAATGAATATTGAAAGTTTAGGGAAAGCAAACTTCACCATGATTAAGGAAAATGAGAATATCAACTGTAGTATGAATTTTAGGTTTACTAATGACTCACTTTACATTCGGACTAATGATCAAGCCGACGATTGCGGATATGGTCATGCGATATACTCAAAAGGTGATTTCAAACGGACGAATAAAGAGATCCCTAAATTCTTTTTTGATAGAGATGAAGGAAAGACGTGCTTCAAAGACTTGAACTGGAAAAAGTGGTGGGGTCGGGATTAGAAACAAAAGCTGAAACTGCTACATTTAACGGGTACATTAAATAGGCGACAATAGCGCGAATTCATACGATAAGTGCAATTCCTCACGTCAAAAAGGATCCCTCAGAGGATCCCTCAGGGTCAGGCCTTACATTTGACATATTAAAGAGTCAAGTGTTTCTGGACTCCGATGAGTTTGTTGAAAATACCCAGTGCAAACTTATAAAGAAGAACAATCTCTGGTAGATATCCCCAGATCACAAAAGCTAGCCCCATCCCAACCGCTGACTTACTATTTGGCCCAATACCCAGATAAAGAGGGAATGGCACGAGCCTACTTGAGTGGGCATTATACGCTAAAGGAAGTAGGCGTGGCCTATTCCAAAAGCTATGCAACGGTGAGTCGTGCCGTGAAGACTTTTGAAATGGCAAATGGATAAAAATCGGCATTATGTCAAATGTAAGATGTAGAAATTCAGATTTGATCTGACAGTTACCCAATTATCAGTAACCGACTGTCAGGTTAAGTTTAATTCACAAACTTTTCCTTCCAGATAGCTTGTCCGTCGATGAGTGTTTCCATCGGCGTCCTCCCGCAGCACATTTTGCCTTGGTGAGTTCGTTGAGTATTGTATTTGAGCAACCATTCGTCAAGGTCGAGTTGCAGTTCATCAATCGATTGGTAAATTTTCTTACGCAAAGCGACTTGATAAAACTCATTGAGGATCGTCTTATGGAATCGCTCACAAATACCATTCGTCTGAGGTGATTTGACCTTGGTTTTGGTGTGTTCGATATTGTTCAACGCCATATAAAGCTGATAATCATGCTGGTCAGCTCGCCCACAATACTCCGTCCCTCTATCTGTCAAAATGCGCAACATAGGCAAACGTTGTTCTTCGTAGAATGGGAGGACGCGGTCATTGAGCATGTCAGCTGCCGTAATCGGTGTTTTAGTCGGGTACAGTTTCGCGTGAGCGACCTTGCTGTAAGTATCAACAAACGTTTGTTGATAAACCCGACCAATGCCTTTGAAAGTACCGACATAGTAAGTATCTTGCGAGCCAAGATAACCAGGGTGTGCCGTCTCTATCTCGCCACAAGCCTCATCGTCGTCTTTTTTGCGTTCCATCGCCGCGACTTGAGACTCAGTGAGGATCAAGCCTTCACCAGCTACCTTATCAGACAATGCCTTCAGGCGATCTTTAAAGCAAGCAAGACCATGACGAAGCCAGATACAACGAACGCCACTGGGTGAGACAAATGTTCCCCGTTTGCGCAGCTCGTTACTGGTGCGCGTTTGACCATGTGCGGGCTCTTCCAGTGCATACTCGAGCACAACGGTTTCAATAGCCGGGTCGATTCTGTTTTTAAGATTTGGGGTACGCCGATTACGATCAAACAAGGCTTCTACACCGCCTTCATCAGCCGCTTCTTTGTAGCGATAAAATGTATCTCTGGACAAACCCATCATCTTGCAGGCTTTTGAGACATTGCCGAGTTCTTCAGCGAGATTGAGTAGACCAACTTTATGTTTTATAACTTTGTCATTAGTATGAATCATGAGAGTTACCTCTTTGTGTTTTGATGTTTACGTTGCAGTTACATCAAAGCGGGTAACTCTCACTAAATCAAGCGTCGCTACGCTCCGCTTGATTTAGTGATGTGTCAGATTGGGTCTAAACTTCTACATGTAAGACCTGCCCCTCTCCCTTTCTCATTGGCATTGATAAACATGCCTCTGTCACGACCCAAACTATCCAGTAAGAAATTCCCATTGCTTTCTGTATAAACACGTTCCTTGAACGTGCCATCGCCCTTAGAAAGATGCACGACCAAAGCCCTTTTACCGTTATGATCCAAGGAAACGGTATAATCGGCTAAGCCATCACCGTTGACATCCGCACATTGCCCTCTATCACACCCGCTAATATCCGGAGCAAACCCGGCAGTCGTCGTATTGATAAGGCCTCCGAAAGTACCATCGCCCTTGAAGAGGTAAACACCGAAGTTTCTTTGATTGCTACCCTCCTTCCAGACCACAATATAGTCAGTTTCTAATACTTTTTTACTGCTGCCTGGACTAGCGACTAGGGTGCGTCAATTGACTATCTGTGAAACGATTACGGTACATCAATACACGCAAATGAATTTTCATCTATTTTCTGTTGCTCTGTAATATTGAAACGCAATGTACGCGAGCCACACTCTGACGACTGCCAGGGTTTACAACTTGTAACTGATAATGAACATATTGATGCATTGCACTTATATAAAACCATATTTCTGGTATTTCTCGAATTTGATTCATATATTGAAGCGACTACACCACCAACTGTTTTCGCTAAATGACCTTCACATGAAAATTTACTTTCACTTATTCGTATATTTGAAAATTTTAAAACAGTTCCCAATTCTATAGGCTGGAGAACAGCATTTTTATTATGGAGAAAAGACAGAAACCAGCCGCCTGAACTACCAATAGCAATACCAACTACCAAAAATATTATGTACCAAACTCGCCTTGCCAATTTATTACTCACATTCAAATTTCCGACCTACCGTGCAACGCCTCGCATCACGACAAAGTGCGCTTTTTATGTGTATTTGTCACAGTTTCCTTCAAAAATTTGTCGTATGAATTTAGTAACATTCCACCAATTGTTTTCGGATTCCTCTTCCACAAGGGACCAATACCAAATAGTGTAAATATGTAGATCAACATTTGATTCGATCAAATTCAACACCTCCTTCCACTCCTTGCTATCGTCTAAGGATCGCTCCTGCTCCTCAAATGATTGAATTATGGTTTCCATAATTGTAAATCGTTCGTCTTCGGATAGCTCACCATTTTTATATGCGTCTATGAACTCAACAACTCTATTTGGATCGGCAACCTCATGTTCCCAATCCTGCATTCCTTCGTGATTTGGCAAATTAAATCTTGTGGCCAGGCTATCAATTGCTGCTGCAGTTGGATGTCTCCATAAGTGCTCCGGGCATTCTTTAGACATACGCATCACTTTAAGAAGGTGTGCGCTGTAGCGCCTCCAGCTTGCTTAAATTGTTATACTTTTTTGGTATGTAGCGATAATGCCCCGTTATTTTGTATGCGAAGAGCATATCATCAAGATTTGGCCCTGAGCCAATATTGTGAGCAATAAGTGGATTTCCTGTACGGAGTGATACCCGGTTGGTAACAATGCCTATATGAGGCAAATTTCCTGGTAATAGCCATGTGACGATATCGCCTGGCGCATAATCTTGTTTTTTATCGGTAATAGGAAGTGATCCCCCGTGCCTAGAGAAGAACACTTGCAGGTTGAGCACGCGACGATGATCTATATTTCTATCCGTAGATTTATGTCCCCAAATTCGTTTTGATGGATAAAGGCTAAAATTATTGGCCATATCTTCGTGTACCAAGACTTGAAGATCTGTACCGAGTGCACGATATGACCTAATGACGACATCAGTGCAAACACCAATGTCCGCTGGCACATCGCCATTTGGATATGGAATCGAAAAGTATGCGCCATCGTAGCGAACTTCATGCTTCGTCCGGCCTACTGCAGCAAGCACAATATCATCCTCAAAACTCTCACTCCTAACGTTTTGAGAAAATAGTATCAAAGCAATTAATATGAATCTTGTCATTATCTTATTGGAAAATATAACGCACCTCTATGGTGCTTTTTATAAAGCCATTACATTTTGTATTAATTTTACAAAAAATTGCGGGTTACTCTGAACCACAAAATGACCACCTTCTGCTTTAACCACATTAATATTTATACATATTTTAGTAAAGACATCCACCGATTTTTTACTAACAAGATAATCATTACTTGCTTGTACGTAAGTCGCTGGAATAGTTAACTCTTGTGCTGGAGTAGTTAAGTTCGCAATATATTCAAGCCTTTGCTTTAAAGTGAAATTAGTGACTGACTGTAAAGATGAATTAAACAACTTTACCAATTTGTCGTTATTACGCTGAGCAAACAAAAATAAACTAAGAATATGGCCAGGAATAAAACCTGAACGAATAATATTTAACGGTAGAACATTTCTTAAATAACTAAGTTTAGATGGATTACTTAAGAAACCAGCTGAAAATATTACGTGTTTAATATTCAAATGAGATAGTAAACATAACTGATAAGCGATATAGCTTGAATATGATTCAGATAAAATTATAACTTCTTCATCACCAAGAGTTGATGCAATTTCGATTGCTTGGACTTTTGGCTCATTAGCCGTTAAAGAGTTCAAACAGATCACATGAGTGTTAATGTGCTCAGGTAACTCATCCAATAAAGGGTTAAACAATTCTCCTGTACCATCCATTCCAGGTATAAGTAAAAGTTTAATCAGACTTACTCCTTGCCTTAATAATGCCTACAAGAATGGGCGCACGTCTTTTTTGCGCCCAGCCGCAAAGTTGCCACATTAACTGGTTTCTGAGCGATTTTATAGACATACAAAATCTGACTTTGAAAGTTTGAAATTAGAAACTGTGCCCACGGGTTCGAGTACCAATTTAAGTTAGTTGAGATCCTGTATTATCAATAACGTAAGCTTGGTCTTATTTTGTTTGCTAATTGTTTGGTTACATACGTTGTATCTATCACGTCGAAATATTTTCCTCCGATTTCAAGATGTTCGTCTAGTGCATTATGTAGAATATCACTCGGCTTGAAGTCATATGTCTACGTCATACGTTTTTGCGGAATATATTCTGTGATTGTTTCAGTAAAACTGATCCCTTTTTCCCAAGTGGAAATTCTAGTATTTTTTTCCTCATTATAAATACCAGATTTTGGGTAAGAAACCCCTATTAAATAAACAAAACTGTTACGAAATTCCTTTTTTCGATATTATCTATTCACTTATATCCACAGTCAACATATCAAAATATGTGGTTGCCTGAATGCATATTATTCATTTGTCACTTCTCCGTTTAAGTTGGTTTCCGCAATTAGGTGTTAAGACAATGTAAACATTCAGTTACTATCTACCCTCTTTTTCATTCCATATGATATTGTTATATTTTATTTACAATAATTAGGTGGAAAATGTGTTCATGACTTATTTTCTTGTTATTAAGGATATTTATCAATGCAACTAACACGATATACGGACTATTCTTTGCGAGTGCTTATGTACCTGGCATTAAATCCGGATAAGCTTGGTCATATTTCTGATATTGCCGAGTCGTTTAATATTTCCCGAAACCATTTGATTAAAGTTGTAAATTATTTGGTTAAACTTGGCTATATCTATTCTAAACGCGGGCGTGGCGGGGGACTTGAACTCGCCTATGAACCAGAGACAATTAGTATCGGTGAAATTGTACGTTCTACTGAGCAGACTTTGGATGTCGTCAATTGTAATGAACCCATTTGTCCATTTCTACCCGCCTGTTATTTACAGTCCGCGCTCAACCAGGCAACGCAAGCATTCTTAAGTGTTTTAGATGATTTTACTTTGGCTGATCTCATTAAAAACAAAAGAGAATTAAAACAATTTTTAAACTGAGCTTTCTGGTTCTTTTTCCGATTCACGATAATCATTAGAAAAAAGCTGCCATACACAATAAATAGAAATAAGCAGGGCAATGATCAAAAAAGATTTTCCTAATAGAACCTGTTCGTTTAGTTGGTAAAAATTACATAATCGATTTGGAGAAACCAAATAGAGCCAACCCAATCGGTATAACATCGTTAGCAACTCAATTTTTACTAGAGCCTGAGCGATAGGGTGGATCTTTTCCCAACTAATCGCTAATGGAATGCCAACCAGAACAGGTAACGAAAAATATTTGAATGACGCCATTAAAGGCGTTGTCAATGATGTATCCAATGCTCTTGGTAGCATCCAATAAGCACCGATAAAAATACACAAGAGTATACCCGCCAGACCCTTTTCGTTGATCAATAATAAAAAGGAATTATTTTTTAAATACTGACGACCATAGAAATAGCCTAGTAAAATGAGACAAGGTATTTGGATCAAGACATGCCTGATCATAGAAGCTTCTAACCACTCTCCTATTAGAGAATAACTAATTGCATAAAGACCAAATGCATAAACCAATACAGGCTTAATCATAAAGTTATGGTTTCGATCTGTTCACGTATATGCTTTACGATCTGTTTCTGAGCTTGATAGTCATATATACCAATCAGGCGACCTTTTTCATCCAATAAATGAATGGCTGCATTGTGATCAAAACCACCACGATCATTTGCTATAACAACGATGCCAAAATCGTTTAAAAGCTGAGGGAGTTTTTGTGGATCTTTAAGACGTAATCCATGCCATGAACTTGTGTCATTGCTATAGCGTTTAATATAAGCATCGAGTTCTTCTGACATATCATTTTCCAGATCAAAACTGATGTTAGCTATTTGTACCTGATCATCCAAACCCAGTTCTTTCAGATCTTCTTTAATCGATTTGAAAGCAAAGCCCAAGGCATGACAAATATCTGGGCAACGGGTGTATATAAAATCTACTAAAACAACCTTACCCTGATAATCAACAAAATTGATTGGTTCATTATTTTGGTTCTCAAAGTTTAGATTGGACAGCGTTTTAGGAGATTCTAAAACTTCAAGTCTTCTGGCCGTTTCACTGGTAAATGCCTGAAGGCCGCTCGTTCCCTGCCACCAGAAGGTAGCAGAGAAGATAAAAACTAAAGCAGTACTGATATAACTCAATCGATTCATGAAGCAGTAATATTCACCTTGGATATTCGTATCAAGAAACGGTAAGCAAAAACCAATGCACTTAATACAACTAAGGTTGCAAATACGGCAGCGATCTGATCGTATGCTATCCATTCTTCCATATGTGTTGCCCAGCGACGTGGAACACTTTCTTTACCGCCTAGCAAAAACATCGTCACAAAACCCATTCCTGAAAGTAAGTAGGCCCAGTATGCAAGTGTATCTAAAAGACCCACTTTTTCACCATTACTTTGCGCCAGATAATACATAAAACCAAAGATCATCGGTACCACACCTAATAACAGGTAAATATGAAAATGTCCCGGTACCCACAATGTATTATGCATCACGTTATTGACACTAATGGTCCCATCAACAATTGCTGGGATAACACCACAAGCCCAACCCATCATCGATAACATCAACAAACCTGAAGTTACATCCCATTTAATACCAGAGCGATAAATAATTGTCAAAGCTCCATAAGCCGTGACAACGAGCACTGGAAAACCACTCATATAAGAAATAATTTGTCCCATCACCAATGCCCAGGTTGGCATCGCAAAGTCCATTAACAAGTGATGTGGATAAACTGACATTACCATTAAGGTTGATGCTGTCCATGCCATTAAAAATACTTTTGAAGATTTCCATGGACGTTGTGTATATTGCGGTAAGATCTCATATACAGCAATGACCGCTTGATAGATCGTCGCATTAATAAATATATGCCCGAAAAAATAGATCAGATTTTTTACAAGTAGGGGATCCAGTTCAAATGCCGGCAGATAAAGATTGACCAAACTCAAGACAATAACAACAGCACCTGCAGCAATCCCAGCAATATTGACGATTAAGACCATCGTACTGGCGACGACAGCAGGTGGTGGAGCTTCATCCTGACTATTGGCAAAAATCTGTGGCCAACCAAGTGCTTTTGCTAAATTGCCATACTTCTTCATGATGGCACGCGCTGTATCAAGGTAAAGTAACAAGAAGCCAACACCGACGAGTAATAGCCCAAGCAAAAAGCTGGCCGCTGCATGATTACCCCAAATACCTTGTCCCATTGCTGGCAAGGGATATAAAAAAGTCCAGGCTGCAGCAAACTTACCAATGAATATTGAGCCGAGTATTAAGACAACACCGACTAGAAAGAAACCAAGGTTAGCAACTAATATTGCTGTACTAAGTTGTACATGTCGTGAAAGGAAAAACCACATTACGGCACTGGCTGCTAAACCGGATATACCCACCATACCGACACCATGCGCAGTCATTATTTGATAGAAATATTCGGGGCCTAAGCCTAACCATTGCCCTTGTTCGTAACGTAATGTGGTTCCAAAAACCATCATTAATAAAAAGACCACGGCGCTAATTGCGAGGTAGAGTAGTAGCGTATTACGTGCGCCGTGGCTTAAATTTGGATGAGTAACGGAAATTGATGATGACATTCTTCTCTCCTGAAATTATTCTGAGGTAACTTCAATAACGGCGGTCATAACATGATGTGCCATACCACAATATTCCATACACAAAATCTTATAAGTGCCAGGTTTCTTAAAGGTGTATTCAAGCTTATTGATATAGTCAGGCATTGCCTGTGTTTGTGCTAACAAGGTTAGGCTTTCGTCATAGATCCCCAAACCATGATTAACATCCCCACTTGTGACATTAAACAAAACCGGTCGATTTACCTTTACTTTGCTATTGCTTAACTTCCAATACCATTGAAAGCCTTCTACATCGATAACCTGTATCTCACCTGTGCTTGTGTCTAAATCCTTGGCTGCGTATGGCATTCCTTGAATAGTACTGAATGTCACCACGAAAAAACCAGCGACCATTACCCAAAACAAACCACTGCGCACTTTATAGAAACGCGTTTGTACCGGCGCGTATTCAACTTTTTGTCCAGAGTTTATAACAACAAACATAAAGACACCGATGATAACTAACATGAGCACTAGAGAAATACCCCAAGCTATTTCCTGCATTTTTTATCTCCTTGTATTGATAAAAATTATTTATAGTTGTATCTTATATGAAACAAATAAAAAATGTCAAAATAAATTTGTTTATTTTTTAAAATTAACTAACGGTAGTGATCAAAATATGTACAAAGAAACAATCAATTATTTTTCTAATGTTGCAGATCAAAAAGCAACTGCAGTCAGAAATTCTCCATTAGCTTTTTTAATAGGAGCAATGATGGCAGGTGCTTATGTTGGGCTTGGAATTATTTTAATCTTTAGCACTGCGGGACAAGTGCCCGTGGCTTTTCAGAAATTAATTATGGGTGCCACATTCGGCATAGCCCTGACACTCGTGGTCTTTGCTGGCTCTGAACTCTTTACCGGCCATACCATGTATATGGTCTTCGGCTGGCTCAAAAAGAAAACAACGCTTGTTGATTTGGGAAAAGTTTGGGTAGCCGCATGGATAGGGAATCTGACCGGCTCAGTCATACTCGCCTTGATCTTTGTCGCCGGTGGTGGTGGTGAGTTATTACATGGAGGGGTAGGCTTATTACATAAGGTCGCAGATTATAAGATGAACTCCACTGTAATAGAGCTTGTTTCCCGAGCTATCTTATGTAATTGGCTGGTCTGCCTTGCATTATGGATGGCAGCACGACTAAGGAATGAAGTGGCAAAGTGTATTGCTATCTTCTGGTGTTTGCTTGCATTCATTGCCAGTGGTTTTGAACATAGCGTTGCAAATATGACCTTATTATCAATCGCCCTGCTTAGCCAGCACCCTGAAAGCATCTCGTTAGTGGGTATGGGACATAACCTTCTTTGGGTTACGTTAGGTAATATTATTGGTGGCAGCCTGTTTATGGGGGCAGGTTATTGGATGGCCAATACCGAGACTGCAACATCAACTGAAACAACAGCCGTAACTTCACTATAGTGAAATATAGTTTTTTCTGAATAATATCCTATGAACCAGAACGTACAAATAATCTTTCCAGGTAACGGTAAGAAACACCGTTCTTTTTAGTTTTGTAATACTAACCATCCATGGTGGATCTCTCCGGTACGGCACCCTTGCCGCTCGTTCGCAAAATCTTTTGTCCACTGGACAATATTTTTTCCAATAACATTATCTCTAGTCATTCTTTTCAGTTTTGTAATACTAACCATCCATGGTGGATCTCTCCGGCACGGCATCCTTGCCGCTCGTTCGCAAAATCTTTTGTCCACTGGACAAAAGATTTTGCTCACCCAATCAGTTCTTTAACCGCATCACGTTCTTCTTCTAGCTCTTTCTGGGTTAGATCCATTCTCGCTTGACTAAATTCATCAATTTCTAACCCTTGTATAATTTCATAACCACCATTCTTACAACGTACTGGAAATGAATACATCAGTCCCTCTGGGATACCATAACTACCATCACTTGGAACAGCCATGCTTGTCCAATCATCTTCAGGCGTTCCTAGAACCCAATCACGGATATGTTCGATCGCACCATTTGCAGCAGATGCAGCACTGGATGCACCTCTTGCAGCAATAATTTCCGCACCACGTTTAGCAACGCGTGGAATATATTCATCGGCATACCAGGCCTGATCAACAAGATCTTTTGCCGCTTTTCCAGCAATTGTTGTATGGCTGATATCAGGATATTGAGTTGTGGAATGATTTCCCCAGATCGTCATCTTTCTAATATCTCGCGTACTGCTTCCCGTTTTTGCAGCCAATTGCGAAAGAGCGCGATTATGATCAAGTCGTGTAAGGGCGGTAAAATTATGCGGGTTTAGATCCGGTGCAAAACGCATTGCCGTGTGGGCATTAGTATTTGCAGGATTACCAACTACGACAACTTTTACATCACTATTAGCATTGCCGTTAATGGCTTCACCCTGAATTTTGAATATTCCGCCATTAGCTTCCAGCAGATCAGAACGCTCCATCCCTGGTCCACGTGGTCGTGCACCGACCAACATCGCAATGTCAGCACCCTTAAATGCTTCGTTTGGATCATCGCTAAGCACAAGCCCTTCTAATAATGGAAATGCACAATCATCAATCTCCATCGCAACACCTTCTAGCGCTTGCATGGCTGGAGTGATTTCAAGACACCGTAAAACTACTGGTTGATCCGGTCCCAACATCTCACCTGAAACAATTCGAAATAATATTGAATACGCTATTTGACCAGCTGCACCCGTAACTGCCACCTGAACAGGTTTTTTCATAATCAATCCTCTCCCCTAAACTTTCGCTTAATAAAAAAGGCACCTCACTTTGAGTGAGATGCCTCTAGAACATTAACTACCAGCAAGATAAATACCTACAAAAAAGTTTAATTTAATGTTGGCTATTAACTGCGATTTTAACGTTTATCCATGGCCACATAATCACGTGTTGCTGAACCCGTATAAAGCTGACGTGGACGGCCAATTCGGAAATCTGAATCTCCCATCATTTCATGCCAGTTTGCTATCCATCCTGCAGAACGTGCCATTGCAAAGAATACTGTGAACATGTTTGTTGGAATACCCAATGCGCGCAGGATTATACCTGAGTAAAAATCAACATTTGGATACAACTTACGCTCGATGAAGTATTCGTCTTCCAGTGCAATTCGTTCCAACTCCATCGCAATTTCCATCAATGGACGTAGTTCTGAGTTTTCATCCATATCATCCAGCACTTCGTGACAGGCTTTACTAATAATTGTCGCACGAGGATCAAAGTTTTTGTAGACACGATGTCCAAAGCCCATTAGGCGATAGTTATCACTCTTATCTTTTGCACGAGCGATAAACTTAGAAATGTTCTTCACATCTCCAATTTCTTCGAGCATTTCCAGAACAGCTTCGTTAGCACCACCATGAGCCTTACCCCAAAGTGTTGAAATGCCTGCAGAAATTGCAGCTAGTGGATTTGCTTCTGAACTACCTGATAGACGTACCGTTGACGTACTGGCATTTTGTTCGTGATCTGCATGCAAAATCATCAATTGATCAAGTGCAGAGACTGCTTTTGGATGAAGCTCATAAGGCTGAGAAGGGATAGCAAACATCATGTTCATTAGATTTTCGATATAACCCAATGAATTATCGGGATAGATAAACGGCTCACCAACCCCATGTTTATAAACCTTAGAACCAATATTTGGCATCTTAGCGATCAAACGCATCGCGATCTTCATTCTATCTTCCGGGTCTTTTACATCTACTTGTTCGTGATAGAAAGAAGCCATTGCACCTGTGACGCCCACCATGATCGACATTGGATGTGCGTCATAACGATAACCATTGAAAAAGCGCATCAAATGCTCATGCACCATGTTGTATTGTTTGATCTTACCTTCGTATTCTGCAAATTCAGTTGTAGTTGGCAATTCACCATGTAGTAGTAGATAAGAAACCTCCAGAAATGAGCTTTCTTCTGCTAACTGCTCAATGGGATATCCACGATGCAGCAAGATACCTTGTTCACCATCAAGGTAAGTGATAGCACTACGACAACTCGCCGTTGTCGTAAAACCGGGATCAAGAGTGAACATTCCCAACTCTTTATAGAGTGCCGCAGTGTCAATAACTGGTGCTCCATACGTTCCTTTAAGAATTGGGCATTCAATCGTCTTCCCTGTTGAATTATCCGTTATGGTTACTGTCTCAGATGTCATTAAAATACTCCAGCGATATATTATAGTTGTCTCGTAGCCTTAACTCACCAAGCAAACTGGTATTGTAATTGCTAACGCAATATAAAAAATAATGTAATAATTATTGTGATAATTGGCATTGGTAAAACGCGTAAGTATAGCATAATCTGTTTTTAAGTCGTTAAATCGGTATTAATCTTTGAAACCAATTCGCAGGAACTGATCGAATGGCAAAGTGCCTGAACAGTAACAATATAAACTACATTGAGGCGTTGTACGAAGTCTATTTAGACAATCCCAATGCTGTTGATAGTCAATGGAAAACGTATTTTGTTCAAAACACTGCAGCTGAATCACAAAAAACCGACTTAGGAAAAAGTGAAACTAAGCCCAACTTAACCAACCCTAAAGCAGTGCTTTCTGATGAAGCACTAGCCAGTCACGCTAGTAAGCAAGTATCTGTTTTACAACTGATCAATGCTTACCGTTTCCGTGGCCATCGACGAGCAAATTTAGATCCGTTACAGCTCTATGAACGCCCCGAAGTACCTGAGCTAGAACCTAGCTATCACAATCTCTCGGAGTCCGATATGGACACCGTTTTCAATACCGGTTCACTACAAGGGATCAGACAAGCAACCTTAAGAGAAATTGTCGATATTGTGCAAAAAACCTACTGCCGAACACTCGGCATTGAATACATGCACATAAATGAAACATCTCAAAAACGTTGGTTACAACAACGTCTTGAGGTTGATCGTGGCAACCCTGGATTCACCTTTGAGAAAAAACGCCGAATACTCGAACGAATCGTCGCAGCAAGTTCGCTCGAAGAATATCTTCATAGTCGTTATGTCGGCCAAAAAAGATTCTCTCTAGAAGGTGGGGAAAGCCTTATTCCACTCCTGAATAACATCATACAAGACTCCGCAGAAGATGGCGTGAAAGAGCTTGTTATTGGTATGGCTCATCGAGGCAGAATCAATGTTCTTGTCAACACCTTAGGCAAACAACCCGCCGATCTATTTGATGAATTTGAAGGCAAAGGTGATACCGAATCGAGAACCGGCGATGTCAAATATCACCAGGGATTCTCTTCAGATATCGACACGCTCCACGGGCCTGTACACCTGACTTTAGGCTTTAATCCCTCACATTTGGAAATAATTGATCCTGTCATCGAAGGCTCTGTTCGAGCTCGTCAGGATCGACGGCACGATATAGCAAGAGATCAGGTAATGCCTGTTTTGATCCATGGCGACGCTGCCTTTGCAGGACAAGGCGTGATCATGGAAACCTTCAACCTGTCTCAAACGCGAGGTTACGCAACGGGCGGCACCGTTCATATCGTGATCAATAATCAGATTGGCTTCACGACAAGCGATCCGCTTGATTCACGCTCAACTCTATATTGCACAGATGTCGCAAAAATGGTTCAGGCACCAATCATTCATGTCAATGGTGATGATCCAGAAGCTGTTGTTTACGCAGGCTCGCTCGCATTCGCTTATCGTCAAGAATTCAATAAAGACATTGTTATCGATTTGATCTGCTATAGAAAGCATGGCCATAGTGAAGCAGATGAACCGATGATTACCCAGCCATTGATGTATCAAAAGATCAAAAACCGTCCAAATATACGACAAATTTATGCGACCAAATTAGTCAATGAAGAAGTTGTTACGTCGGAACAAGTCAGTGAGATGAAAGAAAATTATATTGCTTCCCTGGAAAGAAATGAGCCTGTCGCAGGCCAGCAACTATGTGCGCTTGGGGAAGAAGAATTTAAAACCAATTTCCACCCTTATATAGGCACAAACTGGCGAGATGAAGTAGCAACGACCATCAGTAAATCTCATTTAGATCTATTGAGCGAAAAGTTAACCACCTTACCAACCGGCTTTACGACACATCGTGGCGTGAAAAAGATCCTCAGTAATCGTCAATTAATGGCAGCAGGAGAGATTAATATGGACTGGGGCTTTGCTGAAAGCCTCGCATATGCCAGTCTGGTTGAAGCTGGTTACCCGATCAGATTATCAGGGCAAGACAGCGAACGCGGCACATTTGCACATCGTCATGCAGTTATCCACGATATGAATACTGGTGACGTATTTGTCCCACTCAAGCATATAAAACCTGATCAAGCGAAGTTCCGGATCATCAATTCGATTCTCTCTGAAGAAGCCATTCTTGCTTATGAATTTGGTTACAGCAGCTCTGAGCCAGATGCACTTGTTATCTGGGAGGCCCAATTCGGTGATTTTGCCAACGGCGCACAAGTTGTTATTGATCAATTTATATCTTCCAGTGAAGCAAAATGGGGCCGCCATTGTGGCCTGACTATGTTCTTGCCACACGGTTATGATGGCCAAGGCCCCGAACATTCCTCTGCTCGACTAGAGCGTTATTTACAACTTTGTGCTGAAGACAATATGCAGGTTTGCATTCCGAGCACACCGGCACAAATGTTCCATATGATCCGTCGTCAGATCCTGCGTCCATACCGCAAGCCATTGATCGTCATGACACCGAAGAGTTTGTTACGCCATAAGTTATCTGTCTCCGAAGTAGAAGACATTACCCATGGACAATTTGAATACGTTTTAGATGAAAAAGATGAACTGAATAAAGACAACATCACACGCTTATTATTTTGTAGTGGCAAGATCTATTACGATCTACTCGAAGCTCGGCGTTCTCACCAGATTGACGATATTGCTATTCTTCGAATTGAACAACTGTACCCATTTCCAAAACCGGAAGTAGAGACCATAATTGATAAATACCCAAATGCTAAAGAGGTAGTATGGATTCAAGAAGAACCGGTCAATCAGGGAAGCTGGTTTTATTTATTAGGTCGATCACATCTGTCTGGAGCCGTAGATAGCCATCATCAATTAACTTGTATCGCCAGACCTTATTCAGCGTCGCCTGCGGTTGGTTATCTTTCCAAACATATCAAACAACAAGAAGTTATAATCAAAGAAGCACTGAAACTGGATCAATAATGTTAGAAGAAATAAAAGTACCGGCTTTAGCAGAATCCGTCGCGGATGCCACTTTACTCGAATGGCAGAAATCACCCGGTGATTTCATCAAACGGGGTGAAAGTTTAATTGATCTGGAAACAGATAAAGTCACCCTGGAAGTTGCTGCACAAAACGATGGCATCATTAAAGAAATCATAAAAGGTGAAGGCGATATTGTTGTCGCCGGAGATATTCTGGCGATTATTGATACCGATGCTGAAATGCCCGATCAAAAACATGTCCAAAAAACATCAATAGAAATTCTTAATGAAGAAACACCAGAGCTATCATCTAAAACAACGCCTGCTCCAGGCCCTGCTGTACGCAAATTAATTACAGAAAAAGGTCTTGATACGAATAAAATTGAAGGTAGTGGTAAAGAGGGTCGAATTACAAAATCCGATGTGCAAACCCATCTGCAAAAACAAAACGAAGAAATAAAAAATTCACCATCTCACTCTGAAACAAATGTCACTGAAGCCAGCTTTATTTCTCAAAAAGATAATCCACCCGTAACAGAAAGACAAGAACGGCGCGTACCGATGAGTCGCTTACGTCAACGCGCGGCCGAGCGTTTATTATCTGCTCAATCTGAAAATGCAATTCTGACCACATTTAATGAGATCAATTTAAATGCGGTTAAACAACTACGCACAAAAATCCAACCTAAATTCGAAGAAAAATATGGTTATCGTTTAGGCTTTATGCCATTTTTTGTGCAAGCAGCGATCAATGCATTAAAAGAGTTTCCGCTGATCAATGCATCGATTGAAAATCAAGATATCGTCTATCACGACTTTTACGACATTGGCGTCGCGATCAGCTCACCCAGAGGTTTGGTCGTACCCGTAATTCGTGATGCGGATCAAATATCCTTTTCTGGAATTGAAGGAGAAATACGCGAGCTTGGTGATAAAGCCAGAAACTCTAATCTAACATTAGACGATCTGACTGGCGGCACTTTTACTATTACCAATGGCGGCACATTTGGATCAATGTTATCAACACCGATTATTAACCCTCCTCAGAGTGCGATTTTAGGTATGCACGCAATACAAGATCGTCCTGTTGCAGAAAATAACCAGGTTGTGATCCGACCTGTCATGTTTGTTGCATTATCTTATGATCATCGAATCATTGACGGCCGTGAAGCGGTGTCTTTTTTGGTGTCGATCAAAAAACAATTAGAAGATCCAGCCATGCTGTTTCTTGAGATCTAACTAAGATACAAAATTAAGGTGGGTGAACAAAGATGGATAATTATGATGTGGTCGTAATTGGTGGTGGTCCCGGTGGTTATGTTGCCGCTATTCGTTGTGCTCAACTCGGCATGAAAACCGCCTGTGTCGAAAAATGGCAAAGCGATAAAAGCAAGACGGTACTCGGCGGAACCTGTCTCAATGTCGGCTGTATTCCATCGAAAGCATTGCTTGATTCATCACACCATTTTGAAGACATTAACAAACACGCAAAAGATCACGGCATCACTGTTGAAAACGCACAAATGGATGTCAGCAAAATGCTTAAGCGTAAAGATAAAATTGTCCAGATCCTGACAATGGGTGTTGCTGGCTTATTCAAAAAACACAATATCACTCTATTGGAAGGCACCGGTAGCTTGCGATCAAATTCAGAAATTGAGATCAAAGCTATTGATAATCAAATTCAAACTGTCAGCGCGAAAAAAATAATCATTGCGACGGGATCTGTTCCGGCGGTATTACCACCCGCGCCTGTTGATAATGATCAAATTGTTGATTCAACGGGTGCCTTATCTTTTGCTGAAGTCCCGGAAACATTGGGTGTGATCGGCGCTGGTGTCATTGGTTTAGAACTCGGTAGCGTCTGGCGCAGACTTGGCTCAAAAGTAACCGTCATCGAAGCCATGGATGATTTCATGGCAGCGGCAGATCATGATATCGCAAAAGAAGCCCAAAAGAATTTGATCAAACAAGGATTAGATATTCAGCTCGGCGCAAAAATGACCCGCTGTGAAAAAGCCAATGGAAAGGTAAAAGTTCAGTACGATCAGAATGGTGAATCCCGCAATTTGGAAGTAGATAAACTGATTGTTGCCATCGGACGAAAACCAAATACTGAAGGTCTCAATGCTGATCAAGTTGGTTTAAAAGTTGATCAGCGTGGTTTCATCGAAACCGATGAGCAATGCCGCACCAACTTGGAAAATGTTTTTGCGATTGGTGATGCGATCCACGGGCCCATGCTCGCGCATAAAGCGATGGAAGAAGGCGTTGCGGTCGCGGAATTGATCGATGGTCAAAAACCTGATTTTAGCCACGATAATATTCCATGGGTAGTCTACACCTGGCCAGAAATTGCATGGGTCGGGAAAACAGAACAACAACTAAAAGCAGAAGGTCGGAAGATTCGAGTCGGCAGTTTTCCATTTGCCGCAACCGGACGCGCTCGCGCAATGAACGAAACTGCAGGATTGATCAAAATGATCGGCGATGCTGAAACCGATGAATTACTCGGTGTTCATATCTTTGGCCCGAATGCCTCAGAATTGGTCAGTGAGGCTGTACTCGCGATGTCATTTGAAGCAAGTACCGAAGATATCGCCAGAACTGTTCACGCACATCCAACATTATCAGAAGCCATGCATGAAGCCTCTTTGAGCGTTGACGGAAGGACATTGCATCTGTAAGGAACTCTGACCAGCTTGAATCCAAAAGAATGACTGAAAGCAAACAACGTTTTATTCCCTATCGAAAATCTGACATTGTTTCGATGTGCTGCGAAGAGGCTCATTTATCGGCACAAGATCTTCTGAAATTTCAGGATGTCTGCAAACTCCTTGAAAGTATCTTCCATTTTAAATTTCACAAAAGCCTTGAACTTCTGAAAGATAATTACGCACCCGTTAACCCAGATGCGGATACGAAACTTGTTTACAAAAAATCCAGCGATCAAAGAAACAAAATGGAGAAGGTTTTAATTTCAGAATTAAAAAAATTATTAGATGCGGCTAATTTTGAAATCATTACCCAAGAAGATTTAGATCGTGCCTTACTAGAAGAGTCTCTTTTCAAGATCCGTTTGAATGTTGATTTTGATGATTTTGAACAAGTACTCTTTTTTCGACGTGGTGAATCAGAAAAGCACGAAACCTTACTGAGTTTTTTTGGATTAAAAAAGAAACTCATTTCGTTTATAAATTATGATCGTGTTGTGATCTATGTGAAGTATAAAGAACAGAAATATTTTGATCAGCAGCAACGAAAAGACTTATTTTTCAAACCAGGATCAACCACGATAAAACTGTTCCAGAATATTCCTCGATCAGATCTTGAAATGCTTTTCCCAAACACGGAAGTAAAAATGAAAACCATCGACAAATTGATCATCGGTATACCTGCCGCTGTCGGTGGAATAATTATGCTTGCAACAAAATTAGGGGCAACCCTTATATTGACTGGATCATTATTGGCTTTCTGGTTCGGACTACATCATGAACCTGTCGTGCTTGATCAAGCCGCTTTACTAGCGCTAGTGGCTGGCTTCGGAACACTCGGCGCTTTCTTGTGGAAACAATTTAGTAATTTTAAAAACCGCAAGATCAAATTCATGAAGACGCTTGCAGACAATCTTTATTTCAAAAATTTAGATAATAACACCGGTGTTTTTCATCAACTGATTGATGCTGCTGAAGAAGAGGAATGTAAAGAAGCCATTCTCGCCTATTATTTTTTATTACGCTCAGACAAAAATATCAATGCGGAACAACTTGATCACCAAATAGAACAATGGTTTCAAAAAAAGTATCAACACGCATTAAATTTCGAGATTAGCGATGCACTTAGAAAACTAGAGGATTTGGAATTAATCAAATTGCATAACGATCAAATTTCCGTTGTTCCACTTGCCGATGCGAGAATAAAATTAGATCAAATTTGGGATAGTTATTTTCAATTTAATCAAGCTTGATTCGTATTATATCAAGCTCTCGCAAGTCGGTTTACGCTATCGTTAAGCTGACCTCTAAACTTGACAGTTTAAACGGATGTACTTGATTGAAATATGTTTGAAAACTGATAAAAAAGCGAAGCGTTCTGGTGAACGACTTAACCTTCGTTAATGACGATTCAAAATGCTACCGAAATACAAACATACTTCACCCACCGTTGAAGTTGATATGTACTAATATGAAATTTAAACAATATCTATATCGGGTAATCTTTATTACGCTGGGTATAATTTCAGTGGTTTTTGCTGCTCTTATTTTATCAGTCAGAGAGGAATCTTTTGGGTTTTACTTGGATTAGTGAAGGCGGCGGGTCGGCTATTATGAGCTATCGTTACAGTGATAGTAAGTGTATGTTTAAAATTATATACATCAAATTGGGAAGATCGAACATCTTCTATAGAAGAAAGAGAAGTTTCTTACCTTAATAGCGATGCGTTATGTAAGAATGCCTACGAGTATCTTACTGATCCTAGAATGTTTATGAGCGTCGGCGCCCTAGTTGAAACAGATGGGACGTGGGGCATTTATATCAACCATGATAGACAGTATTTTAATTTTATGGATGAGTATAGTGAGTTGATTAAGTATAAATTCGAATAGGTGGGCATTAATTGTGTGCCATTGTAACGGCCTACAAAATCAGTATAACGTAGAAAGATAAACAAAAAAGATGCACATAAATATGTGCCCCTTTGGTTATTATTACTTAACCTGTAGAAATTCAGATTTGATCTGACAGTTACCCAATTATCAGTAACCGACTGTCAGGTTAAGTTTAATTCACAAACTTTTCCTTCCAGATAGCTTGTCCGTCGATGAGTGTTTCCATCGGCGTCCTCCCGCAGCACATTTTGCCTTGGTGAGTTCGTTGAGTATTGTATTTGAGCAACCATTCGTCAAGGTCGAGTTGCAGTTCATCAATCGATTGGTAAATTTTCTTACGCAAAGCGACTTGATAAAACTCATTGAGGATCGTCTTATGGAATCGCTCACAAATACCATTCGTCTGAGGTGATTTGACCTTGGTTTTGGTGTGTTCGATATTGTTCAACGCCATATAAAGCTGATAATCATGCTGGTCAGCTCGCCCACAATACTCCGTCCCTCTATCTGTCAAAATGCGCAACATAGGCAAACGTTGTTCTTCGTAGAATGGGAGGACGCGGTCATTGAGCATGTCAGCTGCCGTAATCGGTGTTTTAGTCGGGTACAGTTTCGCGTGAGCGACCTTGCTGTAAGTATCAACAAACGTTTGTTGATAAACCCGACCAATGCCTTTGAAAGTACCGACATAGTAAGTATCTTGCGAGCCAAGATAACCAGGGTGTGCCGTCTCTATCTCGCCACAAGCCTCATCGTCGTCTTTTTTGCGTTCCATCGCCGCGACTTGAGACTCAGTGAGGATCAAGCCTTCACCAGCTACCTTATCAGACAATGCCTTCAGGCGATCTTTAAAGCAAGCAAGACCATGACGAAGCCAGATACAACGAACGCCACTGGGTGAGACAAATGTTCCCCGTTTGCGCAGCTCGTTACTGGTGCGCGTTTGACCATGTGCGGGCTCTTCCAGTGCATACTCGAGCACAACGGTTTCAATAGCCGGGTCGATTCTGTTTTTAAGATTTGGGGTACGCCGATTACGATCAAACAAGGCTTCTACACCGCCTTCATCAGCCGCTTCTTTGTAGCGATAAAATGTATCTCTGGACAAACCCATCATCTTGCAGGCTTTTGAGACATTGCCGAGTTCTTCAGCGAGATTGAGTAGACCAACTTTATGTTTTATAACTTTGTCATTAGTATGAATCATGAGAGTTACCTCTTTGTGTTTTGATGTTTACGTTGCAGTTACATCAAAGCGGGTAACTCTCACTAAATCAAGCGTCGCTACGCTCCGCTTGATTTAGTGATGTGTCAGATTGGGTCTAAACTTCTACAGTTCATATATGGTCTCCTCCCGTATTGCAAGATAAAACATTCAGATAACAGGGACAGGATTGCTGTCATATATACGGCCTTCAATGAAGTTTTCAACTTCTGACCTGGATGTATTACGCGCCTATTTTCCTTATCAGGTTATCGGTATTAGTTACCCCTGAGCTCGACAGGTTTTCAATAGGCTGGTTTGACCTGTTATGCCATCTTTAGTTTTACCTTCGCAATTCGTTGAAATGATTTGTTCTCTCTATTTAGGCCGGTGAGTAGTCATCACCAGAAACCGTTATAGCCCAGGCCATTCTTGCCATTTTGTTGGCATACGCCACACACGCTCGATTATGCCCCCGCGTCTCAACTAAACGATTAATCCATTGACTCAGTTTATCGCCTTTCGTTTTGGCTCTTGATACCACGGCCTTCGCGCCTAGAATTAACAAACAACGAAGGTATTTATTGCCGCGTTTACTGATCCCCAGTAGCACCTCTTTACCACCACTACTGTACTGTCGTGGAACAAGTCCTAATGAGGCGGACACATCGCGCCCTTTGTGATAATGAGCGCCGTTTCCCACTTCATTAAAATACGCGCTCGAGACCATCGGCCCAAACCCTGGAATAGTTTGTAAGCGTTGGCAAATCGCATTGTTTTTTGCCGATTGAATGATCAATTGGTCAAATGTCGCAATACAGGCATCAAGTGATTGCCATTGTTCCTTTAGCTGGCGCAGTATCCTTTTGAAAGTAACGGACAACCGTTCGTTCTCATCACTTAATAGCAACGGGATAGATTGACGTAGGGTATTTAGGCCGGGACGAAGGCTAATGCCATATTCTGCAACAAGCGCTCTCATTTGGTTACATAATGCGGTTCTTTGTCTGACCGCTAAGTCTCTTGCTTTATGTTGTGCCTGGTTGTCTTGTTGCTCAACTGATTTAATGCCCACACTTTTTAAATGAGGTTGTTTCGCAGCAACGGCGATGGCCAAGGCATCGTTATAATCATTCTTATTGCCGATTAGAAATGCGTTAACATGCTGAGGTGGTAGTAATTTCACCTGATGTCCCTGTTGTTGTATCGCTCGGGCCCAATACTGTGACGTTGCACAAGATTCTATTGCGACTAAACAAGGAGGTTGAGATTGAAAAAAGGAGAGTACCTGCGCTCGCTTTAACATTTTCTTTTTGATTATACGCCCTTGTTGATTACAGCAGACAGCATGAAATACGTTTTTTGCTATGTCTAACCCGATTGTTGTAGTCTTCATTTTGGTCTTCTCCTCTTTTGATTGTGTGTATGTCAGTTCAATCATGGCACCTAGATGCCGTTAGGGGGAGGAGACCATCACATCAGGTTATTTATTAACTACTCACCTAGAACCCTATTTGTGAATTAGGCAGTTTATAGCTGTCTGGTATGGAAAACGCATATAATTCCTCAATGAAGATAATATCTAAACAGTTAACACTAATCTGTTTTGTACTGTGGCCTATAGCTGCAACAACGGCATGCTTACCGCCGACACTCATTGAGGACGCTGTCGAACATATTGATATGGCTGAAATAGAAGACAAATCTATTGAGTCAAAGGTTGCACTAGGAAAGCGATCAGAGGCTATAGCTTTGCGTTTATCTCGGCAATACTATGAGATAACCATAATTGATGGTTCGAAAAAAACAGATCAAGCGGCGTTCCTGTTAGGTATGGTGAAAGCAGACACCTCCATTATAAACGGCGTCTCTGGCACTTTACATAAGACTTCCTTTATAGCGCGAAGAGAGGGATTGGATATACAATTGCTTTGCGCAGATGACAGCATTTTGTCTGACCTACTACTGCGTGAAGAGATTATGGAATTGATCCGACGAACGGGACAATAGCGTCAATGGAACTTATTTAAGAGCCTAAATATGCAGCCACCATCTATCCTAAATTACGCTATATCTAACCAGAACCACGAAACTAAACACAGCTCTATTCATTAAGATTAAATGCCGGCTTACGCTGCGCTCAACAATTGCCCCCGCATTGTTCTAACTACGTGCATCCATGCACTAGTAAGCTGCCCTACGAAATAATAATTTACTCAACGAATCTTCTATTATTCTTGGTTCAACATTAGTGCAAGTATAGCCACTCCTTTGATCTACTCAATTATCATCGCGACTCTTTGATCTCTTTTAACGCTTCTTCGGCACCTTCTGCTTTGTTTATTACAGCTGCCTCACACCAGGCTTGGGCTACGGCCATATCCACTGGGACACCTTTGCCTAAGGAGTAGGAAAGACATAAAAGATATTGTGCTTCAGGGACTTGTTGTTTCGCTGCACGTTTATACCAAAAAGTGGCTTGCTCATAATCCTGCTTAACTTTTTCTCCTTGCCCATAAAGATAACCAAGTTGATACTGGGCTAGTTTATCGCCGTTTTCAGCACTTGATCGTAATAAACGGATCCCTTCTTCCACCCGATTTTGATCATCAAGATATAGTTTGGCTAAACGGATCCGGATCTCAGGATCTTTACTCACAACTTTTTCGTACCAGTAGATCGCTTTTTCTTTATCCTGTGCAGCACCAATACCAACCTCATACATTTTACCAACTTTAGATTTTGCTTTTTGCACACCATTTTTAGCTGCTTTTAAATACCAGTTAAATACTTCTGTTGGATTTTTTTCGCCATTTAAACTTTTGTCTAAGGTGTAAGCAAGATTATATTGTGCAGGTGGGTAGTTCAGCTCGGCAGCAAGCCTAAAACGCCGTTCAGCTTCCTTATAATCCCGACTTACGCCACGACCATTAAAAAACATATTACCGATGTTATAGCTTGCTTTTGCGACACCTTGTTCGGCTGATTTGATATACCAGAATAATGCTTGTGGATAGTCTTTTTCTACACCACTACCTTTTTCGTACAAAACACCCAAATAGAACTGCGACAGTGGATCACCTTCCTCAGCAAAAACCTTCCAAATATTATATGCCGTTGCATAATCTCCTTTTGCAGCATACTGCGCACCTGTTTCGGCATCAATCGCCAAAGCGGGTACACTTAATAGAACTACAATCAAAAAAAACGTTTTTTGCATTATTTTGCTGCAGCTAGGGCCTGCTCAATATCCTCAATAATATCGTCAATATGTTCTATACCAATAGAAAGTCTAACCAAATCTTCACTAACGCCAGCGGTTGCTAATTCGTCTTCTGATAATTGTCTATGAGTTGTGCTGGCAGGATGACAAGCTAAGGATTTTGCATCACCAATATTAACCAGTCGTGTGATCAATTTCAGTGCATCAATAAATTTTGCACCTGCTTCTTTGCCGCCTTTAATTCCAAAACACAAAAGACCGGCAGCCCGGCCACCCATATATTTTTGAACCAACTCATGATCTGGATGATCATCCAAACCAGAATAGTTCACCCATTCAACTTGTGGCAGATCACGCAAATATTTTGCCGCCGCGAGTGCATTTTCACAATGTCTATCCATTCTTACAGGTAGCGTTTCGATACCTTGAAGGATCTGGAAGCTGTTCATTGGTGAAATTGCTGCTCCCATATTACGCAGTGGCACCACACGCGCTCGACCTATATATGCCGCTGGTCCTAATGCTTCTGTATAGACCACACCATGATAGGAAGGATCAGGTTCATTCAGGCATGCAAACCGTTCTTTGTTTGCCGACCAATCAAATTTACCTGAATCTACTAATACACCACCAATGCTGGTTCCATGACCACCCATATATTTTGTCAGAGAGTGCACGATAATATCGCAACCCCAATTAATCGGTTGACATAAATACGGCGTAGGAACTGTATTATCAACAATAACTGGAATACCATGACTGTGAGCCATTTCGGAAATCGCTTCGATATCAACGACATTCCCTGCTGGATTCCCAATAGATTCGCAGAAGATTGCTCTGGTATTTTCATCGATTAAGGAAGCCATTTTGTCCAGATCAGAAGAAGCTGCAAAACGAACATCAATTCCATATTGCGGCAATGTATGAGCAAATAAATTGTATGTTCCGCCGTAAAGTGTAGACGTACTAATAATATTAGATCCACCCTGCGCAAGTGTCATAATCGAATATGTGATCGCTGACATACCAGAGCTTAATCCGAGCCCACCTATACCACCTTCCATTGCTGCTACGCGCTGCTCCAAAACCGCAGTTGTTGGATTCATTATTCGGGTATAGATATTACCCTCAACTTTTAGATCAAAAAGATCCGCCCCATGCTGAGTGTTATCGAATGCGTAGGATGTAGTTTGATAAATCGGTACAGCGACTGCTTTTGTTGTTGGGTCCGGTTCATATCCGGCATGTATTGCAAGTGTTTCAATCTTCATGTTTATCTCCAAACTTTTATTATCATAGTACTTAGTTAATATAGTAGTGGCTTTTGAATTAGTCTGTCAGTATCAACTCTACAGATTACCAATGCTTTTTTCTGTGATAACCTTTGCTTATGAATTCAACAATGCTTCTCATTATGCGCCACGCAAAATCTGATTGGAATATCAGTGATCAACCTGATTTCGATCGCGTTTTATCTGATCGCGGATACAAAGATGCTCCTCTTATCGGCAAATGGATAATTGATCAAAATTATACGCCGGATCGTGTTATCTGTTCACCCGCTCAACGTGTTAAAGAGACAATTAATTTAGTAGGAAAATCTTGGCCGTTATCACAAGAGAATATTCAATGGGAGCATTCCATTTACAATGCAAAACTTACACAGTTATTAGCCATCATAACTGGCGATCTAGAGCAAAATAAAATCAATATGCTCGTCGGTCATAACCCAGGTCTGAGTGAATTAATTTTATATCTCAGTGGGAATCAAATCCCCAAACAAGCAACTGGAAACCTGATGCCTACGGCCGCGATAACAGTGCTAAAATTGATCGATGTCACTAGTTCTACACAATCAGGAGCTTGGCAAATAGTAGACTATATGAAGCCGAAATTACTACCTTAAAATAATTTCAAAATCTCGTAGTATGCTTTTTTCTTAAACTACAAAACGTTTTTTCTCTTAGCGCCCAATTCTTAATAGTTTCATTGTCACCTTCACTATTTAATACAAAAAATCTTCACTGTCTGATACCATCGCTGATTTTAGGAGAAAACATATGAGTGAAAGAATTATTATGCGTACCGGTGAGGCATTGGTAGCAGGTGGCCCTCCCGGCACAGCAGCGGAACCAGAAATTATTATTGGTGAGCTAGATGGCCCAGTAGGGACAGCACTTGCTACTTTGACCGGCGATCAAGTAAAAGGACATTCGCGAGTTTTTGCGATTATGAACACAGATATACAAGTGCGGCCCGTCACTTTAATGGTTAGTAAAGTCACAGTGAATAATAGCCGTTATACAAATATCCTGATGGGAACTGTCCAAGGTGCAATTGCGAATGGTGTTTTAGATGCCGTACGCGCAGGGGATATACCTAAAGAAAAAGCAAATGATCTTGGAATCATCGTATCAGTATGGTTAAACCCTTCTGTTGCGACCGATGACAATCTAGATCATAAAATCTTATTTGATATACATCGTAAAGCCACCACACAAGCCATACACAAAGCTATGAATAATGAACCATCTATTGACTGGTTATTGGAAAATCAGGACTCTCTTACTCACAAGTATTATCAAATGGGTCTAGACGGCAAAATTTAGCTCAAAAATAAAATCGAGTCATTTCATTCTTAAAGTTATTGTCACGCCTGCCGTTACTGTATTCAGGTGGGCGTGGCAGCAGGATGCAGGCTCCTAAGGATGGCCTTTGACAGGAAGTCATCTTGCTACGGATGGCAACCCACCCCTTCTTTTTGAATCATAAAAATATCGCAGCGACAAAAACTAAAATTCCAAACAACAAACCACTAAAATGTCTGATCAATACTAAAATTGCTAAGACATGAAATATGACAAACCACATTTGAACACCTCCAAACGCAGTAATTTATGTCTATATTAATTTTTACTAATACAAGTTTAGTAAATTTGTAGATCAGGACGCAGTCAATAAAAAATTACTTTTCTACCTACGGCTTAATTCAACACAAAAAAAGCGCCATATAGGCGCTTTTTTATTCAATCTTTGATCTGGTTTCTTACAACCAATAAACAAAAATAAACAATCCTAACCAAACCACATCTACAAAATGCCAATACCAGGCAACTGCTTCAAAAGCAAAATGATTTTCATGTGTGAAATGTCCTTTCATTGCTCTGAACATGATCACAGCTAGCATCAATGTACCCATTGTTACGTGAAAACCATGGAAGCCAGTTAACATAAAGAAAGTCGAACCATAAATACCTGAAGACATTTTAAGATTTAATACGCTGTACGCTTCATGATATTCAAGAGCTTGTAGGTATACAAAAAGGACACCAAGTAACACGGTAATCAATAACCAAGTAACCAGACCTTTCTGATTATCTTTTTTAAGAGCCCAGTGAGCAAAGGTAACTGTCACACCACTTAAAAGAAGTATCGCCGTGTTAATTGCAGGTACACCCCACGCATGAATAACTTCGTCATATATGTGGGCTGTAAACTGAGCAAAATCTGGAACAACATCAATTGGCCATTCAGGTGCAAAATCAGGCCATAAAACCTGGTTAGTCAGAAGACCCGCTCCTTCCCCCCCAAGCCATGGAACTGATAAAACTCGGGCATAATAAAGGGCGCCAAAAAAGGCCGCGAAGAACATTACTTCTGAGAATATGAACCAGGCCATCCCCCACCGGAAACTAATATCCACCTGGCTACTGTATTTTCCTGCCAAGCTCTCATCGATAACGTCTGAAAACCAACCAAAGTACATATAAATAATGGCTGCAATACCTAGTCCAAGAACAAATGATCCGAACATTGGCATTGACCCATTCAGAAACAATGCACCACCAACAAAGGCAATGAACAGAGCAGCCGAACCAACTATCGGCCAAGCGCTTGGTTCTGGAATAAAATAAGTTTCAGAATCAGACATAATTTTTCCTCTATATTATTACTTCTTTTTAATTTCTACTTAATAAACTGCTTCATCAAACTTCAATCATTCAGAGTTTTGTAATTTCATTTTCATCCGTGGCTAAAAAGAATGTATAAGAAAGCGTCATTGTTTCTATTTTTTCGGGCAATTTTGTATCAACGACAAACCGCACTAACATTTCACGCTCTTCATGTGCTTGTAAAGTTTGTCGTGTAAAACAAAAACATTCTGTTTTGTTAAAAAATAGAGATGCTTGTGCTGGTGCCACACTTGGTATTGCTTGACCAATTATTGACCGACTAGTCTTGTTCTTAACCACAAAAATTGCATCAGAAACCTGACCTGGATGCACTTTCATTTTGTATTCTTTTGCAGTAAAACTCCAAGGCAACTCTTCGTTTAAATTAGTATCAAACTCAACAGTCACCAATCTATCTTCATCCACAACAAGTGCTTCAGTTTCGCTAACAGCGAGCTCTCCAGTTTTCCCATTTAAACCGGTGACTTCACAAAAAACGTTATATATAGGAACCAATGCAAAACCAAAGCCAAACATAAAGATAGCAAGCAGATACAATCTCTTCGTCGTTAATTTGATTCCTTCCTTTTTCAAAATATGCCCTTCTCTGTGAATCACATATAGTGATAAAAAATGTAACCACCGTAAATACTAACAACAAGTAAAACTAAAAAACCGACAGTACGATTAGTGGCAGCGCTACGCGCTGCCATATCTTTTTTACTATAATTTTGATCTTGATCAGTCATTAGAAGTTCTCTTATGAATGAGCCGTTTCTTCTGTAACCTTAGGAGGTACAGTAAACGAATGGAAAGGTGGTGGTGAAGATAATGTCCACTCCAATCCATGAGCTCCTTCCCATACTTGATCCGTTGCTTTCTCACCACCACGAATACATTTGAATACAACCACAACAAATATCAATTGGCTCAGACCGAAAGCAAACCCACCAAGACTAGACACCATGTTCCAATCAGCAAACTGAACTGCATAGTCTGGAATTCGTCTAGGCATACCTGCTAATCCCAAGAAATGCTGTGGGAAAAATAAGATATTTACCGTTATCGTAGAAATCCAGAAATGTAGTTTCCCTAACTTTTCGTCGTACATATAACCAGTCCATTTAGGTAACCAGTAATACGCAGCTGCCATCAGCGCAAAAACAGCACCGGTTACTAGAACATAATGGAAATGGGCTACAATAAAATAGGTGTCATGGTATTGAAAATCAACGGGTGTAACCGACATCATCAAGCCCGTAAAGCCACCTATAGAGAAAAGAATAACAAAGGCTAGAGAGAACAACATCGGTGTTTCAAAGGTCATCGACCCTCTCCACATCGTCGCCACCCAGTTAAATATCTTCACGCCTGTCGGCACCGCTATCGTCATGGTTGCATACATAAAGAACAACTCACCAGCAAGTGGCATGCCGACTGTAAACATGTGATGTGCCCAAACAAAAAATGATAAAAATGCAATGGCTGCCGTTGCATAAACCATTGATGCGTATCCAAATAATGGTTTACGTGCAAACGTTGGAATGATCTGTGACACAATACCGAATGCTGGCAATATCAAAATATATACTTCTGGATGACCGAAGAACCAGAATAAATGCTGGAACATTACCGGATCACCACCACCGGCAGCAGCAAAGAAACTTGTACCAAAATATTTATCGGTCAACAGCATGGTAACTGCCCCAGCAAATACTGGTAAAGAAGCAATTAACAAAAATGCTGTAATGATCCAAGTCCAGACAAAAAGAGGCAATCTCATAAATGTCATGCCAGGCGCACGCATATTGAACACCGTAGCAATAATATTAATTGCCCCCATGATTGATGAGACACCAAGAATATGAACAGTAAAGATCAAAAATGGAAACGCGTTACCTGTTTGCAAAACTAATGGAGGATACATTGTCCAACCACCTGCAGGAGCACCACCATCCATGAAGAAGGTTGACAGCAATAGAGTAAAACCAAAAGGCAGTATCCAAAAACTCATATTGTTCATCCTTGGAAGCGCCATGTCAGGTGCACCAATCATCAGAGGGATCAACCAGTTTGCTAAACCAACACCCGCTGGCATAACCGCACCAAATATCATTACCAGAGCATGAATTGTGGTCATTGAGTTAAAAAATTGAGGATTAACAAACTGAAGACCGGGCTGGAAAAGCTCAGCACGGATAACCATTGCCATCGCACCACCAATAAAAAACATCAGTAGTGCAAACAACAGGTACATAGTACCTATATCTTTATGATTTGTAGAAAACAACCAACGACCAATACCTGTTGGTTTATGATCATGATGATCGTCGTGGTGGGCTACTGCTTCACTCATCGTTATATCCTCTAAATAAATTTTTTACTATTAGTAACTTTCAGACCTTAAGTTATTTACTAGCTACCGAGCATCTTTAATTGCCGAAGGCTGTACCAGATCACCTGCCTTATTGCCCCATGCATTTCTTTCGTAGGTCACAACTGCGGCAATATCTATATCATTCAATTGCGGGCCATAAGCCGCCATTGCTGTACCAGCTTTACCATTCATAACAATATCAATGTGATCCGCCACAGCGCCTATTGCGATGGCACTTCCATCTATCGCAGGAAATGCACCCGGAAGGCCCTTACCATTAGCCTGGTGACAAGCAGCGCAATTCGCTCCATAAACTTCTTCACCTCTGGCCATTAACTCGTCCATCGTCCACTCTCGATCTGCGCCAGAAGATGCTTTGGCTATTTTCTGCTTCGTTTCTGTAATCCAGGCATCGTATTCCGCTTCAGGCACTGCCCTGACAACAATCGGCATATATCCGTGATCTTTACCACACAATTCTGCACACTGTCCTCGATATACACCAGGCTCTTCAATATATGTCCAGTTATCATTTATAAATCCTGGAATAGCATCACGTTTCCAACCTAAAGCCGGCACCCACCATGCATGTATTACATCAGCAGCGGTTGTAAGAATCCTGATTTTCGTTTTGATTGGTAAAACAATTGGGTTATCAACGTCTAGTAGATAATGCTCGATATCTTCTGGAGCGTTATCACTATTATTGTCTGCAATAGCACGACTCTCCGCATCTAATGAGCTGAAGAAACTCAGATCCTCTCCCATATAGTCATATTTCCACTTCCATTGATAGCCTGTCACTTTAATCGTGATATCAGCATCAGCTGTAGTTTCCATTGCAATTAATGTTTTGGTTGCAGGTATTGCGATGACAACCAAAATAGCGATAGGAATGGCAGTCCACAACAGCTCCAATGATGTGCTGTGATGGAATGTTGCAGGAACGACACCCTTATCCTTACGGTGCATGAATATTGACCAGAACATCACTGCAAAAACAACAATGCCGACAATGGTCACTATCCATAAAATTTGCATATGCAGGTCATAAACCTGATGACTAATAGGTGTAACACCTTGAGTCAGATTCAGTGCCCAGTCAGCCCGAGCAGGACTTACTAAAAGCATGGAAGTTAATGATGAAACAACGATCAGATAAAAAGTTCGCAGCATAGAAATTAGCGGCTTAGTCATAAAACTTCCCTCAACACCAGATTATTTAATATATGAATTCTTGAATTATTGATTTTATATGTGATATTCAACAACAACTATGCCCCTCGACAATTTGCCATCTTTAAACATTACCACTTGATTAACGTGGTTATTATTGTAAGAACGCAATACTACCTAAAAAAGTAGATTAAACAAAGCAAGAAATTGCTTTGTTTAATATTGCACATATGCAATAAAGCCTCTGTCTTCTACTAACTAATTAATCTCTCGATATTTATTCTCAACATATTTCACCAAAAACCAGAGGTCTCTAGTTGAACCTAATAGGTATTATTGCGAGTTGTAATCTTGCACATGCTCTTGCAGAGATTTTTTTGCTGGTAACATTAAACCATGTGGCTTAAGCAAACCGGTGAAATATCCAAAAATCAACATACAAAAAAGTGTCACAGAGAGTATAACTCTCACCGTCAATGACTGGACCATCCTGTTGGCCTTGCCTTGTTCCTTAGTTAAAAAGAAAGCACTTGAAGCAAGAGAAAGCAATATGCCAATAAAAACGATCAAAATAATAAGTTTGTAAATTTCGCTTATCGACATATCTAATTGGGCTCCAAGAGCACATTGGTTTCAATTTGAGGTATTATCGCGACCATAACATTACGATCATTTAATTGGTAGCCGGCCACACTATTAGAATGCAAATTGGAATCTGGAATTTTCAGCCATCTTTATGGCCCAGCCTCGCTACACTGTTGTGCCTTCCGCTGTTACTTTCATTGGGCAATTGGCAATTAGATAGAGCTGCAGAAAAAGAACAAGTAAAGAAAGATTTCGAAACTAATTATTACGGTGTGCCTTTTGATCTTAATGAAAAATCCTCAGATCGACTCGATCCAACTCTTATGCAATGGAAGAAAGTCATCGTCCGTGGAACTTTCGAGGCTGAGCACCAGTTTTTGCTTGATAATCAGCCGATGAACTTCAAGACAGGTTACCTCGTATTTACACCGTTTAAACTTGAGAATGAGCCCACACATATTTTGGTCAACCGAGGTTGGATCCCGGCGGATCCCGATCGACGTATTCTGCCCAAAATTGACGATCTTTCTACTGAACTGATCACAATCTCAGGTGCTGCCAAGAAAACACCTTTTTCGGGTATTAAACTCAGCGACGATCTAGTAGAAAACCTGGAGAATGGTATCTCAAGAGTCCAACAAATTGATATTAAAAATGTGGCATCAACCACTGGACAGAATCTCTTGCCCTACATAGTAAGACTCGACAAAGAAAGTCCTCAAGGTTATCTCCGAGACTGGGTCTTACCCGGTTTTGGCGCTGAAAAACATTACGGTTATGCCTTCCAATGGTTTGCAATGACCGCTGCACTTATCATCATTTATCTTACAATAAATATAAAAAAGGGACGCAATGACGACTGAAAAATCGCAAAAACTTAAATCCAGGCTGACACTGATCCTTCTCTTTGTCATCTTCCTCACGCCATTTATCGGATCACAAATACTCTACAAATATACCGATCTAGGACGTGATGGCGGCGCAGCAAGCAAGGGCCAATTGATCCAGCCAGTGATAACACTCGAAAATGTTGATTTACTTGACCCACATAAGCCTGAAGAAGAAATAAAGCTGCACAAACGCTGGAGTCTGTTAACTTTCACAAAGACAGACTGTGACGAAAAATGTATCAGCAATGTCTATCGCATGCGTCAAATACGCTTAGCAATAGGTAAGCATTATGATCGGGTTAAACGGGTTTTAGTTGTAAAAGAAATTACCGATACTGTAAAAATGAAGGAGTCATTAAAAGATTTTCAAGGTCAGCTGATCATCAAAGCGGATAATGTTTCTGCTGAATTTATAAATGCATTTAAAATTGACGAAGCCGAAGATCCCTACGACAGTGGAAGACTATACATAATTGATCCACTCGGAAACTTGATGATGAGCTATTCAGTTGATCAAAATCCAGGAGATATTATCAAGGATCTAACTAAGATATTCCGTGTTTCAAGGATCTAAGGAATCTCTGATACGTCTGGGCAAAACAGGTTAAGAATCAAAATATTCAAACTCAAGACGCGAAATGCAAGCAATAGTGGTTCTATTGCTCAGTTTTGTAACGCTGAGTGAGATTGACTATTTTGATCCAAACCGATCATTCATGACACATTAGAGGCTCCTTTACCATAACGAAAACCTTGAAGCAAAGAATAAGTTGCTGATATAGTCTATGCCTAACTAATAAAAACCAGTGAGTAAGGACGCTCAAATAAGTTGCTTAGCGCCGTAAACGGTCATATAGCTCAGCGTCCGGATCAAATCTAACCACATAATCATTAAGATAATATAATAGATATGAGTCAATCCATTAATACGCCGATCGTTTCCTCGACACCTTCACTGAAAGATTATCTCGGCCTATGTAAATTAAAAGTTGTAGCGCTGATCGTATTCACCGCAATTGTCGGGATGTTTCTTGCTGTACCAGGCATGGTGCCTTGGCAACCGCTCATCTTTGGCATAATCGGAATAGGTTTAGCATCGGCTTCTGCCGCTGCAATCAACCATGTGGTTGACGAAAAAATAGATTCCGAAATGGCGAGAACTAAGCGTCGCCCATTACCAGAAGGAAATATGTCACCTCAGAACGCGATCATCTTTGCTGCCATCATCGGCGCAATAGCCATGTTAATTTTGACCTTTCTAGTCAACCCTCTCACCGCAATTTTAACGCTCATTTCATTAATAGGCTACGGCATTATATATTCAATGTACTTGAAGCGCGCAACGCCGATGAATATCGTCATTGGTGGCGCAGCCGGTGCTGCACCGCCAGTACTAGGTTGGACAGCCGTTACTGGAACACTGGATCCTAATTCCTTACTACTTTTTCTGATCATTTTTGCCTGGACGCCACCGCACTTTTGGGCTCTGGCAATTTATCGTAGAAAAGAATACGCAAAAGTTGATATCCCCATGCTGCCTGTAACACATGGTGTTGAATTCACACGGCTGCACATATTGCTTTATACGATTTTATTATTCATCGTAAGTCTACTGCCTTACCTCACCTACATGAGTGGCTTACTGTATTTGATTACTGCCGTTATAACAGGCGTTATCTTTTTGCGTTATGCGATCAGATTATATTCGTCAGACTCCGATAAGTTAGCAATGGAAACCTTCAAATATTCACTCATTTATTTGACGGTAATCTTCGCAGCATTGTTAATTGATCATTACATCAAACTAGACCTTGGAATGTTTTTTGACTAGTGTCAGAGTATAATTGCCAGAACAAATAAAAATTAATCTATTAAATATAATAAAAATCAGTAACAACAGTAAATATCTAAAAGAGGATAATCCGTCATGAGTAAAGAAAGCGATAAGAAGTTTTTCACCCTGTTTACCCTTGTAGTTATTGCTATCACAATTTTAATGGTTGTTTTCTACTTTCTGGGTGGCAAATATGGGAGCAACACAACCGCTCCATTAAACATAGGTCAATCATCCGATATTATCGTTACAACAATAAAAGAATTGTTTAGTTAACTCTCAACCCAAACTATCAAAATAAATCTTATGCCAGTTGTTGGATCCACGACCGACAGCTGGCGTTTACTTCTTTTATGCTTCATCCTTCTCGCCTTTTCTGCTTATGGCGATTGTAAAGAAAGTTCTAATACACAAGGCTTAGAACAAATCCTGAATATGGATCAAGCAAGCTTGATCACAGGATCTGCTGACAATCCAGACAAAGCCATACGACCCGAGCTTCCACTTATTCCAGCGTCGACCTTAAAACTGTTAACCGCTTTGTTCGCACTCCAAACATGGGGATCAGATCATAAATTCATTACCGATTTTTATTTAGATAAAAATAATATTTTATGGCTTAAGGGCTATGGTGATCCATTTTTGATCTCGGAAGAATTAAATCTGATCGTTACTGCTTTGAAAAAGAAAGGTTTAAAAAAAATCGCCGGGATCGGAATTGATGACAACTATTTTTCAGATGATATAAAGGTGGATGGACAATCTCAAACTGATAATCCGTATGATGCTTCTTTAAGTGCGCTTGCAGCAAACTTTAATACCTTCAATGTTATTCGTGATGAAAATGGCCTGCGAAGTGCAGAATCACAAACTCCCCTGACACCTTTAATGAAATATCTATCCGGCAAATTACCAAAGGGGAAACATCGAATTAATCTGGGTAAACAAGAATACAGTTCACTCAACTTCGCACAAATATTCTCTATGAAATTACAAGCATCTGACATTGAAGTTGGAGATATATTAAAAGAAGAAAAACTACCCAATTCGCAAACTCCTTATTATCGCCACAAAAATAGTCATGACCTGAGTACGATAATTTCTGCAATGCTGAAATATTCAAATAACTTTATCGCCAACCAATTATTTTTATTGCTTGGCGTAGAAGCCAAAGGTGCGCCTGCTAGTATGGCAAAATCTCGTTCTACTATTGATCAAAAAATTTACGCATTATTCAATTGGAAAGATCAAATTATCCTCGAAGGTTCGGGGCTTTCTCGAGGCAATCGTTTAAGTGCTCGACAACTGATCGACGTTCTCAAACAGTTTGCTCCCTACAAACAATTACTCAGCCAACAAAATAATCATATTCTGGCCAAAAGTGGGACCTTAAATGGAGTCAGCACCTACGCTGGATATTTAAGAAAAAATAACAAATGGGAACCGTTCGTTATTATGATCAATCAAGCAGCCAAATATAATTTAAGAAAACAAATTGCTGAAGAGCTGCTTAATCTTAGTCAATAGTTCTTAACCAAAATTACGGCCAATACTGATTTTGATCTGAATAAATCTGAAATAGAATGCTATAAAAATCTATAATGAATAACAAGTGAGCGATGTTAAATGAACAATATTGAAGACCAGAAAGAAGAGGAAGAAACTCTCTCATTATGGGAAGTTTTCCAAGGTGTTTTTGCAATGTTTATCGGCATACAAAGCGAAGAGAAAAGAGAACGTCAATTTAAATATGGCAAGCTACACCAATTTATTATTGTCGGAATTGTTGTCACTATTTTCAGCATATTACACATCATACTACTGGTAAAACTCGTCCTGAAATGGGCTGGCGTTTAAAACAAAACCAACCCAATAACAAGGAGCAGTAGTTACATACTCTCAAAAAGGTGATCTAACCAAAGATTAGAAAGCTTTTCCTGTACAGAATTTTGTCGCAAACGCGCATTCAGATTAACAAAATCAACCTTATTTAGATCTTGATCCTGATTATAGCAAGAGTACACAAAGCTCTCTTCACCCGTTTCTGGATCAACATGTTTACACATACATTGGGCACATACACCCTTCATCATGCATTGCATCGGTGAGTTTATAGAACCAACAGCTTCATGATCCTGTTTGATATAGGGTGCGAGTATGCCTGAACGCGCATCTTTGACCGCACTCATCATGCGATCAGATCCAATTACGATCATGCGATCCATTTCTTCCAATGAAAGGAGGTTATCACCTAGCTCACCCGAACCATAGGCGATCATCGCTTCGATAATATTCCCAACAAACGATTTATCTTGGGATCGTGTTGTTGGAATGGCTTCGACACCTTCCGCTTTATCCACCGACCAGATAATCACATCTGAAGCGGCTTCAATATCCTCAACCCTGAAAACATCCTGATTGTATTTATAACCAGCAAAATAGATCACTTTATTGCCAGCTGCACGTAATGCTTTTCCAATGGAAAACAATACAGCATTTCCTAAACCACCACCAACAAGCACAACCGTTTCGTTGCCAGATATCTCCGTCGGCGCACCAGTGACGCCCATTACAACGAGTTGTTCGCCTGGTTTCCATAATGCACAAAGTCTCGATGAACTACCCATTTCCAGTGTAATCAATGAGATCAAACCTTTGTCACGATCAACCCATGCACCAGTTAAAGCCAAACCTTCTGTTGCTAGAACCGTTCCTTCTACCACTGGGGCAAATACTTCAAGATTTTGTACTCGATAAAATTGACCAGGCTCAAACTTTTCTGCCTGCATTGGTGCTTTAACGATCACTTCTATAATCGTCGGCGTTAATCTATTTACTTCAACAACCGTTGCAACAAACGCGTCATCCAATCGACTCTGTAAAGCAGTTAACTTTTCATCTCGTTCTGCCTGATCTGCAGGATCTAGATTTGAAATTTGATCCGCAAATAATTTCACAACATAAGAGTATCCATCTTTTGCGCTGGCCATTGCTTTTACAACATTACCGGCATAGACGGGATGGTTGTCGCCATAAAAAGTAATGTAACGTCCGCGTTTATGATATGAAGTAAACGGCGCCGGTTTGCCTATCTTCGGATTTGTCTCATCGTCCATTGGCGTCAAATCAGGATTGTCTTTGACCCATTGTGGTTCATGACGTTGATAAAACTTCCAGTCCATTTTAAAGGTATCCGGAAACTCTTCCTGATAGATCGTATTTGGCGAAGTGCCCGCCGCAACAAACAGACTTTTGAGTGGTATATCAACCTGTCTACCCGTATTGACCCACTTACCGTCTTGTTGCTCTAATTTATCAAACGTAACAGCATTTAAATGATCATATTGATCCGCATGCGCAGCAACCGGACTCATTCCTTCAGCCAGTTCAATTCCTTCGTCCAACGCTTCAGCAATCTCTTCGTGATTTTGACGATACGCCGGTGAATCCGCCATACCTTTACGATAGAACATGGTCGCCCCACCCCATTTCTCAACCAATGGTTGAAAATCCGGTGTTTCATTTACGGCTTCGGCACGTGTTCGTTCAGCGGCGATCTCTTTCCCATGTGCAAGAAACTCGTTGAGAATGATCAATTCTTCATCATCGTACCCCGCACGAACCTTTTTCTCTCCATAAATATCGACTAACTTTTCATAACGATGTAAGACTTTCTCAACCTGTACCGGATAATAGGCCATCAGTTCTGTCGTCGTATCTATCCCGGTTAATCCACCACCGATTACCCCCGCTGGAAGACGTACTTGTAAGTTCGCCATTGATGATTCTTTAGCAGCACCGGTAAGCTGTAATGCCATAAGAAAATCAGAAGCTTTACGGATACCGCGGATCAAATTATTTTTCAACCCAATAACAGTTGGTTTACCAGCACCACTCGCGATTGCTATATGATCAAAACCTAGATCCCAAGCATCATCAATCGTCAATGTGCCACCAAAACGAATACCGCCGTAACAACGGAAAGACTGCTGCCTGAGCAAATTCAGATAGATAACTTTGAGGAAATTTTTATCCCAGCGGACGGTAATACCGTATTCCGCTACACCACCAAAACCCAGCATAGTTCGCTTGTCCAGATCTTCATATATCTGGTTAAAATCCTGAATAGGTACTGGCGCTTGATCAGCCGTTCCCGTCAACTCTTCGGGTAATGGTTCTATTTTCAAACCATCAATGCCGACCACCCCAAAACCTTCATTCAAAAGGTAATGTGAAAGCGTATAACCCGCTGGCCCCATACCAACAACCATGACATTTTTACCGTTATACGGAAGCATTTGGGGACGTTTAACATTGAGTGGATTCCAACGTGTTAATAAACTGTATACCTCAAAACCCCACGGCATAAATAAAACATCAGTTAGCGCACTGGTTTCAATCTGTGGAATATTCACCGGTTCGGTTTTCTGATAGATACAACCACGCATGCAATCATTACAAATCCTGTGTCCCGTACCTGGACACATAGGATTATCGATGACGATCAATGCAAGCGCGCCAATATTATCGCCCTGTTGTTTCACCAGATGCATCTCGGAAATCTTTTCTTCTAACGGACAACCCGTTACATTTTCGCCAAGCGGATTGACCTTGAAAATCTCTGTTTTTTTATTACGCATACCTTTCGAACAAGAATCGGTATCACGATCATGACAATAAATACAATGATCAATTTCGTATTGCGCTTGCCGTTCGTTGAAACGCTGATCAGTTAGGCCAAACCCATCGCGGCGACGGCGACGTTGCTCCGGTCCCATCCAAACGGTGTAACCGTCTTTTTCGATCGTTAAATGATGAACAAGATGATCAAAATCAGTTTTATGCGGCGTTTTAAAAAGTACCCAACTGGCAACTTCTTGTTTTAATTCTTCATCATTTTGAGCGATAAAGCACCAACGCTGCACTACCTCCAACAGCGTATCTATAAATTCAGCGTCATTATCAAGTTCAGCTGCACGTGAAAAAATCTGATCGGAAAAAACGACATTTCTTAATCTCGAAACCTCTTTATCAGCACCAACGTAGTCACCTTCTTTACCCTTAGCAATCAATTTGAAATGATTCGCAAGCTTGCCGAGAACAGCACCAACACGTCCAATTGCGCGTTCTTGATCACCATCTTTTACATATGCTGCGTAGGTGTCCGGGAAAGCGATTTCCGTCAAACGATCGAGATTATTTTTGACATCTGCAATATCCCATTCAGAACAATCCTCACCACGGAATTTAGCGACGAGTTTAGCCAAGACTTCCTTTTTAAGCACAAAAATACTCTCAACATCTGCAAGAATTTCAGCCTTCTGTTGTGCTTGTTCACTGACAATGTTGAATAACTTTGCGATAAAAGTACCCACGTATGGTGCCATGCGAACCAGCAGCTCAGAAATTGCCTGGGGCGACATACCTTCTCCCTGACAATCTCGATACTCTGTAAATGCTCGAGCAAGCTCAGGATCAAGCTTTTCAACGCTACGATTAAATTGATCCGAAAGATCTTCAAGACGCAAAGGATCATAAAGATCCGCGTACTCAAACCCAGAGATGTTAAGAACCAAAGGCTCGATATTATTGATAATTTTCGTCATGTAACTATGTGGTTTCCAAGCCCGAAATGTGGGTTTAACAAAAGAACGGGAATTCTAGCTACATCACCACGCCTCAGCAACATGAATTTGGAAATATATTTTGGGGCGGTCCATATGCCGCTCAATGCGCGGCAGCTTCTTCGGCTTTTAATACGGCAGTGAATGGGGGTAGTCTTGGTGATATTGCTAAATCTGCAGCGATATCATACGCCACTACTAGTGCATTTAATGGGGTCCATAACACCGAAGGATTTACAAAAGTACTCGCTCATGGGGCGATCGGGGGTGTTTCTGCTGAACTTTCCGGTGAAGATTTTCTTGCTGGGTTTTATGCTGCTGGGGCGCAAGCAGGATTTGGTGAATTAGGAGGTTATGATCTATTAGGATTCATCAGGGTCAGGCCTTACAATTGACATTTTCTACAGCTTCTATGTTTCTATTTTATGTGAAATGTAAGGCCTGACCCTGCTCGGCCCACGTTTTCGATAATGGCGAGCCTGTGTCTTACGAAGACAGGCTTGTCTATCAGCAAATTCGTTACAGTAAGATAAGTTTCGTAGGCGACCATTGCGTGTGACTTCTCGGGCAATGGTACTGTGGTGACGATTGAGGCGTCGTCCAATGTCTCGATAGCTTAATCCCCAGTACAATAAATACATTAAGGTGTGACGTTCTTTTGCGCTAAAATGATGATAAGGCATGGCTTTTTCTCCAATAGAATAAGATCTCGACAATCTCATTCTAGCAAGACGGAAAGTCATGTCTTTTTAATCACGGCTAGTGGCGCGCTTTGGAGTTGAAGCCGCCCACTTATTTCTTTTGCCATTTTATTTTTCTTCCATTCCACATACAAAGCTTTTAAGAATTCCATCCTCGTACACCCCAACTATAGGAGTCTGACTTACCTTAGGGAAACCAATTAAGGTTTCCTCTATTTGCGCTTGTGTTTCAAAGTTATCAATATCAAACACATATACATCATGACCAAAATCGTTAATGTAATCTCCCTGTGATTCAATGAGTGATATATCTTTTGGACTCCACTTCGGTAGTAAAATTGCTACAAAGGTCAAGATGTTTTCAACACCTTTAAAGTCATGTCTATTAGCTGAAAACCAGCCATAGTTATTAATTAATTCCTCGAAAACCAAGGGGTCAGCCAGCATGATTATCTCGATAAGCCTCACTTTTCCTATCTCCACCGTGCGAGGTTAATTTTGTCGGTCTCGATAATTTTGCAGCCATTTGTGTATGAAAACCCGCCTTACCAAAAACCTCACCCTTTTGAGTCGCTTGGGTAATGTCAACATCTTGCGATAGGTCTAACCCTTCAAACAAAGCCTTGTAGGCAGCTGTTTGTTGATCAAATGTCTTTCCTAATTTCTTATAGAGTGGATGGGTAGCGATGAGCTTGTCTTTCTTTCCTAACGCATTGTGGTGATAACTCGACCATCGATAGGCTTCTAAGTTATCAACAATATTGGCTTTCACCGGGTTCATTTCGATGTATTTATAGAGCGTGAACAGGTAGTTGTCACTGTCGATTAAGCAAGATTTATAGCGTCCTTCCCAAAGAGTGCCGGTTCGTTTTCGTACAGCATTGAAGTAACGCACATAGCGATTACTCAACGATTGCATAAAGACTTTGAGCTGCTCTTTATCTTTGGGTGTAAGTAGTAAGTGTAGGTGGTTATTCATTATCACATAGGCATGAAGCTGACAGTCTGCTTTTAATAAGGTGTGGTTAATATCATCCTTAAGCCTTATAAAATCTTCTTCTGTTTCAAAGATGACTTGACGATTATTGCCTCTGTGCATGATATGCAGTGCTTGGTCTGGGATAACTATTCTTGGTAGGCGCGCCATTTGGGTAGATTACTTGCTTCAAAGTGAAATATCAAGATGGCTGACCCCTTGGTTTTATTTAATTGATAAAAGATAGCCTGACCCTGACCGATCTCCGATCATTTATTCTGTCTAAAATGAATAATAACCTCATCTTTACCCACCTGAAAATAACGAGACTTATCACCAAATTTTTCACCTAATTCAACAGACCTAAAAACCTCAGAGGGATAATCAGGATTACCCCTAGAAATTCGCTCAGTAGCCGTAGGATAACAATCTAACCATACTGCATTTGCATATGTTTCTAGTTCTTCTTTTCCTTCATATTTACTGGATAATTCAATATACCCTACAACCTCTGAGTGTGAGGGAACTTGGAAATCAAAAGGAAAATATTCAACTGATAACCCCATATCCTCAGATATAGATGATAGATAGCTTATGACATGTTCTTCACATTCTTTTAATACTATAAATTTGAAACTTTCATTATCTTCTATTGAAGAGCCATCACAACCAGCGATTACAATGACTATAAAACTAAAAATAGTAATATAAATATTTAATTTTTTCATATGCTTAATTATCAACATTATATTTATTCCTTCTGTCACTGGAATGAACAAGACCTTGCCATTCACTATTAATCACGTTTCGTGTAAAACCATCTCCAACACGTTCTCCAGGAAACCATGACTGATAAGTCCTTTGACCGATTAGTTCACCACCGTCTGCCCACTGTGTTTCTGTTACATCATATAGACGTTCTGTATAAGTCACCTTTACTGTATCTATATAATGAGAACTAAATGATTGAGTGACTCCATCTATCGCCAAGACAATGCCATCAATAATAGTAGGTTTTCCAGGTCTTGATGGTGACGTCAACATCGGTAATGTTTCGTATCTATTTACTCGCTCCCTACCGTAGAATTTTTCACGCTCGCATTGGCTAGGAACAGTACATGATGCTTCTGTTGAGAAAACACTTTTCTTTATTTCCCCACTATGACCTGCCGCATCATCATTAAACAACCTAGAAAACGCCCCCGTAATGGCCCCATTTGCAAACTTACCCCCACCAATCACCGACGCTGTCCCACCAATGACCGCCGCTTTCACCGTATTGCCGAGTGTAATACCTTCCCCCTCAGTAAACAAACCTTCGATATTCGAAGCGGCCTGAGTAACTCCCGCCGACAAGAACCCTGCCGCAAACTTACCGCCGCTTGCAACCTGAGACACACCTCCCACGACACCGTGGGCGACAACCTTCAAGGCCTTGAGCGTTCCAGCGCTTATTTTTCCAGCCAACCCCTTAAAATATGTCCCCACTCCATGAAACGCCCCGGCCGTTAACCCTCCAATAAACCCGGCCTTAAAATCACCGCCACTGAATACAAACCCACTCACAAACCCTAAGGCAACAGCTTGTTCAAACAGTAATGACTGACCAGCAGTGAAGTAGGCAAGCACTACCTGAGCCACAATCCTAAAAATCTTATTCTTAAACAATTTCTTAAAAAAGAACCCACTGGGGTCAGAATAACTGAGTGGATTGTTCAACACATACGAATAGCGATTCAACGACTGGCCATTTTCCGGTGCTTGTATAAACGGATCTGCACTGATAAACCGTCCAAGCGTCGGGTCATAGACTCGGCCGTTCATGTGAATTAGCCCCACCTCGTCCAGGTGTTCATGCCCGGTAAAGCCACGTTGGGTGTCAAATTGATAAATAGCCGGGTTGCTGACATTGTCATCATCGGTCCAGTTAACCGCCCGGCGTTTGCCATGCGGGTCATAGCTAAACTGTTGGACTAGGTTACCTTGTTCATTTGTAATCGACTCAATGCCGCCTAAGTGGTCTTTGTGCAGGTAGCGGGTTTCTAGTGGGTCGTTGGTGCCTTTAGATTTTTTGGATTTAACAATCGCAATGGTGCTGCCACCGGCTTTGATGTAGTGCACGTCGGTGGTGGTGGTGCCATCAAACTCTTGTTCATACAGGCCGTTGATGTAATAAATGATTTTTTGATCATTTACCTGCCGAATACGGTTGCGGTTCGCGCCGTAGTCAAATTGGGTGGCGGTTTGTACACCGTCTTTCTCAATTTTGATCGGTTTGTTGTACGGTGACCAGGTGATGGTTCGACCATCACCGCTCATCATGTTGCCATTGTCGTCGTATTGGTATTGTTTACTCCCAATCGAGGTGTTGCTCACCGCATGTGGACGGCCGTTGGTGTAGTCGTAGGTGCCAACCCCGGTTTTGAAGGTGAGGTTGCCGAGCGCGTCGTAGTCGTATTGCTTTCGATGTGACCCATCGCCAAGCTGTGACACGATGAGGCGATTGATGCCGTCATAATGGAAGTTTTCTTCGAGGTTGGTGTTATTGCCTTGGTCGTAGCCTCGGCGGGTTTTGAGGTTGCCGGCGACGTCAAAGGTAAAGCCAAGTTTCTGAATGTTGTCAGTTCCATTATCGTTACGGGTGTTGATGTTGCTTACCAGGCCGTTTATTGCATTATAAGACCGTTGGGTTTCGGTGGCGCCATTGCCCATACGGAACTCGGTTATCTGGCCTCGCGCATTTTGTTTGGTGGCTTGCCAGTAGGTGATGTTGTTGGGGCCGGTGACTTTGTGCATATGGCCGTTGGCGTCGTAGTGGTTTCTGACTACGAGGCCTGTTGGGTAGTCGTTGCTGGCCGGATAGGTGATGTCTTGTACTCGTCCGAGCGTGTCGTAATTTGTTTGGGTGAGGTAGGTTTTGTTGGTGGCTTCAAACTGTAGTCTTGTTTCAATTTCATTCGGACGGCCTAGGCTGTCGTAGCGAGTGAAGATTTTTTCTTGCTGGCCTTTTTGGCTGTAGATGAGTTTGCCGATGGCCTTATCACTTGCGCCGGTGTTGCTGTGTGAGCCATAGACCCAGAAGCTGTTACATTCCGCGTCTGTGCGTGTGATCATGCGCCCTAGAATATCGTATTCCATGCGGGTGATTTGGCCTTTGGCGTCGGTTTGGCTTATCAGCTCTCCGAGGGCGTTGTAGCTGTATTCCCAGTCGCCCATGTCGGGGTCGTTCATGGCGATTTTGCGACCACGGGCGTCGTAGTCAATGGTGGTGATGTTGCCGAGGTGGTCAGTGACTTGGGTTTGGTTGCCCTGTGCATCATATTGGTAATAGGTGTTGAAGCCTAGGTTGTCGGTGGTTTGGATCAATTCGTCACGCGCATTAACTCGCCGGGTGGTTTTTTGGTTGAGGCGGTTGGTGAGGGTTGATGTTAGTCCCTTATATTCATAACCGGTGGTGCCGTTGGCGTCGGTTTCGGTTAGCGGCCGGCCGAGGGCGTCGTAGGTGAAGTTGGTCCAGTGAATGGGGCTCTGAAGATAGAAGGGTTGTGAGGTTCGTTTGATTTCACCGCGAATATTGTATTGAGATAATCAAGCTGGCTGACCCCTTGATTTCTCATGCGCAAATTATTGGTCATGATTAACGCGATGGTGAGAGATGATAAACCCTGGAATGAGCAGCTGGCTCAAGACAGTTGCTGACCCCACTTATTTTCTGCTCAAGCAGTCGCACGGCCTCTAACTTGAATTCTCGGGTATAACTTTGACGTTTTGACATGGCTCACCTCTAAAAGTATTGTCTCTCTTTTGAAGTGTCCGGAATACCTGGGCTACCTTAGTCTGACCCTATTTAATTCAGTAAGGCGGGTTTTCATACACAAATGGCTGCAAAATTATCGAGACCGACAAAATTAACCTCGCACGGTGGAGATAGGAAAAGTAAGGCTTATCGAGATAATCAAGCTGGCTGACCCCTTGATTTTATTTCCACCAACCTCTTGGTTCTGCACCATTTTCAAACTTAATAGGTTTAGTTAGAATTTTATACGGAGGAAAATTAGTTACTTTATTAAGTATAAAATCATTAATTATACTCTCAGTATACCTTTCTCTTTTTTCGCACTTATCAGCGTAGTAGAAAAGATAGTAATTCATAGAGCGAGTTGTATTTGAACCAAATAATGGAAATTCTCTAGAATTCATTGCTAAAACTATTTGATGCCCTATATTCTTAATTGCTTCATACTTCTCAGCACTCCCAATATCATCCTCCCAATTTAGATTTACTTGCACAACACATTCTTGCAACGAATACTTTCCATATGTCAGATTTCTGGGCTCCTTATTTTCCTGCTGTTTACTACAACCTGTGATTAATAAAATAACAACCCAAAATGATAAAGTGCCAATATTTAGATTTTTCACCTTATTACCTCGTAAACTCTCAAATTCACTCCCAAGCTTGCATCATGTGACGAGGCTTGTCTAGGTATTGAGATTGACCATCTTACACTCCCGTTATAGTTATTCCCCCCCACATTTGGAGCACTAAATGGCAAATCAGGACCACCTCCATTTTGACCAACAAATGCCTGTCCGGTGAATGCAGGAATTCCTCTCCCAAAGGCATTGAGAGGAGCCATTTGTGGGATTATATTACCAACTGCGTCATAATAATGGTAATTGATGTTATATGAAAAACCTTCTCCACCTAAACTATTGCCATATGGTTCAATAAAGATTTCTGTACCTGCATCAACAATAAGAACATCACCTTTCCCATTTACCTCACCAAGTTTCCTTAATAATAGATTATTATCAACTTCCACTCCAGCAGATTTCACGCCCTGACCAGCTCTCTTCCCCCGAGCAAACCCACCAGCATCCCCCCCAGCCCCAGCCCCCCCACCGGCTCCCGCTCTCGCCTGCCCAACCCTCCCCGCCGCATAAACAAACGCACTCGTCACCGCGCCATTAGCAAACTTACCGCCACCCAACACAGAAGCGGTTCCACCAATAACAGCCTGCGCAAAACCTTGCGTCACATCATCTAAGTTCCTTAAGAAACCAGACAAGCTCGTTGCACTACTCAACCCGGCAGGCAAGAACCCCTGGATAAACCTACCACCACGGGCGATGGCAGAGACACCTCCAACAACACCATGAGCCACGACCTCGACAACATCACCTGTAAAACCTCCAATTTTCCCTGCAATTGCACCGGCACCTCCCAGTTTCTGGAATGCGCCCATCGTCACTGCACCAATAAACCCTGATCTTAAATCACCGCCGCTGCCTATAAAACTTGCCGCAAACCCTTTCAGTGCAGCATTCAATAAAGGCCCAAGTGCTTGAAACCCGGGTAAAAAGTTAACTGCAATACTCGCCACAATCCTAAAAATCTTATTCCTAAACAACTTCTTAAAAAAGAACCCACTGGGGTCAGAATAACTGAGTGGATTGTTCAACACATACGAATAGCGGTTCAATGACTGGCCATTGTCCGGGAACTGCACAAACGGATCTGCACTGATAAACCGTCCAAGCGTCGGGTCATAGACTCGGCCGTTCATGTGAATTAGCCCCACCTCGTCCAGGTGTTCATGCCCGGTAAAGCCACGTTGGGTGTCAAATTGATAAATAGCCGGGTTGCTGACATTGTCATCATCGGTCCAGTTAACCGCCCGGCGTTTGCCATGCGGGTCATAGCTAAACTGTTGGACTAGGTTACCTTGTTCATTTGTAATCGACTCAATGCCGCCTAAGTGGTCTTTGTGCAGGTAGCGGGTTTCTAGTGGGTCGTTGGTGCCTTTGGATTTAACAATCGCAATGGTGCTGCCACCGGCTTTGATGTAGTGCACGTCGGTGGTGGTGGTGCCATCGTATTCCTGCTCAAACAGGCCGTTGACGTAATAAATGATTTTTTGATCATTTACCTGCCGAATGCGGTTGCGGTTCGCGCCGTAGTCAAATTGGGTGGCGGTTTGTACACCGTCTTTCTCAATTTTGATCGGTTTGTTGTACGGTGACCAGGTGATGGTTCGACCATCACCGCTCATCATGTTGCCATTGTCGTCGTATTGGTATTGTTTACTCCCAATCGAGGTGTTGCTCACCGCATGTGGACGGCCGTTGGTGTAGTCGTAGGTGCCAACCCCGGTTTTGAAGGTGAGGTTGCCGAGCGCGTCGTAGTCGTATTGCTTTCGATGTGACCCATCGCCAAGCTGTGACACGATGAGGCGATTGATGCCGTCATAATGGAAGTTTTCTTCGAGGTTGGTGTTATTGCCTTGGTCGTAGCCTCGGCGGGTTTTGAGGTTGCCGGCGACGTCAAAGGTAAAGCCAAGTTTCTGAATGTTGTCAGTTCCATTATCGTTACGGGTGTTGATGTTGCTTACCAGGCCGTTTATTGCATTATAAGACCGTTGGGTTTCGGTGGCGCCATTGCCCATACGGAACTCGGTTATCTGGCCTCGCGCATTTTGTTTGGTGGCTTGCCAGTAGGTGATGTTGTTGGGGCCGGTGACTTTGTGCATATGGCCGTTGGCGTCGTAGTGGTTTCTGACTACGAGGCCTGTTGGGTAGTCGTTGCTGGCCGGATAGGTGATGTCTTGTACTCGTCCGAGCGTGTCGTAATTTGTTTGGGTGAGGTAGGTTTTGTTGGTGGCTTCAAACTGTAGTCTTGTTTCAATTTCATTCGGACGGCCTAGGCTGTCGTAGCGAGTGAAGATTTTTTCTTGCTGGCCTTTTTGGCTGTAGATGAGTTTGCCGATGGCCTTATCACTTGCGCCGGTGTTGCTGTGTGAGCCATAGACCCAGAAGCTGTTACATTCCGCGTCTGTGCGTGTGATCATGCGCCCTAGAATATCGTATTCCATGCGGGTGATTTGGCCTTTGGCGTCGGTTTGGCTTATCAGCTCTCCGAGGGCGTTGTAGCTGTATTCCCAGTCGCCCATGTCGGGGTCGTTCATGGCGATTTTGCGACCACGGGCGTCGTAGTCAATGGTGGTGATGTTGCCGAGGTGGTCAGTGACTTGGGTTTGGTTGCCCTGTGCATCATATTGGTAATAGGTGTTGAAGCCTAGGTTGTCGGTGGTTTGGATCAATTCGTCACGCGCATTAACTCGCCGGGTGGTTTTTTGGTTGAGGCGGTTGGTGAGGGTTGATGTTAGTCCCTTATATTCATAACCGGTGGTGCCGTTGGCGTCGGTTTCGGTTAGCGGCCGGCCGAGGGCGTCGTAGGTGAAGTTGGTCCAGTGAATGGGGCTCTGAAGATAGAAGGGTTGTGAGGTTCGTTTGATTTCACCGCGAATATTGTATTGGGTTGCTACACTGATAATGCGGGGGTTAATGATATTTAGATCTGTGTAGACATTGCTGCCAGACAGATCATTTCCAAGACCATAGGTATTGACATATTGAATTCGGCCGAGTCGGTCAAAGGCTTCCAGAGCAGGCGCACTGCCAGTGCTTTGGGTGGTCAGGGAGGTCTTACAGTATTTAGCACACCAGTTACGAGTAAAGGTGGTTGTCGTGCTATCTGCCCGTGTCTCTTTTATCTTGCGTCCAAAGCTATCGTATTGCCAGGTGGTCTCCAGACCATTGGGGCCGGTGAGTTTGGTCATGACGCCAAAGCGCGCATCGTAGGTATGGGTTTCAGATTCGCCCATCGCATTGGTGATTTTGATCGGGAATTGCCCGGTGTTGTGACCGCCGCCGCTATATTCTGTTCGTGTGCTGCGGGCGGTGATGGCGGTAGATCCGCTGCCGCCCAAGGCGGTGACGCGGGTTTTGTTACCGTAGGCGTCGTATTGATAGGCGGTTTCTAATCGAAGTGCGGGGTTATTCGGCTCGATGATTTCTTTCATCAGCATGCCGTGACCATTGATGTCGTATTCAAACGCTGATTTACGGGTTGCGGTCTTGCCGTTGGCGGTTTGCGTGACGGCGGTGGTGGTTAAGCGGCCTAGGTACCATTTGCTGATGGCGGTACTGGACGCGTCGTAGGTGTTGGTGGTTTCTGTGCGGAAGGTATTTTGGTCGAGGCCTGCGGTGGCCACTTTAATCGAGATCGGGTTACCATAATCATCGTAGACGTAGTCTGTAACGGTTTGTTTGACCATGGCTCCGCCGAGTTCGTATGTGACTTGGTTACTGGTTTGAAGATAGGGAAAATAGCTGCCGTCGGTTCTTGCCACAACGTTATAGGTGTTGTTGGTTTGACTAATCAGGCTATTGTCTGCAATCAGGTTGCTACGTGTGTAGGCGACCATGCCGGCGAGTGGGAAGTCTTGATGGAACTCGGTCGCCGCATAGGTGCCTTGGGCTCTGTTGTAGGCAAACATCCAACGAAAACCAGCAAAACCACGGCCTTTTAGGTGGACTTTGGCGCCTGCATAGGTGTAGTCGACGTCGTTGGTGATGCCGAGGCCGAGGCCATTGTCATTTTTAACCTTGGAGACTACGTACATCGGGGCTTGGACGTCAAGGTAAGGGTAGCCTGTTGTTTTCGGAACCACATCCGCAGATTTACTGTAGACGCTGCTGTCGGTCATCGGTTTGTATTCAATCTCGGTGGGGCTACCAAGGCTGTTGGTGACTTTGATAATGCGCATCTGGGGGCGGGTGTTGCCGATTCTGCAAGTGATATTATCGTCTTTTTGACTACGAAAACGAATGTAACAAGCGTCGGCGATGGCATCGCCGTTGACATCGGCAAAAATCTCATCGGTTGTCTTGCTATTCTCAAAATGTGTGTTTACCCCAGTCACCAGTGGCCCAAAGCCACTGCCATTAGAGAGTGCGCATGCACCAAATCTACACGCATCAACAAGCCCATCGTTGTTGACGTCTTTCCACTTAAGTTTAACGTTTGTTTCGGGTTCCCTTTGCAATATGTCACATGAAATACCTTCATAGCTGAAACACGATTTCTCAGGAACATATAACATTTCTTTTTCAATGGTGTTGGCGAAACCCGTACCGGTATACAAATTACACTTAGCATAAAATCGAGCTTCACTAATGGTGAATTTATATTGTTGATTCTCCAAAAGGCCTGGAACGAGGGGGGTCTTGCTTTGGATTTCTCCTTCTTTGAAGAGGCCACAGAGATCTTTATTGCCATCGCCATTGATATCCACCCAGGCGGTGGAGCCAGAGTAACCACTTACTGCATGGGCTGCCGTTTGATAGGGAGTGGGATCAAACCCGGTACCGGTAGAAAGGTTACAAACCTTACTGTTATCCGTCAGCGTCCGACAAAAATCCACCAGACCATCGCCATTGACGTCTTCCCAGTCACGGATATTTTTTCCATTCGCACCGGTTCCATAAACTAAACCTGTGCCGATAATAGTCTGACCAAAGCCAGTACCGGTTGAGAGCGTACAGGCGGCACGGTTAGATCCTGTCACTCGACAATAATCCGCTCGTCCATCACCATTAAAATCCACCCATCGGCGACCCTGCCCCTGCCCCCAGCCTTCCGGTGAGAGGCTACCTGAGAACGCGCTATTTAACCCATTACCAGTTGATGTGTTACAGGCTATCTGTGGATTACTTGAGTTTCCAACGACGCGACAAAAATCCGCCTTGCCATCGCCATTAACGTCGATCCATTCACGGCCTTCATCATAGCCTTTATTAACGGTAAAACCGGCGCTGATGGGGGTTTGATTAAGCATTGTGCCATTAGAGACATGACAGATAGGCGTACCGTATTTGTTGATATAACAAAAATCGGTGTTGCCATCGCCATTATGATCGACCCACTGTACACCGTCGCTTTCTTTAAGCGGCACTAGGAAAATACTCCGCGAATCACTATACCCCATCAACTCCGGCGACCAGTCAAACGTCAACGGATTAAAACACTGACCACCACCATCACACTCTTTGATTTCTTCGATGCGCGGTTGCCCCACCACACCGGTCATCTCATAATGCAGCCGATAGTCTTTCACCTGCGTCTCACCTGCATAGGTCTTGATGTTTGTCATCAGCTTACGTTGTGCAAAGGGGTGGCCTGCAATGTAACCTTTGGCCAGTCTTGGCCGTGGCATGTACGCAAACCGTACCGAGCTGTAGGGGCCCCTGCCATTAACGTTGCCGGTGTAATCTATCCGCGCTATCCGGTAATCTTGCTTGTCGGTATCTTCTTCATAAGTGAAATTGATGTAGTTACCGACCGTGTCGTGGAGCTGGTTTAAGGCCCAGGTGCGCACGTGTCCGCCGTTGAGGCTGTCAATGTTTGAGTCCGTTGTCGTGCCGTAAAACATCGTTTGACCGGCTTTGGTTTTGACGGTGAAGTAGTTTGGTCCACTGACAGGTGAGCCTGAGCCACTGCCGTGCGAAGTAATCAAACTAAAGTTATCCATCTCAGTGCGATATTGTGTACCATTGGCACCATAGGCACCGCCGTTTGAGACGACTAGACGCTGGCCATCCAGACAAAACTTATCCTGAGTGTCAAACTTCACTGCGCGTATTTGTCCATCTTGTGCCAGGGTCTGTGGACAGCGGGTAATCGCCGATAGACCACTTAATGACCACCCGACCCCTAGCGGCCCATTGCCGCTGTTGCTGCTGTAGTTCAACGATAAGATCGGTGCCATGCCAGCCGTGCCCGGTGGCACTGCAATCGGCACATTGTATTCTGCCGCACCCGACTGACCAACACTCAGCTCTCCCGGGGTGAGGCCCGGCACTGCCGCTTGCATCACCGATGTGGTTAATGACATTAAGGCGAAAATTAAGCTGGCAACAAAAGCGTTAACTCTGCGTGGGTGAGTTCCAAGGCCTGTCTGTGTTTGGCGTGTCATCTGCATTTTCCTGTCGTGTGTGGCACGTCTGTGCCGTGTCTCTTTAGGCTTCCTCAGCACAATGTGTTGAGGCGGCTGTCTTTATCGGTTGTTGTGTGTGTATCCTTTAGGGTGTCAGGGGCGTTGGGAACGCAACATCCGGCTCAGTAGGGCAGTCGTTTTCGACAAAGACGAGGACGGGTCCTGGGCCTAGGCCTGATGCTTGCGTGACCTCTAACGTTACGCGTATCGTGGCCGTTGTATGATTCGCTAATATTGCGATGACATCACTGGTGTAGGTGCCTAGTGCTAATCCCGTCGTATCAACCGTGATCTTGGCGCCATTTGAAAATCTTCCATTCGTTGACGATAACCATCCCTCTAGCGATATTAAGTCAGGTAGACTACTCACACCGTCATTGCTCGTGCTAGTAAAAAAGATGCTCTGCGTTCCAGTAGTCCCTTCGTCTAATGTAAAGGAGAGCGTGGAAACACTAACCGTAAGTGTCTGCTGAGGAAGGGTTTGATCGATAAGCACACTCGCATTGATGCTAGCGCCATTCATTAAGTACAAACGGTGCTGACCATCCGTGTCATAACGCCAATAGATATCCGATTTACCATCGCCATTAAAATCACCGACACCCACAATCTTCCAGGCGAGATCCGCTTCTGTATTCACGCTCTGGTTGGACGTTACCGTGAAGGAATTCATCATATAGATCCGATTTTCACCGGTCGTCTTGTGTCGCCACAGGATGTCTGCTTTACCATCGCCATTGAAGTCAGCAACACCGCGAACTTCCCAAACCAAGGCGGCAAACGTGAGCTCTGCGCTTTGCTGCAAGATGCTGTTGCCGTTCATCAGGAAGATAATATTCTTGTCTGATACCGTATTTCTAAATAAGATATCGGCCTTGCCATCGCCATTAAAATCACCTGTCCCTTTAATTCTCCAATTAGGTCCGTGATCAGCGACAATCCCCTGACTAACGATGGTGGAACCATTCATTAAGTACATCCAGCTTCGTTCTGTATTGATATTGCGCCACAAAATATCTGCTTTACCATCACCGTCAAAATCATCGACGCCTCTTATCTGCCACTCTGGAAGTTCCGTAGCATTACTGACCGCTTGATCTGCACTCACCGTTGTTCCATTCATCAGGTAGACTCGGGTCTTATGTGTGATTGTTTCTCGCCACAGAACATCCGCTTTGCCGTCGCCATTAAAATCACCCGTTCCTGCAACGCGCCAATTCGCGCCAACATTGGTAACATGGGCACTCGTGCTCACTTGAGCCGCGTCCATGAGATACATCCAAACTTCACCCGTACTGAAGTTGTGTAACAAGGTGTCGAACTTGCCATCGCCATCAAAATCATTCGTTCCAACTACTTGCCAGTCAACGAGGTTTGCGGCAATTTGACCACTCACTGTCAACACAACGCTCTCGCTGTCACTGCTACCGTTAGCATCACGTACACTCACAACAATGTTGTGATGACCTGATGTACTGTTGCTACTCACAGCGAGAGTGGCGGTGCGATTGCCATTGTCGGTCAAGCTCACAAAACTCGGCGCACTCTCCAGAATAAAGCTCAAGGTGTCACCACTATCACTGTCGCTGGCACTCACATTGATGGTCTTGCTACTGCCCACCGTCGCCGTTTGGGTACCAATTGTGCTGATTACTGGATCAGCATTACTACTGCTCGGCCTACTCCCACCACCATGGACTAATTTAATTGCATCGGCACTGAAGTTACCGCTGGTGTTACTGGTGAGTTCAACATAGCCTGCACTACCGGCGGCGAAGGTGTAGGTGCCTAATTCAACCCATTGTCCGCCCAGTGATTGATCGTTCTGGGCTTTGGTCACCACACTGCTGCCACCATTGTGTTGAAGGGTGTAGGACGCGGCCGAAGGTCGGCTTGCGTAATAGGTCCACCAGGCATAGACGGTGTATTCTCCGGCGGTGATAATGTTCGGTGTCCACCGAAAGCTGCCATTGGTATTGCTATAAACAGAGTTGCTTCCATCGTGTGTTGGTGTTGTGCTTGAGTTTAACCAGGTGCCGGTTGTGTGGGTGTTGTTATCGCTGTTGTCGACGATGATGTCGGTGACGGTACTGCCACCGGTAGTCGTGACGGTGACGGTAAGACTGATAGTGCTGTTTCCAGACAATCCGCCACTGTCGGTGACGCTGGCGGTTATCGTATGGGTGTTTGCACTTAAATTACTTAGGCTCACGCTGCCACCGGTGCCTAAGCTGCCATCGTGGTTTGAGCTCCAGCTGATAGTGTTGGTTAGGCTGCCGTCTTCGGTGTCATTGGCGGTGGCGGTTAAGGTTATATTGCTGCCTTGGGTGACGTTGGTGCCGTTGTTGGGGTTGCTGATGGTGACACTGGGGGCGGTGTTACCGCCACCTTGTAGGACAAGGCGGACTTTGTCCAGTTGAGCACCGTCTTCGCGTAGGTAGAAGCGCACGGTGTTGTCGCCGGCGTTTAGGCTGAAGTCTTCGGGGCTGCCACTGCCATTGCCACCGGCTATTTCTTCGGTCACAAAGCCATTACCGTGGCTGAAGGCCCAGGCATGACCACTGCTTGGGTTGTCGTTCACGGTCACGCGGAAGGAGTTGTATGAGCTGTTTGATGCGCGGGCGGTGCCTTCAATTCGGTAGGTGCCGGCTTGGGTGACATTAAAGCAATATTCGGTATAGTGATTGGAGAGTCCGCTTTGGGTGGAGGTGCTGTTGGCCGGGACTTCCACGTATTGGCCACCGCTGGCGGTGCTGTCGGCGACTACACCAAAATCACCATTTAATGTCCCTGTTTCGGCTTCTTGGGTTAAGGGGCCGCAGCTGCCGCCACCACCGCTCGGCTCACTCCCACCACCGCTATGGACTAATCTAATCGCATCAGCACTGAAGTTGCCGCTGGTGTTACTGGTGAGTTCAACATAGCCTGCACTACCGGCGGCGAAGGTGTAGGTGCCTAATTCAACCCATTGTCCGCCCAGTGATTGATCGTTCTGGGCTTTGGTCACCACACTGCTGCCACTACTGTGTTGAAGGGTGTAGGACGCGGCCGAAGGTCGGCTTGCGTAATAGGTCCACCAGGCATAGACGGTGTATTCTCCGGCGGTGATAATGTTCGGTGTCCACCGAAAGCTGCCATTGGTATTGCTATAAACAGAGTTGCTTCCATCGTGTGTTGGTGTTGTGCTTGAGTTTAACCAGGTGCCGGTTGTGTGGGTGTTGTTATCGCTGTTGTCGACGATGATGTCGGTGACGGTACTGCCACCGGTAGTCGTGACGGTGACGGTAAGACTGATAGTGCTGTTTCCAGACAATCCGCCACTGTCGGTGACGCTGGCGGTTATCGTATGGGTGTTTGCACTTAAATTACTTAGGCTCACGCTGCCACCGGTGCCTAAGCTGCCATCGTGGTTTGAGCTCCAGCTGATAGTGTTGGTTAGGCTGCCGTCTTCGGTGTCATTGGCGGTGGCGGTTAAGGTTATATTGCTGCCTTGGGTGACGTTGGTGCCGTTGTTGGGGCTGCTGATGGTGACATTGGGGGCGGTGTTGTTTGAACTACCACCTTGTAGGACAAGGCGGACTTTGTCTAATTGGGCACCGTCTTCGCGCAGGTAGAAGCGCACGGTGTTGTCACCGGCGTTTAGGCTGAAGTCTTCGGGGCTGCCACTGCCATTGCCACCGGCTATTTCTTCGGTCACAAAGCCATTACCGTGGCTGAAGGCCCAGGCATGACCACTGCTTGGGTTGTCGTTCACGGTCACGCGGAAGGAGTTGTATGAGCTGTTTGATGCGCGGGCGGTGCCTTCAATTCGGTAGGTGCCGGCTTGGGTGACATTAAAGCAATATTCGGTATAGTGATTGGAGAGTCCGCTTTGGGTGGAGGTGCTGTTGGCCGGGACTTCCACGTATTGGCCACCGCTGGCGGTGCTGTCGGCGACTACACCAAAATCACCATTTAATGTCCCTGTTTCGGCTTCTTGGGTTAAGGGGCCGCAGACGGCAAATGCCGATTGGCTGGCACTCATTAAAATACTGAGGAGAAAGAAAGTCGGGAGTGGCGTTCTTGGGGCAGATGTGCGGTGCATGTTCAATGCGGCTCTCCTATGCAGACCCAGGGAGTCCACAAATACGGTCTGCCCCAGGGGTTGTCTTAGATTATGTTGTTCAGTTTTTTAGCCTGACTGTTGTGTCAATGTTTGGTGCTTCTGTGTTTGTACATTCAATTTTTGTGCCATTTTTTTAGGAGTAGCTGTACTAAAAAATAAGCCTGTTCCACTGACCTATATAAATACAAATAGTAGATCTTAAAACTCGACAATAAAAAATACCTTAAGTTTGTTTCATACTAACTAATCAAGCTTAATTTGGGTGTGGTATTTATAACGAACACTCAAATTTTCTGCTTCCTCTATTTATAGGCCAATTTGGAAAATTACTCTTTAACATCACGTTCACAAATGTTATTAGCCCATATCTTGCTTAGCTGGCATAAAAGATGCTGAATATTTCCTACGGTATTAAATATTTATTAGAGGAAAGGTAATGAAGGATTCTATTGGTCTTGTGGGACAAGGCTTTGAGTTTTCGGGTGAGATTAATTTTGAAGGCTCGCTTAATATTGATGGGAAGGTGAATGGTTCCATCAAAGGGATTAACGGCACACTTTTAATTAGTGAGGCTGGTTCTGTTGAGGCGAATGTTGTCACAAATATTTGTATTGTAGAAGGTACCTTTGAAGGGGATATTACTGCGGCTACGCGGGTTGAGATTGCTAAAACAGGCAAGATCAAAGGCAAAGTCAGCACGCGTGATTTAGTCATCGCAGAAGGTGCGATTTTCGAAGGTAACCTTGTAATGGCTAAAGATCAAAATTCTGATACGAAAAAACTCAGCAGTTCTGATTAATAATATCTAAAACATTTTTAAGCATCCGAACCCGTGATTTTTCGTGGTTCGGGATAAGCCCCAAATTCATCTTTATTTCAGGTAAAATGGCTTGCTTGATCTATAAGATACGCTTTACCCTTTTTCTACAACAACCTGAACTTTATTCATGAAAAACTCCCTGATTCTAAAACTGGAAAACCTGTCCGAACGTAAGACAGAGCTGGAAGGCATGCTTTCTGCACCAGAGATTATTAATGATCAAAATAAATTCCGTGAACTTTCACGTGAATATTCCGAAGTAGAACCTGTCGTTTTCTGCTTTCAGAAATATCAGGAGAATCAGGAAACCATTACTAGTTCTCAGGAAATGCTCAAAGATTCTGACCCTGATATGCGAGAACTCGCGGCAGAAGAATTGAAAGAAGCTGAAGACCAAATTAAAGCACTAGAACACGAATTACAGATCTTGTTATTACCTAAAGATCCTTCCGATGACAGTAATATTTTTCTTGAGATACGCGCTGGAACGGGCGGCGATGAAGCGGCGCTGTTTGTTGGCGCTCTTTTACGCATGTATACACGTTATACGGAATCTCGAAACTGGAAAATAGAACCCATCAGTCAGAGCATTAGTGAAATCGGTGGCTACAAAGAGGTAATTATTCGTGTTATTGGGCAAGGTGCCTATTCCAGAATGAAGTTTGAATCTGGTGCACATCGAGTTCAGCGTGTACCTGAAACAGAATCTCAAGGTCGTATTCATACCTCCGCTTGTACTGTCGCGATTTTGCCAGAAGTTGAAGAAGTCGATGACATAGAAATTAATCCGGCTGATCTTCGCATTGATACATTTCGTGCATCTGGCGCGGGTGGGCAACATGTTAATAAAACCGATTCTGCCATCCGGATCACTCATCTACCTACTGGTGTTGTTGTTGAATGTCAGGATGAGCGTTCGCAGCATAAAAACAAAGCGCACGCGATGAACTTTCTGAAATCAAGATTGCTTTCGGCCGAACGCGAAAAACAAGAATCGGAACAAGCTGAAAATCGTCGTAGTCTGGTTGGAAGTGGTGATCGTTCCGAACGGATCCGAACTTATAATTTCCCTCAAGGTCGCATTACCGATCATCGAATTAATTTGACGCTGTATAAACTTGATCAAATTTTAGAAGGTGATCTTGATCAAATTATCGAGCCACTTATTCAGGAACATCAGGCCGATCTATTTGCCTCTATGGCCTCCGCATGAGTTCCATCGCGACCTTGCTTGAGCAGGGTCAAAAAAAACTGTACGGATCAGAATCTCCTCAGATTGATGCACAGGTTTTACTTTGCCATGTCTTCAATATTGATCGCAGTTATTTATATAAATATCCTGAAGAAATTATTTCTGATCAAAAACAGAAACAATTCTCTGATCTGGTAGAAAAAAGAGTTTCAGGAATTCCTATTGCTCATCTAACCGGACACCGCGAATTCTGGTCGCTTGATTTATTTGTTGATCAAAACACGCTGATTCCGCGCCCGGAAACTGAGCATCTGGTTGCACTGGCAAATTCTTTGCTCACAAAACATTCAATCAAAACTATTGCTGATCTAGGAACAGGAAGCGGTGCAATTGCAGTTTCAATAGCCACGGAGAATTCTGATTGTGAAATCCTTGCGACAGATATATTCGAAGACACTTTAAAGGTTACGGCTAAAAATATTGATCAACTGCAGCTGAAAAATATCAAACTACAGCAAGGGCATTGGTGTGAGGCGTTAGGGCTGTCTAGTTTTGATCTTATCGTCAGTAACCCTCCCTATATTGCTGACGATCATTCCTGTTTGAAACAAGGCGATGTTCAATATGAACCCTTGCTGGCGCTAACAAGTGGACCGGATGGTTTAGATGCCATACGAGAAATCATTCAAGAAACACCTGAACATTTAAATAAAAATGGCTGGTTAGTTCTTGAACACGGTTATGATCAAAAACAAACTGTTCAGAAATTATTGGATAGTCGTGGTTTCCGAGCGATCGAAACACTGCAAGATTATGCTAACCTTGATAGAGTAACACTTGGGCAATGGCCTTGATTGGAGCTGGAATAATTCTCATAATAATTTTCTGTAAGATCATTCTATGAAAATATCAGACTGGAAAAAGAAAATAGATGAAGCGTGGCAAGAAACACCACGCGGGTGGGAAACGCACGTCCAAACTGTTTATGTTTGTTATTATCAATTACGTCAAAATAAAACCAAAAAAGATGATCGTCCGCGGCACTGGCATCAATATTTAGATCAATGAAAGACGAACAATTACTTCGATATAGCCGACAGATCATGCTGCCGAAAATCGATATTGAAGGCCAACAAAAACTCCTGAATTCGTCCGTTTTATTGATCGGCTTGGGCGGTCTAGGCTCTCCTGTTTCTATGTATCTGGCGTCGGCAGGTGTAGGCCATTTGATTTTGGTCGATTTTGATATCGTTGAATTATCTAATTTACAAAGACAGATTGTCCACTCTACGAATGATATAGATCGCGCAAAAGTTGAATCAGCCAGAGATCGACTTCTTGAATTAAACCCTGATTGCAAAATTACCACTATTAACAAACAGCTGGATGATAAAGAACTAATCCAGCAAACAAAAAATGTTGCTGTCGTTATCGATGGTAGTGATAATTTTGCAACTCGATTTTCTGTTAACAAGGCATGTCATGAAACAAAAACGCCACTGGTTTCTGGCGCGGCAATTCGTTTCGAAGGGCAGTTAAGTGTTTTTGATCATCGTGATTCTGCTACTCCTTGTTATCGCTGTTTATACAATGATGATGAATTTTCAGACGAGACTTGTAGCCTGACGGGTGTGATTGCCCCACTATTAGGCATTATCGGATCGATGCAAGCTTTGGAGGCAATCAAATTAATAACCAACATTGGTAATAGTCTAATCGGTAAATTAATGCTGTTTGATGCAACAACGTCAGAATTTCAAACGATGAATTACAAAAAAGATCCTAACTGTCCTGTTTGTGGATCCAGTTAGCCACTAAATGTTATTTAAATTACCGCAGCAACTCAAAAAGCATATGTTCAATCATGCTTTAGAAACACCAGATGAAGAAGTATGCGGTTTACTGGCAACTCATATGGCTATCGAAGAACAGCTACCAGTAAGTTTATATCGAATTCCAAACATTGCCGTTGATCCCGCAACTTCCTTTTTTATGCAGCCTCAATCACAAATTTCTGCACTGAAAACCATGCGTGAACATGGAGAACATCTGTGTGGAATTTATCATTCACATCCCAGGAGTGAAGCATTACCATCGAATCAAGATTTGCAAGAAGCCGCATATCCTGGCACCGCTTATTTTATTATTTCGCTGATGAACGGTGAGCCTGTATTAGGTTCATTTCTATTTACAGGTGACTCATTTGAAAAAGTTGAGTTGCAGATTACTCCTTAAATTTTTAACCTTTGATTTTGCCATAAAATTCATTTTAGAAAGATCACTCCAGCCATTTTTCCAAAAACTCGCCCATGTCTTTAACACTCATCGGTGGTTTTGAAGATTCAAACCAGAGCACAGATTGCGCTGCGATCATTTCGGCTAATTTACTGCCATTGGTTAAACCTGAATCATCACGACAAGCATTGGGCTCTTTGGAGACTATATTAAATGCCGCACCTAGTACCTTCTCTCTATCGCTTGATCGAGTTTGCGGAATTGCACCAGCCTGATCAGCCGCCATTGCTTCGCTCACGGGCTTTTTAACGATAGTCATTACAAACTGCATCAAGCTATCTAGTGCATCTGGTACGCTAATCCCCTGTTGATTCAACCATCGATAAAACTCAGCTGAGTTTACTTTCCAGTTTTCAACTTCATCTTCAGGATTAAGAACATTTGGGCCTTGATCTGTAGGGGATAATTGCTTCAAAGCATTCCATGCCGCATTTTCAATTTCTTCAAATCCAGCAAGTTTAAAAAGTTCTTGCCATTTGCCGGGATCCAAACCAATTGCTAATGGTAAACCTTGATCACGTAACTGCCATTCTTCTTCTTTAATCCATTTTTCGTATATCTTTTGTTGATCAAAAGGATCTTGTTTTAGATTATCTGTAATCTCTACTAAGGTGATTTCGCCAAGATCATACATTGCTTGAGCTAATTTTTCGGTTTCATCAACCATAATGTGCCTCCAAATATAATGCTAAAAAGTTGTACAATAGGGTACATCACTTATGGAGATTACTCATGCAAATTATTATCTCTCCGGCTAAAACACTGGATTTTGAATCAAAACCTAAGTTCGAGGACTATACTACACCTGATTTTCTAGAAGACAGTTGTCAGTTAATGGATGAGTTAAAACAACTCGGTCCTCACGATCTCAGTTCACTTATGAAGATCAGCGAAAAACTGGGCGAACTTAATTACAATCGAAATCAGTCTTGGCAAACACCTTTTACACCTAAAAATTCAAAACAATGTATCTATGCTTTTAAAGGTGATGTTTATACTGGTCTTGATGCCGAATCGCTAAACAAAAAAGATATTCAATTTGCACAAAAACATTTGAAAGTTTTGTCAGGATTATACGGTTTATTAAAACCTTTAGACTTAATACAAGCCTATCGTCTTGAAATGGGGACTCGTTTTACGAACCTACGAGGATCTAATTTGTATGAATTCTGGGGCAACAAATTAACAGAGGCCATTAACCATGAATTTGATAAAAATTCTGTCCTTATTAATTTAGCTTCAAACGAATATTCAAAAGTATTAAAAACTAAAAATATTGAAGCAGAAATAATTACTCCGATCTTTAAAGATAACAAAAATGGTACTTATAAGTTGATCAGCTTTTATGCAAAAAAAGCGCGTGGACTAATGAGTCGCTTTATTATTGAGAATAAAATCAAAGATCCTGACAAGATCAAAAGTTTTAGCTTAAATGGATATAAATTTGACCCTGCTTTGTCCGAAAATAATAATTGGGTCTTTACTCGAGATCAAATCACAGCCTAGTTAATCCTGTTCAATAAATGAGGTAATTTAATGGCACAATATGTGTTTTCAATGAATCGCGTCAATAAGATTGTTCCACCCAAGCGGACAATCCTGCGTGATATTTCACTAAGTTTTTTCCCTGGTGCAAAAATCGGCGTACTTGGACTTAATGGTTCTGGAAAATCTACTCTTCTAAAAATTATGGCAGGTGTAGATAAAGAATTTGATGGTGAAGCCATCCCCATGAAGCAGCTAAATATAGGCTATCTACCACAAGAACCGCAACTTGACCCTACAAAAGATGTTCGAGGGAATGTCGAGGAAGCTGTAGCTGAAATTGCATTACTATTAAAACAATTTGATGACATCAATGCTCGTTTTGCAGAGCCTATGGATGATGATCAAATGACTCAGTTACTTGAAGAACAATCAAAAGTTCAGACAGCCATTGATGCTGCAGGTGCTTGGGAATTAGATCGAAAACTTGAAATGGCTGCTGATGCTTTGCGATTACCACCTTGGGATGCTGATGTTACAACATTATCCGGTGGCGAACGTCGACGAGTCGCACTCTGTCGATTACTATTATCTTCTCCAGATATGTTATTGCTTGATGAACCAACTAATCATTTAGATGCGGAATCAGTCGCCTGGTTAGAACGTTTTCTCGAACAATTCGAAGGCACTGTCGTTGCGGTTACACATGATCGTTACTTTTTAGATAATGTCGCTGGTTGGATTTTAGAACTTGATAGAGGTCATGGAATTCCTTGGGAAGGAAACTATTCATCTTGGCTAGAACAAAAAGATGATCGTTTGGCTAATGAAGAAAAACAACAACGCTCTCATCAGAAGGCAATTAAAGCAGAATTAGAATGGGTAAGAAAAGGGGCTAAGGGAAGACATGCAAAAAGTAAGGCTCGACTGCAACAATTTAATGATCTTAATTCAAAAGATTTCCAACAGCGTAATGAGACTAATGAAATATACATTCCACCAGGTCCACGGCTTGGCGATGTTGTTGTAACGGCAACAAATCTTAAAAAAGCCTATGGAGATAAGCTTCTCTATGATCAACTAACGTTTAATTTACCTCCAGGGGGTATTGTTGGAATTATTGGTCCAAATGGTGCGGGTAAATCAACCTTATTTAGACTTATGACTGAACAAGAAAGTCCTGATGGAGGAGAAATAAAAGTAGGCGATTCTGTTAAGTTTGCTTATGTTGATCAATCTAGAGATTCACTTGATGATACAAAAACTGTCTGGGAAGAGATCTCTGATGGACAAGATATTATTAAAGTCGACACTTATGAATGCCCGTCTAGAAGTTATGTCGGACGCTTCAACTTCAAAGGCGGTGATCAACAAAAACAAATTGGACAACTTTCAGGTGGAGAACGAAATAGAGTACATCTCGCTAAAATGTTACGCTCAGGAGGTAATGTTTTACTCCTTGATGAGCCTACAAATGATCTTGATGTTGAAACACTGCGGGCATTAGAAGAAGCAATACTTAATTTCCCAGGTTGTGTCGTTGTTATATCGCATGACCGCTGGTTTCTAGATCGAATAGCAACTCATATTCTAGCCTTTGAAGGGGATAGTCAGATTACTTGGTTTGAAGGTGATTATTCTGATTATGAGAAAGATCGAAAGAAACGCTTGGGGGATGATGCAGATCAACCTCGACGAGTTAAATATCGCCCATTACCTTGATATGTAGAAATTCAGATTTGATCTGACAGTTACCCAATTATCAGTAACCGACTGTCAGGTTAAGTTTAATTCACAAACTTTTCCTTCCAGATAGCTTGTCCGTCGATGAGTGTTTCCATCGGCGTCCTCCCGCAGCACATTTTGCCTTGGTGAGTTCGTTGAGTATTGTATTTGAGCAACCATTCGTCAAGGTCGAGTTGCAGTTCATCAATCGATTGGTAAATTTTCTTACGCAAAGCGACTTGATAAAACTCATTGAGGATCGTCTTATGGAATCGCTCACAAATACCATTCGTCTGAGGTGATTTGACCTTGGTTTTGGTGTGTTCGATATTGTTCAACGCCATATAAAGCTGATAATCATGCTGGTCAGCTCGCCCACAATACTCCGTCCCTCTATCTGTCAAAATGCGCAACATAGGCAAACGTTGTTCTTCGTAGAATGGGAGGACGCGGTCATTGAGCATGTCAGCTGCCGTAATCGGTGTTTTAGTCGGGTACAGTTTCGCGTGAGCGACCTTGCTGTAAGTATCAACAAACGTTTGTTGATAAACCCGACCAATGCCTTTGAAAGTACCGACATAGTAAGTATCTTGCGAGCCAAGATAACCAGGGTGTGCCGTCTCTATCTCGCCACAAGCCTCATCGTCGTCTTTCTTGCGTTCCATCGCCGCGACTTGAGACTCAGTGAGGATCAAGCCTTCACCAGCTACCTTATCAGACAATGCCTTCAGGCGATCTTTAAAGCAAGCAAGACCATGACGAAGCCAGATACAACGAACGCCACTGGGTGAGACAAATGTTCCCCGTTTGCGCAGCTCGTTACTGGTGCGCGTTTGACCATGTGCGGGCTCTTCCAGTGCATACTCGAGCACAACGGTTTCAATAGCCGGGTCGATTCTGTTTTTAAGATTTGGGGTACGCCGATTACGATCAAACAAGGCTTCTACACCGCCTTCATCAGCCGCTTCTTTGTAGCGATAAAATGTATCTCTGGACAAACCCATCATCTTGCAGGCTTTTGAGACATTGCCGAGTTCTTCAGCGAGATTGAGTAGACCAACTTTATGTTTTATAACTTTGTCATTAGTATGAATCATGAGAGTTACCTCTTTGTGTTTTGATGTTTACGTTGCAGTTACATCAAAGCGGGTAACTCTCACTAAATCAAGCGTCGCTACGCTCCGCTTGATTTAGTGATGTGTCAGATTGGGTCTAAACTTCTACACTTGATAACAGTGGAATGATCAAAAAAAAGCCGGTTTTATACCGGCTTTTTAATTTTAATATATCCAGGTAACCTTTACTCTTCTATATCCTCTTCAACTTCTTCTGGACGATCGACTAACTCAACGATTGCCATAGGTGCCGCATCACCAGCTCGGAAACCACATTTAAGTATTCGGATATATCCACCAGGACGATTTGCATACCTTGGACCAAGCTCCGTAAAAAGTTTCGCGACCATTTCTTTATCGCGTAATCTAGCAAAGGCAAGTCGTCGATTAGCAACCGAATCTTTTTTTGCGAGTGTAATAAGAGGTTCAGCTGTGCGTCGTAATTCTTTTGCTTTTGGTAAAGTTGTTTTGATCAGTTCATGACGAAACAGTGAATTAGACATGTTTTTAAACATAGCTTTTCTATGACTACTATTTCTATTTAGCTTTCGTCCGCTTTTTAAATGGCGCATTTTCTTTACTTCCTGATGTTATCTTTATTTTTGATCAATAATTAAGCTGTAAGCGTACCGATCAAATCTTTTGGTGGCCAATTTTCAAGCCGCATACCTAATGAAAGCCCTCGTGCAGCGAGTACACTCTTAATTTCAGTCAATGACTTCTTACCAAGATTAGGCGTCTTCAGTAACTCTACTTCTGTTCTTTGTATCAAATCGCCGATGTAACAAATACTTTCTGCTTTAAGACAATTGGCTGATCTGACAGTCAATTCTAAATCATCAATTGATCGTAATAGAATAGGATCAATTTCAACTTCTTCCTCTTTCTCTGGAACACTTGCTTCCATAGTACTTAAATCTACAAAAACTGCTAATTGATCAATTAGTATTTTAACAGCGCCTTTCAATGCTTCTTCTGGATCAACCGCACCATTTGTTTCAATTTCCAGAACGAGACGATCAAGGTCAGTTCTTTGATCAACACGTGCACTCTGTACTTCATAAGCAACTCTGCGTATCGGACTAAAAGAAGCATCTAATTTCAAACTTCCAATTGCTTGATCTTCGTCTTCATCATTTACTTGTGTTGTAGCTGCAACATATCCTCGACCAGACTTGACTTTCATCGTCATGTTGAGCTCAGCACCTTCAGTGAGAGTAGCAATATGATGCTCTTTATTTACTATCTCAACATCATGATCGACTGTAATATCTCCAGCAACAACATTAGTTGGACCTTTCTTGTTTATTGTTATCGTTGACTCTTCTTTTGCATGCATCTCAATTGCGAGACCTTTGAGATTGAGCAAAATATCTGTCACATCTTCTTGTACGCCTTCAATCGTAGTATATTCATGAAGAACACCTTCAATTTCTACTTCTACAACAGCTGCACCAGTGATAGAAGATAAAAGTACTCGACGAAGTGCATTCCCCATCGTATGTCCAAAGCCTCTATCCAGTGGCTCAAGAACTAGCTTCGCAACCTTGTCTTCGACAAATTCAACGTCAACAACACGTGGTTTTAAAAATTCCGTAGCGGATGTGCCCATATGGTAATCTCTCCTAACCAGTATTATTTAGAATATAATTCGACAACAAGTGATTCATTGATATCCGCAGGTAAATCACTACGATCAGGAACCGATTTAAATAAACCTTCCATTTTCTTAGCATCCACTTGCATCCATTCTGGGATACCGAATTGTTCTGCTAGTACTAAAGAATCTTGTATGCGAACCTGTTTACGACTTTTTTCTCTAACCGAAATAACATCATCCGCCTTAACTGTATAAGAAGGAATATTTACAGATTGACCATTTACCAAGATAGCCTTGTGACTGACAAGTTGCCTTGATTCAGCACGTGTTGCGCCAAAACCCATACGGTACACAACGTTGTCTAATCTACATTCCAATAGTTTAAGTAGGTTTTCACCTGTAGAGCCTTTTATTTTTGAGGCTTTTTTGTAGTAATTCCTAAACTGACGCTCAAGTACGCCATAAATCTGTCGTAATTTTTGTTTCTCATTTAGCTGCACAGCATAATCAGACATTCTTCTTTGTCTGCTATCTCCATGTTGGCCTGGTGCTTTTTCTAGCTGACATTTAGATTCTAACGGACGAGCGTGACTTTTTAAAAAAAGGTCGACACCGTGTCGTCTACTTAACTTACATTTTGGTCCTATGTATCTAGCCATGGGGTATCTACTCTATACTCTTCTTTTCTTTGGTGGCCGACACCCATTGTGTGGTATCGGTGTAACATCGGTTATGTTAATAACTTTAAATCCTGCATTGTTTAGTGCACGAACGGCCGAATCACGGCCAGGCCCAGGTCCTTTTATATAAACTTCAAGATTTTTAATTCCGTATTCGTTCATAGTATCAGCCAAGTTTTCTGCAGCTACTTGAGCAGCAAATGGTGTACTTTTCCGGGAGCCGCGAAATCCACTACCTCCAGCAGTAGACCAACCTAAAGCATTACCCTGACGATCTGTAATCGTGATAATCGTATTATTAAACGAAGAATGCACATGAGCTGCAGCATCTACTACTGTTCTTTTCGCTCTTTTTTTAACTCGTCCTGGTGATTTAGCCATATTTACAAAAACCTGCTCTATTAATTATTTACGGATTGGCTTTCTAGGACCTTTTCTAGTCCTTGCGTTTGTCTTCGTTCTTTGACCACGTAAAGGTAACCCTCTTCGATGGCGAATACCTCTGAAGCAGCCTAAATCCATAAGACGTTTAATGTTCATTGAAACTTCTCGACGAAGATCACCTTCCACCTGAAAACTAGCAACTGCAGTTCTTAACTTTTCAAGCTGTTCTTCAGTCAACTCTTTAACCTTTTGGTTCGGAGCAACTCCTGTATTCAAGCAAATATCTTGAGCTCGACTACGCCCAACACCGTATATATATGTTAATGCTATTACGGTGTGTTTTTGATCCGGGATGTTTACCCCTGCAACACGAGCCATGCTTATAATCTCCTAACCTTGCCGTTTAATACTGAAAAAGCGCGAAATTTTATTCTTTAATGCGCATTTAATCAAGGGTTTAACCTTGCCTTTGTTTATGTCTGCCATCTTTGCAAATTACTCTAACTACACCTTTGCGACGTACTACTTTACAGTTTCTGCACATTTTTTTTACTGATGCTCTTACTTTCATTTCTATTCCTCAAACAACCTTAACGACCATAACCTTTTAGGTTAGCCTTTTTCATCAGACCTTCATATTGATGTGACATTAGATGGGATTGAACTTGAGCCATAAAGTCCATAACCACAACAACAATTATCAGTAATGATGTGCCACCAAAATAAAATGGCACATTGAATTTTAATATTAAGAACTCTGGTAGCAAGCAAACCAAGGTTATATATATAGCACCGGCCATTGTCAGCCGTGTCATTACACCGTCAATATAATTTGATGTTTGTTCACCAGGTCTTATTCCAGGGATAAATGCACCAGACTTCTTTAAATTGTCCGCAGTTTCTCGTGGATTAAAAACCAATGCTGTATAAAAGAAACAGAAAAATATTATCGCAGCTGCATAAAACATTACGTAAAGTGGCTGACCTGGTGAAAGTGTTGTACTAATATCCTTCAGCCAACCCATGCCATCTTTACTTCCAAACCAACCTGCAATAGTACTCGGAAATAAAATAATACTAGATGCGAAAATTGGTGGAATAACACCAGCCATATTTAATTTCAATGGTAGATGACTAGATTGCCCACCATACATTTTCCGCCCGACCTGCTTTTTCGCATAATTAACCGTAATTCTTCTTTGTGCTCTTTCGACAAAAATTACAAATGCAGTCACTAATAAAGCAAGTCCAAACAGACCAAACACCATCAACCAATGCAATTCACCAGTTCTTGCTAACTCTAATGTTCCACCAATTGCAGCTGGTAAACCTGCCACAATTCCAGCAAAAATAATTATTGATATGCCATTACCAATGCCTCGTTCAGTGATCTGCTCTCCTAGCCACATCAGAAAAAGCGTACCTGTCACTAATGTGGTTACAGCTGTCAATCTAAACGCCATTCCAGGATCTATAACTAACCCTTGTGCACCCGCCGATTGTCCTTCTAATGCAATAGCAATCCCTAAAGCTTGGAATGTAGCTAATACAACTGTTCCGTAGCGAGTGTATTGAGTAATCTTTCTCCGACCAGCTTCACCTTCTTTTTTCAATTGTTCGAGTTTAGGATGAACAACCGTTAATAACTGCATTATGATTGATGCAGAAATGTAAGGCATTATTCCTAAGGCAACTACTGAGAACCTTTCTAATGCACCACCAGAAAACATGTTAAACATATCTAAAATGGTGCCGCGCTGCTGCTCGAATAACGCAGCTAATGCATAAGGGTTTATTCCTGGTACCGGTATGTGAGTACAGATCCTAAATACAATTAATGCTCCTAATAAAAATAAAAGCCTTTGCCTTAACTCCGACACCTCACCAACACCTGATAACCCGCCTGGTAATGCTGCTTGTTGTTTCTTTTTTGCCACTAGTTTTCCAAATTCCCGCCAGCAGCCTCGATAGCTTCTTTAGCACCTTTTGTTGCTTTAATTCCTTTCAGTGTAATTGCTTTATTAATTTCGCCAGATAGGATTACTTTTACTGTTTTAATTTTATTAGAAATAATGTCGGCGTTTTTTAATGCATCTAGATCAACCACATCCACATTTGCAATAACAAGTTCGTTTAACCTGATCTCTGCTCTTGTTAGAGACTTTCTAGATCTAAAACCAAATTTAGGAAGGCGTCGTTGTAATGGCATTTGACCACCTTCAAAACCAACTTTATGATAACCACCAGATCTTGAATGTTGTCCTTTATGACCTCGACCACAAGTTTTACCTTGACCACAACCGATCCCTCGTCCAACTCTTTTTCGAGATCGTTTTGCGCCTGCACTTGGCTTAATCGTATTTAATTGCATTTTATACTTCCTCAACCTGTAACAAATACGTCACTGCATTGATCATCCCACGGTTTTCAGGAGTATCTGCCACAACAACACTGTGACGAATGCGTCTTAGCCCTAAGCCTCTAACACAAGCCTTGTGAGATACCTTTCGACCATTCAAACTTTTCAACAAAGTTACTTTCAGTTCGTTTTGCTTAGCCATTATTATTCCGTAATTTCTTCTACTGTTTTTCCACGCTTGCTGGCGTAATAGTTCGGATCATTCATTTCAACAAGACCTTTGATAGTAGCACGAACTACGTTAATCGGATTATTTGTACCGATGCACTTGGCAAGAACATTGTGTATACCAACAGCTTCGAAAACAGCGCGCATTGGACCACCGGCAATTATCCCGGTTCCTTCTGATGCTGGTTGCATATGAACTTTAGCCGCACCAAATTCAGAGGTGATTGAATATTGAAGCGTTCCTTCTTTAAGTGGAACTTTTTTCATATTTCGCCGTGCGTTTTCCATTGCTTTTTGGATAGCAACAGGAACCTCTCGAGCCTTGCCTCTTCCGAAACCAACTTTACCTTCACCATCACCAACGACTGTTAGGGCAGAGAAACCAAAAATTCGGCCACCTTTGACTACTTTAGCTACGCGATTCACATGAACCAATTTTTCTATGTAACCTTCACCTTGTTCTGTATTAACTGCCATAATTTACCTTTTCCCTAGTATTCAACTAGAACTTCAGACCAGCTTCGCGCGCAGCGTCAGCTAGAGCTTTTACACGACCATGATATTTAAAACCTGATCGATCAAATGCGACCGATTCAACACCCGATTTTACGCTGCGAGCAGCAATTACTTTTCCTACAAATATTGCCGCATCGACGTTGCCACCATTTTTGATATCAGCCTTCACTTCTTTATCTAACGATGATGCACATGCGACTACTGAGCCATTGTCTGGTGCAATAATTTGTGCATATATATGCCTTGGAGTTCGGTGCACAGTTAACCTGTGTATTCTCAACTCTTTAATTTTTGCACGTGTCTTTACTGAACGGCGTATTCTTGAAGCTTTTTTACTCATTTCTTTTACCTAGGCCTTTTTCGCTTCCTTACGAACGATGACTTCATCCGCATATTTAATACCTTTACCTTTATATGGTTCTGGTCTTCTGTAGGCACGAATTTCTGCTGAAACCTGACCTACTTTCTGTTTATCAATTCCTTTAACAATAATCTCAGTCTGGCTTGGTGCCTCAATTGAAATACCATCAGGAATTTCATAATTTACTGGATGAGATAAACCAAGAGTGAGGTTTAGCACTTTACCCTGTACTTGTGCACGATAACCAACTCCGTTTATTTCAAGCTTCTTTTCAAAACCATCTGAAACACCAGTAACCATATTTTGTACAACCGCTCGTGTTGTACCGGCAAGTGCATTTGCTTGTTTCGAAGAGCTATTAGCTGAGAACTTTAAACTTGCATCTTCTTGAATAACTTTGACTAAATCATGAACTGCATGCTCAAGTGATCCTTTCGAGCCTTCGATTTTTATATTCTGTCCAGACAAGCCTACTTTAACACCTGTAGGGAGAGAAACTGGGTTGTTAGATACACGAGACATCTCTTATCTTTCCATTAATTAGTTTTAATATACAGCACAGATGACTTCACCACCGATACCGCGCTTACGCGCTACTCGGTCACTCATCACACCTTCTGATGTAGAAATAACTGCAACACCAAAACCGCCTTGTACTTCTGGAAGTTCGTTACTGCCACAATAAACTCGTCGACTAGGTTTGCTAACTCTTTTAATCATATCTATTACAGGCTTATCATCTTGATATTTAAGTTCTATAGTCATAACGGGTTTCTTATCTACTGTGTCAGTAGTGCAATCTGTTATGTATCCTTCTTCTTTTAAAAGGTTTGCTATTCGAACTTTTTTACTAGATGCAGGTAAAGTAACCGAACGTTTTGAAGCACTAAGCCCATTGCGTATTTGAGTTAACATATCTGAAATTGGGTCTTGCATACTCATAATTAAACTTCCGTAATCTATATTAATTATCTATCTCTACCAACTTGCCTTAACCAAACCTGGGACATCACCATTCATTGCCGCTATACGCAATCTATTTCTAGATAGACCAAATTTACGATAGTACCCATGTGGTCTGCCTGTAACTTGGCAACGATTTCTTTTTCTTGAGGCACTTGAGTCTCTTGGTAGTTTTTGCAGATCAACTCTAGCTTTAATTCTCTCTTCTTCACTCAGATTTTCGTCTATTGACATTGCTTTGAGTTTTGCACGTTTTGTTGAATATTGCTTTACTAGACGAGCTCTTTTTCGCTCTCTATTTACCATGGATGACTTTGCCATTAGAAACTTTACTCCGAAAAATTAGCTTTTGATCGGAAAGTTGAACGCACTTAACAGTGCCCGACCTTCTTCATCGTTTTTAGCAGTTGTTGTTATACATATGTCGAGTCCACGCAATGTATCTATTTTATCGTAATCGATTTCAGGGAAAATGATCTGCTCTTTTACTCCGAAAGAATAATTGCCACGTCCATCGAATGATTTACCATTAAGCCCTCTAAAATCACGAATACGTGGAATAGAAACACTGATCAAACGATCAAGAAATTCATACATTCGCTCTCTTCGCAATGTTACTTTTGCTCCGTTTGGCCACCCTTCTCTAATTTTGAAGTTCGCAACAGATTTCTTAGCCATTATTACTTGAGCTTTTTGACCTGATATGTTTTCCAAATCTCTCACAGCGTGCTCAATTACCTTTTTATCAGTAACAGCTTCACCCAAACCCATATTAAGTGTGACTTTAGTAATTTTAGGTATTTCCATAGAACTTTTGAAACCAAACTGTTCTTGTAGTTTAGGTACAATAGTCTCTTTATAGGTTTGTTGTAATCTAGTCATAATTCAGCCTGTATATCAGATATCAACAACTTCGTTATTCGATTTGAAATATCTAACTTTTTTCCCATCTTCAAGTATTTTTATTCCCACTCTGTCAGATTTTCCCGTCGCTGGATTGTAGATTGCGACATTGGAAATATTAATGGCCGCCTCCTTTTCTACAATGCCACCTGGCTCACCTACTTGAGGATTAGGTTTTGTGTGTTTTTTAATGAGATTTACATTTTCAACAATTACTGTATCTGTTGAAACGATTTGTAATACTGCTCCCCTGGCTCCTTTATTTCTGCCAGTAAGAACAACAACTTCATCACCTTTAATTATTTTATTCATAACTATTTCTACGAACCTTAAAGTACTTCAGGTGCTAACGAGACGATTCTCATGAATTTTTCACTTCTTAGTTCACGCGTCACTGGACCAAAAATTCGAGTACCAATTGGATTTAATTGTTTGTCTAGTAAAACAGCTGCGTTACCATCAAATCGTATCAAAGAACCATCTGGCCGCCTAACTCCTTTACGAGTACGTACAACAACTGCGTTGTATACATCGCCTTTTTTTACTTTACCTCGAGGTATAGCCTCTTTTACTGTGACTTTTATAACATCACCGATAGCCGCGTAACGTATGCCTGAACCTCCAAGCACCTTGATACACATCAATCGTCGCGCACCGCTATTATCTGCGGCATCAAGCATTGACTGCATCTGTATCATTGAATTTCTCCGCTAAACTTTTTGATCAGGTTGAACCTGAATATATATAACATTATGTCTGCTTTATAGTTGTGCAGCTTTTTCCACAACTTTTTGTAACCGCCAACATTTTTGTTTCGATAATGGCCGACATGCCTCAATAGCAACTGTGTCGCCAACATTACACTCATTGTTCTCATCGTGAGCCATCAATTTTGTGGATCTCTTTATGTACTTTTTATAAAGAGGGTGTTTTACCTGACGCTCTACTTTAACAGTTATTGATTTCTCCATACCGTTACTTACGACTTCACCAATCACTGTTTTAGCTGTTTTAGTTTCTTCAGTCATTCTAGTTACCAGAATTGTTTTCATTCAAGACAGTTTTTACTCTAGCAATATCTTTTCGCAAATTTTTGAATAAATGCGGATGATTAGCCTGACCTGTACCTTGCTGCATACGTAAACTAAACTGTTCTTTTCTGAGATCCAGAAGTAATCTTTCTAGCTCTTCTGAATTCTTTGATTTCAATTCTTTAGCTTCCATTACAATACTGTCCTAATAGTAAAAGTTGTTCTTACAGGAAGTTTGGCAGCGGCCAATCTGAATGCTTCACGTGCCAACTCTTCATCGACACCTTCTATTTCATAAAGTACTTTACCCGGTTGAATTTCGGCTACCCAATACTCAACATTACCTTTACCCTTACCTTGTCGTACTTCAAGTGGCTTTTTAGTAATTGGCTTGTCTGGAAATACCCTTATCCAAACTTTAGCACCACGCTTCACATGCCTAGTTATAGCCCGTCTAGCAGCTTCTATCTGCCTAGAAGTTATTCTTCCACGAGTAGTAGATTTAAGACCAAACTCACCGAAACTTACCTTGTTCCCACGTAACGCGAGCCCTCGGTTCCTTCCTTTTTGTTGTTTTCTAAATTTAGTTCGCTTAGGTTGCAGCATTAAGAGTCTCCTGTTTACCCAGCTTTGCTACTTTCTTCTGTTTCTATTGGTGCAATTTCTTCGACCTTGTCGACTATTTCACCTTTAAAAATCCAGACTTTAATTCCAATTATTCCATAGGTAGTCAACGCTTCAGCTGTACCATAGTCAATATCGGCTCTTAATGTATGTAGAGGTACTCGACCTTCTCTATACCATTGTGTTCTCGCAATCTCGACCCCATTTAGACGACCCGCAACATTTATACGTATTCCTTCTGCACCTAAACGCATAGCATTTGTAACTGCTCGCTTCATTGCGCGGCGAAACATAATACGACGCTCAAGCTGATTTGCAATACCTTCAGCAACTAAATATGCATCTAATTCTGGTTTTCTGATTTCTTCAACGCTTACATGAGCGGGCACCCCCATCATTGAAGAAACTATTTTCCTTAACTGTTCTATATCTTCACCTTTTTTACCGATCACAATTCCAGGTCTAGCAGTGTGAATAATAATACGAGCATTGTTTGCAGGCCGTTCAATTTGAATATGACTTACTGACGCATGTTTTAACTTATTCTGTAAGAACTCTCTGACTTTCAAATCTGTGTTTAGATATTCCGCATAGTTACGATTATCTGCATACCAAGTCGAATTCCAGTCTTTCACAATACCAAGTCGAATGCCTGTTGGATGTACTTTCTGTCCCATAAGTTCTCTCTAAGTCTGCTCTTCTACAGCCAGCGTAATATGGCTGGTTCGTTTTAAAATTCTATTACCACGACCTTTCGCTCTAGCTCTAAAACGCTTGGATATCGGGCCTTCATCTACATGGATTTTGCTGACGATTAATTCATCTATATCTGCGCCATCATTATGCTCTGCATTTGCAATTGCTGACTCAAGTATTTTTTTAATAATACCGGCACCTTTTTTTGTGCTAAAAGTCAAAAGGTTAATTGCCTGATCAACATTCAAACCTCTGATTTGATCCGCGACTAACCTGGCCTTTTGAGCTGATATCCTTGCGTGTTTTAGTTTTGCTACAGTTTCCACAATTCTTACCTTTCTCTTTATTTGGCTTTTCTATCAGCTACATGACCACGATAAGTACGCGTCATCGCAAACTCACCTAGTTTATGTCCAACCATATTCTCTGTAACGAACACTGGCATGTGTTGGCGACCATTGTGTACAGCAATCGTTAATCCCAACATGTCTGGTAATACCATGGAACGCCGAGACCAGGTTTTGATTGGTTTTTTGTCGTTTGTCTCTCTCGCCTTTTCAATCTTAGCTTGAAGATGATGATCAACAAATGGGCCTTTCTTTATGGAACGTGCCACCGCTATTACTCCTAATTATCTCTTACTTCTGCGTCTAACAATTAACTTGTCAGTTCGTTTGTTCTTTCTAGTTTTCTTACCTTTGGTAGGTAAGCCCCACGGACTAACTGGATGGCGGCCACCAGATGTTCTACCTTCACCACCACCATGTGGATGATCTACCGGATTCATTGCTACACCTCTGACGGTAGGTCTGACACCTCTCCAACGTGTAGCACCCGCTTTACCTAATGAACGTAATGAATGCTCACTATTACTAACCTCACCAATAGTTGCACGGCAATCTACCAAAACCTTTCTCATCTCACCAGATCTTAATCTCAGAGTGGCATGAGCGCCTTCTCTTGCAACAAGTTGTACTGATGTACCAGCACTTCGTGCAATCTGCGCACCTTTGTTAGGTTTAAGTTCTACACAATGAACTGTACTACCTACAGGTATACTCCTTAGTGGAAGGGTATTCCCTATTTTAATTGCTGCTGAAACGCCTGAAGACACTTCATCACCTGCTTTCATACCCTTCGCAGCAATTACATATCGTTTTTCACCATCTGCGTATGACAGAAGTGCGATATGAGCCGTGCGATTTGGATCGTATTCAATGCGCTCAACGCTAGCTACGATATCGTCTTTGTTACGTTTGAAATCGATAATACGGTAACGTTGTTTATGGCCACCACCTCGATGTCGTACAGTAATTCGACCATTGTTATTTCGCCCAGACTTTTTAGATTGTTGTTCTAACAGCGGACGATATGGTTCACCTTTGTGAAGTTCGGGTGTCGCAACCCGTACAAGACCTCGGCGTCCTGGCGATGTTGGTTTTGCTTTTACAAGTGCCATTAGTTTGTAACCTTATCCTTACTCAGGTGCTATAAATTCGATTTCAGAACCTGGTTTCAATCGAACATACGCTTTCTTTACGTCTGTTCTCTTACCAGTTCGTCTCTTAAATATCTTTGTTTTACCTTTTAGGTTAGCAACTTGAACAGATGCAACCTCAACGTCAAACATTATTTCCACTGCTTTTTTTATATCGGGTTTTGTTGCTGATTTAGACACATCAAACACATACTGATTTGCCGTATCAGCAAGTCGGGCAGTCTTTTCCGAAATTCGTGGTGACAACAAAATACTGCTTAATTGCTCTCTATTCATAAGTATTTTGCCTCAAGCGCATTAACCGCACCTTCGCTAATTATCACACTTCCAAACCCTACAAGACTGACAGGATCCATACCTGCTACATCTACTACGCCTACGTGATAAAGATTACGCGAGGCAAGGTACAGATTCTCAGATATTTCTTCTGTAATTATTAAAACATCATCTCCTACATTTAGTTTTTTAAGACTCGAGATCAATGCTTTTGTTTTAGGTTCTTCTATATCAAAGTTATCTATAACGTGAAGTCTTTCAAGGCGTACTAGTTCAGAAAATATACTAGCCATCGCTTTACGATACATTTTACGATTTACTTTTTGCGAATAGTTTCTAGGCCTTGCTGCGAAAGTTACACCACCACTGCGCCAGATTGGACTACGCGAAGTACCTGAACGTGCACGCCCTGTACCTTTTTGACGCCAAGGTTTTATACCACCCCCACGAACATCTGAACGTGACTTATTGGCTTTACTACCTGTTCTTGATGCTGCTGAGTATGCGGTCAAAACCTGATGAATTAATCCTTCGTTATATTCTTCACCGAAAAAACTATCAGAGACAGAAACATTTCCTGTGACCGAACCCTTTTTATATGAATGTAAATTTAAATCCATCTCTAGTTTCCTTAAACACGTGTGGTGTGCTTGATTAACAAGTCACCACCTTTAGCTCCGGGAACCGCCCCTTTGACAAGCAAAATATTTTTTTCAACATCTATTCTTACAATCTCAAGGTTTTGCATAGTACGCCTTGCATTCCCCATATGACCTGACATTTTCTTGCCTTTTAAAACACGCCCAGGTGTTTGACATTGCCCTATAGAACCTGGAAGACGATGCGCAAGTGAATTACCATGAGTAGCATCTTGCATTGAAAAGTTATGTCGCTTTATAACTCCTGCGTAACCTTTACCAATCGTCGTTCCTATAACATCAACTTTCTGACCTTGCTCGAAAATATCAAGCTTAATTTCCTCACCAGATTTAAGCTCTTCTGCTTCGCCTTCACCTAGTCTAAACTCCCATAAACCACGACCTGTATCGGTGCCTGCTTTAGCATAAATTCCTGCTTGTGATTTATCCAAACGATTCCTGTGTTTTGATCCAGTAGTAACTTGAACAGCACGATATCCATCGGCTTCAGTCGACTTAATTTGGGTAACTCTATTTGGCTCAACTTCAATGACTGTCACAGGAACCGACACTCCGTCCTCTGTGAAAATACGCGTCATTCCTCGTTTTTGCCCTACTAATCCAAGTGACATTTTCTTTAACCTTCTATCTATCAGTTCAATTTAATCTGGACATCTACACCAGCAGCAAGATCTAGTTTCATTAAAGCGTCAACTGTTTTTTCAGTTGGGCTAACGATATCTAGCAGCCGCTTGTGTGTCCTTATTTCATATTGATCACGAGCATCTTTATTTACATGTGGCGAGATCAAAATTGTAAAACGTTCTTTTTTCGTTGGTAAAGGAATTGGACCTTTCACCTGTGCCCCAGTACGTTTCGCTGTTTCAATAATCTCCTTAGTTGAAACATCGATCAAACGATGATCGAACGCTTTGAGCCGAATTCTGATGACTTGATCACTCATTTTCCTTTACCTATTCCAATTCTAGTCATGATCACTCAATAACCTTAGCAACAACACCCGCACCCACAGTACGGCCACCTTCACGGATAGCAAAGCGTAATCCCTCATCCATCGCTATCGGAGCGATTAATTTAATCGTCATCTTCACATTGTCACCCGGCATCACCATTTCAGTTCCTTCAGGTAATTCACAGGCCCCCGTTACGTCTGTCGTACGGAAGTAAAACTGGGGTCGGTAGTTGTTGAAAAAGGGCGTGTGTCGGCCTCCCTCATCTTTTGACAAGATATAAAGCTCTGCTTCAAAGTGAGTATGAGGGTTGATTGAGCCTTTGGCAGCTAATACCTGACCTCGTTCCACTTCTTCACGTTTTGTACCGCGAAGCAGTACGCCAACGTTGTCGCCTGCCTGACCTTCGTCGAGTAGTTTGCGGAACATTTCAACACCGGTACACGTCGTTATTTGGGTGTCTTTGATACCTACGATTTCTATTTCATCACCAACGTGAACTATCCCCCGTTCGATTCGCCCGGTCACTACTGTACCCCGGCCTGAAATAGAGAACACGTCTTCTATCGGCATGATGAAGGCGCCGTCTACCGCACGTTCCGGCTCAGGGATGTAGCTGTCGAGTGCTTCAACCAGTTTGTCTATTGACGGTGTACCGATGTCACTGCTGTCGCCTTCTAGGGCTTTCAGCGCAGAGCCTATAATAATTGGCGTGTCATCTCCAGGAAAGTCATAGCTGTCGAGGAGTTCTCGGATTTCCATTTCGACCAGTTCGATCAGTTCTTCGTCATCGACCATGTCGGCTTTGTTCATGTACACAAGAATGTAAGGTACACCTACCTGGCGTGACAATAGGATATGTTCTCGCGTTTGCGGCATTGGGCCATCGGCCGCTGAACATACAAGGATTGCGCCGTCCATTTGCGCCGCGCCGGTGATCATGTTTTTGACGTAATCCGCATGTCCCGGGCAATCTACATGGGCATAGTGTCGATTTTCACTTTCGTATTCCACATGCGCCGTTGCGATAGTAATACCCCGTTCTCGTTCTTCAGGGGCGTTGTCGATTTGATCGTATGCTTTAGTTTCGCCACCAAATTTGCTCGCTTGATGCGTCGTTATCGCCGCCGTTAACGTCGTCTTGCCATGATCTACGTGGCCGATTGTTCCGACGTTTACGTGTGGTTTCGTTCGTTCAAATTTTTCCTTAGACACGTCAGGTACCCCTTTTCATTCTCTCAATTAATTTAATTTCAAAATCTTTTAACTATATTGGTTTATCACTGCATCCGCGATATTTCGAGGAGCCTCCACATAACGAGCAAATTCCATCGAATAGGTTGCCCTACCCTGCGTGGATGACCTGAGTGCTGTTGCATACCCAAACATCTCACTCAGTGGAACTTCAACTCTAATATTCTTACCCGAGGGACTGTCTTCCGTACCCTGCAATATTCCACGACGACGGTTTAAATCGCCATTCACTGACCCCAAATATTCTTCTGGAGTAACAACTTCAACTTTCATAACCGGCTCTAAAAGTACAGGCCTTGCATTAGTAACCCCTTCTTTAAACCCCATAGATCCAGCTACTTTAAATGCCATTTCTGACGAGTCAACATCATGATAAGAACCATCGTAGAGTGTTACTTTGATATCAACCATTGGATATCCAGCAACAACTCCGTTTCCTATCTGTTCTCGGACCCCTTTTTCTACAGCAGGAATAAATTCCTTGGGTACAGATCCACCAACTATATCGTTTACAAAATCAAAACCAGAATCTAATTCACCAGGCTCGATTTTAAAAACTACATGACCATATTGGCCTCTACCTCCAGACTGTCGAACAAATTTACCTTCAGCCTTCTCGACTACTTCTCGTATAGTTTCTCGGTAGGTAACTTGAGGCTTACCAATATTTGCCTCAACACCAAACTCTCGCTCCATACGGTCGACGATAATATCAAGATGCAACTCACCCATACCTGAAATTATTGTTTGCCCTGATTCTTCGTCAGTCTTAACTCTAAACGATGGATCCTCTTGCGCTAACTTAGTTAATGCAACACCCATCTTTTCCTGATCGGCCTTTGTTCTTGGCTCTACTGCAACCGAAATCACAGGATCTGGAAACTCCATACGCTCCAACGTTATAGATTCCTTAATATCACATAAGGTCTCACCCGTTGTTACATCTTTCAAACCTACAGCAGCTGCTATATCGCCAGCCCGAACCTCTTTAATCTCTTCACGACTATTGGCGTGCATTTGCAGGATACGGCCAATTCTTTCCTTCCTTCCTTTAATTGGATTGCAAACTGTATCCCCAGTTTGCAACACACCCGAATAAACCCTAAAAAAAGTTAGGGTTCCAACAAACGAATCTGTCGCAATCTTAAAAGCTAATGCTGCGAATGGTGCTTCATCGTCAGCGGGTCGCTCTACCTCATTCTCTTCCTTACCATCTACTATGCCTTTTATTGCCGGCACATCAATTGGAGATGGCATGTACTCTACTATGGCATCCAACATTGCTTGAACACCCTTATTCTTAAAGGCCGATCCGCAGCAAACCAGAACTATTTCATTCTTTAGTGTTCTAGCTCGAAGGCCTTTTTTGATTTCTGCGTCTGTAAGATCTTCACCTTCCAGATACTTTTCCATCAAACTATCAAAAGCTTCTGCCGCAGCCTCTACCAAAAGCTCACGCTTGCTGGAACATTCTTCCTGCATAGCATCAGGAATTTCTTGCTCTTCAAATCGTGTGCCTTGAGTCGCCTCATCCCAATACAGCGCTTTCATTTTAATGAGGTCTACAACCCCTTCAAAATTTTCTTCAGCACCTATTGGCAATTGTAAACAAACTGGGCTGCTACCTAAGCGGCCATTTATTTGATCAACCACTCTCAGGAAATCCGCTCCTGCCCTGTCCATCTTATTTACAAATGCCATTCGAGGCACTTGATATTTATTGGCTTGTCTCCACACCGTTTCAGACTGTGGCTCAACACCACCCACAGCACAAAAAACAGCGACCGCGCCATCAAGCACTCTGAGCGATCTCTCTACCTCAATAGTAAAATCGACATGCCCAGGAGTATCGATGATATTTATACGGTGCTCATCAAAACCCTTATCCATACCCCGCCAAAAGCAGGTTGTTGCAGCAGAGGTGATTGTAATCCCACGCTCTTGCTCTTGTTCCATCCAATCCATGACAGCAGCGCCATCATGAACCTCACCAATTTTATGAGATATCCCAGTATAAAAAAGCACCCTCTCCGTCGTCGTCGTTTTTCCTGCATCAATATGAGCCATGATGCCAACGTTACGATAACGTTCTATAGGAGTGGTACGTGCCACAGGAAAACCCCTCTTACAACAATATCACCAGCGAAAATGGGAGAAAGCCCTGTTTGCCTCAGCCATACGGTGCGTATCTTCTTTTTTCTTTACTGCATTACCGCGATTTTCGTATGCATCCATCAACTCACCTGCAATTCGAAGCCCCATTGTTTGCTCTCCTCGTTTCCGAGCAGCCTCGACCAACCAACGCATTGCTAACGCAGTACGGCGGTTTGCACGCACTTCAACAGGCACCTGATAAGTTGCGCCACCAACACGGCGAGATTTAACTTCGACGCGTGGCCGTATATTTTCTAAAGCAGTCCCAAATGCTTCTAAAGGTTCGTTCAAACCTTTGTCCTTCATCTTATCTAGTGCTCCATAAACAATCTTTTCAGCTGTTGATTTTTTGCCATCCTTCATTACCATATTCACAAATTTCGCAAGCGTTTCATCTCCAAATTTTGGATCAGGCAGTATCGTTCTTTTATCAGCAGCTCTTCTTCTAGACATGGTTAATTTACTTTCTCTTTAATTTACTACTTCATTTTTCTTTATGTTTGTAGTTTAAGACTTAGGACGCTTGGTACCATACTTAGAGCGCCCCTTCTTACGATCAGCCACACCAGAAGTATCAAGTGTTCCACGAACTGTGTGGTATCGCACGCCAGGCAAATCTTTCACACGACCACCTCGAATAAGTATTACTGAATGTTCTTGCAAATTATGCCCTTCACCACCAATGTACGTTGTAACTTCATGCCCGTTAGTAAGTCTTACACGAGCAACTTTTCTCATCGCAGAATTAGGCTTCTTAGGTGTCGTTGTATATACACGAGTGCACACCCCTCTTTTCTGCGGACAGCTCTCCAAAGCAGGCACATTACTTTTTACCCGTTGCCGCTTGCGCGGATTCCTGACTAGCTGATTAATAGTTGTCATCCAAATATCCTTTCACATATGCCAAATAACACGTATATATAATGTCATCAGACAAAAAATAACCACCGAAATAATGATGGCTACACAACATTCTTTCGATGGTCTATATACATCTGACCAAGCATTAAATAATGCCCTGTCAACAAAGAGGCGGAATTGTATTTTTCTTACCTTCCCCTGTCAAGGCCAACGTCAATTATTTTTTCAGTTGACCGGTATTTCTATGATCCTGTCATGGCTGAATCCGTATCACCGTCTGATACCATTCCACCAGTAACATCGCTAGCAATAGCCAGATCACCTATATCCGATAGGTTAAGCAATTCATCAATACGTTTTTTACGTCGCTCTTGATGGTATGCATAACCCGTCCCAGCAGGTATTAAACGCCCAACAATAACGTTTTCTTTTAAGCCACGCAGTTCATCACTTTTTCCTGTAACAGAAGCCTCAGTAAGGACTCGGGTGGTTTCCTGAAAGGATGCAGCAGAAATAAATGACTCTGTTGCAAGTGATGCCTTCGTGATACCAAGCAAGAGTTGCTGCCACACAGCTGGTTCTTTGCCTTCGGCTACCATTGTCTCGTTCTCTATTAAAATAGCCTCTTTCTCTATCTGTTCACCTTTCAAATAACGACTATCACCAGAAGCCTCAATCTCAACCTTTCTCAGCATTTGACGAACAATAACTTCTATATGCTTGTCATTGATTTTTACACCCTGAAGGCGATAAACGTCCTGAACCTCATTAACGATGTATTCAGTCAATGGTAAAATACCTTTCAGTCTGAGTATATCGTGTGCATCAGAAGCACCGTCTACAATACCTTCACCTCGTTCAACATGCTCTCCTTCAAAGACATTAACGTGACGCCATTTAGGTATCAACGTTTCATTTTGATCGCCCTCGGAATCGGTAATCACTAGACGTTGTTTACCCTTTGTTTCCTTACCAAAACTAACTGTACCTGTAGCTTCAGCAAGAATAGCAGGTTCTTTAGGTTTTCTTGCTTCAAACAGATCTGCAACTCTTGGTAATCCACCGGTTATATCACGCGTTTTAGCAGACTCTTGTGGTAAGCGGGCAATAACATCACCTACATTAACTTCACCCTTTTCAGAAACAACAATGACAGCATTTGCTGGCAGTGGATAATGAGCAGGGATTTTCGTCCCCGGTATCATTAGATCTTTTCCTTTCCCATCTACTAATTTAACCGTAGGTTTCAGATCTTTTGTGCTTGTAGCACGTTGTTTTGGATCAGTAATAACCAAGCTGGTCATTCCAGTGATATCATCAACTTCACGGACAACCGTTGAACCTTCTATAATATCACTGAATATAACGACACCTTTTACCTCTGTAATAACTGGATGAGTATGCGGATCCCAGTTAGCTACAACTTGACCAGCCTCTATTTCACCGCCGTCTTTGATCGACAGCTCTGCACCATATGGAACCTTATAACGTTCTTTTTCTCGACCATTTTCATCGATTACAGCAAGGCCTCCTGATCGTGAAACCGTTACAGATTTACCATCAGCACGCTCAAGAAGCTTGATGTTATGGAGTTTTACACTACCTTTTGATTTTACTTCGATACTATTAACTGCAGCTGCTCTAGAAGCAGCTCCACCAATGTGGAAAGTACGCATAGTAAGCTGTGTACCAGGCTCACCAATTGATTGAGCTGCCATAACCCCAACAGCCTCACCAATATTCACTACATTCCCGCGGGCAAGATCTCTGCCATAGCAAGCTTGACATACACCGTAATGTGTTTTGCAGGTAATTGCTGATCTAACCTTAATTTGATCAATGCTATTTTCCTCAAGCCTATCAAGCCATGCTTCATCTAATAGTACGCCTCGTTCAGCAACAAGCACATCGCCACCAGGTTTGTATACGTCTTCAGCAACCACTCGTCCGAGCACTCGTTCACGTAGTGGCTCTACAACATCACCACCTTCAATGATTGGAATCATTTCAATACCATCTGCAGTTCCACAATCCGGTTCAGTGACAACCAAATCTTGAGCAACATCAACTAAGCGACGTGTTAAATAACCTGAGTTAGCTGTTTTCAGTGCGGTATCAGCAAGGCCTTTTCGAGCACCGTGAGTAGATATGAAGTACTGCAAAACATCGAGTCCTTCCCGGAAATTTGCCTTAATAGGTGTTTCGATAATTGATCCATCAGGTTTAGCCATAAGACCACGCATACCAGCCAACTGTCTAATCTGTGCTGCGGAACCACGAGCACCAGAATCAGCCATCATATAAATAGAGTTAAAGGAAGCCTGACTAACACCGTTTCCTTCTCTATCAATAACAGTTTCTGATCCCAACTCATCCATCATTGCTTTAGCAACTTTATCATTAGTATGAGACCAAATATCAACAACCTTGTTATATCGCTCACCATTCGTCACAAGACCGTTTGCATACTGATCTTCAATTTCACGAACACCTGCTTCAGCTTGTGCCATAATTTCTGGTTTTGTAGATGGTACAACCATGTCTTCAATGCCAATTGAAACACCCGATCGTGTTGCCATTTTAAAACCTTTATACATCAACTTATCAGCAAAGACGACTGTGTCTTTAACTTCCAACTCACGATAACAACTGTTGATCAAATTCGAAATTGCTTTCTTGTTCATCTCACGATTTACAAGGTCAAAAGAAAGACCTTCAGGTAAAATTTCTGACAACATTGCTCTACCGATAGTTGTATCGACAATACGTCTAGTTGTCTTACGTTCGCCAGCTACAAACTGAACTTCTTCTATTCGAACTTTAACTTTGGCGTGAATACCAACTGCGTGAGATTCATAAGCACGAACAACTTCGGCAAGATCAGAAAAGATCATACCTTCACCCTTAGCGTTAATAGATTCACGAGTCATATAGTAAAGGCCAAGTACAACATCTTGCGAAGGAACAATAATCGGTTCACCGTTCGCAGGCGACAATACATTATTGGTCGACATCATCAACGTTCGAGCTTCAAGCTGTGCTTCAATAGACAAAGGTACATGGACAGCCATTTGGTCACCGTCAAAATCAGCGTTAAACGCAGTACAAACCAATGGGTGAAGCTGTATTGCTTTCCCTTCAATCAATATTGGTTCAAATGCTTGAATGCCTAATCTATGTAGAGTGGGAGCTCGATTCAACATGACCGGATGCTCGCGGATCACATCTTCTAAAATGTCCCATACTTCTGGCCCTTCACGTTCTACAGTTTTCTTGGCAGCCTTGATTGTTGTCGCAATACCCAACCTTTCGAGCTTGCTAAAAATAAATGGTTTGAACAACTCAAGCGCCATTTTTTTAGGTAGACCACATTGATGTAAACGTAACGTTGGACCAACAACGATAACCGAACGACCTGAATAATCCACACGCTTTCCAAGCAAATTTTGACGGAAACGACCCTGCTTACCTTTGATCATATCTGCCAATGATTTTAGAGGCAGTTTGTTAGTACCTGTAATCGCTCGACCACGTCGTCCATTATCAAGAAGCGCATCAACAGATTCCTGCAACATACGCTTTTCGTTACGTACGATAATATCTGGAGCACTCAGATCTAAAAGGCGTTTCAAACGATTATTTCGGTTAATAACTCGCCGATACAAATCATTCAGATCAGAAGTAGCAAAACGTCCACCGTCCAAAGGAACAAGCGGTCGTAATTCTGGTGGTAGAACAGGTAACACTCGTAAGATCATCCATTCTGGTTTATTACCAGAATGTACAAACGCTTCCATTAACTTCAAGCGCTTAGTCATCTTTTTGAGTTTGGTTTCAGAACTTGTTGTAGGTAATGCCTCACGAATACTTGCTATCTCTTCATTAAGATCAAGATCATTCAAAAGATCAAGAACGGCTTCCGCACCCATTTTTGCCGTGAAGTCATCACCATATTCTTCTACAGCTTCCAAGTAATTCTCTTCAGATAATAGCTGGCCTACTTCCAAGCCTGTCATCCCTGAATCGACAATCACAAATGCTTCAAAATAGAGAATCCGTTCGATATCCCTCAAAGTCATGTCCAATAAAAGACCCATACGTGACGGTAACGATTTTAAAAACCAGATATGTGCTACTGGACTTGCGAGATCGATATGACCCATTCGATCACGACGCACTTTTGCCTGTGTGACTTCAACACCACACTTTTCACAAACTACACCACGATGTTTAAGTCTTTTATATTTTCCACAAAGACACTCAAAATCTTTTACAGGACCAAATGTTTTTGCACAAAATAACCCGTCACGCTCTGGTTTAAATGTACGATAATTAATCGTCTCTGGTTTTTTAACTTCACCATAGGACCAAGAACGGATCTTCTCCGGTGAAGCAAGACCAATGCTGATCGCATCGAAATCTTCAACGTGAGTTTGTTGTCTAAGAAAATTTAATAAATCTTTCAAGTCACTGCCTCCAGTTTGAGGACCAAAATTATGTAGTCGGGCTTAGTCGCGGCGTTCAAGTTCAATATCAATACTCAAAGATCTAATCTCTTTCAGTAGCACATTGAATGATTCCGGCATACCGGCCTCCATAAAGTGATTACCATCAACAATATTTTTGTACATTTTAGTTCTGCCTTGAACGTCATCCGACTTAACGGTGAGCATCTCTTGTAAAGTATAAGATGCGCCGTAGGCTTCTAATGCCCAAACTTCCATTTCACCAAAACGCTGCCCACCAAATTGAGCTTTACCACCCAGTGGTTGCTGAGTTACTAAGCTGTAAGGCCCTGTCGAACGCGCGTGCATTTTGTCATCTACAAGATGATTTAGCTTCAACATATACATGTATCCAACAGTCACCGGCCGTTCAAATTTTTCACCAGTCTGGCCATCAAAAAGTGTCATTTGACCGGTTCGTGGCAGATCAGCTAATTCAAGCATATCCTTAATGTCTTCTTCAGTTGCACCATCAAATACTGGCGTAGCCATAGGTACACCGCCTCTAAGGTTTCCTGCCAAGGTTAAAACCTCTTGATCCGAAAATTCTTTAAGCGCCTCTTGCTTCCCAGTTTTGTTATATACCGAATCAAGGAATTTCCTGAGCTCAACAATCTTCGTTTGTGCATCAAGCATTTTTCCAATCTTGAGACCCAACCCTTTCGCCGCCCAGCCCAAATGCGTTTCTAGCACTTGTCCAATATTCATACGAGAAGGAACACCAAGTGGATTCAAAACAATATCGACTGGTGTACCATCTTCCATGTGTGGCATATCTTCTACAGGTACAATATTAGAAATAACCCCTTTGTTACCATGTCGACCGGCCATTTTGTCACCCGGTTGAGTAACGCGCCTTACTGCCATGTAAACCTTGATCATTTTCAGTACACCAGGAGCAAGATCATCACCACTGGTTAGTTTGATACGTTTTTCTTCAAACAATTTTTCAAATGCAATCTTTTGCTCTTCAATTTGGGCAGCGGCACTTTCGAGTTCTTCGTTTGCTTTATCTTTTTCAAGACTAATCTCAAACCATTTTTCTCTTTCTAGATCTTGCAGGTAATCCTTAGAGATCTTTGTGCCTTTCTTAAGCCCTTTTGGACCTTTGTTTGCAACCGCACCTGATAATAATTTTTCAACACGTTGATAAACGTCTTCCAAAAGAATTCTTTGCTGATCATCAAGATCCAGTCTAACTCTCGCCATTTCTGTTTTTTCGATCGAAATTGCACGAGCATCTTTTGCTACGCCATCACGAGTAAATACCTGGACATCAATGATCGTTCCACTTTTGCCTGAAGCAACACGCAATGATGTATCTTTAACATCGGCGGCTTTCTCACCAAAAATTGCTCGCAGTAGTTTTTCTTCTGGAGTTAATTGTGTTTCACCCTTAGGTGTCACTTTACCAACCAGAATATCACCAGGCTGAACCTTAGCTCCGATATAAACGATGCCTGATTCATCCAACTTCGAAAGCGCACTTTCGCTGACATTAGGAATATCACCAGAAATTTCTTCTGCGCCCAATTTAGTATCACGAGCAACACAAGTAAGTTCTTCAATATGAATACTGGTATAACGATCTTCCTGAACAACTCTTTCCGAGATTAAAATCGAATCCTCGAAGTTGTAACCATTCCATGGCATAAATGCCACCAACATATTTTGTCCAAGTGCAAGCTCACCCATATCTGTAGATGGCCCATCAGCAAGCACATCACCTCGGGATATTTCATCACCAAGAGATACCAGTGGCCGCTGATTTATACAAGTGTTTTGATTTGAACGCGTATACTTAGTCAGATTGTATATATCAACACCTGATTCACCTGCTTCGGTTTCTTTATCATTAACTCTAACCACAATACGGCTAGCGTCTACCGAATCGACAACACCACCTCGTGATGCAACAACAGTAACACCTGAATCACGAGCAACCGCAAGCTCCATACCCGTCCCTGATAATGGTTTCTCAGCTTTCAAAACAGGTACAGCTTGACGCTGCATGTTTGAACCCATCAACGCACGATTTGCATCATCATGCTCTAAGAATGGAATTAATGAAGCCGCAACTGATACGATTTGACGTGGCGAAACGTCCATATATTCCACTCTATCAGGTGACGAAAGTGTTGTTTCGTTCAAATGACGACACGGAACCAGATCTTCTATCATCTTACCTCGACTATCCGTCTGAGCATTCGCTTGAGCGATTACAAACTGGCCCTCTTCAATGGCTGAAAGATATTCAACATCATCAGTCACTTTGCCATTTTTCACTTTACGATATGGAGTTTCTAAGAAACCATAATCATTCGTTCTTGCATAAATAGCCAAAGAGTTGATCAAACCAATGTTTGGACCCTCTGGCGTTTCAATCGGGCAGACTCGGCCATAATGCGTTGGGTGTACGTCACGTACCTCAAAACCAGCACGTTCTCTAGTCAAGCCACCAGGGCCTAACGCAGAAACACGACGTTTGTGTGTAACTTCTGACAACGGATTATTTTGATCCATAAACTGCGAAAGTTGGCTTGAACCGAAAAACTCTTTAACAACTGCAGATACCGGACGTGCATTAATCAATTCTTGCGGCATGTAGCCTTCTGAATCTGCAAGTGTCAATCGTTCTCTAACCGCACGTTCTACACGAACCAATCCAACACGGAATTGATTCTCCGCCATTTCACCAACACTACGAACACGCCTGTTACCTAAATGATCAATATCATCGACCATTCCATTTCCGTTTCTAATATCGATCAATGTCGTTAAAACATCGGTGATATCTTCTTTAGAAAGAATACCTTCACCTTCTACTTCATTTCTACCAAGACGACGATTAAATTTCATTCGCCCTACCGCTGACAGATCGTACCGATCACTGGTAAAAAACAAATTATTAAACAAGTTCTCAGCAGAGTCTTTGGTTGGTGGCTCACCTGGTCGCATCATTCGATAGATTTCAACCTGTGCTTCAAGATCAGATTTACTAGGATCAATTTTCAATGTATCAGAAATATAGGGACCTTGATCAAGTTCATTGGTATAAATCGTTTCGAACTTTTTGATCTTGGCTTCTGCCAATTTTTCAAGCAATTCTTCAGTGATCTCAGCATTTGCTTCACAGATTAATTCGCCCGTTGACGTGTCAATGATGTCTTTAGCCATCACCTTTTCGATCAAATACTGCGCTGGTACGGAAATTGTTTTCAGACCAGCCTTTTCAATTTGTCTTATATGGCGTGCAGTGATTCTCTTCTCAGCTTCGACAATAACTTCGCCTTTTTTATCGACAAGATCAAAAAACAACGTTTCGCCTCGCAGCCGCTCTGAGATAAGCGCCATTGAATAACCTTCTTTCACTGCTTTAAACTCGGTATTGTCGAAGAACATTTCCAAGATTTGTTCGTTGTTATAACCGAGAGCCCGCAACAATATCGTCGCAGGGATTTTTCGTCGACGATCTATTCGTACGTAAACATAATCTTTTGGATCAAATTCAAAATCGAGCCATGAACCACGGTATGGGATCACACGTGCTGAGAACAATAGCTTTCCAGAAGAATGCGTTTTACCACGATCATGATCAAAAAATACGCCTGGTGATCGATGTAGCTGAGAAACGATAACCCGTTCAGTACCATTAATAACAAACGTGCCGTTATCAGTCATCAATGGTAGTTCACCCATATAAACTTCTTGTTCTTTAATATCTTTTACTTTCTTTTCTGCGCCTGACTCTTTGTCATAAATAACCAGACGACACTTTACTCGTAAAGACGCTGCATAAGTCAAACCACGAACTTGACATTCTTTAACGTCAAAAACGGGTTTACCGAGTCGATAACTAACATATTCAAGTATCGCAAAACCTGAATGACTAACAATCGGGAATACAGATTTAAACGCAGCATGTAAACCTACATTTGTGCGCGACTCTGGATCTGCTTCTGCCTGAAGAAATTTGCGAAAAGAATCAATCTGAGTTGCAAGTAAATAGGGTACTTCCATAATGGCTTGCTGTTGTCCAAAACCCTTACGAATTCGCTTTTTCTCAGTATATGAATATGCCATGATCGTCCTCTAAAAATAAGACTGTGTTAAAACTTAACAGCGCTATGGAAGCGCAAAAAGGCTGGTAGCGAAAAACCACCAGCCAGCTTATTGCTTAATTGCAATAAATATCACTTAAGCTCGACAGCAGCGCCAGCTTCTTCGAGCTGTTTCTTAATGTCTTCTGCTTCGTCTTTAGTAGCAGCTTCTTTAATCGTTGAAGGAACACCTTCAACCATTTCTTTCGCTTCTTTAAGACCTAAGCCAGTAATTGCGCGAACCACTTTAATCGCAGCAACTTTGTTCTCGCCAAAACTTGTCATTACAACATCAAACTCATCTTTAACTTCAGCAGCAGCACCGCCATCAGCAGCAGCGGCCGCAGGTGCAGCTGCGACTGCAGCAACAGATACGCCAAATTTTTCTTCCATTGCTTCAACAAGTTCAACAACGTCCATTACTGACATATTGGAAATCGCTTCCAGGATATCGTCTTTAGTTACAGCCATGATAAATACTCCGTAATTGTTAATTAATTGTTTTGTAGCGTTAAGCAGCTTGTTTTTGATCACGCACAGCAGCGATAGTTCGAACCAATTTCGCATGCGGTTCATTCAACGTACGAACGAATTTTTCGATTGGTGCTTTCATAACTGCCATTGAAAGTGATACTGCTTGATCGTATGTAGGTAATTTTGCAAGCGCAGCAATATCGCCCGGCTCAAGTAATTTGCCACCGATAGAAACCATCTTAACTACTAATTGGTCATTATCCTTTGCAAAGTCCTTAATAACTCGCGCTGCCGCACCTGGATCTTCCTGAGAAAATGCCAGAACCAATTGCCCCGTTAAGCCATCTAACATACATTCGTAGTCAGTGCCCTCCAGTGCTCTTTTCGCAAGCGTATTTCGCACAACTTGAAGGTGAACACCTCCACCTCGTGCAGCATTACGAAGGCTGGTCATTTGCTCAACAGTGACACCGGCATATTCCGCCGCTATTGCAGAATGTGCACTTGATGCAACCTCTGCAACTTGCGCTACAATTGCTTTTTTCTGTTCAAGATTAAGCACGTTTATTTCTCCTGATTGAGTACACCGTAGTCTTTAGACCACAAATATACTCTCTCCATAAATGCCCCATTAATGTTTAAAAATAAATATTAATGAGACCCATTTACGGCACCCAACCAGAGTATTCATCTGTTTTGGAAGCACCGTCTGCGCGGGGTAGATATATTTCCTAATTAAGCTTTCTATTCAAATAATTCAACATCAATCTGAACAAAAAACCCCTACGGTCTTTGACGACAACTAAAACAAATATATATTTGATCTAGCCGCCCAAAGTTTTTTACTAAATTTTGATATCGCAGATCTTATTTTACGAAATCGATGCTATATCGACTTCCAAGCCTGGCCCCATCGTGCTGCTAACGGAAACCTTCTGCAAATAGACACCCTTTGCTGAACTTGGCTTAGCTTTTTTCAAATCTTCCATAAGAGCCACAAGGTTTTCTTTTAATGCATTAACATCAAACGAAAGCTTACCAATCGTCCCATGGATAATGCCACCTTTTTCTGTTCTGTATTGAACCTGACCACCCTTAGCATTTTTAACAGCCGTGGCAACATCGGGTGTTACAGTCCCAACTTTAGGATTAGGCATCAAACCTCGAGGCCCAAGTAATGTTCCCAACTGGCCTACAACACGCATAGCTTCTGGTGCTGCGACAACCACATCAAAATCCATCATGCCTTTTTTGATCTCATCAGCAAGTTCATCCATACCGACAATATCTGCACCTGCCTCTTTTGCAGCATCAGCTTTGTCACCTTCAGCAAAAACAGCAACACGTACAGTCTTACCCGTACCATTAGGAAGAACAGTAGAACCTCGGACGTTTTGATCCGACTTAGTTGGGTTAATACCCAAATTAACTGAAACATCGACACCTTCATCAAACTTAACAGATGAAACGTCTTTTAAAATTTGTAACGCTTCTTCGATCGTGTAGACCTTTTCTGCTTCAACCTTTTCTGCGATTAACTTCGCACGCTTTGTTAGCTTAGCCATCAGTTAACGCCCTCCGTCTCAATTCCCATGCTACGGGCAGTACCTGCAATTGTACGTACTGCAGCATCAACATCAGATGCGGTTAAATCAGGCTCTTTAGTTTTCGCAATCTCTTCAAGTTGCGCACGATTTAACTTACCAACTTTGTCAGTATTTGGAGTACCACTACCTTTTTTAAGGCCAGCCGCCTTCAGAATCAAAACAGCCGCAGGTGGTGTTTTAGTAACATAAGTAAAACTTCTGTCAGCATAGACTGTAATAACGACAGGGATCGGCAAACCAGGTTCAGTGCCTTGAGTCTGAGCATTAAATGCTTTACAAAATTCCATAATATTTACACCATGTTGTCCTAATGCAGGACCAACAGGCGGGCTTGGATTGGCCTGGCCAGCAGGCACTTGTAACTTAATGTAGGCTTCTATTTTCTTAGCCACTTCTCTTCTCCCCGGGTTCAAACGCCTTTCGGCTCCCCATCAGTTGAAAAATGTTTATCTTTAGACTTGCTTTTTCAAACTCAATTAAAAAACAAATCCCTATTCTTTCTCTACTTGATCAAAACCCAACTCTACCGGAGTTGATCGTCCAAATATTGAAACTGATACTGTCAATTTACTTTTCTCGTAATTAACATCTTCGACAACACCACTGAAATCCGCAAATGGGCCATCAATAACTCGTACCAAAGCTCCAACATCAAACAATACTTTTGGAGCCGGTTGATCGACACCTTCTTGAACTCGTTGCAAAATTGCATCGGCTTCTTTTTCTGATATAGGCGCCGGTTTTTCGCTAGTTCCACCTATAAAACCCATTACACGATCAGTGTCTCTAACCATGTGCCAGGTGTCATCATTCATCTCCATTTGAACTAACACATAGCCTGGGAAAAATTTTCTCTCACTACTTTTCTTTTCACCACCTTTCATTTCAACTACTTCTTCAGTAGGTACAAGAATATCGCCGAAGAAGTGTTCCATTTCAAACCGCTCAGCTCGCTCTTTTAACGAGTTCATAACTCGCTCTTCATGGCCAGAATAGGCGTGTACTACATACCACTTTAGTAACATCGAACTACCCCCCAACCCCAGTGACTAGACTAACGATTTTGGACAAGCCCATATCCAGGAAAAAGAGAAAAACCCCTACCACGAATACCACGAATAATACGATAAGTGTCGTCTGAATGGTTTCTTGTTTTGTCGGCCAGACTACTTTACGAACTTCTATTTGAGCATCATGAATAAAACTCCAAATCCCTCGACCCTTTTCAGTCTGAAACGCAATTGCAACCGCAACACCGACTGCGGCAAGCATACCTAACACCCTGAAAAGCTGCGATTGATCAGCAAAGTAGTAATACCCTACCACTGCGGTAATCACGATCAATAATGCGACAACCAACTTTACTGTATCAAGCGGTGAAGCTTTTGTTTCTACCTTAGAATTCATAATTTACCCAATATCAACAACAGTCACTCGTATAACCCGCCTTCTCGATCCCTTCGGGATTAAAGATGGCAGGCCAGGAGGGAATCGAACCCCCAACCTACGGTTTTGGAGACCGTCGCTCTGCCAATTGAGCTACTGGCCTGTTGTTTTTTATCTTTCCCAAAAAATGACAAATGGCTCCAGGTAAAACCGGGAGCCATTTCTGATCTTTACTTATTATTATTCAATAACCTTAGCAACAACACCCGCACCCACAGTACGGCCACCTTCACGGATAGCAAAGCGTAATCCCTCATCCATCGCTATCGGAGCGATTAATTTAATCGTCATCTTCACATTGTCACCCGGCATCACCATTTCAGTTCCTTCAGGTAATTCACAGGCCCCCGTTACGTCTGTCGTACGGAAGTAAAACTGGGGTCGGTAGTTGTTGAAAAAGGGCGTGTGTCGGCCTCCCTCATCTTTTGACAAGATATAAAGCTCTGCTTCAAAGTGAGTATGGGGGTTGATTGAGCCCTTCGCCGCTAACACCTGACCTCGTTCCACTTCTTCCCGTTTTGTACCGCGAAGCAGTACGCCAACGTTGTCGCCTGCCTGACCTTCGTCGAGTAGTTTACGGAACATTTCAACACCGGTACACGTCGTTATTTGGGTGTCTTTGATACCAACGATTTCTATTTCATCGCCAACGTGAACTATTCCCCGTTCGATTCGCCCGGTCACTACTGTACCCCGGCCTGAAATAGAGAACACGTCTTCTATCGGCATGATGAAGGCGCCGTCTACCGCACGTTCCGGCTCAGGGATGTAGCTGTCGAGTGCTTCAACCAGTTTGTCTATTGACGGTGTACCGATGTCACTGCTGTCGCCTTCTAGGGCTTTCAGCGCAGAGCCTATAATAATTGGCGTGTCATCTCCAGGAAAGTCATAGCTGTCGAGGAGTTCTCGGATTTCCATTTCGACCAGTTCGATCAGTTCTTCGTCATCGACCATGTCGGCTTTGTTCATGTACACAAGAATGTAAGGTACACCTACCTGGCGTGACAATAGGATATGTTCTCGCGTTTGCGGCATTGGGCCATCGGCCGCTGAACATACAAGGATTGCGCCGTCCATTTGCGCCGCGCCGGTGATCATGTTTTTGACGTAATCCGCATGTCCCGGGCAATCTACATGGGCATAGTGTCGATTTTCACTTTCGTATTCCACATGCGCCGTTGCTATGGTGATACCTCGCTCTCGTTCTTCAGGGGCGTTGTCGATTTGATCGTATGCTTTGGTTTCGCCACCAAATTTGCTCGCTTGATGCGTCGTTATCGCCGCCGTTAACGTCGTCTTACCATGATCTACGTGGCCGATCGTTCCGACGTTTACATGTGGTTTCGTTCGTTCAAATTTTTCCTTAGACATCTTGAGGCACTCCCCGAAATTAATTACAAATGTTCCCTAACGCTTACTTCACTTAAATATCGATATAATAAAAACTATCATCTCACTCTTATGTGCTTGGAGTAGGTGGAGCTCATAACCGGACTTGAACCGGTGACCTCTTCCTTACCAAGGAAGTGCTCTACCACTGAGCTATATGAGCTACGAAGCTTGCAGCATCTTCCTTATTGTATTTGGAGCGGGTGATGGGAATCGAACCCACGTGTTCAGCTTGGAAGGCTGACGTTCTACCATTGAACTACACCCGCATCGTTAAAACCACTTTATTTTAAACTACATATCCCAAAGCCTTAATTAATCTTCACACCGCAACCCACTTTGCGATCTTCATCTCCATCAATGGTGGAGGGGGCTGGATTCGAACCAGCGTACTCTGAGAGAACGGATTTACAGTCCGTCGCCTTTAACCACTCGGCCACCCCTCCAAACCGACAGCCGACTATTATCAAAAATATTCAAAACCGTGTCAACCGCGAATGCTTGATTAAAATCAAGTATTTTTCTAAATCTTACCCATTAATTTGCAAATCTCACGTGTTTGAGGAAATAAAGTGTCTGATCTGCTGCACTCTTCGATAACAACAATCCTGTATGTGATGTTGGAATTAATAAGTGCTCGGCCATGTTTTCCAGCTTCGTTTCATCAACGGAGACAGTGCCATCATTAGGTTCTTTTAAATCTGGAAAAATAACCCCCATTCCGAAGCCAACGTTACCCGCAATAGAACCCAATTCTCTACGGCCAGACCAAGGAGGCGCATTTCCCAAAAGCCCTGTATTCAAACTTTCTCCGAGAATTTTTGAAGTGAACTCGTAGCGATTTAAGAAATGTGCCGCATTACTACCATTATGTGGCGAGCCCAATGTAACGACCCGACCATTAGGCGTGTTTGGATATCGTTTTAGGAAGTGACGAATAACAAGCCCACCGAGGCTATGACCAACATAATGGATCGTTTCTGAATGAATGTTCTCAATAAACTCATTTAGTTCAGACGTAATCTCTTCCACATTGGCACTTGTCGAATGATATGAAAATTGATACGTAGAATAACCTGCATCTGCAATTCGGGATCGCAGTAATGACATATCCCAGCCATTCATAAAAAGACCGTGGATCAAAACCACAGCTTCAGTATTATTTGCCACCATCAGGCGTCGTTATTGCCATAAATTACATGTCCTTGCGACTTCGAAAAGTCGAGTAGACGAGTAATAGAATTAACCGCTTTTTCACGAACATCTTCATCGACAAATATTTCATTAGTACCCTTTTCTAAACAATCAGCTAATTTGGTTAAGCTATTCATAGCCATCCATGGACAATGTGAACAACTCTGACAAGTTGCACTTTCACCTGCTGTTGGCGCTTCAAGAAACACTTTCCCTGGCGCAGCTTGTTTCATTTTGTGGAAGATCCCTCGATCAGTTGCAACGATAAATTCTTTAGCGTCAGAACCCTTAGCGTAGTTGATTAGACCTGTTGTCGATCCAACAAAATCTGCAAGCTCGATCACATTCGGTGGGGATTCTGGGTGAACGAGAATTTTAGTTTCTGGACGAGCTTTTTTCATTTTTGCAAGTTCAGAACCCTTGAAAGATTCATGAACAATACAAGATCCATCCCAAAGCAACATATCCGCATTTGTTTGTCGCTGAACATAATCACCGAGATATTTATCGGGTGCCCAAAGGATCTTTTCTCCCCTCTCTTGCAAATGATTTATAACATCTACGGCACTCCCAGACGTCACCATCCAGTCTGCACGCGCCTTAACCGCTGCACTGGTATTAGCATAGACAATCACAGTACGGTCAGGGTTTTCATCGCAGAATATTGAAAACTCCTCTGCTTCACAACCCAAATCGAGTGAACAGTTAGCATCCAACTCGGGCATTAATATTCTTTTTTCAGGATTTAAGATCTTCGCCGTTTCACCCATAAAACGTACACCGACTACCACTAGCGTAGAAGCATCACTTTCAGTTCCAAATCTTGCCATGTCTAGCGAATCAGAAACATAGCCACCTGTTTTCTCGGCTAAAATTTGCAACTCAGCATCCACATAATAGTGTGCAACAAGAATCGCATCCTCTTTCTTAAGGAGTTTTGCTATTCGATCATAAAGTTCTTCTTTTTGATCATCATCAAGATCTTCTGGAATAGTTGTCGGCACATCAAACGGCAAACCCCTATCTGCAAACCCTTCTGTCACTTCGCATACATCAACCATTTCTATAACTTCCTTTACCAGCTGAAAATAACCCACGAAGGCACAACGAAATTAGAATAGATCTCGCTCATGTTCGTTTCCATTTTTCCATCACCATCTTGATCAAGTATGTAATAGGAAGGACCAAATGCAGGTGTGATTTTGATCATATAGAGATGGCCGTTCAGTCGATATTCTTCAATGACTTTTTCTTCTCTATCGATAATGGTAATTTCCGGCTCTAGTGTTTCACCTGAATCAACAATATCAGGAGGTCGAGGAGCATCTGGTAATGGTTCTAGATTTGCCGGTTGTTCTGCATGTGAACCTGCAGCGATACCTAAAACTGTGATGAAAATTAATTGTCGCAATTTCTTCTGCATTTTTCTTTTCCCTCTTAAAGTTGCAGTAATGCTTCTTGCTCTTCCCCAGACGGTTCAAAGCCACGTTTATCGTAATATTCAAAAATAGTGTCTACCACTTCGTCCGCCCGATCGACAACAGTGAATAGAGCTAAATCATTGGCACTAATCGTGCCATTTTCAACCAGTGAATCCTTAAACCATTGCACTAAACCTTTCCAAAAATCTGAACCCACCAGAACAATGGGGATTTTTGCAGACTTGCCTGTTTGCACTAACGTCAATATCTCAGCCAATTCATCCAAAGTACCAAAACCACCGGGCAATACAACATAGGCCGACGCATATTTCACAAACATCACTTTGCGCGAGAAAAAATGCCGAAAAGTAATTCCAATATCTTGATATGGGTTACCAGATTGTTCGTGTGGCAACTCGATATTCAAACCAACACTGGGCGATGGTCCTGCAAATGCGCCTTTGTTCCCTGCTTCCATCACACCCGGCCCACCACCAGTAACGACAGAAAACCCTGACTCTGAAAGTTTATAGGCAATCTCTTCTGTCAATTTGTAATATTTATGATCTGGGCTAAACCTGGCCGATCCAAAAATACTCACCGAAGGTTTTATGCCTGCGAGTTTTTCATAACCTTCAACAAATTCCGCCATGATCTGAAAAATTTTCCAAGATTCTGGCATAGATACATTGTCTTTTTCTTTTCCTTCCATCAACCGAGAGGCATGGAGGCTTTTGGTTTGATCATTCATAATGTGCATTTTACCCCAAACCAATGAAGACAACACTGTGAAAAAAGATACCTTTATATTAGTTGATGGCTCGTCCTATTTATTCCGCGCTTTTCATGCTCTTCCACCGCTGACAAACTCCAAAGGTCAACCGACCGGTGCCATTCATGGCGTAATGAATATGCTGCGAAAATTGATCAACGATTTTGATCCGAAATATCTAGCGGTGATCTTCGACGCAAAAGGAAAAACATTTCGTAATGATCTTTTTCCAGACTACAAAGCCAACCGACCACCGATGGATGAAGATCTCCGATGTCAGATTGTGCCTTTACATGAATTGATCATAGCAAGTGGTTGGCCATTATTAGTCATCGACAATGTTGAAGCCGATGATGTTATCGGCACACTGTCCGCACAAGCAAGTAAAGAAAACATACACACGGTTATTTCCACCGGCGACAAAGACATGGCTCAATTAGTTGATGACAATGTGTTTTTGATCAACACCATGAATAATGGAAAGTTGATGGATCACGAAGGTGTTGTAGAAAAATTTGGGGTTAAGCCAGATCAAATAATTGACTACCTGACATTGATGGGCGACAAAGTCGACAACATTCCTGGCGTTGAAAAAGTCGGCCCCAAAACCGCAGTCAAATGGATCAACGAATATGGCTCTCTTGATGGCGTGATCGAAAATGCCGAAAATATAAAAGGCAAAGTGGGTGAAAATTTACGCGTCGCTTTGGATCAACTTCCTTTGTCAAAACAACTCGCGACCATAGTTCTGGATGTCCCACTAGATCAAACACCGATAGAGTTAATCCCGACAACAGCAGAAAAAGAAACCTTGATTGATTTATATACTCAACTCGAATTTAAAACCTGGTTAAGAGAATTATCAAGCGCTCAGGATTATACGCCACAAGCTGGATCTGATATTGATATATCAGAATCAGAAAAAAATGAATCCATTACAACTGGCTACGAAACTGTGCTTACTGAAGAGCAATTAGATCGATGGATCGAAAAACTTAAATCTTCCGATCATTTTGCATTTGATACCGAAACCACCAGCCTTGATTATATGCAAGCTGAAATCGTCGGCGTTTCTTTTGCAGTGAAACCAGGCGCAGCCGCTTATGTTCCCTGTGGTCACAATTATCTCGGCGCACCAGATCAAATTAGTCGCGACATTTTACTCGGAAAGTTAAAACCAATTTTGGAAGATCCTGATCAGAAAAAAATTGGCCAAAACTTAAAATACGATAAAAATGTTTTAGCCAATCACGACATCGAACTAAATGGTATTGAATTCGACACTATGCTCGAATCCTATGTGCTGGACAGCACCGCGACACGACATAATATGGATGCACTGGCGTTAAAATATTTAGGTTTAAACACGATCCATTTTGAAGACATTGCCGGAAAGGGCGCAAAGCAACTTACCTTCAATCAAATCCCATTAGAACAAGCTGGGCCTTACGCTGCTGAAGATGCCGACATCACGTTACAACTACACCAAAGACTTTTTCCAGAATTAAGAGCACGAGAAAATCAAACCGCTATTCTTGAAAAGATTGAATTACCGCTAGTTTCGATTCTTTCTCGCATCGAACGAAACGGCGTAAAAGTTGATGCAAAAATGTTGAAAAATCAAAGTCAGCAATTAGCCAAACGTATGCTGGAAATAGAAGAACAAGCCTACGAAGATGCTGGCAAACCATTCAACATGAATTCCCCAAAACAGATCCAAGCAATCTTATTTGAAGACAAAGAATTGCCGGTCATTTCAAAAACACCCAAAGGCCAGCCCTCCACCGCAGAAAATGTTTTACAAGAACTTGCACAGGAATATTTACTACCAAAATTGATCCTCGAAAATCGAAGCTTAAGCAAATTAAAATCGACCTACACCGATAAACTGCCACTACAAATAAATCAAAAAACCGATCGTATTCATACCAGCTATCATCAAGCCGTTGCTGCGACAGGGCGACTCTCATCATCTGATCCAAACTTACAAAATATTCCAATCAGAACGGAAGAAGGTCGACGCATAAGACAAGCGTTTATCGCTCCAGAAGGTTACAAACTAATCGCCTCGGATTACTCGCAGATCGAGTTGCGCATCATGGCGCATTTATCCGGTGATGCGCGCTTACTCGAAGCCTTCAAAAACGGTGAGGATATTCATAAAGCCACCGCAGCAGAAGTGTTTAATGTCGAACTTGCAGATGTAGAAACCAACCAACGCCGCGCCGCAAAAGCGATTAATTTTGGTTTGATCTACGGCATGTCTGCATTTGGCCTAGCCAAACAATTAGATGTCGCTCGCGGTGAAGCGCAAGACTATATCGATCTATATTTTGATCGTTATCCATCAGTAAAAACATTTATGGATGACACGCGCGCACTTGCCCACGAACAAGGTTTTGTAGAAACCGTTTTTGGCCGACGCTTGTACTTGCCCGAGATCAATTCCCGAAACGGCCAGCGCCGACAATATGCAGAACGCACCGCGATCAATGCACCCATGCAAGGCACCGCCGCCGACATCATAAAACTCGCGATGATAAAAGTTGATCAATGGTTAAACGAAGAAAACATTGATGCAAAAATGATCATGCAAGTTCACGATGAACTAGTACTAGAAGTTGCAGAAAAAGAAATTGATCCAGTCAAAGAAAAAATTGAATCGATTATGACTTCTGCTGCAGAATTAAATGTGCCGTTAGTGGTTGATACAGGAGTTGGGGATAATTGGGATGAGGCTCATTAAAACTCTATCTATCATCTACATAGAACCTGTCCATCTACAAATCGGCACGACCTTCCATCTCCACCGCTTGCGCCATCGGCGACCAGTGAAGCAAATGCACATCCAACACCTCCCGTAGCTACACACACACACAGCTACGAGTGCACCTTGATCCGACGGCTGCGATTCGTGTCCTCGCTTAAGGTAAGTTACAGCCTCATTATTGATGATAGTCGTTGATGCCTTCTTTTTACCACAAAGTGAATTGGCTTTTTTATTCCAATTGTTTACCGCATCTTTTTCAGAAACGGAAGAACTACCATAATACTTTAAGCTATAAGATTGAATGCTTATTTTATTAACCACAAACTCTGGTTTGTTAGATCCGTACTGACGTGTTTTATTATCTATCTGTTCTATATTTGCACAAGAAGATAAAAGTAATATCGTGGTTATTAAAAAAACAATTTTGTTCATATCCGTATATTTTATTTTGTTTGTCATGATTTTAGCATCACTCTACCGGAAAGAAACTCTGCTTGAATAACTTAGAAACAAAACTTTTAATTACTCTATGAAGAGGTAACTAAAAAAAAGTTAAGTTATTTAAGCAAAGTATTACGAATATTTTTCTCCAGTAAATCACTAATATTTTCTAATCAGCTACAATGGTATTAAGCCCAACTGAGATCTGGATCATGCTTGAGCACACTGAATATCTGAAAATGCTGATCAGTTTAATCGCCATCGTCAATCCACTTGGCGCCATTCCTGTGTTTCTTACCTTGACACTTCATGAAACGAACGCGGAGCGAAAACGCATCGCGAAGATGGTTGCTGTTTCGGTTTGCATCATATTATTGGTGTCGTTGTTTATTGGAGAGCTACTACTGAGTTTTTTTGGAATTTCGATCGATTCCTTTCGAGTCGCTGGTGGGATTTTGTTGTTATTAATGGCGATTTCCATGTTGCATGCACGCCCCAGTGGAACGGCTCAAACAGATGAAGAAATTCTCGAGGGCGCTTCAAAAGAATCAGTTGCGGTTGTCCCTCTTGCTATGCCAGTGCTTGCTGGCCCGGGGGGGATCAGCACGGTGATTCTTTTTGCCCATCAAGGATCAGATGTTGGTCATTATATGCTCGTCGCCGCGGATATTGTGATTCTATGTATGGTCTTGTGGATCGCTCTATTATTAATGCCTTGGATAACAGGCCGATTACAAAACACCGGGATCAATATTTTTACCCGCGTTATGGGACTGATTCTAACGGCTATTGCAGTGGAATTTATTGCTAATGGTATTAAGGGTCTATTTCCTGGCGTGCTATAAATTAAGTTAAGACTTTATTTGTATCTATTTGATCCAACATGTTTAGAGGCTACATTCCATGATGTAGCTACAGAAACGTCTGTATTCCAACTAGATTTGATCCTTAATTTAGTTTCTTAAACGCTTTTCAAACTGTATACTCACACAAATAACGACTATAAAAAAACAACATTTTTAAACCAATATTTAACAAGAGAGCCTTTTATGACTATTCGAAAAGTTTGCAAGCCTACAGCATTTGCAGTATTTCTTTTTTCCACATTCTTAATCGGTGCATGTTCATCTGATAAAGGTGAAGAAATTTCAGAAGAAGCGGTAAAAGAAAACACAGCACCCGTTGGTGAAGTCAATGTCGCCAGTGAAAGTGGCGGTACAGAAGCCCCGGCCTCTTCATCTTCAGGCGGAAAAGGACAAGAGATTTACGACGGTGTTTGTTTTGCTTGTCACGCCCAAGGGTTGGCTGGCGCACCTAAACAAGGTGACAAAGCAACATGGGCAGATCGCCTCGCACAAGGCAATGATAAGTTATATTCAAACGCTATTAATGGTTATACCGGTGCATCTGGCTCAATGATGCCAGCAAAAGGTGGTCGTGCTGATCTCTCTGATGATGATGTCAAAGCCGCGGTTGATTATATGATCACTGCAGTAGGCGGAACGGTTGCGATGGCAGCGACAGCTGAACCAGCAGAAATGGCAGCAAGTGGCGGTGTTGATGGAAAAGCAGTTTATGAAGCGAGCTGCGCACTTTGTCATACAACAGGTGTTGCAGGTGCGCCTAAATACGGCGATGCAGAAGGTTGGACAGCTCGAATCGCTCAGGGCAATGACATGCTTTATGAACACGCTATCAACGGATTTATGGGTAAGGGCATGATGCCACCAAAAGGCGGCAACGCAAAACTGACTGATGATGAAGTGAAAGCCGCTGTTGATCATATGGTTACTGGCAGTAAATAAGCTATATGGATGAAGCTTATAAATAAACAAACGTTATTCTCAAATTAACATCATCAAAGGGTATAAGGTTAGTCTTATACCCTTTTTTTATTTGTTAACCATTCTTAAGATATAGACATTCCTCAATGTTATTTGATCAAAAATGAGCAGCAAGGCCTACTTCACTAATAAAACTTTTCAGTTTCTAAAGGAACTTGAAAATAATAATAATCGCGACTGGTTCAACGAAAATAAACAGCGTTACGAAGATGTGGTTCGTTCACCTTCTTTACAATTTATTGAAGACATGGGCGAAGCTTTACCTTCTTTATCACCGCGCTTTCGCGCAATTCCCAAGAAAGTCGGTGGATCATTAATGCGTATTTATCGAGACGCACGTTTCTCCAAAGACAAAACACCCTACAAAATTAATATCGGGATCACCATTCGACATCAAGCTGCTAAAGATGTCCACGCGCCTTGCTACTTTGTTCACCTCTCCAATGAACAATGCTTCACAGGGCTTGGAATATGGCGACCAGAAAGTCCTACATTAAGAAAAATTCGTGAGTGTATTGATGAAAATCCGCGTGCCTGGTTAGCAGCAAAGAATGATCCAGAATTTTCTACACATTTCAGGCCTAGCATTGATACACTTAAAAACCCACCACGTGGTTTCGATAAAGATCATCCTCTGATTGAAGATCTAAAACGAAAAAGTTTTACCGCAATTCACGATATGAAGAAATCAGAAATGACGTCAAAAGAATTACTCGAAAACACAATCAATGTACTTTCAATCGGTAGCCCTTTTATACGCTATCTTTGTTATGCCGTTGATCTACCCTTCGATTAACTGTAATGGTCTAATAGCGAGAGCTATATCCGTCGGCAAAACAGGGAAATATCTGGCGCAGGCTCCAACCGCCGTATCTCAGTGGAAAAGACAATACCTTACTGAAATAAAGGAACAAACATCCCAAGACAAAAAACACATACAGCAGAACAACAAAAGATCCAAGCATTAGAAAAACAACTTTGGCGTGCGAAACAGGACAATGAAATCTTAAAAAAAACCGTTTTTTTCATTAGAGACACGATTAAGAGGATATTCTAAAGTACAACCATGAATATCTATACCCCGTATTGCCCCAATAGCATTAAGGCGTCCTTTTGCTTATCGAAACATCGGGTTCCCGAGATCGAATAGCCATCGTTCCTTGGTATATCAAGGCAAACCCACTTTCATCCATATACCCGTGCCACCTATCTCTCATAATACTCAAGGTATTAATGGCATCTCACCCGATTATAAAATACTGATCATGTTTGACACTTCGGACAAAAAAAACTTGATCGTTGACCAATAGTTTTTTTCGCAATGGGGCTTTGACATGTTGAACAAGGCTCAGCAAAACGTCCATAGACGAGTAGTTCTTGTTGAAAATATCCCGGTTGACCTGAGCTATCGAGAAAATCTTTTAATGTTGTTCCACCTTGTTCAATCGACTTTTTAAGAATAATTTGCACTACTTCGATCAACTTCTCATAACGTTTTTTTGAAACTTTACCTGCGGCAATGTTAGGTTTTATACCACTTTGAAAAAGTGCTTCACTCGCATAGATATTACCAACACCGACAACAACTTTACTATCCATAATAAAATTTTTGATCATAACTTTTCGATTTCGGGATCGTTTAAATAAACGTTCAGCATTAAACTCAGGATCCCAAGGCTCAGGGCCTAAATTTTTTATTAATTTATGATCGAGCGGATCATCATTTGTCCACAAGCATGCGCCAAAACGTCTTGGATCATGAAAGCGTAAACATTTGCCATTACTCAAAATTAGGTCGATATGATCATGCTTTTTAACTTCGCTATTAGCCTCAAGAATGCGTAAATTTCCAGACATTCCAAGATGTAAAATAATCGTTCCTGATTTGGTTTTGATCAAAATATATTTTCCACGGCGTTTAACAGAAAGTATTTTTTGATTAACCGCTTCTTTCTTTAAACTCTCAGGGACTGGCCATCGTAGGCGGCTATCACGGACAATAATTTCGATAATTAATTGATCTTGAATATGCGGTTCAATTCCGCGTCGCGTCGTTTCGACTTCAGGTAATTCTGGCATTATTTATTCACTTAGAAATGTATCCACATCAGAAATAAGTAAATGGTGTGTAATGTCTTTTACAGAGTGCACAGTGCCATCATGGAGTACATATCGCAGTTGATTAAAATCATTTGTGTTTCCAAAATCAAATTGCTGATCATTCAAAAAAAGTGACACTTTTGGATTTAGCAGTTCATAACGATTGAGTTGTTTTTGTTCGGTAATCTTATGTTGATGCTGACTTTTCAAACTTAATAAACGTAGCAACAATGATAATTTATCTCGATCTGCCTTGCCTTCTAGTGGAGAACTCACCAACCAATTTTGATCTGTTTTTTCTAAAATAATTTGCGATTCATCTTGTCTTTGAATAACTATCGTATCAACCTCTTCTGGGGTAAGCGTACTAATGTCTATCACATTAACGACTCGAACCGGATTTTTGTTGATATACATCGTTAAAAAAATGACTAAGCCGATAAGGCAAAGATTTACAATGGTTCTTTTTGACATTTATAATGACCTTCTACACCACCAAGTTATTAAACCTGTAGTGGCAAACAACAAGGGCAGAATAATTAGAAAACCAAGTCCTATGATCGATGACATTGCTTTTGATAGTTCAAAATCGAGATCAGTCGCAGGACGCGCAGGAATGGTAATCAACTCATCATCACCCGTTAACCAATTGATCATCCGCATACCTAGATCGAGGTTTCCTCCATTTGCTAGATAGCTGTTAGAGATAAAATCACTATCCCCAGAAATCAAAATTCGCTGAACTTTTCTACTATCATTTTTCTGGGAGGTCAGTGCCATCAAAATCGTTAATGGTCCTTTTTTTTCCAAGCCTTCATTGTAATCAATTTGATCTGCAATGTTTGATGTTTCATTCCAGGAATTTTCACTGGAAAAAATAATTGGAAAACTGTCCCACTGACTCGTTTCATTTATCTCCAAAGCTAGCGCTTGTGGAAAAAGAGTGGTCAATTTAAATTTTTCTGTAATTTCATGATCTGAATATTTAATAATCGGGATCAAATCAGGTTGTGTGATATTTAAAGTTTGTCCAACCGCATCAACAATAATGCCAGGTAAATGACTAAAACCAAACAGTTCTTTCAATTGCGTATTCTTTTGCCTTTGACCAGGTTCTGTCATCCACAGAAAATTATTGCCTTTGCGAATATATTTTTCTATAAGACTAAATTCTTCCGACAATAAATCCACCTTTGGATCAGCCAGAATTAGAATAGCGGTATTATCCGGAATAACATTCGTTTCGGTAAGATTCAAAGACTGAAATTTTAATCCACGCTTTTCCAATTGAGTTCTGAAATTACTCAAATCAAAGTTTGCGTTACCCATTGGATCACGTTCACCGTGCCCAGTTAAGAAAACGATCCAGCGATCTTTTCCTCGCATTAATTTTGCCAACGTATTTGTGATCGATTGTTCAGAAGGTCTTGCTAAATGTTCTGTTTTACCCTGATATTTAATAAGCATCTCTGCTGGGAAGCGGATATTATTTTCGCGTACCCTGTCAGGGTTTTCTTCTGGACTAATATAATTAATCTTTATATCTTCTTTGATATTTTGATAGCGAGACATTAATTGATCAACTTGCTTTCCAAGCTGATCCGATCGATTTACAAAGACATCAATCTCGACCGGATCTGACATTTTCTCTAAAACAGAAATACTTGCTTGGGTCAGGGACAATCTATTATTACTGGTAAAATCTTTGACCAAAATATTTCGTGTACTGATCCAGGCTAACAATGAGATACAAACAAATAATAAGATTGGAAAGATGAGAGAATTGATTTTTCGATCTATTTTCATTAACTACGTTCCATATCTAATCTTACGAAAGTCAGACCAAGGAAAAACACTGTTAATAAAACAAAATAAATCACATCAACACTGGCGAGAAAACCAGACATCATCGAATTAAAATGCTCTTGTAAAGATAGATACGTTGTATAAATACCACCATTTTTCTCATCCCACTTTATAATCCACAGGAAAAATAAAAATGCGAAAGTACTTACCGCGGCGACAGTTGACTGTGATGTTAGTGCGGACATAAAGAGGCCAACTGAAAGACAAGTCATCGTCAGTAAAATCAGGCCAAACAAACCGACAAGTATTTGCCCAATGTCTGCTGGGCCTCCAAGGAATAGGGAAAAAGACATTATGGCTATTAATGAAATAATGATCAGAAAAAAACTAAAAAGTCCGAAGAATTTTCCCAGTACAATTTCTAACAAAGAAACCGGCGAAGATAAGATCAATTTTAGCGTTCCAGAACTACGCTCCTCGGCAAAACTTCGTGAACTAAAGATTGGTATGACGATCAAAAAAACTAACGCGGCAAATGAGAATAGCCCAGCAGCAATGATATCGGTCATTCCTGGAGCAGCATCCAGATTTCGTAGACGTGGTAAATATTGCATAAATAATTCAATTCGACTAAAGAACAAATAGGCAAATAAGAATTGCAGAATCGCCAGTACGATCCATGCTAATGGTGACATGAATAAACTTTTGAATTCTCGCGCAGCAATCGTTTTGATCATCCAGCAACAACCTCTTCGTCACCACAGGTGAGTCTAATAAAGACCTGTTCTAAAGTTTCATTATCTGGAGATTCTTTTTGATTAAAAATAGAGATCGGTGCTTCGTGAACAACCTTGCCTTGTCGCAAAATGATTACACGATCACAAACGGTCAGAACTTCAGGCAAAATGTGCGTAGATAAAATCACACTATGATCATTTCCAAGTTCACGGATCAATTTTCTAATTTCAACAATCTGGACAGGATCAAGTCCCACTGTCGGCTCATCAAGAATAACAACATCAGGTGCATGCACAATCGCTTGTGCAATTCCAATGCGTTGTTGATAGCCTTTTGAGAGATGTTTGATCATCCTTTTGCCAGAGGACTCTAAACCACAGCGAGTTTTTGCTTGATCAACTGCTGACAATATTTCTTGTTTGGCAACACGACGTAGTTTTGCACAATAGATCAGATATTTATCTACCGTCATTTCTGGATAGACAGGTGGTTGTTCTGGCAAATATCCCAGACAAGCTCTGGCTTTCATCGCTTGATCAGCAAGTGAAAAATTATTGATCAAAACGTCACCCTTGTCTGGCAACTGGATACCCGCAAGCATATCCATTGTGGTCGATTTGCCAGCGCCGTTCACACCTAACAAGCCAAGAACTTCGCCTCGTTTTACACAGAAACTAATGTTATCAACAGCAGTACGTGCACCAAATGATCGTGTGAGATCTGTAGCCTCAATAGTATTTTCCTCTCCCATGTGTGTATTATTCGGAACTATCTGTGAACTTGCAAAGATAATGACTAAAGAGTTGACTAAAAATGTAAGTTTAAGTCTATTTTGCAGATATTCAGGAAATATTGGGGCATAAAAAAACCGCCATAAAGGCGGTTCTTTAAATTTTTGTAGTAAAGCAGCTAGCTTATTTGATTTTAGATTCTTTATACATCACGTGCTTGCGTACTACTGGATCATATTTTTTAAGTTCCATTTTATCAGGAACATTACGTTTGTTTTTAGTCGTCGTGTAATAGTGACCAGTGCCTGCACTTGATACGAGTTTTAGTTTTTCTTGCATGGTAATGTTTCTTCCTTAATTATCTTGGCTTTATTTATGAGTTTAAGACTAAGTGCGGTTAAATAAACGTTATTAAATAACTTAAACTTTCTCGCCACGTGCACGAGCATCAGTTAACACCTTGTCAATACCCACTTTATCAATGAGTCGTAAGCCCTTATTGCTAACTTTGAGTTTAACCCAGCGTTTTTCACTTTCCACCCAAAAACGGTGATTGTGTAAATTAGGCAAAAAACGGCGTCGCGTTTTATTGTGCGCGTGCGATACGTTGTTGCCTGACATTGGCCCAACGCCTGTTGCTTGACATACTCGCGACATTTCGGAGTCTCCGTAAATCTTAAAACTGAAAGGGACGCGATCTTACACGGATTTTTCTTCAGATCCAACCGAATTATAGCATCCCTCTTTCGGCCAGCGAGACTGCCTCTCCATCTCCAACAACAAAATGGTCCAGTACCCGTACATCAACCAACTGCAAAGCCTCTTTCAAGTGCTGTGTTATTTGCTGATCTGCACGACTTGGTTCAGTATTCCCGGAGGGGTGATTATGCGCAAAGATCAACGCTGCTGCATTATGATATAAGGTGCGTTTCACCACTTCTCGAGGATGTACACTGGCACCGTCAATCGTACCGCGAAACAATTCCTCGTAGGCGATCACTCGATGTTTACTGTCCAAAAACAGACCCGCAAACACTTCGTAAGGATGTTGACGTAATTGTGCGGTAAGAAATGCGCGTGTTTCAACTGGGCTGCTAAGTGCCTCAGCCCGGTCTAATGAAGATCTTAAATATCGACGACACAGCTCTAATGTTGCCTGCAGTTGGCTATATTTAGCATCACCCAATCCTTTAGCACGACAGAACGTTTTTTGATCCGCTTCAAGCAAAGCACGCAAACTACCGAATTCGATTAATAAATCACGCGCCAAATCAATAGCAGATTTTCCAGTAACACCGGTACGGAGAAATATTGCTAGCAATTCTGCATCTGAAAGTACGGTGGAACCCATACTTAGTAACTTTTCTCGAGGCCGTTCAGAAACCGGCCAGTGATTGATACCCATGAAAACGTAACCTCCGTGTTATTTTGCTTAACGCTAATCCATCATTGTGTTTAGGGGCTGTTAATGCCCATGAGAGATTAACAGCCCCTGATATAATAATCTTATTATTGATGCGGTAAACTATCCAGATGTCAACTTTGCAAAACAAACGTGTCCTACTCGGCGTGACCGGTGGCATTGCTGCATATAAAAGCGCCGATCTGGTTAGGCGGCTTCGTGATCATGGTGCCGATGTACGCGTAGTTATGACTGACGGTGCACGTGGTTTTATTACGCCACTGACATTCCAGGCTGTTTCCGGCAATCCTGTCCATACTGATCTTCTTGATACCGAAGCCGAAGCGGGTATGGGACATATAGAACTTGCTCGTTGGGCAGATGTTATTTTGATCGCACCCGCAACGGCCAACTTTATTGCCCGGTTTACGAACGGCATGGCTGACAATTTATTAACGACGATTTGTTTGGCTAGTGCTTCTCCGATCATTATCGTTCCAGCAATGAATCAACAAATGTGGCAAGCGGAGGCGACACAAGCAAATTGTAAACAACTCCAAAAACGTGGTGTCGTACAACTAGGACCCTGTGAAGGTGGTCAAGCTTGTGGTGATGTTGGCCCGGGACGCATGCTGGAACCGGCAGATATCATTGCAGGTGTTTCTGAGCTATTTCAATCGGGTGAGTTACAGGGGGTAAAAATATTAATTACGGCTGGTCCTACCCAAGAAGCTTTGGATCCCGTACGTTACATCACCAACCACAGTTCAGGGAAAATGGGTTACGCCATCGCAGAAGCCGCTATGGAAGCGGGTGCAAATGTGACACTGATCAGCGGTCCGGTAAATATACAGAAACCGGATGCAGTTAAGCGAATTGACGTTACCTCCGCAGCAGATATGAACAAAGCCGTTATCGAAAATATCGTTGCTTGTCAGATCTTTATCAGTGCAGCTGCGGTAGCAGATTACACTTATTCTGAGCCCGCAGAACAGAAGATCAAAAAGTCCGCTAATGAAATGAACCTGACATTTACAAAAACCAAAGACATTTTAGCTAATGTTGCAAATTTGCCAGAATCTCCTTTCACAGTAGGTTTTGCCGCTGAAACCGAAAATCTGGCAAAACATGCAAAAGCTAAATTAACCAAAAAATCATTGGATATGATCGCTGCAAATCGAGTCGACGACCCCGAACTAGGTTTTCACAGCGATGAAAATGCTCTCCATGTTTTCTGGCAAGGCGGCGATCAAAAGTTAGAGCGAAAATCCAAACAAAAACTGGCTCGTGAATTGATCAAACTAATCGCGCACCAATTCGATCAAAAACAAACTTAAAGACTATAAAAACATGAAAAATATCGAACTGAAAATTCTCGATCCGCGGATTGGAAATGAATTTCCGTTAGCTGATTATGCAACCAGTGGCTCGGCAGGAATGGATCTACGTGCTTGTCTTAATGAAAAATTGCTGCTTAAACCTGGAGAAACCGAGTTGATTCCTACTGGAATGGCAATCCATATTAGTGATAAATCACTCGCTGCTGTAATCCTGCCGAGATCAGGACTTGGCCATAAACACGGGATAGTTTTGGGCAATCTGGTAGGCTTGATCGATTCTGACTATCAGGGGCAACTTTTTGTCTCATGCTGGAATCGTAGCAGCACTGAATTTAAGATAGAACCCGGTGAGCGGATCGCCCAGCTAATGTTCATACCTGTAGTTCAAGTAAAACTAAACATCGTCGATAACTTTGATGAAAGCGACCGGGGCGAAGAAGGCTTCGGACATACCGGAAAAAACTAACCTAACTTTATGAGTACAAAGTAAAAAATGTCTTTATTTTTTGAAGAACACAAATCCCGTTTAAACATCGGCGCCGTTTTATTACTGTTACTTCTAGTGGTCTTGTATATTCCCGATTGCCTTGCAAGTAAAGACCAACAACTGACTGCAAATAATCAAGAGATAATAGAATACGCAACAGATGTTTCTAATCAAATCCAGTCTTTTTTTACTAACAATATCCATAAACTGGACAAATTAAGCCAGGATCCAACAATAATATCCTTCTTCCAAAACTATGATGAAAATAAAGGCAGAAATATAGCTAAAAAATTGACCCAGCGTTTTGAACATGGCTTAAAATTACGGTTGCTGCTGCCTGATGTGAGTAAAACCGACAAGGAAAAACCACCTCTGACTTTTGCCTCTATTAAAATGATCCACAAAGCAATGGATTCGACTTCATCTGTTCCTATTGAATGGTTGTTCCCAAACAAAGAATCCGAACACATTGTTCTTGTACAACGTGTAAATAATAATGAAGGAAAAGCGATTGGCGGATTACATCTAAGCCTTAACGCTGAGCCTGTTCGTACACTATTCAAAAAGGCTTTCAATGAAAACGAAGCTTTAATACAACTTCGACAAGGCACAAACTCTGATGATTCCGTACTACCGTTAGTCACTGTCGGTGACAAAAACCTTGCTAAGACAGACCAAAACACAAATATACCCATTACAGGAACCAGATGGACAATAAATGTTCGTCCCTATCCCTCGATAGATAAGGGCGCTATAGCTATAGGCTTGATTAGTTTATCAGCCTTGGTCGGGGCCTTACTATTTTGGCGTCGAAAAAGACAAAATGCGGAAAAACTTGCAGAAAGCCTTGCTAACCACCCAAAAACTTCGACAATTGTTCCTGAAAAACAGCCAGCTCCCAAAAAAGAAAATGAATTTATTGACAACAAAGTTACAACAAGTAGTAAAAAGGTAGAAGTGGAAGAAGTTGATGGGGTAGATGAAGAATCGATAGAAGAAATTGAACAAACTGATGTTGATCTATTAGATGAAGCTACACATGCGCCAGCTTCTATCTTCAGAGCTTACGACATTCGTGGAGTCGTTGGTAAAACCCTGACCGAGCAGATCGTCTATAACATCGGTCGAGCATTGGGTAGTGAAGCCATCGCACGCGGTGATAATACTGTCGCTGTCGGTCGAGATGGCCGACTATCAAGTCCAACATTATCTGAAGCTTTGATTAAAGGCCTAACCGACAGCGGTCGTGAGACGATCGATATCGGTATGGTTCCAACACCTGTGCTCTATTTTGCTGCGAATTACTTTGATACCAGCAGCGGTATTATGATCACCGGCAGCCATAATCCACCTGATTATAATGGTATCAAAATGGTTCTGGCTGGCACCACTCTTGCCGATGAGGCAATACAATCGTTACGACAACGAATACTGAATTCTGATTTCACGACGGGTGAAGGCCAAGCTCAATCTACTGAAATAGGATCAGAATATATTCGCCGTATCACAGAGGACATTCCTGTTGCGTTAAGTCATTCGTTCAAAGTCGTGATTGATGCTGGTAATGGCGTTGCCGGTCAGCTTGCACCACAACTGATCCGCGCATTGGGACACGATGTGATCGAACTATTCTGCGAGATTGATGGCAACTTCCCCAATCACCATCCTGATCCTAGCCAACCAGAAAATCTAGAAGATCTGATCAATACAGTAAAAACTCAAAATGCCGATCTTGGTTTCGCTTTTGATGGTGACGGTGACCGACTCGGTGTCGTAGATCGCGAAGGAAACATCATCTGGCCAGACCGTCAAATGATGTTGTTCGCGCGCGACGTGATCGAACGAAATCCAGGCGGTGAGATCATTTTCGATGTTAAGTGTAGTAATCACCTAAAACGAGTGATCGAAGAAGCCGGTGGCAAAGCGACTATGTGGAAAACCGGGCATTCTTTGATCAAAGCAAAAATGAAGGAAACTGGTGCACTTTTGGCTGGGGAAATGAGCGGTCATGTGTTCTTCAAAGAGCGTTGGTATGGCTTTGATGATGGTCTATACACCGCTGCCCGACTGTTGGAAATTCTGACTAAAGCAGATCAAGAACCACATGAAGTTTTAGGTCGTTTGCCAGGTGGTGTTTCTACACCCGAATTGAAAGTAAACATGCATGAAGATCAACATGCTGGGTTCATGGCGAGTCTAAGCGAAATTGCAGATTTTGGTGATGGCAATATTGGAACAATAGATGGAATACGTGTTGATTTTCCTGACGGTTGGGGCTTGATTCGACCTTCTAATACTACGCCTTGCCTAGTCATGCGTTTTGAAGCTGACAATGAAACCGCGTTGACCCGAATTCAAGAACTCTTTAGAGAACAACTTTTAACACTCGACCCTGAATTAAAACTACCGTACTAGGGGTTGTTGGTCGGTCTTTCATGGGCACTAACTTTTGAGCCTAAAAATGCTTCTATCAAGGGCGCGAAGAACGAGGTTTAGTCATTCCAAATAAGTGATGACCAACACAGATAGAAGCATTTTTAACCTTAACCCGTAGGGCTGGGACGCTTTTTTGCCCCAACCGCGTTTTATTAATCATTTACTTAAGGTCGTTCATTTAGTAATGACTAAACCTCGCTCCTTCTGCCTTGTTGGGACAAAAAGCGTTCTAGCAGTTAATAATGCCCTTGAAAAATCAACAACCCCTAAAGCAACAGAGAAATAATCACATCTATCCTCGGAAAGCTTGATCCGGGGTTCCTTTCAATGCTCCAATACTCAGTATGAACATTGAAAACACACAAGCGAAAAATATCGCCCACATTCTGACCGAAGCACTGCCTTACATCCAGCAATTTGCTGGCAAAATCATTGTCGTCAAATACGGTGGCAATGCAATGATCGATAAGAAACTGAAAAACAGTTTTGCACGTGATATCGTCCTCATGAAATCAGTAGGAATCCATCCAGTCGTTGTACACGGTGGTGGCCCTCAAATTGGTAATCTGTTGGAAAAAGTCGGTAAAGAATCAAAATTCATTCAAGGTATGCGGGTAACTGATAGCGAAACCATGGATGTGGTAGAGATGGTTTTAGGTGGTTCAGTTAATAAAGAAATTGTAAGTTTGATCAATCGACATAATGGCTCTGCTGTTGGCCTGACTGGAAAAGATGGTGAATTGATCCACGCTCGAAAACATATTATGGAGACAAACTATCAGGAGCTTGATTCACCCGAAATAATCGACCTGGGCTTCGTTGGTGAGGTGGAAAGTATTGATACATCAATTGTAGAAATGTTGGTTCAGGGTAACTTTATCCCAGTAATAGCACCGATTGGCGTTGGAACGGATGGACAATCTTATAATATCAATGCAGATCTTGTTGCTGGAAAAATGGCTGAAGCACTACAAGCCGAGAAGCTAATGTTGTTGACCAATACGGCAGGATTACTAGATGATAACGGTGATGTTTTAACCGGATTAACAGCCAGTCAGGTTGATGATTTGATCGTCGCTGGTACTATTCGCGGCGGAATGCTACCGAAGATCAAATCTGCGTTAGACGCTGTACATAGCGGTGTTGTGAGCTCACACATTATTGATGGACGAGTAGAACATGCTGTTTTATTAGAGATATTTACAGATCAGGGAATTGGAACACTTATTCACGACCGTCGAACAGGGGGGGGCTACTCCTTAGAAATAAGTGGTAAGTAAACGAATGACTAATAAGAAAAGTAATCGTAAACAACAAATCCTTGAAGTGCTTGCACAGGAGTTGGAAACAAGTCCCGGCACACGCATTACTACAGCACGTCTGGCTAACGCTGTCGGTGTGTCTGAAGCGGCGCTGTACCGTCATTTTCCGAGCAAAGCTAAAATGTTTGAAGCGTTAATCGATTTTGCCGAAGATGCCATCTTTGGTTTGGCAAATCGGATTATGGAGGAAGAGTCTGATCCAACCCGACGCTGTGAAAATTTACTTTTAGTGTTATTAAAATTTGCCGAAAAAAATCCTGGTATTACTCGAATTCTAGTGGGTGATGCTTTGATTGGCGAAAATGAACGTCTACGAAAAAGAATGGCAAAACTATTCGAACGATTAGAAACACAGTTTAAACAGATCCTTAGAGAAGCGCCAATGGCAGGAGCTTCACGCCCCGCAGGCTCAACCAGCTCAATAGCAAACCTCCTACTTTCTGTTGCAGATGGAAGAATGTGCCGCTATGTTCGATCAGGGTTCAAAGCAAGCCCAACCGAGTATTGGGAAATACAGTGGCCCTTGTTACAAAAAGTATTATTTATTATAAATTGAGAAGAACCAAGCTAAATTTTGTTAGTTAGCACTCGCCTAATAATAAACTTCTGGTTGAAGTCTATTATAGCGGATGAGATCCTGATCATATTGTTGTTTGACCAGAATCTTCTCATTTTGCTTAATCTTAATGTATGTCTTAGTTTCCGAAATTTGTGATTTTACACTTTCAATATCCATCAGTACTTTTTCTGTTATAGACTCCCCACGACGTTCCATATCTATCGCAACAGTAACAATCTTATCCAGATTCATTTGAAGATTTTCAATATGCGCTTCGCGAAGGCTGACTTCTGAGTCTAAAGAAGAGAGCTTGCCTTCACGTGCAAGAATAATGTCATCTGCTGATGCAAAAGAATTTAATAATAGTTGATCAGCATCTTTTCGTTTTTTGATCTCTAACTGTTTTTGATCTTCTATTGCTGCAAGTCTTTCGGCCTCATCTAACTCTTCTTTAGTCTTAGCACGCACCTGTTTTTCTGTCGTCACACCATATTTATTAAACTGCTTGCTATCCTGCTGCGCATATTCTGGCGGAATATGATTACCGCATTCACGATAGCCATCACTGTTTTTCCAACATTTGATTCCAGCATGGGAAGAAGACATGAATATTACGAAAAGCGCTGAAATAATTACAATGCGATGAAAATTTGAAATCATGAGAAAATCCTTTTTTTGAAATGTTAAAACTATTATCTTTAGGTAATAGAAGACCACACTGCTAAAATATCTTCCTTGATACGAGAACCATCGGCAGTTTAAACAAGAACTTTAGGAAACCTCTGATGAATTTCTACGATCAAACAGTCCTCTTCGTCATCTCATTTCTAGCTAATCTATTTTCGGCTTTTGCTGGCGGTGGTGCCGGTTTAATCCAACTACCAGCTTTGCTGTTTTTGGGCCTGCCATTTTCTATCGCACTCGGCACGCATAAATTTGCCAGTGTCGCACTTGGGATCGGCGCAACAATACGCCACTCTCGCGAGAAAATGCTTGATCTAAAATTTGCAATATTTATTTTAGGCACCGGTATTCCGGGTGTTTTGATCGGCGCGCATATTATCCTTGACGTACCGGATCGCTGGGCAGAAATGTCATTGGGATGTTTAACAATCGCGCTAGGAATTTACTCTTGGCTTACACCATCGCTGGGGCAACAAACTCTTACGACTAATAGAACAATGTCAGGTTATTTGATCGGTGGTATCGTTCTATTTATGATCGGAATACTGAATGGTTCGCTCACTTCAGGAACCGGACTTTTCGTCACACTTTGGTTAGTGCGTTGGTTTGGGCTTGAATACAAATGCGCCGTCGCCTACACACTCATTCTTGTCGGCATGTTCTGGAACGGCGCTGGTGCATTAACGCTTGGCTTATTAAGTGAAATCCGCTGGAATTGGTTGCCTGCACTATTGCTAGGATCATTACTTGGAGGCTACGCAGGCGCACATCTATCGATTGCTAAAGGAAATTATTGGATCAAAAAGGTCTATGAAGTTCTAACCATTGTGATTGGCTTAAAATTAATTCTTGGTTAACTTTAAAATACTGAGATTATTCATCAACCATAAGCCAAAACTGGCGAGCACTCTTTTTCGCCTCAAGCAAGGCAGAGTAAGCAAAGTTTAGTTATTCTAAATAAACGACCGGCTGATAACATATTGAGGTGAAAAAGAGCGCTTGCATTTAACTTTTCTCGCCGTATTGTTCTCTATACGCCAAAATCTGATCACGATATTTCTGCATGTCACCTTTTTGATCAGCAAGATGTTCGATCAAATCTGTCAGCGCCACAATACTTGCGACAGGGATTTTTTTCTGTTGCTCAATTTCCTGAATCGCAGACAACCCTCCTTTGCCGACTTCTTGCCGATTTAGTGAAATCACTACACCAACAGGTTCTGCATCAGCTGCATTAATAATTTCGATGGATTCATTGACTGATGTGCCTGCCGAAATAACATCATCAATGATCAATATTTTCCCGGCCAAAGGCGCGCCGAGCGTCATGCCTCCTTCACCATGATCTTTGACTTCTTTGCGATTAAATACATAAGGGACATCACGATCATGTTTCTCTGCAAGCGCAATCGCTGTAGCAGAAGCTAAAGGAATACCTTTATAAGCTGGACCATAAATCATATCGAATTCAATACCGAAATCGATGATCGCTCGTGCGTAATAATTACCTAGTCGAGCGAGTTTTTCACCGGTGTTGAATAATCCTGTATTAAAAAAATACGGACTTTGTCGGCCAGATTTTAGCGTAAAACTACCAAACTTCAGGACCTCACATTCAAGGGCAAATTCAATAAACTCTTGTTGATATTCTTGCATGGTTTCATGGGTATAATGGAAAGCACGTTAGTTTAACAAACTTTAGGAACTGTAATGAAAATAATCTCTGCTAATCTCAACGGAATTCGTGCTGCCCATCGAAAAGGTTTTTTTGACTGGCTCCCCAAACAAAATGTGGATGTACTTTGCGTACAAGAAACTAAAGCACAAATTGATCAACTCATAGATGAAATTGTTGCACCAGATGGCTTTCACACCCACTTTCATGATGCAGAAAAAAAAGGATACAGCGGCGTCGCTTTATATACAAAAGAAAAACCAGATCAAACCATCGTCGGACTTGGCTGGGAAGATTTTGATCGCGAGGGTCGTTTTATTCAAGCCGATTTTGGAAACCTTAGCGTCATCTCATTGTATTTACCCTCCGGCTCTTCTAGCGAAGAACGTCAAGCAAGAAAGTTTGATTTTCTTGATCGATTCTATCCACGACTTGAAGAAATGAGCAAGGATGGACGTGATTACATCATCTCCGGTGATTGGAATATTGCTCATAAAGAAATTGATCTTAAAAACTGGAAGGGTAATAAAAAGAATTCGGGATTTTTACCCGAAGAACGAGAATGGATGACTAAAATTTTTGATGAACTTGGGTTTATTGATGCGTTTCGTGAGATTAATCAACAACCAGATCAATTCACTTGGTGGTCGAACCGAGGACAAGCACGAGCCAACAACGTCGGTTGGCGAATTGACTATCAGATTGTTTCACCCAGCTTAAAAGGTAAAGTACTGACAACAGAGATTTATCGAGAAGAAAGTTTTTCTGATCACGCTCCGTTGATCATGACGTATGATTTGTAATAAAGTCTGATCAGGCCTCATTAATTCGATAAGAATTTAACATGCGGCATTTACAATTTGAAACCAATCAAAACTTGAGAATAAAGTCAAAGATAAAATTTTTAATAAGATACGAAAATCATTCTCAGTAATTATGGGGAGCGAGTCGGGACAGATCTCATCGCAATTCCAATCACTGAGCTGGGATTAGTTAAATTCAACTCAGCAGATCAAAAAAAACGGCTTTATAAAGCCGTTTTTTTGTTTACTTGATATAAACAGTTCTAAGTTACAACGGCATCAAGTTCGCCTTTTCCATACTTATTAAACATCGTCTCCAATGTAATAGGTTTAATTTTTGATGCATTCCCTGCCGTACCGAATGCTTCGAATCTTTCGATACAAATACCCTTCATTGCATCTCGTGAGACACCAAGGTATTTGCGCGGATCAAATTCTTTTGGATTTTCAGCCATGAACTTACGAATTGATCCTGTACTTGCCATACGCAAGTCCGTATCTATATTAACCTTACGCACACCGTGCTTAATACCTTCCTGAATTTCCTCAAGTGGCACACCATATGTCTCACCTAAATCACCACCATGTTCATTAATAATCTGCAACCAATCCTGAGGAACAGATGAAGAACCATGCATAACAAGATGCGTATTTGGAATCCTTGCATGTATGGCTTTGACTCGATCAATCGCCAGTACATCTCCAGTAGGTGGTTTTGTGAATTTATAAGCGCCATGACTTGTTCCTATCGCAATGGCTAAGGCATCAACATTAGTCTTCTTAACAAAGTCAGCGGCTTCCTCCGGATCTGTCAACATTTGATCATGAGTCAATATAACGTCTGCGCCTATGCCATCTTCCTCGCCCGCTTCACCTGTTTCCAATGAACCTAGACAACCCAACTCACCTTCAACAGAGACACCGCATGCATGCGCCATTTCAACCGTTTGACGAGTTACATCAACATTGTAGTCATAACTGGTTGGTGTTTTTCCATCTGTACCAAGCGATCCATCCATCATCACCGATGAGAAACCAAGTTGAATTGAGCGCTGGCATACTGACGGACTAGTGCCATGATCTTGATGAATAACAAGTGGAATGTGTGGATAAAGCTCTACTGCAGCTTCCATTAAATGCCGTAAAAAAGGGGCGCCTGCATATTTTCTTGCGCCAGCAGAAGCCTGGACAATTATTGGACTATCTGTCGCATCCGCAGCTTCCATTATGGCTTGCATCTGTTCAAGATTATTGACGTTAAAAGCAGGAACGCCATATCCGTTTTCTGCGGCGTGATCGAGTAATTGTCGTAGTGATATAACTGCCATTAGTTTTTTCCCTGATAGTTCTTTAAGTTAATTATTAAAACAAGTTGTGTTTGATCGCGTTCAACAATTATCTGAGTATAAGAATACTTCTACAAGTGCTAAATCGTTGCCCGTAAAATATTGTTGCCTGATACTTTCAATTGTTTAGGCTTTTTTAACTTCTATGAGCAACTAATTGGCCGACGCGAACAATCTTCATAACATTAGTCCCCCCTTGAGAACCCTGGAGATCGCCCTTTGTAATAATGACTACATCATCATCTTTTACCGCATTGTGAGATTTTAATAGCTCGATCATTTCCTTATTTGCTTCAAGAAAATCTGAATCGGTAATGTCATATAAAAATGGGTACACACCTCGAAACAGCGTCACGCGACGACAGGTTCTTGCTGTTCGTGTGAAGGCAAAGATGGGAATACCAGATCGAGTTCGTGACATCCATTTAGTAGTACTACCAGTTTCTGTCAAGGCAATAATCGCTTTAGCTTTCATATGATTCGCCGCGTACATAGTCGACATGGCAATCGTTTCATCGATCTCTTCAAATTTTTGTTCAATTCGATAATCGGCACCCAATGAACCACGCTGACGTTCAGTCTCAGTAATGATCCGAGCCATCGCTTCCACCACCTTTACTGGATTTTTCCCAATGCTTGTCTCCGCCGATAACATCACTGCATCCGTGCCATCAAGTACCGCGTTAGCGACATCGAAAACCTCTGCGCGAGTCGGAATGTGATTCTCGATCATCGATTCCATCATTTGTGTTGCAGTGATCACTGCACGATTCATTCTTCGGGCTTTTTTGATCAGTCGCTTTTGTACGGGTGGTAAAGAAGCATCGCCAATTTCAACACCTAAATCACCACGTGCAATCATAATCGCATCAGCAGCCTCTATGATTTCCTTTTCGTTCTCAATGGCCTCAGCTCGTTCAATTTTCGCAATTATACGGCACTCACCCCCTTCTTTTTTGATCAATCGACGCGCACCTTCTACATCTTTCGCATCTCTTGGAAATGAAAGCGCAATAAAATCGACCCCTAAACCAATCGCATGCCGTAAATCACGACGATCCTTCGCAGTAAGTGCTTTAGCAGATAAACCGCCACCTTCTTTATTAAGACCTTTATTATTTGAAAGGTAACCTCCTAATAAAACTGTACATTTAATCCGCGTATCGCGGATCCGCTCAACTTGTAAAATGATCCGTCCGTCGTCAAGAAGTAAGTTATCGCCTTTTTTTACATCATTTACCAGGTTTTTATAAGTGATCCCTACTTGATGTTCATCGCCAGCATCATCTTTTAGCGCGGTATCCAAATCAAACTCATCCCCTTCTTCAAGAATGGCAAAACCCTCTTTAAACGAAGCTATACGAATTTTAGGCCCTTGCAGATCAGCCATAATGCCAACATGGCGCCCCAATTCTTTGGTGATTTCATAAACCTGTTGGACACGTTTTTCTTGTTCCTCGTGGGTTCCATGCGAGTAATTTAGTCTGACCGTATCTGCTCCAGCCATGATTAGCTGTTTTAGTACTTTTGGGCTATCTGTAGCTGGCCCTAGGGTTGCAACAATTTTCGTTCTTCTCATAGTTTTCCAAAGCAAAACTGCCAGGCCCTAACCTGGCAGTAAAATTAAAATTAAGTTATGACTAATACCCTTCGCTGGGATGTAGCGATTGCGGATTAGCCCTTGCACGCTCTTCAAGTATGGCAACCGCTGGAAGTTCCTTACCTTCCAAAAGCTCTAGAAAAGCTCCACCGCCAGTAGAAATGTAGGACACTTGATCGCTGATCTGAAATTTTGAAATTGCCGCTAACGTATCGCCACCACCAGCAATGGAATATGCCTTACTTTCAGCAATGGCTTTTGATAGCTTGGCCGTTCCATCAGCAAATTGATCAAATTCAAAAACACCTAGCGGTCCATTCCAGACAATTGTTTCTGCACCTTTAAGTTGTGCAGTTAATCCTTCCAGTGTTTTTGGACCTAAATCCAAGATCATGTCATCTTGTTCAATTTCACTGACAAGTTTTGTGGTCGCTTTTGAACTTTCCGAGAACTCTTTCGCACAGACCACATCAACCGGGATCGGTATTTCAGCGCCACCTTCTCTTGCTTTTTCGATTAAGGCCTTCGCAATTTCGACTAAATCTTCTTCATAGAGAGACTGCCCAACTTCGTATCCAGCTGCTTTAATAAAGGTGTTCGCAATGCCACCACCGACAACTAATTGATCGACTTTTTCTACCAAAGTTTCGAGCACTTCTAATTTAGTCGAGACCTTTGCACCACCAACAATAGCAATCATTGGTCGTGCAGGTTCTTTCAAAGCTGCTCCAAGTGCATCTAATTCCGTTTTTAATAACGGTCCAGCACAAACTTTAGGCGCATAACTCGCGATTCCATAAGTTGATGCTTGTGCACGATGGGCTGTAGCAAAAGCATCATTTACAAAAATATCGCATAGAGAAGCCATCTTGCGGGCAAGGCCGTCATCGTTACTTTTTTCGCCAATAGCAAAACGAACATTTTCACAAAGGACAACTTCACCTGGTTCTACTTCAACGCCGTTCAGCCAGTTTTCTGCAAGAGTCACTTTTTGATCGAGTAATTCGGACAATCTTTTTGCCACAGGAGCCAGAGAAAACTTCTCCTCAAATTGACCTTCTTTAGGTCGGCCAAGGTGGGAAACAACCATAACACAAGCTTCTTCTTCAATTGCTTGCTTAATGGTTGGTAAGGCAGCAAGGATCCGAGAGTCGTCAGACATTTCGCCATTTTTCAATGGAACATTCAAATCCTCGCGGATCAAAACCCGTTTCCCTGTCAAATTAAAATCATCCATTGTTTGCATGATTATTTTCCCCAAATCTAGCCATTAAACTAATGAACCCAAATCTACTTAAACGTTCATCAACGCAAGTGTGGTATCTAACATGCGGTTAGAGAACCCCCATTCATTGTCATACCAGGAACACACTTTAACTAAGGTTCCGTTAGTCACTTTCGTCAAACTTTCTTCAAAAATAGAAGACGCCGGATTATGATTGAAATCAATCGAAACCAGAGGCTTATCATTGTATTCGAGTACGCCTTTTAAAGCGCCTTCAGAAGCATCCTTTAGTATGTTATTTACTTCATCCTCGGTGGTTTCTCTACCCGCCTGGAAGGTCAAGTCAACTAATGAAACATTGATGGTCGGTACGCGCATAGCATATCCATCGAGCTTGCCCGCCAATTCTGGTAACACCAATCCAACGGCGGCTGCCGCACCTGTTTTGGTTGGGATCATTGAGGTTGTTGCTGATCGCGCACGGCGTAGATCCGTATGAAAAACATCTGTCAGTACTTGATCATTTGTATACGCATGGATTGTTGTCATTAGTCCACTGAGAACACCCATTTTTTCGTGCAATGGTTGTACCAGTGGTGACAAACAATTTGTTGTACAAGAAGCATTAGAAATGATCTCATCGCTGGCATCGAGAATATCGTGGTTAACACCATAAACAACCGTTTTTACATCATTGCCGGCCGGCGCAGAAACAATAACTTTCTTCGCTCCACCTTCTAAATGTAGACGCGCTTTATCCTTGCTGGCAAAAAAGCCTGTCGATTCATGCACAACATCAACACCTAATTCTCCCCAAGGTAATTTTGATGGATCACGTTCCGATAACACTTTGATCTTGTCACCATTGACGATCAAGTAATCACCTTCGACAGAAACCTCACCTGGGAATTTTCCGTGCGCACTATCATATTGAGTAAGATGAGCGTTCGTTGCAGCATCGCCCAGATCGTTAATAGCGACAATTTGGATTTCATCCGTACGACCTGATTCGTAAAGAGCGCGAAGGATATTACGTCCGATTCGACCGTAGCCATTGATTCCAACTTTAACAGGCATTTTCTTCTCCAATTCTATAAATTAACTTAATAAACTTTCTAATTCTGAAACAATGTGATCTGCTGTAAAACCAAAATGATCAAATAATACCGATGCTGGCGCAGACTCACCGAAACGATCAATCCCTATAACACAACCATTCAATCCAACGTATTTATACCAAAGATCACTAACCCCAGCTTCTACCGCAAGGCGTGCACCAACACTCGGAGGTAATACATCATGTCGATAACGTTCATCCTGACAATCAAAGACATCCGTTGATGGCATCGAAACAACACGGATTTTTTTTCCTTTCGCCGCTAATTCCTTAGCTGCATCAGTTGCTATGCCTACTTCCGATCCTGTGGCAATAACGATGGCATCCGGTTGACCTTCACAATCCACTAAAATGTAGCCACCTCGTTGAATGTTCTCTAGTTGGCTAGCAGTACGAGTTTGATGCTCCAAATTTTGACGAGAGTACAACATCGATGTTGGCCCATCGTTTTCAACCGCCACCTTCCAGGCAACAGCAGATTCAACCGCATCACAGGGTCGCCATACCGACATATTTGGTATGAGTCTTAAACTCGATGCATGTTCAACTGGTTGATGCGTTGGGCCGTCTTCGCCAAGTCCAATGGAATCATGGGTAAACACATAAATGGCTTTCGTCCCCATCAAAGCTGACATTCGCAAACCATTGCGTGCATAATCCGAAAATACCAGGAATGTGCCGCCGTATGGAACCAGCCCTCCATGTAGAGAAATGCCATTCATGATAGCCGCCATGGCAAATTCACGGACACCGTAATGAATGTAGTTACCTTGCGGTGAAATGGGATTAATGCTCTTATAACCATCCCAATATGTATTGTTAGATGCTCCCAAATCCGCTGAACCACCTAATAATTCCGGCAAGCTAGGAGCAAACGCATTAATCGCATTTTGTGATGCATTACGCGATGGAATAGTTGCCGCTGCTTGATCGACAGAGGCTATATAGTCCATCGTTATTTCAGACCAATTATCTGGTAATTTTCCGCTGATGCGGCGATCAAATTCAGTGGCCAGATCAGGGTGTGCTTTTTGATAAGCTGAAAACGTATCATTCCAATCCGTTTCGTTTTTTGCACCTTGTTGATCTGCATTCCATGCACTATAAATACTGTCTGGAATTTCAAATTCAGGATGCGGCCAGTTGAGGTTTTTCCGTACCAGATCAATTTCATCAGATCCCAAAGGCGCACCATGACAACTTTCTGTGCCTTGCTTATTTGGAGAGCCGAACCCAATCACCGTTTTGCAGCAAATCAGACTGGGTTGATCGGAAACTGCGCGTGCTTCCAGGATCGCTTTTTCGATACTTGCCGCATCGTGTCCATCAACATCACGGATCACATGCCAGTTATAAGATTCAAATCGTTTTCCGGTATCGTCAGTAAACCAGCCCTCAACTTCGCCATCAATCGAAATACCATTATCATCATAGAAGGCTATCAATTTACCGAGTTTTAAGGTGCCAGCCAGAGAACATGCTTCATGACTGATGCCTTCCATCATACAACCATCACCAAGGCCAACGTAGGTATAGTGATCGACAATATTAAATTCGTCACGATTAAATTGAGCCGCCATGATTTGCTCAGCCGCTGCCATACCTACCGCATTCGCAATCCCTTGTCCCAATGGGCCCGTGGTCGTTTCAATTCCTGGCGTATAACCGTACTCAGGATGGCCTGGTGTTTTAGATTCAAACTGACGAAAGTTTCGTATATCCTCAATCGAAACATCATATCCGGTCAAATGTAATAGCGAATATAACAACATGGAACCATGGCCATTCGAAAGTACAAATCGATCACGGTTCGGCCAATCTGGATTTTTCGGGTTATGGTTCAGGAAGCTATTCCACAGCACTTCCATAATGTCTGCCATTCCCATCGGCGCACCTGGATGTCCAGATTTTGCTTTCTGGACGGCATCAATACTAAGTATTCGGATTGCGTTGGCCAGTTCTCTTCTTGTCTCTGTTGAATTCATTCGCTTTTGATCAATCTTCGTTATTGTAATTATTTAGTGTAAAGGGCGGACATTCTACCTTGCTTATGATTCCGGGCAACTATTTATGATGATGTCATCCACTTAATTGAGCATCCCATACTCGGAATTTGTTCAATAGGACCTTTCCCTGTCTTCACAACCTGCTTCATAGCCTCAAGTAGTTCACGTTTTACATTAGGTACAGTTTGCATGCCACTCGCATCCAGACGACCACGAAATTGCAATTCAAGAGCAGAATTGTAGCCAAAAAAATCGGGCGTGCAGACAGCACCATATGCCTTGGCGATTTCTTGTGTGGTATCGATCAAATAGGGAAATTGATAATCAAATTGTTCGGCTATACGCTTCATGTTTTCGAACGAATCCTCTTCATATTCAGCAGGATCATTCGACATAATCGCAACACTGTTTATACCTGAATCAGCAAGTTCATTTGTATCGCAGACTAGTTTATCTTGAATTGATTTAACATAAGGACAATGGTTACAAATGAACATCACAAGCAATCCATTATCGCCTTTACATTCAGCAAGCGACCACTGTTTGCCATCGATTCCTTCTAACTTGAAGTCGATCGCAGGCTTCCCAAACTCACATACAGGAGTTTCCATCAAAACCATAGCATTCAACCTACAAAAACATGACGTAGTTGGTTAATTAAGGAATAGAAATAAGATCCGCTATATCATACACTGTCGCACCACTTTACTCATGCTTTTGGAGAACCCTTATGGGAAGTAAGCGCCTCTTTACATCTGAATCTGTCTCAGAAGGTCATCCAGATAAAGTCGCAGATCAAATTTCTGACGCTATTCTTGATGCTATTCTAGAACAAGACAATACGGCACGTGTTGCTTGCGAAACACTCATTACCACAGGAATTGTCGTACTTGCTGGTGAGATTACCACTACTGCAACCGTAGACATGCCTGAAGTTGTTCGAAACACAATTAAAGAAATTGGTTACACCAGTTCTGAAATGGGTTTTGATAGTGATACCTGTGCCATCATGGTATCAATCGACAAACAGTCGCCCGATATTGCGATGGGTGTCGATGAAGATAGTGAAAAAGAACAAGGTGCTGGCGACCAGGGCTTAATGTTTGGTTATGCCTGTAGTGAAACCGATGTCCTCATGCCTGCACCGATTGCCTATGCTCATCAACTAGTGAAAAAACAGGCTGAAGTTCGTAAGAACGGTAGGCTGGCCTGGTTGCGCCCAGACGCTAAAAGTCAGGTCACTTTCATCTATGAAGATGGCGCACCTGTTGGAATTGATGCTGTTGTTCTCTCAACTCAGCATAATCCTGAAATTGAACAAAAAGACTTGCAAGAAGCGATTATGGAAGAGGTTATAAAACCCGTTCTTCCTACCAAATGGCTAACTGAGAAAACACGATATTACATCAATCCAACCGGCCGTTTCGTTATTGGTGGCCCTGTTGGAGATTGTGGCCTTACAGGCCGTAAGATTATTGTTGATACTTATGGCGGCATGGCTCGCCATGGTGGTGGTGCATTTTCTGGCAAAGACCCGTCCAAGGTTGATCGCTCCGCTGCCTATGCGGCGCGTTATGTCGCTAAGAATGTTGTAGCAGCCGGCTTGGCTGACCGCTGTGAATTACAAGTTTCCTATGCAATTGGTGTCGCAGAACCTACTTCCATCAGTGTTGACACCTTTGGTACTGGGAAAATTGATGAAAATAAACTGATCGCAGCAATTCGCGAAAATTTTGATCTCAGACCAAAAGGGATTACCGAAATGCTAGATTTGTGTAAACCCGGTTTGAAAGCAACCGCAGCTTACGGCCACTTTGGTCGTGGTGATGAATTTACATGGGAACGAACAGATAAGGCCGAGGCTCTAAAAGCGAGTCTTGATCCATAAACAACTTTTTATTTGGAGCCAATATAAATGAGCGCACAACCGATACAAAATCTTGACCCTGATTACAAAGTAGCCGACATGTCATTAGCAGAATGGGGACACAAAGAAATCGCCATTGCTGAAACTGAAATGCCAGGCCTGATGACAATACGTGAAGAGTATAAAGGCAAAAAGCCACTTGCCGGTGCCCGCATTGCCGGGTGTTTACACATGACGATCCAAACTGCGGTTTTGATCGAAACCCTGGTTGAACTTGGCGCAGAAATTCGCTGGTCGTCTTGTAATATTTTCTCTACTCAAGATCACGCAGCCGCGGCAATTGCTGATCAAGACATTCCGGTATTTGCCTGGAAAGGTGAAACGGAAGAAGAAGCTGAATGGTGTATTGAACAAACAATCTTCGGCCCAAATGGCTGGAGACCAAACTTAATCCTCGACGATGGTGGCGATCTAACCACCATGATGCACGAGAAATATCCAGAAACCATGAACGACGTTCTGGGGCTTTCTGAAGAAACAACAACTGGCGTATTACGTCTGACCGAGATGGTCAAAAAAGGTACATTAAAAGTTCCTGCAATCAATGTGAATGATTCAGTGACTAAATCTAAATTCGATAATTTATATGGCTGCCGCGAGTCACTTGTCGACGGGATCAAACGTGCTACTGATGTAATGATCGCTGGTAAAGTTGCAGTTGTTTTGGGTTACGGCGATGTAGGTAAAGGCTGTGCACAATCTTTGAAAGGACTCGGTGCGACAGTTTGGGTAACAGAAGTTGATCCAATTTGTGCTTTGCAAGCCGCGATGGAAGGTTATCGTGTTGTTGAGCTTAACAATGTCGTTGATCAAGCAGATATTTTTGTTACTGCTACTGGAAACTATAACGTCATCACCCATGACCATATGATCAAAATGAAAGATCAATCTATCGTTTGTAATATTGGTCACTTTGATAATGAAATCGATGTTGCTGGCCTTAAACAATACACTTGGGAAAACATTAAACCTCAAGTCGATCACATAATCTTCCCGGATGGAAAACGCATTATCCTATTAGCTGAAGGTCGTTTGGTGAATCTCGGCTGTGCCACCGGTCATCCAAGTTTTGTTATGTCTAACTCTTTCACGAATCAGGTGCTGGCACAGATCGAACTGTGGGAAAATTCGTCTAATTATGAGAACAAGGTTTATACCTTGCCAAAAAAATTAGACGAAAAAGTAGCGATGCTTCATTTGAAACGCATCAATGCAAATCTGACAAAATTGACTCAAGAACAAGCCGATTACATCAGTGTTTCCATTGATGGTCCTTTCAAACCTGAACATTATCGTTATTAATAATCTCAGCTAGTAATAATCATACAAACGATATTGTCACAGTGGGTTCATTCCTCACTGTGACAATATATTCAAGATTGCATATACTGTTATCAGCTTTGTCATGCCACAAAGTTGGGAGAAGTAATGGCAACAGACACAAACGTTCTAGCAGGATCAAATCTCGCTGAAAAACCTCAGTTATTACTCATTGATGATGATCATTTGATCATTGAATCGTTAGGTTTCGTATTGCAAGAAACATTTGATGTGCTCACTGCCAATACTCGCGAAGAAGCCAAAAACCTACTCCAAAATCGTTCAACGCTTCCATCCCTTGCACTCGTCGATCTAGGTTTGCCACCGACACCACACACACCAGAAGAAGGGTTTAATTTAATCACTGAATTATTAGCATTTAACCCGGCGATCAAAATATTAGTGCTTTCTGGCCAAAGTAAACGTAGCAATATTCAACATGCAATGACCCTTGGTGCGATCGACTTTGTGCCGAAACCTTGTGATGTCCATTTGCTCAAAACGCGATTACAACATCAATTGATGCTGTTAGATGCCGAGCAAGAAAACACGATTGTCAAAAAGGAAAATCTCGGCATTATTGGGCAAAGTCCAGTAATAAAGACCCTGCGTGCTTTGATCAAGCAATTCGCCGATACTCCCTTTCCAGTTTTGATCGAAGGTGAGTCTGGTAGTGGTAAAGAACTCGTTGTCGAATATCTACATAGTAAAAGCGAACGATCAAAACACCCTCTATTAACGATCAACTGCGCCGCATTTCCCGCCGATCTTTTAGAAGCGCAACTATTTGGTCACGCTAAAGGCGCATTTACTGGTGCAGATTCAGCTAAACCTGGCTTCTTTGAACAAGCTGACAAAGGGACTTTATTACTTGATGAAGTAGGTGAGTTACCCATAGAACTGCAAGCAAAGCTGCTAAGAGTTTTAGAAAACGGTGAGTATTACCGTATTGGTGAAACCCAATCTCGACACTCTGATGCTCGAATTGTCGCAGCAACAAATCGTGAACTACCAGAAGAAGTGCGCAAAGGGTCTTTCCGTCAAGATCTTTATCATAGGCTCAGCGTTTTAACGATTAAAGTACCTCCTCTTCGTGAGAGAAGTGATGACTGTTTACTTTTGTTAGATTATTTCCAACAACTCTATGCAGGAACCTTTCCCGCATTCATTCTGGATAAAGAAGCAAGGCAACGGTTACTACAATATTCTTTCCCTGGCAATGTACGCGAATTGAGAAATATTGTTATCCGCCTCGGATCAAAATATCCCGGTTCACCCGTTAACCTACGACAACTAGAGGCAGAAATGGAACTTGCGGTTTATGTACCCGAATCCGATCAAAATGACTTGGATCTGCTTGGCGAACGTGAATTATTACATTCAGAGACTTTCCGTCTGGATGAAAAACTGGATGAATGGGAAAAACGGTTTATCACCATTGCATTAAAAAACAGTCATGGAAATTTAAGCCATGCAGCCAGAATATTAGGGATCAATCGCACAACGTTATACAGTAAGATACAACGTCTATCCATCGAAGTAAAACAACAAAACTAAACAAAAAAATAAATTATGTATAAAGCGTATTTTGGATTAAAACAGTCACCCTTTAAGATAACGCCGGATACAAATTTGTTTTTCCCCGGAGCAAATCGAGGTGCTGTCTTACAAGCACTCACATACGCTGTCACGAGTGGTGAGGGAATTGTAAAAGTCGTTGGTGAAGTAGGCAGCGGAAAAACCATGCTCTGCCGCATGCTGGAGGACAGCCTTCCAAATGATGTTCAAGTAGTCTACCTCGCCAACCCAAGTTTGACTCCGGAAAATCTGTTACACGCCATCGGCTTTGAAATGAATCTCGATGTCGAACCACATGATCCGAATCTCAAAGCGATGCATAAAATTCAAGACTATCTTGTTGAGCAGCATGCCAACAACAATCGAGTTGTAATGTTTGTAGAAGAAGCGCAAAGCATGCCGATCGAAACATTAGAAGAATTACGCCTTTTGAGTAACCTGGAAACAAAGCAGGATAAATTGCTACAAATCGTTTTGTTTGGACAACCAGAACTGGATGAAAATCTTTCAAAACAACATATCAGACAGTTAAAAGAACGGATCACATATAGTTTTAACCTGGCACCTCTTCAAGAGTATGAAGTCCGTGATTATATGAATTCGCGGATGCGAGCCAGTGGCTATCAAGGAATGGATCTGTTTGATCAGAAGGCTATTAAACAAATATGGAAACGATCCGGTGGCTTATTGCGTCGCATCAATATTCTCGGTGACAAAGCCTGTCTCGCAGCTTATGCAGAAAATGATCGAGTTGTCACCCTGAAACACGTCAAAACCGCTGTTAATGATTCTGATTTTTCAGACATGCCAGGCATTGATTCTGGCAACTCAAGGTACTGGATCATTCTAGCTCTGGTAATATTATTAGCTGTCATTGCTGGAACGGCTTGGTGGTATAACAACAATAGAAATAATCTTGTTATTGAGAACCAACCTTTCGAAAAGAGTTCTACTCATAACCCAAATAAAAACCTGTATTCTCATCAAGCTGAATCCAGTTCCTCTACCTGGAAAAAATTGGATCAGGAAATTACGTCTTTTCAGTAACCCACATAACACCTTGTGACAAATATCTGACCATTTTCCTAAGGATAGAAAATTTGTGCGTTAATTCTCTATTCCAGACTAAAAATATGGTATCTTGTTCGTTCGATTGAGGAGCATCGTAAGCGATGAATATGATATTAAAGGGAAAAACTAAAATTTACCCGCTTTATATTTTGATACTAGCTGTATCTATAGCTGGGTGCGCATCGAGTATTCCAGAACCACATCAACCTTCGGAAGGTCATATCTCGATTGACCCACAAGTGTCGAATACTTCAAACGACGAAATTCCAAAAATTGTCGATCAAAAAGCTTTTTTACCACCACCCCTACCACAACCAATAGAGCAAGATCTTGAGCGATACACGGTTGTTGTAAACGATGTCCCTGTAAAAGAACTACTGTTTGCACTGGCAAGAGATGCATCACTAAATATTGATGTGGATTCGGATATTGAAGGTTTGGTGACACTCAATGCTGTCGAACAAACCTTGCCACAAATTCTCGAACGTATTTCGCGGCAAGCCAAGCTTCGATATGAACTTGATGGTAATAATTTATATATCTCGCCAGATGATCCCTATTTTCGCACCTATAAAGTCGATTACGTAAATATCTCAAGGGATACGAATGGTGAAGTCAGTATTTCAACTCAAATTGCGAACACAGGTACGGTAGATGTGACATCAACTGGCGGCGGTTCCAGTGGTGAAAATAATTCTACAACGGCAGTTAAAAGTACATCAACACATCATTTCTGGGAAACATTAGCCAGCAATATTTCAGGGATACTAGGAGAGAATAATTCAGGCTCATCAGGTTCTGGTCAACTTGGATCTGAATCCGTTATCGTTAATGCTGAAAGTGGTGTGATTAACGTTAAGGCAACATCGCTACAACATTTAGATATCCAGACATTCATTGATCAAGTTCTTCAGAATGCTCAACGCCAGGTACTAATAGAAGCGACCATTGTTGAAGTAACACTAAGTGATCGTTTTCAGGCAGGGGTCGACTGGAGCGCCTTGATTGGTGGCAATAGTCTCATAGAAATTGGACAAACCCTTACCAACAACTTCGATTCAGCGAATGGAATTTTTCAAGGAAGAATTCAGACTAACAATACCGTCTCTACTACGACAACCAACGGTGTTACTACCACTACTCTTCAGCCCGCCGATTTTAGAGCAACCATACAATTACTTAATACATTCGGTGATGCAAAGGTACTTTCTAGCCCTAAGCTGATGACCCTGAATAACCAAACAGCTGTTCTTAAGGTGGTTGAAAATCAAGTCTACTTCACAATCGACTCACAAATAAGTCAGGCAAGTGGTACTAGTGCAGGAAACAATCTCCAATCGATAGAATCTGAAGTACACACGGTTCCTGTTGGTCTAGTCATGGCGGTAACACCTCAGATTAATGAGAACCAAGCAGTTACTCTCAATGTCAGGCCAACAATTTCAAGGGTTATCGATAGAGTACCTGATCCTGCTCCTAGATTGATTGCGGCTCAATCTACGAATGCAGACTTTCCAAATATTGTAAGTCTAATCCCTGTTATTGCTGTTCGAGAGATGGAATCCATCCTAAAAGTTAACAGCGGCCAAGTTGCAATTTTAGGTGGCTTGATGACCGATAACTATGATCGCAGCACTAATGGTGTACCAGGCCTCGAAGATATACCCGGTGTAGGTAATGCATTCAAACAAAGAGATTTCCAAAATACCAAAACCGAATTGATCATTTTCTTACGCCCTGTCGTCATACACAATGCCAGCCTGACAGGTGACTTATCACCTTATCGACGTTTTTTACACGATAGTGTGTCGACTCCTCTGCCGGTACCTAAGTAAGGAGCTTATGGTATGAGCTTGTTAATGGATGCGCTTAAAAAAGCTGAAAGGGAAAAACAGCGTGCGGCTGAGAATAACCCAGAAGACAAATCAGCTTCACTCGAGCAAGAGATTACGGATCCTTTAGAAAAAAAACATACACCGATCAAATCAGTTTCGGATCAAGATGAAAATTGGGCGTTTGAAACGAGTGAATTAGAACTTGAACCAAAATCACAAAACACATCTCCTGAAACTACATCTATCCGCGATCAAGCCCCTGAGTTAGATGACACCACCATAAAAGAAGTAATAATAGATCTGCCAGAAAAAGCCGTGAGTTCAACTTATGATGACCTCACCTTACAAACGGATTCAGGTTCACAAAGATCAGATTTTGATCACGATGCTACCTTACCTTCGGAAAGGGCAATCCAAACATCATTGAAAGATTATTTCGAGGCGTCCCAGTCCATTACGATGGATGAAAGCGCGATAGATGCTGCCATTGCGCCTGATGTTACAGAACATTCCGTCACCAGCACCTCACCGTTGAATCTGTCTGCGACCCATGTTACCGCACATACCATTTTCACTGCGGGTAATTCAAGAAAAGCCTCTACAGGTCTAGCCAAATACGCTCTTTTAGGAACGCTCTTTTTAGCATTGGGTTTAGGCGCTGTGGCACTTTACTATTCCTACATAACACCAAGCACGATCAATGTACCAACGGCATTACCAACTGTTGCAACGATGGTTGACTCACCCGACGAACAACCGCAAACAGTTGAAGTTGATGTAGATACCGTGACAACAATAGCGCCCCCTTTTGAACCAGACACAACCCCGGTAGAACTTGAAGATCCAATTCTTACAGCGGTGGTTAAAGAGATTGCACCATCAGTTTCTGAACAAACTGAGAAAACCCAGCAAACATTTGAAAATGTTCCAAGTAACCAGAAAGCTCCGGTTGTAACAGAAACTGTTTTTATAACTCCTGAACCTGTGGTTATACGTTCAATTCCTGCTACTGAAGCTCTGTCAATACAAAAAAAAGGTCTTCCAAGTTACGCACTAACAGACCATGAAGTTGTGGATTTTTCCGAAATGGGCTCTCAATTCGGAAAATCTGTTCCAGATAAAACGTCAAAAACCGAAAGAATTTTCGTTCGCTCTGATCAATTAACAAAAACAGCTTCAACAGGCGATTTTCTTGAAAGTGAGTTCACACTAGAAAATCAAACAACTATCAGTAATCAACCTATCGAGGTTATGTCGGCCGAAGATTTTGCGGAAGGCCTAACCCTACCGAAAAGTGCGATCAAAATCACCAAGGGTCAAATTCGTCGAACAAGTAATTCAGATCTCACCACCGCATACCGCGCCTATCTATCTGGAGATTATTTGAATGCAAAAACAGCCTATCGAAAAGTTTTAAGCCGTCGACCAGATAATCGCGATGCGCTACTTGGTGTCGCAGCCATTGCTGTCATGGAAGGTAATTACGAAACTGCTTATCACCACTATCAACATTTATTACAACAAAACCCGCAGGATCAAATCGTAAAAGCGGCGTTGTTTAATCTTCAAGGAAACGCTGGAGGGAATGTAAACGAAAGTCAGCTGAAATTGTCACTAGACCAAAATCCGGACTCTCCACAAGTACATTTTAGCTTGGGCAGTTTTTATGCAAAACAAGCCCGTTGGCCTGAAGCACAGCAATCTTTTTTTGAGGCTTTTAATACCGATCAAAAAAATGCCGATTACGCTTATAATCTTGCTGTAAGTCTTGACCAAATGAGTCAACCAAAGGCTGCGTTAGGCTACTATAGATCGGCATTAAAACTGGCCCAGCAAGCTCCCGTTAGCTTCAACACTTCTCAAGTGCTCGCGCGGATCCAGAAACTTTCCGGCATTGTTAATAATTAACCGTCTGACCTATTTAGACGCTGATAAATTCAGGTATGAATTCACAGAATAATTCCCTCCGCATCGGCGAAATACTGATTGAAAATGGTGTGATCAGTAATGATCAACTCCGCATCGCGCTGATTGAACAGAAAAAGCACAATGAACATCTGGGTAGAATTCTTGTACGTTTAGGATTTGCGACAGAGGCAATTATTCGAGATGTCTTAGGTGGTGCTCTCGGACAACAAAGTACCGATTTATCCAATGTTGTACCCGATAGCGAAGCAATAAAAAGAATTCCCAAAGAGCTTGCTCGTCGTTACAAATTGCTTCCACTGACCTACGACAAAAATCGAAACCATCTGAGTATTGCGATGGCTGATATATTCAATGTTGTCGCAATTGATCAAATAAACGCATTGATGGGTGGCGATGTAGAGATAGACGTTTCACTCGCTGGTGAAGCAGAAATCCAGAAAGCCATTGATCAATTCTATGGATTTGAATTATCCGTAGATGGCATTCTTAAAGAGATTGAAACGGGCGAGATTGATTATGACAGTCTCGAAGGTGATACCGACGAGTATAGCCAACCTGTCGTGCGTTTAGTCAACGCATTATTATCCGATGCAGTAAAACGCAATGCCTCAGATATACACTTTGAACCCGAAGAAGGTTTCCTACGTTTTCGTTTTCGAGTTGATGGTGTATTACGCCAAGTCCGTAGTTTACATAAAAACTATTGGTCAGCGATTGCAGTTCGCTTAAAGGTAATGGCGGGACTCGACATTGCAGAAACGCGTAAACCGCAAGATGGCCGGATCACACTTACTTTTTCAGGTCGTCCGATCGATTTTCGTGTTTCTACTATCCCAACCGTTCATGGCGAAAACATTGTCCTGCGTATTCTTGATCGCTTAAAAGGCCTTGTTAAACTCGAAGATCTCGGCCTAGACGAAGATGTTTTAGATCTACTCAAAATCATGGTTGCCCGACCAAATGGGATTGTCTTAGTCACTGGCCCAACCGGCAGTGGTAAAACAACAACGCTTTACTCTTTGCTCTCGCATCTAAATACCGAATCTGTAAATATTATGACGTTGGAAGATCCGGTGGAATATCCATTGAGTATGATCCGACAAACGTCAGTTAATGAAGCAGTACGACTCGATTTCGCTAGCGGTATCAGATCAATTCTACGCCAAGATCCAGATATCATCTTGGTCGGTGAGGTTCGTGATGAAGACACCGCCAGCATGGCTTTTCGCGCTGCCATGACAGGCCATCAGGTTTTTACCACACTGCATACGAACTCCTCCATGGGCGCCATTCCACGTTTGATAGATATCGGCATACGCCCAGAGATTATGGCCGGCAATATTATCGGTGTAATGGCTCAACGATTAGTACGACAGCTTTGCGAGCATTGCAAAGAATCTTATGAGCCTTTAGAAATTGAGCGTCGCCTGCTTGGTATAAAAACCGGTACTAAACCAATCAAAATTTATCGTGCAAAAGGCTGTGATGAGTGTGACCATCATGGTTACACCGGCCGCTTAGCAATCATGGAAATTCTCAAGTTTGATCAAGAAATTGATGAGCTGATTGCTGCAAATGCAACGTTAAAAGAACTACACGAAGCGGCAGAAGCAAAAGAGTTTAAGACCCTTGCGGACATGGGGATCAGAAAAATCCTGGAAGGCTCAACCAGCCTGGATGAAATTTCACGCGTGATCGATCTTACCGAGCGCATAGGCTAGTTCTAATGGAGCTTTTTAAATACAAAGCGATTGATAAAGCAGGAAAATATGTAAACGGCCGATCAAATGCCCTGAATCCTGGTGATCTCGAGTTTAGACTAACAAGACTTGGGCTGGATTTAATTTCCTTTAAGGAGATCCATAAAAATAGAGGCGTTTTTCTTCTAAAACAAAAACTCAAACGTGCCGATTTGATCACTTTTTGTTTTCATCTCGATCAACTATTACGTGCCGGTGTTCCTATCCTTGAGGCATTGAGTGATCTTCGCGATAGTGTTGACAGCCCACGTTTAAAAGATGTGATCATCGCCATGATCGAAACTATCGGCGGTGGAAAAAGCCTTTCCGAGGCCATGGCTGACTTTCCAAATGAATTCGGGACAGTATTCGTTAATTTGATCCGAGCTGGAGAACAAAGTGGTGAACTGGTACAAGTTTTAGAACATATCACCGAGAACCTGAAATGGCAGGACGAGCAAGCTGCAAATACTAAAAAACTGTTTATTTATCCAGTGTTTGTTTTCACGATTATCATCGGCGTTGTCTTTTTTTTAATGCTCTATCTTGTCCCACAATTAATGCAATTTATGCAAAACATGGGTGAAGAATTACCCTCTCACACGCGACTATTGATCGCTGTTTCCAATTTCTTTACAGAATTTTGGTACCTGTTTATCCTGTTACCTTTTATTATTTTTATCGCTGTTATGTTTGGGCTCAATACGAGTACAGATTTTCGTCGTTGGTTTGATGGTTTAAAATTAAAGATACCGGTATTCGGCCCAATCCTGAAAAAGATGGTGATGACTCGGTTTACAAATTATTTCGCTATTATGTACGCATCAGGTATTACCGTTATTGAGTGTGTAAAATCTGGGGAAGCCATCGTTGGTAACGCAGCGATAGCGAGTGCAATCAAAGATGCAGGAAGATTGATTGCAGATGGTGAAGGAATTAGCGCTGCCTTTGGGAAAACGACATTATTCCCACCATTGGTGTTACGCATGCTACGTGTAGGTGAAAACACTGGAACACTGGAAAAGTCTCTGCAAAATGTAAGTTACTTTTATAATCGTGAAGTAAAGGAGTCTGTTGAGCAGTTACAACAAATAATAGGACCCGCACTAACCGTTTTGATCGGTTTGCTGGTTGGGTGGATAATGTTCTCCATATTAGGACCCATTTATGATCTCATTGCTAAGATCAAAATTTAGTCGCGGCCCCAAACGCGCTGTTTGCCTCGCTGTTGATGCGGTGACGGTTTACCATTGGCAAGATGGTGAGATTACGGATTCCTTCCAGTTTGATGCTGACGATACAGGTCGTTATCACTTTACGCGCTATTTACAAGAAACACCGATACTACCAACTTACATGCTGGTTGATGTTGTCGAAGAAGAATTCCGCCATGACACGGTTCCACATGTCAGTGGATCAGATCGCAAAAACGTTCTTGAACGAAAACTCAGCCGAAACTTTCGTAACTCCCCTTACACTCACTACATGCTTCAAGGTCGTGAAAAAGAAGGCCGCAAAGACGATAAAGTATTATTAACAGCACTGACTAACCCTGCGGCAGTCACACCATGGATCACTTTACTCGAACAACATAAAATTCCACTTGCTGGCATTTACTCTTTACCGATTATGAGTAAAGCCTTGCTCAAACCATTGGATGCAAAATCGAGTAACACTTTACTCGTTAGCATGGGCGGCTCAAGCGGACTACGACAAACCTACTTTCGTGATCAACAAATTCAGATCAGTCGTCTGGCTAAATTGCCGCGTTTTGGAACAACTCCATATGGCCCTTATGTTCTATCAGAACTCGAAAAGTTTTATCGCTACTTAAATAATCTACGTACACTGTCGCGGGAAGAACCGCTTGATATTTATATTCTTGCTCACGGTGAAATGCTAGCCGATCTGCAAACACGAATTAAAGACACTGGAAAGACTCGTTATCATTTGGTTGACGTCTCAACATTAAGTCATGAAATGGGTGTCGAAGGAGTGCTGTCAACCCCGTTTAGCGATTACATCTATGCACACATGTTGTTGTCCAAAACACCAAGCAATCATTATGGCTCCAATGAAAATCGGCATTACTTTTCAATGCACCAGGCACGGGTCGGATTATATGCAGCCAGTTTAATGATGATATTGGGTGCGACCACCTGGGGTGGATATAATTTTATTTCAGGCATTTCACTAAAACATCAGTCTGTTAAAGCCGCAAAAGAAGCTGAGTATTATCAATCGCGATACGAAATAGCGAAAAAAGATCTGCCGCCGACAGCTGTTCAACCGGCCGATATCAAAAACGCGATAAACATTATTGATTCTCTGGTCAAACACAAATCTACTCCTTTTTTAATGATGAACACCGTGAGCAAAGTGCTCAGTCGTTATCCCAGTATACAAATTGATGGCATAGACTGGGTAGTAAGTTCTGATCCAAATACGCATCCGATCAATAATATTTCACTTGGGGAAAATGGCAAAAACCCAATAGAAAAAGGCGACTACTCCTACTACCAAATTGCCACCATCAAAGGTCATATCACCTCCTTCGATGGAAATTACCGAAATGCATTGGGGATTGTCATACGCTTTGCGAACTCAATGAAAGTCGCTGATAATGTGCATCACGTTAATATCGACAGTCTACCATTAGATATCAGCCCAGAATCTCAACTTTCAGGTGAATCGCGTGACCAAGAAATACACGAAGCCATTTTTGCACTAACCGTTGTTTTGGGAGTCGAAAATGAAACATAAAATCGAGTGGCCAATACTACAAAGCTCAATACTCACTTTTTTTGTTTGCCTGATTCTCTCTGGTGCACTACTAGCAGGCAGCTTTTTATTCCGCGACAACATGAAAACTGAATTTAATCAATATCAAAATCACTTCCGCGATGTCAGCCAAAAATACCTGTCTGTCGATGGCGATGAAAAAATTATCAAAGAACACTACCCACGTTTTATCGAGTACTACAACCGTGGCATTATCGGATCAGAAAAACGTCTTAACTGGATTGAAACACTGCAATCCATCGGTAAAGGAATCAATCTCCCAGCAATGCGCTATCAGATCGAATCCCGAAAACCCTACCTGCCAGACTACAAACTAGACACCGGCTCATATAATCTTTTCGCCACCAGCATGAATCTCAACCTTGGTCTATTACATGAAATTGATCTGGCAAAATTGATCAGCGAATTAAACAAAGATGCATCAGGCCTGTTCAACATCAAACGTTGCCGTTTCAATCGAACCAATAAAAGTATCCAGATTGATCCGGAAAAATCGAATATTAGTGCCAATTGCGAATTACAATGGTACAGCCTCAACCTGGCTAATGAGGAGATCAAATTATGAGAAACCTTTGCACGATTGTTCTTTTATCCTCTGGCTTCGTTAAAAACGTACCCAAAACACTCGTTTCACTCGTGGGGCAGGCTCTACTCCTGCAAAGATCTCTATGAAAACGAATTCACTTAAAAACATGATCAAAAATAAACCTTCATTATTGATCAACCTACTTATGATCATCCTATTCGCTCCAAGCACATTCGCAGAAGGCCTAGGACGTTTATTTACAACCGCAAGTGAACGCGCAACACTTGAAAGACTGCGCCACCCAGCCCAAAAACAACAAACAACTAAACAAACCTATACGCCGATCACCATTGTCGATCATAGTAAATTTGAACCGCCACAAGAAAAATTCAAACATGACGTGATTGATCAATTTCAGTTCCAACCGAAGCCAGAACCTATCGTCATTAAGACACAAAAAAAACCTGAAATTGTTACCGTTTCTACACCCGAAATACCGAAAATTACTGTCAACGGTTTTGTGAAACGCTCTGGAGGAAGAAGCACTGCATGGGTCAATGGCATCAACACCAACGATGGTTACTTTGAACCGCAACACATCAAAGTAAACCCAAACCGAATTGGACGTGATCACGTACATGTCGAAGTCGATGACATCAACATCGGTGACGTCAGCCTCAAAGTCGGCCAAACACTCAATCCAAAAGCCGAAAAAATCACCGACTCCTATCAAAAAATGTTAGAGAAACCTAACAAATAAAAAAGTGAGAATGTCTCGCTTTAGATCTCACAAAATCAACAACCCCAACAAGCAAAAAGGGGCGGCGCTGTTATTGTTTGTTCTTCTACTAGTCACAGGCGCATCGGCTTTACTTGTCTCTAAAATGAACAAGGCAGCCACACAATCCTTTCGTGATCACATAACAATGCGTGCATTAAACGAAGCAAAAGAGGCTTTAATAGGTTGGTCTTTAAATCATCCAGTTCACCCCGGCGTAATGCCCTTCTCAGACAGAATCGCCTCATCAGAAACTACAAACCCATATGATGGATTTTCTGACTGCAGAAACTTTGATCCAGCAGATACAGGTACTAACAGAAATAATTTTCTACTTGGTAAAGTTCCATGGAGAGGTCAAAACACCCCATGTACAGGAACAACAATATATGGAGGTTTAAAAACGAATTACCAAGATCCTAATGGTGAGGTACTTTGGTATGCCGTATCAAAGAACATGCTTAATAATGGTGTAGATTATCGTCAAATTGGACCGGATTTACTTAGTAGAACAACGGATTGGATCACTGTTCTAGATCAAAATGGTAATGAAATTTCAAATAGAGTGGCTTTTGTTTTGATTGCTCCGGGTGAAGCACTTAGCAATCAAAACCGAAACGGGAATGCACCTGTAGCTTCTGAATTTCTTGATAGTGTCACAGTAGGAGGAGCAACCTATAGTAATGCTGACACAGCGTCTAACTTTGATTTTATTATCTATCCCAATTCAAAAACTACACTGATTGAAACTGATGAGTTTAATGATACATTGGTTTTTGTAACGATTGATGAGCTAATAAGTTCTGCGGCAAAAAGAGCAATAGGCGAAGTATCAACTATCTTGTCCACTTACCAGAGGATAAATACGATGTTGCCGTGGTTAAGCCCATATAGCGATCCAATTAACCCAACAGATCCAAACTCAACTTTTAATGGAGTTCCAAACACTAGGCAAGGTCACCTCCCCATTCATCTTCCAAATGAGACATATGAAATTTCTTCTTCAAATAGTTTCTCTGCTACTTGGAATATTCCAGATGGTACAATTTCTCCTACCGTTCCTGCCTGTTCGACTTTACCCCCAATAGCCCTTTGCGAAGATGTATTTCAAGACCCTACTTACTCAGATCCGATTTTTGTCAACCCCCTTCTTCAAGGAGTTTCTTGTATATGGACAAACAAAGATCAAATAGACTGCACTGCAACTAAATCTGGAACTGGCGGTGAAACTAGAACATATCATTTTATATACACTACCACCTCAAATTCTGTCCTTCCTCTACCAGCATCACCTGATTGGACACGATTTAGAACTTTTAATCTGACAAGTACCCCTCCAACAACATCAACGATAGAAATCATCGATACTGATAGTTTAGGCACAGAAACTGGACGCGCAGTTATGGATTTTTCTTCTGTTAGTAGTGCCACTAATACTTTTGATTTAAGTGTCATATATGATCTTGATCCGAATCTAGGTGAAATTCCGCAATGGTTTTTAGATGGCAACTGGCATCATTATTTTTATATTGCTTATGCTTCTGGTGATGACCCACCTGGCGGCCAAGTTCAAACGTGTAATACTACTCCGCCTTGTTTAACTTTAAATACCTACGCAGCAACATCCGCAGGATCTGGTGCTCCAGAAAACTCAGGAGATTTCAGGGCATTAATCTTATACTCTGGAAGTGAATTAACAGGCCAAGATCGAACAACAGGTGGAGCGCCAATAACGGATTACTTTGAAGGACATGATACAACCCCATTGCCTACGGCTAAAGAAAATGTCGACGGAAATGATATTTTTGATGCTCTGATACAAGCTGATGATAATTTTAATGATCAAGTCCGTGCTGCTTTTACATGTACAACCAACCCTAATGAACTATGCTGGATACCATGAATAAATATTCAAAAGGTTTCACCCTACTAGAAATAACAATCGTTTTGTTAATTGTTGGTTTAATGCTAGGGGGAATATTAGGTCCACTATCTACAAGTATTTCCTCAAAAAAAATCCAACAGGAACGTGAGAAACTTGAAGATATCAAAGAAGCTTTAATTGGTTATGCAATCGTGAACGGCCATTTACCTTGCCCCGATACTAATAATGATGGTGCAGCGGAAGCTTCATGTAATTCGGCAGCATCTTTCGTAGTTGGAAACATCCCAAACCTTGACTTAGGCGTCATCCCTTTCGATTCTTGGGGAAGATATTATGTCTATGCAGTCACACAAGAATTTACAAGTGTACAACCTCCAAATATTGGATGTGTAGTGGGTGATACATTTTTTGGTTTATGTGATAACGGGGAGATCACCGTTAGGAGAAATACTTTAACAAGAACTATAGAGGTTATGATCGCAGATGCCCCCGCGGTCGTAGTTTCACTAGGGCCAAATGGTTATGGTGGTACAGATCAAGAAGGAAACGTTATTGCCTCCCCAACAGCTAATGCAACAGATGAATTAGAAAACATAACTTTACCCGGTGATGAAATATTTCATATACGTGAGTTTGTAACTAAAAATCAATCTAACTCATGCGACGATAATAATGCTTCACAAGATTTTTGTGATTTTGATGATCAGATCGTATGGATCTCACCAAATATCCTCAAATACCGCATGGTCCAAGCCGGCCGCCTACCCTGATCAGCCATTTATTAATTCTGATCTTTTGAACCAACCAAAATGACCAATAGCAAAAAATATTGGTTTATTGTCTTTACCCTATTTTTATTTTCCTGCTCACAAAATTCTGATCCATTAGTCGCTTTCCAAAACGGTGAGTACGAAACGGCCTATCAAATCTGGATCATAGAGGCTGAAAAAAATGATCCTGTGGCGCAAAATTATATTGGTTTGATGCATTATTTAGGTGCGGGTATTGATCGTGATTATAAGCTTGCCCATCAGTGGTATGAAAAATCTGCTGCGCAGGGTAATGCCGATGCGATGCTTAATTTGGGTTTGCTTTATGATCGGGGGAAGGGCGTTGAGTATGACTATATCAATGCGTATGGCTGGTTTTATGCCGCTTATCTAATGGGGAATACGAAAGGCAAAGCGTATATCGATGACCTTGCATCCAAACTGACGGCTAACAAAAAAAGTGCAGGTATGCGTTTGGGTGAGAAGCGTACTTTGTCTTTCCGGATCACTGGTTCCTCTGATAGCGAATAGTGTTAGTTTGAGATCAAGATTAGCTTTTGTTTTTGGTTCTTTGCCGAACTGAAAATTGAGGGGCTTCGATAATGTGATCCTTCGCTCTGACTCAGGATGACGCTTTACGTTGTCATTCTGACGCAGGAAGAATCTCATTATCGAAGCCTTCCTACTCCTAAAGTCTACACATAACTTAAGGCTAAATTCTCATTATAAGTTTGAGCTAAATAACGCTTTACAATCAAGCCGCTATCTCTTTGAGTGGCGCACACGTATAATGCGCGGCTAAATTTTAACCAGGTAACTCCTTTTGACTGACAAACTCAGAAACATCGCAATTGTCGCACATGTTGATCACGGCAAGACCACGCTGGTTGATTGTCTCTTACAACAATCCGGTACTTTGGGTGAACGTGCAGATACACCTAGCCGTGTGATGGACAGCAATGATATCGAGAAAGAACGCGGTATTACCATTCTTGCAAAAAATACGGCGATCAATTGGAACGATTATCGGATCAATATTGTTGATACTCCTGGACATGCGGATTTCGGTGGCGAAGTCGAACGAATTTTGTCGATGGTTGATTCTGTCATCCTGCTCGTTGATGCGGTTGACGGCCCAATGCCACAAACACGTTTTGTCACCCAAAAGGCATTTGCTCAGGGTTTAAAACCGATTGTGGTTATCAACAAAATTGATCGTGATGGCAGTCGCCCTGATTGGGTAATGGATCAAACTTTCGAACTTTTTGATCAACTGGGTGCGACTGATGATCAATTGGATTTTCCGGTTGTTTATGCGTCAGCAATTGAAGGTTACGCCAGTCTCGAATCAGATATTTCCAGCGGAGATATGACCCCACTTTTACAAGCGATAGTTGATCACGTTTCACCCCCAGAAGTTGACCCTGATGGCCCTTTTCAGATGCAGATCAGTGCGTTGGATTATTCCAGCTATGTCGGCGCAATTGGCGTCGGTCGGATCACGCGCGGCAAGGTAAGACCGAGTATGCCCGTCACCTTAATCGACGTTGATGGCAAAACGCGCAATGGCCGGACGATGCAGGTGTTAGGTTTTAATGGGCTGGATCGTATCGAAGTGGAAGAAGCGAATGCGGGAGATATTGTCGCGATTACGGGTATCGAAGGCATTCGGATTTCCGACACGATGTGTGACCCCGCCACTGTTGAAGCGCTACCGCCGTTAAGTGTTGATGAACCGACAGTGAGCATGACTTTTTATGTCAACAATTCCCCATTTGCCGGCAAAGACGGTAAATATGTTACCAGCCGACAGATCAAAGAGCGGCTTGATAAGGAGCTAATCCACAATGTTGCGCTGCGTGTAGACGATACTGAAGATGCGAATAGTTTTCTGGTTTCTGGTCGTGGAGAATTACATCTTTCGATTTTGATCGAAAATATGCGACGTGAAGGTTTCGAGCTAGGTGTTGGTCGTCCTCAAGTTATTATTCGTGAAATTGACGGCGTCACCTCTGAGCCTTATGAGCAATTAACCATTGATGTGGAAGAACAACACCAGGGCTCGGTAATGGAACGTCTTGGCGAAAGAAAAGGTGATCTTAAAGATATGTCACCCGACGGAAAAGGCCGAGTTCGACTGGATTTTGAAATTCCAGCTCGTGGCCTGATCGGCTTCCGAACGGAGTTTATGACATCCACTTCTGGAACGGGTCTTATGTATCACACGTTTGATCATTATGGCCCATTAAAAACCGGCGGTATCGGCCAACGAAACAACGGTGTGCTCATTTCTATCAGCCCAGGCAAAAGCTCGGGTTATTCATTATTCAATCTGCAAGAACGTGGCAGTTTGTTTGTTGGCCATGGCGAAGATCTTTACGAAGGTATGATCGTGGGCATTCATTCTCGTACTAATGATTTGGTTGTGAATCCTTTGAAAGGTAAGCAGTTGACTAATGTACGTGCATCAGGAACCGATGAAAATATCGTCCTGACACCGCCAATTCGTTACGATTTGGAACAAGCATTAGAGTTTATCAATGACGATGAAATGGTCGAAGTGACACCAAAGTCGATCCGTATTCGTAAACAAATGCTCACCGAAAATGAACGTAAACGGGCTTCAAGAGCACCGAAAGACTCATAACGAGCGCCTCAACGAGATCTTAAATGATTGGACTGCTACAACGTGTCACTCAAGCAAAAGTAGACGTTGCAGGAGAAACCGTTGGGCAAATAGATCAAGGCCTACTTGTTTTGATCGGGGTCGAAAAAGGCGACACTGAAAAGCAAGCTGATCGGTTGCTCGAGCGGTTACTCGGCTACCGTGTTTTCGTTGATGACAATGACAAAATGAATTGTAGTGTTACTGATATCAACGGTGGCCTTTTGCTGGTTTCACAATTTACTTTGCCTGCTGATACTCAAAAAGGCATGCGCCCTAGCTTCTCTTCAGCCGCAACATCTGATGAAGGAGAACAACTTTATAATTATATTGTCGAGAAAGCTCGGACGACTCACAATAAAGTCGAAACTGGTATTTTCACCGCCGACATGCAAGTCACTCTCACAAACGATGGTCCCGTCACATTCTGGTTGCAGGTTCCGCCTAATCAAAAATAATCTCCAAAGTAACCTCAACTTTCTGATCCTGTTTTTATTTTAATGACAGAAATAATATGTTGATAGATTCACACGTCCACTTTGACGATCCGCGTTTTGATCTTGATCGCGATGCGGTGTATCAACGTGCATTAGAGGCTGGCGTTGAAGCGATGATCATACCTGCTGTGTCCGCTAATTCTTGGGACAAAACCAAAACAATTACGGATCAATATCCGAATGTTTTTCCCGCTTATGGCTTGCATCCGTATTTTATAGAACAACATAAAGAACAAGATCTTGATCAACTGCGCGACTGGATAAAAAACGAAAAACCTGTTGCTGTTGGAGAAGCTGGGTTGGATTTTTATCTAAAAGATCTCGATCAAATAAAACAACGTGTGTTCTTTGAGGCACAGATAGAAATTGCGAAAGAATTTGATCTGCCCATCATAATTCATGCTCGAAAAGCCGTTGAAGATGTGATCAAAATAATCAAAAAAATTGATCACCGAAAAGGCATGATCCATAGTTTTAATGGCAGCTTGCAACAAGCGGAACAACTGATTGATTTAGGTTATTTTTTAAGCTTTGGTGGCGCAGCAACATTTGCTGGATCAAAAAATATTCGCTCCTTGATCCAGACATTACCTCTTGAACGGTTATTGCTCGAAACTGATGCACCAGATCAACCAGACATGAATCACAAAGGTCAACGAAATGAACCTGGATTTATCACCTATGTGCTCAATACCTTTGTTGACTTACGTCCTGAAAATAGACAAAAAATAGTTAAACAAACGACACTCAATGCGCGTGCATTATTTGCTCTAAACCTGCTTAGAGGAGAAAAATAAGCCAATTTAGACAAGCATTTCCACTTTCTGTAACATCAAACTTGTATTCTAGATGCTTAGTTCTCCATAGAAACATATTAAAAATAGACCATTATCAGGAATAATCCTATTTTAACCTGTGTCAAAATCAGGTCTGATTCGCAGATAAACTAATAATAATATGAGGTTAAAGAACATGAACAAATTTTCCCCCACTCGCTTTACAAAATCTAGCATTGCTGTAGTAATAACGAATCTTGCACTAGCAATCTATCCGAACGTTACCTTTGGAGAAACAACATTAAGCGGCAGTATTTTGCTGGAAGATGCTCTCGAAGATTCAAGCTTCGGCTACGATGGAGAAATCGGTCTGAATAATTGGGCTAATCTGGATCCGGAATGGAGCACATGCGGAGATGGATCCTTGCAATCACCTATTAATATCAGACGTCACGAAAACAGAAAGAGAGGCAAGCGGTTAGACTTACAATATTATGATACAAATATTGAAGTCTTGAACAATGGCCACACAATAGAGCTTAAGTATGAGCCTGGTAGTGAGATAAACATCAACGGCCAACGCTATGAACTAAAACAGTTCCATTTTCATACCCCGAGCGAACATACATTTGCCGGTGGTGCGCATTTCCCTCTTGAGATGCATCTGGTTCATTCTTCTGCAGACGGTTCATTAGCAGTTGTTGGTGTTATGATCAGGACTGGTAGGGAGAACCGTGCCTTACCTGATAATGAGCGGTTTGAGCAATTAATACCTCAAGTTGCGAGCACTACCTACTCATTTGACGATCGAATAAATGTTGAAGATCTTCTTCCTAAAAACATGAAGGCGTATGCATACAGCGGCTCGCTAACTACCCCACCATGCTCAGAAGGCGTAAGCTGGTTTGTTATGAAACAGAGCGTGCGCTGGTCTGAAGAACAAGTTTCAATACTGACTAATGCACTGGGTCGCCTGTCTTACGCATCAGAAGACGGAAACAATAATAGACCCATACAACCCCGAAATGGTAGAGACGTTAAATTACGCTAATCTATTGAAATGAGTTTTCCGGGTTCCGAGCTTGGTAGATGCTATATTACCACCTGGAACTCGGTTTAGTTGTGGCTAGTCCAATTCATAAACAAACAGCTTCAATCTTGACGACAACGTAACTCTTTAATTCTGTCTGTTGCCCGATTTAGTTTAACAAACCTGTCAGGGCGATTAACAAAATAATGATCGTTCCCAACGTTTTGTAAATACCAAAGCCCATTTTGGCCAACAGTAAAAATAATGTCTGAACTGGATAGTTCCACGCCCTCTCCAATATAGGGCATCCTTAGCAAAAGCGTTTCAGATTGATGTTCCCCTTTCAATACCTCTTTGATCTGGATAACCCCCAGACTAACTTTGTGATCTCCTTCAGGTGCTGGCGCTACGTTCACTTCGATCATTTCTCCAACCACAATCAGATCAGAACTGTTTGCCAATTCTTCTGCCGAGATTGCTGCCCAATCAGCTTGAGATGAATTCATCATTAACAACCAGCATAACAAACCTGACAGTATTTTTTCTGCAAATTTCATTTCCACAATCCTCATTTGTGTCACCTGTGGGAGACATATTTGTTCTTTAAAGAACTCTTTTTTACCTACAATCCACTGTTAAGAAATAATAGAATTACAAATATATTAATTAAATCAATAATTTAAATAATTAATTTTCTCAAAGTATCTTCTAGCCCATACCTTGCTATAACAGTTAAATAGCGTAATCCTTGAACAGCATGTTCTAGGATCATATCCAATTATAAATAAAACGTATCCTATAGGAGCAATTATTTTGAAACATTCTCAACAAACACGTCCCCATTTTTATGGATCGATCACCACACTTATTTTCAGCGGAATATTGCTGCTGTCCAGCCACAATGTAAAGGCGTTGACGTTTGTTTTGGACTTTTCCTCTACGGGCACTGCAGAAACTATATTCAATAGCGATAGCAACGTGACTACAGATGCTTTTGATCCCTCAGCCTTCGGCAGTAGTTTTAATTTTAATACCATCACCAATGCAGTGTTAACAGGTGTAAGGAATGATTTTAAAGCGTTCCCAACAATCGGGACAGATACATCCAGTACTCTTGCTGATGGTAAAGAATTAGATATTGATTTTGAGATTGGCAGTGTTGGTACTGCACCATCTAATCTCGACACTAGCTATTATTTTGTAAAGGTAGGCGAACGCGATACTACCGACCCTGTAACAGCAGCTGCGGGCTTTCTGGGACATGCTTGCTACGATTGTGTTGGTCGCGCCACTAGCACTAGACCCCCTATAAACCCTGGAACCTTAGTTGGTTCAGTTCTGACAGACATTATTGCCACTATCATGCATGACCCTACTGACTTAACGGAAATAGCAAACTTATTGATCGGTACTATTTCCCATGAAATAGGCCACACTCTTTCTTTAAATCATTCTACAATGGTTCCTAACCCTGGAGAATCAAACTTCTCTCTTCTGGGAACAGGCGCTACGGGAATGCCCAACTCTGAAAGGCTAGTCGACAGAGCCTTTAGCTATACTGATTTTGCAACATTGATTGCGACTGTCGGCACAAGAGATGTAACGGCTGTTCCACTACCGGCCAGTGTTTATTTATTTGGATTTAGTATGGCTCTGCTTGGTTTTATGCAACGTCGCAAAAGAGCCGCATAAGTATTTCGATATAGGGCTTTCTATTTCAACCATTCTTTTGGTTTTAAGTAATTCTCGTATAAATCTGCTTCTGGCGACCCGCTCTCGGGTTGCCAGTTATAGCGCCACTTAACCAGTGGTGGTAGTGACATTAAGATAGATTCTGTTCGTCCTCCTGATTGCAAGCCAAACAAAGTTCCGCGATCAAAAACCAGATTAAATTCAACATAACGCCCACGACGATAGAGTTGGAAATCTCGTTCTCGCTCCCCAAAAGGAAGTTCTTTTCTTTTAGTGACTATCGGTTGATAAGCTTTCATGTAGTAATCGCCCACACTTTGCATAAATGCAAAACTTTGATCAAAACCTTCTTCATTAAGATCATCAAAAAACAACCCGCCGACACCGCGCATCTCATCTCGATGTTTTAGATAAAAATACTCATCGCACCACTTTTTATATTTAGAATAAACATTTACACCAAAGGGATCGCATGCGGATTTAGCAGTTTCATGCCAGTGGATCACATCTTCTTCAAATGGATAATAAGGTGTCAGATCAAAACCACCACCAAACCACCACACGGGTTCTTCACCCGGTTTTTCTGCGATAAAGAAACGGACATTTGCATGCGAGGTCGGAACATAAGGATTATGCGGATGTATAACTAGTGAAACACCCATGGCCTGAAAATCTCTAGCGGCAAGATCTGGACGTTGCGCCGTCGCAGCTGGAGGCAGTTTGTTTCCATAAACATGAGAAAAATTTATCCCCGCTTGTTCAAACACTTTACCATTGGTCAGCACGCGACTACGGCCACCACCACCTTCTTCACGCAGCCATTTATCTTCAATAAATTGACCTACGCCGTCTTCCTTTTCAAGTGCAGAACTGATCTTATCCTGCAATTTTAGTAAATAAGCTCTTACGTTTTCTAAATTTGCTGCTGACGCCATTTTGTCCGTACTCCGTTATTCTGGTATCGTAGCTTGATTGTATAATGTTTTGGAATAAAGAAGATGATCCAGCGCAAAGCGAGCATAGATCGCGATACGAATGAAACCCAAATCAAGATTAGTATTAACCTTGATGGCTCAGGGCAATCTCAGCTTGATTCAGGGATCCCCTTCCTTGATCACATGCTTGATCAAATTGCTCGGCATGGTGTAATGGACATTGATATCAAGGCCAAAGGCGATTTGGAAATTGATGCCCACCACACAGTTGAAGATATTGGCATCACGCTTGGTCAGGCATTCACTAAGGCGCTAAACGACAAAAAAGGCATCAGACGTTACGGCCATGCTTATGTACCTTTAGATGAGGCTTTGTCACGTGTAGTCATTGATTGCTCTGGACGCCCCGGGCTTGAATACCAGGTGAAATTCCCTCGCGCTAAGATCGGTGATTTTGATACAGAACTATTCTACGAATTCTTTCAAGGTTTTGTGAATCACTCTTTAATCACACTTCATATTGATAATATTCGTGGCCGGAATGCCCATCACATCGTTGAAACTATTTTCAAAGCCTTTGGCCGCGCATTACGAATGGCCGTTGAGCCAGATCCTCGTATGCAAGGCACACTCCCTTCGACCAAAGGAAAATTGTAATGTCCGCAAGCAGACAAACTGTCGCCGTGATCGATTACGGTGGCAGTAACCTTCGTTCTGTTTCCAAAGCAATTGAACATGTCGCTGAACTCTCCAATGACAAGCATCGTGTCGTCGTCACTAACAATGCTGACGAAGTTGCAAAAGCTGATCGGGTGGTTTTCCCAGGACAAGGCGCTATTGGAGATTGTATGCGTAACCTTCAGGATCAGGATCTTGATGACGTGATCCGAAAAGCGATTAATGAAAAACCTTTTTTTGGGATCTGTCTCGGATTACAAAGCCTGATGAAAACAAGTGACGAAGATGGCGGTGTTAAAGGGCTAGATATTTTCCCGGGTAAGGTTGTTCATTTCCCAGAGGATCCTAAAGATCCCATCAGTGGTGAACGACTTAAAATACCTCACATGGGTTGGAACCAGGTTAATCCCGTTGCTGATCATCCAATGTGGAATGGCATCCAACCCGGTAGTCGCTTCTACTTTGTGCACAGCTACTATGTCGAGCCAGATCAAAAACAAGTCATCGCTGCGACGACAGATTATTGTTTGGAATTTACTTCAGCAATCACTCTAAATAATGTTTTTGCGGTCCAATTTCATCCTGAAAAAAGCCAACATGATGGCTTGAAATTATTAGCAAATTTCCTTGCTTGGGATGGCCCGGATTAAATAACTAAAAACTTAAATTAAAGAAAAACATTTCTTTAACTATCTTTTGAAAGCTGACTCGTGATCTCTTCACAATAAGTTAAGGTTTCCTGCAAAGCAGGTTTAGGCAGGCCGATTTTACATTTCACTAATTCAGGAATTTTTGCCGCCTCGTCGCGCAACTCCCAACCCCGATCCGTTAACGATAGCATACGCAAACGTTCATCCTCTTCACTACGAGCACGGATCACAAACCCTTTTTTCTCTAGGCGTTTCAGCAAGGGTGTTAACGTGCCGGAGTCCAATCGCGTTTGTTGCCCAAGTGATTTCAAACTGATTCCATCTTTTTCCCATAGGGCCATCATCACAATAAATTGTGAATAGGTTAAATCAATCTTCTCAAGAAAAGGTCGGTATGCGCGTATGACAGCATTATTAGCGGAATAAAGAGAGAAGCATAATTGGTTAGATAACTTTATTTGATCATATTCAGGTTTACTCAAGATCTTTTTCCTTCAACGTTGAAATTATCGCTAGACATTTTTAGCATATTTATTGACACCAATATAATTGCATGCAATTATATTGTACACAATACAAATGCAAACATATTAAATAAAAAGAGGAGCTAAGACGATGAAAAAATTATTGTTAACACTAGTATCCATATGCATAACCACAGCAGCTTTTGCTGGCGGTGACCCAGAGTTTGTTCCTTTTCCAACAGACTATAAAAAAACCGATACAAATTACACCACTTTAGATCGTAATAATGGTAAACAGGTTGCCATGCTTTATGCGAATGAACCGGCAATGAAAAGTATTCAATACGGCGATGAGCTGGTTCCGGGTTCACGCATCATCATGGAAATTTACAAATTCAAAAAAGATGCAGACGGCAAAACCATTATGGGTGCTAATGGTGTCCACGAAAAAGGTGCTCTTGCTGCGGTCGCAGTTATGGAAAAAAGTATTGATTGGTCAGATAAATATCCATCAACCCACCGCGCTGATGAATGGGGCTTTGCAATCTACACACCCGATGGACAGCCAAAGAAAAATGACCTTGATTGTGCTTCTTGCCATATACCACTAGAGTCTGCTGACGAACTATTTACACACGCGCAGCTCAAAGCATCTGTAAAATAACGAGCTACACGAAATGAATTTCCGGGGATGAAAATCTCCGGAAGCTTTTTAACTTTCTCTTGTAATCGCTTTATGGCCGATATCTTTGCGATAAAACATGCCATCCCAACTAATCTTATCTACTTTTGCATAGGCTTTCTGTTGAGCTTCTTTTACCGAATCACTCAAAGCACTAACACAAAGTACGCGACCACCTGCAGTTAGGATATCGCCATTTTTGTTAGTTGTACCTGCATGAAAAACCTTGGCCGTTGATTGATCCATTTGATCACTATCCAGTCCCTTAATAACATCGCCTTTTCGAGGCGAATCGGGATAACCTTCCGCTGCCAGAACAACGCCAAGCGCTGAACGAGGATCCCATTCAGCAGTTTTGCCCTCTAGCTCGCCATCCACCGCCGCTTCACACAGTACCGCCAGATCAGAATTCAAACGCATCATGATCGGTTGAGTTTCTGGATCTCCAAAACGACAATTGAATTCAAGCACGTTCGGCGTCCCATCTTCTGCAACCATGATGCCGGCATATAGAAACCCCTTGTAGGTACACCCTTCAACAGCCATACCATCCACAACTGGCTTTATAACCTCATTCATAATTCGATCATGCAATTCAGGTGTTACCACTGGCGCTGGAGAATAAGCCCCCATGCCACCCGTATTGGGTCCAGTATCACCTTCATCTCTGGCTTTATGATCTTGCGATGTCGCCAGGGGTAAAATCGTTTTCCCATCCGTCATCACAATAAAGCTGGCTTCTTCACCGGTTAAAAATTCTTCGATTACGACGGAGTGACCAGCCTCTCCAAAAGCATTTCCGGCCAACATATCTTTGACAGCTTGGATTGCCTCGGCTTCTGTTTGTGCAATTACAACACCTTTACCAGCAGCCAGCCCATCCGCTTTTACAACGATAGGAACGCCTTTGTTTTTAATTCGCTCGATAGCAGGATCTGTTTCTGTGAAAGTTTCACTTGCAGCTGTCGGGATCCCATGACGGAACATAAAATTCTTCGCAAAGGTTTTTGATCCTTCAAGGATTGCAGCAGAAGCTGTTGGACCAAAACATTTAAGATTTACTGCTTCAAATTGATCTACAATACCCATGCAAAGTGGCGCTTCTGGCCCGACGATTGTCAGATCAATTCTATTTTTTAGAGCGAAATCTTTTAAACCAGAAAGATCTTCAGCACCAATATTAACGTTGCTGACTTTGTCTTCTCGGTAAGTTCCTGCATTTCCGGGTGCAACGAAGACATGTTCTACACAATTCGACTGAGCTGCTTTCCATGCCAGCGCATGTTCTCTTCCGCCGCCGCCTATGATCAAAATTTTCATGTGCTATTTCCTATTGATCTAGTGCCTAAAGTGACGCATTCCGGTAAATACCATTGCCATGCCAGCTGCATCTGCTGCGGCTATCACTTCATCATCACGCATGGAACCACCAGGTTGAATTACCGCTGCTATTCCCGCTTCGGCAGCTGCGTCGATACCATCACGAAATGGGAAAAATGCATCAGAAGCCATCGCAGATCCTTTAACTTCAAGACCTGCATGTTCAGCTTTGATACCTGCAATACGGGCTGAATTAATACGGCTCATTTGTCCGGCACCGACACCTATCGTCATATTATTTTTTGCGTAAATAATGGCATTTGATTTTATGAATTTTGCGATTTTCCAGGCAAACAATAAATCACGCATCTCGTCATCAGAAGGTTGACGCTTACTGACGATTTTTAAATCTTGATGTAAAAGAAGATCTGCATCTTGAACTAGCAAACCACCGTTGACTCGTTTGTAATCATATCGAGCAGCAGATCCACTAAATTCACCACAGGTGAGTAATCGCACATTTTCTTTTGATTTTAATATTTCAATGGCTTCCGACGATGCCGCCGGCGCTATGATCACTTCAACAAATTGACGATCAATAATTGATTTTGTAGTTTCAGCATCAAGTTCACGATTAAACGCAATAATGCCGCCGAAGGCAGATTCAGGATCCGTTTGATACGCACGATCGTAAGCGGCTAATAAACTTTCATTGACAGCAACACCACAGGGGTTTGCATGTTTAACGATCACACATGTTGGTTGTTCAAATTGTTTCACACATTCCAACGCAGCATCGGTATCAGCGATATTATTGTATGAAAGTGCTTTGCCCTGAATTTGTTTCGCCGTAGAAATGCTTGCTTCGGTTTGATTCTCAGAGACAAAGAAAGCCGCTCGTTGGTGAGGGTTTTCACCATAGCGCATAGTTTGCACCTTCTTAAATTGGACATTGAATGTGGATGGAAAGCACGCAGACCTGTCTCCGCCTTCCTTATCATTCTCGACAATCGCACCCAAATAATTTGCAATCATGCCATCATATCTTGCGGTGTGTTCAAACGCTTTTGTGGCTAACTTAAAACAGGTTTCTTTTTTGATCCCGTCGTGTGAATTTATTTCTTCGATAACTTTTTCATAATCTTTTGGATCAACAACAATAGCAACATTTGCATGATTTTTTGCCGCCGCTCTAACCATTGTCGGACCACCAATATCGATGTTTTCTATCGCGTCTTCAAGAGAGCATTCCGGTTTTGAAATTGTTGCTTCGAATGGGTAAAGGTTCACAACAATAAGATCAATCGGATCAATATTGTGTTCAGACATAACTTCATCATCTTGTCCGCGCCGACCGAGGATCCCACCATGAATTTTTGGATGCAAGGTTTTAACACGACCACCCATCATTTCTGGAAAACCCGTGTGTTCCGAAACTTCTTTCACAACGATATTTTGATCAGCGATCAATTTTGCCGTACCGCCAGTGGACAGGATTTCCACGCCTAAATCAGAAAGTGATTCCGCCAGTTCAATAATACCAGCTTTATCAGAAACGCTGATTAATGCGCGCCTAATTTTGATCGTCATGAATATTTTCTCGGGTGTTATTTTTGGATATCGTACTTCTGAAGCTTCTTGCGCAAGGTTCCGCGATTAAGTCCTAATATTTCTGCTGTTTTTGTCACATTGTGGCCTGTTTCGTTCATTACGACTTCTAACATCGGTTTTTCTGTTTCGGCCAATACCATGTCGTACAAATTACCGGATGGATGACCATCAAGATCTTTGAAGTATGTTTTTAATGTTTTGCGAATACACTTAGAGAGCGCTGAGTTACTACTATTGTCTTCTTGTTCCACTTTATTTTTTTTATTCTTCATGTGAGCCCATAGGTGTTATGCGGCAAATGTATTTATTTTTATTGCCTCAAAATACTTAGCAACTAAATGCAACTGAGACTCTATACTATCAACCCGTGATATTTGCTGCCAGTTATTTTTACTAATCCGTTGGTACTTATCTGGTAGCTTTTCTAAATACCAACGAATATGTTTACGTGCAATTCGCAAACCAGAATATTCTCCATAAAATTCATAAAGACTCATTAGATGTCTAAGCATCGTAGCTTCAGTTTCTTCTATACCAGGCAGATCAAGTTCTGAGCCTGTCTCTAAAAAATATTTTATTTGATCAAAAATCCATGGGTTACCTTGTGAAGCACGACCAACCATTACACCATCAACACCCGTAAAATCCAAAACCTGCTTTGCCTTTTGGGGACTGGAAATATCGCCGTTAGCATAAACTGGAATCGAAATAGTCTTTTTTATTTTGCGTATCGTTTCGTATTCAGCTTGTCCTCGGTAGGCACAAGCTCTCGTCCTTCCATGTACTGCTAGTGATTGAATACCAGAGGCTTCAGCAATGCGTGCAATCTCAACACCGTTGCGATTTTCAGGATCTACTCCTGTTCGTATCTTCAAAGTCACAGGAATATCAATGGCATTAACCACGGCTTCCAAAATTTGCGTTACTAATTTTTCATTCTTAAGTAGTGCTGATCCCGCCATAACATTACAAACTTTTTTTGCCGGACATCCCATATTAATATTGATAACTTCGGCACCTTGATCAATATTATAACGTGCCGCTTCAGCCATGGTTTGAGGATCTGTACCTACAATTTGAATAATTTTCAAGCCGATCTCATCTTTATAATCTAATCGTTGCTGGCTCTTTTTTGTATTTCTTAACGCGGGATTTGCAGACACCATTTCCGAGGTGGTTTGTTCAGCTCCATACTGTCGACATAAAATTCTAAATGGACGATCAGTAATACCAGCCATCGGTGCAAGAACAATTTTTGGAAATGTACTTTTGATCATTTTTAATAGCTACAAACCTATTCTAAGAATGTAAATTCAAAACTACTGGCTACTTCGCCAGAACCCATTACTTCAAGGACAATATGAACTGGCAAATCAGGTTTCATACCAACATCAAGGTCAATACTACTGTCTAAATATTCATCTGGTAGAAATAGACGATCCCCAATCGATCTCCCAACCTTGTCGTATAAGTCTAGCTGTAATTTAGGAAAAGATTTACGCGTTTCAGTACTATTTATTAATGTAGCATTGATCAATAAAACGTCTATAAATTGAGGGTGTTCGCGAACATCGCGTGATATCAACTTTATAGTTGAAACATTTTGAAGCTCTTTTACAACGGGGCAATCCAAAAATCCACAAAGTGGTTCTAGTTGTGGAGATTTTTTTAACATACTTTCGATATTAAAATTCAAAAACTGAAAAATCAGCAACGCAAACATGAATATACTTGCACCAGGCCATATCCAACTTGATTGTTTCTGAAGTTCAGGAGGATTATTTAACCCAACCAACTCCTCTTCTATTGTAATACCGAAAAGCGATGCGTCATCAGAATCGTCTTCATCGCTTTCACCAATAAGATTTTCCGTCTCTGCGTAGACACTTTTTTGAGTATCAGCAGTAATACCAGCAACCACTGCAATTAATTCTTCTTCGATATCATCATCTTCTTCGGAAAGGTCAGCGTATAAAGTTAAATTTGTATCATTAGTATCAATCGCTGTCTCTAAAATAACTTCAGGAAGTTCTTCTACTGTGGCTTCATGCTCTTCTATAACAAATACTTCGTCGACATGCACAGGTAGATCTTTATTAGTTCCGAGTAAGGCAGATCCAATTGTTTCTTTATGGATAGTCTCAGTACTATCCGAGCTGTCTGAACTTTCAGAATTATCGAGTAGAGATTCCAGTGCATTAAACACTCTCATACAACAGCCGCATTTAACCTGTCCGTTAGCTGTTTTTAGTTGTTCTGCACTGACACGAAAATATGTGTCGCACTCAAGACAGTGTGTGATCATGCTGTGATTTTACTGAGTTCTACGCGTGCCTTCCAGCAATGACCACTCATTCTTATATTGCGGTACTGTAAAAGAATAAAACAACTGGTATGCATCCAGGATCTGTGGCACTTGCTCCTGGAGAATGCCTGACAAAATAATCTTCCCTCCTGGCAAGGAATAGTCAGCAAACAAAGAGGCTAATTTGATTAGAGGATTTGCAAGAATATTGGCGATCAATAATTCTGCTTTTATATTATTTCCACCATCTAATTGCAATTCCAAATTCGGACTGGAAATACTCAATTTTCCCAATACAAGATTTGATCGCGCATTTTCTTTTGTGCTGTCTAATGCCTGTTGTTCGATGTCTACGGCCCAAACAGATTCAGCGCCTAACCTGGCTGCTGCAATCGCTAAGATACCGGAGCCACAACCATAATCAATCACATTTTTATTTTTGATCGAAGCTTGATTGTTAGCCAACCAGGTCAGACAAAGTGAAGTCGTTTCATGAGTTCCTGTACCGAAAGCCATACCTGGATCGAGGATTAAATTGATCGCATCTGGATCAGGTGGTGTTTCCCACGTTGGGCAGATCCAGACATTTTCACCAAACCGCATTGGCTTAAAACGCGTCATCCATGTGCGTTCCCAATCTTCGTTCTCTAGTGGGACAAGTTCATAAGGTGGAATATTTTTAACCTGATTTTTTAATTGCTGCAAGATCTGATCGAGATCTGCCTCTGATTTCAGTAATTCGGTATCAAATAATGCAATCAGCCGCACTTGATCCCATAACTCAATTTCTTCCTGACCAATATCGAATAAGGCCTGATCCGCCGCATCAAGAAGTGTAACAGCAGCAGAACCCGCTGCTTCTAATGCGTCGGATAGAGTTACAGAAGTTTCTGGATCAGTGATAAAAACCAGCTGAACCCAGTGGCTAATTTGGTTCATGAAAAACCTGCAAGTGGATTAGGGAAGATCTGGTTAATTTCGAAAGTCCCTGAAATTACTGCATCCCCAGTTTTTTCTCCAAATAGTGGATATCTATTCCACCTTCACAAAACCCCTTATCAGCCAGCATATCCAGGTGTAGAGGAATATTTGTTTTTATTCCTTCGATGACCAGCTCAGAAAGTGCACTACGCATTTTTGCTAACGCTGCATCTCTGGTTTCACCATGAGTAACCAATTTCCCAATCATGGAGTCATAATAAGGTGGCACTTTATAACCGTCATAAATATGTGTTTCCATACGAATACCAGGACCACCCGGTGGATGATACATAGTAATTGTACCCGGCGATGGCATAAAGGTTTTTGGATCTTCAGCATTGATCCGGCATTCAACCGAATGGCCTCGTACCTCAATATCGTTTTGTGTGTAGTTCAGTTTCTCACCATCAGCGATCCGTAATTGCTCTTTGACAATATCCACACCAGTGATCATTTCAGTTACCGGATGTTCAACCTGAACACGTGTATTCATTTCTATAAAGTAAAATTCATCATCCTGAAAAAGAAATTCAAATGTACCAGCACTGCGATAGTTAATTTTTTTACATGCATCAACACATCTTGCACCGATCTCCGCACGTAACTCTGGCGTAATTCCAGGAGCAGGTGCTTCCTCTATCACTTTTTGATTACGTCGTTGTGTTGAGCAATCACGCTCACAAAGGTGGATAACATTCCCATGTGTATCTGCCAGCACCTGGATCTCAACATGACGTGGTTTTTGGAGAAATTTTTCCAGATAAACATCACCATTTCCAAAAGCATTTTTTGCTTCTGTCTGGGTAAGAGCGATAGAGCCTTGTAATTCAGCTTCCGTATGAACAACACGCATTCCACGACCGCCACCACCGGCAGTGGCTTTGATGATGATTGGATAACCGATCTCTTTTGCGAGTCGTTTATTTCTGATCATATCGTCATTAATAATACCGTCAGATCCTGGTACGCAAGGCACACCAGATTCCTTCATCGCTCTAATCGCGGAGACCTTGTCACCCATGATTTCAATGGTCTCAGCTTTAGGGCCGATAAAGATAAAACCACTTTTTTCAACGCGATCAGCGAATTCAGCATTTTCCGAAAGAAAACCATATCCGGGGTGAATAGCAACTGCATCTGTCACTTCAGCTGCACTAAGTACAGCAGGAACATTCAGATAACTATCAGTTGAAGATGCTGGGCCAATACAAACAGATTCATCTGCAAGTCGAACGTGTTTTAGATCACGATCCGCTTCGGAGTGAACGGCAACAGTCTTGATGCCCATTTCGCGACAAGCGCGAAGTATACGTAACGCGATTTCTCCACGATTCGCAATAACAATTTTTTCTAACATTGCGAACCTCTATCCAATAATAAAAAGTGGTTGTCCGAATTCGACTGGCTGACCATCTACGGCAGGAATTGATTTAATAACCCCGTCACGATCAGATTCAATCTGATTCATTATCTTCATCGCTTCGATAATACATATCACATCGCCTTTTTTAACCGATTGACCAACACTTGCAAACGGTGCAGATCCTGGTGAAGAAGCAAGATAAAAAGTGCCCACCATCGGTGAAGTTATTGCCTTTGAGTTATCTTCAACAACAGGTGCCACAGGTGCTTCTGCCATGGGTGTTGGAGCAGCAACCGTCGCAGCCATCATCGGTGCTGGTGCTGCGACGGCACTTCCCTGACGAGAAATACGTACCGACTCTTCACCTTCTTTGATTTCGATCTCAGCAATGCCAGACTCTTCCAACAGTTCGATCAGTTTTTTTACTTTTCGTATATCCATTTTTTCAACCCTTATTTAAGTGGTTAATACCTGCCAGCAGAGCAAATTCATAGCCGTCTACACCTAATCCACAGATCACTCCAATTGCAATATCTGACAGGTAGGAATGTTGTCGAAAATCTTCACGTGCATGTACATTAGATAAATGCACTTCTATAAAAGGAATTTTCACGCCCAAAAAAGCATCGCGTAAAGCTACGCTGGTATGGGTAAAAGCCGCTGGATTAATGATAATAAAATCAATATTATCGTCCACAGCCGAATGAATTTTTGAAACTAAATCATGTTCCGCATTTGATTGTGAAAACGCTAATTTATGTTTCTTTTTCTTCGCCACACTTCTCAAATGCTGCTCTATATCTGCAAGAGTAGTGCTACCATAGACTTCTGGTTCACGTGTTCCAAGCAAATTAAGATTAGGGCCATTCAAAATCAGGAATTTTGACATCAAAATTACCATTTACGCGAAGATGGCAGAATTTTAGCAGCAATTGGCTACAAAATCGACTATTTTTAACTCTCCAGGAATATTAAAGATGAATAATGTTTTAAAACTAGTACTACTACTTACAGCAGTTTTATTTCTCTCTGGCTGTTCTGAAGAACAGCAAAATAAGTTATCTCGCCTGGGCGTATCCTGGCTTGAAGGAAATTATAAAGTCACCTACGCGGATGGTACTCATGTAAAAGAATGGATCGTTGTCGATGGCAAAGTCACTTCCGAACCTTCAAAAGGTTATTACTTTTTTTGGGCAACCATTGACGGGAAGAAAAAATACGTTCAAACGCCTATCGGCAGAAGTTACATTGAAGAGATTGAGCCAAACTAAACAAATAATTCCATCAAATTAATTGTCGAATGAGAACCTATTCCACTAAAATTTTCACCTAACCATTTATCAGCATGATCACGTCCTTCTTCAAATAGCATATTCAGAAATGCTCGCGATGTATCCAATTTGCTTCCATGGCTAAGATTTTTCATCAGGTTTTCAGCTTCAATCAAATGTATTTTAGTGTCTCTCAATTTCTTTTCTAGCTTACCCCAAGTGACAACACCATTTCCGTACCTTACTTTAGAGTCCGCAATTGCTCGCATCTCTCTTAGAAAAGCAGCATTAAAACTTAAGTCACTCACCCTGTTTCTTATATCTTCGGCATTCATTGGATTCGCTTTTATCTCTAAAGGAGATAATAAAACCACAACAATATCATCGCTCTTACAGTTATGAATCAGAGGATAAACCGCAGGGTTTCCTGAAAATCCACCATCCCAATAGGCTTCGCCCTCAATTTCTATTGCGTGGTGCATCAAAGGCAAACATGCAGAAGCGAGTAGTGCATCAGAGGTTAACTCATGATTCTCAAAGATCCTTATTTTTCCTGTGCGTACCTGTGTTGTCGCGATAAATAATTTGATGGGATTTTCTTTTTGCAAGTGTTCAAAATCGATCACCTTTTCGACAATATCCCGTAATGGATCAAAAGCAAGTGGGTTAAACTGGTATGGTGATAGAAACCAACCAAGAGATCGGAAAATGGCAAACGAGGGAGATAAATCCACCCCGGGAAGTTTATCATATCCAAGGCTATGCACGTCACTGAAACTCTTCCTTGTAAGCTCATGCCAAAATTCCGCCAACTTTTCTCGTGCTCCTTCCCGACCTCCCAACAAATACCCGTATGCCATCACCGTTGCATTCATAGCTCCAGCACTGGTCCCACTTATCCCTTCTATATAAAAACAATCGGCTTCAAGGAGGCGATCAAGCACTCCCCATGTGAATGCGCCATGCGCACCTCCCCCCTGGAGCGCCAAATTGATCGGTTTGTGCTCAACTTCAGGTTTTCTCATATTATTTGTGCGTTGCATCATTAAATAATGTTAGCACGTATTTCTTTATGAAGTGTTAAACATCAATGTATTTAACAACAAACCTGAAGTTCACTGTAGTTCGTAAAAGCTCACATTAGAATTGATAATAATTTGCAGTTACAGCTCAATTTAACAGGGAAGTAAGTACCTTTTCAGCCTCTGCTTTTTCTAATTCGCCAGTATGCGTGTAAGAAATTTTGCCAGACTTATTGATAAAGACAGTATAGGGCAATGCACCTCGTGAATTTCCATAAAGACCAGCAATTTTCATAGCTTCGGTTTCGCTGATCAGATTTGGGAAATTAAGTGGGATTTCTTCCATAAATGATCGAACATTATCTGGCAGATCTACCGCTATCCCAACAAATTGAATTCCCTGATCGGCATATTGTGTTTGTAATTCAACAAACGCGGGTAATTCTTTCTTACACGGCGGGCACCAGGTTGCCCAGAAATTTAAAATGATAATTTTACCGTCCCATTCTGACAACTTGCGTGGATTGCCATCTATATCGTTCAGTTCAAAATCTGGCCGCGGCAAACCGATCATCAACATATCACTGCCGACCATTGCTCCAGATCCATGTTGCTGTGATTGTGGATCGTGCATATTTTGGAAAACAAAAAATCCAGCATAACCGGCAAGAAACATTAAACCAAATAGAAGTATGGGTAATGGGATTTTTTTCATTATTATTGTTTTCCTTTCGGTTTTCCTTTTGGGCTTCTAGTTAAAAACTCTTTGTATATGATTATTGAAAGCTGTTGGATCGGCATAACCCGTAATTCTAAATTTTCTTTTTTCAGTTCCATCAGGCGTAAAAAATAATATCGCAGGTGGTCCAATTAAGCCCATCGACTTTAACAAATTTTGATCTTCATCGTCATTGGGTGTGACATCTGCTTTTAACAACATAACGTTCTCAAGTTGCTGCTGAACACGCTTGTCGGTAAACGTGTTTTTCTCCATCCGTTTACATTCAATACACCAATCCGCGTAGAAATCGAGCATCACCGGTTTATTTTGTGCATGCGCGGTGGAGAAAGCGGCTTTCAACCCTTTCATACCTTTAATAGTAATGAATTCCAGCTTGTCCTGTTTTTGCCCAACACTCTTGGATCCTGCCATGCCTTTCAGTGGTTGGAAAACATCATTCGCACCGCTAGCCGCACCGATGATCAAAAGTGCACCATAGATCAACATGACGATACCAAGTGATTTCCATAACCGTCTCCAGCCTGAAACAACGCCGGTTAATGTATCTAACGCGCCCATATAAACGGCCGAACTGATCAATAACAGCCCCCAAAGAGCAAGTATTACTTGTGCCGGCAAAATTCTCTCTAACAACCATATTGCTACGGCCAGCATTAATACACCAAAAACGTGTTTGACCGCATTCATCCAACCGCCCGCTTTTGGCAATAATTTTCCAGCAGAAGCACCCAGTAAAAGAAGAGGAACCCCCATGCCTAAGCCCATCACAAATAAAGCCATTCCACCGAGAAAACCATTCCCGGATTGTCCGATATAAATTAGAGCCCCAGCCAAAGGTGGTGCAACACAAGGCCCAACTATAATGGCAGAAAAAATGCCCATCAAACCAGCACCCGTTAATGTGCCGCGCTCCTGACTATCGCTCATTTTTGTAAGTCGTGTTTGCAATGCTGAAGGAAGTTGCAGCTCGTAAAATCCAAACATAGAAAGTGCTAACAGTACGAATACACCAGCAAAGGTTGCGAGTATCCATGGGTTTTGAAAAATTGCTTGTATGTTGTGTCCAAAAACGCCAGCAACAACCCCAACAACCGCATAAGTCAGGGCCATTCCGAGCACGTAACTCAAAGCCAACATAAAAGATTTTCTGGTGGTTATGCTGTCACCTTGACCGACTAAAATCCCGGACAGAATTGGGATCATAGGATAAACACATGGCGTTAATGAAAGGGCCAATCCAAAACCAAAAAATAACGCAAGGCTGATCAATAAAGGCTTGTCTGCAAGTAAAGATGCAATGCTATCCGATTCGGATAATTCAGGATCATTTTCAGATGGTGCGGTTGCTTGTTTCTGTTCAAGCTGATCAGAATTTTCTGTACTTTTATTTGCATCAACATTCGTAGCCGCCAGTGAAACAGCGAATGTTTTATTTAGTGGCGGGTAACAAATTCCGTCTTCTGCACAACCTTGATAAGCTGCTTTAATATTGATCTCTTGAGCCGCAGAACTCTCGCGGGTCAAACGAACAGGAATAGCAGTCGGGCCATAATAAACTTCTACTTTTCCAAATAATGGGTCTTCTTTAACCTTACCTTTAGGTAGATCAACTGTGTCTACTGAAACCCCTGTATCCGAAGTGGTAAATGAAAATTTGTCTTTATAGAGGTAATAACCTTCCTGCACGTCAAAATTAACAATGGCTGTATTTGATGTTGATTCATCGGCTCTGACCGAAACCACGAAAGCCTCTTCCGGTGGTAAGAATTTTTTCTGTTTTCCACCAAAACCCAAATCATCCGAAAACAACCCAGCAGAAACTGATGCTGAGCTCAGCATGATAAAAAACCAGATCCCTAACTTTGAAACTCTATCAAACATCATTTTTTTTATAACCATAATTAATTGTCACTATTTTGATCCAAACTTTGGCTCAACCAACCGAGATAGTCAGAAGATCCCGACGTAACAGGGACAGCAATAATCTCCGGTAGTTCATAGGGATGAAGGCTCTGTATCACCGTTTCCACTTGCGAGAATTGATCTTGATGGGTTTTTATCAGCAACAAATTTTCTTCCGTAGATTCAACCTTACCCTGCCAACGATAAACCGATAACCCCTTCGGCAGGATATTCACGCAGGCGGCCAATTTATTTTCGATCAAATTCTTTGCAATTTTCTGTGCCGTTTTTTTATCTGGGCAAGTATTCATAATAACGATGAATGCCATGAGCTAACTTTTGAGCAAAGATCTCAGTTTGCCTCAACAGCTTGAAAAAGGCTATGGTGTCGCCATATAGAAATCATGTATTTTATTCGGTGAAAATATGTCGCTCTTTTCAGTTTTATTTATTGCCTTCTTGACCATCCCGGTACTTGAGATCTATTTCTTGATTCAGGTCGGCACGGTCATCGGTGCGGGGTACACCATCTTACTGGTTTTTGGAACCGCAGTTCTTGGTGCACACCTCCTTAGAAAACAAGGCTTGTCGACCTTCACCCGCGCACAAAATAGTTTAAACAAAAACGAAGTTCCTGCAATGGAAATGCTCGAAGGCTTAATTTTATTAGTGACAGGTGCATTACTACTGACACCAGGATTCTTCACCGACATTATTGGTTTCCTTTGCTTAATCCCAATGGTACGTCAATTTCTGATCAAAAAATCAATCAAAAAATTCACCGTAATTCATACAAGTGGAACTCAGACACAGACACAAACCCAAACAGAATCTAAAACGATAGAAGGTGAGTTTTGGAAGAATAAAGAAGAGTGATTTCTGCCGTTAACCTACAACCTCTACATCACCTTAACTATCGCGTATTAATAAAAAGCTCGTTTTTTAATAAGTTAAGTGGCAGGCATTGATGTAGAAACGGCCTATTTTTTATAACTCCTGCTTTACCAGTTAAGCTTTTACGACTTTCTGACGATAAAACAGGCATAAGCCTTCAGTAGGACATTATTAAGAACGTGATCAAGGAAATCAACTCCTCTCAGCTGTGTATAGGAATGTTCGTGCATAAATTACATTGCAGCTGGACAGAACACCCGTTTATGAGGAATAAGTTCCTAATAAACAATGGAAATGAATTAAAGAAAATTGTTGACGCAAAAATTAAACTCATCTCTATCGATACGGAGAAAGGAAAAGATGTAATACAACAAGAAGCTGAAATGCCAGTATCTGAGCAAGTAGTACAAACCGTTATTTCTGACCCGGAGCCTAGCCTTGAAAAAAGGGTATTGGAGGCTAAAAATCTAGTTAAAAATGCAAGTAATGTCGTTGTAGGCTTCATGAATGAAACCAAAGTGGGGAAACAGATAGACTTAGAAATCACCCGCGAAGTTGCTTCCAGCATCACTCGCATGTTGTCCAAAGATACCCATACATTGCTGGGTGTTACACGCCTGAAAACCAAAGATGAATATACTTATATACACAGTGTTAGCGTCTCAGCACTAGTGGCTGCCTTTGCCAAAGGGTTAGATTATAGTCCAGAAGATATCGATCAAATTGCATTAGGAGGTCTCCTGCATGATATCGGCAAGGCGCTCACCCCGAATAAAATTCTCAATAAACCAGGTAAACTGACTGACGATGAGTTTGTTATCATGCGTCAACACGCCATAGATGAGCAAAACGAGTTACTTAAAGACTACGACCTACCGCAAAATGCGTTAGATGTCATTACTATGCACCACGAACGCCCCGATGGAAAAGGCTATCCGCTTGGACTCAAAGACTCGGAACTCTCTGAGGTTGGTAAAATGTCCGCTATCGTCGATATCTATGATGCACTCACGTCCGTACGCGTCTATAAAGAGGCTTGGGAACCTACCGTCGCACTAAAGACCATGCTCAATTGGTGCCCTGGTCAACTGGATGAAGCTCTGATGAGAAAATTCATAAAGATACTGGGCATCTATCCCGTCGGCTCACTGGTAGAACTGGAATCAGGCAAGGTTGGTTTAGTAACAGAACAATGTGAAAATCTACTAAGACCGATCCTTAAAATTATTTTTGATGCGAAACAACGCTCTTATGTCTCTGAATACGAACTCAACCTGTTAGAAAAAAAACAAGAAAAGGTAATGCAGACAATTGCCCCATCAAAATACAAAATCGATGTTGCGACCTATATTTGACCTCTAAAACTAGTGATAGCGCGTTGCGACCTCGTCTAACTATTTGCGAGAAACCTGTTCATCCGCATTCTTTATTTAGGAGTACTGATCCTGCAGGTCAGTCAAAGGCGGTAAGCTTTTTAAGTTCATCCCGAACAATTGATGAATTTCACCCAATTGGACGGATTGGCACATCACAAAGATGTAGCCAACGCGATAAACTTCTTGCTCAACGATGAATCGAGTTAGGTAACGAGTGTTATTTGGGGTGTTGATGGTGTAATGCTTGGCCAAAACTAAAACTCTTCTGGGTAGTTTGCTAGATAACCTGAACTTATGGAATTAAATTTCCCTGGTGATGTAGAACATTTACACAACACGCACATAGCAAAGGGCTATTCAGTAATGATTTCAAAGGAATGCTTGAAGACTGGAACCTTTCAGATTTTGTTTTTAATAAACCATAAAATAAAAATGTTGTAACGAGGAACATATTAATTTTAAACCTGTTTTTCAATTATCCTTTTGCCTCATCATACTCACGACTGTTTTTTTACGACTTCGATAGACGTCCTCTCGCCTAACATACGAAGCTTAAGTTTTTCATAAAGGGTTGCTGAATAAGGTCTTAGAAAAGACAGATTAACTAAGCAAAGGTATCCGAAGTAATACTATCAAACCAACCCCTGGCATATTTCGCTTCGTTAACTCTAAATTCAGCTGAAACCTCCATTGGACTTACACCACCCGAACCTTTTATCTTAGTGATCTTGTTTTCTGATAATCCGTAAATCGCGTTCACCGAAATTCCATAATCTGCATCAACCAGGCTATAGCAAGTATTGTGGAAAGAAGGCTCTCTTGGCTCATTACCATTAAGCATCGCCGTAATCGCAAGTGCACAAATCTTAGCCTGGCTGTTAGCCGCTGATGCAGATTTGGGCATAGAACCGGCAAGTGCTGCATCTCCAAGGACATGAACATTGTTGATCAACGTTGATTCAAATGTTTTTTGATCAACTGGGCACCAACCACTCGCATCAGTTAACCCATTTTCTAGCACAAGCTTACCTGCAGTTTGTGCCGGGATGACATTTGCAACCGCGACTTTATGTTCTTCTATATCGGTATATAACATCATCGTTTTTGTATCTACGCGTTGTACCGATCCACCTTCGGTTACTGAAACCCATTCGATCATTCCTGGGTAGAGAGCTTCCCAACCTTGCATGAAAAGCCCTTGTTTTGAGAACTTTTCGTTTGCGTCCAAGATCAAAATTTTAGAATTAGGTTTATGTGATTTTAGGTAGCTTGCGATCATACTGGCACGTTCATATGGTCCAGGAGGACAACGGAATGGTTTCGGAGGAGGCCCAATTGCAACAACTCCGCCATCATCCATCGCTTCGAGTTGTTTTCTTAGCAGTAATGTTTGTGTGCCTGCTTTCCATGCGTGAGGCATAATTTCTGTGGCAGCTTCGTCGTAGCCTTCTGGACTATTCCAGGTAAAGGCAATCCCTGGCGAGACGACTAACTTGTCATAACTTATTTTTGATCCATCGGATAATTGAACATAACTTTTTTCATAGTCGATTGAGGTAACGATAGCGTTGACAAACTCAATGTCATAATTATTTTGTAATGTGTCATAACCAAATATTAGATCATCGATAGCGTGAATTCCAGCAAGTACAGTGTTGCTGAAGGGACATGTTTTATAGTGAGCATTAGCATCAATTAAAGTGACTTTTATATTTTGATCAAGCTTACGTAGATATTTAGCACAGGTAGCACCACCAAATCCAGCACCAACAATGACCACATGGGCCATCGATTTCGCGCTGTTAGAACAGCTGGAAAGTAGCGGCAATCCGACTGCTGATAGCGTGCCGACAGCACTAACTTCTTTAAGAAAATTCCTGCGATGTGTGTTGTTTATTTGAGTAATATTCTTTTTCATTTTATCGTTGCCAGATAATTTGCAATCTGAGTAATTTCGTCTCTGGAATAACCTTTTGCTATGCGGTTCATAATCGTTGATGCGTTTTCATCTTTTTGAAAAGACAGCATGTTTGCGGTAATAATTTCAGAGCTTAAGCCATTTAGAGTTGGGATATCTCCTGGGCTTTTTCCATCCGTACCATGGCATGTGTAGCAGGTAAAAACGAGAGCTTCCGTGGACCGATTAGTTTCTTCGGCTGATGTAAATGGTGTGAAAAGAAATAAACTACTGATCAGGAATGATTGTTTTATTTTATGCATTCTTAATACTCACTCAATCTGGATAATCTTAGGAGAGACATTATCCTTCAAATTTTTGATTGTAAATCTGTCGGAAGGAATAGATAAAAAGAGATAGGACGCTTCTTGATTGAAGCATCCTAAATATAAAAGGAGGAAACTGTTAGAGTGAAAATTAAACTTTGATCGATGTTAGATCCTGGATTTTGTCTTGCGTGACTTACGAGAAATTTTCTGCTTTGATTTCTTCTCATTAAACATTAAATGCTTATCAACATCGTAGATTCGAAGCATAGCTGCATGGCCATTTCCACAGATTGCCGGTTTTGGTGCGTACATGTAATTACCCCTCTCTTAGATTAACTGTATCAAGAAGACCTTACTACTTAAAGGAAAGTTCCAATTTTCCCTCCGTTTGTGCCTTGTGCTCGTAACCATAGTTAACTGGTGACAGATAAATCGATCTGTAAGAATGCTGTTAGGTAACATAATAACTACTTTTAATGTAGTAATGCAAGTATATTTTGTATCTAATTGAAAATATTAATATTTGAGCTTATTAATGATCGACATTTCTGAAGATTTACGTAAAGGAAAACAACTGATGAATGCCGATAAATTTATTCAGGCAGAAAAAATATTTTCCCAAAGCTGCGCACAAGCACCAGAAAACCCAGATGCCTGGTTCTCACTAGGAGTTAGCCGGTACCGTTTGAATCAGGCTGAGGCTGCTATTTTGGCCTTTGAGCGTACGATTCATTTTGATCCCAACAATATCGCAGCACATAATGCTAAATCAAATGCATTGGTTGATTTACGACGTACAGAGGAAGCGCAGGATGTTATCCAACAAGCGCTGAAAATTGATCCAAACAATTCCCAAACATTGCTTAACTATGCAAGTCTATTATTTCAGGGTTCTTTTTATAGCGAAACGTTGGATGCGTTGAATCGTGTCCTTGAAGAAAACTCAGAAATGTTAGAAGCTCTTGAAAAAAGATCGATTACATATACGAGGCTAGGCCGTTCTGAAGAAGCATTAGCAGATGCGACTCGAATGGTAAAATTGTCCTCTGAAAAGAGGTCGCACCTGCTTCAGGCTTCAGTGTTAATCGCACTGAGTCGTTTTGATGAAGCGATAGTTACAACAAAACATGTACTTACTTCCCAACCTGAAAACTTTTTTGCACTAATTCTTTCAGCCATGGCTATGGCAGGATTAAATCAATATAACGAAGCTGAGCAGTACTTTGCCCAAGCGGAGTTGTTGGATGCAGAAAAATTAGGTGAACTACTTGCACAACAAAACCTAAGTCTACCTTGTGAAATGCAGTTTGATCCTCTGCACCTCTATTTGTCGTTAGCCGATCAACGTTTAAAAGCTTGTGATTGGCATAATCGATCTGAATATTTAGTATCACTACAAAGCTACCTTAAGAAGGTTGATAGAATTTCTGCATCCGATGCAAACACAATGCTACTAAAAGCTGCAAGTTACGCGGATATTGATCCACTCCTACGTCTTGAATTAGCTAAGCATATTGCAAGTGAATTTAGTGATAGCAATAAAAAGTTTGATTATCACTTTTTAACTAAACCTGGGCGGTTAAGGATCGGATATCTCGCTAAATCCTTCAATCAGGATTCAGATCTTCTTAATACCGCAGAGATTTATGCACTACATAATCGTTTTGAGTTTGAGATCTATTGTTATTCGATGGTTCCCGGAGACAATAGTCCTTTTAACCAGCAGATCAAAAAGAATTGTGACCAATTCACAGAACTTTATCCGCGTTCCGAGGCTGATGCTGCACAGAAGATCCACGACGATTGTATTCATATCCTTATCGATTTGGATGGCGTAGGCCTGGAGTATCCTTACGAACTCTTGGCGCAACAGTGTGCACCTATTCAAATCGGTTTTGGTGGAGCACCTTACAGTAGTGGTAGTAATTTTTTACAATATAGAATAACCCACAACCTGATTTCACCAGAGGGCTCGGATCACTTATGGACTGAAAAATTGGTTAGATTGCCGAACACACATCTAGTCGATCGTTGGTTACCAGTCACTGAACGCCGAGTGAGTGTGAGACGCTTAGAGCGATCAAAAATGGGACTTCCAGAAAAAGGAGTGGTTTATTGTTGTTTCGTAAAACCTGAATTAATTACGCCAGACATTTTTGAATGTTGGATGCAGTTGCTAAAGCGAATAGAAAACAGTGTTATTTGGCTGATCGAATGGGATCAAAATGTTAGCCGAAACCTTCGCCGCGAAGCCGAAAAATTCGAAATCAGTCCAGATCGATTGGTGTTTACCCAAAATGTTGATGATCGAGAACTTAGACTATCGCATTTTCAATTAGCAGATTTATTTCTGGACACAATCAAATCAGATGCTAATGAGATAACAACCGAAGCCTTGAAAGCAGGGCTACCGGTGTTGAGCATATTTGGTTCAACAATGGAAAGCCGAATGACAGCAAGCAAATTGTCAATGTTAGAATTTCCTACCTTGATATGCAGCACAAGGGAAGAATATTGTGAGAGAGCCCATTACCTGGCAACACACCCCGAATATTTAAAAATTTTGAGACGTAAGGTGCAACGAAATATGCTGATCAAACCTGTTTTCAATTCGCAATTAACTGTATTAAATTTAGAAAAAGCTTATCAAAAATGTTGGGATATATATTTTAAAGGTGAAGAGATTGAAACCTTTAAAATAGAAGAAGATTGATCTTTTTCAGATCGATTACCTTCGCTAGATTATTTACGAAAGAACCAGAAAATCAAACTCACAATTACAGAGATAACAATTAATGAAGTAAGCAGGAAGTAAGTCAAGTATTTTTTTCTCGAGTGAAATGTCACCAGGCAGCCTTCCAAACCCTAACTTGCTAATCAGTGTCCATAATAAACCAAGTACTATTGGTATATACCCGTGATACTTGGGTATTAAGTCCAAGAATGATTAACCAACGAACCATTTCTAAATTTTTTTCTAAAACTCGATAACCCCATCATTGGTAGCGACGAGAGCAACATCCGCTGGTCTTTTAGCAAATAAACCATTGGTAACAACGCCAACAATCGAATTTAGTTTTTCTTCAGTTTCGACCGGATTAAGTATTACCAGATTATGAATATCAAGAATAATGTTGCCATTATCTGTGGTGAAATCATTTCGAATTTCTGGACGACCGCCCATTTTGATAATCTCACGTGCAACATAACTTCGCGCCATTGGAATTACTTCAATCGGAAGTGGAAAGGTTCCTAGTGTTTTAACTAGCTTCGAGTCATCAAAAATACAGACGAACTTTTCGGCTACTGCGGCAACTATTTTCTCGCGAGTCAGTGCACCGCCACCGCCTTTGGTCAGGTGTAAAAACTTGGTGCATTCATCTGCTCCATCCACATAAACAGGTAAATCATTAACGCTATTGAGTGGTACGACAGGGATGCCATGCTCCTTAAGACGTTTCTCGGTTTCATCCGAACTTGCAACTGCACCTTCGATACGGCCTTTTTTTTCCGCCAGCATTTCAATGAAGAAATTTGCAGTACTACCAGTGCCGACACCTATATACGCATCTTCAACAACATAATCCATCGCGGCTCTTGCGACTGCTTTTTTCTTTGCATCTTGATCCATCGTAATCTCTCTAAGCTGACCTTGATAATAATGTTATTATTGTACGCTGAATAAGTACAGACAATACATAAGACATGCTCAAGAAATATTTGGAAATGATCAACCAAGCAAAAGTCTACGATGTGGCAAAAAAAACACCGCTAGATTTTGCACCCGCGTTGACACAAAAAGTAGGTAACAAAGTTTGGTTAAAAAGAGAGGATCTACAACCCGTTTTTTCTTACAAATTACGTGGAGCGTATAATCTGATTTCTTCTCTCAGCGCGGAAGAAAAGCAACAGGGGATTATTACCGCCTCTGCAGGAAACCATGCTCAAGGTGTAGCTCTGTCTGCTCAAAAGCTTGGCATCACGGCTGTCATTGTCATGCCGAAAACAACACCGGAGATCAAAATAAATTCGGTACGCCATCTCGGTGGTGAGATAGTTCTGCATGGTAATACTTACGATGAAGCCAGTGATCATGCGCATAAGTTATCTGATGAAAAAGGGTTGGCGTACATCCCTCCTTTTGATCACCCTCTGGTGATTGCAGGGCAAGGCACAGTCGCAAAAGAAATTCTTGATCAACATCCGAACAATCCCGATATCCTTTTTGTACCTGTTGGTGGTGGAGGATTGATCGCCGGTATTTGTGCATACGTAAAATCGGTTAATCCAGCGATCAAAATCATTGGTGTCGAATCTGATGAAGCTCCGTCATTAGAACGATCACTAAAAGCAGGTAAGCCTGTTCTACTCGATAAGATTGGAATATTCGCGGATGGCGCAGCGGTTCGCCTGGTTGGTTCGGAAACATTTCGGGTTGCACAAAAATATGTTGATGAAGTCATATTGGTGACGAATGATGAGATCTGCGCAGCGGTTAAAGATATTTTTGAAGATACGAGATCAATCCCTGAACCGGCAGGCGCGCTTGGGCTGGCAGGATTAAAGCAATATGTCGCTAGAGAAAATATCAAAGATAAAGAGTTAGTCGCCATTTTTAGTGGCGCAAATATTAACTTTGATCGTTTGCGTCATGTCGCCGAACTCGCCGAATTAGGAGAGCAAAGAGAGGTTCTAGTAGGAGTAACTATTCCAGAAAAACCCGGAAGCTTTCACGATTTTTGCCACACGATTGGACTGCGATCAATTACGGAATTTAATTACCGTTTTGCTGATGATCAACAAGCCCACATTTTTGCAGGAATACAGATCCGAAATGGCCTGGAAGAGAAAGAATCTCTATTGGCGCAGTTAGGAGAAAAAGGTTATCCAGTCGTAGATCTTTCAGATAACGAAATGGCCAAAATGCACATTCGATATATGGTTGGAGGGCATGGTGCAAAAATTGAAAATGAAATATTGGTGCGTTTTGAATTCCCAGAACGTCCCGGTGCATTACTACATTTTTTGAATCGTATCGGACAAGATTGGAATATCAGCTTATTTCATTACCGTAATCATGGCGCGGCATATGGTCGTGTATTAATGGGTATCCAGGTTCCTGAACCAGAAAGAGATCAGTTCCGGAAATTACTGGTGAAACTGGAGTTACCATATTGGGAAGAAACAGAAAATCCGGCGTATTCGTTATTCTTAAAATAACAGTTAACTATTTATCAGATCTATATTTGTCAGCCCTACACCTAATATGAGTCAAACATTAAAACGAAAATTAGTTGTAAAAACAGCTAAGAAATTGACTACTGGCAGGACAGGGAACCTCAGTATTCAGGTGAAAAATGGTTTTCTGATCACGCCCACCGGAATTCCAAATGAGAGTTTAAGTTCAGAACAGATTGTTTTTATCGATAACGATGGAAAGCGTACTGATGATCAATTACAACCCTCAAGTGAATGGCGTTTTCACTTTGATCTTTACCAGAAAAGAGCTGATGTTGGAGCAATAGTTCACACACATTCTACTTACGCAACAGCACTGGCTTGCTTACAAAAAGATATTCCGCCATTCCATTATATGATTGCAGAAGCGGGTGGAGACACGATCCGCTGTGCTGAATATGCAACTTTCGGCACGCAAGCATTGTCTGACAACATACTAGTTGCAATGCAAGATCGGAAAGCTTGTTTGATAGCAAATCATGGCATGCTTGCTGTGGGTGAAAGTTTAAAACACGCGTTTGATATGGCAACTCAAGTCGAAGAATTAGCAAAGCAATATTTTCTCACTTTACAAATCGGCGAGCCAGTCATTCTTTCAAAGCAAGAAATAGCGATTAATATTGAAAAATTCAAAAGGTATGGAAAACAGGATGAGCCAGAATAGTTATTCAAGTAAAAGTATATTGTATAAATTACTTTATCTAACTCTTTTTAGCGGATTAATTTCTGTTTCTGGATGCGCTGTGAGTCCTCAATCTATTAGTCTTAATCCGTCGATTACCGTCGATAAAAAAGATATCGGCCGATCACGCTCAATCGATTTAAAAGTGGTTGACGAACGCCCCTCTAAAGTATTGGGTACGCGTGGTGGGATTTATTCTGATACGGCCCTTTTAACTATTAACGGCGGATCTGAAGAACCGATTAGACAAGAACTTGTTGGTGCCCTGAGTGGTTATGGTTTTAATATGATTAATTCAAATGCTACAGATATCGACATGACAATTTTTGTTGAAAGTTTGGGTTACGAAATACTTGGCAAAAAATTTCCCAAAGTGATTAAGAATAATATTTTGTTGAGAGTTAAGTGTAATAAAAAAGACAAAAGTTTCACTAGTAAATATGCAGCAAGTATTGAAGAAGAAGTTTTGATCACACCACTGGCCAGTCAGAATGAAAAAATGATCAATAAGATTGTTTCAAAGGCACTCTCTGCTGTCGTTAAAGATAAAAAATTATTGAAGTTTTTGAATTAGATTTGAAACCCGGAATTGAGATATTATCCTAATAACATTTGTATTCCCATACCCATCATTACAGCACCAGCATAGCGTAATAAAGTCGTAGAAATTTTCCATCGTCCAGCGATAAAACCGATCAAAACACCTGCAAGATGAATTACAATTGTACTGATCACGAAACCGGCTGCAAAATAGTAAGGATTGGCTTTTGCTGGAACTTCAATACCGTGCGCGTAGCCGTGAAAAATCGCAAAGAAAGCAACGAATAACATTGCTAGCAAGGTGGGCATGTTTTTTTCAAATGCGATCAAAAATCCCAACAAAATAACAGAAAAAATAATTCCATTTTCAACCTGGGTAGTGGATAAATCCACTAGAGCCTCCATACCAACCCACCCAGAAACCAACATGATCGTGACGAAGCTTGCGGGTACAGTCCAGATGGCTTTGCCACCGATTTGTGTGCTGAGAATGCCAACGGCAAGCATTGCTAGTAAATGGTCAAGCCCAAAAACTGGATGATACAACCCAGCCATAAAACCATTGCCTTCAATTGCGTGAGCGAAGGTTAAGGAAGGAAAAAAGATTAAGCAGGATAAAATAAGTTGTTTAAAATTTGAGCTCATTATTTTGTTTCGATAATGTTGTTAATATCTCTCCATCGATGGTGTTTTCATGCACGTTAATTTTTTTGACGGATGGCGATAAATTAAATAGTTCGAACGTTATAACCGGAGCGTTATCGCATTTATATTCCGAATACATAAGAAAATCGATATGGCCTTCTAATCCGAGCTCATGCGTGTGAGTTTCATCTAACATGCCATGTTTGTGAGGTGCTGCCGAAAACAGTTCTGATTCTGAATAGCCTTTTGAGTAATCACATTCTGCTTCTGAATTGATTTCAAGCAATTTGAAAGGATTATATTTTTTATCAAAATTTCGTAAGGTCTTTTTTTCTTTTGCAGTTGCGGGCTCACGTTCAAAACCAAGTAGATCCTGCGCACTTGCAACCAAGGTGATTTTTAGCTTGTTGTCATGCCATAGTGCGAGTAACTCAACTTCGCCGTGATTGTGCGGGCCATTTAATTCACCGGCAAAAAGAGGATTAGAAATAACAAACAGGAGGTAAAAAAAAATCTTTTTCATATTTTTCACAAGGCAAACTCCGCAATAACAGGGGTGTGATCAGAAGGTTTTTCAAGTCGTCGTGGGTCTTTATCAATTCTGCATGAAGTACAAAAACCGCTTAGTTTTTGGCTTGCTAAAATCAGATCAATTCTAAGACCATGATTTTGCTGAAAACCCAGCATACGATAATCCCACCATGAGAAAGATTTTTCTTCTTGATCAAATAAACGAAAAACATCAACCAAACCTTCATTTTGAATTTTGGTAAGTGCTTCCCTTTCAGGTTCGCTCACTAAAACACCACCTTCCCATTTTTCAGGATCGTGAACATCGCGATCTTCGGGTGCGATATTAAAGTCACCCAACAAAATAACATGCCTCTCTTTTTCTAATAGCTGCTTTACATAGTTATGAAGTGCTTTTAGCCAATTGAGTTTATACGCATATTTTTCTGTTCCCACGTCCGATCCATTTGGAACATATAAATTGAGTACAAAAACATCACCAATACGACAACCCATCACACGACGTTGGGGATCTTCAAAATCAGGCAGATCGGTGATTACATCTTGTGCAGAAATTTTACTCAGTGTTGCGACACCATTAAAGGTCTTTTGGCCAGCAAAAGAGACTTGATAACCAGCGGTATTGATGGCTTCTAATGGAAAGTTTTGATCTTGGGTTTTCGTTTCTTGTAAAGTTAGAACATCTGGCTGTTCAGCTGCTAACCAGTCGAGTACATGATCATGGCGTACTTTAAGAGAGTTGAGATTCCATGTGGCAATTTTGAACATTGTTATTCTTTAATTATTAGTATTGTTTTATTTTTATGGCTTTATTGGCAAAGTAATTATTGTGGAAGTATTGTTAATTTAATATTTTGTTATAGAAATATACCATGATAAATATTCTGTAAAAACTTAATCGACTAGCCCCTTTTTTTCAGCTGCTCTAACGGCTTGCGTTCGATTACTGACATTCAATGCGGTGAAAACAGCACGAACATGTAGTTTGACGGTTCCTTCAGAAAGATCGAGTTCACGGGCAATGACCTTATTGGATTCTCCATTGGCAAGATGTTGTAAAACCTCATTCTGGCGAGGAGTTAACATTGATGAGGTTGGTGTTTCTTCTATGACTGAACGTTTCATGATCGGAGCAATGGTGATGCCGTTCTCGACGATCAACTTCAGCGCATTCACCATACTATCGCCATCAAGCGATTTTGGGATAAACCCAAGCGCTCCGAGTTCCAATGCTTTTGAACTATCTTGTTCAGATTCAGAGGAAGAGATCACCACCACAGGTATATCTGGGCAAATTCCGCGCAGGGTTTTTATACCCTGCCACGCATCAATACCAGGCATATGCAGATCAACTAAAATCAGGTTTGGTTGGTTCTCTTGTCGAAGATGCTCGATCACATCATCGTAACAAGTCACAGTCGTGGTATTCACCACATCATCAAGTTGTTGCACGAGCATACTAAGCGCATCGCGATATAGTGGGTGGTCGTCGGCGATTAGGATGTCCATATGCGCAACATAATACGTTACTTGAAAGAACTACGACAGCCATCAAGACTGTCATAGCTGAAACCATCACACGAAAGTTATTTTGCTCCTGTGCGGTGTTGCCTATAGCGCCTACTGTTGATAAAACATGCTCAATTGGTCATTTATAAAACATAAACTCCCTCTTTTGTGCGTGTTTTTGCCTTGCTTGGAAACAAGATACTCTTCCGTGTAAAGGTTTCAAGATCAAATCAAATCTTAATATAAGGTCTCTAACGACTGTAAGCCACCGCCATAAACGCCAGAAATAATTTCGACGGCTTTCTCATCAGGTACACCAGCGGCATTAAAGCTTGAAGACCATGTAACAGTAGAAGTTCCCATTGTATTACGTTCAACTTTGATAGTTGAAACATAATCAGATACCGGTAATGGTGACTCAGTTATTTTGTAGGTATAAGACATATTAGAGTTACTATGGTTGAGTTGTGTTTCATAGATTTTTGCGCCATCACCCAATGTTAATACTCGTTTTTGACCATCAGAACTTAACTCACTGTCTGCCACAGCAGGATGCCAGTTGTTCAAACCATTAAAGTCACCCAGCAATGCCCAGGCAGTTGAAGGTGGTACATCAAGCACAGCCTGTTTAGAAACTGTTAGCGCGCCATCTGCTGCATTGCTAGCAACTGTGAATAATGAAAGAAAAGCGATTAGAATAGTTTTGTTGATCATTATATACATCTCCTTTAGTTTTATATGTTTTTTAAACATGCGAGATAAGTATGGAATTGATCTTGCTACATAACAATATGCAGGACGGACTATAACCTTCGGAATAATAGGTGGCATCAATAAATAGACAGTTATTAAAATGGCCCTTTATCCTGACCGGAACCGTTTTTGCGTTGGGTTTGCTGCTAACCGCATGGGGCTTTAATGTTTTACTTGAATACTCGCAAGAAAGCCTTCGTACAGAAATAAAGCGTCGCTATGAAGCGAAGGCAGAACAACTTCAAGAAAGGCTCGATCTAGGACTTGAATCATTAACATCAATTGCCGCTCTATACAGAGCTAGTGAATCCGTCAGTCGCGAAGCATTTGAGATTTTTGTCCTCTCAGATGCGGCTTTCCATGAAGGAACCATTGCTCTTGGTTGGGTGCCGCGAGTGAGTAATGAAGCACGAAATGGCTTTATAGCTAAAGCACGAGATGAGGTGTCTGCCAGATTTAATATCTTCGAAGTGACAGGGCATGGAATGCCGGGTACTAGCCTAAAACAAGGCGATTCGTTTCCCATCTACCACTTGATCTCATTACGCGATGAGCGTTTGAGTGAAGGAATGAATCTTGCTGCGGTTCCTTCTAAATGGCGTGCAATGCAAGCCGCTGTCAATCATAAAACCACCGCCGTAACACGACGTATTCACTTATATAACGGTAGGGGTCAGTTTGGTTTTCAGGCATTTTTGCCGGTGCCACTATCGGGTAAGAAAAATTATGAAGGTATTTCATCTATCTCTGGTTTTGCAATGGGGCAGTTTGATATAACTGGGTTATTCCAGAGCATGTTTGCCGATGAAACGGATCTGGATATCACATTACTAGATGCATCAGCCAGAAAAAATGAACAGTTTTTATTTCACTTCGGTAGTGACTCTTCTGGAGAAAACAAGGCTCAATTGATCAAAAAAGTTGCCGCAATTGATCAGTTACAAACACCTCATTGGATACGCAGGTTCACCGTAGGTGATAGACAATGGGTTGCGGTTTTTAAATCTTCAACCGAAAGTAATATAACTATAGGTAAATGGAACGGATCAAAATTACCTTATCTTGGGGTAATCAGTGGTATTTTGATCACATCGTTAATCTCTTTATACCTGTTTCTTTCCCAACTTCGTGCTCGCCAATTATTACTCTCGCAGCAAAAAGTAAAAAAAGAACGTGCGTTAAAAACCGAAGCGGTTGAAGAGAATCTTTCCAAGTCGAGATTCTTACGTGCCGCCAGTCATGATCTGCGTCAACCTCTCAACACTCTCTCGCTTTATACCGATCTACTCCAAAAAGAAGTTTCTTCAGATCCCAAAAAAACCGATTTGATCGACAGAATAAAAATATCAGTTCAATCCATGCAAGACATGTTCAACTCGCTACTCGACCTGGGCAGGCTTGAAGCTGGTCAGCTTCAACCTAAGATCAGTAATTTCAGGATTGAAGATTTATTACATAAGCTAGAACAAGACTTCTCGATTCTCGCAGAAGAAAAAAATCTTCAACTAAAAGTAGTAAACGTAAAAGGGATTATTACTTCTGATCCAATCTTGCTAGAAAGAATTTTGCGTAATTTATTAAGCAATGCAATCCGATATACCGAAGCTGGAGAAATCTCACTTGAAGCGATCATAAAAGATGAAGAATTACGTCTTCAGGTTTGTGATACAGGGCCAGGGTTTGATCAAGAAACAAAAAATAATATCTTTGAAGAATTTTATCGAGGCAAAACGATCAGTAAAAGAAAAAATAAAAAAAATGATCAAGGTTTAGGTCTGGGTCTATCAATTGTTTCGCATACAGCAAGATTACTTGAGCACAATTTTGGTGCTGATGCTACCGAAGGAAAAGGTGCCACTTTTTATCTGGATGTCCCTTACAGTAGTTAGTTTGAAAGTCTGAATTTAAGAACAAAATTCTAATGAAAAAAGTAACTGTGAGTTCATGATCCCGTTTCTCACGCCAAAGTTGTTTTTCAGTTAAGGCTTTTTTCTTTGGAATGTTTGTTCCTTTATTTCGGCAAGGTATTGTTGCTGCTGGCGTGATATGGCAGTTGCGCCTACGTCAGATATTTCCTTGGTTTGCTGATGACTACCACCCTCGTTGACCATCAAATTAATATATTCCAATTTCTGCTCCCCTGAAAAGGCTAAAATTCTTTCCGTTCACACTATTAAATTATTCATTGAATTTTGGCTTATTTGTTGCTTTCTTTGAAGCACATAAAACATTACTTTTGAGATTTTTCACAATTATGGATAAATTTGATTTCATCGTTATTGGAAGCGGCCCTGCCGGCCAACGAGCTGCCATCCAGGCAGCAAAATTAGGTAAGTCTGTCGCCATAATCGAAAAACACACGGCTGTGGGGGGCAACTGCTTGCACACAGGGACTATTCCCAGTAAAACCTTGCGCGAAACCGTTCTTTACCTGACGGGGTGGAGGCAAAGAGGTTTTTATGGAAGAAGCTACCGAGTAAAAGAACGCATCACTGCACAAGATCTAACACAACGTTTAGACATTACTACTCGTCATGAAATCGATGTTATTCAACATCAACTCTATCGAAATGGTATAACCTCAATCGTCGGTCGCGCTAGTTTTGTTGATCCACATACTGTGCGTGTTGTTGATCATAAAGGTAAAGAAGAGCAATACCAGGCGAAAAAATTTATGCTTGCGGTCGGTACTTCGCCAGTTCAACCGCCCGATATCCCCTTCGATGGTGTACGCGTCCTTGATAGTGATCATATTTTGGAAATAGAAAAACTACCACGCAATATGGTTGTGGTCGGCGCAGGTGTCATTGGAGTTGAATACGCATCAATCTATAGCGCGCTTGATATCGACGTCACCTTAGTCGATGGTCGTGAAGAGATGCTTAGCTTTCTCGATCGCGAAATTATTGACGAGTTTAAACATCACTTACGTGATAGGGGTGTGTCGATACGCATGGGTGAATCTGTCGAAAGACTAGAACATCTTGGCAAAAAACGCGTGAAAGTCCATTTATCCAGTGGGAAACAACTACGTGCTGATATGGTTTTATATGCCGCCGGTCGTCAAGGAAACACTGCCGATCTTGGACTTGAAAATGCAGGGTTAGAAGCTGACAGTCGTGGGCTGATAGAGGTGAACCAACATTACGCAACAAAAGTAAGACACATCTATGCTGCTGGTGATGTGATCGGTTTCCCAAGCCTGGCTTCCAGCTCCATGGAACAGGGACGGCTTGCTGCCCGTCATGCATTTGGCAAAAAATCGGATGCTGGTTTCAGTGACTTTCCATTTGGAATTTATGCCGTTCCAGAAATGAGTGTAATTGGCCTTACGGAGCGTGACTGCAAAGAACGCAACATCGGTTACGAGGTCGGTGAGGCTCGTTTCCGAGAAACTTCTCGGGGTCAGATCCTGGGTCTGCGCGAAGGGTTACTAAAATTAATCTTCAGCCTGGAAGATCGTCGTCTAATCGGTACACATATTGTCGGCGAAGGCGCAACAGAATTGATCCATATCGGACAAGCTGTAATGCAATTGGGCGGTACAATGGACTATTTTGTGAATAACGTCTTTAATTATCCAACACTTGCAGAGGCCTATAAGATCGCTGCACTACATGCTTGGAATCGTTTCCCGGATTAAGTTCACTCAGGTTAATGTTCCGACTATTTTGAATCCCTCATGAACTACAACTGTTGATATCTCAACAGTCCTGTTGTCAGCTCGTCAACAATGGTCGATCTAACATTGTAAAATCATGTTAATTACTTTAAATATCAATGACTTATTTGCATGGCATGGTTTCTGCTAATACCTGATTTAGTTACAGCTAAATTTAAGGATGCAGAATTGATGAATACAATAAAAAATACACAACAATATTCAAAACAGCAGGGGTTCACACTCGTCGAGATTGCAATTGTGCTGGTTATTATTGGATTGCTTCTAGGCGGTGTTTTAAAAGGACAAGAGTTAGCAAATAGTGCTCGAGTGCGAAATATGGCTGATCTGAATTCTTCAGTTCAGGCTGCTTATTTTGGATTTATTGATCGTTACAGAGCAATTCCTGGAGATATGCTTCCTCTAGCAGCGTGTAATGCTATAGGTGCGTCTCAAATGGGTGTCACCAGTTGTGCGGCTACGGGTCCAGGCGGGAATGGAAACGGCAGACTTGGCCAAGGCAGTTTTACAGAAGCTGCAGCGGTATGGAAGCATTTGAGTGCTTCGGGTTTTCTAGTAAACGATTATACGGGTGTAGCTGGTACTCCCGCAGCTTATACTGGTGCCACACAAAATGTTGCACCCACAAATCCTTTTAGTACTAGAGTTTTACTCGGAAGTACAAATCAATATCTAGGTGCGGCAACAGTAAAATTAGGGTTTTATATGGGTAGGAATACGCCTGTAGCGATTCTTTCAGAGTTGGATACGAAAATAGATGATGGAAGACCTGGGAATGGTGTTTTGAGGGTAACTACACCTAATTCTACGGATTATGGTGCTGTTGCACAAAATGGAGGTAATTGCACAACAGGAACAGCCCCCGCTTTACTTTGGGATGTCAGTACTGATAGTCAAGACTGTAATGCTATTTATCTTTACTGAAATTTTAATTAAGAATTAATAAAAAAGCCCGTTTTACGCGGGCTTTTTTTATGTGTTAATTTTTTCGATCAACTTTCAATCAATTCAGCCAGCTCAGCCAGTCGTTCCGGTGTTCCAATATCTCGCCATTCGCCTTGATATAATTCTCCTGCAACCAAATCTTGCGAGATAGCATGACGTAGAATCGGGGCAAGCGAGAAGCTGCCTTCGCTGCATTCGTCAAACAGTTCTGGACGATAAATGGCGAGGCCGCTGAAAGTATATTTTTCTGCTCCTTCAAGCCGAGTACGTTGATGTTTCTCATCATTACTTTTTTCTAATGCAAAATCACCTTTGGGATTATGTTCTGGATTGGATACAAGAACTAAATGGGCAAGACCTTCAGGATCATGCAGTAAATTTTCAATGGGATAGTCACACCAGATATCACCGTTAATGACCATGAAGCTGGAATCACTGAGCAATGGAAGCGCCTTGTATATCCCGCCACCTGTTTCTAGTGGCTGATCACCTTCGTCTGAATAGCTAAGTTTCGCACCGAGTTTTTCACCGTGACCTAATACATTCTCAAATTGTTCAGAATGTTGTGCACGGTTGATTACAATATTGGTGACGCCGGCTTTGACGAGTCTTTCGATATGGTGTTCGATCAGTGTTTTACTGTTTGGATTTGATCCAAGCTTGAGCAATGGTTTGGGTGTTTTTGCGGTTAGCTCACCCATACGCTTACCATGACCTGCTGCAAGTATCATTGCTTTCATACTAAATTTTCCTTGTTGTGCAATTCCTTACTGAGTATTGCGGGCAAAATTTCATCCGTTTGCTTTGATTCTAGTTCCTGTAATTCAGGGTATCGGCCGCTGGTTTCAATTATGTAATTTAAAGTGCGTGGGATGTCTTTTAAATATCCTTGTTTACCATCGCGGAGCCACAGCCGGGCAAAAATACCGCTGGCCTTCAGGTGTCTTTGGATTCCCATCAGATCAAACCAGCGAAGAAATTCCTCATCTGAAATTTCTGTTAACAAGCCTTTTTTTCGCATCGTCTCACAATAATATTTCACCCAGGTGACAATACGCTCTTGCGGCCACTGGATGTAGCAGTCACGCAATAGTGAGACAAGATCGTAACTTATCGGACCAAGAACTGCGTCTTGAAAATCGAGGATCCCGGGTTCTTGATTAGGCTGCCATGTCAGGTTTCTGGAATGGTAGTCACGGTGTACAAAAACATGAGGCTGTTGCAACGCTGATTGGCTAACAAAACTAAAAATATCTCCTAACCATTCGTTGGATATTCCGAGATATTGTTTTAACAACCAGTCTGGAAAAAGCTGCATTTCTTGATCCAATAATTGTTGATCATATTCTGGAAGTTTATTGATATCAGCCTGAGTTTGCATTTTGATCAGTGAGTCGATAGCTGCTTTATAAAGGGTGTCAGCATTGTCATCATCGAGCTTGTCCAAATACATGACTTGGCCTAGATCAGATAATAAAAGGAATCCGTTTTCTATATCGTGTGCTTTTACTTCAGGAGAGTTGAGGCCAATTTTTAACAGACGGTTTGTGATGTCAACAAAGGGAGAACAATCCTCTTTATCAGGTGGAGCGTCCATAATGATCAAGCTTTGATCTTTGGTTTTGATCCGAAAATAACGGCGAAAACTGGCATCTGCAGAGGCTGGTTCGATGGTGTAATTTTTGATTTTTAAGTCATCTTCTAACCATCGTTTTATTGCTTGCCGTCGAGTATCCATGCGCGGCATTTTACGTAGATACGAAAATTCTGCCATCTCGTAATTTCGTTTTATTGGAGTAATCGGCAAAAAAATCTTTAAATCTGCCGGATTTGTTTCAAAATCTGAGATAATGGGCGGATGTTAATAAATACGCTTGCTGTTTTAATTGGTCTGGCATTACTGACTTATGGCGCTGATCGTTTTGTGATTGGTGCTTCTAGTGTGGGTGCCAAGTTTGGAATGTCACCATTGATTATCGGGTTGACAATCGTTGCATTCGCGACTTCTGTCCCAGAGATGTTGGTTGCCGGCGTTGCTGCCTGGGATGGGAAAACTGGATTAGCGATTGGTAATGCAATTGGATCAAATATTACTAATATTGCGTTGGTTTTAGGTGCGACGGCACTTATGTCTCCTTTGCTGGTTAATTCTGGGACGATCAAACGCGAATTTCCAATGATGTTTGTTGCCTTATTTTTGGCTTATGGTTTATTGCTTGATGGTGACCTAAGCCGACTGGATGGTGCTATTTTATTGTTTGGAATGTTTTTGATGATTGCGGTTACCGTTTTTCTCGGTAAGAAATCGGCGGTGGATGATCCAATAAAATTAGATTTTGAAGAAGAGTTAGAGAATGATCTTTCTACTAATGCTGCTGTATTTTGGTTGATATTAGGCTCCATACTATTGTTTGTCGGTTCTCAAGCCTTAGTTAAAGGTGCATCAAACATTGCCCAGTTTTGGGGGGTGAGTGATTTGATCATCGGCCTGACGATTGTCGCCGTTGGAACCAGCTTACCGGAACTTGCAGCCTCTTTGATGAGTGCTCTCAAAGGTGAGCAAGATATGGCGTTAGGTAATATTATTGGATCAAATATGTTCAATATGTTGGGCGTTTTGAGTGTACCGGGCTTAATTCATCCTGCAACGGTTAATGGTGATGTATTAACGCGCGATTTTCCAATTATGCTGTTTTTAAGTGTTTTGATGTTTTTTATGTCTTATGGATTTCGAAAGGCAGGTAAAATAACGAAGCTTCATGGTGCCATTTTATTGGTTGCTTTTGTGATCTATCAATTCGTACTATTTCGATCAGGGTAGTTTTATGACGCTAAAAGATAAGGAAAAACGCCTACTTTCTCTGGGCTATGCCGTGATAGAAACAGAAGCAGATGCATTAAAAGATCTTGCAAAACGGATGGATGATAGCTTCGTTCGAGCATGCCAGCACATGCTTGAATGTAAAGGCAGGGTTGTTGTTCTCGGGATGGGAAAGTCTGGCCATATCGGTAGTAAGATCGCAGCAACACTTGCCAGTACAGGAACCCCTGCTTTTTTTGTTCACCCCGGTGAAGCCAGTCATGGTGATATGGGGATGATAGTCGCGCAGGACGTTGTATTAGCGATTTCGAATTCAGGAGAAACTCAAGAAATTTCGGTTTTATTACCATTGATCAAAAGGCTTGCGGTTCCTTTGATCGCATTAACTGGTAATCCGAGTTCGACTCTAGCACAGACGGCAGACACACACCTTGATGTCAGTGTCGAAAAAGAAGCCTGTCCTATGGGGTTAGCTCCAACATCAAGTACAACGGCTGCATTAGCAATGGGTGATGCTCTGGCAATTGCCTTATTAGAAGAACGTGGTTTTAGTGAAGATGATTTTGCACTGTCACACCCCGGTGGTTCTTTAGGTAAGAAGTTATTATTGCGTGTGGGTGATGTAATTCATACCGATCAAGCGATCCCGATGGTAAGTGAGCAGACGTCACTTGCAGATGCGTTGGTTGAAATGTCAGCTAAGGGATTAGGGATGACAACTATTGTTGATGATCAAAAAAGGATTTTGGGAATTTTTACAGATGGTGATTTACGCCGAGCACTGGATAAGGGTGTTGATGTCCATAAAGTACAAATGGGTGAAGTGATGACCAGTGGAGGAACTAAAATCGCTGCAGAAATGTTAGCAGCAGAAGCATTAAGACTGATGCAAGAAAAGAGGATTAATGCACTCGTTGTCGTTGATCAAGATCAAACTCTCAAGGGTGTTTTAAACATGCATGATTTATTACGTGCTGGGGTTATTTAGTGAAAGTGTCACAAGAGATAACCCAGCGTGCCAAAAAGATCAAATTAATCGCTTTCGATGTTGATGGGATATTGAGTGATGGCCGATTAATCTTGGGGGATAAAGGCGAAGAATTCAAAACCTTTTATACACAAGATGGGCAGGGCTTGGTAATGCTATTAAAAGCCGGTTTTGAGTTGGCGATAATTACAGGCAGATCGTCTTCAATTGTCGAAGAGAGAATGCGCGAGTTAGGTATTCATCATGTTTATCAAGGAGTCAGCGATAAACTAACTGTGTTCGAAAAAATCTTGTCTGATACAAGCTTCACAGCGGAGCAAGCGGCTTATATGGGTGATGATTTACCTGATTTACCCGTGATCAAACATGTCGCTTTAGGCATTACTGTGGCCGATGCACATGAGTTCGTTCAACAACACGCTGATTTGACCACGAAACGCTGTGGTGGGCGAGGTGCGGTAAGAGAGGTTTGTGATTTGATCATGGATGCTCAGGGCTTATTGGAACCACTGTATAAAAAACTGTTGGATTAATTTGTGATCCGCTGGATAACAGTTTTTGTTTTATTGCTTCTACTAGTATTGACAAGTTGGATTCAAAACTCCTTACAAGAAGAAGATGTAGTAAAGGTAAAAGATCGGGGAGAGCCAGATTCAATCATGTGGGATTTCCGTCGCACAGACATGGATGAAAACGGTAAACTTAAGACACAACTAGATGCTGACCTGATGAAACATTTTCCACTTGATGGTAGTGTAGAGTTAGAAAGACCGGTTATTCAGATCTATAACAAAGATGAGACGTTACCTATACACGTAACTGCGGAAAATGGTTGGTTAAGTGGTGATGGCGAGAAGTTATTTTTATACGGAAAAGTATATATTTGGCGTGATAAAGAAGGAGCGAACCCTGACATCGCAAAAGATATGGAAGTGATCACCACGGATCTAAAAATTTTGCTAAAAGGAGATTACGCAGAAACATCCAATTTTGTGATGATGATTCAAGGTCAGACTCAAGTTACAGCGGTTGGAATGCAGGCCAATTTTGAGAAACAAAATCTAAAACTACTCAAAGATGTAAGGGGACATTATGATAATTCGCCTAAACGCTAAAGGGTGTATTTTAAAAATAATTTTAAAGACAATTTTGACGTTAAGTTTAATCGGTTTCACGGAGGTGATGGCTTTATCAACCGATCAAGAGCAGCCAATCAAGATTGAAGCTGATGCAGCAGAACTAGATGATAAAAGTGGGATAACTGTATATTCAGGCAATGTAGTTGTTATTCAAGGATCTATGACGCTCCATGGAGAACGTTTCACCCTCATTTACAATGATGACAACACATTAAAGACAGCGACTATGCTAGGGTATCCAGCCTCTTTCAAGCAAACACCTGATGAACAGGAAAAAGGCGATATAGATGGTAAGGGTATCAAAATAGATTATCTTGCGGCAGATAATAAATTAATTTTGACTGAAGACGCAGAGTTACTCCAGAATGGAAAATTGTTTAAGGCCTATAATATCGAATACGATACCGAAAAGAGTAAAATGATCGCACGAAAAGCGGTTTCCGGAGAGCATACACCATCAGGGAAAAGTGCGGATAATAATGCAGGCCGTATCAGGGTGATTTTGCCACCTAAGAAGAAAAATTAGACTGGTAATTTATGGGCCTTTTGTCGGTTAAAAACCTGACCAAGAGTTATCGTGCACGTCAGGTTGTCAAGGATGTCAGTTTAGAGCTTTCTGCTGGAGAAGTGGTTGGATTACTTGGTCCTAACGGTGCAGGCAAAACGACCAGTTTTAGAATGATTGTGGGTCTGATTGCCGTAGAAAATGGGATAATCAAGTTAAATGGAATCGATATCACCCCGCTTGCCACAGAAGAAAGAGCGCGTTTAGGGTTAGGATATCTGCCACAAGATGCCTCAGTTTTTCGAAAATTAACGGTCGAAGAGAATCTTCTTGCAGTATTAGAAGTTCGTCGTGAGCTTGGTGAAATGGAAAGGCAGCGACTTGCCGAAGGGTTGATGCGGGAATTTCATATCACTCATGTAAGAGATACCTTGGGTGGAAGTTTATCGGGTGGTGAGAGGAGGAGAATCGAAATTGCGAGAGCACTTGCCAGTGAACCTGAGTTTATATTATTGGATGAACCTTTCGCAGGCGTAGATCCTATTTCTGTAACGGATATTAAACACATCATAAATCACCTGAAAGATCGTGGAATAGGTGTATTGATAACCGATCATAATGTCAAAGAAACATTGGGAATTTGTGACCGTGCTTATATAGTGAGTGATGGTAGAATTATCGCTTCAGGAAGTACGGATGAGATTTTGGTAAATGAGCAAGTTCGTAAAGTGTATCTTGGTGATGATTTTACGATTTAAACAAAACAATTACGAAGGCTGGAAGTCATTTTTAACAAAAGTACATGAGAATACTCTGCTATCTTTTTGAACTTAGTATAAAATACAGATAGTAGTGAGTATTCTACAGGGGAAAGATTCCTATTCGTACAAATTTAAAATTCTGATCAATAATTGATCATGATTAAGGATCTGTTTTATCTGAAATTATGAAACAAGCAATACAACTCCGACTTGGGCAAAGTCTAACGATGACGCCTCAATTGCAACAAGCGATCAAGCTGCTGCAATTGTCTACTATGGAGCTGAGTGTGGAAGTTCAGCAGGTGCTTGAATCCAATATGATGCTGGAAATAGATGAGGATGACGGTACAGGTAACAACGCATCTGATTCTGCTGACCAAAAAACGAACAGTGAAACTGAACAAGCCGATCCTCAAAATACAGCTGAAACCCAAACTCCCGACCGAGAAGTCGGTAAAGAAGACATTCCTGAAGAACTCGCAGTCGATAGCGACTGGGAAGATACTTACGATGCGACAACTTCACTGTCGTCTTCTGCAAATGAATATTCCGGACAGGATTACGAAAACCTTCGAAACGCAAAAGTTGAAAGTTTGACAGAACATCTTGAATGGCAGATCAATATGTCCATTCTCAATGAAAAAGATAAGGCTATTGGACTTGCGATTATCGATGCAATTGATAAAGACGGCTACCTGACAGCCTCATTTGAGGAAATACTTCAAACCTTAGTCATGGATTCTGATCTTGAAGTAGATGACGATGAAATTGAAGCGGTACTTGGCCATGTGCACTCTTTGGATCCAGCGGGAGTAGGCGCTCGAGATCTACGTGAATGCTTGTTATTGCAGCTTCGAGAATTGGATAAAGGCACAGCATGGTTAGAGGAGGCTACAAAACTTGTCTCGGAACATCTCGATTTGTTGGCATCTCATGATTACACCCAATTACGCAAAAGTATGAAACTGGATACTGAAGCCTTGTTGCAAGTGGAAATGTTAATCCAGTCCATGAACCCTCGGCCCGGTTCTCACTTGGCAGAATCAGATACCGAGTATGTTGTGCCTGATGTTTATGTCCGAAAGCACAAAGGTGTCTGGCAGGTTGAATTGAACCCGGATGCAGTACCCAGTTTACGAGTAAACTCGTTATACTCTGGCATGATAAAGAGAGCTGATAACAGCCCTGATAACGCATCACTTAAAGCGCATTTACAAGAAGCACGTTGGTTTATAAAAAGCTTGCAAAGTCGTAGTGAAACGCTATTAAAAGTGGCTACCAATATTGTCGAGCGACAGAGAGCTTTTCTTGAATACGGTGAGGAAGCAATGAAACCGCTAGTGTTGCATGATATTGCTGAAGCATTAAGTATGCATGAATCCACAATTTCTCGTGTAACCACACGAAAATATATGCACACACCACGTGGTATTTTTGAGCTTAAATATTTTTTCTCAAGCCATGTCAGTACTACAATGGGTGGTGAATGCTCATCGACGGCAATTAGAGCGGTAATCAAAAAGCTGATTGCTGAAGAAAATGCAACAAAACCACTGAGTGATAGTAAAGTTGCAAATCTATTAGTAGAAAAAGGCATAAAAGTTGCGAGAAGAACAGTAGCTAAATACAGGGAATCCATGTCAATTCCACCATCAAACGAACGCAAACGCTTGGTTTAGATAGTATTTTTAAGAAAAAATCGAGCTCAGGCGTTTATTTCCATCGCTCGCAATGAGTGAGGGGTACATCCAAAATAGAAGGAGTTATCTATGCAAGTAAATCTTAGTGGCCATCACATTAATATTACCGATTCACTGAGGAATTATGTAGAAACCAAATGCGAAAAAATGGAACGACATTTCGATAATATGACAAAAATCGAAGTTGTTCTCGAAGTTGTAAAGCAAAGACAAAAGGCAGAAGCAAATATACATTTGGCGGGCGCTGATATCCATGCTGAGGCTGAGAGTGAAGATATGTATGCAGCAATAGATGCATTAGTAGATAAGTTAGACAGACAGATCATAAAACATAAAGAAAAATTAAAAGATCATCATCGAGGTCATCGTGAAAATTGGGAAGATAACCCTGAGTAGACAATTATAATTCAAGTTGTTGATCGATTTAAATGAAAGTGAAAAATATTCTCCCAGAAACTTGTATCGAACTAGGTGCAAATTTCAATAGTAAAAAGGCTGTTCTTGATCATCTATCTGAAGCACTAGAACCTCATATTTCCGAGTTTAGCAGTGTTGAAATTTTTGAAGGATTACTTGGTCGTGAACGTTTAGGAAGCACCGGACTTGGCAATGGTATTGCGATACCGCATGCGAGAATGCCTGGTCTTTCAAAGACAACGGCCACCTTTTTACGGCTAAGCCAGGGTATAGATTTTGATGCGATCGATAATCTCCCTGTGGATATGTTTTTTGTATTGTTAGTACCTGAAAATTCTACGGATGAGCATTTGAAAATACTTGCGCAGCTCGTAGAAATGTTTAGCAATGACATATTTCTTGGCAAACTACGAACTCAACAAGATCCAAATATTATTTGGACAATGCTGACGGAAGGTATGATCTGATCTACAGTATGGTCGATACTATTGAATATAAGAACTTTTAATTAGGGGTTCCTGGCTATGGCTTCGCATATTACTGTCAATAAATTGTTTGAGAGTCATGCAGCCGAGCTTAGTTTACGATGGCAAGCTGGCCGTATTGGTGGAACTAGAAAAATATCTCTTCTTGATTCCCTGTCAGATGATGTGAGAGGTGTTGTTGATGATCTTGAGGCCACTCAAACTTCTACAGATACCTTAATAGAGTTATCGCCGAATAAATCTTTAATCGGCCATTTTAATTTGATTCATCCAAACCAAATCCAAGTTCTGGGTAAAACAGAAATCAGCTATCTAAACGAATTAAGATCAATTTCCAAAGAAGAGGCTATCAAAAAATTAATGGGTTTAGAGCCCGATTTGATCATTCTTGCAGAACGACAAGAAGCACCCCCATTACTTGTGGATCTTTGTGACCAAATGCAGATCCCGTTGATCTCATCTAAAAGATCAAGTAACAAATTGATTGGCGATCTATATTATTACCTATCGAACGTACTAACCGAAGTTTCAACCATTCACGGTGTTTTCATGGAAATCGTCACCATTGGTGTCTTAATTGTTGGTGAAAGTGGGGTAGGGAAAAGTGAATTAGCAGTAGAGTTGATAACAAGAGGGCATAGGTTGATAGCTGATGATGCACCAGAATTCAAAAGAATTGCTCCTGATACTATTAATGGAACTTGTCCTAATGCCTTGACTAATTTTCTTGAAGTTCGTGGGTTAGGTGTTATCAATGTACGTGAATTATTTGGTTCAGGGGCAGTTAAACAACATAAATTTTTGCGTTTAATTATCCGTCTGGAACGTCTAGACAGTGATCGAATGAAAGGTGTTGATCGACTAGAAGGAAGTTACTGTTCTGTTAATATCCTGGGTTTAGATATCCCGGAAATTACTTTACCTGTTGCACCAGGTCGAAATTTAGCTGTGTTGGTAGAATGTGCAACACGTAATCATATCTTACGATTAAGCGGCTATAATTCCACAGAAGACTTTATGTGTCGCCAACATCAAATGATGGAGAACGAATCATTGTGATAAATCAAAGAGCAAAACGACTGATTATTCTGACAGGTATGTCAGGTGCGGGGAAATCTGTGGTTCTCCATGCACTTGACGATCTTGGATTCTATTGCATTGATAATTTACCTGTAAACCTCCTTCTTGAATTTGCGGGCCAGATCCGTAAGGATGGAGGTAAAACATACTCGCGTGTAGCGATTGGAATAGATGCCAGAAACCCTGCTGAAGATTTATCCCAATTTCCTAAAGTGATAGAAGACCTGCGTGCATCCGGTTTTGAAATAGAACAGGTATTTGTCAGTGCTGAAGACAATGTCTTAATAAAACGTTTTAGTGAAACACGCAGACGACATCCACTTTCAAGTGAAAGTGTCTCATTGGCAGAAGCTATTTCACGAGAGCGCCGCATACTTGAACCACTTTTAGATTTTTCTAGCCTGAAGATCGATACCAGCCATACCAATATTCACCAACTTCGAGAGCAAGTTCGGGAAAGAGTAGCACGAAAAAAGGCCGGAACCTTATCAATACACATTATGTCTTTCGGGTTCAAATATGGCGCGCCTCCTGATGCTGATTTTATATTCGATATTCGTTGTCTGCCGAACCCATATTGGGATATTAATCTTCGAGACTTCACTGGTCGTGATTTAGAGGTCATCAATTACCTTGAAAAATATCCTATGGTGTTGGAAATGTGCAATGAGTTAATCGCTTTTTTTGACTCTTGGATCCCGCGTTATGAAAAAGACGATCGTAGTTATTTGACCATTGCTATTGGTTGTACCGGCGGCCATCACAGATCAGTATATATGGTAGAAAGAGTTGCTGATTATTTCGTCAGTAAAGATAAAGATATTCTCGCGACACACCGAGATATGCATTTATGAGCGTTGGGTTATTGTTAATTACTCATCGTAATCTCGGAAACGTTCTACTTGATACCGCTAAAACTGCTACAAATATATTACCCTCTGCTGTTGAAGTTATTGAAGCTGATTGGAATTGCGATCCTGAAAATATTTATGATCAATCCCTTCATGCCGCAAAGAATTTAGACGCAGGCCAAGGCATTCTAGTCCTAACCGATCTCTATGGTGCAACACCAAATAATGTGGCTACTCGCCTACTCACATTTCCTGATTTACGCATTATAGCCGGTTTAAACTTACCGATGCTTATCAAAGTCTTTAACTATTCTGATCGAGATTTAAACCTGCTTGCACAGAAAGCGCTAGATGGAGGAAGTGCTGGTGTGATTGAAGTAAAAAACGGCTTATGATCGAATCTCAGATCAAAATAATTAACAAGCTAGGTTTGCATGCTAGAGCTGCAGCGAAGTTAGTCAAACTTGCATCCCGTTTTGATTGTGAAATCATGATCCATCGTGTAATGGAAAATGGTGATCAAAAAACCGTTAATGGCAAAAGTATTATGGGCGTCATGATGTTGGCTGCCAGTAAAGGCACAATAATCACTTTGAGCGCTGACGGTCACGATGAACCGTTGGCTATTGAACAACTTGAAGAGCTGTTCAATGATCGCTTTGAGGAAGAAGAGTGACGACCTTTTCATTACAAGGTGTTGGAGTTTCGCGTGGTATTACGATTGGTAAAGTTCACATTATCGAACGTAACCAGCAGGAAATTACTGAATATCATATCAATGAGAAGAATCTAGAAAAAGAGATAGAGCGTTTTAAAAGTGCCCTTACACAGGCACGAAAACAACTTCGTTCAATTAGCCAACATATTCCGTCAGATACACCCAAAAATATTGCTTCTTTTATCGATACACATTTGTTGATGTTAAAAGATCCAGCACTGAAAAAAGAACCGATCAAAATCATTCGCAAGCGAAAATGTAATGCGGAATGGGCTCTAAAATTACAACGTGATGCTTTAATAGCTGTATTCGATGAAATGGCAGACGACTATTTGCGTACCCGAAAAGATGATATTGAACATGTGGTTAACAGGGTTCAATGGATTTTGACCGATCAGGATGCGAAGGTACATGAAGAACCTGATAGTCAAATGGATGGCTATATCGTATTGGCAGATGATTTGAGCCCTGCAGATACGGTGTTGATGCAATATAAAAAGATCGCTGCTTTTGTAATTGAACATGGAGGGCCAACATCACATACGGCCATTTTAGCTCGTAGTTTAGGTATTCCAAGCATCGTCGGTTTGCGACGTGGACTACGCTATATTACTGAAGGTGACATGTTGATTGTTGATGCCAATGAAGGCGTTGTTCTAGTCAATCCCGATGATGCGATCACGACGGACTATCTCCAGCAGCTTATAGAAGAAATTCATTACCAAGAAGAACTGATCGATCTCAAAGAAGCCGAGGCGCTTACACAAGACGGAATCAAAATAAATCTACAAGCAAATATCGAGTTGGAAAAAGACTTTCAAACCGTCGAAAAAGTAGGTGCGAAAGCGGTTGGACTCTATCGAACAGAACATCTTTATATGAATCGGAAAACACCGCCGACTGAAGAAGAACATTACGAGACTTATACAAAGGTTATGGAGTCCGTTGGTAATGTACCACTAACCCTGCGAACAATGGATATCGGTACAGATAAAACAATGCTTCCAGAAGTAGGAACAATACCTTTGTCGGTTAATCCTGCCTTGGGTTTAAGAGCAATTCGACTCAGTTTAAAAGAACCCATGCTGTTTGAGCCACAAATACGTGCAATCTTGCGTGTATCTGCAGATTATCCTATCCGCGTAATGATTCCCATGTTGTCGAATATACAGGAAATTCGTGAAGTATTATCGATTATCAATGAAATTAAAAAAGAATTTTTAAGTAACGCTATTCCATTTAATTCGGAACTGAAAATCGGCGGTATGATTGAAGTGCCTGCTGCTGCAATCTGTGCTGAGAATTTTGCTCAATATTTAGACTTCTTGTCGATTGGTACTAACGATTTGATCCAATACGCGATGGCAATTGATCGTGTCAATGATGAAGTTAATTATCTTTATGATCCTCTCAACCCTGCCGTTCTAAAATTGATCCATATGACCATACAGGCAGGGAAACAACACAACATTCCTGTTGCGATGTGTGGAGAGATGGCTGGTGAACCCCGATTTGTTAAATTACTACTCGGGCTGGGCTTACGAGAATTCAGTGTTCATCCAACCTCTTTACTCGAAATAAAAAGGATCATTAATCAAAGCGAAATACATGAATTGGAATCAGAAGCATTAAAAATTCTTAATGCATGTGACAGTCTTCAAGCTAATGAACTATTAGAAATTTTGAATCAGCAAGGTGTATTTCACCCTAAAATGCGCCATTAACAGGGACGTACTTTAAACCGTCTACCGATTAATAAAAGAGTGAGCACTTCTCTCGGCGGACAAGGTTTTACATGCACATCAGGTTTCAATTCATGTTCCATCTTTATCCACCTCAAAACTCAAGTGACTTAGTATACCCGTGCCACCTGGTTTACAGGGAAGTCTAATATTCTTATAGTGCTGTCATATTGAATTAGACTACTTTTATAATCGTTCACGAGATTCTCAATGAGTTGATCTGTATTGGTTTCAGTTGTGTCGGTCGTCACAGTAGTTCAAGTGTTAAGGTAGGTTGATGAATGTCGAATAAGTTATCTAATATTTATCATCATATTAAAGAAACCCCAGGGAACTACGTGCTCGCAACGATAATTGAAACTATGGGTTCAACATATCAAAAAGCCGGTGCACGAATGTTGATTTTAGAAAACGGTGAGTTTATTGGACTACTCGGCGGTGGATGTTTTGAATTGGATCTACATGAACATGCAGAAGCGGTTTTAAACAGTGGAAAACCCAATGTCGTTTTCTATGATATGCGCTCACCTGAAGATGCGATCTGGGGTTTGGGTTTAGGGTGCAATGGCGCAGTGCGTGTTTTATTACAACCCTTAAAAGCAGAGAATAAGCATTCACCTTTTGATCTACTTGAGGGTGAAGTCGAAGAAAATGGATCAGGTGTGTTATTCACAATTTGTGAGTCAGATCATATAGATTATCTACCAGGCTATAGTTCTTTTTTAAAGCACAACAATATGCTTGATACAACCATAACTTATCATGATCAATTCATTAAAAAAGCACAACAAATAATCGATCAGAAAACCCCTATTTTGATTAAACACTATATTGATAATAAAAAAGTGCATGTTTTTTACGATTTACTAAAACCACCATTTAAATTATTGATCATAGGTGCTGGGCCGGATACTGTGTCGATGACACGGTTTGCGAAATTATTAGACTGGCATACTACAGTTGTTGATCATCGTTCTGGTTTTGTAAATGCATCGCGATTTCCCGATGTTGATGTTTTGTTACATATTATTCCTGCTGATCTGAATCAAGAATTACCATTAGATCAGTTCGATGCGATGATTTTAATGACTCATAATATGGACTATGACGAACGTTTTTTTAAAGAACTTGCGGACAGTAATATTCCATATATTGGTTTATTGGGGCCGGCAAAACGACGCGATCGTTTGCTTGAAAGTTTGGGTGAAAAATCACAAAAAATCCAAAGCCAGGTATTTGGGCCTACTGGTTTAGATATAGCCGCCCAAACACCTGAGGAGATTGCACTATCGGTGATTGCAGAAATTCAAGCCGTCTCTAGAAATCATGGTGGAGGTCGGTTGTCAGATAAAGATAAACCAATCTACTCATGAAGATATTCGATATTGTTTGATAGATGAATAATTCTCCAGAAAATATGTCTAATGAACTATATGCGATCATTCTTGCGGCAGGTGAATCTTCGCGCTTTGGTTCTGCTAAGCAGCTTGCGATCTGGCAAAACGATTATTTAATCAACTATACAATTAATCTGGCAAATTCAATTTTCGATAAAAAAGTGATTATGGTTTTGGGTGCAAATGCAGAAATGATCAAAAAGACTGCTAAGCTACAATCGGTAAATGTTTTAATAAATAATGACTGGCAAAAGGGTATGTCATCATCTATTAAAATGGGTGTTTTAAACCTACCCAAAAGTGCAAAAGGAGTAATGATTTTTTTAGGAGATCAGCCTTTGCTTAAAGCAACTTCGATCAAGAAATTAATGACTCTTTACCAACAAAATCCAGACAACATAATTGCAAGCGAGTATGAAAATGAGCATGGCAATACATGTGGCGTTCCAGCAATTTTCCCTACATCAAATTATGCGGAACTGGCTAATTTACAGGGTGATATCGGTGCGAGGAATTTACTAAAAAAACATCAGTCAAAATTATTGACCGTCTCTGTTCCCGAGGCAATGATAGATATAGATACGCAAAAAGATTTAGAAGATATAACAAATTAGTACAACATTTGAGGGCAAGGTTATGACCAGCTTAATCATCAATGATGAAAAACATGAAATAGATGTAGAAGGTTCCATGCCATTACTTTGGGCAATCCGTGACGTTATCGGCTATACAGGTACTAAGTTCGGTTGTGGAAAAGGTTTATGTGGCGCTTGTACAGTCCACCTTGATGGGCAAGTTGTGCGTTCTTGTGTAATGCCTATTAGTGCTGTCAAAGGTAAGAAAATCACAACCATTGAAGGGCTAGCTAAAGAGGGTGAATTACATCCCGTGCAACAAGCCTGGATTGAATCGGATGTTCCACAATGTGGTTATTGCCAGTCCGGTCAGATCATGTCGGCAGTTGCTTTATTGAAGGAAAACCCTAACCCAACAGAGGATGAAATCAAAGAAGGTATGATCAATTATTGTCGTTGCGGAACTTACTTGCAGATTTTTGCAGCGGTTAAAAAAGCGGTTGAATTGCAAGGAGGTGTAGTATGAGCAAGATCATAAATGTTTCCTTGTCTCGCCGACAATTTCTGGGAGCAATGTCTAGCGCTTTTGTGCTTGGACTAGCACTACCCTATGGAAAATTTGCCCGTGCTGTCGAGGATTGCGATCAAGAATCGGTTATTAATGCTTTTATTGGGATCCAGGAAGATGGCCAGGTGCTTTTCCAAAACCCGTTTGTTGAAATGGGACAAGGTACTTACACATCAATTCCAGCTATTGTTGCAGAAGAACTTGATATCGAAATGGATGTGCTTTCTGTGGTTCAAGCCCCGCATGGGCCTGAATACAAAGTCATGTTCAACAATACAATGCGTTTTACTGGAGGTAGTTTGAGTGTTCGATCTTCTTATAACACGATGCGTAAAGCTGGGGCTACAGCAAGAGCGATGTTGATCGAGGCGGCCGCTAACAAATGGGGCCTGCCTGCATCGGAATGCTCAACACAGCCTGGCTTTGTTATTCATAAAAAATCTGGCCAAAAATTAGCATATGGAGAACTCGCACCATTAGCGGCTAAATTACCAATGCCCGAAAATGTTAGCTTAAAAGATCCTGCGGAATTTAGATTATTGGGCAAACCAGTTAAAAGAACCGACAGTGCGGCTAAAGCGACAGGTAATGCGGAATTTGGTATTGATATCAAAGTTGCTGGAATGTTGATCGCCGTGGTCAAACAATCTCCGGTGTTTGGTGGCTCAGTTAAGTCCTATGACAAGTCAGCTGTGATGAATATGCCCGGAGTCCATGCCGTGGAAGAGATCGAAAACGGTGTGGCGGTGATCGCGGATTATTTCTGGCATGCGAAATCTGCTCTGGAAAAACTCCCAATAGAATTTGATAACGGCGACAATTCTGATTTTTCATCAGAAGGTCATCTGAAAAAGCTTCAATCTCATCTCAATGATGATGGGGTTCAAGCCGAAAATGAAGGTGATGCTGCTCAAGCACTAAAAGACGCAGCTAAGACAATTGAAGCGGAATATCATGTGCCTTTCCTTGCGCATCAGACACTAGAACCAATGAATTGTACGGCGCTGGTTGTAGATGATCATTGTAGCGTTTGGGCACCTAATCAAGGAGTAGATGCCGTGGCACAAGTAGCGTCACAAATCACTGGTTTGCCGATTGAATCGATCGAAGTATTCACACCGTTTCTTGGTGGAGGATTTGGGCGACGTTTTATGGCCGACTATATTGCTCAATCCGTTACCCTCGCAAACAAGCATAAAGGCAAGCCAATCAAGGTCATTTGGACACGCGAAGAGGACACTCAACATGATCATTACCGACCTATGACGGCAGCAAAATACCGCGCGGGTTTTGATCAAAATGGTAAGCCAACCGCAATCCATATTACAACAGCGGGCGAAGGGCCAATGGGACGTATATTGCCTGGAATGCTAGCTGATCCGAAGATTGACACATCTATTATAGAAGGTGCCTATGAGCAACCTTATGGCATCCCGAATAAACGGATGGATTTGATTAACGTACCGGTGAAACCCGTTCCGATCGGATTCTGGCGATCTGTGGCAAATTCACAAAATGGTTTCTTCAAAGAGTCCTTTATCGATGAGATGGCTCATTCGGTAGAAACTGATCCTGTTGAGTTTCGTCGTAGCCTGTTAAACACTGAGCCGCGCTTTAAAAGAGTGCTTGATACCGTGGTAAACATGGCTGGTTGGAAAGCCGCTCCTTGGAAAGGTAAAGACGGCTCTCAACATGCGATGGGGGTCGCCTTACATCTTTCATTTGGAACGATCGTAGGACAAATTGCGGAAGTGTTTGTTGAGGATGGTGAGCTTAAAGTTGATCAAGTCTGGTGTGCTGTCGATTGTGGTTTTGCTGTCAACCCTGCAATTGTAGCTATGCAGATGGAAAGTGGTATTGCCTATGGCCTTTCAGCGGCACTCGGAGAAGAAGTGACTATGAAGCAAGGCAAAGTCGTACAGACCAATTTTGATTCTTACCCGATACTACCATCGGACAAAATGCCTAAAATTGACGTTGAGATTATCAATAGTGGTGAAACATTAGGCGGCGTTGGTGAGCCTGGAACACCGCCCATTGCGCCAGCGGTTTGTAATGCTTTGTTTACGCTAACGGGAAAACGGATCCGTAGCTTGCCATTGAAGAATCATGATTTGGCTTAAGATGATTTTTAGCAATAGTCCTCGTATAGTGTGATCAGAATGGCCAAACGTTTGGCACGATGGTTAAGGTGATCAAAAATACCAGAGCAGTTAACGGTAAACCAACACGCAGATAATCAGTGAAGCGGTAACCGCCAGGACCATAAACCATCAGATTTGTTTGATAACTAATCGGGGTCGCGAAACTAGCGGTTGCTGCGATCATCAATGTAATGACAAAGGGCATCGGATTCACATTGAGTGATTCCGCTGTTGCGATGGTGATGGGAAATAAAACCACTGCAGCCGCCGTATTCGACAGAATCGAAGTGAAAAGCGCGGCGATAATGTAAAGCATTGCCAGAGAAACCAGTGGTTCGTTTCCACTCAAACCGATCAGTCTTTCAGCAGCCAATGCAGCTAGCCCAGTTTTTTCAACCGCAATACCTAAACCAATCGATGCCGCGATGACAATTAACACTTGGTAGTTAATGCTTTTCCGCGCAACGATGCTTGTAGTACATTTTGTTAGTAACATCATGCCAGCAGCCAGCATTGATGCTTGCAGCATACTCAGCCATTGCATACTCACTGTTAGCACTAAGGTTGCTAGTATGACCAGAGCAACGATACTCAAGTTGTGTCTCACCGCTCGGGAATCTTTGATCTGACTTGTGAGCAGAAAATCTTTTGAAAATCGTTGCTGTTCGAGAAAGTTCTCACGAGCATCAAGCAATAGTGTATCGCCGGGTTTCAAAACAATATCACCAATTTTTTGTTTCAAATGACTACCATTCCTTGCAACCGCAACAATCGCAGCATTGTAATGCGTTCTAAAACGGCTATCGCGAATGGTGCTACCAATTAACGGGCAGTTCTCTGAAACAACGACTTCAACGAGTGATCGCGTATTGGTCTGGTTGAGGAAACGACGATCTTCCTTATCGATCAAATCCAGTCCGCGAAATTTTTTCAGATCAACCACAGATTCGACATCACCAACAAATAGTAGCCGATCATTTCCTTTTAAGGTTCGATGTGGTCCAACGCTGGGTATGGATTCCCCATTTCGTTCAATGCTGATCAAAAATAGACCAGGTAGATTTCGTAGTCCCGCCTGATCTATTGTTTTGCCATCAATAGCTGAATCCGGTGCGACGCGCATTTCTACCGTATATTGTCGAACATCTTTTAGATCTTGCCCCGCTGAACCATGTTTTGGTAAAAGCTTATGTCCAAATAATACGATAAAACCAATAATCGTAATTACGCAGGGCACGCCAACCCAGGCCAGATCAAACATGGAAAGACCAAGTTCAGGATTATGTTTTATCAGCATACTATTAATGATCAAATTGGTGCTAGAGCCAATCAAAGTTGATGCGCCACCGATAATGGCCGCATAACTTAAAGGGATCATTAACTGTGAAACATGGATATTATTATTTCGGGCCCAGGTCGTTATCATAGGAATAAACATAGCGACAACAGGTGTGTTGTTTAAAAATGCACTCAGGATCGCGACAGGTGTCATCAATCTAAACTGTGCCTTTGGAACTGTTTGAGGACGGCCCAAAAGTGTACTGCAAAGCCATTTGATGGTACCGGTTTCTTGTAATCCACTGGCGATCACATAGAGAACAGCGACGGTGATCATGCCCTCGTTTGCAAAACCTCTCAGGGCTTCTTCTGTAGTGAGAACACCACCGAGAAAAAGAATTGTCACAGCACCCATCATGATGATGTCAGGAGAGTATCGTGTAAAAACGAGACTACTAAAACAAAATCCTATTACGGCCAGTGTGAGCCATGCATCAAATAACATGGAGGTATTTTATAGAATTTTGTTCGATTAAGGGATTAAAATAATAGTTCTTTATGACGTAAGGTTATATTCAGAGGAAGGTTTAGAATACTGGGCACATCCTTGTGCCCACTTTTTTATATTGGATTAAACAATACAGGCTTTTTCTTTTAATTCTTCAGTTAACACCTTAGCATTCTCAGAGTACTCAACAGGAAGGTCAATTATATGGACACCGCCTTTATCAGCACAATCTTTTAGCATCGGTAAGAAAGATTCAGTAGATTCAACTCTGTGTCCGCTTGCGCCATAGCTCTCGGCATATTTTACAAAATCAGGATTCCCAAAATCGAGTCCCCAATTGTGGAAGCCCATCGCAGCTTGCTTCCATTTGATCATGCCATAGGCACTGTCATTTAGGATCAGAACAATGATGTTCATTTTCAATCTGACGCAGGTTTCAATTTCCTGGCTATTCATCATAAAACCACCATCACCACAGATTGCGACAACAGTACTTTCAGGTTTGACCATTTTCGCGGCCATCGCCGAAGGCAGGCCTGCACCCATTGTTGCGAGAGCGTTATCTAGCAGGATCGTATTTGGAGCAAGTGCATAGTAATTCCTGGCGAACCAAACTTTATAGACACCATTATCAAGCGCGATAATATCTTCTGGCCCAAGGGCAGCACGGACATCAGCAACGAAACGTTGTGGGATCATAGGGAATTGATCCGAATCTGCATTTTCACGGATCTTTTCATCGACTGCTTTTTTCACTTTCATAAAGTAGGTGAAGTCCCAATCTTTTTTCCGCGAAATACGATTTTCAATTTGCCATAGTGCATTTGCAATATCACCAACTACTTCAAGTTGAGGGAAATACACTTCATCAACCTCAGCGGGCACAAAATTGATATGGATAACTTCTGTTCCACCGTGTGTCATGAAAAATGGTGGTTTCTCAACAACATCATGACCAACGTTAATGATCAAATCGGCCTTATCAATTGCACAATGTAAATAATCATTATCAGAAAGTGCAGCTGTTCCTAAGAAAAGAGGATGATCTTCAGCTATTACGCCTTTACCCATTTGGGTATTGAAGAAAGGGATCCCTGTTTTGTTGATCAGCTTAGCAAGTCGTTTTGAGATTAGCTTACGATTTGCACCTGCACCGATCAAAAATAATGGAGATTTGGCGTTTTCAATTTTTTCTATCGCCATATTCACAGCAGTTTCATTGGCATCAGCACGTCTAACTTTATGAATAGGCATCGGTTGGGTATGTGTTTCTTCGGCCGCGACATCTTCTGGTAGTTCTAGATGAACAGCACCTGGGCGTTCGGTTTCAGACTGTTTTATAGCTTCTCGGACAACCGTTGGAATTCGGTTTCCGTGAACAATTTGCTTAGTATATTTGGTAATTGGTCGCATCATATCGACGGTATCAATGATCTGGAAATGACCTTGTTTACTAGAGTGAATTGGTTTTTGTCCGGTGATCATCATCATCGGCATCGCACCTAATTGGGCATATGCTGCGGAGGTAAAGAAGTTAGTTGCGCCGGGACCTAAAGTAGAGAGGCAAACCCCGGGTTTTCCAGTAAGACGACCAATGGTTGCGGCCATAAAACCTGCAGGTTGCTCATGACGGGTAAGAATAAGCTCAATGGAAGAGTCTTTTAATGACTCCAGCATATCCAAGTTCTCTTCACCCGGAACACCAAAAATATATTTAATTCCTTCATTTTCAAGACACTTAATAAATAGATCGCTCGCTTTCATCTTACTCTCCGGTTGTGGGTCTTAGCAGGTTTTAAGTTATAGTTTTTAAGCATAATATAGGCCAATTGTTATTATTTAACGTAATACGACAGATTCTTGAGGGTTTTCTGGCTGGTAATAAATCGTGATTCTCTTCCCGACGGGATATTTCACAAGTAATTGATCAACTATCGATTTTGATTTAAATGACGAATCTCCATGAAAGGAATAGCGTGATCCTGTAAAGCTTGTATTGTTGACTTCATAAATATATTGAAGTTCAAACTGGTAAATAGCGTTAGGTGTACCAGTATTCTTATTCCAATCACGGCGGATATTGCTTTCGCTGATCACCGCCTCTATTGAGAGCCAATTTTCACTTTCTGTTCTTAGAGAACTTTCCTGTTTGGTACATAAGCGGTTTTTCCTCGGACTTACTCAAGTTAGTGGTATTGCTTGTTGTCTGATCCTATATGGATCTCTTTAGTCATATCCTTTGGGGTATGATATTTTCAAGGCGTGGTAGTCTCCGATCGCAACATTCTTTTGAACAACAATGCTCTCTAAAGAACTAAGTTCTGAAAGAAATATTTTTGAAATTGGACCATTATTCAACACAACTGCTTGAACGTCATGTGACTTTATTAAACTATACATGTTTGAATAATCAGCATTTTCAATATCCACCAAAGCTAACAATTGAACACGGTCTCCATAAACAGCTTCCGTGAGTATTGTCTTTAAGCAAATAGGAAAACCGTGCCCAGGCATTATTTGTTTTAAATCAGGGTTTGTTACAGTCAACCAAGTACCGATTCGTTGTACACTTAAAACTGTACCAGTAATATCCATATCAGATAATATTTCTGATATTTCTCTTGTAGCATAATATTCTTGAGGGGCTTTTATCGAGAACCAATCCCACGATACATTATTATTAGCAGATATGATCCAGCGCCCTTCGATCAAAAATACTACTAATAGTACGACGCTAAAAATTCCAACAGAATGTTTTTTTGATCTCCAATTTAAAATTGAGACATTATTTTTATATGTGAAAAATGACGAAAGGCCTGCTGCAAGAACTACGGAAAGCATAAGCGGGATAGGAGCTGCCCACGCAAGACGCCAATTCATATTCCTCGACGAATAGTTTGCTATTATTTCCGCAATCCAAGGATTTAGTATAAAAAAAAGTACTCCAGTTGATAAAAATAAAAATTCTCGTTTTCGAATTCCCGAACGTACTAGAACGAGTCCGGCCACAAGTAGTGCCAAAGTAATAACTTCATGTACACTGAATCCTAATGAAGCATTAATAGGTAAATCTGTACCTACTTGATTCATAGAAAGAGATGAAATACTTGAAAATTTAAGCCAAACGCCGATGATGACTGAATAGGTAAGAGATACTAAGATGCCTATACAACAGAAAACGGAATTTTTATTACCCCACTGAAATGCAATTGGGAGTAGTAACATCGTTGTTGCAAATGACAGAATTAAGCCTGTAGAAGAAACCCCTAAAGTTATAATCTGGGTTATTACTAAAAACCCCCAGCGACTGACTGAAGGTGAACGGATATATAACAGCCCTGTTATCAAGGTCAGAGGCGTAGTAACAGCAATAAGTAAGCCTTTTCCTTGAAACAATCTAACAAACACACGATTGCCATAGGCAACGTGCGTATCTCCCCAAGAAAGCATAATCAACAAGAATATTCCCGTCGCGATTAAAGCTAGTCTTGAAGGTAAGAACCAACGAGCAAATAAATACCCTACAAGTACTGTTATTACTGCAGAAAATGCGGGCAATATTAGATAATAGACAGTTAATAGATCGAATTCTGTCCAGCTTGTTATAAGTGCAACAAGAGTCTCGTATGACGCAATTCGATACGGCGCGAAACGAAAGGAATCAAGAATAATCCCTAGAGATGCATCAAAAGATAATATCGCTCTATCTGGGTATAACAAGGTCTGTAAAGCTGTCTGTATATATTCTGCATCGTCAAAATCTGACCGATTTGTAAGCAAAGTTACCACTTCTGCAATAATGATTAGTAGGAAAATCGTCAACAGAATGGTTCTATTACTGGCCGGTAATATTTCCTTGTCGATGGAAACTTTTAATAAGAAATTATCACTGTGGTATTTAGACCAATAGATCAAAATTAAAAAAAATAAACAGGCGAAAATAAATCTTAAAGAATAATTGGGAAGTGAAAATAGGAGAACAAGAAAGAAAGAAAGCACGAGAGTGATTGAAATGCTAGATACAGGATTTTTATGTTTAACGGGATCTGTAGAAAAGGATATCTCTTTTAGATATGCCTTAGTAAAATTTAACGCGATCCAGACAGCTAAGAAAATTATAAGAGGCAAACCTAAAGTAGTATAGAAAACCACAGTATTCCACTTGATATCAACAAATGTCGATAAATGATGGATTACTGTCCAAATAAAAAACAGTACAGTTATGAAAAATGTGATCCAAGCAGCAAGGCTTTCTGCGAATGCTTGAGAGTGGGTTAATTTTTTGAGAAAAAACATGATACGTATATAGTTAGCTTGAACACATATAGTTCTTATTGCAATGATGTTGTCATAACTTTTAGAAAATATTTACGTTATCCGATAATATTTAAAATCAGATAATAACTACTATTTTATTGACTCCAGAGCATAATTTTTATTTGTAATCGTTGTATATTAATTAGTTAAATTACGAAGATGTCCCTTTCGGATCTTATAACTTTTTAAAACTTATTTTAGGTTAAGTGCTTTCTAAACTTAATGCTAAAAGTGCAGAATACTACTATTTTTATCATGGCCATTCCAAGTCACATTTTTCATGGTAAACCCAATACTTATTAACTACAAAACGAACCGGCATTAAAGTAATTGCAGTTAGTATGGTCGCCAGTAAATAATGAATGTCTATATAAAGTAATAATTTGTAAAGCATAGTACTCAAACACAAGAAAATGACGATATAGATAACGTATTTAAAAACTTTTTTCCATTGATGAGTTCTTTTGAAAACAAAACGTAAAGTAAGAATATATTCCATAATATAAGCGGCCAAATATACAACCATAAACGAGAGAACGGGATCTTGCTGCCAATAATCTACTAACGTATACATCGCAATCATGATGTATATGTAAACTAAGATACTGATAGACAAATACTTTAACAATTCTCGCCATTGAACTGGTTTTAAGAGTAAAGCTAGTCGCATAACAAGGAAGTAGAAATTAGCAAGAATAGAGCTTTGGAATTTTATTGATGATTTTCAATGATTCAATAGCATCTATACCTACTGTATCACAGTACCATTTGAAGGATTCCACGCGTGGTTGATTTTCTTCCTCAAGTAGAGAAAGAGCCTCTTTACGAGTAATCATACCTTCACGGATTTGGTTACTTCTAAAAGTATCGTGCTCACTAAATCCCGCAACTTTAAGATATATGTAATTGTAAAAAGGTGCTGTACCATCCCCAATCCTCCATGTTGAAACTGTATCTGGTGAAGTTTCCCAGTCATAGCCATCTATTATAGTGTGTTCAATAGATCGTTCATCCCAGGGTAAGTAGTCAAAGATGGAATCGTAATCCTTACGTTGCACATAGTACGAAAAAAAAGCTTGTAACGTATCAGGGATACTCTTATTCAAATACTTCGGATTTTTTAAAAATTCTTGCCCATAGTATGAAATAAGCTTAGTCTTATTCCATAAGCCCATGGCATATGTTTTACCTTCAACACCTGCATCAGTATTTTGAAGGTCATCAACATTTGCGAAACCTGTTTTAAAGCCTGTTTTTTCCAGCCAATTCATACTAAATAAAATTGGCCCCAAATCCATCTGATGGCGGATCATGCTTGCATAATAAAAAAACATTTTGTCGCCAGCCATAAATAAAGGGATCATTCCAAGAGCGGGATTTCTTAGCCAGGTCGTGACGTTTTTCCGCACATTTTCTCGTTTTTGTCGGATATCAGCAGCGATAAGTACGTGCTCAATACCTAGCTCTCCGCACATTCGTGAAATATTACGTCGAGCTAAATTGGTTACGAATCCCCAGTCATAGGTATAAGCTACTGGATTTAGCTCCAACTCTTTTTTGATGTAGTGCAAACCATAACAACTATCGCGGCCTCCGCTGATAGGAACGAGACAGTCAGGATGACCATTATTTTTGCGTGCTTGATTTGCTAATGTTTTTAAAGCACTCGTTCCTTTTAACGAAAGTGATTGATGCTGTCGACAAAGTTGGCAAAAACCCTTATCATCAAAACGAATAAACGGAAAGGTTTGTGGCAATAAACAGTGGGTACAACGCTTAATATTATCTATAGCGTCTCGATCTATTTGCATCAATCGTTCAATATCTTTCAACTCATTAGAGAAGGTAGGTATGTTATTTTTATGGGTGTTTTCGAATGGAATACTTATTAAATGACGTTTTTTTATTTTCCTCTCAGGCAGGTTAATTTTTTCACCTGAAAGATAAAAAGTTTCAAGTTTCGAACTTATTAAATCTATTACTAATGCTTGCCCAGGTTTTAATTGTTGTACTTGGCTCCTGTCACTTGTTAGTTTTAATCGTTTAGCTGTATGCTCAACAATCAATTCTTCCGAGGCAAACACTATTACACTTTCATCCTTAGCTTGCCAGAAGTACATAGAACCATTTGAAGTTGCAATCATCATTTGATTTTCGTTTAGAGGCAGTGCAGCAATGGTGTTAGCACCCTTGATATTTAAAAATGCATCTTGCATTGCATCTAAAAACGCTTGTCCTTGTTCCGTCTCTTTACCTAAAAGTGCACCAAAAATCTCCGTGTCAACTTCATATTCCCTTTCGAGAGAAGGGTTTAAACTCCAAAGATTTGCATCATTTACGATAATCCCATTATGTAAAATCAAGTGGTTATCTTTTATGACTGGCTGGTTATTAAAACCTTTTCCTTCCGTCCCATTTGTAGCCATGCGAGTGTGGCCAGCAATCGCAAAAATGTTTTCTGACTCATATGCCTTACAAGCATTAATTATTAATTGATCAAATTGTGGTTGCTTAACTAGGTGACTTACTCGTTGCGAAGATTTTATCAACTCAATACGTTCTGGAAGAACTGCCAAGGCACCAGAAGCATCTTTTCCACGAACTTCCGAAAGGTTAAAAACGTCTCTCACTACTTTCTCTAGTATGTGCGAATCTACACTAGAAGCAGGATTCGCGATAACACCAAAAATGCCACACATACTAGTTTCTGTCCTTAGTAATTGCAGAAGGCTTCTGGATAACTAGGTATGCAATGTCATTCGTTGGAATATAAAGTTTAACTTGTCCCATACGGCTTTTAACAACCCAATTTAATAAAAACTCAGGTGATAACCACTTATTCATTTGATTTAACTTATACATTAAAAAAGATAAATCGACTGTTTTGCCTTTGGTTTCATAACGGATAATTTTACCTGATGAATGGTTTTGGAAGAGTATTTTAAATGACTGTTTTGTGAAATATCCTAAGTGATAGGGTGGTGTCATAAAGGCCCAATTGGATCGCATTAGTTTTGCTATAAGCGAACCAAAGTCAGGTGTTGAGATGAATAAATACCCACCAGGTTTAACTCGATCCATTATTAATTGGGTAACATTGATGGGATCTGCCACATGCTCAATCACATCCCAAAGGCAAATGGCATCGAAGTCATGCCAACCTATATTTTCATCTTCTAGTCGGTGAGCTTTTAACCGTTTACTTAGTTCTGGCAACCGTTTCTTTGCATATTCTATTGCGGATGTAGAGATGTCAGAGCCATACATTTCAAAATCTTCTACTCCTATCGCCATAAAGTCCCCGCTAGCACAGCCTGCATCTAGTACTTTCGCTCCTTCAGCGATATGTTTTTTCAAAAAAGAAACACGTCGTTTGTTTTCTATTTTTGCTGACTGGCTGCTGCGATATTTAATGTGCTTTGCATGTAACAATTCATAGAGTTCATCTAATTCAGTTTCTGAAGGAATATCCAGTGCTTGTGCAAACCCGCAATGTGAACATTTCCCGATGTTGTAACCCTTGGTAGTCAGCCAAAATGCTGTCGTATTATTTTGACATATCTTACAAAGCATTTTATCTACACATTTTCTAGCATTGCATTAAGGATCAACCATAGCCATAGGGAGTAATCAATCACGTTTCTTAAGCCTATAGAGTATGCGTTCTTGATTTGAACGAATTCGATCTAGCATCTCTGTGACCACACCTAACACAAAAAATACCATTGCCATTAGGAATAAGAATGCAGATAAGAAGCCTGCAAATAAATAACCTGTGAAGACACCTGATATAAAATAGTGTCCAAAAAATATAAGGGCTAATAGCATAGCTGGGATTGAAAACCCTAATGCGATACTCCAAAAAAATCTTAATGGAAAATAATCTCGGTAACCACGAAAAATAATTTTAGCTGTATTGAGTGCATACTTAGAAATACTTCCTGCAACTCTGGATTCTCGATCCTGAAAGTAAGCTACTTGGGTTGGAATTTCCAAAATAGTTAAGCGTTTAACTGCAAAATCCAAGAAGGTTTCTTGTGTATAGGTAAACGCTCCGTGTAGATTTAATTGAAGTAGAGCTTCACGGCTGTAGCCTCTAAACCCACAAGAAACATCATAAAACTTTTGTCTAACCATCCTGCTGATCAGGAAAGACATCATGCGGTTACCTATCTGTTTAACTTTTGGCATATCAATAGGTATTTCACCATTTAAAAATCTTGATGCTGTCACCATATCCGCTTGCTTTTCAAGTAAAGGTGTAACAAGCTTTGGTATATCTTTTGGGTTGAACTGGCGATCGCCATCAATATTTATCATCAAGTCAAAATTATTTTCGATGGCATAGTTGACCGCAGTTTGAAAAGCTTTGCCCACACCAACGTTACGAGAATGATTTATGACTGAAGCACCTGCACTAACAGCCAAACTACTTGTTTCGTCGGACGAACCATCATCCACTACAAGTACCTTCACTATATCGATACCTAAGATGGTGCGGGGTACATCCTGCACCACTTTCTCAATGGTGCTAGCTTCATTAAGACACGGAATTGCAACTAACAGCCTGTTTGTCATTGTTCATGTTCTCCGATTTGATTTAGGGTGACAATGAATCAAAGTCCATGGCAAAGGTGTTTTAACAGCAATAATTTCACAATGAGGACTGACGAAATCAATGAACATATTTTTAGACCAATGCTGAAAATGCCCTGGTGTATTACCTAGTGCATGTAAATATTTACCTCGTAGCATATTCAATAGATGCCATATAGGTTCTCTTGGTACACTAATGATCAAATCTTTTTTTGTTATTGAAATAAGTTTTCTTAAGGCGAGTTGCGGATCTTCTAAGTGTTCTAATACCTCACAACAAATGACTGTATCGGCAGAATCTTCAGCAGGGTCCAGATCATAAATACTCTTATGTTTAAGTGAGAGTTTTAAGTCGCGTTTGCTTGCTTCAGTAGCTGCAACAGCTAGTGATTCCCGTGATAGATCGCAACCTCGAATGGTAAAATCATTTATCGCAAGGATACCAAGGATATGGCCTTCACCACATCCAATCTCATGAACATCTATAGAGCCAGCCTCTTTTACTGTTGTAAGAACTGTCTCCATAAATTCATTAACAAGTCTTTTTGATATCCAATTTCCTGACTGATACTTATCAGCATGGGCAATTCCTATGAATAGGTCTTTACCCTCGATTTTTTTTTTCATACTAAATTAAGCTCATAATGACGCAGGAGAAGGGGCAATTTAACCATGTCAGTAAATCATAAGTTAGCCTGAAGCCCCCCAACAATAACAATACCCACAGCTATAAATCCTACATCTACCAATCTTTGGTAAGGATAATCAGTTCTCCAAGGAAAAGCAAAAATATCAACAATGAATTGTGCAGCAGTAAAATGACTAAGTAACATTTAACGGCAACTATTTTAGGATCGCTATGTAAATAATTGCACTTGCGCCAAAAAGTGTTAGTCCTAAAGAAACTTACAAGAGAAAAATGATTCGAAAAACTAACATTTTCACTCAAATCCTGAGTAAAATGATAGTTCTTATCGTAGAACTAATCATAAATAGAAGGCTATAAACATTTCCACTGGTTTTACTTTGATAGCTTTTTAAGATGAATTAAAAACAAGTCATTAGCCTTTAATTGTTTGTAACTAATAATCCGATGAGATTTATAGTTTCTAGAAGACCAGAAGTTCTTAATATAGCTAGACCTAATTATACACTTATACTGCCTCGTCTATGTCCAATATTTTTTTTAGGATTAGCTAGTAGACCTAAAAAGGAAACGCCAAAGGTTACTGCCATAAAACCTGCAGGTTACTCATGACGGGTAAGAATAAGCTCAATGGAAGAGTCATTTATAATGACTCTAGCATATCCAGGTTCTCTTCACCCGGAACACCAAAAATATATTTAATTCCTTCATTTTCAAGACACTTAATAAATAACCTGATGTGATGGTCTCCTCCCCCTAACGGCATCTAGGTGCCATGATTGAACTGACATACACACAATCAAAAGAGGAGAAGACCAAAATGAAGACTACAACAATCGGGTTAGACATAGCAAAAAACGTATTTCATGCTGTCTGCTGTAATCAACAAGGGCGTATAATCAAAAAGAAAATGTTAAAGCGAGCGCAGGTACTCTCCTTTTTTCAATCTCAACCTCCTTGTTTAGTCGCAATAGAATCTTGTGCAACGTCACAGTATTGGGCCCGAGCGATACAACAACAGGGACATCAGGTGAAATTACTACCACCTCAGCATGTTAACGCATTTCTAATCGGCAATAAGAATGATTATAACGATGCCTTGGCCATCGCCGTTGCTGCGAAACAACCTCATTTAAAAAGTGTGGGCATTAAATCAGTTGAGCAACAAGACAACCAGGCACAACATAAAGCAAGAGACTTAGCGGTCAGACAAAGAACCGCATTATGTAACCAAATGAGAGCGCTTGTTGCAGAATATGGCATTAGCCTTCGTCCCGGCCTAAATACCCTACGTCAATCTATCCCGTTGCTATTAAGTGATGAGAACGAACGGTTGTCCGTTACTTTCAAAAGGATACTGCGCCAGCTAAAGGAACAATGGCAATCACTTGATGCCTGTATTGCGACATTTGACCAATTGATCATTCAATCGGCAAAAAACAATGCGATTTGCCAACGCTTACAAACTATTCCAGGGTTTGGGCCGATGGTCTCGAGCGCGTATTTTAATGAAGTGGGAAACGGCGCTCATTATCACAAAGGGCGCGATGTGTCCGCCTCATTAGGACTTGTTCCACGACAGTACAGTAGTGGTGGTAAAGAGGTGCTACTGGGGATCAGTAAACGCGGCAATAAATACCTTCGTTGTTTGTTAATTCTAGGCGCGAAGGCCGTGGTATCAAGAGCCAAAACGAAAGGCGATAAACTGAGTCAATGGATTAATCGTTTAGTTGAGACGCGGGGGCATAATCGAGCGTGTGTGGCGTATGCCAACAAAATGGCAAGAATGGCCTGGGCTATAACGGTTTCTGGTGATGACTACTCACCGGCCTAAATAGAGAGAACAAATCATTTCAACGAATTGCGAAGGTAAAACTAAAGATGGCATAACAGGTCAAACCAGCCTATTGAAAACCTGTCGAGCTCAGGGGTAACTAATACCGATAACCTGATAAGGAAAATAGGCGCGTAATACATCCAGGTCAGAAGTTGAAAACTTCATTGAGGGCCGTATATATGACAGCAATCCTGTCCCTGTTATCTGAATGTTTTATCTTGCAATACGGGAGGAGACCATATATGAACTCGGGATAAGAGAATTTAAAACTCTTTATGATTCAACAAGTTGGATGGTAATAATATAGGGAAAATCTGTCATTCTGAGCATATGTGAAGAATCTTACTATAGAAGCCCTTTAACCTTAAGTTAAACTATTGAATCAATAAGATGTAGAAGTTTAGACCCAATCTGACACATCACTAAATCAAGCGGAGCGTAGCGACGCTTGATTTAGTGAGAGTTACCCGCTTTGATGTAACTGCAACGTAAACATCAAAACACAAAGAGGTAACTCTCATGATTCATACTAATGACAAAGTTATAAAACATAAAGTTGGTCTACTCAATCTCGCTGAAGAACTCGGCAATGTCTCAAAAGCCTGCAAGATGATGGGTTTGTCCAGAGATACATTTTATCGCTACAAAGAAGCGGCTGATGAAGGCGGTGTAGAAGCCTTGTTTGATCGTAATCGGCGTACCCCAAATCTTAAAAACAGAATCGACCCGGCTATTGAAACCGTTGTGCTCGAGTATGCACTGGAAGAGCCCGCACATGGTCAAACGCGCACCAGTAACGAGCTGCGCAAACGGGGAACATTTGTCTCACCCAGTGGCGTTCGTTGTATCTGGCTTCGTCATGGTCTTGCTTGCTTTAAAGATCGCCTGAAGGCATTGTCTGATAAGGTAGCTGGTGAAGGCTTGATCCTCACTGAGTCTCAAGTCGCGGCGATGGAACGCAAGAAAGACGACGATGAGGCTTGTGGCGAGATAGAGACGGCACACCCTGGTTATCTTGGCTCGCAAGATACTTACTATGTCGGTACTTTCAAAGGCATTGGTCGGGTTTATCAACAAACGTTTGTTGATACTTACAGCAAGGTCGCTCACGCGAAACTGTACCCGACTAAAACACCGATTACGGCAGCTGACATGCTCAATGACCGCGTCCTCCCATTCTACGAAGAACAACGTTTGCCTATGTTGCGCATTTTGACAGATAGAGGGACGGAGTATTGTGGGCGAGCTGACCAGCATGATTATCAGCTTTATATGGCGTTGAACAATATCGAACACACCAAAACCAAGGTCAAATCACCTCAGACGAATGGTATTTGTGAGCGATTCCATAAGACGATCCTCAATGAGTTTTATCAAGTCGCTTTGCGTAAGAAAATTTACCAATCGATTGATGAACTGCAACTCGACCTTGACGAATGGTTGCTCAAATACAATACTCAACGAACTCACCAAGGCAAAATGTGCTGCGGGAGGACGCCGATGGAAACACTCATCGACGGACAAGCTATCTGGAAGGAAAAGTTTGTGAATTAAACTTAACCTGACAGTCGGTTACTGATAATTGGGTAACTGTCAGATCAAATCTGAATTTCTACAAATAAGAATAATAGTTTATTCCTTATCCCGAGTTCAGATTAAATAGATTGCTCGCTTTCATCTTACTCTCCGGTTGTGGGTCTTAGCAGGTTTTAAGTTATAGTTTTTAAGCATAATATAGGCCAATTGTTATTATTTAACGTAATACGACAGATTCTTGAGGGTTTTCTGGCTGGTAATAAATCGTGATTCTCTTCCCGACGGGATATTTCACAAGTAATTGATCAACTATCGATTTTGATTTAAATGACGAATCTCCATGAAAGGAATAGCGTGATCCTGTAAAGCTTGTATTGTTGACTTCATAAATATATTGAAGTTCAAACTGGTAAATAGCGTTAGGTGTACCAGTATTCTTATTCCAATCACGGCGGATATTGCTTTCGCTGATCACCGCCTCTATTGAGAGCCAATTTTCACTTTCTGTTCTTAGAGAACTTTCCTGTTTGGTGTATAAAAAGATAAATAGTGCTGAAATGGCAATAAGAACGGTGGTCAAAATAGGTTTGGGTTTTGATTTCACGGAAGCAAGATTATTTTTCCACAAGCACCAGATTCCATCACCATTCTATGAGCTTGCGGAGCCTCTTTTAGCGGTAACTCACAACGGATTGCTGGGATTAATGTGTTGTTGACTAACCCTGCACTGATTGCAGCATAGATTTCTTTTTCGTCTTGATCAGAAATATTCATCAGCGACATTCCAAGAATTGATCCATCACAAGCCATTGTGTCACGCGGGTTAATTTCGATGGTATCTCGATTCCCAACGATAATAATGCGGCCATTTTGAGCGAGGACTTTTAGGTCTTGCGACAAGTTAATATGTGCAGCCATTTCTAAAATAACGTCGACACCTATAGCTTCTGTGTAATTATTTATAAGATCAAAATGAGAAGGATCAGAATGATCAATAATCAGATCTGCGCCATGCTCTGCGGTTAAAAGTTGGCCTTCTTCAGTACTTGCTGTCGCAATAATTCGTAACCCTAAATTGCGTGCAAATTGGATTGCCGCGATTCCGACGGCGCCACTGGCTCCGTGGATCAAAACCGTTTCGCCGGGACTTGCATTTGCTCGTTGGATTAGCCCTCGATAGGCTGTTACGTATGCAACATAAAGACTTGCACCCTGTGAAAAAGAAATATGATCGGGCAGTGAATGGATCTGATCGAAATTGCAAAGTGCATATTCTGCGTAAGTTCCAGAAATTGAGCCAGATAGATAAACACGCATTCCGGGTGTAATGTTTTTGATATTTTCGCCGGGTTGAAGGCCAACTTTTTCGACAGTGCCTGCAGCATCAAAACCAGGAGTGTACGGCACAGTTGGATCGTAACCTTGGTAACCCGATCGAATGTACGTGTCGACTGGATTCACTCCAATGGCTTTAATTTTGATCAGAACTTGATCTTTCGCAAGTGCTGGCGTGGGAACCGCTTCTAGTTGTAAAACTTCTGGATCTCCGAGCTTGTTTACTCGAATAGCTTTCACGCTTTCCTTCTAAAGAGTTTTAACTTGTAGTGTTGAACCATTCATTGCAACGACTTTTACCGTTGTGCCGATAGGTTGATCTTCACCGTTTACTCGCCAGATAGAATCATCGACACGGATTTTCCCAACACCATTTACAATCGGCTCCTCAATTGTAAAAGTCCGACCAATATACCGTTCACCTCGACGATTTAGATCAGGTGAGTCGGTTTCGGCAGGGTTATTCCTCGCAATTTTATTGTAGATAAGGAATGATACAAATGATAAAGCTGCAAAAATCAGCATCTGCAGTTTCCAGTCTATGTCAGGAATTAACCATAAAATCGTACCGACTATCAGGGCGGAAATACCTAACCAAATTGTATGGCCAGTGGGTATAAGCATCTCAAGAATGATCAACCCCAGTCCTACTGCCAACCAATGCCAGGGAAGAAGATGTAGAACGAGATCCATATCAAGCCTCCTTATTTTTACCAAAGGCTTCTTTAGCAATTTCAGAAATACCACCAATCGCACCGATCACACTTGAGGCTTCAAGCGGCATAAGTATTACCTTGCTATTTTGGGCGGAAGCAATATCTTTTAGAGATTCCACATATTTCGTTGCGACAAAATAATTAACCGCCTGAACATCACCTTCTTCAATGGCTTTAGATACCATATGTGTCGCACGCGCTTCTGCTTGTGCTAACCGTTCACGTGCTTCCGCATCTCTTATCGCTGATTCTTTACGACCATCAGCTTCCATAATCGCGGCTTGTCTTTCACCATCTGCACGCAGGATTTCAGATTCTTTTTGACCTTCGGCTTCGAGAATGGTGGCGCGTTTTATACGCTCAGCTTTCATTTGTCGACCCATTGCATCAACCAGATCTTGTGGTGGATTAATATCTTTGATCTCGATACGGGTAACTTTTACGCCCCATGGTTCAGTTGCAGCATCAACTACATGTAATAGGCGGGCATTAATCTCATCACGTTTGGATAACAATTCATCCAGATCCATTGAACCCATCACCGTACGAACGTTGGTCATGGTCAGATTTAAAATGGCGTGTGAAAGTTGGTTTACTTCATATGCTGCTTTGGGTGCGTTTAAAACTTGATAGAAAACCACACCATCAACTTTGATCATCGCGTTATCTTTAGTGATAACTTCTTGTGATGGGACATCTAGCACGGATTCCATCATATTCAACTTTGATCCGATTCGATCCATAAACGGGATCATAAAATGCAGCCCAGGTCGTAGTGTTCGAGTGTATTTTCCGAATCGTTCTACCGTGTATTCATAACCTTGGGGTACTTTTCTAATCCCCTGAAATACGATGAAGATGGCGAATATGACTATCGCAAGAGTGGCTTCCATAAAATTCCCTCCTAAGTGAATGTACTATCATTATATAGACAGTCTCGTTAAGAAGTAATCTTAAATTTACGTTAAGCAGGGGTATAAAGCTGTTGTTAGAACATCGGCAGAAGGATTTAATCTTTAATTGAACTACGTCGATCGAAAATATGTGAAAGGTGTAATAAAAAAAGCTACCCGGAGGCAGCCTTTAATTAATCTAAATTTGTGATCTGAATGATTTAGATAGTTATATGTAATTCATCAGTGCGAAAATAACAATAGTTAAGGCAATACTACAATGGCTGACACCAGCAACACTTGCCATTGGTCCCATTTTGCCTTTAATGCCATTTGCACCCAACAGCAGTACCACCAACAGCGTCAGGATTACACCAAGAGAAAGTCCGCCAGATAATAGCATCAATGCATCGCCACCTGGGGCGCCGTGTTTTGAACCTAACATGCCCATCAGCATGACGCCGGATAATAGTGTATTTGTGCGTGAGGCTAACCCCGCTTTAGGTGCGGCAGCAGCGACATCACCTTTAACAATACCGCAGACAATTTTTTGAGCTGGCCAGATGATAATCCAAACATTTAAAAACATGATAGTGCCAGCTAACACGCCCACGATAATATAACCATTTACTGTGCCGCCTAATTGTGAAAACAGATACACGCCAGTTAAAAAAGTAAACATTGCCCCCCAGCGGAACCACCACAAAGCACGTGGTGCCAGTTTTTGGAGAGCATCGGATTTTGCATCTGCAGTCGCTTCTTTAAAATACTCGCCTTGCACAAAGTTAAAATAGTAGAGCAACCCAATCCAGGTTATACCAAATAAAACATGTGCCCATCGAAATAAAAATTCTAAGTAGATCATTTTCACACCCTCTTATAATTATAATTCTGTCAGTAAGTTCCACTGGTTTGTGGACCTTACAAAGGCAGTTTACATTGTGTAACACATGTAGTCATTAAGCACATTACGGGCTGTCTCGCATATGATTACAACTTCCAGCAATAGAGGATATGCCTGTTAATTTAGTGGGAAAGAAGCCCTTTTATTAAAATTTTCGCCTTCGTGTTAGTTTGCAATTTCCTTCTGGTTCAATACCTTCTTTAAGGTAAACCATTGCACCAGAAACACGATTTATTAAACTTGCGTACTCTCACCTTCTGCAACGATAAAGGTTTCTGAGGATTGTGACATTCTAATGACGATAGGAAGAAGAATCTCAGAACGAAGCCTGTAAAACCTTGCTGTTCAAATACAACTTAAGACTTGATTGTTTTCCTGAGCCTAGGTCACTTTTCTTCAAGTTCTTGTAATCGCTGATACAAAAATGCATGTTCGTTTGGGTCGGTTATCTGACCACTTTCTAACAAACCACCCAGCAGGATTTTTGCACTTTCGATCTCACCCAACTCTTCCAGCAAAAAAATCTGCATCTGTTTTGCCCAGCTTGGAACATTATCCCCTGTCGCCTTTTCGGTCAGCGATTCTGCAAATTTCAGCGCAAGCTTTTGATCTTTTAAACGATGCTTTGCTACAAATGCAGCATGCGCTAGCCATTGCCAGCGCCTGTTTGGATCTTTATGAAATTCCTGCTCCACAAAAGCCAGCATCTGTCTTTGCTTTTCAACATCTGGCACTTGGCTGAAAACTCTAGCAGCGGATAAAAGTGGATATTGCCCACGAGGATCAAGATCCAAAACACGGCCTAACCATTGAGTAAGGACTAAATAATCGAGGTTTTTAAACGGGATACTGATCCCTGGTTGATTGTCATGTGCCTGCAGCCAAAGCATGGTTAGTTTGGATAGCGCGACTGGATCTCCAAAACTCATGGCATTGAACATTTCCTTTGTCGGCGGTGGTTTTAAATCAACCATTTGTGCGACTGGTTCCGAACGCAAATTATGCCACGCAATTTGCACAAGCAATGCTATTAATAAGCTCGGTAAGATCCAGACCGGAATATTTTTTATTGCTCGTTCTCTATTTTGATCAAAAAGATTCATTTCTAATCTAAAAATCCTTTTCACAATGTGATCTTCTTGTCAGGACAAGGCAAAAAGTTATCGAAAAAGCGCAGTTTACACTTGTAAACGAGTGTTTTGAGATGCTTTTTAACGCCGACATGACGAAAAGGGCGCATTGTGAAATGGATTTTTCATAGGTTCTTTCGATATAGATCAAATAATCCTGCTGCCATCAATACAGCAAGATAGATAAAAGTTTGGATAATAACTGGACCAATTTGATCCCAGGCGATTTGATTCGGGGAAATATCAGAATAGATCAACCATTCAGATGGGCTAAACCGATATAAATCCGGTAGTACTGCAGCGAGCAAATCAACTGTCCTTGTCATAAACATGTGCACGAGTGAATTCGGATCAATCAGCGGCCCTTTACTCATTAATTGGATTGCATCGATGCTTCTAGCTAAAAGATAAAATGCCGCGACGACTGTAATCGCCACCGTTACTTGTGTGAAGGTATAAACACAGAGCATGCAAAGTGCAGAAATGATCAGCAACTCACAAAACAATGATACTGCCCAAATCAAAATTGCTTGTGCTGGCGCATAAAATATAAGACAAATCCCGATCACCAGCGTCATGGCTAAAACGATCAGTGTGTATCCAAAAAATTTACCGAAATAATAATTACATCGAGAAACAGGTAGAGAAAGTATCAGTTCCAAGCCTTTATCATTAATCTCACGAACCATGCTGGTGATTACGTAAAGGCTGGTAATAAACACAGCAAAAATCCGTAAAGTCGCTCCGAGCGAACTGGTCTTTATCGCATGGCTTTCAGTTATTGAAATACCCCCCATAAACTCAGCAAGCAGCATGGCAGCCAGTAATAAAATCAAAAACAGCCAACTAAGCCGATTACGGAAAGCCTCCAAAAGAGTAAAGCGAGTTATAGCGAAGATGGCGTACAATGGCGGCTCCTGTAAACACTATGTGCAAATATCTTAGGGAACCTCTGATTAAATCGTGAATTCGTACCTTGTGTCCAACCTAGCCACACTCTACGTTGTCAATCTTCGCAATAGCTTGTTGCTATTACGGGTGATTCACGCCTTGATTACGACTAGTTTGCATCACAATCTACTTCGCTCGGACTTAATCAGAGGTTCCTTAGTTTTATTTTAGTCTCATTTTCTATGCCACAACAACGACATAAAACGCAATTAAATGGTTTCTGGGTATTAGCAACCATGTTGCTATTGTTACATTTTGCCATCTGGAAGGATTTTGATAGCCGATTATCAAAATCATTAATGCTCGCTCATCTGGGTTTATTTTTTATCTGGCAGCCCTTATGGCGACGCGATCAAACTATCGCTTTTCAAGCCGGTGTTTTGTTTGTGCTTTTCACCGGCGGATTTATTTTTTGGATGAATTGGTGGATTATGTGTGGTTGGATCATTCTTTTGATCGGACTAGTTTCGGGACAAATTTTAGAGAATATCACCGAACGTCGCGCTTATTTGATCACTTTGATATTTTTGGTGTCAGAACTATTGATCCGCTGCATCACAGAACTATTTCAAGTTTCAAATATCAATGCGAGTGTCTACAATTTATTTCGTTATGGATTAATTGCACTGCCGTTGATCATTATTGTTTTAACTCGCAGTCACACACCAGAAACCCAAATCCGCGCTGTTGATTTTTTTCGTGCAATCACTGTTTCATTGATTGCGGCCATGCTTGCCGCTGGTAGTTTATTGAACATGTATTACTCTGGCGTTCAATATCCAGTCGCATTACTTCAATCACTTTTAGTCCTGTCAGTCTTTTTATTTACCCTTAGCTGGTTGTCATCACCGGTGATCGGTTTTGGTGGTCTTGCACAGCTTTGGGAACGATCACTAATGAATATCGGTACACCGTTCGAAACCTGGCTAGGAGAATTAGCAAAATTAGCTGATCAGGAAAAAATGCCGGATACCTTCGTCAAAGCCGCTATGCAAAAATTGGTCGAATTACCATGGATAGAAGGTGTTAGCTGGAAACTGACAAACAATAAAGATTTGCACGGAGTAAAAACAAAATACCGTTTAGATCTTTCCAGCGGGACACTAAGTGCCAACATTTACACGCGCCGCGCGATTGGCCCAACTTTGTTAATGCACTGCAAACTTTTGATCCAGCTGGTCCATCATTTTCATACTGCAAAAGCACGTGAACTCGAACTTATGCAGCAAACACATCTGCAGGCCATTTATGAAACTGGCGCTCGTGTTACACATGACATAAAAAACCTGCTGCAATCATTGCAAACCATCACCGCAGTTTTAGAAACGGATCAAATTCTAAATGAAAAAAATGACAGCAAACCTTCACCCGCACAATTATTACTCAAAAAACAATTACCCTATATTACTCAGCGTATGCAACTGGCATTGGATAAATTACGTGATCCAGAAGATGTGACGATTGAACATATGTCGCTGGAAAACTGGTGGAAGAAATTACAACAGAGACTCAAATCTGATGAAATAAAATTCCAGGCACACGTCAAATCCAACCCCATTATTCCCTTTGATCTGTTCGACAGTGTGATCGAAAACCTGCTCGAAAACGCCAGCTTTAAGAGACAACTTGATCCTGATCTAAAAATCACAATTTCATTAATGACTGAGGATACGGAAGTAAAACTTTCGATCTGTGATTCTGGCAAGCCAATCGAAGATGAGATTGCAGAAAAACTTTTTCAACAACCGATGAATTCAAAAAGTGGATTGGGGATTGGACTCTACCAGGCTGCGCGTCAGGCGGAACTCAATGGCTTTCGATTAAAGTTGATCCATAACGAACAAAACCGGGTTTGTTTTCAGCTTTCCAACAAAAAAGATCCTGGGCAGGACACCGATCAATATAATTTATTTCCATAAAAGTAGATCAAATGTGTGCTTTCTTTAGCAACTTTATTTTTCCCTTTCCAATATCATTTAACCTTTTTTCCAGATCAAATAATTGATCTTCCGGCACATCACATTCGATATTTAATTCTTGCTTGTATTGAACATTCAGATTTGTAACCCCAACAGATTTTAGAAGTCTTCTTATCGGATCTTCTAAGGAAAAAGACGCCGAGAAAGTGATTGATCTCATCACAACTTTTAACTTCAATGGCGTGATATTTAAAACCGAAGTCACGGAACTGGAATATGCTCTGGCTAAACCGCCTGTACCTAGTTTGATCCCACCAAAATAGCGAACCACTGCAACTACAATATCGCCCGTCTCACCATGCTGTAAAACATTCAATATCGGCATGCCGGCCGTTCCGCTAGGTTCACCATCATCACTAAAACCAAGCTGTGTCGTATTGCCTGGCTCGCCGATCAAAAATGCCGAACAAACATGACCGGCATCTGGAAACTCTGTTCTAAGATCTTTTATGAAACGATGAGCTAGTTCTGGGCTTTCAACACAAGCGGCATAGGCTATAAAGCGGCTTTTTTTTATTTCTTGCTCAAATCGCGTTGTTTCGGCGGGAATTTTATAATCAGTCATCTATAAGTAAGGTGGCTTGAAGTCATTTAGCAATATCGACATACTGTGCCGAACTCATTCTAACAAAACTAAAGAAGCATTAATGGAAGAACAATACACACCCCAATCAATCGAAACAAACGTCCAAAAATCGTGGGATAAAAACAAAACCTTCAAAGCGGTAGAAGATCCCTCACGCGAGAAATTTTACTGCCTTGCTATGTTCCCATATCCGAGCGGAAAGTTGCATATGGGACATGTTCGTAACTACACTATCGGTGATGTCATCGCACGTTATCAACGTATGCAAGGTAAGAATGTTCTGCAGCCGATGGGTTGGGATGCGTTTGGGCTACCGGCTGAGAATGCGGCGATCAGCAATAATGTTCCGCCAGCAAAATGGACCTATGAAAATATTGATCATATGCGCGAGCAACTTAAGCGGATTGGTTTTGCTTATGACTGGGATCGAGAACTAGCAACCTGCACTCCGCAATATTATCATTGGGAACAATGGTTTTTCACTAAACTATTGGAAAAAGGCCTGGTTTATAAAAAAACCGCTGTGGTTAATTGGGATCCAATTGATCAAACTGTACTTGCGAATGAGCAGGTTATTGACGGTCGTGGCTGGCGATCAGGCGCCCTCGTCGAACGACGCGAAATTCCACAGTGGTTCCTGAAGATCACCGATTATGCCGACCAGTTAATAGACGATCTGGATAAATTAGATGGTTGGCCAGATTCTGTACGCATCATGCAACGCAACTGGATCGGCCGATCTGAAGGCGTTGAAGCCGAATTTTCCGTACCTGAACTCGATACTTCTTTAGGTATTTACACCACACGTCCAGATACGATCATGGGCGTGACGTACTTAGCGGTTGCGGCAGAACATCCACTGGCATTAAAAATAGCTGAAACTAATTCTGATCTATCTACCTTTATAGAAGAATGCAAAACAGCCGGTACTGCAGAAGCAGTGATCGAAACCATGGAGAAAAAAGGGTTTGATCTTGGTGTCAGTGCAGTGCACCCAATCTCTGGTGAAAAGGTCCCTGTATTTGCGGCAAATTTTGTTTTGATGGGCTATGGCACAGGCGCGGTCATGTCGGTTCCTGCACACGATCAACGCGATTGGGAATTTGCGAAAAAATACGGGCTTGAAATCAAAGCCGTCGTCTATCCAGCCGGCGGTTCAGATTGTGATGTTTCTGAGACAGCACAAGTCAAAAAAGGTGTACTGAAAAATTCTGATCAATTTAACGATCTCAGCTCCGCCGATGCCTTTAATGCAATTGCTGAGTATCTCGAAGAACAAGGCCGTGGCCGTAAAACAATCAATTATCGATTACGCGACTGGGGCGTTTCTCGTCAACGTTATTGGGGCTGTCCAATTCCAATAATCAACTGCTCAGATTGTGGCGCTGTTGCTGTACCTGATGACCAATTACCTGTTGTCTTGCCAGAAGATATCGAATTTGATGGTTCCGGCTCACCTATTAAAAAGATGCCTGAGTTCTATGAAACCAGTTGTCCAAAATGTGACGGTAAGGCCGAACGAGAAACCGACACCTTCGATACTTTTTTTGAATCCTCTTGGTATTACGCGCGCTTCACTTGTCTCCCAATGGGTGACAATCATAATCAGGCTATGCTCGATAAACGCGCCGATCAATGGTTACCGGTGGATCATTATGTCGGTGGAATTGAACATGCGGTTCTACACCTGCTTTATGCCCGCTTTTTCCATAAGTTGATGCGTGACATGGGTTTGATTTCCTCTGATGAGCCTTTCACACGTTTGCTAACACAGGGAATGGTCATCGCAGAAACTTATTATCGTGAAGAGAAAAGCGGAAAAAAAATCTGGTTTAACCCAGCCGATGTTGAAATTGAGCGTGATGACAAAGGCCGGATCATAAGTGCAAAGTCGATTGAAGATGGCCAAATGGTTGAGATTGGTGGCATCGAAAAAATGTCGAAATCCAAAAACAATGGCGTTGATCCACAAATCCTGCTTGATCAATATGGCGCTGATACAGTTCGTTTATTTTCAATGTTCGCGGCACCGCCAGATCAATCTTTAGAATGGTTAGACAGCGGCGTCGAAGGCGCACATCGTTTTCTACGTCGCTACTGGAAACAGGTTCACAGTCATCTGGAAAACGGCATAGCGACAAAAGTTGATCCAGAAAATCTGTCAGCCGATCTAAAAGCGACTCGCCGATTGATCCACGAAACCATTAAAAAAGCCGATGATGATATCGGACGACGCCATACCTTCAACACCGTTATTGCGAAAGTCATGGAGTTAATGAACGCTCTGGCAAAATTAGACAATTCTGAACCAGCACGAAGCGTAATGCAGGAAGGCTTAGAAGTAGCAACATTGATACTTTCGCCCATCGTCCCACACGTTACTGAAACGATCTGGCAAACGCTCGGAAAAACTGAAACAATGGACTGGCCGAAAGTCGATGAGTCCGCACTCGTGCTTGATGAAGTTGAACTTATCATTCAGGTTAATGGTAAAAAACGTAGCTCAATCAGTGTCGCGGCTGATGCCACAAAAGACGCAATTGAAGCACTTATAATGGTAGATGAAAACGTCAAACGTTTCACTGAAGACAAGACCGTGCGAAAATGTATCGTCGTTCCCGGTCGTCTGGTTAATATAGTGGTGTCATGATGAAGTTTGATTATAAAAACAAATTATTTTTCTTATTAATGTCTAGCTTGATCTTGAGCCTTTCTGGCTGCGGCTATCACCTGCGTGGCTCAGGTGTTGCCAGCAGACTTGATATCAAGAGTGTCTTTCTGGAAGTTACCAACTCGCCATTAATTCTCGCCGAGTTAAGTGAGCAACTTTCAGTTCGTGATGTTGCGATCAACAATAACCCACAAAGTGCTGACCGCACTATCAGACTCAATAATGAACGCTATGAACGTCGAACCTTATCTGTCGATGAAGGCACAGGCAAAGTGACAGAATTTGAAATTGAATATACTGTTCGTCTCGAAATCCTTTCGGCAGATGAAAAATCACTAGCCGCGCCACAAAATATTTATTTAATCCGTGCCATCACTTTTGATCCGAATGCATCTTTAGGTAAATTCGATGAGGAAGAACTGGTTCGTCAAGACATGATCCGCAGCGCTGCAAATTCTATTTTGTTACGTCTGCAAGCACTCAAATAAATGCGTATAAACAGTCGTTTGGTTCGCCAAGGTAGATGAAACTCCGGCCAGAACAACTCGGTACAAACTTATCTGGCGGAAATTTATCACCCATTTATTTGATCACTGGCGACGAGCCATTACAAATGATGGAAGCCAGTGACACAATCCGAAATACAGCAAAACAACAGGGTTTTGATGAACGCACCATTCTCGAAGTCAGTAAAAACTTCGACTGGAATTCACTCTTTCAAGAAGCCGACACTCTCTCACTTTTCGCTTCACAACGTTTGATTGAATTACGACTTGGCTCATCCAAACCAGGCATCAAAGGTGGTAAAGCTTTAGTCGAATATTCCGGGAAACCGCCGCAAAATACTTTATTATTGATCACTACCAACAAAATCGAATCTCAAAGTCAAAAAGCAAAATGGTTCAAAGCTCTCGAAAACGCCGGCACGATTGTTCAGATCTGGCCTGTGGATGTAAAGGCACTACCACAATGGATCATAAAACGTTTTTCCGATCGTGGTCGTCAGATCACTCGCGATGCCGCGACTTATATTGCCGACAATGTTGAAGGCAACATGCTCGCTGCCAGTCAAGAAATCGAGATCATCTTATTATTGACTGACAAAATAAAACTCGAACTTGATGATGTAATGACCGTTGGCGACAGCAGTCGTTACGATGTTTTCAAATTGACTGATGCTATTTTAGAAGGACAATCAGATCGTGCGATCAGAATTCTTGATGGGTTACGCAACGAAGGACTGGAACCGATTATTGTTCATTGGGCACTCAGCCGCGAACTGCATAACCTGTATAAAATGGCTAAAGACATTGCTACAGGTGATCGTATCGAAAATGTTATGCAAAAACATCGCGTCTGGTCGAACCGAACCAACCTGATCAGAAATGCACTACAAAGACACAAACCTCGCGGCCTGCAAATGCTGATCAAATCTGCGGCCAAACTCGAACAAACCCTCAAAGGCGCCAGCCAGATCAAAAACGCCGATACATGGACAGAAACCACCTGGCTTTGTATGCGCATGTCGGGCGTTCGGCTTGATCAGAATTTGTTAAAGGCTTTGTGACTAATCACTAAATTAAACTATGTTTTTCAATCCTTCAGAACCCAGGCTTGTAACAGTAGCTACTTTTATGAATCAACTTGAAGCCCACATTCTCTGAGGATGCTTTAAGAATGAAGCTGTAACTGACAATATAAATTGGCATAATCCATGTGTTTGTTGAATAGAACATCTACATCACACCGTTCTTTTCATCTGCTCCCCCTTAACTTATGCTCATTTGTGCTCTATTGGATTCAAACCAGAACTATAAGGGGTATTCTAAAGCATAACCATGAGGATAGAATAGTTGCTCGCCTTTAACTTTAAAATTTTGTATTAACATCTGACCTTCTTTGCTAGTAATAAAGTATATATATTCTGATGCTAGTTTATATTTTGCATGCGCGTGTTGTGTTGGGTTCACTGCAATCACATGATATGGATTAAACAAAACAGGATCGCCTTCACTTACAATTTCCAACTCCAACTTATCACGGTAAGCGAGCCAGGTTCCTCTATCTGTCAAGGTATAAGCTTGCTTATCATTTGCAATCTTTAGCACAGCTCCCATGCCTTGTCCTACTGCGAGATACCAGTTTCCGTCAGGTTCTAACTCGGCTAATTTCCATATGGCGCGTTCTTTTTTATGTGTTCCGGAATCGTCTCCACGTGAAATAAATGTAGCTTCTGATTTAAAAATACTCTGCATTGCTTCTTTCAATAAACATGCCTGTTTTACATTGGCAGGATCTGTTTCTGGACCAATTAATACGAAGTCATTATGCATCACGGCTTTTCGATCAATTCCATATCCAACTTCAACGAATTTCTTTTCTGCAATCGGCGCATGAACCAGGATCAAATCCACATCTCCGTTTTCCGCTAACTTGATCGCTTTTCCAGTACCAACCGCAATTACATCAAGTTTTATCCCTGTTTGTTGCTCAAACGCAGGGTTCAAAACCGCGAGTAATCCAGTATTCTCTGTACTGGTTGTTGTCGCCATTCGTAATCTTTCTTCAGCAGAAACAGATATAAACGTCCCAGTTAAAAACAGGAGTGTTAAAGTTTTTACTATAATTTTTTTCATATTTTTTATTTCCCTTTCGTTGTTATTTTTGTTGGCGGCGCTTGTTTTGAGATTTGTTGTGATGATTCAGTTGGAGAAATTTTTTCTTCCTGATCAGATTTAGTCAATTTCAAAATTGCGTTGTATTTTTCATCGATCAATGTCCCATCTGCATGCAATACTTCTAAAAGCACAAGCAAGCCCCTTCAAACGCTAAAGTTGCTGGCAAACTTAATATTAGCGAAATTAAACTAGTGATTACGAGGGTACGGCCAAAGGTAATAATTATTTTTTTAGCATTTCTATCTCAAGTAATTATTGTTATTACATATTGCTTTGGTTGTTATTTGATATTATGGATATCAAACTCAATTTTGACGAGCATATCGAACAAATAGAGTTACAGATTACCAAACAGAAGAATTTACCCATATGGCGGTAGATACAGGGTTCGGAATAGCGCCCATGGCAGATAAGTTTGGTCTTACCTTATTCCGCTTGTATGGGAACATTCTTGTCTGACCGTTCTCAAATAGTATTGAAGATCCAAAAATTGTTCAATAAAGGCGTTGCTACAAAACACACCATTCAAAACTTCTTTATCTTAGCTGTCTAAGTCAAAATTTTCAGGTTATGACAACATCACTCAATCCGGAACAACTATCGGATTTAAAGATATTTTTAGCTGAGAGTTTTTTCTCAAATAATATCACTCATTCATTAGATGATTCATATTTCATTCATCTAAGAAAATCTATAATTCTTCCATATTTTAAAGAATTTAGCTTCACCTCTTGTTGTGTTGTTCTATTGCGGGAAAATCCCTTTTTCCCGCCTTTTTATTCGTTCTGTCTATTCATTCAGCAAACTATTCACTCCACAAAAGTTCTCGCATTTCATCAAATTTTATTTTCTCTTTGTCACTCACTTCAGGATAATCAATTTCTAACAACTCAAGTGTCTCTTTTACAATGCTTGCTATCTGGGTACGCATCCATTTTTTATTATCTGCCGGGATCGCATACCATGGCGCCCATGGTTTCGATGTCTTATTCAATAGTTCTTCATAGGCTGCCATATACTGATCCCAATAGCCACGTTCTTTGATATCTGTAGAAGAAAACTTCCAGTTTTTTTCTGGCTCATTGAGCCGAGAAAGAAAGCGCTCCTTCTGCTCGTCTTTTGAAACATTTAACCAAAACTTTAGAACGACTGTTCCATTTCGAGCAAGGTGTTTTTCATGATCACAGATGGATTCATAGCGTTGTTTCCAAATAGTGTTAGGATCTACACAGTCGGGTAATTTTTGACTACCTAAATATTCTGGATGTACTTTTACAACCAATACTTCTTCGTAGTAGCTACGGTTAAAAACACCTATCCTGCCACGTTCTGGTAAACGCTTTGCCGAGCGCCAGAGAAAGTCATGATCAAGCTCTAAACTACTGGGTTGCTTAAATGAAAAAACCTGACAACCGGCAGGGTTAATTCCGCTTAGCACTGCGCGGATTGTTCCATCCTTTCCAGCCGCATCCATTGCCTGAAAAATTAGTAACATCGAGTACTTGTCATGTGCATACAGAGTCTGCTGTAGATCATTCATCGATTTGGTTAATTTATTAAGCTCTTTCTTCAGATCATCCGAATCAACACTTTCTAATGGCGAAGTCTTCACATTAGAAATTTTAAATGTTTGATCAAAAGGAACTGTGAAATCATTAGCCGGTGGAAGGAACATAGGAACTTACCCTAGATTAAAAGTTAACACACAGAAATACTATGCATATCTTGATCTAAGAGCAAGCCTGAATATTTTTAAAGATTATTTTTACTACGGTAGAACAATTGTTTTAGGATAGAAGTAAAAATAGTTTCTACCTCTATCTAGAAAGAAACTACTTAAAAATGCCAACCAATTCCAATCCCGAAAATAATCGGATCAATATCAACATGGACATTAACATCTCCAACTGGAGTTCCACGGAACTCTGCTGTGGTATCCATATCAATATATTTCAAATCAATGTTTGCGAACCAGCCACTGTCTCCCAAATCAATGTCCATACCAAATTGCGCAGCCAGTCCAAATGATTGGCGCATATTCACATCAGCTCCGGGAATATCCAGTGGACCTTCAACTTTTTCTTTATAAAAAATCGTATAGTTCAGACCTAACCCCATGTAAGGTCGAATATTAGATTCAGGTGCGAAATGGTACTGGAGCAATAGAGTCGGTGGTAATGCCCACGCATCAATGGCATCGTGACTGCCGGTGCCTGCAGGAGGCAGGGCATCAAGCGCGGTTATTAAAGCAGAACCTTCTGGATTAACATCATGTTGAGATGTAGCAAGAATTAATTCAAGTCCCCAATTTGGTGACAACATGTAAGTGATATCTAGTTCAGGTACAGTACTGTTATTAACATCCACTCCGCTACCTGTAACATAGCCACCAAGTGCAGGAACTTCAACTTCGTCACTACCAACCGTAGGATGTACATGGATAACACGGCCACGCACAATCCAGTCACCGGCCTTTAACCCCGCTGCCTGGGACTGAAAACTGAGCACACTGAGAACACCTAACAAACCCACAACCAAAACTTTTTTTGCCAATTTCATGAGGATCTCCGATTTTATCGAGAAAATAGTTAAATCCTTTTAACCTGCTGACAAAACTCCTTTTGTTCTCGCTATATCGGTCATTTAAAAATTAACTTAATTATCAAAATTCATAGTTATTAGTTAGTAATCTGGAATAAATTTGAGTTCTAATTTTGTTGCCTATCTCTTGCGGATAATGGTTAGCCCATCGCCGATGGGCGTCATACACATTTCAATGCGTTGATCTTTCAACAAGGCATCGTTTAAATTTCTGATTGCTACGGTACTGGGTGTTTGATCAGATTCATCTGCAACAGCTCCACCCCAAAGCACATTATCAAACAACATTGCACCACCAAGTCTTAGTAATGTCAGGCCTAACTCAAAATAATCTAGATAAGCCTCTTTATCAGCGTCAATAAAGATCAAATCTATCGTTTCTCGCTTTTGATCATCAATCATTTCCTTTAACAACACGACTGCCGAACCTAAACGTAAATCAATAAGATGATCAACGTTGGCTTTTTCCCAATATCCTTTTGCTATGGACGTCCATTTATCGCTTATATCTAATGCGATCAAGTTGCCATCTTCTGGTAAAGATCGCGCCATACATAAACTGCTATATCCAGTAAAAGTTCCAATTTCAATAATGTTTTTACAACCAATCAATTTTACTAGTATCGACATAAAAGCGCCTTGTTCTGGTGAAATCTGCATTTCCGCTTCCGGTAATTTAGCAGTTTCCTGACGCAACTCTCTCAACAGGTCATCTTCTCTAAATGCATGCTGCTGAAAATATATGTATAGATTCTCATCAAACGAAATAGTTTTGTTAGCCATAATTAAGTACGTTTCAAAAAAATTAAACTGAAAACAGATCTGTGAATAGGTTACTACAAGAAAATGTGAAATATGTAAAGAATAAAGGCAACAAAGCTTAGCATCCACATTGATGGAGAACTGATACCTTCCAACAACATTTTATAATTATTTTTGTTAACACACCCTTAAAATTGTATATGCAATTCTTAAGTATTTATGCATTTAGCCGATATCAGTACAGATAAAACTCTTTACCGTTTATGAGGTAGGCTTAATGCAGGATGAAATAGTCGAAGAGAAACAAGTCGAAAATGAAACTCCAAGTGATGATGAAAAACGCGTTGCTACCATACTGTGTGTGGATGATGAGAAAAGTATTCTTTCCTCCTTGCGACGCCTTCTTAGAAAAAATGGGTACAATATAATCCTTGCTGAGAGTGGTGCTCAAGGCATTGAAATTATTGAAAAAAACCATGTGGATTTTATTATCTCAGATATGCGTATGCCCGAAATGGATGGCGCAGAGTTTCTATCTATAGTTGCTAAAAAGTGGCCAGATATAATCCGTGTATTACTGACAGGTTATGCTGATATAACCTCCACAATTTCTGCCGTAAATGACGGGGGAATATATCGGTACATTAGTAAACCATGGGATGACCATGAACTCCGCATGGTCGTTGAGCAAGGTCTTGAACAACAATTTATTAAACGTGAAAAAGAACGTCTGCAAAAACTCTCCGAAAAACAAAATGCAGAACTCGCTAATCTGAACAAATCGCTTGAGCTAAAAGTCGAAGAACGCACAGAAGAAATTAGACAAGCTAGTCAGTTTTTAGAAATTGCACACAAACAACTAGAGCACAGCCATCAAGAAACAATTCCTATCTTTGCGAAACTGATCGAATTACGAGAAGGTCTTGCAGCGGGTAGCAGTGTACGTATAGCAGAACTCGCTAAACATATGGCCAAGGTTGTTAAACTCGACGAAGATCAACAAACCAATATTTATAATGCCGCCTTACTACACAAAATAGGCAAACTAGGTTTAAGTGATCATTTAATAAAAACACCCTACAACTCATTGACAGAAGAAGAGCTGATTGAATACCACAACTATCCAATCATTGGGCAGGCGGTACTTGCTCCCATAGATACTTTGACTGAAGTTGGAAAAATCATTCGTTCGCAAAATGAACGTTTTGATGGCAAAGGATTTCCAGAAGAAATGTTTGGGATAAAAATTCCTTCTGGCTCAAGAATACTCGCTGTTGCTCGTGATTTTGATGACTTACAAACTGGAATATTTCTAGGTGAACAATTCAACCAAGATGAAGCAAGAGCTTTTATCGAAAAAAATTCTGAAAAACGGTATGACCCTAATTGCATTAAAGCGTTGGAATATGTACTTAATCAGAGTATTGGGCAGGCAAGCTACGTCTCAGAATTAAAATTAACTCTTGATGATCTAGTACCTGGCATGTTTGTAACTCGGGACATTGAATATAGAGAAGGTGTCTGTCTTATACGAAAAGGTCATGAATTAACCGAAAAAGTCATAGAAAAAATGTACGAGTTTGATAAAAGTTCAGAGAAAGCCATCATCTTTTATGTAAAAGCAGAACTTGAAAATAATAAGGAAAAATAACTAGAGACAAGTTGAGGATTAAAAATGACCGATAATTTAGAGCGCATAAAATCTCAGATTTTATTACTGAATGACCTTTGTCAGGATCCCGTTTCTCTCGAAGTCAAAAGTGATGCCATTACGATCCTCGAACTTGTTACAGCACAGTTAGATAAAGAGAAAAGTCTTCCTGGTGTTCTAACTGCTGAAGAGCATTCCATCGAAGGTCAATCTGGTAATGATCAAACGACCAGCACTGAGGAACTCCGTCAACTGATCGACAATACTCCTGCTATTACCTATGCCAGTGTTGCGTCAGGTGATTTCAGGATTACCTACATTAACCAAACCATCAAAAAAATTCTTGGCCATGAAGTTTCTGAAGTATTAGAAGAGGCCGATTTCTGGTTTGATCATATCCATCCTGATGATCGTATGGAAATGTTTTCTAGGCTACCATTTTTATGGGAAGAAAAAAAACAACATTACGATCTTCGTTTCAAGAAAAAAGATGGTTCTTATTTATGGATGCATAACACTCTACAGATAATAACAGATGAGGAAACTGGTGAGGCCTCTTTGATTATTGGTTCCTTGACTGATATTTCCAAGCGAGTAGAGTTTGAAGAACAATTAAAAGAAAGAGAACAAAGCTATCGTTTAATGCTTGAAGGTTCTCTAGTCATCCCTTGGGAAATGGAATTGCCTTCGATGATCCCAACCTATATTGGCCCTCAGGTTGAAAAAGTATTTGGTATGTCTCAGGAAAGTTGTACTCAAGAATCCTTTTGGTTAGACCACCTTCATCCAGATGATAAAAAGGCCACATTAAATTATTTTTCCGATATTGAAGAGCTAACTAATGAACAAGAAATAGAATATCGGATGCTAAAAGGTGATGGGGAAACAATTTGGATCCGTGATCTCTTTTCAATTAGCGAAAATGATAAAAAAAATAAGTGCATGCACGGAGTCATGATCGACATCACAGAACAGAAATTACTTGAAGCTTCTTTAAAAGAAGAAAAAAACGAGCAAGAAAAATTAATAAGCGAATTAAAAAGTGCTCAAGCTCAACTTTTACAATCCGAAAAAATGGCCTCTATTGGTAATCTTGCAGCCGGTGTCGCACATGAAATTAATAATCCTATAGGGTTTATTAATTCAAACATTGGCTCATTAAAAGAATATGTTGAACAATTACTGACTCTCATATCCAAGTATTCCAATTTCGAAAACACTATCGATAGTGATTCCAATATTCTGAAACTAATTAAGGATTATAAGCAAGATATTGAAATCGAATTTATTGAGGAAGATATCATTTCTCTACTTGAAGAGTCTGCTGAAGGCCTTGAGCGTGTTAAAAATATTGTTATCGATCTAAAAACATTTTCTCATATGGACAGAGCTGAATGGGAGACCGTTGATCTACATAAGGGACTAGATAGCACGCTTAATGTTGCTCACAATGAGATTAAATTTAAAGCGGAGGTTACCAAAGCCTATGGTGAGCTTCCGCCAATAGAATGTATGCCTTCCCAAGTTAACCAAGTGTTTATGAATACCCTCGTAAATGCCGCTCAAGCCATAGAAGACTTTGGTAAAATTCACATTACTTCCCGACATGTAGACGATATGGTTTGCATTACCATCAAAGATTCTGGAAAAGGGATAAAAGAAAAAGATATGAAACATTTATTTGATCCCTTCTTTACAACCAAACCTGTTGGTGAAGGAACAGGTCTTGGTCTCTCTCTTTCTTACGGAATTGTTGAGGATCACCATGGTAAAATCGAAGTGCAAAGCACTGTCGGTGAAGGTACTGAGTTTCAGATCTGGCTACCAGTAAGTCAGGAAAAATTCTCGGAAGAAAAAAAAGCTATAGATACAGAACCGATGGAAGTAATGGTTAAAACTTAAAAATATTAAGCGATCCTGATTAGTAGAATCGTTGATGCCATCGAAAACCTTTTCGTAAAATTTCTCTTCCCTACCTCTCAATAGCAGTAAAAAAACATAATTCTTACCTCTTTCTGACGTATAATTTCTTGATCCGTAACGATCAAAAAAAACACTCAGGGAGAACACCATGAAACTTGCTTTGGACATCTGTGGCTGGATCGGGATGATTCTGGTCGTCACAGGTTATTATCTTGTCTCAAATGGCAAGATCGAAGGACAAACAAACCTCTTCCAACTCATCAATATTGTCGCTGCGATTTTCATTGGTTTAAATGCTTATTATTATGGAGCTCTCCCATCTGTCGGGCTCAATATAGTTTGGATATTGATAGGAATAATGGCAATGATCAAAATAAACTCAAATAAAAAAAATAACGATAATTGATCAATGACAGCTCCACAAAAATATTCCTGGTCGTACATTTTAAACATAGCTCGCGAACATAAACGTGAGCTTATTGCGGCAAATATAATTGCACTAGTCGCTGCACTCGCCAGTGTCCCACTACCTCTATTGATGCCTTTATTAGTCGATCAAGTATTATTAGAAAAACCTGGATCCTTAACTACGCTAATAGATGGTTTTTTTCCTGACTCACTGCATCAGCCTGGCCTTTACATTATTACAATCTCAATTGTTACGGTTTGCTTACGCATGTTCTCAGTATTATTAAATGTCTGGCAGGCACGCAATTTTTCACTTGTATCTAAGGACGTTGTCTATCGAATTCGGCAACAAATGCTCGATCGTCTATCACGGATTGCTATGTCGGAATATGAGACCTTAGGTAGCGGTACTGTCACGTCGCATTTTATTACCGGATTTAAATGCTATTGATGATTTTATTGGTACGGCACTGTCTAAGTTTCTGGTCGCAACGCTTACTTTGATGGGTATAACAGCGGTCTTGATATGGATGCATTGGCAACTGGCACTATTTATTTTATTGTTAAACCCATTGGTGATCTATTTCACTATGAAGCTTGGGAAAAAAGTCAAAGAACTCAAGCGACAAGAGAATTCTGCTTTCGAAATTTTCCAACAAACATTAACAGAAACCCTGGATGGGATTCAGCAGATCCGTGCTAACAATCGTGAAAAACATTACCTTGCGCGCGTTGCCAAAAGTGCCCGCGACATCCGCACACATACAGCTGCATTTTCATGGAAAAGTGATGCTGCCGGTCGTGCATCCTTTTTGATCTTCCTTTTTGGTTTTGATCTCTTTCGCGCTATCAGTATGTTTATGGTTGTTTATTCTGATCTCAGCATAGGTCAAATGTTAGCTGTATTTGGTTACTTATGGTTTATGATGGGGCCTGTACAAGAAATACTTGGTATTCAATACTCCTGGTTCTCCGCCAATGCTGCCTTAGCACGGATCAATAATCTACTCTCACTAAAAGATGAACCACAATATTCACATAATCAAAATCCATTTACAGAGAAACATACTGTCGGCGTAGAAATCCACGACGTTACCTTTTCATATGGTGAAGAGCCTGTCTTAAATGGTGTTAGTTTAAACATAAACCCTGGTGATAAAGTGGCTTTAGTGGGTGCTTCTGGTGGTGGCAAGTCGACATTAGTTCAAGTCATCCTCGGACTCTACACACCACATTCAGGCGATATATTATTTGATGGGATCCCAACCTCAGAAATTGGACTTGATGTAGTTCGTGATCATGTCACAACGGTTTTACAACATCCCACCCTCTTCAATGACACGGTGAAAATGAATCTTACCTTAGGTCGAGAGTTGGATGATGATCAGCTTTGGAAAGCATTAGAAGTAGCTCAACTAATCGATACAGTTAAAGAGATGCCAAACCTGTTAGATACGGTTGTTGGCCGACAGGGGGTGCGTCTTTCTGGAGGACAGCGACAACGCCTTGCCATTGCTCGAATGCTTTTAGGTGATCCAAAAGTGGTTATTCTCGATGAGGCAACTTCAGCGCTAGATGCTGAAACTGAATCTAAATTGCACGATGCCTTGAGTGAATTCCTGCAAGGTAGGACAACTCTAATCATTGCACACCGTCTTTCTGCTGTCCGACAAGCTGATCGCGCTTATGTCTTTGACGACGGAAGAATAATCGAAGAAGGAACCCATAAAGATCTGATACAGGGTGATGGACTCTATTCCAAATTTTATGGATCCTTACAGCATTGACTATTGTCGTATAATAAACGCTATGGTTTTTTGCACAAAAAAAATATTTTTTTTCATCATTCTCCTTACTGCAAATATATCGACTTTCGCATTAGAGATGAATCCTTTCGCTATTCCTCGATATAGTATTGAGTACAGTCCTTCAAGAGATCCTTTTATTGATGGCGAAAATGCATTGTTGTATGCCAAACAAACGAATAGAAAAGTGCTGATCGAAATTGGTGGTGACTGGTGTCAGTGGTGCCATATTCTCGATCAGTTTATTAATGATCATCCACATGTAAAACAAACCTTATACGATCACTTTATTTTACTAAAAGTAAACGTTAGTGAAGCCAATAAGAATAAAAAATTCATGTCGAGTATGCCGGAAGTAGACGGTTATCCGCATGTCTACATTACTAACACAAAAGGTTCCATTCTGTTTTCAGGTGATCTTTCTCCATTATTAGAAAAGGGTACGTTTTCTGAACAACGTTTTCTAGAATTCTTAAATAAGTGGAAATAAAAAATGTTCTTGAAAAACAAGCATTCATTTTTTTTCTATTTAACTATTCTCATGACCATCGCGCTTGTAACTCGTGCGGTTATTCTTTGCGAATTTCTAAACCATAATCCATTTTCACAAGTTTTCTTTTCAGATGATTGGGTTTACTGGGTGATGGCTGGCGCTAAAGCAGCAGGTAATTGGATCGAAGAAACACCTTTCTTGTCTGCACCACTTTTTCCATATTTACTAGGGCTTGTTCGTTGGCTAGGTGGTACTTTATTTAATGTTTATTTGATCCAGCTTTTGTTAGGATTAGCATCAATCTTACTACTCGCCATAGGCACAAAAAGACGCTTTGGAAAAAGTGCAGGATTAATCGCAGCTAGCTTATTTATCTTTGCTGAAGAACCAACCATGACTTTTACCAGAGTCATGGCAGACTCTATCCAAATATTTTTGATCACCTTAGTTTGGTTCTTATGGACACGATTATCAGATCATCCTGAACAATATCGAACAAACCAAGCTTTAACTCAAATAATGATTACCGGAGCGATGATTGGCTTACTCGTTCTCACCTGGCCACCAGCACAACTATTATTGATAGGCTATGCTCTGTGGTTATTTTTTATTGGAAATATTTCACTACAAAAAAAACTTTTCTATAGTTTCGTCGGGATCTTGTCTGGCCTTTTAATTATCAGTCCTGTTACCTTTCACAACTATAAAACCGATGGGGAATTTATTCTCGTCAGCGCTAATTCGGGCATCAATTTATTACAAGGAAATAACAAAAATGCCACCGGTATTATTACACCTATCAATGGAATAAGAACTGATCGACAGCACATGTTTGAAGATGCTAAAAATGTATACATTCAAGCCAAGAGTTTAGATGCTAGCTGGAAAACAATTGATAATTATTTTAAGGAACAAGCTATCGATTTTATTTTTGATCAACCACTAAAAAGTACGCAATTACTACTGAAAAAATTTTACTGGTTTTTAAGCTCCCAGGATTACGACAATATTTCCGTTCTTTCACTAGAACAAGAACACGGTCTTTATCAATGGGCAAAACTCAGCCCCATTGAACTACCTTGGTTAATGGGCTTAGCTTTTTTAGGTATTTTGATTCTGATCAAAAATTTCCATCGAAATACGCCGGAACTAGCTATATTAGCAACAACAATTATTGCATGTGTATTATTTCATTATTCAGCTCGTTATCGATTACCTGCCGCACCAATAATTTTTGTCTTGTCTGCTGTCGCTTTAACACGATGGAATAAGATTTTATTGCCTAAGGTGATGAAATTCATTATCGCACTATTACCTCTGACTTTTATCTTATTCAATTCTTTGACTGACTTTGCCAGTGTTGAATTTATGCGTAAAAATACCGCAACCAAGATCTCACACGCCTATGTCGAAGCAGGTGACCAAAAAGTAAGATCTGCTGAGTATGATTTGGCTAAAGAACACTATGTACGTGGCGTTAACGCTGATCAGAACTATGAAGCCCCTTACTTCAGACTGGCACATTTAGGGCTAAAAACCAAACAACCCAACCTCACTCAGCAATGGCTAGAACGATGGTTAAATAATAGTCATATTCCGTCTCAAGCAAAGATTACAGGCCTTAAATTACTCTATAACGCACAACTTTCGGATCAAAAATACCAGACCGCTTCTGAAACGTTGGAACGCTTAATCAATTACTCTCCAAATGATCTCAAGCTACAACAAAACTTGATTTGGTTACTTACCACAAACCCCAAACCAACATCACGCAATCCTGAAAAAGCACTAGATCTCTCAAGACAATTGTTAGCTTCATCAACAGGTTCTGGAAGAATTGCGGCACTCGTTGCACTAGCCGCAGCACAACTTTCTACAGGTGATAAACTGTCCGCATCTCATTCAATTGAAAAAGCCATAAAAATGGCTCGCAGACTTAATTTAAAAGAAAGTATCGCAACGTTAGTATTACTAGAAGATCAAATTAATACGGAGAATGTATTAAACTTTCTTGCACAACCCTTCGTAATAGAAAGTCCCTGGGATCTAACAAAACCACACCCCATGGATCTTATTGGATATTAATTTTCTAGAGAGATAATCGTTTAAAGATAATATTCGGAATATTTTTGATCACAGCCATTATTCCCCACCAGAACCAGGGTAGGTAGACTTCAGTTTTACGCTTCTCAACCGCTTTTTTTATTCCTTCCGCAATTTCTTCTGGATCAGACCAAAGTAGACCTTTTTCAAATTGTTCTGTCATGGGGGTATCAACAAAACCTGGCTTGATCAAAATTGCATTTATATTTGTTCCGTACAATCTATGACTCAGTCCTTGCATAAAAGTACTGACACTACTTTTTGCAGCACCGTATATGTAATTACTCGCACGACCTCGATCTCCAGCTACAGAAGAAAGCACCACTAAAGTCCCTTTGTTTTGTTTCTCAAAAACCTGCGTAATAATCGTACTTAATGAAATAACACTAATACCATTTATGGTAAGTGATTTTACGGTTTTTTCTGCTGTAATTTCGCACTCTTTTTGATCGGGAAGATCGCCATGGGCAATTAATGCCAGATCAATTTCACCTAACGACAATTCAGCCCGTAAAATAATGAATTCATTTTCTTCAAGGCGAACAGGATCAGAGATATCAATATCGACTTTGTTTGCGCCACGCGCAAGTAAATCATCTTTCACAATATCTAATTTCTGCCGGTTTCGCCCTACCAAATAAAACTCAGAATTATTTGTACAAAACAGTTTTGCTGTTGCCTGTGCAATAGCCGATGAAGCACCGATAATCAAAAATTTCTTCATCCCATCACCCTTTGCCAGAAACTTGATGAAAATGCCGGATCAATATATTCCACAAACTCATCTACCTTAGGGAAAAATCGACGGAAATTTTCTGCTTTCATACGTGCATCTTTTGCTGGATAAACTGCACCTCCTGCTTCCGCGACCAAATCATCAAAACGATCAAACAGGCTCAAATCCGATGGTGCCTTATTCGGAAAATCCATCGCCAGTGTTACCCCCTTTCGAGGAAACGACATCATCCCTTTTGATTCAATATCACCAAACGTTTTGATCACCGCCAATGGTGAAACAATTCCACTTTTCTCAATTTCATTAAGTATTGTTTGAATAGTTTCTTTACCATCTTCGAACGGCACAACACACTGATATTGAAAGAAACCTTTTTTTCCATACAGACGATTCCAGTTTACAATTTTGTCTAGTGGATAAAAGAACTTGTTATAGTCTATTACCTGTTCCAAAACACTAGGAGGATGGGCATTGTAGTAGATTTTATTAAACAACTTACTTGTTACATTATTTACTACAAAACTGGGCAAATTAAATGGCAAACTTTTAGTTCGTGTGGATTTGTTTTTTTTATGATCATTCATTGATATTGCACAATGGTTTGCTTGCATAAAAATTCCACGCCCCATAACATTACTAGAAGCACAATCAATCCAGGCAACGTTGTATTCAAACTTCCACTCAGAAGCTTTCGTCAATTCGAAAAATTGAGCCAAGTTTTCAAATCTTGTTGTTTCAACAACCATTGATGAAGAATCTATAGGCATTAATAACATATCGACCCATAAGATGAGTCCGGTTAAACCAAGGCCGCCGATCGTTGCACTAAATAATTCCGGGTTCTGAGTACGAGAACAAACAATCGTTTCTCCGTCAGATCTGCGTAAGCATAGTCTGATTAAATGATTTCCAAATGAACCACGACGGTGATGATTTTTACCATGCACATCATTGGCGACAGCGCCCCCAATCGTTACAAATTTAGTTCCTGGCGTAACGGGAATAAACCAACCCCTTGACACATAATTTTCGAGAATATCAGCTAATAAAACACCACCTTCACAACGAAGAATATGTGATTTTTCATCAAATGCGATCAGGTGATTTAATGCTTTTGTATCAAGCGTCATGCCTTCTTTATTCAGGCACGAGTCTCCATAGGAGCGTCCATTACCATAGGCCAGTAATGAACTTTCATCTTTTACTTCTGGTAATTTGTCAGTTCGCCATTTTATTTGATGAATTTTACTGCTTTTCTGCCCAGTTAAACCCCAAGATGTGTGATCATTTTTCAATATACGCTTCCTATTGTTCGGCCTATTATTTGACCTGTTATTTAGTCCTTCCTACGATACATTATACTGTTGCTAGTAATATGGTAGAGAACAATAAAATACTCGTGCCCCAGCTTACCTTATCGCGCATTGCAAAAACCAGAGGATCGTCGTCCATTTCATTTCGACTAGTTTTTAACCACATTCTACTAATCCAGTATAAAACCAACGGACAAACAAGCCACAAACTCTGTGGAGAGTTATAGAGTGTCGTTACTTCCAGACTATTAATATAGAATGCAATCACCACGACGGAAAGATAACCGCTGGTAATACCCATGACCGACAAGATTTGTTCATCTTTTTCAAAGTAACCTCTTCCGGGTAAAAGATCATCCTTGTCACGTGTCGTCATTTTGATCTCGGTACATCGTTTTAATAAGGCAAGACTTAAAAATATAAAGATTGAAAACGCTAAAAGCCAGAATGAAATTTCTACATCGGCGGCAAAGCCTCCAGCGAGAATTCTTGCGGTATAAAATCCCGCAATCAAAATAACATCAACCAAAGCATATTGTTTTAGTTCTAGTGAGTAGGCTGTCACCATTAGAAAATAAATCAACAAAAGTAGTGCTAACTGACCAGAAACAAACCACGATAAACTCAGCCCTGCAAACAGTAACACCATTACCAAAATAACGACGTTCCATAACGACAAAACACCAGCAGCAAGTGAACGATATCTTTTTCGTGGATGCCGGCGATCCGACTCCAAATCTAACAAATCATTGACAAGGTATCCCGCAGAGGCAATCAGGCAAAAACCGATAAATGCCGTGATACATGCGCCTATTGATGCCGGATCAAATAACTGTTTTGCTAAAACAAGAGGAACAAAAATAAGGCTGTTTTTAAGCCACTGCCACGGACGTAATGCTTTTAAATAAACTTCACTTATAGGTGCAGCGTTAAGTAATTCTACTGGAATAGAGGCTTTATTTAGGCGCTGCAAAACACCGGGTTGCGGTGAAACAACAAGCGCACTTTGAATATGCGCCCATATATGAATATCAGCATGGCTATCACCAATATAATCAAAAAGTTGCCCTCCCGCATAACGCTTCATTGCTGCGAGTTTATTTTTACCTTTGGTATTATGATCAGCAGAAGATGCTATGACGTGATCAAATAAACCGAGATGCTTTGCAATCTGATCAGCAAAAGCTTGGTTCGAGGCAGTTGCAAGAACAATTTTTCGGCCAGCATCCCTTTGTTCTGTTAAATAATCCAGTACTTTTTGATCGTATTGAATTTCGCTAACATCAAATTCAGCTCGATCTGACAGTTGTTTTTTGAAATAACCACGCCCATGAAACAACCATAATGGCAATAAAAAAATGATGGCAGGATCTTTTTTCAGCAAACGTAACAGTGGTTCGAGCAGAAGATCTGACCGGGTCAGCGTGTTATCCAAGTCAACAAATAATATGCGAGTTTTGCTCACTGCTAAATCCTTCCTTTAGCAGACATTATATAGATATCCACTATAAATCGGCCACACATAAAAGCAGGTGCCTAAGGACATCTGTTTTTTTGTCTAACCTAAACTTTGATATTTAACCCTAGATCAACTTTTTTCCGCAACTTCTGCTGGTGGCTTCCTCAACCGAATACCCAGTTCTTTGAGCTGTCTTTCACCTGCCTCAGTCGGTGCAGCTGTAAGTGGACATGCGGCTGTTTGAGTTTTAGGAAACGCTATCACATCACGAATAGAAGGTGCGCCACACATCAACATTACCAAACGATCCAGTCCAAAAGCCATACCACCATGCGGAGGACAACCATATTGCAATGCATTTAACAGGAATCCAAACTTGTCTTCAGCTTCCTGCTCATCAATACCTAGCAATTCAAAAACAGTTTGCTGCATTTCAGTAGTATGTATACGAACCGAACCACCACCGACTTCCGTTCCATTAAGCACCAGATCATATGCTTTAGACAAACAAACACCTGGATCATTTTTTAGATTTTCAATGGAGCCCACTTTTGGCGCAGTAAATGGGTGATGTAATGATTCCCAACGATTTTCATCATCATTTCTTTCAAACATAGGGAAATCTGTCACCCAAACAGGTCGCCAGCCATCTTCCACTAGATCAAGATCCTGACCAAGACGAACACGAAGGTTACCCAAAGCTTCATTGACGATCTTCGCTTTATCAGCACCAAAGAAGATCAAATCTCCAGACTCGGCACCGGTTCTCGTTAAAATAACTTCCAAAGCATCATCAGGAAGAAATTTAAGGATTGGTGATTGTAACCCATCACGACCTGCTGCTAAATCATTGACCTTGATATAGGCCAACCCTTTAGCACCAAATATTGCAACATAAGCCGTGTAATCATCGATCACTTTTCGCGACAGTTCAGCTGCACCCGGTGCACGCATCGCCGCAACACGGCCGTCAGGATCCTTCGCAGGACCTGAGAAAACTTTGAATTCGACATCCTGCAAAACATCGGCAATATCGATCAGTTCTAATGGAATTCGTAAATCAGGACGATCACTACCAAATCGTTTTATCGCCTCTGCATACTCCATTCTCGGTATAGGCTGCGGTAATGTTGTATCAATACTCTGATCAAATAATGCAATCACCATGTTTTCCATTACGTTCATTATTTCCTCTTCTTCCATGAACGATGTTTCTATATCAAGTTGAGTAAATTCTGGTTGTCGATCGGCACGTAAATCTTCATCGCGAAAGCAACGCACAATCTGATAATAACGATCCATCCCCGACATCATCAGTAATTGTTTAAACAGTTGAGGAGATTGTGGCAACGCAAAGAATTTTCCCGAATGTGTTCGACTTGGCACCAAGTAATCTCGTGCACCTTCAGGCGTTGCGCGAGTCAGCATCGGCGTTTCAATTTCCATGAAGTCATTATCATCAAGATAAGCACGCATTACTTTGCTGACTTTTGCACGCAGGATCAAATTAGATTGCATCTCCGGACGACGCAGATCCATATATCGGTATTTAAGCCGAGAATCTTCATTGACATTATCATCATCCACATGGATAGGAGGCGTCTCCGACGAATTAAGCACCTCAATATTCTGACAAAGGACTTCAATTTCACCCGTAGGAAGTTCTGAATTTACCGTACCTTCTGGGCGACGGCGCACCTTGCCAGAAATTTTAAGAACATATTCATTTCGGACCTGCTCAGCGGACGCGAAACTTTCAGGCGTATCTGGATCAATAACGATCTGAACTCGACCTTCGCGATCACGTAGATCAATAAAAATTACACCGCCGTGATCACGACGATGGTGGACCCAGCCACACAGTTCAACAGTTTGATCCAGATCGGACGCAGTTACATGTCCGCAATAATGAGTTCGCATTTTGGCCTCGTAATAAATAGAACAATTAATAAAACGTTAATTAAAATAATGATTAATTTAAGGGTAATTAAAGACAAAGAATGGTAAGACTGCAAGAGCCTCAGTGCAATTATAGGTATTACGTTCAAGCCCTTATAGGGCTATACCTAATCAAATACTGATCACTTATCAGATACAGGCTTCGAATTCGAAGTCGATTTCTTATCTTTCTTCACTTCCTTTTTTGATTCGGCTTTCGTAGCAGATTCCTTCTTATCAACCACCTTCTCGGATGACTTCCCACTCGTATTGGCGTCAGCTTTTTTCGAAGAATTATCTTTAAAATCAGTCTCATACCAACCTGTCCCCTTCAACTTAAAGGCTGCAGCAGAGACCAACTTTCGAAGTGAGGACTCATCACATTCGGGACATGTTTTTAGTGGATCATCACTCATCTTTTGGATCTTTTCCAACTGATGTCCACACTTTTCACATTGATACTCGTAAATCGGCATTTTCTACTCTCAATAATATCAGCCGCACAAACATAATCGCATATTGAGAAAAATCAAGTGTCTAAACGAAAAGAATCTCAATTCCTTGTGATTTCGGTATTTAATTTAAACAAACATTACTGTAATATCCTCGGCTCGAAAGATGGGCCGTTAGCTCAGCTGGTAGAGCAGTGGACTTTTAATCCATTTGTCATAGGTTCGAATCCTATACGGCCCACCATTCCTTTCGTTACCCCCGAAAAACCCTCTAACACCTTGAAAGGTAAAGCAGTTTCAGGTGTTCGAAACCCATTTTCACGGCAATAAGCAATTCGCTCTGAAAAGGCCAATCTCAGTACTACCTTCTTCATCATAAAGTCACCTTTTTCCCATAGTTTCCAAGGGTTTGCGAGAAACTGCATAGCGTGTTCGAAAAATTCTTCCATGGCTCCGCTTTGAGTCGCCTTTTTTTGTAGTTTCTCGTACAAAACACGCTGATTGCTCTCCAATTTTTCAATCTTGTTTTCGTAAGCCGTGATCACACTTGTATTGCTCGTATCAATGATTCTGTCCAACAAACCTTCAATTTGTTTCCCGTTTGATTCTATATCTTGCTCTATCTTTTCCTGCGAAGACTCAGCTTGTAGTGCTCGTTGTTCCCATGCGTATTTGAACATCGCTTTTGCCAAATCGAACAGTTTTTTTGTAGGTTGTAACGTACGAACGATTTCTGAAAAGCCCTCTTCTATTTTCGCTCTTGGGATCGATTTTTTATAGCTCTCACAACCTTTGGTGAAACAAAAATAGTAAGGGTATTTTTTACGTTTTCCTTTCGACCAGCAAGACGTTAAGACCTGATTACAATCCCCACACTCCACAAACCCACGAAGGACAAAATCCTGATTTATATCCTTACGCGCTGGCGCTTGTCGGACACCTTCTTTACGTTTTTGTATGTTTTCATAAGTCTCGACAGAGATCAGAGGATCATGCTTCGCTTTTATCCAATTTAAACCCCACGGCTCATGCGTTATATAACCAGCATAAAGAGAATAACTTAGCATTAGACTAACCATGCTGTGAGTCACCTTACCTTTTTTACTCCCCGTAAATTCTGGCTTTGATTCTAAAAAACGTAAGACCTCTGCTTGCATATCAAAACGACCCGACGCATAGCCTTCAAGAGCTTCTTTAACAATATCAGCGACCGGATATTCAGGTACACTGAAATGGATATATCTTGGAGTGCTAAGTAAAGCTTTGCAGTTAGAATTCAGATCTAAGCACATGTTCATCGATCAAGATTCATTTCCTCAAACGTCCAAAAGAATTCAGCTGACGATAACTATCAGAATCATAAAAGGAAAATCACTCCCCTAGAATAATCAAGAGTTGTTGTTCATTTTTGTTATGATACATGATCAATGCAATTGACCTCTTGCTCATTACTGTGTTTTTAACTAATGCTTTATTTCACTCAGCAGTCTTGTTTCTATTATTTCGCTTTGTCCTAATACCGTATCCATGTTATCCAGCTTAAAATAAACAAGCGTGTAAGGATATGCTAAAGCTTTTCTTCCTGTCGTCACTTTAATGAAATAAGTTTTACCATTTTCAAATTTAAATGACTTTTCCTTCTCACCTTTTTTATCACCAAAATCCACACCCACTTGATATTCGCCTTCCTCTAGATATGTAAATACATATCCGCCATTTGTTATTTTCACATAGTTGTTTTTATCTATTATGATTTCAGGATTTATTAGTGCATTTGTAAAGTTTGAAGGTCTGTAAATATAAACTAAAGCAGTACTATCCGTTGGATCTTCAGATGCAATAAACTTGGAACCTGTTGCGCAGGCTGCTACTAAAGTTAGCAAAAATAATATTACAGAATTCTTCATTATTGTCATATTTTCTATTAGTTCTAATATAAAAAGGTCGACTCGACCTCTGAAATGGTGCATTGATTTGATTCATCCCTTTCATATTCACTCTGGTTTCCCAACTCTCTAGCCTAAGATGGTGTGCTTTTTTGAGATCTGAGTATTTAGATCTTGATAAACAACATACTCGGAAACTTAAGACTTTAAACCAATATTTTTTCGAAATTAATGCTTATTAATAAGTTTATCAATTATCGGATGATTTTTATGTGCAATATCTAAATAAGTTGATCTAGAACTCTTAAGATTTAACTTTCGATGAGTAAATAAGATTGATTTCATACCCATCGCCGATTAAGTATTGACAGAAAAACAATTAAGGTGTAGATTCCCGCTCCATCTTTTAACTACCAATTAACAGGCCAAACAACAGGAGGAACTGAATGATTTTAAATCGAACACTCATGAGCCTCGTGTCTCTTACCTTCCGGTAACTTTTTACCGGTCGTCTGGACCGGGCTCCTACTTAATACTTTTTATATTTGCTGAAATTTTTGGCTGCAAGCTATTTCGTTTGCTTTTAAGGCCGTTCATTTTTTCGGTAGGAGTTTAAATGAAACAATCAAAAAACTGGCTCATAGGAGCCAAAAAATTATGTGATGAATTCGGCCCTGAAGACGGTGTTGATCCACGTTATCTAGCTAGAGCGTCAGATATAAAAAAACAGTAGCCATAAAAGCCGACAACTATGTACTGTGGCGAGAAAAACATTGTCTATCGTTTTATCTGGAGGACTTCATGATCCAATGCTGCAGAACTTGGAAGTCGTTGCTGTCAAGTCAAATGAAGAAGGTCAATTCCTTTTTGTATCTATTCGTCAGATCAATGTAGATCAGGTGGTAAACAAGGATCAGGTAATAAATAAACTACACGCAATACAGGGCTATCTTCGTTCTGCGATTGCGAAATCTATTGAACGAAAACGTGTGCCTGCACTGAAATTTTATCTGCTGCAGGGACAAAGCGAGGTAAACAGTTATGCCTAGGCGGTTTCAACTCCAAAGCGCGCCACTAGCCGTGATTAAAAAGACATGACTTTCCGTCTTGCTAGAATGAGATTGTCGAGATCTTATTCTATTGGAGAAAAAGCCATGCCTTATCATCATTTTAGCGCAAAAGAACGTCACACCTTAATGTATTTATTGCACTGGGGATTAAGCTATCGAGACATTGGACGACGTCTCAATCGTCACCACAGTACCATTGCCCGAGAAGTCACACGCAATGGTCGCCTACGAAACTTATCTTACTGTAACGAATTTGCTGATAGACAAGCCTGTCTTCGTAAGACACAGGCTCGCCATTATCGAAAACGTGATAATGCATCTCTTTACGAATTTGTTCAGAAACACTTACATCAACATTGCATCAACATTGGTCGCCCGATGCCATCAGCGGTTATTTGAAACGAACAACGACTAAAAGGTACGTCAGTACAGAATGTATTTATCAGTGGATCTATCGAGATGCGTTTGATGGAGGTGAGTTATATACTTGCTTGAGCTCTCAACATAACAAACGTAAACGACAGCGCCCAGCAGGTAAGCGAAGCCATATCCCTGGCCGCGTTTGTATTGAAGAACGTCCTACTGTTGTCGACAGACGTAACCGACTGGGCGATTGGGAAGGTGATACGGTTGAAGGATGCAAAGGCGGGGGTGGATTAGCGACGCATGTCGAACGTAAGAGTCGTTTTTTGCTTGCTGAGAAATTAATGGATGGCTGTGCAGATACGTTTACCATGGCCACTAAGAAATGTTTTAAATCCATTCCAGAGACGTTGTGTAAGACACTGACTTTGGACAATGGTAGTGAAAATGTACGGCATCATGAAATAGCACAAAGTAAACAAATGTCCGTTTATTTTACGCATCCATACTCCCCTTGGGAGCGTGGTACAAATGAGCAAACCAACGGCTTGTTACGACGTTACTTTCCAAAAGGCACGGACTTCCGTAAAGTAACAAAAAGGCAGATTAAAAAAGCCGTTACATTAATTAATCAACGACCTCGTAAATCACTCAACTATCGAACACCGGAAGAGGTCTTTTTGAAAGCCGTTAATGGCGCACTTGGAACTTGAAACCGCCATATTCAAAAAACAATTAGTAAAGGTAAAGTGCCCGTCAAGATCTACACCGACGAGGTAGAGCCGTCTACAATGCAACAGCTTTATAATCTTTCGCAATTGCCCTTTATCCATAGTCATATTGCGGCAATGCCAGATGTCCATTTGGGGAAAGGCGCAACCGTAGGTTCGGTCATTCCGACTAAGGGAGCGATCATTCCTGCAGCTGTCGGTGTGGATATCGGCTGTGGCATGAATGCTTTACGTTTGTCGATCAAGGCAAAAGATCTACCGGATAATTTACGTGCGGTTCGCCTGGCAATCGAAGAAGCTATCCCGGTAGGATTTAATATGCATAAAGTTGATCGAGCGCGTCAGTCAACTATTCGTGCGCTGAGCGGTGGGCTCGATCAAATTATCGGTAAGCATAAAAAAATCTATTCCATGCAGAAAAGACCATACCAAACATGGATACGACAGATTGGTACTTTGGGTGGTGGTAATCATTTTATCGAGCTGTGTCTGGATGAAAAAGATGATGTTTGGATCATGTTGCATTCCGGTAGTCGCGGTGTAGGAAATGTTATTGGCCAGTATTTTATTGCTCTCGCAAAAAAAGACATGAGCCAACATCATATAAATCTACCAGATAAAGACCTTGCCTATTTCACGGAAGGTTCAAAGTACTTTGATGACTATGTACAAGCCGTTGAATGGGCGCAGGATTACGCAATGGCCAACCGACGTGAAATGATGCACTTGATCGTCAAAACATTACGTAAAAAATTACCCAAGTTTGGTATTACGAAACAAGCGATCAACTGTCATCACAACTATGTCTCTCAAGAAGTCCATTTCGGTGAGCGCGTTTTTCTAACACGCAAAGGCGCTATCCAAGCTAGGTTGGATGAACTAGGGATTATCTCCGGCAGTATGGGAGCCAAATCGTTTATTGTTCGGGGAAAAGGAAATGCACAATCATTCCACTCTTGCTCGCATGGCGCTGGACGAAAAATGAGTCGTAGCGCAGCTAAACGTCAATTTGTGGAAGAAGATGTGATCACACAAACAGAAGGTGTTGAATGTCGTAAAGACAAAGGAATTATAGATGAAATTCCCGCGGCCTATAAAGACATCGACAAGGTAATGGAACATCAAAATGATCTAGTAGAAATAGTGCATACGTTAAAACAAATCGTATGCGTTAAAGGTTAATTATTTTTTTAAATAGGAGAAAAATATGATTATTCATAAAGACTTAACAATACAAAACTACAAATTTATTTTACAAGAATTGAATGAGACTTACGATTATGAAGAAAGAGATCTTAGATGAAGTTATTGCCTGCTTCCCAGAAGAACGAACATTATTTCACTACTTCAAAGGGCAGTACGCTTTTTTCCTGCTTGCTTACGCAACTAAAGAAAAAGAAAGTGTCAGTGCGATCAAACGATCACAATATCAACACCTATTGAATCAGCAAGATATAAAAAGATTGCTGGCTTCTCTAGGCAACGGCAAACTAAAATCGGAATTATTTGAGCATGCCTGGAAGGAAAACAGCCAAGTTTTTGTATTAACGGTTGATAAATTTGGTGATAGCAATCGTTGGAATTATCAAACCACACGCAAAGGCTGTAACTTGGTTCTTCAACTGAATTTTTCGGAAAAGCATAACCGCTCATATCACAAGTTGGTTAGGCCGGAAGACGACTACGTTTTTAACTATTGTGAACATCCAGTAATGAATAGAGAAAAACGTGATCTATACCGCGATACACTCGCCTGGGCACGCATCGATTTTGATCTGGACAGTGGTGAAGCATTAATCGAAGAAATACAAAGTGATTGGGTGCGTAGAGTAAAATATTGTTTACATGGTATAAAGAAAGGTCTGGCTCCTTGGTACCTTGATTGGTGTAGATGCAAGCCTGAAGACTTTATTACCTATGCTGAAAAAGTACTGAAACCATTTTACGATCTATGGTCAGAAGCTATGCTGACAGCGGCAATAGACTTCATCTATACTGAACTTGGGATCAAAAATATTTATTATCATACCCATGAAACTGGACAGAAAATAAAGCAGATTGATGGTGGAGCACCACCGCGTTCAATCTATTCAGATCTGCCTAGAAAATTCTGTTTTCAAATGACGGATAAAGATCCAGACTTTATTAAAGAAGATCGTTTCTTCATTCGAAAAAAGCGCAGCTTGAAACAAGTTGCATGGTACAAACTTGTACTCTAACCAGTTGATATTGACGTATTCAGCGTTATCGTGGTGTTTCGCATCAAGGCGCAGTGCGCGGGGAATAGCGTTCTATTCTCAAGCACTGCAACGTCGTTTCGGTGCACTACGGTAGCGCCCTGCGGGTTAGAGTACTGACTATAAGGAGACAACACTATGCCAAGACGAAATATAACTATCAGGAATCCTGTAGCCCAATCACCTCTACTACGTAAAGGCGGTGCTCACACAAAGTCAAAAACCGGACAACGTGTTCGGTCGAGGCTTTCGGTAAATTCTGCCATCAATGAATGGTTGGATGATTTGGAAGATAACAATCTTAATCAGGAGCAAGAAAAAGGGGAGCAAAAGCTCCCCGATTTTTTAATGAACTTCTATCGACACGGTATTGCAAAATCAACATGATAGTGTTCATCATGCCTTACCCAAGATCTCTTTTTTGAAAAGCTTATATTCTTTTTAAGATAATCAGCATATATGGTCTTAAATAAATATTGTTGAAGTTTTGGATCAAATATAACACGCCAAATATCATACCCTTGAGATGTTGCTTCTTTGTGAAGTGCAACAAGATGTGCTGCCAGTGCATCGTAATCAATCAGTAGTTTTTTATACTGTCCTTTAGAATCAAACTCTATGTTGTAACCCAATTTATTCAATGGATTTGTTGGTAAATGAACAGACTTACCTTTCATGTTTGTAACTGGCGTCATAAAATCAACTGAGAGTCCATTTTGATGTGTTTTATGCGGTTTAAATTGCCCACCATTTTTCGTGCCTGTTTCAGCATATTTGTATACTTTATCTGATTGTTCTTTCTCTAGTGTTTTATATGCATTGACTATTATCGACCTTACTGAAGAGTGTACATAGGTTCGTCCAGCGAAACGTGCAAGCGAACTGTAGCTAATATAATTTTTTCCTTCCGAAGGTAATTGAACTCCCTTTTCTAATCTTCCATTTGAAGTTGTACCAAAACAAATGCTTTCTTCTGCTGAAATATCATTTGCTATAAAACAAAAAATTATTATTAAGTATTTCATATTATTTAGTTATTCCCAAACAAACTCGGTTGAAAACCACCAGCACGGCTTTTGGTCAGCATTTCGACTAGAGAAGGAGCTTACATTATATTATCGCTGGTCGATTGGGTCATCTTGTTGCTGAGTCTTTGTTAACATATTCTATGGGTTAGTTTGTTTTTTTAGGGTTGACTAAATTAGATGGCCAATTTAACTATGCCACTACATTTTAGGCCTCTCTAGCTTAAATCAGTCCCTATCCGAAGAGATGAAAAGCGCTATTTTCCAAGGTGAGTCGTTTTCTGAAAAAAATGGAGGTAAGGTAATTTTACTGGCTGTAGAAAAGTGGTCAAACCATAATTTTAATGGATATGATCTTAAGTTTGTCATATCAAGCATTTAACAAAACGCTGCTGTCGGACAACTTCACCACTGTGCTCCAGAGTTGCCGCGGAGAGCAGCGCCATGTGTAAGAGAGAATTAATGAAATTTTATATAATATTTATTGTGGCAAGCTTTTTATTTGGGTGTACTGACATCCAAAATAAAGATTTTATTGGTATTTGGGGTGCTTCTGATGATGGAGGAAAGTCCTTTTGGGGGTTTTATGAGTATTTGCCCGATGAGACACTAATAGTGTGGGGGACAGTTCCTGGATCTTCTGTAAGTTACAATGTAGAAGCTAATTACGTAATAAAAAAAGAAGAAGTCTTGTTGCATTGTGTAACAATAAAGAAATCTTCTATCCCTGAGTTTATACCTGTTGGTTTGAATTGGTGTGATGAAATTGTAGAAATAAATTCGAATATTTTTAAGTTTAGAGATAAAGCTGGTGAAATTACTACTCGTTATAAACAACAGCACATAACAAGGCCATCAACTTGACTATCTTATGCTGCGCTCCAGCTGACAAATTATGGCGGCGTTATGTTCCAAAAAGAAAATGTGTTCACTATCGCTCACTGGGACGTGCAAAAGGTACGTGTCCCTTACATAAAAAGAGACATCATGGCTTGTAGAAAGGAGGTGCTGAGGGTGACCACACAACAGATTGTACTGCTCATGGGCCTTTTTTTGAAAGAAATATTCGTAATACGATGCCCTAGATACAAAGAAAAACGAGAACTCCACACAGGCAGAAAATACAACGATGACACTAGGTATTTAGAATTCATTGCGTAGTTTAGGACAGTTACCGCTTATTGAAGATGAAACGGGGGTAACTATCAGTGGTTACCAAAAATAGCCATAACAAGGACATGCAATCTGACTCCGCAACCTGTCACCTTTTGTGCGAAAAAAAGAATTCGATCAAGTAAATGGCCGTGCAATTGTCGTTAAGAAACTCAAACCACTTCCTGTCGAAGCAATTGTCCGTGGTTATTTGATCGGATCTGGTTGGAAAGATTATCAAAATTCAGGAGCCGTGTGTGATATTAAATTGGCTACAGGATTAAAACAAGCTCAACAACTGACAAAGCATCTCAAGTAAAAGAGGTTAGCTTACAGCTTTATAAAGAAGCCGCTGAGTATGCTCTTGAAAAAGGCATTATTATTGCCGAGACCAAATTTGAATTTGGGGTAGATGAAAGCGATAACTTATTTTTGATCGATGAAGCATTGGCTCCAGATTCATCTAGATTCTGGCCAAGTGTTCTACTTTACCGTTTAATCGTGGCGTAGCGGGTTTGATTATACCGAGATCTGAAACATGCCAATGAAGCCTGGTTTGAAATTCATGGCCATTGCTGGTTCGGATCATTTTAATGCGGAAGAGAAAGTTATCCACCATGTAATTAACCCGATGTATGGACTTCCCCACCCTACTAAAGTAGCGTGGAGTAACCAAACCAAACGAGTCCATACATCGAGTTCAGGTTAAGGTAGACAAATAATGTCGACTAATATCCTTGCTTTTAATATAAATCCTCAAAAACTGAATGCAATTCAGTTAGAAATCCATCCCTACTGTAAACAACAGCGCATTAAATCCTAAAAAAATCATGTCTCCGCCAAAACGTCCTTTTTTATATCCGACCCCTGGAATAATAGCAGGCGCTATTCCACTATTATTTAAAGGAATTTTGTCGCGGTACTCATCCTTATATCCGTGAATTAATCCAACGGTTAACTTAGTGTGAAAACCTTCCCAAGTATCATGATAATCCCAGCTTTTTCCTGTATATAAATACTGTGAAAATTGACCAAAGGAATTGTCAAAGAGTGATACTCCGTATAACCAATCATTAGATTTTACGGCTTCTAGGCTGATCAAAAATCTGCTTCCAGAATGATCGTCATTTTGACTAAAATGGACATAGGATCCCGCCTGAAGATAAAGGTGGTCATAGTTGAACCAGCTTTCTTCTGCCAGTACAGAATAGGGATGGATCAATGCCAACAAAACTATGAATCGATTAATTATGTTGTTCTTCATTAAGGAAATATCTCTTGAAATTCTTCTATATATTATTAGGTTCAACAACGTGCCTCACTTTAGTGATATTAACACCGATTAAGCTTCTAGATTACGTACCACCAAAAATTCACCCTCATTCCGTCTGGTCTATAAGCTGTAAAAAGGTTTATGTCGCTTTTATAGATTTGGAAGCCGCCTTTGTAAAGTACTTTATTTATCGAATCAATATTTCAACAGTCTCTCACCTTAGATCTGAAACAGAAACAATTAGCTCGTGCTCCCCTTTAATTTCTCTATATTCTTACCATACGGTCTATTTCTAAAGGCTGGCTCGCTCTTTTACACGACCTCGCATATGAGTAAATTGTAAAAGCACAGTTAACCAGCTCGCCGTTGCAATAGACCACCAAATACCAAAGATACCTGTCTTTAAAATAGTCAGAGAAATCACTATAAATAAAGACGGCAAAACTAACTGTCGAATAAAATTAAAATACATAGGGATCACAGCCTGCTTCATTCCTTGTAACACTGCGCCAGAAACAAAAGACAATACATACGCGGGTAAAATTATCGCTTCAACACGTAAATAGCCAACACCGATATCTATCACGTTAGCATCATCAGTAAATATTGCGATAAGCGGACGAGCAAAAATAAACACGAATATGCCACCTAACACCATTAACCCGACACCCATTTTAATCGAATCAAACGCAACCTTTTCCATTCGATCAAACTGCTTGGCACCAAAATTCACACTAACTATAGATAACACAGCAATGTTAATACCGACTGTAGGCAAGATGACCAGTTGTTCTATTCTTAGCGCAATACCTAACCCAGCGACAGCATCTTCCCCAAATCTAGTAACAGCAGCGGTGACAATAATTGATCCAAGCGCGATCAGAAACATATTGGTACTCGCCGGCAAAGACTGTTTTAGTAATTCCAAGTATTGTTGCCAATCTGGACGTAAATTCTTAACACTCAGACAATGACCTAGCTGGCTCTGATATACTTGCAAAGAAAGGTAAATGGCACTACCTAGCTGAGTTAATGCTGTCGCAGCAGCAAGGCCATGTACTCCCCAGCCAAAACCAAACATCAGTAAAGGATCGAGCGCAATATTCGCAAAGAAAGCCACCACTAAGCTGTTACGAAAACTCGTTGTGTCACCCAAAGAGTTTAAAATGCCATTTGCCGCCATCGCATGAGCAGAGAAAGCTAAAGCCGGTAATATTATTGATAGATAATTAATCGCATCGGCAGTATATGCACCTTGTGCACCCATTATCGCGAATAGATCCGACGAGAAGAACAGCACAATAAACCCAATCAAAATTGCTGATAACCAGGCGAAGGATATCGCACGGCCAGCGATTTGTTCAGCTAGATCATTTCTCCCTTCGCCTCGAGCATTGCCTACTAACGCATTTGTTCCTTGCCCAACACCAATTGAAACAGCCATACCCATAAAATAAATCGGTGCGGCTAGTGAAATACCTGCTAACGCGGTTGACGATAACATCCCTGCGTAAAAATTATCGACAATGTAATACATGGTGCTAAAAAACATCCCGACACTTGCCGGAACTGCAATTCTTTTAAGTAAGTGAGGTATAGGGTCTTTAGTTAGATCCAACTTGGGGCCTGTAGTGATGAGTTAAAATGAAAACTTATGCAGTAAAATAAAACATGACTAGTATAGTTGAGGCTAATCTAAATAGCAGGCTATATAAACAACCTATAATAGCCATACAACCCTCTAAACCTGTTACCATCTTGGGACATCCTTACACTCAATAGAGCACTCCTTTCTGTGACTATGACTGCGTTCTCATCATTATCGTTAACACCAGAATTCTTGGCCAATCTACAAGCACTTGGCTATCAGGAGATGTCCCCAATACAGGCACAAAGCCTACCCGATATTTTGGGTGGCAAAGACGTCAAGGCACAAGCAAAAACCGGCAGCGGTAAAACGGCGGCCTTTGGAGTTGGCTTACTCAAAAAACTGGATAGTCAAAATCACCAGACGCAATCATTGGTACTTTGCCCTACACGTGAACTTGCAGATCAAGTCTGCAATGAAATTCGGCGCCTCGCACGTCCCATCGCTAACACCAAAATTCTCACTTTATGTGGCGGCAAACCAATCGCAGCACAACGCATCTCATTGAAACACAACCCACATATCGTCGTCGGTACTCCCGGCCGGATCTTAAAACATTTAGAAGAGGAATCATTAATTCTTGATCATTTAACAACGCTTGTTTTGGATGAAGCTGATCGCATGTTAGACATGGGTTTTCATGACGATATTCTGAAAATAATCACCCATACACCAGCGCAAAGACAAACACTGTTATTTTCCGCCACATACTCCGAAGAAATAAACCGCATAAGTAAAAACCTCCAGAAAAAACCTGTCGATATTCAAGTTGAAAGCCTACATGACAACAACAAAATTGAACAAGTTTTTTACGAAGTACAAAAAGGCAATAGAAGCGAAACGTTAGTTTCCATACTTCATCACTACAAGCCAGAATCCAGTGTTGTGTTTTGTAATACAAAACAAAAATGTCAGGAACTTGCCAATGATTTAAAACACGATGGCTTCCACGCACTGGCATTACATGGTGATCTTGAACAACGAGAACGAGATCAAGTACTGCTACAGTTTTCTAATAAAAGTAGCTCCTTGCTTATCGCGACCGATGTTGCCTCTCGCGGGCTGGATATTAAAGATTTGAATGCCGTGATCAATTTCGAATTATCACTGGATCCAGAAATTCATATTCACCGTATTGGACGCACAGGTCGTGCAGAAAAAAATGGGCTAGCGATTAGCCTATTTACGACCTCCGAAAAAATTAGAGTGAATGCAATAGAGCAATATCAAGACAACCCCGTCAGTATTGAAAAGACTTCATCATTAAACCGGCAGAAGAATTTCAAACTATATCCACCAATGGTCACACTTGGCATCAATGGTGGTCGTAAAAATAAAATCCACCCTGGAGATGTTTTAGGTGCCCTGACAAAGAATACCAATCTACCTGGTAAACACATTGGGAAAATTGATATTTTCGATACACAAGCTTACGTAGCTGTAGAACACCTCGTTGTTAAACAAGCGTTGAAGATTTTATCCGAAGGTAAAATTAAAGGACGTAAGTTTAAAGTGTGGAAGTTGTAATTACTCCAATTTATATTTAGAACAGGATTAGGGAGATTAAAACTTGATCCTGACTATTAGCTCCCAATTCCTTATATTAGACACTGAGAGACCATGTTCTCGAGTGTATCAAAACGTCACACAGTGACAAAAAGAGACCAAGATCTTATAATACACGGCCGTCCTACATTTGATGGAATAGCCTGAATGCAGAAATTGGACGAGATACACTATTAATAAACGATCAATATTATTGTGTTCCAGCTCTTTCGCATCAGGCCTCAGTCGTAACTGAGAATACAAAAAATAAGAAGAAATAATTTGATCTGGCGGTAGAATGATGCAAAAAAGTTATCCTCCAGCGAGTGCTCTCTATGACCCGCAATTCGAACATGATGCATGCGGGGTAGGTTTTGTTGTGGATATTAAAGGTCGAAAATCGCGCAAGATTATCGATAACGCTTTAACTATCCTACAAAATTTGATCCACCGCGGCGCCTGCGGTTGTGAAGAAAACACCGGTGATGGTGTTGGCATTCTCACGCAAACCCCTGACAAATTTTTCCAACGTGTCTGTAAAGAATTAAATATTGATCTTCCTGAATATAGTCATTACGGTGCTGGTTTAATCTTCCTCCCCAACGATCCTGATCAATCAAAAAAATGCCAATCTATTCTCGAAGAGCTTATCCTCCAGGAAGGACAAGAATTACTCGGCTGGCGCGACGTTCCTACCGATGACAGACTACTCGGCCCTACTGCGATTTCGGGTGAGCCTACCTTTAGACAAATTTTTATCGGCCGCGGCAAAGATGTTAAAGATGAAGCCTCATTTGAACGAAAACTGTATGTGATCCGCAAACTTGCTGAACATACAATCTGGAGTTCTGATCTTTCAGAAAATGATCGATTCTATATCCCATCTTTGTCATATAGAACTTTTATATATAAAGGTATGTTGACGGGCCCTCAACTCGAACCAATGTTCCCAGATCTAAGCGATCCAGATTTTGAATCGGCAATGGCTTTAGTTCATCAACGCTTTTCAACCAATACATTCCCAGCCTGGAAACTGGCTCACCCGTTCAGGTATATTGCACATAATGGTGAGATAAACACCGCCCGTGGTAATGCCAACTGGATGCGCGCACGCGAAGCTTTATGTGAATCCGAACTATTCGGAGATGACCTTAAAAAGCTATTCCCGATCGTAATTGAAGGCGGCAGTGATTCGGCAACATTCGATAATGTCATGGAATTTTTACATATGACGGGGCGCTCATTACCGCATTCTGTTTTGATGATGATCCCAGAAGCATGGAGTGGTAACGATTCTATGGATGCTGAGCGAAAAGCATTTTATGAATATCACGCCTGTCTGATGGAACCTTGGGATGGCCCGGCCTCCGTCGCATTTATGGATGGCGACGTGATAGGTGCCGTACTGGATAGAAACGGTTTACGCCCTTCACGTTATTACGTCACTAAAGATGGCATGGTTGTAATGGCATCCGAAGTCGGCGTGCTCGATATTCCACCAGAAAATGTTTTGTATAAAGATCGTCTGCATCCGGGTCGGATCTTTATGGTCGATACCAAACAAAAGCGGATTATCGATGACGAAGAGTTGAAAAAAGAATTCTCTACCGCACATCCTTATGCTGAGTGGCTACAAGAACATCTTATTCCAGTCGATCAATTGCCTGATCCAAAACAGATCCACGGTTCAGACACCGACACACTATTACAACGCCAGCAAGCGTTCGGTTATACGCATGAAGATCTAAAAACCTTGATGGCACCGATGGCCAACAATGGGCTCGAACCTACCGGATCAATGGGAACAGATACTGCACTGGCAGTACTTTCTGATCGTTCTCGACTTTTATACGATTATTTCAAACAGCTTTTTGCGCAAGTCACCAACCCACCACTGGATGGAATTCGTGAAGAATTAGTGACTCAGATCGCAACAACGGTTGGGCCAGAAGGTAATTTACTTGAACCCGCTCCAGAAAGTTGTCGTCAAATCAAAATTCACTCGCCGATTTTGTCCAATGAAGAACTGGCAAAAATTCGCGATGTTAATCTGCCGGGCTTTAAAACCAAATCCGTGGCCATTTTGTACTCTGTTAAAGAAGGCGGAAAAGGCTTAGACAAAGCGCTGAAAGATGTTTACGCCCAAATCGATATTGCAATCGAAGAAGGCTACACAAATATCATTCTTTCTGATCGAGGAATTGATCAGAGCATGACTGCAATTCCACCATTATTGGCTACAGCTGGCGTACATCATCATCTGATCAGATCAGGAACCCGAACCCGCATTGGTTTAATTCTCGAATCGGGTGAACCAAGAGAAGTTCATCATTTCGCGGTTTTGATCGGCTATGGCATCGGCGCAGTCAACCCGTATCTCGCTTTTGAGTCGTTGGGTGACATGATCGGAAAAGGTTATATAGAAAATATTGGCCACGAAAAAGCAGTCAAAAACTATATCAAAGCCATAAACAAAGGCTTGATCAAAACCATGGCGAAAATGGGAATTTCTACGGTTCAATCTTACCGTGGCGCACAAGTATTTGAAGCGATTGGTTTGAATAAAGAATTTGTTGATCAATATTTCACCTGGACAGCGTCACGCATCGGCGGCATTGGTCTTGAAGAGATCGCAGAGGAAATGAGCTTACGTCATCAACACGCATTTCCTGAACGACCATCGAAAAAACCTGCTCTGGAATGGGGTGGCGAGTACAAATGGCGACGCGATGGCGAATATCATTTATTCAATCCAGAAACTGTTTTCAAATTGCAGCACGCGACTCGCAGTGGTCAATATAAGATCTTTAAGGAATATACCGATCTGGTCAATGATCAAAGCGAAAAGCTGGCAACATTACGTGGCTTATTTGAATTCAAGACTGAACGACAATCGATTCCTTTAGAAGAAGTCGAACCGATAGAAAACATCATGAAACGCTTTTCAACCGGCGCGATGTCATATGGTTCTATCAGCGGTGAAGCACACGAAACGCTGGCCATCGCCATGAATCGACTTGGTGGAAAATCCAATACTGGCGAAGGCGGGGAAAATCCTGATCGGTTTACACCAGACGAAAACGGTGACTTACGCCGTAGCTCAATCAAACAAGTTGCTTCAGGCCGCTTTGGTGTCACCGGAGAATATCTGGCCAATGCCGACGATATTCAAATCAAAATGGCGCAAGGAGCAAAACCGGGTGAAGGTGGTCAATTACCAGGGCCAAAAGTCTATCCGTGGATAGCTAAAGTTCGTCATTCTACTCCCGGCGTAGGTTTAATATCGCCGCCGCCGCATCATGATATTTATTCGATCGAAGATTTAGCCCAATTAATCCACGATCTAAAAAATGCCAATCCAAAAGCCAGAGTTCATGTAAAGCTGGTTGCAGAAGTCGGCGTAGGAACCGTTGCTGCAGGTGTTGCAAAAGCACATTCCGATGTCGTTTTAGTCTCAGGTTATGACGGCGGCACCGGCGCATCTCCAATGAGTTCATTAAAACATGCGGGGCTGCCGTGGGAATTAGGCGTAGCCGAAACCCAACAAGTATTAGTCAAAAATAAATTACGCGACCGGATCGTTGTACAAACCGATGGTCAGCTTAAAACTGGTCGAGATGTCGTTATCGCCACTCTTCTGGGTGCGGAAGAATATGGATTCTCCACAGCACCTCTAGTGGTGATGGGTTGCATTATGATGCGTGCCTGTCATCTGAATACCTGCCCAGTTGGGATTGCGACACAAAATCCTGAGTTACGTAAAAAATTCGCTGGCAAACCAGAATTCGTTGAAAACTTTTTCAAATATATTGCTGAAGAAGTCCGCGAATATATGGCAAAGCTTGGTTTTAGAACCATTAATGAAATGGTCGGCCAAGTTGATCAATTAGAAACCCGACCTGCGATTGATCATTGGAAAGCACATGGTCTGGATTTTTCAGCCATTCTACATAAAGAAGACGCTGCTCCCGGTGTTGGCATTTATCAAGTCAACGAACAAGATCACGGTCTTGATAAATCACTAGATATGAAAACCCTGCTACCTTTATGTAAGGAAGCAATTGAAGACAAAAAGCCCGTCGATATTATCGTCCCCGTGTTGAGCACGAATCGTTCTGTAGGAACCATTTTGGGTTACAACATCAGCAAGCGTTACGGATCAGAAGGACTTCCTGAAGACACGATCAACATCCATTTCAATGGTTCGGCAGGAATGAGTTTTGGAGCATTTGTTCCTAAAGGCGTTACGCTAACGCTTGAAGGTGATGCTAACGATTACCTCGGAAAAGGTTTATCTGGCGGAAAAATTATTGTTTATCCACCACGAAATAGCAGTTTTGCTCCTGAAGATAATGTCATCGTCGGTAATGTATTACTTTACGGTGGCACCACAGGTGAGGCTTATATTCGTGGTCTGGCCGGTGAACGCTTTGCGGTTAGAAACAGTGGCGTCAGTACCGTTGTTGAAGGGATTGGCGATCACGGTTGTGAATACATGACCGGCGGCCGCGTTGTGGTTCTTGGCCCAACCGGCAGAAATTTTGCTGCAGGCATGTCCGGCGGTATTGCTTATGTCCTTATGGATAAAAATCAGTTCCGCGATAATTGTAATCTTGGCATGGTTGACCTTGAAAGAGTCGAAGATGATAGCGATGTAGAAACGATCAAATCGTTACTTCATAACCACGCGGAATACACACATAGCACGCTGGCAAAACGCATTCTGAATGACTGGACCAGCTATCAGTATAAATTTATCAAAGTCATGCCAAGGGATTACAAGCGCGTACTCGCAGCGATCGAAAAGGCAGAAAAAGAAGGCACGTCGGTAGACGCTGCAGTCATGGAGGCTGCTCATGGGTAAAGTAACTGGATTTATGGAATTTGATCGTCTAGCGCAACCTTACCGGCCTGTCGACGAACGACTAAAAGATTACAAACAAGTCATGCAGCCCGTGCCTGAAGAGCCGTTGAAGAAGCAAGCAGCACGTTGTATGGACTGTGGCATTCCATTTTGTCATGAAGGTTGCCCATTAGGTAATCTCATCCCTGACTGGAATGATCTGGTTTATCGCAATCAATGGGAAGATGCCCTCGATCGTTTGCACGCCACCAATAACTTCCCCGAATTCACCGGCACACTTTGTCCTGCTCCATGTGAAGGCTCTTGTGTATTAGGCATCAATGACGATCCTGTCACGATCAAATCTGTAGAACTAGCGATCATCGACAAAGGTTTTGAAGAAGGTTGGATCAAACCTGAAATTGCAGAAAACAAAACAGGCAAAACCATCGCAATAGTTGGATCAGGCCCAGCAGGATTAGCTGCAGCGCAACAACTTGCTCGCGCAGGTCATGACGTCACAGTCTTTGAAAGAGCAGATCGGATTGGTGGTCTAATGCGATATGGAATACCAGAATTCAAAATGGAAAAAAGTCGTCTTGATCGACGTATGGATCAAATGGAAGCTGAAGGTGTGGCCTTCAAAACCAATGCACATGTTGGAGACAATATTTCAGTTGAACAATTACGATCAGACTACGACGCATTACTACTCACCGGCGGCGCATGTCACGCCCGCGATCTACCCGTTGCAGGTCGTGAACTCAAAGGAATTTATCAGGCGATGGAATATTTACCGATGCAGAATAAAGTCTGCGAAGGTGATCCAAAACCAGATAACTTTATCGATGTAAAAGACAAACACGTTGTCATTATCGGCGGTGGTGACACCGGTGCTGATTGTTTAGGCTCAGCCAACCGACAAGGTGCAAAATCTGTTCATCAACTTGAGATTATGCCCAAACCACCAGAAGCTCGTGCAGAAACAAATCCGTGGCCACAATGGCCACTCATTTACCGCACAGCTTCAGCACATGAAGAAGGCGTCAAACGTGTCTACTCTGTTTCAAGCAAACGTTTTATCGATGACGGAAATGGTAATGTCAGCGGACTCGAATTGGTCAGCGTCGCAATGATCAATAAAGACGGACGTATGAGTTTTGAAGAAGTCGCTGGCAGCGAACAAACATTACCCTGTGATTTTGCATTCCTCTCAATGGGCTTTCTTGGCCCAGAAAAACCTGGAATGCTGGAACAACTAAATGTTGATCTTGATGGTCGCGGAAATGTCGTTGCAGACAAAAACTGGATGACCAGTGAAAAAGGTGTTTTTACCGCAGGCGATATGCAAAGAGGTCAATCTCTAATCGTCTGGGCAATTGCCGAAGGACGTTCAGCCGCTCATGGCGTTGATCAATACTTGATGGGAAGTTCTGAACTGCCTGCGCCTGTTTAGAATTTCTTTTGTAGGTTGGATTAGCATCGCGTAATCCAACATCGACCAAGCACTAGTTTATGTCGGATTACGCTTCACTAACTCGACCTATATTACTAAAATTTATGTTGATCCAGAATATGATAAGTCTTGAGTTTATATATAGTCGTCAGCCTAATTCTGCTGGTGTGATACTCATTGTTATATGGAACTTCTTCTAACAATCATTCCGTACCTTTGACTATATACCCCAGTACAAAAAATTATGGGGTACGTTTCTCTATCTTCTTAGTTACAATCTTACCATTATTGTCTTCAATCCAGATGGCTGAATATTCTTTTGAAAGCTCCCCTTTTACGTAGTAACTATGCCCCTCTGAAACATCCAGCTCGACCTCGCCTTCAGCACTAAAACTCTCACTTAGTAGATTTAAAATTGGTGCAGCAAAGTATGTAATTCCTTCTATCTTTAACTTTGAACTTTCCGCAGGAACTTGTCTAACTGCAGTAACGGGATTCATAGCAAAACCTCTCCCATAATTAGCTTCATAAGTTTCACCAGAACTAGTGGATATATTCCTGCCATTGACAGTAGTTAACTGGAAGAAAAAGACCTTTGTTGGAGATATTTGTTTCCGAACTATCATAAATAGTCGTAGTAGGACCTGTGTAACCTTCTGGTATCGGTTGATACGATACACAACTGCTTATCAATAATATCGAAGTAATCAATAATATATTATATTTCAATTTATTTTACGCCCTCGATTTGCTAAATATTCTTCTACATCCTCAAGAGTCGTAGTTGAGGGTGTACATAAAATATAACCAGTTCTTTTAGTACGAATTAATGGCCATGGTGGTTCAAATTCACCACCAGAACTAGCGTTATAGGAATTCTCATGGATTTTAATATCTTTATAACCAGAACCATCACATAGTTCAGTCGCTCTTTTTTTCCAAGCTTCCCGAGCAGTTGACAAATTCTCCGATAAACCAGAATTTGTTCTGACCATAAGTTTATGAAAACCAATAAGAATCTCACTATCACGGAAACCTCCACCGCCAAATCGGTTTACACCATCTTCATTTAAATTGTGGTTTGAAGCACAACCAGACATTAATATGGCCGCAACAAAGAGAACTTGTTTTATATTCATTATGTCCTTTTGATACTTAATCAATTAAAAGGACAAAATACTACTATTAAGCCCGGTATAATTGAATTCTACTGTTGATTAGTTGTCTTTAGTTAACAAATTTTTATTGAACTATTATTCCTTACAGCAAGGCACTTTTAATATTATGGTATATACTAGTATATACTTATGCTAATTAATGAAGTTTGTGACTTGTTGGCCGCTAAACGTATTCCATACGCGATTGTTGGTGGTTATGCCGTTGCTTTGCATGGTGCGGTTCGTGGTACGTTTGATATCGATTTTGTGACGAAGTGGTCGCTGGCGAATTTAAAAAAGCTTGAAGAAGCGTTGAAGAGCCTTGGGTTAGAGTCTCATCTTCCGGTAACTGCTGAAAATATTTTTCAGTTTCGGGATGAGTATATTAATAATCGAAATTTAATCGCGTGGCAGTTTGTCGATAAGAATCGACCTGATCGTCAGATCGATATTATTATTAATTATGATCTGGCTGGGAAGCGAACTAAGAGTATTAAAACCGGTAATGGTGCGATCAAATTACTTTCGCTAAATGATTTGATCGAGATGAAAAAGGAAAGTGGTCGACCGCAAGACCTGGAAGATGTTAAAGCGTTATTACAATTGAAAGAGGGACTTTGATGAAGACTGTACAAAAATTTAATGCTACTTATTTACAACGTTGTGCCGATCTTGGTGCAGATGACATTCTCAACTTTCTGGAAGATTTTTCTAATCTTCATCGTCAAAAACCCAAATCCCCTTCAAAATTGATCAGTATAAAAATTCCTGAAAATCTTCTAAATACGTTCCGGGGTAAATGCCAATTGGAAGATGTTAAATATCAAACAAAAATAAAGCAGTTAATGGAAGATTATTTGATCCAGGAAATGGGACAGACTTAATTAGCTTGGACTCGTTGCTAGAGTTTACTTCTATAACGAGCACCTTAATTACTTCGTTCATGAGATTCTTCCTCCTCGCGTCGTCAGAATGACGTTTTAGTTGAAGAAAATTCGTCATCCTGAGCTTTGCGAAGGATCTCAAAGCCGAGACCACAGAACTATCAGATTACTAACCAGATTTATTTAATAAGTTGTTCTTTCTTATTTCACATTGAATCTAAGCTGCTTTTTTACGCGTTCCCAGATATCCAATAAACAACACCAACGAAAAACCCACCAACATTAATATTAGTGAATTGATTACCATCGAATCGAATGATTCAGGCAAGATCGGCGTTGAATCAATCAAGCGTTTCTTTTCTCTTACTTCTACATATTCTCGATTTTGAAATGGCCAGATCACCCAAAGTGATCCAATCAATATTCCATTTATGATTAATAAAGTCGCTTTATGGAAATGGGCTAACAACCATGAAAGAAAACGGCTGAAGAAAATTAATCCACTCGCAGCACCGAGGGCGAAGGGGATCAAGATACTTAGATTAAAATGGCTGATACCATCAAGTATGTGAGCGTATTTTCCGAGGATCAAAAGAATAAATGATCCTGAAATTCCTGGCAGAATCATGGCGGTGATTGCTATCGCGCCGCAGAAGAAAATAAACCAACTCGCATCCGGCGTATCTTTTGGTGTCATGGTTACGACCAAAAGTCCAATAGCAATCCCCCCGCCGATCGTAATCAGATCTTTTAGTTTAATCTCACCGATATGTTTGAGCAGGACAATAATTGATCCGAGAATAAGCCCAAAGAATAATCCGTAGATCAATTCTGGTTGGCTGATGATTAATTTCGGTAAGGGAATGACTCGCGTGAAGAACATCAGTGCCGCGATAATCCCAATGAACAGTGGGATAATAAATCCGAAATGCGGTCGTGTGATTGCACCTTTTAGATCGCCGGTGAATAATCGTTTTAAGCATTCGAGGTCAAATGATTTTATTGCAGCAAGAAGCTGTTCGTAAATCCCGAGGATGAAAGCCATCGTGCCGCCACTGACTCCGGGGATCACATCTGCAGTTCCCATGCACATACCTTTTATTGCAAGAATTATTTTTGATCTCATATGAAATTAATTATCTCTAATAATTCAGATTTTTGTTCGAGTTTAAGGCGGATTAATTTCGAGAACCGCAGTGTATAAACCATACATGAGGATCGCAGAAATTGATCCAACGCCAAAATCGGACAAAAAGATAATTATTTGCTGAATTCATGAACAGCATCGATAAAAACGCCAACCTTTTCAGGATCAATATCCGGTGTGATTCCATGACCAAGGTTGAAAACGTGTCCGCTTCCTTCGCCATAACTTTCAATAATGTGTTTCACTTCTTGTCTGATTCGCTCATCTGGTGCTCGTAACATGGCTGGATCCATATTGCCTTGGAGTGCAACTCTGTCACCAATTCTTGCTCGTGCGTCACCGATTTCTATGGTCCAATCGAGTCCTAAAGCATCACAGCCGGTATCGGCAATTTGTTCTAACCAACCACCACCGCCTTTGGTAAACACAATCGCAGGAATTCTGTCTTCACCGGTTCCCGTATCCAAACTCTGAACAATTTTTCGCATGTATTGTAATGAAAACGCTTCGTAATCATTGGTGGTTAACACGCCACCCCAAGTATCAAAAACCATTACAGTTTCAACGCCAGCAGCGATTTGTGCATTGAGATAACTAATGACAGATTCTGTAATCGTCGACAGAAGTTTGTGTAGTAATTCTGGCTGTTGATACATCATCGTTTTGATCTCACTGTGATCTTTCGATGATCCACCTTTGATCATATAGGTCGCTAAGGTCCACGGGCTACCAGAAAAACCAATCAGTGGAACTCGACCATCCAATTCAGATTTGATCAGCCTAACGGCATCCATTACGTAACCCAGATCATCTTCAGGATCAGGGACGATCAAGTTATTAATATCTTTTTCTGTTGTTACGGTTCGTTCAAATTGGGGTCCGACCCCTTCGTTGACAGATAAACCCAGTCCCATCGCATCTGGAATAGTAAGAATGTCAGAAAACAAAATTGCCGCATCAAGCTCGTAGCGTTCCAATGGCTGAAGCGTGACTTCACAAGCATATTCAGGCGTTTTGCACAGTGTGAGAAAGTCACCTGCTTTTTTGCGAGTGGCGCGATACTCCGGCAGATAACGGCCTGCTTGCCGCATCATCCAGACGGGCGTCATATCGACAGGTTGCTTTAATAAAGCTCTCAGGAAACGATCATTTTTTAAGCATGAAGACATAGCCGAAATTCCACATTTTTATATTTCTAAGTAATCGAGAATTCCTTCCGCGGCTTCACGTCCATCAAACACGGCGGTTACGACTAAATCTGATCCGCGCACCATATCACCACCAGAAAAAACTTTCGGATTACTCGTTTGGCCTTTAAGTTTACCTTTGGTGTTTACCCCTTGCCAGTCGTTCACTTCAATTCCAAATTCATCAAACCAAGAGGCAGGACTTGGGCGAAAACCAAATGCGATCACCACTGCATCTGCAGGTAAAATTTCTTCACTACCGGGAACAACTTCTGGAATACTTCGACCTCGGTTATCCGGTTTGCTTAATGTGGTACGAACAACTTTCACACCTTCGACTTTATCGGTTCCTATGATCTCAATCGGTTGACGATTCCATAAGAACTCTACGTTTTCTTCTTTTGCATTCTGAACTTCTCGTGCTGAACCGGGCATATTTTTTTCATCGCGTCGGTAAGCACATTGCACTTCTGTCGCACCTTGTCGTACCGCAGTACGAACACAATCCATCGCGGTATCACCACCACCGAGAACAACAACTTTTTGACCTTCGAGATCAATAAAGTCAGCAGGATCTTTTTCAAATTCCATCAGACGATTTATGTTTGAAACAAGATAGGGAAGTGACTCATGAACACCGGGAAGATCTTCACCAGGGAAACCACCTTTCATATAAGTGTAGGTTCCCATACCGAGGAAAACGGCATCATAGTCATCCAGCAATTTCTGGAATGGAATGTCTTTACCGATCTCTGTATTAAGAACGAATTTAACGCCCATTTCTTCCATCATTTTACGACGCGTTAGAACCACTTCTTTTTCTAATTTAAAGGGAGGAATTCCAAAGGTCAGTAAGCCGCCGATCTCTTCATAACTATCATAAACAACAGGTTCGACACCATTTCGAACAAGAATATCTGCACAGCCTAAACCGGCTGGTCCTGCACCGATGATGGCAACTTTTTTACCCGTTGGAACGACATGTGACATGTCGGGTTTCCAACCCTGTTTAACTGCTTCATCAGTAATATACTTTTCGATCGAGCCTATTGTAACGGCTCCGAAACCATCATTTAAAGTACAAGCACCTTCACAAAGTCGATCTTGTGGACAGATCCGGCCACAGATTTCGGGTAAAGAATTTGTTTTATGTGACAATTCGGCGGCTTCAAATAAATTGCCTTCTTCAACCAGTTTTAACCAGTTGGGAATGTAGTTATGAACCGGACATTTCCATTCACAATATGGATTACCACACTCAAGACATCGAGCAGATTGTTTACTGGCTGATTGGGCATCAAATTCGCCGTAGATTTCGCCCCATTTTTTGATCCGAATCGGAGCGGCTACTTTTTCTGGATCTTTACGTGGCCGATCAAGAAATTCAAAATTATTTCGCTTTGTTGCCATATTTATCCCAGTTAAACTTTATGCTTAGGCTGCGTCGAGCAAACTGCCAAGTAGCTCATTCAAATCTGCAGCTTTCGGAATAACCAGCCAAAATTTGCCGACATAGTCAGAAAAGTTTTCCAAAATTTCTTGACCAAAAACACTACCAGTTTCTTCAACATGCTCTCTGATCAATTCTTTAAGGTAGCTGCGATATTCTTCCATATCTTCTGGTAAGAGTCGGTGGGTGTCGATCAATTCGTGATTAAATTGATCATAAAAAATCCTGTCCATATCAAGAACAAAGGAAAGCCCGCCAGTCATGCCAGCACCGAAATTAACACCGGTTTTACCTAACACAACGACCACGCCACCCGTCATGTATTCACAACCATGGTCACCAATCCCTTCAACAACTGTAGTGACTCCAGAATTACGAACAGCAAAACGTTCACCTGCTTGACCGGCTGCAAATAGTTTTCCGCCCGTCGCACCGTAAAGACAAGTATTGCCCATGATCACGGTTTTGTGGGATTCAAAAGTGCTTACCGCAGGAGGCGCAATCACGAGTTTTCCGCCCGCCATGCCTTTACCTACATAATCATTCGCATCGCCATCGAGTTTCATTTCCAACCCACCCGCATTCCAGACACCAAAACTTTGTCCGGCTGAACCTTTCAAGTTGATCTTGATTGGTTTATCCGTCATTCCTTGGTTGCCATGATGTCGGGCAATTTCACCGGACAAACGTGCACCGATAGAGCGATTATAGTTATGTATATCGAAGTTGAATTCGCCACCGGTTTTATTAACCACAGCATCGCGAATTTGATCCAACATTTGTTCGGCTAATTCACCTTTATCGTAGGGTTCATTTTTTTCTTCATCACAATACCGTGGCTTATCAGTATCAATGCCATGATCAGAAAGTATTGGTGATAAATCAAGTTTACCTTGTCGCGATGTTGCTCCATCAATTAATTCCAATAGATCAGTTCGCCCGATCAAATCGGTCATTTTTGCTACGCCTAATCGCGCCATTAACTCACGAACATCCTGAGCAATAAACTTGAAATAATTCATCACTTTTTGTACGCCGTTTGGTTTGAAGTGTAAGGTACGCAGATCTTTATCTTGTGTGGCAATGCCTGTCGCACAATTGTTCAAATGACAGATCCGTAGATACTTACAACCCAACCCAACCATTGGACCTGTGCCGAAGCCAAACGATTCTGCACCGAGGATCGCGCCTTTGATCACGTCTAGCCCGGTTTTTAAACCGCCGTCAGTTTGCAAACGAACTTTATTACGTAAATTATTCGCACGTAATGACTGATGAGTTTCGGTCAAGCCCAATTCCCAAGGCCCACCGGCATATTTCACAGAGGTCAGTGGGCTTGCACCGGTTCCACCGTCATATCCAGAAATCGTGATCAAATCTGCATAGGCTTTTGCAACACCAACAGCGATTGTCCCAACGCCTGCTTCGGCAACCAACTTTACTGAAACTAATGCCTGCGGATTAACTTGTTTTAGATCAAAAATTAGTTGGGCCAAATCTTCAATCGAATAAATATCGTGATGTGGTGGTGGCGAAATTAATGCGACGCCCGGTTTGGAGAAGCGCAATGACGCAATCATAGGATTGACTTTATCACCCGGTAATTGACCACCTTCACCCGGTTTAGCACCTTGTGCAACTTTGATTTGCAAGACTTCTGCATTAACTAAATAATGTGGCGTTACTCCAAAGCGACCGGAAGCTACTTGTTTAATCTTGGAGACTTTATCTGTTCCATAGCGAATTGGATCTTCGCCACCCTCACCAGAATTTGATCGACCACCGAGTCGATTCATCGCAACTGCTAATGATTCGTGCGCTTCAGGAGAAAGTGCGCCTAGCGACATGCCGGCTGAATCAAAACGGCTTAAAATTTCTTCAATTGGTTCAACTTGATCAATTTCAATAGACTCAACATCATCACGCAGTTTCATTAAATCGCGAAAAGCGGTCGCCGGACGATTATTCACTTCATCGGCATATTCTTTATAGTCTGCAAAATCACCACTTTCTACTGCGGCATGTAATTTCTGTATAACATCCGGATTGTAGGCATGGTATTCACCACCGTGGATATATTTCAATAAACCACCTTGGCGGATCGGTTTACGTTTATTCCAGGCCTCTTTTGCAAGCGACTTAAGATCTGTTTCTATATCGCTGAAACTCATGCCTTGAATTCGGCTGACAGTACCGCAGAAACACAGATCAACGACATCCTCATTCAAACCTACGATCTCGAATAACTGAGCACCTCGATAACTAGTCATCGTCGAAATCCCCATTTTCGAGAGGATCTTCAGTAGCCCTTTCTGTATGCCTTTTCGATAAGATTTAGCCAAACGATTGGTATCAGGATTTTTGATCTCACCTCTACGAACCATATCGTTTATCGTTTGATAAGCAAGGAATGGATAAACCGCACTTGCACCATAACCGATCAATACTGCAAAGTGATGCGGATCGCGTACAGTGGCTGTTTCAACAATAATGTTTGCTTTACAACGTGAACCTTCCACAATCAATCGGTGATGGATCGCGCCAGTGGCAAGCGCTGCATGAACTGGCAACTTATCATTGGAAATATTTCTATCCGATAAAACTAATAAAGTTTTACCATTCTCGACAGCCTTAACCGCTTGCTCGCAAAGGTTTTCTACTGCGGACTTTAGATCTCTATCTATCGGATAATTTAGATCGAGTTTTTCATGCTCGAACATCGGATTATCTTCTAACAGACTATGAAATTTCCCACTGCCGATAATTGGCGAATTCAATAATAGTCGCTCAGTATGTTGTGGCCCTTCGTCGAACAGATTTTTCTCCGCACCAAGATAGGTATTCAGTGACATAACGATATTTTCGCGTAGCGGATCAATCGGAGGGTTGGTCACCTGGGCAAATTGCTGACGGAAATTATCAAAAACTGATCGTGTATGTACAGACAAAACCGGCATCGGCGTATCATCGCCCATTGAGCCTATGGCTTCTTGACCGGCTTCTGCAAGGACGCGCAAAATTTGATCACGCTCTTCGTAGGTCACCTGGAAAAGTTTTAAATAAGCTTCAAGTTGATCTTTTTCCAACGGATGCTCAGTTAAAAGTTCATAGTTGAACGGGGCTTCTAAAACTTGTGTATTTTGATTGATCCAGGATTTATACGGATGCCTGGATTTCAACATCTCATCGACTTCTTGCGGCAGGATCATTTTGCCAGTATGCGTATCGACCGCTAACATTTGACCGGGGCCAAGACGACCTTTTTCAACCACATCGGCAGGATCATATTCATAAACGCCAATCTCTGAGGCTAATGTGATATGTCGATCTTTTGTGATCACATAACGAGAAGGACGCAAGCCATTCCTGTCGAGCAAGCAAGCCGCGTAACGACCGTCTGTTAATACAATTCCTGCAGGGCCATCCCAAGGCTCCATGCGCATCGCATTATATTGATACAGTGCTCGCAGATCCGGATCCATAAATTCCATATTTTGCCAGGCAGGTGGAACCAACATACGCATCGCTTCGAAAATATCTTTGCCGCCTGCGATCAACACTTCTAGCATATTATCCAGTGAAGATGAGTCCGAACCAGATTGAGATACAAACGGACAAATATCCTCCATATCAGGGATCAATACTGACTGAATATTTCCACCACGCGCCAACGCCCAGTTACGATTACCTCGAATGGTGTTGATCTCACCATTATGCGCGAGGTAGCGAAAAGGTTGAGCCAGTCGCCACTGTGGCCAGGTATTCGTCGAAAATCGCTGATGGAAAACACACAACGATGAAGCCATTTTTTCATGCGTTAGATCCAGATAAAACTCACCTAAATGGGCAGGCATCACCAGACCTTTATAAGAGATTACATGTGAAGATAGACTCGGAATATAAAAGACTGGATCATTTTCTTCTAATGCCTTTTCTGTACGACGACGAGCAACGAACAGATGACGATTGAAATCTTCTTCTGACAGGCCTTTGGGCGCATTGACGAATATTTGTTCAATTTGTGGTCGTGATAAGGCCGCATCTTCACCACAAGCATCTGGATTAACTGGCACTTCTCGCCAGCCGAGGACTTCCAACCCTTCTTGTGATATTTCTTTTTCGAGTGTTTGACGTGTGGTGTTGGCGAGATCCTTATCATGGCTAAGAAAAACCATGCCTACCGCATAAACTTCAGCGAGATCAAACAAATTTTCTTGGGCGACAACTTGTAAAAATGCGTGTGGTTTTTTCATTAATAAACCACAGCCATCACCAGTCTTTCCATCGGCTGAAACTGCACCGCGATGCGTCAAACGACAAAGTGAAATAATTGCCGTATTTACAAGATTTACACTTGGCTTACCATCCATATGAGCGATCAAACCAAAACCACAATTGTCTTTTTCGAATTCTGGGCGATAAAGGCCGGAAGTAGGAGCTTGAGTTCTATACCCAAGTTCCTTGAGAGTGCTTGTTTCAGTGGTCATGATGCGCTTCCTGACAAGGCCTGTTTTGCAGATAACGGTGGTTCCATTATCAAAAAACAGAACGCCGCGAGGGAGGGCTTCATGACCACCCAAAAGGCGAGGCAATGCGGCTCTGCAACCGCGTTAACGTCCTTGGAAATGGAACCACCATTGCCTGCGTACGTTGCCTTGTTGCAAAACCGTATTGCCTCGCTGAAACAGGCATTCTCAAGGAACTTGGGTATAGATGTCATGAAACTTTCTTTTTTCGTCCAATTGAAAGCAAAAGGCCGGAGAGTATAGCGTCGAGTTGTCAAAATGTCACGATTCAGGAACGAACACGCATTACCCAAAAGCTCAATAATGGTGAGTTTTCTGAGTTTCTCTTAAGAGGATAGAGTAGTCAGGTTTAACGAGTGGTTAATTTATTGTCAGACCTTTGCACGGAAGAATATTTCGTTTCCAGGCAAGGCAAAAACATGCGCAAAGAGGGAGTTTATGCATGATAAATGACCGGTTAAGCAATGTTTTAACATCGCATGGGATGAAAATAGCTTTCGTGCAAAGATCTCATTGTATTAAATCCATCGCTTTTTTGACACTAGCTATTGTTCTTGGCCAGGGTTTGCGGCGACGAATTTCAGCGGGCAGTGAGACCGCCGAAGCAGTGGCTGAAGAACTATCTATAAACGGTCCTTTTACAACGACATACCACGGCTCATCATTAAGCAACGTTGTAAACCACGCAACATTACCCAGCTGATTTTCATTAATAATCTTACGCATTGCCAGTTGATCATATGTTCCCAAAAGTTGTAACACGAATAGATTATCATCTTGTGCTCGCAACCAGGCACCATCTTTAATCCCAATAAATGGAGTACTTAATGGCTCAACTTGTTGTTCAACAATTGCTGTTGAAGTAGCTACAACATCTTTTTTAGGTATTTTCGTAATGGCTTGTTCCTGTATAGCAGGTTCTGGTTGAATTACCGCAGTTAAAGCCTGTTCTTTTGGTGTTTCTTTTTGATTAATAATAGCTGTTTCTGTCGTTACATCCGGCAAACGGGTTGTTGGTTTTCTCACTTGATTTTCTATTAATTTTTCTACTATTTTGAGCGATTCTGCTGCCGATAATTCAATACCGACAACTTGAGGTTTTCCATTTTCATCGATTTGAACTGTAATTTCACTTTGCTGATGAGCTGTTTCGCTTGGTTGCTCTGGTTTTTTATCCGGTACTTCTAGAACTTCTACAAACTGACGATACGGTTCAACTATTTCTTCTTTCAAACCAGGCTCATGGGCATGGGTCTTATTTTTCTCAGCTTTTGAAGCTTCCTCTTTTCGAACGTCTGGTGAAACAATCACTTCAATCTCTTCGACTACTTCTCTTTGGGTTAGCTCTTCTAGCGAAGTTTCTCCTCTCACAAAATCAGTTTCTTTAGCACCTAGATCCTGCCCTTTTTCTGTACCCGTTTCTGGCTCAATCGTAGTAACTTCCTCGGAAGAAGAAGTTTCCACGAACAAACTGGGATTAAGCGCTTCCGGCTCTTCTATATTGTTATCTTCTTGCTCAGGTTTTAAATCGCGGGGAAACTCTTCAGCGATCATCGATTCGGTTGTATCACCAAATTGACTTGTTAACCAAAGTACAGCAGCGAGTAGAACAAACACGACAGCCACTACCCCAATTTGCCAACTCTGGAACTTACGACCGATAGGCACTACTTTTTCTATTGCTCTCTTCGAGGCAGACATTGCAGAAGGCGTAGCATCATCTTCAAGATCCATTATCTCATCAACCACTGGTAATGGTGGCGGTTCATTTTGGGTACTTCCATCAAGTAAAGCCTGTTGTGCAAGTATATGTATCTTGCCAGCGATCCCACCCGATTCTCGGTGGATTTTATGTACAACTTCTGAAAGGAAGGGAAAATCTTTGCTAAGGCCAGCATGCATTAGTCTTTGTTCAAGGTAGCCTCTCGTTTGCTTTTCATCAAACGAAGGAATTTCCAATTGATGGGTCAAATTCTGCGATAAAGATTTAAGTTGCGGAGACTCAAGCATGACGTTGATCTGTGGTTCACAGAACAATGCCATTTTCATACCCGAATGACTACCTTCCTGCTGCATAAAACCAAATAACATAGTGAACGCATCGACCGGTAGTTCGTGGGCATTATCGATCAAAACCACGGGGTTCAACATAGCGCGTTCAAGTGTTTGGACGTATGCTTGTAGAGCCTCTGTATAAACCTGAAACATATCACCAGCATCCGCGGAAATTTCAAGCTCAAATCCATCAGTTAGCAGACGTAACAGGGTTGGTGTGTTTAGCATCGGATTTGCCTGGATCCGACAGATACGCCAATTTTCTGGGGCATAATATTCCAAACGATGCAGCATTGAGGTTTTTCCAACCCCTTGTTGGCCAGTGATAAATATCATCTGATTAGAGAAACCGATCAAATGCTGGATCATATCCAGACGTTGTAGCAGATCGGGATTTTCGAAATAGAAAGAACTATCTATCTCGGCAGGAAAGGGATCGCTATCTAAACCTAGTTGGGCAAAAAAATCGTTATTTTGTTCGTCCATGTGCATCCCCTCTACTGATACCTGAATATGATATTAGCATCATTCTTTATTTATTCACCTTCTCTAATACCCGTGCTACTTGAAACCTGCAGTTTCAAGTAGCACGGGTATATTCACCCACCAACAATTCGATCAAATTCTTCGATCGCATATCGATCCGTCATACCGGCAATATAATCTGCTACCCGGCGTGCTAATTGCATTTTATCTTCATCACGAATTTGCCTGCGTTGTTTGACATCGTGGGGTAATAAAAATGGATCATTAATAAATGCCCCAAATAATCCTCGGATGATGTTATCTGCTCTAACTGTCATACGATGGACTTTGTAATGATGGTAGAGATGATCGCGCAAAAAACGTTTTATTTCTAGATTTTTCCTACGCATTTTTTCACTAAACAGGATTAAAGCCTCTCCGCATTGACGAACATCATCTATATTTTGTGGATCGGCTTTTGTGATCGCGGCTTTACTGGTGGTGACTAAATCAATCGTAAGCTCATTTATCATTCTTCGAATAGTTTCATATCGTTGGCGTTTTTGATCAAGATCGGGCCAGGTTTCTTTTACATATAAATAGTGCTCTTTAAACAAAACAGTGTCACAAAGTTGCTCTTCTGTGATCAACCCGGAACGTAACCCATCGTCTACATCATGATTGTTATAAGCAATCGTATCGGCAATGTTCACCAGTTGTGCCTCTAACGATGGTTGCTCTTTTTTCAGGAAGCGCTGCCCTATCTCACCTAACTCTTTGGCCTTATTTTTCTTACAGTGTTTAAGAATCCCTTCTCGAGTTTCATGGGTCAGGTTTAAACCATCAAAACCAGCATATTTTTCTTCTAGTTGATCCACAATTCGTAATGACTGGAGATTATGCTCAAAACCACCGTATCCTTTCATACATGCATTCAAAGTGTCCTGGCCGGCATGACCAAAAGGAGTATGACCAAGATCATGTGCCAGGCTAATTGCTTCAGCCAAGTCTTCATTCAAGTTTAATGCGCGGGTAATTGTCCGAGCAATTTGGGCAACTTCCAGCGAATGTGTCAGTCGCGTTCGGAACATATCGCCCTCATGATTTACGAAAACTTGGGTTTTATATTCCAGTCTCCGAAAGGCTGAGGCGTGGACAATCCGGTCACGATCACGTTGGTAGCAGGAGCGATATTCTGGATCTGTTTCAGAATATATGCGACCTCGGGAATTTTGATCCGTTGCAGCATAGGGCGCGAGAGGAATTTTGTTCACAGACGTTGGTTGGTCATTATCAATCGCAACAACTGCTTAGAGTTTTCATTAACAACTTTTGATCGTACTCTGCAGCCACAATAGTCTCACCAATTGCTTTTACCAAGACTAGTCTGATCATTCCTTGCGAGGCTTTTTTATCTACTGCCATTAGTTCTAACATTTTTTCCGCAGAGAGTTCTTGTGGTGCTTTGGTGGGTAGATTAGCGGCTTCAAGTAAACTGATCAGCCGTTGTGTATCCTGCTCAGTAACCCACCCTGAACGTTGTGATAAGTCCATTGCCATCACCATTCCCGCTGCTACAGCCTCACCATGTAGCCATTTTCCATAACCCATGCCGGCTTCTATCGCATGTCCAAATGTATGTCCGAGATTGAGTAATGCACGGACACCTGACTCACGTTCGTCTTTTGCAACAATATCCGCTTTGTCTTGACAGGACTGCTCAACGGCATAGATCAACTTTTCCGAATTACGATCAATAAGTTCTGACATGTGCTTTTCTTGCCATTCAAAAAATGTTTGATTTCCAAGCATGCCATATTTGATCACCTCTGCCAGACCTGCACTCAATTGCTGATCATCGAGCGTGTTAAGTGTGTCAATGTCAGCGATCACACAACGAGGTTGGTAAAAAGCACCGATCATATTTTTGCCAAGAGGATGATTAACAGCTGTTTTGCCTCCAACGGATGAATCTACTTGAGATAATAATGTCGTCGGTACTTGAATAAAATCAACACCACGCTGGTAACATGCCGCAGCGAAACCGGCCATATCACCGATTACCCCCCCCCCTAATGCAATCAAAGTGACACTACGATCTAACCTTTTCTCCAGTAATGCCGTCATGATCAAATCCAGAGTCTGTAAAGTTTTATATTCCTCACCGTCAGGCAAAATGACCGATTCAACAGAATATAATTCTAACGCTTTTTCGAGGATGCCGAGATACAACGGAGCCACCGTGGTATTGGTGACAATCAGTATCTGTTGCCCACGAATATGCTGGTTATATAGTTCTGATCGACCTAGTAGATCTTGTCCAATATAGATAGGGTAGGAACGTTCTCCCAATTCGACAGTTAAGGCTTTCATGGTTTCTTTTCTGAGTTTTTTTTATTGTCTGTTTTTTGTTGGGATTTTTTCATTGTTTTCTTTACTTTCGGACTCGCCTATTTTTGGCTTGTCCTAACCTCTCGAAATATGTAACTAACGACCTGATGTACTGTGCGGCCCTCTGTTCCGACAATCAAGTCAGCTGTTTGTCGATAAAGTGGATCGCGTTCTTCAACTATTTGTCGCAATTTCTCACGTGGATCTTCTGTTTGTAATAAGGGGCGCTTTTTGTCTCTGCTAGTGCGATAGAACAATTTTTTTAAGGATGCATGTAAATAAATGACAGTTCCACGACTTTTGAGAAGCTTTCGATTTTCAACGTTTAAGATAACGCCTCCACCTGTGGAAAGCACTATATTTTCTTGTTGGGTTAATTCATCAATGATCGCTTTTTCACGCATGCGAAATCCCTCTTCACCTTCGATATCGAAGATCAGTGAGATACTTGCCCCCGTATGCTCTTCAATTTCATGATCACTATCGTGAAAAGTTTTCTTCATACGACGTGCCAATTGTCGACCAATCGTGGTTTTACCAGATCCCATTGGGCCGATCAAAAAGAAATTATTTTTCTTAAGCATTTGTTTAAAGAAGAAAGTTACGTTACATACATCATAACATTTCTATCTTAAGGAGCATCTGGTTAATTCTATCCCCGTGATACTTGGAAATGCGCGTTTTAGACAACTTCAGGGATGGCGTTGGTACGAGTGCAGGATGCACGTAGGTAGAACAACGCAGGAGCTGTTGTCCAGAGCGATGTATTCTTTTTATTCAGGGCTAGCTAGACACGACGATGCGCATAGTCGCTCCTGCAAAGAAGCATTTCCAAGTATCACGGTTATATGTCACTTTAAACAGACACGCATAAAAAAGGCGCAACCTTTACGAGGTGCGCCTGATTTATGAGTTGAAATGTAGAAATTCAGATTTGATCTGACAGTTACCCAATTATCAGTAACCGACTGTCAGGTTAAGTTTAATTCACAAACTTTTCCTTCCAGATAGCTTGTCCGTCGATGAGTGTTTCCATCGGCGTCCTCCCGCAGCACATTTTGCCTTGGTGAGTTCGTTGAGTATTGTATTTGAGCAACCATTCGTCAAGGTCGAGTTGCAGTTCATCAATCGATTGGTAAATTTTCTTACGCAAAGCGACTTGATAAAACTCATTGAGGATCGTCTTATGGAATCGCTCACAAATACCATTCGTCTGAGGTGATTTGACCTTGGTTTTGGTGTGTTCGATATTGTTCAACGCCATATAAAGCTGATAATCATGCTGGTCAGCTCGCCCACAATACTCCGTCCCTCTATCTGTCAAAATGCGCAACATAGGCAAACGTTGTTCTTCGTAGAATGGGAGGACGCGGTCATTGAGCATGTCAGCTGCCGTAATCGGTGTTTTAGTCGGGTACAGTTTCGCGTGAGCGACCTTGCTGTAAGTATCAACAAACGTTTGTTGATAAACCCGACCAATGCCTTTGAAAGTACCGACATAGTAAGTATCTTGCGAGCCAAGATAACCAGGGTGTGCCGTCTCTATCTCGCCACAAGCCTCATCGTCGTCTTTTTTGCGTTCCATCGCCGCGACTTGAGACTCAGTGAGGATCAAGCCTTCACCAGCTACCTTATCAGACAATGCCTTCAGGCGATCTTTAAAGCAAGCAAGACCATGACGAAGCCAGATACAACGAACGCCACTGGGTGAGACAAATGTTCCCCGTTTGCGCAGCTCGTTACTGGTGCGCGTTTGACCATGTGCGGGCTCTTCCAGTGCATACTCGAGCACAACGGTTTCAATAGCCGGGTCGATTCTGTTTTTAAGATTTGGGGTACGCCGATTACGATCAAACAAGGCTTCTACACCGCCTTCATCAGCCGCTTCTTTGTAGCGATAAAATGTATCTCTGGACAAACCCATCATCTTGCAGGCTTTTGAGACATTGCCGAGTTCTTCAGCGAGATTGAGTAGACCAACTTTATGTTTTATAACTTTGTCATTAGTATGAATCATGAGAGTTACCTCTTTGTGTTTTGATGTTTACGTTGCAGTTACATCAAAGCGGGTAACTCTCACTAAATCAAGCGTCGCTACGCTCCGCTTGATTTAGTGATGTGTCAGATTGGGTCTAAACTTCTACAATTAAAGGCAATTTTCACTGTAGGGTTCACTACCTCCAGCGTATTGAAATATACATAACGGATAGGCCTTTTACGGTTTTTTTAAAGTAGGAAATTCAGGTTGGGTTCAATGAGAAACCTTCAAACTGCGACCAATAGGTATGTTTATTGCCTTATTTTTGTTGATTGTTAACAGTGGCTAAACGGTGTATTTGCCAAGGTTATTTAACTTTTGAGCATTACCTGTATACAATGCGTCTAGTTATTGACTAGGGCGTCAGTAAATAATAATTAAACTTTTTGTAAGTTTTGCCGCTCAAAGACATGTCGATAACCATTGGAGAGAGGTAAAAAGCTATGGCACGAGCAGTAAAAGAGATCCCCGTGCTTACAGGCGAAGATGCAAAAAGATTCAGTGAAGCCATGAAAGCTGATGAATCCAACAAAGTGTCTCGTGAAGAGTACGAGAGGATAAAAAATAACTTCAACAAATTCGAAGTCAGGAAAGCTTGATTTAGTCCGGCTGTTGCCAGAAGAGCAACGACCGGACTTTACTTGTGGAGATTCTGATCTTGACGAGTTCTATCATACAGACTCGGTACTTGGTAGCCGTGAGCTAATTTCTGCCACATATATCGCTAAGAATGACGATACAATTCTTGGTTTTTTCAGCCTTTCTAATGATGCCATCCGAGTGAGCGATTGCTCAGGCCGTTCGGCACGAGAACGCGTCAAAAAGAAAATTCCTAAAAGAAAAAGATATTCATCTTCACCAGCGGTTAAAATCGGTAGGCTCGGAGTTAATAAAGATTTACATGGAAAAGGTTCAGGGACTCAAATTCTCGATTATTTAAAAGGCTGGTTTACTTTTGGTAACAAGACCGGTTGTAGGTTTCTAGTTGTTGATGCTTATAACGAAGAGAATGTCATAAAATTTTATGAAAAGAATGGGTTTAGATTCTTAAACATGGAAAAAAAGGGAAAAAAAGAGGAGACGAGAATTATGTATTTCGATCTCATACATGTTCTTAGGACGCATCATGAAATTAATTCAACTGCCGAAAGTTTTGCAGGAACTTAATAAGAAATTAGTTGTAGAAATTCAGATTTGATCTGACAGTTACCCAATTATCAGTAACCGACTGTCAGGTTAAGTTTAATTCACAAACTTTTCCTTCCAGATAGCTTGTCCGTCGATGAGTGTTTCCATCGGCGTCCTCCCGCAGCACATTTTGCCTTGGTGAGTTCGTTGAGTATTGTATTTGAGCAACCATTCGTCAAGGTCGAGTTGCAGTTCATCAATCGATTGGTAAATTTTCTTACGCAAAGCGACTTGATAAAACTCATTGAGGATCGTCTTATGGAATCGCTCACAAATACCATTCGTCTGAGGTGATTTGACCTTGGTTTTGGTGTGTTCGATATTGTTCAACGCCATATAAAGCTGATAATCATGCTGGTCAGCTCGCCCACAATACTCCGTCCCTCTATCTGTCAAAATGCGCAACATAGGCAAACGTTGTTCTTCGTAGAATGGGAGGACGCGGTCATTGAGCATGTCAGCTGCCGTAATCGGTGTTTTAGTCGGGTACAGTTTCGCGTGAGCGACCTTGCTGTAAGTATCAACAAACGTTTGTTGATAAACCCGACCAATGCCTTTGAAAGTACCGACATAGTAAGTATCTTGCGAGCCAAGATAACCAGGGTGTGCCGTCTCTATCTCGCCACAAGCCTCATCGTCGTCTTTCTTGCGTTCCATCGCCGCGACTTGAGACTCAGTGAGGATCAAGCCTTCACCAGCTACCTTATCAGACAATGCCTTCAGGCGATCTTTAAAGCAAGCAAGACCATGACGAAGCCAGATACAACGAACGCCACTGGGTGAGACAAATGTTCCCCGTTTGCGCAGCTCGTTACTGGTGCGCGTTTGACCATGTGCGGGCTCTTCCAGTGCATACTCGAGCACAACGGTTTCAATAGCCGGGTCGATTCTGTTTTTAAGATTTGGGGTACGCCGATTACGATCAAACAAGGCTTCTACACCGCCTTCATCAGCCGCTTCTTTGTAGCGATAAAATGTATCTCTGGACAAACCCATCATCTTGCAGGCTTTTGAGACATTGCCGAGTTCTTCAGCGAGATTGAGTAGACCAACTTTATGTTTTATAACTTTGTCATTAGTATGAATCATGAGAGTTACCTCTTTGTGTTTTGATGTTTACGTTGCAGTTACATCAAAGCGGGTAACTCTCACTAAATCAAGCGTCGCTACGCTCCGCTTGATTTAGTGATGTGTCAGATTGGGTCTAAACTTCTACAAATTAGTAGAGATCAAATAAATCCCCTTCTTTAAGTAAACAGCTTCCTTAAAGGTCATGTGTTAAAAATGGTGAACAAAAAACATGCTTTTTGTGTGGGTGACATTGATGAAAACGGGTAACTATTCGGGTAACTCGTAAAAACATAATTAACATAACCATTAATTATCAATAAGTTAATTGCTCTACGTGGTTCTTGGTGTCGCACCAAATTGTAGTTCAGTAACATCCATAAGCCCGCATTCTAGTGGGCTTTTTTATTGCTTCCTTGTCCATTAGCGTCTAAAGTCATCTTATAGAATCCACGAAAAAGACGGGTCACTATCTGGGTGTAATGATCAAGTAATCTTGAAGTAAATTTAAGCCACTTTTTTCAACTCTGCTATTTTCTGTACTGGTGTGATATAGCCCAGTGAAGAATGTAAGCGTTTGTAGTTATAAAATAGAGAGAACTCTCGACAGTGCTAACAGCAGCCATATGATTGGATAAAACTTAACTGATTCAATCGTTCTGTTTTTAAACTCCTGAAGAATCGTTCCATGATACTGTTATGCCCAAAGCACTTCGTGGGGCAGGCTGCTCCCAACAATTCCTTCTTCGATTCATGCTCTGAGTGATATCTAGTTTGTTGAGATAATCAACAAACTAGTTAACAGAATACTGTACTCCCTGCTCCGAATGAAAAAGTAATTGGTTCGTGTCAGGTTGTTGCCTTCGAATCGTATGACGCAATGCGCCCTTTGCTAATGCTGCATTGGGGTGTTTTGACATCGCCCAGCCAACAATTTCTTTTGAGGTTAAATCAGGTAGGCAGGCCAGATAACTCCAGTCTTGATGGGTGCGAATATAGGTGATGTCACCGACCCAATGCGTATTGATTGTTTTCGGATAAAACTGACGTTCAAGAATATTTTCTGCGTTGATATGGGATTTGCCTGTATTTGGGTAGTCATGTCTTTTCCGAGGTGTGATGGCAAACACGTTCGCTTTTCTCATCAATGTGGCGGTTCAATTTGTCTTTTCTAACTTGCGCTTTCATGGTGTTCACCGACTTGTGATGTTTGCTGATTGATCAGTTCGACCAACACTATGAAAGTTCACTTTTTATATATTAACCACTGATTCTATTAGCTATTTTTGAAGGTTGGTCAGTTGCTGACCTTATCGATTCTTTATAGTGTAGTTGTGGTTCTTAGGTGTATTGCACTTATCATTCCAGGAATTTATTTTGCTGCAAGGTATGGATTTGTTGAATTCGAGTCAATATTAAATAAAAAGCAACCTATACAAGTAATGCAAGATAGTTGGGCATTAACCAGATCAATGGAGACTGTTTGACCAACCTAAAAACATCTCTCAAATAGAGCATACTCGCCATCGGAGCCTGATGAGTTTGTTAGCCGAATTGATTGCCTATACCTTCCAGCCTAAGAAAGCCAGTATCAATATCTCACGAAATGAACAACAGGCCCTTAGCGGTTCTGAGGTTAGTCCAACTTTAAAGAAAATTGCAATTCTGTCGATTAGTATCGGTATGATCATTAGAGAAATAGAACAATGTATTTTGTGAAAAATATCACAATAAGGAAAAAGCTTATTCTGATACTTAGTCTGTTCATTATAGGGATAGGATTCATAGCAGCAACATTTCACTACACTAACTATCTTACTGGTAAGATTGAAAAAGTTGATGATCATTTTGATCTAATCAATGAGTCTGTGCATTTGATCAACATCGAAGTATTAGAAGCTCGGCGTCGAGAAAAAGATTTTTTGCTTAGAAATGATATTAAATATCTAAAAATGCATGATGAAGTTATTTCTTCATTAGAAGCAGATTTCAAACATTTAGAGTCATTATCGCTTGATGATCCAGGTTATAGCGCTTTAGTTCTTGATGTTCACGAACTCGTGAAAATATATAACAAAAAGTTTAACGAAGTTGCACAACTTAAAATTATCAATGGTCTAGATCATAATAGTGGATTACTCGGTGAGCTTCGTGCTGCGGTGCATGAAATTGAAAAGATACTTTCTGATAATGGCAACGTTGCTTTAAGCAATTCAATGTTGATGATGCGTCGTTATGAAAAAGATTTCATTGCACGTCACCAAGATAAATATATCGAAAAATTACATGCTGAACACAAGCATTTTCTAGAACAATTGAGTAGTTCAGATCATCAACAATCTATTTCTATAACGATAATAAGTCAGGCGATAAATAGCTATGCTCGAAAATTCAACGCGCTGACAGAAAACACAAAAGAAATTGAAAAGAAAACAACTATTTTCCGAAAAGACGTTCTCCAGATTGCACCAAAACTCAGCCAACTCGTCGCACAAACTAACCAGCTAAAAATAGCGTTATTGGAGGGCCATAAAGAGACGACGACATATACACATATATTGTTTTATGGAGTGCTAGCTCTCATTTCATTCATAATAATTCTATTTACCATAAGTTTGATAAAAAGTGTCAACCATTCAACAGGTAAAATAATCTCTATGTTGAGAGAAATCGCGACAGGTGATGGTGTGCTTACTCAGCGGCTGGATATCATCGTCAAAGATGAGATGTATGATATTGCTCATTGGTTTAATCAGATTGTCGATAAACTGGAAGAAACTTTAGCGACCATCAATACCTCTTCTAATCAGATTATTGAATCTTCTGTAAAAGCACAAAATGCAAAAGATCAAACGACCAAAGCAATACAGACTCAAGTAGATGAAATTAGTCATATTGCAACGGCAATCGGATCAATGTCGATATCAATTGAGGGTGTTGCTGCAAATGCACAAACTGCGTCTGATGGTGCAAACGAAGCCGTGCAAACGGCAGCTGTTGGAAGTGATGTTTTCAATGAAGTGATCAAATCCATGGAAAAAATGGCTGTTAATGCTGATCAGGCAAACGACTCTGTCCGCTTACTAGACGAGCATAGCCGTAATATCGATTCTATTGTTACGATGATTAATGATATTGCAGATCAAACTAACTTGCTCGCGCTGAATGCCGCAATCGAAGCTGCCAGAGCAGGAGAAGCTGGCCGAGGTTTCGCTGTTGTTGCAGATGAGGTTCGATCACTTTCACTTAGGACAACTGAATCAACAAGGGAAATCAAGAGCACGATCGAAGAATTGCAAAAGGGTACTAATCAAGCTGTTGATATTATGGATCGTGGTCGAGAGCAGGCAGCTAAGGGTATGGAACGTGCAAAACAAGCTGATAAGTCATTAACGGAGATGGCGAATTCCATAACTTCTATTGCGAGCTTGAATAACAATATGGCAGATTCCGCAGCCGCACAAAGTGTTGTAGCCAATCAAGTTAACGATAATATCAACCAAATTAATATGGCGACTGCAGAGCTATCACAATCTGCGAGTCAAACAATGTCCGATAGTGGTGACTTATCTCAAACTGCGAGTATGTTGCGTATGCTTGCCAGTCAATATACGAAAACGGAAGTCAATGAGGTGGAAGTTGCGGATGAATTTGAGTCTGAAATTGAGCTTTTTTGAATGATTATATAAAAATGTAGAAGTTTAGACCCAATCTGACACATCACTAAATCAAGCGGAGCGTAGCGACGCTTGATTTAGTGAGAGTTACCCGCTTTGATGTAACTGCAACGTAAACATCAAAACACAAAGAGGTAACTCTCATGATTCATACTAATGACAAAGTTATAAAACATAAAGTTGGTCTACTCAATCTCGCTGAAGAACTCGGCAATGTCTCAAAAGCCTGCAAGATGATGGGTTTGTCCAGAGATACATTTTATCGCTACAAAGAAGCGGCTGATGAAGGCGGTGTAGAAGCCTTGTTTGATCGTAATCGGCGTACCCCAAATCTTAAAAACAGAATCGACCCGGCTATTGAAACCGTTGTGCTCGAGTATGCACTGGAAGAGCCCGCACATGGTCAAACGCGCACCAGTAACGAGCTGCGCAAACGGGGAACATTTGTCTCACCCAGTGGCGTTCGTTGTATCTGGCTTCGTCATGGTCTTGCTTGCTTTAAAGATCGCCTGAAGGCATTGTCTGATAAGGTAGCTGGTGAAGGCTTGATCCTCACTGAGTCTCAAGTCGCGGCGATGGAACGCAAAAAAGACGACGATGAGGCTTGTGGCGAGATAGAGACGGCACACCCTGGTTATCTTGGCTCGCAAGATACTTACTATGTCGGTACTTTCAAAGGCATTGGTCGGGTTTATCAACAAACGTTTGTTGATACTTACAGCAAGGTCGCTCACGCGAAACTGTACCCGACTAAAACACCGATTACGGCAGCTGACATGCTCAATGACCGCGTCCTCCCATTCTACGAAGAACAACGTTTGCCTATGTTGCGCATTTTGACAGATAGAGGGACGGAGTATTGTGGGCGAGCTGACCAGCATGATTATCAGCTTTATATGGCGTTGAACAATATCGAACACACCAAAACCAAGGTCAAATCACCTCAGACGAATGGTATTTGTGAGCGATTCCATAAGACGATCCTCAATGAGTTTTATCAAGTCGCTTTGCGTAAGAAAATTTACCAATCGATTGATGAACTGCAACTCGACCTTGACGAATGGTTGCTCAAATACAATACTCAACGAACTCACCAAGGCAAAATGTGCTGCGGGAGGACGCCGATGGAAACACTCATCGACGGACAAGCTATCTGGAAGGAAAAGTTTGTGAATTAAACTTAACCTGACAGTCGGTTACTGATAATTGGGTAACTGTCAGATCAAATCTGAATTTCTACACATAAACAAATAAATTGAATTCGCTAAGGTCGGTCGGTAGTGATGTCTGGGTTTTCTACAAACTGTTTGTTCTTTCTTGATCCGATATTCGATGAGATCAGCTATCGTTCCAATTTTCAGATCATGCTCTTTTGCAAATTTTTCCAAACCAGGATGCCGTGCTATGGTGCCATTTTCAAGTAGGCTAACGCCGTTGTGTGGACGCCTGGACTCGCCCTCGATGCATGTTCCAGACAGCATTCTATCTCCTGCGTTCATGCAGTCGTTTGGGTGACCCTATCATTTTCGCTGGACAACGTTGTGTTTCTTGAAAAGGGCCAAGCAGCTAACAAGCCCCTTTACGGCGAAACATGCCTTGCCAGCAAGAATGATAGAGCCACTGATACCTGCACTTCCAAGTGGCATGGGTATACCCAGATTGTACGATGCCTTTTGGTTTCGCATCGGTCGCAACGGCAGTTTGAATTGTTGTAGCCCGATCAGCCGTTGAAATGCCAGTGGTAACACCTCGAACTGCTCTATTGATAAAGTAAAGTTGGTACTGAATTCTGAACTATTATTGCTGACAACGTTGCTGCATCAATGTCAAACAGATCAACCCTCATCCATGATGAGCCATGAAATTGATCGTTTCAGGTATCATATAATCTGCAGCTATTAGCAGATCGCCTTCTCATTTTCGTGATCTTCATCATCCATGATGATCACCATCTTTCCTTGCTGTATGTAAACCGCTAATAATATCTTCCGTTTTATTCACAGTTCTTCCTTACAAATTTGAGATGATAATGAACCGTGACGGCATAGTCTTAATCCGAAATTAAGTAGTTCGTTTACCCTTTTCCGGATCAAGAATCGGCATCGTCGCAGTTGTTATATTACATGACAGATTATCGCCTTTTAACTGCAGGGCAATACCCTCCTTGGCATACTCCTTATCGACACGAGCCATTGCGATTGATTCGTTCATAATCGTTGAATAACAAGGGGCTGTAACAAAACCAATTTTCTTATCGCCATCAAATATTTCTGCGCCTTCATCAACTGCGGTATCGGCATCAGCAATTATCCCCCAGGTTGTTGTAGTTTCTTTACCCATAGCGGCCATACATGCCGCTTTACCGCGATAATCGCCAGGCTTATTTTTAGCAACGGCAAAACCTAAGCCCACATCCCAGGGATTAGTTTCTTCACTCATATCATATGGGTAAAATAACAGTGCTGCTTCCACACGGATCATATCAATGCAGTTAAATGAACAAGGTATGATCCCTTCAGACTTTCCATTCTCTAGAATCGCATCCCAGATCGGCACAATATCATCAGCCTTAGCGAAAATTTCGTAGCCTCTTTCACCTGAGTAACCTGTGCGTGAGATCATGCAATGATGACCAAACAATGTTGTCGGAACCTGATGGAAATATTTTAGATCTTGTAAATTACAATCTGCAAATTGATCGAGAAAATCTACCGCTTTTGGTCCTTGAAGAGAAATATCATGCATGTCGTCATCAAATTCTATTTTGACATTCTTTCCTTCTGCAGATTTCATTAACTGCTCCATGCCCGTACCACCGCCATGTACCATCAATACATCATTAGGCTTGATGTGAAACATGATGCAGTCGTCAGTGATCATGCCATCGTCATTAAGAATAATTCCATAAGCCGATTTGCCAGGATAGATTTTTGTTAGATCTCGTGTGCAGACATGATCAGCAACGGCGAGTGCATCTGGCCCTGTGATGTGGATCTTCTTTAAACCGGATACATCAAACAAACCTGCAGTTGTACGCACTGCTTTGTGTTCCAGATTAACATCCTGATCGTATTCCCACGCCACATCCATATCATTCCAGTCACCAAGTTCTGAACCTAGTGCTCTGTGCCGTGATGCGAGTGCTGATTGTCTTGGACTTGCCATGATTTTCCTCCCGAATTATTTTTAAATTTTTATATGAGTCTTTAAAGCCAGATCTTGATCTGGTTTTGAAATATTTTCATTGATTACATGCCGAGGTAAGCTTGTCTTACGTGCTCATTATCCATAAGACCACTGGCTTCTCCTTCAAGTGAAACTTTGCCGGTTTCCAGTACATAAGCATGTCTTGCTATTTCTAACGCGAGCTCCGCATTCTGTTCAACCAGAACAATAGCCACGTCTTGTTGTTTATTTATTTCGATCAGAATTCTCGCTATTTCCTGCACAATAATTGGCGCCAAACCTAGAGAAGGTTCATCTAACATTAGCAATCTTGGTTTAGACATAAGTGCGCGGCCAATAGCCACCATTTGCTGTTCACCACCACTCATCGTTCTGGCAGATTGATCCTTACGCTCACGCAATCTTGGGAAACGAACAAAAGTATTTTCCAGATCTTTTTCTATTTGTTCCTTATCATTACGGGTAAATGCACCAAGACGAAGATTCTCAGTCACCGTCAGATCTTTAAATACACGGCGTCCTTCTGGTACATGAGCGATACCCATTTTCAAGATTTTATCGGGAGACATTTTTTCTATGCGTTGACCATCGAAAACAATGACTCCCGCACTTGGATGATCAAGACCTGATATCGCACGTAAGGTCGTACTCTTGCCGGCCCCGTTCGAACCTATCAAAGTTATAAAATCAGCCTCTTCAACTTGTAATGAAATCCCTTTAAGGGCAGCCACTTGACCATAGTGAACATGAATATCGTTTACTTCTAGCAACATTATTTTACCCCACCCAGATAAGCTTCGATCACCTTATCGTCATGTCGTACTTCCTCGGGTGTTCCTTCTGCTAATAATTGTCCAAAATTCAAAACAGTTAGATAATCACACAATCCCATTACTGCCTTCATATCATGTTCAACAAGTACGATTGTTATGCCAGACTCTCTGACTTTTTGAGTCAAATCCATCATATGATTGGTCTCTTCAGGATTCATACCGGCAAAGGGTTCATCCATCAGCATTAATTTTGGTTCCGATACCAGAGCAATGGATATTGCCAGTGCACGTTGTGAGCCCAAAGGTAAACCTGAAGCAAGCTGATCTTTACGATCACTTAGTCCCATAAAATCGAGAACTTCCATCACCTTTTCAGATGCGGCTTCTTGTTTCTGCTTATCAAGACGAAAAATAGCTGAAAAAATATCCGTGCGAGCCTTTATATGTGAACCAACCAAAGCATTTTCAAAAACCGTAAGCTCCTGAAACAATGTTGTCTCCTGGAAGGTGCGAACAATCCCCATTTCAGCAATTGTATAAGGTTTCTTACCTGCGATATTTTCACCCTGATATTTAATACTGCCTTTCGTCGGAGTATAAAAACCAGCAATGTTTTTAAACATAGTGCTCTTACCTGCACCATTAGGGCCAATCAGACCATGAATTGAACCTTTCTCAACCTGGAAACTGACATCATTCAAAGCAGTCAGTCCACCAAATTGCTTGGTTACATTTTCAACTTGTAGTATTGACACAAATTTCTCGCTATTGTTTTTTTATTTTAATTAATAATTTATTCTAATTAATGATCAATTTTTTCTGATAATGTCGGTTCTTGGGGCTTTGAACCAATCCCAAACCAGGCCCTTATTTTTGCGGGTACGCTTTCTAAACCAGTCGGTAAAAAGAGGATCGATAAAATAAGTACAGATCCATAAATTGCTGGCCGAATTACTTCAAAACTTCGAATTGATTCATCAAATATTGTCAGCAGGACGACACCAATAATAGGGCCAGCGAATGTTGCATATCCCCCTACGATTACCCATATCAGAACAAATACCATTGCTCCGATCCCAAATTGATTAGGCGTTACAACACCCAGATAATGAACCTTTAACGCACCTGCAATACCGACAAAAAAAGAACCTACGATAAAAGCCAACGAGCGATATTTCCAGGTATCAACACCGACCGATTCTGCCAGTGGTGCTTTCCAATGCACTGCATGCAAAGTTAAACCAACACGTGATCTCTCTATTCGATACAAAATAAATAACGAGATGATGACAACGATCAAAGTCAGGTAGTAATACGGAATCGCTTCATAGAAATCAATAGCACCAAGCTCGGGAGGTGGAATACTCTTAACGCCACTGGTGCCCCCAAATGGCTTAATGAAATAGACCCAACACAACCGTATCGCTTCGCCAGCAGCGAACGATCCGATCAGAAAATAAAATTGAGTCATTCTAAATAAAGGGAAACATAATATTGCTGCAACAGCCGCAGCTGTAAAACCAGCTAAAGGCATTGTTATCCAAAATGGCATACCCAGGGACTTAGATAACAAAGCACTTGCATAGGCACCAATACCCATCATAACGATATGAATCAGAGACCATTCGCCTGTTAGCGTGACTAATCGATAACTCACAACCACCAATACATTTATAACCAGAAAGATCAAAATATCCTGGTGCTTATACTGAACAAAATGAGGAATGACGACCAATGCGATCAAAAGAACAACCAGACCAATTACACTTTTCATTGAACTCATGTTATTCACTCACCTTCACGCCCATAATGCCAGTGGGTTTGATTATCAGTACTAATACCATGATCAATAATCCACAGATTGTTGCTATCGTGCCGTCAAAATAAGCTGACACGAACGTGTAGAAAAATGCATAAAGAAAAGCAGCGGCTACTGCACCTGAGAGACTCCCTACACCACCAACAATCGTTACGATGAAAGCCGTAATTATAACGTTGTGTCCCATGTGTGAATGTATATTTTGTAGCGGTGCCATCAATGCACCTGCTAAACCAGCCAATGCGGTACCGACACCAATGGCTAGCATAGAAATCTTATTAATATTGATACCTTGTAGTGCCGATGCTTCGCGATCTAAAGCAACAGCTCGTAACGCCCAACCTAATTTAGTACGCGTCAGGAAAAACCATAAAATCACAAGAGATACTGTGGAAACACCAAAGCTAAATGCTTTTTGAACAGGCACGCGCAAAGTTTCGGTAACATCAATAAAACCAACAAAAGGCGAAGCCACTTGTTTTGCCGGGCCGGTACCGCCAACTTCGTGCGCAATTACCTGAAGAATGAAAAGTACGCCAATAGAACAAATTAATCCGGCAAGTGGATCCTCCCTATTTGGCCGGAATAAAAACCGCTCCATGAGTAAGCCGATAAATGATGCAAGAATAATTGCAGCGAGTATGGCTACAAAATACGGCACACCATTTTGTGCATGTAAAACCCAGACTGTAAATGCACCGGCCATCACCAGCTCACCATGAGCAAAGTTTACAACCCCCATAACACCAAATATCAATACTAGTCCTACTGCCCAGAGTGCAAAAAAACCACCCTGCATAAGACTGTTAAAAATTGATTGTTGGAACAATTCCACAACATCACCTGCCTTTATTATAATTATTTATAAGTTAGATAAAAAAAGGGGAGGAAAACCTCCCCTTTTAATCTGCTTATAATCGATCTACTTAAACAGTTCGCAGATCCAATGCTTGCATTTTGGCTTTTATTACATCGTTATGTTTAGAGACCCAATCTGCCACGCTACGGAACTCAACAATACGTGCTCGGCCATCTTGCATAGTAACGACAGGCCAATCGCCTACAACACAGTTATCCTGTCCATATAGTTGTGAACCCCACCAGATTGCATTACCAAATGAGTGAGGTGGATTTGGATTTGCTTTCCATGCTTTCAATACTTCCATTTGATCTATTGAACCCGCCGCTTGTGCTGCCTCAATCCATGCAACCATGATTGCTGGATATTGCCATGCAACAGCAGACCATTCACCAGGATGTTGAGCCTGGAACGCATCCCAGAAACCTTTTGGATCAGGAAAATCACTATCTTCTTTTGCGATCAAGGCTGGATCATCAAAATCAGGGAATTGAAAGACAATACCTTCAACATATTCTTTGCCCACTTTGTCGATCAAATCACCGTAGCCATCAAGCGTACAAGAGACAATTTTCCCTTTAAAACCTTGATCACGTAATGCCACGACCAATGGTGTCGTATAAACATCCGTTGCCATACAAAAAATATCTGGTTTTTTAGCGAGAAGTCCACTAACGACTGCGGGTAAAATTGTGTCATCAAAACCATGGAAGTTTGTATCCAGAACTTCGATACCATTAACTTCAAATGCAGCTTGATAAATTGCCGCAGATTGTTGACCGTATTCGATATCATTGGTAGTACAGATAACTGCTGTTTTAGCTTTAGGAAAGTTTGCTGCCAACCAATCAACACCCGTCACGTTATAAAGTGGGTGTGATTCACTAGGTGCAATAAGATTAGGTGTATCTGGCGTTAAATCACTTGGTAATAAGGTGGTTAGTAATTTTTTTTGTCTGGCTGCACGATCAACAACCGCGCCAGTTGTACCACCACCAAGCATCATAATCATTGACGAATCGTCACCAGAAAGTTGCTTATATCCTGTGATCGCTTTTTCAATATCATAACCATGATCATAACTAACCGGTTCAATCATGTATGTTTGATCACCTATCTTCACGCCGCCAGCATCATTCAAATTTTTAGCCACGATTTCACAACCGTATCGACCAGGAAGACCCCAAGGAGCATAGTCCCCAGTTTCTGGAATATTCAAACCTATTTTTATCGTTTTCCCTTCTGCAAATACGTTAAAAGGCAAACCAGCTGCGACACTGGCAAGCGCTGCACCAGTTGCAGTTGATTTTATAAATTTTCTACGTGTAATACTCATTTGCTTCGACCTCCAAACTTTAGTAATAGAATGCGTTGTTTGATCTCAAATATTGTTAAAGTTCAAACATTTTTTTTATTTATTTCTTAACGAACTTCTAGCAATAAATCATGTAATCAAGCTCTCATAATTAAAGCATTTATACGTATCCGATAGTCGACCGCCAACCAATTTTCGTCAATTACCATATGGGAGTATCACAAAGTTGGTAGTTGAATATAAATAGCTGATCAGAAAAGACTTTATTTGCTTACTACTTAATAATAGCTTCCAACAAATGCATGCTATTGATAATTATTCTTCGACTGTATAGATATGATTTTTTACTAATGTGCCGCGTAGATTTTCTATTTGTTTTTAATCTCTATTTTTTGTACTTAATCTTAAAAATAGCCCGGCTGAAAAATCAACCGGGCTGTCCGTAAATATTGCTATTTACACAACCTCATGATCATTTACTCATTAACTTCAACTTGACCATTCGACGAAGGAAACTTAAGTTCTTCAGTGCCATCTGTTGTGAAGGCTTCATGATTAACGAGTCCTTTAATCGTCAAGTATGGATCAGTGTTTGCTGCACTATAATCACCGTAATTACCCGGTACAGTAGTGTAGTTTTTCACAAGATCACCTGGAGCTAATGTAGTAGTATCTCCGTTTACAGTACCAACGTTATTTGCCAGATTTTTACTTTCATTATCCCAGTTAACACCATCTAGATTTGCAAACAACTTAATATCAATTACGATACCATCACACAGTGGCGTGATTTCTTGATAATTAGTTGGCCATGCAGATCCATAATAAGTTTCACCAAAGTCACCACCCATTCCTGGGCAAGCACCATTACTGACAGTCAGACCACCAGGGTGATGTACACCATAGAGAGGGAAACCATCGACTCGCGCCCTCGATCTAAAGAGACGACCACTACTTCTTTCTTTTAGAAGATTAAATATTGGTCTTTGTTGGAGTCTAGTATCAAAGTACAGTTTTTCACCATTATTCTTGCGTTCCATCAGATGTTCATAATAGACACCATCCGGGCGTACATAAGAATGTTCTTTCCTGCGTTTCTCATCATCAAACACGACGGTAATGAAAAGATAGTCTTCATTAAAAAACGGACGTTCAACCAAATAAATTTCCGCTTTAGTTTTAGATGTATCTATTTGTTGCCACCTCGCTTCATTACGAGTATCACTATTTGCCCAGATTTTGGCATCTGGGAGTGAGTTTAGTCTAATAATCCTGGTATAGTTTTCAGTAATGTCCAAGCCAGCCCGAATACCTAATGGTCCAATATTGTCATGCCCTGCACCTGGTTGTGAAAAAGCAAAATCCATTGCCTGTCTTGCCTTGTCGTAACTTGGCCCAGACATTGTGCAATAGTAACTAGCTAGATCAATTGGTGGATGATTATCATATTTACCACCATATTTTGGATGGAAAATTGGTAGATCTACAAATGTTTTATGACCATCAGCGTTAACAGTCTGACCATTGAAACCACCGATAGATTTATAACCACCACCACCGATCGAACCAAAGCTCGCAGATACATCATAATGCGTGTAATAATCTTCCAGTACTGATAAATTAGCTGGATCATCGTTACTCAAACCATCATCAAGACCATCACCTGAAGCTTCAGCTTCATCAGTAATATATTCACGGATAGTGCCGTTATCCTGGACACGCCAGAGACCATGTTTACCATCACCAATCATGGTGAAAACTTGCTCAGCAACATTAACAAATCGATAAGTATTATTAGTTTGCATATGTCCGTGAAAGACAGGTAGATGATTAATCCCAGAATCTGTAGTCGCTTTGCCACCAACGCCATTTTCTATAGGATCAGTTGAGGCTCCTGTATAATAATAGGGTGAACCATCCGTTATATTGTCAACGGTTGGCTCTGCATAGGACTTTTGAGGCCCACATGCAAATATGACCAGTGCCGTTGTAACAACAGGTAGCATTTTTTTCATAACTTAGCTCCTTTTTACATTTAAATATAAAGTTAAATAAAAACTCGTATAGCCTTATGTTGTATTAATAAAATCGATACAATTTCGGTTATCAAGAACACTATCAAAGTGATGTGAATGAGATGCCAATACCTGGATCTTATTTGTAGGAGTTTTGTTAAGGGTTGTTAACAAAAATAATGCTGAGTTAGTTCAAACTTCTGTCTGAATGCAATAGCTGGTAAAGTTAGTTCAGTCACTTTTCAGCTTAGATTTTTTAAATTTAATCTTTTTGAAAATTGAGTACAAATATAAAATAATAAAACTAGACCTTATATCTTCAAAATTGTATTTCTATTTGCGATTATTTAGGCAAAAATTCATCAATATGACGAATGATTCTACCCAAGCACATTTATTGATGGTTGAAGATGAACCAGTAACACGAATGCGTTTGGCCAGCTATTTCGAAGCTGAAGGTTTTATCGTTAGCCAAGCTGAAAATGGCCAAGAAATGCGTAGATTAATAGATCAATTTCAAATTGATCTATTATTACTTGATATAAACCTCCCTGATGAGGACGGTTTAATTCTTGCGCGAGAAGTACGAGCAAACTCCGACATCGGTATTATTTTAGTGACAGGCAGAACTGGGGATATTGATCGGATCGTCGGTCTTGAAATTGGCGCTGATGACTATGTTACTAAACCTGTTAATATGCGTGAATTGTTGATCCGAGTAAAAAACTTACTCCGTCGAACCACAGGTAGTGTTGATTTAAAGATAAAGAACGAAAATAAAACACGTCATTTTCTAGACTGGCGTTTTGACCTGAAAAAACGTCAACTAGAAAATAAATCTGATCACCGTGTCAAATTAACGCGTGGTGAGTTTGAATTGATGAATTTGTTCACAACTCACCCAGGAAACGTACTTAACCGTGATCAAATTATGAAATATATAAATCATCGGGAATGGAACCCTTCTGATCGTACCATTGATGTACTGGTAAGAAAATTAAGGCAAAAATTGGAAACTGATCCAGCAAACCCTGAAATAATTATTACTGTTCATGGAGAAGGCTACCAATTCACAGCAGACATTAATTAACCCGCTTTTTGTCTCTGATAGATATCTTCAAAAACACTTTTCAATAACAAACAAGAGTCTTTATAAACCTGGTTTATGTGATCAAAATATTGCTGAAATTCCGCATGTTGTGTATCGACACTCAACTCAAGCTCCATTGCGTATTGGGATAATAAATTAAGTCCAACATTGCAGGCCGCTCCCTTAAGTTTATGCGCACTTTCACCTATCGCTTTATTATCTTTATTCTCCATGGCTCGTTTAAGATCTTTGAGTGTTTTCTGTGATGAATTAAAAAATAATTCAACAAGTTCATTGGTTTTTTCTAAACCTATTTGCTCAACATCTTCAACCAAAATATCTCTACAACTTGTTGCCTGTTCTTTAAATGTTTTAGAGGATAATAATGACACTGTTTTATCCTTACTATAAACCACTTCAAACAACACACTCTTCATACGATCAACATCTATCGGCTTACCTAGAAAACCATTCATGCCCGCCTCAAGATATCCTTTCACTTCTTCTTTAAAAACATGAGCTGACATAGCAATGACAGGAATACCAACATAAGGATCTCCAAGTTGCCTTATCTCGCGCATCGTCTCCACACCATCTTTACCAGGCAATCCAATATCCATAAGTATCACGTCATAAACTTCTTTATTTACAAGTTCAATCGCCTGAAAACCATCAGTAGCTTCTGCAACCTGACAACCCATCTTTTCTAAATAGGATCTGGCAACCATGCAATTAACTTCATCATCTTCTACTAACAATATTTTTAGTGAAAATAAAAAATCTTCGTGAGCTAAAGGACTGGTAACTTCCAATTTATTATCATCACCAATTAAAAGCGCTAATGAAAAACTAATCATAGTGCCTTTATTTTCCTCGCTTTTGCAATTTATCTCACCCCCCATCGCCTGGATAAAACGTTTACATATAGCCAAGCCTAAACCAATCCCACCATATTGACGTGAAATGCTCGAATTAACCTGCGTGAAAGGTTCAAAAATATTATCTTGACTTACAAGAGGTATACCAATACCGGTATCTCTAACTTCAAATAATAAATGTGAATGACTACTTGTCCTTTTTTGTTGTCTTACAATGACATCGATCTGCCCATGATCGGTAAATTTGATCGCGTTTCCAATCAAGTTCAATAAGATCTGCCGCAGCTTACCAGGATCACCATTTAGAAACCTGGGCACGTTAGGATCAATATCTGTTACTAAAAAAATATCTTTTTTATCAACAGAAGTCTGCATCAGAGAAGTCATATTATTCATCAATTGCTGCAGACTAAAATCTATATGGCCCAGTTCTAGTTTTCCTCCCTCAATCTGTGAAAATTCAAGCAAGTCATTGAGTATTTCAAGTAAACTTTGACCTGCTGAATTAACAATTTCAGTGTAATGTTTCTGTTGTTGCGACAACTCTGTATCTGTAAGTAAATTGACAGTGCCAAGTAACCCACTCATTGGCGTGCGCAGTTCGTGACTCATTGTCGCTAAAAATTCGGTCTTGGCTCGATTTGCTTTGACCGCAATATCTCTAGCTTTATCATGTTGTTTAGCTTCTTGCTCTAGCTGTTTATTGGCTGTCCTAAGTTGTTCTGTCCTTTCTTCAATATCTTGTTCTAGATGTGTTTTGTGTCGCCTGAGCTCAAGTTCTGTGGCTTCTTGTACTCTTTCTAAACGCTCTTTAATAATTGCATTTTCTTTAAATACTTGAATCGTTTCGGCCATGGATGACAACTCATCATAACCATCCATATCAATCGATAGATCATAGTTGCCATTTGCCAGTTCACTCATCGCAAACTTAAGCTGCACCAATCTATCAACAATTTTTTTCTGTATATAAAACCAGAGAAAAAGCGTAATACAAATCAACGAAAAAATGGCCGTAGCTACCAGGCTAAATTTACCTGAGTCGACAGCCTCTTCAACATTTAAAGTCGATTGATTAATGATGTTACTGCCTTCTTTTATCATTTCACCGACAATCGTATTGAGTGATGCTGCTGCTTCAAGCCCTTGTATATGTAATCGTTGTAATGCTTCACTATTCATCAGACGGCGGCGTTGTAAAGTAAAAACGTTTTCTGTATTTTCTGGACTACTATGATGTTCTAGTTTAATAAGAAAGTTTTTTGCTAAATGTTGTCGAGTTGGATCATTTATTTCACTGATCCTACGAGTGATGATTTTCAATAGGTTGATAAAATTTCTATGTAAAGATGTGATCTTGGATATATCTGTCTCCTTACTAAGCTGTGTTACTAGTGCATTAATCAGAGCACTACTCAAGCGTAGCTCAAACATCCTCTCCATTGAATCAACATCTAGTTCAATCAATCTATCCAGTGCATCAAAAGCTGCATCATTGTGTTCAGGGTTATCGATCAACTCATATAAGCTTGATGCAACAGCCGTAGTGCTTGATGCAGAATTTGCAACAAGTGAGCCGGAAAGATCGGTAATATCTCCCGCAGCAGTCAACATTTTAGAAATTGCAATGTCGCGTTTTTTCCCCACATCCAGACGTAACCTGACTTGTCTATTTTGCAAATTAAGATTATCAGTAATTCGTTCTACTGTTTTTCTTAATGATTTAATCGTTTTTGAAGTAAACCCATGATGCTCCAGATCCTTTAGTAAATGTTTTAGCCGATCTTTTTGTCTATTAAGACGTGCTTGAATATCGAGATATTGTTGTTCGGAAATAGTAGATGCTAAGACAGAGGTCATTGCATTCACACTAGCACTGATCTTTGCAAGTTGCTGCGCCTCTTTCATTGCCGGAATTGCTCTGTTAATCACATCTTGCTGTTTAATAGTAACTTGACCAAAACTAAACCAGCCAAAAATTGCAGCCGCTAAAATCAATGTCAACGTAAAACCAAACGCCAGAAATAGTTTGCCGCCAATACCAATTTTTTTATTTAATGCAAACATAAATAAACGAGAATTATTTTATAAGATGTAAGACTAATCAATATTAATAATTTAACCTATCATCCTTGTTACTTTACTTTATAAACTGCAGGTATAGAATCATCTAATATTACTCAGAGTCTTAGTTAGTTATGCACTCCTTCCCTGTAGTCTACTCGCGTTCCATCTTCTTTTCATTCGTCATAGCGCTAACCTTTATTACTGTAAAACTTTTTGCACAAACCTGGGAATTAGAAGTTCCAGAGGAACCTTTCAACTTTGACAGTCCTTCTAAAATAGTTGCGTATCAACCTATAGAGGCAGCAAAAAAGCATTGGAAGATTTGCGCTTCTTACCCTCACATGAAAGATAACTACTGGTTGAGTGTTAATTATGGAATGGTTGAAGAAGCTAAACGACTGGGCTTGTCGTTAGCAATAGTTGATGCAGGTGGTTACCCCAATTTAGAGCGTCAAAAAAAACAAGTTGAAGATTGTGTGAAAAATTCCACTGATGCTTTAGTCGTGGGTACCGTTTCATTTTCTGGTTTATCTTCTACTTTAACTAAAATTGCAAAAAATATTCCTGTACTCGCCACTGTAAACGATATTAGTAATGAAGGTATATCAGCCAAGTCGGGTGTATCGTGGTTTTCCATGGGAAAAAGTGTTGGTAAATATTTAGCTGAAAAACACCCTAAAGGAAGTTCACCAGTCAATATAAGTTGGCTACCTGGACCGACAGGATCTGGATGGGTTCCCTACATCGATCAAGGATTCCGTAGTGGTATTGCAAATGGCGCAATTAATATTGTCGATGTGAGATGGGGTGACACTGGGAAAGAAATCCAACGGACATTAATACAAGAAGCATTAGAAGCAACCAATCAAAACATAGATTATATTGTCGGCAATGCTCCAGCGGCTGAAGCGGCTGTCAGTATTTTAAGAAGAGAAAAACTGACAGATAAAATTGGAATACTCTCTACTTATCTAACACACGGAATTTACCGTGGAATCAAACGACATCGTATCTTAGCTGCCCCAACAGATTCACCGGTTGCTCAAGGGAGATTATCTATCATTCAAGCAGTTCGTGTTCTTGAAGAAAAAGATTACGTGAAACACGCGGGACCAAAAATTGTTTTGGTTGATGAAACTAACGTCGATAATATCGATCTTGATACATCTCTAGCACCGGCCTCTTTTTTACCCACCTACAGGGTTGATCATGGATATGTCAGGTAGTTTTATTATTTATAATAATATTATGATATATAATTTAGCATTGTCATTATAGCCTTAGAAATTCCATTTGGAATGGTTTTTAATCTTTAACTGGAAGTTTTCATCTCCTTATCTGGATCATCACTATACGGCACATGTCTTTGTAACGTCGATCCTTCTATCCCTGCATACACCAACCGTAAGTTTGGAACCATATTACAGTTCAGATCTAAACACCTCGGCATACTAAAAGTGCACGATGTACTAATAAACGTCTCTACACAGTAATAATCTATTTGACATTTATACTGTCTATGTGTCAGTATTAGATATAATGTCACAGAGACAATATATGAGAGGTAGTTATGTCATTACAAATAAATACGACTAGTAACCAACAAATAAGAGTGAAAACCATTGGCTTTTCGGGCGGCGAAAGACATGTCGAGTTATCTGATTTACCAGACCAGATTACAGGCCCAATTACGATACAAGCCAACATTTTAACCAGTAATGATTTGATGGACTTATTGCTTGTAGAAAATGCGTTGCAAAATCAATACTCAGGACAGGTAAGCATCAATCTGGAATTGCCTTACCTGCCCTATTCCCGTCAGGATAGAGTCTGTTCACAGGGACAAGCCTTTTCACTTGAAGTGATCACTCGTCTCATACAGACCATGGCAATAGATCAACTTGTCACTTGGGATTGTCATAGCGAAGTTGGTGTTGAGATGACTAATGCCAAGAATATTTCACCTACAGAGATCATTCAAAGCAATGATGAGTTGCTCACCTTATTATCCGCTCCAGATACTGTCTTGATCTGTCCAGATAAAGGGGCAAGAAGCAGATGTTTACAGATCAAGGAAAGTTTGGGAATAGAAGAAATTATTTATTGTGAAAAAAAACGAGATCCCGCGACAGGAAAAATTAATCATACCGATGTGTTAGCGGATGATTTGAGCAATGCAGTTGCCGTCATTACAGATGACATCTGCGATGGAGGATATACCTTCATAAAAATTGCAGAACAATTACATAAAAAAAATGTTGGCAAAGTCATCTTATTTGTCACTCACGGGATCTTTAGTAAAGGTTTAGATGTATTCGATGGATTGATTGACCACGTATTTACCACAGATAGCTTCCCTAATCAGGAAAATAAAAAACTAACTGTAATTAAATTTAGTACAAACTCAGGAGCAAAAAAATGAACCCTCTTATGGCAATAGATTTTTATAAAGCAGATCACAGACGTCAATACCCAGAAGGAACCGAGTATGTTTATTCAAACTTTACTCCCAGGTCATCTCGCCTAGCCCCTGTTTTAGATGGGTTTGATGATCGTGTTGTTTTCGTCGGCTTACAAGGATTTATCAAAAATATTTTAATTGAGCAATGGAATAGAGAATTTTTTAACAAACCAAAAGCAAAAGTCATTGCAAAATATAAACACCGCATGGATACCTCTTTAGGTGAAAATGCAGTAGGTGTAGATCACTTTGAAGCCTTACACGATCTCGGCCATCTGCCTTTAAAGATAAAGGCATTACCAGAAGGAAGTCGCGTCAATATAAAAGTACCTATGTTTACAGTGATTAATACTCTGCCCGAATTTTATTGGTTGACTAATTATATTGAGACAAGCATCAGCGCCGAAGTATGGAAACCCTGCACGACTGCCACTATCGCCTATGAGTATAAAAAACTCTTAACCAGATATGCAGTTAAAACGGGATCACCTATCGATTTTGTTGCTTTACAAGGCCATGACTTCAGCTCGCGAGGTATGAGTGGAATAGCGGATGCCGCACAATCAGGCATAGGTCACTTAACTAGTTTTATCGGCACCGATACTGTCGCTGCCATAGACTACGCTGAAGATTATTATAATGCTGACGGCATAATCGGTGTCTCTGTACCTGCGACAGAACACAGCGTCATGTGCATGGGTACCAAAGAAGATGAGATTGGAACATTTAAACGTCTGATCAATGATCTCTATCCAACAGGCATCGTCAGCATAGTGTCTGATACCTGGGATTTTTGGAAAGTTATTACTGAATATTCAGTAGAACTTAAAGCAGATATTCTTGGGCGTAAAGAAAATAGTTTAGGCTTAGCCAAAGTTGTGTTCAGACCCGATAGTGGTGACCCGGTAAAAGTTATTTGCGGCGATCCAGATGCGGAAGAAGGCTCACCTCAATACAAAGGTGCAGTTGAATGTTTGTGGGATATTTTTTCCGGCACAACTACCGAAAAAGGTTATAAACTTTTGAATGAACGAGTCGGTTTGATTTATGGAGATTCTATTACCTTACAACGCGCTAACGATATATTGGAACAGTTAGAAGCGAAAAGATTTGCCTCAACAAATATCGTTTTCGGTATTGGCAGCTATACCTATCAATATATCACCCGTGATAGTTTTGGATTTGCCATTAAAGGTACCTGGGGCCAAGTCAATGGTGAAAGCCGTGAGATATTTAAAGATCCCATTACAGATCAAGGAGATAAAAAGTCGGCTGCTGGTTTGATGAGGATAGAAAAAACAGATCAGGGCTACCAATTATTTGATAGACAAACTACTGAACAAGAACAGGAAGGTGAACTTAGTGTTGTATTTGAAGATGGTAACTTAGTAAAAGAAATTTCTATAAATGAGATTAGAGCATCACTGGCTCTTGAGATATCATAAGCTAACGTTTAAGGAACCTCTAGATGGGGTTCCTTAAATATTATTTATAAACTTTTATTAATAGAAATATGTCGACTACTGAAAAAGAATTTTTAGCTGCTTACAACATCCATGACTATGATGTACCTTTAACATCAGTTGATATGAGCATTTTCTCCATCATTGATCATCAATTGAATGTCCTTTTAGTTAAGCGGAGCGAACACCCTTCACTAGGTGAGTGGTCACTTCCAGGTGGATTTGTTGATTTAAAAAATGATCATTCACTAGATGACACTGCACACCGAAACTTACTCGCAAAGACGGGCATTTCATCTCCATACTTAGAACAAATTGAAAGTATTGGGAATACAACACGCGATCCCAGAGGTTGGTCTACCACAGTATTGTATTTTGCCCTGATTGATATTGAAAAAGTTCGGCTTAATGAGTCTAGTGAAGAAACTCAATGGAGTCCCGTCAACCAAGCTAGGCAAAACAACTTGGCTTTTGATCATAATGAGCTGCTCTATAAAGCTGTTGAAAGACTCAAATCAAAAACCTGTTACACCGCTCTTCCAATTGCTTTACTCCCAGAAGAATTCACCTTAACCGAACTACAACAAATTTTTGAAACAATTTTAGATAAAACCCTGCAAACAAAATCCTTCAGGAGAAGAGTCTTGAGTGCTAGAGTCGTCGAACCTACCGGAGGTAATAAACAAAGTGGAAAGCGTACTGCCTTGTTATATAAGTCCACTGGATTGACCAAAGAATTTTATTTTCCGAGACCATTACAACTATAAACAAAAGTTTACGCTATACAAAAAATTGATTCAGACGGATACATGACAATAAATTTAAGATATTTACTAAGATTATAAACAAGTTGTTTTTACCCATTCCCGTTGAGTAATAGGTTATTCTTGTACAAGATTATATGTAGAAGTTTAGACCCAATCTGACACATCACTAAATCAAGCGGAGCGTAGCGACGCTTGATTTAGTGAGAGTTACCCGCTTTGATGTAACTGCAACGTAAACATCAAAACACAAAGAGGTAACTCTCATGATTCATACTAATGACAAAGTTATAAAACATAAAGTTGGTCTACTCAATCTCGCTGAAGAACTCGGCAATGTCTCAAAAGCCTGCAAGATGATGGGTTTGTCCAGAGATACATTTTATCGCTACAAAGAAGCGGCTGATGAAGGCGGTGTAGAAGCCTTGTTTGATCGTAATCGGCGTACCCCAAATCTTAAAAACAGAATCGACCCGGCTATTGAAACCGTTGTGCTCGAGTATGCACTGGAAGAGCCCGCACATGGTCAAACGCGCACCAGTAACGAGCTGCGCAAACGGGGAACATTTGTCTCACCCAGTGGCGTTCGTTGTATCTGGCTTCGTCATGGTCTTGCTTGCTTTAAAGATCGCCTGAAGGCATTGTCTGATAAGGTAGCTGGTGAAGGCTTGATCCTCACTGAGTCTCAAGTCGCGGCGATGGAACGCAAAAAAGACGACGATGAGGCTTGTGGCGAGATAGAGACGGCACACCCTGGTTATCTTGGCTCGCAAGATACTTACTATGTCGGTACTTTCAAAGGCATTGGTCGGGTTTATCAACAAACGTTTGTTGATACTTACAGCAAGGTCGCTCACGCGAAACTGTACCCGACTAAAACACCGATTACGGCAGCTGACATGCTCAATGACCGCGTCCTCCCATTCTACGAACAACAACGTTTGCCTATGTTGCGCATTTTGACAGATAGAGGGACGGAGTATTGTGGGCGAGCTGACCAGCATGATTATCAGCTTTATATGGCGTTGAACAATATCGAACACACCAAAACCAAGGTCAAATCACCTCAGACGAATGGTATTTGTGAGCGATTCCATAAGACGATCCTCAATGAGTTTTATCAAGTCGCTTTGCGTAAGAAAATTTACCAATCGATTGATGAACTGCAACTCGACCTTGACGAATGGTTGCTCAAATACAATACTCAACGAACTCACCAAGGCAAAATGTGCTGCGGGAGGACGCCGATGGAAACACTCATCGACGGACAAGCTATCTGGAAGGAAAAGTTTGTGAATTAAACTTAACCTGACAGTCGGTTACTGATAATTGGGTAACTGTCAGATCAAATCTGAATTTCTACAAATTATCACCTATTTACATAAATCCCGAATCGCTTCACTCAAAGGAGTAAGTTGAGCGAGTGATGATATTTCCATTTCCGGCTGTGAAATCTCTTCTGGCAACCGCATATTATTCCGATTAATCCAGATACAACGAACTCCAGCAGCCGCAGCTCCGAGCACATCTGTTTTTGGTTCATCTCCTATATGTAATACTGAATCTGCTTCGATACTCATCTGATCAAATACATAATAAAACATTGCTGGATCAGGTTTTGATGTTCCCATATCTGCAGGCGAGAATGTTCTAGAAAAATATTTCCCTATCCCAATTGCATTTACATCAGCATTACCATTACTTAATGCTACGAGTTGATAATTTTTTTGGCTTTCCTCAAGAAACAATAATACATCATCATAGAGTTTTACATTATTTCTGGCTTGCAAAAAAACATCCATTGCCTCATTTATAATGTCCTCTGAATAACCTAAATCCTTAGATAAACGCAATAATGATTCACTACGTAACAGTGTCATGTCGTGGCTTAATTTTTGATCTTCATTTGAGATTTCTTGACGATGTTGTTTCATATCCTCAATTGAATTTTGAGCCGCCAGCAATGGAACATTTATTTGTAACCAATCATGTAAAACATTTTCGGCATATTCTAACGTTGGCTTATTATCCCAAAGCGTGTCATCAAGATCGATCGTTATTGTAGAAATCATAAATCGTGTTTCATCCTTAAACTTTGCCTACTACATCTTCTCTAATTCACCTTCTCTAATTCATTTGGTCAATCATCGCATATGCCGAATGATTATGGATCGATTCAAAGTTTTCCGTTTCCACTATATAGCCAGAGATACGACTATCTTGTTGTAAGTTAAGCGCAACATCACGAACAATATCTTCTACAAATTTTGGATTATTATAAGCATGTTCTGTTAAATATTTCTCATCGTCTCGTTTTATTAATCCAAATACTTCAGCCGAAGCATTACGCTCTGCAATTTCGATAATATCTTCAATCCATATTGGTTCAGTAACCTTTACGGTGATCGATATTAATGATCGTTGATTATGCGCACCAAAATCCGATATCTTTTTAGAACAAGGACATAAACTAGTAGCCGGCACTGCAACTTTTATTATTGTGCTTTTTTCACCATCAAATTCACCTGTTAGAGTGACATCATAATCCATTGCGGAATTGATCCCAGATATTGGTGCTTCTTTCCAGCGGAAAAAAGTAAAGTTAAGTTCAACTCTACTAGATGAGGCATCTAATAAATCTGCAACTTCTTCAGGTAAAAGATTAAACTTTTCGATACTCATCTCATCACAATGTTGATTCATTAGATCAATAAAGCGTGACATATGCGTACCCCGTTGATCCGCTGCTAATTTCACATAGAGGTTACAATTTGCACGGGTTTGTTGGACGCCTTGTTTATCCTCGAATATAAGAGGGTAAGTTAAATCTTTAATTCCAACTCTCTGGATCTCAAGACTTCTCAAATCGATCCCAGCCTGGACATCGGTCATTTGTGAAATCTGTTCAGGCTTAGTCTTTATCTCGGCATTCATTATCTTTATTCTCTTTTAATATTTATTCAAAATGTACAGGTAATTCTTCTGCAATATCAAAAATATCAGCAACAATTCCATACTTGGCAACCGTAAAAATAGATGCTTCAGGATCCGTATTAATAGCAACAATATCTTCCACATGTTTCATTCCCGCCATATGCTGCACTGAGCCTGAAATGCCATTTGCAATATAAAGCTTACAGCTTGATACGGTTTTTCCAGACTGTCCTACCTGTCGAGATTTGGGTAACCAACCATTGTCAGCAATGGGTCTCGAGCAGCCCAAAGTCGCACCGACCATTTCTGCCAACTCTGCAAATTGTTCAACATTACTTTCTTCTTCAATACCTCTACCAATAGAAAACATAAATTCAGCCTGTGTAATATCCACATCACCAGTGTCTTCCGGCTCTACAAAATTAACATGTTGGCACCTCGCATTCACTTCAGGTGCTGCAAAAATAGTCACCGCTGGAGAGGCTGACCCTTCCATTGGCTTAAATGTGCCACCACGGACAGTAACAATAACCGTTTCCTTATTCGGAAAATCCAGATCCATATAAACTTTTTCTTTGTATGCCGCACGAGTGGCGACAAGATCATCATCTTCGTAACGAAGCTTAATTACATCCGTTGCAAAACCATAATCACCTGTTGCTCCCAGGGCTGGGGCATAACCCCACGCGTCAACACTGTGCGGGATCAATACTAAGGACGGTTTACGATCTTCAATCAGAACACGAACTGTTTTTTCATAAATATCCGGTTGAAAGGCTTCAGAACTCACTGATATGGTGACAATCTCATCAACTCCTTCAACACTTAATTCATCTACATATTTTTGCGGTTCAGTTGCAAGAATAGCAACGGCTATATTATCACCATCTCTTTTTATATCCGTAGCGACCGCTACCAATTCAAATACCATCGGCCGTAATTCGCCTTGCCGATGTTCGGCTATAATTAATATTTCACTCATGCTCATACTCCAGTATGTTCTTTTATTATGTCTGCAAGGCGTTCGGCCTGTTCAGCTGCAGTTCCCTCGATTAATGTTGCTCTTGCTCTCTCTGGTATATACATTTCTCTAATACGAGAAACACTTCCTTGCTCACCAACATCATTATTTCCAAGTCCATAATCCTTATGACTCATGTCATCAACAGGTTTTGCGGCAGCTTGCTTGATACCACGTAAAGACGCATAGCGTGGTTCATTAATACCAAGATGAATACTGAGCACGGCAGGACAATCAATAGAAATAACTTCTTCTAACCCTCCTTCTAATTCGCGTCGTAACGTTGCTGTGTCATCACCAAGATTGTATTCGAGATTCGTAACAACAGCGGTATGAGGCCAGCCAAGCATAGCGGCTACTGTTATTCCTGTCTGAGCAAAGGCATGATCAGACGCTTGAACTCCAAGAAAAACCATTGTCGGTTGTTCTTGTTCAGCAACCTTCGCAAGAATTCTCCCAATAGCGACTTGATCAGATCCTTTTATCGCATCATCCCAAACCCTAATTCCGCGATCAGCACCTTTGGCAAGACATTTACGCAGTTCATCCTCTGCACGCTCCTCACCAACAGTAACAACAACAACTTCGCAATCACCTTCATAGCGTTCTTTGATCAACAAGGCTTCTTCAAGCGAATAGTCATCCCACTCATTTATTTCGTAATCACAATAATCGTGATCAACATCTTTACCGTCATCACTCAACTCGAACTCATCATCAAGCGATGCGACCTGTTTTATTGCTACTAGTATTTTCATCTTTTACTACCCCGTATTTTCTCTTGCTCCATGTCACGTAGATTTTTGCTGTACATACTGATCGCACTAAATCTCACTTCTGGATCTGGGTCATTGGCCAACCGCCATCTTGTCTTCGACTTACACTGCTTTCGACTTGCGAGAATAATTCTGTTTAATGGATAAGGATCATCCTGAAGTTTCTCTAATGTCTTTCCTGTAACTTGCTTATTAATAATTACAGAACGACGAATATCACGATTGTTGCTGTTGATAATTTCATCAAGAATTTCGACTGGCGTAGACTCATTTGATCCTACTGCTGAAATCACATCTACATCATTTCCCTTCGATAATTTGAGTAAGTACTCTTGCGGTATATCTGATCGCAACGCCACTCCTGCTCTTACCCAAGATGAATCATCTTTTGTTAACTTTATTAATAAATTTTCTGGGCACGATGGGTTCCTCGAAACCGATCGCCTTACATTTTCATCTTCATCTTCTGCTAGTCCTCTCAAAATTACTTCTGGCATTTTTATATTTCTTGCTAACCAACGTCTCACCCAGACATCCTTATCTTTAGCAAGTCGCACTATCACAGTGGAATCAATTTCTGATCGCTGCGCTTGATTACGACGTACCTGTTTTGAAGGATCTTCACAAAGTTCAAGAAATTCATCTTCACTGAAAGACTCACAAGTTACTTGCTGATTTTTAACCAATGCCGCACGTACTTGTGACTCATCATCCTGTAACAATTGATGTCGAATAGCATCATTAATAGAGTTATTTGAAGCGAGCCTTTTTCTTACGATCGCATAAGGGCTATTAACTGCTTGGTCGATCAATTTTGGTGGGCAGTTTTTATGTGCGGCCACTTCAGCCTGCAGATATTTATCACCCTCATCCCAAACAGCATTCAAAATTGATTCATCCAGTTGTGGATTTTTTATCAACTTTTTCTTTTCTTTGTTACTACTTACGGGAAATATCTTTTTAATCAATTCAATAGGTGTATTTGGGTTAGCACATAAGGCCTGTCTGATCTTGTCTGAATTTTTCCAGTCGAGCTCTTGCAAAATAGAGCTAGGTGTATTTTTATGTACAGCAATTAATAAGTTAATTATTTCTGAATTCTTCTTTTGATAAATTCTTTTTATTGCCTCTGCCGAAGTATTTGAATGCTTAACTATCCTTAGAAGTAATTGTTGGTTATATGAATCGTCTTTTTGATCTTGAACAAGTCGATTCAGAACACTAACAGGTGTGTAATGTGATGAAGCAAAAGCCAACTTTGTTCGTTTATTATTAAACATCAACTTTTCCAATTGTAATTGTGAACCTGGATTCACAAATGGATGTGCTGCTAACGCGGCGTATACATCTTTTTGTTCGAGTATCCATTCAGTCAGTTCATCTAAAGTTTTTGGTAAAGTTGTTGGTATAAATTCTGTTAATGTTTCTGTGATCACAGTATGAAATATGCGGATCGTTTTAATATATTCATTTCTCTTTTAGCTTAAGAAGTTACTGACTCGCTTTCTTGATCTGCATCTTCTTGATCAAAATCCATGCATTCAGCCACCAGCTCGGTCAATTCTCGAACGACAAAATCTTTATCATGTCCAGTCGACTTCACCGCATCTTCCATCATCGTCATACATTTGGGACAGTTAACTACCAAAACGTCGAGATCTTCGATCTGACCAGCTTCTTTGACTCTGTTTTCCGATGGTTTTTCTTTTCCGATCGGATCAGGGTGCCAGATCCGCCCACCACCGGCTCCGCAACAAAAAGCGTTATCTTGTGAACGCTCCATCTCGATCAAATTCGCACCCAGAGACTTTATCGCTTCACGTGGTGGGTTATAACCTTTGTTATACCGCCCTAAGTTACAAGGGTCGTGATAAGTCACTTTTAGATCTAACCTTCTGGCCAATTTAATTTCACAAGAATCGAGCAAGCGTTGGATCATTGCACTGGCATGCTCGATATCGTACTCACCCCCAAATTCCGGGTATTCATTTTTGATCGTGTTATAAGAATGTGGATCAGTCGTAACGATGCTTTTGAAATCACAAACTTCAAGTGTGGCAATATTTAATTCAGCAACATGTTGATAAAGGCCTTCTTCACCAACTCGACGTACATCATTGCCAGCCGTCATTTCTTTTTCATAAAGGATCCCAAAGTTAAGTCCTACCTCATTCAAAATGTTGGCAAAATCCTGTGAGACTTTTTGATAACGTGGATCAAAAGAAGCGTAATCACCAACAAACCAGAGAACATCGACAGGTTCCTTTGTGGCATTTTTAATCTTGAAATTGAGCTTCTTAGTCCAGGCCGGACGCTTACGTTTATTGTCTCCAAAAGAATTGCCTGCTTTATGAATCGATTGCAGTGTTTTTTGTAACTGCGGTTCCATCTCCCCTTCTTCGATCAGGGCGCGACGCATCTCGACAATCATCGGAACATGCTCAATACCGACCGGACAAATTTCTACACAAGCAGCACAAGTACGACACGACCATAATGTTTCCGGCAAGATCTTATTTATACCTTCACCGCTGACAGCTAACTCAACCAAACTTGGCATAGTGCCTGAAGACAAGCACTGGTTTGATTGTTCTCTCAAGGACAAAACCAGATCGCGCGGAGAGAGCGGATACTCTGTCGCGTTAGCAGGACAGGCTTCATGACAGCGTCCACATTTAGTACAGGCATCAAGTTGTAATAAATGCTTTGAAGTAAAATCTGTCAACACAGAATAGCCAATTTTATCCTTGTCCATATCTGCTGCAGGAAGATGTTGCACCGCAAGAGGATCTTTTAATGTTAGTGATCCCATTGCTGTAAAAATATGCTTGGCCTTGCTGAAAGGGACTAAGGCAATAAACGTTAAAGAGATAATTCCGTGAAACCACCATAACCCCATTCGGAATTCACCAGCACTCTCTGGTGACATTCCAAAACCAGAAAAAATCGAGGCGATGAACATTCCAACCGGCGACCACCAGCGATAATCCCAAACAGTTGGATCAGCTTGTAACCAAATCAAGCGACTGGCTTCTAATAAGAATCCGGTGAGGCCTATTAATATCAAGGTCCAGAGGAATGCCCAGTCCTCACGATGATACGAGGAACGATCATAGTCAGGATCTTCTAGTGATCGATCAGGTCGCGCATAATCCAGCTTTGGTAATCCCATCCATTTACGTCGGTACATCATGTATAGAAGACCCGCGATCAGAAAAACACCCGCGACATCAAGAATTAATGAGAACCAAAGATAAAATGATCCATACCAGAATTTGATCCCAGTTAGGGGTTCTAAAATATCGTATTCCAGTGTGATTATAGATGTACCAATAAACAACAATGCAAAGCCGTAAAATATTCGTGCATGCGAACGACCTGCTGGCTTATCGCGTCGAGTTAATGTTCTATGGGATAAAACAGTAGCGGCCATTTGTTGGAGTTTTGGCCAAAGAGAGGATATCGACCATTCTGATCTTTGCCCTCTTTTGTATTTACGGATCTGTATATAACAGCCGTAGATAAATATGCCTATGGCGGCAAAACCAATGATATAAAATGACACTGTCATCCAGGTAGGAAACTCTTGAAACAAGGTGCGGGTCACCTGCTCCGGATTATGTGCTGGATTGATCATGCTATCCTTATAAATAAGATTACTGATTCAAATAATTCATATTATTTATATTATTTATAGAAAACCCCTGTCGGCAAAACCAAAATTTACCAACAGTAGCTTGAAAGAAATAATCAACTTTCATATTTAATTTCGTATTCACCACCCGGCATGTGTGGTGTTCCCCACACTGCCACTTCTCGACGATATGGCTTAGGGTATTGAGCCTCTTTTTCCTCAATTTCCCGTGCCAGACGATGGCCTTCAAAAGTCGCATCTGCGATCAATTTAGGCGCCCAGGCATCACCGACAACATATACGTCTTTGATACCATTTTCTTCCCACTGATCTTCTACAGCTTTAAGACCCCGATGTAATTCATCATTAGAATGACGACCTGTAACAAGCACTAACGTATCGAACTCTAACCAACGATGTGTCTTATTTTCATTACGTGGTAGCTTGCCTGGTCCTCGGTAAGTACGTTCAGATCCATCGCCCCAGACATCATAAATTTCAAGCCTGTTTGCTTCAGCACGACTAGCCGCAACCTCACCCAAAACCTCAACATGAAGTTCATGTAGACGACGGTGCATATTCGGTGCTTCCAAGGTGAAGTCCATATAACCACCTAATGGTGCTGCCGAAACAATTGTCACATCACTGCCGTCCTCGGCAAGTTTTTGAGCCAAACTTGGTGCAGTGTAGTAAGGATCATAATTGAGGATTACAACCTTCTTACCGATCTCTTTTTCACCTCTATATATCTGTTCAGGGGTAACATGGTTTGGTTCTGTAAGCGCGTCTACACCTGGAATAGGATCATGTGAAAACGAGTTTGTACCATCAGTGTTCCAAGCTGAGCCAGTAGCAATAACCACCTTCTCCGCACCGTAATCAAGTATGTCTTCAACCGTCATTGGTTTCACACCTAAAGCGATCTGACTGTGCTTATTTTTCTTCACTAATTTTTCTAACTGAACTTCACGGTAGTCACGGTGATAGCTCCATTCACCAAGACCCGGTAGTGTGGCAACATCATTAACATAACCACCAATCTTCTCGGCGCTATCAACCAGATGAACCACATAACCTCTCTCCATGAGGATCCGTGCACATTCACCACCTGAAGGTCCAGCACCAACCACCAGGATCGAATCATCTGATCCCGCTGCAGGAAATTTCTCAGGATGCCAACCGCGACGATATTCTTCACCGGCAGTTGCATTTTGAGTACATATAAAGGGAGGCCCACCGATTTCCCAGCGAGAAATACAAACATTACAACCAATACAAACACGAATATCTTCAACACGGCCTTCATCAATTTTCGATGGCAAAAATGGATCAGATATAGATGGGCGCGCGGCTCCAATGACATCTAATTGTCCAGAACGAACGATTTCAACCATTTTTTCAGGATCGGTAAAACGACCTACACCTAGCACAACTTTTTTCGAAACCTGTTTGACAAAACTTTGCCAGGGTAACTGATGCCCTTGACGGTAAAAACGTGATGGGCCAGCGTCTTCGCCCCACTCTGCAATATCACCAACATTAACGTCCCAGAGATCGACAAAGTCGTCAGCCATTTCAATGAACTTCATGCCATCGCGTTCAACTTCAATACTGTCTTCTCCATAAAGCGTGTCCACAGCAAACCGCGTCGCAATCGCACATTCACTACCAACCGCCTTTTTAACTTTCTCTAACGTTTCTACCCAAAAACGAGCACGGTTTTCCAACGAACCGCCATATTTATCTTTACGCTTATTGTAGTAAGGAGATAGGAATTGCAGTGGCAAATAAGAATGTGCTCCATAGACATAAATTATGTCGAAGCCCGCATCGCGAGAGCGTAGTGCTGCATCAACATAGAACTGTTGCACCTGATCGATTTCTTTTTGATCCATCTCATGACAGTAAGTTTGCATTTCAAACTCAGATGCAAATTGACTGGGACCACGAGATGTACAGCGGGATTCCATGTTCGGTGCGTGAGATGCGCCGTACCACATTTCTACACCGGCCAGTGATCCATACTTATGGATGTGACTGGTCATGGCACTTAAATTACGTACATCACCCTCATCCCAAATTCTGGCTGATAGTCGATGCGTGTCATCAGACTCTGGATGGATAGAACAGTATTCTGTATTAATTCCAGCCCAACCACCTTCTGCTTTCATTGATCGATGCGCTGCCTGAAACCCTGGCCTGTCTGATCCGGCACCTATGCAATGAGGTACTTGGTAAAATCGATTCCTTAATGTTTTAGGCCCAATCTGTACGGGTTCAAATAAAATATCATGTTTAGGATCACGTGCCATAGTCTTAGCCCTCTATATTATTCTTATAACGTTGATTAATGATTTGGATTGATCCGTAACTCAGAAAGGCTTTCGACGATCTATAAAGAGAGATAGGTTCACAATAAATCAACTGATTAATACCTCGATAATTTTCTAGTTAGTTTTAGGAACTTCTGATGTGTCTGGGCAAAACACGAAACGCATGCAATAGTGGTTCTATTGCTCAGTTTCGTAATGCTGAGATTGAATAGTTTGAACTCAAGTTGACCGTTCATGACGCATCAGAGGTCCCTTAAGGGATCTCTGAATAAGTCTGGTTGAATTTAGGCTGAGATAAAATTATTTCAAACTTTTTCGAAGTAAGCAGTAATAGTTGTTCTATTACAGCGATCTTTGGATAAGTTTGGGATGGTTTTAGCCAGCATAAAACAATCATGACTTGTTCAGAGCTTCCTTAATGTTTCAAAGATGTTAAAGAGTGATCCGAAAAGTGTTTCTGATCAATTTCACATTAGGTGTACCTAATAGGGAGTAGGTGTTTTTAAACAACCTTTAATTCACCTAGAAGGTTTAGATAAGAAGAGAACTATTGAAAATTATTAATGGGTTTTAAACATGAAGAAGCTAATAAAATAGTGGCCCTCTCGAGCCACTACCCTATCCCTAAATCAACTCGCTATATATGTGTCCAGACTTTTCCGGTAAGAGGGGATTAGTCAAGCAATATATAAACTTTCGTTTAATTTAGAAACTACGTGAAACAGAGAAAACAACTTCGCTGTCATGCGCAATTTTAAAATCAAATCCATCGTCAGCTAATGTAAAATCAGCATCATCATCTGCATCGTGGTAACGCAAATCAAAATCAAACCCTAGAAAAGATTTGGTCACACCAATATCCCAATGACCGTAATCATCAGAAAAGAACCTACTACCATCACCGGTACCACCAACTGACACATCTCCGTTACCATCTCCGCCTACGTCTTGATAACCATAACCAAAATCAATACCAAAATCGTTTGCTAATGTGAAAGCTGCCGAAAGTCTGTAGTAGAAAGCATCATCACCACCATCAAAGAATTCCGGTGACCAATTGAATTCAAAATTGAGATACGGAGCCCCCGGAGCGTTGGCGAAGCCATAACCTACCGCTGTCCAGAGTTCAAATGTGAAATCGTCCAACTGATCCTGGCCTGGATAGGTATAGAAGAGTGGAAAAACGGTCAGATCAATACCTCCAACGGTATCTGACCAACCAAAGTAATAATCGATTTCCAATGTTCCACTGGCAACATCATCACCTCCAGGTGCCACAAAATTTGGATCTAGTGCTCCATCAAGTGGTGCTTGGCTTGATGCCCAGGCACCAGCAAACCATGGACCATAACCCCAGTCAAAACTACCCTGTAAAGCTGGCTCACCATCAGCATCACCTGTACCTGAAAATGTAACACCTCGGAATGTATAATCCGTAGTGAACGTCAATGTTGCTGAAAAATTACTGGCGTCAAATGGGCCACCATCTTCCGCAGATACTGTCGATGACGATACAAGTAGTAATGCCGCCGCCATTGCTAATATTTTATTCATAACTCTTTTCCCTCCTAGGCCGGGATATCTTTAATTTTTTAAGGATCAAAAACTTGCTTTGTATGATCGTTTTGTTAAGGTTTCAAAAATTAGACAAGTACTAATTGTTTAGATAAGTACTACCCATATTCCTACGTATATTTTCTAATTTTTATTAACCAAATATAAAATATGTTGTTAAATTACAACAAACACTCCATACATTTATTGTAAATTACCACATCCTAATTTGAAGCGATTTAGCCTTAAATATCAATCGCTTTGAAGGAGTACCACTTTATGGGTACACGTTCAAAAATCGCAAAACTATTATTTGAACATGCGTTATTAAATACTAAAAAAGGCCCCACTCAATATAGGTAAAGAGTGGGGTAAATAGTGAAGAAGCCTATTCAACTTCGTGTTACATAAGGTGGAAAGCTACTACAACTGCATAAAGGATCCTCTCTTATCAGCATAATTCAGACAATCCCCTTTCGTTAGTACTTAATAAGTAGTAGTCGATGAATATTAGTTTTAAACAGGGTTATTTTAGGATTAAGATGTATAACCACTATCACCTATTTACGGTTTATATGTATTTCAAAATAGATCATTTAAAAAGTATTTATATTAAGCATGATGTTTGTCAATGAGCTTACTCTATGCCACATAAAAAACACTTAACTATTCGTTTTGAAAACAAACACCTGTTATTAATTGGTTTGACTTTAGTTTTTGTTTTAAATTTAATTAATTGGTGGATAACTTCTGAGAAAGCAAGTTCACTTTTAGTTTCAAGCAACATTCTATTCTTAATTACAACTCTGATACTTTTTGCATTATTCATCTATATATACAAAAGTGAAATGTTTTTAAAAAATAATAGTGAACTACTAATTTCTCTGATAGATAGTGCGCATGATCTTTTGTCCGAGTTATATAAAAATCCTCTATCAAAAAAACCCTATATAAATTTTCTGGAAAATATTGAATCACTTTCGGGTGCATGTTCTTCAGCAATTTATTTGCCTGATGAAGATACAGATCATGTGAAACTATTTGTAAATTCAAACATTACGGATCCTCCATGGCCATCCGAGTCCCCCTATGACACGTTGGTTCTATCTAATGGTGAGATACTTGTAAAAAATGGACAGAATACATCATTCAACGTTGTCTATATCCCGATCTATAGAGGGGTGGAATTTCAAGGTCAACTAGTGTTTAGAATACCAATCGATTTAATCGTTACAAAACAGGTCGAAGATACTTTCAAATTATATTCGAAATTCATGGCTAACATTCTCTATATCTCAAGACTAACTGAAGAAAATATTAGAAATGTTCAGTATGATGAGCGTGCATCAATCGCACGAGAACTGCACGATTCCATTGCCCAGTCTCTATCTTATATGAAAATTCAAGTAAGCCGATTACAAGAAATAATTTCAGTATCTGCTTTATCAAATGATGATGCGCTGGTTATTGATAATGTGATCCAGGAATTACGAACGTCATTAAATATTGCATATCGCCACCTTCGAGAACTCATGTCATCTTACAGAATTACCTTAGGTGGGAGAGGCTTTAAACAAGCATTAAATGATTCCATAAGAGAATTTTCGAACAGGAGTATTATTGATATTAATGTCGATAACAGAATACCGGAAAATTTATTATCAGTGCCTGAAGAAGTCCAACTCCTACAAATCATTCGTGAAGGTTTATCAAATATGATCAGACACTCTCAAGCTACTACTGCACAAGTATCTTTACACTATAATAATAACTCTCCAATCAGTATCCGCATTGAGGACAACGGTATTGGATTACCGAAAACATATAACCGTGATAGACATCATGGGATCATTATTATGCAAGAAAGAGTGTTAGCATTAAATGGGAATATTCAGTTTAAAGAAAATTTGGGTGGTGGGACTATTGTTTTGATAAAATTTAATACGAATAATCAATCTTCTGATTGAATCCTGGAGAAATAGAAATGGAGCTAGAACCAGAAATAAATTCCGTACTGATTATTGATGATCACCCTTTATTTCGAAAAGGCGTTGTACAGCTCATAAACTCACAAAATGATTTAAATGTTGTCGGTGAATCTGCATCAGGTAAAGAAGGTATTCAGATTGCAAACCTTAAAAAACCTGACCTTATCCTACTTGATCTAAATATGAAGCAGATGGATGGCTTTCAAGTATTAAAATATATTAAAGAAACAGATCTTGATTCGCTGGTAATCATGTTAACTGTATCTGACGTTGAGAAAGACCTGGTCACAGCTATTCGTTTAGGTGCAGATGGTTATCTACTAAAGGATTCTGAGCCTGAAGATATGCTCAATAAAATTAGACAAGCAGCAAAAGGCGAAACTGTGCTTGATGACTCATTAGCTTCAATATTGTCCCAAGCAATTAGGGAAGACAAGTATGACTCTCCCACTGACAAATCCTCTTTGACAAATAGAGAATCTGAAATTTTGTCATATATTTCAGAAGGTTCGTGTAATAAAGTAATTGCAAGAAAGCTTGAAATCAGTGACGGCACAGTGAAAGTTCATGTTAAAAATCTTTTGCGAAAATTGAAGCTTAAGTCTCGATTAGAAGCAGCTGTTTGGGCTTTAGAACATAAAGATGTCTAACACAATTAGTTTTAGTAATTTCATTATCAACTATCGGCAATATTTTTTTCGGCTTATTTATAAAAAATATTATTCATGAATTTTTTAAAAAAAATCTTGCTGCCGGCTATAATAAAATCTAGAAGCAAACCTTCCAGAGATTTATTAAACAGCTCATTAGATCTAATTGAACACCTCAATCAAGTTATATTCCAGATAGATGTAGCTGGAAGCTGGATTTTTTTAAATGGAACGTGGGTAACATTTACTGGATTTTCTCTTGAAGAAAGTCTAGGCAAAAATTTTCTTGAGTTTGTTCATCCAAATGATCGTGATTTATGCAACCAGAATATTATAAGTTTAATTAAAAAAGAGAAAGAACACTTTCATATAAAGGTACGTTTTATTTCTAAGGAAGAAAATTTTTTCTGGGCAAGTTTGCATGCTAACAAATTTGATGAAACTACTCCGGTCATCGTTGGATCGTTAACAGATATTAGTGATGAAGTACGTGAGGCAGGTGAGTTTGAAGCAACACACCGTAGCTTATCAAGCCTTGTCGATAACCTGAGTGGTCTTATATATCGAGGAAGAAATGATCATGACTGGACTATGGAGTATGTTTCATCAGGCTGTTATAAACTGACAGGTTATAAGCCTGAAGACTTGATAAATAAATCCGTAACATTTGCATCACTAATTCATCCGGAAGATAGAGAAAACGTATGGAATGAAGTTCAACTGGCTTTAAATGATCGCACTCCTTTTGAACTCATATATCAAATAACAACGATTAAAGGCGAAGAAAAATGGATCTGGGAACGAGGACAAGGAAATTATTCATCCAACGGTGAATTGTTAAGCCTTGAAGGTCATATGACCAACATCACCAGTTGGAAAAAAGACTATCTACAATCATTAAATGATACTCTATATGTGGGTAATACAGATCTAACACACCGACATTTATTCATGGACAGGTTGATGCTAGCTGTCACCCGATCTAGTGAGCTCAATGACTTTAATTTTGCTTTACTGATGGTTCAAGCAGATAGAATAAATAAATTACTTATGAACTTTAGTGAAGAAAGTCGCAACAAAGTACGAATCCAGATGCAACAAACCTTATCAGATATTATGAGACCTCTTGATACGATCTGTATGATTAAAGATGATAAGTTTGCAATATTAATTGAGAATATCTCATCACTCGATGAGATTACTAATTTCACAGAAAAAATTCACAACAGCTTATCAACATCGATAATATTAGAAAACTCGAATCTATTTATAACCGTAAGTGTTGGTATTGCGACCAGCTCACCTCAATACTCTGATCACAACCACGTTATTCGAGATGCAAATACTGCTTTAATTAGAGCTAAAGTATTGGGTGGTGGTTGTGATGAAATTTTTGACGAAAAATTGAACCTTAAAGTCTCTTTACTTTCTCGCTTTGAAGCAGATATCAATAACGCAATAAGTAATGATGAAATTAATCTACTCTATCAGCCTATAGTTTCGTCAGAAAGTGACCTGATCTCCGGTGTTGAGACCATTCTGGTTTGGGAACACCCACGTAGAGGTACAATCTATCTTAAGGACTATTTGTCAGTAGTAAATGAAAAAAGAATTTCAGATAAAATCAATAATCATATTCTTGATATTCTAGATAAACAGATCATCAATAGCGATGCTCTAACTTACTTCGAACCAGATTTTTTTATCATCTTCGATTTTTTCAATTCTTATTATTTGCACGAAACTTTCATAAAAAGATTGGATCGTCTTATGCTAAAAAATCTGAGTAGTAGAGTTCGATATTATCTTTATCTCACAGATGAAGAGAATCAATCTCTAACAAAAAAACAATCTGATTTGCTTCAGGACTTATGTAGTAAAAACAATTTTAGTAAATGTGTTGAATTACAAGGTCCAGGAATGCTGTTTGATAATGAATTAAAAAATACTAATACAGATATGATCATGATCAAAAACCCAGATAGCCCTGTTAGTCACGACCACTACCACATGATCAAATCCAAAATTAATTTTGTACATAGCCACAATATTCCTGTCATTATTTGTAATATCTACCCAGATACAAATATTGATTCAATACGCAAACTCAACCCCAATTATTTGCAAGGTTCAAATATCTGTAAACCTGTTAATTTTTCCACCATTGAAACTATACTTCATACGCCTAAGTGGCCGTGGGAAGAACTTTCTACACAACGATAAGTTCACGAGTATGACTATAAAATTTTCTTCGATCTATTTTAGAATGGATTCGTTTTGAAACAACAAGTAACCCGGTTTCCCTTGCTCTTTTTTTCTAACTAAGAACACGGCTTTATCAGGAGTAAGTAATGTTTCACGCAGCTCAAAATCAAGCATACTTCGATCGAGATCAAGGTAAGATATCACCACACCTTTCCAGGTAAAAACAATCATATTTAGCATTCCCTTACTCATTAATTCTTGTCGATATTCCTGGCTCCACCCCCAACCAAAAGGACAGTCTAAAGATTTACCCTCAGTTTTATAATCAACAATAATTCTTGCATTGTCCCATTTGAAATCTATTGCGTTCACAAGATGAATTTTGTTACTTTGATTCTTTTCTACCAAAGAAAAAAGCAGAGATCGACTCGTATCATTACCTATACACGTTCGGTTCAAATCGTAATAATAGTATGACATGACACCTATGGTAAGAATGATTGCAACAACAACAGCAGGTTTGCTTGGATACCCTTCTAACATACGACCGATCATTGAGATACACCTTAATTAAAATTAAAAGTCTTAGACTTTAAGCCCAATGTATATACCTGTGCTACTTGAAACTGCAGGATTCAGTGGCTGCCTTGCTGTGTAGACCCTTGGGCTCGCCGAAATCTGCAATTCCAAGTAGCACGGGTATAAACTTAGACTGTTCATATTATCAGCAGTTTAGAAATAAAAAATCCCCTGGATACCTAAGATACCCAGGGGATGTGCAAAGTGACTATCAACTATTGAAAAGTTAAGAAATTACTTTCTTACTCCTAATTAATTGATTTACTCTCAAGAATCTTACTGATCCTCGCTTTATCTTTTAACTCTGTAGCCTCAGTGTCGAGTTCTTTAGCTTCATTCGCTAACTGCCAAAAATGCCAGACACCCCATAAAGTTACTCCTACAACGGTCAGCATAAATTCACTACCGGCGAAAGGATAAACTGCGCCTAAAGTATGAACATCTGCCCAAGTTTCAACTCCAGTTGACATAACAATGTACTCCTGATTATGAAATTTATTAATTTATTCTTAAAGAATGCCCATTTTTTTTGCTTCTTCTCGAACTGCTTCATCAATATCCTTACTGGCATTTTCATCTTCGACCATATAGTCCAGATCAAGACCAGCAATCTCAACAGCTCGTGGGATACGTAATATACCCATACTGTTCAGAATTAGCGCTAAGATCAAACCTGGGAAGAATCCCAAACCAAAGAACATAATAAGCGCACCTAGAAAATTACCCCATGGAGTAACTGTAACTTCTAGGAATGGTGATGCCGGGTAACCCCATAGCATGAAGCCAGCAATAACGACACCAAGAAAACCAGCATAGCCATGAACTGCGACTGCGCCTACCGCATCATCAAGCTTGAATTTACGTTCAACCCAATAGTGCATATTGTAAATAATAACTACACCAATCATTGAAATAATCATCGCTTGTATCGGATGGTACAAATCATTACCTGCAGATGCTGTAATCAAACCTGCTAAACCACCTGAGTAAGACCAGAACGGATCACCTTTAGACACAAAATAACCCGCTAGCAGTCCGCCAGCTAAAGCCATTAGAAAATTAAAGGTAATCGCTGATAATGACGTTGGTGCAAGATAAATATTAGTAGCAGTGAAAAAACTCGTACCATCTCCCCTTGCAGTCATCGCATCGCTGTAGAAATCAATGATTGGGATATTACACGCTGCATAAAATCCCCAAAAACCAGTGAAAATTAGAAAAATCCCTACTGTTACCAACCAAGGACTACGCGGACGAATATCGCGAGGTGTACCATCATCTCTAAACTTACCAACACGTGGTCCAAGCACCATCAAAACTGCAAGTGCAAAACCACCAGCAATGGCATGTACGACTCCAGAGGCATAGGCATCATGATAACCAAGCTTGGCGACCATCCAGCCATCCCAGTGCCAACCCCAAGATGCATCAAGGATCCAAAGTCCAGAACCAAGAACTACTGCCATTATCCAGAATGCGCCAGAACGAATTCGTTCAATCACAGCACCTGAGACAATAGAAGCGGTTGTCCATGAAAATAGCAAAAATGCCGCCCAGAATACACCGTTGATACGTGCCCACCAACCATGATCTTCCGCTGTAGTACCTTCTTGAACAGTTGAGCCACCCATATGTGTACCCATGAACTCACTCCATGGTAACGCATGTGGAGAAGGAACTAAGCCTCCGCCTTCAGCCTGTAAACCGGCCATGTTGATAAACGGCCCGTTTGGAAAGGCAAAATAGATCCACCAACCAAAGAAGAAGAATGTAATAGTAATCAAAGGTATTACCATTGTGTTCTTCATTAATGTGTGCAAATGATTTTTATAACGAGTGACACCCACCTCATACATGCAGAATCCAACATGTATTAGAAACATCATTACTACTGTTACCCAGTAGTAAAACTCTGTAAATATAACTACCAGTGATGATAATTCATTATCCATTCTTAACATCCCCTTTTATTATTGTTTAAGGCCTTTTCATAGTTAGAAAACTATTAGCCCAGTATATTTTTATTAAGAGAAAGCTCAATGGCTGAAATACCGTTGAACTATTCCTTGTAACCAACTGTAAACGAGCAGGTTACTTTTTCATATATTCCTTTGGTGGTAGAAATATTTTCTTGTAATCCAATTAGTTGGATCAATTTTCACAATAGCGAAACGACCGTCATTCTCAAAACTTAGCCTGGATCCAATCGGGCTCAAAACTCAAAATCTTTACACCTCCCGGCAAATTAGGGTTAAACATGCTGTTATGCCAGAAGGTTCCTATGTATTCTGGATTCTCCTCGGGTAAATCGCATACTTCACAAGGAACTTCAAACGTTCGCCCATTTTGTTCAAACATTAAAGTGCACTGCCCCGTTTCTAAGAGTCGATCTCTTATTTGGGAATCTGGACCAAATAATGCTGTTAACCTTGGTGAAAAGGTATCGGCTTGCTGATAGTAAGACGTAGAAAGTGTATTGATTGCTGCTTCCCATCGCTCAATAGGATCGCGAGTCTTTTTGACCATATGCTGAAACTGTGCCGTATAATTTTGAAGCTCCTTTTTCAACATTACGACAACAATTCTGCCAAGTAACTCATTACTACCTACAACAACTTCAGGACACATTCCCGGCAGCGGTCTACCATCTCCCATTCGTACGGTCTGTTGTCTCAAACTACATTGCCAGTTCATAAAACTGCTAATAGTGGAATCAACTATTGCATCCGATCTTTCATTTTCAGGTATCTCTGTATCTGTCATAACAATATCCTTAATATAGTCGCTATTAGTTTGTATTTTTAGTTAGGGGCTATTGATCTTTCATGCACACAACTACTGGAATGTTTTTTGATCTCAACAAGGCAAAAGGTGTGAAGTTTAGCCTCCACAATTAATGCGCATGAAAGATCAACAGCCCCTAAACTTTTCTACATGAACTCATATAATCTATACCGTACAGCAACTCAATACATACAAATGTGTATTTAAATCTCACCACATTTCTGATTGCATGCTATTTACAATTCATCGAGCTTCGAAGGCTCTCTTGAATCAGAGTAAGGACATCTATTTATGACAGCTGGATTATACGGTCTTGTTGCAGCACTTGGTTGGGGAAGTGCCGATTTCATCGCACGATTCACTAGTCGCTCAATCGGACATCAGCAAGCGCTATTTGGCATGATGGCGGTAGGAATTATCGCCTTATCTATAGTTTTCTTGTGCTACGACATTGAGTTTATCTGGCAGTTTTCCAAACTATGGCTATTAATCGTTTCGGGTATTTTGGTCATGGTCTCAACACTACTTTTGTATCAAGCATTGGCATTAGGTCCAGTAACAATTGTTGCCCCTATTGTCGGTAGCTACCCAGTATTCAACCTTCTATTAGCGGTTGTGCTTGGTTCACGTCCTAACCTAGTACAATGGCTTACAATATTCGGTGTGCTGGCAGGTGTTTGGATAGTTGGAATGGCCTCCGGACATTTCCTCAAGCAGCCAGAATACAGCAAGCAACATTTACAACGTGTCATAATTATTTCTTTATGTTCCTCATTGGGATTTGGGATCTTTATCGCCACCTCGCAAGCAGCAACAGAGTACTTTGGAGGTATGCAAACCATCTACCTTACAAGAGGGATCGGATTGTTGGTACTCGGATGCTTTTTTATAAAAAAACGTATTTCACCTGCCCCAATAGTAAAAAGCTGGCGATTGATAACTCTTCAAGGATTGCTGGATACCTGTGGAGTGACAGCCTTGACCTTAGCTGCATGGACAGAAAATGCCGAAATTGCTGTAGTCACATCTTCAGGTTTTTGTGTGGTAACAATACTGCTAGCCAGATTTATCTTAAAAGAAAAAATGAGTTGGTCGCAGTGGGGTGGGGTTTTGCTGATAGTCTCTGGCGTTACCTTTTTATCTGCAACAGCATAAAAATCTGCATATATACCCGTGCTAAAGAATCAAGGGGTCGGAATCAAGGGGTCAGCCAGCATGATTATCTCGATAAGCCTCACTTTTCCTATCTCCACCGTGCGAGGTTAATTTTGTCGGTCTCGATAATTTTGCAGCCATTTGTGTATGAAAACCCGCCTTACCAAAAACCTCACCCTTTTGAGTCGCTTGGGTAATGTCAACATCTTGCGATAGGTCTAACCCTTCAAACAAAGCCTTGTAGGCAGCTGTTTGTTGATCAAATGTCTTTCCTAATTTCTTATAGAGTGGATGGGTAGCGATGAGCTTGTCTTTCTTTCCTAACGCATTGTGGTGATAACTCGACCATCGATAGGCTTCTAAGTTATCAACAATATTGGCTTTCACCGGGTTCATTTCGATGTATTTATAGAGCGTGAACAGGTAGTTGTCACTGTCGATTAAGCAAGATTTATAGCGTCCTTCCCAAAGAGTGCCGGTTCGTTTTCGTACAGCATTGAAGTAACGCACATAGCGATTACTCAACGATTGCATAAAGACTTTGAGCTGCTCTTTATCTTTGGGTGTAAGTAGTAAGTGTAGGTGGTTATTCATTATCACATAGGCATGAAGCTGACAGTCTGCTTTTAATAAGGTGTGGTTAATATCATCCTTAAGCCTTATAAAATCTTCTTCTGTTTCAAAGATGACTTGACGATTATTGCCTCTGTGCATGATATGCAGTGCTTGGTCTGGGATAACTATTCTTGGTAGGCGCGCCATTTGGGTAGATTACTTGCTTCAAAGTGAAATATCAAGATGGCTGACCCCTTGGTTTCTTTTTGCTCTGCACTCCAGCCCAAGGTTGTTGGGTTAAAACACAAACCTGCGGCATCACATTGTGTCAGCGTCTTTATGTAAGAATTACTATTGACGCTTTGCTCAGGAAGATACGCAAGCTGGTAATCATGCACCAAGATCTGACCATTATAGGTTTTGATATTTGACATGCGGAACTTCTGGATAGCCAGATTGCCCGCATAGTAGCCAGAAACCTGATCTTGACGCGCCTCATAGAAGAACTCTATGTAACTAAAATATCAAGCTGGCTGACCCCTTGGTTTTTCAGGCTGACCCCATTGGTTCTTTATATTCTCGCAACCAAAAGCCACACCAAGCCTACAAAAGTTATCCATGAAGAAATAAAAAAACCAAAATATATAATCAATTCTCTATTAGTAAGTACTGGTTTTTCTGACATCCTTAAAAATCTAAGTGCCATAAAAAAAGTAATGAAACGCATTGTGCTTAAGAAACCAAGCAATGCTTTACTGCCACCCAATTCATTGTGCTCTATAGGATGATTCCGTTCCAGCTGCCCAAAAGCGAGTGCAAAAAGCACTAATTGAACCAATATTAAAAGTGCAAAATAATCATGAACTGTCATTATGCTTCTCACAAACCGGAAATTATTATCCTAAGGACACATCAGTTGTTGATTTTCATCTTCAACAAATATTTGTTCTGCAGAGACTAATGATGACTCCCCATGCATATCTAATGCACCGGGAACCTCTATACCTATTGAAAATGAGAAGCCTTTTGAAGCAGCATTTCCCAGTATCACCCCACCATAAGTAACACCACCAAGAGGTGTAGAAAAACCAGCATTTGCCATAACAAAATTACCTTCAAAAACAGTTGGTCCAGTAGACGTTAACCCATCATTAAATGTGATTTTTGATGCTGAAACCGCATAAGGGCCTTTGCCAATTACACTACCTGATCCGGCCGCATTAACCCTTACTCTCCATTTCACTCCTTTCACAGCCTCAGACTCTAAGAAAAAACGTGCTCTAATAGTACCAGCAACTTGACCAGCATTTATATATTCAACTCGGCCAGTCCATTCAACTAGGCCTTTAGGATCAAAAGATGTCACCGGATTCCCCCCCACATACCCAAACGTATTAACCCCACCCAGCAACCCAATCGGATCCGACTGAATATACCTTCCCAACGTCGGATCATAATCCCGATGATAATTATAATGATACCCCGTTTCCTCATCCTTGTACTGCCCCGGGAAGCGCAATGATTGTTTCACATCCGCCACCGACGCACGGGTTTCACCAAACGGTAAGCTTTGTGCCTGCCAGACCACGCGCATGTCACCATCGGTCATCAACTTCGGTGTGCCTAAGTGATCATTATGGATAAACACCAGCTGCCCCGCATTATCCTGTGCATAATCCACCATCGCTACACGCGTACCACCGGCATACAGGTATTCCTTAAACACCGCGCCATTGTTGCTGGTTTCTGCAATCAATTGATCGAGCGCGTTGTAATGGAAGTGCGTCGTGGTTTGCGAACCGTCCGCTTGTGTGACCGTTTTGATCACACGTTGGTTTTTGGCGTTATACACATAGGCCGAGGTTGTCTCACCTTCCGTCTGTTTATCCACCTGTTGCAGGCGGTTGTTGGCGCCGTAGTTTAAGGCCAGATTATTTTCACTTGAGCGGCTGTCATGGATGATATTCCCTACCGGATCATAATCCAGGCTGCGCTGTGTGCTATGTTGGCCTTTTTGCTTGGCCACGGAGATCAAACGATTACTGTCATGGGCGTAATCATAGGTCTCTATCAGGCTGTCTAGCGTGTCTGTATCACTCAATTTATCATTCAACCGTCGTTCCAGGCGATTGCCGACACCGTCATAATCGTAGTCGATTTGACCGTATTGTCCTTCTGCACGGGTTAAACGATAGAGTGCATCATAATCAAAGGTTTGACTGTCGGTGGTTTCTATCTGATCGTCGATCTGTTTAATATTGCTGGCATCATCATAGTGATAGCCGGCGTCATAGTAGGCGACATCGTTATTGCTGTCGGTGACCCGGATATGGGTGACGCGGTAGTCTTTATCGCGATCAATATTGATCTGTGCGCCATTACCATAGTCCATTTGCGAGACAGGGCCAAAGGCGTGGTAGTCAAGGTGATTAACGACCGTTTGTGCACGGTTTGTCGCTGAGGCTTGGGTGGTGACTCCCTGAATGCGGCCCAGGTTATCATGTTGGTAGTTGACCACGCGTCCGCTTGGGTAGGTCATGGCGGTTAATTCGCCAGCGGCGTTGTAGTGGTTTTGTGTATGGTATGCAACACCGCCGAGGGTGTAGTCCTGACGGTTTACTTGCCCATGTTGGTTATAACCGTACTCGGTGGTGCCCGCTGGATCAGTGACCTCAGTCAACTGTCCAATCGCATGATCGGTACCCGTACGTTGTTGATCATAGGCATAGTAAATGTCATCGTCATTGGCGGCGGGGTAGTGGATCTGTGTGACTCGTCCTATCGCGTCATAGTGGTATTGTGTCTCGATTTCCCGTGCGTCTATCTGTTTGATCAATTGTCCTGCTTTGTTGTAGTCAAACACGGTTTTGCCGGTGTCCGGGCTAATCTGAGCCACCTTCTCACCAAAGCCATTGTAGTGGTATTCGGTGGTCAGACCGCGTTGATCTGTCACAGAGGTGACTTGCCCCTGGCCATTATACGCCGTTGCCACAACGCCATCATTGGCATCGGTGGTGGCAATCAGTCGATTGAGTGCATCAAAGGCGTAGTGGGTTTCATTATTGAGTGGATCCACTCTGCCGGTTAGGTTGCCGTTTTTGTCGTAATGGTAACGAGTGGTTTGTTGATCTGCACCGATGCTGGATAGCAGTCGGCTGAGTTCGTCAAACACGCGTCGTTGTGTGCGTACCAGTTCGTTACTGGCATTAAAGGTGGTTTCGGCAATGCGGTTGCCTTCAAGGTCAAGGGTGTATTCAATTCGCTCGCCTTGGCTATTATGCAGGCCGATCAATTTATAGGCGCTATCATAATCGTAGTTCACTGTTTTTTGGTTTGGTAAGGTGACTTTTGATATCAGCCCTTGGCCTTCATAGGTGCCACTGTGTGCGTATTCATACTGTGTGGTGGCTTCACCGTCATTCCCTTTGATGGTTTTACGTGCAAGCCAGCCGCGCGCATTGTATTCAAGATGGGTTTCAACGCCATTGGCATCGACCACGAGTAATGGTCGTCCATTTTGATCAAACGCACGGGTTTCACTTTGATGACCTAGTGAGTTGTTCACTTGTGTGCGATTACCCATGGCGTCATAAGCAAAGGTGAGTACGTCGTCTTCGCCAGTCAGCGGTCCGTCGATTTTTTCAACCAGCCCTTGTGCATTGTAGGCATAGGTGGTGACGCGTTCTGGATAGACTGACAATAGTTCTTGCCAGGCAGTACGTGCGGATAAGGTATCGCGCTCGGTCCGTTTGGTGAGTAATCCACGTTGATCATAATCAAACTCAGTGGTGTTACCTGGTGCTACAACTTGCGTTGGGATCCGGTAGTGTGGATGCCATGAAGTCGTAACAACACGTTCGCTGTCGGTGCCTTCGGCTTCGATGCGCAGGATTTCAAGATTGCGATCGTTATATTGGTATCGCGTCACTACGCCGTTCCAATCGGTCTTGGTCTCAATGTTGCCATTCTCATCGTAGGTATAACCTTGATTGGAGGCGATACAGGTTTTGGTGGCGTGACCTTCAACGGAGAGTGGCCGATTATCTGCATCGAAGAAGTATTTAGTTTCACGGCCTAGGGAGTTGCGTACAGTGCTGCTCTTGTTAGCTGCATTGACACCTTTGTGGAAGACAATATCAACACGTTCACCGGAGTCACCGAGTTCACTTAAGATTGCGCGGCCTTGTCCATCATAGGCCATTGAGTGGATGCGTTGACCCAGCTCGTTTTCAATCCCGGTAATGGCGGTAGGGAAGCGTTTATCCCGATAGAAGTATCGTTTGTAAGGGTTATCCGCTAAGGTTTCTGTTTCATCCGGATAGAGAACTTGTGCCAGGACTTGTTTGGTATGATTGTAGCGATAGTGCGTTACATTGCCTTCTGGATCGCTCATGCTCTCCAGCAAGCCTTTACGGTTATATGTAAAGTTCAAGCTAACATTGAAGCTGTCGGTCACTTGTACAAGCTGACCGTTATCATTGTATGACAGCGCTTGTTGATAACCACCGCGTTTTTCAACAGTCTCAAACTGACCGTCCGTATTAAAGGTTTCAACCGTGCCACTGGCATCGGTTAGCTGCCAACCAGCTTCGGTTTTCTGAAGGCTTTCTAACGTATCGCTTGAGGTGATCCAGTTGCCCTCATCATTTTGTGAGAAAACCACTTCTTCACGATTAGTCTTGGTATAGATAACCTTCCATGGGATCCCCATTGCAACCCCTTCAAAACGGAGTTTCTTATCAAAATTGGAACGCCAACCGTAACCTAACGATGTTTTTTCTTTTGCATGACTACTGTAGTAACGCTCAAATTTAAGCTGGCTTGCGCCAGCGGCTTTATAATCCAGCATGGTCAGGTACTTCTCACCGGTAGCGATGTTGATTGGGCGTCTACTACAGATATTACCGTCAGCACTCGCCTGCCCAACCCTCCCCGCCGCATAAACAAACGCCCCCGTAATCGCCCCATTTGCGAACTTACCGCCACCCAACACAGAAGCGGTTCCACCAATAACAGCCTGCGCAAAACCTTGCGTCACATCATCTAAGTTCCTTAAGAAACCAGACAAGCTCGTTGCACTACTCAACCCGGCAGGCAAGAACCCCTGGATAAACCTACCACCACGGGCGATGGCAGAGACACCTCCAACAACACCATGAGCCACGACCTCGACAACATCACCTGTAAAACCTCCAATTTTCCCTGCAATTGCACCGGCACCTCCCAGTTTCTGGAATGCGCCCATCGTCACTGCACCAATAAATCCTGATTTTAAAGTGCCTCCATTTAAAAAACCAATCAGAAAACCAGCTACGAATACATTAACCCCGGGGATTACCGCGATAAAATAACTCGCCACAACCTTAAAAGCTTTTTTTAAAAAGCCCAAAGACAAGAAACCACTCGGGTCACTATAACTCAACGGATTATTCAACACATACGAATAGCGGTTCAATGACTGGCCATTGTCCGGGAACTGCACAAACGGATCTGCACTGATAAACCGTCCAAGCGTCGGGTCATAGACTCGGCCGTTCATGTGAATTAGCCCCACCTCGTCCAGGTGTTCATGCCCGGTAAAGCCACGTTGGGTGTCAAATTGATAAATAGCCGGGTTGCTGACATTGTCATCATCGGTCCAGTTAACCGCCCGGCGTTTGCCATGCGGGTCATAGCTAAACTGTTGGACTAGGTTACCTTGTTCATTTGTAATCGACTCAATGCCGCCTAAGTGGTCTTTGTGCAGGTAGCGGGTTTCTAGTGGGTCGTTGGTGCCTTTGGATTTAACAATCGCAATGGTGCTGCCACCGGCTTTGATGTAGTGCACGTCGGTGGTGGTGGTGCCATCGTATTCCTGCTCAAACAGGCCGTTGACGTAATAAATGATTTTTTGATCATTTACCTGCCGAATGCGGTTGCGGTTCGCGCCGTAGTCAAATTGGGTGGCGGTTTGTACACCGTCTTTCTCAATTTTGATCGGTTTGTTGTACGGTGACCAGGTGATGGTTCGACCATCACCGCTCATCATGTTGCCATTGTCGTCGTATTGGTATTGTTTACTCCCAATCGAGGTGTTGCTCACCGCATGTGGACGGCCGTTGGTGTAGTCGTAGGTGCCAACCCCGGTTTTGAAGGTGAGGTTGCCGAGCGCGTCGTAGTCGTATTGCTTTCGATGTGACCCATCGCCAAGCTGTGACACGATGAGGCGATTGATGCCGTCATAATGGAAGTTTTCTTCGAGGTTGGTGTTATTGCCTTGGTCGTAGCCTCGGCGGGTTTTGAGGTTGCCGGCGACGTCAAAGGTAAAGCCAAGTTTCTGAATGTTGTCAGTTCCATTATCGTTACGGGTGTTGATGTTGCTTACCAGGCCGTTTATTGCATTATAAGACCGTTGGGTTTCGGTGGCGCCATTGCCCATACGGAACTCGGTTATCTGGCCTCGCGCATTTTGTTTGGTGGCTTGCCAGTAGGTGATGTTGTTGGGGCCGGTGACTTTGTGCATATGGCCGTTGGCGTCGTAGTGGTTTCTGACTACGAGGCCTGTTGGGTAGTCGTTGCTGGCCGGATAGGTGATGTCTTGTACTCGTCCGAGCGTGTCGTAATTTGTTTGGGTGAGGTAGGTTTTGTTGGTGGCTTCAAACTGTAGTCTTGTTTCAATTTCATTCGGACGGCCTAGGCTGTCGTAGCGAGTGAAGATTTTTTCTTGCTGGCCTTTTTGGCTGTAGATGAGTTTGCCGATGGCCTTATCACTTGCGCCGGTGTTGCTGTGTGAGCCATAGACCCAGAAGCTGTTACATTCCGCGTCTGTGCGTGTGATCATGCGCCCTAGAATATCGTATTCCATGCGGGTGATTTGGCCTTTGGCGTCGGTTTGGCTTATCAGCTCTCCGAGGGCGTTGTAGCTGTATTCCCAGTCGCCCATGTCGGGGTCGTTCATGGCGATTTTGCGACCACGGGCGTCGTAGTCAATGGTGGTGATGTTGCCGAGGTGGTCAGTGACTTGGGTTTGGTTGCCCTGTGCATCATATTGGTAATAGGTGTTGAAGCCTAGGTTGTCGGTGGTTTGGATCAATTCGTCACGCGCATTAACTCGCCGGGTGGTTTTTTGGTTGAGGCGGTTGGTGAGGGTTGATGTTAGTCCCTTATATTCATAACCGGTGGTGCCGTTGGCGTCGGTTTCGGTTAGCGGCCGGCCGAGGGCGTCGTAGGTGAAGTTGGTCCAGTGAATGGGGCTCTGAAGATAGAAGGGTTGTGAGGTTCGTTTGATTTCACCGCGAATATTGTATTGGGTTGCTACACTGATAATGCGGGGGTTAATGATATTTAGATCTGTGTAGACATTGCTGCCAGACAGATCATTTCCAAGACCATAGGTATTGACATATTGAATTCGGCCGAGTCGGTCAAAGGCTTCCAGAGCAGGCGCACTGCCAGTGCTTTGGGTGGTCAGGGAGGTCTTACAGTATTTAGCACACCAGTTACGAGTAAAGGTGGTTGTCGTGCTATCTGCCCGTGTCTCTTTTATCTTGCGTCCAAAGCTATCGTATTGCCAGGTGGTCTCCAGACCATTGGGGCCGGTGAGTTTGGTCATGACGCCAAAGCGCGCATCGTAGGTATGGGTTTCAGATTCGCCCATCGCATTGGTGATTTTGATCGGGAATTGCCCGGTGTTGTGACCGCCGCCGCTATATTCTGTTCGTGTGCTGCGGGCGGTGATGGCGGTAGATCCGCTGCCGCCCAAGGCGGTGACGCGGGTTTTGTTACCGTAGGCGTCGTATTGATAGGCGGTTTCTAATCGAAGTGCGGGGTTATTCGGCTCGATGATTTCTTTCATCAGCATGCCGTGACCATTGATGTCGTATTCAAACGCTGATTTACGGGTTGCGGTCTTGCCGTTGGCGGTTTGCGTGACGGCGGTGGTGGTTAAGCGGCCTAGGTACCATTTGCTGATGGCGGTACTGGACGCGTCGTAGGTGTTGGTGGTTTCTGTGCGGAAGGTATTTTGGTCGAGGCCTGCGGTGGCCACTTTAATCGAGATCGGGTTACCATAATCATCGTAGACGTAGTCTGTAACGGTTTGTTTGACCATGGCTCCGCCGAGTTCGTATGTGACTTGGTTACTGGTTTGAAGATAGGGAAAATAGCTGCCGTCGGTTCTTGCCACAACGTTATAGGTGTTGTTGGTTTGACTAATCAGGCTATTGTCTGCAATCAGGTTGCTACGTGTGTAGGCGACCATGCCGGCGAGTGGGAAGTCTTGATGGAACTCGGTCGCCGCATAGGTGCCTTGGGCTCTGTTGTAGGCAAACATCCAACGAAAACCAGCAAAACCACGGCCTTTTAGGTGGACTTTGGCGCCTGCATAGGTGTAGTCGACGTCGTTGGTGATGCCGAGGCCGAGGCCATTGTCATTTTTAACCTTGGAGACTACGTACATCGGGGCTTGGACGTCAAGGTAAGGGTAGCCTGTTGTTTTCGGAACCACATCCGCAGATTTACTGTAGACGCTGCTGTCGGTCATCGGTTTGTATTCAATCTCGGTGGGGCTACCAAGGCTGTTGGTGACTTTGATAATGCGCATCTGGGGGCGGGTGTTGCCGATGTTGCAGTTGATTTGATCGTCATTGTCCGGATTACGTCTAAATCGGACATAGCACGCATCAGCGATGGCATCGCCGTTGACATCGGCGAAGTTCGCATCAATTAATCGGCTGTCCCCAAACACTATACCTGTTACACTCATAAGAGAGTGGAAGCGATGCCCTTCAGAAAAAAAACACCCAGAACGTCCTTTGTCAACCCTAAAGCACACATCGCCAAGCCCATCATTGTTGACATCTTTCCATTTAAAATCGACTCCAAGGCCTTCAGGAGTGCAGAACCGACCCTGACAATATTGTTCAGGGATGACAAGCGGCTCTGATTCGATAGCAATAGGTGCGAAACCTACCCCAGTGAACAAAGTGCATTTTGTTGTATAAGTCACTTCACCAATGATATTATGATGAATAGGATAGCCTAAATTCGGAACTATTCGACGTTCCTCAGAGTACCTCTCACCTCCTTCCCTTTGTACAACACAGAGATCTTTATTGCCGTCACCATTGAAGTCGATCCAGCGATTTTGGTTGGGGTTCGTTCCTCCCACAAAGCTAAGGCTCGTTCCCACCGTATTGGCTGCCGTTTGATGTGGAGTAAGATCAAACCCGCTACCCGTGGAAAAATTACACGTTTTGCTTTTATCAGACAGCGTCCGACAAAAATCCACCAGACCATCGCCATTGACGTCTTCCCAGTCACGGATATTTTTTCCATTCGCACCGGTTCCATAAGTTAAACCTGTGCCAATAATAGTCTGACCAAAGCCAGTACCGGTTGAGAGCGTACAGGCGGCACTGCTAGATCCTGTCACCCGACAAAAATCCGCTCGTCCATCACCATTAAAATCCACCCATCGGCGACCTTCTGACTGACCTCCACCGTCAGCTAAGATACTACTGTAGAACGTATTATTAAAACCATTGCCAGTGGATGCGTTGCATGCCATATATTTGTTGCTAGACCCATCCACCACTAAACGACAAAAATCCACCCGTCCATCACCATTTACATCCACCCATTCTCTTCCCTCTTCATAGCCCTTATCAATAGTGGATGCTGATCTGACTGGTGTACGATTGAACTCGTTGCCGCCATCCAAAGTGGAGGTCGAGAGGTGACAGCGCAATTCATTGGACTTGGCGATATAACAAAAGTCGGTTTTACCATCGCCATTATGATCCACCCACTGGAAACCATGACTTTCTTTAAGGGGCACATCTGCAAGGCTTTGTGCGCCAACAAAACCAAATAACTCCGGCGACCAGTCAAACGTCAACGGATTAAAACACTGACCACCACCATCACACTCTTTGATTTCTTCGATGCGCGGTTGCCCCACCACACCGGTCATCTCATAATGCAGCCGATAGTCTTTCACCTGCGTCTCACCTGCATAGGTCTTGATGTTTGTCATCAGCTTACGTTGTGCAAAGGGGTGGCCTGCAATGTAACCTTTGGCCAGTCTTGGCCGTGGCATGTACGCAAACCGTACCGAGCTGTAGGGGCCCCTGCCATTAACGTTGCCGGTGTAATCTATCCGCGCTATCCGGTAATCTTGCTTGTCGGTATCTTCTTCATAAGTGAAATTGATGTAGTTACCGACCGTGTCGTGGAGCTGGTTTAAGGCCCAGGTGCGCACGTGTCCGCCGTTGAGGCTGTCAATGTTTGAGTCCGTTGTCGTGCCGTAAAACATCGTTTGACCGGCTTTGGTTTTGACGGTGAAGTAGTTTGGTCCACTGACAGGTGAGCCTGAGCCACTGCCGTGCGAAGTAATCAAACTAAAGTTATCCATCTCAGTGCGATATTGTGTACCATTGGCACCATAGGCACCGCCGTTTGAGACGACTAGACGCTGGCCATCCAGACAAAACTTATCCTGAGTGTCAAACTTCACTGCGCGTATTTGTCCATCTTGTGCCAGGGTCTGTGGACAGCGGGTAATCGCCGATAGACCACTTAATGACCACCCGACCCCTAGCGGCCCATTGCCGCTGTTGCTGCTGTAGTTCAACGATAAGATCGGTGCCATGCCAGCCGTGCCCGGTGGCACTGCAATCGGCACATTGTATTCTGCCGCACCCGACTGACCAACACTCAGCTCTCCCGGGGTGAGGCCCGGCACTGCCGCTTGCATCACCGATGTGGTTAATGACATTAAGGCGAAAATTAAGCTGGCAACAAAAGCGTTAACTCTGCGTGGGTGAGTTCCAAGGCCTGTCTGTGTTTGGCGTGTCATCTGCATTTTCCTGTCGTGTGTGGCACGTCTGTGCCGTGTCTCTTTAGGCTTCCTCAGCACAATGTGTTGAGGCGGCTGTCTTTATCGGTTGTTGTGTGTGTATCCTTTAGGGTGTCAGGGGCGTTGGGAACGCAACATCCGGCTCAGTAGGGCAGTCGTTTTCGACAAAGACGAGGACGGGTCCTGGGCCTAGGCCTGATGCTTGCGTGACCTCTAACGTTACGCGTATCGTGGCCGTTGTATGATTCGCTAATATTGCGATGACATCACTGGTGTAGGTGCCTAGTGCTAATCCCGTCGTATCAACCGTGATCTTGGCGCCATTTGAAAATCTTCCATTCGTTGACGATAACCATCCCTCTAGCGATATTAAGTCAGGTAGACTACTCACACCGTCATTGCTCGTGCTAGTAAAAAAGATGCTCTGCGTTCCAGTAGTCCCTTCGTCTAATGTAAAGGAGAGCGTGGAAACACTAACCGTAAGTGTCTGCTGAGGAAGGGTTTGATCGATAAGCACACTCGCATTGATGCTAGCGCCATTCATTAAGTACAAACGGTGCTGACCATCCGTGTCATAACGCCAATAGATATCCGATTTACCATCGCCATTAAAATCACCGACACCCACAATCTTCCAGGCGAGATCCGCTTCTGTATTCACGCTCTGGTTGGACGTTACCGTGAAGGAATTCATCATATAGATCCGATTTTCACCGGTCGTCTTGTGTCGCCACAGGATGTCTGCTTTACCATCGCCATTGAAGTCAGCAACACCGCGAACTTCCCAAACCAAGGCGGCAAACGTGAGCTCTGCGCTTTGCTGCAAGATGCTGTTGCCGTTCATCAGGAAGATAATATTCTTGTCTGATACCGTATTTCTAAATAAGATATCGGCCTTGCCATCGCCATTAAAATCACCTGTCCCTTTAATTCTCCAATTAGGTCCGTGATCAGCGACAATCCCCTGACTAACGATGGTGGAACCATTCATTAAGTACATCCAGCTTCGTTCTGTATTGATATTGCGCCACAAAATATCTGCTTTACCATCACCGTCAAAATCATCGACGCCTCTTATCTGCCACTCTGGAAGTTCCGTAGCATTACTGACCGCTTGATCTGCACTCACCGTTGTTCCATTCATCAGGTAGACTCGGGTCTTATGTGTGATTGTTTCTCGCCACAGAACATCCGCTTTGCCGTCGCCATTAAAATCACCCGTTCCTGCAACGCGCCAATTCGCGCCAACATTGGTAACATGGGCACTCGTGCTCACTTGAGCCGCGTCCATGAGATACATCCAAACTTCACCCGTACTGAAGTTGTGTAACAAGGTGTCGAACTTGCCATCGCCATCAAAATCATTCGTTCCAACTACTTGCCAGTCAACGAGGTTTGCGGCAATTTGACCACTCACTGTCAACACAACGCTCTCGCTGTCACTGCTACCGTTAGCATCACGTACACTCACAACAATGTTGTGATGACCTGATGTACTGTTGCTACTCACAGCGAGAGTGGCGGTGCGATTGCCATTGTCGGTCAAGCTCACAAAACTCGGCGCACTCTCCAGAATAAAGCTCAAGGTGTCACCACTATCACTGTCGCTGGCACTCACATTGATGGTCTTGCTACTGCCCACCGTCGCCGTTTGGGTACCAATTGTGCTGATTACTGGATCAGCATTACTACTGCTCGGCCTACTCCCACCACCATGGACTAATTTAATTGCATCGGCACTGAAGTTACCGCTGGTGTTACTGGTGAGTTCAACATAGCCTGCACTACCGGCGGCGAAGGTGTAGGTGCCTAATTCAACCCATTGTCCGCCCAGTGATTGATCGTTCTGGGCTTTGGTCACCACACTGCTGCCACCATTGTGTTGAAGGGTGTAGGACGCGGCCGAAGGTCGGCTTGCGTAATAGGTCCACCAGGCATAGACGGTGTATTCTCCGGCGGTGATAATGTTCGGTGTCCACCGAAAGCTGCCATTGGTATTGCTATAAACAGAGTTGCTTCCATCGTGTGTTGGTGTTGTGCTTGAGTTTAACCAGGTGCCGGTTGTGTGGGTGTTGTTATCGCTGTTGTCGACGATGATGTCGGTGACGGTACTGCCACCGGTAGTCGTGACGGTGACGGTAAGACTGATAGTGCTGTTTCCAGACAATCCGCCACTGTCGGTGACGCTGGCGGTTATCGTATGGGTGTTTGCACTTAAATTACTTAGGCTCACGCTGCCACCGGTGCCTAAGCTGCCATCGTGGTTTGAGCTCCAGCTGATAGTGTTGGTTAGGCTGCCGTCTTCGGTGTCATTGGCGGTGGCGGTTAAGGTTATATTGCTGCCTTGGGTGACGTTGGTGCCGTTGTTGGGGTTGCTGATGGTGACACTGGGGGCGGTGTTACCGCCACCTTGTAGGACAAGGCGGACTTTGTCCAGTTGAGCACCGTCTTCGCGTAGGTAGAAGCGCACGGTGTTGTCGCCGGCGTTTAGGCTGAAGTCTTCGGGGCTGCCACTGCCATTGCCACCGGCTATTTCTTCGGTCACAAAGCCATTACCGTGGCTGAAGGCCCAGGCATGACCACTGCTTGGGTTGTCGTTCACGGTCACGCGGAAGGAGTTGTATGAGCTGTTTGATGCGCGGGCGGTGCCTTCAATTCGGTAGGTGCCGGCTTGGGTGACATTAAAGCAATATTCGGCATAATTACTCGATGGTGCTGAACCCGTGGAGGTAGTGTCAGCTGGCACTTCGACATATTGTCCGCCACTGGCGGCACTGTCTGCCACTAGGCCAAAAGCACCACTTAACGTTCCGGTTTCAGCTTCCTGGGTCAGAGGGCCACAGCTACCGCCACCACCAGCAGGATTGATATTCCAATCAAAACTGGTTGGGGTAGTGTTGTCATTATCACTGACGTTGATGGTGACGTTGTAGTTACTTGCTGTTGTCGGTGTTCCCATAACCAGACCGCTACTACTGATACTTAGACCCGCTGGTAAGCTGTTACCACTTTCGCTAAATGTCAGAATGTCACCGTCATCATCTGTGGCATTAATCTGTAATGGTGTGATGGCCGTATTGACGGTACCTGTCTGGTTACCTGGGTTGGTCACGTTTGGCACGGTGTTACCACTGCCCTGTAAAACGAGGCTGATTTTATCAAGCTGGGCGCCGTCTTCACGCAGATAAAATCGCACGGTGTTGTCCCCTGTGTTCAGGAAAAACTCTTCTACATCTCCACTGCCATTACCACCACTAATCTCTTCAGTTACAAACCCATTACTGTGAGTATAGGACCAAGCATGGCCATCGCTCGGCTGGTCATTCATGGTAACGCGGAAGGAGTTGTCATTGCTGCCGGATCCTTTCGCGGTACCGACTATTCGATAGGTACCTACTTGGGTGACATTGAAGCAATGCTCTACATAGTGTTCTGTAACTCCTTGTTGAGTATAGTAGGAAGGGTCGGCGGGGACTTCCACAATCTGTCCGCCACTGGCAGAGCTGTTGTCACTTATCTCAAAATCACCACTTAAGATTCCTGCTTCAGCTTCCTGGGTTAGGGGTCCACAACTACTGCTGCCCGTGGAGGAAACAGTTAAGACAAAGCTTCCACTGTCATTGCCGTTATTACCATCACTGACATTGACCGTAATATTATGGTTACCTACGGTACTACCTGCACCAACCGTGATGGTAGCTGTTCGATTACCGTTGTCTGTTAAGCTAACAAAACTTGGGCCGCTTCCTAAGCTAAAACTTAAGGTGTCGCTGCTATCACTGTCAGTGGCCGTTACGTTAATGGTTTTGCTCGTTCCACTGGTGGCAGTCTGTGCACCAATCGTAGTTATCGTGGGGGCACTATTATTATTCGTTGCCGGACTGATGTTCCAATCAAAACTGGTCGGGGTGATATCGGTATTATCACTGATGTTGATAGTGACGTTGTAATTACTCACCGTGATCGGTGTTCCCGTAATCAAACCGCTACTGCTAATACTTAAGCCCGCAGGCAGGCTGTTGCCATTGTCACTAAACGTCAGGATGTCACCGTTGTCGCTATCAGTAGCATTAATTTGTAACGATGTGATGGCTGTATTGACTGTTCCTGTCTGGTTGCCTGGGTTGGTGACGTCTGGTGCGGTATTGTTGTTCCCTACGGGTTTTATCTCTATCCCGATGACTCCATAGTCCACTGAACTGCTGAATCCGCCATCAATGATTGTCGATGATGGGCTATTAGTCGCTCGTTCCATCACGGCAACAGATGCTGTACCGCCACCACTGCCTTGAACAAAGGCGACGCGCTCTGTATAACCTGCGCCGGGTGTATGGGTTTTATTGCGCATACTGATCGCACCATAAACCAACGAGTCACTTGCGGTCGTGGTTAAGCTAAAACTATAGGCGTCTGTATCTACACCGCCAGAGCAACCACCTCCAATACCGTTGCTATTGTCAGAAACCGTATTCCCTATCGGGTTGCTCAACGCCACACCGGAATAGCGCGATACGGCGATAGCCGCATTGTTGGCCGAGCCCGATAATGTTGCACTCACGGGGCCAGGGCCACTTGGAGTACCTTGTGCTTTCCAGACCGTCACGCCTGTCTGGTTTCGGCCTCCACATTGTGTGAGTACTTCCGACCAGGTAAGTCCGAGACCAGTGACTGACGTCACTGTTTTGTAAGATTTGCTGGTAATGGCGGCCAGATACAAATGATCGCTCGCTGCAGTAACATTACTGGACGTTTGTACTCTACTGGAGCCGCTTGAACCTCCTGTTACCATTTCTTCAAAGTTAACACTTGCACCGATAGTAGATTGACTGGTTAGGCTCAAAAAACTCAGGAGAAGGATGCTTGGAAGTAGCGTTCTGGGGGTGGCAAATATGCGGTGCATGTTCAATGCGGCTCTCCTATCCAGACCCAGGGAATGCGCAAAACACGGCTCTCCCCCAGGTGTTGTCTTAAATTATTTAGTTCAGCTTTTTAGGTTTAACGTGTGTCGATGTTTAATTATTCTTGTTTTACTATTCAGGTTTCGTGCCACTTTTTTTAAGTTCATGTGTTTTTTTAAAGTACACAAACACCATTATTTTTAGTTCATCCAAGCACTATTGTTATCTGCTGAGGATGTCTTCGGGGTAGCAACAGGGGGGTAATAACTTTAGCCTTAGGTGACAGAAATAAGGCACAATGTGATAGGGTCACATAAGACATGGGAGATGACTTGCAGTTTGTTAGTGTAGGTGAAGTACTTTTCTAGACAAGATCTGATTGATAATGAGATGGATTGATATCTAACTACCCCAAAGCCGGGCAAAGAGGCTCAATGACTCGCTGCGAATAGTTGTAGTATTGTCTTTTGCTACCGTCTTCTTGCGTGAATTTTGCGTGACTCAGTACTGTACAGTCGTGCTTTGCCATGCAAATCGAGCAACGGGCGTCTCGGTAAGTTATTGAATATATAGATGTGAAATTCTATCCGTTTAAAAATCCTTGTGTCGGCAGTCAGATTCTGACCAGCCACTAATGAAAGACTATGACGTTCATTGCCAGGGTTTCCTATCAAGTTCCAGTGCTTTAGGTCTACCCTACGTCTTATTTGAGGTTAAAAGGGTTGGTGATCCGAAGTTGATCATCTATTAATATGCTATCCTGCATATCTTCCGAATACAGGATTTTACAGTCTGCCAACAATGCTGCAGCCACAATCATTGCGTCATACACATTAAGCTTGTATCGCTCAGCGATATAACGGCCTTTATCATGTGTCTCAGTAGTTAAGGGTTTAACAGGACAGAATGCCCGAATGAGATCAGAAAATTCGGCAATCTCTTCCCAAGGCAGGGCAAGCTTGCGACGAGCGACATTGACTATTTCATTTAAGACCTGGACACTGATAGAACTACCGGACTGTAGAATAGCTTCAGCGCGGCCCGCCTTTTCTTCATCGCTTGAGAGAAGATAGAGTAAGACGTTTGTATCGATAAATACTTTAGTTTCGGCCATTTTCCTCATCACGGTCGAATTTAAAATCGTCTGGTAGTTTCCCCCGAAACTTACGTAACTGCGCGAGCAAATCCTCTTTACCAAGTTTTTTCTTCACCTTGAATACACGGTCATCCGCAATTAGAACTTCAATATCGTCGCCTTCGCGGAGCTTCAAGGCTTCAATAATGGCGATGGGTATACGGATCGCGAGACTATTGCCCCATTTTGAAACTTGCATAATGGCCTCCTTTCGAAAAGATATACATTGTTTAAATGTATATCATGAGAAGGTGAATAGTCAAGAAAAAACAAACATGGTTAATGTAAGTTACCTGAATTCAAAATATCTTGAATATCAGAATTTGATGCGTGAGTCTTGCGTAACAAAGTCCACAGTTGTGTATGGACTAAAAATCCGTCCAATTTTAGTCAATCGATAAGATACGAGTATGCTGGGGGCAAAAAATAACGAACAACACAGCTATTTAGACATTGCCTATGGCTTAGTACAAAATGGTGCTGATCCGAACTTGAACATGGCAGAATTATGGCGACGTATTATCTTTCAGTATTCTGATTTCAAATACAGATGACCATTTGCGTAATCACGGGTTTGTTTATGAGCAACATCATGAATGGTGGCTGTCACCTGCTTACGATCTGAATCCAACACCTGTCAATATAAAACCAAGAATTCTCTCAACGGCCATAGACTTTGAAGATAGCACAGCTTCTGTTGACATTGCGCTATCCGTGATCGATGAATTTAGATTATCAAAAGAACAAGCCCAGAAAATTGTTAGTGAAGTGGCGGCAGTTGTACCCGAAGAGAAAGTGATAACCAAGCAGCTAGGGTTAAGCACGCGAGAGATTGAACGGATGGCTTTCGCTTTTGAGCATGAGGATTCGGAAAAAGCCAGAAGAGGATAATCTTTTGTTGGCGGAGCCATGATCCTCAATGTCGAGACGGGACGATTGGATATTGTTTGGAGTAAATGATTAGAGATCGAAATCTAAATGTACGATCAATTAAGTTTCAGGATGTTGAGGCTCAATTTATGAATAAGGATGTGAATATGGAGATAGGTGGTATCGGATTTCCCGCGAACTATCCTAGAGGTGATTATGCAATGCTTTCACAGCCAATAGTTCTGAAATGAAAGAAAAGAACATCAATGATGAACTTCGGCAAATCACTTCTCGCCTCCAATTGTTGGATGCAGAAAAGGAAGCGTTGCAACAGAGAAAACAAAGACTAGAAAATCAACAGCACGTAAATAGTTCTGAAACTCATCTATTTAGCGTAAACCAAAAAGTTGCATTATTCCAAGACCGATTCCAGGGTCGCACCGATATCTATGCGACGCAATGGCAAAACGCAAAAGGACGCAGCGGATATTCAGTCGCATGCCATCACGAATGGCGTCAGGGACTGTGCAATAAACCAACTATTAAATGCAGTGAGTGCATCAATAAAAAGTATAAAGTATTTGATGAACAAGCCATTTATGATCATTTAGCCATTGCTTCTTGCGTGAGTTTTGCGTAACTCGGTCCTGCGCAGTTGTACATTGTCATGCAAATAGAGCAACGGGCGCTCCGGTAAGTTATTGAATATAAAGAGGCGAAATTCTATTCGCTTGACTGAAAATCCTTGTGTCGGCAATTCGATTCTGCCCCGAGCCACCATTAAAACCAATAGTTTCAGCTATAATTTTTCTTTCTCAGAAAACATTCGTGTGAGTTTTGAGTAAAGAACTAAAAGTACCATATCATGAAAACTTTGGCCTCGAACTTTATGCATGTTGAGTGATTGCTCAGATCAACTAACACCAGGAAAGGTCATTATACCTTAATTACTGATTCTATTAACTATTTCGTGGGACTCTCTCGGGCTATATAACCCTGTAACGACTGCATGAAAAAATTTATATGCAGTTTAAACTTAGTTAAATCAGCTTAAATATTTTCTTTAACTATCGCAATTTCCTGCGATTGTTCTGTCGCTAAATACAACCCTTTTTTACAACAGTTAGACGCTTCTTCAGTTTCACCCATTTTTTCCAGCGTTTCTGCAAGTTGTCGGTATATTTCTGGGCCAGCTCCAAAGTCGATTGCCGTTTCTAAATAGTGTTTGGCCTTCCCCCACAACTCGTTTTTGTTGGCGATTTTTCCTAATATTGAAAGTAGTTGATGATTTTCAGGATGATCAAGTAACCATTTTTCAGCCTGTTCCAGTTGTTTGGCTGGGTTTGATCCATTCGCAATTCCGTATAAATTAACCAAGCGATCGTCCCAATTATTTTTCAAAGCTCTTTCGATCATCGGCACGGCTTCAGAACTACTATCAGAATTAGCTAGTTTGTCTAAATAAGTAAATAATAGATCGAAATCAGCTTTCAATTTTTTCGGCAAAGTTGACCATGTTTGCTTCATTTTTGAAATGTCAGCAGTGGACTCTTCCAATAACCCAGTCCAAATTTGTTTTTCTAAGTCATCTAAACCTGCTGAGGGCAATACACGATTTTTTCTGATGCGCGCCATCAATGGCTGTAGAACACTCCATTCACGGTTTTCAACATAGATTTCAGATAATAATTTTAAGATACGCGGATGGTTCTGATGAGAAGATAATAGTTCTTCCAGTGTGAACCGGGCCATTTCACTTTGACCCTCTTGCATTTGTAGTTCAGCTCTTGTTATTCCAACTGCAACATCGGCCTGTGGTGCAGCGGAATGTGCGAGTTGAAGATAATCGTCACGCTTTTCTATATGTCCAAGATTTTGTGCAGCTTCAGCAGCACCAAGATAATGAATATATGATAGCCGATCACTGGTTCCTGCATCATGAGAAAGTGAACGCTCAGCGACTTCCCACTTCCCTTCTGCCAAGGCTACAAACCCTTTAGACAGCGATTTTTGGGCCTTTAATTCTTTGCGGTCTGCGTTCCAGTCACTGACTTTTTTGGGTGCTGTCAAAAGGTTAGCAAGGAAGCGAACTGCATAGTATAAAATGACGCCAGCCAAAATAATACAAAGTGCAAAGAAGATAAAACTAGTTCGTAATACCTGTCCATGATAACCAATAATAATAAAGCCAGGATCATCCATTGCAACGGATCCAACATAGATCGCAGCTAATAGTAAGACGAGTGTAATTAAGAGCAGTTTCATGAAGATTGCTCCTCTTGGATGGTTACTTTTTTGTATTCTTTAAGCAAATTTAATGCTTGCGTTACTTCCGGCATCGCTGGTTTAAGATCGGTTTTCCCCATACTACCTACCTGTTCTAACAGGCTTTTTACAGGAGCGGCTTCAACATCAAAATAACGCTTCAGAATATCGGAAACACGTGTCAACGAAGCTTGCATACTGCCACTGTCTCTACGTAACACTGAGAGTTTCGCACTGGTTAGCTCTAGTTGAAGATTTTGGTGAAGAAAGTATCTTAGTTCAGGATCAAAAAGAATCTCATCGGGCACTTGCTGATCTTTAATTTCAACCAGTTTGACCAGATCTCCCCACATGGAAAGTGTCATATCTTTCCAGTTCCCAGCAATGGCTTCTTCCTTTGTTGGAATTTTCAATTTGTTCATTGTTGGCACTTCAAAGTTCTTAAGTGGTAGAGATTCAACGCGGGAAGTTGCATCAGCAAGATACAAAACCATGCCACTAATATCGGCATCTTCGACTTCACGTAACGCATTCATTTCCTTAATCAATTGTTCACGCACGCCATTTAAATTTGGATTACCTAAATCACGCAAGCGATTATCAGCGCCCTGCATTGCTGAGAGTGCAGTGGGAACATCTCGTTCTAAACTAAGACGTTGCTGAGCAACGGTTAATAGATACTCTACTTCAGCAATAATCCAGTCAGTTTCTTGTTTGGGTTTTGCATTCTGAACAGTTTCCAATGTTTCGGCGAGCACGGTTTGTTTGCCGACCAATTCTTGTATATTGGAATTAATTGCAGTGGATGCCTTCTGCTGAGAAGAAGAAATTTCTTCAATTTTTGAAGAGCCTTTTTCAACCTGCGAGGCCAGATCTTCCATTTTACTATCGTATTGTTTGATCTGATCATCGGCACGCAACTGGATAGCTTGTTGCTTATCATAAAGCCAATAAACAGCGCCTCCACCAAGGATGAGGACGAGTAATACAATTAAGGCAACCAGCCCGGTGTTGCCTTTTTTTTCAGGCTGGGCAACTTCTTGAACCTGATCAAAATCAACATCTTCGCTGATGTCTTTAGCGGTGTTCTCGCTCATTATTCAATTCTCCCTAAGGATTTATTAAGATTGTTGCCACAATTCTAACGCAGCAATAATGTCATTGTCTCTCGCACTGTTTGCGATCAATAGCTGATGCGTAAAGCCGATTCTCTGTGCAAATTCTGCTACACGACTACTGACAGTCAATAATGGTGTTGAGAAAAGCCGTGCTCGATTTTCTACTCCCATTGTATCAAATAAATTCTCTAGCCCTGCAATACTTGTAATGATGATTACGTCCAGCTGTTCTTGTTTCCAATATGTTTCAAGAATTGTTGGATCAGAATACGCCGATTTGCGCTGATAAACCTCCGTATAATCCACAATTGCGCCGCGCGTTAATAAACCTTCAGCCAACTTTTCATTACCACCAATACCTCTGAAGATTAAACACCGTTTTCCACAGATAGCATCTCGGCCAAAAATCGGCATCTGTAACAAGCCTTCACTTGACGCAATTGCGGGGATATGGACATTCTCTATTCCTTCAGCCTGTAATGCACTAGCGGTTGTTTTACCTACAGCAAAAATTTTCTTATCATTTATGGTGTTCAGATTCAGATCTGGTCGATATTTTTTTATCGTATCAAATCCGTAATTGACAGCATTCACACTAATAAAAACAATGTGATCGTAAAATTCTATTTCAGCAATATTTGTCTGAGTTTGGCTTGATATTTTGATCGGCTCAATTGAAAGCGCAGGCCAGGAGATAGTATGCCCGCCTCTTTTTTCAATCGCTGCAGAAAGTCCAGCGGCTTGATCGGCTGGCCGGGTAACCACCACCCAAAGATCTTGAAGCGATTGATCCAAAATTAGTGACTCAATTTATCCAAAATTTCACCCGCACCTTGCGACAACAATTCTTCTGCTAATGTCGTGCCGAGTTTTTCCGCATCGTCACGGTGGCCGCTAATTTCACTGCGAATAATCTCAGTTCCATCCACTTCTCCAACCAGCGCACGAATTTGAATTTGATCACCATTTAACTCAGAAAAACCGGCAATAGGTACTTGGCAACCACCAAAAAGTCGGCGATTGACAGCACGTTCGGCAAGAACGCGGGTATGTGTATCATTATGATTTAGTGGATTAATCAAAGAAAGTGTTTCTTTATCCTGATCACGGGATTGTATGCCGATAGCACCCTGCCCAATAGCGGGCAGCAGAACATCGCTTGCTATAAAGTGGCTAACTTTTTCTTCAAGACCTAAACGGATAATGCCAGCGGCGGCCAGAATAATCACATCGTATTCACCCTTTTCGAGTTTGCCGAGACGTGTCCCTACATTGCCGCGTAGATCAAGAATATTTAGGTCAGGTCTGAGGTTTTTGATCTGACATTGTCGGCGTAAGCTGGAAGTTCCAACCCGTGCATTTTCTGGCAGAACAGAAATGTCCAGATTCTCGCCTGTCGCAGAGATTAAAACATCACGCGGATCTTCTCGTTCCAAAATCACAGGTAAGGCTAAACCTTCCGGCATATCGACGGTGACATCCTTCATTGAATGGACAGCAATATCGGCGCGTTTTTCTAATAATGCAGTTTCCAGTTCTTTAACGAATAAACCTTTACCCCCAATTTTTGCCAGTGGTGAGTCGAGAATTTTGTCCCCTTGAGTTTGTATGCCGATCAATTCAACTTTCAGATCATGGTGGGTTTTCAGGAGTAAATCTTGGACATGTTCAGCTTGCCACATAGCAAGCGGACTTTTGCGAGTAACAATTTTGAGTGTTTTCATAGGTGACATGCTACGAATTGCCGCGACCGGTCGCAACTGAATTTTGATTATAATTTCGTCTTAATTAGGTAGTTCAGGTATTTCAGCTGGGCGGATTACTGTAAAATCGGGTTTTCTCTTTTGGACTCAGTTAGACATGTCTATCACGTTAGGAATTGTTATGGATCCGATTGATCAAATCACGATCAAAAAGGATTCAAGTTTTGCAATGTTGCTTGCCGCTCAGGCAAGAGGTTGGAAACTCATCTATATGCAGCAATCCGATCTATTTCTCGACGAAGGTGAAATAAAAGCCCAGTGCCGAGAATTATCAGTGAAAGATAATCCTGCAAGTTGGTTTAATCTGGGCGAGCAGCAAACACGATTGTTGAAAGATCTGGACGTTATCCTGATGCGTAAAGATCCTCCTTTCGACATGGAATACATTTATTCCACCTATTTGTTAGAGCAAGCCGAAGCAGCCGGTGTTTTGATCGTCAATAAACCACAAAGTTTGCGCGATGCGAACGAGAAGTTATTTACTGCCTGGTTTCCTCAATGTTGTCCGCCGAATATGGTGACGCAAGATGCGGATCGCATCAAAACGTTCCTGCAAAAATATAAGGATATTATTCTTAAACCTCTAGATGGCATGGGTGGTACTTCAATTTTTCGTGTGCGAGAAGCTGATCCAAATTTGAATGTTATTATCGAAACGCTGACCAATCTTGGTCAGAGTCAGGTTATGACGCAGCGATTTATCCCAGAAATTAGCGAGGGTGATAAACGCGTGTTATTGATTGAGGGTAAACCGGCCAATTACGCATTGGCCAGAATTCCAGCCAAAGGTGAAACACGTGGGAATTTGGCGGCAGGTGGTCACAGTAAAGGTGTTGAATTGACAGATCGTGATCGTTGGATATGTGAACAGGTGGGAGAAACCTTGCGCGAAAAAGGCTTGATCTTTGTTGGTCTTGATATTATTGGTGACTATCTAACCGAGATTAATGTTACCAGCCCGACTTGTATCCGAGAGTTGGACTCCCTTTATGATCTGGATATTGCGGGAGATTTAATGGACGCGATTGAGATTCGATTAGGTCACGACCTTGTTAAGAACTAAGCAGGTGATGAAACCTTCGCACAGAAGCTATTTTGTTTCCTATACGGCGTTACAAAGCATGCACGATCGGTTATTTATAATGTACAAGTACTCTCTTTGCGCGCATTTTTGCCTTGTCTGGAAGCAAAGTATTCTTCCGTGCAGAGGTCTCATGATAAAAGAACTGATCTGGTTGTTAATTGCAGCTATCCTATTAAGTTCTTGTAGCGACCCCAAAAAAGAATTGCACAAATATTCTTTTTTCGCATTTGGAACAATTATCGAATTAACCCTTGCTGGAGTTGATAAAACTACCGCAGATCAGGCCGCTGGTGAGCTGGAGAGAAAATTCAATACATGGCATTCAGACTGGCATGCCTGGCAGCCCGGATTGTTGGTTTCAATTAACCAACAACTAGCCAGAGGAGAAAGTGCAAAAGCCGATGAGGAAATTTTGCCGTTATTGAACCGAGCAAAAGAGCTGGCAGCAATGAGCAATGATACATTTAATCCCGCGATGGGAAATCTGCTGGTTTTGTGGGGGTATCATGGCGATGAGCAACCAGAAAAACCACCGGAAAAACAAGCCATAGTCCAATATTTGCAAACCGCTTCGGATCTCTCGGAGTTAGTATTAGATCAAAATCTGGTCAAATCAAAAAATCCTAATCTGCAATTCGATTTGGGTGGTTTCGCAAAAGGTTATGGAATTGATCTTGCATTCGCTTATTTGAAATCTAAGGGATTTGAAAATGCGATTGTGAATGCAGGCGGTGATCTGAAAGTGATCGGCCAACGCATAGATCGACCCTGGCGGATTGGAATACGTCATCCACGGAAAGCAGGTGTTCTTGCTTCGTTAGATGTTAACGATGGTGAGAGTGTATTTACATCGGGTGATTATGAACGTTACTTTATGTATGAAGGACAGCGATACCACCATATTCTGGATCCGCGCACTGGCTATCCTGCATCGGATTTTATTTCCGTTACGATTGTCACTGAAAATGCATCTTTAGCAGATGCGGCAGCAACCGCATTATTTGTGGCAGGGTTGAAGGACTGGCAAAAAATTGCGGAACAAATGGGGATTGATAAAGTCATGTTAATCGATAACCGAGGGGAAATACATATGACACCTGAATTGAAGCCACGAATGAAATTAGCTGTCGACCATTTGGAATTCTGATCCTTTGTTAAAATTGGGAGACAAGTTGGTTTTGGTTTCAGTGATATTTTTCGTCGGTTCCTTGTATAAGATGTTCTGGTTTAGTGAAGGACGGGGCGATTTTGCACAAGTCACAGTTGAACAAGGCAAGGTTGATCAAATTAGAATGGATCAAAAAAAATCTGAAAATGATGATCACAATGTGCAGGAAGGGAAACAATTAATTAGTTTGTCCGAAAATAGGACTATACAAATAGTTGGAAAAGTAGGTATCTCAGAGTTAGAGATAGCCGATGGGAGAGTCCGTTTTAAAAGCTCACCGTGCCCCAATCAGATCTGTGTTCATAGTGGTTGGTTAGAAAAAGGTGGTGAATTTGCCGCCTGCCTGCCTAACCGCGTTGCCGTTGAGCTTGTCACAAACAATACTTTTTTCGACGCGATCAATTTCTGATGTCAACCCTGACCCTGACGTTACAACCTACAAGAGAAGATGTACGTATTGCCTATCTGGCGGCTTTTGCGATCATGATCCATATTTTCGAGGCGGCACTCCCAAGTCCTTTCCCGGGTGTTAAATTGGGCCTTGCAAATGTAATCACCATAGCCACTTTATTACTTTTCGGTTGGAAAGCGGCAGCTTGGGTATCATTATTGCGTGTATTGGTTGGTAGTTTGTTAATTGGTACTTTTTTGTCACCGACTTTTGCAATGAGCCTTGCTGGAGCTATTTCAAGCGTGATGGTTTTAGGACTATGTTGGAAATTATTTGAGCATAATTTGGGAGCGGTTGGTTATAGTTTGCTGGCTGCGCAGGCGCACATGATGGGGCAGTTTCTAATGGCATATCTAGTATTTATTCCTAATCAAGGCTTATTGAGATTATTGCCGGTTTTTATGACGCTTGCACTCGTTTTCGGTTTACTTAGCGGTATAATTGCGAACGCAATGGTTAAGACATCTCAAGACTCACTCAAAAACTAATCGCATAGATCCAACATGATTTTTCAACAACCCAATTATTCAACTGGTTCAAGCGACATGATGGCGATGGCACTAAGCTTTGCAATCATTTTGCATGCTGCCGGGATTTTTGGGATCAGTTTTTCTGGTAATGATCAACCAGATATGAAAGATATAGAAGTGATTCTGGTACAACAATCCAGCAAAGAAGCACCGGAGGAGGTTGATTTTCTGGCTCAGGCAAATTCCGAAGGTGGTGGTGAAAGTGAGGATTCCGAAAGACCTGCAACACCTTTTGTAGCACCGAACCCAGAACAGTCTCCAGAAATAGTGACGCCATCAGTTATCCCTTTTGAACCCATGAATAAACGAAAGTTAGAAAAACAAGTTTCAGAGACTGAACTCAGTGTTGTTGAGGAGGAATCAGAAGAAAAACTGGAAGAATTGATTGTTGTTGAGCGAGTAAAAACCGAGATACAGATCCCCAAACTGCAAAGTAAACCAAAAGCTAAGGCTGTTGAAGCTGAAAAGCTAGAACCGGAAAATCAGCCGCAACCACAACCCGAAACCCCCTCCGTGACCGAGTTAATGTCGCGTAGTCTTTCAATGGCAAGCCTTAGCGCAGAAATTGATCGACGTTTGGAAGCTAAAGCAAAAAGACCGCGACGAGATTTTATATCAGCTAGCACCCGTGAATATAAATATGCTTCATATATGGAAGCCTGGCGCGCAAAAGTGGAACGGATCGGGAATATCAACTATCCCGATGAAGCGCGACGGAATCGGCTCTCTGGCATTTTACGTATGACGGTTGCTCTGAATGCCGATGGTACGATTAATGAGATTACTATCGACAAGTCTTCAGGACATCAAGTTCTTGATGATGCAGCACTTCAAATTGTCAGGTTAGCTTCACCATATGCGTCTTTCCCAGAGAACATCCGCAAGACGGTTGATATTTTGCATATCACTCGTACTTGGAAATTTTTACATAACAGTACCTTTTCAGGCAAATAGAGTACATTTATTTAGCTAGTAGCTGAATGTGTTTTTCAATTTTTTGTTCAAATATTATTGCTCTAAATGTACCGCCTAGTTATCAGTGCATCCCTGGAGTCATCTAAAACACGCATTTCTAAGTATTACAGGTATAAAATCTATTTTTCTTGTGTGGACTTATCTAATTTTCTTTTCGCTTTTTCAAAATTATTGTGAATTTTCTAAAGGCATTGATCTTTTAATTGTTAGTAAACAAACTAAGAAAATTCTAGGATCTACTTAAAATAAGCTTATTATTTATTTGATTTTATAATCATTAGATATCTTCTTTATGAAAACAATGGAGCATCTTAATTGTTAACGCCACATTTTTTTCATATATCTAGGCCAATGCTTGGTTGAGGAATAAGATCCATAATTCAAATCAGTAGGTATAATAATCGAATGACAAATTTAGACCTAACAGGCCATTTTTTGATCGCAATGCCAACCATGGATGATCCTGAGTTCCAACAAACAGTAACTTACATGTGCGCTCATAGTAATGAAGGCGCAATGGGAATCGTGATCAATCGTCCAATGGAAATTGAACTTGGTGAGATTTTGTCGCAAATGGAATTGGCATCTGACAATTCAGAAGTAGAACAGACTCAGGTTTTTCTGGGCGGCCCTGTCCAGCAGGATCGAGGTATCATTATTCATGAACCACCCACTAGTTGGGATTCTACGATTAATGTTACGGATAATTTAGGCGTGGCAACTTCAAAAGATATCCTCGAAGCAATCTCAAAAGGTGATGGCCCGAAAAAATCACTCATCGCACTTGGTTATGCAAGTTGGGAGACAGGGCAGCTTGAGAAAGAATTGGCCGAAAATATATGGTTAAGTACACCTGCTGATGAATCAATTATATTTGACACTCCGCCTGAAAAGCGCTGGGAAAAAGCCACAGAATTATTGGGTTTTGATCTCTATCAATTCTCACGGGATATTGGTCACGCATGACCCCAGACTATGGTTCGATCCTTGCTTTCGATTTTGGAGAGAAAAGGATTGGCGTAGCAAAGGGTCAAACCATTAGTGGCACTGCTGAACCTCTCAAAATCCTCAAAGTTCATAATGGCAAAATTGATTGGGAAGCACTAACAAATTTGATCGAGGAATGGCAACCAGAATTACTGGTGGTTGGTATGCCAACCAATTTTGCAGGTCAAGAATTTGGGATAGCAGACAGGGTAAAACGATTTTGTCGCCAACTTGAAGGGCGTTACTCTTTGCCCGTTCAGACCATCAATGAAAATCTCTCATCAGTAGAAGCAAAACAACGTTTAGGTGAAAAGGCGCAGCAAGAAGGACTTGACGCTATCGCCGCGCAAGTTATCCTTGAGACTTGGTTACAAGAACAAAAAATGTGAATTCGAACACTGACCTGAAATTAAGTTATAAAAGGAGACCTTTGCACGAAAGAATATTTTGTTTCCAAGCAAGGCAAAAACACGCTCAAAGAGGGAGTTTATACTTCATAAATAACCGATTGAGCATGTTTTTAACGCCGCTTGGGAACGAAAATAGATTTCGTGAAAAGGTCTCATTAAAGATAAACAAATATAGATTATGTAACTTATGACCGCCACAAAAATAAGTAGTGCTGAAATCGAAAAAATCCTCGAAACAATGGCGAAGGATTTAAAAGTCTTTTTGAAAGAACATGGGCGAAAGAAAGTTGCGATTATCGGGATTCATACTGGTGGTGTCAGGATCGCACAACGACTGCACGAGTTACTTAAAATTAAGGAACCTTTAGGTGAATTGAATATTGCTTTTTATCGCGATGATTTTAGTCGAATAGGAATGCATCCCAGTGTTGAACCTTCCAATTTATCATTCGATGTTGATGACCGACATATTGTGTTAGTCGATGATATTTTGTATACAGGTCGAACAATCCGTGCTGCGTTGAATGAGATATTTGATTATGGACGCCCTTCGAGTATTACCCTCACTGTGCTGGTTGATCGTGCGGAACAAGAGCTTCCTTTCAAAGCAGATGTCATTGGTACAACAATGTCTCTCTCGGAGGGAGAACATGTTAAACTTACGGGAATAAAAAAACTAACTCTGGTCACTAAATGACGCTATATAGAGATATCCAGATAAATAAAAAAGGTCGCCTCAAACATTTCCTTTCTACTGAAAGGCTTAGCCGTCAATTACTCACAGAAATTTTAGATAACACTGAAAACTTCGTCGGTGTTGCAGAACGTGCAATAAAGAAAGTCCCCCTTCTTCGCGGTAAAATCATTGCGAATTTATTCTTCGAGCCGAGTACTCGAACCAGAACAACCTTTGAACTTGCAGCAAAAAGACTATCTGCCGATGTTCTGAATATCAACATAGAATCCTCGGCGACCAAGAAAGGCGAATCCCTGCTAGACACTTTGCAAACACTGGAGGCGATGCACTGTGATATGTTCATTGTCAGACATTCCAACAGTGGCGCCGCACATTTTATTGCTTCGCAGGTTGCTCCTGGAATTCGAGTGATCAATGCTGGAGATGGTCGTCATGCACATCCAACACAAGCGATGTTAGATGCCTTTACGATTCGTCGACATAAAGGAAAATTTACCGGGCTTAAAATCGCTATCGTTGGTGACATCATGCACTCGCGAGTAGCTCGATCAGAAATACATGCCCTGAACACACTGGGTGTAAAAGAGTTACGTGTGATTGCGCCGAAAACATTAATACCCGCTTATATGCATACCCTTGGTGTGAAAGTATTTCATGATATAGAAACAGGGTTACAAAACGTCGATGCAGTCATAATGCTGCGACTACAAAATGAGCGTATGGAAGGTTCACTCTTACCAAGTGCAGATGAATTTTTCAAAATGTATGGCCTGACAGAGGAACGACTTTCTGTTGCTAACCCAGATGCTATTGTCTTGCACCCAGGGCCAATCAATCGTGGTGTTGAAATAGACTCAGAAGTAGCCGATGGACCTCGCTCAGTTATTCTTGAACAAGTTAGTTATGGGATTGCGATCAGGATGGCGGTGATGTCACTTTGCATGGGGCCGGTTGAATGAATATCTGCATCACAAAAGGTCGTGTAATTGATCCAAAAAATGGTCTGGATAAGATCAGCAATATTTATATCAGTAAAGGTAAAATAGTTTCTGTTGGACGCAAACCGGTTGGTTTTGAGATAAAAAAGCAGATCGATGCGAGTGGGCAAATCGTCCTTCCCGGTTTGGTTGATCTTAGTGCTCGACTCCGTGAACCGGGAGAAGGTTGTAAGGCCGATATCGCATCAGAAACCAAAGCAGCGGCAGCGGGTGGTATAACCACACTTTGCTGTCCACCAGATACATTTCCCATAATAGACACACCTGCTGTCGTAGAACTCATACATCAACGTTCAGAGCAATCGGGCAAAGCAAGAGTTGTCTGTTTGGGAGCACTCACTCACGGGCTTGGAAGTAAGCGACTGGCTGAAATGTATTCCTTAAAAGAGGCCGGTTGCGTCGGTGTGAGTAATGCCATGCAGACCGTTCCTGATACTGAGGTTATGCGCAGAGCATTGGAATATGCGGTAACTTGCGATCTTCCGGTTTTCATCCAACCAGAAGATAAATGGCTGGGTGGTGGTGCAATGCACGAAGGTGCTTATAGTACACGTATGGGAATTCCACCAATTCCGGAAACAGCAGAAACGGTTGCTATTGCACGGGATCTACTTTTGATCGAGGCAACCGGCGCAAGAGCACATTTCATGCGCTTATCAACGGCAAGAAGTGTTGAGATGATCCGCGATGCTCAAAAGCGAGGCTTACCCGTTACTGCAGATGTCAGTATCCACCAACTTTATTTTACCGATAAAGATACCGAGGACTACAATACGCTCTGTCACGTCAAACCACCGTTCCGACATCATACGGATAAAGAAAAACTGATCAAAGGGCTTAAAGAAGGGACGATTACCGCGCTCTGTTCAGATCATCAACCTCAAGATCATGATGATAAAACAGCGCCATTCAGTGTGACGGAACCCGGTGTTTCAGCACTAGATGTTTTGCTACCATTGGCCTTTAAATTAGCAGATGACAAACACATGGATTTGGATACTGTAATCAATGCAATGACTGCCGCCCCAGCACAAATCTTAGGGCTTGAATCGGGTAGTTTGACAGAAGGCACAGTAGCAGATCTTTGTATTTTTGATCCAGAAAAAGAATGGACAGTGACAGAAAAGAGCTTGATCAGTGAAGGTAAAAATACGCCAACACTCGGCTGGGAAATGAAAGGTAAAGTAACGCACGCAATTCTCAACGGACGGCTTGTATACAATAAATGATCGACCACTCACACCGAAATACTATCTTCGTTGAAGATGCAAAAATACTCCAGCATGATGCCTTTGATGGCGATCAATATATTTTAAAACTGATTGCTCCAAAAACAGCGGAGAATGCACTCCCCGGTGGTTTCGTGCATCTTCAATGCGATGACTTACTACCCATGCGACGCCCAATGTCACTGATGCGAGTTGATGCGAACAAGGGCGAAGTCGATATTTTGTATAAAAAACATGGTCACGGAACGGCGCTGTTAGCACAATGCAAAGCGGGTGAAAGTCTCAGTTTAATGGGACCGATTGGGATGCCGTTTAAGCTGGAAAATTATCGAAGAAAACCATTATTGATCGGCGGCGGTGTTGGTTTACCACCAATGGTTTTTCTTGCTGAGCATTTAAAAGAATATGCAAAAAAGTCTGATCCCAAAAAAAATAAACCCAGCTTATCACCCTTAGTGATAATGGGATCAGAAGTTCCTTTTCCTTTCATCACCAAACCTTCACAGATCATGATAGATGGAATGCCAGACGGCGTAATCGCAACCATGCCATTAATGGAAGATTGGAACATTGCATGTCGCTTAGCCAGCTTACAAAATTACGCAGGCTGCTATGAAGGTTATGTCACCGATCTCGCACGATGTTGGTTAGATGCAATGAGTACAGAGGAACGATCAGAAATTGAGATTTTTTCTTGCGGCCCAACGCCCATGTTAAAAGCCGTCAAAGCACTCGCAGCAGAATATGATCTGCCCTGTCAGATATCTCTCGAAGAATACATGGCTTGCGCGGTCGGCGGATGTGCAGGTTGCGTAGTCGAAATTGAAACCGAAAATGGACCAGCGATGAAACGCGTTTGTGTAGACGGCCCAATCTTTGAAGCCAGCACGGTTGTCTTCCCCTGATCTTTCAAGAATAGTCTCCAGTAATCAGGATGGAATTCACCCTGATCTAGAAGAAGTTGTAAAACGACATCTCAACTCAACATTTCAAAAACCAATTCCAGAATACACCTACCAAGTTCTAGATCAGATAGAAAAAAACTTAACGCAAACAAGCGGCAAATTAATTCTAGATTCTGGCTGTGGAACCGGTGTAAGTTCGCTTAACTTAGCCGAACAATTTCCTAATGATCTGATCGTAGGAATTGATCAATCTATCGTTCGCCTCAATAAGAAAAAAAGTGAAAAAGAAAACGTACTTTTTTTTCGCGCAAACTTGATCGACGTATGGTCTTTAATGCAAAAACAAGGCTTGAAAATTGATCAACATTTTCTGTTCTACCCAAACCCTTGGCCAAAAAAGAAACACCTGCAAAGACGCTGGCATGGACATCCGATTTTTCCTGATCTATTACAAATAAGTAAAAGGTTGGAACTCAGAACCAATTGGAAGATCTATGCAGATGAATTTTCAAAAGCGATTGAAATAGCCACAACGAATAAAAACGCGGTGGAAGAAATTTCAACAACCGATCCAAACTTTAAACCAATGTCACCTTTTGAAAAGAAATATCTAGCTAGTGAGCAGAAGGTATATTTTTATCGAGCAGATTAATACGGTAATTATTTTTTCATATGAATAGTAGGTTGGGTTAGCATAGCGTAACCCAACATCAAGAATGCCAGATTACACTGCGCTAATCTGACCTACAATACGTAAGACTATCTAAGGGGTATATGTGAAACTAAAAATAGCTATGCTAAGTTTAATATTTTGGATAGGAGGATGTTCAATAGTACCAAAAACTTCAACTGGATTAGTTGAAAATAGCAAAACTGTAGAAAGTTATTGTTATGATATTGAAGAACAAACAGTTGGTACAAGAATCACCGAATATTTAAGCAAATGTTATGGGGATGCTGAAACTGTGATTACTGTTGGTTCAGCTTATATACCTTTGCCTGCGGGTACTCAGGTAATTCAAGAAAAATTAAAGAATGGAATGCGTTATTCTTTTAGAACCTTTTCTGGTTTTGGTTATAGTGCTAACGTATTTCCAGAAATGGAAGGATGCAAAACAAAAGTTGTGATGTACGGAGCTAGCAGCTTTTGGAGAAGTATGTTCGAAAGAGTTAATCAAAAGATTCAAGGCCAAGATCCAAGCTGTCCATTATAAAATGCTAATTACATAGAGCATCTACTTGAAGAACTTTTCCAAAAGTCGGACATGTTAGATTAGCAGCGTACCCTAACATGAATAACTAAGTCTGAAATCAACCATTCTTCTTAACAAACTTAGTCAAGATCACAATCCGCTGACCATTTATCTTCCCTTCGATCTGATCAGCATTATCAGTGACTAGAGAAATACCACGTACTGCCGTCCCGCGTTTAGCGGTGAAATTTGTGCCTTTTACATTTAGATCTTTTATCAAGGTGACGGTGTCGCCAGCTTCTAGTGTTGCACCGTTGCTGTCCAGATGTGTGATTGTATCTTGATCGTTTTTCCTGTCACCAGCCGCCTTGGCCCATTCCAGGGTGTCGTCGTCTAAATAGAGAATTTCTAACAAATCATTTGGCCAGCTTTCGGTGCTGAGTCGATTTAGCATTCGCCAGGCCATCACTTGTACTGCTGGGATTTGGCTCCACATGTTGTCGTTCAAACAACGCCAGTGGTTAGGATCTATGTTGTCAGGGTTTTTAATTTGATCATTGCAAGTCTCACAGATCAAAATACATTGTTCTGCACTTCCATTTGACTCGGGAGGTATTTCGTATACAGCTAATCCTGCTGCGGAGGTACATAACTCGCATTTGGATTTGCTACGCATGTGTAGTATTTTTTCTGTTGTCATGTTTTTTTAAGATGTGTTGATTAAGACCGCGGTTAAATGATTACTTGAAAGTTTCTCAACCATCCGTGGCGAAGTTAAGTGCTCATGTATAGGCTAGTATTTATATGGATCGTAAATATTCCGTTATTTTGTGGCAACCTCAGCCCCTTTAATTATTAATCCTCTCAAGGGAATAAATAGTGTGTCAATGTGAAGTTTGGAAATTATACTCATAAAAATTAATTGGATAGAAAACTGTCTATTGAATTTCAAAGTTTAGGCAGTTAATAAAGTATCGATTTTGAGACACTTTAGGTTTCAATGTTCGTGTTCTAACCTGATCCAATTTTTCTAAATTGATAAACTTTAAGCTGTGTCAGCGGTTGCTTCATTGTAGAAAAAGTTGGGCGAAGGAACATCTAATTTGTTTGATGCTGAAAGACAATCAAACTCGTTCAAATACCGTGGCGATCCCTTGTCCATGCCCTATGCACATGGTTGCTAATCCTAAGGTTGCGTCCTTGTCCTGCATAATGTTTAGCAGTGTTGTTGAGATCCGTGAGCCAGAACACCCAAGTGGATGGCCAAGGGCAATCGCACCACCATTGAGGTTTACTTTTTCATCTATTTTATCTGACAGTTGAAGATCTTTTAAGACTGGTAGAGATTGTGCAGCAAAAGCCTCGTTGAGTTCGAAAACGTCGATATCATTGACCGTGAGGCCTGCTTTTTCCAAGGCTTTTTGTGAGGCAGGAACAGGCCCATAACCCATGATTGCTGGATCAACGCCGGCAATACCCATTGAGACAATCCGGGCGATAGGTTCTATGTCGGCTGCTTTTGCAGCTTCTGCTGACATGACCACCATTGCCGATGCGCCGTCTGATAATGCCGAAGATGTTCCGGCAGTAACGGTTCCTTTTGGATTGAAGGCCGGGCGTAATGTTGAAAGTGTTTCGACAGAAGTTTCAGGTCGGATCACTTCGTCTTGAGTACACATCATTGGGACACCGTTTTCATCGTGGCCTGGTGTTGCAACAATCTCGTTTTTAAAACGTCCTTCGATGGTTGCTTGGTGTGCGCAACGATGTGAACGTGCGGCAAATTGATCTTGTTGTTCTCGCGTAATGCCGTGTTGCATGCCAAGTAGTTCCGCCGTCAGCCCCATTGCATTCGATGCCATCGCGATATGTTTAGTCAGTTTTGGATTGATATCTACACCATGCGTCATCGGGATATGGCCCATGTGTTCTACGCCGCCGATCAAATAAAAATCACCATTGTTTGACTGAATAGAATGAACTGCATCATGCAAAGCTTGCATCGATGAACCACAAAGTCGGTTAACGGTTTGTGCTGGAACGCTGTGTGGAATGCGCGTCATTAATGACATGACGCGTGCAATATTGAATCCTTGCTCTAAGGTCTGATAGACACAGCCCCAGATCACATCATCGATTTCGGATGGATCAAGCTTTGGATTGCGATCAAACAGTGCTTCGACCAAATGAGCTGAAAGATCTTCTGCGCGAGTGACATGATACATGCCATTTTTTGATCGGCCCATGGGAGTACGTACACAATCGACAATGACCGCGTCTCTTGTTGATAATTTGGAATTCAGTGTCATTTTTCGTCTCCCCTTATGCGAAAAACAGAGCGTTAGTGGTGGCCATTTTACGTAACAGTTCAGGTGGTTGGTAAGCCACTCCCAGAGCTGCATATTTATCTGCGATCGCACAAAACTCCGCCGCACCAATGGAATCAATATAGCGAAGTGCGCCACCACGAAAAGGAGGGAAGCCAATTCCCCAGATCAAACCCATGTCTGCCGCCGCTGGGCTATCGACAATATTGTCTTCTATGCAGCGTACGGTTTCTAAACAAAGAGCAACCATCATCCGTTCGATAATTTCAATATCGGTGAAATCACGCGATCCCGGCAGGGCTTTAGTGATCAGATCAATCGCGTCTTGATCAATTAGTTTCTTTGGTTTGCCACGTCGATCGGGTTCATATTTGTAGTAACCGCTGCCTGATTTTTGGCCAAGTCGACCTTGCTTATAAAGCAGCTCAGAAACCGTTTTGAAATTTAAACTGAGTCGATCTGGAAAGCCTGCTGCCATAACAGCAGCTCCATGACAGGCAACATCCGTTCCCACCACATCCAATAAATAGGCAGGGCCCATTGGCCAACCAAAACCTTCCATGACATTGTCAATTTGCAAATAATCCGCACCGTCGTGCAATAGCTGTTCGAAGGCATTTAGGTAAGGAAAAAGAACGCGGTTAACGAGGAACCCGGGGCAGTCATTGACAACGATTGGATTTTTGCCAATGGCAAGTGCGTAAGCTACGGTGGTGGCGATAGTCTCATCTGATGTCTTTTCACCTCGGATCACTTCGACCAGTGGCATTATGGGAACTGGGTTGAAGAAGTGCATTCCACAAACGCGATCTGGTTGTTTGGTCGCGGTGGCTAATTCTGTAATCGAAATTGTCGAGGTGTTGGAAGCGAGGATCGTTTTTTGATCAACAACATCTTCTAATTCAGCAAGTACCGATTTTTTGATCTTGATATTTTCAACCACAGCTTCGATCACGATATCAGAATTCGCAACATCACCATAGGTTAATGTTGAATTGATGCGCGTTAATGTATCCGCCATTGCTTCGGGTTGCATACGGCCCTGACTGACACGTTTGCCAAGCAATTTTTTTGCTTCGTTTAGACCTAATTGCAATGCATCATCATTAATGTCCTTCATAACAATTGGGGTATCTTTCAATGCACTTTGGTAAGCAATACCACCACCCATTACGCCTGCGCCAATCACTGCTGCATTTTTGATCTCAGCGGCATCTGGAAGCATCGCTTTTGCCTGTTTCTTTAAAATTTGATCATTCAAATAAAGCCCAACAAGATTCTTCGCGACATCTGTTTTTGCGGCTTTAACAAATCCAGCTACTTCGACTTTCATCGCTTCATCTCGATGAAGACTTGCATGTGTTTGCATAACATCAAGAGCAATTTTAGGTGCCGGATAATGGGGGCCAGCTTTACTCAAAACCATGCCTCGGGCAGTTTCGAAGGACATCAATTGCTCAAGCTTATCTAAACATAGCGGTTCGCGTTTTTCATTGCGACGGGATTCATAATCAAGTGATCCATCAATACAGCGCTTGAGTATTGTGAGGGCGGCATCTTGTAATTGATCAGGCTCGACTACCGCATCAATCGCACCTTGTTTAAGTGCAACTTCTGGGCGTTGTGGTTTACCGGCGGCGATCCACTCCATCGCGGTATCTGATCCAATCAAACGAGGTAAGCGAAAACTTCCACCCCAGCCTGGGAAAATGCCCAGGTTGATTTCTGGTAACCCAACTTTTGAATCGTTTGTGATAACGCGATAGTCAGTACTCAACGATAATTCAAACCCACCACCGAGTGCGAGGCCATTGATCGCAGACACCGTCGGGAAAGAAAAGTCTTCTATGGTTGCAAATGTTTTATGTACGTCAAGTAGCTGAGAGTTGAAATCTTCATCTGGCAAATCAAACCAGCCATAAAATTCTGTAATATCGGCGCCAACAATAAAGTCTTTTTTAGTACTGGTGATCATCAAACCTTTGATTGTTTCACCCTTTCTTACCAATGCTGCAATAGCCTGTTTGAGTTCATCAAGGGTTTCTAAGTTAAGTTTGTTAACGGAAGAATCTGGTAGATCAAAATTGAGTTCAACGGTTCCCTCTAAGAGATGTTTCACGGTTAAACACCGTCCTTCAAAGATCATTTTTGTTCTCCTATGAATCAGTTCTTAATTTTTGCTGAATGGTGATTAAACTACCACGATATAATAAAGTTTGTAATGCTCATCTCTCTCTCACTTAATAGAAAAACTTTAACATTCCTCCAGTAACGGAGGAATGTTAATTGCATTTTTAATTATATGAAAAGTAGATATATTTAGTCATAGAGCACTATTTCTTAAAAAAACTAAAGATATAAATTCTACGGACGCTAGTTTACACAATGATACATACATATTTGAGTAACATAGATGGAGATTATAATGCTTAATTTACAACTCAAAACGAAGCTCGTTCTTATGTCAATTCTTCTTGGCGTATTACCCGCTGCAATTATCGCGACCTATATTGGCTGGATTGCCGTCGACTCTGGCCGTACTACCATTGAAGAACAGGCACTTGAGAAACTTGTTGCGCAACGAGAGGGAAAAAAATCTGAGATTGAAGCGTATTTTGAAACGCTGAAGGGTCAGGTACAAACATTTTCCAACAACACAATGATCATTAATGCTATGACCGAGTTTAAAAATGCATTTGGAGAATACCGAAATGATCGAAGCTTATATGATACAGGGCAGCTAAAAAATGAGTTGAAGCCTTATTATACAGAGCAGTTTCTCGCAAAATATAAAACAAGGAACCGTGATTCCCATTTTGACGCTGACGAGATTTTGAATTCACTTGATGCGGATTCAATTGCTTTACAACATCAATATATTACAGCTAACCCAAATCCTTTGGGTGAAAAAGATGCGCTAATTACATCTAATGATGCTTCAGAATACTCTGCTTTGCATTCTAAGTATCATCCACACATTCGAGATTTTCTACAGAAATTTGAGTTCTATGACATATTTTTGGTTGATTCTGAGACTGGCGATGTTGTCTATTCAGTTTTTAAGGAGCTTGATTACACAACATCTCTGATTGATGGACCATACGCTAAAAGTGGTTTGGGAAAAGTGTTTAATGCTGCTAATTCCGCGACTGGGGAATCTTCGGTCGCACTAACGGATTTTGCACCTTATACACCATCATACGAAGATCCGGCGGCATTCATTGCCTCGCCTATTTTTGACAACGGTCGTAAAGTGGGTGTATTGGTTTTTCAGATGCCAATAGATCGTATCAATGGCATTATGACTTATGGTCAAAACTGGGATCAGCAAGGTATGGGAGAATCTGGTGAAACCTACATTGTTGGCTCCGATTCTAAAATGCGAAGTCTTGGACGGTTTATCGTCGATGATAAACAAGGTTATCTTGATGTCTTGAAAAGTACTGGTACAGACTCTGCACTCGTCGATGTAATTGCATTAAAAGAAACAACCATAGGTTTGCAAACTGTTCAGTCACCAGGAACAAAAAAAGCCTTAGCGGGTGAGGCTGGAACGGGTATTTTTCCAGACTATAGAGGTGTGCCGGTTGTCTCTGCCTATGCGCCGCTATCTATAAAAGGTTTAGATTGGGTAATCCTTAGTGAAATTGATGAATCTGAAGCATTTGCTGGGGTAACTGGGCTTACGGAAAAAATATTGTTCTGGAGTTTGATGGGACTTGCCTTGGTAGGGCTTATCTCTTCCATTATCGGTCACTTATTCGCCAAGTTTATTTTCGGAATAATTGACTACGTGGTCAGTTCTATCGAAACTATTTCCGATGAAATTGATTCTGGAAACTGTGACCTCACTAATCAACTGGAACCAAGTGCCAGTCCTATTGGAGAACGGTTGACAGATGCAATAAACAAATTGGTTTCCGCTTTTGCCAAGATTATACGCGATGTCTCCGATTCCTCTGCACAAGTGGCGGAATCATCGACAGGCTTAACCCAGATGGCACAAAGCGCACAAGACAGTACTCATCGTCAACGTTCCGAATCTGAACAAGTCGCCACTGCGATGACTCAAATGACAGCATCTGCGCAAGAAGTGGCAAAAAATGCAACCAACGGTGCTGAGTATGCTAAGCAGGCAGATCAACAAACGGTTCAGGGATCAAAAGTGGTTGAAGAGACAATATCTGAAATAAGCTCGCTTGCAGCTAACGTCGAAAGAGCCGGTGATGTTATCAATGAATTGGAAAAAGATAGCGACAGTATAGGTTCAGTGCTGGATGTGATCCAGGGTATTGCCGAACAAACTAACCTGCTTGCACTAAACGCGGCAATAGAAGCAGCAAGGGCAGGTGAGCAAGGGCGTGGGTTTGCCGTGGTCGCAGATGAAGTAAGGTCACTGGCAAGCCGAACTCAAGATTCTACACAAGAAATACAAACTATTATTAGCAGGCTTCAAACGCGTTCGAAAGAAGCGGTAACGGTAATGTCTGAAGGTAAGCAACAAGCTGTTGTAAGTGTTGAACAAGCACAAGCAACCGGTCAAGCTTTATCTGATATTGCTGCGAAAGTGTCCGAACTGGAACATGTTTCAACGCAAATCGCTATCGCAGCCAATGAGCAAGGCGCTGTGGCCGAAGAAATAAATCGCAACATTGTCAGCATCAATGATGTATCTGAACAAAATTCGGAAGCGGCGATTCAATTATCATCAGAAAGCCTGTCTTTAGCGACATTATCGGAAGAACTTAAAGCGAGTGTTGTAAGATTCAAAGTATAAACTGTAGAAATTCAGATTTGATCTGACAGTTACCCAATTATCAGTAACCGACTGTCAGGTTAAGTTGTAGAAATTCAGATTTGATCTGACAGTTACCCAATTATCAGTAACCGACTGTCATATATGGTCTCCTCCCGTATTGCAAGATAAAACATTCAGATAACAGGGACAGGATTGCTGTCATATATACGGCCTTCAATGAAGTTTTCAACTTCTGACCTGGATGTATTACGCGCCTATTTTCCTTATCAGGTTATCGGTATTAGTTACCCCTGAGCTCGACAGGTTTTCAATAGGCTGGTTTGACCTGTTATGCCATCTTTAGTTTTACCTTCGCAATTCGTTGAAATGATTTGTTCTCTCTATTTAGGCCGGTGAGTAGTCATCACCAGAAACCGTTATAGCCCAGGCCATTCTTGCCATTTTGTTGGCATACGCCACACACGCTCGATTATGCCCCCGCGTCTCAACTAAACGATTAATCCATTGACTCAGTTTATCGCCTTTCGTTTTGGCTCTTGATACCACGGCCTTCGCGCCTAGAATTAACAAACAACGAAGGTATTTATTGCCGCGTTTACTGATCCCCAGTAGCACCTCTTTACCACCACTACTGTACTGTCGTGGAACAAGTCCTAATGAGGCGGACACATCGCGCCCTTTGTGATAATGAGCGCCGTTTCCCACTTCATTAAAATACGCGCTCGAGACCATCGGCCCAAACCCTGGAATAGTTTGTAAGCGTTGGCAAATCGCATTGTTTTTTGCCGATTGAATGATCAATTGGTCAAATGTCGCAATACAGGCATCAAGTGATTGCCATTGTTCCTTTAGCTGGCGCAGTATCCTTTTGAAAGTAACGGACAACCGTTCGTTCTCATCACTTAATAGCAACGGGATAGATTGACGTAGGGTATTTAGGCCGGGACGAAGGCTAATGCCATATTCTGCAACAAGCGCTCTCATTTGGTTACATAATGCGGTTCTTTGTCTGACCGCTAAGTCTCTTGCTTTATGTTGTGCCTGGTTGTCTTGTTGCTCAACTGATTTAATGCCCACACTTTTTAAATGAGGTTGTTTCGCAGCAACGGCGATGGCCAAGGCATCGTTATAATCATTCTTATTGCCGATTAGAAATGCGTTAACATGCTGAGGTGGTAGTAATTTCACCTGATGTCCCTGTTGTTGTATCGCTCGGGCCCAATACTGTGACGTTGCACAAGATTCTATTGCGACTAAACAAGGAGGTTGAGATTGAAAAAAGGAGAGTACCTGCGCTCGCTTTAACATTTTCTTTTTGATTATACGCCCTTGTTGATTACAGCAGACAGCATGAAATACGTTTTTTGCTATGTCTAACCCGATTGTTGTAGTCTTCATTTTGGTCTTCTCCTCTTTTGATTGTGTGTATGTCAGTTCAATCATGGCACCTAGATGCCGTTAGGGGGAGGAGACCATCACATCAGGTTAAGTTTAATTCACAAACTTTTCCTTCCAGATAGCTTGTCCGTCGATGAGTGTTTCCATCGGCGTCCTCCCGCAGCACATTTTGCCTTGGTGAGTTCGTTGAGTATTGTATTTGAGCAACCATTCGTCAAGGTCGAGTTGCAGTTCATCAATCGATTGGTAAATTTTCTTACGCAAAGCGACTTGATAAAACTCATTGAGGATCGTCTTATGGAATCGCTCACAAATACCATTCGTCTGAGGTGATTTGACCTTGGTTTTGGTGTGTTCGATATTGTTCAACGCCATATAAAGCTGATAATCATGCTGGTCAGCTCGCCCACAATACTCCGTCCCTCTATCTGTCAAAATGCGCAACATAGGCAAACGTTGTTCTTCGTAGAATGGGAGGACGCGGTCATTGAGCATGTCAGCTGCCGTAATCGGTGTTTTAGTCGGGTACAGTTTCGCGTGAGCGACCTTGCTGTAAGTATCAACAAACGTTTGTTGATAAACCCGACCAATGCCTTTGAAAGTACCGACATAGTAAGTATCTTGCGAGCCAAGATAACCAGGGTGTGCCGTCTCTATCTCGCCACAAGCCTCATCGTCGTCTTTTTTGCGTTCCATCGCCGCGACTTGAGACTCAGTGAGGATCAAGCCTTCACCAGCTACCTTATCAGACAATGCCTTCAGGCGATCTTTAAAGCAAGCAAGACCATGACGAAGCCAGATACAACGAACGCCACTGGGTGAGACAAATGTTCCCCGTTTGCGCAGCTCGTTACTGGTGCGCGTTTGACCATGTGCGGGCTCTTCCAGTGCATACTCGAGCACAACGGTTTCAATAGCCGGGTCGATTCTGTTTTTAAGATTTGGGGTACGCCGATTACGATCAAACAAGGCTTCTACACCGCCTTCATCAGCCGCTTCTTTGTAGCGATAAAATGTATCTCTGGACAAACCCATCATCTTGCAGGCTTTTGAGACATTGCCGAGTTCTTCAGCGAGATTGAGTAGACCAACTTTATGTTTTATAACTTTGTCATTAGTATGAATCATGAGAGTTACCTCTTTGTGTTTTGATGTTTACGTTGCAGTTACATCAAAGCGGGTAACTCTCACTAAATCAAGCGTCGCTACGCTCCGCTTGATTTAGTGATGTGTCAGATTGGGTCTAAACTTCTACATATAAACTTCTACATATAAATTGTTTTTTCTACGACTTCGATAGACGTCCTCTATCCTAGTATACGGCGCTTAAATTTTTCATAAGGATCCTCTCCCCAGGAGTGCTGAATGAGGTCGTAGAAAATTATAATAGCTTTCCCACTGTGACAACTTTTTATTCAGGTCAACATCACCACCTGTGTATTCGAGGCACTGGTAAAGCTCTCGCTTATCAGTAAGGTGAGAGCGTTCAACCTTTCTATTCAGTCTGGGTGATGCTGGTAATGTAAACATGCTCCATGCCCAAGTCGGCTACATGCCAATAAAACTTCGTTTGAAACTCGTGTCCATTGTCTGTACGTATGGTTTTGATATGGAAAGGGGAACTGTTGACGACATAATTGAGAAAACTAATCGCGTTAGCTTGTGTATGTTTGTCGTAGACTTTAAGCGCACGTATTTTCGTGCAAACATCAATGGCGGTATACTGAAATCGATTAATTCACTTTCCATACTTATCTTTGAAAAATAAGAATTTAACATCGATCTGAACGGATGTCCGGGTACCTTCTTTTCGTAGCGCTTAAACCTGACTACGTGAACGTTTCTTGATGTTTTCAGGGAGTCTGTTTAACTTATTTCGAATAAGTATTTCTAGAAATTTTAAAAAGTATACTGCCTATCTAAGTCGAGATTTTCATAGCTAATATTTCACTAGCTACCAGGCCAAATATAACTCAAAATTCCTAACTGTCAATTTTAATCTGAGCTAAAAACATTAACTTATTCTTCAATTTCTAACTCCTTTATTTTGCGGGTCAAGGTGTTGCGTCCACAACCAAGTAGCTTTGCTGCATCCTGTCGTCGACCACCGGTTTTCATCAAAGCAGATCTGATCATTATGCTTTCAAAAATAGGCGTCGCTTCTGCAAGCAAATCTATATCGCCTTTCGCTAATCGTGAATCAACCCAACTTTTTAGTTGTGATTGCCAGTCTCCGGAGGTTTCCACTTGTAAAGAATTTGTAATCTCAGTTGGCAATTCTTCAATTAAAATTTGTTGGGCAGGCGCCATCACCATTAACCAGCGACAAACATTTTCGAGCTGTCTAACATTTCCGGGCCAGTTATATCTTTGAAGAAAAGATTCAGTATCCGCATGTAAGGTTTTTGATTCAACCCGTAGTTCTTTGGCAACTTTTTTTAAAAAATGATTCATCAATAAACTAATATCTTCACTACGTTCTCTGAGGGCGGGGAGTTTTAAACGTATAACATTTAAACGGTGAAATAAATCTTCTCTAAAGCTACCTTGTAGAACCAGATCTTCTAACTTTTGATGGGTAGCTGCAATGATACGGACATCAACTCTTATAGGGGTATGTCCACCAACCCGGTAAAATTCTCCATCTGCTAATACACGTAACAAGCGTGTCTGTAACTCGGATGGCATATCGCCAATCTCATCCAAAAATAAACTACCAGCATCTGCTTGTTCAAAGCGTCCTTTCCTTTGCGTGGCCGCACCCGTAAATGCACCTTTTTCATGCCCAAACAGTTCACTTTCAAGTAGATCTTTGGGGATTGCAGCAGTGTTTAGAGCAATGAATGGTTTTTTAACCCTTGAGCTATTGTCATGCAATGCACGAGCGACTAACTCTTTACCAGTACCGGATTCACCTGACAGCAATACGGTCATATTCGATCGCGACAATCTACCTATCGCACGAAATACTTCTTGCATTGCTGGCGCAGCACCAATGATCCCTGAAACGTGTACTGGTTCAGAAACCTCTTTTTCTGGCTGCACTTTTTCTGATCTAACTGCTCGACGTACTGTAGTAACAGCATCATCGACATCAAAAGGCTTTGGTAAATATTCAAATGCACCACCTTGAAATGCTGCAACTGCGCGACCCAAATCTGCATAAGCGGTCATAATAATAACTGGCAGTTCAGTATACAGGCGTTGCACTTCGTCTAATAAATTCAGCCCACTAGTACCCGGCATTCTTATGTCTGAAATGATCACATCTGGCTGACTTAATTTTAGCTGTTCTAAGGCACTATCTGCATCTTCGAAACAAGTGATATGCATCTCGGCTTTCTGAAGTGCCTTTTCAAGCACCCAACGAATTGAACGATCATCATCGACTACCCAAACTTTAGTTTGCATTCTTTTCTATCTCCAAAGGTATCCAGATCGTAAATGTTGTTTGTCCAACGGATGATTCAAAATTAATTAAACCATCGTGTCGATGAATCAAAGCTTGTGCTATTGATAGCCCAAGCCCTGTCCCGTCTGCTCTTCCCGTGACCATAGGATAAAAAATGGTTTCTTTTAAAGCTTTTGGTATTCCTGGACCATTGTCGATCACATCCACCTTTACCATTGACTTGTGGCGTTTGTTAGCAATAGTGAACTGTCGTTCTACACGTGTTTTTAATGTGATTGTTCCTTCATCACCAATTGCTTGCACTGCATTCCTGACAATATTTAAAAATGCTTGAATTAATTGATCACGATCTGCACTAATGTTCGGCAAGCTTGGATCATAATCTTGAACAACAGTAATTTGATCAGATGTTTCTGCATCTACAAGGTGTCGTATGTGTTCCAAAACTTCGTGAATGTTAATGCTCTGTATTATCGGATCATCACTTGGTCCAAGGATCCTGTCGATTAACTTACGCAAGCGATCAGCTTCGCTAATAATGATTCCGGTATATTCTTTTAACTCATCACTATCGAGTTCCCTTTCTAATAATTGTGCCGCCCCTCGTAAACCACCTAATGGATTTTTGATCTCATGCGCCATACCACGGATCAATGTACTGGTAGCCTGGTAACGCACAAGAACGTCACCTTCTCGTGTGATGCGGTGATTACGATCAACATTAATGCATTCTAAAACCACACCCTTTGGCAAGGTGCTGTCCGATAATGGCGTTAAACTACAGTCAACAATGATATTTTGATCTGAACTAATCCGAAGCTCTATATCCCGTTCCATAAAAGATTGGCCTAAAGTAAAACAGTCAGACATTGCTTCAATCAAAGGAAAGTCTATAAACAACTCCTCAATGTGTAAGCCATTAATGGTTCGCTTGCTCATAGATAGTAGATCTTCCCCAGCCGCATTGACGGAGTTGAGTCGCTTTTCTGAATCAAAAATCAGTATTGCTGTGCTCAAGTTATCTATTAAGCTTGTGGTTTCTTCGATCAGGTTCATATTAATATTTAAGCACTTGCACTATTTTGGTGCAAGCACTGACTCTTAGCTTCCCCACAACATGGTATAAATATTTAAACACACAACGGTTCTCTCATGAGTTGTTACAAACATTCAAACGCGCGTATTCAATCTTTGATTGAATTTTAATTTTCTATCTTTAAAACGCTCTCAAACCAATAAACTGATTAAGATAAAATGGTTTTATCTTTGACAGAGTTAGCTTAATAACGATGATGGCAGTTGGTGATTTTAACGACCATTCTCAACATATATAGAACAGTTTGGGCCAACTTTGGCTTTTCTATCTTATAGGTATAAATCCTTGGCCAGAAACCAGCCAAGTGCTGAGGTGGGTTAACAGAAGATCCGGTTTCTCATCCGACCAACAAAGTCCCAACCCAGTGAGCGCATTAACTCAAACCAGAATGTTCTAAAACCTGCATCGGTCACTATAATTGGACAACAGTTTGTTGTTGGAAACATTACCTTCAGTGGCGTCATAAACTGTTTATGGGTTGTTGGTTTTTCTTTCGTGCTAACAAGATGAAAGTGTTAGGGTTCGTTCCGCCACTGCAACAGAAACACGTAATAAAAAATGCAGTTTCCGTGGGTCACAGTCCGACCAGTTCACGAGAATAATAGGCTGGGATTGTTGTTCAATCAATCGTAGCGCTAATAGATGTTAAAGACACTTTGTGCAAAGCCTCTATATTCGTGCTGGATTAACAAATACTAATCACTATTTAATTGTCTAAGGTATTTGGCGAATGCTTCACCATAGAGCCCCGTCGCTTCCATACATACATGCAGATTAGGTACAGTGTGTTGGTTGGGCCACGTTAATAATGCCTGATGACCTGTTGAGTTGTTAGAAAATTTTTTATGCTTGAGTTTGCGATGCAGCCATCAAAAGAGTAGAAACTAAAATTACTACAATGCTATACTTAACATTATGTGTTGCTTATTTCATTTTGATTTATATAGATATTTTCTTGGCATATTTACTTTATTGATAAGTTTGTCTTTACTGTCTGCCTGTGAAACATTAGTCAATCATGAATCTGTCGCCCCTGAAATTGATAAATTGCTGTTGGCGGAACCGATGCCGGTGGATGATACAAAGCTGGGCGCTAAGTCTAAAATCAAATCCGTTGCCACGACGAATGACCTCGGTCTACTAAATGAACCGCTACAAAAACAACCCGAATTCTTTCCAGGATCCGGGGTGTTTGTGGGGCATTCGCACAGTGTAGATGCAAACACAACAGCCAGTTCCGTCAAGCTCAAAGACGATGTGTCTCTCAACTTTCAAGATACCGATATTCATGATTTAGCCAAGGTAGTATTAGGGGATGTATTGAAGAAAAATTATGTTATCGATCCGGAAGTGCGGGGCGTCGTCAATATTCAAACGAGTCGACCTTTTCATCGAGCCGATCTTATGCATGTTATGAATGACTTGTTGCAAATGTCTGGAGCGACGATGATTCAATCGGGTGGTTTGATCAAAATTGTACCAGCCTCCAAAGCAACCTTATCCTCCTTGCCACCGAAGATTGGCCGCCGAATCTCCAATAATTCCGGTGGTGTTTACACCCAGGTTGTTCCTCTACGCTATGTGGGCGTTGAAGAGATCCACAAGATCTTGCAGCCCTTTCTGAAAGAAGCCGTCGCTCAGACGTACCCTGAACGAAATATCATCATTTTGACGGGGACTCAATCTGATCTAAATCGATTGACTGAAACCATACATCTGTTTGATATTGACTGGTTGAAAGGGATGTCACTGGCAATGATCCCTTTGAAACATGCCGATGCAACCGAGATTGTTCGAGAATTGGATACCTTGTTTGGTAAAGCGTCTGGCAGTCCAATGGCCAATATTGTGCGATTCATGCCACTGCAACGTCTTAATGGCGTTATTGTCGTTACCCAGCAGCCGCGTTACCTAAAGGAAATGAGTCTCTGGATTGAACGGCTCGATCGTTCAGAAGGCATTGGTGGACAACAGCTGTATGTTTATCCCGTTCAAAATAAACGGGCGGGTGAGTTGGCACAAGTTCTTAACAATATTTTTAGCAGCCAACAAACGTCAACTTCGACTTTTTTGGCGCCTTCTTTGGCACCAGGTCTAGAGCCTGTGGTGCTTACAAGTGGAGAGGAAAATAATAATGCAGTACCTCAAGCTGGCACACTAGAACAACAAGTATCGCAAGCCGCGTCCCCAACGGTGGTTGCTGGCGAGGGCATTGTTTTACCGGGTGCGGATGCGGTAAAAATTATTGCCGATGAGACGAACAATTCCTTACTCATTTTAGCAACACCCTCAGATCATCAGATGGTTGAAAATGCATTGCGCAAATTGGACGTTACACCACTGCAAGTGCTGATAGAAGCGAGTATTATCGAAGTCACCTTAACGGATGATCTAAGCTACGGTCTTGAATGGTTTTTTAAAACCAATACTGGGATTGGCGGTAAAAATGGCTTAGCCACGCTTGATCTTGGAGACGGTGGGTTAGATGCGTTAGTGCCTGGCTTTTCGTACGGGATTGTCGACAGTGGTGGTGATGTTCGTGCCATTTTTAATTCTTTAGCCAGTGAATCAAAAGTAAATGTGCTTTCCTCACCTTCTCTGATGGTGCTGGATAATCATACGGCGACAATAAATATTGGTGATCAAGTCCCTGTCCTTACCAGTGAGTCCACCAGTAATGTGACAGATGATGCACGTACTGTTAATCAGATCGAATACCGTGATACAGGTGTGTTAATGACCGTCACGCCCAGAGTGAATGCCAGTGGCCTGATCATTATGGATATCGTTCAGGAAGTCACCGATGTGGTGAGGACAGAAAGCTCAGGCATTGATGCGCCAACATTCCAGCAGCGAAGTATTGAAAGTACTATTTCAGTCAATAGTGGTAACAGTATTGTGCTCGGTGGACTGATTCGAGACAATCGATCGAGTAGTAAGAGTGGTTTTCCATGGCTACATAAAACCCCTTTTATTGGCCCTTTGTTTGGAAGGACCAGCAACATTCTACGCCGCACAGAGTTGGTCGTTTTGTTGACGCCACGGGCGATCTTAAGCAAAGAAGATGCTTGGCAAATCACTAATGAGTACAAAGGCAGGCTGCAAGATCTTTACGAGACTATCGACGAAATAAAAGAATAGGTTAGTTCTTTAACATTTTTAAAGGGTCGGTTCGGATCATCCACCTGTACAATGTCCTGTACTACCCTTATGGATCTTGACTATCTAGCGGAAGATTATCAGGGACTGCTCCCAATGCATTAGGGATGGGCGGTTTATTTTCAGCACCATTTTGTATGGGAAGTAATGGCATAGGGATATTGTGCATGACCATGTCAGGTCTATTGTTCATATCAGGCATATTAATAGGCATTTGTGAGCGAGACATGTTGCTATGCTTTTTATTCTTGTTGGTTTTTTTTGCCATCTCGAGTTCGAATGATTGACCTCTGGATTCTAATGTAATTGAACGAACACCGACCTTGGAGACTTTCCAGCTATTAATATTTTCATTGAGGCGGATACGTTGGGTTTTATTGTTATTCTGAGTTTTAACGAGCGCAATTTTTTTGTCTTCAGTCACAATAATACCCATTAACGTTAGGTTTGGTTGTCTGAACGGAGCAGGTGGCGTGACTTTTTTTTCAACGATAATTTCTTCTACAAAAGGTTCTCGTCCCTCGGTAAATAAAGGGCGTTGAATAATCTCTTCAAAAACAGTGAGGCGGCCGAAAGTCCCAGCGTGTCGCAAGGGTTGGATATTGGGTAAATCAGCGGTATTAGTCGCCTTATTTGCTAGTGAGCCAGCAATAGATGATTGTGGAGTTTGCCATTGCTTATGGATGGTGTCGCCTAGAACAGCACAGAGCCCTATCAGGCAGAGAGTGGTGAGCTTTCTGTTTAGCATGAATGAATATTGTTAACCTCCATCAACAAGCTCTTTTACGAAGGTGCAGGATGACAGTGCAAAAGTCATTTTGACGACGACAGGAAAAGGAATCTCACTAACGATGTTTTTAAATATTTTGTCTTCCAGACACATGTTGGTTAAACCCTAATTCTGAGGTACGTTTTATGGCCTCCTTATTTTTTAGAGAAAACTTAAATCAGGCTGTGCTTAAGTTTGTTAATTTCTTTAGGGAGATAAGCATTTTTTATACCAAGAAACCTCAGCATCACCCAAAACAGCGTGCTTTTTTGGTAAATACGACATGCAAAAGTCCTTCTCAACCCAGCCTAAACTTTTCGTTTCAGCCTCCGATTCTTCGCAGCACAGCAGATCGAACAGGATTTGTGGGACAGACTATTAGACGAAATTGACCGTCAGTGCGAAGCCAAAAACATCATTATGACCGAGGGACGAATCAATATCATTGATGCCACGCCAATTGAGGCTCCCCAATCGGGTTCAAGCAAAGGCAAGGATGGAAAACTGTCAAAAGCCCCTGAAGCGAGTTGGCATGTTAAGAACGACAGGCATGGCCACCCAAAATCTACATATGGATTTTCAGTTCATGCGGGGTTAGATAAAGATGGCTTTATTCATCGTCAAAGTGTGACGCTGGATTTGCACGTACTTGATTCATAAGGCTTGCTAAAAACACGACAGTTTATGGCTTAGTAGGTCAGCGTTATGTAGGGTAGTTGCGTTTGAATTTGGTGAAAAGAACCTAAACTCTGAACTAATCAAATGAGGTAGGGTTGAATCCAGGGCAAGTTAGATAAAAGATACTTAAACACAATGGTAAGGTTTACGCAATTATGATACCTGACGCTAAAACATAGACATTACGGCTGGTTATTGGTGAGAAAGTAATGCCGGACAGCATAGTTTATTCAAACTGTTGGCGCGGTTATAACGCACTTGATGCCTCAGAATTTAAACATTATCGTATTAACCACAGTAGCTATTTGCTGATAAACAGAACCACGTTAATGGCATTGAGAACTTTTGGAATCAAGCCAAACGCCATTTACGTAAGTTTAGTGGTATTCCAAAGTCACATTTCCATCTCTTTTTGAAGGAGTGTGAATGGCGATTTAACAACAGAGAACTAAAAATTTAATTAAAACAATGGGTTATAATCGATATTAACTAATTATCTGGATCAGCCTTATTATTTTAATTCCAATTTGAGGTCTGCGAGTCTAACTTTTTACCTTGTCACGAAATTTTCTACTGTTAAAGTTACTTTCCAAATTTATTTTCTTACTCACCCAAACCCAAGCCACAGCCAAAGTCACTAAAGCATAGTTAAAACTCAAGCTTTCGATCAAGCTACTCGTATCCAAGGAACAATCGTTTTTAATATGCCCGAACACATAGTTGTCGCTTCCATCCCAAGCAACGTGGCCCATTCCTTCTATCACCTTAGTACTGTGATAGGAATAGCCACTGCTGGAATAGGAATAGCTACTATCACTGCTGGAATAATAACTACTATGGCCATACGAGAAACTGTCACTGTTGAATGAGAAATTACTGTTGCTGTTATATGAAAAACAACTGCTACTGCTGTACGAGAAACTGCAATCGTCGTTATACCATGAGTTATTACTTTTGCTATAAGAGAAGTTACTGCTAGTGAAAAAATCATTGTAATTGGCACCAGCCTCGTCTGTGTTGTGTGTACCCGAAGCGTTGTTATTATCAAAATCGAAGTTCTCCCAATCAAAAGCAGTAGTACCTCCATTATCAGAAATACACTCTTGAGGTTCTTCACACCATGGATCTATTGGGTTTTGATCAGGGACTGTCATTACAGTGTCATCATCAATTTCAACATTGCTATTTCGCTCGATAACATCTGTCAGTGAAACACTTTTAACTTCAGCCAGTTCCTGATCGCTTAGATTATTTTCATACTTGAGACGATCATCTGAACGGAGTCGCTCAAACTGATCAACCAAAATATTCTGGAATGTTTCTCCAACCAGACCAGACCCTTCTGCCCTTTCGGCAAGCCCACCAACCCAGAGATCTACGTCGTCGACACTGTCATAAACTGATGCTAACTTCGCGCCATAACCATCTTGGAATATAGGATCATCAAAACTCTCAATTCGATCTAAACCTAACGCCTCACGAGCATCATTATAGCTAGGCAAACCATGATCCCGACCACGCTGTGTATTTAGCGCACCCAAGTCCAGACCACCTGCCCCCGGAGGGCCAAATAAGAGATTACGAACCTCGTCGATTATGGCTGGGTCTAGTGCTTGGGCTACCTGATTTGCTTGTTCACGAACGATGGGGTCAATACCTGCTTCTGCGGTTGAGTCTGGCTTGAAGAAAGCAGCTTTGAGTGATAAATAACCTTCAGGAATTTCCGCACCATTTTCATCTAATCTTAAGAGTGCTGGCGACAACGTAGGGTGTCCAAAACGATAGGCAGCAGCTGAAAACTCGTTACTTATATTTGGATTAACACTTGGATCGTAACCCTGATAATCACTTATAGCTTCTCTACCAACCAAAAGAGATAGGTATTCGCTATCGGTGATGTGTTGGATTATAGCAGCTATTAACCGTATCACTTCCTGGAAAATAGCTTCATCTGACCAAGCTGGATTCTCTGCAGAAATTTTATCTGCTTGATAATTATGCTCACGTACCCAAAGAGTACGCATTGAGGTTAAACCGGATGGTTCATTGGCGCGTTCATCCCCAGCTATAAACATTCCTTTTTCATCGCGCGGTAAGAGCCCATCTTCAGTCATGCGCATTTTACCGCCTTCAAAACTACGTAATTTGTCTAATGTTTCTTGATCAGAACCATAGATCATTGAGTCGTCGAGAAAACTAGTGATGCTATTAACTTGTTCTTTACCGCCAGAAGTTTCTGAACGTGTAAATGGAATTTTAACATTACCTTGTCTCTCAGGATCAAACCAAGGATCACCTTTAGGAATATAAATAGGCTGGCTTTCACCACCTTCAGCCTTCACTAGAGTAATATCATTATCGATAAATTGGCCCCATTGCCAAAATAGATCACTCGTACCTTTCTTGTTTTGAGTGTCTCCACCTTGAGCTAAGACTGCATTGCTTACCTCTCCAGCACCTGGTCGTTCGGAACCAGATATGCCACCTCGCTCATTACTATAGCCCGAATTCATCATTCGATATAGCTCACTGCCAGTACTACCCCACATGGGTTTTTGATAGCTATTTCTACGGTCATCTACGCTGTAGTAGCGATCACTACCAGGCTTAGGCGACTGTACGTTTTGTGGTTGCTCACGTGTCATTGGATCAAACTGAGATTGCTGCGATGCTTTTTTCAGAACCACCTGAGACTGTTGCTGCGTTTCTTGCGGGGCCGCCTGAGCACGACGCGATGCTTTTTTCAGAACCGCCTGAGACTGTTGCTGCGTTTCTTGCGGGGCCGCCTGAGCACGACGCGATGCTTTTTTCAGAACCGCCTGAGACTGTTGCTGCGTTTCTTGCGGGGCCGCCTGAGCACGACGCGATGCTTTTTTCAGAACCGCCTGAGACTGTTGCTGCGTTTCTTGCGGGGCCGCCTGAGCACGACGCGATGCTTTTTTCAGAACCGCCTGAGACTGTTGCTGCGTTTCTTGCGGGGCCGCCTGAGCACGACGCGATGCTTTTTTCAGAACCGCCTGAGACTGTTGCTGCGTTTCTTGCGGGGCCGCCTGAGCACGACGCGATGCTTTTTTCAGAACCGCCTGAGACTGTTGCTGCGTTTCTTGCGGGGCCGCCTGAGCACGACGCGATGCTTTTTTCAGAACCGCCTGAGACTGTTGCTGCGTTTCTTGCGGGGCCGCCTGAGCACGACGCGATGCTTTTTTCAGAACCGCCTGAGACTGTTGCTGCGTTTCTTGCGGGGCCGCCTGAGCACGACGCGATGCTTTTTTCAGAACCGCCTGAGACTGTTGCTGCGTTTCTTGCGGGGCCGCCTGAGCACGACGCGATGCTTTTTTCAGAACCACCTGAGACTGTTGCTGCGTTTCTTGCGGGGCCGCCTGAGCACGACGCGATGCTTTTTTCAGAACCGCCTGAGACTGTTGCTGCGTTTCTTGCGGGGCCGCCTGAGCACGACGCGATGCTTTTTTCAGAACCGCCTGAGACTGTTGCTGCGTTTCTTGCGGGGCCGCCTGAGCACGACGCGATGCTTTTTTCAGAACCGCCTGAGACTGTTGCTGCGTTTCTTGCGGGGCCGCCTGAGCACGACGCGATGCTTTTTTCAGAACCGCCTGAGACTGTTGCTGCGTTTCTTGCGGGGCCGCCTGAGCACGACGCGATGCTTTTTTCAGAACCGCCTGAGACTGTTGCTGCGTTTCTTGCGGGGCCGCCTGAGCACGACGCGATGCTTTTTTCAGAACCGCCTGAGACTGTTGCTGCGTTTCTTGCGGGGCCGCCTGAGCACGACGCGATGCTTTTTTCAGAACCGCCTGAGACTGTTGCTGCGTTTCTTGCGGGGCCGCCTGAGCACGACGCGATGCTTTTTTCAGAACCGCCTGAGACTGTTGCTGCGTTTCTTGCGGGGCCGCCTGAGCACGACGCGATGCTTTTTTCAGAACCACCTGAGACTGTTGCTGCGTTTCTTGCGGGGCCGCCTGAGCACGACGCGATGCTTTTTTCAGAACCGCCTGAGACTGTTGCTGCGTTTCTTGCGGGGCCGCCTGAGCACGACGCGATGCTTTTTTCAGAACCGCCTGAGACTGTTGCTGCGTTTCTTGCGGGGCCGCCTGAGCACGACGCGATGCTTTTTTCAGAACCGCCTGAGACTGTTGCTGCGTTTCTTGCGGGGCCGCCTGAGCACGACGCGATGCTTTTTTCAGAACCACCTGAGACTGTTGCTGCGTTTCTTGCGGGGCCGCCTGAGACTGTTGTGATGCTTTTTGCGCTACTTTATAGTGTTTTACTCCCAGCATTAGAACACTCTCTCTAGAACCCGAGTTGCTGTTTCCAAAATTTGAGAATGCATTCACATTATTAAATTTATCCCTATTCCCTGATATGCTAGTCATAACAGCTCAATTTACATTTATACAATTCCATATCGTTTTATACAATTCCATATTGTTTTATACAATTCCATATTGTTTTTCTTATTATTTTGTTTTCTTGAAGCTGTCGGTAATGTTACTACTGAAAATAAAAGTTTTGTATTGTACCCAAGAACTAATACTTTGGTATTAGTAACCCCTGGTACGTTTAGGTGGCCACGATTTTTGAATGATTGATGTTATTCCTGTTACGTCTGTTAAGTTATTGGATTATCATAAGTGTCGTTATTTTTGAAATGACCCTTAGTAGTAAACAACTCTTTGTAAATAAAGATTTCGTGTAATTTTACGACGTATCATAAAATTGTCAATAATACGATGTGTATTCGAAGCCGCTACTTGTTGAGAAATTCGTTGTCTGAAATTGTTCGATTTTGACAAATTGATCAAATTCTAGCGTTCTATTTATGCGCAAAATGGACGTCATTACCAGTATTGAAAAGCCCCGGTCGCGTCACAGCGATTAATCTATTGGCCAATTTGCCAGAGCTTGGTCAGTGCGTCAGTCGGTATATTTTCTATGATGCTTTCAAGTTCTTTGTTCATTTCTCTAATAGGTCATTAATGGATAAAGATTCTCAGTAGCTGCAACAACGGCATGTTTACCGCCGACATTCATTGAGGACGCTGTCGAACATATTGATATGGCTGAAATAGAAGACAAACCCATTGAGTCAAAGGTTACACTAGGAAAGCGATCAGAGGCTATAGCTTTGCGTTTATCTCGGCAATACGTATGAGATAACCATAATTGATGGTTCGAAAAAAACAGATCCAATTGTCTTTCTGTTAGGTACGGTGGAGGCAGACACCTCCATCATAGACGGTGTTTCTGGAACTTTACATAAGACTTCCTTTATAGCGCGAAGAGAGGGTTTGGATATACAATTGCTTTGCGCAGATGACAGCATTTTGTCTGAAACCTACTACTGCGTGAAGAGATTATGGAATTGATCCGACGAACGGGACAATAGCGTAAATGGAACTTGTTTTAAGAACCTAAATATGCAGTTAAGAAGGCTGTCTTAAGCCTTACATTTTGGATGAATAAAAATGAGTATCTTAGTGCTGAACAGGGCGTTTCGAAGAATACATCCTATGAAATCACAAAAAAGTTAATAAATATACGAATTCATATAAAATAAGATGGAGGCATTTAGGAAAAATATTTGCTTTAACACTACGGTCTTTAATTCTAATATTAAATCCAAAAAACCAATTTTAGCCGCTATCGAAACGTTAGACAGATGCGATAAAACTTTAATGGTTGTTACTACACGTGAATTTCATGCGTCTGAATGGGAGCCACCCGTATTCATATATTTTAGATATGTTTTTGCAAATATATGGAAAACTAATAGAGAGTTTTGTTGATGATAAATCACGCGTTTCTGGAAGTATATTACCGGCGTCATTTGTAGTAGATAACGATTGTAGTCAAATGTAATATTAAGGATCATTCATGGCATCAGCTTTTGCACATATAGTCGTTCCAGCGGTAGCGTATGTTGCGCTAAAGAGTAGACACTTTAACGTTCGCTTATTTTTACTGGCAGCGATTTTGTCAGTATTCCCAGATATTGATGTCATTGCTTTTAAATTTGGAATTCCCTACGAGTCCCAATGGGGGCACAGAGGGTTCACTCATTCTTTGTTTTTTGCCGGAATGTTAGCGATAGTGTGCACATTTTTTTGGCGTCAACTCCGCTCGCATCCAAGCATGATTTTTGCCATTTGCTTTATCGCTTGCGCATCCCATGCGCTGTTAGATGGCATGACAAATGGCGGGCTTGGAGTCGCATTATATTGGCCATTTGATCCTGGGCGTATCTTCTTACCCTACAGACCTATACAAGTATCACCAATAGGTGTGAAAGCATTTTTCTCAGAGTGGGGACTCAGGGTAATCGCTTCCGAATTAGTTTGGGTGTTTCTTCCAGGGATAATTTTCGCATCAGTTGGTTTACTTGTAAGACATAAGCATGAAAAATCTACTGACAAATAGAGACACGTATAAGCAACCTGCTCTACTCAAATTGGCGGCGGCAAAACCCTGGTTCCCCCCCGACTGAGCGGAGACTTCATTAAGAGTGATAATACACTCAGAGGAGAAGCATAGACAAACGAACAAAGTACAGTCAAGAATACAAACATGAAGCAGTAAAACTCACAAATCAATCGGATAATTCTCTGACACAAGTGGCTCATCACTTAGGGAACAATGCCAACATGTTGTCTCGTTAGCGGCAGCAATTTTCAGAGCCAAACAAAACCACATTTCCAGGGTAAGGCAATACATGAGAACAAGAATTGTCCCAATTAAAACGTGAGCTTCAACAGGTAAAAAAGAACGGGATTTTTTACGAGAAGCGGCAACAAGATAACAGCCGTTTGATGCGACAGATTAAAGCCATTCACACTGATAGTGATGCGGTTTATGGCAGCCCTCGTATTTGGGAAGAACTCCGTTATCAGGGTGAAACTTGCCGTCTCAACAGAGTTGCACGACTGGTAAAGTCTGCCGACATTGTCGGCATTCCTGCTAGCAAACAATGGCGCAAACGAACGTCGTCTAAACGACCAGAGCATGTCATTAATCATCTGGACCGCGACTTCACATCGTTGTCACCGGATATAAAATGGGTAACGGTTGCCTACGTTCACACAGGTGAAGGTTGGTTATATTTAGCCGTGATTATTGATATATTCACGCAAAGTCATTGGTTGGTCGATGAGTCAACGAATGGAGAAACAGCTTGTGAACCAAGCGGTGTTAATGACACTTTGGCAAAAACAACAGACGGGCTCTGTTATCCTACATTCCGATTGCGGTTCGCAATATACGAGTCATGAATATCAGCATTTTTTAAAGACACACGGTGTTGTTAGTAGCATGAGTGCGGTTGGAAGTTGCGACGATAATGCGGCGGCCGAAAGCTTTTTGGATTACTGAAGCGGGAACGTGTTAATCGACGATGCTATGTGACTCGGACAGTCGCCAGAGCAGATATTTTTGATTACGTTGAACGATTCTATAATCAGAGAAAACAACGACAATTAAACGAGAAAGAATTTAATCAAACAACTCTTGACTAAGTCTCCGAAAGAATGGGGTAAAACCACATTGTCCCTATTGATTCCCTCCGCTACAACCGTACCACTGTTTCTGTAACCCAATATTGCACTGCGGCTTACACCAGAATATGATATACATGTTTTGGTGTAAGCCGCAGTGTTGGATCAATTCCTACCATGTTTTACATTTTTTCCGTAGAAAGTGGACACTTGTGGGCGAGGGCTTCCGACGGATTCATATCTTAAAGCACTAACCACATCGTCCGGGAATATGTCACATTTAAGCTGTTTAACGATCTCTTTTGCATGACCGAATGGAGCGATGAAATCGGTGACAAACACATGTTTGCCACTGTTCCATTCCTCAAAACTCAAGATATCTTGGCAACCGATAAATTTCTGCTTTGCTGCGTCAGATAGAAAACCCCAACAAACAAAGCCTATTGCACTTCCATGCTCGTTTCTAAACACCCGGTACTGCCCCAAGATAATTGCTGGCATAATCAAATCCGTAATATCTACCACCGAAAAATGCCGATGCATAGGAGAGTGGGCCAAGAGTGATACTAATTGACCGACAGTCTCATAAACAAGGCTGTTTAATTTATCTGCATCTATTGACATGATCAGGTCTACTTCCCAACGGGTATTTTTTCACTACCAAACCTAACAGCTTCGACATTTTTCGCTGTCATTTGTCTTTTACCCGGAGTGCCATCTTCCTTGTACTTTGAGATTTCCAACTCACCTTTTTCATTTTGTATGATGTAATATTCATGCTTCTCACCAGGGAGATAGAGTACATCAAAGCCCTTACCACCATCAACTTTTTCCTTGCCGGACCGGGAAATTAGGAAATCATTACCGTCCCCGCCTACAATTTTTTGGTTTTTCCCACGACCGGAGGATTCAACAATGTCATTTCCTTTATTACCGTCTGCCGAGTTATTTTTGCCCCGTCCTGATGTCACATAGTCATTCCCATCGCCGCCGCTGGCATGAGTAAACAAACCCGAACCTCCGATAACACGGTCATTACCTGCACCACCGGTTGCAATACTGTGGAATAAAGAGGAACCACCAGTCACATGATCATTACCAGCACCCCCATGAGCACCTGAATGAAATAGTCCAAAACCACCCTTGACGGTATCATTACCAGGCCCGCCATAGGCACCGCTGCCGAATATTGATGAGCCACCTGTGACTTTGTCATCTCCGGGACCACCTTTGGCGATAGAGCCTAACAGTCCAAAGCCGCCTTTAACGACGTCATTGCCGGGTCCGCCATCTGCATATCCAAAAAGTGAAGTGCCGCCTGTAAGCGTGTCGTTGCCAGGACCTCCAAAGGATGCGTTAAATAACGCGGTTCCACCCTTAAGGGTGTCATTTCCTTTACCACCAAGTAATACATTACCGATACCTATTCCTCCAGTGAGTTTATCATCTCCAGGACCACCACTAGCGAGCAAAAATCCTAATCCACCCTTAATAGTGTCATTCCCTTCACCACCAAAGGCAAAACTGACTAACGAAGTAGTTGAAATTTTATCATCTCCCTTAGAGCCAAAATAGCCGCCAACCCAGGAATTTGCAATCTGGCCCGCACCTTTTCCTTGCGCAAAATTTAACCAACTTCCAAGCGTGCTTACAGGGTCTGGAATGAGTCCATAAGAGGGAGCAGAAGCTACTAAACTTGCAATTTGCGATGTTACGGGTGCAATTGCAGAAATCAGATCTCCTCCAGCCGAGAACAATGGAGCAACCTGACTAAGCGCACCAGGGAGCTGTTGAGCAACACTTCCCAATTGATTTGCAAATTGGCTTGCAGCACGAAGTTGCGGCCCGCCATGACGTGTTTGATCATTAGCCTGAGGTCTCTGAAGTTGATTAACCTGAGGTCTCTGAAGTTGATTAGCCTGAGGTCTCTGAAGTTGATTAGCCTGAGGTCTCTGAAGTTGATTAGCCTGAGGTCTCTGAAGTTGATTAGCCTGAGGTCTCTGAAGTTGATTAGCCTGAGGTCTCTGAAGTTGATTAGCCTGAGGTCTCTGAAGTTGATTAGCCTGAGGTCTCTGAAGTTGATTAGCCTGAGGTCTCTGAAGTTGATTAGCCTGAGGTCTCTGAAGTTGATTAGCCTGAGGTCTCTGAAGTTGATTAGCCTGAGGTCTCTGAAGTTGATTAACTGCACCACGCAATGTATTTTCAAGAAGTGTTATCGTTTGAGAGATGTCAGCAAGCAAACGAGAGATGTCAGGATTTTGCGGGGGGGTGGCCGAGGACTGGGGCTGCTGTTGATAGCGAACCGGGACATGGCTTCTTTCAGTAGAACTCGCCGTTTGCCTTGCAGCAGGACTCGTCACAGTACCAAATCCTGGCTTAAAACTTGATTTTGAAGTAGTTGCAGGAGTGTTCTGCCCAAAAGATGCTGGTTTATTGGCAAGGGGTGTATATGTATTCGGTTTTCCAAACGTTATATTCATGTTCGACATCCTTTTCTTATTTTGATTATTATAATTAACAGTGATTGCTCATCTGTTTAGACGGTCTTCTTGACTGCCTTTGGTATAAAGCTCTGTAAAAATTCTAATTTCATTAGAAATGAAAAATAATACCTCTCAATAAATAATTTATGCGAGAAGTGTTTTCATGTAGGTTATAGTAAGGTAATAGTAGAAAGAAAAATACAATACTGAAGTATTATTGAGTCTAATATCTAAGTATTATTGTATGAACACCAATAATCAATAGTGTAAGTTGATAGGCTCAGATACTGAGGGCTCACCCACGAAAAGGCGAATGGATTTAAACATACACTGGCTTCATCATCAACTGTTGTATGTGTTTAAAGGTGCGTGTCCAATCTTTCTTTTCAAGTTTTAATTGCTTATCTTTAAAACGCTCTCAAGCCAATAAACTGATAGGACAAAACAACTTTACCTTTGACAAAGTTAGCTTGAACGACGATGGTAGTTGGTGATTTTAACAGCTATTCCCAACAAGTATAAATAAGGATTTATATTTATAACAGAAAACTAATCCTGGTCTGCTAAGTTAGGATAATTTTCTAAGCACGTACGAAACTGCCGCCATGCCGAAAGTTGCAGTCACTGTCATTGCGGATCCAAAACCACTCTCACAATTGAGCCCACTGGCATTTGCATCACCAGGTTTTTGAGCGCATATTTTGCCATCTGATGTTGGATAAACAAGTTGTTCTTCAGAATAAACACAAGGAATATAAAATCGACGTTTTAAGTTTCGCGAAAAACCATACTCAGCTCTTAATAGTTTTCGGACTTGAGAAAGTAAACCATCATGCTCCGTCTTGCTTAGATCTGAGATTTTGACCTGTGTTGGATCAACTTGCCCTCCAGCGCCACCAATTGTAATCAATTTGTATTTATTGCGCTTGCAGTAAGCAATGAGTGCCGCTTTGGTACGAAAGTTATCTATACAATCAATAATAAAATCATAATTCTGATCAAATATTTCTGGAAAATTTTCAATGGTTACAAAATCTTCAATTTCATTCACTTTGCACTCTGGGTTGATCAAAAATATGCGTTCTCGCATAGCCGTAATCTTTGCTTTTCCAAACTCACCGTCCAGTGCATGGATCTGGCGATTCACATTAGATTCGACTACGTTATCCAGATCGATCAAAGTTATCTCACCAACCCCGCTACGCGCTAGTGCTTCAGCTGCCCACGATCCAACACCACCAACGCCTATCACACAAACATGTGAACGGAGGAAGTTTTGGTAAGCTTTTTCACCATATAGTCGACTAATACCACCTAAACGTCGATTTAGATCTGCCATTGTTTAAGTCGTCTTAGAGAGATTTTTTATTGCCCATGCTACATGTTCTCGGACAAGTTCCGATTGGTGTGCTTGACGTTTCTTCAATGAATTTAATACCTTTTCAGATAGCTCGGAATTACCTAACGCGATAGCAATATTTCGGAGCCAACTTTCATAACCAATCCGTCTTATTGCTGAACCTTCGGTTTTTTTCAAAAACTCTTTTTCGGTCCAGTTAAAAAGGCTGATCAAATCGGGTGCATCTAGATCATTCCTCACTGCAAAGTCGACTTCACTGGTCGGCACAGCATATTTGTTCCAAGGACAAACAAGCTGGCAATCATCACAACCATAAATTCTATTGCCGATCATTTTTCTGAATTCTTCTGGAATAGAAGTACGAAGCTCTATTGTCAAATAAGAAATACAACGCCGAGCATCAACCTGAAAGGGTGCAACAATCGCTTGTGTTGGGCAAATATCAATACAAGCAGAACAAGTTCCGCAATAATTTTCTTTGTAAACAGGATCTTTAGGCAAGGGCAGATCTGTATAAATTTCACCGAGAAAAAACCAGGAGCCTGCATGCCTGTTGATTAGATTAGTATGTTTTCCAATCCAGCCTAGACCTGAATTTCTTGCGAGTGCTTTTTCTAAAACTGGGGCGCTGTCAACAAAAACACGGTAGCCGAATTTACCCGTAACTTGTTCAATTTTATCAGCTAGTTTCTGCAATCGCTTTCGAAGTAGTTTGTGATAGTCGCGGCCAAGTGCATAACGGGAAACATAGGCTTTGTCTGTTTGATCTAGAATGTTTTCCGCATTTGCAGCAGCGCCCGGAAAATAATCCATTCGCACAGAAATAACACGGAGCGTTCCTTGTTCAAGATCGGCTGGACGCGAACGTCGCGTTCCATGTCGTTGCATGTATTCCATTTTGCCATGCCGTTCTTTTTCCAACCATTCGAGCAGCCATGCTTCATCTTGTTTTAGATCAATTCCAGTGATCCCAGCCTGTTGAAAACCAAGTTCATTTGCCCAAGATTTGATCAGTGAGGCCAGAATCTCATAATCTGGAGTTTCATGAACAAACTGCTGATTATCCCTTTTATCAAATACCACGGGCGGCACAAATTACTTCGTAGGCTTGTCTAATTTCGTGGGTTTTGTGCGCGGCCAACTTTAACATTTCTTCTGGCAGCCCTTTTGAGATCAACTTGTCTGGATGATGTTGGCTGAGTAATTTTCTATAGGCTTTTTTCACCTCACGATCAGTGTCATTTTTTTTGAGTCCCAAATAGGTATAAGCATCCGTAATAGTCTTTTCGCTATGTGTTATCTCGCCCGGGTCACCTTTGTCTGCAAGTTTCATCGTAATCCGCACACGATCTTCAATGCGCTGGTATTCCATACGCATGATGCCTAAACGTTCAGAAATTTGTAACAATAACCGACGCTCTATTTGCGATAAATCACCATCAGCCATCGCCGCCATAATCTGGATTTCCATAAACATCCGCAGTAAGTTCTTTTGAGAAATACAGGAGTTACATAGTTTTTTCAGTAATTGCTCAATAGGAAAGTTGGCACTTTTACCTTCGTTGAATAAACTAATGGCCTTTTCTCGTTGAGGTTTTGTTAGATCCATACGATCCATGACTTGAGTTGCAACGCGGATCTCTTCTGCAGAAACATGTCCATCGGCTTTGCTGACATGTCCCATAATCGAGAAAGTAGTTGAAAAATAGATTGCCTGCGCAGCATGTGCAGAAATTGTTTTCTTACGTTGGACTGATTTCACTTTGTTGCGCGAACCTAGCGTATCAAGCGCATGGCCTAACAACACACCTAATAATGCTGTGAATGGCCCATTGACCAGATAGCCGAATATTCCCCCTAAAACCTTTCCCCACCAGGACATAATTTACCCTTATGAATCTTTTCTCTTAACCCTTAATGACTATGCTATATAATGAATGCGTTTACACAGAAGCTCAATAATACATGATCCGTTTTTTTACTGAATGGTATAGACGTTACTTCTCCGATCCGCAGGCGGTGTTATTGGCTGTAATGCTGATCCTCGGTTTTACCATCGTGATCTTTATGGGGCACATGCTTGCTCCCGTTTTAGCTGCAATTGTCATTGCTTATTTGCTAGAAGGTAGCGTTCAGTATCTCATCCACTTTCGTGTTCCGAGGCTTTTAGCTGTTACCATCATTTTCCTGCTGTTTCTGACCTTTATGTTGATTATTATTCTCGGTTTATTGCCATTACTATCACGACAGCTGACAGAGCTCGTGCAACAATTACCCAATATTCTCAATGACTGGCAGCAACTAATACTCCAGCTTCCCGAAAAGTATCCTCAGTTGATGACGGAAGAACAAGTTTTGGAATTAGTGCAGGTTGTCCGTTCTGGCATTACAGATTTTGGACAAACCGTCTTATCTTTATCCTTTGAATCTATTCCAAGATTGATCACGGTTCTCGTCTACCTGGTTTTGGGGCCAGTCCTGGTTTTCTTCTTCCTTAAAGACAAACATGTGATCACCGGTTGGCTTTCAGATATCTTACCTGAAGAACGCCCTTTACTGGAACACGTATGGCAAGAAATGGATGGACAAATAGGTAACTATGTTCGCGGTAAATTTTATGAGATTTTGATCGTTGGTAGCATCACTTTCACCGTGTTTTCATTTATGGGCCTGAAATATGCGGTGCTACTTTCTGCCTTGGTCGGATTATCTGTGATCATTCCTTATATTGGCGCCACTGTTGCCACTATTCCTGTTGCCATTGCTGCATATATCCAACTAGGTTGGGGAACAGATTTTGGTTGGATCATTTTGGCTTATGGAATAATCCAGGTACTGGATGGGAACATACTCGTACCGTTGTTATTTTCTGAAGCAGTCAATTTACACCCCATCGCGATTATAGTGGCCGTTTTAGTTTTTGGTGGGCTTTGGGGATTTTGGGGTGTATTCTTTGCCATTCCATTAGCCACTTTGGTAAATGCATTGATCTCTGCATGGCCTCGTGGTGGCAGAAAATTTAACCCGCAAGCTGCTTAAAGATTGTCCACCGCATCCAAGACTTCCTGAGCATGATCAGGTACTTTTACTTTGCGCCACTCCTTGCGTAAAACACCTTCAGCATCGATCAAAAAAGTGCTGCGTACGATACCCATAAATTTCTTGCCGTACATATTCTTTTCTTTGATAACATCAAAAATTTCACAAAGTAGTTCTTCTTTGTCTGAAAGTAGCTCAAAAGGGAACCCCTGTTTAGTTTTAAAGTTTTCATGAGACTTAATCCCATCTCGTGAAACACCGAAAACAACCGTGTTTTTTACGATAAATTGATCATATAAATTACGAAAATCTTGCCCTTCACGCGTGCAACCAGGCGTACTGTCTTTTGGATAAAAATAAATAACAACATTTTTACCTTTTTGATCGGCAAGGCTTATAGTTTGATCACCTGTCGCTGCAATTTCAAAGTTGGGAACAAGTTTATCGATAGCTAGGTCACTCATTATTTGACAGGCTCCATGATTGAATCAATATTCAACTGATCACAAAATTCCATAAAATCGCCACGTAAGGATGCAATGGAGATCTCAGTAGGAATACTGATGGTAAGTTGTAAGGAAAACATTTCAGTTCTGGTATGCATGGCAAGATAAGTTCCTGTGTACATATCTTCAACAACAATATCGCGTGAACTGAAAAAACGCGATATATCATAAACCAGCCCTACCCGATTAACCGAAACAACCTCTATCGCATATGGCATTGATGCTGTACCAGACTGCCTGGCTTCCGTTCTGGCAAAACTAATTTTCACTTTTAACTTTTTTTCGAGTTTTGGAATATTCGTTTCAATTTTAGCTATAGCATCCCAGGTACCAGAAGGCATCACGAAAAGGGCAAGTTCACTACCTAAATGACTCATACGGCCATCTTCAACACTACAACCGCTGTCGGTGACCACTTTAAAAATTTGATCTGCTAGATCGGGCTTCGCAGATCCTAGAATTGAAATCACAAAGAAATTTTTCATGTTTTAATGCCAATATGGCTGATCAATTTTATTATTAAGGGATCTCTGATTAATGCGGGACAAGGTAATTTGAATATTTTGGACTCAAATTGACCATTGATGACACATCAGAGGTTCCTTTGATTTAATTGTGCCTTTTTTAGCCAGACAATCACACCTTTTCTTGTCAATTTTCCGACGTATCAGTACCATTAACAACCTTAGAAGAATTTTAGGGTAATTTTGGATGTTAAAAGGCAGTATGGTTGCAATTGTTACCCCCATGGAAGAAGGATTTGGGCCTGACACAGCGGTTGACTCAGCAGCACTTAAAAGGGTAGTTGAGTTTCATATCGAGAATGATACGGACGCAATTGTTGCTGTAGGCACAACAGGCGAGTCTGCTACACTTGATGAAGAAGAACATATTGAGGTGGTTCGACAAGTTGTCGACCAAGTTAATAAGCGAATTCCTGTCATCGCAGGGACAGGCGCTAATTCAACTTCCGAAGCAATTCGCCTCACAAAAGCAGCTTTGGAAGTAGGAGCTGATGCCGCCTTACTTGTCACCCCTTACTATAACAAACCCACTCAGGAGGGACTTTATCAACATTATAAAGCCGTTGCTGAAGCGGTTGATATTCCAATTATTCTCTATAATGTCCCAGGTCGTACCGCCTGCGACATGCTACCCGAGACAGTAGGACGCTTGTCAAAGATCAAAAATATCATCGGTGTTAAAGAAGCAACCGGCGATCTCAGTAGAGTCGCTGAAATTAAAAAACTTTCAGGTGATAATTTTGTCTTAGTTAGCGGCGACGATGCTACGACCGTCGAGTTCATTCTCGAAGGTGGTCATGGCACAATTTCAGTTACTGCTAATGTTGCCCCGAAACTAATGCATGATATGTGTATGGCAGCTTTAGGTGGTGATCGTGAAACTGCTTTTGCAATAGATCAGAAACTACAAGGTTTACATAAAGAATTATTTACCGAATCTAACCCTATTCCGGTAAAATGGGCCATACACAAAATGGGGTTGATGGATGCAGGACTGCGTCTACCACTCACTTGGATGTCTGAGTCGTGCGAAATTGCGATGATTGAAGCCATGGAAAGAGCTGAAGTACGGCTCTCATAATAATTACAAACGAGGTTTTTTTAAATGTCATTCCGTTTACGTTCTCTTTCGATTCTCTCTTCTATAGTCCTTACCAGTTTGGTTTTGGGCGGTTGTGGCAGCCTCACTGGCTTATTCCCAAAATTTGATGATGTCGTTTCAGATCAACGCAAAGAATACAAAAAAAGTGAAAGCTTGCCTGATCTGGAGGTTCCTCCCGATCTGACCACTGAGACAATTGACGATTCTCTAGCTGTGCCGGATATCGATGAAACAGGTTCAGCCACTTTTTCTACCTATCAAGATCGTGTCACTAAGCAAAAAGAAAATCGCCTCTATTCCGAATCGAGTGATTCCGCCTCTATTGCAGAAATTTCAGGGGAACAATTAATCGTTGTTAATGGATCAGCAGCTGACGTTTGGATCACATTACAAGAATTTTGGGCAAATTCAGGTTTCAACATGGATCTTGATGATCAAGAGCTTGGTGTCATGGAAACTGATTGGGAAGGAGACGAGAACAGCATCAAACGTGATAGATTCAAGATCTTCATTGAACAAGCTGAAGAAGCAGGAACCACCTCAGTTTACCTTTCTCATGTGGGTGAAGAGTTTGATCAGGGTCTGTGGATAGAGCGTGACCGTGATATCCCACTAGAACGCAGAATGGCATTGCAATTACAAAATGCCCTTGGTGGCGCATCTCCAACAACAAGCGTTGCGACAACTGCACTGGACGAAACGGCCCACGATTCTGATTCAAACACAGATATATCTACTGCCATTACAGCTGAATTGATCAGCGCTGGCGATGGAAAGATGTACCTTGTCGTACAAAGCGATTCCACCACCACCTGGTCATTAGTAGGTAGAATCCTGAATTCTGAATCTGACATCACAGTTGAAAAAGCTGATCAAGCCAATAAAACCTATGATATTGCCTTTCTAGGTGAACAGGAGAAGAAAGGCCTGATATCTAAATTAGCTTTCTGGAAAGGTGATAATCATGATTTTAAAGTTAGCATGGCAGAAGTAGGTGAAAAAACTGAAATCATCATTCTTAATGACGATGGTAAATGGGATAATTCTGCAACGGCTGATGCTATTCTTAATCGAATTAAATCTAGCTTATAAGAACTTAGATATAACAACTCAATAGTGCAATTTTCTTCTCTGGGCAGTGGTAGTAAAGGTAATGCAACCCTTGTTCAATCAGGAACTACTATACTTCTGATCGATAATGGATTTTCATTAAAAGAAACATGTAAACGTCTGGCCTCTTTAAACAGACAACCTGAAGAGATAAGTGCTATTTTAGTCACACATGAACATGGCGATCATATCGCGGGTGTCGGTCGACTTGCCAGGAAATACAATATACCAGTATGGCTCACTGAAGGTACGCGTCAAGCCGCTGAAAAGACTCTTTCTAATCTCTCTGCTTTACACCTGTTTAATAGTCATGAAATGTTTGAGATTGATGCCATTCAAATCAAATCTGTGACTGTTCCTCATGATGCTAGAGAACCCTCTCAATTTATTTTTTCTGATGGTGAGAAATATCTTGGCCTGCTAACTGATACTGGTCATATCACACCGCACATTGTTTCCGAATTCAACCACTGCGATGCCTTGATACTAGAATGTAATCATGACGACAAAATGTTAGCAGAAAGCGTTTACCCTTATCATCTCAAACAGCGAATTTCTGGGAGGATGGGACACCTAGCAAACCATCAAGCGGCTGCATTATTATCTAAAATAGATACAAGCAAACTTAAACACATAATCGCTGCACATCTGAGCGAACAAAATAATTGTGTGGATCAAGTTAAAACGTGCTTAGCTAATGCTTTAGGGTGTGAAAAAAATTGGATTGGTATTGCAGAACAAGAAGCAGGTTTCAGTTGGCGTGACTGCTTCTAGTTTTATTTTATAACTGGGTCAATATAAATTAGCATAATCGACTTATCAAGCTTAGTGACAGATACAATAGTAATTCGCGATTAACGGGAGGTGAGTGTGTCTTTTAGATTAACCGATGGATCACCGTTCAGTACGGCCAGTTGCAACGGCATACCTAAACACTTGGCCACAGTTCTGGTAAATACGATGTGCTGTATCAATCACACCACGGCTTTCTATTTTTCGTAGCGCAAATAACATCGCTGGAGCGGTAACTTCACCGATAGGCTTGCTATCAATGTAAGGAAAGATGTTTTTCTCGAAACGATCAATTATCTTTTTGCTGTAATCTTTTGACCGAATGTTAGACTGCTTCTTGTGCTACTCACGAGTAATGATTTCAAAGCTATTTTCAGAATGTAATAACTTAGGATCTTAGGGAGTTAAGCGTTTAAATTGGCTTCTCACGAAGCAGTTTTAAAAGTACATAATAAAGGTTATTAGGCCGATGATTAAACCGAATGTGAAGTCGCGGTCCAGATGATTAATGACATGCTCTGGTCGTTTAGACGACGTTCGTTTGCGCCATTGTTTGCTAGCAGGAATGCCGACAATGTCGGCAGACTTTACCAGTCGTGCAACTCTGTTGAGACGGCAAGTTTCACCCTGATAACGGAGTTCTTCCCAAATACGAGGGCTGCCATAAACCGCATCACTATCAGTGTGAATGGCTTTAATCTGTCGCATCAAACGGCTGTTATCTTGTTGCCGCTTCTCGTAAAAAATCCCGTTCTTTTTTACCTGTTGAAGCTCACGTTTTAATTGGGACAATTCTTGTTCTCATGTATTGCCTTACCCTGGAAATGTGGTTTTGTTTGGCTCTGAAAATTGCTGCCGCTAACGAGACAACATGTTGGCATTGTTCCCTAAGTGATGAGCCACTTGTGTCAGAGAATTATCCGATTGATTTGTGAGTTTTACTGCTTCATGTTTGTATTCTTGACTGTACTTTGTTCGTTTGTCTATGCTTCTCCTCTGAGTGTATTATCACTCTTAATGAAGTCTCCGCTCAGTCGGGGGGGAACCACTCAGAGTCTAAGCCCATTTACGCGTTCTTTATTTATGTACGATGTGGGAAGCTATTTGAGTTGGTTCAGTTGTCAAACAGCCTAATTGTGTAGCCTTGCCTCCTACGAGAGTCCAAGTACATTTGTATTGTTATTGCATGATGTTGCTTGCCCATTTAATACGTTCAGTTAAATTCTGAAACATTGTAAATCATCAGCAAATTGTATTGGGCCGTTATACTGTTGACGTATTTGTGCCGTTGAGATTTGTTCCTGTCCGAGCGTACGATTCATACGGTGTGATAAAACTAATGTTTTAACACGGGCTTTCGCTGCAATTTGACCAATTACCGAAGGCGGCATGTGCAGGTTACGTGCTACCCCTTTTATTCCTTCTGGTACAGCATGATGAGCTACTAATAAATCCGCCTGTTTTGCTAAGGTTGCAAGAGTGTTATTGTCGTTGTTCATATCGCCGCTAAAGACAATCAGCTTTCCCCCAATTTCTACCCGCCAGGCTAATGCTGGTATTGGGCCATGATGTACTGGCGCAGCAACCAAGCGATAAAGAGAATTAGACAAAACAAGTTGTTCTTTTGTACCTGATGTACTGATATCGTGTGGCAGTAAGCGATAACTGTTGTTGCCATTAAGATAGTTGCTTAAATATTTATAGGCTCCATCTGGCCCGAATAAATCCTTTACAAAATTCGTAGCAGATGGCACAAAGTTATTACCACTTGGACCATACAAATACAAATCACGGTTTCGATCAGAAAAAAAAGATGCCTTGATCAAAGCAGGTAAATCGTTGCTGTGATCCGCGTGCATGTGACTTAATAGAATCACATCCAGATCATTCAACGACGCTCTGCTTTGCTCAAATCGAAACATGCTACCACTCCCAATATCAATAAGGAGTCGTGCTTTCCCTTTATGCCAAATAACATAACTACTTGACGCTCGACCGTCATCAAGTTCCGGCCCACCAGAGCCTAAGACTTGCAACCATATGCCAATCTCACCACAACCAGTTTTTGCACTCACTGTAGTGCAATTCAGAATTATAAGAAATGTTAGGAATAAATATCTATTTGACATACAAACACTTTGACTTCTCTTTTATGTTCAATGACATATAACGCCGTGCTCAACTGAATTTTTGGAGTGGAAGCTTTTGTATTATCAAACACAAAAAAAGCAACGAAAAAAATTCAGCTGGAGCACGGCGTTATGTAATTCCAACTTTTGGTTTAAATAGGACTAACCTTGTTAGCGCACGGACCTTTTTGCCCTTGACCAACTTCAAATTCAACTGCCTGGCCATCATTTAGTGTTGCATACCCCCCACCTGCTTGTATTTCTGAATGATGAACAAACAAATCGTTACTTCCGTCTTCTGGAGTAATAAAACCGAAACCTTTGTCCGCGCTAAACCACTTAACAGTACCTTTACTCATAATGCTCTCTTTTTATTTGGTGAATAATTGAATGGCTATATCCGCTATCACCATTACGAATGTAGTTTTTTATATTTGTGCATAACGGTCAAGCACAACACACATTAGCGTGTCCAGCCCGAAGGGCGATGCTGCCTAATTTATTATGTGTTTACCAACAATGTGTGCCTTAACTTACCTCAATGTCAAATCGAACTTTAGGAAGACTAACGTTACTTGCTTCACCAAGCTCGACGCTTGATTTTAGAAGTATCTCAGAACCCGCTGAAACAACAAAGCATGCAGGCCATTTATAATCTTGATCTGTAGGTTCCCTCTGCTCGTTTTTGTTATGCTTTTTCTAAAATGCAGTCAACTGAATTAATGTTTATTTCGCCTGTTTGATTTATGCTTTATATTTTTTGCTCGAAGGTGGAATCTATGCGTTTTGGAAAAACAATATCCTTTATGTTTTGATATTTTATTGATGACTTGACCTTTATTGTTCCTATGTCCTGTTCAATAGATATCGTTATACTATCAATTATATACCCGTGCCATCTGGAAATGCAGGTGTCAGTGGCTCTATCATTCTTGCTGGCAAGGCATGTTGCGCCGGAAAGGGGCTTGTTAGTTGCTTGGCCCTTTTCAAGAAACACAACGCTGCCCAGCGAGAATGATAGGGCCACCCAAACGACTGCATGAACGCAGGAGGTAGAATGCTGTCTGGAACATGCATCGAGGGCGAGTCCAAGCGTCCACACAACAACGTTAGCCTACCTGAAAATGGCCAAATTACACACTAGGCCATTCTCGGCGTACGCTGCCTTCCTGTGTAGACCCTTGGACTCGCTGAAATCTAAATTTCCAGGTGGCATGGGTATATACATTCCATTAGCCAATTTTTTATATTCTTGCTTTGAGTTAACTCTCATCCCGATCCCCATCATGTTCAAAAATTGAATGAACATCAGTCACTACCGTACCTGCCTGCGTTTCGGAAAATAGTACAATGGTTAAAAATGGAACGATGTGGGATGAAAATAGAGCGTAAATACTTGACTTGGAAACATAGTCACTTGTTATGACGCTAGCACATCTAAAAAGTAGCTTCTATTTTTGTTAATTCTCCCTCCTGAATTACATTATCTAGATTTCTGTCAATGATAACTATAAGCAGCATTCTTTCAATTGGCGCAATAGCAATGGGGTAGGTTTATTGTTTAGATTTATTTTGCTTATCGAAAAATTGAGTTTTAAAAATCCGTTATTGAGGCGTTCAATCAATTGAACTCTATATTTCTTATCATTTTCATAATTAAAGATAGTGATGGCCTTTTTCTGAAATATAAATACTGTTATATCCACCAGGTGAGGCAGCCAGTCCTGAGCCTTTACGAAACATAGGGATTTCGTCTAAAGAGCTACCAACTTGAATGCTATTAAATAGTCACTTATTGGTTACAGCGGCTATCTGAACAGAATGGTATTTTTTATCCAATCCATTATTGTAAGGTTTTGAAAAAATATTAGACTGAAAGGTTCACGGGCTAATTTAACAGTTGAGGATGGTTGTTCCAACAAAAACTCTGTTTGCTGCTGTACTAGGTATATACTCCTTATACTCTCAGGTGCAAATGTATTGCTAAAAATACCAGCCGCAAAAAATATTAGACCAAACATTGTTATTAGCTGTATACTTTCCCACCCATTAACAGTTTGTCCATTCAGAACTTCAGCAATGACTGTTTGGCTGAGTCCAAACATGATCAAAGTGATTTTTTCATTGTTTAATTCCCCCTTTATAAATAACCCCAACTCGGTTTAAGAAAATGAACTAACGGCCTGTTCCCCGATCAGATCAATTGTCATCAAACAATTGAAAAAAAGGAGAACAGACCGATGTATAAATTAGTTGAAATCTTTTGTGATGTCGGTGAATTCTGTCAACACTTCATGCCGTTGTGGGAACAACAATTATTGACCGATGGCAAACGTCAACGTCGTCGAGTTGGACGAATGCAGGCCAGCGAAATCATAACAATTATTATTCTGTTTCATCACTCCAACCATCGTGACTTCAAGAACTATTACAAAGGTTTTGTGGCTCAATTCTATGCAAAGGACTTTCCCGAGATACTAAGCTACACGCGCTTTCTAGAGGTAATGCCGACCGTCCTTGTTCCTTTATGCAGCTACTTTTCTTATCTCAAAGGTAAACCCACTGGCGTTGCGTTTATCGATTCAACCGCCTTAAAAGTGTGCCACAATCTGCGTATTCCACGCCATCGTATTTTCAAAGATATTGCTCAACGAGGTCGAGGCACCATGGGCTGGTTTTATGGGTTCAAACTGCATCTCATTGTTAATCACCAGGGGGATATTCTAGCCGCTAAAATCACACCTGGAAATGTCGATGACCGTCAGCCTGTTCCTGAACTCTGTGAGGCGTTGAATTGGTCACCAATGTCCGGAAAAACATGAAAGCAAAAGCCACCTCTTTGTGGGACAGAGCCATGTTGAGTCGGCGTTTTATTATTGAAACGATCAATGACCAGTTGAAGAATATCACTCAGATAGAACATTCCAGACACGGCTCTGTGCATGGCTTTATGCTCAATCTTATTGGTGGGTTGATTGCTTATTGTCTGAAAGAGAACAAGCCGTCTTTGAACGTGTCAGGGGAAGAGTTCAATTGTTTGAAACAGGCATTAGTAACGGTGGATTAAACCGATCTGAGGTTAAGTACAATGTTATTCTTATACCAACCAAACCTAAAATATTTTATACCCTTTTAAAGACTGGGTAACCAAAACGGGAAGCTCTATATAGTCGATAATATCGGCAATTCAAAATTTATCCCTTATTGTAGTTATATTCCATACATACAGTTAAGTAGTCTCTAATAATGAAAAATTAGTTTATCTCAAACTTTAGTGAAAGCTTCTTTTCAACAGGTTCATTTTTTAATTCCACATAATCTGGCAGTCCATTTTTGTATGGTGGATAATCTTCACCTTCGATCAAGGGTTGTAGATACTGACGACACGCTTCTGTAATCCCGAAACCATCTTCAGAGATATATTCATCCGGCATCATCTTTTCGACATTAGCGACATCAGCTAATTGCGCCTCCCCGATCTCCCATTGGTATGGTTGATCAGACGTCCTGACAATAGTAGGCATAACCGCATTTTTCCCATCTAACGCAAATTCTACTGCCGCACGTCCAAGCGCATAGGCTTGCTCAACATCCGTTTTAGAAGCGATATGTCGTGCTGCTCGCTGTAGGTAATCCGCAACTGCCCAATGATACTTATAACCATGGGCATCTTTTATGATCTGTGCAATAACGGGAGCGACGCCACCGAGCTGAGCGTGTCCAAAAGCATCTGTGCCGCCGGCTTCTGACATGAATTCCCTTTCTGTATTTTGGAGTCCTTCGGAAACGACAATTGCACAATAACCGTAGTTCTCCACACATTGTTTGACTCGAGCCAGAAATTTTTCTTGATCAAAAACAACTTCGGGGAAAAGAATTATATGTGGTGAATCACCTTCTTTTTCTGCGGCCAGGGCACCCGCTGCGGCAATCCAACCTGCGTGACGGCCCATAACTTCCATCACGAACACTTTGGTTGATGTTTTGGCCATGGAGGCAACATCAAAACTGGCTTCACGAATGGAAACAGCGACATATTTTGCGACTGATCCAAAACCGGGGCAGTTGTCGGTGATCGGTAGATCATTATCAACCGTTTTTGGTACGCCGATACAAGTGATCGGGTAACCCAACTTTTTACTCATAATTGCCATTTTGTGAGAAGTGTCTTGCGAATCACCACCACCATTGTAGAAAAAATAGCCTATATCGTGGGCTTTTAACACTTCAATAATTCGTTCGTATTCAGCGGTACCCTCTTCGGTTGGTTTTAGTTTATAACGACATGAACCGAATGCGCCGGAAGGTGTATGTCTAAGGGCTTGGATATCTTCGTCTGATTCTAAAGAAGTATCGATCAAATCTTCAGTTAATGCGCCAATAATACCATTTCGACCAGCATATACTTTACTTATCTTGTCGCTATTTTCACGGGCTGCCTGGATAACGCCACAAGCAGAAGCATTGATAACGGCAGTAACACCACCTGATTGTGCATAAAACGCATTTTTTTTGGTCATACAGGTCCTTTACAGATCTAGTTTGTTTGATTAAGAGTATATTTTCACAAAGGATTTTACCTCGCATTCTTAATGAGTGAAAATGTGGCGGTGTTAACAATTGGAAGCTCCGAACATTTTGTATTAATAAATGTCTTATACTTTTTACAATGACAGGTTGAAATTTTGCAAAAACAACTATCTACCTTGCTAGGTTGCCTGTTTGCAACCTTTGTTTGGGCAGCAACAGCTTTTGAATTACCCGATTTCGGTGATTCTACTGCCACTATTATTTCACCGGAAAAAGAGCGTCAACTGGGAGCGGCATTTTTTCGACGGTTACAAAGCTTTGGTGCTATTCTGGATGATCTCGAAACACAAGAATATCTCGATGCAATAGGGCGTAGATTGGTTGTAAATAGTGATGGCGCTGGACAGGAATTTACGTTTTTTACAGTGGCAGCAGCGGAGATTAATGCATTCGCCGCACCGGGTGGTTTTATTGGGGTTAATGCGGGCATTATTTTAAGTGCTCAAAATGAAAGTGAACTAGCCGGTGTACTTGCTCACGAAATTTCGCATGTGACTCAACGTCATTTAGCGAGAAGTTTTGAACGAGCTAGCCAATTGAGTTTACCGCTTGCGGTTGCGACGATTGGATCTTTATTAGTCGGCATAGCAAACCCGGATGCTGGAATAGCAGCATTGACAGCAATACAAGCTGGAGGTGCCCAGTCTCAAATCAATTTTACACGTGCTAATGAGCAAGAAGCGGATCGTGTTGGAATGGCTTTATTATATCGAGCAGAATTTGATCCTGAGGGTATGCCAAATTTTTTTCAACGTTTGCAAACGGCAAATCGTTTAAGTGATCCAAGATTTTTTCCAGAATACCTTCGTACTCATCCAGTCACATTTTCACGTATCGCTGATTCCAAGAATCGTTTGAAACTATATCCACCTCGCAATCATAAAAATAGCAATGCTTTTCTATTAGCAAAAGCAAGAATTAGAGTGTTGGCGGCTCAAAGTCCAAGACAAGCCGTAAAAATTTTCGAAACGGCATTAAAAGAAGGAAGTTATGGATCTAAGGATGCAACAACCTATGGTTACGCACTCGCGTTAAGCCGTAATGGAAAATATAAAAAAGCCCGCCATCAACTGCAAGTGCTATTAAACAAAGATAAGAATAATATCAGTTATTTACTTGCCTTTGCGGAACTCGAGAGCGATTCTGGTAACTATAAAGAAGGGGTGGAAATTTATAGTCAATTAAATAGGTTGTATCCAAACTATAAGCCTGTTGTGATGAAATTTGTTAAAACATTATTACAGGTTAATCAAATAGAAACTGCAAAAGGATTACTGCTAGATTTTGGTATTCAGAATGGAACCGATCGAAAATATTACGAGCTTCTGGCGGAAGCGGAGGGGCGTTCGGGATCAATGGTTGATTCACATTTAGCCTTAGCGGAGTATCATTACCTCAGTGGTAATACTCAACTAGCCAGTGATCAATTAAGGAGTGCAGAGAGAGCAAAAAATCTCGATTATTATCATAAACAACGAGTACAAGCGCGATTAAAACAATTTGAAAAAGAGCTTGAAGAAGAAGAACGCCTAAAAGAATGAATGCCCGTCGCCATTTTCTCCGATCAATAATTGCTTCTACAGCCTTATTAAAAGCGAGTCTACTGTTCCCTGTAAAAGTCTTGGCTAAATGGCCAAAAGTGGCGTTTGAAAAAGAAACTCACACTGCCGTATTGAAGGAATTATTCGGTGATTGCCCGATCAAAAAAACTGACAAGGTTGTGATCGAAATGCCACCCGGGGCAGAAAATGGTGCAATTGTTCCGGTTACGATCAAAACGGATATCGAGAATGTTCAGAGGATCAGTTTTCTTGCGGAAAAAAATCCAATCGCATTACTGGCGCGCTTCTCATTTCATGGAAAAGGTAAAGGTGATTTCTTACGCACCAGAATTAAACTGGCAAAATCATCAAATGTAATTGTAGTCGCCGAAACAAAGGATGAAATCTATATTAATCAAAAATATATTGAAGTGCTGAAAGGCGGTTGTGAATAATAGGATTCAGCATGACGATTAAAATTCGTACAAAAACTGAAAATGGCATCACAACTGTGGGCGTCATCATTCGACATTCTATGGAAACTGGGCGACGTAAAGATCCAAAAACGCAAAACATTCTACCGATCCATCATATTCGAGAAGTAAGCTGCAAATTGAATGATAAATTGGTGATGAGTGCTTATGTCGGCACCGGTATTTCGACTAACCCGTTCTTCTCCTTTCATGTGGAAGAGGCTCAACCTGGAGATGTTTTAGCCCTAACTTGGCTCGATAACCTGGGAAATACCGATACGATCAATACCGCGATCAAATAATCCACAGAAACTCACCATCATCTCACTTGCCCAAACGACTGAATTACCTTAGCCTCATCAGTATAAATTAATCGGGTATTTTCATATGCAAAAATATATTGGTATTGGCGTCGGGCTTTTCCTCGTTCTTATATTAGTTATGATATTTTATTGGGACACTGAGCCAGATGCATTTGATGTGCGAGAAGCAGTGATTGCACGTTTGGGATCAGATCAAGAAAAAGCGGTTACTGGCTATACAACGACTTCGACTTTAATAGAAGTAACGGAAACCTTGCTTAATAAACGTGGTGGATATTTAAGCAATGACATCCTGTCACCTGGCTTTTTTATGGATAATATCCCCAACTGGGAATTTGGTGTACTGGTGCAAGTGCGTGATATGGCTCGTGTACTTCGAAATGACCTTAGTCGTTCACAAACGACCTCCACCGAAGATAAAGATCTAATGGATGCAGAACCGCAGCTGCATTTTGATAGTGAATCGTGGATGCTACCTGCCACTGAAACAGAATATAAAAGTGGTCTTAAATCACTTAAAAAATATCTTTCGAGACTACAAGACTCGGATGATCAAGACGCACAATTTTATGCACGCTCTGATAATTTGCGTGAATGGTTGTCTTTAGTCGAAAAACGCCTAGGGAGCTTGTCACAACGATTAAGTGCAAGTGTCGGCCAAGTTAGAATTAATACCGATCTACAAGGTGAGTCTGAAGCGTCACAAGCAACGCCTTCTTCAATGATGCAAGAGATCAAAACCCCATGGTTAGAAATTGATGATGTTTTCTATGAAGCACGTGGCACAGCCTGGGCGTTAGCGCATTTGATGCATGCAATGGAAATTGATTTTAATCAGGTCTTACAAAAGAAAAATGCCGTGGTGAGTATGCGTCAAATTATTCGAGAGTTAGAAGCGACTCAGGATTTCACTTGGAGTCCAGTGGTTTTAAATGGAACCGGTTTTGGTTTTACTGCAAATTATTCTTTGGTAATGGCATCTTATCTTTCTCGCGCAAATTCTGCCGTTATTGATCTAAGAAATTTATTGGAACAGGGGTGAGAAAAAAATAATGTCCAGTGGACATTATTTTTTTCGAACGCCCGACATGGATGTCGGGCCGGAGAGATCCACCAAGGAAGGTTTAGAAATAAAAGCTCATATTTGGTAATTAATTTGAACGAATAAAATATCATTGGACAATAATTATTCCGCACGCCTAATATGGATGCCGGGTCGGAGAGATACACTAAGGATGGTTATTAAGAATAAAAATAAATTCACAATGAAAGGATTTAAATAAAATTTCTCAGTGCGCAAACATTTTACCAAACATCAAATTTGTAGATCGGTTTAGCGTAAGCCGACATCGAAATAGAATTTGAATATTAAGCAAAAGTGGGAGGCATACATGCCATCATTCGATATTGTTTCTGAAGTTGATCAGCACGAGTTAACTAATGCTGTTGATCAAGCCAATAGAGAGATCACAAATCGTTTCGATTTTAAAGGAACGGACACTAAAGTTGAACAAAACGAGAGGGAATTAACGCTAAGTGCCGAAGCCGACTTTCAGATCAAACAGGTTGTAGATATTTTACAGGTAAAAATGATCAGTCGGAAACTGGATAGTAGTTGTCTTGATCTTGGCGAGATCACGAAGTTAGGAAAAGGGGTGCGCATGACGGCAACAGCCAAGCATGGTATTAACTCCGATATGGCACGTAAGATCGTAAAATTGATCAAAGATAAAAAACTCAAAGTACAAACTGCCATTCAAGGTGAACAAGTTCGTGTTACCGGCAAAAAGCGTGATGATTTACAGGCAGTAATGGCAACGTTACGAGAAGAAAAGTTAGAGCAACCTGTACAATTTACTAACTTCAGAGATTGATCAAAATTATGAAAGCTAGCACTGAGGCTCGCGCCTTACTTTTAGAAAATGTTGAAGGAATTTTATCTACTCACTCGGTCGATATGCCAGGCTATCCATTTGGATCCATCGTGCCTTACTGTCTGGATCAAACTGGACAGCCAATAATTTTGATCAGTACGATTGCACAGCATACAAAAAATATTTTAGCCAATCCTAAAATGTCATTGATCACAACTGAAAAGGATGTTGTTGATGTGCAAACGGGTGCAAGACTGACATTGATTGCAGATGCCCAACCGCTAGATGGAGAAGATTTAGAACAGGCTGGCCAGCGTTATTACGAATTTTTCCCCCAGTCACGTGGATATCATAAAACACATGATTTTAATTTTTATCGTCTCGAAGTGGTACGAGCTCGCTTTATAGGTGGCTTTGGTAAGATCCATTGGATTGAATCTCAGAAATTACTCAAAGCTATTCCTTTCTCCGCAGAGCAAGAAGCGGGCATGATCACACATATGAATGAAGATCATGCTGATGCAATGAAAAAATATTGCGCCGACGCAGAGATAGAAATTGGAGATCATGATCCTGAAATGGCCGGGATCGATGAAGAAGGGTTCCATCTACGCCTTGGTGAAAAAATTGTCAGGTTGACTTTTTCAGAGCCTGCACAGACTGCTGAAGAAGTTCGCGCTCGACTGGTAGCCATGGTGCGATCAAAAGAACAAACTGAATAATGGATTACGATGCTTCCGAAGCCTTCAAAAATCTTAGTCCCGACGAAATTCTTGATGCGATAGATTCCATCGGATTAATAACAGATGGAAGACAATTAGCGCTCAATAGTTATGAAAACCGTGTTTATCAAATTGGTTTAGAAGATGCCGAACCAATAATCGTAAAGTTTTACCGTCCTCAGCGTTGGAGTGATGATGCGATTCTCGAAGAACATGAATATACACTTGCTTTAAACGCCGCAGAAATTCCGGTGATCCCACCGATTATTCATAACGGTAAAACATTGCATCAGTATGGCCCATTTCGTTTTTCGATCTACCAGCGGCGTGGCGGCCGCGCCCCTGAGTTGGATAATCCAGATCATCTTGAACAAATGGGCAGGTTTATTGCGCGAATTCATGCACTAGGAGCAACGCAGAAATTTGAGCATCGACCGAGTATCAATATTCAGAATTATGCGATCACACCAAGAAAATTTTTGATCAATAACAATTTTATTCCAGTTCATCTTGAAAAGGCTTATGCAAGTCTGTCTGACGATGTAATCAAAAGAATAAAAAACTGTTTTAATCGTGCTGGTGATGTTGAAACACTTAGATTGCATTGTGATTTTCATCCGGGCAATATTCTTTGGACAGGTGATGGGCCACATATCGTCGATTTCGATGATGCGAGAATGGGACCGGTGATCCAAGATTTATGGATGTTTTTATCTGGTGATCGTCAATATATGACGGCAAGGTTGGGAGATCTATTAATTGGATATGAAGATTTTTATGAATTTAATAGCGCAGAATTAAATCTCGTTGAAGCATTGCGAACAATGCGAATTATGCATCATGCCTATTGGATAGCGAAGCGATGGGATGACCCAGCTTTTCCGCAAGCATTTCCCTGGTTTAATTCCGATAATTATTGGGAAGAACATATTCTTTCACTACGAGAGCAAGCGGCAATGATGGATGAAGCGCCTCTTGTTTGGGATTAGTTTTTTGTTTTAAAATCACTGTTAACTAGCAATTTTAATCAGCATCATCATTAAATTAGTCAAGCTTTATTGCTGCGCTCGATCCACCCGCTTTGAGCAAGGCTATCATTCGATCTTTTTGATCAAAATCATTCGTTTTTATTGCCTCAATTAATTCTGATAAGTCTTCCTTATGATGTAAGTATTTGAGTGCCAGCTCTGCCATATTTTCCTCATTCATATAACGACAATAATCAATACCCTCGTTATAGACAATTTGACTAGCCAAAACAGAAGCAACGATTTGTTGCGTATAAATGACGGGTATTTTGTTTACAACTTTTGGGCCTGCCAGTCCTGATAAAACTTCTGGAATATACTGTTCTACCAAGGCATGCATTCGTTGTTGGTCTTTTAGCGTTGGCGTTGTAATTAATCCTGCAATCGCATCATGCAGACGATTGATTTGAATACTCAATTCCATACTCAATTCAGGTAACGTTAAATGTGGGTGATGGATGTGACTACGGAAAAGTGCACTTGCTTCCAACTTTGCGAGTGCGCGTAAACGAGACAATATTTGTTCTATGTACTGTGATTTTATCTCAGCAAACTTTGATTCTGTAACAAGCATACCAGCAAGAATTTCGAGGCTGGAGCAGATCACGCCACATTTATTTGCCGAGCTATCTTTTATGATCATTACACCGGTTTCTGAAAGTTTTTTCCTGGCTTCGTCAGTAATAAAAAGGTTTGCACCTTCGACAATAATTTTGCTAGTAGGCGTACCGTCTTTCTGCAAAAATCGCTCCCAGTTTGATCCATTAATCGCTTGCGGCCTGCCTCCTGCTGGAATAAATGTGTCGGCAACTAGACGGAAATGCATAGTATTTCTTGCATGGATACCTTCCGGTGTATCGACATTTATAATATGACCTTTGGCACTAAGTTTAGATGGATCAAAATCTATAATAGGTGAATTGGTTTTAACTAAACGGATCAATTCTTGATGATCCAGACCACCCGGATCTTCTGCGGTACCACTGCCGTCGGCAATACCAATTATTTTTGCATTCTCGCCATATTCACGATCAAGGATCAGGATTTCATTTCCAGCAACATCGCCATCGGGTCCGCCGGTAATTTTTATTGTAAATTGATCTTGGCTAGGATCAATTCCATCTTGACGTAATGCAGCATCAAGAAATACCGTTACACCTTCACTCGTTACACCATAGATTTTATGATTAATTCCGGTCGCAGATTTTGAACTCATAAATGTATTTGGCATTGGGTATTGACGAAAATGTGCTCGTTGAATGATCCAGTCGATTAATGTTGGAGAAACATTTTCATCAGGACCAAGATAGAGTAGTTCTTCTTTACCATAATAATCGACGAGTTGCGATTTTGTTTGTTCATCGATGGAGATCAAATCAAGCAAACTGTTTGCGTAGGCTCGACCTGATTGTTCATGATCGCTATTGGGTGTAGTCAGTAATACTCCTTTTGATCCACCCTCTGGGATATCTTTATTTTTTAACTGCTGTGCATAGGCGAGAGCATAATTCTCATCATACAAACGGACCGATTCATGCAGATAGTCATCAAAATTTCGTGGTCGCACAATACGCATTCCACCACGAGCAATGTCTCGGAATCGCACATGAGATCCCATGAAATTTTTGCCATGTATAAAAAACACGCCATGAGGTAAAATGTTTCGTTCCGCAACTTGTAAAAAGTTTGGATCAATACGAAAGGCAAGCGCATAGCGAGAACTAAAATGCACATTGGTTTTTAAAATACAATGTGCAGCTTGTTCAAGAGTACGTATGATTTCAATATCACTTTCCGATAAGTTAATTAAATCTTTATCTACAAGTAATGTTTTCTTTTCTATAAATGAGGACTTTGCTGGTTTAAATTTTTTCAATAAATAATCAAAAATTGTACGTGATAATTTGTGATGTTTAATGAATGCTTGGCAAATGCGCTCAAAAGAAAATTGATGAAGATCAATTTTGCATAAACGTTGTTGAACTAATCTAGCCATCGCATAAAGCAGCTCGGCATGGCGCAGACACCAATCATTATTTTCAAAGTACAAGGTTAATGCATCATCGTTTAAAGCAGGCAGTTGTTGCAAATATTTAAGGTGGAGCTGCCACTCTGGGCAGTCTAGATCAATATTATCTTTGTGCTCATCTGAAATCAGAAATCCAATAAGAGAAACGCGTTCATTTTGTTCATTTAAGAAAGTCTCAAAATGTGCACGATGAATATTGATGTTGTGTCGACCAAGATAAGCGCAGAAACGTTCGAAAACTTCTCTGGTATCACCATTACCAAATCCAATCGTAATATCGGTAAGCCCCTCTCTCGAATGTGCCAGTGTTTCGAGTTTTACGTCATCTGTTCCCCACAAACGTTGGATCATTCTAAAGTGTTGGCAAAGTCGTCGATCACTCGTTGTCATTACATAATCTTCAGAACAGGTATGTAGTAGTTTGATTAGATCTTCCATCGCAAGATCAGGCTCATATTCGGTGATGGAGTCAACTAATTGATCGAGACGTTGATGGTTATCGGGATTATTTGTTTCAAATATAAGTTGTGGTGAAAAGTCGAAAATATCGATCACCACGTCACCTGTTTTTGAGGTGAAGATCTTTGCAGATTGTAGCGATTTATCTTTCGGTAATTGGTGGATCAACTCGCTTAAGAGACCGTGGTAATTCTTATGATTAATGAAGGTATAACATTGGCCAAAATCACTTGTTAACACCAGGTTATGCTCAATTCCAGCAAGGCCACTGGTCGCCAGTGTACTCATATGTGCAATTTGATCAGCCTCATCAACTGCATGGAAGTAGTCTTCAGGCATCTCCTTTTGAAAACGGGGCAAAATTCGACTAACAGCACTTTCGAGATTTGCCATTAATAAATCTTTAGTAAATGTATCTTCTTCAGAAAGGTTTGGTTCAGTGGTTTCTAACATGGAGCCGCCTTTATTATAATTTGTCCGTATGCTTCTTAGTGAATGAACTAGACCTATACGAAAAGCGTGCCAATTTACCTGATTCAGTAAGTGAGATTGTTCTTTATTTGCTTAGAGTTTAGTGCTCGCTGACTCCATGGGCGCCGATACCCGTTTGTGAACGAATATATTGATGATCAAAAAGTATGCGTTCTTTTTTGGCATTTTCGCTATTGTCTGTGACTGAGAAGAACCAAATTAAAAAGAATGCTGTGCCGACAGAAAACAAGGCAGGGTATTTATAAGGGAAAATAGCAGACTCATTTCCGAGGATCTGAACCCAGACAATTGGGCCAATGATGACTAGAATAATTGCGGTTAGCAGGCCGGCAAAACCACCAATAAAGGCACCGCGGGTGGTAAGCTTTTTCCAATACATAGATAAAAAAAGTACCGGAAAATTTGCGCTGGCAGCAATTGCAAAGGCTAGCCCAACCATATAAGCAACGTTCTGTTGTTCAAATAATATACCCAACATAATCGCAACAATGCCGATGATGACTGTCGCTATCTTTGAAACCCGAATTTCATCATGACCAGTGACTTGACCTTTTTTGATCACGCAAGCATACAGGTCATGTGAGATTGCCGATGCGCCTGCAAGCGTTAATCCTGATACAACAGCCAGGATGGTGGCAAAGGCCACTGCAGAAATAAACCCGAGAAAAAGATCCCCGCCGATTGCTTTGGACAGATGGATCGCAGCCATATTATTTCCACCGATCAATTTACCACCTGCTTCCAAAAATTCAGGATTTGTGAGCACTAATACAATCGCACCAAAACCAATTATAAAGGTAAGAATATAAAAATAACCAATAAATCCTGTTGCGTAAAAAACCGACTTACGAGCCTCTTTCGCATCAGCAACGGTAAAGAATCGCATCAGGATATGTGGTAAACCTGCCGTTCCAAAGATTAAAGCAATTCCCAAAGAAATCGCCGAGACAGGATCAGAAACCAGACCACCGGGTGACATAATCGCCAAGCCTTTTGGATGCGCATCAACCGCTAGCTGAAAGAGTTCGTTAATATTAAAATTGACATGTTTCAACACCATAAACGCCATAAAACTAGCGCCGGATAAAAGCAAAATGGCTTTGATGATTTGCACCCAGGTCGTGGCGAGCATGCCGCCGAAGGTGACGTATAAAATCATTAAAATTCCAACCAGGATCACGGCGATCTCGTAAGGTAAACCGAATAAGAGCTGGATCAGTTTTCCTGCGCCAACCATTTGTGCGATCAAATAAAGCGATACTACCGCGAGTGATCCAAAGGCTGCCAGAGAACGAATTTGTATCTGGCCAAGACGATAAGACGCTACATCGGCAAAAGTGTATTTACCGAGGTTACGCAATCTTTCCGCGATCAAAAATAAGATCAACGGCCAGCCAATTAAAAAACCAATCGAATACAGTAAGCCGTCATAACCGGATAAATAAACCAGTCCTGAAATTCCTAGAAAAGATGCGGCTGACATATAGTCGCCTGCGATGGCCAGGCCATTTTGTAGCCCAGTAATGCCGCCGCCTGCGGTGTAATGATCGGCGACCGTCTTGTTACGTTTTGCCGCCCAATAAGTAATACCCAATGTTCCGGTAACGAAGATCAAAAACATAATCACTGCAGAGATATTTAGTGGTTGTTTTTCTACTTCTCCTTGAATTGTATCAGTGCACCATGCGAGTGATGAAAATAGGCTGCCGATGAGTAAAAATAAAGTTCTCATTCTTGCGCCTCATCAATAATTTTCTGATTGAGAAGATCAAATTCGCTATTGGCTTTCCTGACGTAAATGCCGGTCAAAACGAAGGAGATAAAAATGATAAAAACACCAATTGGTATTCCGATAGTGATCAAACTATTTTCATTAATTGGGATTCCAAGAAATTCCGGTACAAATGCAATGGAGAGAATAAATGAAAAGTACATCACTAAAATGATGGAAGATAAGCACCAGGCTAACCGCGAGCGTTTTTTGACCAACTCCTGAAACTTGGGGTTCTTACTCACGCGCTCGTATTGATCGAAACTCATATTCTATCCTTTATTGTTATTTTTTTAATTAGAAAATACTAACACACTCACAGTTTGGAAGATCAGTGGTGCTATACAGCTGGCCATCATAAGATAATTTGATGGGCGACACCGGTGATGAAGAAACCAATGTGCAGTGGAACACAACACATTTTGTAGGTTTCCTCAGAATCATGTTCGAAAAGATTCCAGCTAAAGATATTTATTTGATCGGGCACAGCATGGGTAATCGAGTTCCTGGACATGGATTTACAAAACTAGCCAGCGATTTACCAAAAAATCACTTCGCTCTCTATTAGAGAGAGCGTCATGATCTCATCGGACATTAATGCCAATGTTTTTCGTCAAGATATGGCACACAATCAGCCATGAACTTTTTGTTCTGTTCGGCGTTTATATAAAATAAATTCAGTGTAACCGTTGGCTTGTTTTCGGCCTTTCAACACCAGATCAACAGCAGCTAGAAATGGAATGCTGGCACTATAATCTTTAGACATAGGTTCATAGTTTTTGTCATCTCGATTTTGCCTATCAACGATTACTGCCATGCGTTTCATTGTATCGATCACTTCTTCTTTACTAACGATACTGTGATGTAACCAATTAGCAATGTGTTGACTTGATATTCGTAATGTTGCGCAATCTTCCATTAAAGCAACATCATTTATATCTGGTACTTTAGAGCAACCAACACCTTGACCAACCCAGCGTGAAACATAACCTAATATTCCTTGTGCATTGTTTTCCAGTTCGTGCCGTATTTCCAATACAGTCAGTTTACGCTTGGGAGCAATAACAGGTATCTTGAGAATATCGTCAACCGGTATTTTAGCAATATCCATTAGTGCGAGCTGCCTGTTTTTAACATTCAAACGATGATAGTGGATTACATGCAAAGTTGCCGCAGTAGGAGAAGGTACCCATGATGTATTCGCACCTGCTTTTAAATGTTGTATCTTTGTCTTCATCATGCTGTTCATTTCTTCTGGCATCGCCCACATACCTTTGCCTATCTGTGCCTTATTCATGAGCCCACAATCAAGACCCACCTGAACATTTGAATCTTCATAAGCCTGTAACCATTTTGCCTGTTTCAATTCAGATTTGGGGACAATAGGACCTGCTTCCATATTGGTATGAATATCATCACCGGTTCTATCCAAAAATCCTGTATTAATAAATACCACACGTTCTTTAGCAGCATGAATACACGCTTTTAAATTCACTGAAGTTCGGCGCTCTTCATCCATAATACCCATCTTCAACGTATTAGCCGGAAGTTTTAATTCTTCCTCGGCACGAGCAAATAAATGATTTGCAAATGCAACTTCTTCCGGACCATGCATCTTTGGTTTCACAATGTAGACAGAACCTTTCAAGCTATTAGGACGTTTTGAGGTTCCTTTTAAATCATGTATTGCACTGAGAGAAGTTACCATTAAATCGACAAATGTTTCAGGAACTTGTTTGCCATCATATAAAACCATATCTGTATAAAGATGACTTCCAACATTACGAACCAGCATTAAACTACGCCCTTTTATTAACACTGGTTTTCCATTGGTGTCGATAAACTCTTTATCTGGCTCCATCGCACGTTTAAGAGTTTGCCCATCTTTTACTACAGTGCGTACCAGAGTTCCTTTCATTAAGCCTAACCAATTACGATAGACTGTTAGTTTATCCTCTGTATCAACAGAGGCGACGGAATCCTCACAATCCATAATAGTTGTAATGGCAGATTCGAGATATATATCATAAATCGTGGCGTGATCATGACGACCAATAAAAAGACCATCACCTAATTTAATTTCTAAATGCAAATTATGATGAATTAATATAATTGATTTCGGATTTTCCGGAATACCGGTATAGCCTACAAATTGTTGCGGTTTGAGTAATGTTGTTTCACTTCCATCTCCAAAGTGAACATAGAGTTGATTATTTTTAATAAAATACTGTGTCACATGCTTATGTGTATCTCTTTCCAATGAAAAGTGTCTGTCGAGTAGATTTCGGCCACGCAAGATCACACGATCACCACGGATGGGATTGTATTTTTTTATTTTTTTACAACCATTGGCTTCTGTAATAGTGTCAGTTATATACGAAGCATCATAAAGACTACCCCAACGCGCGTTAACGGCATTTAAAACATAGCGGGCATTATCCAGAGGCACAACAAGCTGTGGGCCAGCAATAGTTGCAATTTCATTGTCAATATTTTCTGTGCTGACTGAAAAGTCTTCTATTTCATCGACCAGATAGCCGATTTGTTTGAGGAATTTTTTGTACGTTGCAGGGTTATGTTTTTCCCCTTTATGTTCTATGTGCCAGGCATCAATTTTTTTTTGTAAGCTATCGCGTTTTTTTAATAGATCTGCATTCTTTTTCATAGATCCGTGCAGAATACTTTCCAGAGATGCCCAGAAATTTTTATTAGCGATCCCTGTTTTAGGTACAATCTCTTTTTTTACAAGTTCGAAGAGATCTTTTTTAATTTGTAGTTTTCCTACGCTTTCGTAGTTTTCAGTTTCAATTACCATGGTTTCACTGATTCCTTTTTGATATGTTAAAATATAGACAATTGCTGCATCGCAGCATACTACTTTATCTGAGCTTTATTAGCAATACTTCAATGATCGGAAGTTTGAAGAAAAAAGTAATCTATAGGTTAGTTTCTGAACAATCCCACCAAATTGGATTAAAAAAATAAGCGTACAAGGGGGCTCTCATGAGTCGCTGTATGCGTTCAAACACTCGTGTCCAATCTTTTTTCTCGAGTTTGTTCTATCAGTAAACAGTTTTGGCTTATCTATTCATTTTGAGATATCTGGTGTGCAGGTCAACGATATTATGTACGCAGAAGCACCCCTTGCAAAATCACCATTATTAGACAATGTCATCACCGACAAAGGGTATGACAGTAAGAAATTTAGACGTTATATCGCCACTGGCTGGAAATGCATTTTCCAGAGTTAGAGAATTACAGGGCTAGATCAATGAGATATGATAAGTTAGAACGGAATTATATAAACATGTTATTTAGGATGCTCACAATGACATGCTTGCCTATGTGATGTTGAACAAAAAATCAGCATCAAAGATCAACAGCTCCTAACAAGAGGAAGATAAAAAGATGACTGAAAAAATAAATCGAAATGGAACATGCCTTTGTGGCACAACAAAGTTCAGTGTTGAAAATATGGGCGGAAGTATAGGCGCTTGTCATTGTGACACCTGTCGGAAATGGGGTGGAAGCGCTTTCATGTCTGTTGGATGCGGAACCGAAGTTTCATTTGAAAGTGAAGAAAATATTGCGGTATTTAATTCTTCAGAATGGGCCGAGCGCGGTTTTTGCAAACAATGCGGTAGTCACCTTTTTTATCGCTTAAAAGAAACTAAACAGCACTGGATACCTGTAGGATTATTTGAAGATCAAAAAAATCTTAATTTTGATCTGCAAGTTTTTATCGAAGAAAAGCCTGAATACTATTGTTTTTCAAATGATACTGAAAACCTGACGGGTAAAGAACTATTCGCAAAATTTACATCTCCAGAATAATCTAGATTGATCATAAATTTTTATTCAAAAAATATCTCTCCATTACTTAAATCATCTTATTCAGTCTTTTGATAAACCGCCGACAAATGTTCCACATGAGTACTCTACTACGTTGGCTTGTAATATTGTGTCAATAGGAATTACCTATACAATCTAATACCGGAAAATGGGAAAAAGCTGATATCTATTGGAAAAAATTGATAGAAAACAAAAAGAAACCTGTACTCTATGATTATCTATACTACAGCTACATAATCTCATGGAGAATGGGGACTGAAGCAAGCAACAAGTTTTTTTATCAAAAACTGATTCACTCGAACTCAATGAGTGAGAAAAGAATTTACGAAGTTATCGCTTAAATAAAATTAGCGAAAATATTCTACTAGGGAACGCAGAAAATTCATGTGAAAAAACTGAAGCCAAATTCAATATCGCTTATAAATACTGGCTAAACAAGGATAATGAGCTTGCTACCCAGCATTTCAATAATGTACTTGATCTTAAAGTGTATCTATTCAGGGAGTACATCGCGACTAAACAAATAATACAATTATTAGAGAATCAATAATTCTATTATTTCAGTACATCAAATCCCCGTATCACAAGCACTCAGATCGCCCGACTCAATGCCGCGATTAAACCATTCCATTCTTTGTTTGGATGAGCCGTGAGTAAATGCTTCTTTGCGAGGGGTTCTACCTGCCTTACGCATAATCTGATCATCACCCACAGCTGCAGCTGCACTCATAGCTTCTTCAACATCACCACGTTCCAGGAACTGAGTTCGCTGTTGCGTGTGGTTTGCCCAAACACCTGCGAGACAATCTGCCTGTAGTTCCATTCGAACTTGTATTCCATTAGCTTCAACCTTAGAAGCACGTTGTTGTGCTTGTCTTACTTTGGCTGAAGTTCCGGTGATGGTTTGTATATGATGACCTACTTCATGGGCTAAAACATAGGCGACGGAGAAATCACCTTTTGCACCCATTTTTTGCAATTCATTTAAAAAACTTAGATCAAGATAAACTTTTTGATCACCTGGGCAATAAAAAGGTCCTGATGCGGCTTGGCCCGTTCCACAGGCGGTTGGTGTCATATCTGAATACAGAACCAGCTTTGGTGGTTTATATTGATAACCTGCTTGTTGGAAAATTTTCGTCCAGGTATCTTCAGTATCAGCGAGTACAACACTGACAAAGTTAGCCACATGTTGTTCTTGTTCACTTGCTTGATACGGTCCTTGTGTTTGCTGTGGCTGCTGTGTCATATCTTGTAATACTTCCGCTGGATCTTGTCCAAGTAAGAAAATTGCAACCAATGCCATCACAATGCCGCCACCGCCAATCGCTACCCCTTTACCACGGCCTTGCCCACGGCGATCTTCCACATTTGAACTTTGTCTTCTGTTTTTCCAGCGCATAACCTTCCCTCTTTGAAGTACTTACTAATGTATTGATAATATTGTTCAGGTTAATTAAGGCCTTGATCACAGTCAAGGAATTTCCATATTTTAAACTTTGATGGTGATCCATGATACATTTGTCAAATATTTGTCAGTTAGAGTGCTACTGAGTTATGGATTGGTTAAAAGATATTGATCTGGGAAATGTGCAATTACAAAACGCTGCCGTCGTTGGAATAGAAATAATTGCGCTGATCATAATGTATTTTATTTTAAGCATGGGGATCCGTTTCATTCAAAATAGAGCCCAATCCTCATCTTCGCTTGTACAACATGAAAAAAGAATTACAGGCTTTTGTAAACTTTTCAGACTAATCCTCAGATTTTTATTATTTATCGGAATACTGGCCATTATTGGTTTTAACGGCTATCAGTGGTATCAGGGAAATGACCTCAAAACATACACTTTCGATCTGATTCAACAAATTCCACCCGGTTTCTGGAAAGGCCTGGCTATTAGCATAGCAAAAGTGATCGGTCTTATTGTTGCCGCCCGATATTTTATTCGTTTTAATGATCGTGGGATCAACTTTATTTCCGACAAGGCAGTTAATTTTGATCAAATTGATGACAATGACGACAGCGTTGCATTCTTTTTTAACCGATTAAATTCTATCCAAAAAGTCGTCGTCTGGTTGCTCGTGCTCTACGCAGCTAATTTATTGTTTGGCATGCCACCTATCATTGGTTCATATATCCTGATCGCGCTGAAAGTTTATTTAATCATCTCCGTTGGTTTACTACTTGTGAACGTAATGTCAGTGATTGTTGATACCTTTGATGGCATGAGCAGACGCTATGCCGAATCAAATAATCAGCTACATTTTTATAAAAACTTGCGGCATTTAATCCCATTACTCAGAAAGACTCTCGAATATATTCTCTACGCAGTCGTTGCAACAATGGTTCTATCGCAGCTTAGTTTCATTTCACATTTAGCGGAATACGGGCCAGGAATTATTCAAGGTATTGGACTATTCTTTATCGCTCGTGTCGTGATTGAGATTGTTAATTTATTGATCGATAGAGTCTCTTCTGACGAGACGGAATCTGAAGAAGTACAACAACGCAATGCAACCATTTTCCCACTTTTTAAAAGTGTTCTTGCCTGGCTAATTTATTTTATCGTCTTTGTTTTGATCTTGCGTGGACTCGGTTTTGATCCTATCCCATTACTTGCTGGTGCTGGCATATTAGGTATGGTTATTGGCTTGGGAGCACAATCATTAGTCAATGATATTATTTCCGGATTCTTTATTATTTTTGAAAATACATTACGTGTTGGAGACTACATCGAAGTGCAGGAAACTGTTGGTACAGTCGAGTCAATTGGCCTAAGAACAACAAAAATACGAGGTCGAGATGGTCAACTTTTCATTCTCAGAAATGGCGATATGAGCGATGTTGTTTCCTATTCTCGAAGCTTCTCAAATGCGGTTGTTACCGTCGGTGTTGATCACGAATCTGACATTCAAAAAGTGTATAAGGTTTTGAGTGAAATTGGTGAACAGATACAAGAAGCAAATACCGATATTTTGGAACAAACTCGAATTGATGGCCTCGAAGATTTTAATGGCCCGGAACTTTTGATCAGAACTGTAACCAAAGTTAATCCAGGCTGTCATGAAGAAGTCGAACGCGACTTAAGAATGCGGATGAAAGAAGCGTTTGATAAAGAAGGCATTATCATTCCATTTGATAAACGTTATCAGCTAGCCTAGTCATGAAATGAGTATACGATATCTTAAACAGAACTACGGTTTTTTTGCTATCTTTTTACACTGGCTAATTGCATTGGGTGCTATAGGTTTGTTTAGTCTTGGTCTTTGGATGACTGAGCTTGGCTATTACGATGCCTGGTATCAAAAAGCACCTTGGCTACATGAAGGTATCGGCGTCTTACTTTTCTTAATTTTGATCATACGAATTCTTTGGAGCTACATCAGTTCTCCACCGGATCATTTATTGACTCATAAAGGCTGGGAAAAAATAGCTTCTCGAATAGTTCAGGGCTTACTTAATGTTCTACTTTTCGTGATTTCGATCAGCGGTTATTTGATCGTCACCGCAAAAGGTGATCCTTTAGTAGTATTTGATCTTTTTAATATTCCTGCAAGTGTCACAAATCTGAACAGTTTGGGTAATCAGGAAGATCTTGCTGGTGAAATTCATTTATTTCTCGCATGGGCATTAATAATCTTCGCAAGCCTTCATGCACTTGCTGCGTTAAAACACCACTTTATAGATAAAGACCGAACTCTAAAACGTATGCTGGGTCTATAATGCTTTATTCACAAAAATCATAGGGGAGAATTATGCGTACAATAATGATCGTTTTATTGGCTGGACTAATGAATTTATCGGTTATGAATGTAGCTCAAGCTGATGAATATGTGGTTGATACTGAAGGAACTCATGCCTTCATCCAGTTTAAAATCAAGCATCTTGGCTTCAGTTGGCTATATGGCCAGTTTAACCAATTCACAGGTAATTTTAGTTATAGCGAAGATAACCCTTCGGCAGCAAAAATAGACATTGATATTGATGTTGCGAGTTTAGATTCTAACCATGCCAAGCGTGACAAACACCTGCGTGGCGAAGACTTTCTGGACGTAGAAAATTATCCGAAAGCCTCCTTCAAATCGACTTCTTTTGAAGAACTCGGAGATGGAAAAGCAATTTTGAAAGGCGATTTCACATTGCACGGTGTCACAAAAAACATCTCCATTGATGTAGAACATATGGGACACGGCGGCGACCCATGGGGTGGATATCGCCGTGGCTTCTATGGCACAACCAGTATTAAACCTGCAGAATTCGATCTAAAAGGTATGGCCAAACTTGGTCCTCATTCTGAAGAATTGTTTCTGGAGTTCTCCATAGAGGGGATCCGTCAGGCGTCTAATCCACTGAAATGATATCGCTTAAAAATTAAAGCTCATTCTTATTCAGTCAATTGAGCAAGATCTGCATTAGACTTTTTATCGGAACGACTAAATAGTGTTTTCAGATCATTCAAGATCAAATAAGCCGTCGGCACAAGAATCAAACTGAGTAAGGTTGCATAGAGAATCCCAAAACCGAGTGATACCGCCATTGGGATCAAAAATTGTGCTTGGGTACTTTTTTCCCAAATCAAGGGAGCAAGTCCTGCAAAAGTCGTCAAAGAGGTTAATAAAATTGGTCGAAAGCGTGCACTGCCAGCCATTTTTACGGCCTCGGTTATTTTAACGCCTTCAGCCTTGCGACGATTTATCCAGTCGACGAGTACTAGCGAATCGTTTACAACTACGCCAGCTAATGCCAGTATCCCCATCGCACTCATGATGCTTAAACTCATACCAAGTAGCATATGTCCGAGAATCGCACCCACCAGACTAAACGGGATCACAATCATTACTACCATCGGTTGCAGATAAGATTTCAATGGAATGGCTAAAAGGGCATAGACAAAGAAAAGAACAAATAATCCACCGTAATAAAGACTTCCAAAAGATTCACGCTGTTCACGTTGCTCGCCTTCAAGTGTGTACCGAACCTCAGGATAGCGTAGTCGAATTTCTTCTAATAATGTTGTTAGATCTACAGTTATTTTATTGAGATCGACCGTCTCTTTATCAATGTCGGCTGTTACATTTACCGCGCGGTGCCGATCAACACGGCTGATGGTAGAAAACCCTAACCTTGGTTTTATTTCAGTCACATTACCAATAGGAATTTGTTGTCCATCAATTGTTCTGATCCGCATCTTATCCAGATCACCAATAGAACGGCGCTCCTCGCGTGGATATTTAATCATCACCCGCACATCATCACGACCACGTTGGATACGCTGCGCTTCAGCACCAAAAAATGCATAACGAACTTGGCGGCCTAAATCGGAAGATGAAATAGCGAGTAACTCAGCTTCTGGTCGAATTGCCAGCTCTATTTCAGTTTTGCCATCTTCAAGTGAATCTTGAATATCGAAGACACCCGGATACTCTCTTAGCCGTTCTCGAATTTCCATAATTACTTTCTTAAGAACAGTGAAATCATCACCGGTCAATTGAACATCAATAGGCGATCCACCACGGGCTAGTTCTGCGCGCAAATTTAGTTCTTTAACGCCAGGAATAGGCCCAATCGCCTTACGCCATTCTTCAACAAATTCAAATGTCGAGAGTGATACCGTACGTTCTTCTGGTGGTGTTAACTCCAGACTTACTTGCCCTAATTCTGGATTTCCTCTCGTTATTCCACCACTGTGATTTCCCCATGAAGTCCAGCCAATACTGGTCATGATGTTTTTGATCGCTGAATCGTCAGTTTCCTCATCGGTATATTTTTGTTGCAGGATTTCTGCGGTGGAATTCATTTTCTCCACATACTTTTTCGTAACTTCTTCACTGGTTCCAACCTGCATTCTAAGTGTCGCGCGAACTATTTCGCTCTGTACTTTTGGGAAAAATGTAAAGCCGTAACGGCCACTTATTACAAAACTCAAAATTACAAAAGACACTGCAATAAAAATAGCAAAAGTGAGATAGCGATAACTTAAGGTTAAGCTCAGCAATGGTTGGTAAAAAAACTTCATTAATCGTTCCAAACCATCCGCGAACACTTCTTGTAGACGTGTCAATAAACTTGTTTCTTCAGGAGTCTTAATCCGAGTATGGCTAAGATGTGCAGGCAAGATCAATTTTGACTCTACCCATGAAAATAATAAAACAGGGATCACAATCATTGGGATCTGAGCAAAAATTGCGCCTCGAACACCTTCAATCATAAGCAGCGGAGAAAAAGCGGCCAAGGTCGTTAACAAACCAAATGTTACTGGGACAGAGACTTCTTGCGCGCCAGTAATAGCAGCTTCAAGTCCTTTTTGGTCACCTTTTTTTATATGCGAATATATATTCTCGCCAGTAATTATCGCGTCATCGACAACGATCCCCAACACTAAAATAAATGCAAACAAACTGATCAAATTTAATGTCATACCCATTTCCGGCATGATCGCTAATGCGCCCATAAAACTGATCGGGATGCCCACACAAACCCAAACAGCAACCGAGAAACGTAAGAAAAGTGTCAAACACAAAAAAACCAACAGACCTCCCTGCCAGGCACTTTTAGTCAGGGTTTGTAAACGTTGTTTAACGACTTGCGAACGATCTCGCCAATAGTGCAGTGTGACACCCTCGGGAAGCTGATCATTTTTTTCCAGTACATAATCACGCACTGCTGCTGCGATCTCGATCGCATTTTGCTGACCGGTTCGAAAGACTTCGACCATGACTGCTGGTTGACCATTGAAGATTGTATATTTTGTTTCTTCTTCGAAACCATCTCGGATAGTTGCGATTTCTCCCAACGTTAGACGCGTACCATCTTGCCGATTAATGACGCTAATTTGCGCAAAATCTTCCGCGTTGTAGGCTTGCCCTTTTGTACGTAATAGAATTTCGCCAGCGTTTGTTTTAATTGAACCAGCAGGTTGATCAAGTGAACTACGTTGCACCGCTTTTAGGACTTGATCAAACGTTAAGCCATAACGATCAAGCGTATTTTCACTCACTTCAATCGCCATCTCATAGGCACGAATACCTTGTAAATCGGCTAAAGAAATTTCTGGTAAAGCGGCAATATCATCTCTAACCTGTTCACCCAGCTTACGAAGGTTTTTTTCAGGCAGATCTGCAACAACGGCAACGCTGATGACTTCTCGAAGATGTGATTGAACTTTGTAATTAGGTTTTTCAACATCGGTAGGAAAACCAATAATCGTATCAACACGATTCTTGATGTCATCGAGCATATCTCGTGGTTCAAGATTGCTTTCAATTTCAACCATAACCTGGCCAACACCTTCATTGGCCGATGATGTGATTTTTTTGATTCCTTCCAGATCCGCAATTGCTTCTTCAATTCTTATTACGATGGTTTCTTCTACCTCAGTCGGCGTTGCGCCTCGGTAGCTCATTGTAATATCGACAATATCGTTTTCGAAAGAAGGGAAAACTTCTAACGGAATTCGGCTCGATAATGACCAAGCACCTAACGCCAAGATAGCAACCATCAATAAGTTTGCAGCTACCTGATTACGTGCGAACCAGCTAATCATGCCATGCATTTTATGGTTCCATGGGGGCTTGGTGATCGTCGTTGCTTACCTTTTGCATCGCCAATTTTTCTTTAGTACGTTTCTTTTTTGCCAGTTTTGGAGCAACTCGAATTTCCGCACCATCTGTTGCATAAGGCATTGAAGTTGAAATAACGAGCTCGCCCCCACTAAGCCCAGAACCGATCACTACATTCTCTGAATCTTGCCAAACTATTTTTAATGATCGATATTGAACGTGATATTTGTTTTCTTGATCTTCAACTGCGATCAAAATTCCGTCTGTTCCTGACAAAACAGAACGTGGCAACACATAAACATTATTTAAAGTTTTTCCTACAATTTGAGCCCGAACAAATTGTCCAATTTTAAGTGGAGGGCGATCTTCTTTTGATCTGACGTATGGATCATCGACCTGCGCAGTAACAAACAACTGCCGACTTTGAGTATCAATAGATCCTTCTGTACGTACGATTCTACCTTTCCAACTATATATTTTGTTGCCAAGTTCAGCTGATAGCTTAACTTCTGGTCCTTTTTTTGTAGCTACTTCACCACGATAACTTTCTGGTAAATCAACATAGGCAAGTTGCCTATCCGTTAAGGGTAAACGCACTTCAACATATTCTGTTGCATAGATTTTTGCGAGCGTAGTACCCGAAGAAACGTATTGTCCAATATCTACATGTTGTTCCATTATCCGTCCAGCATAAGGCGCAATAATTCGTGAACGTTCTAGATCAATTTGTGCTCGTTTCACTTTAGCATTAGCAGAAGCCAGCATTGCTCGAGCTTCTGCGAGTTGTGGTTCACGCATCACTAATGCATCCGGTTTGCCTTTCATGCCCAGTTTCTTCCAGTCACTTTCGGCCTGTTTTGCTTGCGCTTTTTCTTCCGTCAGGGCCAATCGCATTTGCTGTATTTCGGCCTTGGCTGAGGTTAAGGCAAGTTCATAGTCGATGGGATCGATCTGCAACAACTCCTCATTAGCTTCGAAAAATCCGCCAGGACGAAAGTGATCACTAATACGAATAACTCGACCAGAAACTTGAGAAGTTAGTGTGCTCTCCGTTCGTGGGCTAACTGTGCCACGACTAGATAATTGAACAGAATATGATTGTGGTCGCGCCTCGATAACATCGACGAGAGGGATGAGTTTTTTTGATGGCCGCCGTTCAGTTTCTGGTGCGGTTTTTATCAGATTCATTCCAAAATAAATGCCTACTGCTAAAACAGCTAAGGTCATAAATAAATGGATGATTTTTTTTGTCATGAATAGTTAGATAACTCTATTATGTTCAATTATTTAATTTCTTGTACGTCATCGTTACGCGCAGATTCTATCTGCGCTGGCGAAAATTCGCCTCCCAATGCCAAGTATAAGGCAATTCGATTGTCCAATTGTTCCCGGTGCACGCGTAATAAAGTACTCTCGGAGTTGAACGCACGTTGTTGTGCTTGTAGTAATGTAATGATATCAGTCAGACCATTTTGATAATGTGATACTGCAAGTTCAGCTGCCTCCTCTGCTTCACTCGTAGCCAATTGTAATTGTTCCAGTTCACGCGTATATCGATCTTCCGCGGCCAGTGCCGTTTCTACCTCTTGAAAAGCGGCGAGTACAGCCTGTGCATAATTTGCCCAAAGTTCACTGTGTCTAGCCTCGGCCAAAGCTTGCTCCGCATTAAGTTTACCACCCTCAAAAATTGGTTGTGTAATGCTCGCCAGCAGATTCCAAACAAGATTATCCCAATCCAATAGTTGATTTAGCTCAGCACTTCTCAAACCAGCACTACCCGTCAATCGAATTGTCGGCAAACGATTTTTACGTGCTTCCTCTAACCGTTCTCCTGCTGCATTTAGACGATTTTCCGCTGCAAGTAAATCTGGGCGGCGGATCAAAATCTCGGCAGGTATGCCAACAGGAACCTTTTTAGCCAATATGGGAAGTTGATCAGTAATTGCTAGCGCGGCCGCCGGATAGCGTCCCAACAGAATATCCAGCTGACGTAAAATCCCATCTTTCTCACGTGTTCGTTGTGTTACCGCACTCTCAGCGGTTGCCACATCTGTCCGTGCTAGATGCACATCCAATGCAGTATTTAATCCGCGTCGATAACGCTCTTCGATCACCTCTAAACTTTGCTTGAAGGTCACGGCATTTTTAAACGCCAGTTTTTCTTGTTGCTGAGCTTCAATACTGGCAAACCATTGTTGAGCAACATCGGCAGCAAGCGATAATTTTGCGGCACGGTAATCTGCCTCAAATGCCTGTTCATCATTAATTGCTGCACGTTCCACATTTGCTAATCGTCCCCAAACATCTGCCTCCCAACTGGTACTAACATCAAAAGAAAAATCATTACTGCTATTTTGATTTGCGCGACGCCTTGCAATATCGCCTCCTGCTTCTACACTCGGCTTTAAAGGTGCGCCGGCAATGTTACTTTGCGCTTGCGCTGCCTGCCATCGGGCCAATGCGGCTTTAAGAGGAAGGTTACCTGATAGTGATTCTGCGACGAGCTGATCTAAAACAGGTGAATCAAGATCTTCCAACCATGCTTGTGGTTGATCAAGATCAGCAACCAGACTTTTTGCCTGCCAGTTTGCGGGGGGATCGATAGGTACTTCCTGTTCGACAAGAATATCTTTCACACAACCGGCCATCAACAAAAAACTGATCGATATTGGAAGCAGGTAATTTAGCTTTTTAACAGACATTTAGTGTTTTATTGTTCTTGAAATTGTTCGATATTGTGAAAATTGCTAACAGTTTACAGTAATCACATCCATCAAGATTCAGGCCAATCTGAAGAAATTATGAAATTTTGTTGATGGAATACTTCAATATAAGGAATATCGGGCCAAAAATTACTCTTAAAAACCAATTGATTGGATATAAAAGTACAAAAGCCAATAAGGAAATTCCGATCAATTGTGCAAGCATTGAATAAATCCCGATTAGTTTACTGGAAACTGATCTGCCTGCCAAAGGAAAACCATGACACTCGCCAGAAGAATAGAGATTAGGGTTTTAGTTTTGTTTTCTTTCATCTAAGTAATCCTGCTACTAACATACGATGTTATTCCACAAAATTCTAGGCGATAATATGATGACACCACGAAAAGGAGAAACAAGTGACTCAATTTATTATTACTTATCTAGGTGGAAACCCTCCTTCTAGTCCAGATGAAGGCAAACAACATATGCAGAAATATATGGGATGGTTGGCCTCATTAGGTGATGCTGCGGTTAGCCCTATGAACCCTTTAAAAAATACAAGTACGATAAATTCTGATGGCTCTGTTACTACTGGTGGTTCAACGACAATGTCTGGTTATACCATCATTAAAGCTGATTCTATGGATGCTGCGCTGGCGATTGCAAAAGCGTGCCCATTTCTTGATGTCGATGGTTCGCTGGAAGTTTCTGAATTAGTACAAATGTAGCGTTAGCTTCTTACTTCTCAAGCAGTTGAATCGGTTTTACCCCCAGGTTTTGCATTTGTTTTAATATCCAACTTTGCCGTTGATAAACCGTGTTTGAGGGTTTGTTTACTTTATAGTTTTTCGGATTCGGGAGTGCCGCCGCCAGCATTGCTGATTCTCTTTTTGTAAGCCGTTCAGCGGATTTCTTAAAGTAAGTCTGACTTGCAGCTTCTGCTCCATATATACCGTTACCGAACTCTACAATGTTTAAATACAATTCTAAAATTCGTTTTTTATCTAATAAGATTTCAAGACAAAAAGTAAACCAGACCTCAAGACCTTTTCTAAAAAAACTGCGCCCTGACCATAAAAAAAGATTCTTAGCTGTTTGCTGACTAATGGTGCTAGCACCTCTTAAACGTTTGCCTTTTTTGTAGTTTCCAAGCACAAGCTTGAGCTGCTTAAAGTCAATTCCAACATGTTCTGGAAAACGTTGGTCTTCCGCCGCAATAACGGCCAAAATCATTTCATGAGAAATTTGATCCCAGTCTTGCCATTCATAAATTATTTGAGATTTTTCCTTAGCAAAGAACTTATGTCCAAGCATAAATGCACTGGTCGGAGGGTTGACCCAGCGAAGAATAAAAACCAGACAAATTGAGAGCGCCATTAAACCTAAAATAATAAGACCTAATTTGATCAAAACCTGCTTAATTTTTTTCATTAGCGTAGCTGTGGCAGATCCTTTATATAACCTTAGGAATTTGTGCTATTCGAGTGAACTCAAGGTTAATTTGATTTCTTCTCTTACTAAATCAATAGCTTTTACTATTTGATCTGCGGAGCTTTGATTATCCGTCATTTTATCCCAATTCACCGCCCATACTTCTTTCAGTACGCTAGCTTGCTTTTCAACAGAATGAGTCGTGAGTACACTTAAATCATTTATTAACCCGACCTTTACCCAACCCTTTCTTGGGTTGCCTTCTTGTATGTTTTTATCATAATGTGCGGCATAAATTAATTGTTCTAAAGAGGATAGCTCTAATAACATTTCGAAGCAGGCTGTTCTGTTATTACTGTTTTCTTCAGTCACCTCCATACGCCACACATTGTATGAAAAACCCAGCAACGCAAATAACACACTGAAGATAACGGTTATTTGATAAAGCTGAATTTTATTGAGATTTTTATTATTCATTACTCTCTCTTATTTAATTTTATAAAGATCACATCTATGTAGCTAACCCTAACATTTCTTAGTGAATTTTATTTTTTATTTCCTCATTAGACCAAGGTGAAAACGGATAAGGTTTCTCATCCGTTATAAACGTCAAATACTCTACTAACTGTGATGCGTATCGAGCAATATTTTTACTCAGGCTCAACAATTCATTATTCATCTCACCTGTCGTCAATCTTAAAACAAATTGAATCATCATAATGACATAAATAACAAACTCGGAAACATTAAAAAGTACAGCAAACAGAAACATGTAAAGCAAACGTTTCCAATCACTTGTTTTTTCTAGATTATTCATCACGGCACCTCCTAATATACAAAAATAATAACCATTTTAACCTTGTATGCTTGAACTTAGTATTTTTCTGTCTAATGTCTTTTCAAATCTAATATGTCTTTCTCACCACAGCTTCTTCCTGAGGTACTAAAGCATTAGAATTAAACATAAATTACTTTTTCAAGATTGTGAGAAAACTCACACGTGAATTTTCAATTTCATTATTAAATATATCTAGCTCATCAATAAATTTAACTTGAACAGGGTGGTTTTGGATCTTAATTTCTGCATAAATCAAAACTAATATCACAAGGTATTATTAAGCGTAAACTGCTTACCAGCTTAGTATGGCTGAGATACAAGTCGCTCATGTCACTGAGCATCTAAAATTCTACATCGACAATTTTATTAATTAACCTCAGATCGGTTTAATCCACCGTTACTAATGCCTGTTTCAAACAATTGAACTCTTCCCCTGACACGTTCAAAGACGGCTTGCTCTCTTTCAGACAATAAGCAATCAACCCACCAATAAGATTGAGCATAAAGCCATGTACAGAGCGGTGTCTGGAATGTTCTATTTGCGATATGTTCTTCAATTGGTCATTGATCGTTTCAATAATAAAACGCCGACTCAACATGGCTCTGTCCCATAATGAAAGGACTCTTGCTTTCATGTTTTTCCGGACATTGGTCACCAACTCAACGCCTTTATCAAACAATTCGCTCGATAAGGCTTGGCTGATATAGCCTTTATCCTCGTATAGTTTGCCATTCATCGCTTCACAGAGTTCAGGAACAGGCTGACGGTCATCGACATTTCCAGGTGTGATTTTGGCCGCAAGGATATCCCCCTGATGATTGGTGATGAGGTGCAATTTGAAGCCATAAAACCAGCCCATGGTGCCTCGACCTCGTTGAGCAATATCTTTGAAAACACGATGGCGTGGAATACGCAGATTGTGGCACACTTTTAAGGCGGTTGAATCGATAAACGCAACGCCAGTGGGTTTACCTTTGAGATAAGAAAAGTAGCTGCATAAAGGAACAAGCACCGTCGGCATTACCTCTAGAAAGCGCGTGTAGCTTAGTATCTCGGGAAAGTCCTTTGCATAGAATTGAGCCACAAAACCTTTGTAATAGTTCTTGAAGTCACGATGGTTGGAGTGATGAAACAGAATAATAATTGTTATGATTTCGCTGGCCTGCATTCGTCCAACTCGACGACGTTGACGTTTGCCATCGGTCAATAATTGTTGTTCCCACAACGGCATGAAGTGTTGACAAAAATACCCCAGGGTATTCTCTCTGCCTTCGGCATTCACCTTATCATCGACATCACAAAAGATTTCAACTAATTTATACATCGGTCTGTTCTCCTTTTTTTCAATTGTTTGATGACAATTGATCTGATCGGGGAACAGGCCGTTAGTTCATTTTCTTAAACCGAGTTGGAGTTAATAAATAAGCAAATATTTTTTCAATGCAACCCTTTACCAACCATGAATTCTGGATCATGCTTAATCATGATTTTGTAATCAAAATATCTTCCATCACCAAATATTCAAGATCGGATCCATAGAACATATTCAAAGCATCCGTAGGACTACAGACCATCGGTTCTCCGCGACGGTTAAGTGATGTATTAAGTAAAACTGCATTACCATTTAATTTTTCTATTTCTTCCAACAGCGAATAATATCTTGGATTGGTTTCTTTTGTGACTATCTGAGCTCGCGCAGTTCCATCTTCATGCACAACTTCAGGAATACGTTTCTTCCAGTTTTCTGCTACGTCAAACGTAAAAGTCATATATGGGCTTGGATGATCTGTTTGTAAGATTTCTGGAGCTATGCGATCTAACATACTCGGACAAAATGGGCGCCATCGTTCACGATATTTTATCTGTGCATTTATTCTATCGGCAACACCTGAGTGATCGGGGCTACCCAAAATACTCCGGTTACCTAACGCGCGAGGCCCGAACTCCATCCGACCTTGAAACCAGGAAACAGGATTCCCCTTATTAAGAATTTCAGCCGTTTGTTGAGTAACATTTTCCAAACGTTGCCATTTCACATCTTTGGGATAATCCTCACAAACTTTGATACAAACATCAGTTGTATATGAAGGGCCGAGATACACATGCTCCATTTTTTCAACAGGAACGTCAGCTTTTTCTGAAGCATAGCTTGCTGCACCAATGGCCGTACCAGCATCACTAGCAGCGGGTTGTACAAAGAGTTCCTTTACATCTGGTATCGCAATGATGCGTTGATTTAGTTTTACATTAAGCGCCACACCTCCAGCAAAACAAACTTTTCCTGTTTCTTTAATGATGTCACCAAGATAGTAATCAATTAAGTGTAATGCTGTTTTTTCTAACAAATTTTGGATGCTTGCAGCATAGTCAATATAGGGATCATCAATTTCATCCCCATCACGCATTGGACCTAACCAGTCGATCAGTTTTGGACTAAAAAAATAACCTTTACCTTTTTTCTTAAATCTTCGAAAGCCAAGCGTATTAACAAGTTTAGTATTAACCTTAAAGTCGCCATTTTGAAATTTAATTAGCCGTGAAAAGTCAAAACGATTTGGATCACCATATGGCGCCATTCCCATTACTTTAAACTCACCGTCTAACATTTCGAAACCGAGAAATTCCGTTAATGCGCCATACATTCCACCAAGAGAATCTGGATCATAAAATTCTTTAATTTTATAGATCTTTCCATTTTCACCATAACCAAAAAATGTTGTGGCATATTCACCCTTACCATCAATTCCGATGATTGCTGTTTTTTCTTCAAAACCGCTCAGATGATAAGCACTACTTGCATGGGCAAGATGATGTTCGACAGGTTCGAAAGATACACGTTTTGAATCGATACCAAGATCGTCGAGTAATTTCATAACATTTTGGTGGTTTCGCCAGTAGCGACGATTACCACTGAATAGTGCGGTCAACGCACGATCTGGTGCATACCAATAACGTCGCGCATAATGCCATCGTGCTGGAGACTTAAGAGAAATTTGAGTATAAGGAAAAGCGACTATATCAATTTGATCAGGCCTGATATTTGCCTGCTCTAGACAAAACTTTGTCGCTTCATAAGCCATCTTACCTTTAGCATGTTTGTCACGCAGAAAACGTTCTTCTTCTGCAGCTGCAACCAATTTACCATTATTATATATCGCGGCAGATGCATCATGATTTACTGCGCCTGATAGACCTAATATAATCATATTATTATTCTTAAATTTATTTCGATTTTCAAGGTGGCAACTTCTGACGACATTACATACGCTTAGAGTGTGCTTTTTCTTCAATAGAACGCAAAAGTTTTTTTGATTCGGATGAAAGCTTTCTCTCACCGACATAAGACTTGAAAAATTTTACATTTATTCTATCGGACCAATTTTCTGAGTGTCTATGTAGAGTATAAAGATCTCGAAAAACAGCATCTTTTCTATAAAGACGCCATTTGAGTTTTTCCAAATCAATTATTTTAATATCCCAAGAATCATTAATAGGTTTCACAAAGATATGCTTTAAATAGAGACAGTTATGTTGGTAGTGATGTTTATGAATTTGTCTTATCGCACCAGCAACCTTTTCAATTAATTTAGTTTTATGTAGTTCTGTTTTAACCAAATCCCCTTTCACCAAAAAACGTTTTGACTCAAGTGAGACATAATCTGTTAATTCTTTTGTAATCAAAATTGCTTGATTATTACCTTTGATTATTCTCTTGGCAAAATAAACAAGATCAAGAGTCGGTAATCCATTCTTTTGTAAGCGTTGAATATTTCTGAATTCTCGCTCAAACGTCGGCATGCCCTGAATAGGATGAAAAAGTGATTTTGTACCATGATTTTCCTGACGCTTTATAAAAATGCCAACGTTACCTTGAGGCGTAGTCAGATCAATTTTTATAACACCACTCCAACCACCGCGCCGTTGATTAGGCTCTTCAAACCAGTCTGTTTTTAAATTCCAAATCGCATCGAAACCACCTAAATTATTATTAGAAAGTGTTTCATACCAATCATCGCACCAATATTCTTTTGTCATAAGGAAACGCTATTTTTTTGGCAAAACTTTATAAACCGTTGCTTTATCATCACGCCTGTTTCCAAGATCAAAAACAGGAACAATATTCATCGTAGCTAATACTGCCTTCAACTCTTCATCGTGTTGTTTTTCAATCAGAATCAGGTAATCATAATTTTGATACAAATTAATGACGCTTTTATTTCCGATCAATTTAATCGATGACTGATGATTATTAAAATAATACTCTATTGCCCTATTATCAGTTAGCACCTTCATATCCCCAGTCAAATTTTTACTTGCCCAAATAGCAGTATCTTTAATATATGATTTTGAATTTGATTGTGTGATTCCATTGATTAGGCTAATTAATAATACTGCTACAATAACCATTCTCCATTTTTTATTTTTAGATAGCCAAACCCATTGAATGAATACTGTTAACCTTGGTAGTATCAATAACAAAATCCCAATTAATACAATAATTGCATGCCGTTGTGAAACAAAATATCTATGGAATAAAACCGTCAACAAAAGAATAATATTTAACGCGATAAAGTATAACAGTAGTGACCTATATTTATTGGGCTCTATTTTTTTTTGCTGCATCCATGATACCAAATAGAATCCTAAATAGCCTATCGACAGCCCTTTAATCAGCTTATAAATCATCATCATGATTAAACCAGAAACAAGTACAATTTTGCTGTAATGTGCAGAGTATTTATTCAAAATTTGAGTTTCAATAATTGAGGTTTTATTTTCAAACAATGTAAAAACGCTCTCTTTCTCGCCTGTATTCGTATATGAGTTATAGATATAAACAATATCAAGAGAAGTCGTCACTAATACAGTTCCTATAACCAAAGTAGAGATCAAAATTAGAAAGAAAATAATTTTGTAGTTTGGTTTAGAACCTTGCTCGGGCATATAATTTGACGATGAAGCAACCAGTAAATACACAGGCAGCCCGAGAAAAATAACCAACCCATCCAAACGAAATAAAATAGATGCAAGAACCGCAAGTTGCCAAGAAATAAAATTCTTCAAAGAAGACTTTTCAAGAAACAATATAAATCGATACAATGTCCAACAACAAAAAGACCAATAGCCAATATCTCTTATAATGAAATGTCGGTATTCATTAAGGGTGAAAAAACAAAGGATCAATAATGCAGCAATGAACCACTGTCGTTCATCAGTCAATAATTTCATGCTGATTTGTAACAATACATCGGTTAATAAAACAAACAAAAGCGTGTTTAATACGCAAGCACTGATCTCAAGCGGAAGGCCACTGAGTTGATGAATAAAAGCAACAATAATTGAAAAAAAAGGCCATGGATAGACCTCTGTGGCCGCTGACAAACCCCCGTCGAGAAAAGCCTGTGCAGCCTGCATGTATAAGATGCCATCATTGTTGATAATATCATCAAAGTAATAAGCAAATGTGGAAAGAACTAGGCTAAATAGAGCCGTGAATATTCGAATTTTAATAGTATGGTTGACCACTCTTAATGGTAGAACTCCTGATTTATGTTTCCTTTAACACTGTTCCTACGACAAGCTATTTAAGCTCTCAAATTATTAAGTAATGTGTCTAAACTGACGGTAGATCTACGATAGTATACAATAATCGTTCATGAGCAGTCTCGAAATAACCCATGTTGCCGCCGTTGATTTGGGTTCAAACAGTTTTCACATGATCGTAATGCAGCTGTCTGATGGCCGACTACAATTGGTCGATAAAATCAAAGAAAGTATTCGACTGGCTACTGGTCTCGATAGCAAAAACCGTTTGTCTGAAGATTCTATGAATCGCGCATTAGAGTGTCTGTCTCGATTTGGCCAGCGCCTGCGTGATATGCCAAAAGGCAGTGTACGTATAGTTGGGACAAATACTCTACGTAAAGCTAAAAATAGCACCGAATTTTTGATCCGAGCTGAAGAAGCAATTGGTCACCCAATCGATATAATTTCTGGTCGGGAAGAAGCACGCCTTATTTACCTTGGTGTTTCACATAGTCTCGAAGACGATAATAATCGCCGTTTAGTGATGGATATAGGTGGTGGTAGTACTGAATTTATACTTGGCCATCACTTCAAACCAAGAAAAATGGAAAGTCTACATATGGGTTGTGTGGTTTTTAGTGATAAATTTTTTAAGAAAGGCAAAATTGATTCTAACTCAATGGCAAAAGCTGAGCTCGCCGCATTAATGGAACTTGAAACAATAGAAAAAACCTATCGAAAACTAGGCTGGGAGACAGCAATAGGTGCATCGGGAACAATTCTAGCCATTCGTAATGTTGTGATCGCACAAGGCTGGAGTGAAAATGGCATCACAAGACCAGCGCTCAACAAATTATCAGACTACTTGATCGATGTGGGACACATTGACAACATTTCGTTACAAGGATTAGCCCAAGATCGAGTTGCCATCTTTCCAGGCGGTGTCGCAATCCTCGCAGCGACCTTTAAATCACTGAAAATTGATCGCATGTTTATTTCAGATGGTGCTCTGAGAGAAGGGGCAATATACGATCTATTAGGACGAATACGAAAAGAAGACGTCCGTGAAGGTACGGTAGAGACTCTGGAACAACACTACAGAATCAATACTGAACAAGCTAATCGCGTCGAAAAAAGCGTACTTGGTTTTTTTAAGCAATCGAAAAAAATTTGGAAGCTTCGTGACTACGAGCAGCAACTACACTGGGCGGCAAGATTGCATGAAATCGGTACAACAATTTCATATACCCTATATCATAAACATGGATATTATTTATTATCTAACTTAGACATGCCAGGGTTTTCACGCCATGATCAACAACTACTAGCGACCATTGTAAGAGGCCACCGACGTAAATTTCCTCTTACAGAGGTAGGCCAGCTACCAAAACCTCATCAGACCAGGGTGGAAAGACTGTGTGTGTTATTAAGACTGGCCGTCGTACTACACCGAGGCCAGTCAGACATCGAACTACCAGAAATAAACTTAGCGCCAGATCAATATAATATAAAATTGAGCTTTCCAGAAAATTGGCTTGAAGAACATCCGCTAACCAAAGCAGATCTCAAACAAGAGTCTTGTTATCTTAACGCAGCCGGTTATCTGCTTAAATACGAATAACAAAATGCTGCTAGTCACCTAATTCTTCAAGCAATATTTCCTGAGCAGACTTCGGATCCAGTTTTTTAGGACTCGTTCTTTCATAGCCGCCGTCCACTTGTAGAGTCCAGGCCTGTGTATTATCGGAGAGATACAGCATCAAACCTTGTTTTAAAACCCGTTGGTTTAATTTTTGATCGACAATAGGAAAACACGCTTCAATCCGACGGAAAAAGTTTCGTTCCATCCAATCAGCACTGGAACAATATAAATGGCTATCACCATCATTTAAAAAATAATAAATCCGGGGATGCTCAAGAAAACGCCCGATAATTGATCGTACAGAAATATTATCCGACACGCCTTTCACCCCAGGTTTAAGTAAGCATACACCCCTTACGATAAGCTGAATTTTCACACCCGCTTGTGATGCACTATATAGCATCCGGATAATTTCACGGTCGGTTAGCGCATTCATCTTTGCAATGATTTTTGCCTGCTTTCCAGCTCTCGCGTGTTCAATTTCTTCTTCAATAAATTTCAATATTGATTTATGCAACGTGAAAGGTGACTGCAGTAGTTTTTTTAATTTACCTGGCTTACCGGGTGCAGTAAGCTGATGGAAAATTTTATGTACATCCTCCGCAAAATCAGGATCACAGGTGAAAAGACCATAATCGGTATAAACACGCGCTGTACTTGCATGGTAATTTCCAGTCCCTAAATGCACATAGCGACTTAGTCGACGGCCTTCTCTACGCACAACTAATAACATTTTCGCATGTGTTTTATGGCCAACAACACCATACACAACATGCGCACCGGCTTCTTGTAGTTTATTAGCAAGTTCGATATTTGCCTCTTCATCGAAACGTGCACGTAGTTCTATGACTACTGTGACTTCCTTACCTGCTCGCGCCGCTTCAACTAAGGCGTTTACCACGGCAGAATCTGCACCGGTTCTATACAAGGTCTGCTTAATAGAAAGAACGTTGGGATCCGATGCTGCCTGACGAATAAACTCCAATACGGGTGCAAAAGACTCAAAGGGGTGATTAAGTAAAATATCACCTTGCTGGATTGCTTCGAAATTGTCCGTTCCAAGTGTCAAAGTTTTTGGAATGCCAGGTATAAAACCTGGGTATTTTAACGTCGGAATATCAACCAGATCATACAGGTGGATCAAACGTTTTAAATTAACCGGTCCATGTACCTGATATAAATCATCCGCGGTCAATTTAAATTGATCTAACAAAAACTGTGCAATTTCTGGAGGACAATTATCAGCCACTTCCAATCGCATTGCTTGAGAAAATCGCCTGGAAGGTAGCTGCCCTTCTAATGCACGGAGTAAATCATCAACCTCTTCATCATCGACAAAAAGATCACCATTTCGCGTTACACGGAATTGATAACATCCCTTTACCTGCATCCCCGGAAAAAGATCAGAAACATGCTCATGAATTATCGACGAGAGAAAAACAAAATCATAGGAACCACCACTGACATGATCAGGAATTTGCAGTAAACGTGGTAGTGAACGTGGCGCTTGTACAATCGCAATTCCACTATTTCGTCCAAAGGCATCTTTGCCTTCCAACGAAACAATAAAATTTAAACTTTTATTTAAAATTCGCGGGAATGGATGTGCCGGATCTAAACCAATCGGGCTCACAACAGGCAACACATCATGAGTAAAATAACGACGAACCCAAGCCGCCGTTTTTTCATCCCAATCAACACGACGTAAGAACTTGATCCCTGCTTCCTCAAGATCTGGAATCAATTGAGTATTAAGGATCCTATATTGTTCTTCTATCAATTGATGTGCAGACTCACTCACCCGTTTTAGTTGATCAACCGGACTAAGATTATCTGGACCGGTTTGCACAGATGCAAAAGCCACTTGATGTTTCAAGCCGGCAATTCGGATCTCGAAAAATTCGTCCAGGTTGGTACTTGTGATAGTCATAAATTGCAAACGTTCAAGCAATGGCACGTCTGGGTCTTCGGCCATTGCTAATACGCGACGATTAAACTCTAAAAGACTGAGTTCGCGGTTGTTATACAAATCTGGGTTTTTTAAATTGATCGCATCCATAATCTAAGTATATTGCATATTTATTACGATGTTATGATCAACCTCTATAAAGTTAATCAAAAAAGGAACTAAACGAAGATTTCATGGCACGAATAAAAAAAGCAAAAATGGCCGACTTAGCAGACAGACATGTTTTATACCAACAATCAGTTCAATGCGTCGAAGCCGAAATCGATTTTGTCGATGAAATGTACGCCGAGTTACGCGGAAAATCCGCAATGTTACTACGCGAAGATTTTTGCGGCACAGGAAACACCGCTTGTGAGTGGGTGCAACGTCGAAAAGACAACTGTGCCTACGGTATTGATCTTGATAGTGAAGTACTTGATTGGGGGCAAAAAAATAATATTGGCAAATTACGTGGCAAAACAAAAAATCGTATTGAGTTGATTAAAGAAGATGTATTGAAAGTTAAAACCGATCCTGTCGATATTATTCTCGCGATGAACTTCAGTTATTGGCTGTTCATGGATCGAAAAACCATGAAGCAATATTTCAGAAGTGTTCGCAACTCACTGGTAGAAGATGGTATCTTTTTCCTTGATGCCTTTGGTGGTTATGAAGCACCAAAAGTATTACGTGAACGGACAGAGCATGAGAACTTTACCTATATCTGGCATCAAGCTGAATTTAATCCTATCAATCATAAAATGACGTGCTATTTACATTTTAAATTTCCCGACGGATCAAGGCTCAACAAAGCATTCATATATACCTGGCGACTATGGTCTATACCAGAAATTCGTGAACTTCTTAAAGAAGCTGGTTTCTCTAAAACAACGATCCACATGCAAGGTTATGATGAAGAAACTGGTGAAGGTAGTGGTGAATTTATCGCCACCGAAACTGGTGAACCCGAGGCAGGCTGGTTGTGTTATATCGTTGCCGAAAAATAAATGTGAAATATGAGAAAAATCATCCCTACATGGACTTAAATTTGTCTGTAATATTATGGCCAAATCAAAACTAAAGTTAATCAAAAATCCCAAAACAATTGTTCTGGGATTTTTGTTTTATACCACTTTATAAAATGAAACTTTGAAAGTGATCATGCCCTGCCGTGCCACCCTGGTTTATCTTTATAATGGAAAACCATACATCTCATAACCAAAGAAATTGATACTATCTACATCCGCTACCGAGCTTCGTTACAAATGTATTAGCTAGATCACTAACGTTACCCGCATCTTGGTTAGTACTTTACTTTGGCGTTCCACCAGCATGACTATTGCTGTTAGAATCATCATCAACTATCTTTTCACATGCTTCGCCGTGCCCATCCAAGATCTTTCCCGCATCCTTTGTAGGCGTCATGTTAATCTCTTATTATTGTTAATTATAAATACCCAGATAACTTCAGTTATGGACAAATGGGCACTGCACTTAACTGTGAATCAGTCTATCGGATATACGTGTTCACCAAAATAATCCCTTGGTATAAATATTTATGTAAAGAGGTAGTGCTTAAGTATTAGGTACTCTATGCCAAGTTAAATATTGATAATCATCCTGGCATGAAGCAACAAAAGGTATTACTAGAAACCATTCCTGGTATCGGTGAGGCAACCATCAACGTTATTCTTTCTGAGTTTAGTCAGATCACTCACTTTAAAAATGCAAAAGCATTAGCGACTTTTATGGATGTTGCTCCGAGAAACAGAGAGCCTGGCGCGTCATTACGTTCACGAGCAAGCATGTCAAAGATGGGGCGTTCTAAAATTTACGCAAAGCGTTTTTTATGCCGGCGTTAGTAGCACTACGGTACAATCCACTAATAGTGAAATTAAAGCTGCGCTTAACCAAAGCAGGTAAGTAAAAAATGGCCATTGTTGGTGCAGCTATACTAAAATTGGTTCACATTATTTATGACATGTTGAAAAATAGAGTACCATTTGATGAGAATTTTGCTTGATCTTATGTAAGACGATACCTGACATTGTGTTCCTGCTCTTAATCGATTCTGTTTATACTTAACTTAAACAACTTCTTCTCATCTTTAGATAATACTTCACATGATATTATCTGGAATAACTCCTAAAAACTAAATTGTTAACATTATTAAAACTTCGGATATTGAATCTATTAATTATAGAAAGGGGAGTTATAATAAAACGCATACCCATCTGAGGCACATGAAATATCAACTGCTAAGGTTAGAGAGCAAATGTGTAAAGGGGGTAAGTTATAAGGACATATTTTTTAACACTTCCATGGAGGATAATAGGAACAATAGATACTGTAATATTACCAGTTCTTGGCGATTTAGTTTGATTTAGGAGGTGTAGAAAATATAACGAAAACGGTACTTTAATTTTCTTTACCAAAGAGCGGGTATAAGTTTAGTAAATGTTGGACCTAGAAAATAGGCATTATGTTTAATAGTTTAAACTTTAACCAAAAAGAAAATGACCCTCAAAATCATTACTTGTATGAAGAAGGTTTTGATAAAGAAGAATTAAATGAAATTTATACCGGAGTTCAATCTTTAGAAGCTCAAAAAGCTACAACGGCTGGTGGAATAGAAGATAGTGTTCGTTCTTCAAAAGTTAGATGGATCCCTCAAGAGGATAGCTGGTATTGGTTATATGAAAAGTTATCCAATATGGTGGTTGCTGCCAATGATGAACTTTGGAAATTCAACCTATCTCACCTCCCAGAGCAAATACAATATACAGAGTATTATGCTACAGACAAAGGTCATTACGACTGGCATCAAGATATAGGCCCAAACCTTTTATCAAAACGAAAAATCTCTATCACGGTTCAATTATCTGACCCCAGTGAATATGAAGGGGGAGATTTACAATTATTCACAGGAGGAAATTATGAAGATAATAGTTTCATAACAGCGAATAAAGCAAAAGGCGCAGTCTTTATTTTCCCTTCATATATGCTGCATAGAGTAACAAAAGTAACTAAAGGTGTTCGTCGTTCTTTTGTATTGTGGGTTGGAGGATCTCATTATAGGTAATATTTATAATTAACTTTAAAAAAACAAACATATGAGTTGAACCTATAAAACACATGTAATAGGGGACATCACACAATTTTGTAATGATCTAATAAAATTAAATGGATTTATAGCCTAACATACAAATATTAATAGCTATAAATGAACCGAAAACAACGTGCCAATCTTTCAGTAGGATTATGCCAAATTGATAGTTAACGAGGGCTATAGCAATCGGTAAAATAACGTATTCAAGTATTATAAAAACAAATTAAACAACTGCAAAGTGATAATTAATTATTGAAAAAGGCAGCGGTCTTTTTCATTCGAGACAACAGCAATCTACGTTGATCATTGAGATGAAAAAGGCCACTCCTGATTATATGGTTCACCAATTATGCAGGGTTTTCGAAACTGATCCCAACACTTATTACTATCAATGCCAACAGAAACCGGTTGGTCATCAAGAACATATCATCCTGGAATCAATCAAAACCATTGTGGTTAAAACATGCTATACCTATGGTAAACGACGCATACATGCATCTTTAATTAATCAAGGATTTAAGCTTGGGATCTTTCGAACTGCCACATTGATGAGAAAAGCAAATGTGTTTGCCACCGCGCCTCGAAAAAAACATGACTATCCAAACACAGACAAACCTCATATCAAAACAGAAAATATTCTTGGACGTCAGTTTCAGCCGAAAACCATTAGCACTCATCAAGGTTGGGGTTATTTGGCCTGTGTGCTTGATTTAGGGTCAAAAGAAATTGTTGGTTGGGCGATGTCAAGACATCCATGCGACCTTAGAAAGGATACATTAAACAAACCATGCTATTCGAAGACAACAGTCTGACACGAGCCAATTACTTTTTTATTCAGATCAGGGTGTACAGTATTCAGCGAACTTGTTTGTTGATCACCTCAACCAATTAAATATCACTCAAAGCATGAGTCGAAGGGGATCTGCTGGGAGAGCCTACCCCCGAAGTGCTTGAGGCACAATAGTGTGATGGAAAGATTCTTTAGGGGTTTAAAAAAAAGTGTATACCTTCAAATTAAAGTCTAATTTTTCAAGCGATTTGTTTATTTAAATACTTGATCAATTTTATTTTTAATCTGTGTTTTGCTTATTTCTTAATAAATTATTGTATTCATTAATGTCCAAACCATATTCAGTAAAATTGGTTACCATAGTTTTTGTTGTGCTTAACAGTTTTATTATTTCGCGATTATTTTTTTTTGAAGAACTCATATCTAAATGATGAATCTCTCATGAAAGTTTGCGCAATTGTTCCTGCCTATAAAGCCACTAAGCAGATTGTATCTGTGGTCAATAATTTACAGGAGTATGTTGATCATACTTTTGTAATTGACGATGGCTGTCCGGAGAACTCTGGAAGTGAAGTGGAAAAATACCTGGGCGAGAATAACGCTATAAGTGTCATTAAACTGCAACAAAATGCAGGTGTTGGTGCTGCTGTTATTACCGGTTTGAATGCAGCAATACTTAATGGCTTTGACATCGCTATTAAAGTAGATGGTGATGGCCAAATGGACTCAAAACACATTCCCAATCTGATCTCTCCTATTATCGGAAGAGAAGCTGATTATACAAAAGGAAATCGTTTTTTTAGTTCTGACTATTTAACAGGGATGCCTATTACCAGGCTGATCGGAAATGCTGGTTTATCTTTTATTAGCAAAGCTTCAACCGGGCTGTGGCATGTGATGGATCCTACAAAAGGTTTTATCGAAGTACACACAAAAATTCTCCCATGGCTACATTTAGAACGCATGGAGAAACGCTATTTTTTTGAAACAGATATGCTATATCGATTGGGATCGATTGATGCCGTTGTATTAGATATACCAATCCCTGCGGTTTACGGTGATGAAGATAGCAACCTTAGTCTAAAAAAAGTCTATTCGAATTTGGTTTTAAAAACCTGATAAAGTTTTTTAAACGAATTTTTTACACATACTTTTTGAGGGGTTTTAGCCTTGCCAGTGTTTTTCTCATTCTATCAATTCCTCTAATCCTGTTTGGGAGCATCTTTGGCCTAACTGAATGGAGACACAGTGTAATAACCGGTGAAGCGGCCACTGCTGGTACGATTATGTTGGCTGCTTTGCCTCTGTTAACCGGATTACAATTCCTTCTATCATTTTTTAGTCTAGATATGTCCAAGCAAAACAATCGGCCTCTTTGGATACGTTTGGGCAACTTAAAAACCGATTCAGTAAGTTTGGATAAAACATCCGAAGACAAAAATATCAAAAAGTGATCTCGTAAAAAAACCTAAATCTTTATTAGTGCTTTATTTCAAACAAAAATATTTTGTTTAACCAACAAGCTAGCCAAGTTCTTTTTTGATCTTATCCGCAACCCGAAATGAGTTGGCATATATCGTCCAGGTGTAAGGAACACTGCCACCTGTCGGCATAAAACTACCATCAGTCACATAGAGGTTTTCTACATCATGTGCTCGACAATCAACATTCAGAACTGATGTTTCTGGATCATTCCCAAAACGGCAACCACCCGCAACCAGGTTTGGTGGAGGGTAGGTGCTAACATTTGATCGGATACTTTTCCCTCCCAAGCTTTTTAATACTTCCTTTGCTTTATCATCAAGTTGATGCGAGGGTCGCAAGTTGCCACCATGATATCCAATACGTACATTTGCTACTGGCGATCCCCATTTATCTTTAATTTTTGGATCTAACGTCACATAGCAATTATCGTTCGGTAACCAGTCACAAAATGTTTCGAATTTTAGATATCGTGAATCCGTAAATTGCGATTTGATCCGATGCTTTAGTTCCTCACCCCAGACCAAACCATCTTCACCCCATTTTTGTTGATTAGCTTGCGAGACAGGGTTTGGATGAGTGAACAAGAATTCAATCGTTCCACCTTTAACAATTTGATCAGATTTTTGATCTTTGTAGGTATACCAATCTTGTAGGGCACGATTAATAAAAGGGCCGCGGACTTTTAATGCCTCCGCATCTGCTTCGCTTAGATCAGCATAATCAAGATCACACTGACCCGAACCGCCGGAAGAAAACAATAAATTTTTACCGAGCTGACCACTGGAATTCCCAAGTCCATCTGGATGTTTTTTTCCTAGTGATGATAACAACAAGCGTGATGTTTCGATGGCATGACAGGCAACAACATAGATCTTTGCATCGACTTTTTTCGTTTTGTCTTCTGCATTATAGTAATGAACCGTGCTGACTTTGCCACCGCTATCGCTTTCGAGTTTATATACTTTGGAATAGGGACGAACTTCACATTTTCCAGTGGCGATCGCTTTGTTCAATAACGCTGCGCGCGAGCTGCCTTTTGCCCCGGTAGCACAACCATAACTGCCACAGTAATCTGAATAGGAACACCCGTTTCGCTCACCCACGGGTTTCGGTAAAACCGCTCTTGGAACGGGCATTGGATGATAACCTAGATCAGTACAATGTTTGTCTATCCAACTTGAAATAGGATGTTCCAAGGTTGGTTGATAGGGAAAATCTTTTGTTGATCGAGGTTCCTGATTTGGATGATCAATTACCAGACCAGAAACACCGACAGTTTGTTCTACTTTTGCATAATAGGGTTCTAAATCGTCATAACTAATTGGCCAATCTACCGTAGCAGCGCCTTTAATCGGACCAAACTCTGAGGCAAGACGAAAATCAACAGGCTTAAGTCGATGAAAAAAACCACTCATAAAGTTGGATGCACCACCAACACAATTGCCATTCCAGAAAGTCCAGTTTGATTCTGATGTCGGCTCGCCTTCCCAAACGCCATCATCGTTTCGTTCTTCGATTACGTGTTGTTCGTCTTTCAAATCAGGCGTGTATGATTGTCGCAGACAACAAGCTAGTTCATCTTTGAAGAAATCTTGCTCGGTAAACCACGGCCCTTTTTCCAGAACTAAAACTGAATAGCCAGCCTCTGCCAGGGTTAACGCGACTGGACCGCCGCCGGCCCCTGATCCGATGATACAAACGTCATAATCTTTCATAGTTTCAAATAGGTTTTATCTTTGGTTGGCCGAGGGTAACCAACATGATGTGATAACCATTTCCAACCAGAACCATCGGGGTTACCTCCGTAGATCGGATCAGTTAACAATGCTTCGAGAACATAATAAATCACTAACGAAAGCCAACGTTGTCCTTCTTGACTCTTTTCTATCTGGCGTAAAACAGCTTCACGTTTTTGATCATCTAGATTTACAAATCGTTCCTTTTGCGTTCTCACCGCCATACCGTTTAACCACTCGACACCCTTGATGATAAAATCCGCTTCTTTTTTCGGGGTAAATGGACTGACCAACTCTTTTTTTAAATAAAGTGTTGCATGAATATCTTTGGCGCCCGGCGCATCATCGGTATGTGGAAATAGATGTTCTTGTAGTTCAAACAATGTCCACCATGGATCTTCTCGCCACTCAGTGGTTATTGTTTCTGATTTTGTTTGATTTGCTTTAAGCCGGGTGGGAATAAACGCCACCAATGTGAATGCCGCTGATGCTCGTTTTAGAAATTCACGGCGATCAATTCCAGATTGCTGCCAACTTTGACAGGCTAAGAGCAACTCCCTTTGCCAGTTTGTAAAAGCCTGTTCAGTTTCTCTTTCTCTACGGATCGACATGAATTGATTTTAGCCTTGTTTGAATTTTGTAGCCACGTAAATACGACAGATCACAACAATCTTAGTTTCAGCCTAATGATCGATCAACAACTAACACGGCGTTTAGCTCGACAATCGTTTCAATACATACAAACTGCAATCAAACCGAAAGTCGCAGTCACTATCATCGCGGATCCAATACCACCCTCACAATTGAGTCCACTTGTGACACTTTAGGACTAATATAAGATCACTCTCTAAAAAGTCACTTCTAAAACGTGTTGTTCAGCAACATAAAACCATTCCTGTAAAAGTTCATATGCAAGTATGAAGATGCTCGAGCACCAGCTCAAATTCAACAACGGTTAACCTATTTATTTCTACATAAATCACTGTAAAGAATCATATGATCGCTGCAACCAGGATACTTTCTCATGTGTCTTCTCAAGAATTGGGTTTGATACACTATGATCAATATTTTTCTTTTTAGCTTGATCCTGAGTTTGTTTCAATACAGTTTCCATTGATGAATCTATATTGGAAATGAACGCTTCTACCTCATCAAGTAAGCCTAACTTTTTTGCTGTAAATAAAATATGTCGCAATTGAATTTCTTGAATTTTATACCGATAACCTTTTGTCGTTCCCATCCATCCCATTGCTAATTTAGCTCTGTGCTCTAACTGTTTATTATCAATTGGATATATTGATAGCACATCATAGACAGGTGTCATGGAAAAGTTATCCCCTCTATGTAAAGAAAGGCTGAAATTCTTTGCATGTCCATCTGGTGCTGATAAAAGTAAAAAAAGTATCTGCAGCTTGATAAAGTTAACTTTATCCTCGTAACTATTACTACTATTTTGAAGTAGATCCAGACATTCTCTGATCCCTGGGCCACTATTAGTTTGATACTTTTTACTTGATGGCAAATTCATCGCTTGGCAAATATCTTCTTGAGGTAAGCGTAACAACCAGTCTCTTTTTTGAGTCCATCGTCTGTCAAAACGCTTAACGACTAATACTCGTTGATCTTCAAAGTTTTCTACCCATGCCGACGCAGTAGGTATACCAATATTTCTAATAAGCTCCAGACATGTCCACTCGTTATCACAACTTGAACTCAGATCAATATTGCCTGCTGCATTTTGTATTACGCCGACGGGAAGCTTAAGTATGTGCGTCGTTGGCGTAGCACCGAGGGGCTTTTTCCAGACACCATCTTGTAAAAGTAATGCTGTTTTTTCTTGGACACCTGCGAGAGAGATTCGGAAATCATACTCTTCATCCATACCCATCGGGTTTTCTCTATAACGCCGCAATTGGTTGGCGACATCTGCTTCTGTTAGGGTCTTTGCCTCTATTTTAGATCTATATTGAACTTCATCTGAAACTAATTGCAAAGCTCCAACGCAGTCATGGCCAATAGCCGCCAAAATATCGAATGGGTGATCAGCAGGTACTGAAAACTTGGTCATGACCCGATCACGTACCGCAGGATTATCTGGTAATAGGTTATCAAAGTAATTATATACTTCGTTGCCACTATATGCAGAAGAAGATAATGGCATTGATAATGAAATTGATCGTCTTTCAGGGCTCTCTAACCACTCCTTGTTGTAACTGAAAGTCATTCCGCCACCACGTGTTTTTTCAAGTATCCCTATCTGAATACCATTCATCAGCGCATTCAGTTTTTTCACCATTCATCACCTTCTAGTCTGGTGGGTACCTGCTTCTCAACAATTTGTATTTCAAGCCCTAGTGCGTTAACTAACTTGAAAAGAGTGTCCACTCTTGATGAGCTGGGATTGTTTTCAAAATTTGAGACTGTAGATTGTTTCAGTCCCCCAGCGCGTTTAGATAATACTGACTGAGTAATAGATTTGTGCTTACGTTGATCCCGCAACATAATTCCTAGTGCTTTTGTTGTCGTAACTTTCACAATTAATATCCTCTTAAAGGTATATTTTCAATATATACTCTCTAAGGTATATTTTCAATATATACTCTCTAAGGTATATTTTCAATATATACTCTCTAAGGGATAAGCACCCTAACTCCTAACAACTTAAGATCGCTATAAACTTTTAGGAATTAGAACAAACTTTAAACATAGTTAAGGGTAATATGAAGATAGTAACGAGTGTAACGCCACTCACCTTTTCTAGAAAACACTCTTTAGTTTGAGCAGTTTTTGTAAATCTCGAGTAACAGTTGTCTACCCTCTACGATAAGGTAACTCTACATAGCAAAGAAAAGGTTTGCCACATTGTGTATAGAAAACATATTGTTGTTCACCTGTCATTTTGTATTGATCTTTTAACGCATCAAAGACAAAGTTCGACATATCAATCTCTCGTAAGGAGCCATCGTTCTTGGTATATTCAAACACACTATTGACATAAGTCTCTCGTATTGTTGAGATTTAGATTATTATCAGTGGCACTAAGAGTTTTATATGAGCTACTAGGAATGTAGCCTCTAGGGATCAAGTCAAAATAGGAACGTAACTAAGTGATTGATTTATATGGTGGCTATGCCTAGATTCGAACTAGGGACCCCATCATTATGAGTGATGTGCTCTAACCAGCTGAGCTACATAGCCTTTGTATTTCGTTCAGGACGCGCGATCTTGCTGCTCACGAGGAAAATTGTCAAGTTTGAAAGAGAATCTTTTTTGATCACACCTTCTTATTCATCGAACACCAAGTACAACAATCGTTTTACCTGAAACGGTAATGAGCATTTGTTCTTCAAGTCCTTTTAATACACGACCGACCATTTCTCTTGAGCAACCAACAATTCGCCCAAGTTCCTGACGAGTAATACGGATCTGCATTCCATCCGGGTGGGTCATTGCATCTGGTTCTTTACAAAGTTCGAGTAACGTTCGGGCAACACGACCAGAAACATCCATGAATGCCAGATCGCCGACTTTTCGATTTGTTTTTTGCAAACGTGTCGACAACTGTTTGGAGATACGGAATAGAAGAGCTGGGTACTGTTCCGCTAGTACTCTAACCTTGTCATACGCAATATATGCTATTTCGCAGGGTGTACGCCCTCGAACAAATGCAACTCGCTTGATATCGTCTTCAAAAAGTCCAAGTTCACCAAAAAACTCGCCTTCATTCAAATAGGCAAGGACGATCTCACGACCTTTCTCATCTTCCAGTAATACCGAAACCGATCCCTCAACAACATAAAGTAATTCAGTGGCAGGATCACCCTGACGCAAGATCGTATTTTTCGCAGGAAACGTTTTTCGATGAGACTGCTCCAGAAGTTTCTCGATATATTCAGGTGTTTCTGGTGCTTTGAAAACAGGGATAACCACGTTACCTCCTCCATAATTACAGTTCCAATTCAGACTAACATCCTAAACCCAAAAAGAGTTAAGAAGCATATCTATATAAGAAGAAATATACCCTTCTAAGCAGTTTCTAATAAGACAATATATGATACGCTTGGCCTCAACAAAACGGTAGTAAAAGGAGTAAATTAATGCAAGCACGGGTTAAATGGGTCGAGCACATGACATTTATCGGTGAGTCTGGGAGCGGTCATTCTGTTGTGATGGATGGGGCGCCAGAATTCGGTGGCCGTGACCTGGGCGCACGTCCAATGGAGATGTTATTGCTAGGGATGGGTGGTTGTGCTCAATTTGATATCGTTTCTATGCTAAAAAAAGCACGACAGGATATCTTTAGTGTGGAGGTTGAGCTAAGTTCTGAGCGATCTGAAGAAATACCGAAGGTGTTTACTAAAATTCATGCACACTTCATTGTCCGTGGTCGTAACATTAAAGAATCACAAGTCAAACGAGCAGTTTCACTTTCTGCGGAAAAGTATTGCTCAGCATCTTTGATGCTCGGTAAAACTGCAGAGATTACTCACGATTATGAGATCGAGGAAATATAAGCTTCTTCTAATGTCGATGCATCGTAATGTTCACAGCATTCCTGCGAACTACCAACAAATTTCAGTTTACCTTTATGGAGAATGACGACCTGATCACAAAGCTCTTCAACATCTGCAAGCAAATGGGTACTGAAGAACAGACTTTTATCTTCTTCTTTGAGTGCGACTAAACGGCGTTTTAGTAAAATGCGGGCCTTAGGATCAAGCCCGCTCATTGGCTCATCCATCACCAATAACTCTTTTTCACTCATAAGAACTGCGGCCAAACCCAATTTTTGCGCCATACCTTTAGAAAATGCATGAACCAGTTTATTAAGTGCTGTCGGATCAAGATCTAATGCAAGCATCGTTTTCTCCAAGACATTTGAATCAACTTTTATCTGATTCATTCTAGACATGTGTTTTAGAAAATCCGTACCGGTAACAAAATAAGGTGGCGTAAATCTCTCTGGTAAAAAAGCTAATCGTGAACGGGATCCGGTTATTCGATGATCAATTCCAAATATTTCTATGCTACCTGATTGGAGTTCACAAAAATCCAACATACATTTGATCAAAGTCGTTTTACCAGCACCATTTTCACCAATAAGGCCGACGATACTTCCCTTGCCAATATCGAGCGAGATAGCATCTAGCACTTTTTGCTTACCATAAGATTTTTTTACTTCGTCGAATTTCAGAGCCAGAGTCATGCGTGAATTATCTAATATACACTCTTCCTAGTATAGAGATGCGTTGTTTATTCTGGTAGAAAGATTTTTTAGAATACATATCGACATGTAGCATTTATTGGACTAAATAGATAATCAAAAAACTGATCTCTTCAAAATACTCAATATAGTTCTCAAAAACCTACTCTGGATCAGTTAAACTACTGATGTTCACACATAGGGTTGAACTGTATAGTAATTTTCTATCGTAACTATAGATACAATTAATTTTACAAAAAATCTAATGGTGGTTACTTTAATTAACCCCAAGATAAAGTTAATAACCTTTTTTTAAAATAATACAGATATAGGAAAAACTAATGAGCGTACTCGTCACTAAAAAAGCACCAAATTTCACAGCCGCTGCCGTCATGCCTGATGGCTCTATAAAAGAGGATTTCAGCCTGTCTGATTATCGTGGTCAATATGTAGTGTTATTCTTTTATCCTCTCGACTTTACTTTCGTATGTCCATCAGAATTGATTGCACATGATCACCGTGTAAAACAGTTCGAAGCGCTAAACACTCAAGTTATTGGCGTATCAATTGACTCGCAATTCACTCATCACGCATGGCGTGAAACACCCGTCAACAAAGGTGGTATTGGCCAGGTTTCATATCCTTTGGTTGCTGATACAAAACAAAAAATCATGAAAAAATATGATGTGCGACATCCTGCTGGCGTAGCTCTGCGTGGATCATTTTTGATCGATAAAGAAGGTATCATTCAATCACAAAGTGTCAATAACCTTCCACTTGGTCGAAATGTTGATGAAATGATCCGACTTGTTGAAGCACTGCAATTCACTGAAGAACATGGTGAAGTTTGTCCAGCAGGTTGGAATAAAGGCGACAAAGGCATGGTTCCTGACGCTGACGGCGTTGCAAACTATCTTTCTGATAATGCGGATAATTTGTAAACCAGGATCTGTAATCAGTATTAGTAAATATTTTTTACTACTAAAACAAACGCAGGGGCGGTCTTACACCGCCCCTTTTTATCTCAGGAATTGACCCTTGTTAAATAAATTCCTGCTAACAATCCGGAGGTTTCTATGTCAAATGAAGGCTATCACGAACCTATTTCAGAGCTATCTGATAAAACGCGGGATATGCATCGCGCAATTACGTCACTGATGGAAGAGTTAGAAGCGGTGGATTGGTATAACCAGCGAGTAGATGCCTGTAAAGACGAAGAGCTAAAAGCGATCCTCGCACACAATCGTGATGAAGAAAAAGAACACGCAGCAATGGTTCTGGAATGGATCAGAAGACAAGATCCAACTATGGATAAAGAACTCAAAGATTATCTCTTTACGGACAAACCAATCGCACATAAATAGATCAACATATAGAAAAGGAACGACTCGATGACGACAAAACATCAAAAGCTTTTAATTCTCGGTTCCGGTCCTGCCGGTTATTCTGCCGCTGTTTACGCTGCCCGAGCTGCACTTGAACCCGTTTTGATCACAGGCTTGCAACAAGGTGGTCAAATGACAACGACAACAGAAGTAGATAATTGGCCCGGCGATCACGAAGGTGTAGATGGCACTGCATTGATGATCAGAATGCAAAAGCATGCTGAACGATTCGATACAGAAATGATCTTCGACACCATTACAGAAGTTGATCTAAAAAAACCACCTTTCACACTCAAAGGCGATTCGGGTGAATACAGTTGCGATGCCTTGATTATTGCCACGGGTGCATCGGCAAAATATTTAGGGCTGCCTTCTGAAGAAACGTTTCAAGGTCGCGGTGTTTCTGCTTGTGCAACCTGCGATGGTTTCTTTTATAAAGACAAACCAGTCGTCGTCATCGGTGGCGGTAATACAGCCGTTGAAGAAGCATTGTATCTTTCGAACATTTGTTCTCACGTAACCGTCATTCATCGTCGAGACAAATTTCGATCAGAAAAAATCCTCAGTAATAAACTGGAAGAAAAAGCTAAAAACGGCAATGTCACCATCGAATGGGATCACACGTTGGAAGAAGTACTAGGTGATGATGCGGGAGTCACGGGTGCACGGATAAGAAGTACTAAAGATGGCAGCACCAGAGATCTTGATGTTCATGGCGTATTTATTGCTATCGGTCATACACCTAATACCGGTATTTTCGAAGGACAACTGGATATGGAATATGGCTATATAAATACCAAAGGCACCAACCCAGATGGCTATGCGACTCAAACGAGTATTGCTGGTGTTTTTGCTGCAGGCGATGTGGCAGATCCAGTGTACAAGCAAGCCATTACATCGGCAGGATCTGGCTGTATGGCTGCACTTGATGCAGAGCGCTTTTTTGAGCAAAACGAATAATTTTATATAAAGGTTTTTACACTACTTATGTTCGAACTAATCCGAAAACAAAAAATCGATTCACTGAAAATTGAAGTGCAGGAATATGTGCACAAGAAGACTGGTACACGGCATTTCCATGTCGATGCCGACGACAATAATAATAGTTTTTCGATTGGTTTTGCGACCGTACCACAAGACTCAACTGGGGTTGCCCACATACTTGAACATACCTCACTTTGTGGAAGTAAAAAATTTCCGGTTCGTGATCCATTTTTTATGATGATCCGGCGTTCCCTAAATACGTTTATGAACGCCATGACCAGTAGTGACTGGACAGCTTATCCATTCTCTTCCCAATCGCGAAAAGATTTTGATAACCTGTTGGAAGTGTATCTGGATGCGGTATTTTTCCCACGCCTTGACCCACTTGATTTTGCCCAGGAAGGGCATCGCGTTGAATTCGAAGCAGCTAATGATCCAGAATCTGATTTAGTCTTCAAAGGTGTTGTTTTTAACGAAATGAAAGGTGCCATGAGTTCACCCGTCTCACAACTGTGGCAAGCATCTAACAGTGCGTTATTTCCAACAACAACCTATCACCACAATAGTGGTGGCGAGCCAGCCAATATTCCTGATCTTACCTACGATCAATTAAAAGAATTTCATGCCGAACATTATCACCCATCAAATGCGGTGATCATTACCTATGGCAATTTTCCGGTCGAAGAGCACCAACGGAATATTCACGATTGGGCTTTGAGCAAGTTTGATCGTAAAGAATTAGATTTTTCGGTTCCTAATGAACAACGGTTTACCGAACCTCAACGAGTTACTATTCCTTATGCGTTCGATACCGATGAGAAAGACACATCACATAAAACACATCTAGTGATGCATTGGTTACTCGGTCCGATCATTGATCTGGAAGCAATGATGAATATGCAATTGCTTAGTGGTGTGTTACTGGATAATAGCGCGTCTCCACTACGCCTAGCTTTAGAAAAAACCGATCTGGCAAATGCACCTTCCGATTTATGTGGCCTTGATAATTCATCTCACGAGGCAGCTTTCATTTGTGGTGTTGAAGGTACCGATCCAGAAAAAGCTGATGAAATTGAAAAACTAATTTTAGGCGTTTTCGAAGATGTTGCTAGCAATGGTGTATCGCAAGAAATGGTTGAATCTGTATTGCATCAATTTGAGCTTGATCAACGTGAAATTCCATCAGGTTATGGTTTACGACTTGCCGGAAACATCTTACCGATTGCTTTACATAAAGGTGATCCAATTGCGGCGCTAGATCTTGATCCATTACTTAATCAATTACGGAAAAAAATAAAAGATCCTGACTTTATTAAAACATTGATTAAAGAGGCTTTGTTGGATAATCCACACCGTATTCGTATGATGATGGTGCCGGATACGGGTCTTTCTGCAAAAAAAGAAGCGGAAGAAAAACAACGTCTGATTGATCAGAAATCAAAATTATCCGAGTCAGAAAAACAGCAAATTATCAAATTAGCCGAGCAGCTTGAAGCGCGGCAAAATGCTGAAGATAACCCTGAAGTTCTGCCTAAGGTTGGTTTGGAAGATGTACCTACCGATTATCCACTGCCAGTAGACAAGACACTTAAAATTTCAAACTACAAAACCAGTTGCTATGACGAGCCGACCAATGGCTTAGTTTATGAAAGCGTTATTTTGCCATTGCCTGCAATGACGGAGACCGAGATTGTAGCTCTCAGTCTTTATTCGGATTGTATAACTGAGTTAGGTGCGGGTGATCAGGATTATTTGCAGATGCAAGCTAGACAGTCCTCAGTGAGTAGTGGCGTGCATGCTTCATTAAGTATCCGTGGCAGTATCGAAGATGCTCAAACGATTAACTCATTTTTCAGAATGAGCGTCTCCGGTTTAAACCGAAAGCATCACGATTTTGCCAGTGTAATACACGATCATTTTACCAAACCACGTTTTGATGAAGCTGAGCGATTAAAAGAAATTATTGCCCAGTACAGAGCCAGCCGTGAGGCATCAATAACTAACAGCGGACAATCATTTGCAATGTCAGCAGCGGCTTCGGGATTGAGTCCATCAGCAAAACTTGGACACCAATGGACAGGACTACGCGGGATCAAAAACCTAATTGAGCTTGATGAAGCATTTTCAGCTGATCAAGGTATTGATCAATTTACAGAAGTTTTAATCTCCATACATCAAAAAATTCTAGCGACTGCGAATGAATTTTTAATTGTGGCTGAACAAAAAGATCATAAGCAGATCCAGACTGATCTAAAAACGATTTGGGCAGGATCAACGACCAATATAATCGATAGTTTTGATCCGCATTTCTCTACTGAAACGACTAAGCAAGGATGGCTTACTAGTACACAAGTTAATTTCTGCGCTAAAGCCTACACAACAGTTCCAAGTAGTCATCCTGATGCCGTAGCTCTAACAGTATTAAGTCGATTTCTGCACAATGGTTATTTACACACTGCTATCCGTGAAAAAGGTGGTGCTTATGGTTCTGGTGCATCTTATGATAGTGGCACGGGAACATTTCGCTTTTTTTCTTATCGTGATCCACGTATAGCTGAAACATTAGATGACTTTGATCAATCAATAACATGGTTGTTAGACAATAAGCACGAATATCGTCAACTCGAAGAAGCTATTCTTGGGGTGATCAGTGCAATTGATCGGCCAAACTCTCCTGCTGGCGAGGCTATCCAGACACATTTACTCAAGTTACATGGACGTCATCCAGAATTCAGACAAGAAAACCGAAAAGCTGTTCTTGATGTTTCTATAGGTGATTTAAAGCGTGTTGCGGAAGTTTATTTACAACCACAAAATGAAAATATTGCTGTTGTCAGTAATCCAACTAGCCGATCTGATCTCGAAAAATTGGATCTTGAAATTGTAACTTTGTAATACGTCGACCTAAAACGCTTTCAGATCCACAGGGAGAGTCCTTGTAGTTCCTAAAGTTTCTCCACCACAGACCGACATAGACCTGTATAACCGGTCAGGTAAACGCATTTATTGTACCTGATCAAAATAGTGATGCAGGTACTCGGTGAAAAAGGAATATCAAATTTTATTAGTCGATGATGATCTCGATTTTGCAGATTATTTTCGTGCGTTAATGGATAAACATCCTACTCATACTTTTAAATATGAGCGGGTTTCTATGTTTACCAAAGCGAGTAAGTGCCTCAGAGAAAATAGATATGATGCCGTCCTGTTAAATTTTGGCTTAAAACAACTGGATAGCATTGATAGAATTTTAGAATTAGAAATTGATGATCTAGGTATTCCCGTTATTGGCCTGACGGATCTAGAGGACCAAAATAAGGCTAATGAAGCGATCGAATTTGGATTACAAGATCAAATTATAAAATCTGAGACTGATACAAACCACATCGTCAGTAAAATACTCTTCGCGATTAAGAGAATGGAAGCAACAAGCAGCAGAAATATGGAAGTTTCTGCTACCGAGCTTCTGTATGAACCAAAAACTGGATTGCCCAACGCAACCCTCTTCAAAGATAGGTATGAACAAGCTATAAACCGAGCGGACAGAAGTCAAGCCTCTATTGGCCTACTCTCGGTACACCTTAAAGATTTCCATTCTGTAAAAGATAAGCTTGGATCAAGAATAAGTGACGCCGTTCTTACCAAAGCCACAAAACTCTTTAATCAAAGTTTACGCAAAGGTGACACTATTGCCCATATTGAAGATGACAAGTTCATGGTGATTCTTGAAAACTTGGAGAAGACCAGTGAAGTTGCACTTCTTGCAGAACGAATAGTCCGCGCTTTTTCTCGCAGGTTCATCATTGATGAGCATACTTTTAAAATGACCGCGAGTGTAGGTATTGCAACTTATCCTGAGTGCAATGGTTATCATGAGTCGATCAAATCCGCCACTGTCGCAATGAAACGTGCTGCTGACGCTGGAGGTAATCGATACAAGCTGTATACAGAAAATTTAACCGGCGAGGCTATCTGGAAATACAATCTCGAAAGTGATCTGAAAAAAGCTCTGCAGGAACAGCAATTCGAACTCCACTACCAACCTCTTTTTGGTGTAAAAGAAGGAAGAATTATCGGTATGGAAGCATTATTGCGCTGGTTTCACCCTGAACAAGGTCCTATGTTACCCGGTGCTTTCATAGATGAACTAGAATCCTCCGATATGATCTTGGAGGTTGGCGAATGGGTACTTGACGAGGCCTGCCGAAAGATAAAATTGTGGCAATCAAAATATACATCATTAGTAATGGCTATTAATTTGTCAGCACGCCAGTTACAGGATCCTTACCTACTGGAACGTGTAAATTTAGTCTTCGAAAAATATGACATTGATCCAAAACAAATCGAACTAGAAATTACCGAAAGACAGCTTGTCAACAAAAATGATGCAATCACTCAGTACAACATACAATCGCTTGTTGATAGAGGTATCACATTAGCATTAGATGATTTCGGTACAGGCTACAGTAGTGAGTCCTATTTCCAGTACTTTCCAGCCAACACTATCAACACTCTGAAAATAGATCGAGCCGATATCAATGGCATGATGGAGACTACTGCTACGGCAGACCGTGTCAAAAGGTATGTTGAATTTTCTCGAGCAAAAAACTTACGCATTGTTGCTGAAGGAATCGAAACCATAGAACAATTAGAACGTGTGGAACAGCTTGGCATCAATGTAATGCAGGGATTCTTATTTAGCAAACCTATCACCGGTTCACAAATAGAAGATGGCTTACGTCGAGATGAGTTCACACTCGAACGATTTAGAAAAACCGAGACCCTCTTTGGATCTGCATAGATCAAATTGACCCCATACACGCCTTGCCAGCAAGAACGATAGAGTTATTTAAACCTCCGTTCCAAATAGCACGGGTATATAACTTGCCACTGTTGTGTCGATGTTCAAGGTGTCAAAAAAACGTCTAATACTCCCTGTTTGTAAATCCATTGATAGATTAGCCAAAATATTGGCTCAATTAATTGCCCGATCCTCAGTTTAAATCACAGCTGTGAACCCTTAAACTATATCTAAGACTAGCATGAGCTTACCGTTTTATATAAAATTCAACCAGTTCAAAGACAGACTGGATCTAAAATGAGAAGCCTGATTAACTATTTTTTACTTCTATCCTCCGTTGTAATGTTGCCATTAAGCGTGCTCGCAGAAGACGTTATTGTGCAAAAATTCAAAAGGGGTTCATTACAAGAAATTAAAGCTGAACTCAAAGATCAACCCTTTCTGCTCGTATTTTGGTCAAAAGACTGTGGCTATTGTTTCAAAGAAATGAATATGCTCGGCAAACTACAGCCAAGACACCCAGAACTTAATGTCGTTCTGGTTTCAACTGATGCTGGACTTGATGAGAAAATGGTTAAGCATTTCTCAAATAAAAGCGGGATTAAAGCCGATAAACTGTGGGTTTTTTCTGATGATTCGGAACAAATGTTTTCTTACATTGATCGTAACTGGCAAGGTGAATTACCCAATACATTTTTTCACAACAGCAAACATGAATATCAATCTGTGCTCGGAGAAGTTAAATACCAACAAATTAAAAGTTGGTTGAGATATATCCGTACAGAAGACTCATAAATCTTTCTGCTAAAACCTATTCTTCAACTAAAAAATCGCCACTCTGGTGTTGCCACATAGAGAAATATTTGCCTTTCTGATCTAGCAATTGCTGATGCGTTCCTTGTTCAATAATTTTTCCCGCTTCTAACACTACTATTCGATCCATTCTCAAAATCGTCGATAAGCGATGCGCGATTACGATAGCAGTCTTATTCTCAATGAGATCAAAAATTGATACCTGAATTTGTTTCTCCGTTAGAGAATCCAGCGCGCTGGTAGCTTCATCTAAAACAACAATCGGCGCTTCCTCCAGAAAGGCCCTTGCGATCGCTATGCGTTGTTTCTCACCACCTGACAGTTTTACACCACGCTCACCAACTAAAGTCTCAAATTGATCAGGAAGCTTTTCGATAAATTCCATGCTATGTGATTTGCGAGCAACATTAATCAACTGCTGTTCTGAAATATCTTTACCTAGACTAATATTTTCTTTAATGGTGCGATGAAATAATTCCGGTTGTTGTGGAACCAACGATATCTGTTTTCGTAAAGAGGCCAGTGTATAATTTTTTGCATCTATGCCATCAAAGCAGATCCGCCCTGACTGAGGGTCAAAAAAACGGAATAGTAATTTCGTTAACGAGGTTTTGCCTGATCCTGAATGTCCAACTAAGGCAACTTTCTCTCCTGTCTTAATATTGAGTGAAAAATTTTCAAACAATCCTGAAATTTTTTGATCTTTTTTATTGTAGTTGAAAGACAGAGATTCAAAATTAATTTCCCCTTTTTTGATCTCGATTTCCTGAGCACCAATAGTGTCTTTTTCAGTATCATCGCGACGGAATACTTCTGCCATTTCTGCGGCATCAGCAAGTGCCGTGAAAAAATTCCTGAAATTGCGTCCAAAATCCCAAAGCCGGTGAATTAACAATAATAAGATTGCTTGAAATAAAACAAACTCTCCCACCTCAAAATTACCCATTTCCCATTTTTTGATCATCAAATAAACCAACAATAGCTCTATGGTAAAGGTCATCAGTCCCTGAACTGCATAAGAAATAAACATCAAAATCCAGGCGATGGTTTTTTTTCTGAGTACCTCATCGGCAGCTAGATCTACTCCTAGCTGCTCAGATGCTTCGCGGGCAAAACTTTTAACAATGAAAATATTACTAATTGCATCCGAATATTTTGCACCAACAACAGAGTCTGCTTTGGCCACCGCCTTATCAAAGCGCAGTTTCCATATGGAATAGCCAACATTCCAGGTGATGAACATAATTACCCAGATTAAAAAGTAGATCGCAAACTCTTTTTGTTGCTGATAAAAAATCACAAAAGAAATGATGATCGCGATAATGCTCTGGAAAAATTGGAATAGAAACCAATCCATTATCGTTTCAAATGATCGTGAAAAACGATTAGCTTGTTTAATCAAACTGCCGGAAAAACTATTTTCAAAAAACTCGTATTTTTGTTTTTGTAAAACCTCAAAACACCGTTTCTCCAGTAAATTTACTCCACCGCCATCAACTGGAATAATACCGACCTCAAGCAAGCGAAAAGACACCCAAATACCTGCATAAAAAAGTGCGACCATCGACAAGTTTTCATACAATATTTGCAAAGTATTATCAGAAAAAGGCTGTGCAAAACCATTTGCAATATTTTTGTAAAAAATGGGGGCATAGTAATCAAAAAATGTCGCCGTGGCCAAGGCAATAAGGCATAGTGAAAAGGCCCATTTTTTCTGCCAGATAACAGAGCAATATTCTCTAAATATAATGTCCATTAGTGCAACCTTAACTTGAATGTTTGTATTCTGAGAGCGTTATACATTAGATTGTTTGCGCCCGTGGTTCATAGCAATATAAACCTAGTAAATAAGAATGGGGTCTAGCCATATTTGTAAAGTTAAAAGTTTACCACTTAGCCAATTCCCAAGTAGTAATGCTATTACTGGCGTTATTAAGGTGATCAATGCAACTCGACTTACTTCGATCTGCTTTAAGATAAAATAGTACAAGGCAAAACCTAATGACAGAACCAATTATTCCTAAATAAACGATCGAGAACACGACTCTTATAGAAATACTTTCAAGTATAACGCCATCAAAAATCAACTAACTTTAGAATATATGCAGGAGCAGCATAAAACATAAGCGATAACCCCAATAATCATTTGACTCATTATAACAAGTGTAAAACCCACACCATCGCCACTCCATTTGTTGGCTAAAGGTGTTGTGATCCATATAACAATAAAAAATGCTATTGGTAGCTTATATTTTATAATGATTTGCTGTAGTTCATCTTAAAAATGCAAACAAAGCCGCGATTTTTAACAATCGCAGCCTTTTGAAATTTATTTGTTACTCAGGTTATAAATTTTCTCCAGGACACATACGACCACGCCACCTAATAAGCTTATGCAAACGGTTCTTGTCGGTTTGTCATAAAGAATTGAAATTCATAGTCGTGGATTCTCTGCTCATGTGTTTATATTGTAAAGCCGCTTAAAAAGAATTTAATGCGATTAGTCGTTATACTATGAAATGCAAATTCCAATCTATCTATACCCGTGCCACCTGGAAATGGCCAAATTACACACTAGGCCGTTCTCGGCGTACACTGCCTTCCTGTGTAGATGCTTGGACTCGCTGAAATCTGCATTTCCAGATGGCACAGGTATATAATCAATGGAACACTTGAAAGACATTGACACCGACACCATGATCTCGCGAATAGATAACATGATCCCTTTCTGGATGAACCTTGTAATCTTTGGATCTGCTTATTATTTCACCTGCAAACTCGGACTCAACCTACGTGTTCTTCACGGAGACTCTTACCTTATTTCCGTCGCAGCGGGTCTGCACCTTGCCGCACTTATTCTGTCACCTTATAAAAAGTGGATCTATTTCATATTCACTTCAATCGCGATCAAGCTTCTGTTTGAAATAGATGATATCGATAAGGGACTAGGCATTGCTACAGGCTTTCATTTAACCAAGATTGTTGAAGTAATTCTTGGTGCTTGGTTAATTCGACAGCTTACCGGAGATACTCTAAACTTTTCTAAACTACAACATGTTTTAAAATTTGTAGTTGTTATCTTAATCGTAGCCACAGTCAGTGGCTTAATCGGCGCCTACTTTATAATCAATACCAACCCAGAAACAAATTATTGGTCAAACTGGCAAATTTGGTCATTGACTGATGTTTTAGGGATGCTAACTGTCACGCCTGCAATTGTCTTTTTTAACCATTACGCACAGGCCTTTGCAAAAATTAGTTTGCCTAAACTCGTGGAGTTAGTAATTTTATTATCCTTTACCTTTTTACTATCAAATTTTGTTTTTAATAATCAAGTAGATAATCCCAATTTGTCGATTACCTTTCCTTATATATTATATCCGCTGCTTCCATGGGCAATACTGAGGTTTAGTGGTGTTCTCACGTACAAGCACATTAGTTCACTACAAATCGTTATTTCTATTTTAGCTTTCTTAACCTTAATTCTCTCCACTATTGTCAGCGAAAAAAAATTCTTATGGAACGTTTAATCAATTCTGAAGAGCATTATAGATCTTTTATTCGCAATAGCACTGAGGGTATTTGGAGAATAGAATTTAGTCCCGGAATCAATATTAATTTACCTTTGGAGAAACAACTGGAACTGATTAAAGAGAAAGGTAATTTTGAAGAGGTAAATTATGCCTTGGAAAATATTTTTTGTCTCAATAAAACGAGAAATTTAAAAGATTTCAACTTCGAATCAATCTTTCCTGAAAGCAATAAAAAAAATCGGCTGTTGCTTGATAGATTTATTAAATCTGGATATCAAATTAATAATGATATTGCCTATTGCATTGATTCTAATAATAAAGATCTAATTCTATCGACCAGCATGGTCGGGACAGTGGAAGATGGTCACCTGATCAGAATATGGGGTACCGAGTCAGATATTACCTTACAGACAAAAACTAAAGAAACGCTTCAACATAAAGAACAACTCAGCGCATTAATTACAAAGCTGTCTACACGTTTTATCAATTTACAAGGATATGAGATTGATGGTGCCATCGTAGACTCACTAAAAAAAATCACGGAATTTGTTGGAGATGAACATAGTAATATTCTAATCTTTTCAGAAGATCAAAATCATGTGGAAAAGGTCTATGAGTGGTGTGCTGATAAAGTAGAACCTCGAAATTCAATTTTAGAAAATATTTCAAAAGAAAACTATCCATGGCTGATTGGGCAATTTGTACAGCTTAATGTAATTCAGTTACAAAGCCTGGATGAATTACCTCCAGAAGCAGCTTTGGTTAAAAGGCTATATCAGTCACTTGAATTCAAATCAACCATTTATGTGCCACTGACATTGAGAGGAAAATTTGTCGGTACACTTGGGTTTGATTCGCTAACCAAAGAAAAAATCTGGGATGATGACAATATAGCCTTGCTAAAAATTATTGGTGAAATGTTTGTCAATGCCATCGATAAGAAAAAAACCGAATATGCATTCATTAAATCTGAAGAAAAATTCTATAAAGCGTTCCACGCAAGCCCTGATATTATCGCAATCACTTCACTTGATAATCAAGAATGTATTATTGCAATAAACAATGGTGCAGACCAAATTTTAGGTTATGCTGCGCAAGATCTCATTGGCCGCAATATGTTGAACCTGGATATATGGGTAGACACTGAGGCTCGTGCTCAACTTTTTGAAAAAACCCAAAAAGAAGGAAAAGTAACAAATCATATTTCTGATTTACGTATTAAGGATGGAACTGTATTAACCTTTTCTATCTCATGTGTTTTGATCGAAATCCAGGCTGAAAAATGCATGATGTTCATTGCAAGAGATATTAGTAAACAAAAACAATTGGAAAAAATAACTCGCGATCAAGAATTACAATTACTGCAGGCCGATAAAATGTCTTCACTTGGATTAATGGTTTCAGGCATGGCTCACGAAGTAAATAACCCGAATAATTTAATCCAGATAAATTCAACTCTATTGGGTGAAATGTGGTTGGATATGCGCAAAATTTTGGATGAGTATACAAATATATCCGATCAATCCGAAATCAGCCTTGCAGGATTACCCTATGAGGAGATGCGTGAAACGGTACCAGAGTTAATCGGCTCAATTCACAGTGGTAGTAAACGTATTCAGTCCATCGTCGAAAATTTAAAGAGCTTCTCACGACGTGGTGACAAACAAGAATTTATAAAGGTCGATCTTAATAAAATCGTTAACTCAGCGTGTGACTTAATTCGACCTCAAATAAATAAAAAAACTACTTTATTGGATCTAAAACTTACTGAAAACATACCGCCCATCAATGGTAATAGCCAACAATTGGAACAAGTCATTATAAACCTTGTTATTAATGCATTGGATTCACTCTCATCGACAAACCAAAATGTAGTAATAAAAACAAATCATAACAAGGTCACAAACCACGTTGAATTTCATATATCAGATCAAGGATGCGGGATCCAAAATAAAGATTTGCCTTTCATTTTTGATCCATTCTTTACGACAAAATTGGATGATGGTGGTACAGGATTGGGGTTAGCTGTTAGTTACAATTTAATAAAGGCCCATGGTGGAACTTTGACTGTGAAATCTCAGCCTGATAAAGGAACAAATTTTTTAATCAGCCTGCCTATGCCTAGAAACTGATATTTCTTTCAAGAAAATTCACAAAAAATGCTAGACAAAACCTCAACTAAATAATTTAGTTGAGCATGCAGTTGAGCTGCATGATCGAACTTGGTGAAATCACCAAAGAAGAAGCTCAAAAAAATCGAAACTTAATCTACGCCAAGATATAGATATAGATAATGCTTCTGAATATATAGGCACGACAAAAAAATTGGTTCTCCAACATATCAGAATCACGCTTGATGACTTAGCTCAGAATGCAAAAGTTGCTGATGACATACAGGTGAAATTACTAGGCCTGGCACATTAAGCTATAACGAATGTGGGCATGATCTACACTTCCATAAGTGTCGACCATATTCCACTTTGCGCGAATTGTTACACAACTAAATTTTATCGCGTTCGCGAATAGCACTAAAACCTAACAAGATAAAACAGAAAATTATTATTGGTGAATTTCCAAATTTAGCGTAAGGCGTACGTCCCTCAAAAGCACGAATATCTGCAGATAAAGTCACTTTTTCAAACTGAGGTGCAAGTTTAGCCACCTGTCCTTTTTGATTAATTATCGCACTGATACCTGTATTCGTTGAGCGGACCAAATAACGACCGGTCTCAAATGCTCGCATCCTCGCCATTTCTAAATGTTGGTGTGGCGCTAGAGAATCACCAAACCAAGCGTCATTACTCACATTGATCAAAAAATCCGCTTCCGGCAATCCGGTGATCACTTCTTCTCCGAAGACATCTTCATAACAAACGGAAATACCAATCGAATATTTTGAGGTTTTGATCAAATTCTTTTTAGCTTCACCTTTACTAAAATCTGACATTGGAATTTGTAGAAATTTCAGAATCGGATCGATCCACTTTTTAAGCGGTAGATATTCTCCAAAAGGAACTAAATGTTGCTTATGATATATATGAGTGTCCTTACCCAAACTCACCATGCTGTTGTAATATTTCCCTGTTTCAGGATCTAGTGTAGGCATACCGAGCATAATATCTGTCGAACTATTTTTTGCTCTCTCACTGAGGTCATTCATAAATTCAGGAATGTCATGCATAAATGCAGGAAGTGCCGTTTCTGGCCAGATGATCAAATCAGATTTATCCCAATAGGATTCAGAAAGTTTGCTGTATAAGTCCAATGTAATCTGTTTTTGTTTGGGTAACCATTTTATTTCTTGGGCTATATTCCCTTGAATAAGTGCAACCTTTATTTCTTCACCTTTCGTTTTTGTCCATTCAATATTTTTTAGTAAATAAGATCCTGTCCACATAGGAATAACTATGGCAAAGAATAGAATCAAAACAGATTTTCGCTCTGTTACTAACAATGTTAACGCACCGGCAGTAATTGCTACGAAGAAACTAATCCCATAAATTCCTGTCACTGATCCAATACCAAGTAATGGACTATCTATCTGACTATATCCTACCGTTAACCACGGAAATCCTGTAAATATCCAACTACGGATCCACTCAAAAATTACCCAAAATGCTGGGTAACTAATTAATAATTTTTGCGTATGACTTTGTCGAAAGAATCGCGAGGTGCAATAGGTTGTAAGCGCAGGAAAAAGCGCGATCAAAAGAATAAAAAGGATCGTCATGGAAATAGAGAAAGCCAGCACCGGTAATCCAAATTGGTGAATACTGATCTGTAACCAAGAAACTCCAACCGCGAAATATCCCAAACCGTATAATAAGCCAATTCTAAAGGCCTTATTGGGTGATAATTCCAAACAAAGGTAAAACAAAACGGCTAAAGAGAAGATGGCGACAGGAAAAAAACCAAAAGGAGCAAAAGCTAGCGGCATCAGAGCGCCAGCAATTATCGCGATCAAATAGTTAAGCATTCGATATTTCAGTAGGCTCAATATTTTGAACGACGGGCTCTATTTTCATGATCAAAATTCGGCGACGATCAGCTCGCATTACTTCAAACTTAAAACCACCATATTCAAGAACTTCACCACGCTTGGGAAGGTATCCAAAAGCATCAACGATAACACCACCGATAGTTTCGTTCTCATCATCTACAAATTCTGTAGAGAAATATTCATTAAATTCATCCAATGGCATTTGCGCTTTAAGTGTAAATAAATCTTCATCATGTTTACGCACAAATTCTTCATCTTCTAAATCGTGCTCATCATCAATCTCACCAACAATTTGTTCAATTACATCTTCTATTGTGACCAGGCCATCAACCGCACCATATTCATCAATGACAATCGCCATATGATTGCGACTACGACGAAACTCGGCTAACAAAATATTTAGCCGTTTACTTTCAGGAACAAAGATAGGTTGTCGCAATACATCACGAACACTGAAATCTTCAACGCCACCTTCGGCAACACAGGTAAGCATATCTTTGGCTAACAAAATACCCGTCACATGCTCATGTTTTTCATCCATCATCGGAAAGCGTGAGTGGCCAGATTCTACAATAACTGGTAAATACTCCTCGAATTCCATATCTTCCAGCACAACGACCATTTGTGATCGCGGCACCATAATGTCACGTACCTGAAGCTCGGAAACAAGTAATGCGCCTTCCATCATTGTTAAAGCATCCGGTTTAATTAGATTGTGTTTTTCCGCATCACGCAAAATTTCGGTGAGCTGTTGTTTATTATCTGGTTCTTTCTGAAGACGCTTAAAAAGACGTCTCAGAAACTGTTTTAACATACTCGAGGGAGGTTTTGATTCGTTGTTCATGTTGTTTTAACAGCAGGTTGGTATGGATCAGAATAACCAAGTTGAGCCATTATTTTCATTTCCAGCATTTCCATTTTTTCCGCTTCGGAATCAATAGTATGATCATAGCCTAAAAGATGCAAAACGCCATGTATAACCATATGTGCCCAATGACTTTGTAGTGATTTTGATTGCTCTTGAGCTTCCTTTTTAATGATAGGTGCGCAGATCACAATGTCACCTAACAATTCTGGCGCGATCAAATCCAAACCCGACATCGAAAATGATAATACATTCGTTGGGCCTTGTTTATGCCGCCATTGTTCATTTAATTTTTGGCCTTCTTCTTCATCGACAATCCGAATAGCGAGTTGTGAATCAACATCTCGGCCACCTGCTATTAAAGCTATTTTAGTCCAAGACTCGAATTGATCATTCTCAGGAATATCTTGGGGAATATCCTGAACATTCATCACCCGTTGTACATCTAACTCAAGAATCATTGTCTTTATCTTTTTGTTCATAGGCTTCATAAGCATCAAGAATCCTGCTTACCAGTGGATGACGAACAACATCGCTGGAATTGAAGAAAGTGAAACTGATATCTTTCTCATCCTTCAACACATCAATAACATGTTTTAATCCAGATTTTTTACCACGCGGTAAATCGACTTGCGTTACGTCACCGGTTATAACGGCCGTTGCCCCATAACCTGTACGAGTCAGGAACATTTTCATTTGTTCAATCGTCGTGTTTTGTGCCTCATCAAGAATGATAAAGGCATCATTGAGTGTCCTCCCGCGCATAAACGCGAGCGGTGCAACTTCAATAACATTGCGCTCGATCAATTTTGCGACTTTTTCAAAACCCAACATTTCATATAGCGCGTCATAAAGCGGACGTAAATAGGGATCAACTTTTTGTGTCAGATCTCCGGGCAAAAAGCCCAAGTTTTCACCCGCCTCTACTGCTGGACGAACCAAAATAACTCTGCGTGCTTGATCGCGCTCCAATGCCTCAACAGCACAGGCAACCGCTAAATAAGTTTTTCCTGTACCGGCCGGACCAATTCCAAAGTTGATATCATTACGCTGGATGCTACTCACGTAGCTGCGTTGGTTTTTACCACGCGGCTTGATCAAAATCCGTTTAGTTCTAATCGCTACATGTTCAGGAATAGTCTCCTCGATCAATTCTTTAACGCCGGATTCTTGCAGGTTAAGATGAATAACTTCCGGGGTAATCACTGTATCTTCTGATATTTCGTAAAGATCCTGGATAATTTTAGCCGCTACAGAGGCAGGATCAGAATCTCCTGCCACATGAAATTTGTTTCCACGATGATTAATTTCAATGGCCAATCTACGTTCCAACTGACGAAGATGATCATCAAACTGTCCGCAAAGATTCGACAACCGTTCATTATCCTCTGGCTCTAGAACAATATCAATAACGGAAGATTGAGGGCTGTTAAGGTTAGTAGCCAATTAAGCAGACAACTTTTGATCGTCAGAAACAAGTTCTGCACGTAATGAATTTGGTAAGGCTTCGGTAATTCGAACATCGACCAATTGACCGATCAAACTTTGGTCACCTGTGAAGTTCACAATTCGATTGTTTTCTGTCCGCCCCATAATTTGAGCGGGATCTTTCTTCGCACTACCTTCTACCAGTACCTTTTCAACATTACCAACCATACTGTGACTGATCTCATTTGCTTGTTGTTGAATACGCGTTTGTAAAATCTGTAAACGCTGTTTTTTTACCTCTTCAGGCGTATCGTCAGCAAGATTTGAAGCCGGCGTTCCCGGTCGTTTGCTGTAAATAAAACTATAAGATTGATCAAAACCAATATCAGCGATCAAATCCATGAGCTGGGCAAAATCTTGATCGGTTTCTCCTGGAAATCCAACGATAAAATCAGAAGAAATTGTAATGTTAGGTCGTACTTTGCGTAGTTTTCTGATTTTTGATTTATATTCCAAAGCCGTATGCCCACGTTTCATTGCGGCAAGAATTCGATCTGATCCATGTTGTACTGGTAGATGTAAAAAACTCACCAGCTCAGGTATATCGGCATAGACTTCGATCAAACTGTCCGAAAATTCTACTGGATGGGATGTGGTAAATCGGATCCGTTCGATACCCTCGATTGCTGCGACATAGCGAATTAATAAGGCCAGATCTGCAATATTTCCATCGTGCATATTACCACGATAAGCATTCACATTTTGACCCAATAGATTCACTTCTCGCACGCCTTGGCTAGCCAAATCTGCGACTTCGGTGATCACATCATCGAATGGTCGGCTAAATTCTTCACCACGCGTGTAAGGCACAACACAATAAGTACAGTATTTTGAACAACCTTCCATAATCGAAACAAATGCTGTTGGCCCTTCGGCACGTGCTTCAGGCAGATTGTCGAATTTTTCGATCTCGGGAAAGCTAATGTCGATAACCCGACTCTTGGACATTTTTTTCTTGTCCGCTGGTTCCAAGGATATCTTTTTCGCTTTTACGTCATCAAGCATTTTCGGCAGTCGATGCATGGTTTGTGGCCCAAAAATCATATCGACGTATGGCGCCCGTTTCCAAATCGCTTCACCTTCCTGACTTGCGACACAACCGCCAACACCGATCAGCAAATCTGGATTATTTTTTTTGAGTTTGTTCCAACGACCTAGCTGATGAAATAACTTTTCCTCCGCTCTTTCACGGATCGAACAGGTGTTGACGAGCAGAACATCCGCATCCGCAGGATTATCCGTCACTTCGAACTCATGCGACTCGCCAAGCACGTTGGCCATTTGAGATGAATCATACTCATTCATCTGACAGCCAAATGTTTTGATAAAAAGTTTCTTTGTCATAATGCAGAATTTACTACGAATAGATTACATAAGAAAGACACTGGCGAGCCCAAGAAAGACTAGAAACCCGATCACATCGGTTACGGTAGTGAGCATAACACCTCCAGCAAGCGCAGGATCAATTTCTCTTTTCTTCAACCAAAGAGGAATAACCGCGCCGAAAAAGGCTGCGACAAATAAATTAACCACCATCGCTACCGCGATCACCATACCTAACTGTTGGTTGTTAAACCAAAATGCTGAAATCAGCCCGACAACAGTCGCCCATAAAATACCATTGAGAAAACCCACAGCAATTTCTTTCAATAAAAGTGCGCGTGAGTTTGCTGGGCCAAGATGCCCCATTGCAAGACCACGGATCACAATTGTCAATGTTTGACTGCCCGCGATTCCTCCCATACTAGCAACGATCGGCATCAACACCGCAAGTGCAACAAGTTGTTCAATTGTATCAGCGAATCGGCCGATCACCCAGGCTGCAAGAAATGCTGTGGTTAGATTGATCCCCAGCCATAAAGCACGACGGTGAGCACTGACGAAAATCGGTGCAAACATATCATCGTCTTCGTCCAATCCAGCCATACTCATCAGGGAGTGATCGCCTTGATCACGAATAACATCGACAACGTCGTCAATAGTAATACGTCCTAACGGCACCTTTTCTTCATCAACCACAGCAACGGAATAAAGATCGCGTTGTTCGAACAGTTTCGCTATTTCATTAGCAGACATATCGGTAGAAACGGCCTCGATATCAGTATTCATCACATCCGCAACTTGTTCTTCTGGCCTGCTGGTAAGGATTTTTACCAGAGGTAGCATTCCCTGATAATGATTATTACGATCAACCACAATCAAGCTATCAGACTTTTCTGGTACTTCGCCTTTCATGCGTAAGTAGCGGATAACGACACCTAAATCGACGTTGTCATACACTGACAACATCAGTGTATTCATCAAACCACCTGCCGTGTCCTCAGGATAAGAAAGCGCTTTTTCAAGACGAGCACGATTATGCTCATCCATCGAACTAAGCACTTCATCTACAACATCTTCGGCAAGATCCTGGATGATATCAGTCGCATCATCGGTTTCCAGATTTTCCGTCGCTGCTGCAACTTCATGCGGTTGCATTTGTTCGAGTAGCCCAGAACGAACACCATCCTGAGCATGCGAAAGGACTTCACCTTCCAGATCTGATCCGATCAGTTCCCATAAGTGTTCACGATCTTTAGAAGGTAAACTTTCGAGCAGATCAGCAATTTCCGAAGGATGAAGCTCTTTAATACCCTCTTTTAACCAGGCAATATCGTCCACCTGCTCGGAGTTCATCGTCTCCTGAAGCAGTTTTAGAATTTCATGTGTGCGCTGTTCTTCGTTATGTAGCATTGCTTATAAGATATTGATCAATCAACTGATTATCGTTTACTAAACTGTACAAGTATAACAGTGGGATATGATAGTGTTTAGCAGCACGATCAAAAAACTTGTAACGAATCCTTTACAGATATTACTGACAATTGTGGTTATGAGGCAGCCAGATTCAAATCAAATTAATTTTAGAAGTTAAAAAATTCTACCCGTATTACCTTTAGAAAATAGTGTAAAAGTCTCCGGAGGTCTCGCCGGATCATGGTGATTGTACCGCTCAAAAATACACCTCTTTGGTATAAGATCCATACGGTGTGTACGTAGGGTGTCTTCAAAACCTTTGATATTGCTCAGAGGTGGTCAAGAGTAATTGTGAAGCGACAACTTGTTGCAGTCTGAGAAAAGAAGATTTTGCGAAAATCTATAGTAGATCGGTAGGAATATTTTATTCAGGAGGCGTATCTGATGGATTTTTTATACGTTCAGCAGCAATTCCACCAATTTCCTGATCGATAAAATAAAGACCTTTCCCTTCTATTCCGATCATTTTGATTTTATCGAGAATGGTGCTGAATAAATGTTCTTCCTCGTGCTGTTCTGCTGCATACCACTGTAGGAAATTGAATGTTGAAAAATCGCTACTATCGTAGGCTGTTTTTACTAAAGAATTGATCTCTTTTGTAATCAAACATTCGTGTTCATAAGTGGCTTGAAAAATGTCTTTGATATCAGTAAAGTCAGATTTAGGTGCATCAATAGAACCAATTAATGCCATTGAGCCGGTCTCATTTACATAATTAAATAAGCGACGCATATGCTGCATTTCTTCATCCGCATGCTGTTGTAAAAAACGCGCACAACCATCCAGGCTGTTTGCATCGCACCAGGATCTCATTTGTAAATATAGGTTTGAAGAATAAAATTCCAGGTTAATTTGTTTATTCAATAAATCGGTGAGGTTCTTACTGAGCATAGTATCTCCTGAGATGTCTGTATTTTGTGACTCTTCTCGGCATGATACCGTTAGTTACATATAGATCAAACTGAGCTTTTACCAAGCTTATTTATAAACTGATAATTCGGATGTTTAAATCGGTTTGACGTTAATAGAAAAATACCAATCTGAATCTTTAGATCTAGCTGTCAATAAGCACCTCTCTGAATCCTGATCAGATCTACTCACTTTTTCCCGGTTTTCATTATTTGCCATACTCTCTATACAAGAGAGTAGAAACAAGTTTTTTAGTAGTAATCTCATCCCATAGCGTTCCGGATGAAGAAAATCATTAGGATCTATTTCGCCTTCATCCAACATTTGACTTACTCTTGTTAGAGACCACTCCATATGGACAACACCAGTATCCGCATCAAGCACGCGTAATCGTGGTTGGCCTTTTTCCAATCGTGCATCAACAACATATTTCATAACCACCTCCTTAAATGAGAATTATTATCATTTAAGCTCAAAACAACTAAAACGTCAATGCTGTTGATAATGATTCTCATTAGCTGTATAGTTCGCATAACAGAAAAGTAAGTAGTGGATCAGCATTTTGTGGTTTCCACTTATCAAATTTAATCCTTACATCGAGAGATCATTATGAAAACAAGGCAACAACTTGCCAGCATCTTACTAATACTAGGGCTGGGGATTTCACAAACATCTTTAGCTGAAAAACCGCCAACGGCTGAAGAAATGTGGAAGATTATCCAACAACAACAAGAGATGATTAACGCACTTAAGAATCAGCTAGAAAATACAGAACAGAAAGTACAAGCAACAGAAGAGAAGGTTGTCGCTAATACAAAAGCGGTAGAAACAGTCGAAGAAGAAGTCGCCGTAGCGGTTGAAGAAGGTAGTTCTTCAATTGCAGATAATGTGAGCATCGGTGGTTATGGTGAGCTCCATTACAATAATCTTGACGATGAGGAAGCGGAGGTCGATTTCCACCGTTTTGTGTTGTTCTTCGGCTATGAATTTGCTGATGATTTAAGGTTCTTCTCAGAGTTAGAAGTTGAACATGCGCTTAGTGGAGATGGTGAGCCAGGTGAAGTAGAGCTTGAACAGGCCTTTATAGAATACGATATCAATGAAAATCATCACGCACTTGCCGGTCTCTATCTAGTACCCGTTGGGATAATAAACGAAACGCATGAACCACCCACTTTTTATGGTGTAGAAAGAAATAATGTAGAGAGAAATATTATTCCTTCCACCTGGTGGGAAGCGGGTGTCGGGTTCAATGGTGATATAGCGCCAGGTTGGAAATATGATGTGATGTTTAGTTCCGGTTTGGACTCGCCAACCAGTTCATACAGTATTCGAAGTGGGCGTGGAAAAGTTGCAGAAGCACCAGCTGAAGATGGCGCATGGACAGGGCGCATTCGATATACAGGAATGCCAGGGCTGGAAATTGGTGTAACAGCACAACACCAGCTAGATATAACGCAAGGCAATGAAGATATTGACGCTAACCTACTTGAAGCACATGTTGATTATGAACATAACGGGTTTGGTCTAAGAGCACTTTATGCAAGTTGGTGGTTAGATGATGGCCCTACGCTAACAGGCCCTAAAGCGATTGGTGCAGATCGACAAGATGGTTTCTATGTCGAACCGTCTTATAAATTTGCGGTACCTCGTGGTGAGGTTGGTGTCTTCGTTCGATATCAAGAGTGGAACAACAAGGCCGGTGGTAACGGCGGCGATGATAATGAACAGGTTGATATAGGTTTAAATTATTGGCCGAGTGCGGATGTAGTACTGAAGTTTGACTACCAGTTTGAGAATGATACTGCTGGAGACAATGATGGATTTAACCTTGGTATAGGTTATCAGTTTTAAACTTATGAGTATGAATAAAACAATGGAATTCTTATTGTCTGGAACTCCTGAGCTAGAATCGGGGTGGCTTTACGTCACCCCTTTGCATATATGACTAAAATGAAAATAAATTTTAATTTTATTGCGGCATGGCTAATTGGTTTCAGCATCGCTGCACCTGCCACTTTCGCATTAGAAGTTTATCAAAAACCTGAAGATTTTGTGAATAGTAACTTCAGTTCCAGTATTCCAGACTTGCATCGTTTAAGGCTGAATGAAGTTCTAAAAAAACAGATCAAAAATATTCTTGGCCATAAAATGCGACGTAGTCGATTAAGTTATTGGAAGGAAAATGATCGGACAGTTTGGATCCTTGAAGAAGTTGGAAAAGTAAAACTGATCACAACCGGTTTAGTGGTCAATGCCGGAAAAATTGAACGGGTAAAAGTCTTAAAATATCGAGAAAGTCGTGGCAGTGAAGTGAAGTATCCATTTTTCACTGATCAATTTAAAGGTGCTGGAATTGATGAAGATTATGGCCTGAATAAGTCTATTGATGGGATTTCCGGAGCTACTCTTTCTGTTCGCGCCATGAAAAAACTCGCAAGAGTCGCAATTGTTCTTCATAATCACGTAGTTGAAAACGACTTAAAATGATTTGGTTACATAATGAAACACTATCCAAAACTGCTGCGTTGGCATCGCAGAATTGGCGTTCTATCTGCGATTTTTGTGGTTATTCTCGCAATTACAGGTTTGGCGCTGAATCACACTGAACGTTTACAACTCGATCAAAAATTTATCAGCAGTTCCGCTGTCCTTAACTGGTACAACATTGCCCCGCCAGAGGCTCCTTTCAATTTCGTTACTAAAAACCACCATATTTCATCACTCGGTGACAGACTTTATTTTGATCAACAAGAGCTCGAAGATAGCACTGGAAAATTGCTTGGAGCATTGGAAATTGAAGGTTTGGTAATTGTTGCTACATCAGAAGAAATACAGATATTAGATCAACAGGGTCAATTGTTGGAGATTCTAGCGAGTGCTGAAGGTGTTCCTACTGGTATACAACAGATCGGACAATCTACCGATGCTCAATTAATAGTACAGGGCACACACGGTAACTACCAAGTTGAAATTAACTCCCTGACCTGGCAAAAAAATACTGATCAAAAGATAAACTGGTCTAAACCCTTCGATATCAACGAGCCTTTAAAGAGCGCATTATTAAAAGCCTATCGAGGAAAAGGTCTGGCTATTGAACGTTTATTGTTAGATTTGCACAGCGGTCGTATTTTCGGAAATATTGGTGTTTTTATATTTGATGCTGCCGCTATTTTATTTTTGATCCTTGCGGCTACAGGTATCTGGATGTGGTCGAAAAAGTGAAAGTTCTATAGATGAAAATTACATTTTCTTTTGTGTAGCATCAACATTTTGGTTTTCATAATGGAAAGGGTGATAGAGATTTGTAACAAAGGAACTACTCGTCTTATACTCCAAGCTTTTCAACACACTCGATTCGACACTGCGCGCGGCAATAGCACCTATTATTAAATGACCACGAACATAAACTGGCAACAATTACTGAAAGGCTGATAACGAATATAAATGAACCTGGGTAATAGCGTTCCATAAATCTCATAAATGGACGAGCTAAAGTTGGAAGATACTCATGCGTGTTTTTACCCGGACTTATTTAATGGTAATTACTTCATTGTTGGCATAGAGAATTGCGCACCTTCGCGTATTTCGGCTGAAGGCCATCTTTGGGTAATGGTTTTTCTTCGGGTATAAAAACGCACACCATCGGGACCATAGGCAAACAGGTCTCCAAATAAAGAATTCTTCCAACCACCGAAACTATGGTACGCAACCGGTACGGGCAGGGGAATGTTGATACCCACCATTCCAACCTTAATATGATCAGAAAAATAGCGTGCAGCCTCACCATCGCGCGTGAAGATACAAGTGCCATTTCCATATTCGTGGTTGTCGATCAGATCCATCGCTTCTTGCATGGTCTTAACTCGGACGATCTGTAAAACAGGACCAAAAATTTCTTCTTTATAAGAAACCATGTCCGGCGTTATATTATCGATCAGGGTTCCACCAAGGAAAAAACCATCTTCAAATCCAGTGACAGTCATATCACGACCATCAACAACAATTGATGCACCTTGTTGTTCTGCACTGTCTATATAAGATGCGACTTTATCACGATGCTCTTTAGTGATCAGCGGACCAAAATCATTACTACTTTCACTGTAAACACCAACTTTCAATGATTTCATTGCTTCTTGCATTTTTGAAACTAATGCATCACCTACATCATCGCCAACAACAACGGCAACAGAAAGTGCCATGCACCGTTCTCCGCAGGAACCAAAAGCTGCTCCAACAAGTTGATTAACCGCATTATCGATATCCGCATCCGGCATAACAATAGCGTGATTTTTAGCGCCTCCCAATGCTTGGCAACGTTTACCATTTGCGGTTGCCGTACTGTAAATATATTGCGCAATCGGCGTTGACCCGACAAAACTGATCGCTTGTACCCGTTCATCTTGCAACAAAATATCCACGGACTCTTTATTGCCATTAACAACATTTATAACGCCCTTAGGCAAACCCGCTTCATGAAGTAATTGGACTATGTATAAGGTAGAACTTGGATCTCGTTCTGAGGGTTTCAACACAAAACAATTACCGCAGACGATCGCTAATGGAAACATCCACATTGGTACCATTGCAGGAAAATTAAATGGTGTAATCCCAGCGACAATTCCTAGTGGTTGAAACTCATTCCAACAATCTATTTGTGGCCCAACATTTTTACTATGTTCACCTTTTAATAACTCAGGTGCCGAACACGCATATTCAACATTCTCGATACCTCTTTGTAATTCGCCCATAGCATCATGAGAAATTTTTCCATGCTCTTCTCCAATAAGCTGGCAGATATTTTCAGCATTCTTTTCAAGTAATTCTTTGAAGCGAAACATAATTCGTGCACGCTTGATCGCAGGTGTATTTCGCCATTCAGGAAATGCTGCTTCTGCGGCTGCTACTGCTGCTTCTACGGTTTGTTTATCTGCAACCTGTAAGTGTTTACTTACTTCACCCGTTGCTGGGTTGTATACCGCCTGAGTTGAACCAGTACCATAATGGATTTCGCCATTAATGAAATGTCCGATCTTTTTCATGGTTGTACCTGTTTTTTTCTGCTGTGTAGTTGACATATTAAACTTCTCTTAAATGATCTATTGATTTTGAAAATATGATTCTTAACTCTTGAACAAGAGAATATAGCTGTTATATTTGCAGTACAATACTGAATAATTAACATTCATAATGCATTTATGCATTTTAACTTGATTAATGAACTTAGGGCGCTGCGTTATGTTCGATTGGAATGATCTTCACTTTTTTCTAGAGTTAGCCCGTAGTGGAAAACTGACACAAGCTGCAAAAAAATTGAATGTGGAACCAACGACAGTCGGCAGGCGAATAACACGGCTAGAACATGATCTTGAAGTTCATTTATTTGATCGCTCACCAAAGGGTTATTCACTTAATCAAGCAGGTCACAAATTACTGACTGATGCAGAGCTGATAGAAACAACTGTTAATTCAATTCAGCAATCAATTTCTGGAAAAAATACTGAATTAACCGGTACGGTAAGAATGGCAGTACCCGAAGGACTAGGCGTCGGAATAATTTCGAAACATATTGGTAAATTTCGTAAACTACATCCGGGAATTAAATTGGAATTATTGGCTGATACAAGAGCACGAAGCCTGTCACAGCGAGAGGCCGATATTGCGATAACACTGGCTCGACCAACGACAGGTAGATTAGTCGCCTGGAAACTGGGCGAATATAAGCTCGCACTTTATGCTAATCATGATTATCTACAAACTCATGGCAAAATTAAATCTGTCGAGGATCTAAATCGGCACAATTTTATCAGCTATATAAATGATCAAATCGAATTTCCGCAACTAAAATACCTACAAGATCTGCTCAGCGGAGCGAATGTCGTATTTCGAAGTAGTAGTTTACAAGCCCAATATCAAGCCGTGGTTGATAATGTTGGCCTGGCATTATTACATTGCTTTCTCGTCGCAGAAAATCAACATATGAAAGCTATTTTACCCCACGAAATATTCGCTGTTCGTGAATACTGGATGGTCGTTCATGAAGATCTGAGGCCATTGGCTCGTGTTAAAGCTGTATCTGATTTTTTTACTCAAGTAATAAAAAATGAACAAAAAAAGCTCATGACAATTGGTCAGGCTCTAGACTAAAGTGTAGAAATTCAGACTTGATCTGACAGTTACCCCTTTTTCTGTAACTGACTGTCAGGTTAAGTTTAGTTCACAAACTTTTCCTTCCAGATAGCTTGTCCGTCGATGAGTGTTTCCATCGGCGTCCTCCCGCAGCACATTTTGCCTTGGTGAGTTCGTTGAGTATTGTATTTGAGCAACCATTCGTCAAGGTCGAGTTGCAGTTCATCAATCGATTGGTAAATTTTCTTACGCAAAGCGACTTGATAAAACTCATTGAGGATCGTCTTATGGAATCGCTCACAAATACCATTCGTCTGAGGTGATTTGACCTTGGTTTTGGTGTGTTCGATATTGTTCAACGCCATATAAAGCTGATAATCATGCTGGTCAGCTCGCCCACAATACTCCGTCCCTCTATCTGTCAAAATGCGCAACATAGGCAAACGTTGTTCTTCGTAGAATGGGAGGACGCGGTCATTGAGCATGTCAGCTGCCGTAATCGGTGTTTTAGTCGGGTACAGTTTCGCGTGAGCGACCTTGCTGTAAGTATCAACAAACGTTTGTTGATAAACCCGACCAATGCCTTTGAAAGTACCGACATAGTAAGTATCTTGCGAGCCAAGATAACCAGGGTGTGCCGTCTCTATCTCGCCACAAGCCTCATCGTCGTCTTTCTTGCGTTCCATCGCCGCGACTTGAGACTCAGTGAGGATCAAGCCTTCACCAGCTACCTTATCAGACAATGCCTTCAGGCGATCTTTAAAGCAAGCAAGACCATGACGAAGCCAGATACAACGAACGCCACTGGGTGAGACAAATGTTCCCCGTTTGCGCAGCTCGTTACTGGTGCGCGTTTGACCATGTGCGGGCTCTTCCAGTGCATACTCGAGCACAACGGTTTCAATAGCCGGGTCGATTCTGTTTTTAAGATTTGGGGTACGCCGATTACGATCAAACAAGGCTTCTACACCGCCTTCATCAGCCGCTTCTTTGTAGCGATAAAATGTATCTCTGGACAAACCCATCATCTTGCAGGCTTTTGAGACATTGCCGAGTTCTTCAGCGAGATTGAGTAGACCAACTTTATGTTTTATAACTTTGTCATTAGTATGAATCATGAGAGTTACCTCTTTGTGTTTTGATGTTTACGTTGCAGTTACATCAAAGCGGGTAACTCTCACTAAATCAAGCGTCGCTACGCTCCGCTTGATTTAGTGATGTGTCAGATTGGGTCTAAACTTCTACAACTAAAGTTATTAGTATTATTGAGTAACTTCCCAAGCTCTCTGGCCAATTCATCTAGTTCCCGTTTTCATCGCCATTCAGATTCCTTTAGATGCAACTCAAAATTCATCTTAATGCCATTGAATTTGCTTAGCGACGTTTCGTATAGCTCCAAAAGGATTCGGTTCCACTGCTATGACATTGCCTATCTCTTGAAACTCATTGTTACCATAATGGGCCCGAAAATGTTTTAAATACCCAACATCACGGATTAATGGGGTGTGTTATGACAAAAAGAAAGAGAAGAAAGCCTACAAAAAATGAACAACAACACTGTTGTGTCACTCTGGCGACAGGGTTATGGATATAGTGATATTACACAGAGACTAGACTCGAAACCTAGAAGTATTTTTAGTCTCATCCGAATTCAAGGGGGGTACATCCTTACACAATAGATGAAATTTAAAACGATCAGTTGAATCCAAACTTACTCTTTAGAAAAACTAAATGTACCAACAATCTATCCGTTTATAGTCTCAATCCCAACGATCATCACGAACTTGGACTTGACCATTTTCAACACGAGTCGGAAAACTCGCTATGTTTTCGTAAGCAGGAGGTGCTCTCAATTCACCCGTTTTTAGACAGAAACGGGCATTATGAAAAGGGCAGATGATTTCATCACCTTCAATGTCACCTTCTCCTAATGGTAGTTGGTCATGTGAACACATATTTTCTATTGCATAAAAACCGTCGCCTAATTTTACGACGACCACTTGTGTTACATCATCAAGATCAATTTTTACTTTCTCACCTTGAACGAATGAATTTTCCGCAGCAACATCTACCCAATCTGTCATTTTTTCTAACCCTTAGAATACTTTTAAACAATTTTAAAACGATCCCTAAAATACATCTAGAATAATCCCATTTGTAACCTGGCTGCTTCAGTCATCATGGTTTGATTCCACGGCGGATCAAAAACCATTTCTACATGAACTTCGGTAACATTTGGAACAGTTTCTAATTTTGTTTTCACATCTTGGACGAGGATATCGCCCATGCCGCAACCCGCGGCTGTCAACGTCATGGTGACATTAACTTTATTGCCAGTTTGTTTGCCATCGACTTCGACAGGTGCAACTTTGCAGTCGTAAATCAAACCAAGTTCAACGATACTAACGGGAATTTCCGGATCGTAACAAGAATTCATTTGCTCCCAAAGTAGTCCTTCTTCAACACGACCATCACCGACAATTTCTGTTTCTTTTTTTGTTTCGAAAGGTTCAAACCCAAGCGCGTCCAGATCTTTTCCTTCTACTCTCGCAAGATTACCGTTAATGTTAACCGTGCAGCTAGTGCCTAGTGCTTGCGTGATAAAAACAATCGAACCGGCATATAAACTGATCGGCGTTCCTTGCGGGATCAAAATCGCTTCGCAATCACGCTCTATGGTGATCGCCTCATCCATGTTGATGTCACTATTCTGTAGATATGGTCTCATTGTCTTTGTTATCTTTATCTTCTAGCGCAGTGTTGAGCGTATGCCAACATAAGGTGGCACATTTTACACGAGCAGGAAATTCTCTTACACCTGCAAGTGCGCCAAGTTTACCAACTTTTTCCAGATCAATTTCTGAATCTCTATCGGTCACTAACTGATGAAATGTAGTAAATATTTTTTCAGCTTCTTGTTCAGTTTTTCCGATAAGTTGATCTGTCATTAATGAAGCAGAGGCAACCGAGATTGCACAACCTTCTCCTTGAAAACTAACATCACTGATCACATTTGCTTCAAGTTTCACATAAACAACCAGTTTATCTCCACAAAGTGGATTGTGGCCAACAGCGGTCAGATCAGGATTTTCGATCTCACGATAATTCCGTGGTGACCGATTATGATCAACAATTATTTCCTGATATAAATCTTTTAGATCAAACACCCATTATCTCCATTGTTTTGATCAATCCATTTTTCAATACATCAACTTCGGATTTTGTGTTGTATAACGCAAATGACGCTCTCGCAGTTGCCGGCACTCCAAAGTATGTCATCACTGGCATTGCACAGTGATGTCCGGTTCGAGTCGCGATCCCTTCTGTATCTAGAATCGTACCTAAGTCATGTGGATGTACGCCTTTAATAACAAACGAAAGTACGCTGGCTTTTTGTTTTGCCGTTCCAATTGCTCGAAAACCAGGAAGTGATTGTAATTCTTCAGTGGCATATTCGAGCAGCGCATTTTCATGAGTAGCAATCGCATCAAAACCAATTTCTAAAACATAGTCTATTGCTGAGCCAAGTCCGATAGTACCTGCAATATTCGGTGTTCCTGCTTCAAATTTATACGGTAGATCGTTGTACTCAGTTTTTTCGAAGGTAACCGTGCGGATCATGTCGCCACCACTTTGGTAGGGCGGCATTTTTTCTAACAGTTTTTCTTTACCGTAGAGAACGCCAATACCCGTTGGCCCATAAAGTTTATGTCCTGAAAAAACATAAAAATCACAATCCAATGCCTGTACATCTATTCCCATATGAGCAACAGCTTGTGCACCATCAAGTAAAACAAGTGCATCATGCGCACGCGCAATATCAATTATTTCTTTTACTGGATTAATTGTTCCTAACGCATTGGAGATATGGACAAGGGCAACAATTTTAGTTTTTTCATTGATCAATTTTTTATACTCATCGATCAATAATTCGCCATTATCATTCATTGGAATGACGTTTAATTTCGCACTGGTTTTTTCACAAATAATTTGCCAAGGAACAATGTTCGCATGATGTTCCATAGCAGAAATGATCACTTCATCCCCAGTTTGTAGTTCTGATCCACCCCACGATTCTGCAATCAAGTTGATCGCTTCTGTCGTACCCCGCGTAAAAATAATTTCCGCTAGACTTTTCGCATTTAAAAACTGCCGAACTTTTTCACGCGTGTCTTCATATTCATCTGTGGCTAATTGACTGAGCGTATGAACACCGCGATGTATATTGGAATTGATTTTAGAATAGTAACGGTTGATTATTTCGATGACAGAGTTCGGTTTTTGCGTAGTTGCTGCGTTGTCTAAATAAACAAGATTTTTTCCGCTTACTTTTTGATCAAGAATAGGAAAATCTTTGCGCCAGTTTTCGACGATCTCGTTTTCGATCTCGCTTTTAATATTCTTGCTAACCACGTTCACACTAGATCCTTAAGATTCTCAAGTGATGAAAGTTGCCCGACTATTTTCTGTTCCAGATATTCTCGTACGGGCGCAATATTCATTCGACTGATAACATCATCTGCAAACGCATAAGTCAGTAACGCGGTTGCTTTTTCTGCACTAATACCACGGGATTGTAGATAAAATAACTCTGCATCATTAAGCCGACCAATAGTTGCACCATGCGCACATTTCACATCATCTGCATAAATTTCTAATTCGGGTTTTGTATCAACTTCGGCACTTGGCGAAAGCAATAAATTTTTATTCGACTGGATCGCTTCAATTTTCTGTGCATCTTTATGGACAATAACTTTGCCATTAAAAACACCACGGCTACCATCATCCATAATGCCTTTGAAATATTCTTCACTTCGTGTGTGCGGATTAAGATGATCAACGAGGATATGATGATCCGTATGCTGACGACCCTTGCCCATAAACAAACCGTTTAAAATATTTTCTGATCCAGCTTCGGAAAGTTTTACTTTAATATCAACACGTGCAATAGAAGCACCTAATGAAATCGAATGTGATGTTACGCGACTGTCTTTTTGCTGATCAATAAGAATATTTCCAATATGATAGGCAGCAAGACTTTCTTGTTGAATTCGATAATGTTCTAACTGGCTATTTGGCCCAGCAACAATATTTGTTAATGTATTTGTTAAATTTTTTACAGAAGTATCTTCATCTGTTAAGCAAACATAACTTTCGATTACCGTCGCTTCGGCATTTGCGTCGAGACGAATATCAATTCTTGGATAAGACATTATCTTTTCATCTGTTTGCGTAGAAATGAAGATTAAATGAATTGGTTTTTCTAAGGAGATATTTTTTTCGATGTGCAGTACGGCACCATCGGTCATGAAGGCATTGTTTAGCGAAGCAAAAACATTATCATTGGTTTTAATACTTAAATCTTGATCGGCTTTATTAACCAACCAATCCGACATGTTTTCTAAAACAGCGCCATCGTTTTGATCAAATTGGCTTAAGTGAGATGCGAATTTTCCATTAACAAAAACGAGTTCGTTGGTGTTTAGTTGATTAAAACGAAATTCATTAATATCTTCTTTTACAAGAAATATATCTTCATTATCCGTCAATTGAAAATCATGTTTTTCGATCGGGGAAATATTGGTATATTTCCACGCCTCATCTCGTACGGTAGGGAAGCCAACTTCAGAGAAATGATCAATTCCTTGTTCACGTGCAGCGTTTAACCATGGAACGGAAGCGCCCACAAAAGAATCTTTACGCTCAGTAAATTGTTGTGATAACCGGGTTCCCATTACGCAGCCTCTTCACGTACCCAGTCGTAACCGCGTTTTTCAAGTTCTAGTGCGAGTTCTTTACCACCTGATTTTATGATCTGGCCATCGGCCAAAACATGCACGAAATCAGGCTCAATATAATTCAGCAAACGTTGGTAATGTGTGATCATAATCATACTTCGATCAGGTGTACGTAATGCATTTACACCTTCGGCAACAATTTTCAGTGCGTCGATATCAAGACCTGAATCTGTTTCATCTAAAATAGCGAGCTTAGGTTCCAGCACCGCCATTTGGAAGATTTCATTACGTTTCTTTTCACCACCAGAAAAACCTTCATTCACTGATCTTTGTAACAAGTCTTCTTTCAATTGCACTAACTTTACTTTGTCTTTCACAAATGCCATAAAGTCCATGGCATCCAATTCATTCTCGCCGCGGTGTGTACGAATTGCATTTAGAGCAGCTTTAAGCATATAGGCATTATTGACGCCAGGGATTTCTACTGGATATTGAAACGCAAGAAAAACACCTTCACGCGCACGTTCTTCAGGAGATAATTCGAGTAAATCTTTCCCATCAAATTCGACAGATCCTTTGGTGACCTGATAACCATCGCGTCCACTCAAAACGTGGGCGAGGGTGCTTTTACCCGATCCGTTTGGACCCATAATCGCGTGGACTTCTCCCGCTTTGACTTCCAAATTCAAGCCTTTGAGGATTTCTTTACTTTCAACATTGACATGTAGATCTGAAATATTTAGCATTCGTTTTTCCTGATTATTCTCCAATTAACCGACTGCGCCTTCAAGGCTGACGGCTAAAAGTTTTTGCGCTTCGACAGCAAATTCCATCGGTAATTCTTTAAAGACTTCTTTACAAAATCCATTAACGATCATATTGACGGCATCTTCTTCTGAAATACCGCGCTGCATACAATAGAAAAGTTGATCTTCGTCAATTTTAGATGTCGAGGCTTCGTGCTCAACCTGGGCTGTTTGGTTTTTAACTTCGATATAGGGGAAGGTATGCGCGCCACAACGATCACCAATCAATAATGAATCACACTGAGTAAAATTACGTGCATCTTCGGCTCCTTTGGTTATTTTAACCAGTCCTCGATAAGCATTTTGAGCACGTCCAGCAGAAATACCTTTGGAGATGATCGTGCTACGTGTATTTTTACCCATATGGATCATTTTTGTTCCGGTGTCTGCTTGTTGCATATTATTGGTCAGTGCGACTGAATAAAACTCACCGACGGAATTTTCACCTTGTAAAATACAGCTAGGATATTTCCAGGTAATGGCTGATCCCGTTTCAACTTGCGTCCATGAAACCTTTGAGTTCTTGCCTCGGCAATCTGCGCGTTTGGTAACAAAATTATAAATTCCACCAACACCATTTTCGTCGCCTGGATACCAATTTTGTACTGTTGAATATTTGATCTCAGCATCATCCAAAACAACCAATTCTACAACTGCTGCATGCAGTTGATTTTCATCACGCATCGGTGCAGTACAACCTTCCAGGTAACTCACATGACTGCCTTCATCGGCAATGATCAAGGTTCGTTCAAACTGACCGGTATTTGATGCATTAATGCGAAAGTAGGTAGATAGTTCCATCGGGCAACGCACACCTTTCGGGATGTAACAAAATGACCCATCAGTAAAAACCGCTGAATTTAAAGCCGCATAAAAATTGTCTGATGTTGGAACAACCGTTCCTAAATATTGTTTAACCAGTTCAGGATGTTCTTTTACCGCTTCAGAAAAAGATCCAAAAATGACACCGGCTTCTGCTAACTTTGCTTTAAATGTGGTGGCAACAGAGACGCTGTCAAAAACAGCATCAACGGCAACACCCGCGAGCATTTCTTGTTCGCGCAAGGGAATACCTAATTTTTCGTAAGTTTCCAGTAATTCAGGATCAACTTCGTCTAAACTCTTCGGAGCGTCATCTTTAGATTTGGGCGCTGAGTAATAAGAACTCGCTTGATAATCGATCGGTGGGTAATGAACATTTTGCCAATTAGGCTCGGTCATCGTTAGCCAGTGACGATAGGCTTTCAATCTCCATTGTAGCAACCATTCAGGCTCTTCTTTTTTAGCAGAAATTAGTCGGATAACATCTTCGTTCAATCCAGGCGGAACCGTATCTGTTTCAACGTCGGTAACAAAGCCTGCTTCATATTCTTTACCAACGAAGGACTCAACTTCTTGTGGTTTTGTGCTCATTTAATTACTGTCCTGTTAGTCAATCGTGAAGCTTTCACCACAGCCACAAGTTTCCGCAACATTGGGATTATTGAATTTAAAACCTTCATTCAACCCTTCACGGACATAATCTAACTCCGTTCCTTTTAGATAATCGATGCTGGTTTCTCCAACAACAATCTTGATCCCTCTAGACTCAAAGATTTGATCACTCCCAGTAATCTTATCTGCTGTATCAACAACATAGGAATAACCTGAACAACCCGTTGGCTTAACGCTAACACGTAATCCTTCCGCACTTTGTGCTTGCAGAAATTTTTTAACATGTTCTGCTGCTCTGTCGGTTAATGTCATTTAGCCCGCCTCTCTTCCGAGTAATTCTGTGTCTATCACACAGCCATCTTGTCTATTTGAAACTTCCCTTACATTTTTCTTTTTCACGAGATCTCCTAGCGAAATTTCATTTAAGAAAACATAAATATGATCGCTAAGGTCATCCCATAATTCATGCGTTAAACAACGCTCTTCGCCCTGACAATTTTTCTCACCACCACACTTTGTTGCATCAACACTTTCATTAACTGCAGCAATCACTGCAGCTACTGAAATATCATAAGCCGCCGAACCTAACTGATAACCACCACCTGGACCCCTTGAACTAATCACAAGCTCTTGCTTTCGTAACCGAGAGAATAACTGTTCAAGATAGGAGAGGGATATTCCTTGCCGTAATGAAATTTCAGCTAATGAGACTGGACCTTTGCTGTCATGGATAGCAAGATCGAGCATCGCCGTTACGGCATATCGGCCTTTGGTTGTCAGTTTCACGCAGTTAACCCAGTAAAATAGTCAAGTAACTATCTCATACCCGAGTAAAATACTCAAGTATATACGCTTATGACTGGTTCCTTTTTTGATCGCGCGATTTCCCCACCTGCCAGGCATCTGCACTTCCTTCATTATGGAGATTATCACGCATGTCTTTGATTTCTTTTTCCAGGTTTTGAATATGATCCAACATACCTCCTAATGCATTTGCAACGGGATCCGGCATATCTTGAGGGGAGCCATAAGCATCAAAACCAATTTTTTCGGCCAATTCTTCACGTTGTTCTTGTTGTTCTTTCGGCACCACCAGTTGCCCCGGAACTCCAACGACCGTGGCACCTTCTGGCACATCCCTTACGACAACTGAGTTTGAACCAATTCTAGAATCTTCATGTAAGGTGATTGGCCCTAACACTTTTGCACCAGCACCAATAACAACACCATTTTTTAACGTTGGATGTCGCTTACCTTTATTCCAGGTTGTACCACCTAAGGTCACTCCGTGGTAAAGGGTGCAATCATCACCAATATCTGCGGTTTCGCCGATCACGACACCCATGCCGTGATCAATAAAAAATCGTCGGCCAATAATCGCTCCCGGATGAATTTCAATTCCGGTAAGCCAACGAGCAATATGTGACACCATTCGAGCTAACCAGTAAAGTTTTTTTTGCCACAACTTATGGCTTAACCGATGCACCATTACGGCATGCAAACCCGGATAGGTTGTGATCACCTCAAAAGTACTCTTTGCTGCCGGATCTCGATCGAAAACACAGGCAATATCTTCTCGAAAATGGTCAAACATTATCTACTCATTCCTTCAATTCGTGCTAATTGCTCACCTAGTTTGACTCTAGCTGCCTGTATTTCATCCAGGCGTTCTTGAGCCTTTTGAACCACTTCAGCTGGCGCGCGCTCAACGAACTGAGGATTATCCAATTTTTTAGCAGCAATCTCACTTTCTTTATCGAGTTTATCCAGTTCCTTTGTTAGTCGTTCTTGTTCAGCCACCGGATCAATAATATCTTCCAAAGGAATCAACATCGTCATGTTGCCAGCCAACGCCGTCGCCGACTCCGGTGCAACTCCACTACGCAAAACGCCAACAGATTCGAGCTTTGCCATGGCAACCAGGTAACGCACATTTTGACGGAGCCACTCTTGCTCGTTTTCGTCACCGCCATCAACAACCACACGTAGTTTTTTGCCGGGTGAAATATCCATTTCTGCACGAACTCGACGCACACCCAATACAAACTCTTTTAACCAGCTAACTTCTTTTAGGACATCTTCATCGATCAATTCTTGATCAAATTTCGGATAAGACTGCGTCATTATTGAAGCTTCATCACCTTCTTTTCCAGAAACGCGCTGCCATAATTCTTCGGTTATGAAAGGCATAAATGGATGCGCTAAACGCAATAACTGTTCAAGAATACCTATTAATGTCTGGCGAGTTCCATTTTTTGCTTCTTCCCTGGCGCGTGGAGAATTTAAGGTTGCTTTTGACAGCTCTAAATACCAGTCACAGTATTCATCCCAGGTAAATTCATAAACCGCTTTTGCCGCCAGATCAAAACGATAAACTTCTACATATTGGCTGACTTCATCTATCGTTTGCTGAAAACGAGAATTGATCCAGCGTTCTGCAACACCAAATTCGGTCTTAGCTGTCTGATCAATTTTATGATCTTCAAGGGTCATCATCACATACCGAGTGGCATTCCAAATTTTATTGCAGAAATTTCGATACCCATCTATGCGGCCAAGATCGAAACGAATATCACGTCCGAGAGTTGCTTGTGATGCAAAAGTGAATCTCAGTGCATCTGTTCCATAACTCGATATGCCATCAGGAAAATGTTTTCGAGTCGATTTTTCGATCTTTGGCGCATCTTGCGGTTTCATCAAGCCGGTAGTTCGTTTGGCCACAAGCGATTCCAGATCAATTCCATCGATCAAATCGATCGGATCTAAGACATTGCCTTTTGACTTGGACATTTTCTGACCATCAGAGTCACGCACCAAACCATGAATATAAATTTCTTTAAACGGCACTTCTCCGGTAAATTTCAAACCCATCATGATCATTCTGGCGACCCAGAAAAAGATAATATCGAAACCCGTCACTAAAACACTGGTTGGATAAAATGTTTTTAGCTCTTCAGTTTGTTCCGGCCAGCCTAAGGTTGAAAAGGGCCACAATGCGGACGAAAACCAGGTATCTAATACGTCGGGATCTTGTCTCAAAATAACATCGATGCCGAGATTATGTTTTTCGCGTACTTCTTCTTCCGTAATACCAACATAAATATCACCGGTGTTTTGATCATGCCAGGCAGGGATCCGGTGACCCCACCATAATTGTCGCGAAATACACCAATCTTCAATATTGCGCATCCATTCAAAATAGGTCTTTGACCAGTTTTCTGGAACAAAATTGATATCGCCATTTTCGACCGCTTCGATGGCAGGTTTAGCCAGAGGTTCAACTTTGACATACCACTGATCGGTCAGATAAGGCTCAACTACCGCCTGAGATCGATCGCCTCGTGGAACCATATGTTTATGATCTTCTATCTTTTCGATCAGGCCTTGTGCTTTTAAATCTTCAACGATTTTTTTACGCGCTTCATAGCGATCCATTCCCTGATATGCCATTGGGCATTCGTCATTTAAGGCCGCATCATCGGTAAAGACATTCATCTCAGGAAGATCGTGGCGTTTACCCACTTCGTAATCATTGAAATCATGTGCTGGAGTGATCTTGACGCAACCAGAACCAAATTCTGGATCGACATAATCATCAGCAATCACCGGGATGGTTCTATTAGTGAGTGGCAATTTGATCCGTGAGCCAACCAAATGTTTGTATCGCTCATCTTCAGGATTAACCGCTACCGCTGCATCGCCCAACATGGTTTCCGGACGGGTGGTGGCGACAACCATAAACTCTTGTTCAGCATCCTCACCAATCTTTTGCACCAATGGATATTTGATATGCCAGAGATGACCATTTTCCTCTTCGGAAACAACTTCTAGATCAGAAATTGCCGTATGTAAAACTGGATCCCAATTGACTAATCTTTTACCTCGATAGATCAACCCTTCTTCATAGAGACTAATAAAAACTTCACCGACCGCTTTGGATAATCCTTCATCCATCGTAAAACGTTCACGACTCCAATCCATGGAAGTACCCATGCGTCGTAATTGACGAGTAATATTACCACCGGATTCTTTTTTCCAATCCCAAATTTTATCGACAAAGGTGTCTCGGCCTAAATCGTGACGACTCTGATCTTTTTCGGCCAACTGTCTTTCAACTACCATTTGTGTCGCAATACCTGCGTGATCGGTTCCGCATTGCCACAAGGTATTATCACCCTTCATCCGATGATAGCGGATCAAAATATCCATCAAGGTATCTTGAAACGCATGCCCCATATGCAAACTGCCCGTCACATTTGGCGGTGGCAGCATGATGGAGTAGGGCTCACCTTCACCTGTCGGTTTAAAGTAGTCTTTTTCTTCCCATTGGTTGTACCACCGTTGTTCAATCGCATGTGGATCGTAGGTTTTTTCCATTCCGCTTTCTGGTTCTGTCGATTCTGGGCTTTTCATTTCTGGATCGTTTTTTGGTTCTGTAAGCGACATTTCTTGTTGTTGTTCCTGTTGGGCCTGATTGATGTTTTCATTAACTGATGAGCTGGTCGACATTGCACTGAGCATCGCAGCAACGGCTTCTTTTCTTTCTGTATAAATAAATTTTTTCTGGTTTTCTTCTGGAAGCAGATCTTGATCAAGCTTAGATTGATCCCCGTTTTCTTCTATTTGTTCTGGTTGTATTTCATCTTGTGGTTCGGGATCAAGTGGTGATTGTACTTTTGATTCATGATGTGACTCTTCAGAAAAGTCTTGTTCTGGCATCTCTTCTGGTAAAGTTTCTGCCATTAAATCCACTAGAGGTTCTGTTATTTCTTCTTGTGTTTTCTCTTCTGTTGCATCCAGAGCTTGTTCCTGCTCTTGTTTGTCTTCATTATCCCTAGGTTTCAAACCCTGTACTTGATTCAAAGTTTGCAGGGTTAATTCAAGCTGGGTGTTAACTTCTTTAAGAATGGCATTTTGAACATTGCTTGTTGCCTTATGGATCTCGGTATAGATCAAATCTTCCAAGTTTGGTGAAAGAATATCATCTATACCTTGCGATAACTTTTCATCTAAGTGCAAAATCGAAGGCTGAGTATCTGACAGTACATCTGATGGTTTTGGTTCAACAACATCGATAAGCGTTGGAAGATCACGTAAAACCTCTTCTGGTGTTCGCTCGTCATTGAGTGATGGATCATTACTTTTTCCGGTCTCAATTCGGTCGAGCAATTCCCGGTTTTTGCCGAGCAGATCCTCTAGCGTTTTAATCGCATTTCCCAAAGAAGCATTATTATTATTGTTATTGTCTCCAGCCACGCTATGAGTCCAAGTTATGGGTGTTTAGTGTATAACCACGTTCCTGATAAAATCGGTATCTTTCTCTTGCTTGATTACGGCCTTCTGAATTCTGATCAACAATTTCAATCAAACGATCAAACCGGCCAAAAAATAGAGGAACATCCTGCGTCACATTAATAATAACATCATGCAGATCTTTTGGTGGATCCTGATGACCGATCAAAATCGGTGTTTTTTCACTATTGGTTTGATCAATTAACCCATGTGGTAAAAAACTCGTATCTTTGAACGTCCACAAAAAATTATCTATCCGGCTCGAATGATCAGCAGAATCCGTATGAATATAAACACCGCTACCTTGCTTCCAGGCTTTACCTGCTATAGAACACAAAATTTGATCAGCTGTTCTATTCGCTTGCTCGGATAGAATATAAAAATCAACCCGCGTCACCTAGGGAACCCCTGATTAATTTTGGACGAGGTGAGTTGGGATTCAAAATATTCAATATCAAGGCACGAAACGCAAACAATAGTGGCTCTATTGTTCAATTTCGTAACACTGAAATTATATATTTTAGACTCACAAGACCGTTCATAATACATCAGAGATCTCCTAGCACTTGTCCATTAAATACTGCACAAGTAGTGAGACTGGTCGGCCAGTCGCGCCCTTGTTTTTTCCTGAATGCCAGGCGACCCCGGCAATATCAAGATGTGCCCAAGCATACTTTTTTGTAAATCGTGAAAGGAAGCAACCGGCAGTTATCATGCCGCCATCCCGTCCACCGATATTTGCGATGTCGGCAAAGTTACTGTCCAATAAAGATTGGTAATCATCCCAAAGCGGCATTCTCCAAGCACGATCATAACTGGTTTTCCCAGCTTCTATTATATCATTGGCCAACCCATCATTATTACTCATCAACCCGGCAGGCACTTTTCCAAGTGCAACAAGACAAGCACCGGTTAAAGTGGCAACATCAATAACCGCTGCAGGTTTAAATCGTTCTGCGTAGGTTAGTGCATCACACAAAATTAGTCTTCCCTCAGCATCCGTATTAAGTACTTCAATGGTCTGACCAGACATACTAGTGACAATATCGCCCGGTTTTGTCGCTTTACTGCCTGGCATATTTTCGACTGTCGGCACAATCACATTCAGGTTAATGGGTAATTGCATTTCAGCAACCGCAGCAATCGTCCCGATCACACTCGCAGCGCCACACATGTCATACTTCATTTCATCCATGCCGCCACCCGGTTTGAGCGAAATACCACCGGTATCAAAGGTGACACCTTTTCCAACCAATACGTACGGTTTTTGATTTTTTACCGATTTTGCTAAACCTTCGTATTTCAACACCAACAATTTAGCCGGCTCCGCACTGCCGTGTGAAACCGACAATAATGAACCCATACCGAGTTTTTCCATCTGCTTCTCGGTAAGAACCGTCGCTTTGATAGATTTATGCTTTTTCGACAAGGCCTTACCTTGTTCTGCAATATAAGTCGGTGTGCAGTAATTACCCGGCAGGTTAGCTAGATCACGACTGATCTGCATGCCGTTTATAATTGCTTTACCTTGTTTGGCGGCTTGCGTACCTGCCGTCACTTCTGATCGAATGCCAGCAGCAATGGTTATACTTGTTAGCAATGGTTTTGTTTTTTTACCACTTTTGAGCTGATCACATTTATAAAATTGTTCTCCAATCAGCCTGACAGATTGACGTACTCGCCATGCATAATCACGATCTTCTACTGAAACCTCAGATAAGCAGCAAGCAACTGATTTTGATTTGGTTTTTTTCAGTGCTGCGTATGCACCATTAAGAACTTTAAAAAATCCGGCAGTGTCTAATTTGCCTTGTTCACCACAACCAACCAATAAAACGCGCTCTGCCTTGAGACCTGTAATTTTATGCTGAATCAGGATTTGTCCTATCTTACCAGTAAGATCACCCGATTTGAGTATCTCAGAAATTGCACCACCACTTACTTGATCAATAAGTTTTGCAGTGGATGATAAATGGCCATCGGTATGCACCCCTGCGATAATACATGCTGTGCTAAATGTTTTTGGATTGAGTCTTTTTACGTCAAATTTCATATGTGTTCCCCAGTTCGTTTACACTAGCACGATTGTCATGGTAGTTATGATTAGTTACTGCGGTGATTTTATTAGTTTAACGATGGACTGACCAGCGGTCTTGCTAATCTTTATCGTCGGTTTTGATCTGTTTTTGTGCAGAATGCGGCAAATAATTTATTTTGATTTTAAAACGTTACCTTCATAAAGAAATCTTACAGAATTTTTTCGCGATTTTTCTGGTGCTAGTTTTGATCGTATTCAGCCTTCGTTTTGTACGTTATCTCGGCGATGTTGCCGCAGGAAAAATGACAGCAGAGATAATTTATCAGATATTGGTTTTGAAATTGATCACATCCATGACATTAATAATTCCTCTTTGTCTTTATCTTTCCTTATTTATGGCGCTAGGTCGTTTTCAACGAGATAACGAGTTGACATCAATCGCCTCAACCGGCCTTGGCAATCGATTTTATTTTTCCACTATTTTAAAACTATCTGCTGTGTTTTCTTTGTTGTTACTTTTGCTGACCTTACTAGTAATGCCCTGGGCAGAGCAAAATATTGATGTGCTCAAACAAAAAGCCAATCGCGAATCAGATATCACTGGGATTACGGCTGGTAGTTTTAAGGAGTTCAGCAGTGGTGATCGCGTTTTATACGCAGAAGGTTTTGATGAAAAAACGAGTGATATGGCAAACGTATTTCTACAGGTAAAAGAAAGGGGTAAAACCGGCGTCCTGACTTCTGACTCTGCAAGTATTCATACCAACGAAAAAAATGGTGAGCGTTCTGTAATTTTTCATGATGGTAAGCGCTATATCGGAACACCTGATCAGCTGGATTATTCAATTACTAAATTCCAACGATATTCTGTAAAAATGGAACAGTCTGGTTACAACACCACAGCAAGACCTGCATCGCGTTTTTCAAGTAAAGAACTTTTACAGATTATGCGCAGCTCCCCAGAAAATAAAATGCCACAAAACGAATTACAATGGCGTCTTGCAACACCTATTTTCTTAATGCTTTTATCTGCTTTTGCAGTTATCGCAGTCCGTTCTTCAAAAGATATCAAAAACTCTTTTCTATTCTTTTTCGCTATTTTGATCTTTTTTATTTACAACAATCTTCTTAATATTTCTCACGACATGGTTAAACGCGACTTGTTCCCAGCGTTTCCGGGTTTATGGTGGCCACATTTTTTAATGCTGATCTGCATTTTTTTAATTGTCTATTTTCCCAATTATTCCCGTCGCCGCAAGATCAAAAATTTGCCGGTTAATTCTGAATGAAAATTCTGGATAGACATATTAGACAAACCTTGCTGGGTAGCATCTTTATCGTGTTAGTCGTGTTAATTGGCTTGTTCGCCTTTTTTGAATTCGTAGACGAACTAAGTGAATTAGGTCAGGGCAGTTATCGCTTATTCGATGCGATAAAATTTGTCTTATTAAAAATTCCGTCACTGACGTATACCTTATTTCCACTCGCTGGTTTGATTGGTAGTCTGGTCGGCCTCGGCACATTAATGTCGCAAAATGAAATCGTGATAATGCGAAATGCAGGTATTTCATTTCAACGTATTGTTTTGTCGGTTATGAAAGCCGGTGCCGTAATTATCATCATCGCGATGATCCTCGGCGAATTTATCGTACCGGTGACTGAGCAATACGCAAATTACATTCGTTCCGTCGCCATCAATGATCAGATCAGTTTAAAAACACGCAACGGTCTTTGGATACGAGAAGGAAAAAGCTACCTTAATGTAAGAACGATCCTATCCGGCAATATCATCAAAGATATTTATATTTATAATTTTGATGAGGATAATCGCCTAATCACAAGCAGTCATGCTGAAACTGCCGTCTATCAAAACGACAAGTGGCAGCTAAAAAATGTTACCCAAACTCATATTTCTGAAAGTCTAGTCACTCGAGATACAGAAGTGGATGCAAACTGGAATTCACTTTTACGACCAGAATTGATCAGCCTAGTTTCAATTAAACCAGAAAATTTATCGGTGTTTGATCTGATTAATTATACGAGTTACTTAAAAGAAAATAACCGTAACTCACAAACCTATCGACAAGCCTTCTGGAGCAAAATCATTTATCCGCTATCAACAGGTGTGATGATCTTTCTCGCTATACCTATCGTACTCGGCGCTTCACAAAGTCAAAATATCGGACAACGCATTTTTATTGGTGTTGTGATTGGCCTGGTTTTTCATATCATCAATCAAGGCATGGGCAACGTTGGAATTGTCTATAAACTCCCACCGCTGTTGGCTGTTGCAACACCGGCTTTTATTACCTTGTTTATTGGTTTTTTTCTAATGAGACGGTTGATCAGAAGCTAACCGTTTAACCTCTACATATCCCTTTTTGACTTCAGTTAATCTGATAGCGAGACAACGGCTCTTAGGCATAGACGTACATTATCCAAGCATGGATCGCTCCCTCTCTTTTCGCAACTAGCCTTTATGCAACCACTCAGTTAACAAACCAAAATTCATTTTCTTCAGCAAACTAGATTTACAGGGTTTTGATACTTTTTTATAACATTTAACTTAACTTTTGCAGGTTTATTGTTGCTCTTTTCAGGTGCAAAAAACCCCATGCCACGCACTACAAACGTGCATTTAAAAAATCAAATATACATATTTATTTATATATCAATTGCTTACAAAGTGGCACGGCTGTTGCTCTATGTGGTTCAAGTTCACTTATGAACTGCTTATAAATAATGAGGAGCACATTATGAAACATCTAGGAATGGGGGCGCGTATGACAGGGTTGATCGTCGCACAGTTAGTAGCGAATTCTGCCCTAGCAGGTGCAAAAATAGAATTCGACGAAACAAAATGGTTGAGCATCGGTGTTGGTGTCAGGGCTAGTTACTCCAGCATTGAAGATGCAGCACCTAGTGGCGACAGTCGATCAAAAGACTTCAACTTGGATAGCGCGCGTATTTATCTCAATGGCCAAATTCACAAAAACATTAAGTTCGAACTAAACACCGAATGTGTATTTTGCGGTAATAGTGATTTAGAAGATTATGATGTACTAGATGCAATAGCCAAATTTGAATTTGGCCCAACGTTCAATGTCTGGGCCGGGCGAATGTTAGTACCATCAGATCGCGCTGAAATGAGTGGTCCGTTTTTCGCGAATACTTACGACTTCAATAAAACACCCTTTTACCCGTCAGATCAAAGTGTAACCCACAATGATGGTGGTGCGGGTGTATATGGTCGTGATGATGGCATCACCGTCTGGGGTGCTTTGGGAAGCAAGGGCAAATTCACTTACGCGCTAGGCGTTTTCGAAGGTTTGGAAGGTATATCGAATGAAGATGACAACTTTTTATATGGTGCTCGTTTAAGTTACAACTTCTTAAACGTTGAAAAGAACCCAGGGTATTACACCAGTAGTACTTATTACGGTAATGAAAGCGACATTTTTACTGTCGGTTTAGCAATGCAATATCAAGAAGATGGTACCGGCACAGCTGTGGATCCGGGTGATTTTAAAGGTTATAGCATTGATGCTTTGTACGAAACCGTACTTGAAAATGAGGGTGTTGTAACAGTCGAAGCGGAATATAAAAATTTTGATACTGATAGCAAGGCCGGCGGAATTGGTCTGTTTGAAGGCGATGCCTGGACAGCTACGGCACTCTACTTAATCCCAATTGAAGTCGGTATCGGTAAATTTCAGCCTTATGTTCGCTTTACTGATATAAGCCCAGATGCGGGGGCAGACAGTGATGAGCTCGATATTGGCTTTAACTACATCATCGACGGCCACAACGCACGGATCTCCGTCATGTACCAAACTGGTGACATAGCATCAAGCGGTGGTAAAGACCTTGATACCTTCAAAGTCGGGCTTCAGTACCAATACTAATATCCCCAACCTTTAAACATTCTGGAGAAATGAACCATGAGTAATAAACAAAATTTTAAACGTAGTTTAGTCACGTCACTCGTATCAGGCAGTCTACTAATAAGCACTATGTCTGGCTCACTCTATGCCGCTGATGACACAATAAAAGTCGGTGTATTACATTCGTTATCAGGCACGATGGCGATCAGTGAGACAACATTAAAAGATACAATGTTGATGCTGATCGAAGAGCAAAATAAAAAAGGCGGCGTGTTGGGTCAACAACTTGAGGCGGTTGTCGTTGATCCGGCTTCAAACTGGCCATTATTTGCTGAAAAGGCGAAAGAGTTAGTCGATAAAAAGAAGGTGTCAGCGGTCTTTGGTTGCTGGACATCGGTATCACGTAAATCAGTATTGCCTGTCTTTGAAGAAGCTAACAGTCTCCTATTTTACCCTGTGCAATATGAAGGTGAAGAATCCTCTAAAAATGTCTTCTACACGGGTGCTGCACCAAATCAACAAGCGATACCAGCTGTTGATTATTTGATGGATGACCTTGAGGTGGAACGCTGGGTGTTGGCAGGGACAGACTATGTATACCCTCGCACAACCAATAAAATTCTTGAAGCTTATTTGAAATCAAAAGGCATCGCAGCTGAAGATATTATGATCAATTACACACCGTTTGGTCATTCTGATTGGCAGTCCATTGTGTCGGATGTTAAAAAGTTTGGTTCTGCAGGCAAAAAAACAGCGGTCATTTCAACCATCAATGGTGATGCTAACGTTCCTTTCTATAAAGAATTAGCGAATCAAGGTATTTCTGCTGAAGACATTCCTGTTGTTGCTTTCTCGGTTGGTGAGGAAGAGTTGTCAGGCATGGATACCAAACCTCTGGTCGGTCACCTTGCTGCCTGGAACTATTTTATGAGTGTAGAAGCGGACAGTAATTCTGAATTTATTTCTGCCTGGCATAATTACACTAAAGATGAAAATCGTGTCACCAATGACCCGATGGAAGCCCATTACATAGGTTTCAATATGTGGGTTAAAGCAGTCGAAAAAGCAGGCACAACAGATCCCACTGCCGTGCAGGAGGCGATTATTGGTGTTTCTGTACCTAACCTGACAGGTGGTTACTCAGCGATGATGCCAAACCATCATATAACAAAACCGGTGCTTATTGGTGAGATTCAAGATGATGGCCAGTTTGGTACGGTATGGGAAACATCTGGTTTAGTTGTCGGCGATGCCTGGTCCGACTACTTAGAAGGATCTAAAGACATTATTTCAGATTGGCGTGCACCGCTTGCTTGCGGTAACTACAACGTCAAAACATTTAAATGTTCTGGTCAAAATTTTTAAGTAAATCTGTTAAAGAGAAAAGTGCGTAACCTCTGGTTACGCACTTTTCTTATTAAATCCCAAATTATAAACAAATTTCCTATTGATCTATTTTTGAATACATCGATTTCAATTTAAAGAGTTAATGCAATGACGCACATAACTAAATTTTTATTGGTTCTGATTTTTACAATCTTACCAATTATTTCAGCCCTATCCGCGACTGTTGAATCAATACCGTCCAATTTCTCATCTGCTTTAAATAAGCTCACTGCTTCCAAAATAAAAGTACGTACTCAGGCGATCAATACCATTACAACAACAGGCGATGATCGGCTACCGGGTGTCATCAACGCACTCTTGAGTAGTGAGTTGTACTACAGAAAGTCAGATAAAGTTGTGGCGATTATCAAGAAGAAAGGAGCTGCAAAAATAACAAATGTGTTGACTGGCGAAACCATAGCCGGTGAACCGGGTAAAGCATGGAAAAAAATTATTATCAATAACAAAATTCGGACAAAATTGCGTGATACCCTGGCGATGATCGAGCTTAATGATGACGCTGCAAATATCCGCATTCATGCTATACAACAAGCATTAAGCCAAATTGATATTGAACAAATAACCGCTTTAGAAACCCGCCTCGCGATCGAGCAAAATGACGACGTTAAAACATTACTTAACGTTGCCATTGCCACATTGAAACTTAAATCCGGCCAGGGCGACACATTAGCACTAATTTCACAACTTAAAGACAGTGTCCACCCCAGTGTTCAACAGGTACTAGCTGATCTTATCTCCAGTGATGTTGATCCCAAAATCAAAAGAGCCGCTCGAAACGTATTAAAAAAAATCGATATCAGAGTGCAACGTTACAACAAAATAGAGACGCTGTTCTTTGGCTTAAGCCTTGGCTCGGTTTTGGTATTAGCCGCGATAGGACTCGCAATCACTTTCGGCGTTATGGGCGTTATTAATATGGCTCACGGCGAACTTATTATGCTAGGTGCTTATACCACTTATCTCGTGCAAGCCTGGTTACCTAATCTGATCGAATATTCTGTTCTTATTGCTATCCCATTAGCATTTATTGTTTCAGGTATTGTCGGAATTCTAATTGAACGCGGCATTATTCGCTTTTTATATGGCCGGCCACTAGAAACATTATTGGCCACTTTTGGGGTTAGCTTAGTTCTTCAGCAACTTGTTCGATCACTATTTGGCCCCCTCAATATGGCCGTCGAAGCACCGTCATGGATGAGTGGTGTCTGGCAGATCAATGACGTATTAGCACTGACATGGAACCGACTTTATATCATCATCTTCAGCCTGATCGTGTTTGCTGCTTTATTTGCCATTCTCAACAAAACCCGCCTGGGTTTACAGGTTCGCGCAGTATCACAAAACCGATCTATGGCGCGGTCGATGGGTGTTAAAGCAAATTGGGTTGATGCAATAACTTTTGGCTTGGGTTCAGGGATAGCCGGTGTCGCGGGCGTCGCATTAAGCCAACTCACCAATGTTGGCCCTAATCTGGGCCAAGCTTATATCATCGATTCCTTCATGGTCGTGGTGTTTGGGGGAGTCGGTAATTTGTGGGGCACTTTAATCGCGGGCTTAGGTTTAGGCGTCACCAATAAATTACTAGAACCTTGGTCTGGTGCCGTATTAGCAAAAATATTGGTTTTAATATTCATTATTTTATTTATTCAGAAACGACCGAAAGGGCTGTTTCCACAAAAGGGCCGTTCGGCTTAAAACAAGATTAAACCTGTGAATAAATATAAGTGTGATGGAGAGAGATTATGTTGATGAATATTCTAAAAAATGATCGTGGTGGTCAAATTTTCTTAATAGTGCTGTTGACAGTTAGCATGATTGTGCCACTACTTAACTTGTTTGTACCTGAAGGCAATGTGTTTCATATAAGCACTTACACGGTCACCTTGCTCGGTAAATATTTAACCTATGCCTTATTAGCGATAGCCGTCGATTTAGTCTGGGGCATTTTGGGTATTTTAACCTTGGGCCATGGTGCTTTTTTTGCCTTGGGTGGTTACGCCATGGGCATGTATTTGATGCGTCAAATTGGTGATCGAGGTGTCTATGGTGATCCAATTTTACCGGACTTTATGGTCTTTCTTGATTGGAAAGAATTGCCGTGGTTCTGGCTCGGGTTTGATCATTTCTGGTTTGCTGCCTTAATGATTATTTTTGTACCCGGTGTGATGGCCTTTTTATTTGGTTGGCTGACCTTTCGTTCTCGCGTCACGGGTGTATATTTATCGATTATCACACAGGCATTGACCTACGCATTAATGCTGGCCTTTTTCCGTAACGAAATGGGGTTTGGTGGTAATAACGGCCTAACCGACTTTAAAGATATTCTTGGGTTTTCATTACAAAGTGATACCACCCGAATTAGTTTATTCCTCGCTTCTGCCATCGCACTTGCAGGTGGCTATATCGCCTGTCGCGCTATCGTGCAATCTAAATTAGGGCGTGTCGCCATTGCTGTCAGAGATAGCGAAGATAGATTACGTTTTCTTGGCTACCGCGTTGAAAACGTAAAGTTATGGATCTTCACGTTTTCGGCAATTTTAGCGGGTATCGCCGGTGCATTATATGTCTCTCAAGTGGCGATTATTAATCCTGGTGAATTTTCACCCTTATTTTCAATAGAGGTTGTTATCTGGGTTGCCATTGGTGGTCGTTCTACACTCTATGGTGCCGTTGTTGGCGCTATTTTAGTGAACTTATCTAAGACCTACTTTACAGGAGCACTACCGGAAGTTTGGCTCTATGCTTTAGGAGGCTTATTTATCTTCGCCACTATGTATTTACCTCGTGGCGTGGCCGGTTTATTCAATCGCCATAAGGAGGCGCACGCATGAGTGCTTTAGAAGATGTTCGAAAATTGATGCGTCGCGATCAAGTCTTTGATTTTTTGATGCCCGAAATCAACCCCAACCTTGATGTTAAGAAAAACATCATCCTCTATATGGAAGACGTGTCCGTAAGCTTCGATGGTTTTAAAGCCATAAACGACCTTAACCTTTATATCAATGATGGTGAGTTGCGCTGCATTATCGGCCCTAATGGTGCAGGTAAAACGACAATGATGGATATTATTACCGGCAAAACACGGCCTGACACTGGTACGGTTTATTTCGGTCAGACGATGAATTTATTGAATATGAGCGAACCGGACATTGCTAACGCAGGTATCGGACGTAAATTTCAAAAACCGACCGTGTTTGAAAATCATACCGTGTTTGAAAATTTAGCATTAGCAATGCACGGCAATAAAGGTGTTTGGACAACCTTATTTGCACGATTAACAGGTGAACAACGTGATGATATCGACCTTGTTTTAGTCAAAATTGGCCTACAAGAACATGCTATGCAACGTGCAGGCGTACTGTCTCATGGTCAAAAGCAATGGCTGGAAATCGGCATGTTGCTGATGCAACGACCACGGCTATTATTGGTTGATGAGCCTGTTGCGGGTATGACACACCAGGAAATGGATAAGACTGGTGAATTATTAACTTCATTAGCAGGTGAGCATTCAGTTGTGGTGGTTGAGCATGATATGGATTTTGTCCGTTCTATTGCTAAAACAGTGACGGTATTGCACCAGGGCTCCGTATTGGCTGAAGGCAGTATGGATGAGGTGCAAAATGATCCTCGCGTTATTGAAGTATATCTAGGGAGTTAAAAGTGTTAAAAATCAAAAAACTCAATCAGTTTTATGGTGAAAGCCATACTTTATGGGATTTGGAACTCGATATCGCTAAAGGAAAATGTACCTGTATTATGGGTCGAAATGGTGTTGGTAAAACAACATTAGTACAAAGTGTGATGGGTGTCTTACCTATTCAATCTGGCAGCATGATCTTTGAAAATCACGATTTAACCACCTTTTCTGCCGAACAACGAGCTGGACTAGGCATAGGTTATGTACCACAAGGGCGACAAATATTCCCTTTGTTAACGGTAGAAGAAAACCTCAAAATCGGCTTGTCAGCTCGCAGAGATAAAAGTCGAACGATTCCTGATTTTATCTACGAAATGTTTCCAGTTTTAAAGGAAATGTTAGGCCGCCGCGGTGGTGATCTTTCTGGTGGACAACAACAGCAATTAGCAATTGGACGTGCCTTGGTACTCGATCCAAAAATGTTGATTCTGGATGAACCAACGGAAGGGATCCAACCCAATATCGTACAAGAAATTGGAGACATTATTAATCGCCTCAATAAAGAAATAGGTTTAACTGTTTTATTGGTTGAACAAAAATTACCGATCACCAGAAAAGTCGCTGATCACTTTGTGATTATGGAGCGTGGTAGAGCGGTAGCAAGCGGTAATATCGCTGATCTCAATGACGATCTTGTTAAGGAATATCTAACTGTATGAAGCAAGTCATGGACACCGACATCGCAGAATCGACAGGTTGGCAAGCGCAGCTCGATTTACAGTTTTGTCGTCGGGATCAAAAAACAGTGTTGTCACAGCGTCAACAACGTGGGCCATTGAGTGTTCAACGTGCTTTTTATCCAGAAGGTGACGTCTGTCATTTGTACCTGCTTCATCCCCCCGGTGGGGTTGTCGGCGGAGATACTCTAACAATTAATGCTGATGTTCAAAAACAAGCTCACACATTATTAACCACCCCTGGAGCAACGAAGTTTTATCGTAGCCAAGGTGACACTGCTCATCAACAACAAAATTTGCATGTCGATGAACTCGGAATTCTGGAATGGTTGCCACAAGAAAACATCTATTTCCCGGGCGCACAAGTACAGATGCATACACGGATAGATTTAGCCGCAAATACTCATTTTTTAGGCTGGGAAACACATTGCCTTGGTTTACCGACTAATCAAGAACACTTTTCATCCGGTCGCTTAGATTTGGATTTTTCTTTGTACAAAGAGGGTCGGCCTGTAGTGATGGAATGCATACAGATCATGGCAGACAGATTAGCTGCTCCAGCTGGCTTACGCGGTAACCCTGTTATGGCAAACCTTATTGCCTGTCCAACAGATGAACAGCTATTAGACGCTGTTCGTGACACTTTACCAGACAATCATTCACCTCTTGTTGCTGCAACAATGCTAGAAGATTGTTTATTGATCAGATACCTGGGTCATTCAACGGCTGAATGTCGCAAGTTATTTACTTCGATATGGTCAGTATTAAGACCCGCTATTTTGAAAAAAACAGCTTGTCCTCCACGAATATGGGCTACTTAAATCAGGATTATTACAATGAATTTAACTCCAAGAGAAAAAGACAAACTATTGTTATTTACCGCTGGACTATTGGCCGAACGCCGTAAAGCACGTGGTTTAAAACTCAATCATCCAGAAGCGATCGCTTATATCAGCGCAGCCATTTTAGAAGGTGCGCGTGATGGCATGAGTGTGGCAGAACTAATGAATTACGGCCGTACGTTATTGGGTCGTGATGATGTCATGCCTGGAGTAGCCGAAATGATTCATGATGTACAAGTTGAAGCCACATTTCCAGATGGGACCAAACTGGTCACTGTCCATGACCCTATTGTATGAAATTCAACACAGGAGAATAACTCATGATTCCAGGTGAAGTCATTGTTGCAGAAGGCGATATTACACTAAATACAGGCCGAGAAACGGTCAGTGTTGATGTCGCCAATACAGGTGATCGGCCGATACAAGTTGGCTCTCATTATCACTTTTTTGAAATCAATCCCGCTTTGATATTCGATCGTAAAAAGGCTTACGGTTTCAGACTGAATATAGCAGCAGGTACTGCGGTACGATTCGAACCTGGCCAGACACGTGAAGTCGAATTGGTCACTTATGTAGGTAGACGTCATGTTTATGGTTTTAACGCTGAAGTTATGGGTGCCCTGGAGCATAAATCATGACGGCCATTAACAGACAAGCCTATATGGAAATGTATGGCCCAACCACCGGTGACCGTGTTCGTTTGGGTGATACTGAGCTCTGGATAGAAATCGAAAAGGATCACACTGTCTATGGTGATGAAGTCAAATTTGGTGGCGGCAAAGTAATTCGGGATGGTATGGGACAATGCCAAGGTAATGATGCTGACGTTGTTGATCTCGTTATCACAAATGCATTGATACTGGATCACTGGGGTATTATTAAAGCCGATATCGGTATTAAGCATGGTCGTATTGTCGGTATTGGTAAGGCAGGCAACCCTGATATCCAGCCGGGCGTGACTATCTTAGTTGGACCTGGAACCGAAGTTATTGCTGGCGAAGGTCAGATTTTAACGGCTGGTGGAATCGATTCACATATTCATTTTATTTGTCCTCAACAGATTGAAGAAGCTTTAATGTCCGGTGTGACAACAATGTTGGGCGGCGGCACAGGACCCGCAACCGGCACCAATGCCACAACTTGTACACCAGGCATTTGGAATATGCATCGCATGCTACAGGCGGCGGAAGATTTACCGATCAATATTGGTTATCTGGCTAAAGGTAATGCCAGCAACCGGGCACCACTTGAAGAACAGGTGCGTGCAGGTGCCATCGGCCTGAAATTACATGAAGATTGGGGCACAACGCCGGCATCGATCGATACTTGTTTATCTGTGGCAGACAAAATGGATGTGCAAGTCGCAATTCATACTGACACCTTAAACGAATCTGGTTTTGTTGAGCATACTTTAGCAGCTATGAAAGGGAGAACAATTCACACCTATCATACCGAAGGTGCTGGCGGCGGCCACGCCCCCGATATTATCAAAGCCTGTGGTGAGCCTTTTGTTTTACCGTCGTCGACTAACCCAACCAGGCCTTACACTATTAATACCGTTGACGAACATCTAGATATGTTGATGGTCTGCCATCACCTTGATCCCAATATTGCTGAAGATGTGGCGTTTGCAGAGTCTCGGATCCGACGAGAAACCATTGCTGCTGAGGATATTTTGCATGATTTAGGCGCCTTTTCGATGATTGCATCGGACTCACAAGCTATGGGCCGCGTTGGTGAAGTGATCACTCGAACATGGCAAACCGCCCATAAAATGAAAGTGCAACGCGGCGCTTTAGATAATGATCGCGAAGCTGATAATTTTAGAGCTAAACGCTATATCGCTAAATACACTATAAATCCGGCAATAACACATGGCATATCTCATGAGGTGGGATCCGTTGAGGTCGGTAAGTTGGCTGATCTTGTGTTATGGGATCCTGCCTTTTTTGCAACAAAGCCAAATTTGATTATCAAGGGCGGTATGATTGCCGCAGCACCCATGGGTGATCCAAATGCCTCTATTCCAACACCTCAACCCGTACATTATCGGCCTATGTTTGCAACGTTTGGTGGCGCCCGCTATGCAACAAAAATGACCTTTGTTTCACAGGCGGCGCAACAAGATGATCTCGCAGGACAACTTGGATTAAAGAGCATGGTGGGTGTGGTAAAAAATTGTCGAAATATCACCAAAACCGATATGGTACTGAATGACTACCAACCTGAAATTGAAGTTGACTCTCAAACATATCAGGTCTTTGCAGATGGCGAATTATTAACCTGTGAGCCAGCAGCTGAATTACCACTTGCCCAACGCTATTTCCTGTTTTGATATGATTAATTTAATCCAAAAACTCACTGAAAAAACCAAAGAACACGCCACGCTTACATTGCCATTGTCCAGTAGGGTCAAGTGTCGTTTGCGAGCTGTATTAGACGATGGACGAGAAGTTGGTTTGTACTTAGAACGAGGACAAATACTCCAAAATGGTGATTTATTAACAAGTGATGAGGGCACTATCGTTAAGGTTGTCGCTGCGGAGGAAACATTATCGTCCGTGCATTGCAAAGATACCTGGTTGTTAGCAAGAGCTTGCTATCACTTAGGCAATCGACATGTGGCACTTCAAATTAAACCCGACAGTATTCAATATCTACATGATCATGTTTTAGATCAGATGTTAGCTGGATTGGGTCTGGATGTGACTGTTGTACAAGCACCGTTCGAACCCGAAGCTGGTGCTTATCGTACTGGTGGTTCACATCACCATGAACATTAAATAATGAAAGGAAAACTCATGAATAAAATACTTTTCGTACTTATCAGCTTCTTCCCAGTATTAGTACATGCTCACCAACAACATGGTGTAACTTTACTAGAAAATATACGACATGTTTTTACCAATCCTGAACATGTCTGGCCTGTTGCTCTTGCAGCTTTTTTGATTGTACTGATTAGATGGATCTATGTTCGATCTTAATTTGTAATTATATGAACCCGATTTCAAATACCAGCCTTATTCACTTGATGCAGTTATCAAGTAGCGCGTTGCCCGTTGGCGGGTTTACTTATTCTCAAGGTTTGGAGTGGGCAGTTGAGTGCGGGTGGGTGTGCAATGAAGTTGAATTACAGGATTGGTTAGCAGACTTGATTAGCACGAATGTTCATTATCTGGAAATCCCAGTGTTAGTCAGAATGACACAGGCAAGCCGTAATTCAGATGCTGTCGATTTAACACATTGGGTTGATATCTTACTTGCTCACCGGGAAACCCGTGAGCTTAGACTTGAGGAAATAAATCGCGGTAGAGCAATGGTACGATTATTAGAAGATCTAGAAATAGATCTGGAATTAGAATGGAAACCCGTTTTATCAAAATCCCAGACAGCAGGTTTTGCTGTCGCCCTGAATCGATGGCAAATTCCTTTATCAATTGGCGCACAGGGATTTGCATGGTCCTGGCTGGAAAACCTTGTGATTTCTGGGGTAAAACTAATTCCATTAGGCCAAATGGCCGGACAGCGAATTTTACGTGATCTGGCTCAACCACTTGCCACGGCGGTCGAACAAGGTTTGAAAATAACTGATGAAAATATCGGCAGCTCGTCACCCGCGTTAGCCTATGCAAGCACAAAACATGAAACACAATACACACGTTTATTTAGATCATAAAAAAATTTGAGAGCACACTATGAATACACAAAAAGCCCCTTTACGCATTGGTGTCGGCGGTCCAGTCGGCTCAGGAAAAACTGCTTTGCTAGATGCTTTATGCAAAACCATGCGCGATGATTATCAATTAGCCGTCGTCACTAATGATATTTACACCAAAGAAGATGCACAATTCCTAACAAAAAGTGAAGCACTTTCAGCAGATCGAATTGTGGGTGTTGAAACTGGTGGTTGTCCTCATACAGCGATCCGGGAAGATGCATCGATGAATTTAGCCGCTGTTGAAGATTTAAGTAATCAGTTTACTGATTTAGATCTCATCTTCATCGAAAGTGGTGGCGATAACCTTTCTGCCACTTTCAGCCCAGAATTAGCCGATATTACGATTTATGTCATCGATGTCGCTGAAGGCGAAAAGATACCGAGAAAAGGTGGTCCCGGTATTACGAGATCCGATCTATTAGTCATCAATAAAATTGATCTTGCGCCTTATGTTGGCGCCTCCCTTGATGTGATGGATAGTGATACACAGCGAATGCGTGTTGATAAGCCGTATGTTTTTACTAACCTAAAAGCAGGTCAAGGATTACAGGATATTGTTGAGTTTATAATCAAAGAAGGAATGTTATGACAACAACTAAAAGTATTATACAGTCAGTATTGTGATCTGCTGTTTTCGCAAATACTCGACCTGACTGGAAACCGCCTGGAGCTTAAAATCAATTATTTTTTTCAAGAATATGAATCAATTTTGTTTTCGATAATCGATCATTCCAGGCAAGGTTTTCTTGATCAAAAATACTCCAGATAAAACCCAGTCCTGCCGGAGCCCAGGACAAACATGAAAACAAGATCCGTTTAATCGCTTGTTGATAATTTATTCGATCACCATTGTCTGAAACCAGTTTTATTTTCCAGCTTTGCATACCGAGCGTTTGCCCACGAATTTTCCATGGCAGGATAAAATAGAGTGCTGCGACGAAAATTAAGTAAATCTGGAAATAAATATTTTGCGAGTCAATTGCTTCACCACTGCTTATAACCAAAGCTGGTATCGTTGCAAATAAAAGAACAGAAAATAGTAACAGGCTGTCGTAAAATATCGCGCCCATTCTGCGTAAAAAAGTACAGTTTTTCTGATCCATTTTCAATTTATTTTCCGATACAAAAACCTGAAAAAATTTCACCGAGTAAATCTTCGGTAGTAAATTCGCCGGTAATTTCACCTAAGGAATGTAATGCTAAGCGTAGGTTTTCAGCCGCCAGATCAAAAGTTTCACTACTTGTTAGACAAGGTTCTGCAATATTTAAAAACTCTCGTGTGTTTTCGAGTGCCTCGATGTGCCGTTGCCTAGCTGTGAAAATTCCTTCTGCACCTGTATCGACTCCAGCAAATTTTAATAATTCTTTCTTTAACAAATCCAAACCTTCTCCGGTTTTTGCTGAAAGTTGGATTTCAGCAGGGGAGAGAGCTACAGCCATTTTGATCTTGGCTTTAACATCTTGCGCTTGATCAATTTTGTTTACTACATAGATCTTGCTTTTGATCTCTGTTGATATTTGTTCTGCTATTTTTGGATACTCAGACATGATCAAAACCAGATCTGCCGTTTCCATCGACAAGTTCGTTCGGTTTATTCCTTCTAATTCGACAGGATCATTTGTGGTTCGTAAACCCGCTGTATCTGTAATCACAAAAGGTACACCGTCTATTAAAAATTTTTCCGTCAATGTGTCACGCGTCGTTCCGGGAATATCTGTCACAATGGCACGATCTTGTTGTAGTAAGCTGTTTAGTAAACTTGATTTCCCAACATTAGGTTCACCAATAATCGCAATCCTTAGGCCTTCGTTTAGTACCGCACCTTGCCGCGCTTTATCTAAAATATTCTGATTTTGATCAATCGCAGCTTGAATAGATTGCTGGAAAGTAGCAACCGGAATATCTAATTCTTCATCAGTAAAATCCATATGCGCTTCGATTAACATACGCATGGAAATGATCTGATCTTTTAGTCGTGTAACTAACTTTGAAAATTCACCCGAAAGTGATCGAATTGCGCTGATTGCTGCTTGTTCACTTGCGCTATTAATCAAATCTGCGACGGCTTCGGCTTGGATTAAATCTACCTTTCCATTCAAGAAAGCACGTTCAGAAAACTCTCCAGGATTTGCTTGCCTTGCACCCAATTCAAGAACTCGTTTTAGGAGTCGATTCATAACGACAGAACCACCGTGTCCATGGAGCTCTAAAACATCTTCACCCGTAAATGAATCGGGACCTGGGAAAAATAACGCAAGACCTTGATCAAGTATTTGATCGTTTGATGATCGAAAAGATCGATAGATTGCTGTTCTGGATTGAGGTAAATCACCAACAATGGAAACGGTTATTGTTGTGACTTGTGGGCCAGAGATCCGGATTACTCCAACCCCGCCAGAACCTGGTGGGGTTGCAATTGCTGCAATCGTGTCTTGTTGTTCAGACATTGCCGATTATTATCTGTTCAAAACACATTTACACCAACAGCTTATGCTGCCGCTTCGATACGCTTGGTAATCGTCCATTGTTGAGCAATTGAAAGGATATTATTTGTTACCCAATACAACACCAATCCTGCTGGGAAAAAGGCAAAGAATATGGTGAAAACAACCGGTAAAAATTGCATCACTTTTGCCTGTAAAGGATCGGGTGGTGGCGGATTCAACTTTTGTTGAATAAACATACTGATACCCATAATAAGCGGTAGAACAAAAAACGGATCTTTAATCGAAAGATCCTGAATCCAAAGCATAAACGGTGCTTGTCGCATTTCGACGCTTTCTAGCAACACCCAATACAAAGCAAGAAATACCGGGATCTGAATCAAAATTGGAAAGCACCCTCCGAGTGGATTTATTTTTTCTTCTTTATAGAGCTCCATCATTGCCTGATTCATTCTGGCCTTATCTTTACTATATCTTTCACGAATTACCGTCATGCGTGGGGTTACTTTTCGCATTCTAGCCATCGATTTGTAGCCCATCGCTGAGAGAGGATAAAAAATAGCTTTGATCACAACTGTGACAAGGATAATCGCCCAACCCCAGTTTCCAACGACAGAGTGTATGGTATCTAATAACCAGAAAATTGGTTTAGCAATAAACCATAACACACCATAATCAACCGTTAATTCGAGTCCTGGTGCAATTTTCTCTAATACTTTCTGGGTTTTCGGACCAGAATATACTTTCACTGTTGCTTCTTTTACTTCACCTGGTGCAATGTTTTGTTGTGGCCCATAGAGTCCGATTACATAACGTCCATTATCAAGTACTTTGCTATAGTAATGATAGCTATCAACACTTTTGGGGATTAACGCGCTAACAAAATAATGCTCAATCATCGCGACCCAACCTTCAGTTCCATCTCTTGAAATTGGTTCGTCTGCTAAATCGTCGAAATTCATTTTTTCGTAACGTTTTTCGGGGCTGGAAATCGCAGCACCCGTGAACGTTGGCAACATTCTACGACCCTCATTAGCGTGTTTACGATTTAGCTGTTCATAAAAACGACCACTCCAGTTTTCCGAAGAATTATTTTTTACTCGGTAGGTAACGTCGATCAGATATTCACCACGATGAAAGGTTATTATTTTCTCAATATCTATTTCACCCTCAGACCAGGTTAAAACGACATCTAATGAATCTTGCCCGTTAGCTAAAACATAGTTTTCAGAAGTGGAAGTAAAAACACTATGATGATTTGCAGCAGCTTGTTTACTAAGGATGCCCCCTTGGCTGGCATAAAATGTACTTTCGTTATCGTTAAAAAGTACAAAAGGAATATCTGGCCGATCAGATGTCACCGGAAATTCTTTTAACGCCGTCCCACGAATATCGCCACCTTGTGTATTTATTACAGCTTTAAAAACATCCGTTTCTACTACAATTCGCTTACCGGATTTTGTTAGTGGCTCAACAAGGTTCTCAAGTACAGGTTGATCATCACTAATAACAGCAACTGGAATATCATCCATGTTTGTTTGTATAGATGTTGGTGCTGAGTCTATATTTTCTTGCTGTTCTAACGTTAGTGGCTCAGGCCGCTCACCATAATCTTGCTGCCATGCTTGCCACAAGGACAACATGACAAATCCAAGTGCTGCAAACAACATCAATCTCATATTGTCCATTAAAAATTTCCTGTTTTAATTATTTATATTCCTGAGGATTGATGTTTTGTATTTTGATCCGCTTTTAGGGGAACAGGATCAAAACCACCTGGGTGAAAGGGATGACATCGACAAACCCGTTTTACCGAAAGGTAACTACCTTTTAAAGCACCAAAAGAAGTGATCGCTTCGGTTGCATAATTTGAACAAGAGGGAAAGAAACGACAGCGATGGCCAAGCCAAGGACTTATTAAAATCTGGTAACCTCGTATTAACATCACAAGAAGTTTCTTCATATCACTAGAACCGTTTAAGCCATTTAACTAGAACTTCATTAGCTCTCCAATTTGTACCAGAGACTATTTATGGAATTTATCAACTCCCGGTTGCTCTTTTCAGAAATACCATGACGCACAAGAACTATAATATCCGTAGGTACTATCATTGCTTTTTTTTTTCGAAATGTTTCTCTGATAATTCTTTTTATACGATTCCTTTGAGTCGCTTTTTTAACGTTCTTTTTTGAAACAGCCAAACCTAATCGCGCAAATTCTAATGTATTTGAACGGTACAAAATTAACCAGTTTTTATCGCGCAAACTTTCATTTTTTTTAAAAACCTGTTGATAATCAGCAGATTCTCTAAGATTGTAACTTTGGCGCACCCTTTTTTCTCTGAACTTCGTACAACTGTTCTAGAATCAAGCAGATAACTTATGACGACCTTTAGCTCTTCTTGCCTTCAGGATGGCACGGCCTGCACGTGTTTTCATTCTTTTTCTAAAACCGTGACGACGTTTTCTCTTGAGATTACTTGGTTGAAATGTTCTTTTCATGAGATTTCTATTCTCTATAGATCTGTAGCAAAAGGGACGCGATCATACTTCTTCTCTGAATTTAATGTCAATTATATCTTCAGTATTCTTAAATTCAGCCTCTAATCTAAGTTCTCATAATCCAGCCTAACACTATCAACTTACCTGTGGATAACTTTTATTAAGGGGTATATCATTTACTGTTTAATTACTATAACAACTAATAGGGAGTTTCATAAGTCCTCGTGAGTAACCCACTTTGGAACCGCTGTCTAGAAAAACTAGAAACAGAAATCCCCCAAGATCAGTTCAGCACTTGGATCCGCCCTCTGCATGCCATTGAGGAAAACAATTCAATCAAACTTCTTGCACCAAACCGCTTTGTTCTTGATTGGGTTGAAGACAAATATATTAAAAATATCAATACAATACTGACAAAACTTTCCAATAATGAAACATTTTCACTGGAATTAAGTATTGGTACCTCCAAGAGCACAGTGGCCCCTATTACTTCGGTTAATTCTAATAAAATTAATGCCATTAAGACACAGACAAACTCTGTAAGCTCAACAAAAAGTAAATATAAAGCGTCAACCCGCCTTAAAAAAGATTATACCTTTGAAAATTTAGTTGAAGGTAAATCTAATCAATTAGCTAAGGCCGCGGCTTTACAAGTTGTTGAAAACCCAGGCACTGCATATAACCCTTTGTTTATCTGTGGTGGTGTTGGACTTGGGAAAACGCATTGTATGCATGCAATAGGAAACAAAATTCTGGAGTTAAACCCAAGCGCAAATGTTGTCTATCTACATTCTGAGCGTTTTGTCGCTGATATGGTTAAGGCGCTTCAACATAACACCATTAACGAGTTTAAACGTTTTTACCGATCCGTGGACGTTTTGTTAATAGACGACATACAGTTTTTTGCCGGGAAGGAACGATCTCAAGAAGAATTTTTCCATACTTTCAATGCATTACAAGAAGGTGAGCATCAGATCGTATTAACCTGTGATCGTTATCCAAAAGAGGTCTCTGGTGTAGAAGAAAGATTAAAATCCCGTTTTGGTTGGGGTTTAACTGTTGCAATTGATCCGCCAGAGCTCGAAACACGTGTTGCAATTCTGAAAAGTAAGGCAGTTATCGAGAACATAGATTTACCCGATGATGTGGCTTTTTTGGTGGGTGAACGTTTCAAATCTAATGTGCGAGATTTGGAAGGCGCCTTACGACGGATAATCGCTTATACAAAATTTACCGGCCATCCTGTGACGCTCGATTTTGCTAAAGAGGCACTTAATGATCTACTAGCTGTACAGGATAAGCTGGTCACCATTGAGAGCATAAAAAAAATAGTTGCTGAATATTTCAAACTACGAGTAATTGACATGAACTCGAAAAGAAGAAATAGATCCATCGCCAGACCCAGGCAAATTGCCATGGCGCTTTCAAAAAGCCTTACAAACCATAGCCTTCCTGAAATAGGTGATGCTTTTGGTGGCCGAGATCACACAACTGTTCTACACGCCTGTAGAAAAATAGATGAGCTTTGTAAAGCAGAACCAAGAATAAATGAGGACTATACAAACTTGTATAGAATACTAACAACTTAAACGAACCTGACTGTTGATAAATTTGTTGGTAAGCTTGTGGAGTAAAAATGTATGCTTTTACTAAGTAAGTTATTCAGATTTAATCCACAGGATAAATGCAGCTTTCAACTAGGTTTATAAGAAAAGATACAAACAAGTTAATTATTTGATAATAAAGGTTTTTAATTAGTTACTAACAGAATTAGAGTTCCTTAATTATAACAATAATAAGGTTTAAATATGAATATATTAATTAATAAACAAGAACTCCTGGAACCTCTTTTAGCCATTTCAGGTGTTGTAGAAAGAAGACAAAGTTTACCGATCCTTTCAAATGTTCTTTTACAAGTTGAGAAGGAAACGTTAAAACTAACAGCAACAGATATGGAAGTTGAATCTTGTTTTGTTATTCCACATGTTTCAGAAGGTATTGGTAAAACAACAATTCCTGCCAGAAAGTTTTTAGATATTATTAAAGCTTTACCAGATGGATCAAATGTAGAATTAATCGTTGAAGAAGAAAAAATAAAAATACACAGCGGCAAAAGTAAATTCACACTAAGTACTATGTCTGCTGATCATTTCCCAGCAATTGAAAATTTAGATCAAAAAAGCACACTTAATTTACCAGAAACAACCATAAAAAAATTATTAGAAAATACTCAATTTGCAATGGCTCATCAGGATGTTAGGTACTATCTAAATGGTTTATTAATTGAATTAGATGGAGAAAACATACGAGCGGTAGCGACAGATGGACACAGACTTGCATTATCAGAAACTCGCTTTTCAACAGGGCTTGACAAGTTATTACAAATTATTGTGCCAAGAAAAGGGGTTCTTGAAATAAACCGTTTGTTAGCAGGTAATGACAAAAACGTAGAAATAGTAATAAGTTCTAGTCACTTACGCGTTATCACAGAGAACCAATCTTTAACGACAAAACTCATTGATGGAAAATTCCCAGATTATGATCGTGTAATTCCCCAAGGCAGTAATAAAAAGGTTTTTGCTGACAGGGAGAAATTACGTAGTGGTATGGCAAGAACATCAATACTTTCGAATGAAAAATTCAGAGGGATCCGAATGGTTTTAGAAGAAGGAAAAATTATCTCCTCAGCAAATAATCCGGAACAAGAAACAGCAGAAGAAGAAATAGAAGTTATTTATTCTGGAGAGAGTATGGAGATTGGATTCAATGTTTCATACCTTTTGGACGTACTTAATATTATAAAATCTGATCAAGTTATCCTTGAGTTAAAAGATTCTGATAGTAGTTGTTTGATAACATCGTCTGAAGATAGTGAAAGTCGTTATGTAATTATGCCTATGCGTTTATAAGAATTATTCAACTTACAGTGACAATAGAATCACTACAGATAAAAGATCTACGCAATATTGAGATTGCAATACTAAAGCCGTCAGGTTATTTGAATGTGATAACAGGGAAAAATGCTAGCGGCAAAAGCAGTCTATTAGAGGCTATACATCTACTTTTTTTATCAAGATCGTTTCGCAGCTCAAGAGCAGAGCACATAATAAAAAATGGCAAATTAAAGCTACAAATAGTCTCAAAAATAAAACAAGCAGAAAATATTAGAACCTTAGGGATAGAGAGAGATAAAAGAAATACTTTAATAAAATATGCGGGTGAAAAGATAAACAGTGCTGCAAAGCTTGCTACTATCCAGCCGATTGTTTTATTAACACCTGAAAACCATCAATTAATTCTTGGGGGTCCAATAAAAAGAAGAAAGTTGATAGATTGGCTATTGTTCCACGTGAAACAAGATTATTATCAACATTGGCAAACCTATTACAAAATACTCAAACAACGAAATGTTCTTTTAAGAAAAAGAAGGTCTATAAACGAATTATTGGGTTGGGATGAGAAATTAATTCAATCCGCAGAAGTAATAGATCAACAGCGGAAGAAAGTTATTGATCAATTTGATAGTACCTTTCAACGAGAGTTGACTAAATACTGTGAGTTTCCAGTCACATTAATGTATGAAAATGGTTGGGGTGAGGGTGAATTTAGAGAAACGATAGAAACGTGTCGAGAAAAAGATTTTGTAGCAGGTTATACAAGAAGAGGTCCGCACAGGTCTGATCTATTGATAAAAACTAATAAACAGTTTGCTGCTCAAGTCTTATCTAGAGGACAAACTAAACTTCTCGCAACAGCTTTAGAAATAACAAAAATTTTATTACTCAAACAGCTAGTCGCTAAAAAAGCGATACTGCTTGTTGACGATTTGCCAGCTGAATTAGATTCAGAAAGAAAAGAAAGCATGATAGAAATGTTATCTTCTATACAAACACAGCAATTTATTACTGCTACAGAAAAAAACTTAATTCCAGCAGGTTTCATACAAAAAGCTAAACTGTTTCACGTGGAACATGGGAACTTTCAAGAAGTGCTATAATGCTCGCACTAAACACTAGGTAGAAATAATGTCATATGACTCAAAGAATATTAAAGTTCTAAAAGGGCTTGATGCTGTTAGAAAGAGACCAGGAATGTATATAGGTGATACTGACGATGGTACTGGCCTGCACCATATGGTTTTTGAAGTTGTAGATAATTGTGTTGATGAAGCTTTGGCCGGGCATTGTTCTGAGATAAATGTAACCATCCACTCAGATGAGTCTGTCTCTGTTACAGATAATGGCCGTGGTATTCCTGTAGACGTCCACGAAGAGGAAGGTGTTTCGGCTGCTGAAGTGATTATGACGGTTTTGCATGCCGGTGGTAAGTTTGATGACAATTCTTACAAAGTTTCTGGTGGCTTACATGGGGTGGGTGTTTCAGTAGTAAATGCGCTCTCTGAAAATCTGAAGATGGTAATTTATCGTGATGGTAAAGAATACCACCAGGAATACGTAATGGGTATACCTCAAGAGCCAATAAAAGAAGTCGGTGAGGCTAGCAAAACTGGGTCAGAAATTCGTTTTAAGCCTAGTGCAGATGTGTTTTCCAATATTGAATTTCATTATGACATTCTTTCAAAACGATTAAGAGAGCTTTCATTCTTAAATTCAGGCGTAAGAATAGTTCTGACGGATGACCGTACAGAGAAACAAGATGTTTTCGAATACAAAGGTGGTATAGCTGCTTTTGTAGAGCATTTGAATAGAAATAAAACCCCACTAATCCCAACAGTAATAAGTATGACCTCTGAAAAAGAGGATGTTGTTGTGGAAGTTTCAATGCAATGGAACGATTCTTATCAGGAAAATATTTTCTGTTTTACTAATAATATCCCGCAAAAAGACGGCGGAACTCATTTAGCAGGATTCCGTGGTGCGCTAACGCGTACATTAAACCAGTATATGGAAAAGACTGGCACAACTCAGAAAGCTAAGATCACAGTTTCTGGTGAAGATGTTAGAGAAGGTTTAACAGCGGTTCTTTCGGTAAAAGTACCAGATCCAAAGTTTTCTTCGCAGACTAAAGACAAATTGGTTTCTAGCGAGGTTAAAGGGATTGTTGAAGCCATTGTGAATGAAAAATTGCAAGAATACCTATTAGAGCAACCTGCAGAGGCTAAAATAATCACGGATAAAATCGTTGAAGCTGCCCGAGCACGTGATGCGGCCAGAAAAGCTCGAGAGCTGACTCGACGAAAGTCCGCATTAGATATTGCAGGGTTGCCGGGTAAGCTGGCTGACTGTCAGGAAAAAGATCCTGCAAAATCAGAACTATTCCTGGTGGAAGGGGACTCAGCAGGCGGCTCAGCAAAACAAGGTCGAGATAGAAAATTCCAAGCGATATTACCTTTAAAAGGAAAAATTTTAAATGTAGAAAAAGCGCGTTTCGACAAAATGCTTTCTTCCGTAGAAGTTGGAACGTTAATTACTGCATTGGGTTGTGGTATAGGGCGTGAGGAATATGATCCTGAAAAACTACGTTATCACCGAATTATCATCATGACCGATGCTGATGTTGATGGATCACATATTAGAACCTTGCTCCTAACCTTTTTCTACCGTCAGATGAAAGAGCTAGTTGAAAATGGGTTTATTTATATTGCACAGCCACCTTTATACAAAGTAAAGAAAGGTAAGAGGGAGCGTTATATAAAAGATGATCCTGAATTAAATCAATATCTTATGGAGCTTTCGAGGAGTGATGCTGAGCTGACAACAGATGGTAAAAATAGCATCAGTGGCGATGTTTTAAATGAGCTGGGCAATGATTATTTGTTATTACAAGCGGTGCGCCAGCGAATGGCAAACCGTTATGAGCCATTTTTGATCGAAACACTCAGAACCATGCCAGTTTTGACAGTTGAAGAACTAAATCAAGTAAATAACGATACAGTTTGGTTTAATGACTTACAGAAAACACTAAGTACGGTTACAACAGGTAATTATACGGTTGAGAGGTTGATTGAAGATGATGGGAAGCATGCCTACGTAAAAGTAGTCTATGAGAAACATGGTTTGATCAAAGAAATGATCCTGGATAATCGTTTCTTTGCTTCAATTGAATATCAGAAACTGATCACTTTAGGTCGGAAAATAGAAGTTCAGTTGACTGAAGGTGCACAAATAAAGCGTGGGGAAAAATCACAAGTTATTGATAGCATTGATGAAATATTTGATTGGTTGTTTAAAGAAGCAAAACGCGGTATGCATATTCAGCGTTATAAAGGACTGGGTGAAATGAATGCGGATCAACTATGGGAGACAACCATGAGTGCTGATTCAAGAAGTTTGTTACAAGTCAGGATAGAGGATGCAATTGCAGCCGATGAAATTTTCACAACACTAATGGGTGACCAAGTTGAGCCACGGCGTGACTTCATCGAAAGCAACGCACTTAATGTTTCAAATATAGATACATAATAGATGTTTAGGGTTTTGATGCATACTCAGATAGTTGGTTGATCAGGAACTGTGCGAGCGCAAGCCCAGATCTCGATTTGTTCTGTGCCAGATTTCTGAAACATTCTGGCTAATTCGTTGGCCGTACTGCCGGTTGTTACAACATCATCCACAATCGCTATGTGTTTTGCAGAAAAACACTCGTTGATCGAAAAAGCATTACGGATGTTTTTCTTTCTTTCCTTAATAGTAAAGTTGGTTTGATGTAAGGTGTTTTTAATCCGTTTACAACTTTTTAGATCAACAGGGATCTCTAGCTTTTTAGATAGTTTTTTCGCTATTAATTCAGATTGATTAAAACCACGTTTTATTAAGCGATATGGGTGTAGCGGTACTGGGATAATAACTTCAGGAACAGGGTTAGAGTTTTGTTGAATATTTTCGATTAATAATTGTGAAAGTAGCTCAGAAAACAATAATTTATCATTATATTTCAACTGTTTAACTAATATGGTTACAGGGAATTCATATTGAAGTGGAATAGTGCTTTTTTGATAATAAGGTGCTGTGTTTAAACACCTTCCACATGTCGTCGTACTGTTTTTAGAAGGCAATGGTATACCACAAACATGACAAGGGTTTTCTATGAGTGGAAGATCTTTTGTACAGGCAGTGCATAGAAGTGTTCTTTCAAAAGTTTTTATTTTATTACATTTCTCCCCACATAAAATACAAAATGTTTTTGCCTCGATCAAATAATTACTTTTCAGGTGTGAAAGAGACTGTTTATATACTTGTCTGATGGATTGGAGCGATCTCATGATATCATCCATAAAGATGCAGAATTAAATAATAAAATATAAATGTAAGGTACAGCATGTCAGTTCAGCAAACAGTAAACATTGAAAAAAAAATCGCTAATATTGAACAACACGACTTAAAACAATCTGATCAAATTCGTAATGATTGGACCCGAACGGAGGTTGAAAAATTGTTTGTTCAACCTTTATTCGAGACTTTGTATCAAGCGCAAACACTTCATCGATCATTTTTCAATGCATCAGAAGTGCAACTTAGTACCTTGCTCAACATTAAAACCGGTGGTTGTAGTGAAGATTGTGCCTATTGTCCTCAGAGCATTAAATACAACACAGGGTTAAAACCCGAAAAATTAATGGAGTTGGAAGAGGTAAAAGTCGCTGCACAAGCTGCTAAAGACAAAGGGGCTAGCCGGTTTTGTATGGGGGCTGCTTGGCGAGAATTGAAAGATCGTGATTTGGATAAAATCACTGAAATGATCAAAGAAGTAAAATCGCTAGGTTTAGAAAGCTGTGTCACTTTGGGAATGATAACCTCGGAACAAGCTGTTTCTATGAAAGAAGCTGGGCTTGATTATTACAACCATAACCTTGATTCGTCGGAATCCTATTACGAGAATATTATCAGCACACGTACCTATCAGGAACGTTTGGACACATTACAAAATGTAAGAGATGCAGACATTAATGTTTGTTGTGGTGGTATTGTTGGTATGGGTGAAAGTGAAGAAGATCGTGTCGATTTGTTGCTATCTTTAGCTAATATGTCCAAACATCCGGAAAGTGTACCAATAAATGTTCTGGTAAAAGTTGTTGGTACTCCATTGGAAGGTGAGCAAGATATTGATCCGTTTGAAGTTGTAAAAATTATTGCTATCGCTCGTATAATGATGCCAGCCTCCATGTTGCGTTTGTCAGCAGGTAGAACAGAAATGAATGATGAACATCAGGTTCTATGTTTTATGGCTGGAGCAAATTCCATATTTTATGGTGAAAAATTACTTACCACTGATAATCCACAACACAAGCGTGATCAGGTTTTATTAAGTCGAGTTGGAATGAAACCGATCTAAATGTCGCTTGATGATCAGTTAGAAAATTATCTACAAACGCAACGTCAGGAAAACCTCTATCGGCTCCGATCTGTGCGACAAAACCATCAAACAGCGTTCATTCACATCGATAACCAGGAGTATCTGAATTTTTGTAGCAATGATTATTTAGGGTTAGCTAACCATCCAGAAATTATTTCAGCGGCGCATGAGGGGTTAAAAGATTATGGTGTAGGTAGTGGCGCTTCTGCCTTAATTACAGGCCATACAAAAATCCACCAACAATTAGAAGATGCTTTGGCTGAATTTACAAAGCGCAGTAAAGTTTTGCTTTTTTCTAGTGGTTTTGTAGCAAATGTCGGTATATTAAGCGCATTAGCTGATAAGAATACTAATTTGATCATGGATAAGTTTGCACATGCCTCATTGATAGATGGAGCTAAATTATCTGCTGCAAAATTACGACGTTACCATCATTTGGACATGACTAATTTAGAAGGATTATTAAGCAAGGTAGATCAAAATCAATCATGGGTTGTTACAGAAAGTCTTTTTAGTATGGATGGTGATTTTGCACCTCTGAAAAAATTCTCAGATATTTGTCATAGACATGCGGTTAATAGTTATGTCGATGATGCTCATGGTTTTGGGATTTATGGTGAAAATGGGGCTGGACGTTTGAATGAAGCTTGTTTGAACGAGGAACACGTTCCAGTAATGGTAGCCACTTTTGGAAAAGCATTTGGTATTTCGGGTGCTTTCGTGGCCGGATCAGAAAAGTTGATTGAAACATTGATCCAAAAAGCTCGTTCATATATTTATTCAACGGCAATGCCGCCAGCTATGGCTGCAGCAATTCTTAAATCCTTAGAGCTAGTAAAAAAGGAAAGTTGGAGGCGAGAAAAATTATTTGATCTTGTGGGTTATTTTCGAGGGCAGGCCTCTGCGCGAAATATTCCGATATCAGAAAATGCGCATGGGCCTATTCAACCAATAATTGTCGGAGATAGTGATCAAGCGTTAAAGAGTAGTCAGCTGCTTTTAGAAAAAGGCATAAAAATATCAGCAATTCGACCTCCAACCGTTCCTGAAAATACTTCGAGATTACGCATTACATTTTCTGCTGCGCATGAAAAAAAGCATATAGATTCATTGATTTCAGCATTGGGTGATGTACTTGCCATCTAATAAGGGGAACCTCCCTCTTATTGTTATGATCCATGGTTGGGGTTTTGATTCAGGTGTGTTTGAAGCAATAAATGAAGTTTTTGAAAAGAACTATCGGACTCAAAAAATAAACTTGCCAGGATATGGTGGTGAAAAGGTATTGTGTGGGTACTCACTATCGTCAATGTCAAGTTATATTAGGGACAAAGTTATTGAGCCTGCTGTATTTATTGGTTGGTCTATGGGTGGTTTGGTTGCGTTGGAGTTGGCTAAAACTGAGCCTGAATGTGTGAAAAGCTTGATATTGATCGCAAGTACGCCTTGTTTTGTAAAAAAGGAAAATTGGTCAGAGGCGATGGATCAAAAAGTCCTAGAAGGTTTTATTTTGGCTTACAATAAAGAGCCAGCGATGACGCGTGATAAGTTTGGTCGTCTCGTGACATCAGGAAATAAAAATCCACGTTCGTGGATTCGAGAATTACATAGTCTTTCAAAATCAAAAATAGAACCTGTAGTTTTAGAACAAGGGTTGCAGATTTTATTAAATACCGATTTGAGAGAAAATCTCAAAGATCTAAAGACACCAGCGATGATGATCTTTGGAGAAAGAGATACACTTGTGCCGGTTGCTGTTGAAAAGCAGATCAAATTATTAAACCCAAGAATAAAAACCAGGATAATATCTAATTCGGGCCATATTCCTTTCGTAACTGAAACAGATCAAGTTGCAGAGCTTATCCATGAGCATATTGCTAAATGTTAGATAAAAACAAAGTTGCAAAATCTTTCAGCCGAGCATCATCCAGCTATGAGGATGTAGCTATAGTTCAACAAGCGGTGCTTGCTGAACATCTTGAGAGATTATCGGTTACGAAAATTGATCCAAGACGAATTGTTGATTTAGGATCTGGTACGGGAACAGGATCTTTAAAACTAGAGAAGCTTTATAAAAAAAGCCGTGTTTATGCGATCGATATTGCTCAGGGTATGTTGCGAGAGCATCAAAAAAAGCTCTCCAGTTTCAGGAGTAGAACAAATTTGATTTGTGCGGATATTGATCACCTTCCATTAAGAAGTGATTCTGTTGATTTGATCTTTTCTAATCTAGCGCTTCAATGGAGCAATGATATAAATAATGTGGTTAAGGAGTTTCGTCGAATTTTACGTACAGGTGGTTTACTTAGTTTTACGACGGTGGGCCCAGATACTTTGAAAGAATTACGAGCTGCGTGGCAAGAGGTTGAGGCGGATGTTCATATACATGATTTTCTAGATATGCATATTATTGGTGACGCTTTGATTAAGAATGGTTTTGGTGCACCAGTGTTAGATGTTGATCGTTATACATTAACTTATACAGATACGAAATCGTTGCTTTTTGATCTTAAAAGTCTGGGTGCTACGAATGCTTCGTCTGATCGAGCAAAAGGTTTGTTAGGTCGTAAGGCGATTAACGAGTTGGAAGAGGCCTATGAAAGACAACGGGTTGAAGGTAAGTTACCACTTACTTATGAGATAGTTTATGCACATGCATGGGTTCCGCTCGAATCGATGCGCCCTCAAGATGGGAGTACTGTCGCTCACTTTCCTATTTCAGAAATTACTCGAAGAAGTTGAAGTTTGAAATATGACTAAGGGCTATTTTATTACGGGTACGGATACGGGTGTTGGTAAAACAATCATCACGGCGAGTTTGATCAAGTTATTGTCCAGTTCTGGTTTGAATACTGTAGGTATGAAACCTATCGCAAGTGGTTGTTATAAAACCAGCCAAGGTTTGAGAAATGAAGATGCGGATTTGATCATGCAGCAGTCAAATCTTGAGCTAGATTATGGTTTGATCAACCCGTATGCGTTTCAGCCATCTGTATCTCCACATTTTGCTGCTAAAGATCTTGATCAGAAAATTGATCTTGATACTATTCTTGAAAAATTTTCTGTTATCTCGGATAGCACTGATTTTGTTTTGGTGGAAGGAGTTGGTGGTTGGCAAGTTCCAATCAGTGATGATCGGTATATGTCTGATCTAGCTGTTGTACTTGGGCTTCCGGTGATTCTGGTTGTTGGTTTACGGCTTGGCTGTATAAATCATGCTTTGTTAACTGCCCAGGCAATACAAGAAAAAGGTCTGGGTTTGATTGCTTGTGTGGCAAATCAAATAGATGCAGATTATGAAAAATTAGAAGAAACTTTGGATACATTAGAAAAACACTTAGGCATTCCGGTTCAATTTGTTCCCCATATAGATCAAAAAATAATTGAACAAATGAAACAAGATCAGTACATACCAGAAAAAATCACTAATACTTTAGAAAAAACCAAAGATCAAATTTTATGAAAACGTTTAACTCGCTTGCTCGGCTTACTTTAATACTCGTGCTTTGTGTCATAGTGTTGGGCGCTTATGTCCGATTGTCTGATGCCGGTCTTGGTTGCCCGGATTGGCCAGGTTGTTATGGAAATCTGCTGGTACCGGAAACCAGCGAACACATAGATGATAGTTTTAGAGATGAAGAAAGTAATGAGTTACATAGAGAGTTAGAGCCAGAAAAAGCTTGGAAAGAAATGATCCATCGATATTTGGCTAGCACATTGGGTTTTTTGATTTTGATCATGGCTTTTTTAGCCTGGCGTAATCGGCGAGATCCTGATCAGCCGGTTATTATTCCAATTGTGTTAGTTGGTCTTGTCATTTTTCAGGGGCTACTTGGAATGTGGACAGTAACCCTGCTATTGAAACCATTAGTTGTTACCGGACATCTGCTTGGCGGGATGACGACAATGGTTTTGCTGACGTGGGTGGTTATAGCAACACGTGAGAGAAAAATAATTACAACACCGGAAAGTAAAACAGGTGTACTTTTACCCTTAGCTATATTTGGATTTATTGTTCTTTTTATACAAATTTTTTTAGGCGGTTGGACAAGCAGTAATTACGCAGCTTTGATTTGTCCAGATTTTCCAACATGCCAAAACTACTGGTGGCCAGCAATGGATTTTAAGGAAGGTTTTACGCTTTGGAGAGGTTTAGGAATCGATTATGAATTCGGTGTTTTAAAAACCGATGCACGAACTGCAATTCATATGATGCATCGAATAGGTGCCATAGCCACTTTTTTCACGCTATCGATTTTGTTTCTGCTAGCAATGAGAAATGAGCACAGTTCAATCCAAAAAGCGGCGTTATTAATGGGTTTTTTCCTGTTATTACAAGTGACCTTAGGTATCGCAAATATCGCGATGGGGTTACCACTACATGTTGCTGTTGCGCATAATGGCGTGGCTGCGCTGTTATTATTAAGCATGACGATTTTTATTTATACCGTAAAAAAAGTAAAGAAAAATATTTGATCAAAAAAGATCAACACAACAGCCTCTAGAAAAGAGGCTAAAAATAAAAAACAGGATCGCGCTGATGAGAATGCTACATACGATGTTAAGAGTGGGCAGTTTAAATCGCTCTTTGGAGTTTTATACGGGTGTTCTGGGTATGAAATTATTACGTAAAAATGATTACCCCGAAGGTGAGTTTACGCTCGCATTTGTTGGTTATGGTGATGAATCGGAGTCGACAGTATTAGAATTGACCCATAATTGGGGAACAGAAAGTTATGATTTAGGAAATGCTTATGGCCATATCGCAATAGGTGTGGATGATGTTTATAAAACCGCAGAAGAAATCAAAGCACGAGGCGGTGAGGTTGTTCGTGAAGCGGGACCAATGAAGGGTGGAACAACGGTTATTGCTTTTGTAAAAGATCCGGATGGTTATATGGTTGAATTGCTTGGTGATTAATTCAAAACTTGCAATTTAAGAGTTGTGCCACGAATAGATATTCGGATTTATGTTAGGTATTTTTAAATCGAAGCGAATCTTGTCGGATGAGGATTTTCAGTTTCAAGTTGAAACATTTTGGTGGTGATGCTTTTTTCAAAGAAATAGTTTTAGTATTGCCCACCAAAGCGTTTTTTCCTGCTGCAATAAATTCTGTTGAGGAAATCGCTGAAGAAACGTTTGTACAGGTAAAAAAGTTTGCTGGTTTAGAAGACAGGCCTTGCGAGCTCATAGAGCAAGAAGCAGATATTGGCTCCAACGTTGGTTGCTTCGGGTGTTGCACCAAGCTCACAAGGTATATACACAGAGTGTGGGTACTGATGGTACTAATTTGTAGAAATTCAGATTTGATCTGACAGTTACCCAATTATCAGTAACCGACTGTCAGGTTAAGTTTAATTCACAAACTTTTCCTTCCAGATAGCTTGTCCGTCGATGAGTGTTTCCATCGGCGTCCTCCCGCAGCACATTTTGCCTTGGTGAGTTCGTTGAGTATTGTATTTGAGCAACCATTCGTCAAGGTCGAGTTGCAGTTCATCAATCGATTGGTAAATTTTCTTACGCAAAGCGACTTGATAAAACTCATTGAGGATCGTCTTATGGAATCGCTCACAAATACCATTCGTCTGAGGTGATTTGACCTTGGTTTTGGTGTGTTCGATATTGTTCAACGCCATATAAAGCTGATAATCATGCTGGTCAGCTCGCCCACAATACTCCGTCCCTCTATCTGTCAAAATGCGCAACATAGGCAAACGTTGTTGTTCGTAGAATGGGAGGACGCGGTCATTGAGCATGTCAGCTGCCGTAATCGGTGTTTTAGTCGGGTACAGTTTCGCGTGAGCGACCTTGCTGTAAGTATCAACAAACGTTTGTTGATAAACCCGACCAATGCCTTTGAAAGTACCGACATAGTAAGTATCTTGCGAGCCAAGATAACCAGGGTGTGCCGTTTCTATCTCGCCACAAGCCTCATCGTCGTCTTTTTTGCGTTCCATCGCCGCGACTTGAGACTCAGTGAGGATCAAGCCTTCACCAGCTACCTTATCAGACAATGCCTTCAGGCGATCTTTAAAGCAAGCAAGACCATGACGAAGCCAGATACAACGAACGCCACTGGGTGAGACAAATGTTCCCCGTTTGCGCAGCTCGTTACTGGTGCGCGTTTGACCATGTGCGGGCTCTTCCAGTGCATACTCGAGCACAACGGTTTCAATAGCCGGGTCGATTCTGTTTTTAAGATTTGGGGTACGCCGATTACGATCAAACAAGGCTTCTACACCGCCTTCATCAGCCGCTTCTTTGTAGCGATAAAATGTATCTCTGGACAAACCCATCATCTTGCAGGCTTTTGAGACATTGCCGAGTTCTTCAGCGAGATTGAGTAGACCAACTTTATGTTTTATAACTTTGTCATTAGTATGAATCATGAGAGTTACCTCTTTGTGTTTTGATGTTTACGTTGCAGTTACATCAAAGCGGGTAACTCTCACTAAATCAAGCGTCGCTACGCTCCGCTTGATTTAGTGATGTGTCAGATTGGGTCTAAACTTCTACAACTAATTTTCATGATATAGTCGTTTCGGTATATTCTTCTGGTAATTTTCAACCGATATTATCTTGATTTTTTCCTGAAATAATTAACGTTTCTTAAAAAAAGCCTCATTTGGATGGGGTTCTTTAAGTGCCATTTTTTCCATGTGTTTTTTTGAGTCTCTTTTTCTGGTTTTATTTTTTTTCGGCATTTCAAACATTTTACTGCGCTAGAATAAATATTACCTTTTGCAATTTCGTACCACCATTTTTGTTGTTTAGCTGTCCATAATTCTTTTGAACCACAGTCCTGACAACTATAAGCTTTATCGACATAAAAAAGTGGTAAAACACAATAAATATTATTATGGCGGAGTTCCATTGAGCTTGATAAGACAGCCCCTTTAGGAAGAGGATCACAAACCTCAAAAGTACTAATTTTTAACTTTGCAGCTTTTTTTCTCCTTTTTTCTTTAATTTCCAATCTTCTTTGTTTGCTACTTTTCATACTCAAACCTTCTTAATTTTGGTTTCTATAGATTTGATTAAAAGAGAGTTGAGAAATGGAGCTAAGTTTTGTGCTTAACTCCATTCTAAAAAAACATCATGTCTTAGCAGCTGTCGATGGGATACGAACCATGTCGTTCATAACGCCATCCAAGCCACCATAAACATTTAGCGTACTGATCTGTGATGTGATTTTTTCTAGCACTTCCAGTTCTTTCAAACGTAAAAGGGTTGGGTTTCCTTCCATCACTTTTGCAGTGTTGTGCAATGATCTTGTCGCCTGGGTTTCTTCTCTACGTTTGATCAAATTTGCTTCAGCCATTTTTTCGGCTTCAACAACTTGGCTCAAAATCGTTTTCATTTCACCGGGTAAAACAATATCTCTTGCACCAACCGTTTTTAACTCAATGCCGTATTGAGAGGCTTTACTGACAACAATCTCTTGAATTTTTTGATTCAGTTTATTTTTATCGACAAGCAACTCATCCAATGTTTGAGTGGAAACAATCGTACGCAATGCTAACTGCAATTCACGGTACAAATAATCAGTATGATCTGCTAATTCTGCAGACACACGTTTTGCATCACTGACTTGCCAGGTAGCAGATAAATTAACACGCAAACCAACACGGTCTTTGGTCAAAATTTCTTGTCCATTAACTTCCATGTTTTGTAGCCTTAAATCAATCTGTTTAACCTTTAGGTTACGATTGAATTTCCACCAAACATGGATACCTGCGTCTAACTTAGAGTGCTGTTCACCACCAACTTCCAAAAAACCAAAATGACGTTCTGGAATAGTAGCCGTAGTCACTGCGCTAATTGCTGAGTTTTTAAGCAAGGAGTCTTTAGCGGCTAACACCATTCTTGCGAGTGTTTTATCCAGCTTGAAGATTTCAGAAATATCGATTTTTTTGATCGTTACTTCACCAAAACCTGTCCAATAAGCGCCACGTTCGGCAGGTGCTTTAATTTCTTTCAAGATATTGTCTTGATAAGCAAGTCCTACTTCATGTTCTCCGGTTTCCCAGATTTGTACGTGTGCGTTCATTTTTTCAGGATGTAGTTTTAAAACTTTCATCGCCTGATCATTTACACCATTTTCTAAGGTGTTAGAAATATCAACTAGAGAAAATCTAATTCGATTTCTTAAGTCGAGCAAATTATAAACACCTGGCATAAGTACATTACTGAACGGCTCGTCTTTGAATAACAAAGCATGATGCGTTTCAGGAACGATAATTTTTTTCATAAAAAACATACTAATTCTCCTTAAAAAATGTAAACGCTCCACATACAAACTAGCTCGTTGGTTTATGTATCCTGGGATGATTATGGCGATGACAACAGAATTATCTCTATTGAAAAGTCTCATAAATTCGCAAGTTACAAACCCACCACAAAGGTCGTTTGCATGTTGACGCTTCAAGTCTATTCAGACCTATTCAGGCCACTCTTGTTATCTCTGAACTGCCTCTTCCGAAGAAGGTGAAATCTTCAACAACTAGAATATTTTTCATAAATGATCTGCTGTCTGGAGCGTTTTACATTGTCCTTTCAGACATTATTTCAATACACTTTAATGTGTAAGTTGGTGCCTTTCGGCGGTTCACTAGCCGGATTCGAACCGGCTACAAATTGATTTTGAGTCAACTGCTCTAACCATATGAGCTATAGTGATAGCATCGTTAGATGGAGTCGAACCATCACATGACTGTTTCCAGCGCTTTACCATTTAGCTATAACGATAGTTATCTAACCCGCACAAACCGATACACATTGGCTCAAAGAACCTGGTGTCAGGCTGGTTAAAACCAGCTCCGCAAGTTTGTAAAGATTGAGATTCTTTGTTGTATTTTCCTAACTACTTTTTTAACAGAAATATACAGAATTCTTCTTTCCTAAAAGGTGCTGGCCCATTCCAGCATCTGCTTTCCGCGCTTATCCTTTTACGCACACGACCTGCTTTAAGGTATGTACTATTTCCACAAGATCATTTTGTGCTTCCATGACTTGTTCAATCGGTTTATACGCTGCTGGAGTTTCATCAATTACACTCGCATCTTTACGGCATTCCACACCTTTCGTGGCTTGAACGTGTTCTGCTAATGAAACTACTTTTTTTGCTTGAGTACGTGACATCACACGTCCTGCTCCATGGCTACAACTACAAAAGCTTTCTTCATTTCCAAGCCCTCGAACGATGAATGATTTCGCACCCATACTTCCTGGGATAATGCCCATTTCGCCTTTGCGAGCACTCACCGCACCTTTTCGAGTGACCCACACGTTTTCGTCGTAGTGGTTCTCTTTACGGATGTAGTTATGGTGACAATTCACCGCTTCTACATCAGCCGTAAATGCTATTGGTAAAACATCAGTCATGGCTTGCAATGTTCGCTGCATCATTATTTCACGATTAATGCGGGCAAAATCTTGTGCCCATGACACTGCAGAAATATAGTGACCAAACTGCTCGCTGCCCTCTGGTATATAAGCCAGATCTCGATCAGGCAAATGAATAAACCAGCGTTCCATATCTCGTTGTGCTTTTTCGATAAAATGTCTTCCAATCGCATTACCCACACCACGAGATCCGCTATGTAACATCACCCAGACATCCTCATTTTCGTCCAGGCAGATCTCTACAAAGTGATTACCTGTTCCCAATGTTCCTAAATGCGCGACGTTATTGGTATTCTTCAAAAACGGATGCTTTTCAACCAGGCGATCAAATCCATCAGCTAGTGGCGACCATGCTTCAGCCACATCATCTGGTATATTTCCCCAGCTACCTTTATCACGACCACCACGACGTCGAGCAGAGCGACCATGTGGAACCAAACTTTCAATTGCGCTACGCATATCAGCTAAATCGTCAGGCAGGTCATTGGCCGTCAGAGTCGTTTTTGCTGCCATCATTCCGCAACCTAAATCCACACCGACGGCAGCAGGAATAACCGCACCAAATGTTGGGATGACGCTTCCTATCGTGGCCCCTTTCCCAACATGAACATCAGGCATTGCCGCAATCCATTTATGGATAAAAGGCATTTGCGAAAGGCTCAATAATTGATCCTTTGAATTCTGATCAAACGGCACACCTTTGGTCCATGACTTAACCGGTACTCTCGAAATATTTGCGTATAACACGTCATAGTTGCTTGAGTTTTTAATGTTGTTTTGCTGGTCCATTTTGATCTTCCTTCTATTCTTGTTTAGTAATTTAGTATTCGTTTCAATTGTTTTCGATAGAGATTATTGCAATGGGCCTGCCAGCTTTTTTGCAAGCTTGGAAATTTATATTTAAGTTATTGAAATATATAAATTAATATTTTTTTTATGATGTGTTTTAGTAGAAATATGATGATAGATAATATTCTTGAAATCTATCTATAAATATATAATTATATATTTATGAATAATATAGTTATTGGGATTTTAGGCTCTCGTCTTGATAATGTAGGCCTTGGAAGTAAGCGCTGGTTACGCTGGCGTCCAACCATGTCATTGTTGATGCACCATGAGTTTCCAGTTGATGAATTGATCCTGATCTATCACAAACAAGATCAGGCATTATTAGACCTCACTTTAAAAGACATCAGCACTCTTTGCCTGGATATTGAGATTTCTATTTACCTTGTAGACTATGATGATCCCTGGGATTTTGAGCAGGTCTATAGTCAACTGCACGACTTTTCACATGCTTACAATTTTGATCCTGAAAATAACAACTACCATTTTCATATCACGACAGGAACGCACGTCGCACAGATCTGTATTTATCTGCTGACTGAAGCGAATTATTTCCCGGGTAAACTGATTCAGACTGCACCGAGTAAAGAAGGTGCGCATGGTGAGTTATTTACTATTGATCTGGATCTTTCTCGTTATGATCAAATTGCCTCTCGATTTAACCGCGATGCCCAACAAGACATTAGTTATCTTAAAGATGGAATCGAAACCCGCAATAAACGATATAACCAACTTATTGATGAAATTGAGCAAGTTGCTATTCGATCAAAAGCGCCTATTTTATTGATGGGACCAACTGGTGTTGGCAAGTCACATTTAGCCAAAAAAATATACGAATTAAAACAGCAGCGCACACAGCTTAAAGGGCAATTAGTCGAAGTTAATTGCGCAACATTGCGTGGTGATAATGCCATGTCTACGCTGTTTGGGCATATAAAGGGCGCCTATACAGGAGCTGTGAATAATCGAAATGGATTATTATTAGAAGCAAATCACGGGTTACTTTTTTTGGATGAAATCGGTGAGCTCGGTTTAGACGAACAAGCCATGTTACTACGAGCGATTGAAGAAAAAGTGTTTACTCCGTTTGGTTCCGATCAAAAAGTCAGCAGCGATTTTCAGCTCATCGCAGGAACAAATCGCAATCTCTATCAACTCGTTGAAGAAGGTAAATTCAGAGAAGATCTACTAGCCAGAATCAACTTGTGGAACTACCAGCTGCCTTCACTCAAAGAACGTTATGAAGATATTGAACCAAATATAGAATATGAACTTCAACGCTATGCACAGGATATGAATCATAAAATTGGTTTTAACAGCTCGGCAAAATCAAAATACCTTGCGTTCTCGTTAAGTTCTTTCGCTGAATGGAAAGCAAACTTTCGTGATCTGAATTCGAGTATCACCCGAATGGCAACCTTAGCGACGGGTGGCCGAATTACGGAGAGTATTGTTGATCATGAAATACAGCGATTACAGATGGATTGGAATGGTTACAAAGATTCTAAAAGCAATAGTGATGATGAGCTGCTTAAAAATACGCTCACAAGTGGAGCTTATGAAAATCTAGATTTGTTTGAACAGGCACAACTTACACATGTTATTCGTCTCTGCAAAGAAAGCAAAAGTATGGCTGATGCAGGTAGGCAACTTTTTAATCGAAGTAGTTCAAAAAAGGAAACTAATAATGATTCACAGCGAATAAGAGTTTACTTAAATAAATATAATCTGAAATTTAAGGATTTATAAGCCAGCTCATTTTTGCCTTCTTTACCATTATTTGATTGGTTGATGTCCAAGTTTAATAATCAAATCACGTAATTTTTGATCAAGCGTTTCAAGTTCCTTTTGATCTGTGCCACGAGTGACAATGTTCACACCAAAGCGTTGCTCTTTATAAAACGGGTAGCTTCCAATATTGATATCTGGATATTCATTTTGTAGTTTTTCTAATCCTTCAGCTATCTGGCTTTCGCGCATGTGTGTGCTGACGGTTTTGGTCAAAACAGGATCGCCACCAACAAGTTCATGTGCCATTCCTTCAAACATTGCTTGCATAATGTTGGGTACGCCGGCGAAGACATAGACATTTTCAAGTCGATAGCCTGGTGCACCGCTGACAGGATTATCCACCAGTGTTGCACCGACTGGGATTTTTGCCATTTTCATTCGAGCGTCCGAAATTTGATCTGGCTTATCACCATGGGCAACGTATTTTACTGCTTCAGGGTTAATTTCAATGTTAACGCCAAAAGCTTGAGCGATACAGTCGGTAGTTATATCGTCATGTGTAGGACCGATTCCACCAGTAGTGAATACATACTCATACTCGTTTCTTAGATGATTAACCGCATCAATGATTTCTTCCGGAACATCGCGAACAATGCGCGCTTCGACCAAACTAATACCTAATTGATCAAAACGTTTTCCCAGATAAGAAAGGTTAATATCCTGTGTGCGACCAGAAAGAATTTCGTTTCCGATGATAATAACGGCTGCTGTATTTGCCCTGTTCGCGGTTTCTTTTTCAATAGTCATAATGATCGAGATACCAATATATTGTCGATAAGACGAGTTGTGCCTAGTCGTGCGGCGACAAGAATAATGAGTTTTTGATCGCGTTTTTGATCTGCGATATTGAGATCATCTTGACGACGAATACTTAAATATTCAGGTTCAAAACCCAGTTGTTTTAAACTTTCTTTACCGGTTTTTTCCAGATCAGAAAAGTTTATATTTCCATTTTTGATCTGCTCAGTTATTTCGGTCAGCTGTTGATATATCGCTGGCGCTGTTTTTCGATCTTTTTCAGTTAAATAACCATTACGTGAGCTGAGTGCGAGCCCATCTTCTTCTCTGACGGTTGGTAAAGATTGTATGTCGATAGGCATGCATAAATCGTTGACCATGTGTTTGATCACTAGCAGTTGCTGATAATCTTTTTGACCAAAGATGGCCGTGTCAGGTTGTACTAGATTGAATAATTTTGAAACGACCGTAGCAACACCGCTGAAATGTCCTGGTCTTGAAGCGCCGCAGAGAAAACCATCCAATGCCGGAACTGAAACTTCGGTGTGGTTTTCTAAACCAGCGGGATAAACTTCATCAACTTCGGGCGAGAATAGAGTGTTCACACCCCGTTCAAATAAAGCGAGGCTATCCTGCTCCATTGTTCGTGGATAGGTTGCAAAATCTTCGCCCTGAATAAATTGCATCGGATTAACAAAAATCGACGCGATGACATGATCAGATAACTGTTTAGCCCGGTCGACCAATGCAAGATGACCTTCATGCAGATTTCCCATCGTCGGAACTAAGCAAATACTTTCGCCTGCCATGCGCCATTTTTTCACCTGACTTCTTAGTTCGGCAACGTGGATAATGGTATTCATTAGTCGAAACCGTGCTCATTAGCAGGGAAAGAGCCGGTTTTGACTTCTTCCACATAGTTTTTGATCGCGTTTTGAATGCTGTCACTTTCGGCCATAAAGTTTTTACACATTTTCATGTAACGCCCACCAATTCCAAGCATGTCATGTAAAACCAACACTTGGCCGTCGCAATCTGAACCCGCCCCAATTCCAATAACGGGAATTGAAACAGCCTCGCAGATCTCTGCAGCAAGCTTTCTGGTCACAAGCTCAATAACCATTATTTCAGCGCCGGCTTTTTCCAGATTTTTTGCATCTTTCAGGATCTGTTTTGCACTAGTCTTATCACGACCATGAACTCGATAACCACCTAATTTATGAACCGATTGTGGTAATAAACCTAAATGAGCACAGACAGGAATTCCCCGTGAACTAAGTAGAGAGATGGTCTCTTCTAACCATGCACCACCTTCCATTTTGATCACTTCTGCCCCGCCTTCACTCATTAATCTCGCAGCGTTTGTCATGGCTTGTTCTGGTGTTGCATAGCTCATAAACGGCATATCAGTGATGATCAAACTACGCTTGTTTGCCTGACTGACTATGGAAGAATGGTAGATCATATCTTCGATAGTCACGGAGACGGTGGAATCTTGACCGTGGATGACCATGCCAAGCGAATCCCCCACAAGTTGTACATCGACACCTGCTTCATCTAATAATGCGGAAAAGGTCGCGTCATAAGACGTTAAAATGGCGATTTTTTCGCCCTCTTTTTTCATTTGACGTAGTCGGGTGACTGATATTTTTTGGGATTTTTTTGGAGATACTTTTTTCATGTTTAATTCGTCATTTGATTAAAGTAGGTTACGCCTCTGGGTAATTCTCTGATGTGAGAGAGTAGCATAGCAAAATCTTCTTCACCTTCGGCAAAATTTACCTCGGTTGTGTTTATGATCAGCAAAGGCGCTTTTTTGTAGTGATAGAAAAATCGCACATAGGCTTCACTTAATCGTTGAAGATAATCTGCATCCATTCCCTGTTCATGATCAATTCCGCGTTTTTTTATCCGCGCTAACAAAATTTCTATGGGTGCTTGCAAATAGATCACCAGATCGGGGGTTGGTGCATCAACAGCCATTTCAGCGTAGACCTGGTCGTATAACTTCAGTTCCTCTTCTGTCAATGTCAGTTCCGCAAACAAGCGATCTTTTTCGAGCATAAAATCAGCAACGCGCACTGGATTAAACATGTCGTCCTGAATCATCGATTTGATCTGTTCAATGCGCTGAAATAAGAAGAAAAGCTGAGCGGCGAGTGCCGCACCCGCTGGATTCTCATAAAATGAGGGTAAGAAAGGATTTTCGGCTGCGCCTTCGAGGATAAGATCCGATCCAAAATGCTTTGCTAAGCGTTTCGCCAGTGTTGTTTTTCCAACCCCAATCGAACCTTCAACCACAATATATTTGAGAGGATTATTCATTCCTTGCTACTCTTAAACTAACTACACAAACCAAACTAAAAGGTCTCGTTTGATAATTTAGAAAGTCCTTTTCTGGACACGTTTTTAAGCAACTCTGGCATTGATGCTAACCCTGGAATTTGGATATCAGATGCAATTTCTGCCAGAGGGTAAAGTACAAATGAACGTTCTGCGATCATAATATGTGGGACGATTAAATCCGGCTCATCAATTTTTTGATCCGCATAAATCAAGAGATCAAGATCCAACGTTCGAGGACCCCAACGTTTTAAACGAACGCGTTGATGATCCTGTTCTATTGCCTGCAAAGCTTGTAATAAAGTTATTGGCTTGAGTCGCGTTTTGATCTCAGCAACGGCATTAATGTAATCCGGCTGACCAGCAGGCCCAACAGGATCACTTTTATAAAGCGATGAATGTTTGATCAATTTGCTTGATTTAATTTGATCTAACTCTTGGAGCGCGGTACGAACTTGTTTGATAGGATCTTCGAGATTACTTCCGAGACCAATATAGGCGTTGAATTCTGACATTTGATTATTGTACTGAAATGTTCGGACAGATTCAGTGCCGTTTTCGGTGATTTAAAGCTTTAAAATTAAGACTTTTTGCGTTTTCTTGAACGACGACGTTTTGATTTATCCGCAGGTAAACCGGTTTGCATTTCACGCTGACGATCTTCATCAACATCCTGAAACTCAGTCCACCAATCAGCTAGTTCTTTTTGGGTTTCATCGACTTCTGACCGCAGTAGCAAAAAGTCATACGCTGCCCGGAAACGTTTGTTGTGTAGTAGGTTATAAGGTTTCTTACCACGTCGATTTTGTAAGCGGTGCTGCAGTTCCCAGATCTCACGTACCATATGAGTAAATCGTCGCGGAACAGCCACTTTCGCGATTTGTTTTGAGATGACCGTATCCGCGGCCAAGCGCTGAGCTTCTACGGGGTGGGCACCATTGCTAAGGAAGTGGTTGAGATGTTCTTGCATTGGTTGCCACAACATTACCGAGTATAGAAAAGCAGGGTTAATTGGTTTGCCGATCGCAATTCGTTCATCGGTATTTTTTAGCGCCTGGATCAATATTTTTTCTGTAAAGCTATTTTTTTCTTCTTGCAGGCTCTTTTCAACTTGTGGAAATAATTGATCAAATAATCCGTAATGACGGAGTTGCGTAAAGGTTTTTAGAGCATAACCGCTGAGGAAGAGTTTGTTTACTTCCTCAAATAAGCGCGCGGTTGGAATGTCGCCGAGCAGATAGGTGAGTTCCGAGATCGACTTTTCTGTAGCTCGATCGATTGTGAAATCGAGTTTAGCCGCGAATCTGATCGCGCGTAGCATTCGCACAGGATCTTCACGGTAACGTTCTTCCGGATCGCCGATGAATTTAATCAGCCCTGCTTTTACATCTTCGACGCCACCGACATAATCAACGATCGAAAAATCGGCGATATTGTAGTAAAGCGCATTGACAGTAAAGTCGCGTCGCCAGACATCATCATCAATATCACCATAAACATTGTCACGCAGGATCATACCGTCTTCGATTAATCGATCACCGCCTGTTTCATGATTGGCCCGAAACGTTGCAACTTCGATAATCTCACGACCAAAATGGACGTGTGCAAGCCGAAAACGACGACCGATTAATCTGCAATTTCGAAATAGTTCACGAACCTGTTCGGGCTTGGCATCGGTCGCGATATCAAAATCTTTGGGAGCCACGCCGAGTAAAATATCACGTACACCACCTCCAACAAGATGCGCCTGGTAACCTGCTTGTTGGAGTCGATAGAGTACTTTTAATGCTTGTTCCGAGATGGCGTCGCGTGAAATATTGTGCTCTGATCGTTTATAAATACGTGGTTTTGATGGGAAAGGGATAATATCATTGGAGGATTGCACCATGCTTCGTATAATAGCACGCTTTCGACGACACTTAATGATTGTACGATTGGGGCAATAACGTGGTTTTTTCAAGGAAAATAACTTTAAAAAAATAATGGCGATACAGTACCCAAACACCAGAATGCGCCGCATGCGGGCGGATGATTTTTCACGACGGCTAATGCGTGAAAATCAACTAACCGTTGATGATTTGATCTATCCTATTTTTGTACTGGAAGGTGAAAATATTCGTCAGCCTGTCGAGTCTATGCCAGGTGTAGAACGACTTTCGATTGATCAATTATTAAGTGAAGCTGAAGAATTAGTTCAGTTAGGTATTCCAGCGATTGCGTTATTTCCAGTCGTTTCAGCGGATCAAAAATCAGAAGATGCGAATGAAGCATGGAATCCACAAGGACTCGCGCAACGAGCGGTTTGTGCATTGAAAGAAAAATTTCCAGGATTGGGCGTAATTACTGATGTTGCACTAGATCCATTTACTACCCATGGCCAGGATGGATTGATCAATGACGATGGTTATGTGATGAATGATGAAACGGTTGCCGCGCTGGTGCAACAAGCTGTATCACATGCCGATGCCGGAGCAGATATTGTTGCACCGTCCGATATGATGGATGGCCGTGTTGGAGAAATTCGTGCTGCATTAGAAGCAGGTAATTACAGAAATACACGGATCCTGGCGTATTCAGCTAAATACGCTTCAAGTTTTTATGGACCATTTCGTGATGCCGTTGGCTCAGCATCGAATCTGGCAGGTGGTAATAAATATAGCTACCAGATGGATCCAGCCAATAGTGATGAAGCCCTGCGAGAGGTTGCGCTTGATATTGAAGAGGGCGCAGATATGATCATGGTTAAACCAGGCATGCCCTATCTAGATATTGTTCGTAGAGTTAAAGACGAACTAGCAGTGCCCACTTTTGTTTATCAAGTCAGTGGCGAATATGCGATGTTGAAAGCGGCTTCTCTTAATGGTTGGTTGGAAGAAAAGGACGTCGTGCTGGAATCATTATTCTCTTTTAAGCGTGCTGGTGCAGATGCTATTTTGACTTATTATGCAAAACAGGTAGCACAGTGGTTATCTGAATAAAAAGTCGCGAAGTAGTTTCCCAGATTATGAAGGCCAATGCTGCAAGAGATAAATGACCTCATCTTTTCGTTTTACGAGAGCTGTTGGATGAACTATTGATTCTGGTCAGAATTGCCAAAGAAGCCAAGGCCTTTAAAAGTTTTAAATCATTTCAATTTGCCATCGAATTGATGCGGGTAACCAACTAAACTAACAAGTGTGTTGTTAATAATGAGCGAACTATCATTATTTTTTTCTTCTGGACTGTCACAACATTGGGGAAGTTATTTGCGACATTTTTGATTTCTTTTCTACTAACTCCAAACAATGTTTCAAACTCCCAGTTGGGAAAAATGGCCCATTTGCAGCATTATCTAGGTACTCGCCAACAATACTAATTTCGTTATCATTTAGATTTTCTAAAGTCACTAATTATCCTCAATACACATAATGCCTGCAATGAGGGCAAGCTACGGAGGTTTGTCCTTCTTAATTGTTCTTGTTTATACCTAAGTTATTTAAGCCTACTTTCCATAAACTGAATGTTTGAATAAAATTTCTTTCCAACAGACACTAAATTTTCCAGAATATCTTTTTCACTAGGCTTGTGTGAAAGTTTTATTTGAAATGCTATATCGCTTATTGCATGGGTGACGACAAGAGGCACCGCGAGCGGCGTCCTGCTGACTTAAAGTTTATGATCCACCAAACAGTTGAGATAGCCGATTTCTACGGTCTTGCAAATAAGAGGATGGCTTAGCGCCGTATTCTTTAACCTGCCGGATCATCATTTCCGCCAACCCCGCTGAGATCTTATGATCTTTCTGTATATCCTTACGGCTATATTCATAAATATTTTTCTGTTTATAAGGATCAAACTCTTTAGTGCCCAATGTTGCATTTTCGCTAATGAATATTTGAGATGTAGGGATAACAATACGCACAAGATTACCGTTCTTGTTTTCCGTCGTCCACACGGCCACAGTATGGTTCCAAGTTGGCCAGAAGAGGCCGACGTTCTTCACACCTAACCCTCTGGAAATGAAGGCAAATAACGCCGAAAGCTCATCACATTCCGCCACAGCAGTGGGCTCCGCATCATTTTCTTCAATATACTTCGGATTTGAAAGATGATTCCATTGACTCCAAATTGAACTGGAATTTGGTTCTTTGTTCGTTACAGCCCAGCGTAATTGCCATAATCCTGAATCTCTTGTGGCCTCGAAAGCCATTCGCACTCGCACGAATTTACGATAAATATTCTCACTACTTGACACATCATGAGACTTTTGTAATTTAACAAATTCACGTCTAAGAACTTCAGAATCTTCAAAGCTATTTTTTGCGATTTCTTCTAAAGAGTTAATTAGCTCTCCATATGTCACATATTTAGCAGAGCTTTGCTCACCTTGAGAAAAAGCAAAGCAGGAAAACGTAAGCGCAAAAATAACTAGCATGTATTTGCTCATTCTTTCACCTAAATTCAATGTAACATTAATGTAACGCCAACATAAAGGGGGCGTAGCGAGATGCGAGCGGAACACCCCAGTGAGTGCAGAAAACGACTTAATGTTTTTGTTAGTCTTTCTATTTAATATTGACATTGAGTCCTATTAACTTCCAACCTAAACCCTCATAGATGTATTTTTGTTCAAAATATAATTGACTTGGTTTGGTGGGGTATAAACCTTTTAGCAATAAAACCCCTTCTTCATTGATTGAGCCTTTTTCTGAAAATTGTGGTGAGTGTTGATCCAGTATCATTAGTGCATCACCAAATTGATAAAATGAGCCGAATATTTCATCAAATTCGATAACGCTGATTTGCTTTTGCCAAAGGTTTGAAACATGATCAAACATCTTAGACATGTTTTTTTCTTTTACAGAAACAGCAAATAGATGCATAGATTCATTAACTAGCTTGACTTGGTCTTTTTCGGATGGGATTTGTGCAGTTTCAGTTTCTTCTTGTATGCCAGAGGTGGGCTTTCTAATTGAGTATATTTTCCAATCGTTTTCGCCTTTAATGAAACTAAGAGAAACTGGTACACCACCACCTGATTCAGTTATAATAGAGCCTGTTAACTCACCACGTCCTCCATTAGTAGATCGACTTTCCCAACTTGCTTTTTTAAAATGGGTTAGCGCATTTTTAGTTAGGTATTCTTTAAGTTGACTCTTGCTTGTATTGTTCTTAAAGTCTTCTGATAATAATGAGTACGCCTCATCATAATTATCAGATTTCACAGACTCAAAGAACTTGTCTGCCGTGTCAGACATGCCAGAAGTCATGAATAATACGGCAACAATAACAATTACCACTATAGCACCTATACCGGCAAGTATTTTTAAGAACGTTTTCACTTATATCCTCTTTATTAAATGTATATAGATGAGTAATTTTTAGCCTAGCGCTCGGCTTACCAGCACCGAAGCCGGAGAGGTTTTATGGTAAAGTGTAGCATAGCTAAATCCACAAAAACCTCGTAGGTTTGGGTGTTTGTGTAGAGCCGTTTGTTATACGAGTTCAGACACGAAGTTACGAATAAAATCGCTATATTTTTCTTTCATAGGGAGATCTAGATTGGTCTTAAGAAGATTACGATTAGTTTTAACCTTTTCCCTCGTACTTGGGTTAAGGCCGTCTTTTTCGTAAGACTCCCAATACACCCCCAGTCCTCTTTTTTGCCAACTTGGCAAATCATTAAAATTAGTGCCTTTTTGAAAAAGGAACTCATTTTTCTGCGCCACAGACATTTTTGTAAAGGTAGCAGCTGACTCTTTTGGAGATACACCCTCCTTCCTAAGGCTCCAATAACAGTGGGAATTTAAGGCGTTTCTATGGGCATCTTCGTTTCTCCAGCGAAAGTAGTCGATTACAAGTTGCCTATTCGGAAGTTGACAAATACGGCAATCAAAAGCTCCGATATCGCCAAGAAGCAAACTAAACTTCGCACTTGCCTCTCCCGCTAGCACTGAATTGATCTTTCGTTCCTTTCTTTCGAATGTATTCTCATTTAAATCTAAGAGCAGTGATATTTCATCGCTTTGAGTATATCCATAAAGAACTTTGAAACCACATTGCATTAAATGTTTCACAGTTTCAATCATCATATCTCTGAACTTAGGGTCATAGGGGGCTTCAAACGGATGTTTATCTTTGGTTAAAGTTGTAAAACATCTTCCGTCAATTCTAGCTACAATGTACACGCCAGGTAAAACACAATGATCATGTGCGGTTTCAAAAACTCGTAATTTCTTATCTAATTCCTTGAACTTCATCTTTGCCACTCCTCTATGAGAAATTCATCATTTTTCATGGATACATAATACAACTTGTCAAAACCTTCAGAATAAGTAGGCAATTCCAGCTTACTGTATGTTCCTTTCAGACCTACGTCTGGTATTCTCTCTTTACCCTTTCTGGATGCATTCCTTTCTAAGCATTCAGACAAGCTGGAAGCAAAGTAAAACCCTATAACCTCAAAACGGTGATTCTTAAAACCGCTAATGTATTTTTCACGCTCATTTTTCGTAGAGTTAGTATTATCAATTACAACAGGTTGTTTCGATTCCAAGCATGCATTAAATAGAATATTTTCCCTATGCCGTGTTTTTAGCATATCCATATTAAGGCGTAGGTGAGTTTTATAAAGCTTCCTGAGATAAAAATAGGACTTACCACTGGCTTGCAGACCAACGAATATTACACCTTTCATTACTTGGAACTCACTTTCGTAATCACATAACGCTGCAGTATAGGGCATTTTTGTGTAGTGGGGTTTTGAGGTAAAGTGGCGTAGCCACCCCCCAACACAGCAAAGCAAAAAATGTCCCTATGACAGCTTTGTTATGCATTTAAAGCCTTATATTTGCTAGCCACTTGTTCATTGAAAAATACCACAATATTGTCAGCCATACCCCAATGAGAAGTATCAGTTATTTCCATTGTAGATATTACGACTGAGGCCTCACCCGAAAACTTTAGTAAGACGTTTTGAGGGTAGTACGTTTTCTTCTCGAATATACCGGCCTCACCCAATGCCAGATCACTTCTACACTCTCAATTTTACGATTTACTAAGGGCGTCCAGTTTTTGGACTTTGACACTCATATAGGCTTCTTCGTTAATTTTATTAAGCTTTTCACCGATTGAAAAAACGGGTTCAATTTCAATATGTAAAAATATTGAAACACAATCTAAAGTCCGGCTGTTCTAAAACAAACATTGATATATTCTAATGACATTTATTGTTTTCCTTTCTTGGTTATATGTACTGAATGCTAACGCCGCCAGCCTTATCGACAACCTCTTTCCATGCGCGGTTTTCGAACATTTCAGGGAGCGTATCCGGTAAGGCTTGTGCACGCTCATCATAAAATGCATTAAATTCACTAAAGTAGTCGCCTCTGAAAAAGTTTCAACTTACGATATGGATATTTGCCAGAGAAGCCTTTGGCTCTGAGCAACCTCGATTTAACGTTGCATTGATGCTGGGTTGATTTTGATTCTGTATAGCATACCTTTTAAGCCACAAAAATAAGGCCAGATAAATGGCGACTAGCCATTTCTTCAAGTTCCAGACAGTGCTGTCATTAGCAGATTAATTTCATTGCCTGATATACCTTTGAGGAAGTTTCTTGATATCCGAAAATCTGATTTCAGATAGCCAATGATGGCTGCGATAGTCTCGAACGCAAACGGTTGTGGACGGCTTTGCCCGTGACGTTTCGATATGCATGAATACGTCAGGTAAAGTATGGTTGTCATGTAGTGAGTAGGTTTTGTTTTTATCTTTGGGCTGTTGTGCCAGTACTCGCTCATAGCATAAAAGGTTTTTTGATGGCACTCGAAAGGCAGTGACTGGGGAGCTTGTGTCTGAGTTCACGGAGCAGGATGTGGCCGATGGTTCTCAGACGTTTCAAGGCTTTCTTTGCTTTGGCTCTTTTTTCGCGTGGCGAAAGTGGCAGATTGATAGGCGCAAGTTTTTCACTTCTTTTGATGAAGGTACGGCTAAGTGATCTTATTTTATCCACCTGAAAGCTCTGGTTTTGAAGGAATTCTATTTTAATTGACCAATTGTACTTGAAGTTTATCTTGACAGCCCCATATGCAAACCTATAATTAGCAACCACCTCGATAGAGTGCTACTAATTTAATCTGTTTGTTTAACTTTTATCTGTTTTTAGGAGACCTTAAAAGATGAAAATCCGTCCATTACATGACCGCGTTGTTGTACGCCGTATGGAAGAAGAAACTACAAGTGCAGGCGGGATTGTTCTCCCTGATTCTGCAACTGAAAAACCAATGCGTGGCGAAGTAATCGCTGCTGGTTCTGGTAAAGCTAACGATCAAGGCAATATACAAGCGCTTGATGTGAAAGTAGGCGATACAGTTCTATTTGGTAAATATTCTGGAACTGAGATTAAAATTGATGGTGAAGAAGTGGTTGTCATGCGCGAAGATGACATCATGGGCGTTATCGAATAATCAGAACTAAAATCGAATTTAAAATTTTAAGAGGATATATAACATGAGTGCAAAAGAAGTTCTTTTTAGCGAAGACGCTCGTAAGCGCATGCTAAATGGCGTAAACACGCTGGCAAATGCTGTTAAAGTCACATTAGGACCTAAAGGTCGCAATGTTGTTTTGGATAAGAGTTTTGGTGCGCCAACTGTCACGAAAGATGGTGTTTCAGTTGCGAAAGAAATCGAACTGGAAGATAAGTTCGAAAACATGGGCGCGCAAATGGTTAAAGAAGTTTCTTCACAAACTTCTGACGAAGCGGGTGACGGAACAACAACGGCGACTGTCTTGGCTCAGGCAATTTTGACTGAAGGTGTTAAATCCGTGGCTGCTGGTTTGAACCCAATGGATCTAAAACGTGGTATCGACAAGGGTGTTGTTGCTGCGATTGAATCACTGAAAGCATTGTCAGTACCTTGTAATGATGACAAAGCAATCGCACAAGTTGGTAGTATTTCTGCTAATTCTGATGTTGCTGTTGGTGACATTATTGCGGAAGCGATGGGTAAAGTTGGTAAAGAAGGTGTTATCACCGTTGAAGAAGGCACAGGTCTGGAAAACGAACTAGACGTAGTTGAAGGTATGCTTTTTGATCGTGGTTACCTCTCCCCTTATTTCATCAACAATCAAGATAGTATGAGTGTTGATATGGAGGATCCTTTGATTCTTCTACATGACAAAAAAATCTCAAACATCCGTGAATTGCTGCCAGTTCTAGAAGCCGTTGCAAAAGCAGGCCGTCCATTATTAATCATCGCAGAAGATGTTGATGGCGAAGCATTGGCAACATTGGTTGTTAATAACATTCGTGGCATCGTTAAAGTCGCTGCAGTGAAAGCACCTGGTTTTGGTGATCGTCGTAAAGCGATGTTGGAAGACTTAGCAATTTTGACTGGCGGTACGGTTATCGCTGAAGAAGTTGGTTTATCTTTAGAAAAAGCAGGCCTTGAAGAATTGGGTTCTGCGAAACGTATCCAAATCACTAAAGAAGAAACAACGGTTATCGATGGTGCTGGTGACGGAAAAGCAATCGAAGCACGTGTTGGCCAAATCCGTGCTCAAATCGAAGATGCATCTTCAGATTATGATCGCGAAAAACTTCAAGAGCGTGTTGCTAAATTAGCTGGTGGTGTTGCTGTAATCAAAGTTGGCGCAACAACTGAAATCGAAATGAAAGAGAAAAAAGCACGTGTAGAAGATGCATTACATGCAACTCGTGCAGCAGTTGAAGAAGGCGTTGTGCCTGGTGGCGGTGTTGCGCTGGTTCGTGCAATTGTAGCTTTGGATTCAGTTAAAACTGATAATGCTGATCAAGATGTTGGTGTTGGCATATTACAACGTTCAATGGAAGCACCTTTGCGTCAGATTGTTTCTAATGCGGGTGGCGAATCTTCAGTCATTTTGAATGCAGTTAAAGAAGGCAAAGGCAACCACGGTTACAATGCAGGTACTGGCGATTTCGGCGACATGCTGAAAATGGGTATTCTTGATCCAACTAAAGTTACACGTACTGCTCTGCAAAACGCAGCCTCAGTTGCTGGTCTTATGATCACAACAGAAGCGATGGTTGCAGACATGCCACAGGATGCAGCTGCAGCAGCTCCTGCAATGCCTGATATGGGTGGTATGGGCGGTATGGGCGGCATGATGTAATCTACATTTATGTTGTTTGTTTGAAGAAATATCTTTTAATTAAGGATATTCTTTAGAACCTGAAGGCCCCGTTTGTTTCTGACAGCGGGGCTTTTTATTTTGGATGGTTTTATAAGTTTTAGACAAAAAGTTCTAAAACACAGAGTCTAAACAGTTTACAGGTGACTTATTTGGGTGTTCAAATTATACTAACTCTTCATTCATAACTTCTGCTTGTACCTCAGTATTTGGTGCGAGACGTGAGAGTATTTAAGTGCCCTTTTTCCCAGTGTTTCTTTCAGTCATTGTTGTATTAAGAAATCAATCTGAACTTGTCGAAAACTTACTTAAAGAGACAACCGGTTTTCTTGCTGATCTGGTTAGCGATTATGAATTGATTATTGTTGATAACGCATCTGAAGACGATAGTATTTCAATTCTGAAAAGTCTGGCAGGTGAAAATGGTCTTCCTAATCTGCAAGTCTATGCATTGACCAAAGAGGTCGATAAAGATACTGCGTCTTCATTAGGGCTTGAAAACTCACTGGGAGATTTTGTTGTTGCAATAGATCCCTTTACGGAGGGTCTTGAGTTTCTACCAGTAATGCTGGAGAAGGCGACAAATGGTATCGATGTAGTTTTTGCAAGTAATGATCAAAAAGTTGCTTCGAGTCGTTCTTATCGATATGCAAATTCTATTTTCAATCGGCTTTATAAATGGTTTAACGATATTCGTTTAGCTGAAGAAGCTCCACCCTATCGAGTGCTGAGTAAGAACGTTGTCAACTTCATTTTGCAACATCCACAGCCAGCAATAACATATCGACACCTCCCTGCAACAGGTGGGTTTTCACGCGTTAATCTGAAATACAGCAGTGTTCCTACGTTTGCCAGGAAAAAACATTTAAGAACGAGTCTTGATCAGGGGATCCGTTTATTAGTTTCAACGACTCATACGCCAATGCGTCTTGTCACAACGCTGTCTTTATTTGGAGCAGCGGCAAACTTGATTTATTCAGTCTATATTCTCGCTATTGCTTTGCTAAAAGATGATGTGGCAGCGGGATGGGTTAGTTTATCTCTTCAGCAATCAGGGATGTTTTTCCTGATATCTATTGTACTCCTTATTCTCGGTGAATATATTCTTCATATGGCAAGCCTTACCAACGAAGGTCCCAAATATCATGTTGCACAGGAGTTCTCCAGTGCTCTTATTACCCGTCATGAGAAACTGAATATCGAAGAAGGGGTGTTAAACAATTCTGGGAATACCGAAAGTTACGTAAAACCTGAGCCCTAATGCTTGATCATGATTTAACCCAGCAAGCGGTGATTATTGGGGGAGGGGTTTACGGTTCGCTTATTGCTATTTATCTTGCCAAGTATCGGGGGCTTAAAAATATACTGGTAGTTGAGCAGGAATCTGCTTTGATGACGCGAGCTTCGTATAATAATCAGGCTCGGGTACATAATGGCTATCACTATCCACGCAGTTTAACGACAGCGAGTCGAAGTAGAATAAATCTTTCGCGATTTATACAAGATTGGCCTGAGGTAATCAGACAAGATTTCGAGAATATATACGCTATTGCACGTAAGAATTCCAAGGTTACCGCTACTCAATTTGAGCGGTTTTGTGATGAAATTGGTGCGGAAATAGAGACTGCTGGCTCAAATGTTTTTTCATTATTTGAACCGCGTCTGATCGAAAGTGCTTATTTAGTTAAAGAATATGTTTTCGATTCGAAAAAGCTTGCTGAGAGTGTGCAAAAAGAACTGAAAAAGTATGGCGTAAAAGTTTGTTTTGACACCCGAGTAACCAATATTTTAAAAGGATCTAAAGGACTCAATGTCGTCGTTGAAACTAAACACAAGAAAGAAGAATCTATATTTGGCGATTATGTTTTTAATTGTACATACAGTGGGTTAAACCAGTTGTCGGGAGATTATCCTGGGACTGCTACACAGCTTAAACATGAGATCACAGAGATGGCGCTTTTAAAGATGCCCCCTTCCCTTGAAGGTTTAGGAATTACTGTAATGGATGGACCATTTTTTTCAATGATGCCATTTCCTTCACGCGGGTTACACACGCTCTCACATGTACGGTATACACCGCATCTAGATTGGAGTGATGAGTCTGATAATAATCCTTATACAAAAATGAACCATTACGAGCGCTTAAGCCGAGTAGATCGTATGTTACGTGATACTGCAAGATATCTTTTGGCTATTTCAGAAGCAAACTATGTCGAGTCGTTGTTTGAGATCAAAACTGTTTTGGTGAAAAATGAGGTGGATGATGGTAGGCCAATTTTGTATGAAAAACATCCGGAACTACCAAACTGTTATTCTATCCTCGGTGGTAAAATTGATAATATTTATGATGTATTTGAGAGACTCGATGCTGAAAGCTTTGTATAAGATTAAAAACACTTTCAATTGTAGTGTGATTGAGGAAGTTTTGTGAAAAAAGCATTAATTGGGCACACCGGGTTTGTCGGTAGCACACTACTAAAACAAACAACGTTTACATCACTCTATCGCTCAACGAATATTCGTGAGATTGAAGGGCAAACATTCGACACTATTGTTTGTGCGGGTGCGTCTGCAAAAAAATGGATTGCGAATAAAAATCCTAAAGAAGATTCTGAAAATATTGAAAGCTTAATCGCCCGTCTGAAAACTGTCCGGTGTAAAACGTTTATTTTGATCAGCACGGTGGATGTGTATAAAGATGTATTAGAAGTAGATGAAACTGTTGTGGTAAATGAAGATGGCCTGCAAGCTTATGGTCTGAACAGGAGAAGGTTGGAAAAGTTTGTTGAAAGTCACTTCCCTGAATGTTTGATTGTTCGTCTACCTGGTCTTGTCGGTCCGGGTTTGCTCAAAAATGTTATCTATGATTTTTTGAATAATAACAATCTTGATGCCATTGATAGTCGTGGCGTTTTCCAGTTTTATCCTATGGTTAATTTATGGTTTGACATCAAAACCTGCCTTGTCGCTGGGCTAAAGCTTATCCACCTGACAGCGGAGCCAATTAGTGTAAGAGATGCATCAATGTCGGGGTTTGGTAAGTCATTCGATCATGTTTTGTCCAGAAGTCCAGCCGTGTATGATTTCCGCACACAATATGCAAATCTTTTCGGGGTTTCAGGTCACTATCAATATTCCAGATCTGACACTATTCAGGCTATTCGTGCTTACGCACAATCTGAACCTGTTACGGCTAAATCGAAAATGGGCGAAATAAAATGAGGTTGGCGATATCGAATATTGCCTGGGATACGACGGAAGATGCCTCTATCGTAAAGTTACTTCATCAATACAATATTGATGCGATCGATATTGCTCCGGGGAAATATTTTTCTGATCCGACACATGCAACTGATCAAGAGATAGCCCAAGTTCGCCAGTGGTGGGATGATCGGGGCATCGAAATTACCGGTATGCAGGCATTACTTTTCGGTACATCAGGATTAAATGTATTTGGGGCTGATAAAAGCCAGAAAGCAATGTTGCAGCATCTAGAATCAATATGTCGGATCGGTGCTGGACTTAATGCCACTCGACTGGTTTTTGGTTCCCCTAAAAATAGAGATAAAGGATCGTTAGGTGAGAATGAAGCTAATGAAATGGCTAGTAATTTCTTCCGTAAGCTCGGTGATATTGCACTTTCATATGGAGTTATCCTTTGTCTAGAACCCAACCCTGAGTGTTACGGTGCAAACTTTATGACAACCGGCGCAGAAACGGCTTATATGGTTCGTCAAATTGATCACCCCTCGATCAAAATGCAGTACGATACTGGAGCACTTACCATCAATGGTGAAAACGCCGAGGATATACTGAAAGACTATTCTTCTCTGATTGGGCATATACATGCCAGCGAACCAGATCTATTGCCTCTAGGTGATGGTGGTTGTGATCATGCTACAAATGCAGAATTCTTACTGAAATCTTTACCGAACCATATTATCAGCATCGAGATGTTAGCAACAAAAAATGAGTCTCATATTGTCGCAATTGAACGTGCTATCAAAGTAGCGATCATGTCATATAGAAATACTAATACAGGTTTAAAATCGTGAAGTGGATCATTCTTATTTTAGGTATTGCTGCAAATGCTTCGGCCAGTATTATGGTTAAGTACGCGATGATGCCACCCCATACTTTTCCTTCCTTAGCTGATCCTATGGCCGCACTTCGAAACTGGCCTTTCTGGCTAGGGTTAGTTCTCTACGGAGGTGCATTCTTGTTATATGCCGCATCACTATCTCGTTTTCCTTTGAACGTAGCACACCCACTATTAACCTCCGGAACGATAACCGTGATCGCACTGTTTTCAGCGTTGGTATTACGTGAGCCCTTTCACTGGACTATCGCGTTAGGGATTATTCTGGTGATCCTCGGTGTTACTTTGATAGCATCGCATGTGGGGTGATTTCAGATGAACTTGACGACAAATAAAGGATCAATATCTAAAGATCACACGAATTGGAAAGTTCCGGCATACGAAGTGCTTTTTTGGGAGCAGCGCAAACAGGACTATTGTGTCGTTATCCCAGTTATTAACGAAGGTAATAGGATTATTTCTCTTATTGATAAGATGTCGGTGTTAAAAATAGAACAGTTTGCAGATATCATCATCATCGATGGGGGGTCTACCGATGGTTCGCTGGAACCTACTCTGCTTACAAGTAAAGGCGTCAAAGGTTTATTGCAAAAAACAGGGCCAGGTAAGTTGAGCGCCCAACTTCGTTGTGGCTATGCATTTGCACTAGAGCAAGGATATGAAGGGATCATAACCATTGATGGAAATGATAAAGATGATCCTGATCCTATTTCTGATTTTATTAACACTTTAAAAAAGGGAGTTGATTTCATACAAGCATCTCGTTATATCGAAGGAGGAGCGCAAAAGAATACGCCTAAATCACGTGATTTCGCTATTCGCTATATCCATGCACCAATGTTGAGTTTATTTTCCAGATTTCGCTGGACAGATACCACACAAGGTTTTCGTGCATACAGTCGTAAATTATTACTTGATGAAAGAATAGCGCCCTTCCGAGATATTTTTATGACCTACGAACTATTGGCTTACTTGTCATATAGAGCACCAAAGCTTGGGTTTTTATGCATAGAGCTACCTACAAACAGGCAATATCCTCAGGGAGAAATTCCGACCAAAATAAACGGCATGCGGGATAATTTTTCACTATTAGTCGTGCTCTTCCGAGCTTGTTTTGGTTTTTATAACCCGAGATAACAATAAGTAAAGTGTTTTCCTGTAGCTTGAACTTTTGCCTTTATTCTTCGACGGTTTAGAATGAGGGATGGCTAAAAAATCCTCTGAGACACTTCCTGTAATACTAGACCAACAGATCAAATGTTTATTATCTGAGCTAGACTCTGATCTGGCAGACTTGATCAATAATCCTGTAGCAAAAAAAGTTCTGTCATGCAGTCAATTTGTGGCAAATTATTGTCTGCGCTATCCACAAGAATTTAAGCAACTTATTATCAACTCTGATCTGGAAAAAAAACGTACACGCAAAGATTACACAAAACTGTTTAAAAAAAAAATAAACGGCATTGAAGAAGAAGAGGATCTGATGTGTGTGATGCGTCAATTCCGTAATCGCGAGATGGTGCGCATAGCATGGCGCGATATTGCGGGGTTTGTAGATCTCGAAGAAACAACCAGTGATTTGTCTTTATTGGCTGAAGAAATGCTCGATCAAACATTATCCTTATTGCATCAATGGTTAGCCGAACGTTTTGGACAACCAGCAAACGAAGATGGCGAGTTACAAAAAATGGTCATTGTCTCGATGGGAAAATTGGGCGCGCATGAGCTTAATTTTTCATCTGATATTGATCTAATTTTTGCTTTCCCAGAAGCCGGTGAAACAAATGCTCAAAAAATGGGCTTGAAAAAATCCTTAGACAATCAGGAATTTTTTATTCGTCTCGGCAAACAATTGATCAAGGTCTTTAATGAGATGACCGAAGATGGTTTTGTTTTTCGCATGGATATGCGCCTCCGGCCATTTGGGGAAAGTGGTGCGTTGGCTTTAAATTTTGACGCGATGGAAGAATATTATGTCTCCCATGCACGTGACTGGGAGCGCTACGCGATGATCAAAGCCAACATTGCTGCCGGCGATAAAGGCGCCGGTGCTGGATTGATGAAGATGCTACAACCTTTCGTGTTTCGACGTTATCTAGATTACGGTGCTTATGATGCAATTCGTAAAATGAAAGAAATGATCGATCGTGAAGTATTACGTAAAGGGATGACAAGCGATGTGAAGCTAGGCCCAGGAGGGATCCGGGAGGTGGAATTTATCGGACAAACTTTTCAGTTGCTACGAGGGGGACGTGAACCTGAGTTACAAGCCAGAAAAATTCTTGAAGTTCTGTCGGTATTAGAAAATCTGGAAATTTTAAATAAAAAAGAACAAAAAGATCTGCGAGAAGCCTATGTCTTTTTACGTAATACTGAACATCGCATTCAAGAAATTGCGGATCAACAAACACAAGCATTGCCTACATCAGAACTTGATCGAGCAAGAGTTGCTTTTGGAATGGGTTTTGAGAATTGGGAGGGGTTTTTACTAGAGCTTGATAAACATCGTGGTCGTGTTTCAACTCGATTCGCTTCATTGCTCAAAACCGGTGAAGACGAAGAAAAAGATAAAGTATCAACAGATTTAACCGCCGTTTGGATGAATGAAATTGATCAGGAAGATGCAGAACAAGCATTGGTAAAATTGGGTTTTGATCAGCCGTTAGAAATTCTGCAGATGATTGATCAAACACGGGAAGTATACGCTCTTGCACAATTAAGCAATGATGCACGAGAACGCCTCGATCGGCTTATGCCACTCGTTTTGGAAGGGATCTCTAATGTCGCAAATAATGATCAAACTGTCGCGCTACAACGAGTACTCAACTTAATTGACTCGGTGGTTAAACGTAGTGTTTATTTATCTTTACTAAAGGAGCATCCCGATGCGTTAGGGAGATTGATAAAACTATGTGCGGTAAGCCCCTGGATTGCAGATTACATTTCCAATCAACCTATTTTATTGGATGAGTTAATTGACCGTGAAAGCTTATACTCATCACCTGAACAAATTGAACTTGTAACATTTATCAATGATCAATTGTTCAATGTGCATCAAGATGATTTAGAAAGACAAATGGATATTTTGAGACATTTCAGACATTCACAAGTACTGCGTATTGCTGCTGCTGATATAACAGGAAAATCACCCTTAGCTGAAGTAAGTAATTACTTATCTTGTATTGCTGAGGTAGTACTTTCTGCTGCAGCAGATCTTGCCTGGGGAGAAATGGTCGCACGTTATGGTAAGCCTTGTTTTACAAGCAAGGGAAAAAATGTTTCGGCGAATTTCGCGATCATTGCCTATGGGAAATTAGGAGGGCTTGAATTGGGATATGGATCTGATCTTGATGTTGTTTTTGTTCATGATAGTCATGGAGAAGCTCAATTTACTGATGGTAAAAAACAGGTCGATAATAATGTCTTTTTCAATCGGCTAGGCCAACGATTGATCCATATTTTGACTGCAGTAACGCAGGCAGGAAGAACCTATGAAATTGATACGCGTCTGCGACCCAGTGGAATGTCTGGATTTTTAGTAACGAGTATGGAGGCCTTTGCAGAATATCAACAAGAGAAAGCATGGACTTGGGAACATCAGGCATTAGTTCGCGCCAGATCAATTTCAGGTGGTCATGTGATCCGGGATGCATTTAATAATGTGCGCAGTTCGATTTTATCGCGAAAAAGGAATCAAAAAGAACTGAAAAAAGACGTTCGAGAGATGCGCGAAAAGATGCGCGAAAATCTGGCAAAAAAGGTTAAAGGGATGTTTGATTTAAAACAGGGTATCGGAGGGATGGCCGATATTGAATTTATAGTACAATATAGTGTGTTGTGTTGGGCGACGGATCATAAGGAATTAAAAACTTACACAGACAATTTAAGATTGCTTGAGACTCTGTCTGATTTGAAATTACTAAAAACTGAAGAAACGGAATTATTGCGCGACGCTTATTTTAGTTATCGCGCAGACAGTCATCAACTAGCCCTGCAAGAAAAACCGGCGCTTGTCTCTGAAACTGAATATAAAGCATATCGAGAAGGCGTAACAAAAATTTGGAACAAACTAATAGAAGAAGATTGATAGATGAGTAATAAACAAAAAGCAATGACAATGTCAGATCGAGATGGCGTGATTTGGTTAGACGGTGAGATGGTTCCCTGGCGTGAAGCAACAACCCACGTACTTACACATACTTTACATTATGGCTTAGGTGTTTTTGAAGGTGTGCGTGCATACCATGCGGAAAAGGGCACGGCGATTTTTCGCCTGCAAGAACATACCGATCGATTATTTCGATCCGCGCATATTTTAAGAATGGATATGCCTTACGACAAAGAAACAATAAACAATGCTTGTCTTTCAGTTGTGAAAGAAAACAATCTTGATTCCGCCTATCTCCGTCCTATGTGTTTTTATGGCTCGGAAGGTATGGGTTTGCGTGCGGATAATCTCAGTACTCATGTGATGGTTGCGGCATGGGAATGGGGTGCTTATATGGGACAAGAAGCGTTGGAAAAAGGCATCCGTGTACGGACTTCTTCATACACGCGGCATCATGTTAATATCACAATGTGTAAGGCGAAGGCGAACGGCAATTACATGAATTCAATGTTGGCCTTACAAGAAGCATTAGAGTGCGGTTATGACGAAGCACTGTTGCTGGATAATGAAGGATACGTTGCCGAAGGTAGTGGTGAGAATATTTTTATCGTTAGAAACGGTGTCATTTATACGCCAGATCTGACGTCAGCACTGGAAGGTATTACTCGAGATACGCTGATGACCTTTGCCATGGATATTGGTGTTGAAGTAAAAGAAAAAAGAATCACGCGTGACGAGGTCTATGTGGCGGAAGAAGCTTTTTTCTGTGGAACGGCTGCTGAGGTTACGCCTATCCAGGAATTGGATGGCCGAGTGATTGGAGAGGGTTCGCGTGGCCTGATTACCGAAAAACTGCAAACTATGTATTTTGATCAAGTCCATGGCCGACGATCAGAATATCCACAATGGCTTTCATATATCTAATGACTAATTCTGCTGAAGATCAAAATAAAACCCTGGAAAATGAGCCAACAGAAGTGGCTAGATCTGATTTGCCGCTTCATTGTCCGATGCCCGAGTCTTCTTTATGGAACTCGCATCCTCGCGTGTTTTTACCTATTGAAGAAACGGGTAAAGCGAAGTGCCCGTATTGTGGGACGGAGTATGTTTTAGACCTATAGATATGCAGCGTGCGAAAAAGTTATTAGCATTTCTTGTAGGGTTCGTCGGTCAGCCACTCGGGTACATGATGATTTGGTATGGTGGTTTTGATGGTCCATGTAGCGCGGTCTGGGACCTTTAACGGAACAACGTATTTTAGTGGTGGTTTATAGGCCAGTAATACTGGAAGTTTGAACAGGAATTTATAGCTTCATAGCCGTGTTATTAGCATCTTACTTTTAGTTCAAGTTATTTAAAAGGACATGAAAATAGCGAGTGTATTTATAACTTTCTATTTGTTGCCCAATTAGAAAATTTTAAACGTTCCATAACCATGTCTGCCGACACTAAGCCTTCAAGATTAATAATAGGCTGATGAACAGCTCCCGAAATTACACCGGTTAATTCAGGCTTCGTCGCAGGATAAATAGCCACACCTGGTTTCCCTAGAGCGGCTGCAATATGCATCAATCCAGTATCCATTCCAACGACTGCTTTTGATCTGCAAATAATTTCAGCAAGACTATCTAGATCAAGTTTTGGTAGAACGACGGTGTTGCCTTTCTCAGCAATCCTTTCTGCACGTTCATATTCGCGATGATTACCCCAGGGTAATAGTAAAGTGATTTTTTGATCAGCTAATTTTTGTGAAAGCTGGACCCAATTTTCTTCTGGCCATTCTTTATCTGGACGGCTTGTGCCGTGCAGGCCAACAACATATCTATCTGGGAAAAGCTCCTCGCTATGTTTTGATTGGGAAAAAATTTCGCTGATCATATTTTCTAAGCCATAACTTAAAGGTAAGTCATGGTATGAATAACCAAGTGAAAGTGCAGTAAGTTGTCGGTTTCTTTCAATTGCATGTAGTTCTTTCGAAACTAAAAAACGTTCATCGTAAGCCAAACTAGCGAGAGGTTCGCGTGCGCTACGAAAGTTATATCCGTATCGCCTACCCCGACATAAACGAGTGATTATTGAACTTTTGATCAGTCCCTGAGCATCGATGACTGCATCATATTTCATCGATTGAATGTTTTTCTTTACCGAGGTGATTTCTGATTGAGTACTATAAGAAAACACTTTTTTACGCCAGCGCCGAATTGTCACGGGAATGATTTTATTAATAGCTGAATTCCATTCTGGAACACTTTGAAAAGATTTTTCAACGATCCAATCTACAACGAGATCTGGAAATACTCGATCAGCATCGGTGATTGCTGGCAGCATATGCACCACATCACCTAAAGAGGAAGTTTTAACGATCAATATTCGCATGGCTGAGATATTGTATTTTTAATGAAATTTGAAGAATTAATAAATAACATCTAGATTATCAAAATGTTGTAAAATAATCTCTGTTAATAAGAAATGTCTCAACCAAAGGGAAATAAAGCTAGAAATGAAGGTTACCTACCTGAAACTTAGTGTTTTTATGATCCGATTATTTGAACGAAGAAATTACTTTTTCAGGCCTTATTTCCCGCAAACAGTTTAAATGTTCGAATGGACATTCTCGTTGAAAGCATGGACTACATTCGAGTCCCAATGAAATTATCTTTGCTTGTTCGTTCAGAGGCGGTGTAAAGTTTGGATCGGAAGAGCCATAAAGTACAGTCAACGGTCGATCAAGTGCCGCGGCAACATGCATTAGACCTGAGTCATTTGTAATAACATAGCTTGCTTGTGAGAGAAGATCTATCGCTTCCGCAAGTGTAGTTTTGCCAGCAAGGTTTATACATACCACTCCCGATTGATCAGAGATCGATTCTGAGACTTTTTGATCTTTTTCTGATCCAAATATCCAAACTTGCCACCCTTCCTGATACTTGATTTGAGCAACTTCTGCAAAGTATTCAATGGGCCAGCGTTTGGCTGGACCGTATTCCGCACCGGGGCATAAAGCGAGAACAGGTTTTTCTGTTTTAAGATCAAATTTTTCTAAGGAATCTTTAACGATTTTTTGATCGAGTTTTAAACTTGGACGTGGATATTCTTCAGGAACGTGTGTTTGATCAGAAAAGGCTAGAGAAACAAATCGTTGCACGGTCATCGTCAATTTGGCTTTATCGAGATGACGAAGATCATTCAGCAACCCGTAACGCATTTCGCCTTTAAACCCCGTTCGTTTTGGTATGTTTGCCCAAAATGGGATCAGTGCAGATTTTAATGAATTGGGTAAAAGGATTGCCCAGTCATAGTTATTATTTTGTAGCTGTTTTCCGATCTTATAGCGAAGGCCCAATTGTAATTTTCCGTGCCCAACCGGCATCGTAATTGAATCACGCACCTCAGGCATTCTATCTAAAAGAGGTTCGCTCCAATTTGGTGCGAGGACATCAATGTTTAAGTTTGGGTTATGTTTTTTTAAGATCATAAATAGGCTCTGAGCCATAACCATATCGCCAACCCAGGAAGGGCCGACTATAAGACAATTTTTGGGGGCGGTTTTCACGTATAATAATCTGCTGATAGTTTTAACGAAGCATTATCCCATAAACCAGCAATCTCAAGGTAAGTAATGATTAAACAAGCACTCATACAATCTAGTTTTCTTGCAAGTATAATTCTGTCTAGTGTCATTGTTACAGCAGCTGAGCCCAGCAAAAATGATTGGCCAATGTCAGGATATGACCATACTAACCAAAGACACTCAATGCTTGATCAGATCACGACAGAAAATGTTGCGGATCTAAAAGCCGTTGGTTTTTTCCCTGCCAGTACAAAAGGGGCTCGACAACAAACAACGCCCGTAGTGCTCGATGGTGTTATCTATTTTACGGTGCCAAATAATCAGGCTGTTGCGCTTGATATGAATACAGGTAAAACGCTTTGGAGCTATGAGTACGAAATAGATTGGCAAAAAACAGCATTATGTTGTGGAACACTTAATCGCGGGCTTGCAGTTCAAGGTGATAAAGTTTTTCTATCAGCATTAAATGCCACTATCATTGCTTTGGATAGTCAAACTGGTAAAGAACTTTGGACAACACAGGCATCTGATATCGATTCAGAAGATGGCTATTCTTATACAATGGCACCACAAGTTGTTGGTAATAAAGTCATTGTTGGTAGTGCTGGTGGTGAGTATGGAATTCGTGGTTTTGTAGATGCTTATGATATTGACACGGGTGAGAAATGTTGGCGATTTTGGACTGTCCCCTCTCCTGAAGACGGTGGCTGGTTTGGAAATTGGGTAGAAAAAACTGAGCGAGGTGATGATCTTCATCGAGATATCGAAAAAGAAAAAGCTAATAAAGATCAATACCCAGATGCTTGGAAAACCGGTGGAGGCTCTGTTTGGACGACACCAGCCTATGATGCCGAATTAAAACTTTTATATGTCGGTGTCGGTAATCCTTCACCTAACTTAGATGACAGTGTTCGTCCGGGTGATAATTTATATACAAATTCCATTGTCGCACTGGATATCAATACCGGTGACTTGAAATGGTACTATCAAGTCACACCACATGATCGTTGGGATTATGACGTTGCCAGCCCACTGATATTACATGATGTGAAAGTCGGTGATCAAAAATTGGCCGCTGTGAGTCATGCATCGAAGTCAGGCTGGTTATACACCCTAGATCGAAAAACCGGGAAAGTTATAACCCGATCAGAAAACTTTGTTCCACAAAAAAATCTGTTCGCTAGTCCTACGACTGAAGGTATAAACATAGCTCCTGGAGCGCGTGGTGGTGCAAATTGGGCAGCACCTTCATGGTCGCCTAAGACCGATCTTTTTTATCTACTTGCACTACATTTGCCGATGGATTTCACCTTAAACCCTGCCGATCGAGAAGGTGGTGTTGAGTGGCTTGGTGGTGAAGTTATCGAAAAAGAAGATGAAAATGGCTATGGAATTGTCTCTGCGATTTCGCCAGAAACGGGAAAAATCGTTTGGGAGAAAAAAGAAAAATCTTGGATTTGGACAGGAGGAGTATTAACCACCGCAGGCAATGTGCTTTTTTATCCAGAGCCAACCGGTGTTGTCCATGCGCTTAATGCAAAAACGGGTGAAGAACTTTGGTCGCACGAAACCCAAGTTAACATTGATGGTGCGCCGGTGACGTTCATGTTTAAAGACAAGCAATTCGTACTGTTTACTTCAACTAAAGGCCTGCACTTTTTTGCCTTTCCAGACGTTATAACACCAGAAGAAGCGGAAACAATCGAAAAGCAAAAGATGACAGAGAAAAATTCACAAGATGAAAAGGTGATGGATCAAAAAACTGAAACTACAAACATCGAATAATGAAGCTAGCTCTCTACGGGACGCAAGACTGTCATCTTTGTGAACAAGCAAATGCATTATTTGATTTAATAGAAAATGTCGAGCTTGAACACATCGATATATCGGGATCAGAAACGTTAGTTGAACAATACGGGATAAGGATCCCCGTTGTGAAAAAACAATCCGGAACTGAACTAGATTGGCCTTTTGATCAAGAAAGTCTGGAAAGTTTTATCCGTGAAAAAGACGAACCTATTTAAAGATATCCCAGAAGATTTGCCCAAAGAACTGTCCGAAATTCTTGCAAGTTCAAAGACTGTTCGCATCGAGCGAATTGTCTCTCGTGGACAATGCTCACCCAAAGAATTTTATTATGATCAAGAACAGAATGAATTTGTTTTATTGCTAAAAGGCGAAGCCGAGCTGGAAATTTTTGATCAAGATGAGAAGATTACTCTAGGTGAAGGTGATTCAATTTTGATCACAGCGCATCAAAAACATCGAGTCAGTTGGACAAATCCAGACATCGAAACAATTTGGTTGGCTGTGTTTTATTAGCCTATAACTAGGACAGGTTTTAAAATAATAAAAAGCCATAATTGATCTATACCCATGCCACCTGGAAATGCAGGTGGCACGTATATATTAATTCAAGAGGTTTCATTGATTATGGGCATATAGCAAAAACAATCTGTTGTATGATCATTCACTATCCCTACAGCTTGCATAAATGCGTAACAGATTGTTGTTCCAACAAATTTAAAGCCACGCTTTTTTAGATCTTTACTCATCGCATCAGATTCGTCTGTTGAAACAGGAACATCTGCTAACGACTCCCAATGATTGATGATTGGCTTACCATCAACAAATTGCCAAAGATAATCACTAAAAGTTTGCCCTTCACGCTGAATTTCTAACATTGCTCTTGCATTAATTACCACACTATTCACTTTTAGCTTATTACGGATAATACCGGGATTTTCCAGAAGGGTTGAGATTTTATTTTGATCATAAAGAATAATTTTTTCAGGATTAAATTGATCAAAAAGCTGTCGATACTTTTCTCGTTTTCGGAGTACTGTAATCCAACTCAATCCTGCCTGTGCACCTTCAAGGGTTAGCATCTCGAATAACTGTTGATCATCATAAACAGGAATGCCCCATTCCTGATCGTGGTACTCAACATAAAGCGGATCGTTTTCTGGAACCCAGTCACAACGCATTTTTTGCAAAATAGTCTCCTTTTAGTTGGACCATTCTATCAACATCAATGGTATTATTTATACTTATATGACTAAAATTAATGACATTAGTATAAACATTGATACTACTTATCTAGAATCGCAATCAATACCAGAAAACAACCAATATGTTTTTAGCTATACCATCACCATAGCTAATATAGGAAATATTGCAGCAAAACTACTCGATCGTCATTGGATGATCACTGATGCAAACGGAAAAATTGAAGAAGTGCGAGGTGAAGGTGTTGTTGGAGAACAACCTTTGTTACAACCTGGTGAGGCTTTTCGATATACCAGTGGAGCCATACTAGAAACATCTATTGGATGTATGGAAGGAGAATATTTAATGATCAATGATGATCAGGAACATTTTATGGCAAACATTCCACCATTTACTTTAGCTGTACCTAATACGTTAAATTGACTCAAAGAATTAGGAGTTAACATTTGGCCTACAGTAACAATTTGATGTTTATTCTGGTTATTGTGGCCGCTATGCTCGAAATTATGGTGTGGCATTAGTTGAAAGTTCTATAAGAGAACTTTGAAACGTTAACCATTCCTCTCCAAAATCACCATTTTTATCTGCGTTGTTGTCCGATATGATCGAGTAAAAATAATCATCGGAGTGCTCGTTAATATGTCAGCATTACTTAACCTGATGTGATGGTCTCCTCCCCCTAACGGCATCTAGGTGCCATGATTGAACTGACATACACACAATCAAAAGAGGAGAAGACCAAAATGAAGACTACAACAATCGGGTTAGACATAGCAAAAAACGTATTTCATGCTGTCTGCTGTAATCAACAAGGGCGTATAATCAAAAAGAAAATGTTAAAGCGAGCGCAGGTACTCTCCTTTTTTCAATCTCAACCTCCTTGTTTAGTCGCAATAGAATCTTGTGCAACGTCACAGTATTGGGCCCGAGCGATACAACAACAGGGACATCAGGTGAAATTACTACCACCTCAGCATGTTAACGCATTTCTAATCGGCAATAAGAATGATTATAACGATGCCTTGGCCATCGCCGTTGCTGCGAAACAACCTCATTTAAAAAGTGTGGGCATTAAATCAGTTGAGCAACAAGACAACCAGGCACAACATAAAGCAAGAGACTTAGCGGTCAGACAAAGAACCGCATTATGTAACCAAATGAGAGCGCTTGTTGCAGAATATGGCATTAGCCTTCGTCCCGGCCTAAATACCCTACGTCAATCTATCCCGTTGCTATTAAGTGATGAGAACGAACGGTTGTCCGTTACTTTCAAAAGGATACTGCGCCAGCTAAAGGAACAATGGCAATCACTTGATGCCTGTATTGCGACATTTGACCAATTGATCATTCAATCGGCAAAAAACAATGCGATTTGCCAACGTTTACAAACTATTCCAGGGTTTGGGCCGATGGTCTCGAGCGCGTATTTTAATGAAGTGGGAAACGGCGCTCATTATCACAAAGGGCGCGATGTGTCCGCCTCATTAGGACTTGTTCCACGACAGTACAGTAGTGGTGGTAAAGAGGTGCTACTGGGGATCAGTAAACGCGGCAATAAATACCTTCGTTGTTTGTTAATTCTAGGCGCGAAGGCCGTGGTATCAAGAGCCAAAACGAAAGGCGATAAACTGAGTCAATGGATTAATCGTTTAGTTGAGACGCGGGGGCATAATCGAGCGTGTGTGGCGTATGCCAACAAAATGGCAAGAATGGCCTGGGCTATAACGGTTTCTGGTGATGACTACTCACCGGCCTAAATAGAGAGAACAAATCATTTCAACGAATTGCGAAGGTAAAACTAAAGATGGCATAACAGGTCAAACCAGCCTATTGAAAACCTGTCGAGCTCAGGGGTAACTAATACCGATAACCTGATAAGGAAAATAGGCGCGTAATACATCCAGGTCAGAAGTTGAAAACTTCATTGAAGGCCGTATATATGACAGCAATCCTGTCCCTGTTATCTGAATGTTTTATCTTGCAATACGGGAGGAGACCATATATGAATTCTTACCCCGAGCTCAGGTTAAGTAAGATCCATCGACTTATTTCGCAACAAGACGATGGATCAAAAACTCTATTATCGTTCTCGCTTATCCGGCAAGTTTCACTTCAACCAAGTTATCTGAAAATGTCGGTGCATGACCCATATCAACAAACTCAGCTGAACTAATACTGTTAACTGTCCCAGTATTTAGCTGGCGCCAATAACCAAGCGTAGCAACGATAAGACCGGCGTTCACATCATCTGTGATTTTAGCATCACCTTCAAAAGCACCACGATCATTAAACACTTGTACGGTATCGCCTTCTTTAATACCGCGCTGCGCTGCATCAATCGCATTAATCATGACAAACTGTTCTCCTTGTCCTTTTATCTTATTCTCTATATTCGCATAACACGAATTCAAAAAACCATGACTCTTTGGAGATATAATGTTAAGAGGATATTTCTTGGCAAGCTCAGGGTTTGTTTCAGGTGTCTCTCTTGATGGTACATAATCCGGCAATGTATCAAGTAATTCACCAGGTTGAAAACCCTCATACATCTGACGAAATGGACCTGCAACAAAGTTAGTCGCACCATCAGCGAGTTTGAATTCGCACTTACCAGATGGCGTTGGAAAATTGCCTTCTTTATGTGGTGCACGATCATCTTTAGTTCCAACTGTTAATCGAGCATAACCATGTTCTTTTAAGTAATTCAGATCAATTCCTTCGCAGGCTGGTGAATCCCAATCCACATAGTTTTCAAGACATTCCGAATCTGACCACTTGAAGTTCTCTTCCTCGAAACCCATACGTACAGCCAGACGTCGGAAGATCTCATTATTCGGGATCGCTTCTCCAGGAGACTCAATACATTTAGCATTATAAGTCAGGTAAAGATGTCCCCATGACAAGATCATATCTTCCATCTCAGCACCCATCGATGCTGGCAATACAATGTCTGCATAAGCGGCTGTATCAGAGATAAAATGATCTGCCACGACTGTAAATAAGTCTTCTCTTTTCAGACCTTCAACAATTTTGTCTGTCTCAGGTGCTTGTGTTACTGGGTTTGTATTCCAGACCATCATCGATTTGATAGGTGTTTCAAGCTTTGTTTCACCAGTAAGGACTCTACCAGCTTGTAAATTATTAACTACTTGAGTCCCTTCAGGGATCAAATCAGGGCGACAAATCACATCAAATTTGTAAGGATGTTCCCAAACAGGAAATTGCAAAATACCACCGCCAACATGTCGCCAGGCACCTGTTAATGCAGGAAGGCAGGTAACAGCTCGAATTGTCTGGCCACCACCAAAGCTTCTCTCTAATGCAACACCGATACGAATGGCCGAAGGTTGCGTAGTTGCATACTCACGGGCAAATGTACGGATATCATCTGCGGAAATACCAGTGATCTCAGCGGCCCATTCTGGGGTTTTATCTTTAGCTCGTTCGGCAAGCTCTGCATAACCTACGGTATAGTTATCAACATAATCTTGATCGACTAATCCTTCTTCGATTATCACCTGCATCATCGCCATTGCCAGAGCGCCATCGGTCCCAGGTTTTGGTGCGATATGCCAATCAGCCTCTTTCGCGGTTCTTGATGCAAAAGAATCAATCACAACAACTTTTGCACCTTTCTTTTGAGCTTGGTTGACAATATGCCAATGATGTAGGTTTGTACTTACAGAGTTACACGCCCAAATTATTATATATTTTGAGTGAATAAAACTTTCTGGATCGACACCTGCAGTTGGCCCCACTGTGGATAGCCAGGCTGTGCATGATCCTTCGCCACAAAATGTTCGTTCAGTAACGGTAGCACCCATCCTGTTAAAGAATGCATCACCACCGTTTAAACCATGAACCAACCCCTGATGCCCAAGATAGCTATTAGGCATGATTGCTTGCGGACCATCTTCTTCGATAATTGCTTTCCATTTATCTGTGATCGTATCTAACGCTTCATCCCAGCTAATTCTTTCAAATTGCTTGCTACCTTTTGGACCCGTTCTACGCATCGGGCACAAAAGACGATCTGGATGGTAGTGCCGTTTCTCGTAATCTTTTAGTTTGACGCAAAGACCACCTCGGGTCATTGGGTGTTCGGGGTTGCCTTTTACGCCGGTAAGTTTCCCATCTTCAACCTCAAAAACCATGGAACAAGTATCAGGGCAATCGTGCGGGCAGCCACCATGAGCTGTTGTTTTCATTTGTACTGACATAATCTCCCCCTCTAGATCAATTAGTTTGAAGAATTGTTTAGATCAATCCTGATTTTTACTGCTGCTGACCATCAATCCGTGCACAACTGTACACCCAAATACTAGTCAATGCCAATAACAGTATTGCCCCCGGTAAGAGCATATGTCTTTAAATATCTGACGAAGACATCGGCCGATGAGCTGCTGAGCAACAGGTCACATTTAGTTACGGATGTTAGGAAAAAACATGACATATCCGGTGATGTCCTTTATGGAGTCGATTCATGTGCATAGGCTGAAGGCTGATATTTTATTAAGGATCATAAATGCTCCGTTCTTGCGACAACAAAAACGTACTCTAAATCAGTTTTGAAGCGGTATTAATTCTTACGGATCAAATTCAGGAATTCCGCACGCGTGCTTTCATAATGTCGGAAGGTACCATTCATTGCTGAAGTCACCATTGAGGAATTTTGTTTTTCGACTCCGCGCATCATCATGCAGAAATGTTTTGCTTCGACAACAACACCAACGCCGTCAGGTTGAAGTACTTCCATAATCGCTTGCGCAATTTGACTGGTCAATCGTTCTTGTACTTGTAAACGTCGGGCAAACATATCTGCAATTCGCGCTAATTTACTGACACCTAGAACACGATTATTAGGAATGTATCCAATATGGCATTTTCCGTAGAAAGGTAGCATGTGGTGCTCACAAAGACTGTAAATCTCAATATCTTTAACGATGATCAAGTCGCGTGATTCTACGTTGAACACAGCATTATTCACGACCTCTTCAAGTGTTTGGCCATAGCCTTGAGTTAGAAAGCTCATGGCCTTTGCCGCTCGTTCAGGTGTTTTTAGTAAACCTTCCCGCTCAGGATCTTCACCAATTTTCTGGATAATTTCTTTGTAATACTTGTCCATTAAAGTAGTCCGTCTTTTTTAGGTGGACGTGATTATACCCGATTCAGGAAGAATTCAGATTGTTTATGTTAGGGTTTATTCAACCTAAGGCTAATCAAGCCGTAAGGTGAGGAGCATATAATGAATATAAAAAAATTAAGCATTACACTTTGCACTTTGTTGTTAAGTTTTGCTGTAGTACCCGCTGCGAATGCAGATGTCATTGTGAAATTTGGTTCGCATGGTGGACATTACTACGGTAATCATCATGGCAACAACTCGCGTTATTACTCGAACAATCGTTCATATAGTAATAATTCATACCGTAATAATTCCTATTACAATAACCGTAAATACTCGAATAATGATCGTTATTATCGGAATCGATACAAAAGTGATCGACGTTATAATGATCGATATTCCAGAAATCGCTGCGGTGGTGATAACCGATATTATTCCGAGCCTAAGCGCTATCGTAATCAATACTATTACGGACAGCGTGATCGACATGACAAGCATTATCGCCAAGATAGAAAGCGACATAGTGGATACGCAGATAATCATAAGTCACGTGACGGTAATCGAGTTCACATCAACATTAATTAAGTCTTGCTAAAAGCAAGTACAAACGGAACAATATGCCTCACGAAATATAAGCTGTAGCGGGTTCTATTAACTTCAGAAAAAAAGCCGGATTATCACCCTGATACTCCGGCTTTTTTAGCGGGAAACAAAATACTTGTCAGGACTTAATCCTCAGCAGCGTGAAGCTGTAAAGCATATTGATACACCTCTATTAGTCTTGGCTGGTGCTGGTAGCGGCAAAACTCGCGTTATCACCACAAAGATCCTGCATTTGATCGAAAATTGTGCATTAGAACCACGTAAAATTGCCGCCGTTACGTTTACTAATAAAGCGGCTCGTGAGATGAAAACACGAGTAAAAAAAATGTCGGGTGACACTAATATCAAAGGTTTGCGGATCTCCACATTTCATACATTAGGCTTACAGATCACCCAGCAAGAATATGAACGATTGGGTTACCGAAAAGGGTTTTCGATTTTTGACTATCAAGATAGTTTGAATTTGATCATCGAATTAACTCGAAAATCGCACGGCGAATTCAAAGATTTTGCTGCTCCAATATTGTCAAAAATATCTGCATGGAAAAATGCCTGCACATCACCTGAGCAGGCCATTTCACAAGCATTCGATGCGGAAACAGTCCTGGCTTCAGAACTCTACAAACAGTACAACCGTCACTTACATACCTACAACGCAGTTGATTTTGATGATTTGATCATATTGCCGGTGCAGGTTTTTCGACAATATCCAGAATGCCTTGCTGGCTGGCAAGAACGGATCAGATACTTGCTGATTGATGAATATCAAGACACCAATGGATCGCAATATGAGTTGGTGAAGTTGATCGCGGGTGACAAAGGAAAATTAACTGTGGTTGGTGATGATGATCAATCGATCTATGCCTGGCGTGGTGCGCAGCCTGAGAACCTTAAACTCTTACAAGGTGATTTTCTTGATCTAAAAGTCATCAAGCTCGAACAAAATTATCGATCCACGCGTCGGATTTTGGGTGCAGCAAATCAATTGATCGCGGGTAACCCGCATGTTTTTGAAAAAAAATTATGGAGTGATTTGGGTAATGGTGATCGACTACGAGTTATGCGAGCCAAGAACGAAGAAGACGAAGCAGATAAAGTCATAACCGATCTGGCACACCATAAATTTACCCATCGAACACGACTACATGATTATGCAATCCTATATCGTGGTAATCATCAGTCGCGCATTTTTGAACGTGTTTTAAGAGAACGAAATATCGCCTATTACTTAAGTGGAGGCATGTCGTTTTTTGATTATTCTGAGATCAAAGACATTATGGCTTATCTTAAAGTATTGGTTAATCTGGAAGATACCAATGCGCTGTTACGGATCATCAACGCACCGAGGCGTGGGTTGGGACCAAGCTCGGTGGAAAAGTTGGCGAATTTTGCTAATGAAAAAAACATAAGTTTGTTTTCTGCTATGTTTGAAACCGAGCATGCAAGTGAGCTAAGTAATCGAGCAAGTTCAAAATTCAGTACTTTCAGTAATTGGCTAAGCCGCATGGCTGAACGAGCAGAAAGCGAGAAACCGAATGAAATTTTGAAGCAATTGCTCGTCGATATTTCCTACGATGACTGGCTAGATCAAACAAGTAAAGATCCGGTAGCCGCAGATCGACGTCGTGCAAATGTGATGGACTTAGTCGAATGGATAACACGTCTACATAACAAAGATAAAGATGCCAAGCTTGAAGAAATCGTTAGAAATTTAACCTTATTAGATGTTATAAATTCACAAGAAGATGACGAAAATAAAGATCAAATTTCTTTGATGACATTGCATGCCGCAAAAGGCTTAGAGTTTCCTCATGTTTATCTGGTAGGAATGGAAGAGGGCTTATTGCCACATCGAAATAGTATTGTAATGGAAACCATTGAGGAAGAGCGTCGTCTCGCTTATGTTGGTATTACACGCGCACAAAAAACAATGACGTTTTCGTTAGCGACAAAACGGCAACGTTATGGTGAAAAAGTGGATTGTGAACCTAGCCGTTTTCTGGAAGAACTTCCTCGTGACGATTTACACTTTGTTGGAGAAGATAAATTTGATCCGACGGATAAAAAAGAAGGTCGCGCAACAATTGCCGGGTTGAAAGATTTACTCGGCGGGAATGCCGTCAATGAATAAAGTCGCGCTCGTAACGGGTGGTGCAAAACGGGTAGGTCGCGCGATTGCTTTAACACTTGCCGAAGCAGGATACGATATTGCTTATACCTGGAATAAAAGCAAACAAGAAGCGCAAGAACTGGAAAAAGAAATTAGTTTGATTGGGCGAAAATCCGAATCAATTCAAGTGGATAAAAATGATCCTAAGGCTGTGGAAATTGTTTTTGATCAGTTTAATAAAAATTTTAATCGGCTAGATGCATTGATCAATAATGCGAGCTGTTTTGAACCTTCTGTTTTTGGAGAAATAAGCAAAGAAAAATTTAATCACGATATGACAATCAATGCGCAGGTTCCTCTATTACTTACGCAAAAATTTTCAACTATGCTGGTTGCACATTACACAAAGAATGATCCTTCTAGCACCGGCAGGGTTGTTAACTTTATCGACACTCATATTCTTGGCGAAACACTTCGGGAACATACTAGCTACAATGCTTCTAAGGCGGCCTTACTGGAGATCACTAATAGCTGTGCTTTGGAGCTTGCACCAAAAATAACGGTTAATGCTATTGCACCAGGTGTTGTAGCTTGGGCCAATTTTTATACAGAAGAAACAAAAAAAGAATATTTAAAAAGAGTGCCCTTAGCACGAGCGGGCACGGAAGAAGATGCCGCAGCAGCAGTAAAATTTTTGGTTGCAGAGGCACACTATTGTACGGGGCAGATTATTCAAGTTGATGGTGGACGACATCTGACATAACCGATTTTTTATATTATGAAAAAAAGTATTCAAATTTTTGCTATTTTATTCTTGTTTCTGTCTCCATCACTTCAAACTTATGCGGTTGAAGCTGAACAGTTATATAAATCTGGCTTGCAAGCCATTGAACGTGATGATTATGTGACTGCGATTTCAATATTGGAAAAGGCCGTAAAAACGGATCCAACAAAAGCGGATTATCATCGTTGGTTAGCTCGCACCTACAGTTTACAAGCTGAGCAAGCACCTTGGTATAGTAAAATGGGCTGGGCAAAAAAAGCACGTGTTAGTTTTGAGAAGGCAGTTGAAGTTGAGCCAGAAGATATAGATGCACTTCTTGATCTCAGGGCTTTTTATGATCAAGCGCCTGATATCGTCGGTGGTAGTAAGGAAAAAGCAGAAATAATTTCAAAAAAACTGGAATCATTAGGTTACAAACTTGAGCAAAAATAAATTTTCACTCTGCATTTTTTTCACAATATTTTTACAAGTCTTATTTGGTCGTATAGTGATTGCTAATGATCTTGATAATAATCAGGCTGAAATTGATCATTCAAATGAATGTGTGATTTTGCTGCATGGATTAGCGAGATCCAGTAGTTCAATGAGTAAGGTTGAAGATGAATTAATATCTGAAAATTATAGAACCGTTAATCACGATTACCCTTCCACCAAGTTCTCAATTTCAGAACTATCAGAAAATGAAATACCAAAAATGCTAACAGAATGTGTTACGGATAAAGTCAAAAAAATTCATTTTGTAACCCATTCTATGGGTGGAATATTAGTTCGGAATTATCTTCAAGAAAACGAAATTAAAAACCTTGGGCGAGTAGTCATGTTAGGGCCACCAAATCAAGGTTCGGAAGTTGTTGATAAACTATCAAACGTACCTGGTTTCGAGGCTATTAATGGACCTGCTGGAAATGAATTGGGGACAGATATTGAAAGTGTTCCTAATAAACTCGGCGCGGCTGATTTTGAACTTGGCATTATTGCTGGGAATAGCAGTATTAATTTAATTCTCTCACAACTCATTCCTGGTGAAGATGATGGTAAGGTTTCTGTTGAAAGAGCGAAATTAGAAGGTATGAAAGATTTTATGGTCGTGCCGCATAGTCACACATTTATAATGAAAAGTGATCTGGTGATTTTTCAAACATTATATTTTTTGAAGAACGGTAATTTTGATCATAAGAAATTGACTTCACGATAACAGTTTTTTGATCGCACTTTGTAGGCGACGACTGATGGGTAATGATTCTTCAACATCAGATAACTTAACAAATAAACCTTGCTCTGTTTTTTCGAGAGCAATAATGGCAGATTTTTTCACCAAAGTATTTCGATGAATACGGATAAATATTTCCTCAAATTCTACTTCTAAAGATTTTAATGATTCTTCGATCAATACTTCACCATCTTTCGTGAAAACAGAAATATATTTTTGTTCAGCTTTAAAAAATAAAATTTTTGTAACAGGAATAAGACGAATATTCCCTTGCACAAAAACACTGATATGAGTGCGCGTTTCAGGTAGATCTTCTTGTAATGATTCAATAATAGATTGTGTCATTACTTTTGCTTTTTTCAGTGCATCTTCGAGTCGTTCTTTGCGAATAGGTTTTAATAAATAATCAATGGCGTGTGCATCAAAAGCATCTAATGCATAATCGCCGTATGCTGTTGTAAAAATAACTGCTGGTGGGTGTTTCATGTCTGAGATATGTTTTGCCGCCTCGATACCATCCATGCCGGGCATGCGGATGTCCATTAATACAACATCTGGGTATTCTTTTTGAATAGCTTCAATGGCTTGTTGTCCATTGCCAGCTTCAGCCACGATTGTACCGCCACCAATTTCTTCAACCAGTGAACGTAATCGATCACGTGCTAGTGATTCGTCATCAACAATAAGTGTTTTTAGATCAGTCACATGTTCACCTGGTAAGGAAAAGCCAACGTCACGATGTAATGATCATCAAAGGTTTTGGTATTCAATGTGCCTTTATTTTGAAAAAATAATTCCAGGCGTTGACGGACATTTGCTTGTGCGATTTGATTACCCTTTTTTGCCGATTCTTGGTTATTTTGATTGCTATTCAGGCTAAGGGGATTTTTGATCAACAGAGAAAGCTGATCGCCTGCTCGATTTGCCTGGATCAAAACAGTTCCGCCATCGGGTAAAGGTTCGATGCCGTGATAGATGGCATTTTCGAGTAAAGGTTGTAAAGTGAGTGCGGGTAAGAGCGCATCTTCAGGTAATGCATCAACTTGCCAGTCTATTTGTAAACGGTCATCAAGTCGTAACTCTTCAATACGTAAATATTGCCGCGACAATTTTAATTCCTTTCTCCAGGTCGTATGATTTTGGGGGCCAGATAAACTTGCACGAAAAAGATCAGCGAGATCTTCAACTGTTTGTTCCGCGAGTACAGGATTTGAACGAGTCAGACTGGCAATAATATTCATACTATTGAAAAGAAAGTGTGGTCGAATTCGTGATTGAAGTGCCTGGATTCTTGCCTCAGCTTCAAATTTTATTTGTCGTTGCCAATGATATTGCACATAAAAATAGCGAAGTAATAAAGCGCTGATCATGCTTGATATTGCTAGATTGCCGATTATAAAGTGGAGAGGGCTTACTTTATTAAAGTAAGAGGATTCAATGTTTTGTTGTAAAAGCACTAGCGCTAAATATGAAAATATTGCGGTAATGATCAAAATAGTCAGAAAAGCCGTTAAACCCGCTTGAGTCTGAGTTAGTTTTCGTAACATCGGTCTGGTTGTGCATAAAATTGCACAGCTGGCTAAACCAATCCAAAGGATGAAAAAAGAGATCAGTCCAAGATAGGCAAGGCTACTGGAGAAACTATTATTTCCGGCGAGTGTTAATAAAATAGCCAGTAATTCGCCGATAAGCACGACAACAAAGATGGTACGAATGTTGCAAAAATCTGGAAGAAACAGATCATCTTCTACCGAATGGCGTTTATCATTCACATTACTGATAGGTTTTTTTAGTACCTTATACATGGATGGATAACATGAATAAATCATGCCAATTTTTGATCTGAATGAGTTAAACTGAAAAGACCTTGAATTTATACTGAATTTTAGAACTGAAAATCATGACGGAATCATCAACTAACGAGCTCTGGGGTGGGCGTTTCAATCAGCCGACAGATGCATTTGTGCAGGAATTTACGGCGTCTGTACAATTTGATCAGCGCATGTATGCTTACGATATCCAAGGCTCTATTGCCCATGCGACGATGCTGGCGAAGGTTGGCGTGCTTAGTGACAATGAAGCTAAAGCAATTATCGATGGGCTTGCGAGAATTCGATCAGAAATTGAACAAGGCAAATTTGAATGGTCGATTGCGCTGGAAGATGTGCATATGAACATCGAACGTCGATTGACAGATTTGATCGGTGATGTTGGTAAAAAACTGCACACAGGGCGATCTAGAAATGATCAGGTCGCAACCGATATTCGATTATTTTTGCGAGATCAGATTGACGAGATCAAAACTGAACTTGAGCGTTTGATCCGCGGGTTGATCACCCTGGCTGAACAAGAAGCAGAAACCGTCATGCCTGGTTTTACTCATCTACAAACAGCGCAACCAATCACCTTTGGACACCATATGATGGCTTGGGTCGAAATGCTATTTCGTGATCAAGGACGTCTTACAGATTGCAGGAAACGCGTGAATGTTATGCCATTAGGCGCTGCGGCTTTGGCCGGAACAAGCTATCCGATTGATCGAAACCTGACGGCAGAGTTATTAGAATTCGAAGGTATAGCGGAGAATTCTTTGGATGCGGTAAGTGATAGAGATTTTGCGATTGAGTTTAATGCCTGCGCTGCATTAATCATGACTCACCTGTCGCGTTTTTCAGAAGAGTTGGTGCTTTGGTGTTCACAACAATTTAGTTTTGCCTCGATTGGAGATGCTTTTTGTACCGGCTCATCGATCATGCCGCAAAAGAAAAACCCGGACGTTCCCGAACTTGTACGTGGTAAAACCGGACGTACGAATGGTAATTTGATCGCCTTATTGACCTTGATGAAAGGTCAACCGCTGGCCTACAACAAAGACAACCAGGAAGACAAAGAACCTTTGTTCGACAGTATAGACACGGTTCGTGGCAGTCTTAAGGCATTCGCTGATATGTCGGGTGCGATTTCTGTCAATGCAGAAAACATGCGTGCAGCGGCGAGCAAGGGTTTTGCTACGGCGACAGATCTGGCAGATTATTTAGTTCGAAAAGGGATTGCTTTCCGCGATGCTCATGAGGTTGTCGGAAATACCGTTGCGGCGGCTGAGAAGCAAGGTAAAGATATAGCTGACTTGTCGTTGGAAGAATTACAAAATTTTTCTTCGGTTATTGAGTCAGATGTTTATGATGTATTGACATTGGAAGGTGCACTTGCCGTTCGGGATCATATTGGTGGTACCGCACCAGTACAGGTACGTGCTGCGGTACAACGAGCACGTGTTAAATTAGGTATATGAAAATTTTTAGTTTGTTTAGAAGGGGAAATCTAAAATGAAAAAGTTGTTATTTGCTATTGGATTGATTGTCATTCTCGTGGTTGTCACATTGATAGCGGTACCGTTGTTTGTTGATCCGAATGATCATAAAGAAACGATTGTTAGACAAGTGAAAAAGCATACCGGAAGAGATTTGACAATCTCTGGTGATTTGAAGATGTCTAAGTTTCCTGCATTGGGTGTGGACATAGGTGAGGTTACTCTCGGAAATGCGCCGGGGTTTGGTGATCAGCCAATGCTTAAAAGTGGTAAAGCTAGTGTCAGCGTTAAAATAATGCCTATCTTGAAAGCTTTGCCTGGATTCATTACAGACAAAGAAAAGGCGACGGCTAATATCATAGACGATGTTGAGATCAGCACACTGGTTTTAAAAGATGTCTATCTCAATCTTGGGAAAGATAAATCAGGTAAAACTAATCTTGATGATCTGACGGGTGAAGCAAAAACAGAAGCTAAAGACGAAGATTCTAGTGCGGTAAATCTAGCCGCTCTGGCGATAGGTGGCATTGATCTTGAAAATGTTAATTTAGTATGGGATGACCAAAGTCTTGGTAAAAAATACGCAGTTAGCAACCTCAATTTAAAAACAGGTACTTTGCAACTTAATAAACCGATCGATCTGGAAATGTCACTGGAGTTGGATGCTGAGGCTGAAGGTATAGCAGGGACAGTGATGCTTGACGGAACGGTTGAATATGATCTCGATGGTAAAAAATACAGTGTAAAACCGATCGACTTTAGTGCAAATTTGAAAGGTACGGGGATCCCAGGTGGCGCGGCTGATATTAAGCTGCAAGCCTCATCAGCTCAAGCTGATTTAAACACTGGAACTGCCAGTGTTACAGGGCTTGATCTTGATGCCCTAGGTACTAAGATTTCAGGTGATATTGATGCAACCAATATCTTCGATAAAATTCCATTAGCGAACGGCAACATCAAAATTGATGCGCAATCGATTCCTGATCTTCTTAAAGCCTTAGGTCAAGATCCTGAAAAGATCCCATTGAAAAAATTGAATGCTAATGCGCAGTTCTCAAGTAGTAAAGACAGTATGACATTTGAAAAATTGCTTGCTGATGCAACTTTAGAAGGTGGTCTGTTTGAGCAAGCTGAAAATGTTAATTTAAGCGTTAAAGGTGATGTGAATCTTGCTAATGAGTCAGCTAATTTTACGGAACTTTCCTTTAAAGGTTTAGGTACTAGCATTGATGGAAATATCAAGGCGAATAAGATCTTGTCACCGATTCCATTGTTGGATGGGGACTTGAGTATTAAGGCTGAAGATGTCCCAACATTATTAGCGGCGCTTGGTCAGGATGCATCAATGCCGATCAAAAGTTTCATTGCCGATACTAAATTGACCAGTACAGCTGATAGCATGAAGGTTGAAAATCTCAATGCGAAAGCAACGTTGGCAGGTGATCAAATTCCCAACAGTCCAGTGGATGTCACATTGAGTACTACTGCCGATGTTAATCTGGCCAAAGAAACACTTAACGTACAAAACTTTGCAGTTAGTGGCATGGGGCTTGATATACAGGGAGCAGTCAATGGAACGCAAATTATCAAAAGTCCGAACTTGAATGGCAATCTAAAAATTGCACCATTTAATTTGCGCCAGTTGATGAGTCAGATGAATATCGAAGCGCCAGTAACAGCGGATCTAAAAGTGTTATCTAACTTTGGTCTTAATACCAATTTTGCTGCAACTAAAAATTCGGTCAGTTTGAAAGGAATTGCGATGAAGCTTGATGAAACGAATATTAGTGGTGATTTAGCGGTCGTCAATTTCAGTAATCCAGCGCCGACTTTCAATATTAATATTGATTCGATTAATGCAGATCGATACATGGCTCCGACCAGTGAAGGTCAAAAAGCAGCTGTACCAGCAACACCGGAAACCGCGACCGCAGCAGCGACGGATCTACCGATGGATACCCTGAGAAAATTAAATGCGAAAGGTACATTGAATATTGGTAGTTTGATTATTTCGAATGCAAAATTGAAAAACGTCAAGCTGGGTTTGGATGCAAAGGGTGGCAAAATCAATTTGAATCCGACTCAGGCGAACCTCTATCAGGGAAGCTATAACGGAAGTGTCAATCTTGATGCGACAGGTAACCAACCGGTTATAAAAGCAGTCAGCGCGCTTAATGGAGTACAAGTTGCACCGATGATGACCGACTTAGCAGGCGATTCGAAAATTGATGGAACTCTGATCGGTAACATCAACATCAATGCTGTTGGAGCGGGAGCAGATGCGATCAAAAAAACCATCAGTGGAACCACCGATCTGAAATTTACGGATGGAGCACTTTTAGGTGTCAACGTTGCCAAGATTATTCGTGAAGGAAAAGCGAAATTAACCGGTAAGTCATTGGCTGCGGAAGATGGCCCAGTTAAAACAGACTTCAGCGAATTAAGCGCGACAACCGTGATTAAAAATGGACTAGTCTCAAATCAAGATTTCTTGTTGAAATCACCGTTTCTACGTATCACTGGCGCCGGTACTGCAAACTTGGCTAGTGAAGCTGTAGATTACGGTGTAAAGGCGACGGTGGTTGGCTCAGGTAAAGGTCAAGGTGGTGAGGACTTATCTGAGCTAAAAGGGATTGATATTCCTGTGCGGGTTTCCGGCACGTTTTCAGATTTGAAATATAGGCCAGATTTTGGAGGGGTGTTGCAAGCTAAAGTAGATCAGGAACTTGAAAAACAAAAGGACAAAGTAAAAGCTAAAGTTGGGTCTAAACTAAACAAGCTTTTAGGTATCAAAGGTGACGAGTCAGCTACGGTAACGGATTCTGCTACAGATGCACCTGCACCAAAAGAAGAAAAGAAAAAACCTGAAGATTTGGTGAAAGATAAATTAAAAAATATGCTGAAATTCTAAATTTGATCAATATCCCGGCAATTATTTGTCGGGATATTTTTTTTGATTAATCAATAGTGACGGCATTTTCAAAAGCTATATTGTATTGGTTTGATCAATACGGCCGTCATGATCTCCCTTGGCAAAAAAATCCTACACCCTATAGAGTTTGGGTGTCCGAGATTATGTTGCAACAAACCCAGGTAGCAACTGTTCTCCCATACTATGCACGATTTCTAAAGAGTTTCCCTTCTGTAGAGTCGTTGGCCGAAGCCGATATTGATCAAGTTCTGCACCATTGGTCGGGGCTGGGTTATTACGCCAGAGGTCGCAATTTACACAAAGCGGCTCAACAAATTGTGAGTGAACATCACGGTGAATTCCCAACAACGTTTGATCAAATTGTTGCGTTACCGGGTATTGGGCGTTCGACTGCTGGAGCGATTTTATCACTATCCATGCAACAGCGATTTCCGATTCTTGATGGTAATGTAAAGCGCGTATTAACCCGATTTAATGCTATTGAAGGTTGGCCGGGTCAAACGAAAATTGAAGAAAAACTCTGGAAAATCGCAAAACAAAACACACCTGAAAGAAACGTAGATTCGTACACGCAGGCGATTATGGATCTTGGTGCGACAGTTTGTACACGTAGCAAACCAAAGTGTCAGAATTGTCCCGTAGAGAAGGATTGCCTGGCAAGAAAATCAGATCGACAAAAAGATTTTCCCTATTCAAAACCTAAAAAAAGTTTGCCGACAAAAGAGAAAATATTTTTGATACTGAAAAATGATCAAAATGAAATATTACTAGAAAAGCGACCACCCAGCGGGATCTGGGGAGGTTTATGGAGTTTGCCCGAATGCGCTCATGATTCTGATCTAAAAAACATTTGCCAACAGCGTTTTGGTTTGAAGATTAGTAATCTGGAGAAGTTGCAAATTATGCGTCATACATTCAGCCATTTTCATCTAGAGATCACACCCATAATCGCCGAGATCAAAAATAATACAATGATGATCATGGAACCAAAACAAACACTCTGGTATAACTTCGATCAGATCAAAAACATAGGTCTGGCAGCACCCGTTACCAGCTTGTTGAAAAAGTTAGAAAAGGACAAACCACATGACGCATATCATAACTTGCATCAAATTAGATAAAGAAGCCGAAGGCTTGAAAAGAGTCCCATACCCTGGTGAATTGGGACAGAGAATTTATGACAATGTTTCGCAAGAAGCTTGGCAATTGTGGCTTGCTCACCAAACCATGTTGATCAATGAAAATCGTCTCACGCCCATAGAACCTGAGGCGCGTAAATTCCTCGAAGGAGAAATGGAGAAGTTTTTCTTCGGCGAAGGTTCAGAGGTACCAGAAGGTTACATCCCTGAAAATGATTCAGAATAGTATTTTGTTCCGAATATTGCTGAAAGACTTGACTCAAACCGTCTCAAACGGTCTAATATCGCGCTCGTAATAAATCTTCAAAAATGGCTTGGTAGCTCAGTTGGTAGAGCAGAGGACTGAAAATCCTTGTGTCGGCAGTTCGATTCTGCCCCGAGCCACCATTAAAAAACAATCAGTTACGTTTTTAGAATTTTACTTCAAAAACCCTCTTGCGTGAGTTTTGTGTGAGGCCTAATTTATGACACACCGAGCCTGCGTAAAATCACGAGTTCGGGTCTTTTTTTATTGGCATGACAAACGCTATTTGCGGCTTCAATCAGTTTCGATAATTCTGCCGCTGAACAATGTGTCCAGCGCGATGACCTAAGAGATCTTGTTGATCTTCAAAGTTCACTCCAACGGTCTTTAATCGGCGGTCACAAGAGTCGAGATCTGGCTCGCCGTACGTTGTCCTCTTTTCATTCCATGCTATTAGAAATGATCCATCAAGGGTATTTAACAACCGATCCTGCTGTGGGTATCAGTATTAAATCAAATGGACGTTACGAAGATCAGGAAGTAGACACACCCAGCGATGCAGAGATGCGAGACTTGTTCGGCGCAATGGATAGCCTAGCATCATCACGTTATAGCCAAAAGCGTGAGGCGTGGGAGACTACATACTTAATGATACAAATTAAGTAGTAATAATAACTTCAATTATGCCAACAATATTCTTTGTTTTTAAAGCGTAGGTAAATGCCCAGTTTTAACAAAAATGATGCAACCTTCTTTACTTGTTGGAAAATGCTTGCTGTAGTTTGGACTTCGGATCCAGGTGCCTTTCGGGTAGGTGCCATGCTCGTCTTCTAAAGTACCTTCGAGAACAAAAATTTCTTCGCCACCGGGATGCACGTGAGGTGTAAAAACCGTTCCAATATCCCATTTTACCAGGGCCATACTTTCCGCACCAAAGGAATGTAAGGGTATTATAGATAAGCCTTCACTAATTCCTGGCTGCCACTCCTCTGCATCAGTATTAATCACTACAGTTTCACTATCACCTTGTTGGAACATATTTAATTTTACGAAAAGTTCACAACCAGTTGTGGATTTTGGGGCGTGAGACGAACCGGGTGGGTTGCGTAAATAACTACCGGCAGGGTAACTACCATGCTCATCTTCAAAGACACCATCTAAGACAAAAATTTCCTCACCCTTAGGATGCAAATGCGATGAGAATACAGAGCCTGGTTCATACCTGACAACACTGGTCACTTGCCCCGTTTCTTTGGCTTCCCTCTCTAGTGGCTTACGTAGAACACCTTTTGCAGGGGATGGAAGCCAATCCATTTCTGTTGTATTGGTCATTAACTCTTTTGAGCGATCCATATTGATTTGGATGTCGTGTGGCTGAGTAGAATTATCCATGTTTTCTAAAAATTTGCGAATCCAACAAGCATTAAAATTATAAATATTCAGACTGGTTATTCTGTGAAAAGTTCTTGCTGAAATTTCAAAGTATAGGTTTCGTCACCTGCTAGTGGTTGAACTTGAATTTCGAATTTTAGAGTTTCAGCATTTTTGATTGGGATCTCGCCGACATAATAAATTGCATCTGAATCTTCCAATTCACGAATTTTGATCTTGCTTTGTTGTAAGTTGAGAGTGGTCGTCATGGCCGATACTGTAGCTTTAACGGGTTTTACCGAAGTTCCCATTTGATCTTTTAAGATCGAAATATTCAACAGGGCACGATTTTTACTTCGTGTGATTTTGTAGCCACTTGCAACCGCTGGATCAAGTATCTCTGTATTAATTACATTGTAGTGAATAGTATATTTGCCGAACGTTTGGGATTGTTCGGCAGTACTTGTAATGGTGAAAAGGATCAAACTTAGAAAGGTGAATATTAACGAATTTCTAACACACATAACTATCTCCTATATAAAAAATAAGCCATTATTTCGTAGCCTATTTATTCATGCACCTAAAATAGGTTACATAACACCTGCACCTAAATCCATAAGTGGTTTTACTACTAACATTAAAAACAGTTGTAGGAGTATAAACGCAATTAACATAGAAAAATCTAATCCTCCACCTGATGTTGGCAACTTTTCACGAATGGGAGTGAGGATGGGTTCTGTCAAACTGCTCAAGATTGAAGTCATATAATTATAGGTTCCTGGGGCAACCCAACCTAGAACAAAGACAATAAATAGGGCAAACATAAACACATAAACTACCAGTTTTAACAGGTTTGCAATGCTCAAGATGATCAAGTTTCCGATCGGCGGTACATTTCCTTGGAGTAAACCTAGAATGACAAGTAATATTATTTGCAAAATAAAGAGCAGAACCAGTGCTGGCCAATCAATGCCTTTTACGCCGGGAATGATATTGCGCAATGGCCGCAGTGCCGGTGTTGTGACTTTAAGAATAAATTGACTAAGCGGATTTTGAAAATCTGCACGAAAAAGTTGGAATAAAAATCGCAGTAGCACAGCAAGGATGTATAAACCAAACGCGGTGCTGATCAAAAATGATGCTGCATTGTTAAAGTAACCCATCGTTTATGAATCTCCTGATATCATCGATAATTCTATTGCTAGCACTTCTGACCGCTCTTTTGCTGCAGTCAGTGCTTTTTCAAAGATCATATCAATATTTTGCTCATTAAAAACATTAAGTGCACGTTCTGTTGTGCCACCCGGCGAAGTTACCTGTTTCCGCAAAGAGGCCGGATCATTCGTACTTTCCAATGCCATTTTAGCAGCACCAAATGCGGTTTCTATTGTTAGTAGTCGAGCTTGTTCTTTTGTGAGACCCAAGCCTTCCCCCGCTTTTGCCATCGCTTCCATCATTCGGAAAAAATACGCAGGCCCACTGCCCGAAACGGCTGTAACAGCATCCATTAGAGCTTCATCATCCAACCATTGAGTGATCCCTACAGCGCGCATTATCGATTCTGCCATATTACCTTGAGTTTCTGTGACATTTTTTGTGGCATATAAAGCTGTCGCACCGCTTCCAACCATAGCTGGCGTGTTTGGCATCGTCCTAACAAGCGGTGAATCTGCCCCCAGCCATTTTGCTAATGTTGCTGTTTGAAGACCTGCGGCTATAGAAATAATCAGTGGCATTGGATTGTCCAGATAGCTTTTTATTCCATTGATCGCTAGCTGCATAATTTGTGGTTTTACTGCCAGTACGACAATTTCAGCTTTGTCTAACACACCTTGTGGGCCCTCATGCGAGTTGATCTGATACTGTATCTCCAGTTGATCACGTACTTTTTGATCAGGGTCTATAACATGAATCACCTGGCGAGAATAACCACCAGCAATTAAGCCTGCGATCAGACAGCGCCCCATGTTTCCACCACCAATAAAAACAATTTTCTGATCGATCATAAAAACTCTTTCATGGTTACTTGTCCCAGTTTGTTTTTTACTCATTTGCGGGGGCCAAATAGAGCCGTCCCGATCCGAATAATAGTTGTTAATGGTTTGCCTATCTTGGCTGGTTGGCTGGCTAATCCTTCAGCAACAGCAGCCCTAAAATCATTGGTTGTGCCCATTGATAGTGTATCAAGGTTAAGCCCCTGTTGCGCAAGCGCACCTAGCGATGCACAAAGTTGGTGGAAAGGTTGTCTTTGCTGATCAAATTCTTTAGCAGGTGCGGGAAGTGTCATTAATCCTCGAAGTTCCAAACCTGGGAGTTGATCTACATCTTTCGCTAGTGCTGGCAAAGCATCGAAATTTATTCCACCTTTAGTTGTCTCACCACTGGTATTCACTTGAAGACAAATCTTCAGCGGTGGTAGCTCTTTTGGTCGTTGTTCACTTAGCCGTTGAGCAACCTTTAATCGGTCAACTGTGTGTGCCCAATCAAAAGAAGTGGCGATCAATTTAGTTTTGTTAGACTGAATTTTACCGATGTAATGCCACTCTAGCTTGTGGTGTTTAAGCAATTCGATCTTTTCAATTGCTTCTTGAAGATAATTTTCACCAAAACATTGCTGTCCCTGTGCTATTAGTTGATCAATTTCCTTGGCCGAGCGGGTTTTGCTTACCGCGAGTAATTGAATGCGATTTTGTGTATTCCCTTGTTGAGAAACGACGTTATCTAACTCTTGCTGAAATTCGAGGATCGTTTTAATTTTCATAGATCACAATATTTTTATTGTCTTATAAATTCTTGGCGCATTATTTGCGTACTAGATTGGCAATAGTAGACGATTTTTAGAATAATTATATGTTGAGTGAATACTTGTAAAACGTATTAATTAGGACTAATTTAACAGTGATTATACCGTTTTCGATCGGGTTTTATGAGGGGAATATTTAATGGATATTGGTGAATTATTGGCCTTTAGCGTCAAAAATGGCGCATCCGACTTACATCTTTCGGCAGGTTTGCCTCCAATGATCCGTGTTGATGGTGATGTACGACGTATCAACATCCCATCAATGGAACACAAAGAAGTTCATGGTCTTGTATACGACATCATGAACGATAAAAACCGTAAAGACTACGAAGAATTCTTAGAAACTGATTTTTCTTTTGATGTTCCTGGTCTTGCTCGTTTCCGTGTTAATGCCTTTAATCAAGAACGGGGGGCTGCAGCTGTCTTTCGTACCATTCCTTCCGAAGTGCTCTCACTTGAAGATTTAAACGCACCCAAGATGCTAGCCGACATTGCAGACTATCCCCGTGGCATAGTCTTAGTCACTGGGCCAACGGGCTCAGGTAAATCAACCACGCTTGCTGCGATGGTCAATCACAAAAATGAAAGTGAATATGGGCATATTCTAACCGTAGAAGACCCAATTGAATTTGTTCATCAAAGCAAGAAGTGTCTTATTAACCAGCGCGAAGTCCACCGTGACACGCTTGGCTTCAATGAAGCATTACGATCGGCGCTACGTGAAGATCCAGATACCATTCTTGTTGGTGAATTACGTGATTTGGAAACTATTCGTCTGGCGCTATCGGCAGCAGAAACAGGTCATCTTGTTTTTGGTACCCTACATACTAGTTCTGCAGCTAAAACGATTGATCGTATTGTTGATGTTTTCCCTGCTGAAGAAAAAGAAATGATGCGCTCAATGTTGTCAGAATCATTACGTGCTGTCGTCAGTCAAACCTTATTAAAAAAAGTGGGGGGGGGGCGTGCAGCAGCACATGAAATTATGATCGGGACGCCAGCAATTCGTAATTTGATCCGTGAAAATAAGATCGCCCAGATGTATTCTGCAATTCAGACGGGTGCCCAACTTGGAATGCAAACACTGGATCAATGTTTACAGGATATGGTTAGCAAAAAAGTTATTACTCGTCAGATCGCAAGAACGAAAGCTATCAATAAAGAATTATTCTGATCTGTCGATAACTTATTACAAGTTTGAAAGAGAGAAGGATTCATGGAACGAGAACAAGCGATTAGCTACATGCGGGATCTCCTGCAGATGATGGCGGATAAAAAGGGATCAGATTTATTTATTTCTGTAGGATTTCCACCTGCTATTAAAGTCGATGGAAATATTACGCCAATTTCCAAAACCGCCCTTACATCAGATAATACCAGAGCACTGGCCTATGCGATTATGAAAGATCGCAATATCAAGGAATTTGAAGCTACCAAAGAATGTAACTTTGCCATTTCACCAAAAGGGATTGGCCGATTTCGAGCTAACGCACATGTTCAATCCAGCTATGTAGGTATGATATTACGGAAAATCGAAACGGAAGTGCCGACGCTCGAACAGCTTGGTTTACCTGAAGTATTGCAAGAAGTATCGCTCACAAAACGTGGACTGGTAGTGATAGTTGGTGGCACTGGAAGTGGTAAATCGACATCTTTGGCGGCAATGATCAATCACCGAAATGAAAAGACGCAAGGTCATATAATTACTGTTGAAGATCCTATTGAATATGTGCACCCACACAAAGGATGTATCATTATGCAGCGTGAAGTGGGTATGGATACTGAGGACTGGCAAGTTGCGCTAAAAAACACCTTAAGGCAAGCACCCGATGTTATTTCTTTGGGAGAAATACGTGATCGTGAAACAATGGAGATGGCACTTCAGTTTGCAGAAACAGGTCATTTAGCTATTGCGACATTACATGCAAATAATGCAAACCAGGCGATGGACAGAATTGTTAACTTCTTTCCAGAGGAACGACGTCAACAACTGTTGATGGACTTGTCGCTCAACCTAAGAGGGGTCATTTCACAACGCTTACTAAAGAAAGCTGTTGGAAAAGGTCGAGTTGCAGCCATAGAGCTAATGCTTAACTCTCCTTTGGTTTCTGATTTATTACTCAAGGGTGAAACTCATCAGATTAAAGAAATCATGAGCAAATCCAATGAACTCGGTATGAAAACATTTGACCAAGCTTTATTTGATCTTTATGAAGACGGTTTGATTACTTACGAAGATGCCCTCAGAAATGCAGACTCGATGAATGAACTGCGCTTACGGATTAAGTTAGAAGGTAAAGAAAATAAAGATTCTGACAAATTCGATGGACTCGACAAAATCGAACTGGTCGCAACAGAAGACCCTACCGGTATGATCTATTAAAAAACATAACGACAATTAAAGCTCAATTTAAACGATATGGATATCACTCCCTTTCTAAAATTATTGATCCAGAAAAAAGGATCTGATCTTTTTTTCACTGGTGAAGCACCTGTCAAAATGAAAGTAGAAGGTGTCATTATGTCTGTAGGAAAAATGATTCTTACGACACAACAGATAGAAGCGGCTGTCTATGGCATTATGTTTGATAGTCAACGAGCACAATTAAAAGAGGATCTGGAGGTTGATTTTTCTATCGATCTGGAAGAAGAGAACGCACGTTTCCGGGTGAATGTTTTTCGTCAACGAGGCACTCTAGGCATGGTCTTACGACTTATCGCGAATGAAATTCCTGCTATCGAAGAACTTGGCTTACCACCCATCATGAAACGATTAATTATGAACAAACGTGGGCTAATCCTTATGGTTGGCTCTACAGGTTCTGGTAAATCGACAACGTTGGCTTCTATGCTTGCCTATCGCAATCATGCTGCGCCAGGGCATATTCTTACCATTGAAGATCCAATTGAATATTCGCATCCCAATGCCAAATGTATAATCAACCAGCGTGAAATCGGTATGGATACCCATTCATATAACGCAGCATTGCGAAGTGCGATGCGTGAATCACCAGATGTTATTATGATTGGTGAAATACGTGATCGGGAAACGATGGCCGCTGCATTGGAGCTATGTAATACCGGTCACCTTTGTATTAGTACTATGCATGCAAATAACGCTAATCAGGCAATTGAACGAGTGATCAATCTTTTCCCAAATGATCACCACAAGCAATTATTGATGGATTTATCGACCAACCTACGAGCGGTACTTTCTCAACGACTCGTAACCGGTACTGACACAAAACGTCTTCCTGCCGTAGAAATTCTGATTAATAATCCACATATTGCAGATTTGATACTCAAAGGTGATCTCGATCAAATTAAAGAAGCCATGCATGACAGTGGTATCAACGGTATGCAAACGTTTGATCGAGCCTTGTATGAACTCTATATTAACGATCGAATTGATCTTGAAGAAGCAATGGGCAATGCCGACTCGCGAACTAACTTCGAAGCTCAAGTAAACTTCGCTTAGTTTCTAAACTTATGTGTTGAAATATACATTATCTCTATAAAATTAAATAATTATAAAGTAAGATATTTTTAGCAGGTGATGAGTTTAGTGTGGATAATTTTCAAAACCATTACTAAATTAAACAACGAAGTCAGATGAAAAAATAACCGCTTTTTATGTTCAATTTTATAGCGAGATGTCCATACCCGTGATGCTTGGAAATGCCTATTTATAGCACGTCCCTTTTCATTTATGGCAGCGTTGTTTCTCTTTGCAGGGAGCGGCCATGCACACTGTCGCGCCTCGACCTGTCGGCAATTGCTCCTGCATTGCCCTACTACCGTCCCGTCCATGGACATAAATAAAAATGGATACACTCGCCCTGGCTTTTTGCATCGCTCTCGACAACAGTTCCTGCGTTGTCTACCTTCGTGCATCCTACACTCGTACCGATTCCACCCTTGGAGTCCGTCTAAAATACGCATTTCCAAGTATCACGGATATATATGTTAATGTCAGTCTATGAAAAAGGTTTACACTTCCAGTGACAACATTATGATCGGTTATCTTCATAGCTTATTACAAGATCAAAAAATAAATTGCCTGATCAAAAATGAGATGCTGCAAGGCGCTGTTGGTGAAATTCCTTCACACGAAGCCTGGCCGGAAATTTGGGTATTAGACGACAACGAGGAACGACTTGCAAAATCATTTATTGAAAAGGTATTACAGCCTGATAAATGGCAACGTGAATGGCAGTGTGGTTGTGGCGAATGGATTGAAAGCCAGTTCACCGAATGTTGGCAGTGTAATTGTTCTCGGCCAAGTCTTTAATAAACTAATAATGAATATTGAAAAAGTTATTAAATCCAGGCGATCAATCAATTCTTTCAAATCAGAAATTCCACCAGAAAGAATAATCCAAAAAGCCATCAAAATGGCAAGTTGGGCTCCAAACCATCGTCTTACTGAGCCTTGGCGGTTTTATCTCTTAGGCGAGGAAACCAGACAGGCTGTCGCTGAATTGAATGCAAACATTGTCAAAGAGAAAAAAGGATCTGAAGCTGCAAAGGAAAAGCTTAAGAAATGGTCTAAGGTGCCAGGTTGGTTAGTTGTTACTATGACTAATTCTGACGATCAATTACAGCATCAAGAAGACTATGCCGCCTGCGCTTGTGCGATACAAAATCTTTCTTTATATCTTTGGAATAAAGGTATTGGCATAAAATGGACCACAGGTGATGTAACGCGTGATCATAAATTTTATGATTTTATTTGGGTCGATCCTGATGTGGAAACAGTCGTCGGTTTAATCTGGTATGGCTACCCGGCAGATATACCCAATTCACAAAGAAAACCAATAGAAGAAATTATTGTTAGATTGCCTTGATTACTCATTTAAGCAGGAATGGTTACCAATCCTTTATAAGATAAACGTCGCTCTAATGCTACGAAAATAACAAGAACAGACACCAATGCTTTTCGATGTGTGTGTGAAAAGCCATATTATCTAAATTGATCTTTAACAATTAGTTCTCGAAGGTCTCAAAGCATTCAACTTTCAGATTCTTATTCTTACAATTTAAAACAATAGGTGATACCGGTTCTGCTGATATCAATACGGAATAGGATGAACCATTGTTACAAGCCACACTCCAATATGCATCATTTTCTTGGGTGTAACCTTGCAGTAACGTTTTATCCACTTTTCCACAACTTTTGGCGTTACGTTTTATCAGTGTCAGAAATATTTCGGCTCTTTCCGCGGAAGATTTAGAAGCCAATATTTCATTCAAAAGGTGTGGTACTGCATTCGCAAAAGTACTAAATGTGACTGTCAAAACAAATAATAATAGTGATTTCATAAATTCTTCCTCATAGGGAATTAGTCCCTTACTCTTTAAAACATGGTTATGACTGAAAATAGTGTTTGTTATTAGTCAAGTAGCCTTGACCTAACAACCTTGCCCCATAGATCATATTCTCCTGAATCAGTGATCTTGACTTCGATAAATTCACCAACGGGCAGCTGTTCATTCTCGATAATTACCAGCCCATCTATCTCAGGAGCGTCGGCCACACTTCTTGTTAACGTGTTTCCATCTTCTACTGTATCGACTAGTACCGTCATTACTTGACCAATTTTTTCTTCTAATAATTTCTCGCTGATCAATTGTTGTGCTTCCATGAATCGTTCTAGACGCTCCTGCTTTTCTTCTTCGGAGACATGTCCAGCTAATTCATTGGCTTTTGCACCCTCTACGGGAGAGTATGCGAAGCAACCAACACGATTGAGTTTTGCCTCACGGATAAAATCGAGCAATTCTTCAAATTCTGTTTCTGTCTCACCAGGAAAACCGACAATGAACGTGCTTCGAATAGTAATGTCTGGACGAATTGCTCGCCAATGTTTGATCCGATCCAGGACTTTTTCTGCAGCAGCAGGACGGCGCATGGCCTTGAGGATTTTTGGGCTACCATGTTGCATAGGAATATCTAGATACGGCAAGATTTTTTCTTCGGCCATCAAGGGTATCAATTTATCCACATGCGGATAAGGATAGATGTAATGCATACGTACCCAAACACCGAGTTCACCCAAAGCTTCTGATAAATCTTGTATATGCGTCCGATAGGATTTTCCGCTCCAATTATCTTCTTTGTATTTTATATCGACACCGTAAGCACTGGTGTCTTGCGAAATTATCAGTAATTCTTTAACACCGGCCGCAACCAGTTTTTCAGCTTCACGCATCACATCGCCTATCGGCCGACTCACTAAATTGCCACGCATAGAAGGGATGATGCAGAAAGAACAACGGTGATTACAACCTTCTGAAATTTTAAGATATGCATAGTGTCGCGGTGTTAATTTTATTCCTTCGGGAGGGACTAAACTGATATGTGGATCGTGTGGTGGTGGCAAATGAGCATGTACCGATCCGATCACTTCCTCATAAGCATGTGCACCAGAAACAGCAAGCACGTCAGGATAGGCATTCAGAATTTTTTGTGAATCTTTACCCAAGCAGCCTGTGACGATTACCTGACCATTTTCATTCATTGCTTCACCAATCGCATCAAGGGATTCCTCAACTGCAGAATCAATAAATCCGCAGGTGTTGACGACGACTAAATCCGCATTTTCATAATTGGCTGAAAGGCCATAACCTTCAGCGCGAAGTTTACTAAGAATACGTTCTGAATCGACCAGCGCTTTGGGACAACCCAGGCTGACGAAACCAATTTGTGGTGTGATTGATGCCATGAAATTATTGATACGGCCTATTGCCGGGAATTATATAATCAGAAATGGAAGTGCGATCTTACCCTGTGTACAAATGAAAGTCTTACTCAGTTAGGTATGCCTGTGTCATTTGTCGGATCCATGGCATTAGTTCTTCGCGTACTACAAAAGCAGTTTCTGGATGATCAAAAGGATAGGTTGTCCAACGACGTTCGATCACGTAAAGATTTTCTTTGCCTTCTGTTACACGGTGCATACTGATAACGCCATTGCCGGAGGTTTTCTCTTGTCCGCAATAAAGTACTTGTCCAACAGCTGGAGCCGGATCAGCACCTTTAACCGGGATTTCAATCACGTTGAAATAATCACATTCAGCTTCGCGAGTTTCACGTAATTTTTCTAGCCATGCTTGTGCAGCACTGTCTGTTTTACCAACGAGTGTCTTAAAAATAACACGATCTTCAATTTCTGAAGAAATCGGTCTAAGTGGCTTATAAGAAACAATCACTTCTTGATCTGTTTTTTCTTCTGAATTTATCTCCCATTTCGGCAAATGGAAAACAATCTTTTCTTCAGCCTTTGCAGAAAAGTGAGCACTAACTAATAATGATGTAATAAGTAATTGTCTTAGCATGACAATATGGTATACCCAAACCACTTGGAAATGCAGTTTTCAGTGAAACCATCGGTCTTGCTGGTAAGGCGTGGCTTGCAGGAAAGGGTGGTTGTTCCCTTTCCAAGGGACACAACGCAGTCCAGCAAGGTCGATAGCTTCACCCGCTGTGCTGATATCTGCATTTTCAAGTGGTTGGGTATTTCAAAGATTTTCTAATACTTCCCAACGTTGATAAGCTTCCGTTAGCTTTTCTTCAATCTTGGCCAAGGAAGCATTCTTTCGATCAATTAATTTTTGATCTTGCTTGAAAAAAGAGGGATCGCCCATTTCATCATGCAAGGATTGTTGTTCATTTTCTAGATCTTCAATTATCTTAGGTAATTTATCTAACTCTTGTTGATCTTTGTAGCTTCGTTTTTTAGTCTCTTTTTTGTCGCTATCTTTTCTGGGCTGATTTTTTTTATCTGACTTTTTGACCTTTTCTTCTGAAGGTCGTTGTCGCAACCAATCATCATAGCCGCCGACATATTCATTCAGTTGATCATTTTCAAATACCAAAGTGCTGCTCACAACATTATCGATAAAATCTCGATCATGACTCACGAGTAGTAACGTCCCTTGGTAATTCATTACCAGTTCTTCTAACAGCTCCAGCGTTTCAATATCCAGATCATTGGTCGGCTCATCCATCACCAATACATTTGATGGTGTAGCAAATAATTTTGCCAATAGTAATCGGTTACGTTCACCACCGGATAATTTTGTAATCGGTAAACGCGCACGTTCAGGCGCAAAAAGAAAATCTTGTAAATAGCTGATCACATGTTTAGATCGACCATCAACCACGATCTGATCTGACCCACCAGAAACATTTTCTTGCGCTGTGAGATTGGGTTTTAGCTCTGTACGCAATTGATCAAAAAATGCGACTTCAAGATTGGTACCTTGTCTTATATTTCCTGAATCTGGTTGTAGACGTCCGAGTAGCAAATTAATCAGCGTCGATTTACCGGCACCGTTTGCCCCAATAATACCAATTTTATCGCCGCGCATAATTGTCGTGCTGAAGTTTTCTATAATGTTATTTTTATCATATGCATAGGAAATATTGTCCGCTTCTATAACTATTTTCCCAGATTTCTCTGCATCCTGAATTTGCATTTTTGCTGTGCCTATTTTTTGTCGGCGTTCTGCTCGCTCAACACGCAATTTTTTTAACGCACGAACGCGGCCTTCATTGCGTGTACGGCGCGCTTTAATACCTTGTCGGATCCAGACTTCTTCTTGCGCCAGGCGTTTATCAAAAAGCGCATTTTGTTTTTCTTCTTCTTCAAGTGCCGCTTGTTTTCTTTTTAGATAAGTATCGTAATTACCTGGCCAATTATTTAATTGACCACGATCAATTTCGGCAATGCGTGTCGCTAACCGTTTTAGAAATGCCCGATCATGAGTGATAAAAATCAGTGTTATATTTGCGGATAACAAAAACTCTTCCAGCCATTGGATAGCTTCAATGTCCAGATGGTTACTTGGCTCATCAAGCAATAAAAGTTGCGGATCATTTACTAACGCTCTAGCCAACAGAACACGGCGTTTCAGTCCGCCAGAAAGTGATTCGAAATTTGTATCTTCAGGCAGGTTTAAACGATTAATAATTTGGTTGATCCGCTGCTCCATTTCCCAGCCATCTGCTTGTTCTATCTTAGTTTGCAGTTTGGCCATCTTATCCATGTTGCCCGGCTCGTCCAATGCATGGATGATATGGTGATATTCAGCGATCGTATTACCCAAATCGCCCAGTCCCTCTGAGACAACATCGTAAACAGAGCCTTGAAGCTTTCGTGGAACCTCTTGCTCCAAACGAGTAACGCGTAGATTCGATTGACGAACTATTTCACCACTGTCAGCTTTAACCTGATCATCAATGATTTTTAAAAGAGTTGATTTACCCGTTCCATTTCGGCCAACGAGTGCGACGCGCTCTCCCGATTCAATTGAAAAATCGATCGATTCTAATAATGCTGGAAGTCCAAAACCAAGGTGTATAGATTTAAGTTGGAGTAATGCCATCAGGAACGGAAGGATACCACGCCTGTGATTTAATTTTGATCAGGTTTTTTTATTTGAGATCGAGTTCCGTCATACATTTATTACGCCCTGTTTCTTTCGCTTTGAGTAACGCAAAATCGGCTCGTTGGTATGCAGTTTCTATTGTATCCTTACTTGCAAAGGTTGCAACGCCAATAGAAATTGTTACCTGAAATTTATTTTTCTTGACTCTAAAGTTACACTCTTCGACACTTTCGCGCAGTGTTTCAATTTTTTCTTTGGCATCTTTTATATTGCTATTTACTAAAAGAAATGCAAATTCCTCACCTCCAATACGACCAAAGAAATCACTTTCACGTACCTGTTGCTGGATACGACCCGCAACTACTTTTAAAACTTTATCGCCAATAGGATGTCCATGCGTATCATTGATTCTCTTAAAATGATCAATATCAATGATTGCTAACGTCAACGGTTCATGAGTTCTCTTCCAACGTGAATATTCAACTTGAAAGCGTTCATCATATGCGCGACGATTTGATACCCCAGTAAGAGGATCGATAATCGCTTCTGCACGTGCAGCATCCAGGGAATTTTGAAGCTGTGTAGTTTGTGTTTGCAATTTCTGAACTTGTTTTTCAAGCTCCGCCGAGGATTGTCCTGCCATTTTTTGCCGATTTGTTTCAGCTTCAACATAGTTTGTCACGTTACTGTCAATTTCGTTGATACGCGATTCTATCTCTTGTTGTAAGACTTCCAGATCATCTGCACTGTTTACAGAATCGCGGATCCCTTTGAGATTATCACTCACTAACCTACTTAAATCATCGCGACCATCAGAACTTGATTTTCGATCATCTTTTTCTTCTTTTAAATGAGATTTGATTCCATCCAAACGTTTTGCGACACCATTTAAAAAAGTTGAGAGTTGTTTAATATTCTTATTACGCTCACTTATCACACTGATAAGTGCATTTTTTACTTCGTCTATAACGGAACGTAATGTGTTCACATCCGCAACAGTGCTTAAATCAAGATTTTTCTCTTCAGAAATAAGTCTGTTTAATACATCGCTCGGGAGTTGTTCGATTAAATATTCAAGGGAATCTTTTGCAATTGCGAAACTATCAATATCTTCTGCCGTGTCAGCTGGATTTTGATCGTTTGTTTCAGTTTGGCCATCAATAATATTATCAATATTCGCAATCTGGCGATTAAGATCTTTCAGGACATCAATGGAGAAACTCCCCGATTCTATTTCTTTTGGAAGACCAACGATGGCTTTATCAAGTAGTTCATCTCGGCCATGAAAATGATTAAATGAACGCAGCAATTCTTTATAAACCGCTGAACTACGTTCTGCATTTTCTTTTTCTGCATCTTCCTGATCGAGTAACAGTTTAAAATATTTATCTTTCCAATTTTCTTCGAGTTCTACTTCACTCATTGTGTTTAGACCCTGCAATATTAGCTTCTGAAGGAGTTATCGGCCAAAGTTTATTTTGTTTTAGTTTCTATTTAAGTCTTTTAAAATTAATCTTGTCATGAAAACATCATAAAATTGCCACCTTCTCTTAATACATTGATCCGATTATCTGTATCAGATTTAAATGGAGTATTTAAAATATGCAACTATCTGAGAAAAGAATAGAAAGTGGCTTTGTTAATAAAATGGAATTTGATAAAGCTTGGTTTGGCCTAGTAGAAGAAATTGTAGATCTTGAAGATCATCTAAATATGGAACAAGCATCCGGTGATGAAGATGCACTAGTGGGCATTTACCAGTTGCAACAACAACTAGGGTTTAAAAGAAAACTACTGAAAAAGTTAGATCTAGAAGGTTTATATTAAACAAACCTAGTTTATTTTCATAATTTTTCTTGGTTAAAATAATTGTAATTTCTAACGCTTTTTAGGAATCCAAGGTTTTTATCTGAGTTGGCAGGTTCTGTGCATTCTGCTTGATAGTCAGATCATTCATGGTTTGTTACAGTTTTCTTTTGTAACAGCGACTGTTTATTGACACATAAGATCATTATCGAGAGTATGGAGCAAAATATAAATGACAGTTGCCGAAGCAGTTAACGAAGAAGGGTTCTATACTCAATTACTCCAAGATCTAAATTCTGGAAAGCTTTCTCTACCGACTTTACCAGAAGTGGCAATTAAGGTTAGAGACGTTGTTAACGACCCAAATGCCTCTGCTACAGATATGGCAAATATTATCGTGACAGATGCGGCACTATCAGCGAAATTGATTAAAGTAGCTAATAGCCCTCTGTTTCGTGGTCAGCGAGAAGTTGATAGTGTACAAATGGCAGTTGCAAGGTTAGGTGTTAATCTGATCAGAAACCTTGTTACAAGTTTGATGATGAAACAATTGTTCAATGCAAAATCCCCTAAATTAGTAAAAAAAGTGCGTGACCTTTGGGAGTACAATTCACAAATTGCAGCCATCAGCCATGTGCTTGGTTCTACGTGTCCAACTGTCGCTTCTGATGAGACTATGCTTGCAGGTTTAATACATAACATTGGTGCATTGCCAGTGTTGATGCGGGCGGATGAGCAGCCGGAATTATTAGAGTACCCAGATGTGTTAGATAACCTTGTTGAAAAGTTAACAAGTCCAATAGGGCAAAAGATCCTTGAAGCTTGGCATTTTCCCCAGTCTTTAATTGAGATTGCAACGGAATATGCCGATTTTAGTCGCAATAAAAACCCCGAAGCAGATATGGTGGATGTTGTTCAGGTAGCTTTATTGCAATCGTATATGGGATCTGATCATCCCATAGGTCAGATTGATTGGGATACTGTTCCGGCCTTAGCTAAACTTGGATTTACGTCGGAAGTTGTTGAAATAGAAATGAAAGGATGTACTGAAAAAATAGCAGCAGCTCAGTCGATGTTGAACGGTTTATAATTACAGACATTAAAGGAATATAAAAAAACGGGATCAAATATTTTATCCCGTTTTTTAGCTGTGATTTATGCTTGGTTAGAAGGTGACTTTAATTCCAACCCAGGCTGAGCGAGGTGCGCCTGGAGATAAGAATCGTTCTTCTTCGATTTCTCCGCCATCATATGGGAATGAATTGAAGTTTCTGATCCCCGAATTACTATATTCTTTGTCGAAAACATTATCGACTTTCAACCACATTTGAACATTATCCGTTACTTCATAACGCGCATTCATGTTGAAGACGGTGTAACCACTGACTTTAGAAAGATCATTACTTTCATCGCCGCGCATATATGTGCTTGAAGCATATGTCATTGTAGCGCCAGCGTTGAGTTTATTGGTGGCCGCAAAATTAACACCCGCTTTCACGTTATGTCGTGGAATAGCCGGTAATTCATCACCTGATTTTACGAAAACACCATTAGGCTCAACGACACTGGCTAAACGCTCATCAGACTCGAATGTTGCGTCTATAAAGCTGTAGTTCATGAACCAACCAAAGCGACTGGATAAACCTGTTAGGCCAAGCTCAACGCCTTGACGTCGAGTTTCATCAACGTTTTGGAAGAAACCAGCACCAGAAGATCGTGTTGTTGTGAAAAGTAGATCATCTTTCAATGACGTACGGAAGATACCAACATTCCAACCTATGTTTCCAAACTGTGAAATTGAACCACGAGCACCAACTTCATAGGTTCGACCAATGACAGGATCAAGTGGGGGATCGGCGACAAATGAGTTAGGCAGGTTACATGGATCTTCTGGATCCGCACAGGTCAATTCAGCAGCTGTTGGAGCGCGGAAGCTTTCATTATATGACCCATATAATGTTAAGTTGCTAGTTGGGTTGTAGGTAAGACCTAGTGCAGGACTTAAGCGATTAAATCTGTGCTTACCATTTAAATCCTGATTTTCTTCTTCACCGGTGCGATCTTGAATCTCAATCTCTGAACGTTGATAACGAGCGGAGGCTGTTAATGCAACCGTATCAGTCAGATCGATTGTATCTGTGAAGTAGATTGCCCAGTTCTTTCTTTCAGTATCGATGTCAACATCAGTTTCAAAGTCACCACCGAATTCGCTGCCATCATCAACTTCTGTGTTACGAGTAAGACCATTGCTTTCAACAATGATATCCGCCTCAGCTTCAGCAACTGAGAAAGATGTATCATTTTTGTCATATGCCATACCAACAGTGAATGTGTTGTCACGACCAGCTAGTTCACCTTCATGCGATAACTGCAATGTGCTACCCCATGAATCAGTTTCTGTTGAGGTTCTACGTCGCTCACCTTCAACTTCAAGTTCAGCTTCATGAATGTTAGGGTCAAAAGGTGTTGAAGTATTGCCATCGAAATCAACGACTGTCGCATCAGGATGCAATGCAACAATATCGTCATTGTCACAATTTGCATTATGAATGCGGTTTTCTTCTTCATCATCGATTTCTGTGCTATCAGCAAAGAGTGCGAAATCATCGCCGCCTGCTTCAGCTGCACATTCAAGTTCTGCATCGCCATTGAAGGTTTCTCGCTCATACTGACGGTGGTAGACATTACCACCAATCAATAATGAATCTGTTAACCAATGGCTACCACTGAGGTTAAGAAAGTGCGTACGGTTGTTAGTGTCATCACGTAGTGTATATACTGCTTCACGATCGCGATCTAATAGGCTTTCCGGAGCAAAACCATTACCTGTTAATTCACTGTCTGCATAAGAAACGCTCAAGTCTAGACTGGATGTTCCATTGTCCCAGCCGATTTTACTGAAGACTTGCTCAACGTCTGATTGTGATTCATCACGCCAACCATCATCCTCGAAACTATTACCAGCAACATACCAGTGAAAGTTACCAGATTGGTCACCATGTTCGCCGATGAAATTTCGACGGTCATCAGAACCTGCGATAGCCTCAACTTCAGTGCCTTGGAAATTTAAGCCACTTTTGGTTTGAAGTGATAAAGCGCCACCAAGTGTGTTTAAACCAAATAGAGGATTTGAGCCAGGGATCAATGTAATATTTGATAGGCTCATGTCTGGAATCATATCCCAGTTGACTGTATCACCAAAACCTTCGTTAACTCTTACCCCATCAACAAAAACCGATATTCCAATAGCGGTACCGACGAGTGGCGAAGCGAGAAAGCCTCGATAATTGACGTCATTTTGGAAAGTGTTGTTTTGCGCTGAGTTGATATCGACGCTGCCTATATTTCTAAATAGGATTTCTGCCATATCGACAGGGTTTTGCTCATCGATGTCTTCTGCATCAATAGTTTGTATGTTGCCGGCATATTTTGTGATTGGTAATTCAACCCCTGGAAGAGGGGTCGTCCCAACCACATCAAGGTCAGGCAATTCCATCGTTGTGGCTGGATTCAGTGGTTCTTCAGCGTGAATAGAAAATGTAGCTGAAATTGAAGCACTAAATACTGTTCCCACGAGAACTAATCTTGTTGAAAGGGGTTTGTTGTCCATAGTGTTTCCTAAAATGTGTTCAAATTTATTAGTTACTTTTTAAGATCTGAATCCTAACAGTGCTGATATAGAAATTCGCCAGCGGTTTTCCCTAAGACGGTAGGAAAAATTCCTATAGCGGGCGATAACTTTAAAGGGTGAGCAGATAAATTTCGTTATTTAAAGTTACACTCTAAAGTTCAAGTAAAAAATGACCTTGCTGAAAATGAGATCATGATCTAGATTTATACTACGGGAATACATGATTACTTACCCGTCGGTTCTACCTCAACCGGGTTATCGCATAGTGGTTTCAAGTATCTATAACCTCTGTGCAACATGAGGAAACAGTTGTTTCACATATTTAATCAAGTTCTACGAACGAGGAGAATTATATGTCAGAACACGAATCACATGCCGTCAAAACCCTTCTAGCTTCAGAAATCAGCTTTAAACGTCTATACGATAAGCACCGTTATCTGGATGCACGAGTGAATGAAGTAAACCAGGGAGAACTAGCCATTGACGACATGTCATTAGAAAAGATGAAAAAAGAAAAATTATTATTAAAAGATCAAATGGAGAGGATGGTGACAGAATTTACCAGTAATCAGGCCGTGGCTTGAGCTGAGATCATATCGATCTTAAACAGGAGGCTTCGGCCTCCTTTTTTTAGTCCTGCTGAAATTCACAGGAAAAATAACTATAATAAAAACGAATAGATAAGTTTCTTTTTATTCTTACAAAATCGAAAAAGGACGATAGTAATGAAGCTGCAACAGCTTAGATATATCTGGGAAGTCGCAAGACACGACCTCAATGTTTCTGCCACTGCTGAGAGTCTCTATACTTCGCAACCTGGTATTAGTAAGCAAATCCGCTTGTTAGAAGATGAACTCGGAGTGCAAGTTTTCACTCGTAGTGGAAAGCATTTGACTGAAGTGACAGCTGCAGGGAAAGATATTATTGATCTTGCAGGTAAAATTCTTGGAGAGGTTGAGAATATCCGCAAAGTATCAGCGGATCACAAAGACGAGTCGCATGGTAGTTTAACCATAGCCACAACGCACACGCAGGCGCGATATGCATTGCCTCAAGTGATTACAAGATTTATAGAAAAATATCCAGGTATTTCATTGCACATGCAACAAGGAACGCCAATGCAAATTTCTGAACTTGTGGTTAATCGTAAGGTGGACTTTGCCATTGCTACAGAGGCACTGGAATTGTTTTCAGATTTGGTCATGTTGCCATGTTATAGATGGAATCGTAGTATTGTTGTTCCTAAAGGTCACCCGTTAACAAAAATTGATCGGCCGACTCTGGAAGATGTTGCGAAATACCCTATTGTTACTTATGTATTTGGTTTTACTGGCCGTTCACATCTGGATAATGCTTTCAGCGAAAAAGGCTTGCAGCCCAAAGTCGTATTCACAGCTGTTGATGCTGATGTAATCAAAACTTATGTGCGGCTAGGGCTTGGTATCGGGATCATTGCGAGTATGGCTTATGACGAAAGTGTTGATTCTGAACTTTGCGCGTTGGATGCTAGCCATCTATTCCAAACTGAGATTACACAAATAGGTTTTAGAAAAAATGCTCACCTTAGAGGCTACATGTATGATTTTATTAGTCAATTTGCCCCACATTTGACTAAGGAGTTAGTCGAACAAGCGATTGCAGCAAAAAACAGAGAGGAAATTGATGCACTTTTTGAAAGTGCAGAACTACCAAATTACTGAGGTTGATCATAGAGGGAGCAATAGCTTCTAGTCACTATAACAGTGAGAGTAGATAGTCATATTTTCAAGACAGGCATGACGTTCTTGTTCTGATAGTATTCCTAGATGGCGTACACGTTGATAGAAAAGGGTTAGGTCATTGTTTGAAAGCGTTAATAATTTTTCGAACGACTCTGTCAGATCATGATATGTGACGATCGATGCGACCTTGGCATTATTAAGATCGTTCTGCATCCATTTATCGTAGTTCGGTGGATTCTCCCAAGCTGATTTTAGTGCTGAATAATCAGTGCGTAACTTGTCATAGATCATTTGTTTTTTTAGTCTTAATTGTTCTTGGGTCTGTGGTGTTTTTTGATCTTGATCTAATCCAAATAGCTTATCCAGTTTTTCTTTGCTGGTCAGAACTATTTGGATAAACTCGAAATCCCATTGCCTGTTCCTCTCAAAATTTTCCAGTTCGGCATCACGGTGATTATCCTGTAGCCATCGCCGAACCCCAATTTCACCAATGGCGGTGGCGAAGGCTTCGTTGAAGCCAGAATCGTCCTTAATATATATAAGTTGATGGGCCAGCTCATGGAAGATGACTTCTGCAAGACGAAATTCTCCATAGGTCAACATTGAGCTTAATATAGGATCGTCAAACCAACCAAGTGTAGAATAGGCTGTTACCCCGCCGACAAAAACATCGTGTCCGGATTCTCGTAATTGATTTGCAAAATCGATAGCATCTTGTTTTGCAAAAAAACCTTTATATTGAAGGCAGCCGACGATCAAAAAACAGGAGCTGACAGGCGTTAACGAAAATTCGGGGGTCGCAAAGACATTCCAGACGACATAATCTTCGTCTAAGTCAACATAGGTGCTGTAACTGTTATTGTAAGGCAGGTGTAATTTATTGCTGGCAAACTGACGTATTTGTAGAATATTTTCCAATACGGCTTTTTTCTGATTGGATGTATCTGGGTGTTCTATCAACTCATCTATTGATACTCGTTTTGACATGACAGATAACTGGCCACGAATTGATTGCGAATAATAGCCAATTGTTGAACAGCTACTGATGAGATACGAGATTATTAAGAGATTTACTGCTAATAGGCGTTTATTTATCATATAGATATGTTGCATAGCTCAAAATAACATGAAATTAATGCGGAAAAATTAGAAATATCGGTTATTATTATGTTAATAAATGTAAAATAATTATGTTCAAGACCTTAATAGACTGTAAAACATTGGCTCAGAATCTCGATAGTCCCGATTGGGTAATTGTCGATTGCCGCTATGATTTAACGAACAGCGCTGCTGGTGAGCAAGCGTGGTTATCGTCGCATATTCCCGGTGCTGTGTATGCCAGTGTCAGTAAGGCATTAAGTGGTAAGCCTGTCACTGATTGTGGGCGTCACCCAATGCCGTCACCTGAATCAATGATTGAAACTTTTTCTAGCTTGGGGATAGATTCTAGCAAACAAGTTGTAGTGTATGACGATATGGGAGGCGCTTTTTGTGCACGCCTATGGTGGATGCTGCGTTATATGCAACATGATGCAGTCGCGGTACTCGATGGTGGATGGGGACGTTGGCAGAGAGAACAAAGAGCAACTGAATCTGGTGAGATTAAGAATACAGCGGTCACTTTTTCAGGTCAGGCAGAATCAGAACGATTGGTTGTTATTGATCAGCTTGCAGATGTGTCGCAATTAGTTGATTCACGCGATCCGGATCGTTATCAAGGAAAGCTAGTGTCTATTGACCGAGCTGCAGGTCATATCCCTGGGGCGATCAATCATTTTTGGAAAAATAATCTCGACGAAAATGGTTCATTCCTTGCGCCAGAAATTTTGGCTGAAAATTTTATTCGATTATTTGATCAGAATCAGAATGGAAAATTTTCAGCGCAAACAGTCTTTTATTGTGGTTCTGGTGTTACAGCCTGCCATAATATTTTTGCAGTAGTTCATGCGGGTCTTGATGAGCCAAAACTTTATTGTGGTTCCTGGAGCGAATGGAGTTCAGATCCCGCCCGGCCAGTTGCAACAGGAGAAGAGTAGTCGCCCACTAACATGGATTACCAGCAACTAATAAATAACCTTCAAAGTAATATTCAAAACTTATCCGGCGCACACGTCTGGTTGTTTATTGCGGTGACGGTTTTTATTGTGTTCGCTATTCTAACCTTGATCACTTTTAGACAATTTAATCGACAACCAAATAGCTATGAACCTGAAGAAAATCTTCGGGTAGAAGGGACTGAAATTGCGTTGATCGATATACATCAGTGTACCGGATCTGAGCAATATCGGATCACAAAAATGCCGATGATGATAGGCAGGTTAAAAGCAAATAGTCGTGAGTATGATTCGCTCGTAATCCCGGAGTCTACCGTAGGTCGCCGACACGCTATGATCAAATATGAGAAAGGAGCTTATTGGTTACAAGATCAAGGCAGTGTAAATGGCTCTTATGTTAATGGTGAACGTATCGAAAAAAGTCATCGGCTAGCTGATGGTGATCATCTCAAATTCCATAAGTTTACTTTTCAATTTGTTGAACAACTTTCCGAAGATTTAGATCGTACCAAGCTTGATATTACGCTGCCTAAGGTGACAGTTTTTTCAGAAGTTGAGCCAGTATTTCGATCTGATGATGTTTTGCTAAAACAGGTAAAATCAACCAATAATATGATTGAAATAAAGCAGCAACCAAAGGACTCTGAAGAAAAGTATCGATCTGATAAAATTATTTCAAGAGAAGATTTACCTGTAGAAATTGCAAATTTAAAAGTAGATGATCAAGATTTACCTGAGCAGGAAATACGTAAGAATACCCAAGATATGACAGTTCAATTATTCAGGAGTCCTGATGATGATAAAACAATGCGTCTTTATGCGGAAGACTTGGATGGACCGCCTGAAATAAGGCCTGATTACGAAGAGCAAAATAAAAGCCAGAAAAATATAAGTGAAAGTACATTTCTTAAAAAGCCATTACTACCCGATATGGATGAAAATGTGATGAAAGCGCTGGGTGATTTTTTTAATGAAAGCCACGAGGATCCTTCATCTCAGAGTTCCAATCTAGAGTTGACGAGTAAAGGTGATAGACTCGCGGAAATGGGGCGCTTTTCGTCAATATCAATTAGTCATAAAAATGAAGAAACAAAAAAAGGTTGACGTAAACCAATCCAAATCAGACCAGTTTCTTCTTCACAAACTTTCACATGTTAAAACAATTGATCTCAGTACTAAGGAGTTTCAACGGTTACAGTTTTTCAATGATTGTGGTCTAGAGTTTAAAAAGTTAGATCCTGTTTCTTGCCAACTAAAATACCCGCTAGATTTGCTTGATAATGTTCAAGTTAGATCAGAAATCTCTGAGGATACTGCTCGATTTATATCTGCTGTTGAGCTAGAGAGTGTTATTGATTCTACAAATTCATTATTACTCAATTTAACTAAAGATCAACAACATGGCAGAGTGTGTCTGGCTGAATATCAAACTGAGGGTCGTGGACGACAAGGACGACAGTGGGTAGCGCCGTTTGCTGCAGGACTTTGTTTATCAATAGGATGGCAACTTCAGCAAAAGGTTGATCAATTACAATTAATTAGTTTATTACCTGCTGTTGCTTTAATTAGAGTTCTAAAATCAATGGGCTTACAAAATATTGGTGCAAAGTGGCCAAATGATGTTTATTGTGAGGGTGATAAACTTGCTGGAATTTTGATCGAAATAGCATCGAGTCAATCGGATATCCAAAGCATTGTCATCGGAATGGGTATTAATGTTTATAATAGAACGGTTATGTTGGCTAACATTGATCAGCCATGGACGAGTCTTGATCAACATTTAGATTCAGTACCGGCGCGTAGTCAAATTGCCGCTATGTTGATCTCAGAGATTTTTCTTCTTTTGCAAACTGTCGAACAAAATGGTTTAGAAAGTATTCGCGAAGAATGGCGTCAGTATGATTTACTGATCAATAAACCAGTGAGTGTTGTTTTATGCCAGGTAGAACAGAGAGGGTTTTCTCGAGGTATCAATAATGATGGTTCTATCAGTGTCGAAATCAATGGTGAGCTAAGAACGTTTATGAGTGGTGAAGTAAGTTTGAGACTAGTTTAAAAGCAGATCAAAAAACGAATGCAAAACATATTATTAGTCGATGTGGGAAATAGCCGAATAAAATGGGCTCTCGCTGAGAATGATGTACTTGGTGAACAAGAAGTACATGCATGGCTTGAAAATGATCTTGAGAAAATTCTAAATTCTTATTGGGGGAAACTTGAACAGATTAATGCCGTGTATATCTCTAATGTTGCTGGGAAAAAGATCGGCAAAATCATTTGTAACTGGTGTAAAGAAAATTGGCAAATGAACCCGAGTTTTGCAAAAGTTACCAAACAAGGTTGTGGAGTAAAAAATAGTTATCCAGATGCACAAAAGCTTGGAATTGATCGTTGGCTGGCTATGCTCGCAGGCTGGGATATTGTCAAAAGCAATGTTTGTATAATTGACTGTGGTTCTGCTATTACTATTGATGTGGTCGATTCCTCAGGTTGGCATCGGGGGGGCGTTATTGCGCCAGGACTAACTTTGTGTGAACGTGCACTGACAGATCATACTTATGCTTTATCAGTACAGAAATGTGAAGAACTTACATTGCTTTCGAATGATACTGAAGCGGCGATCAAATCTGGTTGTTATCATCAATTTATTGGTGGGATTGAGTACATGCTTACAAAAATAGCGCAACAACACGAATCTAATATGGAGTACATTATCACTGGTGGAGATGCCGAGTTGGTGGTTAAAGATCTTGATCTGTCAGTGTTTGCAATAAAATTGCGTCATAAGCCCACTCTCGTTCTGCAAGGGCTAATGCTGAGTTCAAAATAACAATGATGAAATGGATAACAATTCTCCTTTTACTAACGAATGTTAGCTATTGCGGTTTGAAAATCAATAGCAGTTTGGAGAAATCCACTCCTGCAACGAGGGTCAGCCATAAAGATGTAAAAAATTCTGCTAAGTCCCTTGTTTTGCTGAGCGAGCTGAAAGAATTACCTGCGTTGCGTAAAGAACTGCGTGTCATAGAAACAGAGTTGGAAAGTGATTCAGATCCATTTGATTTAGAACAATTAGAAATGATTCAGCAAAATACAACACAAGCTGAATCGATAAAATCTGAATCAACGGAGGTGGTAAAAAATGAAGAGTTACCTTTCGATTCTGTCGGTACTTGTTTGTCGATAGGCCCCTATCAATCTGACATAGATGTTATGGAACTCAATAAATGGCTGCAATCTAACAACATTCCATACAGGAAACGCACTGAAGAAAAACGTACCAGCGAAAGATACTGGGTCTACTTGGCGCCTCAAACTGAGGCAAAAGCAAAAGCACAATTTCAAGAACTTAAGAGAAAGGGACTTAAGAATTATTACTTGATTGGGAAAGGCAATATGAAAAATGCCATTTCACTCGGTTTGTTTAGTAGGCAGAGGGCAGTCAACAAACGTGTGGTTGAGTTGAAAAGAGTGGGTTACAACCCGGTTGTTGTTCCTCAGCATAAAATCACCAAACTTTTGTGGTTGGATATCCAAGTTAATAGCGATCAGACTCTACCTAAACTATCAAATACAACAAAAACTGTAAATATAGACTGTAAGACGATTGCACTTCTTGGTTCAGATCAATAAAATACCCACACTTAACTTAGCCGACATAGCTCAGTTGGTAGAGCAACTGACTTGTAATCAGTAGGTCCCGAGTTCGACTCTTGGTGTCGGCACCAAATTGTAGTTCAGTAACATCCAGCAACATCCATAAGCCCGCATTCTAGCGGGCTTTTTTATTGCTTCCTTGTCCATTAGCGTCTAAAGTCATCTTATAGAATCCACGAAAAAGACGGGCCACTATCTGGGTAACTCCCAAAGTACCAGAAACAGTTACCCGTATTTATTGGATAATTATCCATAGGGAAACGACATGGTTTTAACGAATACCGCGATCCAAAAGGCAAAGCCCAAAGAAAAACAGTACAAAATGACAGATGGTCGTGGTCTATTTTTGTTAGTCAGTCCTAATGGCGGCAAGTGGTGGCGACTGAGATATTCATTCAAAGGTAAAGAGAAACAAATATCACTGGGAGTCTATCCAGAAGTTTCTTTAAAGGATGCTCGTGACCGTCGTGAAGAAGCACGTAGCTTGTTATCTGATAAGATTGATCCAAGTGAAGATAGGAAAGCACAGAAAGCTGCTGATGCAATGGGAGCTGAAAATAGCTTTGAAGTAATCGCTCGTGAATGGTTAAAAGTGACTTCATCTAAATGGGTGCCTAGTTATCTACATAAACTGATCCAACGTTTCGAGACTTACATCTTTCCTCGAATGGGTCACAAACCTATTACCGAAATTACCGCGGCTGAAATACTTGTAGCTCTACGACAGATTGAAAGCACTGGCGCTGTTGATACCGCTCACAGAACATTACAAAATTGTGGACAGGTGTTTCGGTATGCCGTTGCGACGAGTCGCGCTGAGAACGATCCGACAGGTGCTTTAAAAGGTGCTCTATCTCCTGTTACACACAAACATCACGCATCGATTACGAACCCATCACAAGTGGGTGCTTTGTTACGTGCTATCGATGGTTATGATGGTTTTTTTGTGATCACATGTGCTTTACGACTCGCTCCAATTCTCTTTGTCCGTCCAGGTGAATTAAGACATGCCGAATGGTCAGAGTTTGATATAGCCAAAGCTGAATGGCGTATACCTGCTGAAAAGATGAAGATGAAAGAACAACACATCGTTCCTTTATCTGTCCAAACACTTGTCATACTCGAAGAACTCCACCCACTGACAGGCTCAGGACAATACTTATTTCCAAGTATTAGATCCAATAGAAAGCCCATGTCAGAAAATACCATCAATGGCGCATTACGAAGACTGGGTTACACCAAAGAAGAAATGACAGGACATGGTTTTAGAAGTATGGCTTCAACACTATTGAACGAACAAGGATTTAATAAAGACTGGATAGAGCGACAACTGGCACATGCTGAAAGAGATAACGTTAGAGCGGCATACAACTATGCTGAGTACCTGCCAGAACGCAAAAAGATGATGCAACAATGGGCTGATTACTTGGACAGCCTGAGAAATGAAAAGAAAGTTATTACCGGCATATTTAACCAATCTGGTTGAACTGTTTTTTTTAACGGGAAATGAAAGGTGCGACAACACCCAACATTCCCTAACCATAAGGACCTACATAGGAGGTCATCATGACTAAGAAAGATATTACACCACTAACTCATACTCGCCCAAACCCTGTTGGCATGGGAGGCAGAACAAGCGTTGCAGCAAGACGAATAATAAAGGAAGTTGAATCGTGGGCGGGGCAGATTGCGAGCGATGACTCCAAGGCTTTGTTAGAGGCAATGAAAGATTTGAATGATTTGCTAATAACTTGTTGGACTGAGGTAGATGAAAGTCAGACACGGTTATCTTTAGCTCAATGTTCTTTAAAAGAAAATAACATTGAGGAAGCTAAAGATAATATTAATACTGCTAACTGTTATTTAGATCGATGGCAGGATAGAGACGGCGCGGTTGGAAATGTAGCGCTGCTACGACAAGAACTACCGCCGTTAGGTGGTGAGATAGAAGGCTTACGATTATCACGTGAAGTAATGGGGGATGTTTACCGCGGACAATTTAAAATTGTAGTAAATCCTCATGAAATTAACAAAGAAATTTTATTTAAAGTGTGGCCTGAAATACTTAACCAAATGGTGGCTAATGAACCAAAACTTCAAGAATCAGTAATCACTGGTTAAATTAGCGAGAATAAGTAACCAAATCACCAAGCCTAGGGTAGCTCCCGAAAAAGCGGCGTCCTTCACCGCTCTGGCTTGGTTTCTTTTGAAGGGAGTGTAGAAGGTGTGCTGATGGGAATATTTGACGAGGATGATACTGATGAGGAATGGGATAAAGAACTATCAATCCTTTTCGATAATGCTAATAAAAGAATTAATGCTGAATACGATGGAGTATTAGGCGAGCTTCCAGAGTGGCTGCAAGATGATGAGGGGCGAAAATTTGCCTCAAAAAGAAGCAAGTTATTGGAAATTGCAAAGAATGATTTAGGTTGTGATGAAAACAATGCTCATAAACAAGTTATTTATTGGATGGCCCGACATTGGGAATCAGAACTTCCAAAAGGAACTGAAAGACCACAATTATTGATCGAGCTTGAGGTTGATATAAAGGCTGAAGATGTAAAAAAACAAATATTACCTCCTCCAAAATTTTGGGATGATTTAGATTATTTAATTAATCTCTATATAGAAGTGAAGAGCCCGGCAACACAAAGTAATAGACATACGGGCTACATTAAGGGTGCGACGACAAAGAACAAAAGAAAGGTTGGGTTTAACCAAAGAAAAAATAATGCAATTTCTAGAGGGGCTGTGGGGAAGCAACGGAAAGAGAATGCTGACAGGTTTTGGGAACCCTTCATTACCGAAACCCGTAGGCTAATAGAAAAAGGAAACAAAATTACTAAAAGAAATGCCTCACAGATAATTGCAGATAGGCATAACCAAAATAACCCCGACAGTAAAATTAAAAGTGAGACTCTTAGAAGAAAATTCTGAAACTTTTTTCACTATAAAATAAAAAGTTGTCATAGACTAAGTTTTACGCTCGGCTATGACAACTTTTAGTCATTATATTTCTAATCACCATTAACAACCAAAGGTGATTATCAATGACTGAAACAATTCTAAGATTAAAAGACGTAACAAAAAGAACTGGTTTATCACGTTCTTCAATATACGAAAAAATCCGTAACAAAGAATTCCCGAAGCAAATTAGTTTAGGCCGTCGAGCTTCAGGCTGGGTTGAATCTCAAGTTGATACTTGGATTTATGATCGAATCAATGCTTCGTGTAATGAAGTCGCATAAGGAGGTGGAGAGATGAAAGATAAATCGATTACCCCCGAAGGGGTAGCCAATTCAGCGCCGGAACTGAATTTTAACATACCTATCATCAAAAGAGATACAAAAATGTTCGGTGTTCTTTCGGCTTTTGCGGAAGGAAGATCATTGAACAGGTTTGATGCAATTAGATCTCTAAATGAGACATGCCTGAATAGCACCATCAGCAAGATTGAGGAGCTTGGTATACAGATCAGAAGAAAGTTTGAAACTGTACCTTGTGTCAATGGAACAAAGACCACTGAGGTAAAACGCTACTGGCTTGATGATTTCAATTTGCTAAAAGCTCAGAAGATCACGGAGGCAGCTAAATGAATAGACGGAATGCCAAGAATCGCCGTGAAGGGGGAGCGTTTATTGCTCTCCCTGCAAGTGTTTTAAACCACAAAAACTTTTTCTTGTTGACTACTTCAGGATGTAAGTTACTTTTTGATCTGATAAGTCAGCTTAGATTTAAATCTGGTGGGGTCGTTAACAATGGGGACTTGTGCGCCGTTTGGACAATCATGGAAAAGCGCGGCTGGAAGTCACGTGAAACGCTAGGGAATGCTAAAAAAGAGTTGCTTCACTATAGGTGGATTGTCCAAACAAGACAAGGTGGATTAAAGATCCCGACGCTCTATGGGATTACCTTTTTTGCTATCAATGAATGTAATGGAAAACTGGATATACCCGAAACAAACATTCCCTCAAATGATTGGAAAAAAGAAGTGTCCATTTGGGCAAAACCAAGAAGAAATCAGTTAAAGAAAGGCGATGCAAAATTAAAGTCACGAACACGTATATCGTCACCTGCCGACACGTTATACGTGTTAAAGACCCATCCACCACCCCAAAAAGTAGCCAAAAACACGGTTTATGACACGACAGACGTGTCGATAAAACAATATCACTGACACGCTATACGTGTTCCTTCTTAGATCTACCATAGGGTTAACGATTAAAGCAGGACATAAAGAAACAACTTATTAACAAGTAGGAACTGAAAGAGGAAAAGAAAATGAGCAGAACAGTTAGCTTCTTCGGTGAAGAGCAGCAAGCGCCACAGCAACAAGTACAGCATAGGCTTGCACTCGCGCAGGCATTACAACAACGAGGGACTTCAACAGAGCCGGTAGGTTCAGTTGTTGAGGGTTTGGCAAGAGTTGCACAAGCAGGTGTCGGCGCTTATCAGGCAAGCAAAATAAGGGGCGAGGAACAGGAAAAGGAATCGGTACGAAAGCAAGCGCTTGTAGCAGCCATACAGAAATCCAAGGAAGCCGAAAAAGGAACATTGAATCCAGAGACTGGTCAGTTTGAGGGCGGTGGAGCAGGCGCAGGATATCAAGTACTCGTCGATAGTATTGTTCAAACTCATCCGCGCCTCGTGGCACAAATGAAATTAGATGGATATGCAAAGCAACAGGAAAGGGATGCCGGCTTCAATACTCATAAACAGACGGCCCAATTCGATCATGAATTGAGGGGGCGGGAATCACAAATCGTTCCTGTACATGATAATAACGGTAATGTAATCGGTCAAAGGAATGTGTTTACAGGTGAAGTAAGCTCGCGGCCTGACGCAGTGATGACGCCTCAGCAGGTTCAACAAAAAGCCGCTATTTCAGCAGCAGGGGCCGCAAGGACGGTTAATAACGTAGGGCTTGGTTACGATCAAACGAAAGGCCAAGAGAAAACCGATCAAGTTTATGCTGCGAAGCATGTTGACTTCACCACAGGTGGCGCGTCGTCCCAAGTTAAAAACATTAATCAGATCAAAGAGGCGACGGAAGCATTAAAAAATAGTGACAATCTAACTGGGCCTATTGTTGGTTCGATCCCCGACTCAATCAGGAAATTCACAAACCCCGAATCAATTAATAACAGGGAACGGGTTGAAGAGGTCGTTCAAAGAAACTTAAGGGAATTATTGGGTCCGCAATATACAGAAAACGAAGGGGATAAACTGATTGCACGTGCTTATAACGAGAACCTTCAAGAGTCTGAGAATATCAGACGCTTAGAGAATCTCGAAAGACAAATGGTGCTTAGTTTTGAAGCCAAACAATCTTCGGCTAAGTACTTCAGGGAGAACGGCACACTACAAGGGTGGAATGGCAAATTACCAACAATGGATGATTTCCATAATGCGCTTGATACTCCCAACGCCCGTCCAGAAGCATCACAACAACCCACAGTAAATTTAAACGAAAAATACGGACTTGAATAATGACTGACTTAGCAAAGATAAAAAGAAACGTTACAAAGATGGCAGGCATGGGCGCACCAGAAAGTGATATAGATTCTTACATCTCTTCTCAGGGCGTGACTATCGAACAGGTTAGATCGTTTAAAGCGACCTCTCCAGCTCAAGCACAGCAAGCAGTAAACACACAGACTTCAATGCCATCAAGACAGGCAATGCCGTTAGAAGAAAGCGCTGATTCAGTGGACAGTATTTCTAATGGAATTATTAGAGAAGCAACCCCACCCATCCTGAATAATCCAAGAGCTTCTGACGGTTCAAGGGCAGGCTTTTTTAATGACCCTTCAAATTTTCCAGCAGGGTTCAAGCAACAAACACCGGATGAATACAGCAAGGAACAATCCGATAACCCAGAGGTATTCTCAGGAATGGATATGGTTAAAAACATTCCATCAAGTGCCGGCGATCTAGCAAAAGCTTTATACCAAACAGTAAGCCATCCAATTGAGACAGGGAAAGGCGTTTGGAACCTTGGCACTGGTGCTCTTCAAAAAGCAATACCTGGAGAGCAAGGTAACGAGAAATATGCTGACGCCTTAGTTGGCGCATTGAAGAATAGATACGGTGGCAAACAAGAAATCATTAATACATTGGAAACTGATCCGGTAGGTGCGTTGCTAGACGTATCATCAGTATTAACGGGTGGCGCGCCATTACTCGGTAAAACGGCGCTTAAGGCTGGGACAGCTATTGATCCGGTAAACCTTGTTAAGAACACAGCGACAGTAACTGCCGGGAAAATGGTTCCTAAAAACTTTGCTCATAATCAGATGGCAAGTGCGGTCAAATTCAACACGACAACGCCAAGACCTGATAGAGATAAAATGATCAAAACAATGTTAGATGAACAGATAGCACCTACCTACAAAGGCATGGATAAGATTGACAGTATCACATCGAACATTAACCAAGAGATACATAGACTAATCGATAATGCTACCAATTCTGGTAAGAAGGTTCGTAAAGAAGTTCTTTACTCGAAGCTTAAAGATTTACGTAAACAATACGGCGGGGCGAAGGTTGATGCTCCACATGATTTAGCCGCGATTGATTCAGTTATTAGTACTTTCGATCAACATATGAGGAAGATTGGGAAGGACACGCTGACACCCGCAGAACTTCAGAAATTTAAAACTAATGCTTACAAGAAGATAAAGTTTGATGCGAAGAACTTAAAGTCGAATCAGGTCACAGATGACACACGACGAGCGATGGCAAAAGCGGCGAAGGAAAAACTCGAGGATATTGTTCCTGAGGTAAAGGATCTAAACGCTAGGGAAGGGCTTCTATTGGCACTATCGAAACAGTTAGAGCAGAAATCAAATCGTATTGAGAACTTAAATAATAGTTCTTTAACAACCCTGTTGAATCCTGCTGCCGGTTATAGCATTGGCGGCCCAAGTGGTGCTGCTTTAGGTTACGTACTAAATACATTTGATAAGCCAAAGGTGAAAGCGAAAGCTGCGCTACTAGCAGATAGTCTTATGAAAAAAGGGAGTGTAAAGCAATACCTTAATAATGATCCCAAGAAAACAGCATTGATTCAGGCGTTAATGAATTCAGGGCGGGTTAATGAGCAGCTACAAGAGCCCTGAACAGTGATAGGCAAATGGAAAAAATAGTATGAATCAAGAAGCAAACCTACAAGGATTAACCAACAAGCAACAAACGTTTGTAGAAGAATACCTAATTGACCTAAACGCTACACAGGCAGCAATAAGGGCTGGGTATAGTAAAGATACCGCTAAAGAGATTGGTTGTGAAAACTTAACAAAACCTAATGTCGCAAAAGCGATTCAAGAAGCAATGAAAGAACGCTCAGAACGTACACAGATAACGGCTGAATGGGTACTAGAGCAACTGAAAGAGAATCATGGTATTGCTAGAGAAAATGGCAAAATAAGTGATAGCAACAAGTCATTAGAGCTTTTAGGAAAGCACTTAAAATTATTCATGGATAAGGTAGATACGACAGGTTCAATTGAAGCGTTAGTGCCTACAATTAATATGGTTATTGCAAAAAGTGAGAATATAAATGACGGAGAATAATGGATTACAAAATGAAATAAAGAATGTGAATTTGATAGCAGATTACGCAGTCGCTCTGATAAATAATCCTGAGTTAGATTATAAAGATTGTCTATACTTATACGCAGCCATAGCTCATGTGTTCCATAAGATGTGAAACATATTTTTCAACTATGGTCTGACTTCAATATAGAGGAGGAGTTTGAAATGTCATCAGATGTAGAAATTCAGACTTGATCTGACAGTTACCCCTTTTTCTGTAACTGACTGTCAGGTTAAGTTTAGTTCAAAAACTTTTCCTTCCAGATAGCTTGTCCGTCGATGAGTGTTTCCATCGGCGTCCTCCCGCAGCACATTTTGCCTTGGTGAGTTCGTTGAGTATTGTATTTGAGCAACCATTCGTCAAGGTCGAGTTGCAGTTCATCAATCGATTGGTAAATTTTCTTACGCAAAGCGACTTGATAAAACTCATTGAGGATCGTCTTATGGAATCGCTCACAAATACCATTCGTCTGAGGTGATTTGACCTTGGTTTTGGTGTGTTCGATATTGTTCAACGCCATATAAAGCTGATAATCATGCTGGTCAGCTCGCCCACAATACTCCGTCCCTCTATCTGTCAAAATGCGCAACATAGGCAAACGTTGTTCTTCGTAGAATGGGAGGACGCGGTCATTGAGCATGTCAGCTGCCGTAATCGGTGTTTTAGTCGGGTACAGTTTCGCGTGAGCGACCTTGCTGTAAGTATCAACAAACGTTTGTTGATAAACCCGACCAATGCCTTTGAAAGTACCGACATAGTAAGTATCTTGCGAGCCAAGATAACCAGGGTGTGCCGTCTCTATCTCGCCACAAGCCTCATCGTCGTCTTTCTTGCGTTCCATCGCCGCGACTTGAGACTCAGTGAGGATCAAGCCTTCACCAGCTACCTTATCAGACAATGCCTTCAGGCGATCTTTAAAGCAAGCAAGACCATGACGAAGCCAGATACAACGAACGCCACTGGGTGAGACAAATGTTCCCCGTTTGCGCAGCTCGTTACTGGTGCGCGTTTGACCATGTGCGGGCTCTTCCAGTGCATACTCGAGCACAACGGTTTCAATAGCCGGGTCGATTCTGTTTTTAAGATTTGGGGTACGCCGATTACGATCAAACAAGGCTTCTACACCGCCTTCATCAGCCGCTTCTTTGTAGCGATAAAATGTATCTCTGGACAAACCCATCATCTTGCAGGCTTTTGAGACATTGCCGAGTTCTTCAGCGAGATTGAGTAGACCAACTTTATGTTTTATAACTTTGTCATTAGTATGAATCATGAGAGTTACCTCTTTGTGTTTTGATGTTTACGTTGCAGTTACATCAAAGCGGGTAACTCTCACTAAATCAAGCGTCGCTACGCTCCGCTTGATTTAGTGATGTGTCAGATTGGGTCTAAACTTCTACAGTTGAAAGGTTTGTATTAACGGGAGGTTATACTGTCCTTAAGAATCTTTGGTGTTACGAAGATCAGTAATTCATTTTTGTCATTCTCAACGTGAGTGCCTTTAAACATCCAACCCAAATAAGGAAGGTCACTGAAAAATGGCACTCGATCAACTTCATTTCGTCTTGTCTGTGAAAACACACCACCCAAAACGACCGTCTCACCATTGTCAACCAACACCTGTGTCTGAACCTTCTGTGTGTCGATACTCGGAATATTATTAAAAACTTCACCAACTGCATCTTTATTCACCGTGAGATCCATAATGATGCGGTCATCTGGTGTAATCTGTGGTGTTACACGCAAACTTAATACAGCTTTTTTGAATGATGTTGAAGTTGCACCGCTAGAGGTAGATTCTTGGTATGGAATTTCTGTACCTTGTTCAATCACAGCTTCTTTTTGGTTAGCCGTTATGACACGGGGGCTTGAAACCACTTCACCACGGCCTTCTTGTTGCAAGGCAGATAATTCCAAATGCAGTAGGTGACTACCAATCTTACCTAAAGCAAGACCAATTGAACCGGCATTTGGAGCAGCCGCAGGCAAGTTAACTATATAATGCTCATTAAGACCGCTACCTGCTTCACCTTCTCCAAATGCTGTACCCAAGCCGCCTGTATCACCGCCACGACGACCACCAATTAATGCTCCAACATTATTATCTTGATCAAGTGAGTTATAACTCAAACCAAATCGAACACCAAGATCTTTGGAAAAATCTTCATCCGCAATGACCACTCGAGACTCGATCAAAACTTGTCTCACTGGAATATCCAGAGTCGAAATCACCTTGTACATATCTTCCAACTTTGTTGCAGTATCTTGCACTAACAAAGTATTAGTACGCTCGTCTAATGTGATATTGCCACGTTCTGAAAGCAAATTATTCGACTCGTCTTTTAACAAATCCGCTATATCTGCTGCTTTTGCATAATTGATCTGCATAAATTCAGTATGTAGTGGAGCCAACTCTTCAAGTGCCAGGCTTGCTTCAAGCTCCAATTTTTCATAGGTCGCTATTTCTTCCGAAGGAGCAACCATGATGACATTACCGTTTTTACGCATATCTAATCCTTTGGATTTCAAGATGATATCCAACGCTTGATCCCAGGGAACGTTTTTCAACCTCAATGTAACCGTCCCCTCCACGGTATCACTGGCAACCATATTCAAACCGGTAAAGTCTGCAATCAATTGTAGAACGGCTCGAACTTCAATGTTTTGAAAATTGAGAGAAAGTTTCTCACCCACGTATCCAAACTTGTCTTTTTTCAGTTCTTCCTTTTCCTTTTTAGATAAGGGTTTCACTTCAATTGTTAATTGATCATCAGATTGATATGCCAGGTGCTCATAATGTCCCTGAGGTGTGACGACCATGCGTGTACCACCCTTGTACGGGAATGTATTGATTTCTGTGATCGGCGTAGAAAAGTCAAGCACATCTAATTTGCGATCAAGATTCGCAGGCAAAGTTGCACCCTTGAAATCGATATTTATCTTGCCTGCTTTTTCTCTGATATCTGGATTAATAGTCGAATCCGATAAGGTAATAATCACACGGCCTTCTCCTTTAGAGCCACGGCGAAAATCGATATTTTCGATATGTGGAGCAGTGGGTCTCGCCATGCTCTTTGTCGGCTGCGTTGCCATTGAGGCTGACTGGCTATCATTTTTAGCCACCAGATTACTTAGGCCTGCTGTAGTCGTTGCCTTTGTACTACCCAAAGTCAAAATCACAGAATTGCCAGTAACCTTTAACTCGTAGGGAACCATTTGTTTAAGATTAAATACAACACGAGTACGACCACTAGCCTGAACAGCGGTAACACTATGTGCAGAGCCAATACCTATAGATTGAGTTTTATCTTTCAAACCTAGCGTAGCTCCTAGGAAATCAAGAGCAATCCTTGGGGGATTATCAATAGTGAAGCTGAGAGGTTCTTTTTGTAACGCCTCGGAAAAATCCATTCGGATTTGAACTCGTTCACTTGGCAAAGAAACAAATCCAATATCACTTAGCGTTGGTCCAGCAAGCACATTTTGCAAAAATACGATTTGCAAAAAGAGTAGAAGACCAATCATTAAAATATCGCGCTTCTCGATCATTTGATGACTGTTGATTTTAGTTCGTAATATGTTGATATTCATTTTCTTTGTGCCCCTTTATACATTCCGTCATACTTCATCATCTAATAATGCGATGGACGCCGGTCTTTCTTCCCAGGCTCCCTGCAAATCTTTAATAATTTCTCTTAGCTCAATTTTCTCTTCGGAAACAGACATAATTTTGCCGTAATTCCTACCCAGATAATTCCCCGCTTTAACTCTGTGGATAGTACCTTCTGGATCCTTCACAATTCCCCACAAGCCTTTAGATTGTTCTAAGGTTCCTACTAAACGAAGACTATCCAACTCAAAATGCTCAAGCTCTTCTTTATTTCGCTCTCTTATCTCTCGATGTAACTTTCGCTGTTGCTCTGAATTGATCACGACCGATTCAGCCTCATCCTTCTCTCGATAACTGGAAGAAAACGGATCTCGCTTATCTACGGATTGATATAAATATCGCTCCACAGGTTTGATCTCAGGTAACGGTTCTATATAACCACCTTTACGTCCTTTCACTTCGTCAACATACACATGCAGACCGGCCATATCATCAGAGATACAACCACCTAATAAAAAGCTTGTTCCAAATATTGCCAGGAGTCGTTTATTCATTGTCCGGCAACCTCCTCAGTGTCTTCTTCATCTTTGTCTTCCATGTAGCGGTAAGTTTTCGCGACACTCTCCATAATGAGTCTTTGCTCAACATCCTTCTGTTTATCTTCTTTATAAATTCTGATGTCATGTTGCGTCACAATTCTTGGCAAATCGGCAACACCGCTGACAAACTGTCCAAATGAGTGATACTCACCCGCCACTCGGATCTGAATAGGTAACTCAACATAAAAATCGGTTTGCTTCTCTTTGCCTGGTTTGAACAATTCAAATTCAAGACCTGAACCAAGGCCTTGTTGAGAAATATCAACCAGTAAACCTGCGACTTCGGTTTTATCCGGTAACCTTTTAAGCAAATCACCAAAGGACTGTTTAATATCTTCCAGCTGTTGCTTCAACGCATCTAAATTGGCTGCTTTTTTCTGTTTAAATTCGAAGGTTGTCTTTAATTTTTGCTCTTCTTCTTTAACAAGTTCGAGCTGCCCATTTTGATCTTTGTGGTGGAACCACCAGCCTCCCGAAACGATAATGACGAACAATAGTATTGCTGAAATTAGTTTTACAGATGATGGCCAACTGCCGACATCATCAAAATCAAGGTTGTTGATCGTATCCATATTCATGATTCAACCTCCCCGGAACCTTCCTCTATATGAACAGGCACCTGCTGGATCTTTAAGGTAAATTTGTTAGAGCGATCTCGTGTTTCTTCTTTACTTTCAATGATCTCTAACGTTGCGCCTGTTAACCATTTAGAAGCTTCAAGATTACGCATGAAATTTGAAACACGTGCATTTGACTGTGCTGAACCTTTTATTGTTAAAACCTCAGAATGTTGCTGTATTTCAGTAATGTAAATTCCTTCCGGTAAACTCGTAACAAGCTCATCAAACAAATGGACGACTAACGGTCGACTTGTTTGTAAGGTTTCAATCGCACGCATTCTCGCAATCAGACTACTTTTTTCTTTTTCCAAACTTCTAATCTCAGAAATTTCTTCTTCAAGTCCAGAAATTTCCTGTTCTAGAAATGTATTTCGATTATTTTGATTCGAGATCAATTTGTCAAAATAAAGATGTCCCACTGCGATCGCTACAATCGCCATAAAAGCTGTCATACCAAGCGAAGCAATGAAATGTTTTTTTCGTGCTTCACGACGCTCTTCACGCCAAGGTAGTAAATTAATATTAGACATTAGCTAAAGCCCCTCAACGCTAATCCGCAGGCGATCATCATGGCCGGTGCATCATTGTTAAGAGCATCGGAACGAACTCCAGAGGCGACTGGCATATCTCTAAAAGGATTCGCTATATTTACCGTTGCACCCGTTTTTGCTTCAATTAGTTCACAAATCCCCGTCGTTGATGCACATCCACCTGCAAGAATAATGTGATCGACTGCGTCAATATCGTTGCTTGAAGCATAAAAAAATTGTAAAGCTCTATTGATTTGCTGAGACATTGCTTCACGGAAAGGGTCTAGAACTTCCTGCTCATAATTTTCTGGGAGCCCACCTTGCTTTTTGGCCAGCCCCGCTTCCTCATATGAAAGTTCATAACGTTTTTGGATATCTTCCGTCAGTTGTTTACCGCCAAAAACTTGTTCTCGTGTATATATAATGTTGAGATTATCGAGCACACTTAGTGTCGTCATTGTTGCTCCAACATCAACTACAGCAATAGTTTTATTTTGATCAACAATGCCTGTTTCCTGTACTAAAAGTCTGACTGAGTTTTCAAGAGCAAAAGCTTCAACATCAACAACATCGGTCTTTAGGCCTGCTAATTCTATTGCCGCTACTCGAACATCGACATTATCGCTACGCGAGGCCGCAAGAAGCACATCCACCTGACCAGCCTCGGTCACCGAAGGCTGTAAGACTTCAAAATCTAATCTAACTTCTTCTAATGGGTAGGGTATGTATTGATCTGCCTCAACTTCTATTTGTCTTTCCATTTCATCTTCTGTGAGATCTGCTGACATACTAAGAATCTTCGTTATCACTGCCGAACCAGCTACAGCACATGCAACTGATTTTGTTTTCGAGCGGGACTTCTTAACAGCCCTGGATATAGCCTCAGCCACAAGCTCCACATCCGTAATATTTTTTTCTACTACTGAACTCGGCGGGAGAGGCTCTACCGAATAACTTTCTACACGATAGCCTTTCCCTGAGCGAGATATCTCCAACAGTTTTATAGATGTGGAACTGATATCAATTCCAAGCATCGATTTCGATTTACTTTTAAAGAAGGACATTACAATTTCCTTTCTGTATTAACCATTTCCAAAAAATGATCAATAAATTTAAGTGCGTTTCATGTATCTACATTTATTTAAAACATATAAAACACAAAGTGTGAGAACCTTATTAAGGTGCGTTAATAAAGCTATCGGTTAATTCCTTTAATTCCTTTAATTCCTTAATCCTGTAGTATTACGTCTCGTATCGTTCTCTTAAACTTTCCACAAAAATAATCAATAAAATTAAGTGTGTTTTATGTATCTACAATTATTTAAAACATATAAAGCCAAAGTGTGAGAACATTACTCTCGTGCGTTAATCCAGTTATCGGTTAATTCCTATAATCCTGTAGTATTACGTTGCATATCGTTATCACAATTTTTTAATTTTTCACAAAACATGGAAGCAAAATTTAGGCCAGACATTTTGTGTTGACAAACCTGAAAATAGAACCGTTATGAGATTCCTCATTAATTCAATATTCTTCATGAGCTTAGCTGGGATTGTCACCATTGCAGCTGGCCTTTACTACCTGCTACCAGGATTACCTCCAACCGATTCTTTACAACACGTTCAGTTCTCTGTCCCACTGCGTGTATACACTCTCGAAGGCTCTTTGATGTCAGAGTTTGGTGAAAAACGGCGACTTCCGGTGGTTTATGCAGATGTCCCTGACTCGGTTGTGGATGCATTCCTTGCGGCAGAGGATGATCGCTTTTTTGAACACCCTGGTGTCGATTGGCAAGGTATTGCACGAGCAGTAATGCTTTTGATCCAAACCGGTGAGCGTGCGCAGGGGGGTAGTACTATTACAATGCAAGTAGCACGAAATTTTTTCCTCACACCAGAAAGAACTTACACCCGGAAATTACGGGAAATTCTGTTAGCACTAAAAATAGAAAGTGAACTTGATAAAGAGAGTATTCTGGAACTCTATTTCAATAAGATCTATTTAGGCCACAGATCATACGGAATAGTCGCTGCATCAGAACTTTATTACGGCCGCCCACTATCTGAACTCGATCTTGCTCAAGCGGCAATGTTGGCTAGCCTACCAAAAGCACCTTCTCGTATTAATCCAATCACTAGTCCAGAACGCGCATTACAAAGAAGGAATTATGTTCTCAGACGCCTGTTGGAATTGGGTGATATCACCGATGAGGAACATCAAGTAGCAGTAAATGCACCGATAACCGCACGCATCCATCACAAAGTGCCTGATACCAGCTCCCCTTATGTTGCTGAAATGGTCCGCAGTCATATGGTGAAACAATTCGGCGAAGCCGCATATACAACAGGCTACAAGGTTTACACAACGATCAGTGATCCTCTCCAAAATGCGGCTGATCAAGCGTTACGCAAAGCATTGATTAACTACGATGTACGACATGGTTATCGAGGCCCAGAACAACATTATGATCTTGCAGAAAGTGCCGGAGATGGTGATTGGATCCAAATATTGGAAAGCTATCCTGTACTTGGAGATTTGCACCCTGCTCTGGTAATCAGTGTTTATGATCAATCTGCTGATGTTTATCTCAAAAACGAAGGCTTGATCACACTTGATTGGGAGGGTATGAACTGGGCGCGACGATACATCGATGAAAATAAACGTGGAGAAAAGCCTAAAACTGCGATCGAATTATTTCAAACTGGCGATCTAATTAGAATTGCAAAAACGGACGAAGGCTTAAAGCTCACTCAAATACCCGATATCGAAGGTGCATTGGTTTCACTCTCTCCAGAAGACGGATCAATTCTCGCGCTTTCAGGTGGTTTCGCTTTTAATCACAGTAAATTCAATCGTGCTGTGCAAGCACAAAGACAACCTGGTTCGAGCTTTAAACCCTTTATTTACTCAGCTGCGTTAGAGGATGGTTACACTGCAGCAAGTCTGGTTAATGACGCCCCGGTCGTATTCGATGACCCAGGTCTTGAGGATACATGGCGGCCTGAGAATTATAGTGGTAAATACCGTGGCCCAACTCGACTTCGTTCAGCATTGACATATTCTCGAAACTTGATTTCTATCCGCTTACTACGTTCCGTGGGTATCAACACAGCTATGGAACATATCGCAAAGTTTGGTTTTGACACAAAACGTTTACCAAGAGATCTTTCCTTATCACTTGGTAGTGGCGCCATATCACCTTTAGAATTAGCCAGAGCCTATACGGTTATAGCTAATGGAGGGTATTTAACCAAGCCTTATTTTATTCAACGGATAGAAACCGCTGATGGTAAAATCGTATTTCAAGAAACGCCTGATCGCATATGCCGTGAATGCAGCCCAGAAGAGATTGCACAAACTGATGGGCTGTCAAAACAGGTTGTTGATCCACGTAATGTTTATATTATTTCTTCAATGATGAGAGATGTGATCAGAGCCGGTACAGGCAAACGTGCTTTGGTTCTAGGTCGAGAAGATCTATCTGGTAAAACCGGTACAACAAACGATCAACAAGATGCCTGGTTCTCAGGATTTAATACTAATGTAGTCACGACCGCCTGGGTTGGCTTTGATCAAATTCGGCCCTTAGGTTCAGTAGAGACAGGTGGGCGAGCTGCTCTTCCGATGTGGATCGATTATATGCGAGTTGCACTAGAAGGCACGCCAGAGTCATTACCTATTGAACCACCAGGTATTGTGACGATTAATGTCGATAAACAAAAAGGTTTACCAGCGCAGTTGGGGCAAAAAGGTTCTTATCTTGAATTTTTCAGGGAAGAAAATGCCCCTGAGGAAATTTCAGTCATTACCGATCCTGATTCTGGAGAAGCAACTGAAAGCGGGATCCCCGAACAGTTATTTTAGATCTATACCCATGATGCTTGAAAATGCAGGATTTAGACGACTCCAGGGATGGAGGTAGAGCGATGCAGGAAGCCAGAGCCGAGTGTTATCCCTTTTTATTCAGAGCGAGGCGTGACGACACGCATGGCCACCATCCCTGCAAGGAGAAGCAACGATGCTCTGGGTGAAAAAAGATGCGCTATAAATCCTGCATTTTTAGGTATCTTGAGTACCTAGGAACGTGACTAACAAACAGCTTCCCCAAACCTTACTGCGGATAGTCCTTCCCATACCTCTAAGACGAGCTTTTGATTACTTACCGCCAGAAGATATTGATCATGATAATCTAAAACCTGGTATACGCATCAGAGTTCCATTTGGTAATTCAAAAAAGAATAATGACCGCATCGGCATCTTACTCGACGTTTTTAATTCGACAGATTATGATCAAAACAAATTAAAAGTCTGTTCTGAGATCCTTGAGTCAACTCCACTATTCTCAGAGAAACAACTTAAATTATTATTGTGGGCGAATGCTTACTATCACCATTCAATTGGTGAAACCTTATTTTCGGCTATTCCAACTCTGCTTCGTCAGGGTGCTGCAGCAGTTTTACCGACCATACAATTCTGGCGCATCACCCATTCAGCACCTTCTATTCAAGACCCAACGTTAAACCGCGCAGTAAAACAAAAACAGTTACTTAATTTATTGTCAAAGAATCCTGAGGGTTTATCCGCTGAGAGTTTGATCAAAACTGGGACTGGCTGGCACAGTGTTATCACCCGTTTGATAGAAAAAGGTTGGGTCAAAGAGTTTGAAAAAGAAAGTGTTTGCTTACCTTCTGAATATTTAACCATCGATCAAAAACCAAAGCTTCCTGAATTAAATAAGCACCAGGCAACTTCAGTCGAAAAAATTTCAGCCTCTCTCGAAAAATTCGATGCCTTCATGCTTGATGGTGTGACCGGGAGTGGCAAAACGGAAGTTTACTTCCGGGTAATTGATAAGGTCATATCAGAAAACCGTCAAGCATTAATCTTGATCCCAGAGATCGGTCTTACCGCACAATTAATTAATCGATTTAAACAAAGATTTCATTGCCCGATTACCGTACTTCATTCTGGCCTCAGCGATCAAGAACGACTCAAGGCCTGGTTATTTGCACGTGATGGAAAAGCCGCTATTGCTATTGGAACACGATCAGCAATCTGGACGCCCATGTCAAACTTGGGCGTTATCATTGTCGATGAAGAACACGATGGATCTTATAAACAACAAGACGGCTTTCGTTATTCTGCAAGAGATATCGCAATAGTCAGGGCCAAGTATGAAGGTATCCCGATCCTGCTTGGAAGCGCGACACCCTCACTGGAAACTCTAAACAATATTCAACAGGGAAAGTGTCAACATTTGATCTTACCTGAGCGTGCAGGAAATGCGGTTCAACCGCCGATTAAATTTCTTGATATTAAAGCAGCTGATTTGATCAGTGGGCTTTCTAAACTTTTGATCAATAAAATTGAAGACTGTCTGAAGGAGAATAAACAAGCATTATTATTTCTCAATAGACGCGGTTTTTCCCCAGTAATGATGTGCCATGACTGTGGCTGGATTGCATCCTGCCGTCATTGTGATGCAAATTTGACTTTTCATCAGGCTGCGGGGCAAATGCGCTGCCACCACTGTGGAATGCAACAAAGAACGCAGACTAATTGCCCAGAATGTGAGGACTCAAAATTAACCCCAATGGGCCAAGGCACCGAGCAAATTGCGGAGGCTTTGAAAGGCCTTTTCCCCGATGCAAAAATTTTGCGTATAGATCGTGATAGCACCAGCCGGAAAGGTGAAATGGATCGAATGCTGGCGATGATCCAAAGTAATGAAGCGAACATCTTAGTCGGCACGCAAATGCTTTCCAAAGGCCATCATTTTCCCAATGTGACACTCGTGGGCGTGCTTGATGCTGATAACCGCCTGTATGGATCAGATTTCAGATCTACCGAAAGATTGGCGCAGTTGATCATTCAAGTTGCTGGACGGGCGGGGCGAGCTGAACATCCTGGCGAGGTTTTGATCCAGACGCATCATCCCGAGCATCCTGTTTTACAATCGCTCTCTAAATATGATTTTTCTGACTTAGCTAGGCAATTAATGTCAGAACGATCTGAAGCAATCCTACCCCCCTTTTCTTCGATGGTGATTATACGCGCAGATTCTATTCGACCTGGCCATGCACTGAATTTTTTACACGCTGCTAAAACGCAGCTAGTTATGCCAGAAGAAATTGAGATCTGGGGTCCCGTCGCCGCACAGATGGAAAGGCGTGCTGGTCGTTATCGTGCGCAATTGATTATTCAATCTACTAAACGACAACAGCTTCATCACATTTTAGATTTGTGGATCCCGCTGATAGAATCGCTAAAAAAACCAGCAAACTTACGCTGGTCTCTGGATGTTGATCCACAAGATACTTTTTAACTTGTGAAAAATTTACCTAAAATATACTTAAATTTTAGATGTATTTAGTATATTGTTCACAAACTACTTTAAATAAATGATTAATAAAGAATGGCGCGAAACACAAAGACAAACCGTAGAACCCCAAAAGCACAGCAACAGGGAAATATACTGCCTTTTGTCACAGGGCTTAGTATCGGCCTCTTTATTGCGTTCGTGGTCTATTTAAAAGGGGCTGCAATTAATCATGCATTACCTGAGATTGAAGTTGAAACAGTGCCCACTAATAGCAAGGTTGTTACGGCAGAAGACGAAGAAGTTACCTTCGATTTTTATACGATTCTCCCAGAACGCGAAGTAAAAGTCCCGGAATGGGAACCTCCAAAAGTGAAGAATTCCAGTGGTAAAGAAATCAAAACAGGCGCATTTGTATTTCAAGTAGGCTCATTCCAAAAACATGCTGATGCTGACAAAGTAAAAGCGAAATTAGCCTTACTCGGGTTTCCTGTGGAGATCCAACGCGTTGTGATCAATGGTCAAAAAATCTGGTTCCGTGTACGCGTCGGGCCCTACAAAGATCAATCTAAACTCAACGGTGTGCGCCAACGCTTATCCTCAAATAACATGGATTACATTCTTTTAAGAATCAAAGACGATGCCTGATCATATTGAGATCATAGTCAATGGTGAACCACATTCCATATCTGAAAACACCAGTTTGATCGATCTTCTAAAATTACTAAATATCCAAGGAAGACTCGCCATAGACGTTAATGGCGAAATTATTCCACGCTCCAATCATTCCAATCATCTCTTAACCAATAAAGATCGTGTTGAGATCGTATACGCAATCGGTGGTGGCTCTTAAGCTAAGTTAAAACTACCGAAAGATGTCACAAAGTGTTTGGGTTATAATTCAGTTTTTAATTTTGATGGAATCATTTACCTTGCCAAAAGATCATATAGAAATTGCAGGCGTAAGTTACCAATCTCGCCTATTAGTTGGGACTGGAAAGTATGTTGATCTTAATCAAACTCGTGAAGCAATAGAGGCCAGTCAGGCCGAAATTGTCACCGTTGCTATACGCCGGGTAAACATCGGTCAGAATGCTAATCAGCCCAACTTGCTCGATGTGATCAGCCCTGAAAAATATACTATCTTACCAAATACAGCAGGTTGTTATGACGTTGATTCCGCAGTGCGAACTTGCCAACTCGCACGCGAACTACTAGATGGCAATGACCTCGTCAAACTTGAAGTGCTCGGTGATGAAAAAACCTTATTCCCTGCTATGCCTGAAACACTTGAGGCTGTGGAAATTTTGATCAAAGATAATTTCAAAGTCATGGTCTACTGCAGTGATGACCCAATTCTGGCAAAACGACTTGAAGAAATGGGCTGTGTTGCTGTCATGCCACTGGCCGCACCGATTGGCTCCGGTCTTGGGATCAGAAATCCTTACAACATTCGCACTATCGTTGAAAATGCTGCTGTTCCTATTATTGTCGATGCCGGTGTCGGTACTGCATCTGATGCGGCCGTTGCAATGGAATTAGGTTGCGATGGAGTTTTGATGAATACAGCAATTGCCGAAGCAGATGACCCTGTGCTTATGGCATCAGCAATGGGCAAGGGCATAGAAGCAGGTCGCGAAGCATTTCTAGCGGGCAGAATGCCAAGGCGGCGATTTGCAAGTGCTTCTTCACCACTTGATGGACGTTTTTTCTAGAAATATTAATAGAATAGAAATATAAATCTGTGTCTTCAAGTGATCAAAACATGTCAATTCGGCCGGTAATTCGACGCGAAATAAAAAGTTTTGTTCGCCGAGAAGGCCGGATCACTCAAGCCCAACGTGATGCAGTAGCAACTCTATGGCCAAAGTACGGGCTTGAAAAAAAAGATGTACTTAAGCTTGATCAAATATTTAATCGCAAAGCACCTCGCTTCTTAGAAATTGGTTGCGGTATCGGTGATGCGATCATTTCTCTGGCTCAGAATAATCCAGATAACGATTACATCGGAATTGAAGTCTACTTTCCGGGTCTTGGGACCATTCTACAAAAAATTGATCAACACAATCTCAGTAATGTTCGACTACTACGTGATGATGTGATGGAATGCCTTCAAGAAACAATTCCTGAACGTAGCCTTGATGGGGTTATGGTTTTTTTTCCAGATCCATGGCCAAAAACACGACACAATAAACGCCGCCTGATCCAGTCAAAATTTTTGTCATTGATCATAAGAAAATTAAAAAGACATGGTCGATTATTTATTGCAACAGACTGGCAGGATTATGCGAATCATATTACCAAGATAACAAAAGACAATGATGAATTGATCAACCTGGCCGGATCAGAAATCTATGCACCAAGACCTGCCTGGCGGCCACTAACACGTTATGAAAAAAGAGGCATACGTTTAGGCCATAAAGTAAGAGATTTTGTTTTTATTACTTACTGAGTTTTGTCCAGCTAGTTCCTCAGTAGCCAGCGCATTTGTTGCGTCCGACACCGGAAGTACCTAGTTAAAAAACCATTTCAGCGAGGATGGCTTTGTGGCTGACTTGCAACCCAATATCTTCCCTTCTTTCAATTGCATTTGCCCACTCTCGTACTTCACACGCATTTATTTACCAGACAGAAACATATTGATAACAAGGGCGACATGCTCTGGCTTTAGAATTACCAATTCTTCCTCAGAATCCCAACCGTAACTGCGCAACTCTTCCATTAATGGTGATATAGCCTCTGTGTACTCAATGAGAGCTTTCACTAATTCGCTCCTACTACGCATTACTTTTACCAATTAACAGATCACTAAAATCTTTAATCGCAAAAAACTCTTTGGTTTCCTTTGGCGGGAATTGACTATCCGGTAAATAAATCGCAAAAAGATATTTAATACCAAAAGCTTGTGCCTGCCGTAACACATTCAAATTATCATCGATAAAAAGTGTTCGTTCTTTATCAAAAGGCTCAACTTTGGAAGCAGCTTCCCAAAAACCAGGGTTTTCTTTCGCGATACCAAAGTCATGAGAGCAAAGAATATTATCAAAATAACTTTCAAGATCGGTATGTGAAAACTTAATGTTGATAACATCTTGATGCGCATTCGTTGCTAGAATCAAACGTTTGTTTTTTTGTTTAAGCTTTTTAAGCAATTCCTTTGCCGATGGCCGGTAACGGATCAAATGTGCAACTTCTTGCTTTAAAGAAATCAAATCCATCTCAAATTGATCAGACCAATGATCAAGACAATACCATTCTAGCGATCCTTCCTTCTTCTTCAGCTCAGGGATGATTCGATTTCTCGCTGAACGTTCATCTACTTTGTGAATTTCTGCGTAACGCTTCGGAAGATAGGTTAACCAGAAGTAACTGTCGAAATAAAGATCCAACAATGTTCCGTCCATATCAAAAAATACGCTATCAATTTTTTGCCAATCTATCATCTTCGCAATAGTACTCGATGCAGTGATATGGGAAAATGATCAAATCTATTTTTTAATAAATAATCGTAAGAAATAACAGGAATTACATGCACACATCACCCGAAAGCCTTTTTGAAACCAAAATTGAAAGTTTACCACTCTTTTATAAAGGTAAAGTTCGCGACATTTATGAAATCGACGCTGATCACTTTTTGATCATTACGACCGATAGGTTGTCGGCTTTCGATGTGATTTTGCCTGATCCTATTCCTGGCAAAGGAAAAGTACTTACTTCAGTCTCTAATTTTTGGTTTAAAAAATTAAAGCATGTAATCCCAAATCATTTAACCGATCAGAACTTAAAAGACCTGCTCCCAAAAAAAGAATTCGATCAAGTAAATGGCCGTGCAATTGTCGTTAAGAAACTCAAACCACTTCCTGTCGAAGCAATTGTCCGTGGTTATTTGATCGGATCTGGTTGGAAAGATTATCAAAATTCAGGAGCCGTGTGTGGTATTAAATTGGCTACAGGATTAAAACAAGCTCAACAACTCCCAAAGCCTATTTTCACACCGTCTTCCAAAGCCGCTGTTGGTGATCATGATGAAAATATTAACTATGAAAAAACTATTGAATTGATCGGTGCTGACAAAGCATCTCAAGTAAAAGAGGTTAGCTTACAGCTTTATAAAAAAGCCGCTGAGTATGCTCTTGAAAAAGGCATTATTATTGCCGATACCAAATTTGAATTTGGGGTAGATGAAAGCGATAACTTATTTTTGATCGATGAAGCATTGACTCCAGATTCATCTAGGTTCTGGCCAGCAGATACCTACGAAGTTAGCATCAGTCCTCCAAGTTACGATAAACAAATTGTCCGGGATTATCTTGAAACACTCGATTGGGATAAGACACCACCCGGACCGAAACTACCTGAAGAAATTCTCAAAAAAACGTCTGATAAATATCAAGAAGTAGAGAGAAAGCTGACCTGACTACATTTCGACAACAATGGTTGATGAAAACCTGTCACTTGTATTTAAGAAATTTTCCAATCCATTATTAATCTGTTCATAACATTTTATTTTATACACGACGATTTGTCTTTTATCTGACTAGTACTGAGGAAGAAATGTTAGCCTAACATACGTTGTTTTAATTTTTCATAAGGTATTCTGCTCATGTGTGCAAAATGGGGTCTAAGGAAATTATAATAGTCCTCAAGCGAGTTTTTTACGGTTCTCTACATCTCCGTTGTAGTCCAGGGCTTGATAAAATTCATGCTGTCCGGTTAAGTGAGAGTGTTCTACTTTACCGTTTAATCGTGGCCTCGCGGGTTTGATTATACCCGTGCCACCTGGAAATGCAGGTATCAGTGGCTCTATCATTCTTACTGGGAAGACATGTTTCTCCGGAAAGGGGGGCTTGTTAGTTGCTTCGCCCTTTTCAAGAAACATCACGATACCCAACGAGAATGATAGCGTCACCCAAAGGGCACGGGTATAAAACGTTTCTCGACATATTCCAAAATAACGACACGTTATGTTCGACAGGATTTAAATACTGATAATCATCGGGATATTCGTTTAATGGTGCCGCCATATCAACTTTTGTGGCTGCTTTGTCTCGTTTTGTATAAGATATTCGTTTTGACGCCAGCGAAACAGGGGCTGATCAGCACATCAAAGCGAGTACTGGGATTTCCTCAAAGGGGAGTTTGAATTTGTTTTTTGTTGCAAAGACTTTTTGTTAAAATTTTAAAGGATAAGTCGTGGATGACATTATCTTAATTTGGCTATACCTGATCAAAAACTAGAGTAGTGTTCGTCATAACCCACTCCAATCTCGTAATCTATACCAACGCTCGACTACGGGCACCGCCTGTGGTGCGATATATTGGAAAGAATGATCAGGTAAAGACGCCTGATCAAATGCTGTTTGCCCCTTCTGTTGATCAATAACACGTTCTGCAATCTTTGAACCCAGATACACTGAACGAGTCACGCCCGTACCGCAATAACCACAAGCGTAATAAACACCATCATTATCTTTTCCCAGATGCGGTAGTTCGTCAAAACTATAGCCGATCAGGCCACTCCAGCAATACTCAATTTTCACATTAGACAAATCGGGAAAGACCTTGAGCATGTCATCTCGCAGGTGTCGAAAAGCGCTCCAGTTACTTTGTTTTTGATGCTCTAACGTGTGATCACGCCAACGTCCAACACGACCACCCCAGAGTATCCGTTTATTATCCGGTGACGGACGAAAATAATGGAATACTCTTGCTGAATTTCCATAGGCTCTTAACTTAGGCATCAATTCTGAAATTTTGTGTTCCGATAGTTCTTCCGTAGCAATAATAGCGGAACCTACAGGAATAATTCTTTTTTCAGTTTCTGTTCCAATTCTGCCTCCATAGCCATTGGTTGCAAGCACAACGTCACGAGCAAATATTTGACCTCTGTCAGTATCGAGCTGAAAACCTACCCCAGTTTTTTTGATTTTTCTAATGCAAGTACTGGCCTGTAATGTAAGACCAGATTTAACAGCTGCCTGTCTAATACCAGAATGTAATTTACCCGGATGAACAAGACCATCGCCCGGTAATACATAGCCACCGTGATAATAGTCACTGTTAATTTCTTGGTGTTGTTCCGAACGAGGCACCATATGATATTCGACACGAGTTCGTCGGTTTAGCGCTTCCATTTCCCGCGCCATCGATTCGTAATGTTGTGGTCTGACAGCACCACGAAAACGTCCGACTTCCTGTAAATCACATTGAATTTTTTCACTGGTAATGAGCTGCTTAAGGAAATCCAACATGCGAACACCCTCATTCAGCAGTTGCTTCGCACCCTCAATACCAAATCTGGCTTCCAATTTACTGATCGGAATTTTTTGATTGCCGCTACCTATCTGCCCACCATTTCTGCTGCTGGCACCATAGCCAATTGGTCCTTGATCAAAAAGGACAACACTTTTGCCCGCACGACATAAAGTCAATGCAGCCGATATTCCTGTAAAACCACCACCGATGATCGCGATATCCGGCTCTTTTACATCTGCAAGGTTTGTGCATGTTTGCTGGTGGGAAAGCGGTGCAGCTTCCCACCAATATGGATCATAGTTTATACCGGTAAAAAAGTCAGACTTCATAAATCGACTAACGAAGTCTGTTCATTATCTGCAACTGGTCATTAACAATCGAGTGTGTTTTGTCGCTCCCACTCAGTGAGATGATGGCAATACTGATCCCATTCGACATTTTTCAGCTTGGTGTAGGCATCAATGAGTTCATCCCCCATGGCTTCACGAACAAATTTGCTCTTCTCAGTCAAACGGATAGCATCCAGCAGATTCAACGGTAGCTTCTTGGCACCACGAACCTTGTCACCTTCAGTATACATATCCAAATCGCAACGCTTACCAGGATCAACATTATCCTTAACACCCTGTAGACCACAGGCCAAAAGCGCAGCTGGGGCCAGATACGGATTCATCGCACCATCAGCCAGACGGAATTCGATGCGGTTACCTTCCGGAATACGAACCATATTGGTGCGGTTGTTACCTCCCCAGGTAATTGTGTTTGGTGCCCAGGTTGCGCCAGAGACGGTAACCGGAGCGTTAATACGCTTGTAGCTATTTACGGTCGGATTGAAGAAAGATGTCAAAGCATCAACGTTTTTGATCACACCGCCGAGAAAATTGTAGGCAAGTTTACTCAGGCCCAGTTCACCTTTTGGATCCATAAACATGTTCTTTTTACCGGTTTTATCCCATAAAGATGCATTGATATGACAACCATTTCCGGTCAAATTCATAAATGGCTTGGGCATAAAAGTAGCACGCAGGCCATGATTCTCAGCAATTTGTTTCACCATATACTTGAAAAAAACGTGACGGTCACAGGTTTTCAAAACGTGATCATATTCCCAGTTCATTTCCCACTGACCATTGGCGTCTTCATGATCATTTTGATACGCACCCCAACCAAACTCGACCATACAATCACAAATTTCGGAAATAACATCATAACGACGCATTAGACAACTCTGGTCATAACATGGCTTATCCTGAGTATCACGGTCGTCATAAATATTCGAACCATCTTCTTTTATAAGGTGGAATTCACCTTCAACACCTGTTTTTAAGGTATATCCCATTTTGGCTGCTTTTTTGATCTGCTGCTTCAGAGCAACACGAGGAGAAGCTGCGATTTCTTTGCCATCCATGTACAAGTCACTGGCAAGCCAGCCAACTTCTCGCTGCCATGGAAGAATAGTGAGACTGTCCGGATCTGGAACGGCAAACATGTCAGCATCAGCTGGACTCAAATCTAACCAGGTGGCAAAACCCGCAAAACCCGCACCGTCTTTTTGCATACCTTTAATCGCACGAATCGGTACTAGTTTAGAACGTAGAACACCGAACAGATCAACAAAACTGATTAAGAAATATTTTAAATCATTGTCTTTTGCAACTTTTGCTAAATCGGTAGCCATTATTTTCCTCTCTTTTTAATTATTATCTTCAACTGATTTACTCATACTAAACTGCATAGTTAGATAAGTTTTTATTTATATGCATTCGCTCCCGGCACCCAATCTGTTCCAGCCAATGGAACCTTCGCCATAGCCGCTGCTTCAACTGTTAATGCAACAAGATCTTCTGATTCAAGATTGTGCAGGTGTGACTTTCCGCATGCACGTGCCAAAGTCTGTGCTTCTAACACCATGGTTTGTAGTAAATTTTTGATCCGTCGACCACCCAGTTCCGGATCTAATCTTTTTGACAACTCTGGATCTTGCGTCGAAATACCTGCTGGACAACGACCTTCGTGATAAGCGTCATAATATCCCGGAGCGGTTCCCATTTTACGATACTCGTCTGCATATTTTTGATCATTACAACCAAGTGCGTACATCGCTGCCATACCGATTGAAACAGCATCTGCACCCAGTGCCATACACTTAGCTACATCCGCACCATTTCGAATACCACCCGAAACGATAAGTTGTACTTTCCGGTGCATACCCATCTCTTGCAAGGCTTCCACAGCGATACGTACGGCGGGTAAAGTTGGTATACCGACATGCTCGATAAAAACATCTTGAGTCGCAGCAGTACCACCTTGCATACCATCAACTACGATAACGTCTGCTCCTGCTTTCACTGCAAGTTGCACATCATATTTAGTCCGGGTTGCACCAACCTTGATATAGATTGGCTTTTCCCAGTCGGTTATCTCACGCAATTCCTGGATCTTGATTTCCAGATCATCGGGACCCGTCCAGTCCGGATGACGACAAGCACTACGTTGATCAACGCCTTTCGGCAAAGTGCGCATTTGCGCCACACGATCACTGATCTTTTGACCCAATAACATGCCACCGCCGCCTGGTTTTGCACCCTGACCACACACTACTTCGATAGCATCAGCTTTACGTAAATCATCGGGATTCATTCCATAACGCGATGGTAATAATTGATAAACCAATGTCTTTGAAGATTGTCGCTCTTCGGGAGTCATACCACCGTCACCTGTCGTGGTGGTTGTACCCATGGCTGTTGCACCTTTGCCCAGGGAATCTTTGGCTTGTGCAGACAAAGCACCAAAACTCATACCAGCAATAGTGATCGGGATGTCCAAATGTAATGGTTTTTTCGCAAATCGTGTTCCGAGCGTTACGTTTGTACCACAATGTTCGCGATAACCTTCAAGCGGGTAGCGAGACATACTTGAACCAAGCAAAAGCAGATCATCAAAATGCGGTACATGACGTCTAGCACCACCACCTCTGATGCTGTAAATGCCTTCGGTTGCAGCACGCTGTATTTCCTGAATAGTTGCTGGATCCCAAGTACTGGATTCTTTTAATTGTATTCCTTCCTCAGAAACATTCTTGGTAGTCATTTTTTACCTCGATTCGTACTTTAACTTTATGTTATAGATATTTGTCTTGGCTGTTAATTTTTCACTTGAAATTTTTACGGCAAATGAGCATCATCAACTTTAAAACTGTACAGATTTCTACCCGGCCCATATCGTTTAAACTTGCTTGGATCGGCGTCAATTGATGCTTTTTCCAGAAGCTCTGCAAGCTTTTCGATATGTTCAGATTTCATTTCCTTTTCTTCGCAATCAGTGCCTAAGCTCTTGACCTGCCCTTGTACAAATATGTCAATCTCATAGATCGAATCGCCAAGTGCGTCTCCTGCGTCACCACAAATAACCAGGTTGCCAGACTGCCCCATAAAGGCACTCATATGTCCTACGGATCCACCGACAACGATATCAACCCCTTTCATAGAAATACCGCAACGCGCTGCAGCATCCCCTTCAATAACAACCAACCCACCAACACCTGTCGCAGCCGCATATTGTGAGGCGTTTCCTTTAATCCGGATCGTTCCAGACATAATGTTCTCGCCAACACCAGCGCCAGCATTACCGGTTACAGTAATATCTGCTTTTTTGTTCATCCCACCACAATAGTAGCCAACGTGACCATCAATCGTAATATCTGCATCTCCATCAAGGCCTACTGCAATATTATGTTTGCCCTTAGGATTAATAATCTGAAAGCCCGATGTACTCTCCAATGCATCAATATTGTGTAGTGACGCGTTAAGCTCACGTACTTCTGTTTTGTCCAAATCAACTGTATTCATTGTTTCCCCCCCTAGGTAGTGCCTTTTCTAACGCAAAACCAAATACCCACACCGCTACTTCCAAACGTGAGTGAACATTTAATTTACGCATTAGATTCTTAACATGGACTTTTACTGTGCCGGAACTAATATCCAACTCTCTTGCAATGATTTTATTGTTCTTGCCTGCCGCAATCATCAGTAAGATTTCTTGCTCACGTGATGTGAAAGCTTGAAGACGTTTGCTAAAGCTCTCTCGATTGCTTTCAGGTAAAACGTGCTCGTCTTCCGTTAAAGCTGTCGGCACTACAACCAAAACGGAGTCATTATATGCATCCAGTTTTGACTGCATCATTTGCCATCTGAAAAAATCCATAGACTTCAAATCCATAACGGTAAGGAGATCAAGTTTTTGAACAACGTCCGTAACCATTCTAAGGTCATCTTTTAAGAGTAAATCATTCATAGTATTAGTTCTTTTTCCAGCTATAAATACGGGCAGGTTCTGGTTCCCAAATCTTGGCATTCTCAACACCTGGAAGACCAGCTATGGAACGGAATTCTGATGCCATGGCAACCCAATCGTCAGTCTCAGCCAATATCGCAGGCTTACAACCTATGGGATCACGTAATACTGCAAAGCCGTCTTTACTGCCAACCGCAAAGGTATAAAAACCATCAAGATCTTTAATCGCCATTTCAAGCGCTTCATCCAATGAAGCACCTTCACGAAGCTTCAAACTTAGGTAGCCTGCGGCGACTTCGCTATCGTTATCCGTTTGAAATTCAATACCCTTTGCCTGCAGTTCTTGGCGTAATCGATTATGATTGGAAAGTGATCCATTATGGACAAGACATAGATCCTCTCCAGTTGAAAATGGGTGTGAGTGTTCCGTCGTAACCGCGCTTTCTGTCGCCATACGCGTATGACCCAATGCGTGACTTCCCTGCATACTCTCGATGCTAAATTTCTCGATCATATCTACAGCCAGACCTTTTTCCTTAAAGATCTCAATAACCGTTCCAGAGCTTGCTTTAGATAACTCAGGATAGTGATTTTTTACCCAGGTATTCAAGCTATCAGCATCAGTTTGTGCGAAGAGAACAGCATGATTACTCCGTGTCTCCAGGTACGCCGTTTGGCCAAATTTTCCTACCAACTGTTGATTGAGTATTTCCCAATCGTAATCAGGATCTGACGACAAAACTGTCAGCTTAACCATGTTATCAGCAGCAGTTTCTCCATAAACAGCAATCCCAGTACTGTCTGGACCTCGCTCTGTCATCTCAATAAGCATCGGCGACAGGAGTGCGCCTAGATTTTTTTCTAGTTCAGGATTTTTTATGAACAATCCAACAATTCCACACATGAATTCACCTCCATTAATACTTCAAATTTTATCTACATGAGCCTAAACAATAGGCGAATACGCTTAAATAAAACATTCACAATGCGAATATTATATTCGCAAAAAGACCTTTAAATTGTCCATCTAGATACTTTATAAGACAAACACACTAAAAATATTTATCCTTTAGAGAACTTAGGGTCAATAGTATGCCTTACTTGAGGATACGTCAACATTATATGAATATTTTATTCATATAATGAATATATAGGGTTACTAGTTAGAGCTAACTAATTCAATAGGTGCAGGAAGCCACAACAGAAAGGATCTGCTAGTCATCAGAACTTGATCGGCAAATATTTGCGATCATTCGAATAGGAACCTGAATAAGCTCTTCAGGACCATGCGGTGCGTCAGCATCAAAAAACAATGAATCACCCGCTTTCATGTGATACGTCTCGTTAGCATGCCGATAAAGAACTTCTCCTTCCAACAGATATATAAACTCAATGCCAGAATGCTGGAATAATGGAAAGACTTCAGACTCATTAGTTAAAGTGATCAGATAAGGTTCTAAGATAAGTCGTTTGCTCACATTATGGCCAAGTAAACGATATTGATGTCCTGCGCGCGTACCATGACGTTCGATAAGCAAACCTTCTCCAGAAGGTACAAAGGTGCAGTCACGTTGTTCATCATATTTACGAAACAAGGAAGTGACTGAAACATTCAATGCTTGAGCTAGTGCATACAGTGTTCCTAGAGAAGGAGTAGTAACACCTCGCTCAATTTTTGACAGCATCCCTTGAGATAATCCCGCCTGTTTAGCGATTTCCTCAGCGGTCATTTTGAGCTGCTTACGGAACACTCGGATCTGCGAACCTATTGCTCGTTCAAGATGCTTTTCCCCTTCTTCATTACTAGAAACAGCGTTACTTATTTCTTCGTGGGTATACTCAGATCCAGTGTTTTTGGGCATACTTATCACTCCCGTAGGTGTTTATGTGATCGCAATAATAGGTTAGCTTGTTCGAAGATAAAACAAAAATGCCCTTATTTTCAAAACAAATGCTAATTTAGTTACAAATACCTGCGGGTTGTTAATCAATCTCCTCATGAAGTGAGGATTATGACACCAATTAAAACCATTTTATTGATCTAGGTGGTGTATTGTACGATGGTGGAAATCCTTTACTAGCTGCAATTGAATCAATCACACAGTTATCCGAAACCGCTTTGCCGATCAAATATGTAGCAAATATTACACATAGTACGAGACGCGATATTTAGATCGACTATCAGCTATGAGGTCTCCTAAATTCAGGAAGAACAAATATTTACTACACCGAATACGCTACATGGTTATCTTAAAATCAATAATCTCTCGCCATTTTTACTAGTGCACCTGCCCAGGAATGTGAATTTAAAGATCAGATCCCCGACAAAAAACCAGCTATTATAATTGCTGATGATGCCGATGCATTTACCTATAGCAGACTCAACCAGGCATTTCGACTTTACAATGGGTGGCGCGCTTCTAATTGCTATGAGGTATAACCGTTAATTTTAAGGAAAACGATCAGCTGAGTTTAGACATGAATCCTTTCGTAGCCGCACTTTGATTTGCATCCGATACTAAAACTCAAATAATCGGTAAACCGGCAAAGCTTTTTCGAGACCGCAGTTACTAAAAGTGCAAACCACCTTCACAAAGAGACTATAATGATCGGAGATGATGTATAGCCAAGTGCCATAGGTGCAATAGATTCAGACCTTCAAAGCATTCTCGTGAAAACTGGAAAATATCGTCAAACTGATAAGCTACAGGTAGGAGACAAGACAGCTGTGTAATAGGTATCTTAGAAGTAGTAAGCTTTATTATGAAGCCAAGAAGTGTGATCTTTTAGCTTAAATATTATCAAAGCTTAATGTTGTATAGCTTTGAATTTTTCTAACAAAAATAATTTTAATAATTTAATTATGACTATTAAACACAAATTAGTTCTACTACCTTTATTGACTCTACTACTTTCACCAACAATGTTATGTGCTGAAGAAGTGGAGGATTTTTGTACCAGACGTGCAGTAAGCGCCGTCAATAATATCCGTCATGATCAATACCCACAAATGTCAGAAAGAGAAACAAAAATCGCCCATCGAACCGCCTTCATCTCCTGCATGGAAACTCGATCAGCAAGTGTCCCTAAAGTTACTGAACAAAAAGCAGTAGCTACCGCAGTAAATGAAGAAACTACAAACCGGGAGGAGAAAAAACGTTGGATAGAAAAGCTACTGGACAATGAAAGAAAAGAAGACGTTTCCCCGGTAATGAAAAGACACCGTAATGGCGGAAAATAATAATAGGCTTATTTCAAACGATCAATTCTAATAGAATTTTCACAGACTAAAAACCGTCATCAATCTTTTCTGAGTTTAAGAATCTAATGAAATCATCAAAAAGAGCATGATCTTCTTCATTCATAAAGTATTGAAATTCACTTCTCACACTGATTTCTCCGAGAGTCCAAAAACCAGCAATGAGTGGAGTCGGATTGCATGGCCTTGCTAGCTTTTTACTTATGATACCTGAATTATTGTTTTAGTAGTGTCATCGTTTGGTTTATGAAATACGTATGTCACTGCGGTGTCATGAAAATACTTCTCAATCTCGATTTGCCCAAGAAATATCAGAGGTTCGCCGTTACTTATTGGCCAAATGGGAGATTGAATCCATTTGGGATGAGAGCCAACATACTTAAAATCTTGCAATAGGCATTCTTTGAGCTTTTTAATAGCATTTTACTTGGACAATCCTTTCAGTTTTGGTAGATATCTATCAGATATATCTTTTGAATCTACATCAAGCCATTTGGGCTGTGCCTCTAGAATGAGGTTATGCCGGTGCATTGGCCTGGCAGTGGTATAACTATCCGGTTAGCTCTGAAGGGGTGGTTAATTGGTCACGCATTCTGGAAAACACTCAGACAATTCACCAGAAATTCTTTGTCGCTCAATTTCTCATTCCTGTTTTGTTTCTCTTGCTTTACTAACGAAACCAACAGAATAAATGAGGTCACCCTGACATTTCTCACAAACTGTTGCAAAACAATGTAAAAAAACTAATTTGAATAAGAGCCTATGTCGGCTGCTGAGTATCTTTACATCAAGATATTCACAACAGTGAGTAGATGCGCTGAGTGCTAGCTAATTATTGATCTGTACTGAGTCACAGATCATTATTGTCATGGCTACGCTGACACGCAGATGACTCGACGATGGCGCTTACGATGTCAATCGAACAATAATTCTTGTTCCAAAACAAGCATGAAATACTGACAAAAATGCCCTAGGGTATTTCCTCTACCTTCAGTATTGATCTTATCATCGACATTACAGACTATTTCGACTAGCTTATGCATTGGCTTGTTTTCCTTTTTCAACGGTTTGCTGACAGTTGAACCGATCAGGCGACAGGTTTTTCATTTTAGTTCTATTTCTTACCCCGAGTTGAGATTAATTATGGATTGGATGGCTTTCTATTTGTCATTAAAACTTGCAGCCTGCATTATGATCATTTTACTTTTTGTCGGGCTATTGATTGCACGTTTTCTTGCATGGCGACAGTTCCGAGGTAAAGCATTTGTTGAAGCAACGGTCGCACTACCGCTGGTTTTACCTCCAACCGTTTTAGGATTCTATTTATTATCTTTTATGGGTAAAGGTTCGTGGCTTGGTGGCTTTTATGAAAAGGTCACTGGAAATACTTTAGTCTTCTCTTTTGCTGGGCTTTTGATCGCATCTTTAATTTATAGCCTGCCATTTGCGGTACAGCCAATGCTGCGTGCGTTTGAAGCAATTCCAAAAAAATTAAGAGAAGCCGCCTGGTGCAGTGGTCTTGATCGATGGAAAACTTTTTTTAGAATTGAATTACCATTAGCCTGGCCGGGCATTCTTTCCGGTATGGTGTTGGCGTTTGCACATACTCTTGGTGAGTTCGGTGTGGTCTTAATGTTGGGTGGAAATATTCCTGGTGAAACGCGTACTATCTCTATCGCTATTTTTGATCAAGTGCAAAGTTTTAATGATGAGTCAGCTAAGGTTATGTCTTTAGTTTTATTAATCTTCGCTTTTGTGACAATTAGTCTTGTTTTCTTGTTAAATAAACGACAGCCATGACAGGACTAACCGTAAAATTAAAAAATACCAAAGGTATTCCTTTAGATCTTGAATTTAAATGTGACCCAGGAAAAGTACTCGCCTTAGTTGGCCCTTCAGGTAGCGGTAAAACAACGGCCTTACGCTGTATTGCCGGTTTATTTAAAACTGATCAGGGTTTAATTAAATGTAAGCAGAATGTTTGGTTTGATCAGAAAAAAAAAATCAATATCTCAACACAAAAACGTCATGTTGGTATGGTGTTTCAAAACTATGCTTTGTTTCCTCATTTAAGTGTTAAAAAAAATATCGAGATCAGTATAGAAAAAAAGAGTACTTCGAATGTTGAAGATTTACTGTCAGCAGTTAACCTTCAAGGTTTAGATGATCGGCTTCCAACAACACTTTCCGGCGGTCAGCAACAACGCGTTGCATTGGCTCGTGCATTGGCTAGAAAACCGGATGTTTTATTACTTGACGAACCTTTTTCTGCCGTCGATCAAGTAACAAGAAGAAAGTTAAGGCTCGAACTGTTGGAGTTGATCCGCAAGCTAAATATCCCAATTATTTTAGTCACACATGATCTGGATGAGGCCGCCATGCTCGCCGACAAGCTTTGTGTCATACACAATGGGCAAGGACTGCAAATTGGATCGCCAGAAGAAGTTTTTAACACTCCAAAAAATGCTTTAGTTGCACGCTTAATGGATGTGAGGAATATTTTTAAAGGAAATTTAATTGATCAAAATAGAGAAGAAAATAATTCATTGATCGAATGGGCAGGGATCCAATTTAATACACCTTATCAACAAGATTTTTCTAATTCCGATAAAATTAATTGGTGCATCTCAGCGGATAAAGTTTTACTGCATAGACGAGTAAATCCATCCAATGGTGTTCGTGAAAATCCGGTATCGGGTCACATTATTGAGCTGGTCAAAATCAGCGGTGTGAGTAATGTAATTGTCGCTATAGATTCTCACCCGGAATTAAAATTACATATGGATCTCCCCCCTCATGTTGTAGAGAGAAACCAACTTAAAATTGGTGAGAAAATCAGTATGTCTTTATTGAAAGATTCACTTCATTTAATGGCTGGTTAATTGATTGCCATTAAATGAAGTGAATTATTTTTGCCTAAATACTTTTAAGTAATCATTCCCATTCCAATTCCTGATAGGCTCGACTCACAGCACGTTGGTTTAAGTTTTCAAATAACACCCAGTTATCTTTCTCAGACTGTGCAACTTTAGTCAAGGCATCACCAAGAAAAACCCCGTCGGCAATTGCTTGTCGTGTTTCATCGATCAGGACTTTAAAATACTGCTGTTGGGGTTCCATCGCCTCCGGCCAGGACGCAGACGTTGGCCCATGTCCGGGTACGACCAACTTATATTCATGCTTATGCATCCCTTCCATAACAGCAAACCAGGGCTTAAGACTACTATCGATCACAGGCACTCTTTCCATAAACAACAAATCACCGGTCCATAAAATATTTGTTTTTTGATCTAAAATCGTTAAGTCTGTTGTGGTGTGAGCTTTGGAATGTGCGGTTAATAATAATTTTCGATTTCCCAGATCAATTTCCATTGTATCTTCAACCAAGACCTCTGGACCAATAATATGATCAACCGTAGGATTTTCACCTAAATCCGCAGCAAATTCTTCTAAGAAAAACTCACGATTTTGAAGCAGAGCATCTGCAAGATTTTTATGTCCGACATATTTTGGGTTGTCTTGTTTGAAGGCATGATTTCCCAAAACATGATCAAAATGCACATGCGTGTTGATCACATAACAAATTTGTTTATCAGTTTTAGTTTTAATTAACTCTCGTAGTTTTAAACCATTTGCAATTGAACCACCGGTATCAATCACCGCAACACATTCGTCACCAACAATAAAACCAATATTCGCAACATCTGCGTGATTCTCGTGATCAATCTCAACATGCACACCTTGATGTACGAAAATACCTTCGGCAATTTCAGTTAGATTGAAACCCATCTTGTTTTCTGCTGATGCTGAAGTGTCAGTAGACGTCGTACGTTCTTCATCAGAATCGCAAGCAGCAGTTAAAAACAAACAAATAAATAAAATGGCCTTTTTCATGGTAAATCTCTCATCATATATTCATCGCTGATAGTCGCTTAGATCCTATTATTTTTTAGATGAATAAGATAGCATCCAAGCATTCATTACTATTTAATTAAGGGATCAAGAATGTCGGAATTTCATAATATAAGAATCATCAAAAAAGCTAACGTTTATTTTGATGGAAATGTTTCAAGTCGCTCTGTACATTTTGAAGACGGGACGATGAAAACACTGGGTTTCATGTTACCGGGTGAATATCAATTCAACACAGATGATAAAGAAAACATGGAGATCATGTCAGGAAAGCTAGAAGTCTTATTGCCAGATAATAATGATTGGGTAGCTATTGAAGGTGGCCAGGATTTCGATGTACCAGCCAATTCAAGTTTCAGTTTAAAAATAATTGAAGCTACAGATTATTGCTGCTCTTTTATTAAATAAACTGACATAGAATAGTTTGGGATGAGCAGGCTGGTATATATAATAATACAGAATATTAAGAAGGTTTAATCTAATGAAATTAAATAATATCCTCGAAGGTATTGGTAACACTCCACAGGTTCGAATTAACCGATTATTTGATCCAAGAATTGAGGTCTGGATGAAACTGGAACGATCAAATCCTGGCGCCAGTATTAAGGATAGAATTGCATTAGCCATGATCGAAGATGCGGAGAAAAAAGGGCTTCTTACTTCTAATTCTGTAATTATTGAACCTACCTCTGGAAATACTGGAATTGGGTTGGCACTTGTTGCTGCAGTTAAAGGTTATCATTTGGTTCTGGTCATGCCTGAATCAATGTCTTTAGAACGTCGACGTTATATGCAAGCCTTAGGCGCTGAACTAGAACTCACTCCACGGGAAAAAGGAATGCCCGGAGCAATAGCAAAAGCAGAAGAACTGGTGGCTGAAGATGATAACAATTGGATGCCTTCACAATTTACAAATCCAACAAATATAGTTGTCCACAAAGAAACAACGGCTAAGGAAATTCTTGCTGATTTTCCTGAAGGTTTAGACTATCTGGTCACTGGCGTCGGCACAGGTGGTCATATAAGTGGTTGTGCTGAAGTGTTAAAAGCAGCTTGGCCTAACCTGAAAGTCATTGCCGTAGAGCCAGAAGCGTCTCCCGTGATCAGTGGTGGTCAACCAGGTCCACATATGATCCAAGGTATTGGGGCCGGTTTTATTCCAGACAATTTAAAGACTGATCTACTTGATGATATAGTACAAGTATCAAATCCTGCTGCCTTTGATTTTGCCCGTCGCTGCGTTAAAGAGGAAGGTATTTTTGTGGGAGTTTCTTCGGGTGCGTCCCTGGCCGCAATTAATCAGATAATGAGTGATATTCCAGATGGGAGTCGGGTACTGACTTTTTCATACGATACAGGTGAACGATATTTATCTGTTGAAGGATTATTTAGCTAAACCAAACTTGAATACCTGGGATGTCTATCAGCAATAAATAAAAAAGTTTACTCTCTAGAATACTATAATTTATCTTTCATCAGCATTACTAACTGTGCAGCAGAACTAATCGGCGGTTGTTCTGAAACTATGGAAGCGAAAACCCTTATATTTACAGGTAAACAGAACCTTGATTTAAGTCCAGGTTACCATTGAACAACCTCAAAGTTTATCATTAATGTGAATGCTTTTGCATTATGAATAAGACCATCAAGTGTGGATACTTGTGAGAGTTCCTCATCTTTTGTGAATGTAACATTCGCTGTAATAGGATCAATTAGCTCTGCTAGATCAATACTCGCTAGATTTAAAAGATCAGCACCAAATCTGGTAAGTTTAACAGCACCTGTATTGTTGGTTTGCGTAGTTGAGTCTGTATCTCGGCTTTCTGCAGTTTCAAATGTGGTAAGTGAAATTGCTTTTGAAGTAGCCTGATCTAACGAATATTCAGCATCAATGTGCTGCGAGTTATGAATACTTGTGGCAGCATCAACATATTCTAGTTGTTCAAAGTCAATATCGACTGCTTGAGAATTAAGAGGAGTTAAAAGATTTAAGAATAAAAATGGTAATAACTGCTTCAATGTGTCTCTCCTTGTACTTATGAAGGTCTATTTGCTTTTCATAGACTTGAGTCTTCCATGACTCTTTGAAAAATATAGCTGGCGACAGTCTATCCTTAATAAACGTTCAATAACAGACGTTTTAACATTTGTTATTAATCTTAAATCGGCCTATAACACCTAATCTTAAATTTGAGACAGAAAAAACAAGTGTTCACTTAGTTTTCTAATATTCCCTTATTCTAGATTATGATACTTTTAACTGGACCTGAATATCTTTCAGATAGAACACTCTACACGCTCATCACAGAGTTATATATAACCATTATTTAGATCTATTGGGGAATTTTAGTGGTTTATTGTTTGAAAGAAAACATATCGACTTTGGGTTATCAGGATTTTAGCCATTTTAATATGGCTTAAGCAGATCTCTTATTTAAGTAATTCATAACCATTAATTTTGAAATGATGAATTAAATATAAAATTCAATACCTTATGAATTTGATCTAATTGTCTGACTCCATCAGTATTTTTAGATCTGATAAGCCTTTCTCGTAATCTGCTCCAACCCAACTATCCATCATCAAGCCAAACCAACGGTGCATCGGATTCATACCAGCGTCCATCACAAACCCCCATGTGACTTGGGTGCCAACGCCTTCGGGTTTAAGATCAAATGATGACGCGGATTTACCTTGCCCAGTAAATTCCAAATCTATAGCCAAGTGCTCATTTTCAATCACATCGGTAATCATCCAACTACCTGAGCCAACAGCTTCATTTGCACTAAACCATGTCATAGAAGAACCTTTACCCGATTCTGGCCCTACATAATTAAATTGCATATTTGGATCAAGCTTCGCCCAAGGTGACCATTGATTAAAAGACTTAGGGCTATTTATCTGCTGATATACTTCTGCAACAGGGGCAGAAATGACAATACTTCGTTCAACCAGACGTTGTTGAGGTAAGAGATACCCAACAATTAAAAACGCCAACGTCAAACCGATAATCGTGTAAAAAAGACCTTTTAACAAATTCACCTTTATTCCCCTGAAGTTTTAAAGTTATTAAATAATAAGCCTCCTATTCCAGGAGGCTTATTATGATAGCTCAAATAAATCAGGCGTATTTACAACCAAAAAGATTCTCACTCAAATAGTAGGAGGAATTTTCCATATCCAGCAGATTCAAGTTCTTCTTTTGGAATAAATTTCAATGATGCAGAATTGATGCAATACCGTTTTCCTGTAGGTGCTGGACCATCTTCAAAAACATGACCAAGGTGACTATCTGCAACACTGCTTCGTAGTTCTGTACGCACGCCAAACAAACTTAAATCCGATTTTTTCACCATTGCATCTTCACTGATCGCACGATAAAAACTCGGCCAGCCGGTACCAGATTTAAATTTATGTGTAGAACTGAAAAGTGGTTCACCTGAAACAACATCAACATAGATACCATCCGTTTTATTATCCCAATATTCGTTTTTAAACGGTCTTTCTGTACCTTCTTCTTGTGTCACTTCATATTGTAGTTGAGTCAGTTGATTTTCAAGAGCATCTGGTGATGGCTTTTGAAAATCCTGATTGTTTTTAACCCAATCCGCAAATAATTTGTCATTCTCTGAAATAACATCACTAGACATTTCTGTACCTGGATCCGATTCCCCAGAAACTTGTGTACTCAACACAAAACTACTGATAAAAATAAGACCTGCAATCACTGCGAATAATTTACTTAATTTCATTTTTCTCACCTTTAATTGTTTAAGGAGCTTCTGATATGTCTGAACGAGGCAAGTTGAGATTCAAAATATTCAAGGTCAAGGCACGAAACGCAAGTGGTTCTATTATGCAGTCTCCTAACACAGAGATTGAATATTGTTGACTCAAACTGACCGTTTATAAATTGATCAAAGGCTCCATATACCTGCATATGACACAAAAGTATCAATTAGGTTCCTTGATAATCTTTTGAATGACCCCCCCTCCCAAGCACATATCTTCATCATAGAATACTACAGACTGACCTGGTGTAACCGCTCTTTGAGGCTGATCAAATATGACACGAAACCGATCTTCAAACATTTTTGCTACTGTACATTGTTGATCGGTTTGTCGATAACGTGTTTTTGCCGTGCATTGAAAAACACCTTCAGGCGCTTTTCCAGCAACCCAGTTTAATTCTGTTGCTTCTAAACCTTCACTGAAAAGCATTGGGTGATCATGTCCCTGCCCAGCAATAATAATATTTTTTTCAACATTCTTATCAATCACAAACCAGGGCTCTTCAGACACCCCTTTCACACCACCTATCCCCAACCCTTTACGTTGTCCAAAAGTGTAGTACATGGCACCGCTGTGATAACCGATCACTTTGCCATCTATTGTCTGTATTTCGCCAGCTTGTGCTGGAATATATTTGCTCAGAAATTCCCGGAATGGACGTTCACCAATAAAACAGATCCCTGTACTGTCTTTTTTGTCATGCGTAATCAAAGCAGCCTCCTCTGCCAGCTTGCGAACCTCTGGTTTATCCAACTCACCGACCGGAAAAAGTGTTCGCGAGAGTTCCTTTTGTCCTAAGGTATATAGGAAATAGCTTTGATCTTTATTTTGATCTTTGCCTCTTAAAAGAAAATATTCTCCGTTTTTTTCAGACACCCGAGCGTAATGTCCCGTAGCAATTCTTTTGGCACCTAAGTCGGTTGCATGTTCAAGGAATGCTTTAAATTTGATCTCACGATTACAAAGAATATCAGGGTTAGGTGTCAAACCCTCAGAGTACTCTTTTACAAAACGTTCAAAGACTTCTTCCCAATACTCAATCGAGAAATTTACCGTATTTAATTTAATCCCGATTTTGTTGCATATCGATTGGGCATCTTTAACATCTTCAGTAGCGGCACAATATTGATCAGAATCATCTTCTTCCCAATTTTTCATAAACAAACCTTCAATCTCAAAACCTTGCTTGTGTAATAACAGTGCTGAAACTGAAGAGTCAACGCCACCCGAAAGACCTACCATTATTTTTTCGTTGTTTTGCATAAGACGATTATATCAATTCAAAGACACAAATTTGGTTCAAATCTTGCTTTCGCATTTTCCTTACCTAACTCCTTGTTTATTTTGAAAATTTGAAAAATATGCGGAAAATTATGACTACTGATAAATCCAAAAATTTACTGCTCAAGGAACAAGTTAAATCGCTTTACAGTGGCGTCCCCTATTCATTCGTGAACTATTTCATTATTGGCATCATTATTTATTTTACCAACACTCGTGAAATCGGCGGTGATCGTACTGAATCACTCTGGCTCATTCCCATTGCAATAATCATATTCTTTCGTGCATTGGATGTAATACATTATTCGAACTCAAACCCTGACACTCTCAACCCAAAATTGTATTTGTACCGATTTATGATCGGATCATCTGCCACTGCTGTTGGATGGAGTCTTTTGTTCTGGAATATTTTTTCTGCCAGTAATACGGAATATCAGATCTTTATGGTGCTGATGATTTCAAGTATCTCACTCTTTGCAACAATCGCCTTATCACACCATCGGGTTGTTGTTTCTTCTTTTGTCATACTGATTATGATCCCTGTAGAAATTCGCCTTTTAATGGAAGGTTCTTCACTTGACACAGCACTCTCGGCGATCATGTTATTTTCCTTTCTATTCCAATTTAATGGTGCCATGCGGATCAATAAAAATTATCTTGCAAACCTTCACCTGAAATTTGAAAACGACCAAAAAGAGAACGAACTGGCAAATCAACAATATGCACTGGATCAGCATGCCATTATCAGCAAAGCCAACGTCTGCGGCGAAATAACTCACGTTAACGATAGATTTATTGAACTTAGTAAATACTCAAAAGATGAACTTTTAGGACAAGATCATCGCATCATAAATTCTAATAAACACTTGCCGTCCTTTTTTAAAGACATGTGGCAAACAATCGCCAGTGGACAAGTTTGGCATGGTGAAATAAGAAACAAGGCAAAAGATGGATCTTATTATTGGGTAGACTCAACCATCGTACCTTTTTTGGATAAAGAGGGAAAACCCTACCAGTATATTTCCATGCGAACTGATATCACGACCAGCAAAGATCAGGATCTGCAAAATACAAAAGATAAAAATGATGCTCTGCTAAGAGCTCAAGTAGCACAAATACTTCAAGGGCAAGAAAGTCTTGAAGAACGTGTAGCCAATGCACTCAAAACGATTTCAAAATTAGAAGATGCACAATCACAAAATAACGCCAGTGTTTTCTTATTAGCAGATAACAAATCAGAACTACAACTCTTCGTAGCACATTGTGCTGATGATAATGCACTTGTTTGGAAAGAAAAAACGGTGGATGTTTACGAAGAGCTCTATGGTAGTGTGGCAATTTCGGGAAAACTACTCATCTCGGACTATTGCACCTCAAAAACTGATCACGATAATACACTCGATCAACTAACTCCTCATGGTCATTACATCGTCCCTCTCTGGAATAGTGGCAAAATTCTAGGCATTCTCTTTATCTATACAGATCCATACCCTTCGAGCGATCAATCTCGATTGGATACTCTTAACTTCATTGGTGATCTTCTCGGTGTCGCTATCGCAAATGAAAAGATCAATACTGAATTAAAGCAGGCTCGAAAAAATGCAGAGGATATGGCGCAGGCAAAATCTGACTTTCTCGCAAATATGAGTCACGAGATCCGAACCCCGATGAACGGTGTTTTAGGCATGCTGGATCTACTTAACAATATGGATCTGGATCAGCAATCAGCAAGCTACATTGAAACCGCTCATGGATCAGCGAGCATGCTGTTAAATGTGATCAACGACATTCTTGATATTTCTAAAATTGAGTCGGGTAAATTACATATCGAAAAAGTTAATTTTGATCTAAGAAAAGCGGTCGAAGATACCGCAGAGCTTCTCTACAAATTGGCTTGCCAGAAAAATCTTGAACTTGCGGTTTACATTCCACCAGAAACAATAACGATTCTGCAAGGTGATGTTTTACGACTACAACAAATTTTAAATAATCTTATAAGTAATGCAATAAAATTTACATATGAAGGCGAAGTAAGTATTCACATAAGTACGGTAAAAGAATCAGCAGAAGAATGTAGATTACGTTTCGAAGTAATCGATTCCGGGATCGGGATTGCTGAAGAAAAGCAGGTTTCATTGTTTCAAGCCTTTACGCAAGCCGATACTTCAACCAGCCGTGAATTTGGCGGTACCGGACTCGGTCTGACAATCTCGAAAAATTTGATCGAAATGATGGGCGGTGAAATTGGCCTTATCAGTACTGCGGGTAAAGGATCAACTTTCTGGTTCGAATTGCCATTCAATATCCTACCTCGAGAAAGTCATTTCGAGATAGACATGGACACACTCCGGTTTCTAACAATAGACGATAATCAAACCAATTGTCTTATTCTGAAAGAGTATGTTGAGAATTGGGGTGCAAAGAACATCACTGAAACTAACCCTGAGATCGGCATTCAACGCTTAAAAGAAGCTGCCGATCAAAACCGACCATTTGATATTTTATTGTTAGATATGCAAATGCCCAAAACAACAGGATTGAAAGTGGCTGCAGAAATTCGCAACCACTCCGCATTGGCTAATCTCAAGATCATTCTCCTGAGTTCGATGAGTCTGGAGCGAGTTAACAATGAAGAAAATCTTCTAGATATGATGCTCAATAAACCGATCAGGCAATCCATGCTGTATGACACTATTGTTACTGTTCTGAATAAGCAAACCTCTTCATGGAAAAAAGTAAAAGCCCCCTCTGACGATACCCAAAAATTGACTGGGCACATCCTGCTTGTCGATGACAATCCTGTTAATCAACACGTGGGGCGAGAAATGCTCTCTAAACTTGGGCTTAGTTTTGAGGTAGCTTCTAATGGACAAGAAGCCTTAGATCTCCAAAGGGTAGGAAATTTCGATCTCATCCTGATGGATTGTCAGATGCCAGTAATAGATGGATTTGAAGCAACCAAGATGATTAGAAAACATGAAGCAGAGTTCACACTAGACCCTATTACAATTGTGGCTTTAACAGCAAACGCGATGGAAAGTGATCGAGAAAAATGTCTTGATGCAGGAATGGATGATTATCTTGCCAAACCTTATAGCTTAAAGAGCCTGTCTGAGATGCTATTTAGATGTCTGACAACTTTAAAAGTTAATAACTTTAATAAGAATTTCGTTGTACAAGATCAAAATTTATCTCAAGAAAGTATTTCGAATGAGATAAAAGCTAAAGGACATAAGCCAGCAGCCGATATTATTGACAAACATAAGTTTCAAGAAACCATGGAGACGATGGGAGATTCAATGAATTTGATCATTGATGCTTTTGTTAACTCAGGCAAAAAAAACATTACTGAGATGGAACGTCACCTGGAAGCGGCTAACTTTGAAGGAGTCAAAAGTGCTACGCATGCCTTAAAAGGAAGTAGTGGCGCTTTAGGTATTCAACAACTTTTTGAACTTTGTAAAGACACGGAAGAGAAATGCTGTATGGCTAAAACAGAAAATATCCATACACAGGTAGAAGAGATCAGTATTCTGTTTGAAAAAAGTCAAGCAGCAATACAAACACTGATGATGGAACTGGTGACCTAAACTTGATTAAAGATTCTCATGAAAGGAAAACACCGCTTATCCTTGTTGTAGATGATGAGCTTATCGGTCGTCTATACACCAAGAAAGCACTGCAGAGTGAAGGTTATGATGTAATCACCGCTGAAAATGGACAGAAAGCCGTGACTTCTGTTGCCGAATATTCTCCTAATATGATCGTCATGGACGTAATAATGCCTGTAATGGATGGCTATCAAGCTTCTATTGCTATTCGTGAGCAAGAACATAAGTTTAAGATCCCTATTTTGATGCTGACAGGATTAGAAGATACAGAATCTGTAGAAAAAGCGTTCGATAGTGGTGCAACTGATTTTATTGTTAAGCCCATTAATTTACCGATCTTCAAACAAAGGGTTCGTAATGGACTAAAAACTTTCAACACAAGTCTGGAATTATATAAAAATCAACTACGCCAAAGTCAAGCTCATAGAATGGCGAGGATTGGTTACTGGGATTGGGATGTAGAGAAAGATTATCAATATTGGTCAGAAGAAGTCTACGAACTCGTTGGTGTAGACTCATATAAATTTGAGAATAACAGTGCCGCATTCTTAGAAATGGTGCACCCAGATGATTGCGAGAAAGTTAAACAGGCCGTACTTTTCTCACTAAAACATAATATTCCATTCGATGTAGAACATCGGATAGATCATCCTGACAAAAAACTCCAGGTTGTTCATCAACATGCCGAGTTGATCATTAATGCTGAGGGAAAAGTATCTCACATGCTTGGTGTAGTACAAGACATCACTGAACAACATATAGCTCAAGAAAAGATCCATCATCAGGCTTATTATGACAACCTGACTAATCTACCAAACCGAACATTGTTCAAAGATCGTTTAGCACATGCACTAGCAATCCCGGGACACACACAAGAAGAAATTGCTGTTTTGGTAGTAAACCTCGATCGTTTTAAGAATATTAATGATTCTTTAGGGCTCGAAGTTGGAGATAAGTTTCTCCAATCAGTTACTGAAAGTTTGAGAAATGTAACGCAGAAAGCCAATACTCTAGCTAGATTAGGTGGTGATGAATTTTCTCTTATTCTTGAAGGAGTAACTTCAAAAGATGATGTGATTGGAATTGCTCAAGAATTACTGGAAATTTTATCAAATCCGCATATTGTCAATGACCATGAATTGATCAGTACAGGGAGCATTGGTATTGCGATTTCATCTATGTCTTCAGAGGATGAAAATGAGAAAGAAGATCTGATCAAGCAAGCCGATCTAGCAATGAATCGCGCTAAAGAAACCGGTGGAAATCAGTTCTGTTTTTACAATGAAGAAATGAAATCTGAAGCCCTTCAATCCCTTGTACTGGAAAAGGACTTACGTGGAGCACTTGGGAATAATGAACTGGAGATCTACTACCAACCAAAAGTTTGTGTCGAGACTGGAATAATTAAAGGGATGGAGGCTTTAATTCGCTGGAACCACCCCGAAAGAGGACTGGTCCCACCATTTGAATTCATCCCAATTGCTGAGAAAACAGGTTTGATTATCCCAATTGGTAGATGGGTTTTAGAAGAAGCTTGTAAACAAACAATGCAATGGCACATGAAAGGTTATGATAACCTTAAGATAAGTGTCAACGTTTCAGTCAAACAATTTAACCACCAAATTTTTATTGATGAAGTCTGTAGCGCATTGGAAGGTTCAGGTATAGATTCCAAGCATGTTGACCTTGAAATCACTGAAAGCTGTACCATGAATAATATTGATACTTCGATCCATTTACTCGAAACCATCAAGAATATGGGGATTAGTATTTCAATGGACGATTTTGGAACTGGATTTTCTTCATTAAGTTACCTCAATCAACTACCTCTAACGACCTTAAAAATTGATCGCGCATTTATAAAAGATATTGATGCAAATGGAAAAAACGGCGAATTAGCAAAGCTCATTATTACCGTAGCGAAGAGTCTGCAGCTTAATGTCGTAGCAGAAGGTGTCGAAACAAGCGATCATCTCAACTTCCTAAGAACGAATGGTTGTGATGAGTATCAGGGGTTTTATCTAAGTCCACCTGTTCCTGCAAAACAATTTGAAGAATTACTGATCAATAATAACCAAGAACAGAACGAACTAGTTTTTGAAACCTAGTTGTTATTCCCGAAGTAGTCAGGTTAATTGTAGAAGTTTAGACCCAATCTGACACATCACTAAATCAAGCGGAGCGTAGCGACGCTTGATTTAGTGAGAGTTACCCGCTTTGATGTAACTGCAACGTAAACATCAAAACACAAAGAGGTAACTCTCATGATTCATACTAATGACAAAGTTATAAAACATAAAGTTGGTCTACTCAATCTCGCTGAAGAACTCGGCAATGTCTCAAAAGCCTGCAAGATGATGGGTTTGTCCAGAGATACATTTTATCGCTACAAAGAAGCGGCTGATGAAGGCGGTGTAGAAGCCTTGTTTGATCGTAATCGGCGTACCCCAAATCTTAAAAACAGAATCGACCCGGCTATTGAAACCGTTGTGCTCGAGTATGCACTGGAAGAGCCCGCACATGGTCAAACGCGCACCAGTAACGAGCTGCGCAAACGGGGAACATTTGTCTCACCCAGTGGCGTTCGTTGTATCTGGCTTCGTCATGGTCTTGCTTGCTTTAAAGATCGCCTGAAGGCATTGTCTGATAAGGTAGCTGGTGAAGGCTTGATCCTCACTGAGTCTCAAGTCGCGGCGATGGAACGCAAGAAAGACGACGATGAGGCTTGTGGCGAGATAGAGACGGCACACCCTGGTTATCTTGGCTCGCAAGATACTTACTATGTCGGTACTTTCAAAGGCATTGGTCGGGTTTATCAACAAACGTTTGTTGATACTTACAGCAAGGTCGCTCACGCGAAACTGTACCCGACTAAAACACCGATTACGGCAGCTGACATGCTCAATGACCGCGTCCTCCCATTCTACGAAGAACAACGTTTGCCTATGTTGCGCATTTTGACAGATAGAGGGACGGAGTATTGTGGGCGAGCTGACCAGCATGATTATCAGCTTTATATGGCGTTGAACAATATCGAACACACCAAAACCAAGGTCAAATCACCTCAGACGAATGGTATTTGTGAGCGATTCCATAAGACGATCCTCAATGAGTTTTATCAAGTCGCTTTGCGTAAGAAAATTTACCAATCGATTGATGAACTGCAACTCGACCTTGACGAATGGTTGCTCAAATACAATACTCAACGAACTCACCAAGGCAAAATGTGCTGCGGGAGGACGCCGATGGAAACACTCATCGACGGACAAGCTATCTGGAAGGAAAAGTTTGTGAATTAAACTTAACCTGACAGTCGGTTACTGATAATTGGGTAACTGTCAGATCAAATCTGAATTTCTACATATAAAAACACTCTCAAATAAAACTTTATTTCTAATTATTCTGCTCAACTGAGCAAGCTGCAAATCTTAAAACCGTGCCTGACTGCATGGTGAAGTTTTCAAGCGTAAATACATTTGAAAGTGTATTAATTTGAGCATCGAGTTGTCTCCATTCGCGTCCGTTGAGTGCCCACAGTTTTAGATCTGCTTCATTAACATTTTTTCCGATTTCATTTCTTTGCGAGTTTTCTTGCAAGTATTCAAGTTGTAGATCCATGATTCTGTCATGGTAGGGCGAAAGTAAAGACAGGTACCAATTTCGTTGAATACAAGATTCAGGTTGATAGCTGGTCGGAAGTAGTAATGGAAGTTGATCCATTTCTGACTCGGCACTGAATTCTGCGGGGCCGAGGTTATCTTTTAAACGTATACCACTTAGGGCATAACCATAGGCCGGTGCGGTAATTAATGTATATTCCCCATTTTCTAAAATCGTTTGACGAACACGTAAGGAACTTGGGAAAGGGTTTCTAGGAGCCGGTTCTTCATCGTAATTCCACATTGCTTTTTCAGCATCCCATTGGTATTCGCCGGTCAATGTTTCTTTTAAATAAGCATAACGGCGTTGTGCATAATGCCAGAGAGTTTGAATTTCTTTCTTGTAGTCGATAGCTTGCTCTTTTAAAAAAGGATCGCCTTCATGATGCGGTTCGAGTTTTACGGCGGCTTGATCAATTCTTGTCTTTAATTGATCAGGATTAAACCAGCCGAAGTTATTGTCTGTTCCTTGTTTTTCAATTCCGAGCAAGTGTAATAATTTAGCGATCACTTTTTTATTCAATGCTGGATTGCGCATGACCTTTTCTTTTAACGGATTTTCGGCGCCGAGTTGTGGTGGATAATAATATTGAAAATTATCATTCAAAATACTTTTTGGAAATTCAAGGAAAGGATCCCAATTTCGACCAAAGGTTAGATCATAATCCCAGGGAATGACGACCCATTTCTTTGTCGCTTCTGGTTGATAGAGAAAATAATTTTTGTTGTAAGTGTCACCATTGCTGGTCAGGATATTAAGTGCTAGCCAGTTGATTACTGATTCTTCATCGAAATTGTTTGCAATGTATTGATCAAAATTTTCTATTGATATTTTTTTGATCTGTGCGTAGGCATCGATCAAAGGCGTAAAGTCATCATCTCGCGGTGAGAGTTTGAACCAGCAAGACTCAATTTTTTTATCTTCGTAATAACGAAAATCACCACAAAATTTTGAATCGACAGGATGAAAAAATTGGCCTGTTTTACCAAGACCAAAACGATCAAATAATTTGGTGTCTATCCATTCTGTTTGAAGAAAAAGCCCGTGGTACTTTTTATTTATGTACACACGGATGTATTCTACTCTGGGCCCCGACATACCAAGATCTTCAATTAATTGCCAGGCCAGCCATTCGCGTAACATGGAGCCATCAGTTGCCATGCCATCTAAGGAAATCTTTTTTTGACCATTCCATAGTTGGTCGTTATCAAGTTTTATGATCAGATTTTTTTTATTGAAGCGCCTGGAGAAACTGCCAGAGACTTTAACGCGACCCGTTAATTTTTGATCACCTGTATCAATGACCGTGACTGGGAATGATGATTTGTCATTATATTCTTTACGGAAAATAACTTCGGCATCCAATTCATCCATTGTCAGGTGCAGTGCATGGATCTCGTTTTGTATTGCTGCAGATGTGTGAATGGCGTAGACAGAAAGAAATGCACATAAAAATTTTAAAATTGATCGTATGATTGTTGAGTTATTTTTTTTAGTTAAATAGCTGCTCATTTTTATAACCCCAATGGTTTATGACCCCCAGTGTCGACTGAATGTGATGCCGATTTTCATACTGTGTCCTGCATTTCGTCCCCAGGCTACATGGGAAGCACCGATTTTATACCGCCAGTCTTCGTTGAGTCGATTTGCCCAGCTTATTCTTGCAGTTACTCTATCGTAATCGGAAAGTTGTGTTCCATCGGCAAAGTTATTTCTGGTGTTGCCTTCATTTTGAAAAGAAATATCTGCACTGAGTCCCACGCTCAAACGACCAGATTTTCCAATATGTCGGCGGACTGTTGCGTAGGTTAAAAACTGATCTGCCGGACCGTTCGCCCATAAACGTACGGATGCACCGGTTAGAAAGTCCCACTGCTGTGCGAAGTCTCTTTCTTCACCACGAGAAAGATACGCTAACCCACCTTCAATACCGAATTCTCCATTGCCAGGTCGAGTGCGGTTGCTGCGTGAGTAGCCGGTTGGAACGATCAAAGTTACTTCCCAGGTTTTACCATTTTCAAATACATTTAATCGTCCACGGATGCCAAGACGTAAGTCACCCAGGCCTGTGTAGTCTTCATCGCCACAATGTTTATCGATTAATTCCAAATTCGCAATTAGGGTGTGGTAGTAGCTGTAACCATATTCCAGCTGATGATTTGATCGGAAAGTTTGTGAATGGCAACTGGAGTCTCTAAGTTTACTGCTACGATCCCAACTTTTGTCACTGGTCGAATAACTAAGACCACCTGAGTAATAGAGCTCACCTTCAGATAACATCCAGGGGCTGACCGCAAAACTGCTTCGCGGAAGGATTAAAATCGGGAGTAATAAAAGAGAAAATATTAACTTGTACATTCGCTGATTTTCCTCATAAATAGACTAAGCGGAGATCGCCAGTGTTGATGAACAACGGCTTGAGCCAATTTATTTTGTACGGTGTAGCTGGTGTCATTACGGCCACCCGCTTGTGGAGAACTGTTCCACTGCCAGATCCAGATCCCTTCGATATTTGACGATTGAGTTTTTTCCAACGAGGTTAACCAGCGACGGATCAAATTTGCCTGAGCATCTGGATCTGCCGACGGCGATGATGTTTCTATCGAACGCCAATCCCATGGTCGTGATTCCCAACCTTTTGCTGAGGGTATACCGATTTCGAGAATCCAGACCGGTTGTTGAAAATCATTTGCCAGTTTTTCTAATTGTTCTGTTAATGTATCGGTGATTTTTTCTTGTGTCATGTCGGGATACAAGGTCACGCCAACGGTGTCGAGTAGATCCCAATAAGGAAACGTTTCAATGCCTGCAACTTCTCCTGCTGCATAAGTTAGTTTTCCAGAATAAACGGATCGTATTTTTTTGATCACGTCAGGCCAATGTTTGCTAGCTTGTATTTTTTTTAATTCTGTACCAATCACAAAGGCATCGACCTGATGGGTTGCAGCAAGCTGTGCATAATAAAGAAGTTGCTGAGTGTAGTTATTAAACCAATTGGTTTCTTGTTCAGAATTTTGTTGTGTAATGGCACCAGCCCAGGAATTTTCAATCAAAATTTGTGGTTTAAGCACGCGATGTAAATGGTGTTTTTTTGCCAGTTCTAATGCAGCAATCAGTTGTTCGTCTGTGACGGCATCACTTTTGTCAACAACAATAGATTGAGGTGTATCTTGTTTTAAAAAAGGTACAAGAACGACGGAGTTTGCACCTGTTAGACGCAAGTGTTGCATTGATAAGCATGCACCAGTTGAATTCATTGCAGTATGCCTGTCCTGTAAAAAATTAAAACCAACCAGATCGGGTTTCGTTGGGTAATCACAAGCAGACATGCTGCTAATTGCGAGAATCAAAAATAATGACCGGCGATCGGTGAGCGTATCAAGATTCATTTTGATAGACCCGCCAACCTGCATAATCATAAACACGTTTGAAACCTGCTAGACCCTCTTTATAAAGTTCAGGGTAGAGAAGATTGATCCGGTCTCTTCCACCTTTCTTGGTTGAAGGATCAGGTACAACAATAAGATCAGTATCTGGTCGTTGAAAACGTGTTTGTATTTTAAATCGATCAGAAATCGGCAAGTGGAGTTGATGTGCATTTCCTTTCGCAACTATCACACGATATGCACTCCTCTCGTCAATCAGAACATCTTTATCTTTTTGTTTGGCCAACCATTCACCAAGCACAGCATCTGCATGATATAGCTCTCCAGAAAGGCTATTGGTGAAGGCCAGGTACCAGTGACGCATTTCTGGTTCTGTGTATTGTGCAAAACGGTGCCAACCAGAGAGCGAACCGATAAGGAGTAATATGATCAAAGCTGGGAGTTTCCAACGGTGTGCGAAGGAGATCATTGTCAGCTCGGCCATGACACCTGCACTGATCAGAGTCAGAATTTCCAGCGGATGAAATAAGAAGTATTTGCTGCTGGCAAATGCAATAGCAATCACTGGGTGAAATAATAAAATGATGCTTGCTTTAAGATGGTTACCAAAGCGTGCGGTAAGGGGCACCAGCAAAAAGACAACTGGGAAAAGCAGACCCAATTGTAAGAAAGCAGCGACAAGGGGTGCGAGCCAAAGTCCACCGTAAAGTCTTAGCCATTCTGATGTTGGGGTGTCTTGCCAACCGCCTAGAAAAGATGAATCAGGCTCGCGTGCGAAAATGAGTGCGTTTCCTTCGAAGATCCAATTGAGATAAGCCCAGGATAAAACCGCAATTAGTAACGGCATGGCTATCATCAAATATACACTTATCGGTGAGCCAAGTAACATTTTACGTGGCGCGATAATCGAAAGGAAAGGAACCAGCGCGACGAATAGAAACAGCGCAATGGGATCTGCAAAAAAGTACAACGCGAGAATCATGCCGAGCATGATGAACGAACGAACATCTTCTTGATAAATCATCCGTAGACAGGCTCGATACAACAGATAAAACATCAACAAACTAATAGCCGTATAACCACCGCTGGTTGCTGCCCAAAGGACAGTCGGTTGACTAATGATCAATAATATAAGTAGTGCTCGCTGCCAAATTGGGCGAATATTTCTACGCAGGTGGTGATTCCACAAAGCCAATAATATGGCAACGGTCAGACCTGAAATAAAATAGGGTGCAGCGGCCTGTGCATCATCAGGTAACAGCGTAAAAGGTATCAGCATGTAAAAAGGCGCATGCGGGTAAATAAAACGAAAGTGTTCCATCCGAATCGTTTCTGCATCCATAACACCGAGCACTTTTGCCCACCGGAACATAGCAATATCACTGACATAGTGATTACTAAGTAACCAGAAGCTAAACATTGCGAAGACCAATGTGATCAGCATCAATGCTAAAAGATTATGAGTTGGCCGGGGTTTGGCTTCAGTAATTATTTCTGCCATTACGTTGAGCCTGGCTTGGTAATCGGTGGCGGAATCACATCGCTATCATGTTTATGTGAGGTTAATCCGTGAACGGTCTTTTCCCAATAAAAAGGATCATGGATCAATTGCCATAATGCTCGGTAGGATGCAATGGACATCAAAATCCAATAGAAGGGGATGGTTAACGCCCATGGGATCAAACTATAGAATCGCCGTTTGAAAACACTTAAGGTTGAAAGATAAATCAGCAAGCCATTTCCAATAAGCAAATTAAATAAGCTTATGTAAAGGATAAAACTTGGGAATAATAAATCCAACGCATGGGTTTGTGTGTACAGCCAGAAGAAATACATAAAATATAAAAACGGCGCCATCAATGCACTTAAAACGGCGCCGCCAATGAAAAATTGGAATCCCCAAAAGGCACCGCCGCCGAGTGAGCGATAGAGATCAATGGGATGACGCATATGAACCAGATAGGTTTGCATATATCCTTTGATCCAACGTGAACGTTGCCGTATCCAATTACCGATATGACTATTTGCTTCTTCATAGGTAGTCGAATTAACAATGCCTACACGGTAATTCAATTGTGTATAGCGCACACCTAGATCGGCATCTTCTGTGACGTTATAGGGATCCCAGGCATCTACCTCTTTGAGGATGTGCATTTTAAAATGGTTTGAAGTGCCGCCAAGAGGAATAGGAATTCTTAGTGCTTCGAGTGCTGGCAGATAAAAATCAAACCACAAGGAATATTCCAACGTAAACATCCGTGTTAACCAGTTTTCGTTGGCATTGAAATAATTTAGTCGAGCTTGAATAACGGCGGTATTATCAGGTGCTTTACGAAATGCGATCACGGCTTTTTTGAGTTGATCAGGTTCTGGACGATCTTCAGCATCATAGATAGTCACTAATTCGCCACGGGCAAAACTCAGTGCATAATTACAGGCTTTGGGTTTTGTTTTCGGCAGTGAGTCAGGTACACGAATGATTTCAAAAATGCCTTCTAGCCCTAACTCCTTCGCAGCCTGTACTGTTTCTTCATCATCATCTTCCAGGATCAATTTGATATCCAGTTTAGATAGTGGGTAATCAAGGTTTCTGATCGCGGAGGTGATAATTGGCAGGACTTCAGGTTCTTTATACATAGGAACCAGTACGGTATAAGTTGGCAGATCTTGATCGGTTAGTGCAAGTACTTCTTCGTCGGTAACTTTGACGTCGATTTGTGTATCCCCCCCCACCCAGGCAAATAAAATGCGCAAACTAAAATTGAGTAACAAGAACACACATATGAATAAATTTATGGTGATTAACGCTTTGATTGGCCAGAGCGTAACGCAAAGTAATATTAGCAAGAGCACAATATAAATCCAGATTAATTGTGCTGTAGTGAAGACCTGTTTTGCAGAGTTAACGGGTTGTTTATTGGCTAGATCATTAACAGCATTATCAACTAAAAAGTCTCTAGCTTCGCGTTGGACAATCCAGATAATGTCAAATTTCGAGGTGATGACAAAATCGTAAGCACCATCAGTTTGTTCATGCATATAATAAATTGCTTCCGGAGAAGGATCAGCACAGACAAAGATGGTTTTATTTTTTTCCTGTCTATAAGGGAGAACCAGGTGTTCGGTGTATTGATCAATTTCTGATTCGCGCCATAAGGATTTTTCTGGAGGCACTTCCATCATATTAATAAAAGGTTTGCTGTATTGATCAGCAAGAACACGATAAAACGCAAATGGTTGAACCCAGCCTTTAGAGATCAAAATATCTCCTAAGCGGGTTCCCCATCTTTGCTGTAATGCCAGTGCTTTTTCGAGATGTTCATCCGTAATCAATCCCTGTTCAAGCAATAACTCACCTAATGGGATGAATTTTGTTGACTTGCGGTCGGGCGATTCTGGTGGAACGTTTGCTCCAACGCCTCTATCAGAGGTGTCTTCCACCATTAGCTTCGGCCCGAATGATCTCTATGTTGCCTTGCACGTCTAAACAAATAGACGACAATTAATGTTAGTGCCAACCAGCCAATAACAAACAACCAAAACCGGTATTTACCCAGTAATGCAAGCCAATCTCTTGCTTCAGGATAATAAGTAGTCGCCAAAGTTGGTTGTTGGCTGTTCATTGTAAAGAGTAAACCTGAATGATCGGCGAAGGCAACGTCATCATGATTCAGGAATAGCTTCTGAATATCAGGAAAGCCCTCTTTATTCGTTGAGCGTAACCACAGGCCTTTTTGCTGCTTGCTACTCACTAGCTGTGCGATAGTCACATCAGGTAGCTCCTCAACCTTGAACAGAGGGTTTTTGTTTCGATCAACTATTTGTACTTCACCTTGATCGAATCTAACAGGGGTTTCCAGGCTGTCCAGTTTAAGATCGCCTATTGCAATGAAAGGTCTTTCAGGTGAAATAAGCTCGCCAGTTTCAGAAAACTTTGCAATACGTGTTTTGAATGGAACCGGTAATCTAGAAGTTAAAGCTGAGACGTAGGGTAAAGCGTTGTGTGGTGCTTCTAAATAATCTGCTGGTAAATAAATATCAAAATTATTCGCAAAATAGACTGGTAATTCAGAAAAATATTTAGGTAAACTTTGATCACGTTCAACTATTAATGAGCTGTCCGGGAGAATCTGTACCGGAAAAGCGGCTAAATCTGCTCGGCAATCCCCTTGTGGATCTATATTGTGAAGTTGGATCTGGATACGATTGTATGGTTCCTGATAATTATCGGGTAGAGGAATAGAAATTTCCTGTCTGTTTTGACCGTCAACTAAACGAGTTGCATGGATCATAATATCGTTAAGATATACATATAATTCAAAAGGTGGTTTGTCTGATGGCGGTGGAGCCATGATGTTTAGGAAAAGGCGGTTTGGTCTTGTACCTGCTGGAATACGGAAAGGGTCCAATATCAGGTTCCATTTAATGTTAGATCGTACATAGCGCGTGGAAGTATCAGCGCCTAGATCAGATAATTTCAGTTTAAGTGCATTTTCAACTGCGGGGATGCTACCTAAACCACTGAGGTTATCCGCATAATCCACCGAAAACGATCTGTATTGCCCGTTCACCCCCAGCTTGCGCCAGGGGTTATTCATCAGTTGAAAAGCACCCGTTTGTTGAGGATCAAGAATCGCGATCAGGCTACGAACCGGACTGTTAACTAATGCCATGTTTGAGGTTTTTATCTCTTCACTTAAGAAGTAACTATTGCTTTCTTTATGTTCAAGCTTAACGAGTTCTTGTTGTAGTAATTGTTCAAGTTCAGCATGTTTCGCCACCACGATATGACCTATTTCAGGAAATTTTACGACTTCAACATCTTTACCTTGACGTTTGAGATTGTCTAATAACTCCCAGGCGGCATTAAACTCAGCAGTATTAAATTCACGATCAGGAATGGATAACAAAACCTTGTGAGGCATGAGTGTCCAGGCATCACGCAGAGAGCCTATTTTTCCTGAGTAGTGCATGGTGAAGGTTGACTCAGAATCAATATGTAAATTACTGCCGTTCACCCGTGAGTCCAAACAGCGATCTTCTGTGATCGGTAATGCTGCACGCACAGTGAGTCTGATACTGCCATTACGCAAGAAACGTTTCGGAATATCGGCAATTAATATTTGATCCACGCCTTTAGAACCCAAACGAACTTGTTCAAGAGGGTAATTGTCAACTGAGAGCTGTAAATTTGCTAAATCATTTAGCAGGGGGGAAACCCTATATTTTAAACGAATATTTGCGTCTTCCATGATAGTGTCACTTGGGAGTGGAAAATCCAGTTTTATTTCATGGGTAGTCTCTGCTCCTTCAAAGATGATGCCGTTTTCGTGACCAATATCTCTAAGTTGCAGGGTAAAACCATTTAAATCATTCTGTTCCTCGTTGATAAAATTGTTAGATAACAGAAAAGATGGGCTATACATGATGTTACTGTTGTCTAGTAGCATCCAGGCAGGTTTTGAGTCTACCGAAGCTTCAGCGGTTACGGTAAATAAATAAGCCGTGAAAATAAAAGTTAGAAGCGGAAAAAGATTGAAGATGTTTTTATTAAAGTGAACTTGGAACACCAACTTTTTTTGTGACATTTTTGACTCCCTTTGTTAGCCCTTATAGTTAGGATGTTAACATTTTTTAGCGCTATCGTATTTCGTTATACGAATCAGTTGTAAAAAGACGTGTATTTGACGAATTTTAATGATCGAAATCATCCTGCTTTTGTTGTTCCAAAGCAACCCAATCCCTCGTATAATCGCGGTCGGTTTTCCTTTTCACTATATATAGACTGCAATACCCTGGAGATAGACAGTAAATGAGCATTGAGCGCACGCTTTCGATTATTAAACCGAATGCCGTAAAAGATAGACATATTGGTGAGATTTATCATCGATTTGAAAGAAACAAGCTGACCATAGTAGCAGCGAAAATGATGCACCTGACCCAGGAGCAAGCAAGTGAGTTTTATGCGGTACATAAAGATCGGTCGTTTTATGATGCTTTAATCGAATTTATGATCTCTGATCCAGTCATGATACAAGTACTAGAAGGCGAGTCTGCAATTAAACGATACCGAAAGATAATGGGTGCGACTGATCCTGAACAAGCCGACCCTGGAACAATACGTGCCGAGTTTGCACGTTCTGCAGCTCACAATGCTGTACATGGATCTGACGCACCAGAAACCGCCGAAGCGGAGATCAATTTCTTCTTTAAGCCAGAAGAAATCGTGAAGCGATATTAAATTTCGATGGAAGATCGAATAAACCTACTCGATCTAGACCGCAAAGCGATGATCCGGTTTTTTGCTGATTTGGGCGAAAAACCGTTTCGTGCAAATCAAGTGTTGAAGTGGGTTCATCAGGCGGGTGTTGCTGATCTTGATCAGATGACCAACTTGAGTAAGTCACTCCGAGCAAAGCTCCAAGATATCGCTCGCATTGAACCACCTAAAATAAAACACGAACAGATTTCGAAAGATGGCACACGAAAATGGTTACTTGAAATAGACGGCTTCAATTCAGTCGAAGCCGTTTTTATTCCAGAAAACAGCCGAGGGACACTCTGTGTTTCATCACAAGTGGGCTGTCCTCTCGATTGTAAATTTTGCTCTACTGGCCAACAGGGTTTTAATAAAAATTTGACAGTAGGTGAAATTATTGGCCAGGTTTGGCAAGCAAATAAACAACTTGGCTGGAATTCAGAGGGACGACAGCCGATCACAAACGTTGTCATGATGGGTATGGGCGAGCCAATGATGAATTTTGATAATGTCGTTTCGGCAATGGATCTTATGATGGATGACTTTGCCTATGGATTAAGCCGCCGCCGTGTAACACTTAGTACCTCGGGGATTGTTCCTGCGATAGATCAACTAAAACTGGTGAGTCCTGTCAGTTTGGCCATTTCATTACATGCACCTAATAATGAAATTCGTGAAAAAATTATGCCGATCAACAAGACCTATCCAATAGAGAAATTGCTTGACGCTTGCCATCGTTTTACCGACGTTGATGAATCTCATAATCATATTACGTTTGAATATGTTATGTTGGATGGTATTAATGACAGTGCTGCGAATGCTCGTGAATTGGTAAAACGACTTCAAGGTATTCCCTCAAAGGTCAATCTGATTCCTTTCAATCCGTTTCCAGGTTCAGTGTATAAATGCTCTTCAAAACAAACAATTGATCGTTTTAGAACAATTTTGATCGAGTCAGGCCTTGTGACGGTAACTCGAAAAACGCGAGGAGATGATATCGATGCAGCTTGTGGACAGTTAGCTGGTCAGGTCACGGCAAAAGCAGAACGTTTTAGACGCGATTCGTCAAAAGATTCTCAAGGAGAAGCGGCATGAAGCACCCTATTCTTATTTGCATTTTTATAACCTCTACTTTGCTTGGAGGATGTATTACAAATCAAACTAGTGGTTCGCCAACTACCGTTGCTGATGTTCCTGAACGAGCAGCTGAATTGAATCTTGAGCTTGCGCTGGTGTATATGAAAAGGAATGATAGTAAAAGGGCGCTGAACAAATTATTAAAGGCGATCAAAATTGATCCTCAATTTGCAGAGGCACACAATGCTCTGGGTATTCTCTATTCACGTCTAGGTGAAGATGGTAAAGCTGGAGACCATTTCAAAAGAGCAGTAAATCTAGCACCTCAAGATCCACGTGCACTTAATAATTATGGACAATACTTGTGTCGTCATAATCAACGTCAAAAAGCAGACAAAATGTTTACACGAGCGGTAGCAAATCCTCTTTATCAAACGCCTGAATTTGCCTATCTCAATGCGGGTTTATGCGCCAAAAATAATCAAGCCTTTGAACAAGCAGAAATTCACTTTCGGTCAGCACTAAAGGCAAATCCTTATATGGCTCCCGTGCTATTCCAAATGGCTGAGTTGAGTTATCAATTGGGACGATATTTACCCGCCCGAGGTTATATTGAGCGTTATGGCTCTGCGTCAAAGCATAATCCTCGCTCATTGTGGCTTGCGATAAAAATAGAAAAAGCATTAGGTGATCGGGATACTGCTGCAAGTTATGCATTACAGCTAAAAAATAAATTCCCTGACTCTGAGGAAACCAGATTGTTGCTCAAATCGGAGAATAAGTAGTGAATACGGGTGTTGATCAAAATCTGAAAACACCGGGGCAACGACTCAAGGATGCCAGAGAGCTAAAGGATCTCAGCCTGGGTGTTATAGCTCAACGTTTGCGTTTGAGTGAACATCAAGTTCAAGCGCTTGAAAACGATGACTATGATCCGTTTCCTGCAGTTGCATATGTACGCGGATATCTCCGCAGTTATGCCGCTATCGTTGAACTAAACTCAGATCAGCTTGTTGAACAACTTGATAAAAATGTTAGAACGGCACCGGTCTTAGAACCTTTTGCTAGCCAACCTGAACAACAAACGGGTAGCGGTGATAAGCATATTAAGGCTGTCACCTACTCATTAATCGCAACGTTGGTCTTATTACTTGGGCTATGGTGGCAGTCAAATCGCTCAGTTCCCGCAATATCTTCAGAAAAATCTCCTGTTGTATTAGACGATCAAGATATTGAGAAATCTGAACAAGTGGGCACATCATTGGAAGCTAACGTTGTAGAAATTATTCAAACGGATGTTGAATTAAATAACGGAACGAAATTGCTAATGCCAACTGAGTCTGAGAACACACATGTCGTAGAAGCAGGACAGGAAGAACCAAGAGTATTGGAGCATGTTTTTGCCATAGTGCAATTTTCTGAGTTGCCAACAGCTCCAGATCAAACTCCTCATGGCGAATTATCGAATGAACTATTGTCCATATCAGAAGAAGTAAAAACTACCCAACAAGCACAGCAGCAACCTTCTGTTGCTTCCACTGAAGTCACAGAAGCACACACGGGTGAATTTGATGACCAAAGAATAATATTACAATTTACCGAGGAGTCCTGGGTTGAGATAACCGATAATTCGAACAAGATACGATTTTCAAGAATTGGAACACCGGGAGAAGTTGTGAGTCTGACAGGCGGCGCGCCTTTTAGTGTCGTTATTGGTAAAGCATCGGTTGTCATTATGAATTATCAGGGGGAAATCATTGATCTTGACTCTCTGGCACGAGGCGAAGTCGCTCGATTCACTATTGATGAAAGTGGTGCTTACCGCTAAAATTTCTGGTACAGATCCTGATGTCTAAAACCTTGCAATCCGTAAAAGGAATGAACGATATTCTCCCTGATGAGACGGCGCTGTGGTTGTATCTTGAAGATACCGTTCGCAATGTTTTTGAAAGCTATGGTTACCAACAAATCCGCATGCCTATTTTGGAACAAACGGCATTGTTTAAGCGTTCTATCGGCGAAGTAACTGATATTGTCGAAAAAGAAATGTACACTTTTGAGGATCGGGGGAGAGATAGCCTGACACTTCGACCTGAAGGGACAGCAGGGACTGTGCGAGCAGGAATGCAACATGGTTTGTTTCATAATCAGATCCAACGACTTTGGTATATCGGTCCTATGTTTCGACGCGAGCGACCACAAAAAGGTCGTTATCGACAGTTTTTCCAGGTTGGTGTTGAAACATTTGGAATGTCGGGTCCAGATATTGATGCTGAACTAATCTTAATGACTGCAAGATTATGGAAGGCACTAGGCCTCGAAGGCTTAAGGTTAGAGCTAAATACGCTCGGTACTGCTGAAACACGTGCTCGTTATCGAACTGATCTAATCAGCTATTTTAGCGCGAGTGAAGATCAACTTGATGCAGATAGTCAACGACGTTTACATAAAAATCCATTACGGATTTTAGACAGTAAAAATCCGAAGATGGCCGAATTGATCAAAGGGGCGCCAACTTTCCAACAATATTTGGATGGAGAATCTGCTGATCACTTTCAAAGGCTGCGAGAGATTCTTAATCAAGCTGGTGTCGCATACGACGTAAATTCGAGATTGGTCAGAGGGCTTGATTATTACAGTAAAACGGTTTTTGAGTGGATTACGGATCAACTTGGTGCCCAGGGAACAGTTTGCGGTGGCGGTCGTTTTGATGGATTGATCGAACATTTTGGCGGCAAAGAAACTCCTGCCATTGGTTTTGCAATGGGGTTGGATCGATTGGTGGAAATACTTAAAGACAATGGTCATAAAGTGACATCGTCATCCGATGTTTATTTGATAACCGTTGGTGAGCAGGCTAATCAGCAGGGGTTAATACTCGCAGAAAAATTGCGTGATCAAATACCAACATTAAAGTTAATATCTAATTGTAGTGGTGGAGGCTATAAAGCACAATTTAAACGTGCTGATAAATCGGGTGCAAGATACGCTATCATTCTAGGCGATGATGAAATTGCAAATGAAACAGTATCCATAAAAAATCTTCACGAAGGGTTTCAAGAAACGATAGATCAGAATGATCTAGTAAAATTTTTAGCAGAATAAATATAGAACACAAAGAGACGACTAGGAAAAAAACATGGTAGACATTTACGCATCAGAAGAAGAACAGGTAGCCGCGATTAAAAAATGGTGGAAAGAAAACGGTACTTCCGTCATTTTAGGAATTGTTATTGGTAGTGCGGCACTTTTTGGTTGGCGTGCTTGGCAAGGACAAGTGACTGCAAAAGGTGAAAATGCATCAATGACATTTTCACAGTTAGAGAGTCAACTAGTAGATGAAAAGGCAGAAGATGCTGTTGCTACGGGAAAGATGCTAATGGAGGAATATGCAACAACACCTTACGCCTCTTTTGCCGCTTTGAAGTTAGCTAAAGTCGCTGTTGAAGCAGATGATCAAGAAACGGCAGCTTCTCATTTACAATGGATAATAGATAATGGTAATCCTGAGGAGATAAAGCAAACTGCAATCATGCGTTTAGCTAAATTGCGTTTAAGTGCTGATAATCCTGATTCTGCCTGGTTGCTTATTTCTACCATAGATGAAACGACAACACTGTCTTCTTACCATGAACTTAAAGGTGATATTTTACTGGCTCAAGGTAAGCATGAAGAGGCAAAAAACGCCTATTTACAAGCCGTTGCGTTAAGCCCATCAGGTCCAGGTAGTAATAAGTTTTTAGAAATGAAAATGGATGATTTAGGTCGGTAAATATATCGAAGACCCGGGTGGATTAAGTAAATGAATACGAATAGATTAAAAATTATCTTTGTAGCGGTTTCACTGGCTATAGTTGTGAGTGGTTGTAGCTCAATTAAAGATAAAGTCTCCAGCTATATGGCTGGCAAAGATAATCAGAAAACTCTTAATCCTTTAGCAGAAATAGAAGCAGTTATTAATATTAAAAAACTTTGGTCAACACGTATCGGTAATGGTACTGATGGATATTACTTGAAATTGACTCCCGTAGCAGATAAGGGAGTGATTTATGCAGCAGAGCGTGAGGGCGAAGTTATTGCTCTTGATGTAGAAACGGGTAAACAATATTGGGAAACAGATACTGAAAAACGTCTGTCAGGCGGTCCTGGACATGGAGAAGGGCTCGTTTTACTTGGTACAAGAGATGGCGAAGTACTCGCTTTGTCAGACACTGATGGAAAAGTGTTGTGGACAACCACTGTTTCCAGTGAAGTACTTTCAGCACCAAAGGCTGATTTGGGTGTTGTGGTTGTTCGAACCGTTGATGGAAAAGCGTTTGGTTTAGATGCAGAAAATGGGCAGAGGTTATGGGTCTATGAAAGAGCGGTTCCTCTATTAACGTTACGTGGAACTAGCGCTCCTCAGTTAGCTGATGGTAAGGCAATTGTTGGTTTTGATGGTGGAATATTGACAGCTTTGGATATCACCAATGGCAGTTTAATTTGGGAAAAAAGAATTGCGTTACCTACTGGCAGATCAACATTGGAACGAATGGTGGATATTGATGCTGAGCCAATTCTAAAGGATGGTGTGATCCATATCGCGACATTTCAAGGACGTGTTGCAATGGTCGAACTTGAGACCGGTAAGGTAGGTTGGTCTAGGGAGTTATCTTCTTATGCTGGTTTAGGTGTTGATGATGATTACGTTTATCTTACTGATGAATTAAGTGAAATTTGGGCGCTAGATCGATATTCAGGGGATTCAGTTTGGAAACAAGATCTACTCAAATCTCGAGCTTTATCGGCCCCTGTGAGTTTTGATAACTACTTAGTTGCTGGTGATTTTGAAGGCTATTTGCATTGGTTAAATCGTCAAGATGGTTCGCTTGTTGGCAGAGTTAAGCTTGATAATAGCCCAATACTTACAACCTCATTTGTTGTTGGTAATGCACTTTTTGCCTATAGTTCTAAAGGAACGCTTGCTGCGTATACAGTCCAATAAATAACCCCCCACGTCACCAACACCAAAGGTTCGATCAACAAAAGTCTCTTACTTTGAAACCGTATATCGCCCTTGTTGGTCGTCCAAATGTTGGTAAATCGACTCTTTTCAATCAACTCACTGGAACCCGTGATGCGCTTGTAGCAGATCAGCCTGGCCTGACAAGAGATCGTATTTACGGCGAGGTCATGTTCGATGAAACCGCTTGTATTGTTATTGATACAGGTGGGCTCACTGAGAAAAAAGAAGGGATTGATGCGCTGATTTCTCAACAGTCGATACGCGCCGCCGCAGAGGCAGACGTTATCGTTTTTATTGTCGATGGACGAGAAGGGTTGAATGTTGAAGATCAAACGATTGCAAATCAGCTACGTAAACTGCAAAAGCCCATTCTTCTCGCGGTCAATAAATCTGAAGGGCTAATTCGAGATGTTGTCATTGCCGAATTTTTTGCGTTAGGTCTGGGTGATCCCTTCCCTATTTCAGCGGCGCATGGACAAGGTAAAGGAGAATTGATCGGATCTGTACTCAATCAATTATCAGAAGCTTTTGTATCAGATCCAGAAGATGAAACAGATCGTGGGATCGCGGTTACCATTCTCGGAAGACCAAATGTCGGTAAGTCCACATTAATTAATCGTATTGTTGGAGAAGATCGAGTTATTGCTTTTGATCAACCAGGTACGACACGTGATAGTATCGATGTTCCATTTGAACGTAATGGAAAACATTATACTTTGATTGATACAGCTGGTGTTCGTCGACGAGCGCGAGTCAATGAGATGATCGAAAAGTTCAGTGTCATCAAAACAATACGGGCGATAGATAATGCGAATGTAGTTGTGTTGGTGATTGACGCGCAAGAAACCGTTACAGATCAAGATACTTCTTTGTTAGGAATGGTGTTAGATAGCGGTAGAGCGTTAGTTATAGCGGTTAACAAGTGGGATGGTTTGGAACCAGATCAACGAGATTGGATTAAACGTGAATTAGAGAGAAAATTGCGTTTTATTGATTTTGCTAAAACACACTTTATTTCAGCATTACATGGAACGGGAGTTGGGAATCTATTTGGCAGCATTAATAAAGCCTACAATTCTGCGAATGTTCAAGTTGGAACATCAAAACTGAATCGTATATTGGAACAAGCAATTACTGATCATCAGCCGCCGATTGTTCGTAATCACAGGATCAAATTACGATTTGCTCATATGGCTGGACAAAATCCGCCACGATTTGTTATCCACGGGAATCAAGTGAAATCCGTTCCTGCATCCTACCGACGTTATCTCGAGAATGCTTTTCGAAAATCGTTAAAATTAGTTGGTACACCAATAAAAATTGAGTTTAGACAGGGTAACAATCCTTTTCAAGGACAGAAAAATAAAATGGTGGAAAGGATAAAAAACCAAGGTAAACGGAAGGTATTTGAGTCAAAAAAATAACGCTGTTTTTAAATGTAGAAGTTTAGACCCAATCTGACACATCACTAAATCAAGCGGAGCGTAGCGACGCTTGATTTAGTGAGAGTTACCCGCTTTGATGTAACTGCAACGTAAACATCAAAACACAAAGAGGTAACTCTCATGATTCATACTAATGACAAAGTTATAAAACATAAAGTTGGTCTACTCAATCTCGCTGAAGAACTCGGCAATGTCTCAAAAGCCTGCAAGATGATGGGTTTGTCCAGAGATACATTTTATCGCTACAAAGAAGCGGCTGATGAAGGCGGTGTAGAAGCCTTGTTTGATCGTAATCGGCGTACCCCAAATCTTAAAAACAGAATCGACCCGGCTATTGAAACCGTTGTGCTCGAGTATGCACTGGAAGAGCCCGCACATGGTCAAACGCGCACCAGTAACGAGCTGCGCAAACGGGGAACATTTGTCTCACCCAGTGGCGTTCGTTGTATCTGGCTTCGTCATGGTCTTGCTTGCTTTAAAGATCGCCTGAAGGCATTGTCTGATAAGGTAGCTGGTGAAGGCTTGATCCTCACTGAGTCTCAAGTCGCGGCGATGGAACGCAAGAAAGACGACGATGAGGCTTGTGGCGAGATAGAGACGGCACACCCTGGTTATCTTGGCTCGCAAGATACTTACTATGTCGGTACTTTCAAAGGCATTGGTCGGGTTTATCAACAAACGTTTGTTGATACTTACAGCAAGGTCGCTCACGCGAAACTGTACCCGACTAAAACACCGATTACGGCAGCTGACATGCTCAATGACCGCGTCCTCCCATTCTACGAAGAACAACGTTTGCCTATGTTGCGCATTTTGACAGATAGAGGGACGGAGTATTGTGGGCGAGCTGACCAGCATGATTATCAGCTTTATATGGCGTTGAACAATATCGAACACACCAAAACCAAGGTCAAATCACCTCAGACGAATGGTATTTGTGAGCGATTCCATAAGACGATCCTCAATGAGTTTTATCAAGTCGCTTTGCGTAAGAAAATTTACCAATCGATTGATGAACTGCAACTCGACCTTGACGAATGGTTGCTCAAATACAATACTCAACGAACTCACCAAGGCAAAATGTGCTGCGGGAGGACGCCGATGGAAACACTCATCGACGGACAAGCTATCTGGAAGGAAAAGTTTGTGAATTAAACTTAACCTGACAGTCGGTTACTGATAATTGGGTAACTGTCAGATCAAATCTGAATTTCTACATTTTAAAGCAGCGTTATTTCTTCAAGCAGATGTTCTTAACTTATGCTGTTGCTTTAATAAGAAGTTTTTCTACAGCGCTTTGTAATCTTGGTGGATCAAAGGGTTTTGTTAGCCAGCCATTAGCACCCATAGTACGCGCTTTATCTTTACGGTACTGAGCATCTTCAGTTGTTAACATAAGGATAGGTGTTTCTGAATAATGTGGTAACTCGCGTAGTTGTTTGAGCAGGTTAATGCCGTTTAAATTTGGCATGTTTACATCACTTATAACTAAATCAACAGAATTATTCTTTGCGTAATCCAAAGCTTCTTGCCCGTCATTTGCAGTCACAACCTCGTGACCTTGTGTTGCTAAACTTACACTCACAAGTTCTCGCATTAGTTTAGCGTCATCAACTGCCAAAATTTTCGCCATTATTGCTTCCTCTATTAGTTTTTGGGTGCTACTCGATAATGATTAAAGCAATAAACGTACACAAAAGAGGTTTTTTAAATTTAAAATGTTAAGTAAGTGTGTTTTATTGAGGCTCTGTCGTTAGAAAATGTACTTGTTAATAAGTTAAGTTATGAACCTTGGTGTCGCTACAATGTTATTGTGGCTGAAAATTTGATTATTTCAGGTTTATTTGCAGGAGATGTTTTAGTGGTTGGAAATGTATTTCGTACCGAGATTACAACTCTAGATGAGCGAGAAGTTGTTAAATACATGCGGAATAATCTTCATACAGATAACTTGGCAGGTATTACGTTTTTCTGTTCCGATAAATATGATCTCGAGCTGCTGGCAGATTTACTGAACGAGACTTTTGAATGTCCGATTATTGGCTGTACAACCGCAGGAGAAATTGGCTCGACATACCAAAATGGCGGCATTGTTGCGGCAAGCTTTTCGAAGGCTGCTTTTAACTTTCACATAGAAACAATTAATAAACTGGACACTTTTAGTACCGCTGCTGCGTCAGAAATTGCGGAAAAACTAAAAAAACAATTGAAGTTTTCAGACAAGTTTGATGCAAATAAAATGTTTGGATTTTTACTCATCGATGGTCTTTCTATGATGGAAGAACATGTTGCAGCAGGTTTGCACAGTGCTCTGTGCGGAGTCGAGGTTATTGGCGGTTCTGCAGGCGATAGCCTAACTTTTACGAAAACGTCGGTTTTTTCTGATGGAAAATTTCAAACGGGTACAGCTGCAATTGCACTTATTGAATCCAAGTCTAATTTCAAAGTTTTTAAAGAGCAGCACTATACACCTTCAAACATGGAGATGACTATAACCGAAGCAGACCCTGGTAAGCGTATTGTTTACGAAATAGATGGTGGTCCTGCTGCAACAGAATTAGCAGAAATTATTGGTGTGAGCAAAGAACAGCTGACTATGGAAGTTTATTCGACGTTTCCAGTTATGTTGCAAGTTGGAGATGAATGGTACGTACGATCTATTAAAAATTATCATGCAGATGAATCTCTATCTTTTGCATGTGCAATGGATGCAGGCCTGCCCCTAACAGTAGGCAAATGTGAAGGCTTGGTTAATTCCTTGGCTGAACGAGTCAATGCATTAGTAAACGATTTTGATCATATTGAAATGACATTAGGCTTTGACTGTATACATCGTCGTATGGAAATTCTTGAAACGGGTATAAAAGATGAAGTGGAAGAGATCTTGATGCCATTAAACTTTATGGGGTTTAGTACCTATGGTGAGCAATTCAATTCTATTCATGTAAACCAAACATTAACTGGTGTCGTGATTGGAGGTTAATCAGATATGACCTCATCAGAAGAAGTGTTAGAAAAAGAAATTGAAAAGTTGCAGAAGAAACTAGATAAAAAAGATAAAGTGATTAAGGCGTTACGCGATCGGGTTCAGCGCAGTATTCAAAACACAAGTGATTCGTTTGCAGTGTTTGAACGTAATATATACCTACAGAGAATCATTGAAGAAAAGACAAATAGCTTTCATGCTGTTGTAGCAAAAGCTGAGGCGCGCAATCGATCTAAAAGTGAATTTTTGGCGAATATGTCTCACGAACTTAGGACACCACTACATGCGATTATAAGTTTTTCAGATTTTGGTAAAAAAGATATAGATAAAAGTAAGCTAGAAAGGTTAGAAAAATATTTCAGTAATATAAATATAAGCGGCAAAAAATTACTAACATTACTTAATGACTTGCTAGATTTATCAAAATTTGAATCAGGTCAATTTGTTATTAGCCGTAGAAAGTCAGATATACAAAGTGTTGTTGATATTGTCTTGGCTGAACAGCAGATGGTTTTAGATGAAAAAACTATTTCCGTAAAAATTATAGTTCCTGAATGTGAGACAGTTGCTTTTTTTGATCCAGTTAAAATTGAACAGGTTATTAGAAATATTATAATCAATGCGATTAAGTTTTCAGAAAATGGTAAAGAGATAACCATTTCCTACTGCCATAGTGTTCAGTTAATAGATAAAGAACAATATCCAGCTCTAGAAGTATCTATAGCCGATCAAGGTGTTGGGATCCCAGATAATGAGTTAAAGTCAGTATTTGATAAGTTTATTCAGAGTAGTAAAACTAGCTCATATGTAGGTGGAACTGGTTTAGGTTTAGCAATTTGTAAAAGTATCATTGAATTAAATGAAGGTCATATATGGGTTGAACAAAATCCCGAAGGCGGCAGTATATTTAAATTTTCCTTGTTATTAGAAGCATGCAAAACTCAGGATTCTGAATTGAGTAAAAGCAAAGCTAGAAACAATTCAGTTTCTGAAAAAAATCCGGCATAAATTATTAAGGTACTACTAATCAATGGTAATGAATATGAACGAGACATGTAATTCTATTCAAGAAAACAAACCACATATCCTCATCGTTGATGACGAACCACTCAATAGAGAAATTATTGAGTTTTACCTTGAAAATGAAGATTACAAACTAAGTTTTGCGAGTAATGGAGCTGAAGCCTTAGAAATCTTAAAATTAGTTGCGCATAAGATAGATGTGTTATTACTTGATCGTATGATGCCAGTTATGACAGGTTTAGAGTTGATGGAAATAATTCAACAAGATCCTGCCTTAAAAAACATACCCGTTATATTACAAACAGCAAGATCAACAAAAGAAGATATTAAAGAAGGGATTGACGCTGGCGCATATTTTTATTTGACGAAGCCATTTGATGAAGATGTTTTATTGTCAATGGTAGGGAGCGCCGTTGCGGAAAGTAAAAAAGCTGTTCGCGTTCAACAGTCTTTAATGGAAAGTATTATTTCAGCAGGGATGATAAATTACGCGCAGTTTCAATTCCAGACATTAGATGAAGCGCAGTCTTTAGCAACGTATTTGGCAAGAACTTGTCCAAAACCACAAAAAGTTGTTATTGGTTTGTCCGAGCTATTCGTAAATGCTGTAGAGCATGGCAATATTGGTATCACCTATCATGAAAAGTCTGAGCTAGATAAAAAAGGTCAATGGAAAGATGAGGTTGATAGACGTTTGGCCTTACCTGAAAATAAGGAAAAATTTGTCAATGTGACATTTAAGCGTAATAAAAAAAATATAACAATAATAATTAGGGATCAAGGGGAAGGTTTTGACTGGGGAAAATACATGGAGTTTAGTCCTGAACGTGTTTTCGATACTCATGGTAGAGGCATTGCTTCATCCAATTTGATGAGTCTAGATAATTTGATATACAACGATAAAGGAAATGAAGTAACAGCGGTTATTTCACTGGAAAAAAGTGTTGAAACTATAGATGCAGATGAAGCAGAAATTGCTTAGTTAATTCCAAATCGATGTATGAAATCCACTCCACCATCTTAGAGTCGTAGATTGGCGCCTATAAAAACCAAAGAGGCCCAACCATTCCCTATGTCAGTGTCCCGCATCAGGAAATGACCATTCGCGCCAACCACAAAACTTTGGGAAGTAAAGCGCTAATTTAACAGGTCGACTTTCGAGATTTGCGATTATTTTTGCATAACGTTCGAGTTGCTCACGATAACGCAATTGTTCATTATCAAGAAAGCCCTCGAGGTCGCCACCTTCGTGACTGCCAGTTTTATAATCAATGATCCAACGTGTACCATTTTGATCAACAAATGTCCGATCAATAATGATATTGATCAGTTCCCCATTAACAATACCGGTAAGTGCGTACTCACTTTGAGCTTGCCGGTTTTCAGCGCTCAAAATCCAACGACCTCGTTCGTCTTGCAATATTTGATTAATTGATTCCAAAACTTTTTTAATCGCTACTGATAATCTGCTTTTAGATAATCCAGATTCCAAAAGCAATGTTTTAATCAACGATGTTATAGAATCAACTCGTTTCTGATCCCATTGCTCAAGACCTTCCTCTGCAATCTGCCGTAAAAGTCGATGCACAACGATTCCTATATGCCTTGCTGGAGCACCTGCCCAGATAAATTCTAAATCTTGTTCTTTTTCTGCTTGTTTATTCTTTTTCGCATCAATTAAATCAACATGCCAATCAACCGATTCGGAACTTTCTGGCGACAGCCAATCAGTGGGTAATCTGCTTATGTAAGGAGTGAAAGTTTCGGTTGGCTCAGTAACAGAATTTATCTCAACTTTTTGATCTGATTTTTCTTCAAACTGATCTTTAATGGACAGCCAAATGCATGCTAACAAAGAACGTTGATCGGGTGATTTTAATTCGTTTTTAGTATTGTATTCTGCACAGCCAATCAAATGCAGTTGTTGTTTTGCTCTGGTCACCGCAACATATAAAAGTCGTACGGTTTCGTGTCGTGATCGTTCTTTCTCTAGCAAAGATAAATATTGATTTATGCGTTCCTTTTCACGGCCTGTTTCTTCTATCGGTGCAAGTAATAATTCATCCGCGTTTTCTTCTGTATTGTGCCATTCAGTCCATTGTAACAATTGCCGCTCATCATTCCTTGGTTGTCGCTCAAGTGCAGGCAAGATCACAGTATCAAACTCTAATCCTTTAGCTTTATGGATCGTCATCAATTGCACAGAACAATCCGTGACTTGACCTGCTGAAGCAAACAAATTTTTAATTGATTGATCCAAAATTTCGACAGAAGAAAGTTCGCCGGCATCTTCAAGTTGATTCAATAATTCAAAAAAAGAATTCGCATTATCAAGATCAGAATCATTTTCCAAACACGCTGGACCACCTAAAGAAACCCAAACGCCTTCAACCCAACGTGATAGAGAAACACGTTGTCGTTGCAACAACGCTTTATTAATAATTGCTCGTACTCGGAGAAGTCGTTTTTTCCCATCATTACTGATCGAATTAACTTTTTGATCTGCGTTAATCAAACTCCAAACAGATAAATTTGATCGACCCATTAACCTTTCCAAATCATCCAATATCAAACCACACCAAGGTGCCCGCAAAATTGATAACCAGGAAATCTTATCTGCGAGATGTAATAACGCACATGTCAAAGAACGAAGATCGTTAATAACAGGTTGTTGCGCCAGGGTTTCAATTTCGACGGCCTGATAAGATAATTTTTGATCTTTTAGTGCAGATGTAATCTGCAAAAGATGCGATTTGCTACGCACTAAAACAGCAATATTTTTTTCCTGCTCTATCCCTTGTCGAACTAGATCACAAACTAACAATGCTTCTTGTTTTTTATCCGTATCGATAAACGGATGTACTGAAACAAGTGCCTCTGATTCAGAAGGGTGAAATGCCTGTGAAGGTGTATAGGATACTGCGCCATTTGTGACTGAATTTTTCACCGGCATTGCTCGTTGAAAAGTGTGGTTAACCCATTCAACTACTTCGTGATTTGATCTGAAATTTACCGTTAGTTTTAACGATGTTAAAGGGACATGTCCTAGCCCGCCTTGTTGTTGAACATTTATAAATAATCCAACGTCTGCTTCACGAAAACGGTAAATAGATTGCATGGGATCACCGACGAGGAATAATGTTCTCCCATCATCAATTTCCCATTCTGCGATGATTCTTTGCAGTAGTGAGTACTGACTTATAGATGTATCTTGAAATTCATCCACTAATAAATGATTAATTTTATAATCCAGAGCTAACGCAAGATCGGTTGGTTGTTCAGCATGTCCGAGTGCGTAAACTGCAGCAATACTGACCTCAGTAAAGTCAACTTGCCCTTGTTCACGAAATACAATTTGTAGTTGCGCAACGGCTAATTTTAAAACGACAAATAAGGATCCTAAAATTTGCCATTGATCTTCACTATAACCTGGCTTCGGCAACTGTCTTATCACTTGAAAATTTCCGATCAAATCTGGAATTTCACTTAGCGTTTCGATTAAACTCAAAATGCTTAATTTCATCTCCGCCTGCAACTGTTTTTGCTCACCAGTCGAGGTCGGAAACCCAATTGTTTTATTCACTGCTTTTCGCCATTTATTATCTTTCGTTAAGACCAATTCAATCAATCCTTCCCAAAAATGTAATTCTTCCGGAAATGGTTCTGGCCATTGTTGTAAACCAGCACAAGCGGTCAGTGGCGTTTGTTTTTTTTCAGATAATAAATTTTCTGCAGCATATTTACTTAGACCGATCCATTCCTCAATTAAAGCTGCTGGTATGTTTTGATAGGCTTGTTCTAAGGTCTGACAAATGATCGCGCAAAGGCTTGCCTGTAAAGTTTCTCGCTCTTGTTGCAGTTCTCCATTAATCGGTAAATGTCGTAACCAATGATCTCGTTTTTGTAACAAGTTGGTGATCATTGACTCCAATTTTTGCCAGTTGTTATCAAGATGAGATAAAAGAATTCCGACCTCTTTTGATTTCGGTAATGCTTGCAATGTTGCTCTTGCTGCTTTTCGATACAACTCATCGGCTTTTTCTATCGTTTGTGGATTAACACCTGCGCGAGACAACACCGGCATACGTCTAGTCAAACTCGCACACATCGCATCAATAGTTTGGATCTGCAAACGATTTGGATTCTGTTGCAAATTCCAGTTGTATGTTTCATCTCTGATCAAAACCTGCTGAGCAAGTTGCCAGGTTTTTTGATGATGTGGTTGATTGGACTTTTGATTACTAGCGGCATTCTCTAATGCACTAAGAATTCGACCGCGCATTTCCGCTGTTGCTTTACGCGTAAAAGTAATCGCAATAACTTCTTCAGGATTTTCAACCGTCGCTAATAACGCCAGATAGCGTTGCATGAGCAATTCCGTTTTTCCAGAACCAGCCGGGGCCTGAACAATAAATGATCGACCTGGATCAAGTGCTTCATCTCTCACTTTTTGATCAACTACCATGATTTATAATCCATGTTTAAGCTTTTTTTTGGATCATATTTCGCTTCCTTTCTGATCGGTCACTTCATCAATTCGGCATAAACTTTGATAAGAACAATATTGACAAGTTGCCGCTTCTTTTGGATCAACTTGTGCTTCTCCTTGTCGAAACTGTTTAGCTAAATTTTCAAGTGTTATTTGCCACTGTAAAATTAATGTGTCCCAGTTTTCTTGTGTTTTACCTAGTTTTAAATCTGCGGAAAATCCGACAAATTTTTGTTCACCTTTTTTTAGCTTTGCAAATAAAACCGCTTGAGGTGGTTTCGACATATTTGTTGCATAAAGTGGAAGTTGTGGTTCATCGGGTCGATCACCCAACCAGCTATTAGTATTCACTTCGCCCGTTTTATAATCGATCAAAACCAGTTCACCACTTTCTAATTGATCAATTCGATCAACACGCGTATTGACACTGATCCCACCAACCGTCAGTTGTAATTCTTTCTCACTGGCAATGACGTTAAATGGCTCTCGATCACGTTCAACGAGTAACCATTCGGATAACAAACTTTCCAATCGAGTCTGCTCCAGGCTTTGAAATTGTTCTGTTTTAACCACCGATTTTCCAAAGCGAAGTTGTTCTAATGCCATTTCTACGGAGCGATGAATTTCTTTTTTGATCAATTCATCAGAAAGTTGATTGAGCTTTTCTTGCGTTTGTAAGTTGTTCCAAAGGATCTCAAGTGCCACATGAACAAGAGAGCCTCTTTCTGCAGGGTTCAATCCTGACTCAGCAACTCCCAACGGTTCAGCTTTCAGGCGATGTCGAACGAAAGCGCGAAAAGGACACGCTGCTTGATCCTTAAAAATACCGACGCCACCCTTCCAGTTTCGTGGCTCGGACAAACTGCTTGCGTGATTATCCACAAGTCTTTCCAAAACAGACTGTGAACACATTTTCTGGCGATAATCTGGCAACAAACTCATCTCAAGTTCCAGTTCTGTTTTCACCGGCAACTTTTTAATCAATGGACTCGGTCGTAATTCTTGATCGGCTTCATTGAGCAAATAACTAAAAGTGATATGCGGTGCAGAAACTAATAATTGATCGGTTACCGAACGGGCGAAACCTAACTCCCAATCCGCCGTTGCATGCGCCATTTTATGTTTACGTTGTAGTTGCATAGGCAAGAATGGATTCGGTGAAGGTTTTACAGGCCATTGATCATCAGTCATCCCCATAACCCAGAGATAATCAAATTGTAATCCTGCTGTTTCCAAAACCCCCATAATTTGTATGGGAGCATCTACCGTTTCTACTTGAAAGATTTGATCACTAACCAACTTTCGTAAGTGTTGAAGGGCGATTCGATAACCCATTTCTTGGGTAACGGTTTCCAATGCAGTGCATTGTTCTCTGACGGCTTCCCAGGATTCATGTAATTGATATTCTGCGCTACTTAACGTCCTCTCTCCTGGCCAACCCATGGATTTAAGCAATTCATCAAATACATTTACCCAGTCAACAATTGTGCGTTTTTTGGAAAAATCCTTCTCTTCAATCAACTCTCTGTTTTTGCTAATAATTTCAACTAAAATTGGACATTTCCAAACCTCGTCCGAAGACGCTTCTTTTACAACTAAAGAAAGTCCTAAAGAATCATCACCATAATTCCTTAATTGGGCATCGAGCAAACAACGTTGCGCCATTTCTGATTCGCCGCCAACAAGATAAGGCGAGCGGAGAAGACGACTCAAATCTTCTAGTGGGAGACGGCCTGTTGCGGCTGTCATGACCAAAAAAGCCGTTTTAATCATAGGGAAATCCGCTAACGAATCACCCAGGGAAATATTAAAAGGGCGTATTTCTTTTGTATCCGACACAAGGTTGTCAGGCTGTAGAATATCTTCAAAAACGGCTTCAACCTTTGTTTTGTCTTTTTGTAGGTTAGGAATAACAATCCCTATTCGCGTCGCTGGATTTTGCTCAAGAAGATAACGTGTCCGGTAGGCCGCAAATTTCAATTCATGATCAAAATCTACACAGGCAAAACGAAATGCTTGTGCCTTAATATCCATAGGTTTATAAGTTTCGATCAAACAACCCTGTGTGACTAATAAATTGATAAATCGTAGTTGTAATGGTGTAAGTTGAGCAAAACCGGCCAGTAATAATTTCTCAGGTATTTTTTGTTTTCCTGAATCAAATTGTTCGATCAATTTGTTGGCCAGCATTTCTTGATCGATCCAGCCCTTGTGTTTTAGGCGATCTTGATAGGTTTTCACCCATTCAGCAAAGGCCTGCATATCGAGATTAGATTCAACAAGTTGCTGCTTAACTTGATCAAACGTCACTTGATATTCATGTAATAAATGCCACGCCTGCATAACTACTTTTGTAGTCTCAGAAACTTGTAGCAACCCATCTGTCGCCGGTGAGTATCGGATAATGTTTTCCCACACAACTTGTGACTGCACGTTATTCAATAATAAAAGTGATGCGTTAACGTGTAACTTAAGTTCCTGCCGCCACAAACTATTTAACCAGCTTGACCAGGGCATAACGACGGGTGACTCCCAAACTAGCTTACCTGCTTTTATCTGAGCCGCAGAATATTGATCCGTCAATTCTCGGGCGAGACGACGATTGATAGTGATAATAAGGCGGTGATCAGATAGTAGCATTGAGTAATGGCGAGATCGGCTTTTATGTCTCCATGTTAACAAAATCTATAGAGGAACTCTCCAGAAAATAGCCTTTAAAATCACATCCTTGCTATAATCTTATTTATGCGAAAAATTATATGTCTTTTTATGGTGCTATCGGTGGTTTCAGTCGAGGCGCGTATGTATCAATGGGTTAACCCAACAACGGGCAATTCACAAATGTCAGGGAAGGCACCTTCCTGGTATCGAAGCGAAACAGGCGGCCCTCGTGTATTGGTTTTCGAAAAAAATGTGTTAGTCGATGACACTGCTGTGTATGTAAGTGAAGAACAACGCCTTGAATTTCGTAATAAAGCATTGCAGATTGAGGCTAGTGATCAAAAAAGCTCCCTAACTTCTTCTCAGGCTATTGCAGCATTTGAAGAAAAAATTGAAGCACTTATCGAATCCCCTGTTTTGGAGGAATATCTGAAAAAACCTCCACAACAAGCGCCAATTTCAGATCAGGAGCTCGCCGACGGACTTAAAAATGATGAGCCAGTAAAACCTGCTGAAAATTCAGTCAAAAAAGAATCAGAATCCCCTGACGATAGAATAGAACGGTTAAAATTATTGATCAGCGCTTGGGATAAAAATCGAACCGAAGAAGCTAAATCCCTACTTGAGGTTAAAACAACGGAAGAAATAGACGAATAAATAATTCTGACTAGGAGCTGAATAAGCTCTTGATACTATCAAAAACACTACGCTTGCTCGTGGCAGTTAACAATTTTAGTTGTTTCAATGTTGGATTACTGGGATTAATCTGTAAACCAATTTCAATGTAACCCGCAGCTGCTTGGTAATGGTTATCCGCCAACTCTCTTTCTGCGAGAAGAGCAAATTTCTCTGCAATGTGTCGCAAACCTTGTCTGGCAATATTGTTGTTCGGATTGATCTCAAGCAAGCGCACATAATAATAATAAGCATTGTCTTTCGGGGGGGCGGTCAAACGATATTCTTCCAGACTTTTTCTCGCTAACCAGCCTAATGCTTTTGATACCTCCTCAACCTCATCAGGATTATTCACTTTCAGTGGTTTTGATCCTACCTCTGGAATTGGTGCGAGCTTCACGAATGACTCTAGATTAGCTTCTTCTGCTTCAATAGTACTGAGAGTAGAAATTTCGTGGCTGAGTTTCGTATTCATAAATGAAACAAAAGCAAATCCTGATGCGGTTAACAGCAGTAACCCCGTCAAAACATAAGTCGACCATTTCCGTGCTTTTTTTGGTTGTCGCAGATGAGATGTGAATACTTCATCGGCAGGCATTTCTTTTATTACCTGATCATCTGTTGGAACTTTTAACGATTCCAGTTGCTCAAGGTGATGAATAAAATGCAGGACACTAGCAGCATCTCTAAAACGATTTTTACGATTTTTAGCCATCATCATGTTCAACAGGGGCTGATAGACCTGGTGTTTTTCTGGCAGGATGGGCACTGGCGCTTGTTTATGTTGAACAATGACATCAATTATAGATTCTGACTTATAGGGCTTCTGTCCGACGAGCATTTCATACAAAATAACACCCAACGCATAAATATCTGCGCGCCCGTCAATCGGCCCATCTTCTGCTTGCTCAGGTGCCATATAGTTTGGACTACCGAGGAAAACACCCGTCATAGTAAGGTCTTGATCCATCGTCAAACGCTTGGCGATCCCAAAATCGGTCAGTAATGGCTCACCACTGGTTTTGAACAAAATATTGCCTGGTTTTACATCACGATGAACTATGCCTTTACGATGCGCAACGTCAAGACCACTACAGACCTTTTTGATAATATCGATTGCTTCTGAAGCAGAAACCGGATTCTTTAGACGTTCTTTTAGGTCACCACCTTCGATATACTCCATTGAGATAAAGATAAAATCTTCTTCAATACCAATATCATAAATAGTAATAATGTGCGGGTGGTTAAGGGAAGCAACAATACGGCCTTCATTTAGAAAGCGTTCTACATTTTCTTTGGTATCTCGATTGTCTGTGTTGAGCACTTTAAGTACAGCCAACCGCCCTAGCGATTCCTGTTCGGCAAGGTAAGCTGTCGCCATGCCACCTTCACCAATTGTTCTATCTATTTTGTAGCCTGTAATTTCCATATTCTGTACGTTAGTATGAGTTTACCCTACCCATTAATTAGCCCACTATTATAACCATCTATAGATCAAATAGTTGAAAACAAGCAAAAACACTTATTTTTATTGATTAAGAATAGTAATAGATATTCTAAATATATTTCAATAGCTTAGCAGGTAAGAAACAATTTGTAACCTCAAGCATTGTCCAAAAAATTAGATAGGCCTTCTTCTTGCATTGTCTCTATCAGGGAAAGAGACTCAAGGGTCTCTAAAATCTAAATGATAAATAATAAGGAGCTAATACTGTCATGACGCAAGAAGAGATATCAGCACTCGAACCTCGTGATCAAACCCAAGAAATTATCCAAAAAATGCTACAAGAACGCCGAGAAATGTTGGTGTTACTGTGTGAAGTCTCTGGCTTAAAGCCGTTTAAAGCCGAAACATCCGTTAAAGATAGCTTACAAAAATTCTGCGAAGTTTTAGTTGATTACATCGCTTCAGCTCACTTTGGTTTATACGAACGAATCGCTGACGGTAAAGAACGGCGTAAAACTGTTGTCAATACGGCAGAAAAAACTTACCCCTTAATTTCTGATTCAACTCAAGCTGCAATAGAATTCAATGAACGGTATGAACCATTAGATTCTGCCGTTATCGAAAATCATCTACAAAATGATATATCCAAATTAGGAGAACTTCTCACGTCTCGTATAGAATTTGAAGATCAATTGATTACTGCAATGATCGGTGATCTATCATTCGAGCAAGAAGTCTCTTAAGGTTTATTCTCGATAGCTTTGTGCTTCATACGGATAAAATCACTGTGTGAAACATAAAGCAGATCAGAAATTTTTCGAATATAAAAATCTTCATACTTATCAATCTCACCATCGGCTATCGCAACATCCCAAAGTAATCTGACTAAATTGATCTTTTCCTCTGCTGAAAATTGATCGTTTATCTCACGCGTAAATTCGTGAAAAGAAATTGCTTGATCCGTTTTATCATTTGCCAACGACATCAAATTCTCTGACTCTTTTTGATCAAGCGAGAATGTTTTTTGTAGTGCCGACAAAATCGTTTGTTCTTCAGTTTCAGAAACATGCATATCTGATCGGCTAATCTCGATCATTAAAACCGATGCAGCAATTTGTAATGCCTTTTGTCGTTGTGTATCTGTTGATTCCGGAACAGAAATCCGTTCACTAAAAAATTTTTGTATTGCACTTATCACGGCGAGTCCAGTTCCACTATATAATTGCCTAATGATAACCCAACATAGCAATTTTAATCTCGCACAACGTGATATGAACACCGTCTGGCATCCCTGCACGCAAATGAAAGATCATGAATCCTGGCCACCCATCCCGATCAAAAAAGGCGAGGGTGTCTGGCTTGAAGATCATGATGGGAATCGATATTTAGATGCAATTAGTTCCTGGTGGGTAAACCTGTTTGGACATGCAAATCCGCGCATAAACCAGGCAATTTCTGATCAGCTTGGCACCTTAGAGCAAGTCATGCTATCAGGTTTCACCCATGAACCGGTTGTACGCCTTTCAGAACGACTGGTTTCAATCACACCAGAAGGACTTGATCGTTGTTTTTATGCAGACAACGGTTCTTGCGCTGTCGAAATTGCCATGAAAATGAGTTTTCATTATTGGCAAAATGTCGGCAAATCAAATAAACAGCGCTTTGTAAATCTTGGAAATGCATATCATGGTGAAACTCTAGGCGCGCTTTCCGTCTGTGATGTACCACTTTATAAAAAAACATATGGTTCATTATTATTAGATGTGATCACCGTACCTTCTCCGGATTGTTATCATCGAGAACAAGGACAAAGTTGGGAAGATTATTCACGACAGCAGTTTGTCAAAATGGAAAAAATTCTGGCCGATCAATCTGACGAAATTTGTGCAGTGATTGTAGAACCATTAGTCCAGGGCGCAGGTTTTATGCGCATGTATCATCCGATCTATCTGACACTTCTGCGCGAAGCTTGCGATAAATATGAGGTACATTTGATCGCCGATGAAATCGCCACCGGCTTTGGCCGAACCGGTACCATGTTTGCTTGTGAGCAGGCTGATATTAGTCCCGACTTCATGTGTCTTTCAAAAGGGATCACTGGTGGGTATTTACCACTATCTACTGTGCTAACCAGCGAAATTATTTATCAAGCTTTTTATGATGACTTTACGAATTTAACTGGCTTTTTACACTCTCACAGCTACACCGGAAACCCTTTAGCATGCCAGGCTGCACATGCAACATTGGATATTTTTGAACAAGACAATGTAATCGAAAATAACAAAACACTCGCGGCTACTATAAAACAATCAACATCCGGGTATAGTAAGCACTCACATATAGCTGAAGTTAGACAAACAGGGATGATTCTAGCAATCGAAATGGTTAAAAATAAAAACACAAAAGAACCATTCGACTGGCAAGAACGGCGAGGACGAAAGGCCTTCCACTATGCTATGCAGCAAGGTGTTTTGCTAAGGCCAATGGGTGATGTGATCTACTTTATGCCACCTTACGTGATCAATGAAGATGAAATAAAAATGATGGCGAAAGTTGCGCTTGAAAGTATTGATCACGCTGTGAGTGATAATTAAATGGTAACTACTCGACTGTTCATAGATCAAAATCTAAAAGTAGAGGAATCAACAATTTTGTCCGAAACGGCAGGCCATCATGTCGCCCGTGTTTTACGCATGAAGCCAGATCAAGCTGTCGTTTTATTTAACGGACAGGGTGGTGAATTTAATGGAGTAGTAACTTCGATCCATAAATCAAATGTAGAAGTTAAAGTAAATGAATTTATCGATATCGAAAGAGAATCCCCGATCAGTATCGAGTTGATCCAAGGCTTATCCAAAGGCGACAAAATGGATTTCACCATTCAGAAAGCGGTTGAGCTTGGAGTGAATAAAATTACACCTTTGATCACCACTTACTCAAATGTAAAACTCGATCAAAAAAGAACTGAAAAAAAACTCGATCACTGGGGAAAAGTCATTATCAGCGCCTGTGAACAGTGTGGAAGAAACCAGATCCCTGAGCTTACAGAACTCAAAAAACTCGAAGATCTACAGACAACAAATGAACAAGATCTAAAATTGATCTTGGCCCCGGATGCAGAACAAACTCTTTCTGATTTTTCAGATCAAATAAAAACAGTCAGTTTGGTTATCGGGCCAGAAGGTGGCTTAAGTCGATCAGAAATTGAAACCTTAGAAAAGAATGAATTCATTGCGATCAAGCTTGGTTCTAGAATTTTGCGTACTGAAACCGCAGCCTTAGCAACTGTAGCGGCTTTGCAAAATCGGTTTGGGGATTATTAACTGAGGTATAACAGTCCAAAGGTTAACTATGGAAGTGGAAATAAACTTAGTTGAAGATTGGAGAAAGCTACTATTATATTTCCTAAAGGAAAGAGGATACGATCCCGACGAAAATAAAAGCGTAGAGGATATTGCCTTTCAGTATTTTAACGTGAAACTACGAGAAATATTTCCATGCAAAAGATATGTAAACAAATCTAGTACTTTTGAGTGTCCTACAGAATTTAAAGATTCATTAGATAATATCGAAAATCAATTCAGAAACGGTGAAAACGTTAATCCGTATCTAAGCTGAGGCCTAAAGAAGCTTGATTACGATGATTCACTTTTGAATGATTGGGGAATACATCATTTTCACCTTGGAGAAACAATAGAAAAAGATGGCTTCATAAAAGGACTGGGCCTTTGTTATTTGCAAGGATAACTAATGACAGTGTATTTTTTATTGGTATATTCCTTCATGGAAGTTGGGTAAAAAAAGAAATCGTGGAAATACTACATAGAGATTAGCCAGAATCTATAGAGCTTTATAAACTTAAAGGCATTACGGGATTATCTCGTCCAATAAACGAGAATACACACAATCAATTTCGTAGAACCGGAGTTTCTACTTTTATCGAATTGAAAGACGGATCTATATATGGGCTTTTAGGGGGTGGGTACAATATAAATGGAGGTAGCATTGATGCAATAAGGCATTCTGATTATATGATCGAACTTCTTCAGGAAATAGAAATTGAAACAAGAGGAGACATTGAAAGTCTTGTAAAATCAGCACAAGCTAAAAATATCAAAATAACATATCCTCTAAAACTCAATTTAGAGCTTGAAGGAAACAAAGTATTTATCCTCGAAAAAAGTCAGAATATCTTATTTCGTACGTATGAATATCAGTAGCAATATAAGTAAACTGTAGAAGTTTAGACCCAATCTGACACATCACTAAATCAAGCGGAGCGTAGCGACGCTTGATTTAGTGAGAGTTACCCGCTTTGATGTAACTGCAACGTAAACATCAAAACACAAAGAGGTAACTCTCATGATTCATACTAATGACAAAGTTATAAAACATAAAGTTGGTCTACTCAATCTCGCTGAAGAACTCGGCAATGTCTCAAAAGCCTGCAAGATGATGGGTTTGTCCAGAGATATATTTTATCGCTACAAAGAAGCGGCTGATGAAGGCGGTGTAGAAGCCTTGTTTGATCGTAATCGGCGTACCCCAAATCTTAAAAACAGAATCGACCCGGCTATTGAAACCGTTGTGCTCGAGTATGCACTGGAAGAGCCCGCACATGGTCAAACGCGCACCAGTAACGAGCTGCGCAAACGGGGAACATTTGTCTCACCCAGTGGCGTTCGTTGTATCTGGCTTCGTCATGGTCTTGCTTGCTTTAAAGATCGCCTGAAGGCATTGTCTGATAAGGTAGCTGGTGAAGGCTTGATCCTCACTGAGTCTCAAGTCGCGGCGATGGAACGCAAAAAAGACGACGATGAGGCTTGTGGCGAGATAGAAACGGCACACCCTGGTTATCTTGGCTCGCAAGATACTTACTATGTCGGTACTTTCAAAGGCATTGGTCGGGTTTATCAACAAACGTTTGTTGATACTTACAGCAAGGTCGCTCACGCGAAACTGTACCCGACTAAAACACCGATTACGGCAGCTGACATGCTCAATGACCGCGTCCTCCCATTCTACGAAGAACAACGTTTGCCTATGTTGCGCATTTTGACAGATAGAGGGACGGAGTATTGTGGGCGAGCTGACCAGCATGATTATCAGCTTTATATGGCGTTGAACAATATCGAACACACCAAAACCAAGGTCAAATCACCTCAGACGAATGGTATTTGTGAGCGATTCCATAAGACGATCCTCAATGAGTTTTATCAAGTCGCTTTGCGTAAGAAAATTTACCAATCGATTGATGAACTGCAACTCGACCTTGACGAATGGTTGCTCAAATACAATACTCAACGAACTCACCAAGGCAAAATGTGCTGCGGGAGGACGCCGATGGAAACACTCATCGACGGACAAGCTATCTGGAAGGAAAAGTTTGTGAATTAAACTTAACCTGACAGTCGGTTACTGATAATTGGGTAACTGTCAGATCAAATCTGAATTTCTACAAGTAAACCTATCCAACTTAAACTTAATATAAAGTTGGATAGGCTAATTATAAACGTTCAATAACGTTTCTTTATTAAACCAACAACGGCGCAATCACTAAAGAAACAATCGCCATAACATTGATCAAGATATTCATCGCTGGACCAGATGTATCTTTGAATGGATCGCCGACTGTGTCACCAACAACTACCGCAGTGTGAGTATCGGTTCCTTTTCCACCAAGATTCCCTTTTTCTACATATTTCTTGGCGTTATCCCAAGCACCACCTGCATTGGCCATCATCAGCGCCATCAAGACACAACAGATCAAGGCACCACCGAGCATTCCGCCTAGCGCTTCTGGGCCTAGTAGGAAACCGACAACAACGGGTGAACCTACTGCTAAAACACCTGGCAACACCATTCTTTTCAGTGCTGCGGTGGTTGCAATGTCTACACATCTTTCAGTGTCGGGTTCAGCTTCACCTTCTAATAGACCAGGAATTTCATGAAACTGACGCCGGATCTCTTTGATCATATCGAAGGCTGCGTCTCCCACTGCGGTCATTGTTATTGCGCTGACAACAAATGGAAAAATTCCCCCAAGGAACATACCCGCAAGGACTTGTGGACTATTCAACTCTAAGGTGAAATCAGCCCTGCCATGAATAATCGTTTCGATGTAAGCACTGATCAGTGCGAGTGCGGCAAGCGCAGCTGCACCAATCGCAAAACCCTTACCGATAGCTGCTGTTGTATTACCCAACTCATCAAGAGAATCAGTGATCTCTCTAGTGTCTTCACCCATGCCACCCATTTCAGCGATACCACCTGCGTTATCCGCAACGGGTCCGTATGCATCAATCGCCATGGTAATCCCAACCGTTCCGAGCATGCCGACTGCGGCAATTGCTACGCCGTATAATCCAGCCAGGTTACTTGAGATCAAAATGATTCCGCATATGGTCAAAACAGGAACGACGACAGATTGCATGCCGACCGCAAGACCTGTGATCATAACGGTTGCCGGACCGGTTTCGCCGGACTTGGCGATTCGTCTTATCGGTGCAGCAGAAGTGTAGTACTCCGTCACCAGACCAATAATAATTCCACCTAATGCGCCGACTAATACAGAGCCCCAGACTTTAACGCTAATTCCGTAAGCTGCGATCAAAAGAAGTGCCGCAACAATGAAAATGATCGAAGCACCGATGGTGCCTATGCGTAATGCAACTTCTGGTGATTTGCTAGCAAAATGTCTAACCAGAAAGATTCCACCCATTGAGCAAAGCAAGCCTAGTGACGCAAGTGCCAGCGGCAAGAACATTAATTCAGATTGTTCTGCACTGAGTTGAGCCAGGGAACTTGCTGACATGGTTGAAGCAAGTGCAAGTGTCGCAATCATCGAACCACAGTATGATTCGAAAATATCTGATCCCATGCCGGCAACATCACCCACATTATCTCCAACGTTATCTGCAATCACGCCCGGATTTCTTGGATCATCTTCTGGAATGCCCGCTTCAATCTTACCGACTAAATCAGCACCAACATCGGCACTTTTAGTGAAGATACCACCACCCACACGAGAGAATAATGCAACACTTGACGCGCCCATACCGAAGCCATGGATAACATGTGCAGTTTCAGGATCGCCACCAAAGATAAGATACAAAAATCCTAGCCCGAGCAAGCCCATAGAGGCGACGGTTAATCCCATAATTGAGCCACCGAAAAAAGCAATCGTTAAAGCACTTGAAGCACCTTCATCTCGAGCAGCAACCGCCGTACGAACATTGGCCTGAGTCGCGGTGTACATACCGATATAGCCAGCGGTGGCTGAGGTAAGTGCTCCGATCAAAAATGCGAGTGCCGTTTTCCAACCAAGATCAGAAAAAAGTATTAATGTTAAAACGAACGCACAAAAAATAACTAGCACTGTATATTCGCGACGCATAAAAACCATTGCGCCACTATGGATCTGTTCAGCTATTCCAGCAATTTTCCCTTCTCCTCCGGGAAACTCTTTGACAGCTTTATAAAGATAGAACGCACCACCAAGACCGATCACACCTAGCAGCATTGGTAGCAATGCATTGAAACTCATACTGACCTCCTGTTGAATATTGTTATTATTAGGTTACTTCTTATTGGAAGTAACACTTTATACTGACATGAAATACTGTGTAAACAGTTGTTTTCTGCTATCACCTGATTTTCTGTATATAATTGCTCGAATTTTTACACCTTAACTATAGACTGAGGACTTAACATGGCTTTAAGAGGCGTGCCAGCTGGAAAGCAACTTCCAGACGATTTTAATGTAATCATTGAGATCCCATTACGCGGCGACCCAATCAAATATGAAGTTGATAAAGAAACTGGTGCGATGTTTGTCGATCGTTTTATGAACACAGCGATGCACTATCCATGCAATTACGGTTATATCCCTGATACGCTTTCTGACGATGGTGATCCGGTAGACGTTCTGGTTGTCACCGGCGTACCACTAATTACAGGTTCAGTTGTACGTTGTCGTCCAGTGGGTATGTTGGCGATGACAGACGAAGCAGGTGAAGACGCGAAGATTCTCGCAGTCCCTGTTGACAAGTTGTCCAGCATGTACACACATGTAGATAAACCACAAGATTTCCCAGACATGTTGCTCAACCAGATCGTACATTTCTTTGAACACTATAAAGATCTTGAAACTGGTAAGTGGGTGAAAGTAGATGGCTGGAAAAATATAGAAGCAGCGCGAGAAGAAATTATGGCTTCTTATAAGCGTGCTCAAGCAGAAAAATAAACTCTTCTTATCCTTCCCCTTTGACTAAAGGGGAAGGTATAAACTTTTGAAGTAACCCATCATCTGATAGATGTAGTTTGACCGTCTGAAATCCTGCTCTTAAAAATTATTAGGGCTAAAGGACAATTCCGAAAAATAAAAACTGTACCTCTTTAATATTTCAGGAAAAAATAAAGAGTTAAATATCGAGTTAACTTTAGTTATTGTTTTTTAACTTTAGTTATTGTTTTAAAGTCTAAAAATTTTGATAAAATTAAATTTATAAATAATAATATGAATTAGAGTTAGCCACAAATTGGTTCCTAAAGTGTGCTCATATCTGCTAAATAATTTTTGAATTATCAAAAATTAGCCATTCTAATTCCAAAAACCACTACTATAGATAGATAACTAAGAATTAATAAAAAGGTGAAGTTCCGGTGTTTACAGTTACATTAATTGGGCCTGATGGTGTTGGCAAAACCACTGTTTCAAAAGAACTTGAAGAATCTTTTAATCTACCACTTAAATACATTTATATGGGTATGAATGTTGAAGCCAGTAACATAATGTTACCAACCACACGTTGGTGGGAAACTCGAAAGAAGAACAAAGGCATTACAGGACATGTGATACCTCATTCCCAAAAAGTTCAAAATGAACTTGATCATGAAGATAAAGCGCTTGATGAGTTAGTACGGAAAGCTGAAACAAGAAATTTAGCTAAAAAATTGATCAGAAAAATTCGTAAAAGTGTTGGTCTAGGAAACAGGATACTAGAAGAATGGTACAGACAACTCGTTTCCTGGGTTTATGTTCAACGTGGCTACATTGTGTTGTTCGACAGACATTTTATTTATGATTATTATCATCAAGATATGCAAGTTGGTGATAAAAATATTTCGCTCAAACGCAGGATACATGGATTTGTGCTGAAATATACACTACGAGAACCTGACCTGCTAATTATTCTTGATGCACCTGGAGAAGTGGTTTTTGCCCGAAAAGGTGAATTCAACCCGGAGTTTCTTGAAATAAAACGTAAGCAATATTTAGAATTGCAAAGTGTCGCAAAAAATTCAGTCGTTGTTGATACAACAATACCTTTAGAGTTGGTGGTCTCACACGTAAAGGAACAAATCTACAAATTTCATCAAGACAGGGAAGTATAGAATAATGCAAAGGGAAGAATATAAGGCCACGGTGCTTGTTGCAGACGTCTCAAGGAGTTGTGCGGTTGCAATAATCCGTTCACTTGGTCGCGCGGGTTACAAAGTGATCGCCGCTGATAGTGATCCTAACAGCATTGGTTTTAAATCAAAATATGTCTGGAAGACATTGCTATATCCCTCACCTGAAAATAATCCCGATAAAGCGGCAGAGTTACTTTTAAACGAAGTTAAAATTGAAGATATAGATCTTCTCATTCCGACAACAGAAGTCGTTATTCAGCCAATTATTAAAAGTCGTGATTTGTTTGAAGCACAAACGCGCCTTGCTCTTCCTTCGACAGAGAAATACCGTATTGTCACCGATAAAGAAAAAACGATGGAACTTGCGCGAAAAGTGGGAGTGCCAGTTCCGAGAACAGAGGTAGTTGAGACAGCTGTAGAAGCTTTACAGTACGCAGATGATTTAGGGTGGCCTATTGTTTTAAAACCGATAACATCTGCCAAGTTTAGTAAGGATGGCAAAGTAGAATCCTTTGAAGTGACCTATGTATCTTCAAAGATAGAACTTGAACAAATAATGCAATCCTTTGAAGGTAAATGCCAGGTACTACTGCAGAAATATCATACTGGTCGAGGTTATGGTGTTGAAATGCTGATGCATGAAGGAAACTTGATTGCTACATTTTCACACAAAAGACTCAGGGAGTATCCCGTCTCTGGAGGTGCAAGCTCATACCGAGAAGGTGTTGAGGTGGATCCAGAACTTTTTAATTATTCTGAAGCAATGCTCAAAGAACTAAAATGGACTGGGCTTGCAATGGTGGAATTTAAGGTTAATGGTTCTGAAAAGGTTTTGATGGAGATAAATGGCCGTGTTTGGGGCTCGTTACCTCTGGCTGTGCTTAGTGGTGTTGATTTCCCATTAATGCTGACTGAAATGACATTGAACGGTCCAGACACGGTAAAGTCGATCAACCCAAAACAATATAAAACCGGTGTTAGAAGTCGTGATTTGCAGCGTGATATGTTGTGGATTGCTTGTGTTCTTGGTCAAAAAAAGAAATTTCATTTTTTTCAGTCCCCGGGTCGAATGCGAGCTGTCTATGCCTTCGCTGGTTTTTTTAATCCATATCGAAAATTTGATCTTCTGTGCCTAGATGATCCGCTACCTGCAATAGCACAAATACCGGAAACCATAAAAAAATTAGTCTCGAAAAGTCTAACCGCGTGATTTATTAAGACACCGTAAATTTGGGATATTTAAGAAAGTGTTAGTTAAAATAAATACTAAAATCAGGAGATAGTAGCCAATGGCAGTCAGTCCAGAGAGTATTTCGTCCAGTACCGAATTTGATCTGCATGGTATTGTAGGTATTCGACTAGTTGACGCTTCTCCAAAAGATATTGCGATTGTCATCAGACAAGTTGGTCCTCTCCAAAAAGATCTAGATCGTGAACCTGACATAATTATTAAGTTCGTGGACGAATTACAGATATCTTCCCCGATCAAATATTTAGAAGTAGATGAAGCAGGCTATACGGAAGATGTTTTTTTAATTTTGCGTAGCAAACAAAAGTCTCGCGCTAAAGTCCAAATTCCATTTGATCAAATTGGTAGTCAGTGTGAGATAATCTGCGAAAGAGGGCTTGCAGCAGTACCGATGCTAATCGCCATAATCAATCTGATCGCATTGAAAAATGGTGCGTTACCGTTACATGCATCGGCCTTTACCTATAATGATAAAGGAGTAGTTGCAACTGGTTGGGCCAAAGGTGGTAAGACTGAAACGTTGCTTGGTTTTATCGCAAATGGTGCCGAGTATGTCGGCGATGAATGGATTTATCTATCTGTTGATGGTAAACGCATGCATGGCATTCCAGAGCCCATTCGGATCTGGGATTGGCATTTACATGAAATACCTCGGTTGTGGGATTTTGTTGGCCATACTGATAAGTGTCGACTTTACTTCCTCAGAAAGAGTGTCAACTTCATAGAGTGGTGTATATCCAGGAATCCGCGAAGTAACTCAAAACTTCTGTCATTTTTCAACCGTCTCAAACCATTGATCAAGAAGCAACTCTATGTGCATTTACCACCTAAAGAAGCGTTTAATCAGAAAGGTCTTGAATCATCTCTAAGTGGTATTCCTGATAAATTCTTTTTTGTCTTTAGCCACAACAAACCAGAAATAACCGTTGAGCATATTGAGCCTGATGAAGTTGCTCAACGCATGGTATTTTCTCTGCAGTATGAGCAAATAGATTTTGTTAATAATTATCTAAAGTTTAAATTTGCGTTTCCCGAGCTTAAGAACTCATATATTGAAAATTCCGAAGAGCTCCAATGTGACATGTTAAAAAAAGTATTAGCGGGCAAGGAGGCTTATCTGGTTTCTCATCCCTATCCTGTCTCGATTCCAGATCTATACGAGGCAATTAAACCATACGTCTAAGGCATATAATTTTTTATGCTACGCTAACCTAACTTGAAGCAGTCATAACTTAAAAGATAATTGCATTTGGATTTAACCATCGTCGTGATAATCTTAAATCCATTGTTATTGAAACTGAATCGCGTGAAACCAGTTTAACTATTTAAGATCCAAGAATATGAAAAAAAATCTATTACGCATCCTGACTTATCATCGTGTAGCAGATCCCTCAAAAAATAGTGTTCTCAATCCCAGAATTATAAGTGCAACACCGGCTATATTTGCTGAGCAAATGAAATACTTGGCTCAGTCATACAATGTTGTATCAATGGAACAGGTCTTGGCCGCAACTCTTTCACAAGAACAACTACCTGATAGGGCTGTATTAATTACGTTTGATGATGGTTATTTTGATTTTATCGAGATTGCATGGCCAATCCTTAAAAAACTTAATTTGCCCGCTACAGTATTTATCCCAACAAGCTATCCTGGACAAACCGATCTCGTTTTCTGGTGGGATAAGCTCTATGCAGCATTTGCCCAAACTTCAAAAAACCAACTGCAAATTGCTAACACTAACTTCTCGACTCTTTTACTTGAGGATCATACAAAAAAAATGCAGAGTCTTAAGCTTTTACAAAATCATGTAAAAACACTTCCTCATAGTGATGCAATGGCCCTTGTTGATGATGTGTGTGAGCGCCTGAAAATAGTAAACGTAATCAAACAGAGTACAATGGATTGGGATCAACTTAGAGTAATTGCTAATGAAGGTGTGACACTCGGTGCGCATACTCGCACACACCCCTTATTAACAAGACTGACTCTGGAGTCAGCACATGAAGAGATTAGTGGTTCATATAATGATCTAAAAAATGAAATTGGTGCGGTGCTTCCGGTGTTTGCGTACCCGAATGGTAACCACGATCAAGCAATTATGGATATACTCAAACAGGAAAAAATAGAGCTTGCGGTCACTGTCATTGATGGTTTTAATAATATGAATTCAGCTAACCCGCTGCGACTTTACCGTACCGAAGTCACACAGCGAACCTCATTGGCACTATTTAAAATAAGGTTACAAGAGTGGTTTAGCTATATTGACAAGTGGCGACATCGTAACAAGCATCATGATCACTCAGTTATTAATCCCATTCCTAAAACACCCGCCACCTGACTTATAAAAGCAACCCTTAGATAATCATGCAAAAAGTTGCCTACATAATGTCTCGCTTTCCAAAGCTAACTGAAACATTCATACTTTATGAAATTATCGCACTTGAAGAACAGGGAGTTAAAGTAGAAATTTTCCCACTGTTGCGAGAAAAGACAGCTGTGACTCACAAAGAAGCTCAAGAGCTGACAGATAGAGCTCATTTTCATCCCTTCTTATCGCTTAAAATTCTCGCAGCACATTGGCACTATATCCGTCGCGATTTCACCAACTATATTAAGATCATTCGAGAAGTTCTGACAGGTACCTTCGGGAGCCGGAATTTTTTCATAGGAGCACTTGGGATTTTGCCAAAGAGTGTACTTTTCGCTTATGAGATGGAAAAGCTTGGCGTGGAGCATGTTCATGCACACTTTGCGACTCACCCAACAATCACGGCATTAATTATTAATCGACTAACCAGTATTCCGTTCAGCTTTACTGCACATGGTTCAGATCTACATGTTGATCGAAGGATGTTAGATAAAAAGATCCAGGCGGCTAGTTTTGTGACAACCGTATCCTCCTATAACAAAGAATTGATGGTAGCTGAAACAGGGGAAAAAGATCGTGAAAAAATACACGTCATCCGCTGCGGTATCGATACTAAGCTCTTTTTTCCTACTGAAAAATCACCAGATGATCGTCCTTTGCAAATTTTATGTGTTGCTTCATATGAAGAAGTAAAGGGTCATAAATATCTGGTCGAAGCATGCAAAATATTACTTGATAAGAACATAAACTTTGAGTGCCATCTGGTTGGGTATGGCCCTCTGCGCGACAGCATCGAGAAACTCATCAATGATCTGAATTTGAAGGATAAATTTCATATCCACGGTGGATTACCAAGGGACAAGGTTCTTGATTTGTTGGCCAGATCGGATGTTTTTACTCTACCTAGTGTTCCGACAAAGCAAGGCAAACGAGAAGGTATACCCGTTGTATTAATGGAGGCGATGGCAAGTGGGTTGCCCGTAATATCAAGTCAGTTATCGGGCATACCTGAGCTTGTGGATAATGGGGAAACTGGGATATTAGTAGAGCCTCGCGATACCGATGGTCTAGCTAAAGCACTAATGGATATACAAAAAGAACCTACAAAAAAAATTGCTTTGGGGAAAGAGGGTAGAGTAAAAGTGATAAACGAATTTGATCAAGAAAAAAACATTGTGCAATTTCTTAATCTTCTCATTCGGTATTCCTGATGTTTGACTCTGGATTTAGCCCATATTCGCTGAATATGTAATTTACAAAAATGGGCTGATACTACGAATAGTATTAATTTTTGTAAGAGTACGAATAACCATAACTGTGCCCGTACCCATAAGCTGTATTTGTTATATCCAGTCCATTGAAAACAACACCTTCTAACTTGACGTCAGCTTTATTTAATTGCTTGATGGTGTATTCCAACTGGCGTACCGAATGCATTCCAGACTTGACCACAAGCAAAGCTGAGCCAGCAAGTCGTGCGATTACCGTGGCATCAGAAAATGCCAAGATTGGGGGTGTATCAATGATCACAAAATTATAGTTTGCCGAAATGTTTTCTAATACTCTTGCGAAGTTTTCGTGTAGTAGCAGCTCTGAAGGATTCGAAGGCATTTTGCCTGATGTGATGACGTCCAGACCTTCAACATCTGTTTCTTGAATCACTTCCTCAGCACTCATTTTCCCAAGGATCAAATCAGATAGCCCACTATGGCGTTCTATCCCGACATATTCACTGATAGTGCCCCTGCGAAAATCTGCATCAATCACTAAAACACGACTACCCGAACTTGCTAAAACAGCAGCATAATTTATAGAAACAAATGATTTGCCTACTTCTGGTGCAGGCCCAGTAATGACTATCAGATTATTTTTCGACTCAAACTGAGAGAAGTAAAGTGAGGTTCTAAGATTACGCAGACCCTCAATGGTTGGATCTTCTGGATTAACAATCGCAAGAATACCTTTTTTAGAACTTTTACCAAAAATGCTGCTTTTCTTAAGTTTAGCCTGTTGTGGGCTCAAAGGTAGCTCCGCAAGAACCTCAAGGCCCAGTTGTTTCTCAATAACCTCTGGATCATGTACCCCTGCATGCATTCCCCTTCTAACAAAGCTGGCGCCAACCCCTAGAATTAAACCCAGCAATAGATACGCTACGATTATCACTTTTCCTTGCGGTTTGACAGGCTCAACCGGCAGTGTTGCATAATCAACAACTCTTAAGTTTCCAATAGAACCGGCAGTAATAACTTTAAGTTCTTGAATTTTATTATAAAGAAAAGAGTAAAGTTTAGCTTGAACATCGACGTCTCTTGTCATACTGAGTACTTGCTGTTGTGTATCTGGTAATTTCTTTACCTTTCCGTTCAATTTTTCCAGCTCTCTTTTTAATGTACCTACCTGTCCATCTAATGCCCGAATCTTAGGATGTCTGGGTTTAAATTTTTGGATAAGCTCAAGACGATTCCTGGTAAGACTTGAAATTTCCGATTCTACTTCAACAATTCGCTTTAGAATTACTTCCGACTCTGTCGCCAGATCAACGGAACCTTCTTGCTGTCGATAGTTGTTCAATCCTTGCTCTGCTGTACTCATGCTTTCTTCGAGAACAGCAAGCTGCTCCTCCATGAAGCTTAATTTCTTTTCAGCATTAGCTGCTTTACGATCAACATTTTGGCGAATATAAGTATCCATTAACTCGTTAATGATGGATACAATGCTAAACCTGTCCGCTCCTTCTAGAGTTACGCCCAAAAGACCAGAGTTAACAACACCCGCTTTCTCTCGCACGATCACATTTTTCTGTTGTTGACCAATCGCGACAATCAACGGAACTCTCGTTATTTCAAAATGCTTACCTGTCGTGGCAGTAAGGTCTGAAAGAAGCAAGACAAACTTTCCATCCGGCAATGAGATCTCAAGTGGCTCTCCAATTTTGCCCATTCCTAATTTTTGTCCATCTTGATCAAGCAATTGATATTGTTTGTTATCCGTAGCTATAACGGTATATTTCACACCCAATAAACTATCAGGCACGATCATTTCTTCTACAATAATTTGTTCATTTCCCCACGCATATTTTGAAGACTTGAGTTGATCATATAATTTTGTTTTTAAGGTTTGAATATATGCATATGTGGATTTTAGAGGCTCTTCAATTGATGGAATCTGCTTAACAATCCATGCCGCAGATAAAGGTACTTCAGATAAACCTTCCTTTGAGTTTGTTAATATAGGATTTTTTCGCGCGATTGCCTCCCCGATAACCGGGAAGTATTTTGGACTCATAATGAAATCTAATTTAAGATTATTAACAACTTCACGAACAACTGCTCTGGATTTAAGGATCTCGACTTCCTCACTAACAATGGCACCTTCCTCATTCAGATCGTTAGAATTATCAAGGACGGCACCTGTGCCACGAACATTTTCTTCAATTTCCAGTATTGCATCTGCTCGGTAAATAGGCGGTACAAACCAAAGATGTAATATTCCCAGAAGTGCCGTAAGTAGAACGATCCGGCTAATAAACCACTTAGATTCCTGTAGTATTCCCAAGACTTCTCTAAGGGATGCCTGGCCTGAGAATGCGGTTTGTGGTTCAATTATCCTCCTACTTGATTGATTTTTTGAGAATTGTTGAACATTTAGTTGCTGCTTGTAGATATCCTCACTATTTTTTATGGTTCTTCTTTCATGATGTGATGATGTGTTCGTTATTTCTGTCGAATGTCTTGGAGGTGAATTATCAATCCTATGTGTTGCATTTAAGTTTTTACCTATTGCATCAACAATTAAATCATCAGCTGAATCATTCCAATGCTCAACAGCACGAGTTACAAGCGAATCTTTAGGGCTATCTACTTTGCTATGATCATCTACTACGTTCTTTGCAAATTCTTTCTTCCAGTTTCGACACCACTTGCTTATCGTTTTAGGACGCACTCCATATTCACTTGCAACTTCATCCATGGGCCGACCGCCTAGAACTTGTTTAACAGCTTTAATTTTAGATGCCCAAGAATACCTCTTCTTGCGACTTCCCTGTCCATTCTCAATTTCTTCTTCCCTTTTTTTCGCTGTATCGTTCATAATTTTTTCGGCATTAACTTGTCTGTAGCAGACTGTTGTAGTATAAAAATAAGATCCTTATATCAGTAATTCTTTGTTTGTCATAACGGAGAACACTATGGGTTCTTTAATCTTCAAAGGACCCACTAATCAGTTAACTTCTATTTATCGACTGTACGTATGACGCTTGATACCGATGATGGAAACAATTGGGAAATAACTCGGTTCCAACGCGTGATACCTGCTGTTCCTACATAAATCACATCACGGGGCCATATCTGAAAATGATTTGCTAATATCAAGGCATCCGGTGACTTTGCATTAATATGGTAAATTAATTTTTCTTCGGGATTATCTGTACCACGCAATACAAAAATACGCCCTGGATTAGAAGTGATCTGATCGACACCGCCGGCATCACTTATTGCTTCAGTCAATGTCGTTGTCCGTCGATTCTGATCAATAAGCAATGAAATTTGCTTGGACGTTTCCCCTACAACAAAAACTTTACGTTCACTTTGGTTCGGTATATGTAATACATCACCATGTTTGAGTAATACATTTTGATTGAGATCTCCGTCTTGGTATATCCCTAACATATCAATTTTGTAGACGATTCCATCACGGGTCAGCTTCACATCTGTTAAATCTGCATCCGAAGTTGCATCTCCAGCTTGACCTACCGCTTCTACGACTGTTAATGGCACATCAGTGATTGCTTTAGGCCCAGGCGTATTAACTTCACCTACAACATATGCTCTCTGGTTGCGATAGTTGGCGACAGTGACAGAAACTTGTGGATCTTGGATGGTGTCATCTAAGCCTTTAACTAGCATTCCTTGAATTTGTGGCATCGTCTTTCCAGCTACTTGGAGATATCCCACATATGGAAAGTAAATTGTCCCGTCTTCAAAGACAAGATTCCCGGCAACATCTGGATTACGGAACTGACCTTGAGGTATCGTCAATTCAGGATGATCCCATACCGTAATATTCAAAACATCCTGAGGCCCGACTCGGTAGTCGTAATTTCCATCATTTAATGAACCCAGATTCGAAGACAACTTCCTCACTTCCGATTGTTGATCAGAGGCTAAATTATTGATTAATTCCGCAGATATTGGCTGTATTGTGACACCTTCCACGTCAGGTAAAGACTCAACCATTTTCATACCAGTACAACTGGCATTGAAGATGACCATCATTATTACAAAAATAGTTTTTTTCATGATAACCTCTTGTTTTTATTCTTAATTTAATCTCATCAACTTGTAATGAAACTCTTAAGTTTTACTTGCTAAAACAAATATTCTCCAAAAGAAAAACAACATCCATTGCGCTGTCTTAAGTTTTAACGAAGGAGCTATTGGTTAATATTGTAGAATAGATATGGCTCCTTGCACTTATTTCTATGCGGTTGAATCTTATGAGACTTTTTCAGAATATAACTCTAACTCTCTGAATTTCCATACCGTTTTTATTCTAATGAAACGGACTACACTTGTCACTTATTTGTGATATTTATATCGGCCAGTTCCATATCATTCCAAGCAAAATGCAAAATGGATCCTATATCCCAAACTAGCTATCTATATGGAATATAACTCAATAAACAATATAAGATCTAATGGTTAACTATTTTTTGCAAGAAACCCACACATTTTTATTATTCTTTGACATAACTTACCGTTCAGGATCACAAGTTAATCTACAATATCGTTGAACCTGACATGGCAAGTTCTTTTAATTACCTTAACTTTAAATTCCGATAATTGAATGTAGTTTTTTTAGTTCATATTACATAGTGACCAAGTGGTAAGGAAGATATAGGCAAATGACTGATATAATTATCATGAACTTACCGGTTATTTCCCACAAATTTAGTAGCAGCAAGTCGAAAACCATGGATAACTTAATGAAATGACAGCAACAAAAGAACTCGAAGTCGCTACTTGGACTGCTTTATTTATTCTTTTCACTAATATTGGAGCTATAGCAAAATCGCTTCATGGCGTCCCTCCGGTTATCGCTAGTTCTTTTGCTCTTCTGCTACTGCTGCCATTTAGTTTTTATATTTTTATCCGCCACGAAAAAATTATTTTTGATCGTGTGTTGGGACTAATGTTTGTTTTTCTGACCATCTGCATAGTGTCTTCCCTGCTTTCCAAAGAGCCTATTGTTGGTTTCCAGTGGGTCGGTGAATACTTTCTAGAAGGCATCATGTTGTATTTCTTAATAATAAACGTAGTCCGCAACCTAGATACTTTGAAACGCGTGATCTGGGTGCTTATGATCGCCGGCACCATTTTAGGCTCCATGTCTGTTTTTCAGGAATCTACAGGAGCCTATGATGTGCAGTTTGGAGGGTTAGCGCAGAGAAAAATAGAGAACTGGGATGGCGTAGATCCTAATCTTCAACAAGGTGCTGTTCTTAAACAACGGACAAAAGTTCGAGGTTCCAATCGTGCAACGGGCCCTATAGGTGATCCAAACAGATATGCTCAGAATATGCTTCTGTTGTTACCACTAGCCATTTTTATATTTTGCCAAATACGTTTTCAACGGCCTAAAAAGATCCTTGCGGCCGGATCTGTTGGCTTGATTTTAAGCGGCATATTACTCACCTATTCCCGCGGTGCTTTTGTTTCAATGCTGCTACTCACTTTAATTCTAACGATCTTTAAATATATTAAAATAAGGCATCTACTAAGTGGTTTGCTGGTTATTTTATTATTGATTGCCGTTGTATCTCCAGGCTACTTTGTCAGAATGCAAACCATTTTCGGTGTCGAGGGGCTTGTCTCTGACACTACACAACATAAACCTGATGCGGTTACCAGAGGGCGTTTGACAGAAATGATGGCAGCGAGCAAAGCTTTTCTCGATCATCCCATCCTTGGTGTTGGCCCGCACCATTACAGTCTGTTTTATTCCGTAGAGTATATGAACGACCCAACGATTGCCTTGAGGCAACTGAATACGAATAGGCGAGCCCATTCACTCTATCCTGAATTAGCTGCTGAAACTGGTATTTTTGGATTTTTTGTATTTATGGGAATCATCTTTTTTATGATCTATCAGTTGTTAGTCGTTCGTTACCGATGGTCATTGTTCGAACCAGAATTGGCTCACCTGGCTACCGCTTTCATTTTTAGCATTCTTGGCTACTTAAGCACTGCGATATTTCTCCACCTTTCATACCAGAGATACTTTTGGTTATTCCTTGCTTTGGCTGGAGCGTGTGTACAGATCCTTAAATCTTATGAGCCGGCTGAAGATGATCAAGATAGCAATTATATCTATTATGAATAAAGTGCTGATCAAATAAAATTACGCCGATATGGCTTGTCTGTAGTCACTTCTGAAAATGACTTTCAACTGGCTAAACCTCAGTGATGGGCTTGCATAATGGAGAGATTACTTCAAACAATTTCGAAACAGGTGCGGGGTATGGGTGAAAAACCGAATAAGATTCTTTACCAGAAAGTGCTGTGTTCAATAGTTCTTGCTGTATTTGGCTGGACTGATCTATTAGTTCATTAGGTTGTTCAGGAAATGCGAAACGATATTGTTGATAGATAGCAATAAAGTCATCACGTTCCTCTTGTATCGAGAAGTAAATTCGCTTTGCAATCTCGCTTGGATCCATCGGTGAGACCACAACATCTGACGATATGTGGTTGCCTACAAAAAAGAGCTTATCTGGCCTCCCTTTCATCAAAAATTTCGTATTATGAAAAACCTTCCCAGGAGACCAATTTACATACATCTGCTTTTTGAGTAGAGGTGCAACTCGATTCATGAGTTTTGACAGGTATCCTTTCCCAATCTTACCTTCGCTAATTTTCTCAGTAATCCGAACAAATGTTTTTAGAACCCGAAGCCGGTATCGATCACGACGACCAAGTATTTTCCGATAGTTTGGTAAATCATCTAGATGCCAATCCCATACACGAATAGGTATTGGAATACCTGCCATTAGCGCTCCATCTCGACTGATATATACCCACTCATCTCCCACGTACTCCGCTCCTTCAGCCATAAAAGCAAGTAACGTTTCTGTTTTACCGCCCTTTGACCAGCCCGTTACTACTACTCCAACACCATCATAATTAAAAGCGGAAGCATGTAATGGCAGGAAACCATTACCCAGTGCCACCGTATTAATAATATCGATTAGATGCGGAACAGCCGCAAGACCTCGCTCACAAACAATTTCGCATTGCGAACCTATATCTTGAAATGGAATTTTTACCTTTGTACGTGATTTATGTTTCCCTTTAAGTACATAAAAAGAATCATCAGTAAACGCTATATCACCCAGATCAAGATAGCGCATTGATTCTGGGGTTTTTAACTTATCTACGAAGCGAATTATAATATCCGCAGGTCGTTCAAGTTGCTTTTCTACAAGTCCTAGTTGTCGCCCCACCATCAAAATATCCTTGGTTGTAGCGTCTTGTACTTGAACCCCTACGATCCCATGAATATCAAAGTCCGTGTGTGTGTTCATACTGACCTGCTCACTAGCATAAACTAAGTAGTCTGCTCACAAGCTTTCAGAAGATTACCAATTGTTTTCCGAAAAAAACGATTTACCAAGAATGATCTAACACTACCTACAGGCCCCGACATGGATTGATTCCGACTTACTTTAGCAGACCATCGTTCCAACAATCTTAGAATTTCAAAAAGACGTATTTCCGCTGTAGGAATGGGATCTTTAGCAAAGTAGCCCGTCAAAAACTGCTGTTCAAGGAGCTTGATCTTTTTCGGACTAAAGGCCAAACCCTGGCTATATGACTGCATGTTGTAGGCTTTCAAAGCGGTGAGAAACCAGGCGATATCTTCGTAGATTGGTGCTCGCCATTTGGCCATTGTGTCGATTCCGGTGACCCGACCATCCGCTTCTACAAGTATATTTGTCAAGCCAAAATCACCAAAACGTGAACCGAGCGGTAACTGTTCTGGAAGTACTCTTTCAGCAATCCCCTCGATATTTGAATCAATTTGATGAAAAATTTTTTGATCGTCAAGCGCTCCAGATAGATACTCTGTAAACATCCTTATAGCAGCAACATAGTCACTGCGCTGGTCGTGTATTATTTCTATATTATTTGGCGGTGACATCTCCTGGTGAAATATTCGTAACCAGACACCCGCGTTATTGAATGCCTTTTCCAGTTGCTGTGGAGCCGTTGCAAAGCTAGAACGGCTAGCCCGGTTCAATAAACGACGCATGATCTCACCAGATGCCTCCTGCATGATGAAAGCATCATGTTCAGGTAACGAGTCCAGCATTCTAACCGTACCGAAACGTTGATCTCCCAACTGCTCAAAATGCTGCTGAATCAATTCAAGTGTTGTGTAATGCAGTTGAAATTTCTGATCTGAAGTTGTTTCAGGTATAAGGTAAGGTCGCTTAATTGCTCGTGAAGCACCACGTAGACTCGGTACTTTAACGTAAACAAAGTGTTCCGTAATACCTCCACTTATCTTAAAACGATACAGCTCAGAGTTGTTTCGTATCCACTTATTAGCTAAATCTACCAAGACCTCTTGCGTGAGTAGATCCGGAAAATAATCAGCGGCATTATCGTAGAGATGCTGAGCAAAAATAGTCTCTTGCGTTGTACTTATTTGTATCCCCATTGTCCTTTAAAGTCCATATTTAATAGTGAATCTAAAGCGGTAACATCTTCTCGGAAAACCTCTCTTAATCTCTTCCTTGTTTCTGGCTTCATCTGTGGTTTTTCTTTAGCAGTATAAGGTCGGTAGAGGATGTTCCGTGCTAATCGTGATGTTTTTACCTTGCCTCGCAACTTCCTCAAACCTAGAGATCTGGCAGTATGTGAGGCCTTCTTGGCAAATTGTGCAAGAAACTTGGAGCGGGGCTTTCCTGCTGGCATCATCTTTTTACGTTGTGAGCTGGGAAGTTCACGCACCTCTACAGCAAGGAATTTAAATATTCTTTGGGCAAATACATCTGGGTCGGCCCCCAACTCATCAAACACACCAATATGAAGTTGCTCAAGACCAAATTGTTCGACATAACATTTCAAATGTTTTGCATACTTTCCACGATCAATTAAAGAAGGTGCTCGTTCTAATTCTTCTTCAAAGCTGCCATGAAACAGGCCATTTTTTACGCCATCCAAATAATCAGAAAAGGCTCGATCTGTGGGCTCTCGCAAACATGCCATAAGATGCATATCTGGATTTAGTTCCGCAATTCTCTGGCATGCTTCTGGTGAGTAAAGATAGCTATGTGAAACTTCACCTATGATTTTTTGTTGTTCTGCAGATTCAAAATTCTGAAGATACCAATCCCTGCCACGCGCGTAATGATTACAAAAGTAATAGATGGACTTACCAGGTGCCATATAAATATTCGAGTGATTATCTAGTACATTATACAACCACGTAGAACCTGCTTTACTGGTACCAATATAAAGAAAATTAGGTGACCGATCCATATTTTATATGCTCCTGTACTTAACATTTAGTCGAAATTGTTGTTCTTTTCAAAACATCTGATCTCGAAGTTTGTTATTCCATAATAACTTATTAGCATATAATTTCTTTGATAAAGAATAAACAGATCCCAAGTAACTTATTGTAAAGCCTCAAATTATCAATGTTCAGTTTACAATAGAGACTTTACTGATGTTTTCTTAACTGTTTAATAAGCGTATTGGCTCGTTGTGACACGATTATTCGACGAAAAGTATCTACCATACGTGTAGCCCGACCTTTCAAATTGTTTGATCTAGCTCGCTGTGTGAGCGATCGCCACTTGTCGAGCAAAGCACGAAGTTCAAATATATTTAATACTTCATCATCAGCAATGCTATAACCTTCGAGTAGTGCCGTCCTCAAACCAGCAAGCTCGGCCGTTGAAATAGGTAATGTGCCGCGTCTGAGACGAACAGCACCAGACAAAAGTTCAACCAAAAGGTAGGCGATATCCTCATAAATCGGCGCACTATATCTTGCCAATGAATCTATGACAGCAACGCTTGAGCCACTTCCGACAAACACATTTCTTGGTGCAAAGTCACCGTGCCCTAGACCCAATGGCAATTCATCCGGAAGTAAGTAGGATGCTGCTTGGCGAATGACCCTCTCAGACTCTGGCAGAGGGCGAGGCCAACTATTCGAATTCGAAATAATACCCAACAATTTCACCATACCTGTAATCACCTGATCAGCTCTGGCATCACGTAGCTCTACTTGCCGCATGTCTATTTTGTGATATTCAGCTAACCAACTTCCCAAATTTTTCATTACACGAGACGATGTATAACCATCCTGTGCCATTTTAGGTTGTCTTAGTAGTTTATCAAAAGTCACCTCGGAGACCTTCTCAATAACGGTTGCAGGTGGATTTTCGAGATGTGCGTAAACTTTGATCCAGGCAAAACGAGGATCTGCAAGTGCCTCAAAATGTTGTGCTATGGCTGACAATGCCTCAAACTCAAGCTTACTCTTAACCAAAGGACTACTGACGGGTTTTAAAAGTCGATCATGAAAGCGAGGATCATAACTAGTAACCTTAGGTGATTTGATTAGAAGTTCTTTATGGCTTCCACCGACACCAACCAAGATCAAGGTTGACTGAGGACGATCATAAACTTGATGTAGTGTGACAATAGCTTGGCCAGATAAACCTAACCAACTTGCGGCATGGGTAGTAATTTCTTTAAGGATTTGCTCCACCGCTTCAGCTGTGATGGGTTCGTTTTTATCAGTAAGGTTTTGCAAAAGAACTTATTCGTCAGTTATTGAGCTAGAGGACATATTGATTCACAGCTGGATCCATAACTTAATTTATCCCACAAAAATTAACAAGGCCATGTACGCTCTCAGTTTAGCTGGAATCCTCTGTTAGATATCTTTAAATATAAAAAGCGAGCAAACGTAAATCTATATTTGGTCTATTTGCTCATACGAACAAATTTTGTGCTTAAAGATAAGGTCAACAATCAAATAATTAAGGGAAATAGACGACCTTTTAAGCTACGACGACTTGTTTTCGGCGCGAAGCACCAAAAAGTCCCAGCAGGGCAGACCCAAAAAGAATGAGTGCTCCAGGAACTGGAACCACAGCTGTACTAATCCGATACACACCCACTTCATTGCCGGCATTATCGGAAACAAAAAGTAAGTTGTTAGCTAGGTCAATCGCTAGCCCCTCAGGATCATCCAAATTACCAAAACTTCCATCATTTGCCCCTAGAAAGGTACTCGCTACAAAAGAGGCGGCGCCGAGACCTGAGGAAATATCCAATTCGTATACAGTAGAAGCACCCGTTCCTCCGTTAGAATCTGTTACGGCAAAGAGCTTATTATCCGAATAATAGGCGATACCTTCGAGATCACTGATAAATCCACTTCCCATTAATGTCGTCATATCTAATTGAGAAACAATTACGCCGCTGCTGTTCAATTCAAGGATTCGGTTATTCGCTTCATCAGCAACTAGAAAATTACCATTAGGTCCAACAGTCACGCCTTTTGCTTCAAGACTATTCGTTCCAGAATCATTTATTTGATCTATTAACAAATCAGTGCCTCCTCCGACTGGAACACCCAGGGTTGTTACCCCCAATGATATCTCTAACAATCTATCAGTATCAGATGACGCTGATGATCTTGACATTAGTAAATTAGTAGTAAATCCATGCAGACCATCCTGATTAGTCGCAGCAGTAAACGAACGGATCTCCGCACTAGCGCCAATGTTATTAACATCGAAGCTGAATTCACGAATGGTACTATTGCCTACATTACTACCATTTGAGACATACAGCTTACCATCAACGAAAGCGATACCTGCACCGCCACCATCAGTACCTGTTGAGAATGAGTCAAGATATGACAGAGTTAATGCATTTGCTGGTAGGACTGTGAAAAATCCAATCATGACCGTAATAAATGCCGATGTAATTCTTTTTATCGAAAAATTCTTCATAAGTTTATTCATACCTTTGTTATTCTGCTTATTTTGCTATGGCGCTAAATTGTTACAGATACTGAAGTATCTATTTACTATTTTGTCTCCGAAACCAAATACAACTATAAGTTAAAATTGATGTAAAAAAGCTCTATTCATATACAGTGATAGCAATTAGTATGCCACACATTAAAAAATAGAAATTATACAATAATATCAAATAGATACGATATTTCTATAAATTATTTAAATTTCATACCTCAAGAAAGCGTCTCTAATTAGAGACAAAAATGGCTACTTTGATTTATCAAGCCGTATCGGTTTTTTTGATGAGTTCTAGATATCTTCTTTTTTTATACTGCTTATGAAATAAGGTATCCAAGTGTTTACTGATTACCCACGCGCTGAACAACCTTTATAATATAGAGCTGGACTCTCTACATTTATTCCCAATTCGTCTAAGTTTAATTTAATCTATTAAAATGGCAGAGAACGATTTAAAGATTAAACATTTATAAATTAACAAATCTACAGAAATTGCTGAAAGGTTTTAACTAATTATGTTAATTATCTTATGGAGATAAGAATAAGGATGAGACGGTTTTTCGTATTTTGTACAATTCTCACTGCGCTCAGTCTGTTAACCATTACTGGTCTAACAATGATCGATTATGAGAAACCTGATCAGTACTCAACAGATCAAAAACTCTCATCACAAGATCTTCGCCTGAGCAAAAAAGACGTTACTCGTTCTGAAGGGGTTACTCTGGCTGATGCCGGATCGGATCGTAAACTTATTGGGTTAGAACAAAATTCTTCTGAAAACGAAAATCCAGTGCCAGCCGAAAAAACAAGTATTTGGATTAGTGCTGAAGAACTTGCTGATCTAGATATGCAAGGAGAAGCCTGGGAGCAACTAAAAAAACAGGCAATTAAACCAGTTGGCAAGCCGAACTTAAGTAATAATAAACAAAAACACAATGTCTATATCTTAGGGAAAGCCCTTGTTTATGTGCGTTGTACCCAAGAGCCTTCATCTCTGCAATGTAGTGATATTGAATTAAAGAGTTTTCATCAGGAAATAATGGGACAAATCATGATGATTATGGGAACAGAAAAAGGTGGCTCTACGTTAGCATTGGGCCGAGAACTTGCTGCTTATGTTATTGCAGCTGATCTCATCACACTTTCCCCAAAACAAGAAGTGCTTTTTAAGGCTTGGCTAAGCAATGTTCGCTATTCGCAACCGGACACTCTTAGCAGGAAAACTTTAATTTCCACCCATGAAGAGCGACCTAATAATTGGGGCACTCACGCCGGCGCAAGCCGTTTAGCAATTGCGGTATATCTTAATGATCGTGCAGAAATCCACCGTGCGGCCACTGTCTTTAAAGGATGGCTTGGTGATCGCGACGCATATTCAAATTTCGTTTATAGATATGGTTTTGCCTGGCAGTGCCACGCAAATAAGCCTGTCGGAATCAATCCAAAAGGCTGTAAAAAAGAAGGACACTCCATAGATGGAGTCTTACCTGATGATCAACGCCGAGGTGGTGGATTTCAATGGCCGCCACCTAAGGAAAACTACGTTTACGAAGCACTACAGGGTGCACTCGTTCAAGCAATCATTCTTCAGAGACAAGGATATGATCCATTCAATTGGCAAGATAAGGCCTTATTAAGAGCTTACAGTTGGTTAAATGATGAAGCTAATTTTTCAGCTACTGGTGATGATACCTGGCAGTTGCCATTAGTTGATTGTTACTACGCTACCTCCTTTTGGAATCGTAAGAAAACCCGGTTCGGTAAAAACATTGGGTGGACTGGTTGGACCCATTCCACAAATAATAAAGGGTGCCACAAATAATAAAGGGTGCCACAAATAATAAAGGGTGCCACAAATAATAAAGGGTGCCACAAATAATAAAGGGTGCCACAAATAATAAAGGGTGCCACAAATAATAAAGGGTGCCACAAATAATAAAGGGTGCCACAAATAATAAAGGGTGCCACAAATAATAAAGGGTGCCACAAATAATAAAGGGTGCCACAAATAATAAAGGGTGCCACAAATAATAAAGGGTGCCACAAATAATAAAGGGTGCCACAAATAATAAAGGGTGCCACAAATAATAAAGGGTGCCACAAATAATAAAGGGTGCCACAAATAATAAAGGGTGCCACAAATAATAAAGGGTGCCACAAATAATAAAGGGTGCCACAAATAATAAAGGGTGCCACAAATAATAAAGGGTGCCACAAATAATAAAGGGTGCCACAAATAATAAAGGGTGCCACAAATAATAAAGGGTGCCACAAATAATAACTGGCACCCTTATATATTTAATTTTCGACTATGGCTTGATCTCAATACCAATAACAGCGTAGTCAACATTGCTACTAAATATACCATCAACACTAACCGTCGATGGGCTAAAAATAGTCTGATCCATGTTAGCTACCGAAGCACTTCCGCCACCACTGCCCTGTACAAACTCTACCTGTTCAGTGTAACCAAAACCTTCAGTATGAGCTTTGTTACGCATGGCAATAGCTCCAAATACGACAGACCCATGCGTAGTAGTGTCTAGATTAAAGTTATAACTATTAGAATCAGTGCCTCCAGAACAAGCTCCGCTCACACCATTAGTGTTACCAGAAATAATGTTTCCAATGGGATCTGTTTGGCTCACACCGGAGTAACGTGACACTGTAATTGTTGCATTAGTTGGAGCTCCTGATAAATTTGCTGTTACTGTGCTGGAGGTAGGACTACTACCCTGAGCTTGCCAAACAGTTACACCCGTCTGGTTACGTCCAGCACATTGCTCCGTGACCAGACTCCAACTTAAACCTAGTCCAGTAACCGATGTAACCGTCTTGAAGGATTTACTGGTGATAGTCGCTAAATACAAATCACCACTAACACCTGTCACATTACCCGAAGTTGAAACAGCAGTAGCACTCGATGAACCGCCAGCCTGTATATCTTCGAATGTCACGTTACCACCTGGTAGTGGAGTATCAACACCTGTGCCACTCAAATCCACATCGATCGGGTTTTCATCCGGGTCATCGCTAGGAATACTTAAAACTGCGGCCTTAGTTCCTAGAGAACTGGGATTGAAACTCACCGTAACCGTCTGACTTTGTCCAGGAGTCAGAATGCCGCCATTACCGCCGCTGTCTATACTGAATTCCCCCGGATTACTTCCACTCAAGGACACGGCAGATACGATCAGGTTTTGGCTACCATCATTACGGATAACTATGTTAAGAGAGTCCGAGTTTCCTACAACAATGTCGCCATAGCTGTGAGTGCTCGGAGTGACCGTTATATCTGGAGCGCTAACTACACCGTTACCAGTTAGGCTTACGTCAAGTGGATCTTCGTTCGGATCGTTACTCGCTATTCGTAAGCTTGCACTCTTACCACCAATTGACGTTGGGTTGAAACTCACGCTCACCACCTGAGTTTGTCCTTGAGTCAGGCTGAATGAACCACCACTGTCGATGTTGAACTCTGTAGGATCGCTTCCAATCAAACTTGTACCACTCACATTCAAAGTGGCGATTCCATCGTTGCGTACCGTAAAATTAATTGAACCCATTCCATTGACTGTAACATCTCCGTAGTTATTTGATGTCGGCGTTACGGTTATGTCTGGGGTAGGAATTCCCGATGATTCAATTACTAATTCTGGTGGATTCGTACCTTCTTTGGAACTGTAACGAGCACTATTCGAGCTATTACTCCGTATACCAAAACTATAAGTGCCGTTGCCTGTAATCGCCGAAGCTATATCTATCTCTACCCAGGTTCCATTCGTAACTGAACCTGAACTAGCAATTGGGCTACCGCTAATTGCAGGTGCATTACTCCCTGTGATAGTCGATTCATCCCAGCCGCTGCCAACGACGTATACACCACCGCCATCAGGACTTCCATCGGTTACGAAAAGACGTAATTTAGCCGATGTAGGTATGCTCGTTAATCCAGCCACGTTAAATTTCAGGTAACTTTCATGGGAGCTTGTACCTGCTCCCCGAACCCTTACTACTGTGTCTGAGCCGTAGTTACTTCCGGAAAATCCCAAGCTCACACGTGCGTCGTCACTAGGGAAAAGTGTTAGAGTGCCACCACCACCACCCCCTGATGAAGTAACACCCAAAGTTGCACTCGCTGTTGTGCTATCCGGTGCCTCTGCATTGCTAACCACGCCGCTAGTATTAAGGTGTTGGCCTACAGTGTTGCTGGTCACATTCACACTTATCGTACAACTCGACCCTGCCGCAACGCTTCCTCCGGTATAACTAATACTGCTACCGCCGTTTGCCGCATTCAGAGTACCACCGCTACAGGTGCTACTGGCATTCGCTGAAGCCGCATTTGTGATCGCCGCAGGATAGTTATCACTGACACTTAAACCTGTCAGGGCAACGCTATTTCCGTTGTTATTGATCGTCAAGGTCAGTGTCGATATACCTCCGCTTGTGATGGAGGTTGGGTTAAAACTCTTGCTCAGTGTTGGTGCTACAACTTCACTATTCACAGTTAATGTGGCACTCGCTGTTGCACTGTCCGGTGCTTCAGTACTGCTGACCACGCCGCTAGTATTAAGGTGTTGGCCTACAGTGTTGCTGGTCACATTCACACTTATCGTACAACTCGACCCTGCCGCAACGCTTCCTCCGGTATAGCTAATACTGCTACCGCCGTTTGCCGCATTCAGAGTACCACCGCTACAGGTGCTACTGGCATTCGCTGAAGCCGCATTTGTGATCGCCGCAGGATAGTTATCACTGACACTTAAACCTGTCAGGGCAACGCTATTTCCGTTGTTATTGATCGTCAAGGTCAGTGTCGATATACCTCCGCTTGTGATGGTTATTGGGTTGAAACTCTTACTGAGTGTCGGTGTAACAGAACCACTTGTACCGGATTGTTCGATCACCAGTTCTGGCGGATTAGCACCTTCTTTTGAACTGTAACGAGCACTATTCGAGCTATTACTCCGCATACCAAAACTATAAGTTCCATTGCCTGTAATCTCAGAAGTTATATCGATCTCTATCCAGATTCCATTAATAACTGAACCCGCACTAGCAATTGGGCTGCCACTAATCGCTGGTGCATTACCCGCTGTGATCGTGGATTCATCCCAGCTGTTGCCAACTATGTAGACATCACCACCATCAGGACTTCCATCGGTTACGAAAAGACGTAATTTGGCCGATGTCGGTGTACCTGTAAGTCCGGCCACGTTAAATTTCAGGTAACTTTCATGAGAGCTTGTGCCTGCTCCTCGTATTCTTATTACTGTGTCTGAGCCGTAATTACTTCTGGGAAATCCCAAGCTCACACGTGCGTCGTCACTAGGGGAAAGTGTTAGAGTGCCGCCGCCCATTCCAGGCGATATACCTCTGCCGCTCAAATCCACATTGCTCGGATTTTCATCTGGATCATTGCTAGGAATGCTTAAAATTGCGCTCTTATCCCCTAGGGAACTAGGGTTGAAACTCACAGCAGCTACCTGGCTTTGACCTGGAGCTAAAGTGCTGCCACTTTGTCCGCTGTCTATACTAAATTCACCCGGATTACTGCCAGCCAAGGACAGGGCCGATACGTTCAGGTTTTCGCTGCCGTCATTTCTGATCTCAACGTTAAAAGAAACTGTGTTACCAACCTCAATGTCTCCATAATCATTGGCGCTCGGAGTGACCGTTATATCTGGAGCGCTTATCACACCATTTCCGGTTAGGCTTACATCAAAGGGATCTTCGTTCGGATCGTTACTCGCTATTCGTAAAGTTGCGCTCTTGTTACCAACAGTGGTCGGGTTAAAGCTCAAGCTCACAGTCTGACTCTGCCCTTGGTTCAGGCTAAAAGAACCGTTACCACTATCGATGTTGAACTGATCGGAATCACTTCCAAGAAGGCTTGTGCTGCTCACATTCAATGTGGTTGTTCCATCGTTACTAACTATAAAGTTGAATGAACCTACACCGTTCACTACAACGTCTCCGTAGTTACGTGATATCGGCGTTACGGTTATGTCGGGACTAGGGCTAGCGCTCAGTGGAAATTGGTTGTGTAAATATCGACTGCCAGTTGCAGAAAGAGCTGCCAATCCCGTTGAACTATTCAAATTCTGCTTAGTGGACGTAACATTATTTGGGGAGTTCGAGGAATCTTTTATAAGCGGGCTACCTAAACTTGAGGCATTAAACTGGATATTATCCAGATCGGTTACTTTGTAATATATATCTCGACCACTATCACTCACACTTGTGAAAACATATAACTGGCGATTACTGGTATCAATAACAACCGCTGGACGTGTGGGATTTCCCACACTGCCACCCTCTTGATAAGCTGTGTATGCTGTCCAATCACTACTTGAAGTACAACCGCTGTCACAGACTAACAGCATATTTCGAGCATTTGATTCCGAGGTTTTAGTAACGGCAAAAACTTCACCGGCCGGATCACCATCAAGAGAGGCCAAGTTAATGTGATCGTCTGCTGACCTGTTTCCAGCACCTTCGAATACCACAACACCACTCGACCAACCTGTAGTTGGACTAGCGCTATCTGGATGAGCAGAAAAATACATTTTGTCATCTGATTGGTTGCTCCACATGACACCAATGTTGTTGTTAAAAGTTGCAATCGAGCAGTTGTCATCAGCACCGATATCTACCGTATTATCTCCAGTAGGTAGAATAAATGGTCTATTCGTAGGATCCCAATCAGTATCGCTGGAACCACTATGGTTTAGATAGACAGTCTGATCTCGAGTATATGTGACCCATAGGCGATCATTCGAATCCTTTTCTATAACTAATGTCTCAGTTCTTGCTGCATTAACTTCAACTGGGAAACCACTATCCAAGCTGTAAGAATTTGATCCAGCACTGTAGCTATAACGGTACAATTCACCGCGGTTACCTGAAGTCGCTGATTGCCCTGCATTACTGATGAATCGGTGTGAGACAACATAGAGTTTTTGATTGTTTCCATCCCACAGAGTGTCTGACTTTGAGTCATCACGATCATCAACTGATACGCCAGTATCTATCCAGTCTTGTGTGTTCTCATCCAGTCTATGTATATGATGCGCTCCGCCAGAAGTGCTCCAAAGAATGCCCCACCAAAAACCATCGTTGAACCACAATTTACTCTCGGGCTTTTCACCTGTTGGTTGGCTAAGCGCTGTCGGATAGGAAAAACCTCTGTAACCTGCCTCAGAAAGCGGCGTAGCAGCTTTCACGATAGACAAACCAAACATCATCATAAAAATAATGATCATGAGGTTATTAAGTCGTTTATGTTTAAGACTCAATTGCAGTCTTCTTAGGGGTGACGCAAGCATCCTTCTCATATCAATTTCCCATCTACTTTTTTTAATTGTTGTATGTTTATTATTTATAAGTGAAATCATTTCTTAGGTGTGAAACTTCTCACGGAATCAGGCGCGGGAGAATATTGACTATCTGATATACTCGAATGATTCATGAAACCATTTATAACCAGTAGACCACCAATGCCATCTGCTGTGAAAATGTAACCATCCTCTACATCAATGCTATTAGCCGAACCTTCAGCAGGGTAACGTTTGATAAGCTCTGGTCTTGTCGGACTGGAAATATCTACTGTGCATAAGCCCTTCCTTTCTGAAGCAATATAGGCATAACCAGAACTGACTATGACTTGTCGTGCATAACCCGTATCTTCAACACTGACTTCTTTTGGATTAGATGGATCACTGATATTTACGATCTGTAACCCACCGGATCCTGCAGCAATAAAGAGAAGATCACTTTCTGCAAAAATGCCATTTGCATCGTTAGGGGTATCAATTGAACCAATAATTGTCGGCGCATGTGGATTGCTAACATCTACAACCCGAACGCCTTCTTCACCAGATGCGACATAGGCATAACCTTTCGCAACGATTACATCACTATCCCAACCAAGCGTCTCAGAAAATGCGACAGGAGCCGGTTTTTCAGGATCGCTTACATCCAGTATGATAAGACCAGAACCCGCTGCAAGATAAGCATAACCATCAACCACATAGACACCACTGGCCTGGCCTGGTGTTTCAAGCCTACTGACCTTCGCTGGCTGATACGGATCTACAACATTGATAATATGTAATCCTGCTGTTCCCGTCGCGATAAAAGCAAGATCTCCAACTATTTGAATGTCTTGAACCGAATCACCCAATAACCCTAAACTAGCGATCTGAATAGGTTTGATGGGGTTGGTTACATCAAAAACAACCAATTCTTCTCCAGCACCCATATAAGCAAACGTGCCATCTACCTCGATTGCATAAATTTTCCCGGAAAGTGGACCTTTTGCAATACTCGTTGGAATCGACAAATTAAGAACGACGAAACAAAGTGTGAAAAACATTAATAAACGTCTAGACATGAAAGATTTCCCTATTTTTTTCTACTTGAAATCATGTTTCTGAAATATTTCTATAGAAAATATTTATTGTTAGTTATTGTCAGCTTAATGACTTACTGGTTACCTCTCTTAATACTAGTATGCAAGAAAGATAATCGCCAGTGATCTTAATAAATGTTACTCAGATAATTTCATTATTTAACTTATTCGTTTTTCGATAGCAAGTTAGTAAAAGTTGATTTTAATTCTTAAAACCAAATGATGTTGCTGACTAATTTTCTCTGAATCATAGCGCCTGTCTAAAACAAGTCAGATAACTAGACTACAACCATTATTTTTTGTAATACACCAACACAGCATTGTCATTATTTAGATACATAGCATAGTTTACGCCAGTTTATTTTATAATATAAATCAATAAGATAAAAAATATATGCTTATTGAAAGCTGTTATTTAGTCTAATTGTGTCTCCCAAGGAGACACAATTAGACATTCAGTTACTGAAATTCCTTCGGTATAGAACATAATAACGAAGCTTGTCGAATGGGATCATCGGAATGTCGAAGAGAATCCGCCGGTTATGAAACCAGAAAACACTACCTTTTCAATAACAAACTAATAACAGGAACTTTCATTAATTCAGGAAATGTATCTTCAATATTTAATTGATAAGCACTCCTTCTAACGATAACTAATGAAGCTACAATTATTAAAGGGATCAGAACATAAATGCTATCTGAAATGTAAAACTGGATTATAAAAAGCATGAAAATAGTCACGAAGATTTCCAAATATAATGATAGATACTGCCTGTCAAATACTTCAACTCCAGCGTAGAACAAGCCAAGTTGATTGAGCAAATTATGACAAACCATACTCGCGCATGTTCCTATCGCCGCTCCTAAAGCACCATATCTTGTAATAAAAATATAATTAAGTATTAAGTTAATAATAAGAGCTATAATATTGATTACTACTACGTAGCGCACCTTCCCTAGCACAGCAAGAGTCAATGAATTAAAACCTAGTAACACATGGAAATAATATGCACCCACCATTATTTGTAGGTATATCCAAGATTCCGCATAACGATCTCCATAGAGTAACAACGTTAATGGTTTCGCCGATATAAATGTTAATGCAAACACGGGAAATGAAAGTACAGCCAACCAAACTGCTGTTTGCCAATAGTTTTTACTAATACCTGAATAATCATTCCGGGCAAATAACCTTGCTGCCATTGGTGTGTATAGCAGTCCAAAACTCGCAAAGACTATCGTATTTACGTGTGCGAGGGGAATAATAACCCTGTACAAAGCAACCTCTTCAGCACTATAGAAGTAGCCCAACATCAATGTGTTGCTAGAATGCATTACAACTTGCACCAAATCAGTTGTTAGAAGTGGAAGTGAAAAAGCAAAAATAATTTTTGCGGGTATGTCCAAATTTTTAAAGCTCGAATATTGGATCAAACCTTCCTGACGTAATAAACGCATCAACATTTTTATGAAAATTAAAATGCCCACCACACTGACGGCGACATACCCTAAAGCGAGAAATACTACGCTACCCTCAAAATACAGCAGTCCAAACACAACCAGTAATTTTAGAACTGGCGTTAGCACGTAGCGTCGGAAAAATATTGATCGAGACTTTGAAAAACTTGCGAAAATACCAATTATTATTCCATCAACTGCCTGGACTGGAACGATAAAAATCATAACTAACAGTATTTTCAATACCTCGCTATTATCTTTTATCAACTGCGAAATCACTTCTGGAGCTAAATGAATGCTCCCAATAAATACAACACCCATGATCAAGATCGACATAATTACCAGAGCGATCGTCCCAAACATCTTTCCGTAATCTTTTTGCTCATGATAAATAGGTAAAAAACGCGTAATTGATCGTTTAAGACCCAAAGATGAGAATGCTTGGAATAAAACAATCAAAGACAGACAATACGCCCAGGATCCATAATCAGATTTTGATAGATAACGTACGATAAGCACTTGTGTTATAAAATTAAGTACTAACGATACACATCGCCCAGCAAGTAATAATCCCGAACCCCTTATTTGTTTGCGAGTTGTGACAGGATTTGTATCTTCAGAGTTTGTTGGTAGATTACTAGGTGAGACTGTCATTCAATACCCAAGTGAATTTCGCAGAAACATAAGTTACTGACAACAGGGAGATTTTTATATCATTCAATAAATTATTATCGTTGTGGTTGCCATCTTTCAATTTTAGTCCCACTAAGTAGCTTAAAAATAGCAACCAGTGAAGCCGCATTTGCAAGGCAATAGAAAAAGGGAATGTAAAATATTTTATGCTGCCCAAGCTTAGTATCCCTCAACTTGTAACTTATTCCTGCCCAGACATAAAAAACTATTTGAGCAATCATAAAACTAAAAAAGAAAATACTTTCACCGCTCAATAAAATACTCATTATGATCAGGTTAAACAGAAATAAAGGTACTAACCGGCGTAATAACTTATGCGAAAACAAGATCACAGAGTAAAAGCCATAATTAAAGGGGTTTAATAGGTTTTTACGTAAATATACACCTCGTAATCCACGATTCATTATCCTGACTTTGCGTCCAAATTCTTTTTTAGCTTCAGGCGCTGCATCTTCCGCTGCAAGTGCTTCACTTTCAAAAACTAAACGGTATCCCTGATCAATTACACCCGTCGATATTGCAAAATCATCCGTCACGGCTGTCGATTCTGGTAACCGAAAAAGAGCGCGCCGAATCGAATAGATAGCACCATCAGCAGACACTATACTGCCTGTCAGTGTTTCCATTCTTTTTAGCCATTTGTCATAACTCCAGTATAATTTTTCGCCACTGGCAGTATTGTCATTCTCGAGTTTATCTGTGTGTACCTGGTTGCCACAGACACCTCCAACCTCAGGATCGGTAAAGTTTGCAACAAGTTTCTTAATTGATTCAGGATGATATTGTGTGTTTGCATCGGAAAACACCAGAATTTCCCCTGTGCATCGGGACACCGCATCATTCAGCGCGAATATTTTACCGCGCCTAGGGAAACTCATTAGTTTGATCCCTTTTTCAGCATAACTTCTAACAATATTATCTGTCTCATCACTTGATCCATCTGAAGCAACAATTATTTCCAGCTTGTCAGACGGATAATCCAGATTTAGTGAATTTTCCAGTTTTTTCGAGATCCCAGCCGCTTCATTATATGCGGCAATTATGAGACTTACCGAAGGCTGAATCGGTGCTTTAGACACACTACGATTTTTTATGTAGCCAACAATGGTTAATAGAAGCGGAAATCCAATATATGTGTAAAAAATTATTATGATTGATATCCAGAAAGAGACCGTCAAGATAATCATCAAGTTGCTCCATCTCTATCCATCACCCTGGAAAAGGTTTTAAAAAGAATTCTTGTGTCATACCAGAACGATTGATCCCTAATGTATTCAATATCCAGACGATTACGCTCATCAAAATCGACATTTGCTCGGCCTGAGATTTGCCATAATCCAGTGATCCCTGGCGTAACTCCCAACCGCGCGGTCTGCCACAAATCATAAGTATCGGAACTAAATGAAGTAGGTCGGGGACCCACCAGGCTCATATCCCCCTTAATTACATTTAGCAATTGTGGCAACTCATCTAAACTTGACCTACGTAGAAATCGACCTAATCGGGTGATACGAGGATCATTAGGGATTTTGAAATCTGGATAGGTGAGCGTATTTAGGTGAAGATATTTTTGCTTCAATTCAACTGCATTTTCTAACATGGTTCTGAATTTGTACATCTTGAATCTATGCCCACCTTTCCCTGTCCTTTCTTGAAAGAAAAAGATCGGCCCAGGTGAGTCAAGTTTAATAGCAAGAATGCATAATAAAAAAATGGGTAATACCGCGATTAAAATCAAAGAACTAAGCAGCACATCCAGAACCCTTTTGACTTGTCTATACGTTATAGAATTTGGTGGATCAAACGTATAAAGATCATACGTCCTTTGTCTTTCTGAATAAAATATTCTAATTTTTAAATGATCACGTAGAGAACTCCCAAATGTTCTATCATTGTTCGCCTTTTGCATAAACCTCCTAGTTTCTTTTATTTATTGTAAGACCCCCCATAAACATGGTTAGTAAACAGTCTTTAATTTGTACTGAGTATCAACTTATAGTCTTGAATTAATGCTGTGCAACAAACTCCTCATTGATGGAATCCGTTGCACTACCAACAAGATCATCGATAATCAAACCATCATTTGGAAACTCTGAGATTCCAACATCAAATTGATTTGAAATATCACTTCCAACAATATCAAGCAATCTTTTATGTAGTAGCTCCGCATTTGCCCTTGTTGTTTCAGGTAATACTATGACGTACTGATAACTTGCTCCTGCAAAACAAATCAAATCTATATCTCTTAAAGCATCACGCACGGCGATACCGCACTGTAAAAAGTTCGCCCAACTTATTTCTTTGTTTTTATGACGACTAAAAATATTCGCGACAATGGAAGCATCGGCTTGAGTATTTTTTTGCTCAAGGTTTTCTTCGAACGAGTTATATTTGATCACAATAACTGAGACTGATTTTTCAAAACGGCGAGCTCGCGAGAGTTCACTGTTTATAGGTAGTATTGAATCTCGGAATGAAGGAATTGACGCCGCCTTCAAGAATTCAACGGTAAAATGCTTGTTAGGTTGACGGTTCTTTTTTTCCAACCATAACAAGTATATTGAAATAAAAAGCCCCATGAGAAGAATTGTTATTACTATCTCTAAACTATCCATCACTCATCCCTGACATTCTTAAACATCCCTATCTCTTTGTTAATGTTATCTTTATTAAGCACTCTCTCAATTTCCAATATCAATGACTATACTCGAACGAACAAGTACCGTCAAAATCTTGACCAAATAAATTATAAAGCATAAATACACCTCATTTCTTACTGAGAGTATATTCAAGTTGTATCAAAGGAGAGAGTTTCTTTTTGTTAACGGAGGTATATTTTTGTTAAAAGTAAAAAACAAATAAGTATAATTACTAATAACCGCAGGTAAAAATATATAGCGAAAGAGAAGAAATGATTAAAAAAGTTTGTGTGTATTTTAAATAATTTTAAAGATCAAAAAATGCTGATTAAAATATATGCAAAAACAACCCACATTAATAAACCAACCATAGTAACAGCTCCCAGATATTGACTGAGCCCCTTATTTTCTGTATCTTGCGTGTCATTAACATAACTAGTAACACGGTGCGGAATAGATCCTGTTTCTATCTCATTTGTTAAAATATTGTCCACAATTAAACTCCTGATATTTCAAAACACAATATATTCTGACCTACTTGTATGTCGTTCTAATGTCAAATTTATTACATTTCTATGAACTACTTAACAAGTTCGATCTTAAAGTTTTTCTTGAAAAGCGATAATAAATAGTTAATAAATTATTGCTTTCCCTTTTAATAAAACGGCAACATCAAACAATGGTAACCCCATAATACCAGAATAACTTCCTTCAATGCGTTCTATAAATTTTGCAGCCATTCCTTGAATTGCGTAACCACCTGCTTTTCCAAGCGGTTCGTTCGAAGCAGCATAGCTCTCTAATTCATTCTGAGATAATGGCCGGAAAGTTACTCTATTCAGATTAACAAGAACCTCCTTTTCGAAACCTACTAAAGCAACACCAGTGTATACATAATGAACGCGACCAGAGAGTCGAGACAACATCTTATAAACTTCTTGCCGGTTTGTAGCTTTACCGAGAATATCATCATCCAAGACAACGGATGTATCTGCACCCAACACCACACAATCAGTTTTGTCTTCCAATAACTTGTAACCCGTCTGTGCTTTTTCTAGCGCGAGTCTCGCCACATAGTCTCGTGCTTGTTCTTTACCATCCCAATCTTCATTGATATCAACATCCAGGCATTCATAACTCACATCAATTTGATCAAGCAATTCACGACGACGGGGAGATTGTGATGCGAGGTAAAGCTTCATGATCGATGATATGGATGGTTACTATTAAGGCTCCAAGCGCGGTAAATCTGTTCAGCTACGACAACACGCACTAACGCATGCGGTAAGGTCAATGCTGATAAAGACCAAATTTGATCTGCTCGATCTAGACAAGCTTTATCTAAACCGTCTGCACCACCGATCAAAAGGGCGATTTGTGAGGAATGATCGGCCCATTTTTCCATTTGTTCTGCGAGTTCTTTGCTGCTCCACTGCTTGCCATGTTCATCAAGCGCGACAACCCAGGCTTTTTCAGGAATAGTTGCCAGTAACTTTTCACCTTCTCCACGAATGACGGTTTTACTATCTTGTGAATTTGATTTTCGAGTGGTGGCAATCTCAATCAAGTTGAGAGGTAATGTTGATTTAAGACGGTTTGCGTATTCTTTATATCCCATCCCGATCCAATCTGGCATCCGTTTCCCAATTGCCAGTAGCTGTATTTGCATACTGGTTTTAACTTACTCTTGAGATTGAACTTGATCCACTTGCGGTGCCCAGAGTTTTTCTAGCTGATAAAACTCCCGCGTTTCAGGTTTTAGAACGTGGATAATAATATCACCGAGATCAACTAATACCCATTCTGCCTTTTCTTCACCCTCGGTTCCGATTGGCTGCACACCATTTTTCTTGGCTTCTTCGACAACATTATGGGCCAAAGCTTTCACCTGTCGAGTAGAATTACCAGAGGCGACAATCATATAGTCTGCGATAGAGGTTATCTCACTTACATCTAAAACCTGAATGTCTTCAGCCTTAATATCTTCCAGTGCTTCGATGACGATTTTTTTAAGTTTTTCTATTTCCATTATTGATACAACTTTTTTTCCATGATGACTTTTCGGACCGACTCTGGTAATAAATATCTCGGATTTCGGTCATTGTGCAACATTGATCTTATCTGTGTCGAGGAAATCTCTAACATCGGGATCGAGATCGACATAAAACAGCCCGAAGGTGAATTGTGTAGATGTTTAATTTTGTCAGTTTGCAGCTTTTCTAACAGCTCATTCGCAGGTACATTTTTCGACAGATCTGTCCCTGGTCGATGTACAACAATGATATGAGCCAGCTCGATCAATTCTTCCCAATTACGCCAAGTGTGCAAATGAGAAAATGCATCTGTTCCTAAAATCATACACAAAGGATTAGAACCCAGTTCTTCACGTAATTCACGCAACGTATCGACAGTGTATGAAATCCCACTGCGTCGGATCTCCCGATCATCTGCAATCAGATCAGCATTATCAGATGTTGCCGCTTCAAGCATGACTAATCGAAGATCTGCACTCACTTCTGGAGGCTCTCGATGAGGTGGTGCAAACAATGGGATCATATGAACTGCTGATAGATCGAGCGTCTCTTTGATCTCTAAGGCCGCACGCAAATGTCCATTATGAACTGGATTAAATGTCCCACCAAAAATTGCGACTGGCTTCATCGAATTCTGAATAACTCTCAAACTAGGTTCGGATTTCACCATCACCAAACACAATATATTTCTGTGAAGTGAGTCCTTCTAAACCGACTGGTCCACGTGCATGAAACTTATCCGTACTGATCCCAATTTCCGCTCCCAAACCATATTCAAAACCATCAGCGAAACGCGTAGAAGCATTAATCATTACAGAACTGGAATCCACTTCCCGCAAGAAACGACGGGCAATCGTGTAGTCTTCTGTGACGATCGTGTCGGTATGTTGCGAACTATAGTGGTTAATATGATCAATCGCGGCATTAACATCTTTTACAATTCGGATAGAAAGAATCGGTGCGAGATATTCGGTTTGCCAGTCTTCTTCTGTCGCCTCTGTAATATCTGACACAATCGCCATCGTTGCGGCACAACCGCGTAACTCAACGCTTTTTTCGATATAAAGCGGCGCCAGTTGCAACAAAATTTTATTCGCCACGGATTCGGCTATTAGCAATGTTTCCATCGCATTACACACACCATATCGATGTGTTTTTGCATTAAAAGCAATATTGATCGCTTTTTCCATACACGCTTTGTCATCTATATAAACGTGACAAATACCATCCAGATGTTTGATCACGGGCATGGTTGCTTCTTTGCTAATTCGTTCGATCAAGCCTTTACCTCCACGCGGAATAATGACATCAACAAATTCGTTCATCGCCAACATTTCACCCACAGCTGCTCGATCTGTGGTTTCGATCACCTGTACAGCATCTTGCGGCAAACCGGCTTTTTTCAAGCCTTCTTTGACGCAAACCGCAATTGCCTGATTCGATTTTATCGCCTCAGAACCACCACGCAAGATCGTTGCATTACCCGATTTCAACGCAAGAGCAGCAGCATCGGCCGTCACATTCGGACGCGACTCATAAATGATCCCAACGACACCTAAAGGCACGCGCATTTTTCCAACCTGGATACCGGAAGGACGATATTTCATATCGGTGATCGCACCAATAGGATCATCCAACGCTGCTACTTGCCGTAAACCTTCGGCCATTGATGCAATACGAGTATTATTCAATTCAAGCCGATCTAACATTGCAGAGTCCAAATTTCTCTCTTTACCCGCTTTAAGATCTTTCTTGTTCTCACTGATCAAAGTGTCTTTACGCTGTTCAATAATTTCAGCAATCGCCAGTAATGCAGCATTTTTCGCATTGCTGTCAGCTTTTGCCATCGCTCGGGAAGCCGTTCGCGCACTTTGCCCAAGATCCTGCATGTATTCTTTTATATCCATTAATATTTAGTCACTTTACTAATCAAAAACTTGTTTATCTCACATTCTACTATGGAGTTCGTGACCATTGTTAGTGCTCATATGCCATACAAACTAATGTTTTGAGCATCTAGTATAAATCTACTATTCATTTTGCTTAGATAACTTAGGCAGCAAATTTTGAGTTACCCAGGCAGAAAATATGTCCGCATTAATGTTGCACGGAAACACACTTAACATTAAATAAGTCATACGACTAATCGGGCCTATCACATTCACTCTTCCTTTCGCCTGGCAGTTTTGTTTTCCATAACAACGTAACCCTTTAGCGGCATCACCATGGGTTCGTGGCATGCACTGGGCAAAACCACCTTTATCAAGGCAAAGACTTTTTTACCGATGGCTTCGTAGCGAGCGCTCCGATGTTGAAAAGCATGACGGGTATTCATCTGATTTTGGATGGGATAGCGTTTTTTTATAACGGTTTTTGAGCTGGTTGAGCGCATAATAAATGGCGAGTTTCCTCACCTCTAGGTGTTGACCGCGCTCCCATTGATAATCATCGGGATATTCGTTTAATAGCGTCGCCATATCAATTTTTGTGGCTGCTTTGCCTCGTTTTGTACAAGGTATTCGTTTTGATGCCAGCGAAACAGAGGACTGATCGGCACATCAAAGCGAGTACTGGGATTTCCTCAAAGGGGAGCTTGAATTTGTTTTTTTCAAAGTCATACCAGGGAATGCGAGCGGATAGCGCTAGTGAAGGGGTAGAGGGAGCTAGTTGTTTAAGTAAGTCTATTCCCAAACAAATTCGGTTGAAAACCACTGGTACGGTTTTTGGTCAGCATTTATTCACCATTTCGACCAGAGAACGAGCTTACATTTTACTATCTCTGGTCGATTGGGTCATCTTGTTACTGAGTCTTTGACAACATATTCAATGAGTTAGTTTGTTTTTCAGGGGCGCCTATTTAGTATTAGATATTCAAAGCAGTTAAGCATGTTTGCTGTTTGTAAGGGCGATGGAACTTTCAGATGGAATTCATTTCGTGTTTTTATTGAGAAGTATAAATTAACATTTCCACTTTTTGTTTTGTTTGTAGATTCACAGGTTAATTAGACTTTGATGATATGGAATTGTTTTGACTGAAAATCACTATTTTAGTAACGTCATAATGGAGTAGTGGCTCTGTTCCGAGGCTAACTCAAAAGCATTGTCACCTTCAGGGGTGGCGATAGATTTATCTGCGCCATGTTCTAAAAGCATAATCACAATCGGTTTATAACCATTCCAGGCCGCAGACATTAAAGGTGTCCAGCCAGATATATCTTGTGTATCTATTTGTGCACCACTTTTTAATAGTGCTTTGACAATTTCATATTGTCCGTTGTAGGCAGCGATGGCAAGTGCAGTTTTTTGATCATCAGTTTCTGATTCTAAATTCGCTCGCATAAGAGTCAACCGTTCTAGTATTTCTATATGGCCCTGTACTGCAGCATACATTAAAGCCGTCCATCCACGTTTGTTTGCGGTATCAATATTTGCTTGTTTATTGATCAAAAGATCAACAATTTCAGCGTGTGCATTCCACACCGCATTCATTAGTGCAGTGTCACCGGAGTTGTTTTTGATGTTGGGATTAGCTCCATTGTTTAATAATGTTTCGATCACTTCGACATGACCACGTTCGGTAGCCAGCATTAGTGGCGTATTACCTTTTTGATCTTGTACTTCTGGAAACGCACCTTTGTTCAGAAGCATTTGTATCTCTTCTAAGTTGGCTTTTTCTGCGAGACCTAACAGTCCAGCTTTAAATTCAATGTTATCTGTATCCCCGATTTTGTTCTCAAGCTCGGAGAGTGCTTGTAGTGTTTCTTGATCTTGTGGATCGACGATCAATGCTTTTCGATAATAATGGCGAGCGCGATCAAATTGGTTTTTTTTGACGTTGTTTTTTGCCCATTCAATGAACATTTGTTTGAGATCTTCAATACCTTGATTGGCTTGTTCATTCTCAGGATCCTTTTGTAAAATCGACTTATAGCTTGCGTAGGCATTATCATCTTTTGGTACTGTAAGTTTTAAACTGGCTATTTGAACTTTAGCTTTTTTTAATAAAAACTCGATCTCGGTAACTGAATTTTTTTCTTCAGACGATTCAATAATTATTGTCGCAGGCATTAGGTCTTTTTGCACAATTTCAGTTAGAGTTTGATTTTCGCTGAGTGTATTTTCTTTAATCGTGCGATTAGATTCAGGGAAATTTTGTTCTGGAGGATAAGTGGTTCTTGAGGTCTTTTCGTCGATTATTGGGGTGTCAATTTCCGTTTGAAGATTAATTTCATCGGGCAGATCAATTTTTTCTGCAAGTTGGATGACAGGTTCTACTGTTAGTGGCAGAGTTTCATGGTCCATTTGTCTGCTTTCTAAATAAGGTAAAATCTTATGTTGATTTACTTGATAGAGTAGTCCTGCGATTAAAAGCAGTGATATTAATCCCCACAATGGTATGTTGAATTTACTACGTGTGTTCGATTTCAGTTGTTCATTATTTGTATGAATAATAGTACTTCCAAATTCTATTGTTTCATCTTCTACAGATGGTAGAGATTGATTAGATACAGATTTGGTTGGGTGAGTGTTTTCTAGTGTATTTAGCTTTGTGATCAAAGGTTCAACGGTATCTTCAAGTTCAATTTCAGAAAAAGAGTGATCTTTTGTATCAGGCTCATTTGAGATCTCTGGTTTTGTGGAGATATACGACTCTTTTTGTAAGACTTGATTTTCTTCGTATACATATTCCTTAATAGCATCTGAAATAAGTGAACTATCCATTTCAATTGTGTCATCAAACTTTTGTTGGTTGTGAGACTGAAATACATGTTGGGGCGTAATGATGGTTGCTTTTTCGTGAGCGGCGGTATTAAGGATGTGATCACAAAGAACATTAATGGCTCGTGCTCGACCCTGAGTCAGTTCAAAAACTTTTGCGGTGGCTTCCTTGGTGAAAAAACCGTTGTCTGTAGCGCCAGCCATATCAAGATGATATTTAATATAGGAGTCGGTTTCTTCGAAAGTGAGAGGTTCTAACTGACACTTTACTGATAAATGTTGATTAAATTCAGCCATGCGAGAGTGATGTAAATTCAGATCGGTTTCATTGCGAGCCATCACCACAATTTGGATGTTACGTTTTGAGCGTACACCGAGTTTTACAAGTTCGACCAGTCCAGTCAAAATGGTATGAGATAGATTTTGTGCTTCGTCGATTAAGATGATGACTGAGCGTATTGGAGAGTGTCCGTGTGTGAGAAAACGATCAAGAATTTCCAGCTTGTCGATATCTTGGCCTAAACCAAAATGAAGGTTCAGATTATTGCAAATGTAACCAAGTATTTCGTCAAGTGGCAGGGAAGTAAAAGGAATTGCAATACATTCAAAATAGGGATCACCTTTTAAATCGATCTTTAATTTTTCTGCACACAACGTTTTACCCGTGCCCGTTTGACCTGAAAGTAAAATCAATCTTTGTTCGGAGTGGATGGCTTTGATCAATTTCTTATAAGCAGGAGTGATTCCTTGATTGTCGTGGAATACCTCCGGTGAAGCCGTTAGTTTGAAAGGTTTTTCTTGTAGATTAAAGAAATTTCGATACATGCTTAATTTTGTTAATTACTCATCTTCTGAATGTATTGTACCAAGGTAGATCTCTACTCGACGATTTTTATCAGCGGCCTGTGGATCAAACTCACCATCTTCTAATATTTCTTTAGCTTGAGGTCGTTTTTCGCCTAAGGCCTGAATAACTAAGCGCTCATTGCGTATACCGTTTAAGATTAATTCACGGCTAACTGACTCAGCTCTTTTAGCAGATAAGGCCAGGTTTGTATCCACACCTCCAGCGGTATCTGAGTGACCTGTAATGGTTAGAGTCTGATCAATGATATCTGGATGATTGAACAGTGGTGCAATATTACGGATCTGCTTTCGTGCTTCATTACTCAATTGGGTACTACCTGACGCAAAAAAAATAACCGGAAGCTCACGGGTTAATTTCCTAACATCAGTCGCTTCAGGGGTAGTTTCTGGAGTGGTATTTGATACGAGGTCGTTAGTTGCAAGTTCCTGATCAAAAATCGTCAACATCTGACAACCTGAAGCAATGCAAGTGAAAAGCAATATTAATAAGATGGACGTAGTTTTTGTTGTTGTCTTCAATTGAATTATCCCCCTACAAATAATTATTTAGGGACTATGCAATGTCAATAGTATGACGCACTGTGAAATTATATTAAAGCCACAATGTTTTTTAATCCTACTATAAATGGAAACAATTAGGATAAGAAACAAGTTTCTAACCTGGGCTACTTAGCTATAGAAAAATTAAGGGGTTGCTGGTGGTCGTGAATTAAGTAATTTTGAATAACGCTTCAAATATACAGTGACAGGTGTGGCTTTTTTTACAGTTTTACCATTTTTAGCCACTATTTTAACTGAAAGCGTGTGTTTGCCTCTATCCAAACCATGTAGAGCGAAACTGGTGGTAGAGCGTGGTTCAGAAACTGGTTTCCCATTCAGGGAAAGAACAACCTTGTGCCCCAGCTGTTCTCTTAGTTTGGGTTCGATAGAAATATTGACATTTAAGTCTCCATTATTTGCCCGCACAGTTTCATTATTTTTGGGGCTCGTAATACGTAACTCATCATAATTTGTTCTTTGATTCTCCTCTGTAGGGGCTTGTACTTCAGGAGGTCTAAGTTTAATCGTAGTACGACTTTTTGCAGGTGGTGGCTTCAATACGGACGGATCAATTTTTATTTCTTCTACTTCCTTAGCATTTGAACTTGGTTTTTCATCCGAAAAACTCACGTTACCGTTTGCATCTATGGACTTGTAAATAGCAGCTTGTGTCCCCACAGGAACAATAAGTAATAAAGTAACGATGAATTTACGCATGAAGCAATAGTATCCAATTACAATCGAACTTAAAGTATATAACAGCAATTATGAATAGGAACTTAAGAAATCTCTATACAAAGAAGTTCTTAGGCTGATTCAGTGGATATTGATCAAATGACCAATATCCACTCAGGCTCAGATCGCCTCATAGATGATTAAGCAATAACCAGACCAGATTATTGTGAATGGTTTTTCTTAACAACTGTAATACATATCAAACTCAATTGGGTGAGTTGTCATGCGCATTGCTGTGACTTCTTCCATTTTAAGTTCAATATATGCATCAATAGTATCGTCGGTGAAAACACCACCTTCTTTCAAGAAGTCACGATCAGCATCCAATGCTTCCAATGCTTGATTTAATGAAGAACAAACTGTTGGGATTTCTGCCGCTTCTTCAGCGGGAAGATCGTATAAATCCTTATCCATCGCTTCGCCTGGATCAATTTTATTTTTGATCCCATCAAGACCTGCCATCATCAATGCGGTGAATGTCAGATATGGGTTACCCGTTGGATCAGGGAAACGAACTTCGATTCGGCGACCTTTAGGGCTTGAAACGTAAGGAATACGGATAGAAGCTGATCGGTTACGAGCCGAATAAGCCAACATAACAGGTGCTTCAAAACCAGGCACTAAGCGTTTGTAGCTATTAGTCGAAGCATTTGCAAAGGCATTAATTGCACGGGCGTGTTTAATAGTTCCACCGATGTAATAAAGCGCCATTTTTGACAAACCACCATATTCATTACCAGCAAAAAGATTTTCACCTTTCTTAGCGATAGATTGGTGAACATGCATTCCGCTACCGTTGTCACCAACGATAGGTTTAGGCATAAACGTCGCTGTTTTCCCATAACCGTGAGCCACATTGTGAACAACATATTTCAAGATCTGGTTTTGATCAGCTCGTTTAACTAACGTATTGAAAACAGTGCCAATTTCACATTGGCCTGCCGTTGCTACTTCATGGTGATGTACTTCTGTTTCTAGTCCCATTTCTTCCATGATCAAGCACATTGTTGAACGTATGTCTTGCAATGAATCAACTGGAGGAACTGGGAAATAGCCGCCTTTAACACCAGGTCGATGACCAATATTACCATCTTCAAAAACTTTATCAGAGTTCCAGCATGCTTCATCAGAATCAATTTTGACTGAACATCCACTAATACCGACATTCCATTTAACGTCATCAAAAATAAAGAACTCTGGTTCAGGGCCGAAGAATGCAGTATCACCAATGCCAGACGATTTAAGATAAGCTTCTGCGCGTTTTGCAACAGAACGTGGGTCACGTTCATAACCTTCACCCGTAGAAGGTTCAATAACATCACATACTAAAATCAGCGTAGTGTCATCGAAGAAGGGATCAAGAACAGCTGTGTCAGGATCAGGCATAAGAATCATGTCAGATTCGTTTATTCCTTTCCAACCTGCGATGGAAGAGCCATCGAACATTTTACCTTCTTCAAAATCATCTTCATCAATAGAATGAGCTGGCATGGTCACATGTTGCTCTTTACCAATAGTGTCTGTGAAACGGAAATCGACGAATTTGACCTCTTCGTCCTTGATCATTTGAAGTACTTTTTTAATTTGTGCAGACATTGCCACTCCTCCGGCTAATTGTGTTTTATTTACCAATAGATATTTTAATTTTTTGTAAGATCTAAAGCTTTACAACAATCTAATAGAGCAAATCATATGCCATTAGTGTTTTTCTTTTTATTTCAATAAGATAGCATTGCTCGACCAAATAAGGTGCGCTAATATGGTGCACTTAAGGCTTGCTCCGCACCAATGTAGTGCTTGCATAGGCTATGTACTACAAGGATTGAGCGCTTCTCAAGACAGTGTCCCATACCGCTTAAAAATCAGCAAGATAATACGCCGCTGCCTACAAGCTATCTAATCGGGTAACTGAGTTTCTCCATTCATGAGCTCCTCAATGGTTTCTCGTTGTCTGATCAAATATGTTTGATCGGCATCTACCATCACTTCTGCAACACGCGGACGCGAATTATAGGTAGAACTCATTGTGAACCCATATGCACCAGCGGATTTGATGACTAAAAGATCATCTGTCCTCAGACTCAATTCTCGATCTCGGCCTAGAAAATCACCCGTTTCACAAACTGGGCCAACTATATCGTATTTTTTAACCGGTTTTTGATCCTTTCCATTTTTGATCGAAACCGGTTGAATATCTTGCCAGGCTCCATAAAGAGAAGGTCGCATCAAATCGTTCATTGCTGCATCTACAATTGCAAATGATTTAACATCATTCGATTTCAGGAACTCAACTTTTGTCAATAAAACACCTGCATTTCCGACAATAGAACGCCCCGGTTCGATTAATAGGGTTTGTTTTTGGTCGCTAAGTAGCGGCAAAATCGCATCGGCATATTCCTGTGCAGTTGGTGGTGTTTCATCCTGATAACAAATTCCAAGTCCGCCACCAATATCAATTTGTTTGAGTTCAATGCCTTCAGCTTCAAGCTGATCAACCAAATTCAACAGGCGCTGCAAAGCATCTACAAAGGGCGTCATTCCTGTTAGCTGCGAACCAATATGACAACCAGCACCAATTATGTTGATGTTCTGCATTTGAGCTGCCCGTTGGTAGACTGCTAGCGCTTGATCCATTGCTATGCCAAATTTATTTTCTTTAAGTCCAGTAGAAATATAAGGATGTGTTTTGGCATCAACGTCTGGGTTCACACGGATAGAAACCGGTGCTTTCAGATCCATTTCGGCAGCTACCTGGTTGAGTCGTTCCAATTCTTGTTCTGACTCAACATTAAAGCAACGGATCCCAACCTCAAGTGCTCGACGCATTTCATCCGTGCGCTTTGCTACTCCGGCAAAAACGACTTTTGCAGGATCACCGCCTGCACGGATAACACGTTCAAGCTCACCAACAGAAACAATGTCAAAACCAGAACCCAAACGAGCGAGTAGATTGATTACGGCAAGATTCGAATTGGCCTTTACCGCATAACAAATCAGATGATCATGTCCGGACAATGCTTGATCATATCCCTGCCAGTTGTCTTCGATCTCCTTGCGAGAATAGACATAGCAAGGTGTTCCGAGTGTTTCAGCTATCGTGCTTAATGCGACATTTTCGGCAAACAACTCGCCGTTGTTATAATTGAAACTATTCATGTTGAGATTATTTATTTGGTTTTATTAGGCAATTAGACGAATTTCGAGCTTTTCCAGACTCGCCTTTTCCTGATCTGGAAGATAGAGATCACCTTTTTGACCACAACCTGCAAGCAACAAAGATACGCTGATCAATAATCCAAATATGATGTTTTTTATATTTATCATGGTATTTAAAATATTAAGATGAATTTATGGTTATGAATTTCATGTCGAAGGATACCATAATTGATCATTTCCATTGACCTTTACGCTTTGATCTTTATCCTTAACCTATCATTACATATAGAGTTCCCTTACATGATCGATAATGAATCTTCTGTTATTTTAGAGCCCAAAGGTCAGCATACAGCCAGTGTTATCTGGTTGCATGGTTTGGGTGCTGATGGACATGATTTTGAATCTGTGATCCCAGCTTTACAATTACCTCAAAATCACGGCATACGTTTTATTTTCCCTCACGCACCAATGCAAGCCGTGACAATAAACGGCGGTATGGTGATGCGTGCCTGGTACGATATTCTAGAAGTAAATTTACGCAAAAAGGAAGATGTCGAAGGTATTGAGTCATCACAGAAGATCCTTGAAGCCTTAATCGATCATGAGATCGAACAAGGAATTTCATCAGATAAAATCCTATTAGCCGGTTTCTCTCAAGGCGGCGTTATTATTCTTCATACCGGACTACGATATACAAAACCTCTTGGTGGTTTACTGGCATTATCTACTTATCTTGCTTTGCCAGATCGATTAGCCACAGAGGCAAACTCAGCTAATTCGAATACGCCCATTTTTATGGCTCACGGGACAATGGACCCAATCATTCCATTACAACAAGGCCAAGATTCATCTGATCAACTAAAACAAGCAGGTTATCCTATCAACTGGCATGAATATCCGATGCAACACTCTGTATCACTTGAAGAAATTGAGGAAATCGGTCGTTGGATTACATCTAGATTAAAACTAATATAGAATAAGCCTTAACCTTACATATTTTATGGTTATTTGGTCATTTTTGCTTGAGTCAGATGAAGTCACTTTGTACAAAATACGGTTTTAATTCTACGGGCCGTCGCACTAGGTTGCAGTTGATGCGCCTCGATCCCCCTGACTGTATATTTGCTAAACAATTGCATGAACAAATTTTACTCCCTAATATCGACCAACTAATAGATGATTTTTACGTTTACATGCTTGGCGAAAAACAGACCCTTGCATTTCTCAAGCAACACGATATTAATCGGCTTAAAAATACACAACGACACTATATTAAGACGCTCGGAGTGGATTATGCTTCGGTGACGTATTTTGAACAGCGCCTCCAAATTGGCCTGCGTCACGCTTTAATCGAATTGCCGCTTTCACTTTATCAATGTTCTTATCTATACTTACAAGGTTTGATTTTAAAAAGAATAGACCTTACTGAGAATCTGGATCATAAACAAAAATTTGACCTGTCCAATTTCACTTTGAAGATAGTTAGTCTTGACATTTCACTGGCAACCGACACTTATTTTTCAATCAATTTAGAATCGCTGGAAAACTCGTTATTAAATTTACGCAGTGAAAAAGAGGCTCTATCTACAAAAGTAAATTTTGATATGTTGACGGGTATTAGCAGTCGCGAATCCATCATAGGGCAAGCTCAAAATGCTTTTGCAGATTCTGCACAAAATGGCTATAAATTTTCGTTGATCGTGGCAGATATCGATTTCTTTAAACATGTAAATGATACTTATGGTCATGCTATGGGTGATGAGGTGCTAAAAAAAGTTGCCACACGCATGAATAACGTTATTCGTGGTAACGATGTGATCGGAAGAACTGGCGGCGAGGAGTTTTTGATCGTGTTACCACAATCAGACATTACTGCAGCTTCTGCTGTTGGCGAGCGGATTCGTAAAGCAATTGAAGAATCATCGATCAGTTTTAATGGCAACAGTATTAATATCACAACCAGTCTTGGCGCAGCTGAATTAAAAGATAACGAAAACCTCGAAGATTTGATTGAGAGAGCAGATCAGGCTTTATACAAAGCAAAAGAAACCGGAAGAAATCGAATTTGTCTATCGGAAAAAGCTGACAGCTAGCATTAGACCTTTTTTTGACGTTGTTGATTGTTACGAGGGTTGTTTCTTGATTTGTTATTAGTATTTTTCTTAGTATTATTTCGATTAGGTGGGTTTTTTTTAAGTTTAATCGGTGGTTTCGGGGAGGCTAATAATTCATTACTGATCGCATCTATTGGAATTTTATGACCGATATAGGCCTCAATCTCCATAAGTGAAAAAACGAATTCTTCACAACCAAAACTAATCGCTATACCCGCAGCGCCAGCACGTGCGGTACGCCCAATACGATGAACATAATCTTCTTCATTCTGTGGAAGGTCATAATTAAAGACATGTGTGATGTCAGGAATGTGTAATCCCCGCGCTGCAACATCCGTCGCCACCAACAAGCGGATCTCGCCAGACTCAATTTCTCTGATTAGACGTTCACGCTTTTTCTGTGGGACATCACCGGAAATCAAACCCACTTTATAGTTATTGCCCATCAACCAACCTGTGACATTCTCAGCAACACGTTTTGTATTAACAAAAATGATCGCGCGTGGTGAATCAATTTGATTTAAAAGACCGATCAATAATGGGATTTTTTCTTCATTTTGAACATGATACAAGCTTTGTTTAACACTATCTGCAGTCACATTTTCAGTTTTCACTTCGACTGATTGTGGGTTATTCATGTGCTCGTAGGCGAGTTCTTTTACCCGAAATGACAAGGTCGCTGAAAACATCATGCTAAGGCGTTTTTCAGGTTTAGGCATGCGGCGGAATAAAAACCGGATATCTTTTATAAAACCCAGATCGAACATTCGATCTGCTTCATCTAATACTGCAACTTGAAGAGCGCGTAGATCAAACACATGCTGCTTAAAATAATCGATGATCCGTCCAGGTGTTCCGATCAAAATATCCACACCTTCTTTTACTGACTTACGCTGTTTCTCGTAGTCAACGCCGCCATAGACTAAACCCAGTTCTAAATCCGTATGCTTGCCTAAAGTGACCGCATCCTTATGGATCTGGATGGCTAACTCACGCGTTGGCGCAATGATGAGCGCTCGTGGTTGATTCAATTTTCGATTAGGTGAAGCTTTTTCGGTAAGAAGCACATTCATCGTTGCTAATAAGAATGCCGCAGTTTTGCCGGTGCCAGTTTGCGCTTGACCGGCAACATCTTTTCCTTCTAGCGCTAGAGGAAGTGCGAGTGCCTGTATTGGCGTAGAAAATTCAAATCCGATTTCATCCAAACCTTGCTGTAGTTTTTCGTGAAGTCCAAATTCAGAAAATCGACGATCTGATAGGTGTGTGTCCGTCATAGTGCACGCAGCATAGCGGAATTGCCTGATGATTAATAGAAACGGTAAGATCGGGGTATGGCAGAAGAATTACCACCAAAACCAAAAAAACCAGAGGATTACGAATGCTGCGGTCGCCATTGCGATCCCTGTATCATGGATTATTATCAACGAGCGCTGGAAAAATGGGAAAAGAAAGTTGCCGTTATCAAAGCTCAAAATAGTAATTAATGGTCAGATATAAGAAATCGAAGAAATGATAAACTCAATCGAATCTATTTCGTCGCAGACATTACTACGCAAGTCTTTGATGCAATTGAACTCTGTGGCAGTCGCTTATCTTTTGGACTGAAATGTATTACTTGCGAGAAGATTTAAAAAAACTGTGGTCACACAAAGATGTGTTTTCCATCGTACAAAAACTTCAAGGCGATATTTATCGCCATAAAGAAGGACGCAGGACACTACGTTTTGATCTTAATGGGGGAAGTTATTTCTTAAAACTACACGAGGGTGTTGGCTGGAGAGAAATCATAAAAAATTTAATTCAGTTACGAGTGCCAGTGACAAGTGCAAAAAATGAATGGCAAGCAATTAAATTTTTACAACAGCAACAAATAGATACGATGATGATAGCTGCTTTTGGTGAGCAAGGTATTAATCCAGCAAAAAAATTATCTTTTTTGGTGACCGACGATTTAACTGACACAATGAGCCTGGAGCATTTAGGAGCTCAATGGCAAAAAAGGCCACCAACCTTTTTATCTAAAAATGTTTTGATCAATAAACTCGCATCTATCGCAAAGAAGATGCATGAAAATGGATTGAATCATCGCGACTTTTATTTATGCCATTTTTTATTAGATAAATCATTTTCAGATCATAATACGATTGATGAAAAAACACGTCTTTTTCTAATTGATCTTCATCGTGCTGAAATTCGTAAAAAAACACCTGAAAGATGGCTTATAAAAGATCTTGGCAGCTTGTATTTTTCAGCCATGGAAATTCCACTTACAAAACGCGATCTTTTCCGTTTTATGAGAACCTATACAGATGTAAACTTACGAACTCTCCTTAGCGATCAAAAAGACTTGTGGTTGAAAGTCCAGCAACGTGCTGAAAAATTACACAGCCAATAATGTCTTCTTCTATTACTTCTTGCCCACAAATCGATTCTTTTCTTCAAGGAGAAAAGAATCTAACATTGCCTTTTGATCTGATAAGTGTACATGAGCACGCATCGACCAAATATGTTTGTACAAAAATTTTAAGAATATTGCCGAAAAAACGTTTGGTTTTATTGGCCCATGTTGATGACCAGCAGGTAGTCCTCAAACTCTTTTCAGCTAAACACAAAGGTCATCGTGAATATGATAATGAAGTAAAAGGATCAGAAGCCGTAACCAAGACCAATGTAAAAACACCTGCTTTAATAGAAAAAAGTCAAAATATTAATGGCTGCTTCGCTGTTGTTTACGAATATATAAAAGCTGCTAATAGTTTCAACCTGAACAATCCCAATAAGACTAATAGCCGCATTACAAGTTTGTTAAACAGCATGGCCGAACTACATCAACATGGTATTTATCAAGATGACATTCATCTTGATAATATTTTACTAGTCGATGAAGAAATCCACTTGATAGATGTTGGTTCGATCAAAATCTCAAATGACCAAAATAGCTTAGATAAAGAAACAAGTTTAAAAAATCTGACTAAATTATTTGCTCAGTTCTACCAATTAGATCAAACAAACTTAGTAGGTGCTTTAGAGATTTATTACCAAGTACGCAACTGGTCAGTAGATAATGTCAACCAAGAACAAACTATCGAAGCAGAAATAAAAAAATTCGATCAATTACTCTCCTCTGCCTGGAAAAAAAGAAAACAAAACTATTTAAGCAAATGCTTTAGAACCTGCAGCATGACAAAATATGAAAAAACGTTTTCATATGAATATGCATTTCGATCTGATTTTATAGCTAAGCTTGATAATGATTTTATTAAAAATATTGATCGACTAATAGAAACTGGATCAATTCTTAAAGCAGGAAATTCAGCCACTGTTGTTAAAGTAAATATTCAAAAAAAACCGGTTTTGATCAAGCGATATAATATAAAAAGTTTTTCGCATTTTTTAAAACGATTCTGGCGCCCAACACGTGCATCACACTCATGGGAAAATGCAAATTTATTGGAATTTATAGGCTTAAAAACTCCCAGGCCATATGGCTTCATAGAAAAACGTATTGGTTGGTTTCGTGGAATTGCGTATTTCATTTCAGAATACATAGAATCTGAAGAACTCCTTAGTGTCTACGAACATCGCAAACCAACTGCAAACGAATTAGAACAGATCAAGGCTATTTTTTGGTTGCTGCAAAATGATCGCATTAGTCATGGTGATTTAAAAGCACAAAACTTATTACTAGACAAAACAGGTATTATAAGCCTAATCGATCTTGATGCCATGACAGAACATACAACTAAGAAATCATTCGAACCCGCTTTTTTAAAAGATAAAGAACGGTTTATACGAAATTGGCAAGACCAAGAAGTAAAAGATATTTTTGAGACGTTACTTTTTTAAGAGAAACTGGTTTTATCTTAATTATGCGAAATAAAATAGCTCCAATATGTTTAGCTGTTATTAGATTTTCTTGTTGATTATGAATTCAATTTAAAAGTGAATATTATGAATTCATAATAACTAACTATGAGGTTGCAACACTTTAACGGAGCAAATAACTAAGGGGCATTTGCCCGCTCAAATTCTACAGGGCTAACATAGCCTAAATAAGAATGCCTCCGTCTTCGATTATAAAACACTTCAATATAGTGAAATAGGCTTTGTTTGGCATCGCTACGTGTTCGATAATCCTCATCATCAACCAACTCTGTTTTGAGGCTGCCGAAGAAACTTTCAGCGACCGCATTATCATGGCATTCACCTTTTCGGCTCATACTACAAAGGAAGCCATTATCTTTAATGAGCTTTCGATAATCACCCGAGGCATAAGTGCTGCCTTGGTCGGAATGGACAATCACATCTTTTGCCTTGTCTCTGCGTGACAGCGACATCGTTAACGCATCAGTGACTAGCTTGGTGTCATTACGCTCAGACATCGCCCAGCCAATAATTTGCCGTGAATACAAGTCCATCATGGTAGCCAAATATAACCAACCTTGCCGAGTACGAATAAAGGTCGTGTCAGCTACCCAGGCTTTATTTGTTTCATTGACACGAAATTCACGTTTGAGCCTATCGGGTGCAGGTGCTGTGGTATTTTTTGAATTGGTTGTAATCACAAACCGTTTGGCCATCTTCGATTGAATGCCAGCAGTCTTCATCAAACGTGCAACACGCGGTCGACTTACTTTTTCACCTGAATCGAGTAGGTCTCGATGTATCCGAGGTGAACCATAACGCTTAAAACTAGCTTGATGAAAACATCTTATTTTCGTCAGTAACCGTTGATTCGTTGAGTGTGTCTTACTTTGAGGCCTGTCTAACCAATCATAATAACCACTGACTGAGACAGTCAGGGTGCGACATAATAACGACACAGAGTGATGGCGACGTTGTATTTTAATAAAGGCGTACTTCACTTGAGTTCGCCTGCAAAGTACACCGCGGCCTTTTTTAATATCTCAACTTCCTCCTTCAGCCGTGCATTATCTTGGCGTAAGGTGGTGAGTTCACTTTGTGCTTCTTTCTTAGGCCTTCCACGTTGTTCTGGGAATGCAGTATCACCTTTGTCGGTCAGTTGTTCTTTCCATTTATAGAGCTGATTACGCCGTATACCAAGTTCAGCGGCAATCTCAGATGACGGTTTATCTGATTGCTCCATCAAGCGTAACGCTTCTAGTTTGAATTCTCGGGTATAGGTTTTGTATGGTTTTCTGTTGCTGGTCATTTGGATACTCCTAAAGGCATATTGTCGCCTATTTAATGTATCCGTTAAAATGTAGCAGGTTCACTATGTCCTTACGAACTTGTAAAACGTTTTATAAAATAATTAAAAATATTATGGTCAAATACTTTTGCTTTGTTGTTGGATTTTTAATTCCTCAGCTTACTATTATTAATTTGATCATAGCTAGAATAGATAACGTAACGTCTCCTTACATTTACTTTCTTTTCACGTATGTGTTAGAGGGTCTGATTGCTGCAATGATATTTCTTTTTCTATCTAGTCAAGAAAAAAGGAAATGGAATTTTATAGCTATTTGTTTCTACACAGGCTATATCCTCATCATATCAATCCAATATTTATCTCTTGAAAATACTTTCTCCTTTCTACCAAAGATTGCCATAGAAAATACTGATAATATTGGTATGGTGACAACACTAGGAAATGTATTAATTTTACTTAGCGCTCTTATTTTTCTTACTACTTTCCTGATTTGGTTCTTCTATAAAAAAAGAAAGGGAGAATTAAAATCAAACGCACGTTATATTCTGTTTGCACTATGCATCACACTAATGATTGACACTTCAATTCGTGTATATGCTAAGAAAATTCTTACCACAGATGAACAAAATATATCTAATATCGAGTTCTTAATGATTTCACATTACTCGCCTGTTAGGTCTATGCTAGGTTTATTTTATCCTCAACTTACGCCAATGGAATACTCTCTTATAGTAGGGGTGCCTTCGCATGGTGAACTTGAAAATCTTAAAGTGAAAATAAAGCCAGAAGTTGAATATCCATTGATAAAAGATTTTATATATACCTCAGATCCTTTTTTAAACACAAAAGTAACACCAAAGCCTCATATAATTGTGATATTCGTAGAGGGGTTTTCTGCAAGAACAATTAATTATTACGATCAAACTTTTGAACACTTAACGCCACATATAACAGATTTTGCTGAAGACAAAAATTCATTAGTAATACACAACTATTTTAACCACACAGCTGCCACGTTTAGAGGTCTACATGGACAATTATGTTCTTTGTACCCTGCGTCAGTCCCCCATAGTCACTGGCGAAATAAAAAGTTTCAAGCAGACTTTTATTGTCTCCCAGATTATTTGAATGAACTTCATTACGAATCTGTTTTTCTGGATCCTCATTTAAAGAAAAATGATTATTTAAATGATATGTTACAACAACTGGGATTTGATAGAGTGATGACAGCAGATACTATCTCTTCTGAACTACTCTCAGAAAAAAAGGCAGATCCTAATCTCGGAAGTACAGTCTTACGCAATGATCTTTTATTTGAAGCGATATATAACAAAATCAAAAACTGGAGCCATTCCCAAAAACCACAACTTCTAGTTACATATCCAATGGAGACACATGCTTGGTTTGATACAAAAAATAATGGTGTTAAATATGATGATGGGAACAACAATGCCCTAAATACTATCTATGACCTCGATGTGCAATTCGGCAAGTTTTGGGAAAAATTTAGGAAGCTGGACATATATAAGAATACTGTTCTTATTTTTACTACAGATCACGCTCGTTATCACGAAGCTTCATATATTGATGCTATCATAAAAAGAAAAATACAAGACTACCAGTTCTTTTTTGCTGATAAAATCCCACTAATTATTCACGATCCACGTGGGGTTAATGTAAAGGATTTTGATGCAATGAATGCCACTTCAATAGATTTTACCCCTTCTATTATTCACTTTTTAGGCTTCCCTAACACCAAGAACCCATTTGTAGGTAGTTCTATATTCGAACGCAACCATACTATAGGCCTTATTAATATTGGTAAAAATTACTACATCACAAGTCATGGTCGTATGACTGATATTAGAGAAAGCTCTGAGCCTGGACATATTGAACTAAAAAATAATATTAGCGAACAGCATAAACTTATTTATGAAAATAGAATTTGGTCGAGATCTAAAATTAATGACACGACAAAAAATTAATAAAAAAGCTTTAGTTTACAGATGGCCATAGCTGTTATCATATCCACTTGGGATAAACACCCATTAGATTATTTAGAGCGATTGTTAGAAACAATGGAAAAATACCCAGCAGGTATTGCATATGATCTTTGTTTATGTGTCAACGGAATGAATTTTAAATTGCCTAAGCAATTGTCTGTGAAGTTTAATCATATTTTAATCAGAGAAAATATTGGCTTTAATATTGGTGCCTGGGACTATGCTTGGCGAAAATTACCAAAGTATGATTATTATCTTTTCTTGCAAGATGAATGTTACATGCGAAAAAAAAATTGGCTAAAAAAGTATATTGAATACTATAAAAGTAGCGATTCAATTGGGCTTCTTGGTGAGAACTATCATAAGAGTTGGGCAAAACCTTGGAGATACTTAATGAATGATTCCACAGGAAATGTATCAAACAAAAAGAAAAAAAATGCCACTTACTACCATGAAGTTTTATGCTCATGGGGAATCGAGCCTGGGGAGAATGCCGCCCATGTAACCACGGTCGTACAATTTGTCAAACGGAGTTTATTAGTAAAAGTTAATGGCTACCAGGTTACAAATGACTATCAAACAGCAATTGCAGCAGAGATTTCTTTTAGCAAGAAGATTGAGTCAGCAGGCTATTTGGTTGAACAACTACCAAGACGTCGCCATCAATTGATAGCGCATACTCAATGGCCTTCGGATGATCTTTTATCTAGATTAAAAAGATCCTTTAGGAAAAAATTCATTACTAACAATTGAGCTAAAAAATATTCGTGAATTCACAAATTATAGTATTTATATCAAAGAGTCTAGACTCACCATCTACCCGCTATCGTGCATCTCAATATTTTCCCCTCTTACAAGAACAGGATTATAAACCTCAACATGCTATTTTTTCAGGTGGCATACGTGCTTACTTCAATACATTTAAATTAATAAAACAGGCTGATATCGTTGTTGTTATTAGAAAGACATTTCCTTTTTTACTGGTGATACTTTTACGCTTAACTTCAAAAAAATTAATTTTTGATCTAGATGATGCTATTTTTTGTAAAAGTGACGGATCTAATTCAAAGACTCGCATGAAGTATTTCAAACATATGACAAAATTTAGTGACCATATATTTGCTGGTAATCTATCCCTTACAAAACAATCACTCAAATTTAATCAAGCTGTTACTAATATTCCTACTAGTCTGGATGTAGCTAAATATAACTTGTCGGTTAAAAAATCTGATAAGCATATAGATCTTGTTTGGATAGGGAGTCGCTCCACGTCAAAGTATTTACTTGATATTCTTCCTGCGTTGGAACAAGCCGTAAAAAATGATCCTCGTCTTCGTTTAAAAATCATCGCGGATTTTGAACTGACAGATACAAACATACCCGCCCTGAATATTCCATGGAGTGAACAATCTGAAGCTCTTGAACTGGTTTCATCTCATATTGGCTTGGCGCCTATGCCTGATAATAATTGGACACGTGGGAAATGCGCATTAAAAATTTTGCAATATATGGCAGCAGGATTGCCCGTGGTTTCTTCAGATGTTGGCGTAAATAGTGAAGCAGTGATTGATAATGAATCTGGCTATCTAGTTACTTCACCTAAGCAATGGGTTGAAAAAATTTGTTTATTAGCTGCGGATAAAAGTATGTGTGCAGAAATGGGAACCTCTGGCAAAAAGAGAGTAACAGATTATTATGATATTCAAATCGTTTTCAATAAAATTTTAACTGTTCTCGAAAACAATCAACCGACAGATTAAAGTTAAAAAATGAAACTAGCTGTTTGTTTATACAAGTATTTTCCTTTTGGTGGGTTGGCTCGTGATTTTTTGAGCATTATGTCTCTTTGTAAGGATAAGAATTATACGATCGATGTATATGTAATGGAGTGGCATGGTGAAATACCCGATGGTTTTAACGTTCACATAATTTCTACAAATGGTTTTACGAATCACAGTAAAGTTAACTCGTTTATTGATCAAATATCTCACCTAAAAAATAATACTTATGATTTAGTGATAGGTTTTAATAAAATTCCAGAGCTCGATCTTTATTATGCTGCAGATCCTTGTTATCTTGATCGGATAAAAAATCAAAAAGGATATTTTTTCCAACAATTTTCAAAGCGAGTCAAGTTTTATACTGAATGTGAAAGAGCCGTATTTGGTCCTGAAAGTAAAACTATCACTTTGATGATTTCAGATATTCAACGAGATCTATTTAAAAAAAATTACAACACACCAGATCATCGCTTAATAGACCTTCCGCCAGGAATTGGCAAAAGTAGAAAACGACCCGAGAACTGGTTTGAAATACGTCAAAACATGCGCAAAGAATTTGAAATAGAAAACGATGAATTTTTGTTATTACTGATCGGTACAGGTTTTAAAACAAAAGGTGTAGATCGGGCGATTAGTGCGCTAGCATCACTTCCAAATGATCTGCTCTGTAAAACTCATTTATTTATTGTTGGTGAAGGAAGTTCTCGACCTTATAAAAAATTATTAAAACAAAACTCAATAGAAAACAACATACACTTTTTGGGTGGCCGAACGGACATACCTCGATTTTTACTCGGTGCCGATTTGTTAGTTCATCCAGCAAGGAAAGAAAACACTGGTACAGTTATCCTCGAAGCCGTTGTAGCCGGACTACCAGTTCTTATAACAGAAGTGTGCGGATATAAAAAACATGTAGAAAAATCCAAATCAGGCTTAGTTGTTCCTTCACCTTTTGATCAAAATGATCTGAATCAAAAATTAATGCAAATGCTACAAACTGAGCATTTAACAGAGTGGTCTAAGAATTGTTTATTATATGCTGCGGAGGCGGACTTATATAGTATGCCGGAAAGAGTTCTGGAAGTTATTGAAAAAATCATTTTGGAAAATTCAAACTGAAATTATGTTTCCTATCTTCAAAAAATGGATCGTTTTTTCACCCTGGGATCAAATAAAGATAACCTCCCACTTTGCCTCTTTAGAGGATGTATTTAAATTGCCGGGCAACATAATTTCCAGGAGTAACCAAAGCGAAATATTTGCTTACGATATCGAAGGAGAAACTTTTTACATCAAGCGATATTTTCGATCAACCAATATCCGGAGTTGGTTAGGGCTTTCACGTTTTCGTGTCGAAGTTCGAAACCAACAATGGTTCAACCAACAAAATATTCCTTCAGCAAAAGTTGTTGCTATAGGCGAAAAAAGTATTTTTTTTAGAACAATGAAAGGGGTATTAATTACAGAAGGAGTTGAAAAATCAAAAGATCTCTTATCAATTCTACAAAACACACCTGAAAAATTAAAGAATGTTTACTGGCGTAATACAGTTTTTTCTCAAATAGTCGAAATAACTTTAAAGTTACATAAAAAACGGTTTTGTCATAACGATTTGCATTGGAGAAATATTTTAGTCCAGGACGATCAAAATAATGAACCAAGAATTTTTCTAATAGATTGTCCTTCAGGTAAACGCTTAACTTGGCCACTGCTGCAATACCGTCAAATTAAAGACTTAGCAAACCTAGATAAAAAAGCTCCTTTATTTTTATCACAGACTCAACGCCTCAGGTTTTTTATGATTTACAGAGGAATATTAAAGTTGTCTTCAGAAGATAAAAAATTGGTGCGAGAAATTATGGCTCATAAAGAAAATCGTCTCCGTCGTAAAACTAAAGGTCAAAGGTAACAGGCGAACTATGCAATATTCTCAGTTGAAGATAATGAAAATTGAGTTTCGTAGTGTGACTTTAGGCGTCTTGTGGCAGCAAGCGTATTACGCATAAGTATCGAAACTGTTACAGGCCCGACCCCTCCAGGAACGGGTGTAATCCAACCAGCAACTTGACTACACGATTCATAATCACTGTCACCTACGGTCACTGATTTACCCTCTGCATCTTTGATCCGGTTGATACCGATATCTATCAGTGCTGCTCCTGGTTTTAGAAGCTCCGCGGTTACTAATGAAGGTTTTCCGACAGCGACAAAGACCGCATCTGCACGTTTAGAATGTATGAGTACGTCTCTTGTCATGTGATGACATACCGTTACAGTTGCTCCCTCTGCCATTAATAAGAAGGCGATTGGTTTTCCTACTATTTCAGAATGGCCAATAACAGTGACTTCTAAGCCTTCTAATTTTAATCCGGTTTTTTTCAATAATTCTACCGATGCCATTGCAGTACAGGGGCCAATTTCGAGATCTTTATAAACAATATTACCGATCGAATTTGGATGCATTCCTTCGACATCTTTTAATGGATGAATAGCATTCTGTAATTCTTTTATATGTAAATGATCTGGAACCGGGCGCTGCAGAATTATACCTGTTACACGTGGATCAGCATTCAACAAATAAATTGAGGTTTTCATTTCATCTAAACTAATATTCGCTGGAAATGATTTCTCGATAAACTCAATGCCTACTTGTTCAGCTTTCTTTCGTTGATTACGTATATAAAGCTCAACCGCAGGATCGTCTCCAATCTTTATTGAAATTAATCGTGACGTCCACCCTTCAGCTTTTAAAGATTCAACGGAGTTTGCAACATCAGCAAGTATTTCTTTACTAACAATTTTCCCATCAAGTATTGTTGCAGTCATGTATTAGTCACATATAGTAGGTTTATAGTGCGCGCACGATACCACGAGTGATTATTTCAAAATATATACCTCGTGGTGTAACCCCTTATGAGTATCCGATAAGTAATATTTACATTTTTTTCGATCTAGTTAATGTTTAGTAATCAAAATTTAGTTAGAGGTTGACGTTATTGAGTGAACGTTACCGTATGAATATTATTGTTTGTATAAAGCAAGTTCCAGAATCTCACTGTCAAATTATCCCTACTGAGAATGGTCAGTCTATTGAAGAGCAAGATATTTATTGGACACTAAGTCCAGAAGATGAATGTGTTGTTGAACAGGCTCTGCAAATTTGTGAGAAAGTTCCCGGTAGTACAGTGACAGCGATAAGAGTGGGAAGTAAAGAGAAGCAGGAAGCGCTGATTTCGGCATTAGCGATGGGTGTGAATAAAGCCATTCTCGTTACCTCAAATGAAGTGCTTGATCCTTTCCGAATTGCCAAGGCCCTGGCAAGTGTTATAAAAAGCCAGTGTGAAGATCCTGACCTAATCTTGTGTGGCAATATCTCATACGATAATCAGAATCAACAAGTCCCTCAGTTATTAGCACAGATGATAGATTTGCCTGCAATTACGCGCGTCATTGAAATTTCAATGGATGATCAAGCTGCGAAAATCAATAGACAAGGTGATGGAGGAAATATTGAAGTTTACAAGACTTCAGAACCAATATTACTCGCATGTTCATATGGCATCGTTGAACCTCGTTATGCACCCCTACCACATATTAAAAGGGCTGAGAAAGAAGTGATCGTTGAGATGAGCCTTAAAGAGGTGGGTGTTAAAAAAAATGATCAGCGTCTTCGCTATAAAAATTTCAGACCGATGCCCATTAGAAAAGCAGGAAAGGTATTCAAATTTGCCAACGATGAAGAAGACGTTTTATTAAATGAAGTTGTCGATGTACTACTTAAAGAAGTTCGGAGTTTTCAAGATTAAGAGTAACGAATGATCAAGGTATTAATTTTTGCAGAAACAATAGACGAGCTGAGCTTTGAAATATTAAGTCATGTATCGCAATATCATCTGGAAATTTTAAGTAGTGGCAACGTTGAAAAAGCGCATATAAAAAAATTAAAGAAACATGGTGTAAGACGTGTCAACTTGATCCAGACCTTATTATCTGAAATTAAAGATCCAGAGATCTATGCGAGGATATTGTCTGATTTTATTAAAACTGAAAATTATGACTATATCTTTACGGGTTCAGCAACAATAGTAAAGGATGTTTTTCCTCGATTATCTGCACTATTTAATTCGGCTTTGGCTACTGGGGTTATTGGTTTTGAATTAACAGAAGAGTCGCTTATTGCAACAAAAACTATATATGCCAGTGAGTGTCTGGTGGATGTTGAAATGATCGGGCCAATACCAAGATTTATTCTTGTTGAATCAAGAGCATTGGTTGGATCCGAAAAAATCAGTCATAGTGAAATGGATAATTGTGATGAAATAGAAATTGTCCCGATCAAGATTAAAGGCTATGAAGCACAGATCAAACTCGATCATATTATAGCAGGTACTTCCAAATATCCTTGTCTCAATGATGCAGAGATTATTGTTTCAGCAGGGCGAGGATTTAAAGAAAGTCAGGATATGAAATTGCTTGAAGCGTTGGCTGAACAACTAGGCGCCTCCATCGGTGTGTCTCTCGGTGCAGTAGAAAGTGATGTCGCACCAAGAGAATTATTGATCGGTCAAAGTGCGAGTTGTGTATCACCTTCACTTTATATTGCCTGTGGGATTTCCGGCGCCAAGCAACATATGACAGGGTTAAAAAATTGTCAGCGAATTATGGCAATCAATTCTGATCAAAATGCACCCATAATGCGTGTCGCAGATTATGCGCTTGTTGGTGATTTATACAAAATATTGCCGAGAATAACAGCATTATTATCTAAAAAAATGAAACAAAAACAATGACTGATTCTAAAAGCATAACGGATCCTAAAAAAGTAAATCATTATTCTGGTAGTTGTTTGTGTGGATCGATCAAGTATGAAATTACGGGACAACTACGTGAGGTTGTGAATTGTCATTGTGAACAATGTCGTAAATCTCATGGTCATTACGCTGCTTACACAGCCGCAAAACGAGAACAGATCACCATGATCGAAGACCGTGGGCTCAGTTGGTATGAATCCTCCAGTAATGCAAGAAGAGGTTTTTGTTATGCATGTGGGTCAAGTTTATTTTGGGATCCATACGATAAAGACTACTTATGTATTTCTGCTGGAAGTTTGGATAAGCCAACGGGGTTAAGCACTGTGAAGCATGTTTATGTCTCAGTCGCTGGAGACTATTATCAGATCGTAGACGATCTCGAACAACATCCAGAAAGTATGGAGAGTATATAAAAGCTATTCTAGATTTACTTCATCATATATTTTTGCTCGATAGTAGGAAGATTGAGTTGTTCTAGTTAATCTCTAGCCAATCTTCAAATCTACCCATAATTTGGTATTCACTATGAGGAATTGTTTCTGCGATTATGGAGGCAGATACTTCTCGACATGTTAGCTACCCGGTAACAACAGGTTTCCCCTGACTAACACAAAAGGTGCTGGGTCATTTAAGTGTCTCAGTTTACTAAATATTTACAGATTCAAGATAGAGGATTTTAGAGCATGACAATGCCAGTGCATGTTAAATATTTGATCGTCGGTGCAGGTATCCATGGGTTGAGTACTGCCTATCACCTTGCTTTGGAACTAAAAGCAAGCGGTAAAGGAGGTGGTAAAGATATTCTTATAATTGATAAGTCTGGAATAGCAGCAGGCGCTTCAGGCATTGCTTGTGGTGTAGTTCGGAATAATTACTTCCAGCCCGCAATGCGTGAATTGATGGCGCATAGTGTCGATGTCTGGGAATCAGATCCAGAAGCCTATAGTTACCACCCTGTCGGTTACATGCAGATCAGTCCAGAAAGTATGCATGCTGATGTTGCAACGATAGCGGCTCAACAAAAAGATATCGGTTACGAATCTACCTTTATTGAAGGTGAAAAAGACAGTGCTGACTACATGAAAAATATATTTCATGACTGGCAAGCGCAGGGCATTACTTCAGTGTTGCATGAGAAAAGAGGTGGCTATGCAAACAACAGTAAAGCCATGTATGGACTTGCTGCCAAAGCTGAAGCTGAAGGTGTACAAATTCTGTCAGGTATTACTGTCAAAGAGTTTAAGAGTGATGGGGGAAGTAGTGCCATTACCGGAGTCGAAACCGATCAAGGGACAATTGCTTGTGATTATATTGTCGTCGGGGCAGGGCCATGGGCAAAAGTTTTCTGGGATATGTTAGAGCTGCCTAAGACTATTTCTATCAAAGGTGCGGATGGCATCGTACATGATGATATCAACATGTGGATCTATTGGTCTTTACAAGAAGGTACGCTAGGTGTTGATCCTAGTTTTTTACAAACCAACGACGGCAAGATGCCTCCGGTTATACATGTAGATAGTGATGCGCCACTTTACTCAACAGTTGATGGTTCGCTTATCAGCAATGAGATGTGGGGAATTTATTACAAACCTGACTTTAATTTTGGTGGCATTCAGGGTGGTGCGGCTCCTGATCCAATCGACACTGATCCAGATCTGGTTCAGGTCGATCCTTATGGTCCAGAATCGCCCGATTATGTAATGGGTGATGAATTTGCCCACATGTGGGTTTCAGCGCTGGCTCATTGTCAAAAACGTTTCGAAGGAACTATCGCAAAATATAAGAAAGAAGCTTCGGGTGGTATTGGTGCTTTCACACCAGATAGTTTTCCAGTTTTCGATGTGTTTCGTGAAAACTGCTATTTCATTGCAGATTCAAATCATGGATACAAAATGTTGGGTGTTGGAAAGTTGGTGGCAAATGAAATTGCAGGTGAAAAAACGCGTTTGTTAGAGCCTTTCAGATTTTCAAGATACGCGGAAGGTAAGTTACACCCCGTTTCAAGCAGCCCATTCCCCTGGAGTTAGTTTTATTAAAGGGTAATGTGCTGAATGAAATTCTAAAAATTATAAAAAATAGAAAGTGTTTCATAATAGAAATACACATTAGAAATAACTGAATGATTCTCAGATCAATAATAATCATAGAGGAGAAGAAGCATGGCTAAAAATGACAGCACAGATCTAGAACAACATGTGGAAGCAAAGGGGCGCGCTGACCTGGTCAAGCAGGTGGCGGAAAAAATTAAAGAAACTGGTGTCGACTATATCTATTACCAGTTCATCTCAGTAACAGGCCGAGTTATGGGTAAAGGTATCCCGTCAGCACACTGGGAACGTCTAGCAGAAAAAGGCTTTCAACTTGTTTATGGATCAACGGCAAACCTATTTGTTGACCGTCATGGTGATTATATTGGTTACGGAGCGGAATCATCTGAACTGGTTGGTATTCCCGATCCAGAAACATTCTGTCAGTTGCCATGGGATAAACGTATTGGTCGTGTGTACTGCACGTTATTCCGAAACCGCGAAGAACGCGAAAATCCAGGTGGTGCGCTGACTTCTGATTGTCGTGGCAACCTGCGCCGCATCCATAATGCATTCCAGGAGAAGCATGGCCTGAATATGCGTTGCGGTACTGAGCCAGAAATGATGTGGTTGAAGCGCGGTGAAGACGGCAAACCAAATGGTGGTGTCACCAAGCCAAACTGCTATCACATAGATCAGTTTGAAGAGCTGCGCCCAACTTTTATGAAAGTTATTGAATATTCTCAACAGATGGGGCTCGATATTATTCAGGGTGACCACGAAGATGCACCCGGTCAGTTGGAGCTAAATACACAATATGATGACGTACTGCGTAATGCCGATCGTCTGTCTACCTATCGTCAGATTTGTGCTCAGGTAGCACGTGAAGATAATTTGATCGCTTGCTTTATGTCCAAGCCTTTTATGGGCGTGTCTGCCTCTGGTTGTCATCATAACATGTCACTGTGGCGTGGTGGTGAAGACAAAGTCAACATGTTGGGTTTTGATTCTCTGCCAGGAATGGAAGGTTCGTTTACATACATTGAAGGTGGTGAAAATACATTTATGCCAGATCCTTCGATCGATGAAAAAATGCCTGGACCAATCGGCCTGCAATCAATCGGTGGTGTGATTGAACATCTCGGTGCATTGACCGCTATTGGTTCACCTACAGTCAACTCCTATAGGCGTCTTTGGGATACTGGTTTTTGGGCGCCTATCTTCGCTGATTGGGGTTATCAGAATCGAACTTGTGCACTACGTGTATCAGCGCCAGGTCGCTTCGAATATCGTTCAGTTGATTCTATGGTTAACCCTTACCTGATGGGTTCTGCTTTATTGCAGGCTATGGGGGATGGTATCGATAGAGATTTGGAACCAGGTGAAGCGGAAGAGCGCAATATTTATGAAGCGATTGATGCTGGTAAGAAAGTTAAGAAATTACCAATGTCATTGGGCGATGCGTTATTAGAACTCAGTAATGATGAGGTTGTTAAGTCAGCTATGCCAGGTGATATGTACAGAGTATATGAACATTACAAACGTGACGAATGGGAGCGGTTCAACTCGGCAGTGACCGATTGGGATCTCGAAACATATTTAGACGTTTTACCGTAATTGTTCGTATCTAAACCGGCACATATCCATCGTGCTGGTACAGTAATACAGATGTTTAAAAAGCATTCTGGGAAGTGATAATTGGAGAAGTTTAGTCATAACGTGGTCGGTCAGGATCTGGATACATATTATTGATTAATTCCTAATCTCTAAAGGAACAATTCTCAATGGCTTGCCACGTGAGAAAAGAAATGTTGCCCAAGGGTTTGTTAGATCCGAAGGTAATTTATTAGCAATTCCCTGCAGCTTACTGTGGGGTTGTTTATAGGAGACTATACGAAATGTGCGGAATAGCCGGATTAATCTGGAAGAAGCAGGACTCGAACATTGGGCAGGAAATGACCTCTATGCTTCAAGCATTGAAACATAGAGGGCCTGATTCAACAGGTTTTGCTCTTTACGGAAGCTCTGCTAAAGAGAACCATTACACCATACGCTTCATTGTTGCTGAACAAGCTGCAGTGGAGAATGGATTTGATATACATGAAGAAATTAAACAACGGAAGCAATCTGTTGATGAGCGTTTGAATGAGTTAGGCGTGAAAATCGTTGGGGAAGATTCACCAACTATCTATGCGCATCGATATACGATTGAATACGATGGCGATATGAAAAAGCTTGCCGATTATGTTGAAGATCTAGATGGCGTAGAAATATTGTCGATAGGAAAAGCGCTAGAACTTATAAAAGATCTCGGCGATGCAACAACTGTTTCTGATCAATATGGATTAGATAATTTTAACGGCACGCATGCGATTGGACATACTCGTATGGCGACAGAATCGGATGTTGATATACGGTCTGCTCACCCATATTGGGCTTACCCATTTAGCGATGTGTCTGTTGTACATAATGGTCAATTGACTAACTACTGGACAAATCGTCGGGATCTTGAACGCCGTGGTCATCGTTTTATGTCTAACTGTGATTCAGAACTAATTGCGGTGTATCTCGCAGATCGAATGGATCGTGGTGAAAGTCTAGAAGAGTCGATGAATAATTCAGTTGAATATCTAGATGGCGTGTTTACTTATTTAGTTGCTACAGGTGACAAATTAGGTATGGCAAAAGACGTCATGGCGGCTAAACCGATGGTGGTTTATGAGAGTGACGAATTTGTTGGTTTGGGTTCTGAAGAAATAGCGATCAGAAGTATTTTCCCTCATGAAATTGATACTTTTGATCCATATGAAGGAGAGGTGCGAGTATGGGAAATCTAGATCAAAAATCCCATGAAATGGGAATGCATGGTGAAACGTTGGCGGGTCGAACGCAGCAGACGTTTTTTTCTGCCACTGCTGAAGAAAACTTCACCTATCCATATGGATACGAAGTTGATTTCGACAAAGCGTCAGAGTTTGATGCGACGAATATGTCCGTAACAGAGATAAACGTCAAGATCCGTGATTTGATGAAAGAGGGTGTTGGAACAATCACTTTGCACAATCCAATGGGTAAGCATGGTGTTGGTGTCGGTATTCTCAATCGTTTGAACTTAAATATCAAAGGTAGTGTTGGATACTTTGGTGTTGGTTTGATTGACGGTCCAAACGTACATATTGATGGCCGAGTTGGTTGGTCATGCGCTGAAAACATGATGGCCGGTACGGTATTAATCGAGAAAAACGCAGGTGGTACTTTCGGCGCTGCGATTCGTGGCGGTGATTTGGTCTGCCGCGGAGATGTTGGTGCACGTACAGGTATCGATCAAAAAGGTGGGACCATTATTGTCGGTGGCCGAACCGGTGCTTTCAGTGGGTTCATGATGCAACGTGGCCGCATGGTTATTTGTGGTGACGCTGGTAAAAATCTTGGTGACTCCATGTATGACGGTACTATTTATGTTGGTGGCAAGATCGCAGATCTTGGTGTCGATGCAGTTGAAGAAGACATGACTGACAGAGATGTGAACTGGTTGAAATCTAAGTTTGCACTGTATGGTATCGAGCCAAAGAATGGCGTTGAAAACATGGTCAAGATCGTATCCGGCAAACAACTATGGAACTACGATAATCTTGAACCTTCAGAGAAAAAACTCGTGCTCTAGGCACAGATAGAGGAAATATCAATGAGTGAAAATTCAAATAAGCCAAAGAGAGATCCCTATTACTTAGGTGACAGCTTTATTTTTCCACCGCATGTTATTGATGATATCCATATCAAGTCAGAACTTGGTCGATATCGGATGCGTGGATTCTCGTTATTCAAAAAGATCCCAACGTGGGATGACTTGACATTTATGCCGGGGACATTAACGCGATTTGTTATTGAAGGATATCGTGAAAAATGTCTAACCAAAACAGTGATTGGTCCAGAGTGTAAACGACCATTAGAACTTGATATTCCTGTTTATATTACAGGTATGAGTTTCGGTGCGTTAAGTTACGAAGCTAAAACTGCTTTAGCTCGTGGTGCAACTATGGCTGGAACAGCAACGTGTTCTGGTGAAGGCGGCATGATCCCTGATGAAAGACGTTATTCAGGAAAATGGTTCTACCAATGTATCCAATCGCGTTATGGTTTTAACCCGAACCATTTACGGTTAGCTGACGCAGTAGAATTCTTCATCGGTCAAGGTTGTAAAGTAGGCCTCGGTGGACATTTAATGGGTCAGAAAGTAACGGATCAAGTTGCTGAGATGCGTTCATTACCTGCTGGTATTGATCAACGATCTCCAGCAAGGCATCCTGATTGGTTGGGGCCAGATGATCTGGCTTTAAAAATTCAGGAAATCCGTGAAGCGACGGATTGGCAAATTCCGATCCAGCTGAAACTAGGCGCAGCACGTGTTTATGATGATGTGCGTATGGCAGCTAAAACAGGACCTGATTCTATCTACATAGATGGCATGGAAGGTGGTACTGGTGCAGGCCCTCACCTTGCAACGGAAGAAACAGGTGTGCCAGGTATTGCAGCTATCAGACAAGCGCGTCAAGCACTTGATGATGTGGGTATGTCAGGTAAGATTTCACTGGTTTACGCTGGTGGTATTCGTAACGGTGCTGATCTTGCAAAAGCGATTGCTTTAGGTGCTGATGCGGTGGCAATTGGTCATTCAGCATTAATGGCCTTGAACTGCAATAAAGATATCCCTGAAGCTGATTTCGAAAATGAAATGGGCGTTGAAGCAGGCCATTGTTATCACTGTCATACTGGCCGTTGTCCAGTGGGTGTTGCGACACAAGATCCAGAGCTGCGTAAGCGTCTAGATCCTGATGAAGCAGCTGTCCGAGTCTATAACTTCCTGCATACGCTGACGATTGAAGCGCAATTGTTTGCCCGTGCTTGCGGTAAAACGAATGTGCATTCATTGGAACCAGAGGATCTGGCAGCATTAACCATGGAAGCTTCAGCTTGTGCTCAAGTACCTATGGCGGGATCTCAACATACAGTCGGTCGTCCCGACATGACACGATTCTAAGGAGTTAATTATGTCTGAAGATAAAAATATTGATCAATTCATGGACTCTGATGGTCTTGATAGTGAGCGAGAGAAAACGATCGGTCAGCACATTGGTTATCGTTACGATGTAAACCTTGTCCCTGATATGGATCTTTGTACACCATTTTTGAAAAAATATATTGAGATAATGGGTTGGAAAGATCTTAATTGGTTGGAAGATGTGCACATGGGTTATGAAGAAAACCGTGCCGCAGTTTTTGATCGAAATATCAATGGTTGGGTAACAGTACCAGAAGATATTGAACTACCAGACAATCAGCAGGATCGGGACATGATTGCCCGTGAACTGTTGGTTAAATTTCAAATGGCACCTAACCATCCAATGGTTGATTTAAGAAAGGCCTATGAAAAATTCAGTTAGTTAATTTCTGAGTTTTTAAGAAGTGGTAGAAAGCCGGCTTATTTATAAGTCGGCTTTTTTCTGGATCAGAAATACGCTCCTTAAGGTGTATTACCGAAAGGGTATTTCCTCGATCGAATTAATTCATTACGCTTATTATTGAGTGAGAATGTAATTGTGCCAGAAATCTGGTCAACAAATGTTCACACTATTAATTTCAATAAAGGGTTGATACATATATATCAGCCTTGTGTCTGTGGAGGCATTAATGTCATGAGCCGGTACTCGGTTTTAGAAGTCCTTAAAGGTGGGCTGACTGGACAAAAACACTGGGAGCGTGCTTGGCGTGATCCAGAACCGAAAAAAGAATATGACGCAGTCATTATAGGTGGTGGTGGACATGGGTTAGCAACAGCTTACTACCTTGCAAAAATGCATGGGATGACAAATATTGCGGTCTGTGAAAAAGGTTATCTGGGCGGGGGTAATATCGGGCGCAATACAACGATAGTACGTTCCAACTACATGTTAGAAGATAATGCGCATTTCTATGAACATAGCATGAAGTTATGGGAAGCATTAGCTCAGGAAATTAATTATAACGTCATGTTTTCGCAACGTGGGATTATCAATGTTGGTCATTCAAACGCACAGATGGATGCTTTTGCAAGACGTGGCAATGCAATGCGGTTAAATGGCATTGATGCTGAGCTACTAAGCCGTGAAGAAGTCAAAGAACAACTTCCTATGTTGGATTATTCGGATAAGGCTCGTTTTCCCGTCTATGGGGGGTTACAACAACCACGTGCCGGTACTGCAAGGCATGATGCCGTTGCATGGGGATATGCCAGAGCAGCAGATCAGCTCGGTGTTGATCTATTACAGAACTGTGAAGTTACTGGCTTCGATATCCAGGACGGCAAGGTGCAAGGTGTACAAACGACTCGTGGATCGATTAAGGCTAAAAAAATCGGTATTTCGGTTGCCGGTAACTCTGGCCCAGTTTGTGATCTTGCTGGTATTCACAGATTACCTATAGAAAGTCATAAGCTACAAGCGATGGTCTCGGAGCCATTAAAGCCCTTTATCGATACAGTCTGTACTTTCGGGGCTGGACATTTTTATGTCAGTCAATCAGATAAAGGTGGTCTAGTCTTTGGTGGGGACCTGGATGGGTATAACTCTTATGCTCAAAGAGGGAATCTACCGATGGTTAATCATGTATTGCAGTCAGGCATGGCGCTAATGCCTTCGATAGGCCGCATACGCTTGTTGCGTCACTGGGCAGGGGTGATGGATATGTCGATGGACGGTAGCCCGATCATTAGCAAAACCTCAACTGAAGGTTTATATCTCAATGCTGGTTGGTGTTATGGCGGGTTTAAAGCTGTACCTGCTGCTGGCTGGTGTTTTGCGCATACTATTGCACAAGATCAACCACATAAATTAAATGAAGGATTCACGCTCAACCGATTTGAACGTGGGTATCTTATTGATGAAAAAGGCGTGGGTCCAGCGCCAGAATTACACTAGGAATGGAGAACTGTAATGATTCGAATTAATTGTCCCTGGTGTGGTGAACGAAACATGAATGAGTTTACCTATGGTGGAGATGCAATAAACAAACGTCCAGACGATTCACCAAGTACTAGTCAAGCTGAATGGGTTGATTATGTTTATCAACGAGACAACCCGATTGGGCCACATCTGGAATATTGGCATCACGTAAACGGTTGTCGTCAGTGGGTAAAAGTCAGACGAGACACGTTGACTCATGAGGTACTGGCCACTGGCCCGGCAGACGCGATGTTGGAAGGAGAGCAGCAATGACATCTCAAACAAATAGATTAGGTAAAGGCGGTTTTATTGATCGTGATAAGCCGCTTCAATTTTATTTTGATGGTAAAGAATATACCGGCTATCAAGGCGATACGCTGGCTTCTGCACTGCTCGCGAATGATGTGAAACTTGTTGGTCGTAGTTTTAAATATCATCGGCCTCGGGGTATATTTTCCGCAGGTTCAGAAGAACCAAATGCAATGGTGCATTTGCGTGAAGGTAACAGACAAGAACCGAACACCAGGGCCACAGTCGTAGAGTTGTTTGATGGACTGGTTGCCGAGAGTCAAAACCGTGGGAGAAGTCTTCGCAGCGATCCCCAACAGGTGAATGACTATATAAAGAATTTCTTGCCAGCTGGTTTCTACTACAAAACGTTTATGGGTCCATTCCGTAATACGAAATTGTGGATGTGGTTTGAAGATATCATTCGAAAATCTGCTGGCATGGGAACCGCGTCTAAATTAGCCGATCCTGATCAGTATGATCATATGAGTCGTCATTGCGAAGTTTTGATCATTGGTGCTGGTCCAACCGGATTGGCCGCTGCAAAATCTGCTGCGGCCAGTGGCGCACGTGTTATATTGGTCGATGAGCGCCCAGATTTGGGTGGTCAATTACGCCGTGAGACATACCAGGTTGATGGAAAACCAGCCATTGAATGGATCAATCAAACGATTGATCAACTTGAAGCAATGGAGAATGTTCAAATTCTCACCAGAACAACTGCCTTCGGTTATTACGATCATAATATGGTTGGTTGCGTAGAGAGAGTTTGTGATCACCTTCCAATACCAACTGAGCATAAACCGCGTCAGCGAATGTGGAATATTCAGGCAGAACAAGTTGTCTTTGCAACAGGATCGCATGAACAGCCGATGGTGTTCGGAAATAATGATCGACCAAATATTATGCTGGCTGGCGCTGTACGTGCCTATGTAAATGAGTATGGCGTAGCACCGGGTGAAAAAGCTGTGATCTACACCAGTTGCGATGATGCATATCGTACTGCTATTGACTTAGCAACCGCTGGTGTCCGAGTAGAAGCAATTGTAGATTCTCGACAGGAAAAATCAGCTTACGCTGCAGCTGTTCAAGAACATGGGATGCGTATTATCCAGGGACATGTCGTAGTAGATGCGAAGGGAAATGCGGATGGTGTGAAGAGCGTTGAAGTCATGGACATCAATTCGCAGAACAATTTGACAATTGAGTGTGATGTAGTCGCGATGTCGAATGGTTGGGCACCTGCTCTACATTTATTTAGCCAGTCGGGTGGTAAAACTACTTGGGATGATAAACGGAATATGTTCGTCCCGGGACAATCAAAGCAAGCTGAAAGATCTGCCGGTGCTGCACAAGGAAATTTTGCGCTTAAAGATTGTTTGAAAGAAGGATTCACTGCAGGTGCTGAAGCGGCAACTGCTGCTGGGTTTGCTGTAGAGGTTCCAGCAACACCAACTACGAATGATGTATCTGAGGCGACTTATCAACCTGTATGGGAATCACCTGATCCGCAGTCTGGTCATCCTAAGAAGTTTGTTGATCATCAAGATGATGTTGCAGTAAGCGATATTAAACTTGCTCACCGAGAAGGCTATATTTCTGTCGAACATTTAAAGCGATATACCACGCTCGGTATGGGAACAGATCAGGGTAAAACATCCAACGTCTCCGGTATGGCGATTATGGCCGATGCTAAAGGGTGTTCTATACCTGAAACTGGCCATACTACTTTTCGACCTCCATATACACCAGTCTCTTTGGGCGCGCTCGGTGGTGCAGAGATCAGTGAACATTTTATGCCGATCCGTCGTACTGCAATGGATTCCTGGCATGAAGAACATGGCTGTGAGTGGATAGATGCCGGAATCTGGCGTCGACCTCGACATTACCCTCAGGGTAAAGAGACCGTTCGTGATGCTTTTATTCGTGAAACTAAATGTGCTCGAGGATCTGTCGGTATTTGTGATGTAACCACGCTAGGTAAAATCGATATACAAGGTCCAGATTCTGCTGAGTTACTTGAGCGAATGTATATCAATCACTGGAAAAAACTTGCAATAGGCAAAGCACGTTACGGCATGATGCTACGTGAAGATGGCATGGTCTACGATGATGGAACTACCTCACGACTTAGTGAAAACCATTTCGTAATGACCACCACAACAGCTAATGCAGTTAAGGTGATGTCAAACTTAGAGTTTTATTTACAAGCTGTTTGGCCGGATTTGCGCGTTAAAGTAACTAGTGTAACTGAACAGTGGGCAGCGATGGCCGTCGCTGGGCCGAACGCACGAAAAGTACTTGAAAAGATAGTTGATCTGGATATTTCCAATGAAGCATTTCCGTTTATGGGTGCGTCTGAATGTGTTGCTGCTGGTATTCCAAAATGTCGCTTATTCCGTATCTCTTTTTCAGGTGAATTAGCTTTCGAATTAAATGTTCCTTGTGACTATGGCCGCTATGTCTGGGAGCAGATCTATGAGGCAGGACAGGACTTTAATATTGTTCCATACGGTACTGAAACGTTAGGGAATATGCGTATTGAAAAAGGTCATGTTGCTGGACCAGAAATTGACGGACGTACCACGGCCAATGATTTAGGTTTAGGAATGATGATGTCGAAGAAAAAAGAATTTGTCGGAAAACCACTTGCTTATAGAGAACAGTTAACAGTTGAGGATCGCAAGAAGTTTGTCGGTTTCGTGCCTGTAGATGGGGTTAGCGCTTTAAAACCGGGATCACAAGTTGTATTGGATGCGAATGCGGAAATTCCCGTTGAGATGTTAGGACATATCACTTCCACTGGGTTTTGTGTAGAGCATAATCACCCAATAGGACTTGGCTTGATCAAAGGCGGGTTAGATGCCTGGAAAAACAAGACTGTGCAAATGAGTTTTCCATTACAGAATATTACGGTACCAATGAAGGTGGTATCACCCATCTTCGTCGATCCTAAAGGAGAGCGACTCCATGGTTGAAACAATAACAAAACGTAGAGCAGTTTTAACTGAAAGTTATGAAACTGGGGATTTTGGTGAAATCAGAAATAATCAACCGGGTGTAACAATCACTGCTCGGACTGATTTATCTATGGTACAAATTGCTGCCTGGGAAGATCAAGTTGATGTTTTAACGGCTGCACTTGAAGGAAGTATTAGTTTGAAACTTGATCGAACAGCATGTAAATCAAGCCAATCAAAAACGACATCTTCACTATGGTTAGGACCTGATCGCTGGCTGATCGTTGAGAAGGAAACTTCTGATCTTGAAGCCGTAATTCGTAATGTTGTGAGTGAAGACGTTGCTGCAATTACAGATCAAAGCCATAGTCGTTGTGTATTACGAATAGAAGGTCCAGAAGCTAGAAATGTCTTACGCAAAGGGACAATGTTGGATTTAGACGAGGGATATTTCAATCCAGATGATGTTCGCACAACAAGCCTGTTTCATATGAATGCAATAATCCATTGCTTAAGCAATGATCAATTTGATATTTATATTGCTCGCTCTTTTGGACAGAGCTTCTTTGAAGTGATTACACATGCAGCGATAGAATATGGATATCGAGTTGAAGAAAGTTTGTAAGGAAGTTAAAATTTTTTTTGATCTGTTTTAAATAATTTTCTTATAATTCTTGGCGTGCGAGACGTAGTCCCAATGCGACCATAACTATGCCCATACCCGTTTCCAGTCGGCGAGCTATTTTGTGGTTTCGTCGTAAAGCGAGTGACAGTTTTTCTGCAAATATAATCAGGGTATATTCAATAATCAAAGCATTGATTATGACAACAAGGCCAAGGGTCAGGAACTGTGCCAATTGAGGGCCACGCTGAGTATCAATGAATTGCGGGATAAAGGCTAAAAAGAATAGGGCGGTTTTAGGATTAAGTAGATCTACCAAAACACCTTGAAGGTAGATCTTTTTATAATCCAAAGTCATAACAACTTCTGACGGTCGGGACATGTTTGAAGAAAGGTGATTACCGCAGATGGCTTTATAACCTAGATAGATAAAGTAGATCGCACCTAGCCATTTGATCATATTAAAGGCGAGTACAGAAGTTGTTAGTATCAGTGACAAGCCAATTCCAGCTGCCAGAGCATGAAGCATAGCACCACTACAAACACCAAGAGCGGATATAAAACCACTCATTTTCCCTTGAGCAATAGTTCGACTGGTAATGTATATAGTGTCAGGGCCAGGAGCAATATTTAACAGGCTACAAGCAGTAATGAATACCAGCCATTCTTCAGTAGACATGTTCATCGTTCACGCCAATAGAGGTAGAAACAGATACCCGTGGCTGCGATACCAACCATAAAAGCGGCCATTTTCATCGTCCCCTGAGCATGGCTTACTACATACCCACACAGCACAATAACAATAAACATAATAAACGTTGCGGTTGCTGGCTTCATAGGTGCTCCTTTACAAGAGTAATCGAAAATTATTATACAGCGTTCTGGCAGTCTCATTGAATTCTGTCATATGCATACTCGCTTCGCTATCAAGCTTTGATAAAGCACCAGTCCCTAATGTTTGTTCAAGCGATTTTTCATATTCTGGTATCGCACCCCAATCTGAAACCGTTGTTGACGTGAGTTCTACGTGGCATTGCATGCTAAATGCAGTATCCCCAATTTGTAATGCTTGGATAGCACAGTCTTTTGATCGAGCAAGAGTTTTACTGTTTGCGGGTGGTACGGATACTTCTGCCCCATGCCATTGAAGACATTTAATTTTTTGATTTACGCCAGCAAAGAGGGGTGTTTTTTCGCCATCGGTTGTCAATTCAATTTCTAGTATTCCAACTTCAGGTTTTGTCATTGGCCCAACTTTACCACCGAGTGCAGAAGCCAGTAGTTGATGGCCAAGGCAAAAGCCAAGGTAAGGTAGTTTTAGATCAATAACTGCACGTCGTATAGCGGCTTTTTCATCAATTAACCACGGATGCTTATCTTCTTCCCAGACATCCATAGGACCACCCATTACGATTAAAGCATCGTATTGTTCCAATTCGGGTATTTGATCACCAACATCAAGTTCGACGGTGTCCCATGTAATTCCATCTTCTTTCAAGAAATCACAAAAAATACCGGGATGTTCAACATCGATATGTTGAAAAACAATTAATTTTAAAGGTTTACTATTCATAAGTTAACTTGAATTACTTTTCTAACATACGTTCAGTCAAACTAGATGCGACCTTTAATTATAACTAGCTAGCTAAGAAGAGAAATACAAAAGATTAGGTAGTTTTGCTAACGTAGCAAATCACTGACAACAAAAAATATTGCCAAGGGCGAGTATAAAAATCTCGCCTTAGGCAGACAGATTATACTGTCATCAGCTTATTTTAGGAGTCGAGCATATGAATCAAAAGGCACAACACGATATTACAAGAAAACTAAAGGTATTAAATCACGCTAAAGAAATTGGCAATATCGCAAAGACCTGTCGTTACTTTGGTATTTGTCGGGAAACATTTTATACGTGGAAGCGAGCATATGAAGAGCATGGGGAAGCTGCTTTAGTTAACAATAAACCTTGTCCTGAAAATCATAAACTACGATTGCCTAAAGAAATCGAAGAAAAAATTATTTACTTGAGAACCACGTACCATTTTGGCCCAGATATGATTGTATGGCATCTACAGCGTTACCATGACATTAAAATATCTCGCAATGGGTGTTTCTTGTGCCGAAATAAACTAAATCGGCTCCCTGAAAACATCAAGAAACGTTCACACAGTAAGTTTAAACGTTACGAAAAAAAGTGCCGGGACATCATGTTCAAGTGGATGTTAAGTTTCTCTTTTTCAAAGATAAACACGGAAAACGTCTTAAACGTTTCCAAAATACACAGCGGTTGATGATTGTACGCGTATAAGAGCACTTAAAATCTATGAGAAACACACGCAAGCTAATTCGATTGATTTCATTAATTACGTGGTGGATAAATTTCCTTTCCGAATTAAAACGATCCGAACCGACAACGTATGTTAGGCTAACATTTCTTCGTCAGCCCAAGTCAGATAAAAGACAAGACGACTCAGGACAAAGAATCAAGGTAAATTATTGATATTTTATGTTTTCGAGGATGTTATTGGACAGTGTTGGACGTTGAAATGGTGCGAGGGCGAGCACCGCTAACTAACAGTAACTAATTGATAATATTGAATTAGTTGTTTTCACATTTATTCATATACCCCTATAAATACCCCCAGGTGATCGAAGTTACTCACTTTATTCACACATCTATCCTTTAAGTAAATAGTTTTCTTTAATGTATAGATTATGCTGTTTTCTATATATGTTTATCTTGATATGTATAGATAATCGGAAAATATATACATATACTGATCCATATATCAATTAAACCCAGTTTTCTATACATATGGAATCTTCCTCTCTTACGAAGTTACCTTTTCCTGAAGAAGCTTCATGGGAATCAATAGAGCTTCTAAAAAAAGTCGCTCAAGCTCATCGTTACCTTGCTGAATTGAAAGGTGTGGCTAAAACCATACCTAATGAAGGCATACTGATTTCTACACTAACAATGCAAGAAGCGAAAGACAGCTCCGCAATTGAAAACATCTTTACCACTCATGACCAACTCTTTCAGGCTGGTGTTATTCAAGGAAAAGAAATCAATCAAGCTGCAAAAGAAGTGGAGAACTATCGTGCTTCTTTATGGGAAAGTTATAGAAATACAAGAGACACAGATCTAATCCGCTTCGAAGATATATTACGTATTCAAGCCATCATTGAACCTAACAAGCCGGGTATTAGAAAAATACCAGGTATTGTAATCGGTAATAGTAGGACAGGAGAAGTTGTCCATACTCCTCCACAGCACCCAGATGAAATAACAGATCTGCTCACCAACCTTGTCGAATACATTAACGACGATCAACTTTCAGATCTCGATCCATTAATAAAAATGGCAATTATTCATCATCAATTTGAAAGTATCCATCCATTTTACGATGGAAATGGAAGAGCAGGTAGAATACTCAACATTTTGTATTTAGTAAGAAGTGGTTTGCTAGACTTACCTATCTTGTACCTTAGCCGATATATTGTCCGTAGCAAAGATGATTATTATCGATTGTTACAATTGGTTCGCGATCAAAATAACTGGCAAGACTGGCTAGCCTATATTGTTGATGGTGTCGCAATTACTGCAAGAGAAACCATAGAGTTTGTAAATCAGATCCGTGAACTAATTATGGTGACCAAGCAGAGAATGCGTAAAGAACTACCAAAAATTTATAGCCAAGAACTACTCAACAACCTGTTTTTTCATCCTTACACAAAAGTACAATTTGTTATGGATCAATTAGATGTTAAGCGCATCACAGCCAGCAAATATTTGAATGAATTATACGAACATAATTTTGTCGACAAACACAAAGTAGGACGCACAAATTTTTATATCAACAGGTCATTAGTAGATCTAATACACAAGCAAGAAGAGTAACTGTGTAGGTGTTACTGGAAGGTAGTGGACGTTGAAATGGTGCACCCTGATAGTGAAACCTCGAACACCTTGTGTGATACGTTGGAGGAGTGGAGTGACTATCTTGAAGATAACTTTCCTAGTTTGGAGTAAGTTGCTGCGTTCCCCCTTGAGAACTACAAAGCAAGTTCGCTTACCTCTTCTGTAGGCTCGTACTTATACCCCTTTAACAACCCATTTTGTATATTTGCAATCAAAGTACGAAGGTTTTGAGCTGCCTTACTTTGAACCTGCTCTCTGCGAGGCTTTATATCTGTGATGGTTTTGACATCAGGATTGTGCCCCAAAGCCCTCACAAAATCACGCTCAATTGTTTTTCTTGGTGTGCGCAATAATGTGAAGTTTTCAATATTCCCCATTTTTGAATGAAGTGCATATACCAAACGCAAGTGAAAATTATTATCCGCAAGGGTAAGCATAAGTGGGGTTTTAAGATAAAATTTCTGCACAGAATTAGGCGCAAGGCCTTTTTGTGCAAATATCTCCATAAGCCGTGCATGTCTGGCAATCGTCTCTGGTGATTGAACAAAAAGAGGGGGCCGTTTTAGTGCAGCTACTGCAAACTGTTTTTTTTCAAGTTTCAACAAAGATGCGCTTCTCTCGACATTGCTGTTGACCGTCTCCGGTGATTGGCCAAAAAGCTGAGGCTGCTTTAAAGCCGCCGCTATAAACTGATCCTTCTCAAGGCCCAATAACACAGCGCTCTCTTCAATATTGCTCTTGATTGTCTTTGGTGATCGGGGAAAGAGTGAAGGCTGTTTTAGCGCTGCGGCAACGAATTGGCTTTTCTCAAGCCCCAGCAGTGAAGCACTACCCTCAATATTTCCATTGATAGTCTCTGGCGATTGAGCAAAGAGTTGGGGCTGCTTTAACGCTGCGGCAACGAATTGGTTTTTTTTAAGTTCTAACAATAGAGCACTGGCCTCAACATTTCTATTGATGGCCTCCGGTGATCGATAAAAGAGTGAAGGGTTTTTTAGTGCTGCTGCGACGAACTGGCTTTTCTCAAGCTTCAATAATGCAGCGCTCCCTTCAATGTTTCTATTGATTGTCTCCGGTGATTGAGCAAAAAGCTGGGGCCGTTTCAATCCAGCCACAATGAACTGGCTCTTTTTAAGCTCCAACAATGAAGCACTCCTTTCAACATTCTCATTGATGGTTTCTGGACGTTGATAAAATAGCTGAGGCTGTTTCAGTGCCGCGGATAAAAACTGCTTTTTCTCAAGTTTTAGCAATCTGACACTACCCTCAACATTCGCGTTGATGGTTTCCGGCGATTGATAAAAGAGTTGAGGTTGTTTTAGTGCCGCTGCAACGAACTGACTTTTCTTAAGGTCTAACAACGAAGAGCTTCGCTCGACCTTCTCTTTATATGCGAATAACTGAGAGTCAAAAGAACGCGTTCCACCAAGAAAATCAAGCCCATTCAGTAGAGTTGGACAAACAGAATGAGCTTGCTCATCCGTGAGGCCCGCCTCTTTTAAACACTCAATAATGTACTCTTCGTATACATCTTTCGTAGTAGACAAATCTTGCGCTTTCTTATTGTTAATCCATTAACTTTCAGGGTGATATTGATAGCAGACCATAATCAATTATGTCAATGAAAATCGCATGGGAAGCTTAGCTATAAACCTAATGCGATTACATTGAATGGTGCGAGTAACGCCATCTGCTAGGGGGATGCAACGGGGGTGCGCAGCGACCCCCTTGCCAAGCGCGGTGTATAACACCGCACAGCTTGCACGGAGTGTGATTGGGTTTATATCCAAGCATTGAATGGATTTGGAATACAAAAATGTGCCTGTATTACACCGCCTGAGACTGGTTAAAGCCCTCTTCCCTGATTAACATGTTTCCCATTTCTCACTGCTCTCAATGGTAAAAAGTAAGCCTATCTTTACTCTTTACCAATAAGGAGCAACGCCCATGGCCAGCCAACCACCACCGAAGCTAGACTTTAATCCCGATGAATATCTCCATCATTTAGACGGTGTTGAGATTACCGATGAGGAGGCTGAGCAGCTCCTCACAGCTCTGTGGCACATCATGCATACATTTGTTGATATTGGCTGGGGGCTGGATAGTGTCCAGATGTTTTTGCCCGATATCTTTGAAAAAGCTTCCCCTGATTCTGACAATTCTTTAAAAAAGAACCATAATCTTAAACTTGTTCATCGCCGCGTAATGTCGACGCCTGCAAAGGAGGAGTAAATGAAGCAAACATCTCAACCACCAAAAGCTATCATCTATTGCCGCATTAGCTCCATCAAGCAGCGCGTTGAAGGCTCAGGGCTAGAAAGCCAAGAACATCGCTGCCGCAAATATGCGAACTCTCAGGGCTATAGCGTTGAGAAGGTCTTCACTGATGACGTTTCTGGCGGCGGTGATTTTATGAAACGCAAAGGTATGGTGGCGCTATTGGATTATTTACGCCGCCGCAGAAATACAGATTATGTGGTGATTTTTGATGATTTAAAGCGCTTTGCCCGTGACACAATGTTCCATCTTAAGCTGCGCGCTGAGATGACGAAGTATCATGCCACAATAGAGTGCTTAAACTTTAAGTTTGAAGATACGCCTGAAGGCAAGTTCGTTGAGATTATCCATGCTGCCCAAGGTGAGCTGGAGCGTGCGCAAACCGGGCGCCAAACCATTCAAAAAATGCAGGCACGTTTGGAGCAAGGCTATTTTGTCTTTCAAGCCCCGCTAGGCTACCGCTACAAAAAGACCAAAGGTCATGGCAAATTGCTGGTTCGTGATGAGCCAAACGCCTCTATCGTTCAAGAAGCCCTTGAAGGCTATGCACGGGGGAGGTTTCAGACCCAAGCAGAAGTGCGCAAGTTTTTAGAAAAGCATGAGACCATTCCTAAAAATGCCCATGGACGCATTGCCAATAAACGTGTGCCTGACTTGCTAACCCGCGTGCTCTACGCCGGATATATCACCCATGAGCGCTGGGGAATATCGATGGTACGGGCTCATCATGAACCTCTTATAGACTTGGAAACTTTCGAGCGCATACAGGGCCGTATGAAAGGCCGGGCTTATGTGCCTGCGCGTAAAGACCTCAATCAGGAATTCCCTTTGCGCGGCTTTATCCTGTGCGGTGATTGCGGCAAGCCTTACACCTCGTGTTTTAGTAAAGGCAAAACCAAACACCATCCTTATTACCTGTGCCAACAAAAGGGCTGCGAGAGCTACGGTAAATCACTCCGCCGGGCCGATGTGGAGGGCGCGTTTGAAGAGTTGCTTCAATCTCTAACCCCTGCCAAGCCGGTCATGAAGGCAGCAACAGCCATGTTCAGCGCCATATGGGATTACCGGGCAAAGCATCAAAAACAACGCAGGCAAGAGCTAAAAGCCCAGCGCGAGCAAACAGATGAGAAAATTAACAAGGCTCTAGATTTAATGATTGAGTCCAGCAGCGCCGCCGTGACCAAGAACCTTGAAACAAAGATGCATACTCTAGAACATGAAAAAGCGCTGCTCAACGAAAAAATAGAGGGTGTGAGCCAGCCCATCAGACCCTTTGAGAGCATTTCTAGAACCGCGCTGCGATTTCTTGAAAACCCGCATAAGATATGGCTCTCTGAGAGGTTTGAAGATAAAAGAGCCGTGCTAAAACTCGTATTTACGCAAGGATTAGCTTATGAGCGAAATCATGGCGCTAGAACACCAGAAATCTCCTTACCATTCAAACTCTTAAGGGATATCTCAACCAACAATAATCAAATGGTGCCGAGGGCGAGAATCGAACTCGCACTTCCGAAGAAACCGGATTTTGAATCCGGCGCGTCTACCAATTCCGCCACCCCGGCACGAGGCGTGATTGTACCTGTGCGATTCACTCATATCAAAGATTAATCAATATTTAATGTAAAACTTGCGATAAAAAAAGAACCGCGCCACAATCCTGAGAAAAGGAAAGTACATGCCACTTTTTCAATCCAAAATTTTATCTCGTTCGATCTCAGAACTGCATATTCCTGATGCCCACAAAACTATTTTGCAAAAATGGGTGGACAGCATCGAATCACGTTCGATCTATTCGCAAAACGAAGTTGCCCTCCATGGTCATTTTATTCATGAGATTCTGATCGGGGTTCTCGGTTATCAGGGTTTTGGTGAATCCGATCAATGGGATCTGCAGCGAGAGCAAAAAATTGGTCGTGGAAATGTTGATGTTGCACTTGGCCGTTTTAGCGAAACAGAAGCACAAATCATCGCGCCATTTGAACTCAAAGGTGCTAACACCAAAGATCTCGACGCAATCATGTCAGGCCGTCATAAAAGTCCGGTTCAACAAGCATGGGAATATGCAATGGACGCACCGGGCGCAAAATGGGTTTTACTAAGTAATTATGTCGAGGTTCGGTTATATGCAGTCGGTTATGGTCGCCAGGATTACGAAACCTGGCAATTTACTGATCTATTAGATCCCCATGAATATGCTCGATTCATGCTGCTACTCTCTGCAAAAAATTTACTTAGAACTGAAACACGTTCTTTACTAGAAGCCAGCGAAAAAGCCGAAAAAGACATTACCAGTCGTCTTTATGAAGATTACCGCAACTTACGTTTCCATTTGATCGACTCCTTACAACACGACAATCCGAACACTTCGTCACTCACATTAGTCGGCCATGCACAAACTCTGCTCGATCGTATTTTGTTTATCGCTTTCGCGGAAGATCGTGGCTTATTGCCAGAACAAACTTTGCAAAAGGCTTATCAACATAATGATCCCTATAATCAAAAACCAATTTGGGAAAATTTCAAAGGTTTATTTCAGGCAATTAATCAGGGTAACAAAACGCTCGACATACCCGCGTATAACGGCGGTTTATTTTCACCTGATCCAGCCATAGATCAACTTGTAATTAGTGATGATCTTTGTGAAAAATTCAAAGCGCTTGGTGAATACGACTTTGAATCCGAAGTTGGCGTCACTGTACTCGGGCATATTTTTGAACAATCGATCAGTGATCTGGAAACCATTCACGAAACGATCGAAGCTGGTACTACGCCTACGCAACTTATCGAAAAACAAACCGCCGTTAAAGGTAAGCGCAAGCAACATGGCGTCGTTTACACACCCGATAACATCACCCAGTTTATTGTTGAAAAGACCCTCGGCAGCTACTTAAAAAATGCGTTTGATCAGTTGTTGATCCAATACACAAAAAAACAATCTTTTGAAGAAAGTGATCAAAAAATACGCTGGAAAAATAAATCATCCGAACAACAATTCTGGATAAGCTGGCGTGATACCTTAATGCAAATTCGCATACTTGATCCTGCCTGCGGATCTGGTGCTTTTTTAGTTGCCGCATTTGATTATTTATACGCTGAATACACCCGCGTAAATGACAAGCTGGCCGATATTACCGGCAGCCGGGATCTCTTCGATCTGGATAAAGAAATCCTCAACAACAATTTATACGGTGTTGATCTAAATGAAGAATCAATAGAAATTACCAAACTCTCACTCTGGCTGAAAACTGCGCACAAGGGCAAACCGTTAACCAGTCTGGATGACAACCTCAAACACGGCAATTCTCTGATCAACGATCGGCAAATTGATCATCACGCCTTTAACTGGCAACAACAATTTCCTGCGGTATTTGCAACAGGTGGTTTTGATGTTGTGCTCGGAAACCCACCTTATGTCCGCCAGGAACGGATTAGTGAAATCAAACCCTGGCTAGAACAAAACTACACGGTTTATCATGGCGTGGCTGATCTGTATTGCTACTTTTTTGAGCTGGGTATGCGTGTGTTAAAGCCCGACGGTTTGCTCGGTTACATTTCATCCAGCACGTTTTTTAAAACCAGCAGTGGTAAAAATTTACGCACTTTTCTGAGCCAACAAACCACATTGGAAGTACTGATCAATTTTAATGATTTGCAATTGTTTGAAGGGGTCACAACTTATCCGGCGATTATTATTGCGCGCAATCAAACGGCAAATCCCAACAGCAACATTTCATTTTTGTCCCTGCAAAATCAACTGCCGGAAGATTTGCACAGTCACTTCCAACAATCTCAACGCGTCATGCAACAACAGCAATTGCAACAACAAAGCTGGCGACTCGAAGAACATCAACTTGCCGAGCTGCGATCAAAAATTACGCAAGGAAAACCGACGCTAAAAGAAGTATATGGATCACCCAAATACGGCGTCAAAACTGGGTTGAATGAAGCATTTGTGATTGATCGCAAAACACGTGATCAGCTAGTGCGGGAAGATCCAAACTCTACTGAGATAGTCAAACCTTTAATCAAAGGAAATGAAATTAGAAAGTGGCATTTTGATAACCAGGGAAACTTTTTAATTCTCTTTCCAAAAGGATGGACGACTTCTAAATTTGGAAATATTGACGAGGATAAAGCCTTCTCTGAACTACTCCAACTATATCCAGCAATATGTAACTGGTTAATTCCATTTTCAGCCAAAGGAAAAAGGCGTAGTGATAAAGGTGAATTTTGGTGGGAACTACGATCCTGTGATTACTATCATATGTTTGAAGAACCAAAAATTAGCTATATCGAAATTTGTTCGACTAATCCTTTTTGTTACGACAAGTCAGGTATATATCAAGAAGCCACAACTTTCTTCTTACCTAATGCCGAACTTGAATTACTAGCGATACTAAATTCTAGCCTGGCTTGGTTTCACTTTTCGTCGGTCACTACAATTTTACGTGGTGGGTATTTAAGGATGAAAAATCAGTTCATTGAACCTTTTCCTATCCCAACAGCTACAGATCAACAAAAACAAACACTCGCGGAGCTAGCAGAATCCTGTCAACACTTTGCAGAACAACGCTATGCGATCCAGAAAGCGGTGCGTCAACGCATTCCAGACTTGTGTCCTTCTGATCGTGAAGCCAAATTATCTAAAAAACTGATCGAATGGTGGGCGCTGGATTTTGCTTTATTTCGTCGTGAGATCAAAAAGCAGTTTAAACAGGATATTCCTTTGCAAGATCGTAATGACTGGGAAAGCTGGTTAAATGTCGAGACAGAGAAAATCGAACAACTCAGTGTGCAGATTGCCCAAGCAGAACAACAAATCAATTCGTTGGTTTATGATTTATTTGATCTAAGCAAAACGGAAATTATGTTGTTGGAGGATAATCTGTAAAAACAGTTTATTTATACTGTTTTTTTAGAGTGCTATTCAGCCTCAGCTCTGATCAGTTTTTTAACATCTTCTTTTGCTTGCATTGCGGCGTTTGGCGTCATTTCAAACCGAAGAAACCCATTGATGAAGTCACTCGCTTTTGGGTGACCTTGCTCCCTTGCATGATCCAACCAACCGTAAGCTTTGAGATTATCCGGTTCCATACCTTTTCCCTGGTATGCCATCACTCCCAGATTATATTGTGCAGGGACATAATCTTTTAATGCCGCTTTCGTATAGAGTTCTACGGCTTTTGTGTAATTACGTTCTATTTGATAAACAGCTGCCAGGTAGGTCATGGCTTTTAGATCGTTTTCTGCGGCAAGTGGCAGTAATTGCTGTTTTGCAGCCTCGTATTCACCAACCGCAAAAGCTTCATAAGGATCTAGTGGCTCTGAACATGCTGAGATCATTATGTTCAAAAGAATAGTTGATAGATAAAGTTTGAACTGCTCCATGTAGCTATTATCGATCAAGATTCCCAAAGAAGCATGGCTTTTTTTCTTGTTTTTCCCCATCGATAGTTACCGATGATTCCTGTTGAGGCAATAACGCGATGACATGGAATGATATAACTGATCGGATTTGCACCGACGGCACTTCCAACCGCTCTTGAGGCTTTAGGGTTTTCGAGCTGTTTTGCAATTGCGCCATAAGTACTCAATTGTCCCGATGGGATTTTTAATAAGGCTTTCCAGACATTGATCTGAAAGTTTGTACCCACCACGATCAATGGCAAATTTTCCTGTTGTAGAGAAAAGATCTTTTCGACAAATTCTTGGGTTGATTTTTGATCTTGTTCTAAATCCGAAAAAATAAACTTCTGTTTGATTTCTATTAATGCCTGATCAATATCTGCTTGTCTTTGTTTTTGATCAAAAAAAATAAGATGACAGATCCCACGTTGTGTTGTCGCGATAAAAACCTCACCAAAAGGGGATTTATGGATCCCATATTTGATCTGTAAACCTTGACCTTGCGATTTAAATTCACCCGGCGTCATTGCTTCCAAACTTACAAAATGATCGTGCAAACGCGCTGTGCTACTCAGGCCTAAATCATGGCTTGTTTCCATAAGTGTTGAATTTTCAAGACATTTTTTTGCATGCTCTACAGTTAGGACTTGCAATAATCGTTTAGGTGAAACGCCGGCCCAACGTTTAAACAAGCGCTGAAAATGTTGAGGGCTAAGATGAATGTGCTCCGCAATTTGATCAAGCGAAGGTTGTTGTTTTACATGAGCTGAGATGTATTCGATCGCTTTGCTTATGCGTTCATAATCGGATTGTTTTGTATTTGTCATTGAGCAATAAACGTAACAAGTTGAGGTTTTAGAATACGCTTACAATTTCTTTTTCGCGATCCATTTCTTGTGTTTTTCTCTGCTATGATCCGCGCACCATGAAACGAACCGATTTTACTTTTGATCTGCCGGACGATTTGATCGCGCAACAACCCTCGGCTGAGCGCACTGCAAGCCGTTTGTTAGTGCTTGATCGAAATAATGGCGAAATTCAAGATCAAAATTTCTCATCGATTGTTGATCTGCTTCAACCCGGCGACCTGTTAGTAATGAACGACACCCGTGTGATCCGCGCACGTTTGTTTGGGCAAAAACAAACCGGTGGTAAGGTTGAGATTTTGATCGAAAGAGCCGTTGATGAGCATAATGCGCTGGCACAAATGAAATCCAGCAAAGCGCCCAAGCCCGGAACTTCGCTCAAATTTGATCAGAATTTTTCGGCTGTTGTCACTGGTCGCAAAGACGGTTTTTTTGAATTGAAATTTGAGTCTGAAATTGATCAAGTTATGGAGGCGATTGGCCATATTCCATTACCTCCCTATATTAATAGAGAAGATTCAGCATTTGATGATGAACGATATCAAACCGTTTTTGCTAAACGAGCCGGGGCAGTTGCGGCACCCACCGCCGGTTTGCATTTTGATCAAAACTTACTGAATCAGTTAGAAAAAAAGGGCGTTCAATTTGCGCAAGTGACTTTGCATGTTGGTGCAGGGACTTTCCAACCAATGCGCGTTGATGACATTAATGATCATAAAATGCATTCGGAGCGCATAGAGGTTTCTAAAGCAACATGTGATCAAATCAACAAAACGCAAGAACAGGGTGGTCGTGTCGTTGCGCTCGGAACGACAACGGTGAGAGCGTTGGAGTCAGCCAGTCTTAATGGTTCGATCGAATCATATTCGGGTGAAACTTCAATTTTCATCTATCCCGGTTATGAATTTAAAAGCATTGATGCGATGATCACCAACTTTCATTTACCCGAATCCACATTGCTGATGCTGGTTTGTGCATTTGCCGGACAAGAAAAAATGATCAATGCATATCAACATGCAGTGGAACAGAAATACCGTTTTTTTAGTTATGGCGATGCCATGTTTATCTATTAATTTAGTACATAAAAATGAAATTCGATCTGATTACAAATGATGATGCCGCACGACGCGGCACCATAAGTTTCTCTCGAGGCAACATCCCAACACCCGCGTTTATGCCAGTTGGAACTTACGGCACTGTTAAGGCCATGACGCCAGAAGAACTAACAGGCATGGGCGCAAGTATTATTCTTGGCAATACTTTTCATTTAATGTTGCGACCCGGTACTGAGATCATTTCAATGCACGGCGATCTACATGATTTTATGAACTGGGAGGGTCCAATCCTCACCGATTCTGGTGGTTTCCAGGTTTTTAGTTTGGGAGAGCTTCGTAAAATAACCGAAGAGGGTGTCAAGTTTAGCTCGCCGGTAAATGGCGATAAGATCTTTTTGTCTCCAGAAAATTCTATCGACGTACAACATAAACTCGGCTCGGATATCATTATGGCCTTTGATGAATGTACGCCTTATCCGGCTGATTATGATCAGGCAAAAGAGTCGATGGAATTATCCATGCGATGGGCCGCTCGTTGTAAAACCGCACATGCAAAAGGACATCACAATAATGACGCCGCACTTTTTGGAATTCTACAAGGTGGTATGTACGAGGATTTGCGCGATCAATCTTTAAATAGCCTTACCGAGATCGGTTTTGATGGTTATGCCATCGGTGGATTATCTGTCGGCGAGCCTAAAGATGAAATGCTCAAAGTGCTCACACATATCACACCAAAAATGCCAGCAGATAAACCTCGCTATTTAATGGGCGTTGGAACTCCTGAAGATTTAGTTGAAGCGGTTCGTCGAGGAATCGATATGTTTGATTGTGTAATGCCGACCCGTAATGCACGCAATGGCCATTTGTTTACTTCAACGGGTGTTGTGCGGATAAGAAATAGTCCTAATAAAAAAGATACCAATCCAGTCGATCAAAACTGTGATTGCTACACCTGTAAAAACTATTCGCGAGCTTATTTACATCACTTAGATAAAACACAGGAAATCCTCGGTGCCCGCCTGAATACAATTCATAATCTGCATTATTATCAATCTTTAATGCAGAGCTTGAGAAACGCGATCGAAGCCCATACCTTAGAAAACTTCATAATAGAGTTTTATGAAAGTACTCTACCCGGTTAATATTATCGTATACAGCTAACTAGACAGAGTACAGAACGTTTGCCTGTGTCATAATGTCGCGATCAATTAAGTCTAATTAAATAGAAAAATAACAAAGAGAGGATCAAATTATGGATTTCTTTATTTCAAATACAATGGCTGGAGCAACCGGAGGCGGCGTTGCTGCAACACCCGGCATCGCTGAATTTTTACCTTTGATTTTGTTGTTTGTGATCTTTTATTTCATGTTGATCCGTCCACAAATGAAACGTGCGAAAGAACATAAAAACCTGGTTGGAAGTCTGGAAAAAAGTGATGAAGTCATTACTAATGGCGGTCTGCTTGGCAAAATCACAAAACTGGGTGAAGACTTTATTACCCTCGAAATTTCATCAGGCACCGAGGTTAAACTTCAGCGTACTGCGATCACCGCAGTTATGCCGAAAGGAACTATCAAAACTCTTTAAAACTTCTGGAAGAAACAAGAATGAACCAGTATCCAATATGGAAATACCTTCTGATCGTCATAGTTTTGATCGTCGGTACACTTTATGCCTTACCAAATTTGTATGGCACCGATCCTTCAATACAAGTGACACCGGGACGAAACGCAGATCTTACGCAAAGCACCATTGATTCTGTCAGCGAAGCCTTAACTGCAGCTGGCGTTGAGTCAAAATCGCTGGAAGAAAATGCACGTGGCATGATGCTTCGATTTAATGACACGGAAACGCAATCCAGAGCACAGGAGATAATCCAGGCGAAGTTGGGAGGCAAGTATACGACAGCTTTGAACCTTGCACCGGCAACGCCTGAGTGGCTTAAAAATCTCGGCGCCGAACCAATGAACCTTGGTCTGGATCTGCGCGGTGGTGTTCATATCTTGATGGAAGTCGATATGGCTACTGTCACCAAAGATAAAGAAGAAAGTTTTGTTACTGAGTTACGTACCAAACTGCGTGAGAACGAAATCCGTTACAAAACCATCAGCCGTAAACCAAAAGGCGGCATTTTGATCCGTTGCAAAGATGAAGCCATTCAAACTGCGGCAAATGATTTGATCCGAGATGAGTTTCCCGATCTAGAAAGAGTTATTTCTGAGAAAGACGGCTTGTTTTTGATCGATATGGTTCAGTCGGAAAATTCTCTCAGAGAAACAAAGAGATATGCCTTACAACAAAATATTACGACATTAAGAAACCGGGTAAATGAGCTTGGAGTTGCAGAGCCTGTTATCCAACAGCAGGGTTTAGAACGAATTATTATTCAACTACCCGGTGTACAAGATCCATCCAAAGCCAAAGAGATTCTTAGTGCGACGGCAACACTCGAATTTCGCATGGTCGATGAAGAAGGCAATGTCGAAGAAGCTTTACGCGGAAAAGTGCCGATTAGATCTAAGCTATATAAAGCGCGTGATGGCCGTGACTTCTTGTTAGACAAAAAAGTTATGTTAAAGGGTGACTGTATCGTCAATGCTTCTTCCGGTCTTGAACAACAATCTGGCTCACCGGCTGTATTCCTTACCTTAGATGGTAGATGTGTGACGCTGTTCAGCCGAGCTACACGAGATGAAATTGGCCATTTGCAAGCCGTTGTTTTCATCGAAAGTAAAATAGAAACTTATGAAGAAAATGGTGAGCTGAAAAAGCGTAGCCGAAGAATTGAAGAAATTATCAATGTTGCAACCATCCAAGGTGAGCTCGGTAAACGTTTCCAAATTACTGGATTAGACAGTTCAGAAGAAGCACGTGATCTGTCATTACTTCTTCGTGCAGGTGCTCTAGTCGCACCAATCGAAATCATTGAGGAACGCACCATTGGTCCGAGCCTGGGTAAAGATAATATTGATAAAGGCTTTATGTCAGTGAAAATCGGTTTTATTTTAGTTTTGATCTTTATGGCGCTTTACTACAAAGTTTTCGGTATGGTCGCAAATGTAGCGCTAGCGGTTAACTTAGTTTTAATTGTTGCATTACTTTCGTTATTACAAGCCACACTGACTTTACCTGGTATTGCAGGGATTGTACTTACCGTTGGTATGGCGGTGGATGCTAACGTGCTGATCTTTGAACGTATTCGAGAAGAGTTACGTAACGGTAGTACGCCACAAACAAGTATTCAGGCAGGTTATGCTAAAGCATTCTCAACTATTATTGATGCGAACATTACAACCTTAATCGCCGCCACGGTCCTCTATGGTTTTGGAACTGGGCCGATTAAAGGCTTTGCCGTGACACTGGCGCTGGGAATTCTCACCTCTATGTTCACCGCAATTATTGGTTCGCGAGCATTGGTCAATTTTATCTATGGTGGCAAAAAAGACGTAAAACTTGCTATCTAGCATAAGGATAAAAATATTATGAAAATTTTCAATAAAATTCCTAACTTTGATTTCATGAGCAAGCGTAAGCTGGCCATGATCTTTTCCGTCGTATTACTCATTACTTCGATTGCTGCACTTGCTATACGTGGTCTTAATTTCGGTATCGATTTTACCGGCGGGACTTTGATCGAACTGGGTTATGAGAATGATGTGAATCTTGATGAAATCCGAACGTCACTTGAAGATTCACAAATTGGCCAAGCTGTCGTACAACATTTTGGAAATAATAAAAATGTGCTGATTCGAATTGCTCCAACCGAAGGGTTAAGTAACGATAAAGTCAGCGATAAAGTTGTTGAGATATTGGTAGGAGCAGACCTACGCCGCGTTGAATTTGTTGGACCACAGTTTGGTGAAGAGCTCACCAATGACGGTGGTATTGCAATGTTACTCGCGTTGTTTTGTATTTTGATCTATGTATCTTTACGTTTTGAAAAACGTTTTGCAGTTGGTTCTGTTGCTGCACTGTTCCATGATGTCATCATCGTCCTCGGCTTCTTTGCTCTGATTCAGATCAAATTTGAACAATCGGTACTTGCAGCAATACTCGCGGTCATCGGCTATTCACTCAACGATACGATTGTTGTTTTTGATCGCATCCGTGAAAACTTCCTTAAAGTGCGTAAAAAGGATACTGAAGAGATAATGAATATTTCTCTGAATCAAACACTGACAAGAACGGTGATCACCTCCTTAACAACCTTACTTGTTTTGATCGCTTTGTACCTTTTCGGTGGAGAAGTCATCAAACCTTTCGCGCTTGCATTAATAATCGGTGTCGTTATCGGAACCTACTCATCAATGTACGTGGCGAGTACTACCGCATTAGCACTTGGTGTTAGCAAAGAAGATCTCATGCCAGTGGAAAAAGAAGGGGCTGAGACGGATGGAAGCATGCCTTGATATGAGGCAGCTAAATTGTTTTATCTTACTTTATAGTTTTGCATCTAATACTCTATAAATTCGGGATGAAGCTAATCGTGTTATGAAAAAAAATGATTGTAAAATTGAGATCCTTATTGTCTTATTTTTATTTGTTCTTGTTAATTTCCTAAGCCAAAAATTTCAACCTCCCATAACAGTAAATAGTGGTCAGGGCTTTGATGGTGTCATTTACACTAAAGTTGCCGAACAATTCTCCAATCACAAAATACCTGATGCTGAAGGTCCTTACGTTTATCGGATCGGAACACCTTTTTTAGCCTCACTTGTTTCTGAAGAGAATTTAATTTCAGGTTTTAAAATCATTAATGTTATTGGAAACCTACTTGCAACAATATTATTTATATTCTGGTTAAGACTGTATCTTGATAATTTAAAAACCCGAATTTTGCTTAGTGCACTTTTTCTGTTTATGTGGCATGGGCCGACCCGGTTTGTCTATTACTATCCTGTTTATACGGATCCTTGGCTGTTTGTCGCTTTGCTGGCTGGGCTAATAGGGATCCGAAAAGTTCAGGAAAATACGACCCTATTACGGATAGTTCTTCTAGGAATTATTGTGTTTATTGGCGTTTTATTTCGAGAAGTATCTCTCATCATTGCCGTTGCATTTCTTTTCTCTAAAAATCCTTTTACTTCTATGCTTGGAAAGCATTCTTTACAAATAAGTTTATTTGTAAAACATTTTATAAAAAATATTCCTCTAAGCTTTTTTATTCCACTTTTCTTAGGCATTGTTAGCTTTACGATGATTAAGTTGTCCGTCACCCAAAATAATACATATTCATTCTTTATGTCTGCACTTAATTGGGTGCAATTGAAAACATTTATTTCCTACCTGCTCGCATGGTTTGTAGCTTTTGGACCTATCATTATTATTCCGATTTATTACTGGCGAACTGTTTTACAGTTTTTGATCAGAAACCAGTTCATGTTGATATTTTTATTCGGAATTTCAGTGTTAGGGTGGGCTGGTGGTACTGATACTGAAAGACTTCTTTTTTGGAGTTGTCCCATTGTATATTTATTAATAGGGAAGATTATTTTAGATAATGGGTTATTCAACAAACAAAATTCTATGGGACTGTTCGTTTTGTTTGTTACACAATCACTATCGGAGAGAATATTCTGGATTATTCCTGATTTTCCTAATGGAACTCCTGTTCCTTTTCCGATTCTTACAATTCTTAGTAATGATTTTCAATATCTCGAATTATTTTCTTATCACGCGAGCTCGACAACTCGAACTATTTCCTTTGTCGAATATATAGTGCTCAGTATTATGCTTTTATGGTGGTTGAACCGTCGAGCTAAAACAACATAGTTAGCCATACAAATCTCAATATAACTTGATCATGGAAAAACTTTTGAATAGATCGATCATTTTTAATAAAAATATCGCTATCATCTTGTTTTTAATTATCCAAGCTTGGTTCGCACTATCCTATGGCCTACCAGGTCAACTTAGCGTCGACTCTCTTATCCAGTTGTATGAAGGAAGGTTCGGGCAATCCATTTCCTTTAACCCTCCTTTTATGTCCGCTTTATTGGGATGGCTTGATAAATTGGGGAATGCACCGATTAGTTTTGTCCTTATTATGCAAGCATTCTTCTCAATCTCTATCTGGCTAGTTCTTTCTTCCCAGACAAAAATTCAACCTTTCCGCCTATGTCTCGCCATGCTGGTACTTACAAATCCTATAATCGCTCTGTATACAGGGATCGTCTGGAAAGATGTGTTATTAGCCCATTCTGTTTTACTTATGTATTTATATATAAATCATCTCCACCTCAAAAACATCAACGTAAATCTTTTCCATATTGTCATTTCTCTAGGCTTAATGACAGTGACTGTAGGTAGTCGTCAACAGGGCATTCTTTTCCTTATCCCGGCAGCAGTCTGGTTAAGTGTGATTTCTTCCTCACGTATTGCATCTAAATTTTGTAGGCTTGCCATCTTTATAATCATCCCCTTGGTGCTAAACTTTTTAATTTCGAAGACACTGGAGGTTTCAAAACAGGTGGATGATAGACCAACAGAATACGTTGGTGTACAAATTGCCATTCATTATGATCTCGTGGGTATTCTTGCTCATCAGGGTAATCTTGCTAAAGGTACATCACCACTTTTAATTAATGAGCTTGAAGCAGAAATTCCTCTTTACAGCCCTTATCGCGTTGATACTTTACCCGTATGGACTTCTCAATATTTACTAATGCCTTTTATGAACAAGGTTAAATTATGGTACTCGACGATTGTCGAAAATCCTATCGCATATTTTTCCCATCGAGGTGATCATTTTTCCACTCTATTAGGTTTCAATGACACGAGGCTCTGTTTGCCTGTATTTTCTGGCGTGAACCAATTTTATCATCGAGTCATTAATGCTGAACTTGCTACAATACTTGGTATAACACCTGGGGATTATTCATATTCTCAAGACATTAAATCATTTGGTCAATCGTACGCTAACACTCCATTATTTTCTCTTTGGTTCTACAGTTTAATTTGTATCATTGTCAGTATCATTTTGATCAAAAGGAATGAATATATACTCGCAACATTTGGTTTTACATCACTTGCTTTTTTGGCAAGTTATCTCATTATTGGGATTGCTTGTGATTTTCGTTATGGCTACACACTTACGCTCACTTCAGTTACTCTACTTGCCTATTGCATTCTATCTCCGAAGGTGATTTTTAACCCTGCTAGGTTTAAGATATTGAGCTAACAATCTTTAAGAAAGTGTAATAGTTTATACCCGTGTTACTTGAAACTGCAGGTTTCAGTGGCTCTATCGTTCTCGCTGGCAAAGCGTGTTTCGCCGGAAAGGGTGGTTCCCTTTTCCAGACACACAACGACGTCCAGCGAGAACGATAGAGCCACCCGGACGAGGTAGAATGTTGTCCGGAACAAGCATCGAGGGCGAGTCCAAGCATCTACCCAACGGCGTTAGCGTACTTGAAAATGGAACCACTATTCTCGGCGTACGCTGCCTTGCTGTGTAGACCCTTGGACTTGCTGAAATCTGCGGTTCCAAGTAGTACGGGTATATAGTTTAAAGTTAACTCGAGCACACTTTTTTTCTGTGTTAGGATGATTCTTTATGGTGATGCCCAATCACTAAAAATAATAAATTTTAGCACCCTCTGAAATTTCAGCTATTTAAATCAAAAAATGCAGACACTTTTTTCTTTCCTCTTTACCAGAAAAGCGGCTATTTTCTGTTTCATATTCCTTCAAGCATGTATTGCTTTAACTATTGGTCTTCCTGGCCAACTTAGTGTTGATTCTTTAGTACAACTATACGAAGGTCGATATGGTCATTCCATTTCATGGCATCCTCCCTTTATGTCGGTGTTACTGGGTTTTTTTGACAGACTTGGAAATGCCTCAGCATTATTTGTTTTAAGTATGCAGGCACTACTCTCAGCATCAATCTGGTTAGTTCTGAGTGCTGATTTTAGAACAAGTTATGTTCGCCTGATTTTAGCTATGTATGTGTTATTAAATCCTGTTATAGCCATATACACGGGGATCGTGTGGAAAGATGTTTTACTCGCAAATTCTGTGGTATTTCTTTTCTTATTTATCCATTATCTCCAGTGGACGGGCCGACCTGTCAATATTGGCCGATTGATACTTTGCTTTTTATTAATGACTATTATTGTCGGCAGCAGACAACAAGGTATACTTTTCTTAATTCCTGCAACTATTTGGTTAACTATTCTTCAGCCATCACGCAAGGCTTTCAAACCGATCATATTCATCATTTTTCTGGCTATACCTATATTATTAAGTCATAGTATTTCTAACAGTTTAGAACAGTCTTCTCCCGTGCAATCAACCAGCACTAATATTGGCTTGAGAGTGATCATACGTTATAACCTCGTCGGTATTATGGTACATGACGGAGAACTCCCTAAAGAGACCTCAAAACAACTAGTAGAAGAATTACAACAGTTTAAAAAACAATACGATCCAACACGTCAAGATACCCTTTTAGGACCTTCAGGACACTTTTGGTCGTTAACACTAAAAGATGGCCTCTCAATACTCGGTAAAAGTATCCTTGCAAACCCTCTGAGTTATCTTTCACACCGAGTAGAACATTTCTCAGCACTCCTTGGTTTTGGAGACATGCGTTTATGTTTTCCTTTATTTTCGGGCATAAATACTTTTCATCATGAAGCCATTGATACTGAGTTATCGGAAGTATTAGGACTTCACAATAGGGTCTACCCTTATGCGGGTTATCTCTATCTTTTTGGTAAGATATTTGCGAACAGCCCGTTATTTTACCTTTGGTTCTATGGCTTGATCTGTATTGCGTGCAGTATAATTCTGGTCAAGAGACAACAATATGTACTAGCTAGTCTAGGCATTACTGCCATACTTTTTTTGTTAAGTTATTTCATTATTTCGATTGCCTGTGATTTTCGTTATGGCTACACTTTAACCCTATCCTCAGTGATCTTACTAGCTTACTGTATAGTCTCGCCAACAAAGAAAGATTATGTCTCCCATCACTTTGAATAATTTTAGCTATCTAAAACGATTTGCTATATCCGGTATTTTTATTTTTAAAGTTTTCTGTTTCGATCTCAATAACGAATTTTGCTAGCATGCTTGCTGGATTTCTATTCGGGTTTGTTATTCATAGAAACTTCAGCATAACTACCCAAGGCAGTGTGCTTTTTTGGTAAAAGATGTGATGTGGATGTTCTATTCAAACTGAGAAAACCCATGTTGGCTCAAACGTTTCATAATAAACGCCATTCAAAAAAATATATGGATCCCTTAGTATTTTGTCAGAACCTATGCGTTAGGAGAGATCGAAGGCTTTTTTTCGACAACTTGTTTTTTTAACCAGCCACGAAGCCGTTTGAGAAGCTGTTCCTCAAGACCACGGTAATAATGATCTGCGCCTTCAATTTCCCATTGGAAATAATCCTGGTTATTACCTTCTATGGTTTCTGAACGTTTTTCGGCTTCCCTTACGACATCTTGATGATCTTGCTGTGCATAAATATCCAGGAATGGGATCCTGATTTTAGCCATTTCTGCGAATAGATCGCGTTCAGGAATTTCCGCCGCTGGATCTATTTCTGCCATAGTAGGTTCTGCTGCTTTTTCCTTCATCTCGTCTTTTTTCTTTTTGTCGGGCTTTTCCATAGTAGCGGGATCGGCCATATTTTCTATTGGCTGTGATTCTATTTTTAATGGTGGTTTTATCGTGTCCGAACCTGAAAGACTCACTGCTATTAGTGCCTTAACAGATTCTTGTGGATTTTTATTCAGATCATAAATGGCGACTATCGAACCCATTCCATGACCGAGTATTACGATGCTAGTTAGTCCTTTTTGTTTCAGGAATTCAACCCCTGCATTGACTCTGGAGACAGCTTCATCAAACTGACCTAGATATTCGGTTTTTTCAGCATCGACATTTACCATAGGTAGTTGTATGGATAGCGTATCCCACCCTTTTTTGGGAAAAGCCAACCGTAGAGGCTTGATCAAATTTGGCCAATCGGAATTGGCTCCTATATCGTGTAAAAATAAGATCCCACCATGTGTCTTTTTAAAAGAATTCGATTTATACAGACTCAAAAAATTTGCACCTTCTTCTCCCAGCCAAACAGCTTCGCCTGTCGTCAGGGCCTTTTCGATTTGAGTACTAATCTCTTCTTCTAAATCCGGTTTCTCTACTGCTGGCTCAAGCATTTCCTCGGTGGTTTCCGCAAGTTTTTCTTCTTCTTTCTTTGCCTCAGTAAATTGTGCAGACAGGAGAAAAAACAGACCGATCAGGAAATAGTGTTTGAACATCATATTTTTAAACGCGATAGAGAGAGGTAATTTTGCTGCAATTACCTTGCCGATCAGGTAAAGTTGCGCCATTATTTTTGTCCAGAATTTATCGAGATAACAACACGTGTCAGATTTCGTCATAGCACCGTCAATTTTGTCAGCAGATTTTGCTTGTTTGGGAGAAGAAGTACGTGACGTTTTGGATGCTGGTGCAGACTTTGTCCATTTCGATGTTATGGACAACCATTTTGTACCGAATCTGACTTTTGGTCCGGTCATTTGTCAGGCATTACGTGATTTTGGAATTACCGCACCGATTGATGTTCATCTGATGGTGCGTCCGGTTGATCATATGATCAATGAGTTTGCCGAAGCTGGCGCAAGTTATATTACGTTTCATCCAGAAGGCAGTGATCATATAGATCGCTCTCTGCAATTGATTAAAGATTCTGGTTGTAAAGCGGGGTTGGTTTTTAATCCTGCAACACCACTCGACTGTCTTAAATATGTAATCGATAAAGTCGACATGATTCTTTTGATGTCAGTTAATCCTGGCTTTGGAGGGCAGGCTTTTATTCCCTCTGCACTGGATAAACTACATGAAGCACGTACATTAATAAACGCAAGCGGTAGAGATATTCGTTTGGAAATTGATGGCGGTGTTAAGGTTGATAATATTGGCGAAATTGCTCGAGCAGGTGCAGATACCTTTGTCGCCGGTTCAGCGATTTTCGGTAGTGATGATTATAAAAAGACCATTGATACAATGAGGTCAGAATTAGAAAAGTTGAGCTGCTGCTAGGGGCTGTTGATATTTATGAAAGATCAACAGGCCTCAGGGGAAAACGATGCAAACGCCTGAATTAGTTTTATTTGATCTGGACGGCACGCTTATCGATAGCGTTCCTGATCTTGCCTATAGTGTTGATCGAGCTTTACAAGAATTAGATCTGCCAATGCAAGGTGAAGATAAAATCCGATCCTGGGTCGGAAAAGGTGCAGAAAAACTCGTTAAAGCGGCACTTACTGATGATATGGATGGCGAGCCGGATGAGGCTTTATTCCAGAAAATGTTTGATCTGTTTTCCGATTTCTATATGCAAAATACCAGCAAGCGTAGTAGCTATTACCCTGGCGTTCGTGAAGGGATGGACCATATGCTTGCGCATGGTTGCAAATTGGGGTGTGTAACGAATAAGCGTGGTCGGTTTACTGAGCCGGTTTTGGAATCGCTTGGCATGCTCGACGATTTTTCAATTGTGATCAGTGGTGATACTTTGCTTAAAAAGAAACCTGATCCTGATCAAATATTGCATGCTATGGAAACACTTGGAACTACAACTGAAAAAACATTAATGGTGGGTGATTCGGTCAATGATCTGCACGCTGCACGCGCTGCAAATGTTCCCATCCTTTGTGTGACGTACGGTTATAATCACGGTAATAATATCGCAGATTCGAACCCTGACTTTTTGGTCGATTCATTGTCAGAAATGATCGAACTATTTCCATAGTTGAGCATGATGCAAAATGAAGATTTCAAAGGCTATGTTGCTGAAGGTTACAATCGCATTCCACTAGTGCGAGAAGTTCTTGCTGATCTGGATACTCCGCTTTCAGCTTATATAAAGCTTGCCAGCGGTCCATATTCATACCTGTTTGAGTCTGTTCAGGGAGGTGAACAATGGGGACGTTATTCAATTATTGGTTTGCCTGCAGAAATTGTTGCGCGTGTTTCTGACAAAAATATTCAGGTAATGAAGCTTGGAGAACTGATCGAAGAGTTTGAGGTTGAAGATCCTTTAGATTGGATCGAAAATTTCCGCAAAGAATTTGTAGTGCCGGAAGTCGAAGGCTTACCGCGTTTTACGGGTGGATTAGTCGGTTATTTTGGTTACGATACAATTCGTTATATTGAACCGCGTTTGTCTGAATGTCCAAATCCTGATCCTTTGGGAAACCCGGATATTTTATTGATGGTGTCCGATGAAGTTCTAGTCTTTGATAATCTCAGCGGTAAATTATTGATCGTTGTTCATGCTAATCCGGCGGACAGTAATGCCTATGAAAATGGTTTGGCCAGACTCGAGCAATTAGTACAAAAATTAGAACAGGGCGATGTTAAAAAAGTTGCGCCTGCGGAGTCGAGAACAGTCAACGAAGAAGATTTTATTTCTGGCTTTACCCAAGAAAAATTTGAAGCGGCTGTTGATAAAATCAAGGAGTACATTGTTGAAGGCGATGCCATGCAAGTGGTTATTTCGCAGAGATTGTCGATTCCTTTCCAAGCTTCACCAATGGATTTATATCGATCATTACGTTGTTTGAACCCATCACCTTATTTGTATTTTCTGGATCTGGATGATTTTCATATCGTTGGCTCATCGCCGGAAATTTTGGTGCGAGTAGAAGATGGCGAAGTCACGGTAAGACCGATTGCAGGAACCAGACCTCGTGGAGAAAATACCGAAGCCGATCAAAAACTAGAAAAGGAATTACTGGAAGATCCCAAAGAATTAGCTGAACATTTAATGTTGATTGATTTGGGACGAAACGATGTCGGTCGAGTCGCTGAGATTGGATCCGTAAAACTAACGGATAAAATGATCGTCGAACGTTATTCGCATGTTATGCATATTGTCTCGAATGTTATAGGACAAATTAGCGAAGGGCAGAGTGCGTTAGATGTTCTTCGTGCGACTTTTCCAGCCGGAACGTTAAGTGGTGCGCCCAAGATCAGAGCCATGGAAATTATTGATGAATTGGAACCATTAAAACGCGGTGTCTACGGTGGTGCGGTCGGTTATCTCTCCTGGCAGGGGAATATGGATACCGCAATCGCAATTCGAACGGCGGTGATCAAAGATGGTACCTTACACATTCAAGCAGGTGCTGGGGTTGTTGCCGACTCTGTTCCAAGAATGGAGTGGAATGAAACAATGAATAAAGCACGCGCTGTTTTTCGGGCGGTAGCAATGGCAGAAAATGGCTTATAAGGGTGAACATTAATGTTATTAATGATTGATAATTACGATTCTTTTACTTATAACATCGTGCAATATCTGGGTGAGTTAGGTGCTGATGTACGCGTGTTTAGAAATGATCAAATCACGGTTGGCGAAATTGAAAATATGGCACCGGATCGCATTGTAATATCACCCGGTCCATGTACGCCCAATGAAGCAGGAATTTCTATCGATACGATCAAACGCTTCAAGGGTAAGTTGCCGATCCTTGGAGTTTGTCTTGGCCATCAAAGTATTGGTCAGGCATTCGGTGGTGATGTGATCCATGCGAGAGAGATTATGCATGGCAAAACATCACCGATTTTGCATAGTGATGAAGATATTTTTCATGGTCTGGATAATCCTTTTACTGCAACGCGATATCATTCTCTAGTTGTGAGTAAGGAAACATTGCCGGATTGTTTAGAAGTAACTGCATGGACAGAAACTGCAGATGGAAAGTTAGATGAGATCATGGGCCTTCGTCATAGAGAATATGCAATCTCCGGCGTGCAATTTCACCCAGAATCAATTTTGACGCAGCATGGTCACGATATATTGAAAATTTTTTTGGAGATGTAGTCATGGCAATTTTAGATCTTCCCGCCGCTGTAGATGCACTTATCAACAAACAAGATCTTGATCCAGATTCAATGCGATCAATTATGCGTACCATCATGCAGGGTGAAGCAACTCAAGCACAGATCGGCGCGTTTTTAGTTGGGTTACGAATGAAAGGCGAGTCTGTTATAGAAATTGCCGCTGCCGCAGAAGTGATGCGTGAACTTGCGTCAGGTGTTGAGCTTTCTAGTCTGCCTAATACCGTTGATATCGTTGGAACCGGCGGCGATGCCTCTAATAGTTTTAATATTTCGACAACCAGTATGTTTGTTGCTTCGGCAGCAGGCTGTCACGTCGCGAAACATGGTAACCGAGCGGTTTCAAGTAAATCTGGTAGTGCTGATGTGTTGGAAGCCGCCGGGGTAAGATTAGATCTAACACCAGAGCAAGTTAAAGAGTGTGTTGAGGAGATTGGTGTTGGTTTTATGTTTGCGCCAATGCATCATTCTGCAATGAAACATGCAATTGGGCCGCGCAAAGAACTCGGTGTTCGTACAGTTTTCAATCTTCTAGGCCCACTAACAAATCCAGCTTCAGCACCGAATCAGGTGCTCGGTGTTTTTAGCAATCATTGGGTATTATCATTAGCAAAAGTATTACAAAAACTCGGTAGTAATCATGTCATGGTGGTTCACTCTGAAGATGGGATGGACGAGATCAGTATTTGCGCACCGACCAAAGTAGCTGAACTTCAGGACGGCGAGATTAGTGAATATACAATTGAGCCAGAACAATTTGGTTTAACTCGTGCGAGTAGTTCAGCGATTGCGGTGACGGATGTTGAGCCTAGTCTGGCGATGATGAAGTCAGTACTTGCTAATGAGCAAAGCTCTGCTTTAGATATCGTTTTACTCAATGCGGGTTCGGCTATTTATGTTGCGGGGCTTGCTGTTGATCTGAAAACAGGCATTGAAAAAGCGAGAGAAACTATTGCCAGTGGAGCAGCGGATCAAAAACTAAATGCTCTGATCAAAAAAACCAATCAATTCTGATAAAGACTCTCTGTAATGACAACCTTGAATCTGGACAATACCCCTGACATTCTGAAAAAAATTATTCTCGATAAAGCCGAAGAGATTGTTGCTAGAAGAAGTCGAATCTCACTAGACGAGATAAAATCGAAAGTTAAAGACACAGTTCCTACTCGCGGATTTACGACAGCAATAAAGCAGCGTATCAGTGAAGGAAAACTGGCCGTGATTGCTGAAGTGAAAAAAGCATCGCCGAGTAAAGGCGTGATCCGGGAAAATTTTGATCCCGTTGAAATAGCCCTTTCATATGAGAAAGCCGGTGCGACCTGTCTATCCGTTTTGACTGACGAAAAATATTTTCAAGGAAACGATCAATATTTAATCGATGCTCGAGCTGCTTGTAATCTTCCAGTATTGCGTAAAGATTTTATGATTGATCCTTATCAGGTTTATGAAGCCCGAGCGATGGGGGCAGATTGCATCTTGCTGATCGTTGCTTGTCTCGAAGATAAGCAGATGCAGGATTTGGCTTGGCTAGCTGCTGAACTGGGGTTGGATGTGTTGGTCGAGGTGCATGACAGAGAAGAGCTTGAACGTGGGTTAATGATAAGGACACCGTTGATCGGAATTAATAATCGAAATTTGCGAACATTTGAAACCAGTTTGCAAACAACAATAGATCTATTGCCAGATATATTGCATGACAGGACGATTGTGACAGAGAGTGGGATCCATACGCCGGAAGACATTGCAATGATGCGGCGGCATGAAGTGTTTACGTTTCTGGTTGGAGAAGCCTTTATGAGAGCGGCAGACCCTGGTCAAAAACTGAGAAAATTATTCGATGTCTGATCCAGAAAATAAGCACGAAAAAATTAATTATATTGAACTTCATGCAAGTGATTTTGAAGCGACTAAGCAATTTTTCAGCACTGTTTTTGGTTGGTCATTTACCGATTATGGTCCTGACTACATGGCATTTTCAAATGCAGGGGTAGATGGAGGATTTTTTAGATCTGATCTATCCGCCTCTTCCCAGAAAGGCAGCTCACTAATTGTTTTTTATAGTGATAACCTGGAGCAGACTCAATCCAAAGTTGAAAGTGCAAAAGGATCTATAACACAAGCCATATTTTTATTTCCCGGAGGTCGACGTTTTCATTTTAAAGATCCTAATGGCAATGAATTTGCTGTTTGGTCAGATCTGGAGCTTTGAGTAAAAAATCATTCTTTAAAAAAAGAACGGATTTTTTATAGTTTCATTAAATAATTTATATAAAGGGGAATAAAACATGAAAACATTCATGGTGCTAATCATTTTGAGCAGCTTATTTTTAGTTGGATGTTCAGAACAAGCAGAATCGGAAAAGGCCGGTATTGATCAGACTACATCTGAGCAGTCTCCAGTTGAAGCAGTATCCGATCCGACAATGCAAACTAATACAGAACAAACAGAGAAAGATAATGGGAGTATTAGCAAGCTTTGGGAAAGTTCAGACAATGAACTAAAAACCCCAGAGTCTGTTATTCATGATCAAAAACGCAATGTTTTATACGTATCTAATCTCAACAGCGGCCCAATGGAAAAAGAAGAAAAAGGCTTCATTTCTAAAATGTCGTTAGAAGGTGAGATCCTCGAATTAGAATGGTTCAGTAAACCGTTATGGTCACCAACGGGAATGGCGATTGCGGGCGATCAGCTTTTTGTTGCTGATGTTAATAGAGTGGTACAAATTGATCTGGAGACAGCAACGCTTGTTTCAACTTACCCGGTTTCATCAGCCGTTTTCTTTAATGATGTTGCCGCTGATCAAGATGGTAATATTTATGTCTCAGACATGATGACAAACAGTATTCACAGGATCAAAGACGGATTTATGAATCTTTGGTTAACCAGCGAAAATTTGGATACACCTAATGGTTTGACGGTTGCAGATGACAAGCTAATTATTGGTACATGGGGATTTATCGACGGCGAAGGGTTTTCTACCAGTGTTCCAGGTCGTCTACTTTCAGTTGGACTTAGTGATAGAGAGATTTCTGAGCTTGGATCACCAATGGGCTCATCAGCTTCTATTGGTAACCTTGATGGAGTGGAACAAATACCAAGTGGTAATTTTCTGGTGACAGATTGGTTGAATGGAAAATTATTATTAGTCGATCAAAAAGGACAGGCCGAAATGTTAGTGGATCTTGATCAAGGGTCAGCCGATCATGAATATATTAGTGAGAGTGGCTTAGTACTAATTCCGATGATGAATAATAATAAAGTGGTAGCTTATAGTTATAAGGAATAGTGACTGGAAAATTTGCAGGTAATAAAAAAGGCTCTTAATTAAAAGAGCCTTTTTTTATGTTTTGGTATGGTGCACGCCTGAGAGAATGCTTACACAGAATATCACATTCCGTATTTTTTGCGGAATTTATCAACACGGCCAGCCGTATCAACAATTTTCTGTTTGCCTGTGTAGAAAGGATGGCATTCTGAACATACGTCAATATGTAATTCTGGGTCTTTCAATGTAGAGCGTGTTTTAAACACACTACCGCAGCTGCATGTGACGGATATTTCTTCGTAGCGTGGGTGTATTTCTGGTTTCATAATTCAGTACACTGTCTAAGGGGTGATCCAATATCATTGATATTAACCAACCATTAAAAGGAAAGCGCGCAATTCTAGCGTTTCCAATGGTAAAGATGCAAGCGAATTAACCAGTTTCTTCTGATGGATCAGAAGATTTAGGTTTCAACTCTACCACCTCTGCCCGATTCGTCGATTTTTGTTTAACTGGTGCTTTACCAGATAGTTGATTAAGTACATCGACTAAACCATCTTCACCATTTACATTTTCCCACATCAATTTTGAGATATTCAAACAAGTTGCCATAGGAGATTTTGAGGTTTGACACATTTGATCAAGTTGCCATTGCAAGCCCTCTAAACGGTTTTTGGTATGGCCGCGCGCGCCAGAGATGACATCTTGAATTGCCTCTGTGCGTTTTAGTTCAAAAGATTCAGGATCTTCTTTTGCAAGCTGCATCCATTCATCGAAATCAAAATTTGTTATTTTTTTACTCATGATTCCATCCTTAGTTTTCAGTGAGTGTTTATATTTTTTCAATATACGGTGACTGATATTGCGACGTTTAGATACGTTTGTCTATATTTCTGACAGAAAATTGACGTTTGTTTAAGATGACACAGAAACGAAATCGGAAATGGAAACGAGAATGATTCACATCAACGTATGATTGTTGCATAATGCACTCTTACATAATCTCTGTTACACAAACCATAATTGTAGTAATTCAGGACGCACCAAAGAAATGAAAATAACGCTTGACCAATTGGGAGTCGACAAAAAGGCATTAGTAACAGGGTTTAATTCAGAAGGTCCTGTGATGCAAAGATTAATGCAATTAGGTGTACTCGAAGGCAGCGAGTTGGAAATTATTCGTATTGCACCAGGGGGTGATCCAATTGAGATCCATGTCATGGGTTATTGTCTTTCCTTGAGAAAAGCTGAAGCAAAAATGGTTGTTGTGGAGCTGGGTTGATGGAGAGGAATGGATTGGTTATCGCTCTGGTTGGAAATCCTAATGCGGGCAAAAGTACTTTATTCAATCAGTTAACTGGCTTAAATCAAAAAATTGGTAATTATCCTGGTGTGACAGTAGAAAAACATGTTGGCCAGTTTCAATTAGAAAATGTTCCTGCCAGCCTGATTGATTTACCAGGCACCTATTCACTTTCTGCACAATCACCAGATGAAATGGTGGTTTTAGATGTTCTACGTGGTGAAGTGGCTGAAGTTGGATCGCCAGATATGATCTTAATAATCACCGACGCATCTAACCTGCGACGGAATCTTTATCTTGTCAGTCAACTTCTAGAGTTAAGCTTACCTGCCGTTTTAGCGCTTAATATGATTGATCTTGCCCATGAGAATGGGATTCATATCGATGTTGACGCATTGAGCGAGAAGCTCCAAGTTCCAGTTTTGTCAATAGTCGCGACATCGGGAGAGGGAATAGATGCATTAAAACAAGCATTATTAAATGTTATGAAGGTAAGAACAATTCCTACACTTAATCTCTTACCAGAAATTCGTCAAAATGCCTTAAGGCTAACAGAGAAGTTTAAAGTACAGGGTTTTGATCTTTCTATGTATGAAGTTGAGCGTGCATTGATTGATCAAGAAGGCCATGCAGAAAAGAGAATTTTCGATCAGTTTGGAACAGAAGTGCTGGATCAAATTAAAGAGGTTCGATCTTCATTAGCTCATGGACCAAGCCTGGCGACGCAAGATGCACGTACACGATATGGATGGATCAATACGCTGCTTGAAGAAGTTGAAACTATTGATAAAACTAGTACTGAAATAAATAAAAAAAGTACGACAGAACGTATAGATCAAATAGTTAGTCATCCAATTATGGGTAGTATTTTATTTTTGCTATTGATGGCGGTGGTTTTTCAATCTGTTTTTGCATGGGCAGCCCCACTGATGGATTTTATGGATGCTACAACAGCCGGTCTTGGTGGTTGGTTAGAATCTCATTTACCTGAAGGTGCGCTTCGAAGTTTGTTGGTTGATGGCATTATCGCAGGCGTTGGAAGTGTGATCATTTTTCTACCTCAGATTTTGATCCTTTTTGCTTTCATCATTTTTTTAGAAGATAGCGGTTATATGGCAAGGGCTGCATTTATGGCCGATCGTGTGATGCGCAGCGCGGGTCTTTCGGGGCGATCATTTATTCCAATGTTATCAAGTTTCGCCTGTGCAGTACCTGGTGTAATGGCGACAAGGACAATATCGGATAAACGCGATCGTCTCGCTACGATGATGGCCGCGCCCTTTATGACTTGTTCTGCGCGATTACCGGTTTATGCATTGTTAATCGCGGCATTTGTACCAAAGCAAGTCTGGCTTGGAGGACTGATCAATCTCCAGGGATTAGTATTACTTGGTTTATATTTGCTTGGAATTCTGGGCGGTGTTATTACCGCTTTGCTGCTTAAAAGAACCTTGTTACGGGGACCTGCGCCTACCTTTTTAATGGAAATGCCTCCTTATCGATGGCCAAGTTTTACGTCTGTTTTGATCAAACTATGGGAACGCGGCAAGATATTTTTAAGACGAGCAGGGACGATAATTTTCACTGTGGCAGTATTGATCTGGGCGCTGGCATATTTTCCACATCCAGAATCGGTTCACCAACAATTTGAGGCCCAGCGACTTATCAATCCGTTAGAAGATGAGCAGCAAGAAATGGCCCGCATTTCAGATCTAAATAATCAAGAAGCGGCAGCGTATCTTGAACAAAGTTACCTGGGACGTATAGGTAAATTTATCGTGCCAGCTTTTCAACCTTTAGGTTGGGACTGGAAAGTCTCCGCCGCAGTTGTTGCATCTTTCCCAGCAAGAGAAGTCGTGATAGCCGTTTTAGGCACAATTTATGCCGTGGGTGGTGATGTTGATGAGGAAGATACAAGTTTGATCAACCGAATAAAATCCTCTATCTGGCCTGATGGAAGTATAGTTTTTACAACTCCAATGGCGGTTGGTTTAATGATTTTTTATGCTTTCTGTTTACAGTGTGTTGCTACAGTTGCAACGATTAGACGCGAAACAGGCACATGGAGTTATCCGATTATGTCCTGGTTTTACATGACCAGTATTGGTTATTTCGGTGCATTATTAATTTTTCAACTGGGATCCTGATTAAGATGGATCTTCAAACAGTTCTAGCTCTGCTCATCGTCGTAGCTGTTGTCGGTAAATTCATTGTTAGTCAAATAAACAAATTTCGACAGGGTAAATTATCCGGAAGTTGTAATTGCGATAAAGAACGTAGCTAGTTCTTCTCTGACTTCGATACAATCAAGGAATAGTTCACTGACAGGCATAAGCAAATAAAAGTTTTTGTGTCAATAACTTGACCGTGCTAACATTTGGGAGAACGAGGTGAAAAAATCAACCTAATATAGATATGAATCGTGCTACGGTATTCGGGAAGAACTAAAATGGAACACAGTTTGAAGATGGACTCTGAGCTAATCAATCAAAGTAGCAATAAGCCAACTGAAGAACAGCTATCTAGAATTAAACTCTTTCATGGTGTTAATCTTTCCTCAATCTCGCCACTACTAGAAAATTGCTCCATTTTATCCCTCTCACAAGGCGAGACCTTGGTCAAAGCCGGTCAAGCTGAAGATTTCATGTATCTAGTGCTTACAGGTGCATTGAAAATATTTTTACAAGAAGAAGATGATCAACCGATTACTATTCTTGCCGAAGGTGAAAGCGTTGGTGAGATTTCGATTCTTGATCAACAGCCGACTTCTGGATATGTGATAGCGGCTCAAGACACGCGTGTACTTAGAGTAGATGAGGATACGCTTTGGAAAATTGTTGATACCTCTCATGCTGCCTCTCAAAACCTGCTACGTACTTTGGCATTTCGTTTACGGTTTGGCAATTCTGTGATGCATAAAATCCAGAACTTGTTGAAGGAGTTTGAGTATGATGCAACCGTTGATCCACTGACGGGGTTTTATAATCGACGTTGGTTGAACAAAATGTTAGAACGGCTTGTTCATCGTTGTCAGAGCGAAGAAGATGGGAGACCACTTTCAATGATTATGATGGATATCGATCATTTTAAAAATTTTAATGATACATACGGACATTTAGCTGGTGATCGGGCCTTGAATTCTATTGCACAGTCACTGACCGAACATTTGAGGCCTGAAGATACGATCACACGTTATGGAGGGGAAGAATTCCTCGCCGTGCTACCCGGTTCAGATATACAAGAGGCAGCTCAAGTTGCTGAGCGTCTGCGTGCGGCTGTTGAGGAGACTGACCTATTTGCAGTTGAAGGAGAGCTGTTACCACCCTTGACGCTCTCGTTAGGTATTGCAGAATTGCAAACTAATGATGATCAGGAAAGTTTAATTGGTTTTGCGGATAAGGCTCTCTATAGAGCTAAACATGGTGGTCGTAACCAGGTGAGCGAGTAGTTAGGTAAATTTTTCGAATACTAAGATATTTCTTCAGAAGATCTCAACTGGTGTAATCGCGCGTAAGTGCCTTGTTTTCTGATCAACTCTATATGCGTACCAGATTCAACAATCTGCCCCCCTTCCATCACCAGGATTCGATCTGCATTTTCTATGGTGGATAGGCGGTGAGCAATGATAATGCAAGTACGTCCTTTTCGTAGTTGTTCAAGTGCTTCCTGAATGTATTTTTCTGAAGCCGTATCCAATGCGGAAGTTGCTTCATCAAGAATTAATACGGGGGCATTTTTCAATAATGCACGTGCAATCGAAAGACGTTGGCGTTGTCCACCAGAGAGTCGCGCGCCTTTTTCACCAATCAATGTATCCATTCCATCGGGTAATTTCTCGATAAATTCCAGTGCATGTGCTGAAGCTGCTGCTTTGGTAATCTCTTCATCCGTTATATTCCGCAGTGCACCATAAGCAATATTATTTTTGATCGTGTCGTTAAATAACATAATTTCCTGGCTGACTAGCGCAATGTTCTGGCGCAGAGACTCGAGAGTGATGGTTTCTATATTTTGATCATCAAGAAAGATCGCTCCATTTTCGGTTGAATAAAAGCGAGGGATCAAATTCGCGAAAGTTGATTTACCGCTCCCAGATGCGCCGACTAACGCAACAGTCTCTCCTGGCGCGATCTCAACGGAAATATTAGATAAGGCGGATGTCTTTGCATACTGGTAGGTCATTGAAACTTGATCGAAGCGAAGTGCACCTTCGGCTCGATTAATCGTCATCGTGCCGTGATCAGTTTCTGTGGTTTCATCCAATAAATTAAACAAACTGGTGGCTGCAGCCAAACCGTTTTGTAAGGGTTCATTCGCTTTGGCGAGTCTTCTGATGGGAGCGAGCAACATCATCATAGCGGTAAAATAAGCAACAAATTCACCAGCGGTCATCAGCCCTTTATGTGCTAAAAAAGTTGAATAATAAATAACGATTGCCAGTCCAATTGACATAATAAATTGGATTATCGGGCTGTTTGCCGCTGATGTAACAACTATTTTCATATTGTATTGGCGGGTTTTATTAATCGCTCTGGTAAAGCGTTTTTTTTCATATTCCTGGCCAGAGTAAATTTTGACAGCCTTTTGTGAATCAATGACCTCTTGCGCAACATGAGTAATATCGCCCATCGATTCTTGTACCAAACTGCTCATCGTTCGCATACGTTTGCTAACTATATTGACAATGAAACCAATCATCGGAACGAGCAAAAACACGATTAAACTCAATTTCCAATTCAGATAGATCATATACAGAACTAAACCGATGACAGCTAAACTGTCCCTCACTAGCACAGCAAAAACTCGTGTAGTCGATTGTCTAACTTGAACAGTGTCAAAGGTGATTTTTGAGATTAATGAACCTGTGGAGTTATCATTATAAAAAGAAGTTGGTAAGGTAAGTAATTTGTTGAAGATGTCCGTTCTCAAATCCATCACAACACGTTGAGCGACCCATTTAGAAAGTATCTGGCTGGCAAACATAAGAATACCCCGGATCAGGAATAGCAAAACAAGCAGAATTGGGATTAGCCATATTTCACCAACAGGTTCATCAACAAAACTACCATCAAGAAGGGGTTTCAATAATGCGGGTAAAGCAGGCTCCATTGCACCTAATAAGGCCATTCCAAGTATGGAAAGAGCGAAACGCTTCCAATAGGGTTTTACATATCGGAGTAAGCGTAGATATAACTTTCGATCACTTTCATTCATAGTTTTGATACAACACAAAAATTCATTTTCTTAGCTCATCATTTTTCTAAAATTTTGCGAAGCAATTATACATGAGGTAACGTATCGCATCTGTATAGGAAGGAGAGATCCGGTATGTCTCACGAGCACCCGATTATTGCAGTTACTGGTTCCTCTGGAGCTGGAACAACGAATGTTAAGATAGCATTTGAACATATATGCTATCGAGAAGGAATGAAGTCCGCGATTATCGAAGGTGATAGTTTTCATCGCTATGATCGCTCTGAAATGCAATCAATGGTTTTAGCGGCTAAGGAAGAAGGAAAAACAATTACCCATTTTGGCCCTGAAGGAAATTTGTTTGAGGAATTAGAAGCGGTTTTTCGCGAATATTCAGAAAAGGGTAGCGGCCGACGTCGTTGGTATGTACATAATGAAGAAGAAGCCTTCCTTCACAAATTGCCACCAGGTTCAATTTCGGATTGGGAACCCTTGCCGAAGGATTCTGATGTACTTTTCTACGAAGGGCTTCACGGAGGGTTGATATCGGACAAAGTCAATGTCGCTAAATATGTGGATCTTCTGGTTGGTGTTGTGCCGATCATAAATCTTGAGTGGATCCAAAAAATTCAGCGCGACCGAGTAGAGCGTGGGCACTCGGTTGAAGCTGCGACTCAGGCTATACTTGGTCGTATGCACGATTATGTTCACTATATTGTCCCGCAATTTTCAAGAACAGATATTAATTTTCAACGTGTCCCTACGGTCGATACTTCTGATCCTTTTGCGGAACGAGAAGTGCCTTCCAACGATCAAAGTTTTTCGGTTGTTCATGTACGAAACCATAAAAAGCTAGATGTGGATTTTCCTTATTTATTGAATATGCTTGATGGGTCTTTCATGTCAACACCCGATACGATTGTTGTCCCTGCCGGTAAAAAAACGTTAGCAATGGAGTTAATCTTCACACCAATAGCAGAAAAGTTGATGTTAGAACGGCGAGGAACTCGATAGTTTTTTAACAAAGCGAACACGGTATACTGCAAAATAATAAGAAAAACAGGAGCGAATTTAACGATGCGATCTATTTTGGTCATGAATCCGAAAGGCGGTTGTGGTAAAACAACATTAGCTACAAATTTGGCTGGCTTTTATGCTACACAAGGTAAATCTGTGTTGCTGGCAGATTATGATCCGCAATTATCAAGTATAGACTGGCTGGCAGTGAGATCTGATCAACTGCCAGAAATACAGGGTGTTGCGGCATGTAAAGAGAAATTCCGCGCAAATAAGAACACAGACGTTCTAATCATGGATGCACCTGTTGGGATCCATGGTAAACAATTAACTGATCTTTTGAGAAGAACAGAAACTATCGTCATACCAATTTTGCCTTCACCATTAGATGTGCGAGCTGCAACACGTTTTATAGAAGATCTGAAACGGGCTAATAAAGTGGTCAAGGCGGATGTGAAATTAGCAACAGTTGCAAATCGTGTACGTGAAAAAACTATTGCTGGATACGATCTTTCTGATTATCTTTCCAAACAAAAATTACCGGATGGAAAAAAGTTTCCTTTTGTGACAGTACTCAGAGCTAGTCAAAATTACATACGTGCTGCGGAGCAAGGTCTATCAATATTTGAGCTTGCTCCTTCAACCACAGAAACTGATAGGCAGCAGTGGAAACCTTTACTTCGCTGGTTGGGTAGTGCTAGAAGTCGACCTTAAAATTCGGATTAAACGAGATCAGAAAAATCACATGAGTAAATAATGACCAAAGATAAAGATTTACGAAAGATTGTATTAACCCCCAGTGATACAGAATTTAATTGCTCGACTGACGAGGCAATTCTGGATGCTGCCCTAAGAGAAGGAATTCAGCTCCCCTATGGATGTAGAGGAGGTAGTTGTGGTGCATGTAAAACACGTTTGATTGAAGGTAAAATCGAATATGGGAAAACTACGCCAGAAGCGTTGACTGAAACAGAAACCGAGCAGGGCTGGATTTTATGTTGTCAGGCCAGAGCTAAAACAGATCTGGTATTAAGAGCTTCAGAAATCACTGAAACAAAGGAAATTACAATTAAAGCATTACCTTCTAGGGTAATGAAATTAGAACAGCTTTCACATGATGTTATGGGGCTTTGGTTAAAGTTGCCTTCTACTGAAAGATTACAGTTTCTAGCCGGCCAATATATCGATATTCTCATGAAGGATGGGAAAGAACGCTCTTTCTCACTTGCTAATGCTCCGCATGATGATGAGTATTTAGAACTCCAGGTTCGATATTATGATGGTGGTATTTTTTCTGAAATTGTCTTTAATGAAATGAAAGAAAAAACATTACTTCGTATCAAAGGTCCTTACGGTAATTTCTTTTTAAGAGAAGATAGTAACCGACCGATTATTTTTGTTGCTGGTGGAACCGGTTTTGCCCCAATAAAAGGAATCATAGAACATATGATCGCGAAAGGAGACCAGAGACCCGTTTCACTTTACTGGGGTGTCAGATCAAAACGAGATCTGTATTTAGATGAACTTGCCAGTCACTGGGCAGAAAAACATGATCATATAGAATATTTTCCAGTCTTATCAGACCCATTAGATGACGATTGGCAGGGAAAAACCGGTTTTGTTCATGATGCGATTCTCGAAGATATTACGGATTTCTCAGAAATGGACGTCTATGCTAGTGGGCCTCCAATTATGGTCGAATCGATCCATAAATCATTTAGCGAGTATGGGCTGCAACAAGAAAGGCTTTTTTCTGACGCATTTGAATTTGCTGCGACAAGTAATAAATAACAAAGAGGCTCCGAGGTTCTCTTCAATCATAGTTAGTCGAGTTATCTGCCTTAATATGAGGATCAAAGTAGTTTTGATCTTTACATGATTCATTCTTCCATTTTGTTTTTCTAGCCTAACAGTTCCCAAACCTCTGCCTGTTTGCTACTCAGCATATCCTGTATTTTTTTAGATTCACAGAAAAGTTAAAAAAATATCAATATTGGATCTCAGCAATCTGACATCTCTCTAGTTAAGAAATTAAATTTCAGAACTGTTTAGATCGGTCGTTATATCTGAAGTACACAATTTAATGTGAAAAGCCGTTAGCTAAATTTTTTAAGAGAAATGTAATGGATACGAATTTAACCATGTTTTCAAATCTGAGTTTGAAAAAAAAACTATATACAGCCTTTTCAGTAGTATTAGGATTACTTCTATTGACGGGTATTATCGCTTACCAGGCAATCCAAGGAGCTTCTGACGGATTCTCCTCCTATCGTGAGATGGCTAGAGAAACCAATCTTTCTGGCCGAGTGCAAGCGAATATGCTCATGGTACGAATGAATGTAAAGGACTATATCTTAACCGCAAGTGACAAGGACAAAGCGGAATTTGAAGAATATTGGGGAAAAACCAATAAATTCATGGTTGATGCACATGAACAAATTAACGATCCGAAACGAGCTAAGGTGATAGACAAAGTCGATGAATTTCTAGGAGAATATAAATTCAGCTTTGAACAAGTTGTCGAACTGATTGCAACTCGTAACAAACTTGTTAATGAAGTACTCAATAAAAAAGGTCCGGCGATAGAAAAAAATCTGACTAAGATCCTGATATCTGCAAAAGAAGACGAAGATATGGAGGCAGCCTACGAAGCAGCTATAACGACAAGAAGTTTATTGTTAGCGCGTCTCTATTCAGGAAAATTCCTCGATTCAAATAAACAAGCAGCTGTTGATCGAGTACGAACAGAGTTTAAAGAAATGGATAAACATTTGGAAGTCCTCGATAAATCGTTGCAGAATCCGCAACGCCGAGCTTTGCTTGCAAGTGTTATTGAAGATAAAAAGGTGTATGCAAAAGCCTTTGAAAACGTTGTTGATGCGATCAATACACGTAATGAGATTAAAACTACTAAGCTTGATCGTTTGGGTCCAATGATTGCCAAAGACATTGAATCTATTAAGCTCGAAATCAAGGGGATTCAGGATGAACTAGGCCCTACCTTGCAAAACAGTAATGCTCAAGCAACTATTATTATAGGTTTATGTGTGATCATTGCGATGGTATTTGGTGTGTTTATAGCTTACTTCATTACTCGTTCAACAATTGAACAAATGGGAGGCGATCCTTCAGAAGTAGCCAAGATTGCAAAATTTGTGTCAGAAGGCGATCTTTTTGTTGAAATGCCAGAGCGAGGAGAATCAAGTTCTAGTTTATACGCAACAATGCGTGTAATGGTAAATAACCTCAAAGAAAAAGCTGTTCTTGCGCAACAAATTGCAGATGGTGATTTGTCCCAGAACGTTTTACTTGCTTCAGAACACGATGTATTAGGAAAAGCACTTGCGACAATGAATGAGAACTTAAATGATGTTCTTGGTCGAGTTCAAAATTCCGGTAAGCAAATTGCTGGTGGCAGCACTCAACTTTTTAATACTAGTAATTCATTATCAGCTGGAGCAAACCAACAAGCTGCAAATATTGAGTCGATATCTATATCGCTCAGCAACCTATCGTCACAAACGTCGGAAAATGCACAAAGTGCGAATGAAGCAAATATCTTGGTGAGTACCGCACAAAACGCAGCAACATCTGGTCAAGAACGTATGAATGAGATGATGCGGGCAATGGAAGAAATCCAGGAAGCAGGGCAGAGTATTTCGGTGTTTATTAGTACGATTGATGAAATTGCAGCTCAGACTAACTTATTGGCGCTTAATGCTGCAATCGAAGCAGCTCGAGCAGGCGAACAGGGACGTGGTTTTGCGGTTGTTGCGGATGAAGTGCGAGTATTAGCAGCACGAAGTACAGCTGCTGCTGAAGAAACAAACAAACTCATCAAGCTGTCTGCTGAGAAAACCCGAAATGGTAATGCTATTGCTGACAAAACGGCAGAAGGACTAAAAGAAATTTTCACCAGCATTCACAAAACTTCAGATTTGGTTAAACAAATTGCTGATGCGAGTGGAGCACAAGCTCAAGGTGTTGAAGAAATAAATAACGGTGTTGCAAATATTGGTGAAATTATACAATCAACCGTTAGCGCATCCTTGGAGGGCGCATCGGCAGCTGAACAGCTTTCTCAGGAAGCCGAAGCTATGGAACAAATGATGAAGCGTTTCATTATTTAAAAAAGTAGCAGTAATAATGCTGTAAAAGCAGAACAAGAGTACTACAACAACCTGCATTACAAATTAACTGTAGAAATTCAGACTTGATCTGACAGTTACCCCTTTTTCTGTAACTGACTGTCAGGTTAAGTTTAGTTCACAAACTTTTCCTTCCAGATAGCTTGTCCGTCGATGAGTGTTTCCATCGGCGTCCTCCCGCAGCACATTTTGCCTTGGTGAGTTCGTTGAGTATTGTATTTGAGCAACCATTCGTCAAGGTCGAGTTGCAGTTCATCAATCGATTGGTAAATTTTCTTACGCAAAGCGACTTGATAAAACTCATTGAGGATCGTCTTATGGAATCGCTCACAAATACCATTCGTCTGAGGTGATTTGACCTTGGTTTTGGTGTGTTCGATATTGTTCAACGCCATATAAAGCTGATAATCATGCTGGTCAGCTCGCCCACAATACTCCGTCCCTCTATCTGTCAAAATGCGCAACATAGGCAAACGTTGTTCTTCGTAGAATGGGAGGACGCGGTCATTGAGCATGTCAGCTGCCGTAATCGGTGTTTTAGTCGGGTACAGTTTCGCGTGAGCGACCTTGCTGTAAGTATCAACAAACGTTTGTTGATAAACCCGACCAATGCCTTTGAAAGTACCGACATAGTAAGTATCTTGCGAGCCAAGATAACCAGGGTGTGCCGTCTCTATCTCGCCACAAGCCTCATCGTCGTCTTTCTTGCGTTCCATCGCCGCGACTTGAGACTCAGTGAGGATCAAGCCTTCACCAGCTACCTTATCAGACAATGCCTTCAGGCGATCTTTAAAGCAAGCAAGACCATGACGAAGCCAGATACAACGAACGCCACTGGGTGAGACAAATGTTCCCCGTTTGCGCAGCTCGTTACTGGTGCGCGTTTGACCATGTGCGGGCTCTTCCAGTGCATACTCGAGCACAACGGTTTCAATAGCCGGGTCGATTCTGTTTTTAAGATTTGGGGTACGCCGATTACGATCAAACAAGGCTTCTACACCGCCTTCATCAGCCGCTTCTTTGTAGCGATAAAATGTATCTCTGGACAAACCCATCATCTTGCAGGCTTTTGAGACATTGCCGAGTTCTTCAGCGAGATTGAGTAGACCAACTTTATGTTTTATAACTTTGTCATTAGTATGAATCATGAGAGTTACCTCTTTGTGTTTTGATGTTTACGTTGCAGTTACATCAAAGCGGGTAACTCTCACTAAATCAAGCGTCGCTACGCTCCGCTTGATTTAGTGATGTGTCAGATTGGGTCTAAACTTCTACAAATTAACTTTATCATAGTCGATTTGTAATGTAGGTAAATTTCAAAAACTGGAACACCCAATTTCTAGTGTAAAATCTACAATGGCTGAATCAAGTTAGCCCCTGAGTAAACCTCACGAAATTGTATAAATATTTAAACATACAACAGCTCTCCTATGAGTGGTTTTATCCGCTTAAAAGCAATAGAGCACTCCAGAGACCGCTCTGTACATGGCTTTATGCTCAACCTCATTGACGGATTAATTGCTTATTGTTTGAAAGAAAACAAACCTTCTTTGAACTTATCAGGTGATGATTTGATTGCCTGAAGCAGACATTAGTGACCGTTTCTTAAATTGATCTGAGGTTAATTAATCGATTTGTTACAACGTGAACTAGATAATTGTTCTTAAAGAACAATAACAAAGAGTAGTAATATCGAATCGGTTTTGATCTTCGATGTTAGTCATATCACAATCAATTTAAATTTGAGTCCACTTGTTCATTAATTGAAGAAAACTGGGTTGTTCTTTTTGAGCTCAATTTAATTGTTATTATTAAAAGTTTTAAAAGGAAAGGTTACCTGAAAGTCATAATAAATTTCATTCAGGTTCCACAAAATGTCGCAATAACAATTTGATCCGATGTGGGTGTATTTGCATAAGAGAGCAACTCAGGATCTAATATGAAAGGATCTTTTAATAAATCCAACAGATGATTAAATGCTGAAAAATCTTTTTGATCTATTGCTTTAGTGATGGCTTCTTCAACAAGGTGGTTTCTTGGAATATAAGCCGGGTTTGTTAAGAACATTTGCGACTGCAGGAATGATCGATCTACGATATTTTTATCAAGTTCTGCTTGCCATTTTTCTAGCCATGGCTGTAGTGTTTCTGGAAATTCAATAATTGAACTTATACTCGCTTGATCATTTTCTTCCTGAACAAGTTCTGCCAGCCGTCGAAATGTGAGTGTGAAATCTAGCTCCTGTCGATGCATTAACTGCAACAGCTCCTCGCCTAAAATTTGGCCAGCGTCACCATGAATAGTTTCTTCCAAACCTAACTTTTTATTTATCCCTTGTTGGTATGCTTTGGAATAATAATCAGGAAATTGATCAAGAGCTTCTTGAGCTATTTCCAAGGCTTGTTTTTCATCTTCTTCAAACAATGGAAAAAGTGACTGTCCCAGGCACATTAAATTCCAATGCGCTATATCTGGTTGTTTTCCATAGGCATAACGTCCGCCTTGATCAATCGAACTAAACACTACATCAGGATCAAAAACATCCATAAATGCACAAGGCCCATAATCAATCGTTTCTCCAGACAGCAACATGTTATCGGTATTCATCACTCCGTGAATAAAGCCAATAAGCTGCCATTGAGCAACTAACGCAGCTTGTTTTTTGATGACAGCTTTATACAAGTCTCTATACGGATTCTCAGATTTTTCCAGATCAGGATAATGTCTTTGAATAACATGATCGGCCAATAAACGTAGTCCCTCAATATCGCCACGCGATGCAAAAAATTGGAAATGACCTATGCGGATATGGCTTTGTGCGACGCGGGCCAGAATAGCGCCTGGTGATGGAATCCCACGATAAACATTATTGCCTGTTGTCACACAAGCCAGCGCTCTTGTCGTAGGAATACCAAGTGCAGCCATTGCTTCGCTTACGATATATTCTCGTAAGATAGGGCCAAGAGGCGCTCGACCATCACCGCCCCGAGAATAAGGCGTCGGCCCAGAACCCTTTAGTTGAAGATCGTATCTTCGATCTTCAGGATCTAAAATTTCTCCTAACAAGATCGCACGCCCATCACCCAATTGTGAGTTCCAATTACCAAATTGATGTCCTGCATAAACCGTTGCAATAGGTTCTGATCCTTCAGGAATAAAATTACCGGCAATCGTTTGTAGCCCCTGTTCAGATTCTAACCAGCTCACATTAATTCCCAGCTTTTCAGCCAATGAATGGTTTACTCGTATTAGTTCAGGGTTTGATACTTCAGTTGGCGCTAACCGAGTATAAAATCGCTCTGGTAACGACACATAAGAATTATCAAAATTTGGAGAATTATTCTCATTCAATTTGATTGGCTCTTCTATTTTTATTCACATGAATTATTTAGCTAGTCATTTTTCTTACAAAATATTTCGTGCAGTATGTTATCTTTAACCCTGTGAAAGATAACATTATATATCCAGAACCAAACCAAGTCCTTGATGCAAAAGGCTTGAATTGTCCCCTGCCGATCTTAAAAACAAAACTCGCTTTGCAGCGTATGGAAGATGGCGAAATTTTGCACGTCATGGCAACAGATCCACATGCCGTGGTCGACTTCAAAGCTTATTGTGCCCGTACTGGTCACGAAATAGTCCATTTGATCGAAACTGGCGAAGTGATGGAATTTTATATCCTACGCCAACAAGCTAAACAGAACTAAGAAATAGAGCTTAGTTTGACTACGAACCTAGGTTCGATTTCTGTTCTCTTTCCAGATCAACAAAGGCCGTAAACTCCCAATGTCGGATGGCCAGAATCATTGTCGTTCCTTCCCGCTCTTCTGCAAACAGTTTACGTTCTTCGTGGCAAATCTCATCGAAGAGGTTACCTGTGGCTTGTATTCTTTCAGTGAGTTGTCGTAGACCACGTTTGGTAATATCACCATTTTTAACGAGCCTTAATGCCCCATCTCTACTGAAGTTACTTTTGAAAAACTCACCCTGTACCTGGGTACGAAAAAACCTTTCAATCGGTCCATTTTCTAACCATCTAAAGCTGCGAGAGATCAATAGCCTTACGCGATTAGCTGGAAGAAGCTCAATCATTCCCATACGATCAAGTTTACTCAGAAGTAGCGTGGCCTCATGTTCTTCAATAATGTAACGATCAAGGATCTCGGCAACGGTCCAGTTATTAACCAGACAATAGGCGACTAACAATAGATGAATATCAGCAACCAATTCTCGCTCGCGATCTAACCCGAGTTCTAGAATACGATCCTGACCACTGATTGCCAGTTCAACCAATTCGCCAATATCCAAATCAATAACATCACAAATCTTGTCGAGCCGTTTGAGCGAGAAGTTACCTGAAGCAAACATTTGTTTGATGGCAGACTCAGATAGTTCAAGACGCCGCGCCAGTTGTCGGTAGGTGATACCCGTTTGTTTTAACTGACATTTCAAAGCATCAATCAAGTTTATAGCGCGTGTCATAGGCTCCTGACTTATCATTAAGTACTGTATATCTATACTTTATAGTAAATTATAGCGTACTTTTATTATTTTAGTTTTATATTTAATGCTTTGCTGCCAAACTCATACTTCCATTCATTAATAAAAGAGGAATCTGTTATGAGCTTATTTAAAAGAATTTCTGCCACTGTTTCTGCATCTGTAGACCAGGCTGTCTCACGGGTAGAAAACCATGATGCGATCATTGAAGCTTCGATCAAAGAAACCCGGCAGGCCGCAGCGCGCACACGAGTACATTTAACGAGAGTCCAGCGTGATGGTGAGAACCTTCAGCAAAAACGGGAAAAAACAAAGCAGGATATTACCCTTTGGACTGATCGTGCTATGTCAGTCGCAGAATCTGATCAAGAAAAGGCATTGCAATGTTTAAAACAAAAAAAACATTGCGAAACCACTCTCGACAATTTGCAACAGTCCTTTCGTAAGTACGAAGAAGTTGAAAAAAATGTGCGCGAAAATCTCACCAAAATAGAAAGCCGTATCACAGACATGAGTCAGCAACGCAATGCCATGCGCTCACGTCAATCAGCCGCTGAAGCGATGCGAGTGATCAGTCATCTGGAAGGTGGTGCGCAATCAGAGATCGAAGATACTTTTGATCGTTGGGAAATTAGCCTGGCTGAAACAGAGATCACAGTGGAGCAGGCTTCAACAACCAATGTTCTTGAATACGAGTTTCTCCAACAGGAAGAAAAAGACAGTCTTAAGATGGAACTTGAGGCTTTATTGCACAATAAGGAGCAGTAAAAAATGACCACTCAAATTGAATTCGCACCGCAGGATATACCTGCAGTGACAGAAAATCATATTTACGAAAGACAAGAAATTGATCACGAACAACAACCATCAAAGATGACAAAAGTGATCGCAATCATTAAAGAGTTTGCGACCATCTCAGAGATTCTAAGAATTCTTGGTGCAATGATCATGATTGCATCTATGTCGATGTTTCTCTTGCAAGGATGGAGTGATGGAAATGATATTCAACGATACTTGAAATTATTAACCCAGACGGGCCTGCTGGCAGGCGGTGGTTTTTTAATGAGCTATTTGCTCAAAGAGAACAAAGGTGCGCGGCTATTTTTTGGGTTATCACTGGTTTCCATCCCCGCTAACTTTACTATTTTAGGCGCACTGATTTATTCCGTTACACAATGGGATGGTTCATTGATTAACTATCCTGAATTTGCAAGCTGGAAAATAATCAACCCAAGTATGGTTAGCTTTGTCGCAGGCGGTGCATTATTACTATTGAGTATCGTTACCCTGTTTAGTTTTACGATTATGGCAAGACGCTCGGCAAAGATGTTGACTATCAACTTTCTTGCTTTAAACAGTCTTTTGTTACTGCCATTACGTGGCTCACTTGCCACAGGTGTACTGATCATTGTGGCAACATTTTATGCGGCATATATTATTCAACAACTATACAAACAAGACTCTACACTGACAACGTTTGAAGGTAAGTTTTCTCTTGCACTGCTGATTGTGCCAGCAATATTATTAATTGTCCGTAGTCTGTTCCTGTATGAGTTCGACATAGTATTAGAACTAACTTTAAGTGCATGTGCTTTTATCACTTTACGCCAGATCTCTATGATGTTGAAAGAAGTTTCAGTACTTCGTGCGGGTCTTGAGATCTTGTCTATACCTGTTGCTTATTCGTTTATGTTTTCTGCATTTAACTTTTTTGAAAATTTTGTACAACATGATCTAGTGGCAACCCTAGCGGTTATTATTCTTGCTGTCTTTATATATGACTTCTCACAACGTACCAGTAGAAAGAATATTGGAACACTGAATACAATAATTGCATCATTTTTGATCGCGACAATAGTGACAATAAACCTGTTGAGTTATGACACAGCGGCGAGTGTAATTCTTGGTTTCGCGTCTGGTCTTGGTTTGGTTTATTTTGGTTTACGATCACAAATAAAACTACTGAGCTTATTGGGTATTTCTACTACTTTGATGAGCATCTATTATGGTCTACAAGAGATATTTGAAATATTTATGAACAGTGGTTGGCTGGGTTTTGCAATTACTGGTGCATCTGCCATTGTGATCGCATCCATACTTGAACGTCACGGCGCGACTATCAAATTGAAACTTACCAATTGGAAACAAGCGGTATCACAAGAGTAATACAGATCTTTTTTTAATCTGTATTGTTATCAATTTGGCCAGAGAGAACTATCTCTCTGGCCATTTTTTTATAAAGATCGATTATCCATAAAACAACCTATGTTATCTTTCATAAAATAAAAAAGTGAGAAATAAAGTTATGGAATTTAAATCACCATTGATCAAAGGAACCTTGATCAAACGTTACAAACGCTTCCTGGCGGATATTATTCTTGAAAATGGTGACCAAATTACTGCACACACTCCTAATACAGGTTCGATGCGAGGTTGTAGTGAACAGGGTTCTACAGTTTGGTTAAGGGACACAAAAAATCCTGATCGAAAATATCCATACTCGTGGGAAATGGTTGAAACAAAACCAAACGTGCTTGTCGGAATCAACACACATCTCAGCAATTTTTTAGTAGAAGAAGCGATCAAAAATGAAATCATTACCGAGTTACAGGGCTATGATCAAATCCGGCATGAAGTGAAATATGGCATAGAAAATAGTCGAATAGATCTGATGTTAATTGATCAACAGCCTGAAGGTGAAGAAAAACAAGATTGTTACGTTGAAGTAAAAAATGTCACCCTCGTTGAAGATAACATTGCCTACTTTCCAGATGCCGTAACCAAACGCGGCAGCAAACATTTGCGTGAACTACAAACAATGGTCGAACAAGGTAAACGAGCGATCATTTTTTATTGCGTGCAACGTAATGATGTTGAAGAAGTGCGACCGGCTGATAAAATCGATCCAGAATATGGCCAACTATTACGAACAGCGATCAATTCTGGTGTTGAAGCGATTGCTTATTCTGCAAAAATTTCACCTGTGGAAATTGAACTAGTGAAGTCTATTCCGGTTATTTGTCCATAATCTTTTGGATTAAACTGACAATAACTAAAACTATTGCACCGGCAATAATACCAACAATTGCATTTACCAACATCGGTCCAATAGCGGCGGCAAGGCTACCAATCATCGGTAATTGTTTAGCCGCTTCTTCTACATGTAAGTAGTGTGCGTAACTCTCTGGGATTCCATGCACCAGAATACCACCGCCAACTAAAAACATTGCCGCCGTTCCAACCACAGAAAGAGTTTTCATCAAAAAAGGAGCAAACCATAAAATCGTTTTACCCAACCAGCGTTTGAAACCACCCCAGGCATTTTGTGCAGTGGATTTGATCAATAATAATCCACCATCATCGAGCTTAACAATTCCTGCAACAAGTCCATAAACACCAATTGTCATGATCATAGCGATTGCACAAACAACGGCGACTTGAGAAGAAAAGGCTGCTTCTTTAACCGTCCCTAAAGCGATAACGATTATCTCGGCAGAAAGTACAAAATCGGTACGGATCGCACCTTTTATTTTTTCTTCTTCAAAGGCCACCATATCAACATTTTGATCAACCAATGCTTGGGCAATTTCATCATGATGTGCTTGATCCTCTTCCTCGTGATGTCCAAACTTATGCGCCAGTTTTTCAACACCTTCAAAACATAAATAAGCACCACCGACCATTAGCAAAGGTGTAATCAGCCAGGGAATAAACGCACTTATCGCAAGTGCTGCCGGTACCAGAATCAACTTGTTAACGAACGAACCTTTCGCAACTGCCCAAACTACCGGTAATTCACGATCGGCTTTTACACCCGAAACCTGTTCCGCATTAAGCGCCAGATCATCACCTAAAACACCTGCGGTTTTTTTCGCCGCAACCTTTGTCATCAAAGCAACATCATCAAGAATTGTTGCAATATCATCTATTAAAGCAAACAAACTACTACCGGCCATCTATGACTCCTTTTATTATTTTAGTTAGTGATAGAAAACGTTATTTTAAAAGATAGTATACAAAAGATCATAAAAGAATTGATTACTGAACTAACGTTTTGATGAAGTATAATCAGGACAGCTTTGATTCCTGATAAAAGTGAATTAGATCTCGTCAATGTTTATTTAAGCGCGGTTCATATTTGCCCAATCGAAGGTACTCTGATTGTCGATGTAGACAGCTAACGAGGAGCAAAAACAGGTCTGGGCAGTTTCCCCAAACATTAAACTAGAAATAGTTCTTAATAAGATCGACTTGTTATATTTTCAAACCAAACTAAAATGTGTATTAATAAATAATTTATACATATAGGTGCAAAATGCGAACTAACATTGTTATAGACGATAAACTCATGGCCGATGCTCTCAAAGCCAGTGGATCACAAACCAAGAAGGAAGTTGTAGAAGAAGGTTTAAAGCTATTAGTAAAGCTACGCAAGCAATCCGACATAAAAACCTTACGCGGTAATATCAAATGGGAAGGTGATCTGAAAGACATGAGATCCACTAAATGATCATAGTCGACACGAGCGTTTGGATCGACTATTTCAATGGTCAAGATACACTCGAAACTGCAACACTTGATCAGGCTCTGGGATCTGAAGTAGTCGCTATTGGTGATTTGATTCTCGTTGAGATCCTACAAGGATTTTCAATCCGACAAAGATTATTCTGCCGCCAAAAAACACCTGGCCTCGTTACATCAATATGAAATACTTGGTCACGAAAATGCAATAAAGTCTGCTGAAAACTACCGGAAACTAAGAAAGAAAGGGATCACAATAAGAAAAACAGCGGACGTGATCATCGCAACTTTTTGCATTAGAAATAAACTCCCGTTGTTATTTTCTGATCGAGATTTTCTTCCTTTTGTTGAACACTTGTGGCTACGAACAGTGACAATGAAAAAATAACGCCTAATGGTAATTAATACGAACAAAATGTACGCCGGAATAGCGTAGAACAATCCGACCTAAACTAAATCAATCAAGTTTGGAATATACAGCTTCAATTGATTTTCTATTTACATCAAAAACCCATATCCTATCAAATGGCCCGTTTTTTTCTTTTGGAGAAATATTTTGAGATTATGCTTCCATATTTCTGGTGGTACCATTGGCTGGTTCTTAATGTATGCAAGTAATTCAATAGGATACTGAGATTGGTATGATTTACCAAACTTCTTTTTTAGAACGAGTACAGTTGGATCAGATATAGAAGAAGTACATTCGATATCAAAAAGAGGTCCATTAATATTAAGTCTATAAATTTTAATTGAATTTAAAAACGGAAACTCTTTCATAGTATGCAAAGAATGTTCTTCAGCGAAGTTATCATCCAGTTTGGAAAGATACTCAAAAAGCTGTGGTACAACCGAGCACCTTTGTTTGTAAGAGGAGCTTGCTTCAAAGCTCAAATAAAATTGCACATTACCGTATTTTTCTAAAAAATAGGACTTTTCTTTTTGTTCTAAACTTTCAAAATAATCGTTGAGATAACTTTTGATTTTAAAAGTCTTTCCAAGTGGCCCCATATAGTCTTGACCTAAAATTTCTACCAGTTCCACTGAAAATATATTTCCACTTTGGTCATGGACTAGAAGATCTGGTTCGGGAGGTTCTTTTTTTTTGATAATGCACATTCTCAGGATCCCATTTCCTGACTTTTATAAATTCAAAGTAAATTTCAAGCTCTCTAATTGTATGTTCTTCAGTCATATTATTTGATCAAGAGATACAAAAATATTAATGACAAAAGAGTGATATTTCTTCATTCCTCTTGATCAAACGTCACCATCCGATCAGGAATAACTATCCCTAACTTATCCATGCACGCCACAATATCTTGACGACAAAGTTGGCTAAGTGCGAGTCGTGATTCGCTTTGCTGTTTTGAATCTGCGGTCATGACCGGGCAGTTTTGATAGAAGCGACTATAGGCTTGTGCAATGTTGTAAACATGTTCGCATAAGTCGCTCGGCATACGTCGAGCATGAGCGCGTTGTAGCACTATGGGATACTCTAATAATAATAAAGCCAGTGCTCTTTCTTCGGGTGCTTCTAAGGTAATTTTTGATCCGGGCGTTAGATCATTCTCAGCGGCTTTATCTAACAAAGATTGTACTCGGACGGCTGCATACTGAATATAAGGTCCGGTTTTACCGTCAAGTTTTACGAAGGCTGAAGTATCAAAAATATAATCAGCCAATCTTTGCGTTGAGAGGTCACCATACTTCACCGCCGCCATGGCGATTGATTCCGCCATATTGGTTAGATTTTCGTCATTCTTACCAACTATACCCATTTTTTTTGCGACTTCATCGCGCGCCATTTGTAACAGATCGGAAAGACGCATAACACCACCTTCGCGGGTTTTGAAGGGTTTTCCATCTGGCCCATTTACGGTTCCGAAACCAAGATGCTCCAAGCGATCTTCTTCAATATATCCGGCCAGTGCAGCTGCTCGAAAAACTTGTTTGAAATGTAACGATTGTCGCTGATCAACAATGTAGACAATACGATCAATTTTTTCTTTTTGCTCCGTTTTATGCTGATTCACACGTTGATAAATCGTCGCCAGATCGGTGGCTCCATAAGTAACACCACCACCGGTTTTTTCGAGGATTAGTGGTGGGAATTCTGAATCATCATCTTCTCGTGCGACGTGTATAACTGTTGCTCCATCACTTTCAACTGCAAGCCCTTTTTGTTTTAGATCTGCGATCATTTCTGGCATGGCAACATCGGCGTGAGACTCACCCAGCCATAGATCAAAATTGATATCTAAAGCGGTGAAATCTTTTTTCACCGAGCTCAAAGATGTGTTCACAAAGTGTTGCCATAAGGCGCGATAACCTGCTCGTCCTGCTTGCAGCTCTGCCGTTGTTACACGTGCTTTATCAGCAAATTCTGAATCTTCTTTAAAATGGGTTGCCGCTTCAGGATAGAGGCTGTTGAGATCATCAACATTGATCGGCGATTCTTCTGGGAATGAAGTTTCAGTCTCTGAAAATTTTGAGGAAAAATATGGCCAATCAGGATGTCGCTGTTCCAATTCCGCGATTAACATTCCCATCGGCGTACCCCAATCTCCGAGATGAATATCGGCGATCACTGTATGTCCTAATGATCGTGCGATACGCTTTACCGCATCACCGATGACAGCCGATCTTAAATGACCAACATGCAAAGGCTTGGCGATATTTGGGCCGCCATAATCAAAGATCATCGTTTCTGGTGTTTCGCCTTCGTTGATCACATTTTCAAAATCCAAACTTTCGAGATTTTCACTGATAAATTCATTGGTCAGCCGAACATTAATAAAACCAGGACCGGCGACGGTGACTTCTTCAAATGCGGGATCACTTTCCAAGTGTTGCTGAACTGCAGCAGCAATTTCACGTGGGTTTTTTCGCAGTGCTTTTGCAGCTTGAAATGCGCCGTTACATTGAAAGTCGGCTAGATCAGGTCTATCACTAGCACCAAAAACAGCTAGTTCAACAGGAATGTCCTCGGTTTTGAAAGCTTTAACCGCGCGCGCGTTTAGATAATTTACTATGCTCATTAATAGATCTTGTTCGATTTTTGAAGCAGAAGATTATACGTTACTTCGAATGATGTGGTTCAGAGTTTGAATAATTTTCCGACGAGTTTACTAAGATCACCTCCTTGCGGATAGTTAGACAAACCATATGTTTCATTGAGATAGAGTTGACGAAAAAGCTGCCCGACTGACTTTGCTTGATTATATGCGATTATTTTTAATCGAGTTCGACCATTGATTTTCCCCATACCGGGAGCACTTCGCTTAATTTGCAGATCAGAAAACCGATCAACGAACTCTACCTGTGGTGCTGCAATAATCGGCGGAGTGATGAGACGCTGATAGTAGTTAAATAACTCGGTCAGATAAACGAGTATGTCTTTTTCATCGATAAGCTTGCGATTTTGATTAAAAATGTTGATCTGCAATGCATATTGCCGATTGGTTTCTTCAAGTAACAAACTGGCCTCAAAACCTGCAATATCAGATTTTAATCTATGGATAAGTTTGTGATTTGTTTCAACATCCATCGTCTATAAAGCATAGATCATTTCCAGCAAAAATGCTTACATATGCACATGGAGCTTGAAATACCAACCGTTGAATCTCCTTGTGTACAAAATTGTTGTCTTGATGAGAACGATGTTTGTATGGGTTGTTTTCGATCATTATCAGAAATTACCGCCTGGGGAATGGTGAATGATCAACAACGTAGGAAAATTTTGGAGAATACTGAAAAACGACGAAAAATCCGTGAGTTGAAGTTTGATCGATAAGTCTACGATTTAACCTTCTGAAAAGCTTTCTAACTCCATTAAAAAATCACCTTTCACAAGCACCGTACTCGTGGTTCGTTCTTCGCGTTGACTCTTTACCAAGCCGATATTTGGACAATACCAATCAGACGATTCGACGGTGACATCGACTGTTCCAATGGTCTTTTCTGCCTCCACACTCAGCGCCGTACCATGGCCAACCACTTTCAGACAATTCTCAAATTGGCCCGCCGCAACCTTCACTTTTTGTTCGAGGCTGTCTATGGTGTATTTCATTTTCACCGGTGTATGCAGAGCATAGTGTCGTCGAAATGGTGCGATAACCACTTCAAGTATTGCAGTAACCGACTCTTGCTCCCAACTGGTGCCAATTTCTATTGGAAATTTGATCGCAAAATGATCTTGTTTCTCTAGCGTTGTATTGATATCTAACTTTCTTTTTGCACCAACTCGACGAATACCTTGATCAGAATGTTCATAATAATATTGGGTGCCATCGTTGACCTTTCTAGGAAAAATTTTATTTCCGTCGATCTCGACTGGCGACTGATTTGTATAAAATTGTTTGTACTTTTTTTCAAGATCCATATCGTGCATTACCACCTGATATTGCCAGGTTTTACCCGCCGCCAATGGGAAATATTCGACATCCGACTGACTGCAAGCGGTAAGTGTTAATAAAATTGTACAAAGGATAAATTTTTTATTATTGAGTTTCATAGATGAAACTTTATCACGAAACATCCTAAATTTGATGTCGAAGATGATTGATTAGATTTGAAACTAATCAGGAATTTTAATTTTCCCTCCGCTACCAAAATTGTATGTCTATTAATACGAATTATCCGTTTGCCCATCTCATTCTGAGCAAGCTTAATTTTCTGATCGTTACATCACAGATCTTGGTTTTTTTAGCTCATTTTTGTAGGAATTTTGCTCAAAAAAAACCTAGCTTTAAAACTGGGTTTTTTTTGATGTGATTACGACTTAATTATCAAATCGAATTAATCACTTGTTAATGCTCCAGCAAGCTTGCCTGAAACCATACCAAAGATCGCGCCAATCACCAGTGAAGCTGCAATCGTGATCAAAGCATTATTGGCTGGAACTGAACTCATTAAGTTTTCTACACTTAATTTATCGGGGGTTTGTAATAAGAAAGCAAAAGTACCCGCATAACCTAATACACTGGCAGGAATCGTTGCTAAAGCGGGAATATTAGCAGCCAAGCACATAACGAACACTGTAATAGCAACGACAATGGAAGCCCAAACAGGCAAACCTAAACTTTCTGCCATTGGTACTTTCAAGATGATAAATGCAGCGATCCAGGCACAAATTGCACCAAAGATTCCACAAACGATAGTATTCACCAACGCGTTATTATCGCCACCAACAGCAAAAAATGTTGCCCAGGCTACAAAGACCGCCCAGATCAAAATTATTCCTGCCAGTGGACCAAGTGCCAGCCATGTTGCAGCACCACCAAGTACACCGATACTTAAAGATAAAGCTGTTAGGCTTTTCATATCATAACCTCCTCACGGGTTTATTATTATTTATAGTTGTAGTTATTTGCTGATTTTCAGCTTATTTTTGTGAGCTCTTACGGCTCGACAAACATCATGCTCCTAGTTTAATAACAATTCAACTAACCCTTATTTGGTTGCATTTCGGTAGGCACCGTCAGAAAGCGCATCCCAATCATCGTTTTGTTCACGGAAGGTCTTGTAATTTTCATAAACTTTTTTAAATACTGGATCATTTGCAGATTGTTCTTCCAAAACCTCATTGGTTAAGCGTTTAAACTCGCCCATCACTTCTTTTGGAAATTCGAGAATTTCAACATGCGTATGTTTCTCTTTTAGTTCCTGTAGAGCTTGTTGGTTGAGTACGTCAAACTCTGCATGCATCCAGACATTATTAGCTGCGGCTGAAACCTCGATAAGTTTTTGCAGATCAGCTGGAAGCGAATTCCATGCGTCCAAATTGATTAATAATTCCAAAGTAGGCCCCGGCTCATGCCAACCTGGAAAATAATAATATTTAGCTGCACGTTGTAGACCAAGTCGTAGATCATGATATGGCCCAACCCATTCTGTCGCATCGATCGTGTTGCGTTCCAACGCGGTATAAATTTCTCCACCGGCCATCAGAACAGGGTTACCACCAGCTTTCGATAACACCTTCCCACCCAAACCTGGGATACGCATTTTCAAGCCTTTCAAGTCCGCCGTAGAATTGATTTTTTTATTAAACCAACCACCCATTTGCGCACTGGTATTGGCCATTGGAAATGCTTTTAAATTAAATGGTGCATAAATCTCGTCCCATAATTTCTGTCCATCACCCCCATACATCCATGCATTCACACCGGTGGCCGTCATACCAAAAGGAACTGTCGTCATAAACTGTGCAGCAGGTATTTTGCCTGACCAATAATATGCAGCACCGTGGCCCATTTCTGCACTACCTTGCGTCACGGCATCAAACACACCGAGAGGTGGGATCAATTGTCCTCCAGCAAAAACCTGAATATTCAAACGGCCATTACTCATGGTTTTTACATCTTCGGCAAAACGCTCAACGCCTTCTTGAAAAACAGGAAAATTTGCCGGCCATGTGGTCACTAATTTCCACTTATAAGTTTTCGTAGTTTCAGTACTCGTCACTTCGACACTTGCCGCTTTTTGATCACTACAACCTGTTATCAGGGTCAAAAATGTTATAAAGAATGTCGAAAGAATTTGTTTGTTTTTGTTCATATTTTTCTCAGTGAATTACTCTTAAATGAATTGCGTTTAGATTGCTTCTAAACCGTTTGCAAATTGGCGTAAGCCGCGACCAACCATTTTGGTCCTGTTTGTTCAAAATTCACTTGTACTCGCGTGTGACTACCCTGGCCTTCCAGATTTAAGATCACACCTTCTCCGAATGTATCATGATAAACACGACGTCCAAGGCCCAGGCCATCTTCGTGTGGTTCTTCATCAAAAAAGTCTGAAGTTTCTGGAGACTCATTATTTCCAAATCGAACTGATGAAATTAATTCACCGGGAATTTCACGAATAAATCGTGATGGTTGCGGATAGGTTTCTTGCCCATGTAATCGTCTAACTTCTGCATGAGTGAGTACCAACTTTTCCATTGCCCGTGTCATACCAACATAACAAAGTCGACGTTCTTCTTCGAGCTGACTAATGTCTTGTCGGCTTCGCTGATGCGGAAATAAACCTTCTTCCATTCCGGTCAGAAAGATCAATGGATATTCCAATCCTTTCGCCGCATGCAATGTCATCAGCTGCAAGCTGTCTTCATAAACATCGGCTTGTCCTTCACCGGCTTCAAGCGCAGCATGCGCTAGAAATTCTGATAATGGATCAAGTTGCGGTTCGTCATCATCGGTTTGTGGCGCTTCAAACTCTTGTGCCGCTGTGACGAGTTCTTCCAGATTTTCGATCCGATCTTCGGCTTTACCCGACGTGTCCTTTTTATAGTGCGCAATCAAACCACTCATTTTGATTACGTTATCGAGAACTTCATGTAGATTGTAGTCTAAGTCTTGGCCTTCGATCTCTTGTGCCATTGCTTCGATCAGGTTTATAAAACCACTAAACGCATTTATCGCACGACCGCTCATGGTTTTATGCAGAACAATATCCGCCATTGCTTGCCATAAAGAGGTGTTCTCACGACGCGCTTGTTCGCGAACTGTTTCAACGCTGCGATTGCCTATCCCGCGTGTCGGTGTATTTATGATCCGTTCAAATGCGGTGTCATCATTTCGAAATGCCGCCAGTCGCATGTAAGCCAGCGCATCTTTAACTTCGGCTCTTTCATAAAAGCGGAAGCCGCCATGAACCCGGTAAGGTATTCCATTACGTCTTAAATGATCCTCAAAAACCCGTGATTGGGCACTGGTTCTATACAACACTGCAGATTGATCGTAACGGTGTCCCTGTCGCTGCCAGTCCATCACTTGTTCAATAATATAGCGCGCTTCTTCTTGCTCGTTGTAGGCTGTGTAAATTGGAATTGGATCGCCTTCGTCACCCTCCGTCCAAAGCTCTTTTCCTATTCGCCCAGTATTGTTTCCGATCAAGGCATTCGATGCAGCAAGAATAGTCGCAGTCGATCGATAGTTTTGTTCCAACCTCACCAGGGTCGTGTCTGTAAATTCGCTCTGAAAACGCTGCATGTTTTCGATCTGCGCGCCACGCCAACTGTAGATAGATTGATCATCATCGCCGACAACAAACATACTGTTTTGGTTGCCGACCAATAATTTTAGCCAGCTATACTGAATCGTATTTGTATCCTGAAATTCATCCACCAACACATGACGGAATCGTTCTTGATAATGTCGCCGAAGAGTTTCGTTGTCGCGGAATATTTCAAAGGTACGGAGTAATAGCTCAGCAAAATCCACCAAACCAGATCGAGTACAAACCTCTTCGTAAGCTCGATATATATGGATCATCTGTTCTTGGTGGAAATCACCACCGCTATCTAAATGCTGCGGTCGCAGACCTTCATCTTTGCTACCATTGATGAACCATTGAACCTCACGCGGGGGCCATTTTGACTCATCAATTTCCATACTGCGCATTAACCGACGGATCATACGATACTGATCATCACTGTCCATGATCTGAAAGTTCTGATCGAGATTTGCATCTCGCCAATGCGCTCTTAAGACACGGTGGGCAATTCCATGAAACGTGCCCACCCACATTGCACCCACAGAATGCCCGAGGATTTTCTCTAAACGACCACGCATTTCACCCGCGGCTTTATTGGTAAACGTCACCGCTAGAATATTCCCAGCAGTGCCTTGTCCCGTTTGTATATACCAGGCGATACGGTGGATCAGTACGCGCGTTTTCCCACTTCCAGCCCCAGCAAGAACCAAAATATTGCCAGCATCGGCTGCAACTGCTTCGCGCTGGGCATCATTTAAGGGGTCAAGAATATGCGAGACATCCATTTCAACGTGTTCCCTGAATTACTCTTCGATTGATTCTACAAATGATCGATAACCATCCGCGTCCATCAAGGCATCTAACTCATTTTCATCTTCAGGCATAATCGCAAAAATCCAACCTGCATCGTAAGGAACCGAATTAATCATTTCTGGGGTGTCACCTAATTCTTCATTCACTTCTGTAATTTCACCAGAAACAGGGCTAACCAGATCAGATGCCGACTTGACCGATTCCACTAGCGCACACTCTGACTCTGCGGCGTAGGTTGCTCCCAATTCTGGTAATTCAACAAATACCAAATCTCCCAAAGCTGATTGAGCATAATCCGTAATGCCAACGCGAACAGAACCATCTTCCTGCAAACACAACCATTGATGACTTTCTGAATATCGTAAATCTTCAGGTATATCACTCATCAAACAATCTCCTTAATTACTACTTTTTTGTTATAAGCAGAATTATGACATTGCTGTTCGCTTAAAACCATCCATCCTTTATAGTCAGAAGGTATCTCCCCATGATATTTGGAAATGCCTCTTTATAGACCGCTCTTGCGCATCCATGGCAGCGTTTAGGTAAGGGCGTGAGCACGACTCCACCCTGGAGTCGTCTAAAACACGCATTTCCAAGTATCACGGGGGTATAATGTAAATATGGCATTTAAACTTCATTCACAACTCGCTGCCGACTGTTTCGATCTAGGTGAATTTGATCTCTGTCGTTTATTACTAATGAATGACAGCCGCTATTCCTGGGTCATTCTGGTGCCACAGAGAGACAAACTCACCGAAATTTTTCAACTAAACGAGCTAGATCAAATTCAGCTTGCAAAAGAGTCGACCTACTTGTCAAAGAAAATGGCTGATGTTTTTTCCGCAGACAAAATGAACATCGCGTCACTTGGGAATGTTGTTCCGCAATTACATATCCATCATGTCGTTCGATACAAAAAGGATCCCGCATGGCCAGCACCGATCTGGGGATTCGGTAATGCAATCAAATATGAAGTGAAAGAACTTGAACTGATCAAAATAAAAGTCGAAGGGATTATGGCTGGGTTTAGGAGCAAGGGTAGGTTAAGACGATTCAGGTATTAATTTATAAACCTTAAAGGTTAAAAAAACATGTGTTTTTATGAAAAGTAGCGCACTTGATTGAGCAATGCGTATCACTCAATGGGTGAATATAAATGTCTACTTGTTTTCAACTAACCTAATCGACTAATTTCGCTTGAAAAAGTTAGAGAGTGGATAAATTAACTGGCCTAAATAACTGCCTGGCATTTTATCATTCACTCCATAGTGCGCTGGCCAATGCTCATTAGGCATATGATAAGTTTTAAATAATCGATCAAATATTACTGTGTGAGCTGAAAAATTAGTGTCGATCGCCGGTTTTTCTGAGCTGTGATGCCAATGATGAAATTGTGGTGTAACAAAGATATATTTTAAAAAACCAAATGGAATTCCAAGATTACTATGGATCAAAACAGCTTGTAACGCGGCGAAAGTAACGTAAATATTTAAGGCCGCTTTATCTGCACCGAGTAAATATAAAGGCAACATTACCATTGCTCGTTCAGTAAACACCTGAAAAAAATGTCCTCTTGAACCCGCCAGCCAATCTAAATTTTTTACCGAATGATGAACAGCATGTATTGGCCATAAAACCGGGGTCATGTGGTATAAACGATGTTCCCAGTAAAGCACAAAGTCTGCCGCTAAGATTATTATCACCTGTAGAAAAACGGGAGTTGATTGAATTGCAGATTGCACAGATGCGCTCACCACCCAATCAAAATGACTTACATGATAATTCGCATAAATCAGAATTGCCGATATCATCAGATGGTTAAAACAAAAATAAAATAAATCCAACCCCCATTCATGACGAAGGATCACCTGATCTTTATATTTTGGGAATAACTTCTCTAACGACATAAAAATAAAAGCTGAACCTAAAAAAGCAAGAATCAACCAATCTAACCCCAAAGAGAGTCGCAAGGGTTCTACATGATCAACTGGAATTTTGTAACCGCCTAAGGCAAAGGCGATCAACGTAAGGGTGATACCTGTAATACCGAGTAGCTTATATCTATTCAGGATCAGAGTCAGTACGCCAAAAAATAACGAAAAGTACATTCCGTACTTGAGTACCTTTTGTAGAAAAACAGCATCATAGGTTTGACGCAATTCAATCGTAGTAAGATAGGCAGGAAACAAATAAGCAAGCACCCCAAGCAAGCTTAATGCGCCTAGAAAAATAGAACTATAACCACTGATCTTTCCCTCTCCCAGACGGAATTGTTTCTCTCTATCTAACTCAACTTTACGTTCTCGATAATTGTAATTTTTATCCATACTTTTTAGTTTAAACGAGTTATAAGTTAAAGGAGAGTAAACAGACATCATAAATTGTGGCAGTTTCGGATCTTATAAGTACACAATTTGAAAAAGACTAACGGCAGTTATAGCGGGTCATTTTTATCGTAAATGGAAAGCGTGCTATAAATTAACCTGTAGAAATTCAGATTTGATCTGACAGTTACCCAATTATCAGTAACCGACTGTCAGGTTAAGTTTAATTCACAAACTTTTCCTTCCAGATAGCTTGTCCGTCGATGAGTGTTTCCATCGGCGTCCTCCCGCAGCACATTTTGCCTTGGTGAGTTCGTTGAGTATTGTATTTGAGCAACCATTCGTCAAGGTCGAGTTGCAGTTCATCAATCGATTGGTAAATTTTCTTACGCAAAGCGACTTGATAAAACTCATTGAGGATCGTCTTATGGAATCGCTCACAAATACCATTCGTCTGAGGTGATTTGACCTTGGTTTTGGTGTGTTCGATATTGTTCAACGCCATATAAAGCTGATAATCATGCTGGTCAGCTCGCCCACAATACTCCGTCCCTCTATCTGTCAAAATGCGCAACATAGGCAAACGTTGTTGTTCGTAGAATGGGAGGACGCGGTCATTGAGCATGTCAGCTGCCGTAATCGGTGTTTTAGTCGGGTACAGTTTCGCGTGAGCGACCTTGCTGTAAGTATCAACAAACGTTTGTTGATAAACCCGACCAATGCCTTTGAAAGTACCGACATAGTAAGTATCTTGCGAGCCAAGATAACCAGGGTGTGCCGTCTCTATCTCGCCACAAGCCTCATCGTCGTCTTTCTTGCGTTCCATCGCCGCGACTTGAGACTCAGTGAGGATCAAGCCTTCACCAGCTACCTTATCAGACAATGCCTTCAGGCGATCTTTAAAGCAAGCAAGACCATGACGAAGCCAGATACAACGAACGCCACTGGGTGAGACAAATGTTCCCCGTTTGCGCAGCTCGTTACTGGTGCGCGTTTGACCATGTGCGGGCTCTTCCAGTGCATACTCGAGCACAACGGTTTCAATAGCCGGGTCGATTCTGTTTTTAAGATTTGGGGTACGCCGATTACGATCAAACAAGGCTTCTACACCGCCTTCATCAGCCGCTTCTTTGTAGCGATAAAATGTATCTCTGGACAAACCCATCATCTTGCAGGCTTTTGAGACATTGCCGAGTTCTTCAGCGAGATTGAGTAGACCAACTTTATGTTTTATAACTTTGTCATTAGTATGAATCATGAGAGTTACCTCTTTGTGTTTTGATGTTTACGTTGCAGTTACATCAAAGCGGGTAACTCTCACTAAATCAAGCGTCGCTACGCTCCGCTTGATTTAGTGATGTGTCAGATTGGGTCTAAACTTCTACAGTTTATGAAGATAATATTGACGAGTGTAGATTCAACCTGTCAACGCAACATCATATAAAATAGTCTTTTCTGGTGAGTTATAACCAAGTACTTTCCTTGGCCAGTTATTCAACTGCTTTGATACGATATTGAGCTGTTCTTATGAATATTTTTTAAGGCAGGTTTTTTTGGGGAAATACTGACAAAATAACCCATTAGTATTTTCTGACTAGAACCCAGTAATAACCAGAGAATCTATTGAATCATAAGGAATCATTGTCTTTCCTTATCCCGAACTTAGATTATTTACACAGTTAAAGCCCTAAATTAAGCAAGTACTCTTTAGTAAATACTTGACTTATTTACTACCTAAAACTTCAAAGTTATCAATCCTGAGCTTAGCTTCACCATTGTCTTGTAACACCCATAACTCTTTAGTGATTATGCCATGGGCTTTATTCATTTCCCATTTTGATGAGATAACAGCAGTATGTTCGTTAATCACTTCAATAACGGGCTCAATGTAGCGAACATCGTCGTAACCCTGAGCAATCAGATTTTCCCAAAATGTCTGTATATCGTTTACACCATGGAATATTCCAAAAGGTTTTGCCGACATAACTGATTTATCTTCATAAGCCGATGCACAACCCGCAGCATCTCCGTTATTAAATGAATCAACCCAGTGCTTACTCGCTTTTTTAACCGCATTAATAACTATATCTTGTTGCTGTTTTGATAGTTTTTTCATGTCGCGTTTTGGATTTTTAAATATCTCTCCATGTCCAGGTACTATCCAGTCTGCTTTTGGCAATATAAGCGCTCTGGATTTTTCAATACCCTCATGATTTTCGGCCAAAGGATCCTCTGCCGGTTGAAAATCAGGGCTCCACCATAGATGTGTTAATGCGTAGGTTCCTTCTGCTGTATCAACAATTAAACTGGCATCCTGATCTGTATGACCCGGTGTCTGAACTACAGTGACTCCTGGAGCAAGTTTGAAGTTGTCAGGATGATCTTCCCAAAGATCATTTTTATATGTTGCCCAAAAATCGACAAGCGTTGCATTCGTAAATAATCCAAGTTGTGTTGTGTGATCAGGATGATGATGACTTATAAAAACATGAGTCACATCTTCAGGTTTCACCCCCTGTTCTTTAAGCTTGTTAAGAATGTTATCCCATTCTTCTGCCGCCGCCATGCCAGGATCTGTAATTAGCACCAGATCTTTGGCTTTCACCAATGAAATGGTACTCGCCACTTTGCGTGCACCATTATCTTTTACACCAGGCAAAAACTCACGTCCTTCAATTGGCTGAACATATCCTGCGTTGAGAACAACAACACGGTTATTCATCGTGCTATCGGAATTATCAGCTTGGGTAACAATATTGTTACCTAACAAATATAGGGTAAGGGCTGTTATTAAGAATTTTTTCATAATCTAATCTCCTGTTGTTTTTAAATAAGTGCTGTGATGGAGGTTATTTTAGGTAAGTAGTGATTTGTACACGATTGGCATAATTGCCATGTTATGGTTCATAATTGCCAAGTGGAAAAACCTTATCTGCATGTCACTATTGCTAACTACCCCGGTGCACAACTAACTGCAATACATGGTCTGACGGATATGTTCCTTACCGCAAACCGCTTTATTAACTTTTTAGAAATGTGCTTAATGGTTTGATCATAGTCGATCTTACCTGGGCAGATCAGAAAGTTTTTTCTCGATATATGAGCAAAGAAAAAGTACGCCAATTCTTAAACAATTCTAATGCAAACAATCATATCAAAAAGCTTGATCCTTGCTGTCACTTAAAAAAACACTCTTGTTTTTGTAATAAAACTGAAACATTTCTTTTATATAACTGAAATGCCCATGTGCGAGGGTGTGTGTAGGAGACGAACACAATTGCTACTGTGATATAAACAATAACTACTTATTGACGTCTCCTCTATCTAAAAATTTTTATTGCCCCTGACAGAGGAGTATGACATGTTTAAAAAAAGTGTTTTACTAAGCAGTGTACTGGCAACAGCCGTTGTTGCAGGTGCAGCCTATGCTATCGCTGCTCGTGATTATATTAGTATCGTTGGCTCTTCAACGGTCTACCCTTTTGCAACAGTTGTTGCTGAACAATTTGGAAAAAGCACCAATTTCAAAACACCAAAAGTTGAATCAACAGGTTCTGGTGGTGGTTTGAAATTATTTTGTGCTGGTGTTGGTGTTGAACATCCTGATATCACAAATGCATCACGCAGGATTAAAAAATCTGAATTCGATATGTGTCAAAAAAACGGTGTAAAAGACATTATCGAAGTTAAGATTGGTTATGACGGAATCGCAGTTGCTAATTCAAAGAAAGGCGTTCCAATGGAACTAACCACTCGTGATATTTTCCTGGCTCTGGCAAAAGAAATTCCTGAACCTGCAGGTGGTGAAAAATTAGTTGTAAATCCTTATAAGAAATGGAATGAAGTAAATTCGAAATTGCCAGCAATTGATATCGAAGTGTTAGGTCCTCCACCTACATCAGGCACTCGTGATGCCTTTGCTGAACTAGCAATGGAAGGTGGTTGTAAAACGTTTGACTGGATAAAACAGATCAAAAAGGCTTCAAAAGCTGCGAAAAAAGGCGGCGACAGGGTACTTGCTAAAAAATTGAAATCTAAATACAAAAGTATTTGCCATACAATTCGTGAAGATGGTGCATATGTAGAAGCCGGCGAGAACGATAACCTGATCGTGCAAAAATTGGATTCAAATCCAAAAGCATTAGGTGTCTTTGGATTTAGTTTCCTTGATGAAAATCTCGACAAAGTTCGTGGCTCAGTCGTCAACGGCATTGAACCTAAGTTCGAAACTATTTCTGACGGCACTTATCCAATTTCACGTCCTCTTTTCTTCTATGTAAAAAAAGCACATGTTGGCGTAATTCCAGGTATGGATGAGTATCTCTCTGAGTTCACAAGCGATAAGGCTTATGGCGACGATGGATATCTTTCTGATCGTGGCCTTATCCCCATGCCGCAAACAGAGCGTGCACAGTTCACATCTGATGCAAAAGAGCTAAAACCCTTATCTCTTTAAGTAGAAATAGAAAACAAGGATGTTTGAAGAAGGGAGATAACTCCCTCTTATTGAGAAACGGTCTTGGGGGTGAAAGAATTTTATTTCCCCCCTTTTTTCTCTAAGTAACCTGATGTGATGGTCTCCTCCCCCTAACGGCATCTAGGTGCCATGATTGAACTGACATACACACAATCAAAAGAGGAGAAGACCAAAATGAAGACTACAACAATCGGGTTAGACATAGCAAAAAACGTATTTCATGCTGTCTGCTGTAATCAACAAGGGCGTATAATCAAAAAGAAAATGTTAAAGCGAGCGCAGGTACTCTCCTTTTTTCAATCTCAACCTCCTTGTTTAGTCGCAATAGAATCTTGTGCAACGTCACAGTATTGGGCCCGAGCGATACAACAACAGGGACATCAGGTGAAATTACTACCACCTCAGCATGTTAACGCATTTCTAATCGGCAATAAGAATGATTATAACGATGCCTTGGCCATCGCCGTTGCTGCGAAACAACCTCATTTAAAAAGTGTGGGCATTAAATCAGTTGAGCAACAAGACAACCAGGCACAACATAAAGCAAGAGACTTAGCGGTCAGACAAAGAACCGCATTATGTAACCAAATGAGAGCGCTTGTTGCAGAATATGGCATTAGCCTTCGTCCCGGCCTAAATACCCTACGTCAATCTATCCCGTTGCTATTAAGTGATGAGAACGAACGGTTGTCCGTTACTTTCAAAAGGATACTGCGCCAGCTAAAGGAACAATGGCAATCACTTGATGCCTGTATTGCGACATTTGACCAATTGATCATTCAATCGGCAAAAAACAATGCGATTTGCCAACGCTTACAAACTATTCCAGGGTTTGGGCCGATGGTCTCGAGCGCGTATTTTAATGAAGTGGGAAACGGCGCTCATTATCACAAAGGGCGCGATGTGTCCGCCTCATTAGGACTTGTTCCACGACAGTACAGTAGTGGTGGTAAAGAGGTGCTACTGGGGATCAGTAAACGCGGCAATAAATACCTTCGTTGTTTGTTAATTCTAGGCGCGAAGGCCGTGGTATCAAGAGCCAAAACGAAAGGCGATAAACTGAGTCAATGGATTAATCGTTTAGTTGAGACGCGGGGGCATAATCGAGCGTGTGTGGCGTATGCCAACAAAATGGCAAGAATGGCCTGGGCTATAACGGTTTCTGGTGATGACTACTCACCGGCCTAAATAGAGAGAACAAATCATTTCAACGAATTGCGAAGGTAAAACTAAAGATGGCATAACAGGTCAAACCAGCCTATTGAAAACCTGTCGAGCTCAGGGGTAACTAATACCGATAACCTGATAAGGAAAATAGGCGCGTAATACATCCAGGTCAGAAGTTGAAAACTTCATTGAAGGCCGTATATATGACAGCAATCCTGTCCCTGTTATCTGAATGTTTTATCTTGCAATACGGGAGGAGACCATATATGAACTCGGGATAAGAATGGCCATAAAAACATTAAAAGACAATGAGTTAGATGAAATCGCTGTGACTGCTTTGTCCAGTGGACTTCTTTTAGTGGCTATTAAGGCGGAGTTGCGTAGCAATAGCGGGCTATTGGAAACAACTCCAACGCACAGAGGCGCTAAAAGAAATCGGCTGGATGGATATTTCTTATCCCGAGTTCAGGTTAAGTAAAACAACATAATTTTAAGTAGCTTATGAACGAAATTAAAAGCTGCAAATTCCCATTCGGGAGGAGACACAAATGCAAGTTTCAATTCTTGCGATCATTCTATTACTACTGAGTTCCTGTGCCTTTTTTCTAGGTCGTAGTCGTGCCCTAAGCGTGGTGCAAGGAAAGGTTCGCAATTTACACTCTTTACCCAATTACTACGGTTTTTTCACCGCAGTGTGGTGCGGTTTGCCGGCACTCTTACTAGCTGCGGGATGGATGATATTTGAGCCTGGCATTATCACCAATATTGTTGTTTCAGAATTACCAACGGCCAATTCAGAAAATCTTAACCTTGTTGTGAACGATATTAAAAATCTTGTGGCGGGAAATGTCACTTCCGGTGAGGTTAATACAAGCTTACAGGTAGCTGCAGACCGTTATAAGAGTCTACAAAGTACCAGTCACGTTATTCTTACCGTACTAGCACTTTCTGGTGCAATAGTGTTAAGTCTTGTTGCACTAAGAAAAATACACCCGCAATTTCGAGCAAGGAATGTTGTCGAATGGTTAGTAAAAGCATTTTTGATCCTTTGTTCCAGCATTGCCATTTTAACTACGTTAGGAATCGTACTTTCGGTTTTATTTGAGTCTTTACGTTTTTTTAACATGATCCCTGCCAGTGACTTTCTCTTTGGTCTAGAGTGGAGTCCTCAAACGGCAATACGTGAAGATCAGGTTGGTTCAAGTGGTAGCTTCGGCGCGATACCTCTTTTTACCGGCACGCTTTTGATCTCGTTCATTGCAATGTTCGTTGCCGTTCCTATTGGCTTAATGTCTGCGATTTATCTTTCCGAATATGCATCAGAAAGAGTTCGAACAATTACAAAACCATTGCTTGAAATTCTGGCAGGCATACCAACTGTTGTATATGGTTTTTTTGCAGCACTGGTCGTAGCACCTTTCATTCGGAACTTGGGTACAAATATAGGTTTTGATGTCGCCTCAGAAAGTGCATTAGCTGCAGGTTTAGTGATGGGTATTATGATTATCCCATTAGTTTCATCCTTATCAGATGATGTGATAAACGCAGTTCCTCAAGCCATGCGAGATGGTGCGTATGGATTAGGTGCTACTAAGTCTGAAACCATTCGCAAGGTCATTTTCCCAGCCGCATTGCCAGGAATTGTTGGGGGCATTTTACTTGCTGTATCACGAGCCATTGGTGAAACGATGATCGTGGTTATGGCAGCCGGGCTTGCTGCAAACCTGACGGCTAATCCACTCGACGCTGTTACAACGGTAACCGTTCAAATCGTGACCTTATTAACGGGTGATCAAGAATTCGATAGCGCTAAGACTCTCGCGGCATTCGCATTGGGTTTAGCACTTTTTGTGATCACACTCATTCTCAACGTTATAGCACTACACATCGTGCGTAAATACCGGGAACAATATGAATAATCAAATTAATTCTTCGATAGAAGATAACGACGTACCCACAAGAAAAACCCCCATGGAGGTGGTGAATGCTGGTATGAAGAAACGAAAACGTGCTGAAAAACGATTCCAGTTTCTCGGGAAGTCTGCAATTTTCTTAGGTGTACTTTTTCTGGTGTTACTTTTCACCAGTATTATTAGTAAAGGCTATGGTGCTTTTCAGCAGACTTACATCAGCATTGAAATTGATCTTACGGAGTCTGAATTGGCCAACTCTAATCGAACAGCAGAAGCAATCGCCTCAGCAAACTACGCAGGTATTGTAAAATCCAGTTTGCGTAAAATGTTTCCTAATGTTAATGGGCGCCGTGACAAACGGAAATTGAATGGTCTGGTTAGTCAAGACGCTGCCTTTCAACTTGAGAGAATGATCAAAAATGATTCTGGTTTAATTGATCAGAAATTTGATCTCTGGGTACCTGCTGATGATGAGATCGATATGTTGATTAAAGGGCATATTGATCGCTTATTACCCGAAGATGATCGGCGCGTCAAAGACAATCAGATTGGCTGGGTCGATAAATTGGTAGAACAAGATCGAATAGAAAAGCGTTTTAATACGATCTTTTTTACTAATGGAGATTCACGCAATCCGGAACTTGCAGGTATTCGAGGAGCTATTGTTGGCTCTATTTATACCTTGTTAGTGACATTGCTTTTGTCGTTTCCGATTGGCGTTGCAGCGGCGATTTATTTAGAAGAGTTTGCAGCCAAAAACCGACTAACCGACATTATAGAGGTCAACATAAACAACCTGGCAGCGGTGCCTTCTATTGTTTTCGGTTTGTTAGGGCTGGCTGTATTTATCAATTTCTTCGGTCTTCCAAGATCGGCTCCTTTTGTTGGTGGATTAGTACTGACATTAATGACACTACCCACCATTATTATTTCCAGCCGTGCAGCACTGAAATCAGTTCCACCTTCAATCAAAGAAGCAGCTTTGGGTGTTGGTGCCTCGCCTTTGCAAGCCATTTTCTATCATGTTTTACCATTAGCAATGCCGGGCATGTTGACAGGCACTATCATTGGTATGGCGCAAGCTTTAGGAGAATCTGCACCACTTTTGATGATCGGTATGGTTGCGTTTATTGTTGATATTCCAGGCGGCGCTTTTGATCCATCAACCGTTTTGCCAGTTCAAATTTATCTATGGGCTGACAGTCCAGAACGCGCTTTTACTGAAAAAACATCCGCCGCGATTATGGTTTTATTAGGATTTCTGATCTTAATGAATGCTTTGGCCGTACTTCTAAGAAGAAAATTTGAACGTCGCTGGTAGACAAAATAATTTATTGAGGAATACCGTTATGAAATTAGGAACATTAACAAATGAACAAACAAGTGATGTGATTGAGCAACACGTTAGAACTTCAGTCGAGATCAATTCTAATCAACCAAAAATAAGCCGAGAAGACCGACGTACTGTCGGTGAGATTCGTGTATACGATCCACGAATGATATGTACAGATATCAATGTCTATTACGGGGAAAAACAGGCGATCAAAAACCTGAATCTCGATGTAGGAAAATCCGAGATTCTTGCGATGATTGGACCTTCTGGTTGTGGTAAATCAACCTTCCTCCGCTGTCTTAATCGAATGAATGACACCATTAATATCTGTCGAGTTACCGGCAAGATAGAAATGGACGGACTAGATATTAATGGTGATGAGATTGATGTTGTTCCTTTACGTGCAACGGTGGGCATGGTCTTTCAAAAACCAAATCCATTTCCCAAATCAATCCGCGAGAACATCACTTTTGGTCCAAAAATCCACGGTCTTGCCAGCCACAAAGATGATCTTGATGAAATAGTCGAAACGAGTTTAAAAAAAGCGGGTCTTTGGGAAGAGGTTAAAGATCGACTGGATCAACCTGGCACCGGATTGTCCGGCGGCCAACAGCAGCGCCTGTGCATTGCACGGACTATCTCTGTTGAGCCAGAAGTAATTTTAATGGACGAGCCTTGTTCAGCCTTAGATCCAATTTCAACTGCAGCTATTGAAGAGCTGATGCTTGAATTACGCCAAAATTACTCAATCTGTATTGTCACACACTCTATGCAACAAGCTGCGCGAGTTTCGGATCGAACCGCTTACTTCCATTTGGGTGACCTGATTGAGGTAGGTGAAACTAATCAAATTTTCAATGCACCAATACATCAACTGACGGAAGATTATATTACCGGCCGATTCGGCTAACTGTGACGGAGAAATACGATGAATCAACCACTAGAAGGACATGCCGATCAGCGCTTTGATGGTGACTTGAATAATCTGCACTTACAAATACTTGAAATGGGCGGCTTGGCTTTAGATCAAAGTCGACTCGCGCTTCAAGCATTGCTCGAACAGGATGAAAAAGCGGCCAAACTGGTTTTGGAAAGAGAGCCGGAAGTCGATTCCATGGAAGTTGCTATTGATAATAAGATAATTGATCTCATTAACAAACGTGGTCCAGTCTCCAAAGATCTGCGGATTACGATGGCATTCTCCAGGATCGTTGTCGATCTTGAAAGAATTGGTGACGAAGCAGCTCGAATCGCACACATTATTGAGTCACTTTCAGATGCTAATCAACCGAAGCCTGCAAAAAACCAATTGCGTGATATTTCTGTAATGGGCAGATTGTCATTGGAATTATTAGAAACCGCACTAACTGCTTTTGATCAATTAGATTCAAAATTAGCAAAATCTTTACTCAATGCTGATCAGGAGCTTGATGCTGAATTTCAATCATCTTTAAGGCATTTAACAACCTTTGTACTTGAAGATGCGAGAAACCTCGGACATTCGATCAACATCACGTTAATGTTGAAATCACTTGAAAGGCTAGGAGCACATGCAGGAAATATCGCCGAATATGTGATCTATCTTATCCACGGAGTTAATCTGCGACACCAAAGAAGACTGGAAGACAAAGAAAAATATCGTAACTAACCCCAACTCGGCTTAAGGAAATGAACTAACGGCTTGTCCCCCGATCAGATCAATTGTGACCAAACAATTGAAAAAAAAGGAGAACAAGCCAATGGATAAACTAGTTGAAATCTTTTGTGATGTCGATGACTTCTGTCAGCACTTCATACCGTTGTGGGAACAACAATTACTGACCGATGGGCAACGCAAACGCCGTCGAGTTGGGCGAATGCAAGCCAGCGAAATCATGACTATCATCATCCTGTTTCATCACTCCAACCATCGCGATTTCAAGAACTACTACAAAGGGTTTATCGCTCAATTCTATGCCGAGGATTTTCCACAGATGCTAAGCTACACGCGGTTTCTGGAGGTGATGCCGACAGTGCTCGTTCCTTTATGTAGCTACTTTTCTTATCTTAAAGGGAAACCCACAGGTGTTGCGTTTGTTGATTCAACCGCCTTAAAAGTGTGCCACAACCTCCGTATTCCACGCCACCGTGTTTTCAAAGACATCGCCCAGCGAGGTCGAGGCACAATGGGTTGGTTTTATGGTTTCAAGTTACACCTTATCACCAATCATCAGGGGGATATCCTGGCAGCCAAAATCACCCCGGGAAATATCGATGACCGTCAGCCTGTTCCCGAGCTGTGCAAGGCGATGAGTGGCAAACTTTACGGGGATAAGGGCTATATCAGCCAAGCCTTATCGAGCGAATTGTTTGATAAAGGCGTGGAGTTGGTGACAAATGTTCGAAAAAACATGAAGGCAAAAGCTACATCGCTCTGGGACAGAGCCATGCTGAGCAGACGTTTTATTATTGAAACCATTAATGACCAGTTGAAGAACATTACTCAGATAGAACATTCCAGACACCGCTCTGTACATGGTTTTATGCTTAATCTTATCGGTGGATTGATCGCTTATTGTCTGAAAGAGAATAAGCCGTCTTTGAACTTGTCTGGCGATGAATTTAATTACTTAAAACGGGCATTAGCAACCGTGGCTTAAACCGATCTCATATATGGTCTCCTCCCGTATTGCAAGATAAAACATTCAGATAACAGGGACAGGATTGCTGTCATATATACGGCCTTCAATGAAGTTTTCAACTTCTGACCTGGATGTATTACGCGCCTATTTTCCTTATCAGGTTATCGGTATTAGTTACCCCTGAGCTCGACAGGTTTTCAATAGGCTGGTTTGACCTGTTATGCCATCTTTAGTTTTACCTTCGCAATTCGTTGAAATGATTTGTTCTCTCTATTTAGGCCGGTGAGTAGTCATCACCAGAAACCGTTATAGCCCAGGCCATTCTTGCCATTTTGTTGGCATACGCCACACACGCTCGATTATGCCCCCGCGTCTCAACTAAACGATTAATCCATTGACTCAGTTTATCGCCTTTCGTTTTGGCTCTTGATACCACGGCCTTCGCGCCTAGAATTAACAAACAACGAAGGTATTTATTGCCGCGTTTACTGATCCCCAGTAGCACCTCTTTACCACCACTACTGTACTGTCGTGGAACAAGTCCTAATGAGGCGGACACATCGCGCCCTTTGTGATAATGAGCGCCGTTTCCCACTTCATTAAAATACGCGCTCGAGACCATCGGCCCAAACCCTGGAATAGTTTGTAAGCGTTGGCAAATCGCATTGTTTTTTGCCGATTGAATGATCAATTGGTCAAATGTCGCAATACAGGCATCAAGTGATTGCCATTGTTCCTTTAGCTGGCGCAGTATCCTTTTGAAAGTAACGGACAACCGTTCGTTCTCATCACTTAATAGCAACGGGATAGATTGACGTAGGGTATTTAGGCCGGGACGAAGGCTAATGCCATATTCTGCAACAAGCGCTCTCATTTGGTTACATAATGCGGTTCTTTGTCTGACCGCTAAGTCTCTTGCTTTATGTTGTGCCTGGTTGTCTTGTTGCTCAACTGATTTAATGCCCACACTTTTTAAATGAGGTTGTTTCGCAGCAACGGCGATGGCCAAGGCATCGTTATAATCATTCTTATTGCCGATTAGAAATGCGTTAACATGCTGAGGTGGTAGTAATTTCACCTGATGTCCCTGTTGTTGTATCGCTCGGGCCCAATACTGTGACGTTGCACAAGATTCTATTGCGACTAAACAAGGAGGTTGAGATTGAAAAAAGGAGAGTACCTGCGCTCGCTTTAACATTTTCTTTTTGATTATACGCCCTTGTTGATTACAGCAGACAGCATGAAATACGTTTTTTGCTATGTCTAACCCGATTGTTGTAGTCTTCATTTTGGTCTTCTCCTCTTTTGATTGTGTGTATGTCAGTTCAATCATGGCACCTAGATGCCGTTAGGGGGAGGAGACCATCACATCAGGTTAACTAACTGTTCTATAGGCCTAAATAATTTCCTTTAATTATAAAAACACAGCTTGTCATCAAGCTGTAATATTTCTGTAACAAACTTGTTACCTGTCCTGATCATACTGTCGGTGATTCATTAACAGTCATCCTGAGGAAGGTAATAAAATGTTTTTCAATAAAAATTTCTTTAGAGCAAGTGCAATTGCCGCTGCGTTCATGATCCCGGTGGGATCTTATGCTGAAGCGGATTCGGGACTTCCGGATTACCAAAAAGCGAGTGGTGTATCGGGCAATGTTTCTAGTGTCGGTTCTGATACGCTAGCAAACTTAATGACGCTCTGGGGTGAAGAATTTAAACGTTTATACCCTAACGTTAATATCCAAATTCAAGCGGCTGGTTCTTCAACAGCACCACCTGCACTAACAGAAGGTACTTCAAATTTCGGCCCTATGAGTCGTAAAATGAAAGACAAAGAAGCAGCGGCTTTTGAAGCAAAACATGGCTATAAAGCTACCGCTGTTCCAGTCGCAATCGATGCTCTTGCAGTCTATGTTAACAAAGATAACCCTGTAAAAGGCTTATCTATTCCACAAGTGGATGCGATCTTTTCTGCAACTCGAAAATGTAAACACGATGCAGACATTACAAACTGGGGTGACGTAGGTTTAACGGGTGAATGGGCTAACCGTCCTATCCAACTATATGGACGAAATTCCGTTTCTGGTACTTATGGTTACTTCAAAAAGAAAGCACTCTGCAAAGGTGACTATAAAGATTCTGTGAATGAGCAACCAGGTTCTGCTTCTGTCGTACAAGGCATTACTAAATCGGTCAACGGTATCGGTTATTCTGGTATTGGTTATAAAACTTCGGGTGTGCGTGCAGTTCCTTTGACTAAAAAACCAGATGGGGAATTTATCGATGCTACGCCAGAAAATGCCGTAACGGGTAAGTATCCTTTAGGTCGTTTTTTATATGTTTACGTAAACAAACATCCTAATAAATCACTTTCACCATTGGAGCTTGAATTTGTTAAAATGATATTGTCAAAAGTAGGTCAGGAAGTGGTTGTCAAAGATGGATATATTCCTCTACCTGCAGTCGTGGCAGAAGAAGCGTTGTTTGAATTAAGTCAGTAAAAGCAGTTCTAGTTAATTAGTGTAATTTAGTATCTGCCCCGCTTTTGCGGGGCTTTTTTTAAAAGTGAGAGTTCGTGTAACATCCAGTAAATATTATGACTGATACTTCCACCGATCATATTTTGCCTAAACGTAATGACCCTGCGACCCTGCGACGCCAACGTTGGCGAGATCTCAAAGACCGTTTGTTTAGGCAGGCCATGGGCTTTGGTGGTATCAGCGTTATTATCGCAATACTCTTGATCTTCTTTTATTTGTTCTATGTTGTCGTCCCTCTATTTAAAGGCGCAGAAATAGAAACCAAATCCCAACTCAATACATCAGAAATTCTCGGCAATGTGCCAGAACTGATTACGACGGAGGAATACGCTGAAATTGGTTTGAGTGTTGATCTACAGGGTAAAGCTACATTTTTTACATTAAAAGAAGGTACTGTTCTTAATCAAAAAAACCTTCTTGCGTTGCAAGAAGCAACCCAAAAAATTACCTCCGTCAGCAAAGGTGATCCTTCACAAGCTATCATCGCGTTAGGACTAGAAAATGGTTCTATGCTGCTCGCAAAACACGTCTACCAGATCAGTTTTCCGAACGATGTGCGTAAGATATCCCCAGAATTGGAATTTCCGTTAGGTGAAGATCCTGTCGAGCTAGATGAGAAAGGTCGATCTATCGTCAAATTATCTGCACAAAATAGTGAAGACCAAACCACGGTGGTAGCAGTCACAGCAGATAATCGGCTATTACTTACGCGTTTTACCACCGAAGAATCTATGTTGGGTAATGATGTTGAGGTCGAAAAAGAACAAACTGAGATTGATTTGCCGGGGGAAAACATAACGTGGCTTAGACTAGATGTTGATCAAGATGAGCTATACATCATTACCGACAAAAACGATCTAATCTACTTCTCAATATCAGATATAGATAAACCAGTCTTAATAGATCGTATTGGTGTCGTAAGTGAAAATGAAAAAGTAACTGCAATTGAGTTTCTGGCCGGTGGAATTTCAATCTTAATCGGAGATTCTAACGGTAAAATAAGCCAATGGTTTCCGGTCAGAGATAACAATAACAAGTACAAAATAAAAAAAGTTCGTGACTTCAAATTAAGTAACAAACCAATTTCAATAATTGCACCAGAACATTCTCGCAAAGGTTTTGCTGTGGCAGATGAGGGTGGAAACATCGGGCTTTTCCATACAACAGCTCATCGAAAACTGTTGGTGAAATCAATTTTTGATCAAAACATTCGCCTGCTGACAGTTTCTCCCAGAGCGAATGCTTTGCTGGCAACGACAACTACAGGTGATATGCATTTCATGCATATCGACAATGAACATCCTGAGGTATCCTGGAATTCACTTTGGGGCAAAGTTTGGTATGAAAGTAGACAACAGCCCGAATATATCTGGCAGTCTTCTTCTGCAAGTAATGACTTTGAACCGAAATTTAGCTTAACTCCACTTACCTTCGGTACCTTAAAAGCTGCTTTTTATGCAATGTTATTTGCGGTTCCTTTAGCAATTTTTGGCGCGATCTTTACCGCTTATTTTATGACGCCAAAAATGCGTAATGTGGTCAAACCTAGCATTGAGATCATGGAGGCATTACCCACTGTCATTTTAGGCTTCCTTGCTGGTTTATGGTTAGCACCACTGGTAGAAAAGAATCTTCCCGGTGTGTTTTTGATCTTCATATTAGTCCCGTCATCGGTGTTATTAGCTGCATTTTTCTGGACAAAATTACCAACACGTATACGCCACAATATATCCGATGGCTGGGAAGCTGCTTTATTGATACCCGTTGTCATTATTTCCAGCTTAATTGCCATGAGCCTAAGTCACCCAATTGAAGCAACCTTTTTCAATAATGACATGCCTGCCTGGGTTGCTAATACGCTCGGGCTAGATTTTGATCAACGGAATTCCTTAGTTGTTGGTATTGCTATGGGGTTTGCAGTAATTCCAACTATTTTTTCTATCAGTGAAGATGCGATTTTCAGTGTGCCGAAACATCTTACTGTTGGTTCATTAGCACTAGGTGCTACGCGCTGGCAGACCTTAATTCGTGTGGTTTTGTTAACCGCCAGCCCGGGCATTTTCTCTGCATTAATGATCGGTTTTGGTCGTGCAGTTGGCGAGACAATGATCGTCTTAATGGCCACAGGTAATACGCCCATTATGGACGTCAATATCTTTCAAGGTTTTCGAGCATTATCTGCAAATATTGCCGTGGAAATGCCTGAGTCGGAAGTTGACAGTACACACTATCGAATCTTGTTCCTGGCAGCATTAGTCTTGTTTATGGCAACATTTATGTTTAACACTATCGCTGAACTTGTTCGTCAGCGATTAAGAGAAAAATACAGTAGCCTTTAAGATATGAAATTATCATTCTCATCACTAACTGATTGGATAAAAGGTGGCACGCCCTGGATTTGGCTAACGGCAGGAGCAGTGAGTATTTCACTGGTCATGGTTGCTGGCCTTTTGTTACTCATCGCAGCGAGAGGTTTGGGTCAGTTTTGGCCGGGTGAAATTGTTTCGTTTGAGTACCAAAATAGAAACGAGAGTATTAATATTGTTGGTGAAGTTGTTGAGCATGAAACAGTTCAAGCAGTTCGGTTGCGTGATCAAGGTTTGGAAATTCCCGAGGGCACAGATCTGGTTGACCGCTATTTGATCAAAAGTGGTAATAGAGATCTGGGTAGTCTAGATTTTCAGTGGATACTTGATCCTGGAATAACTAAAAAAAACATCCCTTCTGAAGTCATTGTTATTGAGCGTGAAGAATGGGGGAATTTTTATGGATACCTCAATTCCTTTTCTGATAGTTCTTCTATTGATGCAAATTCAAAACCGGAATCAATTTGGGAAACTGTCCAAGCCAGCATCAAATATAAGCAAAAAATTTCTGAGCAGATCAAACACATTGAGAAAGATCTCATTGGCAGTATCAACCATAAAGTTGAACAATTACGTCTAGACAAACGCCGTCTAGAACTTGATGAAATAAAAGATAAAAGACTTTATGAATTACTCGATCAAAAACGAACTGAGTTAGATAAAGAATACAAAGTCTTTCAAGATCAACTTGTAGATCTTTACAAAGAAATTAATCGCGACACGATTCAAGTGTCAACCAGCGATGGAAAAAAAGTCGAAATACCGATTTCAAAAGTTCGGCGCATTTATAAACCTAACAAGATGGGTACGTTGGAAAAAGTAAAATTCTATTTTACTAAAATGGGTGAGTTTATTTTTGACGATCCAAGAGAAGCTAATACGGAGGGTGGAATTTTCCCTGCAATTTTCGGTACCGTATTAATGGTTATGATTATGGCTGTGCTTGTCACACCTTTTGGCGTTGTTGCTGCAATTTATTTACATGAATATGCAAGCAAAGGCCCACTCACACGCGTTATTCGTATTGCTGTTAATAATCTTGCTGGTGTACCCTCTGTTGTTTATGGTGTATTTGGATTGGGTTTTTTTGTTTACTTTCTAGGGGGGAATATTGATCAATTATTTTTCCCTGAAGCGCTTCCTTCACCAACCTTTGGTACACCTGGTTTAATGTGGTCGTCTTTAACCTTAGCAATACTCACAGTGCCGGTTGTGATCGTAGCGACTGAAGAGGGTTTATCACGGATCCCAAGAGCAATTCGAGAAGGTAGCCTTGCACTTGGTGCGACTAAAGCTGAAACTTTATGGCGAACAGTCTTACCGATGGCAACACCCGCCATGATGACTGGCTTGATCCTGGCAGTTGCGCGTGCGGCAGGGGAAGTTGCTCCACTGATGATGGTAGGGGTTGTAAAGCTAGCACCTTCATTAGCATTAGATGCAAATTATCCTTTCTTACACCTTGATCGTAAATTTATGCATTTGGGTTTTCATATCTACGATGTAGGTTTCCAAAGCCCTAATGTTGAAGCTGCCAGACCACTAGTTTATGCAACAGCGTTGGCACTTGTTGTTCTAATTATCACGTTAAATTTCGCAGCGATTAAAATCCGTAATCACTTAAGAGAAAAGTATATTTCTTCGGCGCAATAAGAAATACGTAAAATCAAAATTATGCAAAATCAAAATGAACCACTAACCCATACTGTCGACGTTTCATCACTGAGATCAAAAAATGAAACCATGTCTATGGATGAAGAAAAAGAATGTCTGCGTGTAGAAAAGCTTAATTTGTATTATGGCGATAAACTTGCACTGAAAGATATAGACATGGTGATCCCGGAAAAGAAAGTAACGGCTTTTATCGGGCCAAGTGGTTGCGGAAAATCGACATTACTGCGCTGTTTCAATCGAATGAATGATTTGATCGACATTGCCAGAATAGAAGGAAAAATATTGCTGCACGATGACAACATATATGACAAGGGAGTTAATGTTGCTGAACTTCGTCGTCGAGTGGGCATGGTGTTTCAGAAACCAAATCCTTTTCCAAAATCAATTTATGAAAATGTTGCCTATGGCTTAAGATTACAAGGTGTGAAAAGTCGTCGTACCCTCGATCAAGTCGTTGAACGATCATTAAAATCTGCCGCACTCTGGGAGGAGGTTAAAGACCGATTAGATGATAATGCACTTGGTCTGTCTGGTGGTCAGCAACAACGGCTGGTTATCGCAAGAGCGATTGCCATAGAGCCTGAAGTTCTTCTACTTGATGAACCTGCATCTGCACTCGATCCTATATCGACTTTAAAAATTGAAGAACTGATCTATCAATTAAAAGATGAATACACCATTGTTATTGTCACGCATAACATGCAGCAGGCTGCGCGTGTTTCTGACTACACGGCTTTTATGTATCTTGGTGATGTGGTTGAATTTGGTGATACCAGCGGTGTTTTCACAAACCCACAAAAGAAACAAACCGAAGATTACATAACCGGTCGTTACGGTTAAGGGGAATTCATATATGGCAACTCGATCACTACCTCAACATATTTCAAAACAATTTGATCAAGAACTTGAAGATTTAAGAGCCCGTGTCATGAGTATGGGAGGGCTTGTTGAAGATCAATTAACCAAATCACTTGATGCACTAGATCGTCGTGATATTGAACTGGCCGAAGGTGTCTCCGCCAGTGATTATCTGGTTAATTCAATGGAGGTCGACATCGATGAAGAATGTACGCAAGTACTGGCAAGACGTCAGCCAGCAGCGGGTGATCTCCGACTGGTTCTCGCGGTTATCAAGACTATTTCTGATCTTGAACGCATCGGCGACGAGATAGAGAAAATCGGTAAGATGGTTATCCATATGAATGAACAGGAAAGCCCAAAATCTTATTATGTCAGTATACTTTCGATGGGCAAGAACGTGCAAAAAATGTTGCATGATTCACTTGATGTTTTTGCCCGAATGGATTCACACAAAGCCGTTGAAGTGGCAGCGCAAGATAAAAAAATAGATGAAGAGTACGGCGCCATATTACGACAGCTGATCACCTACATGATGGAAGATCCTCGTAGTATCACACACGTACTTGATGCAGTTTGGGCAGTCAGAGCTTTGGAACGCATCGGTGATCATGCACACAATATTTGTGAAAATGTAATCTATCTTGTTGAAGGAAAAGATGTTCGTCACACGAGTATTGAAGATATGCGAAAAGAGATCTCTCACGAATAGTTAAAGTTGTAATGTAATCATCATATTTCTGTCATAATTCCCTATGTTGGACTCAATATGGAGTGAATTGTGGCTAGTAGTTATCTCAGTGGGATCTTTGGTGGTTCCCCAGTAAAACCTCTTCAGCAGCACATGGAGAAGGTGCATGCATGTGTTAAAGAACTCGTTCCTTGTATCGAAGCTGTACTTGCAAAAGATCTTATTGTCTTAGAAGAGCAGTATGAGACCATTGCAACATTAGAACGAGAAGCTGATGATTTAAAAAACGAATTGCGCGCGCAGATGCCAAATCGTATGTTTATGCCAGTATCTCGATCAGATTTACTCAACGTCTTACAAATTCAAGACAAAATAGCGGGTAAGGCCAAAGATATTGCAGGTTTGATGCTTGGCCGCCAAATGCAAATTCCCGAACTCATAGCTGATGACTTTCTCTTATTTGTAAAACGGAATATTGATTGCTGCACGCAAGCATGTACTGCAATCAACGAGCTAGATCAATTAGTTGGGAGTGGATTTGTTCAAGGCGTTATCAATGTCGTCGAAGATATGCTGAGTGAAATTGATGATATTGAACATGAAACCGATCTCATGCAGATCAAAATTAGGGCAAAACTCTATGATATTGAAAAAAATCTTAATCCCATTGATGTAATTTTCCTATACAAAATAATCGATTTAACAGGAGACGTTGCTGATGGGGCGGAACGTGTTGGAAACCGCCTTCAACTAATGCTCGGACAATAATAAGGATAAGGAGAATACAATGGAATATGCAATGATCTTATTGATCCTGGCAGGGGTCTTTGGACTTTTCATGGCTTGGGGAATTGGTGCAAACGATGTTGCAAATGCGATGGCGACATCTGTTGGTTCAGGTGCACTTACAATCAAAAAAGCGATTATTATTGCAGCGATTTTCGAATTTGCAGGTGCATTCCTTGCCGGAGGACAAGTCACACGCACAATTCGCAAAGGTATCATTGATGCCGATTTATTAGCGAGCACCCCCGAACTACTTGTCTATGGCATGTTAGCTTCATTACTTGCCGCAGGTACCTGGCTACTAATCGCTTCTCGTCGAGGTTGGCCAGTTTCAACGACCCACTCCATTGTAGGCGCCCTTGTTGGTTTTGCCATTGTTGGCATTGGTGTGGATGCTGTTCAATGGAGCAAAGTTGGAAAAATAGCAGCTAGTTGGGTCGTATCTCCGGTACTATCAGGTGCTATTGCATTTGGATTTTTTATGAGCGTTCAAAAGTTAGTATTAGGAACAGATACACCTTTCGAGAATGCCAAACGCTATGTCCCAGGATACATCTTCTTTGTTGGTTTTATAATTGCACTTGTCACTTTACTGAAAGGTTTGAAACATGTTGGCCTCGAAATAACATCCTTCCAGGCTATATTTGCTGCTATTTGTTTTGGTATTATCACGATGGCAATTGGTACTTACTTTGTTCGTAAAATCAAAATTGATCCAGCGGCAAATCAAAAATCCCATTTTGCTAATGTAGAACGTGTTTTTGCTGTTTTAATGATCTTCACTGCCTGCGCCATGGCTTTTGCCCATGGTTCAAATGATGTAGCAAATGCCATTGGTCCAGTTGCTGCTGTTGTTAGTATTGTTAATAGCGGTGGTGAAATTGGCCAAAAATCAAACTTGCCTGTATGGGTCTTATTACTCGGTGCGGCAGGGATTGTTCTTGGTCTTGCCATGCTTGGCAGAAAAGTTATTGCAACAGTGGGTAAAAATATTACAGAATTGACTCCAAGCAGGGGATTTTGTTGCGAACTTGCAGCAGCGACAACTGTCGTAATTGCTTCTGCAACAGGTATCCCAATCTCAACAACTCACACTCTCGTTGGCGCAGTATTAGGTGTTGGGATTGCTAGGGGTATTGGTGCACTGGATCTTGCCGTGGTACGGAATATTTTTCTTTCCTGGATTGTCACTTTACCCGTAGGTGGTTTCTTGTCTGTGATCTTCTTTTATATTCTGAAATTGATCTTTGGCGGCTAAAAACGATCATTAAATAAAAATTACTAAACAACTCATTTCAAACTATTAGTTTTTATAGACTGATTGAAGTTTCATCACGAGCTATTGTTACATTATCAGGTATTGTCTTTGCGTGATCTTCTATCAACCAGTTATCAAATTCGTGGCTAATATGTGTCAGATAAGTTTCGATAGGAGATACTGATTGTATTGTGTCTAGTGCAGTGGCCAGGTTATTGTGATTACTAGGCACAGTATGTTTAGGTGAGTATGTACAATCAAGAATTAATGTCTTCACTGGATGTTGTTGCAGATAATCTGTCGTTTCAGTTTGTAGTCCTTTTGTATCGGTAAGGTAAGCGGTGTTTATACCACTCTTAGAAATGACATAACCGTTGGTTGGTTTTGAGTGCATTAGCGGAACAGGGACAATCTGAATATCTTCGATCATAAATGGCTTGAAAATGGGGACTTTATGAAATTCGAGTATTCCGGGATATTTGTAGAGATCCGCACAACCTTCCTCATCATCAGATGTATAAACAGGGATTTGATGCCCTACACCCCAGCGTAAATGAAACAATCCCTGTACATGATCTACATGGAAATGAGTTAGCAGGATTGCATCCAGGCTTTCTGGTAGAAATCGCTCATGCAAATCTGTTAAGCCTGCATCAATTAGAATGCGGGTATTTTCAGTTTCTACTAATACCGAGCAGGGTTTACGAATGTGATCTTTAAGTACTAATGCCCGTGCACAAGCCGAACAATGGCAGCCGTAAAGAGGTACACCACCAGCACTTCCTGTTCCAAGAAAAGTTAGGCGCATTGAGTGGAGGCATTGTTATCAATGATGAAATCGAGCAATCGATTACCAGCCTCTTCTAATAAACCGTTATTTTCAATCACAAATTTGTTCGGGCATTCAGTAATGAGAATCTGACGATTGAGGCGTTGTACGATTTGTTCAGGTGTTTCACGATTTCTCAGAGTCAGACGCTGTCGAAGTACATCATTTGAGACACTGACTTCAATAATCCTCATCTGTTGGTAAAGTGTCAAGGCTGTGTGCAGATAGGCACGTGACCCATTGACTACAACATTCATACCTTTTGCTAACCAGGCATTGATTTCGATACCAATAGCATATGCATAATCATGGCTTTTCCAATGCATCGCAAATAAGCCATCTTGAAGCCGTTTATCATATTCTCGTTCACTCAAATAGACATGATTTTCACCTTGTAGCACGGGTGCTCGGGTAATATATCGGTGTGCAAAAACGACTTTTTTATTGCCTTCAGAAATATGTTCTCTGGCATAATTGATTAGGCTATCTTTTCCAGCACCAGAAGGTCCAACCAGATAAAAAAGGTATCCGTGAGACATCTTAGACATTGCTATTCTCCAGAAAGCCGGCTTGAAAGACGGGCTTACCTGCAGCGAATGTGCAACTTGCCTGTGGTAGATTACCAACCATTGTTACAATGACAAGATCTGCGCGTTTACCCGTTGTGATTGTACCTCTATCATCCAGACCTATTGCCTGTGCCGGGTTGTCTGTTACCAGTCTGGTAGCCTCCCAAAGATTCAAATCAGAAATTTCGGGTAATTTGAAAATTGCTGGGAGTAAACTTCCTGGCGAGTAGTCTCCACATAAACAGGTGGCTACATTAGCTTCAATTGCTTCCAATGCTTTCATTGATCCACTTTGACTTTTTCCACGCAATAAGTTCGGCGCACCAAAAATGGTATGCATACCAACGTGTTGTGCTGCTTGTGCCGTTTCAAGGTTGATCGGAAATTCGCTAAGAGTGACACCAACCGCATTCATGATTTCGACACGTGAGATACAGTCATCATCATGACTGGCCAATGGAATAGCATGGTTTCTGGCCTTTGTTGCCAGCGCTTCAATTCTATATTGAGCCTGATCGCCATTGGCCAACTTTTGCTCTGCTATTTTCATAACTTCTTCAGCACTTCTACTGTAATTGCTCGCAAAGAAATCTTGATATGCAGCCAGATCTTTAAACTGACCCTGACCTGGAGTGTGATCCATTAGTGATAATAAATTAATGAAGCCTTTATCCATTAATTGAAGCAAGATCTCTAATCCAGTGGGATCAGTAATTTCATAACGACAGTGAACACGATTATCGACTAAGGTGTTTTCATGAAGTGTATGAACCATGCGGGCAATCTCAGCAGCAATATTATTATTGCGAACACCCAGTTCTTCATCTGCAAATGAAAGGGCATGAAAGGGGGTTGTAATTCCGGCCATTGCGTTGCGTTTATCTGCCTGAGCAATAGCAAATGGTAAAGGAAAAAACACACCAGCACGTGGTTCAATTTCTTTCTCCAGTGCATCACAGTGAAGATCAATAAGTCCAGGTAGCAAATATTTACCACGCAAATTAATTTCGTCTATCCCACGAACAGACTCAGGATTGATCGCGCTGATCAAACCATCCTCGATCAGTAGCGAGGCATCCTCAAGTACTTCTTCGCGCAAAACAATTTTTGCACCAGTCAGATAACAATTGGCTTGTTTATTGTGTACCTGTGGCATAACTAGCGGGTTCATATGCATTCTCCTGAGAGTTAATTTCTATAGCTGGATTAGTAGTGGGTGCTTCAAGCTCAATCGTAGAGTCAGCTAAACGTTCGACTAACTCCGGCTGATGAAAAATCGCTAATATGGCGATTCCTTTATCTTTCATGCAGGCGATCAATTCGATGACTTTTTCTGTCGTTTTTGGATCAAGACTGGCCGTTGGTTCATCCAGTAGTAACAATCTTGGCTTCGAGATGAGGCCACGGGCAAGATTGACACGTTGTTTCTCGCCACCGGAAAAGGTTGCTGGCGGTACTGACCATAGAGGTTCTGGAATGTTTAGGATATTCAACATTTCCCTGGCAAGATGATGAGCTTCTTCAACTTTGATCCCTTTTCTATACAATGGTTGGGCGACGACATCCAATGTGGATTTGCGTGGTAGTACGTGTAAAAACTGTGTGACGAAGCTGATTTCATTCTGACGTAGTTCAAGGATTTGATGCTCATCAGCTTGGGCCAGATCAATTTCATTGCCGTTTTGTGTCTGATAAAGCAGTCGACCGCTAGACGGTAGATACGTACGAAAAATTCCTTTGAGTACAGAAGATTTTCCAACCCCGGTTGGGCCAACTATCGCCGTAAGCTTTCCGCTGAATACAGAAAAGTTGATCTGCTTAGAAGAGGGAATGACCTTACCTTGCTCGTGCAGCGTGAAGGTTTTGGAAAAATTTTCAACGCGTAATATTTGTTTGGGATTCACACTCTCTCCTGATTATAGTGCTGAGGCAACTAGTCGTTGTGAATATTCATGTTGAGGATCTTCAAGGATCTGATCCGTTAAACCAGACTCAATAATTCGTCCGTATTTCATGACGATTGTTCGTCCGGTAAGCAGGCGCACAACACCCAGGTCATGCGTTACAACAAGCATGGCCGTTTGCATTTCCTGTTGGATCTCAAGAATCAGATCAAGAATTCTGGCCTGAACTGACAGATCCAGTCCGGTAGTAACCTCATCAAGGAAAAGCATAGGTGGGTTAGTGGCTAATGCTTTTGCGATTTGAACACGTTGTTGCATGCCTCCAGAAAAATTCTTCGGTAGTTCATCCATACGTTCTGTTAAAACTTCAGTGCGAAGTAACAATTCTCGTGCACGGGTTCTAATCTCAGAGTAATTGTACAAATCATTCATCAACAATCTTTCTGCTATATTTCCACCCGCAGAGATGTCGAAATTAAGTCCAAGGTGTGGGTTTTGATAAACCATTCCTAGGTGATGATTTCTTAAGTGGCGCTGTTGTGCGGCATTGAGATTAAACAGATCATATTCATGATCTTCATTATAAAAAATAGCCTTCCCAGTAGTAGGTTTTTGATCGAAAAATAGATTTTTCACAACCGTCGATTTACCACTCCCGGACTCGCCCATAATGCCAAGGATCTCGCCTTTATGCAGATCAAAAGAGAGATTGTGAATAGCAATGACACTACCGCAGTGTGAACAGATATTAGTGTCGAACTCAGGACCAGTACGGGTATAACATTGAGCACAAGCCTCACCATAAACTTTGGTCAAATTTCGAACCTCAAGTACTTTATTCATTGCAAAGTCTCACTTACATTTTGTTGACTATTGCACCAGTCAGCATCAGAACACTGATAAACTTTTTTATTTTGTTCAATCATAAACTCATCAAGAAAACTGTCCGTACAACCGCACTGCGTACAAGCTAGGCGCTGTCCCTGAGTATTAGTAAAATCTTCTACTCGAAATTTCACATCTTCAAACGCAAGGGGTTCTGCATCAGTATAGGGTGGTACAGCATAAATCTTTTTCTCACGACCAGCGCCGAATAAGATCAGTGCTTTAGATTGGTGCAACTTAGGCACATCCCAGCGTGGTATCGGAGATGAATCGATAATGTAATGATTATTTATGCGCGTTGGGTATCGGTGTGAGATAGTGATCTCACCAAACTGCACAATATCTTCATAAAGCTTAACCAGTAGCCGTGAATAATCAGCTTCACCGTGCATGATTTTGCGTTGAACTTCGGAAGGTTCAACAACAACCAATGCATCTGGGTATGGTACCTGTAATACAATTATTTGATCTTCACGTAATATCTTTTCCGGGATACGGTGACGTGATTGGATCAGATCTGCCTCCTCAGTTTTATTGGTAGTATTGATTCCGGGACAGGTCATTTCGATAAAGCTACGCAGGTTAACGGCGTTAACGGAATCATCAGAGCCTTGATCAATTACTTTTAAAGTATCATCAGTTCCAATAATACCAAGCGTGAGTTGAAGACCGCCGGTTCCAAAACCTCGACCCATGGGCATTTCGCGGGAGGAGTAAGGGACTTGATAACCTGGGATTGCGATCGCTTTCAATACAGTGCGGCGTACCTCTTTTTTCGCATATTCATCAAGAAAACCAAATGGATAACGACTAGTAACTTGTCTGAAATTACTCATGATGCATGGTCTTCTTTGCTAACATTTTGTTGCGTCTGGCGTAATCGATCCATATCTGACTGGAAGGTCACGTAGTGTGGCATTTTGTAATGTGTGCAAAATCCCATGGAGTCGATTCCATCTACATGTAATAGCACAAATTCCGGATCTTCAGAGGGATTACCTGGCGTACCCTGCATCCCTTTTTGTAATGATCGATCCAGAATCGCCATCGCTATAGCTTTGGTTTCATTATGTCCAAAACAGGCGCCATACCCTAGAGTAAATACTGGCTTACTGTTAGCCTCGTTCTCATCTTCGTACATTGCGATCACTTCACATTCGGTCATTAAAACCTCGCCAGCCTCAATCAATTCACCGCTGATCGGGTGCGGCAACATAATAGGTAAATAACCAATACGTAGTTCGGCGACTGTCGGATGAACATCGCCATAACCACGCATGTTAGAGTAAGCAATAGCTAGTAATGATCCTGTTTCGCCACGCGCCATAGTCGCCAGTGCAGCAGAGCGGGGTACGGGAAAGATCAGTGGCTCACGGGTGATATCAAAAGGCTCTTTATCTGCAATTAGATTGACGGCAGGTAATAGCCCTTCTTCACGAAGACTGTCCAATACTTTTGGGAAATTGTCAGGAAGATCTGATTCAGGTATATCCGTCAGCCAGTCACGTGAGATTTTACGGAAGTCTGTTTCTGATTCATTCAGTAATTCCATACGCAGCAGACGTAATGCGTAGTCACTGGTAGAGCCTAATATTTGCCCGCCGGGAATATCTTTAAAAGCGGCAGAGATGCGACGGATCATGCGCATGTTACTGCTGTCTAACAATGGGGTTTCTAGTAAACGTGGCTGGGTAGAACGATAAGCGCGTAGTGCAAATGAAGCTTCAAGGGTGTCACCTAAACTTTGTTTAATGGCGAGTGATGCCAGCTTTGGATGATAAAGGCCACCTTCAGATATAACCCGACTATGAAGCAGACGAAGTTGGGTTTCAATAGTTTCTGTATCAAGTGGCTGTCCATTATCGCCCTGTTCGCAGCGCAAATAATCCAGCAGATCTTCAGCACCCTTTATAGCTTTTCCGCCACCTTTTATCGCAACATAACCCATTAGCATAGCTCCACTTTTGTGGTACGTGGTATTGCCACGATTTGTGTTTGATCGACAAGGATCATGTCAACACCAAGTGGAAAGTTGCAGATCCAACTCTCACGTTTTTCTAACCATACCGGGCTTAAACCTTCGATGTTGATCATGGATTTTGTTTTGATTCCAGGACCAGAAAGTTGCAGGCAGCCAGGGTCTGAACCACGGCTTAAATTTTTTATATTAATGATTATAGTTGCAGAAAGGTCAGGGCTTGGTAATGTTCCAAGACGAGGTTCAAAATCAGGTGTACTTGAACCAGAACAGAAAATATAATCGGCATTTTCTGAGTTGTTACTATTGGCCTGCAATAGTGGCCAATCAGATACCGGTAGCTGTTGATCGTGATCACTTAAACTAACTTCAGCATCAAGTAGTGTTGCAAGTACCCCTCTTGCTGCTGTTGAGTCCAAGACAAATTCTGCAAGGTCTTTGATCTCACCAGGTCGTGTCATTATGTCCATCAATTTACGAAAAATGCGCTGCTGATTTACTGGTTCCCAGATTGATTCATACATCTTCATCTCCGTCCCCCATAGAATCCAACAACGAAAAATCAACATGTGTTTTAGTTAACATCGCATGGCGTTTTATTTTGATTGCATGGATAATCTCCATACCCTCATTAACCATTTCTATAGCCTGTTCCCAACCATTAAGTTGGTTGGCAAGAATCGCATCAAACAAAGCAAGCATTTTTGCGAGCTCTATGGTGTCATCCATCACTTGAGCTGCACCTTCCACCGTTTGACCATCGTCCGTTGTGATAACGAGCCAGGCAGTAGCAATCGGAAACTCACCTAGATAAAAAGGTTCATGGAGTGCGCCATCCCGTAATTTGAGCATGCCTAAACCAGATTGTGGCAATGATTTATCTTTAATCGTCCAAGTTCTGCCAAGTCTTTCACCGGTCGTAATAATGCGTTCAATAGGAAGTGCACTAAGTGCTTTTACCCACTGGGATCGGTTTACCTTGTCTGGTTGTCTAGATAACATGTTTGTTAATTAATTCCTTTTTAATACCCTGGCTTAAAGGCTCTTGCTACGAATTCTTTGGCTTGCAAGTTCTAGCAACATAACGGTGATAAAAATTACTAACAAAATGGTAGAAACATGGGAATAAGCAAAACTATCCCAGCGACCTTTGAGTTCCATGCCGATACCACCGGCACCAACCAATCCAAGCACTGTGGCGGTACGGATGTTTCGCTCGAATATGTACTGCACAAAGCCGACGAAGGCTGGAAATACTGCTGGTAGCACAGCAAAACGAAGTACTTTGATGCGATTTGCACCAGAAGATTTCAATGCGGTTTGTGGACCAGATGGCGAATTTTCTATTTCATCAGCAAAGAATTTACCCAGTACACCACTCGTATGTACGGCTAGCGCTAATACGCCTGCAATGGGTCCAAAACCGTACATCAAGACAAAAAATAGTGCGATAATGAGTTCAGGCATAGAGCGATTAAAGCCAAGCCATAGCCGTGCAATATTGTAGGTGAATAGATTTGGACTATAATTTTGCGCTGCTAGGATGCCGAGAGGTAATGAGATCAACACAGACAAAAATGTTCCCCAGAAACCCATTTCTATGGTTTCGAACATTTTTATCAGAACTTTTTTCAGATAGCCTGTGGGTTGGATCAGATATTCGGTTTTCTCGACACTGTAAGTTTCACTCAAGGCATCGTAACTGCGCTCTTCAATGGTTTCGATTCTACTGAACAGAGGCAGGTTTTCTTGATCAAAATTATCAATGCGATTAGTTGCTTTACGTGAAGAAATTGTAAAAGGGAATGCCTCTTTGATAAAGCTTGTTGCACCATCAAGAACTTTGGAATCGGTCATACCGGTCATGGCAACGATGGCCTTGCCCGTTTCATAGGTGGCTCTATCTATTTCCGTGTTGTGTGCTGAGATCCCTAAGCAGATAGTGATCAATAATAATAAGCCAATCAATTTTGGTGTGATAGCACGATGCAGATCCCATTGATCGTATGGTCGCTTTGTTACTACATTTGTCTCTTGATTTGCTGACATTATTTTCTCAAGCGACCGCCGATTGTTGTAATAACGTTGCAGGTCTATATACGTCAGTTTTTAATGGATGAGGTTGTTTCTGATCGTAGATCTTTCTTATTACATCTGAGGTTAACTCCTCAGGGCAGCCATCAAATATTAACTTTCCGTCGCGTAGACCTAAAATTCGATCGGCAAATTCAATGGCAAATTCAATCTGATGCAAACTACATATGACAGTAGCATTATGATTACGTGAAGCAGTTTTCAGGCTGGCAAGAACACTACGACTAACCGCTGGATCAAGGCTAGCGACGGGTTCGTCAGCAAGTACAACTTCGGGGTTGGATATAAAAGCACGCGCAATAGCTACTCGTTGTTGCTGGCCTCCCGATAGTTCTGAGGCGCGTCGGTAGAGATGTTTTTCTTCTAAGCCAACCTGTTCTAGTAATTTACAGGCAAGACGTTGATCAGGAATATTAAACAGCTTCAACAAACTGTGGAAAGTCGATAATTTGAATAGCTTTCCAGTAATAACGTTATGCAAAACGTTAAGGCGCGGTACAAGGTGCAATTGTTGATGGATCATACTAATACGTTGCTGACAGCATTTCAGGTTATTCGCATTTATGAAGACATCACCAAATCTGATCTTGCCACTGGAAGGTATTACCAGGCCGTTAATCATTCCCATCAAGGTTGACTTACCTGCTCCAGAGGGTCCAAGCAATACACAAAATTCACCTCGATTAATTGAAAGATCCAGGTTGTCTGTAGCTTTGGTACCATCTGGATATATGCGCGACACAGATTTGAATTCAAGCATTATTTTTCTCTTTAAATTATTGCACATGTGGTTTTCAATAATAAAACCCTGAAGAGATTTTCTCTCCAGGGTACCAACCGATAATCAGATTTATTATTTTGCGCTTGCAGTACGTTCACCTGCTTTATCGACAATTTCAGACTTCAATGTATCAGTCACTTTAGAAAGTTTTTTCAACACTGCGAGCATTTTCTCTTCAGGATAATCTGCGTCATAACGGTCAACTTGTTTTCCGCCATAACCACGAATTTTTCCCACAGCAACATGTTGGTGAATGTTATTGAAGGCTTTACGTAATTTTGTTTTAAGCGTGGGATCTAACTTTGGGTTCATCGCCAAAGGTGGATTTGGAATTGGCTCAGACTTGGCGAGTACCTTGAAGTTGGCCGGATCAATAATGCCTTTGTTGACCGCTTTTTCCCAAGAATTAAAAGAAGCAGCTGCCGCATCAACACGACCTTCTTTTAAAGCTGCGATCGAGTTAGTATGACTGCCAGCAACAACGATAGTAGCAATGTCTTTCACAGGATCTACGCCTGCATCAATGATCATTGCAATTGGAAAATTGAAAGATGAAGTAGAATGAGTTGATCCTACGGCCAGGCTTTTACCTTTTAGATCAGCCAATTTGTTAATACCACTGTCTTTACGTGAATAGATACCTGAGTAGTAAACAGAATCACCTTTCTTCACATCTACAGCGAGTAATTCCGCACCACACATGTCTTTGGCCTCACCAAAGGTCACTGGCCCATACCAGGCAATATCTGCTTGATCAGAACACAGGCCTTTAACAACCGCGGCATAACTATTTCCAGACATGACTTTAAAATGGATGTCATACTGCTTTGCGATTGCATCGAAAACAGGTTTGTAGTCTTCTGCTATGTCAGCGCCGCCCGTATCAGCCGGTACCATCATGACGCGTAAAGGAACATCTGCTGTGCCTTTAGGCAGATCAGAAGCATAGACCGTTGACAGCATAGTCATACCGGTTAATCCGGCAACGAATAATTGTTTCAGTTTCATTTTGAGTTCCTCTATTAAACTTACTGTTTGGTTTATTTAAGGATTAACTAATAATTGAGCGCGGGAACCTCTGAAGCGGGTAACTGCATATTCAACAGGCGTTTTGTTTTTTGTTTCCACATTCAAACTTTTGACCCGTAAGACGGGCTGACGAGCAGGCATTGCAAGTAGAGTTGCATCATCTGACATTGGCAAAACGGCGCTGATCTCACTACTGCTACGTACTAATTTCAATCCCGTTTCTTTAGCAATGAAGTTATGTAGAGAACCTTCTTTATACCCATCTAAAATAGGCTCAATCAATGAAGGGGTTAAAAAGTGAGAAACAAGACAAAAAGGGCGATCTTCAACCAATCGCAAAATTTCGAGCCACATAATTTTTTGCCCTTCATTGATGGAGAGTCGCTTTGCAACTCCTCCTTGGGCAGGTAAAGGGAGCTTACGTAAAACGCGACTATTGGTGGTTTTCCCTGTAGCTTCAAGCTGTTCTGTAAAGCGAGTTTCCTGACCAACTAAATATTCCATCCGTAAATCAAGAACAAACATTCCTTTGCCATGGCGACGTTCTATCAGGCCTTTGTCTACCAGTTCATCAATGGCGTGCCGGACAGTGTGGCGATTAACCGAAAAACGAGTTGCAAGATCTACTTCGGAGGGCAAATTTTCACCCGGTACGTAGATATGACTGATTTCCTTTTCAAGGATCTGCGCTATCTGGAGATACAGCGTTTTACCAGTTTGACGCCAAAGCATATTCGTTGTCATCTAGACATCTCTATAGCTAACATGACTATGCATCCTATAGATAGAAAGTTACATAAATATGATTTTTTTATGACACTTTAAAGAAAGGGTTTAGTTAAGGTTCCATGTGAGTATTTCTAGACTGCATCAAACTCACTTAATTAATGCTTGATAGTCTTGCGCTTTGTAAAACTGATCTTTTGATGGAAAGTGTAAGTGTAGTTATGCTTGCTGATCAAAACCTTTTGTAGAATTTTTAATGATCATTTTTTCAGGAAAATTGCATCGAAAAACACTGCCTTTTCCTAACGTACTTTCAATATCTAAAATTGCATTGTGCCGTGCAAGTACATGTTTGACGATGGATAATCCTAAACCACTACCACCTTTATCACGGTCACGGCTTTGTTCTACTCTGTAAAAACGTTCTGTCAAACGTGGAATCGATTGTGGAGGGATGCCCGCACCATTATCAGTGATTTCCATATGTGCGCCATTCTCATCACTAAACCAACTCAGACCAATGACGCCACCAGAAGGCGTATATCGAACAGCATTAAACACCAGGTTTGAAAAAGCACTATAAATTTCAATTGAGTTACCTTTAATCCATAAATCTGCTTGCACACTAATTTTGAAGAGATGTTGTTTATCGCCACTTAGTACAACGGCTTCTGCATGGATTTTTTTGATCATTTCTGGAACCACTACCTCTTCCGGATCTGCAACAAATCGACCTTCTTCTAACCTGGAAATAGTCAGTAGATCATTTATTACACTTTCCATTCGAAGACTTTGATCGTTCATGGTCGAAAATGATATATCTAATTGTTGTTTATCAAGCGTCTTATTTTGCATTAATGTTTCGAGGTAACCTCGTAATATAGTCAGAGGAGTCCTTAACTCATGTGAAACATTAGCCACAAAATCTTTACGTACTTCGATCAATTTTTGTAAGCGCGTAATATCTCTTGCAACGAATAATCGTTGGTTTTTGCCATAAGGAACAACTCTAATACTTAGATAAACTTCAAAATCAAGAGGTGATTTTATATCGATAGTATTGTGTTTATCATGTTGGATACTGTTTAGAAATCGTTCTAACTCGGGCGAACGGATCAAATTAGTGATTCGCTGTCTTTGGTCTTGCGGCCAATGGATATTAAGAAAATTTCCGGCTGCCTTATTCGCCCATTGTATTCTATCTTCCTCATCTAAAACCACTGTTGCATCGGGCAAAGCAGAAGTTGCCTGATGGAATTGTTGCAGGTAGCTTGCGAGTTTCTTCTTACGTTTTTTATGCCTCAGCTGGAGTCGATCTATTTCGATACAAATATCTTCAAAATAACCAGGTACATCTGGTGGTTCACTTATATTCCGATTCTGGATCCAGTTTAAAAGTTGAGATAGTTTCTGTTGCTGCCAGATTAGACAGCTCAATGTCGCTATAAAAAGGCATAAAAAAATATGATTAAAAACCAATCCGATAACAAAAACTACCAACAAGATATAAAAAAATCGGAAATAATCTTTATTCATTATTATTTTCTACTGCAGCACATTATTTCTCTGAAAAACGATAGCCAATACTACGTACAGTTTGAATATAACCATCAAAATCATGTTCTGCTAACAATTTGCGTAAACGCCGAATATGAACATCCACCGTTCGTTCTTCTATATAGGTATTTAGGCCCCAAACGTTATCGAGTATTTGGGTTCGAGTGTAAACCCGTTCAGGATGTGATATGAAAAAATGAAGCAAACGAAATTCAGTAGGGCTAAGTTCCAATATTTTATCATTTATTGTGACTCTATGTGTTTCAAGGTCTACCTTTAATGCATCCACTTCAAGGATATCCACAGATCCGTTTCTATCACTACGGCGTAGCACAGCTCTAATACGAGCAAGTAATTCCTGAGTAGAAAATGGTTTTGTGATGTAATCATCCGCACCTGTATCTAATGCTTTGATTTTATCGACTTCTTCGCCTTTTGCAGTAAGCATAATGATAGGCATATCTTTTGACTCAGGATGACGTTTCATTCGTCGTGCCAAGTCGACACCACTTAAACCAGGTAGCATCCAATCAAGTAGAACCAGGTCTGGTTGCGAGTCTTGAATTAACTTCTGAGCTTCATCTGCTGTCCCAGCTTCTGAATAGTCATACCCTTCAGTAGACAAGGCAAAAATCAGCATTTGCCGAATTGCCGGTTCATCATCAACTATGAGAATTTTTGAGTTCATTTTTTACACCAATTTCTAAATGAACTTTAATTAGATGTCAATCATGTTACAAATTGATGAAAAGTTTTGATTTGAAACAACTCATAACATTTTTACCACCGTCGAATTTTTTTGTCATATAACTGTCACATTTTCTTCACGCATGTGAAATACAAGAGGCATATCTTTTGCATTCAATACGCGAGTGCAACTCATTTTGATTTTTCTACCATTTTTTACCATTAAACAATAACCTAATCAGGGGATATAACGTGAAACATAAAATAACCAATTTGTTCTCAGGAGCGATACTGGGTTTGGCAGTAACGGTTACAGCACCAGTCCATGCCGGCAATGATACTATAAAAAATCTGCTCAAGATCATGCATGAGAATGGACAAATTACTGACGATCAATATCAGATCTTACTTAATGGTGCAAAAGCGGATCAAGAGCATGCTGATGCGGCTGCAAGCAAGGCAGTGGCAAAAGTCGAAGAAGCAGCTAAGAATCTTCCAAAAATAACTATGAAAGGAAAATTCAAAATTGAATCTCAGGATGGGCAACATTCTATTCAGCCAATTGGACGAATTTTCTGGGACTCAATCGCTTCTGATCAAGACGGCGTAGATGCAATTGGTGAAGGTTCTGAATTACGTCGTGCACGTATAGGATTCCAGGCACAATTCTTTAAAAACTGGAAAGCAAAGCTTGAATATGATTTTGCCGGTTCTGATGCTGATCTGAGAGATGGCTGGATTTCATACAACAGCAAGTTTGGTAATGGTGATAAGTATAATTTGAAAGTTGGACAACATCACGTTCCTTTCGGCGTGACTTCTATTAGCTCATCGAAGTATATGTCGTTTATACGTCGTCCATTATTTGCCGATGGTGTATTGTCTCCTTCACGACAAGTAGGAATAGCTTTCCGTGTAGATGGTGATCGCTATCTGGTAAATGCGGGCGCTTTCCAGGATGAAATAGATGGTGGTGAAACCCATGTAGATGGAGATGGTGCGCGAACTTATTCTATTCGTGTAGCGGGCACACCGTTTTTGCAAGATAAAAACCATTTGTTACATATCGGCGGATCATATATGTATATTGATAACCGAGATGACAGTCTTCGAGTTCGGCAACGTGCTATCACTCACTTAGACAGTGATAGGATTTTTAGTGCGTCATTATCAAATGTTGATAATGTCAACGCTTTCAATTTAGAAGCAATTGGTGTTTTCGGTCCATTTTATACAATGGCTGAATACGTAAATTGGGATGTTGATAGTGATACATCAGGTCAAGCTGACACACTAAGTGCCTGGTCTGTCGAAGCAGGTTGGTTCTTCACTGGTGAGTCCATGAAATACAAAAAAGGTCAATTCAGTGGCGTTTCACCTAAAAGCCCATTTATGAAAGGCGGTGGTATAGGCGCATGGCAAGCCATTGCTCGTTTTGAAAACTTGGATTTGAATGATGGGACAACAGAAGGTGGGGATGGTGATGTATTGTCTATTGGCCTGAATTGGACTCCGGTCAAAAACGTCCGTTTCATGGCAACCTGGAATAAACTTGTTGACTTTGATAGAGCAGGTAATTCTGCAGATGGAAAAGAACCATCAGCTCTTTCATTACGTGCAATGGTTTACTGGTAGATCGTGGTAAAGCTGTATATAAAAACTTAAACCCTAAACATCAGGGTCAAGGAAGGAACCCCGCTAGTCGGGGTTTTTTTATGCATCGAATATTTGTAATGACTCCCTGAGACTTTTTAAAGCCGACTTTTTCCCAAAGTTACTAACTTGGTTCCATGGTTTCTTTTGTAAAACTTTTTTGATCAAAAACTCTTTTTGATCAGCCGTTGGCAATTCAATGTTTTTTTCATTAGTTAACTTTGTCGATAAATTTACAATAACAAAGTTCCAAATTGCTGCTGAACATTCCTCATAAATTCTTTCGCCTCTTATAAAAGCTTTTATATCTTCCAGATCCATTTCATCTAATGTTGGTTTTACTTTTTGATTTTGTTGTATAAGAAATGCGGCTAGATCACTTTCCAACTCCGATAATGAATCGGAAAGCTGATGTGGAAATTGTTTAAAAAATCGTTGCCTTGCTTGTGCGAAAACTTCTTCTCCTGCTTCACTCATCGGTTTAAATACAACAACCGAATGTTCACCACTGCTAGCATTACGCTTAACACCGATCCGAATATGGACATATTCAGATTTTTTCCAAAAAGCTAACAGTTCAGTGGTTGCTCCAAAAGAGGCTGCAAGATAATCAAGATCAACATTAGAAGCATGATTTTTAATCTCCTCTAACAACATCGTCCCAAACCCCTTGTGTTGCAATGCCGGATGCACCGCTATACGGACAATACGCCCACCAACAAGAACGGGAGCCTGCTTTAAACCCATATGTGAAGCGAGTGTTTCTGGAATCAAATGACCATGTGGACGACGTTTACCTTGTGTGATTTCTGCTGCTATTTTTTGATCAAATCCACCTTCTCTAGCAATCAATGCAGTAGCAATAACCTGTCTATCCTTTTGCATCACAAAAACGGACAAATTAGGTCCATCAAGTAAATAACGTAAATCTGACGGACGTGTTTGATAGTGGGCATTAATCAATAAGCCGAATGTTTGGCATAAAAGATCTTCATCCTCTAACAACGTTTCTCGATTAAGTAACTGAACTGAACAATCCGTGATACTAAAATTTTCGACAACACCTTCATTTGCTGGTGCGGCGTCAAGTAATAAAGATTTAAAAACCAGATCTTCTAATGGATCATTTTCTGCCCAACGAATGGCCGCTTTCATTTCCAGTGCTTTCCAACTTGGCGTTTGTTCGTCTAAGGTTTTTTTAAAACGAACGGCAAAACCACGGCCTGTTCCTTCGTAACCATGAATCGTCGTTGCAAAAACAACCCGTGAAAAACGACTAAGTAACTTGGCTAGCATCGGTGCTGGAATTGCAGCGGCTTCATCAACTAATAGAAGAGTTGCTTTTTGATCGCTACGGATCAGTTCATCCGGCGCATAAAATTTTAAAAGCGAATGACCGACTTTGATCTGCCCTCGAAAATATTCTTTGTCGGACAATAATTTTCCAGCATGATCAAAAATAAGTTTTGTTGCATCTAAACGCGGTGCGGTAACAATAATTTTTTCAAAATTGTTTTTGATCAATTTTGCAGCGGCAATTCCCAAAGCCGCAGACTTGCCACGACCTCGATCTGAAGTAATCACCAGTGGCCTATTTCGATGACCTTTCGCAACTTTTATGATTGCATCTACTGCACGTTTTTGATCTTCAGTACGAAAGATTGGATCATTTGTTTTATGATCTACTTTTTGCCTAACTTCGATTTCTTTTGCTGGTTCACTGTTGAAAGAGATCTCTGGCATAGGCTGATTCTGTTCAAAAATAATGGTACCTGGATGATTTTGAATGGCATTCGATATTTTGCTCAAAAATCTTCCTGTCATTTCTGATGGCTTAATTGGATAAACAGTGATCCGTTGATATTCGGGATCTAAAAAATCTTTCCATTTAGCCAGTAGAGGTGTTAGAAGTAATAATAAACCACCACCACGGATCAAACCTGAAACAGCACCAAAGGTATCAGGATTAAATCCACTAAGTGCATCAAATACGACAATATCTGTTTCTTCACCAAGAATAGTTTGGATTTTCATCGGATCAATAACAACTACATCTTTAGGTGCTTGTTTTGAAACCCAATGGATATTCTTAGTTGGAAATTGATCAAGAATTTGATCAACCACATTACGACCCCAACGTTTTTCGCCAGCGATAACGAAACAACATCGGTGCCGGTTGGTATCTAATTTTAAAGTAAGATCTTTGATCGAATTAATCAAGTTAGACGGGGGATTTATATCCGTTAAAGTATTATCTTTAGGGCTGTCGCCATTCGTCGCCAATTATTGGATCTTCCATATCATTGGGTTCATCTTGCCACTCATATCGTTTCTCAGGTATTTTCGGATCTCGGTCTTTCATTATAATCGCTAGAACAATGCCCGTCAGTGCACCGAAAAAATGTGCTTCGAAAGAAATCGAGGGATCGCCTGGAAATATGCCCCAAACCATTCCTCCATACAGAAAAAACGTGATCATCGACAAGGCCACAGGTAGTCTGTCTCGTCGTATGATGCCAATCACAAAAACAAATGTCATCATCCCATAGAGTAACCCACTTGCACCGATATGGTATGCCTGTCGGCCAAACAGCCAAACACCAATACCTGACAGAAAGTAAATAATGGGTATAGCGTGGATCGCTGAACGAGGGTAGACATGAATCATAATCGTTCCCAAGACAAAAAGCGGGAGTGTATTTGCGAACAAATGTGCAAATGATCCGTGGATCAGCGGTGCTAAGGGAATTCCAATTATCCCCGAAAATCTTCCCGGAAAAATTCCAAATTCAGTCAGGCTTAATCCCGTCAATATTTCTAGTGATTTAAACAACCATAGAAACCCAATAAATAATAGCGGGAACAATGCTGAAAATTTCAAACTGAACAGGGGGTTGGGCTGCATATTTTTTTCTGTAATGACTATCTGGTCTTATATGGGGATAGTTCACACGCATTCAAGAAACGGTTATCTATTGAATTAGAATTGTATAATGTACGCAATAACTCTTTGCTGGAAAATTAAATGGGCCGTTGGCGATCACCTCAAGAAAAATCTTCTCCCTATATCACGCCTGAGGGGTTTATTGAATTAGAAGAAGAACTAAAAGCAATCTGGATTCGGCGCCGCAATGTGGTTAAAGCATTGTCCGCCGCGGCAGCAGAGGGTGATCGTTCTGAGAATGCTGAATATATCTATCGAAAAAAAGAGTTGCGCGATATAGATCGGCGTATCCATTACTTACAAAAAAGACTACCCGATCTCAAAATTGTCCCGCCTCGCGAAGTCAACGATGATTACATTTTTTTCGGTGCCTGGATTGTGCTTGAAACGGAAAATGAAGAAGTAGTCACTTATCGAATTGTTGGGCCGGATGAATTTGATCCTGCAAAATCATCAATAAGCCTGGATTCACCTTTAGCAAAGGCGCTATTAAAAAGGACTATTGACGATGAAGTTACCATCCGTACAGAGCGCGGGGAGGTAAGCTATATCGTATTAGAAGTTCACTACAAAAACCCGAACTGAGCATTTGATCATATTTTTATGAAGTTTTCGCTAAAAGCATACTCGACATTTCAGCGAATTTAAGTCCAGCTTCACCTAAGATTTCATCAATATTGAGTGAATCCTTATCCAAATTCAAAGTATCCCACACACAATCATCAATCAAAACTTCCTCTGGCGCTTCTTCTGCGAACGTACCCATTCCCGTCTGGTTCGCAAGTGAGTCTGCAAGATGTAAAACACATGTTTCAAAACTCGCTGCTTCTGCCATATCGGGACTATAGTGTAGCTTGGTTGCCTCTTGCAGTACTGAAGACAAGTTCCAGATTTTCATTAATTCACTACCAGCATCGGCATGAGAATAACCATAAATTTCGGTTTCTGCTGCTGCTAGAGCAACTTGATCACCACCTACACGAGTGAGAAAATTTCGCGAGTCTTCCGGCATCGCATTGAAAATGATCAAACTACCAACATCATGCAATAAACCAGCAATAAATAAACGCTCTGGGTGAAGGATCTTACACTTCTTCGCAAGGTCTTTTGCAATTAATGCCGTATATAAACTATGCTGCCAGAAACTATCGATATTTACTAAATCGGCTGGGATTTTTGAAAAACAACGTACCGCCTTAACAGCTATGACTAAACTATAGAGCTCAGCACTCCCTACGATAGCAATAGCTCGAGATACGGTATCAATTTTTGAAGGAAAATTATAAAAAGCACTATTGACGATTCTGAGTAATTTTGCAGTAAGATTAGGATCCTGCAATATTACATCTCCAAGCGCCTCGGCAGTTCCATGTTTTGAATCTATCAACTCGAATACTTTGAAACAAATTTCTGGTGGTGATACTAATCCGCTTACATCTTTAAGTAGTTTTTCGAGTGAAATTATCTCTGCCTGGTCGTGTGATCCCGTTGTTGCAGTCTGCATCTATAACACCTGTCCCTAATAACGTTAATTAATCCTTAATAATCTTAATTTTCGGCCATTCTGAGAATTTCTTTAGTTTGAGAAATTCAATTGCTTACTCTCCTAAAGTTCATTAACTCTTATGTCGCTATATAACTATAGAAAATGCGATAGAGACTTCAAAGTGACATACATAATCCAACAGGGGAAAGTTTAAATTGAGATGCATATTCCGTTTATCAACTTTTATACACTTATTTTTACCAAGTGTAATATTGTCGTTTCTTGTCATAGTTAATCAATCTATTCAGCCTAATCAATCTATTCAACCTATTCAACCTATTCAACCTATTCAACCTATTCAATCTATTCAACCTATCAACCTAAGTGAAGCTAATTTTGTAAACCCTTTTCTTCCACTTATGCCACGGAAAGGTGACTTAGATTCGATCAAACAATATGGTTACCTTCGCGTGTTATTCGACGAAAGCAAAATTGATGAGTTCGAATCCAATTTATTAAGTGAATTTGCTATAGAAAATGATCTGGAAATTATTTATATTTCCACAAAAAAGTTATCACGAGGACAACAACTACTAAAGGGTGGATTGGCAGATATCTTACTCGGCAGTATTGATGATGAAAGGGGTGTAATTAAAACTTTATTAATCAATACTGAACAAGAAAATATCCCAGTTATATGGACAACTCGATCAAAAAACATACGATTAAGAGATGCGCTAAACCATCATTTCAATCGTTCCTTACTTTCCCAAAGTCTACAAGAAATTTATCACGAGGATCTTTCTGATCTTAAAAAACGAAAACGCCTTCGTGTTGTTACACGGCCTGACTTTAAAAATTATTCACTCAAGAATGGAAGGCTAACTGGTTTTGAATATGAATTATTACAAAAATTCTCAAAATCTCAAAAATTGTGGTTAGATTTGATCATTGCCAAAGATGAAGCAGAAATGTACAGATTGTTAAATGAAGGCAAAGCAGATATAGCCGCTATTGATTCGACTGAACGAAGGCTATCAAGTATCACTGTATCATTTCCATATTACCCAACAGACAATTTTATTGTTACTAAAAAATCCTCTTTAAACTTAAGGAGTTTACATGACATAAATGGAAAAAAGATCATGTTACGTGACGCAGATCATCAACAAAAAGGGGTTGATCATCTAAGAGATAAAGGTCTTATTTTTTCAACGATTGATGCTGAAAAATCACTTTCTATGTCTGCGTTTTTACAACAGTTTCTTGATGATGAATTTGATGTTGCGATGATCTCAGCCAGAGATTATATTTATGCACAAGAGTTTCACCCACATTTAAAGGTTATCGCAACCGACAATGACAAACCGTTACACAGATGGGCTGTAAATCAGCAAAACACAGAGTTAAATAGGGCCACAAATTCATTTCTTAGAAAAGAATTTCAAAGCAAATTTTTTAATATCATCTATCAGCGTAACTTCGATGAAAACAAAATTAAAAAACAAGAAATATACTCAAAAGATTTTTATATTTCACCCTATGATCACCTGGTCAAAAAGTATTCTAAAAAATACCAGTTTGATTGGCGTTTAGTTGTTGCCCAAATGTATCAAGAAAGCAAGTTCAAGCCTGGTGTTCGTTCTTACGCTGGGGCGACTGGTTTAATGCAGATAATGCCAAGAACTGCAGAAGAGCTTGGTGTCATTAATATAAAAGATCCGGAAAGCAGTATTAAATCAGGCCTGAAATATATGCAAATATTGCGAGAGAGATATGACAACGAACTACCGCAGATCGAAAAAAATTGGTTTGTTCTCGCATCTTATAATGCTGGATATGAACGAATTCAAGATGCTCGGAAATTTGCAAAGGAATTAAATCTTGATCCTGATCGCTGGTTTGGGAATGTCGAAATAGCCATGCAAAAAATGGCTGACCCTAAAAATCGTAATGAAACACGTTTTGGTTTTTGTCGTTGTGGTCAAACAGTTGTATATGTTAGAAGGATCCGTGAACTTTATAATGGCTACATTCAGTTAACAGATCCTCTAATTATCGCGTCTGCAAATCAAAAGTTGCTAACAGATAATGCTAAACCGGTAGGTATAAGGTTGGATCCTTAACACCCGCTGTTCTAAAACCTTTAGAGCGAAACTGGCAGGAATCGCAAATCCCGCAAGCCTTGCCTTGATCATCAGCCTGATAACACGAAACTGTCATGCTGTAATCGACACCTAACTTTATCCCTGCTTTAATTATTTCAACTTTAGTCAGATCGATAAGTGGGGTGTTTATTAGGAATGGGTGACCTTCAATTCCAGCTTTTGTTGCTAGTCTTGCGACTTTCTCAAATGCTTGAATAAATTCTGACCGACAGTCTGGATAACCGGAATAGTCAACTGCGTTTACCCCAATAAAGATGTCATCAGCCCCTAAAACTTCTGCCCAACCTAAAGCCAGTGAAAGAAATATCGTATTTCGTGCGGGAACGTAGGTCGTTGGAATTTCATCTGTAGAATCTATGGGAACGTCTATAGTATTGTCCGTTAATGCCGATCCACCAATTTGATCTAAATTTAAGGTTAACGTTTTATGATCAAAAACCCCTAGCGATTGTGCTATCTTTTTTGCAGCATCTAATTCTGCACGATGACGTTGTCCATAATCAAAACTAAGTGCATAACATTCAAAACCTTGTGATTTCGCAATCGCAAGTGTCGTGCAAGAGTCCAATCCGCCAGATAATAAAACAACTGCGCGCTTTTTCATTATTGTCATATCAATGCCCAGGTTCGTCTTTCCATAACAATTTATGTAATTGAATTTGGAATCGGACAGGCAATCTATCTTCAATAATCCAATCTGCTAAATCAGAAGGATTAAGCTCATCAGTCACTGGAGAAAAAAGTATCTGACAGCGATCGGTCAATTTATATTTTTCTAGAATATTTCGGCACCAGTTATAATCATTGCGATTACAAATCACAAACTTTATTTCATCTTGATCACTTATAAATTCTAAGTTCTGATAATCATTCTTTTCTTCTTCAAGAGAACCGGGCGTTTTCAAATCCATCACTTTATTGACCCTTTGATCTACCTTTGAAATATCTATTGCACCACTGGTTTCTAATGAAACTGAAAAACCTTGGTCACATAATTTTTCCATTAAAACTAAACATGTTTTCTGAGCCAACGGCTCGCCTCCAGTGACTGTAACAAAGGGTGTGTCATAACTTTTTATTTGATCAATAATATTTTCAATCGACATAACCGTACCGCCACTAAACGCATAGGTGGTATCGCAATATTGACAACGTAAAGGACAACCCGTGAGGCGTACAAAAATGGTTGGAATTCCTACGCGTGAAGATTCCCCCTGTAGGGACAGAAAAATTTCTGTTATACGAAGTGTGTGCTGATCAGCCAAGCTGCGCTATCCAAAAGTAAATTTAATAACGCTAGTTTAACGAATCCGAGATAATCGTTCTTCAGCAAGATGTGCCGCAGAAGTACCAGGATAACGTGAGATCAAATCTTCGAGCTCACCGCGGGCATAATTTGTTTGTCCAAGCTCATCATAGCAATAGCCTATTTTCAGCTGAGCATGCGATAATTTTCCACTTTCTGGGTAGTGACTCATTAATAATTTATATTCTTTTATCGCTGACTCGAAATCGCGCTTTGCATAGTAAGCCTCACCAAGCCAATACTGGGCATTATCCGCATACTGGCTGTCGGGATACTGTTTCAAAAAACTGCGGAATTGATCACGTGCTTGTTTATGCTGACCTTTTTTTAGCAATGAAAAAGCTTCGGAGTAACGTTCTTCTGCATTTGATTCATTAGTAATTTCAACAGTTTGTTGCGGATAATCTGTCGTTACAATATTTTGACTGGATGTCTGGTCTGGACGAGTTCGATTTGCCGAATTTGCCACATAGGTTTCAACCGGTTGTATGGCAGAATTTTCACCAGAACGCATCTTTGGTTTTTCTCTGACAGAAACTTCCACGGCAGGTGGAGCAGACGTGTTCTTTCTTTCAACTATTTCAACTTCAACGGGCACAGGTTTACTTTCTAACGGATCGGTTATTTGATCACTAAGCTCTTGCCCAGAACCAGGCTGAGACCTTGCCTGCAAACGCTGATCCAAATCATTATAAAGATTTTGTTGGCGTTTTTTCATCTGTTCAATTGTGTAGGCTTGCTGCTCAGCTTCACCACGTAGTTCGCGGACTTCTTTCTGTAAACTTTTTAATTCGTTGAGAATATTCAGCAATCCTCGATTATCAACTGCACGTTCAAGCTTGCTAATACGTGACTGCAGATTGGCTCCACTCTCACCGGCAAACGAATTCGTACCGAACAAAAATAGCAGTAACAAAAGAGTAAAATAATTTTTATTCATAAGCGGATCAATTATTTCAAATCAAAATTTTATTCATGAACTCTATCAATAAACCGAATCAGTAAACCTCATTAATAAACCAATTCCGCACGTCTGTTTAAGCTATATGCTTCATCGTCATGGCCTTCTTCAGCGGGACGTTCTTCACCATAACTCACAGTCACAATTTGATCGGGTGATGCACCCATTAAAACCATTTGTTGTTTCAGTGATTCTGCTCGATTTTCGCCCAGAGCAAGGTTGTATTCTCTTGACCCCCGTTCATCCGCATGTCCTTCTAATGTGATATAAGTATCAGGGTGATCGGCCAGATAAGATGCATGTGCTTCTACAGCAGGACGATAATCTGCAAGGACAGTCGCACTGTCATATTCAAAGTAGATCACACGAATGGAAAGAGGGCTATCGGGATTATTCAGATCGGTGGCATGAAAACCGGCAGAATCCATTGCACCATGTGATTCCGTCCCATCCTCACCTTTGTTTTCACCAATATTTCGATCTTCAACTGTAACAACAGTTTCATCAGATTTGGTTACGCTTTCGGAACCACCGCAAGCTGTTAGTAAAAATGCTGGAGCAAGCAGAGCAAGTAATTTAATTTTAATTTTCATAGCGTCCTCTTTTATTAATTTTGTCAGGATGTTTTTATCTTACCACTTATCGTACAAAGGGCCCCCAATCAGGCTCTCTAACTTCGCTGCCTTTTACTAGCAATCGTTTTTCGATTTTTCCATCAACAGAAATCGCTGCCAGTTCAGATCGATGACCTCGCGTCGTCGAATAAATTATCATTTTGCCATTCGGTGCAAAACTTGGCGACTCATCAAGACGTGCATTTGTGAGCACATTCATTTGTTGATAATCTAAATCTAGTACTGCAATTTGATAAGCACCATTTTCTTGATGCACGAGCGTCAACATTTTCCCATCCGGAGAATAACTAGCACCCGCATTATATTTTCCCATATTAAAGGTTAAACGCTGAGCCGAGCCTCCCGAAACGGGCACTTTGTAAATTTGCGGACTGCCACCACGATCAGAGGTGAAAACCAAGTTGCGACCATCCGGTGAAAAGCTGGCTTCAGTATCAATTGCACGATTTTTTGTAATTTGGGATAACTTTTTAGTTTTTAGATCTTTAATATATATTTCAGGATTCCCATCTTTTGAAAGCGTCATTGCCAGTTTTGAATTATCTGGCGACCAGGCGGGCGAGCTATTAATGCCTCGACCAGAGGATACAACTTGACGCTTGCCGGTCGCAATATTCTGTACAAAGATAGAGGAATTACCTTCTTCAAATGAAACGTAAGCTAGGTGTCGCCCATTTGGTGACCAGACAGGTGACATGATCGGCTGTGATGATTCTAATAATGTAATCGGATTATGCCCATCTGAATCGGACATTTCTAAATACCAACGTTTTTTCTTGCCGTTTTTTTTAACTGTAATGTAAGTGACTCGTGTTGCAAAAGCCCCTCGTTCGCCGATTAATTTTTCATAGATCACATCAGCAATTCGATGTGCAGCGAAGCGCAAATTATTTGGCCTTGCCATTACACGTAAACCCGTTAGCTGCGAGCCTTTATAAACATCAGCCAATCTAAATTCGATTGCATAACTACCTGAGGCTGTTTTACTGGCCTTACCAACCACAAGATTATCCATTCCCATTCTTTTCCAATCATCAAACATAATGCTTGAAAAATCATCTGGTTTAGCGGGCATATCTTTGGCAGGCATTGCCTTAAAATAACCACTGCTCTCTAAGTCATCGGCAATGATCTGACTTATTTCTAATGGTAATCCTTCAGGATCACCCGAATCATTAAAGGGCACAATTGCAATTGGAGTTGGCTCTATTATGCTTTTTGATATTTCAATGGTCATCACATCTTCGGCTATTACTGGCCTGATCAGAAATAAACTAATTAATAATGTGAAATAAATAGAAAAACGTCTTTTCATTCAGCTACCCTGGATTAAATCTAAATTTGATGGTTCTAAAATACTGATTAAATATCTTTATATCATCTGGTACTGGTAAGGGTGAAGCTTTTTGCGCAGCGATTTCTGCCTGACGATCAAAACGTTCATCACCACTTGACCCCACAACTCTTACGCTCACAACATCACCACCTGGTACCATTTTAATTTCCAATACACACGTCAAACCGGGTTGGAACCCACTGATATTAAAATTTCGCCCAACTTGTGTGGCAATTTTGCCAAAAAAACCGCCGGCAATTTCTTTAGCTCTTGCAGCTTCTTCCGCAGCTATTTCAGCATCTCGTTGTTTTTGTGCTTCCTCTGCTTTACGTTTTTCTTCCGCTTCTTTTTTAGCCTGAGCTTCAGCTTCCTTTTCAGCTTTGAGACGCGCCGCTTCCTCTTTACGCTTTTGTTCTTCTTCTTTTTTAATTGCTTCTTGTTCTAAACGTTTCTTCTCAGCTTCCTTTTTTAGCTTTTCTTGTTCTGCTTTTTTTTGTATTTCCTGTTGTTTTCGATCTTGTTCTGCTTGTTTTAGTTTCTGTTCTTCAGCGATGCGTTTTTGTTCAAGTTCTTTTTGCTGTTTTTTTAGATCTTCTAGCCGTCGTTCTTCTTCCTTACGTTTTTTCTCCACATCACGGGCTTCTTGTTTACGTCTTTCCTGTTCAGCCAGTTTCTTTTTTTCTGCATCTTCGAGTTTTTGTTTTTCTGCTTTTATCTTGTTGTGATCTATAACGACAGCATCAATGATTTTTGGTTCAGCATCAGATGTCTGAGGTTTGATAGCGTTCTCAGAACCTATGCTGAAAAATAATAATCCGATCACTACGATATGGATAAGCAGCGCAAGAATAAAACCTTGTGTCCCGTTAAATCGTAGTTTCATTTACTCGAATATCTACTCAACAGGCTCGGTTAACAAACCCACACTGGGTACACCTGCACTTTGTAATAAGCTCATGAGTTGTATCACGCTGGCGTAGGGCACGGAACCATCTCCACCAACTAAAACCGGTGTTTCCGGTTTGTATTTCATCACGCCTTGTACTTTTGTGATCAAAATGTCGTGATCAACCGGGCTTTTCGAATTCTCACCATGTTCGACATAATAGCTACCTTGGCTATCAACCGTCACCATCAAAGGTGTTGCATCGTTGGGAGGGACAGGTTCAGACGAGGCTTTAGGTAAATCGACCTTTACTCCTTGTGTGACTAGTGGTGCGGTGATCATAAAGATGATCAATAAAACCAGCATGACATCTATATAGGGGACAACATTGATGTCAGCCATAAGTTTTTTTCGAGTTCTGCGTTGCATGTCTTAACCTTGTGTCCTAACTATGCGCTTGACGATGAAGGATAGAAGAGAATTCTTCCAGGAACATGTCGTATTGACCATATAGTCGATCAATATCTGTCGAATAGCGGTTATAACCAATGACGGCGGGTATCGCTGCAAACAACCCCATCGCCGTAGCGATAAGAGCTTCTGAAATTCCCGGTGCAACCATGGCTAATGTTGCTTGATGAACATTACCAAGGGCCTGGAAAGAATTCATAATTCCCCAGACGGTTCCAAATAGCCCTATGTAAGGACTGACAGATCCAACCGTAGCTAGAAAAGGCAGTCGGTGTTCCAATGAGTCAACTTCTCGGGTTAATGCAATACGCATCGCCCGTTGAGATCCTTCTAAAACGGATCCGGGATCAATTCCGCCACGCTTCTTTAAGCGCGCAAATTCTTTGAAACCCGCCTCAAAAATTTTAGCCATTCCTTCTGGCTCCATATGTTGATCTGAAACTTTATTATAAAGCGTAGTTAGGTCATCTACTGACCAGAACCGATCTTCAAAATCTTTAGCTTCTTTTTTCGCTCTGGCTATCAGCCTTCTTTTCATAAAAATGACAGTCCATGATGCTATTGATGCCAACAACAACACTAGCATGACAAACTTAACCAATAGACTGGCACCAATAATTAAACTGGCAATAGACAGATCAGCTTCCATGTGTGGCCTCGAGGATTATGTTTAGTTTAATTATAATTTCCATAAAAAACTTTAAAAAGTACTCTATCTAGTTGATATTATTACATTAAGTTAGGCCTGTCAGTGTTCATGGCAAGACGTACCTTTGCAGGTAATAGCAATATAGTGGTCTATTACCAAGAGGTATAACGTAGTCCACGGACACTGGCAAGCTAACCCGAAGGTAGCACTTGAGAATAGAACAACTATTCTCTGTGTACACGGTGCCTTGTCGCGAAGCGTCATGGTGCTGCTGAATACAATAATATCAACCGGATAGAGTATCTAGACATGCATTAGTTATGATAATTCACAACTTTTGTGTGATCTACTTATCATCAAACAGATCTTTTTCCGTAATATTCTGTGTTGGTGGAGTTAGCCCAAAATGATGCCAAGCGGTTTTCGTCGCAACACGGCCACGTGGCGTTCGCATCATGAAGCCTTTTTGGATCAAAAATGGCTCAATGACATCTTCTATTGTTCCGCGTTCTTCTCCAATGGCGGCAGCAACACTTTCTACGCCAACCGGGCCACCATCAAATTTCTTAATAATGGCTAATAACAACTTTCGATCCATCATATCAAAACCATGGGCATCGACATTGAGCATATCCAAAGCGAGTTTCGCAATGTTATTGTCGATATGACCATCCGCTTTGACTTCGGCATAATCACGGATCCTTCGCAATAATCGATTCGCGATTCTTGGTGTCCCTCGTGATCGTTTCGCGACTTCTTTCGAACCTTGATCATCAATCCCCACACCTAAAATCCTTGCAGATCGAGTAACTATTTGGCTCAATTCTGTAGGCTGATAGAATTCTAATCTTTGTACAATCCCAAATCGATCTCGCAAAGGAGATGTCAATAAGCCGGCACGTGTTGTTGCTCCTACCAACGTAAATTGCGGCAGATCCAGTTTGATCGCCCTTGCTGCAGGGCCTTCACCGATCATAATGTCTAATTGGAAATCTTCCATCGCAGGGTAAAGCACTTCTTCAACCACAGGGCTTAAGCGATGGATCTCGTCAATAAATAACACATCGCCGGGTTCAAGATTCGTCAACAAGGCGGCTAAATCACCCGGTCTTTCAAGCACCGGGCCGGATGTTTGTCTAAGACATACTCCCATCTCATTTGCAACGATATTCGCCAGTGTCGTTTTGCCAAGGCCTGGCGGTCCAAAAATCAAAACATGATCTAATGTTTCTGATCGTTTCTTGGCAGCCTGGATAAAAATTTCCATCTGCTCACAGACGTCTGGCTGACCAATATAATCCTGTAGTGTTCGAGGACGAAGCGTATTGTCCGCCAGTAAATCTTCACTTAAAGAGTCGGGGGAAATAAGGGGGTCAGGGTTATTCATAGTTATAGGATCAATTTTAGCCTGTATTGAGGGTGAAAATGAAATTAATAATGATGTTCTTTCATCCTTTGTTATATTTTCCACATTTAAGGACTTCAGAATTTTCAATTAATGCCGAAAAATAATACGTGGAATTTGAAATTAGCCTAAGGAAGTGATCCAAGCCTCTACAACTAAGGAAAAGATATAATGTTGAACCATAAAAAGGTAATGTTTATCCCGCAACCGACTTTAGCAGAACGGTTTTTAATGGCAATTTCACTGCCGCAGCAAAACAAGAGTTCCGATCAAAATCCCCCGGTAAAAAAAGATCTGACTGATATTGCCCCCTTAGTTCTTCTACGGGCTGAATATCAAGGGTTCGATCAACTAGTACATGGTAAAAAAGTGCTCGATTTTGGCTGTGGTGTATGTTACCAAGCGGTAGAACTAATTAAACATCTCGACTGCAAAGTCACAGGTGTCGACAATGAGCCTGAATGCCTGGCAGAAGCCGAGAAGCGTAAGCAAGAGTACGGTTTAAGTTCTGAGCAGTTAGAGTTGATCGATACAATTGATGCCTCTCATCATGATCAATATGACATCGTTATGTCGCATAATTCGATGGAGCATTTTTCTGATCCTGTCTTTATTCTTAAGTTAATGCGCTCAACCTTGAAACAAGATGGCCGACTATTGATTACCTTTGGCCCTCCCTGGTACGCACCTTATGGTAGCCATATGAAATATTTTTGCAAAGTCCCATGGATCAATCTATTTTTCTCTGAAAAAACTATTATGTCTGTGAGACGTTTGTATCGAGATGATGGTGCAGAATATTACAAAGACGTTAAACGCGGACTAAACCAAATGAGCCTGAAGAAATTTGAAACGTTGGCCAAAGAGTGTGATCTGCATATCGAACACGCGCATTACACAGGCGTAAAAAACCTGAATTTTTTGACCAAGATACCTTATCTTCGCGAGTTATTTACTAATCAGGTTAGTGTTATCGTCAAAAAGTCTTAAGCGATCTTTTAAGCTTCAAATTCTTCTAGCAAGCGATGAAAACTGTGTAGCCTTTGCGCAGAAATTTGTCCGTCATCAATGGCTTGAATAATCTCGCAACTTGGTTCGTGTGTATGGGTACAATTATTGAATTTACATTTACCGAGAAAAGCTTCGAAATCAGCATAATGCTGCTCAAGCTCTGACAGGCTGCAAGGCTCAGGTGTAAACTGTCTAATTCCAGGCGAATCGATCAAATCACCACCAGAAGGTAGATGATAAAGGATACTATTGCTGGTGGTATGACTCCCAAGCCCTGTTGCTTCAGAAAGCTCTCCAATACGAATATCAAGATCAGGGATTAACGAATTGATCAGTGATGATTTTCCAGCGCCCGATGTACCGACAAAAACACTAGTATGATCAGACAGTTGAGTTCGTAATTGATCAAAACCATTTTTTTTCAAATTCGATGTTTGTATGATAGGAATATTTAGATCGAGATAGGGTTGCAAGATTTCATTAATCGCTTGCCAGTGTTCTTGTTCCTCGATCAAATCAATTTTATTAAGAAGGATAAATGAAGGAATACCAAGTTGGGATGCAGCGACCAAATAACGATCGATCATATCGGGATGAATACCCGGTACGATAGGCACCACAATACCGATCAAACTAATATTCGCCGCAATCATTCGTATCTCGCCTCGAAAACCGGGACGACTTAATAAATTTTTTCGTTCTTGTAATTGGCTAATAATGCCGGTTGACAGTTCTAAACCGTCTTCCCAAACAACTGAATCACCCGCAACCAACTTCCCCAAATTCTGCCGGATAGAGCATTTTATTTTGCTGCCATCCTCTGTTTCGATTAAAACTTTCTTGCCGAAGTTTGTAATCACCCGACCTGTTTTGTTTACTGAATCAATAATTTTTTGTTCCTGTTTTACGGTTCTTTTTTCACTTAACCGACGAGTTTGTTGCATATTAAGTTTTCGTTTCGCCATATAAGTGATTAAATATTCCGAGAAGGTTTAATTCATGCAATTATAAACCCCAGTTTAAACTGATGAGCATATAACTAGAAACATGTGTATTTGTTATATAATACACCGATGACTGAAGAGCGGATCCTTGAAATTGAAACAAAACTTGCTTACCAAGAAGATTTAATCCAAGAATTGAATAAAACTATTTTTGATCAACAAAAGCGAATTGAACAATTGGAAAATACTTGTCGTTATTTGATCGAACAAACCAAAGAAATTTCAGAAAATGTGTCTTCTGGAAAAATAGCCGATGAAAGACCACCTCATTATTGAATATTTAACTCTCTTGTTTTTTATTAACGATGCTAAGAATTGATCTCGAACAATCATTGTCAGGTAGTGATCTCGATCTAAAAAATCTTTCACCCTTTCAACGTATCTTACTCACTACAGATGGTACGGTGACTGAAATTCTCGAAGCGCAGTTTTGGGAAAAAATAAATCTGATCAAGTTATTTCAGGAACAGACAGTTTGCGATCTTGAAATCCCTTATCTTGAAATTCAATCGGGTACCGAAGTTCTGATCAGAAAAATACTTTTGCAAGGAGAAGATTCAAAAACAAATTATATTTATGCTGAATCAATATTGGTGCCTGAAAAACTCGATCAGGAATTACAAAAAGGTTTGATCAAAACCGATAAACCATTAGGGAGATTAATGATCGAAACGAAGACTGAAACTTTTAGAGAAATTCTTTCATGCACACAAGAAAGCGCCCGTGAGTTAAGCGAATACTTTGATCATAATCCTGACTCAAACTTAGTCTCAAGAACCTATCGTGTCTTCGCAAATCGTAAACCAATTATTCTGATCACTGAAAAATTTCTTAAAGATAGTTTTTGATCAACATGAGCATACTTAAAAACAAAAACACGTTATTTTTTCTGGGTATTTTCATCTATTTCACGCTTACAACGTTAGCGTTCTTTATTGCGCAAAGCAGCTTAAAAAGTGTCAGTCTGAATACACAAATCGCAGATGCAATGACGGTTGAAGGCAGTACCGATTTAGCGTTTGCTGAGCTTTTACAAAAACTCAGCTTTTCACTTTATGAAGGTGCAACAGATAGAGTCACTAAACATAAGTTGCTTGTAGGCAGTGCAAATGAACTAAAAAAGCAGGCGAATATTTTTACTATTATTTTCTTTATGGTTGCCGCTGCATGGTTACTTTTACATTTCTTTCTATCAAAAAAAGAAGACGATCAAGATCGTTTTTGGCGACATGTATTATTCATTTCGATCTTGAGCTTATTCATTGGACTTGCCGCACCCATGATGCAAATGACAGCATATAAGGAATTACCCTTGTTGGGCGAGGTGGTATTTAAGTATGAAGCGAAGAGTATCTTTTCAACCGTACAAAGCCTTTTCTCACATGGCAATTTAATTATTGCAGGTTTGATTACTATATTAAGTATTTTCGTACCCTTATTAAAAATGGGGGTGGTTTCGATGAATCTTTTTAATGTCGCACCAACATTACATAAACGTGCACACGATCTAATTCATCTATTAGGAAAGTGGTCGATGGCGGATGTCTTTGTTGTTGCTATTTTGATCTCAATTTTTGCGTTGGATACACAAGACTTTACCCGCGCAGAATCTGATCTTGGACTTTATTTTTTTGCTACTTACTGCATACTTTCTTTACTAGTTACACATGCAGTTTTAAAAGAACCAGAACAAACCAATAACAACAATATTTGATCAAAAATAAACCTTTATCTACTCGCTAACCAACCACCTGTTGCCTGAACGGGCATTAAATCTTTTCCATAATCAACCCAAACTGCCAAGCCTGTTTTAGCAGCGGCTTCCACCAACATTGGTAGTTTTGTTGTTAATTCATAGCCGTTTTCTGAATTCTTCATTGAAACTCTTTTATAGCCGAGAACAACAAAATCATGCTCCAATTTTTTCCCATGATTTTCGCCTGCTTTGACCTTTGTGATGAGATCAAATCCTAAAATCGCGACATTCAAAAAAGCTGGTTTATCATTTTCAGCTATAACATGATCGGCGATAGCAAAATTGGCCATAACCTGTTCTGTATCTACTCCTACTTCTAATGTGCCAACAACATTTGATTTATTCTGATCAAGTGCTTGTTTATTTCTTAATGATCGCCACTCTTTGCCATTCAACATTACGCCCGGTGTGTAAACCGTACTTAAATTATTGCCTGCCGCATAACTACGTTGGCGCTGGCTATATTGAGGAGATGCGAATCTGTCTGGCCAACCTATATAATTCCAATAATCCACGTGAAAAGCGACCGGTATAAATTCTTTCCATAAACGATCATCATTTTTTAGCTTGCCCATCCACTTTTCTGCTGGGGGACAACTGCTGCAACCTTCGGATGTATAAAGTTCAACTAAATTGACACGTTTATCTGTGCTGGTGAATGTTTGTGGCTCTGCTTGAACGTAAGCAATAAGGGAAAACCAAACCGCGAGCATTAAAATAATTGTTTTCATGTGAAATCCTCTTTATCGTTGTTTGTAATTTCGACCAGCTTCACTCATCTTTGTTCACTTTTTATTGCCTCGGTTTGTGTGAACTGGGCACTTCCTTCTCCTCGAGGATCACTAGCGGCTTTTATTTCACCCGTTTTTCGATCAAATAAGATTGCCTGCATATTGCCATAAGATCGTGTCTTTGGTTTAAGTTGGTGTCCCATAGCGATAAGTTCTCTTTTTTCGTGATCAGAAAATGTACCAGGCTCAAAAAGGATGCTATCTGGCATATACTGATGGTGATATCGAGGTAATGAGACCCACGACTCTGGCGAGTTTCCTTCGGAAAAGTCGAGAACCGCTAACAACACCATACTGATAATTCGACTACCACCAGGGGTTCCGACGATAGCGACTTTATCTTCTGTTTCCAAAAATGTTGGCGACATACTCGACAATGGTCGTTTACCTGGTGCTATTTTATTTGCCTTACCACCAATCAAACCATAGGCATTGGGTGTATCTGGACGAATCGAAAAATCATCCATTTCATCATTCAGTAATACTCCAGTTCCCGGTACGACAAAACCTGAGCCGAATGGATAATTAATGCTTAAGGTTGCAGACACTCGGTTTCCTTCAGAATCAAGAACCGAAAAATGGGTGGTGTCCTCTCCTTCAGGTACTTCTCTCTTAAATATTTCACTCGGCGTTGCCTGATCAACTTTTATCGATCCCGCTTTAATACCGGCATAGGATTTAGTTGTAATATGTTTTGGAATATCGACAAAATCCGGATCGCCAAGGTAGATTGCACGATCCTGATAGGCTCTTCGCATCGCCTCGATTACGACATGTTTTTTTGTGATCCCAGACAAAGACGATAATGGGGTTTGTTCAAGAATATTAAGCGCTTGTGTCATAACTATTCCACCTGAAGAAGGTGGTGCAGCCGAGGTGATTTTTATACCATGATAGGTTCCAGTAATAGGTTTACGTTCAATAACTTGATAGTTTTTAAGATCTTCCTGCGACCAAATTCCATCTGCTGCTTGAACACCCTCGATCAATTTTTTAGCTACGTCACCCTGATAAAAACCTGCTGACCCTTGTTTTGCTACTGCACGTAAGGTTGTGGCCAGATCTCTTTGGATGATCTTATATCCTAACGATGGGACTTCATTATTTTCTAAAAAAATCTTCGTTGATTCTGGAAAGGACCTAAGCACCTCAAGTCGAAACTTGATCATCCTTTGTATGCGCTCTGTGACTAAAAAACCTTCTTCTGCGGCTTTGATTGCGGGTGCAAGTGTTTTTGATAAAGGTAATTTTCCATACTTTTCTGAAATATGAACCAGCGCAGCAATCTCTCCTGGAATACCTGCGGCTAAAGCACCATTCAATGAAAGATTTGAAACAACTTCCCCAGCTTGATCAAGATACATATCTCGATGTGATTTTCCTGGTGCCATTTCACGTCCATCGATCATGATTTGTTTGTCATCTTTCTCTTGATGCAATAACCAAAAGCCTCCGCCGCCAATGCCGGAGGATTGAGGTTCAACCACTGCGAGTACTGCTGAGACGGTAATTGCAGCATCAAATGCATTACCACCTTGCCGTAAAGTTTCCAGACCCGCTTCGGTAGCAAGAGGTTTAGCCGATGCTATTACGGCAGGATGTTTCTCGTATGCAAAAACCGTAAGCGATGAATTTAAAAATAACAATAAAATAATGAAATGTCTCATTTCAGCTCCGTTTGGCCTAGAGTTGTTCAGTTGAGGCAATTAATCTTTGGTATTTTTCTCGTAGTTGTTCTTGTGTTTCTTTATATGCAGGATCAAGTGGAATGCAATCAACAGGACAAACTTCTACACATTGCGATGTTTTAAAATGACCGACACATTCGGTGCACAAATCAGGGTTAATTTCGTAAAATTCTTCACCCTGTGTAATCGCACCATTCGGACATTCTGGTTCGCAGACATCACAATTAATGCATTCATCAGTGATCATTAGTGCCATAATCGTGTTCTCTACAAAGCGCGGACTCTATTCACAATGTTTATCCAAACCGATTATTCAGAGCAATTAACACATTGGAGGGTACAAACTCGCTCACATCGCCCTCAAGTTTTGCAATTTCTCGAACTAAGCTAGACGATATACAAGAATATTGTTCATCAGGTGTAATAAATATTGTATTGACTTGTGGGAAAAGTTTGCGGTTTAGTCCCGCCATCTGAAATTCATATTCAAAATCTGACACACTACGCAGACCTCGAAGAATGATCATAGCCTCATTTTCACGTGCACAATTAGTCACTAAGCGATTAAATGAAATAACTTTCACATTGGAAAAATCGCGTAGCGATTCTTTGATCAGTACAATTCTTTCTTCTGTCGAGAACAAAGTCTTTTTAGAGGTACTCTCTGTGTCTGCAACAGCAACCAATATTTCATCAAACATCTCTGATGCTCGTTTGATAATATCTAGGTGTCCGTAGGTAATTGGATCAAAGGTTCCCGGGTAAATTGCTTTTTTGCTCATGACTTAATTCTAGCTTATTTTTAGAGTAGCTTTAGGAGAGAGTATTTAACTTGCCCCGCCTTTGCCTGTTTTATGATTTCTAGCGTTTCAGGAAGCGTGATCTGATCGGCTTGTGCGTTTTCTTCCAAATAGATCAATGTGCCGGATTTTATACACGAAGAACACATTAGTTTTTCCAGAGATTTTAAAGCCAAATTTTGATCAAAAGGCGGATCAACAAAAATAATATCGAATTCTAGTTCGGCAGTTTCTATTCCACCTTCTAACCAAGTTAAAGCATTGGTGTTTATAAGTTCTACTTTTTCGGTTTTAAGTAGCTCAACAGACTGATGCAAACCTGAAAAAGCATTACGATCTTGCTCAATCATCACTACTTTTGCTGCGCCACGTGATGCAGCTTCAAATCCAAGAGCACCTGTTCCTGCGTACATGTCAAGACAGTGAGCACTTACAGTCGAGTGTTGCAACCAATTAAACAGCGTTTCGCGGATGCGATCTGTTGTTGGTCGCAAACCTGCTACTTCTACAACGGGTAATTTCCGACTACGGAACTCACCAGCAATGATCCGTACCGTCCCTGAGCCTGAAGTCGAGGAACGTTGGCTTTTCGCCAAAGTTTTATGAACCTTCAGCCGACTTTCCAGGCGATCCTTCGGCTGATTTTTCGACACTTCCACCGACAATGATTGTCACCATCTTTTCAGGATCAAGATTACGTCTCAAAGCGTCTCGGGTTTGATCTACTGTGAGCGAATCTATTTTGCTGATAAATGTGTCGAGATAATCAAGAGGCAGATCATAAAATCCGATCATGGAAAGATATTCAACAATTTTTCCGTTGTTGTCGATACGCAATGGAAAACCACCCGTGATGTTTTTTACAGAGGCAGAAAATTCCGCTTCAGTTTGTCCATCCACCACGTAACTTTTAATCGTCTCTTTTAATACGGTTAAGCCTTCGTCGACTTGCTCATTTCGCGTTTGCATGCCAGATATGAATGGTCCTTTTTGACCCATTGGCGAAAAATAACTATAGACACTATAAGAAAGTCCACGCTTTTCTCGCACCTCATCACTTAGACGTGAAACAAGTCCGCTGCCGCCTAAAGAATGGTTACCAACATAAAGTGGGAAATAATCGGGAGCACCGCGTTTCATGCCTGGTTGTCCAACATAAATCGTCGTTTGTGAAGACGGGTGATGAATGCGTACTATTTTTGCTTCAGTTAGATCAGCAACGGGTTCTAAACACGGCGCTTTCTTACCAACGGGTAAATTACCAACGACTTTCTCTGCCGCCGCTTTTGCTTGATCCAGACTTAGATCGCCAACAATAGCAATCACTGAATTTCTCGCGGTATACCATTTTGTATAAAAACTAATGAGATCTTCACGTGTAAAACTGGAAACCGTTTCCTCAGTACCACTACTAGGATGAGCATAAGGATGATCACCATAAACTGCATGATAGAAAGCATCACCTGCAATTGCTGAAGGTGATTGTTTTTTCTGTTCTATTCCAATCAGTGTTCGTTTCTGTTGACGTTCAAAAGCGGTTTTTGGAAAATCTGGTTTGGTGATCACTTTGGCCAAACCTTCTAGTGCCGGATCAAAATTCGCAGGGTTTGTAATTGTTCTTACAGAAACATAGGCCATATCTCGAAGTGATCCACTACCCAGTTGTGCCCCTACATCTTCAAAGTATTCGCTGATCTGTTCCGCACTTAGACCGTCAGCACCTTCTGTCATAACGCCATTTGTCAGTGCTGACAAACCCCATTTATCATTTTCGCGTGCACTACCAGCATCGAAGACAACTCGAAGATCAACCATCGGTAATTCTGGTGCGGCAACAAAATAGACTCTTGCACCGTTATTTGTTTCCCAGGTTTGGATTGCTGGACCCGCGTGAGCAACGCCGGACAGAAATAAAAGAACAAAACTTATTAGTCTCATAGTTAACAACCTTTAGTGATTTGCTGCGGTAGTGATTTGATCAGATGCTGCTGAAGTGGCGGGTAGGGGATATAAATGCTCTACCGTAAGATGATCATCAATCAAATATTTTCTTGCTGCGGCCTGAACTTCTTCAGCGGTAACGGCTTGTACTTTCTCGACATATTCATCACGCAGTTTCCAATCCAGACCTACTGTCTCCAACGTGCCTATGATCATCGCCTGATAGTAAACCGAGTCTTTTTCATAAACATCACTGGTAATAACTTGTGTTTTTACCCTGGCCATTTCCTTTTCATCGAGTGGCTCATTTTTTACTTTTGCGATCTCATCTCTGATAGCTTTTTCCAGATTTTCCAGGGATTGTCCTTGAGCAGGCGTTCCATCAAACAAAAACAAGGTTTGCAATCGTGACAACATGGAATAACCCGCACCTGCACTTGAAGCAACTTCTTGTCCTCGAACCAAATTTTTAGTCAAACGTGCACTGTTACCGCCATCCAGCACACCGGATAAAACCTCCAGCGCATAGATCTCTTTTTCAGAAATTTCCGAATCAGAAAAAGCTTCTACTAAAGAAGGCACTTTATAACCCATGATCATGTATGGAACTTGGGTATTGTCATAAACGACTAATCGCTTTTCACCTGTTTGTGGGATCTCTGGGCGCGCTTTAAGTACCGCCAGTGTTTCAGGTTTTAATGGTCCGAAATGTTTTTTTGCTAATTCGTAAACCTCAGTTGGATTAACATCACCGACCACTACAACCGTCGCATTATTGGGTGCATACCACATTTGATACCAATCACGCATATCCTGTGGTTCATAATTTTCAATGTCAGCCATCCAACCGATAACCGGATTTCGATAAGGGCTGGTTTGATGGGCTGCGGCCATCAATTTTTCATAACCCAAGGCCTGTGGTTTATCATCGGTTCTCATACGACGCTCTTCAGAAACGACCTTTCGCTCTTTTAAGAACTCTTCATCAGAAATGATCAAATTTCTCATTCGATCTGCTTCTAATTTGAAACTGATAGGTAAGCGAGACTTTTCCAATTGCTGATAATAGGCAGTGTAATCTCGTCCAGTGAAGGCATTTTCTCGCCCACCATTCTCGGCAATAATTCGGGAAAACTCTCCCGGCGCAAGATCTTCCGTGCCTTTGAACATCATATGTTCAAGCATGTGAGAAAGCCCGGTAATTCCCTCATGCTCATAACTTGCACCGACTTTATACCAGACCTGAGTTACAACAACCGGCGAGCGATGATCTTCTTGAATGATCAACTTCAAACCGTTTTCCAACCTAAACTCGTGTGTGTTTGCAGATGTGCTCTTACTCTCGGTTACAGCGCTTATTGTTGTTGGAAAAACAACCTGCATTGTAAGCAAAGCCGCGACTAATAATCTTTGGGGTTTGTAAAACACCGTTTTTCCTCTCCTCGTTCGTCTATTCGAGTGGTAGGATATCGCATTCTCTAAATTAGTTCCTCCACTTACCCATTATGTTTACATTTGGACGCAAAAAGACAAACGAACAAGCTTCTGAGCAAAAAGAAGAAAACTCCAGTAAAGATAAACAACCGGATAAAAAAGGCTTTTTTCAGGGTTTAAAAAATGGGCTGAGTCGTACCCGGGAGAATATGACCGGTGGGATTTCTGATCTGTTTCGCCGTGGAGAAAAGATTGATGCCCAATCATTAGAAGAGTTGGAGGATCAACTATTAATCTCAGATGTGGGTGTTGAAGCGACTGAAACCATTATCCAAGGATTGCGTGAACGCTTAAAAAAACACAAGCTTGAAGATGGTCAGTCTTTAAAAATGGCGTTGCGTGATCAAATGTTAGAATTATTAGAACCCGCTTGCCGACCTCTTGAAATTCCACGCGATCTTGATGACCCTTTTGTTTTACTGATGGTCGGTGTCAATGGCGCAGGTAAAACCACCACCATTGGAAAACTTACAAAAAGATTCCAGGAGCAGGGGCTTTCAGTCGCACTTGCTGCTGGAGATACTTTTCGAGCTGCTGCAGTAGAACAATTACAAACCTGGGGTGAACGAAATAATGTTACTGTAATTGCCCAATCTGGCTCAGCAGATCCTGCTTCGGTGATTTTTGATGCCGTTTCCTCCTGCAAAGCAAAAAATATTAATGTTTTGATCGCAGACACCGCCGGTCGTTTACAAACCCAAAGTCATTTGATGGAAGAGCTACGCAAAATTCGTCGCGTCATCAGCAAAGTCGATGAAACTGCACCGCATGAAGTGATGTTGGTTATCGACTCTACCACCGGACAAAATGCGCTAAATCAAGCTGAAAAGTTTGATGAGGTTGCAGGTTTAACCGGACTGACATTGACAAAATTAGATGGGACGGCAAAAGGCGGTGTGATCTTTGCGCTGGCTGAGAAATTTAACTTTCCGATCCGATATATCGGCGTCGGCGAGCAAAAAGAGGATCTGCGCGTATTTGATGCGAAAGATTTTGTCGATGCGCTTTTGGATATGGATGAAGCATAAACTCACGCTTATTAAATAATGATCAGATTCTCCAACGTCACAAAACTCTATCCAGGACAAGGCGAAGCACTTAAATCGCTGGATCTATATATTCCCCCCGAACAGATGGTCTTCGTTACTGGACATTCTGGTGCTGGAAAAAGCACGTTACTGCGCCTAATCGCGCTGATGGAAAGCCACACGCGTGGTGAAATATTGATCGACAATATTAATATCCAAAAAATAGCCGAAAAGCATCGCTATTTTCTTCGTCGTCAAATCGGCTTTATTTTTCAGGATCATCGCCTGTTAAATGATCGCAGTGCCTTTGATAACGTTGCACTACCACTTGTTATCTCCGGGTTTGACTACAAAGAAATTCCGCATCGTGTTCATGCCGCGTTAGACAAAGTTGGTTTACTGTCAAAAGAAAAAAAACTACCCCAGATGCTCTCAAGCGGTGAACAACAACGTGTAGGTATTGCGCGTGCGGTTGTCAACCGACCACCTATATTGCTTGCCGACGAGCCAACCGGAAACCTCGATCCTGCACTTTCGATCGAAATAATGCGCTTATTTGAAGAATTTAATAGTATCGGTGTCACTGTTGTCATTGCGACACATGAAATTCAAATGGCGATGCGGCTTGGACACCGTTTGATTGCTTTACGTGATGGCCAACAGGTTATTCTCGATTCAGATCTGAATAGCGGATCAGATAACACGCAAGAAAAGGATAAAATGACGTGAACGATAAGAATAAAAAAACATCGATCACGATTAAACAAAAACTAGAAAGCTGGTCGCAAACTCATTTGCGTTGCCTTAAAGAAAGTCTCAATCAATTATTTCGATCACCTGTTTCGAGTATTCTCACGATAGCCGTTATTGCGATCGCACTGGCTTTACCGGCAGGATTATCTTTATTGCTTAATAATCTCGATCAACTCACCGGAAATATCAATTCCACCAATACGATTTCTGTGTATCTAAAAAATGATCTAAGTGAAGATGAAATTGATCAGCTGAAGATCAAAATCGCAACAACTCATAAAGTAGGTATTATCAATTACATCTCCAGCGAGCAAGCATTGGAAGAGTTTCGACAAATTTCCGGGCAGGCTAAATTGATTGAGTTTCTTGGAGACAACCCGCTACCTGCTGTTTTGAATATACAAGCTGCAAACGAAGAATCTCCCGAAGAACTCCAAGCACTGGTCGAAAAATTCAAAGCTTATAAAGAAATTGATCTAACTCAATTTGATAACCATTGGTCACGACGGCTACATGCGATTGTTCAGCTTTTAAATAAATTTATATTCGTACTTTCAGTGTTACTAATCATCAGTGTATTACTTATCATCGGCAATACAATCCGCGTCGGCATTCAACACCGAGTACAAGAAATTCAGATCACCCGTTTATTCGGCGCCACAAACTCATTCATCAGGAGACCCTTTCTTTATAGCGGTTTGGTATATGGTTTGCTCGGTGGGATTCTTGCTTGTATCTTATTAAATATTAGTTATTTCATTCTCGCCGAACCTATTCACCAACTCGTAAGTTCTTACCAACTTAACGTCCAATCAAACACAACTTCTTTCTTTAAATACTGCCTGTTCACCATATTTGGTGGTGCAATATTAGGTGTTCTTAGTTCCTGGATTGTTGTTTATCTTTATCAGAAAGACCTTGAAAATAGCGATTATAGTTAATTTGATATTATATGGAAGAATAGCTTAAGTGAAAGATTCCACCTTTGTTTGTATACATTAATTTAGTGTTAAGCTTTCTAGTGTTACAATATTTCACAAATAAAAAAAGATTTTTTAACAACAGAAGAAGGGGTGGTGTATGGACATAAACGGATTAATTATATTTTTGCTTATTGGTGCTGTAGCAGGCTGGTTAGCGGGAACCTTGATGAAGGGTGGGGGGTTTGGCCTTATTGGCAATATCATTGTCGGTATTATTGGCGCAATAGTTGGGGGCTTTGTATTTGGAATGCTCGGCATTTCTGCTGGCGGATTAGTTGGTTCAATAGTCACAGCAACTGTTGGTGCGGCTTTACTCCTATTTGTTGTAGGAATGATTAAAAAAGCCTAACATTTCTCTTAGCTCAAACGTCAAAAAACGCCATTGATTTTTCATGGCGTTTTTTGTTTTTAACTGATCAAATTAACTCCATCAAAATGACTACCTTCTTAGAATATTATCTTACTCACCCTATTGGGCGTATTCAGCTCCTGAGTCGTGGTTTATCTCAATCAAAAAGACCTCGTAAATAGCGATTTTAGTTAAAGTTCGTTACTAGATTGCCGAAATATTTGGAACTTTTTATATTTATTAGCACTCTATCTTCAGGAGTGCTAAAATAGGCACATATAGAAGGAGGAATTCCAATATGCTTAACACTGAATTACAACTTGCGCTGCCAACAGGTTCGTTGGACGGCTATATACAATCAGTCAATCGTATTCCGATGCTTAGCGCTGAAGAAGAGAATGATCTTGCTGAACGCTTTCAGAAAAATGGCGATTTAGATGCTGCTCGTCAGTTGGTCATGTCACATCTTCGTTTTGTGGTTAAAGTCGCGCGCGGCTATACCGGTTATGGTTTAGCGCAAAATGACCTGATTCAGGAAGGTAATATTGGTCTGATGAAAGCGGTTAAACGTTTTAACCCTCTGGTTGGTGTTCGGTTGGTAACTTATGCGGTGCATTGGGTTCGTGCGGAAATGCATGAGTTTATTATCAAAAACTGGCGCATCGTCAAGGTTGCCACAACAAAAGAGCAACGTAAATTATTCTTTAACCTACGTAGTTCTAAAAAGCGACTAGGTTGGTTAAATCAGAAAGAAGTCAATGAAGTTGCAAAAGATCTCGGAGTAAAACCGCAAACCGTTTTAGAAATGGAAAAACGCATGAGTGCGCATGATGCCTCTTTTGACCCTGGCTTTGATTCCGACGATGACGATCATACTTTTTCACCGGGACAATATCTTGAAGCTGATAAACAATATCAGCCAGATAATCTTGTTGAAAATGATCAGCATGAAAACCAGCAAATGAATTTATTACATAAAGCGATGAATACGTTAGATGATCGCACTAAAGATATTGTTTCTAAACGTTGGCTGGCTGATAGTAAAGTCACTTTGCATGATCTGGCCGATCAATACGGCGTTTCTGCAGAAAGAATACGTCAGTTAGAAATGGTAGCCATGCAAAAATTGCGAAAGGCGATGGAAGTAAGTATCTAGCAGCTAAATTAAGATTAAGAAAAAATGGATTTTTTCTTATCGGTACATTGACACTATTTTGCTAATCATAGCAAACGTCTTAAAACAATTATCCAACCATGAAGTCGGGTAGCCTATTAAACAGATTAAGGTTTTTCATGATATTCGTCTTAATCGGATTCATTATTTAAAATGTCCTTTCCAGATAGTATTTGTTCGCTGATGCTTTGTATTAAAATATCGAACATATCGATTGGCTAACGATTGTATAAATTTTGCCAACTCCTCTTTACTCGTTGGTGTTACAAGGAGGTGCAGGTGATTAGTCACAATAATGACAGGAGTGCAGAGAATAGCTTGATTTTAACAGAGTGTTGATTCTTCCTTGATTCCTTTTTGAACAGACACAACTTGCACAAGTTATTCGTCTCAGTAAAGAAAGTATGGCAGATGTAGGGCAGCAACTTTTTAATCGAAGTAGTTCAAAAAAAGAAATCAATAATGATCCACAATGACTGTTAAACGACATGTCACGATCTTTTTCATTGAGTTGAATTTACACAGAATCTAACTATTTTTAGACAATTCGCGCAGTATAGCTTTTCCGTTCTCTAGAATATTTTCATAATATGACATTTTAGAAATGATTATTTGATTATTATAGTATGTAGGGGAAATTATAACTTTAGTGTTTTTAAATTGAAAAATCTCAAAATAATCATTTCAGGATTTTTGATCGTTGCGGTTTTTTTATCAGCTTGGGCTTTCTGGTGGGAGCCTTCTTCATTACAAGTAGAAGAATATGAGATAGTCACTCAAAAATGGTATAAAAAAGAACCATTACGTATTGCTGTACTGGCAGATTTACATACAGGCTCTCCACACCATGGCTTTAAAATGTTGGAGAGAATTGTTCAGGAAACAAATGCTGCATCTCCCGATCTGATCTTACTTGCTGGAGATTTTGTTATTCATGGTGTGATTGGGGGAACCTTTATTCCACCAGAAAAAAGTGCCAAATACCTTTCAAAACTTAAAGCACGTTTGGGTGTTTATGCCGTGTTGGGTAACCATGATTGGTGGTTTGATTATGATCAAGTTTTTCAAGCGTTCATCGATAATGGAATTCCTGTTTTAGAAGATCGCTCAATTCTTATTCAAAATAATGCGGATACATTTTGGTTGGCAGGGATCAGTGATTTTTGGGAGGGTGAACATGACATTGATAAAGCGTTAACTGATGTTCCAAAAGGTTCATCCATAATTGCATTTACTCATAACCCAGATCTATTCCCAGAAATACCTGATAGAGTAGATCTTACGATTGCAGGCCATACTCACGGAGGGCAGGTGAATCTTCCACTGTTGGGGAGGCTAGTTGTTCCTTCTCGTTATGATGATCGATATGCCATTGGACATATTATAGAGAATGCGCGACATTTATTTGTTACACCAGGATTAGGAACAAGTATTTTGCCAATACGTTTTCGTGTGCCACCAGAAATCTCTATTGTGACGATACGTGCATCAAATTAAATGGAAGAATTGATTTGAAAAAACTCTTACAAGAATCATTTTTAATTTACAAAAAATAATCTTAAATAAGCTCTTGGATCTGCTGAAGCCATTAATATTCATGCTTATTTTTATTGGGAGACCTCTACACTTGTTGTTAATAAAGATAATGAATAATGTTGCAATGAGTTCCGGATAGTCCTGTACGGACAAAATCCGTGGTGACCCAGTTAGGAAAAGGCCGTGCCTGCTAATGATAATGCAAAGACCAACAAAACAAGGTTTTTATTTATTACTATTCCAAGTAATAAATTTAATCTTTATAACTTAAGTTGCTATAAGGACTGATTCAAAGTCAACCTTAACTGAAAATAAAACAATTAGTTACGACATAACATGTGCTAATTTCTTCCATTCACGAGCAGTGTTACAATTTCCGGCGTGTTTAACCACAGCATGAAGAGGATCAAATGGCAGGTCATAGTAAATGGGCAAACATCAAACATCGAAAAGGGCGTCAAGATGCCAAACGCGGTAAAATTTTTACTAAACTAATCCGCGAGATCACTGTAGCAGCAAAGATGGGTGGTGAAGATCCCGGTAGCAATCCACGACTACGCGCGGCAATTGATGCTGCTCTTTCTCAAAACATGACCAAAGATACGATCGAACGTGCGGTTAAAAGAGGTGCGGGCAATGAAGATAACGACAATATGGAGGAGGTTCGTTATGAGGGTTACGGTCCGGGTGGAGTTGCAGTAATGGTCGACTGCATGACCGATAATAAAAACCGAACAGTAGCCGAAGTACGTCATGCTTTCACAAAGTTTGGTGGGAACATGGGTACAGATGGTTCGGTTGCCTACCTCTTCAGTAAAATTGGTGTGATTAGTTTTGCGCCAGGTGCCGACGAAGATGCCGTTATGGAAGCCGCGCTGGACGGTGGTGCCGACGATGTCGTTAATGAAGAAGATGGTTCTATTGAAGTCATCACAAGCCCTGAAGAATTTGGTGTAGTAAAAGATGCACTTGATACTGCCAGCCTGACTTCTGATATGGCTGAAGTTACGATGCGGGCCGCAACGACTGTTGATTTGGATCAAGGCCAGGCAGAGACAATGATGAAATTAACTGACATGCTTGAAGATCTGGACGATGTTCAAGAAGTTTATTCAAATGCGGAAATCAGTGACGAAATCTTGGAGTCCCTTGGTTAATTTGAATTGGGTTGAATTGGGTTGAAGCCAGACACATTACCTGTAAGAATTTTAGGAATTGATCCAGGGTCTCGTATTACTGGATTCGGGATCATTGATGTACAAGGTCAAAAAAATACGCACGTTCACAGCGGGTGTATAAGAACCTCTAAAGATAGCGAATTCTCGACAAGATTAAAAGAGATCTTTATTGAAGTTTCTGTGCTGATGGAAAAATATCAGCCACAAGAGTTGGCTATCGAAAAGGTCTTTATGAATAAAAACGCGGATTCTGCTCTCAAATTAGGTCAAGCACGAGGAGCGGCGATGGTTGCTGCAATGCAGGGTGATCTCGAAGTTTTTGAATATAGTCCAAACCGGATTAAACAATCAATCGTTGGACGTGGACATGCAGACAAATCACAAGTCCAACATATGATCAAAATGTTGTTGTTGCTTGCCAAAGCACCTCAGGAAGATCAAGCTGATGCACTGGCAGTCGCCGTTTGTCATGCTCATTCTCGACAATCTGCATTATTAATGAGAAATTCCGCATGATTGGTCGACTTAAAGGTTTGCTACTTGAGAAACAACCACCACATTTATTGATCGATGTGGGTGGCGTGGGTTACGAAGTAGAAACACCGATGACGACGTTTTATAAGCTGCCAGAAATTAATCAAGAAGTTCAATTATTCACTCACCTTGTCGTTAGAGAAGACGCACAATTATTATTTGGATTTTTCACGGAAGACGAACGGCGTCTGTTCCGAACCTTGATTAAAGTAAATGGTGTCGGTGCAAAAGTAGCGTTAGGAATACTTTCCGGAATCGAGGCCCAAGAGTTTGCCGTGTGTATCCACAAAAAAGATTCTGCTCGGTTAATCAAACTTCCAGGCATCGGTAAGAAAACTGCTGATCGCCTTATTGTGGAAATGCGAGATCGACTCGATGACTGGGAAATAAAACTTGCAAATGCGGCTTCAACAGGTCAAAAAATAACTTCTGCTTCAGCAGAAAATGATGCAATCAGCGCTCTGATTTCTCTGGGTTTTAAACCACAAGAAGCGAGTCGTACGGTTGCAGAACTTGAAATCGATGGACTCAGCAGCGAAGAAATTATTCGCCTCGCGTTAAAGTCCAGCATCAGAAAATAATGCCAGTAAAATAGAAAATTAATCGGCCTTTTTATAAAGACTTCTTCTTTTCAGGTTTTGCTTTAGTTTTCGTTTTGTTTCTTGGTTTTTTGCTCGAATTACCGGAAGGTTTTCTTCTTGGGTTACTCGAATTTCTTTCTTCAGAAAAAATTGAAATGTTCAGTCGCTGACCAGATACCCAAGCTTTTTTCAGATCATTAAAAATTTCTTTGGGCATACCTTCGGGCAAATCAACCACACTGTAATCATCACGAATACTGATCCTACCTATATATTGGCTATCAATCCCTGCTTCATTTGCAATCGCGCCAACAATATTTGCCGGACGAACATCATGATTGTTTCCAACTTCTAAGCGGTAGCGCTGCATACCTTCTTCAAGCGGAGAATCATCTTTCCTTGGTGATTTAGATCGATCACGATCTTTACGTGGTTTTTGATCGCCTCTGTCTTTAGTTCGATTGTTACCTTCTTGTTTCTGAGATTTTTTCTGTGGAGGAAGATTCTTCAAAAGGAATGGTGTATCACCTTGTAAAAGATGAGCAAGTGCTGCGGCAATATCTTCGCCGGATGCATTGCTTTCCTGTTGATATTCTCCGATCAAATTAGAGAAAAATTTCAAATTTTCTGACTCTAATGTATCGGAAATACGTTGCTTAAACTGAACAACTCTCCTTTGATTGATCGCATCAGTAGACGGAAGCTCCATTTGTTCGATCTTTTTTCGTGTCGCCTTTTCGATGGCACCTAACATGCGTTTTTCACGCGGTGCAGCAAATAAAATAGCATCACCTTCGCGACCAGCACGCCCAGTTCTTCCGATACGATGCACGTAGGATTCGGTGTCATGTGGAATATCAAAATTTATCACATGGCTGATCCTTTCAACATCAAGGCCACGAGCAGCAACATCAGTTGCAACTAATAGATCCAACTGCCCTTTTTTCAAACGATTGACGGTTCGTTCGCGTAGATTTTGCGCTATATCACCATTGAGTGCCGCAGCTGCATAGCCTCGTGCTTCCAGTTTTTCAGCCAATTCAACCGTGGCGGTTTTGGTTCGTACAAAAATGAGCATCGCTTCAAACGTTTCTGCTTCCAGAATTCGCGTCAGCGCTTCTAACTTATTATTCATTCCATTGACGATACAATAACGCTGTCGAATAGTTTCTGCTGTTGTCGTCTTAACCTTAATGGTGATTTGTTCTGGGTTATTTAAATATTTTGTGGCAATACGTCGGATCTGTTGAGGCATTGTTGCCGAAAATAACGCTATCTGCCTGGTTGATGGTGTCTGTTCAAGTACCCATTCGACATCATCGATAAAACCCATTCGCAGCATTTCATCGGCTTCATCCAAAACCAGAGCTTTTAGGTTATCCAGTTTTAAAGTGCCTTTGCGCATGTGATCCATAATGCGTCCAGGTGTTCCAACCACCACATGAACACCCCGTTTTAAACTACGGATCTGGCCCCCATATTCCTGACCGCCGTAGACAGGAAGAACATGAAAACCTTTCAAATGGCGTGCATATTTTTGAAAGGCTTCAGAAACTTGAATAGCCAGCTCTCGCGTAGGTGCTAAAACAAGCACCTGTGGATCTTTTTGTTTTAGATCAAGATTTGATAAAAAGGGTAAGGCGAAAGCAGCAGTTTTACCGGTGCCTGTTTGAGCCTGCCCAATAATATCTTTACCGTCTAATATGAGGGGAATTGTTTCTGCCTGGATCGGCGAAGGTGTTTCATATCCCACATCATCCAATGCTTTTAAAAGAGATTTATCTAGCGCTAATTGATTAAACGCAGTAACCGTGTCGCTGGTCATGTTGTTTGTACCTGAAATAAATGGAACGCGTGAAATGTTTAAGAATTACGCTGAACTATTGAGAATCGGGATCTAATTCGGAGGATAGTACCATGAAACAATTTATACCCAAACTACTAACAAATGCAGTTTTCAGTGAAGCTATCGGTCTTGCTGGTAAGGCGTGTCCTGCAGGAAAGGGTGGTTCCTTTTCAAAAGACACAACGCAGCGACCGATAGCTTTACTCACAAGCCGAGGCCAAGTGTCACACCACCGTGTTAGCATACTTGAAAATGAACACCATTCTCGGCGTATGCTGCCTTGCTACATAACAGCTTGGGCATGCTGAAATCTGCATTTGCTAGTGGTTTGGATATCGACACTTATCTCCATATTAAGAAAAAGATAAGTTCTGATCTATGAAAACAAACTATCAAAAATGGATAGCCCCCTTGTCGGATGCTATCCACTCGTCACTACTTTCTAAAATAAGGTGTATATGAAAGGCGCGACCGCTGAGCCTTGAACAAAAACAATCAATGCACCTAGCAGTAATAAAACCATTATTAATGGAGCCATCCAGAATTTTTTTCGTTCCTTCATAAACGCCCATAAGTCTTGTATTAGATCTATCATTAGAAAGGTTTCTCCATTTTTTCGCGTTTGTCCAAAACACTCAGTACACGATAACTTTTAATATTTTCATCTAGTTCATTTTTTATTGGTTTGTTGCCTGTCAAACGTAATATCAATCCAATTGGAAGTAATACGCCAAAGAAGGCGATCGAAAGCACAATCTTATTGATAATGCCGCCTATAAACATAGCGACTTTCATCCAAACTTTATATAGCGGCTCTATTGTCGCTGGAGCGAGTAAAGCCCAGGCCACAAAAATAGCTGCCAGTACCCATGGCCAGGTTGGAATATTTGCATCTGCAAGCCAAGGCAAAATCAAACCAAATATACCGGCAAAAAATCCTGCTGCCATCAAACCAAATTGGCGTAATCCTTTACTATCTAATTCTGGTATTACATGTGTCATATTTTTTTACTCCTCAATCCAGCTCGAATTCTTCTTTCCAGGAGTCATCTTTTTCCATTTCAGGCTGATCTTTTTTTAGTAAGATGTAGTTTTCAATTACCAGGCAGTCCATTTCAGTACGCATAAAACAACGATAAGCATCTTCTGGGGTATTAACGATCGGTTCACCGCGCACATTGAAAGATGTATTGACCAAAACAGGGCAGCCCGTGCGCTGATCAAACGCGGTTAACAGTTGATGATAACCAGGATTTGTATGCTCATGTACAGTTTGGATCCGTGCAGAATAATCTACATGGGTAATTGCCGGGAGTTCTGAGCGTGGTATTTTCAGTTTTTCGACGCCAAATAATTTCTCCTCTTCTTCTGTCATTTTGACCCGTAGATTTTTAGCAACCGGCGCAACCATCAACATATAAGGACTTGTCGCCTCATGCTCAAAATAGTCTGAAACACGATCCGCTAGTATCGAAGGTGCAAACGGACGAAAAGACTCACGATATTTGATCTTAAGATTCATCGTTGATTGCATTTGAGTATTTCTTGGATCTCCAATAATTGAGCGACCGCCTAATGCTCGTGGGCCAAACTCCATTCTGCCCTGCATCCAACCAATAACATTTCCATTATCCAGAATTTCCGCTAATTCAGGCATTAATTCATCGCTATCCAGATAACGATAATTAGCACCCAATGCATTCAGCGATTCTTTGATTTCATTATTGCTATAGCGGGGTCCTAAATAAGAACCCTGCATAGAATCATTTTCATCAACGGTGCGTTCATTCCCTAAATATTCATACCAAACTGAAAGTGCCGCACCGATTGCACCACCCGCATCGCCTGCTGCAGGTTGGATCCAGATTTCTTTAAAAGGTCCTTCTCGCAATAGTCGTCCATTAGATACGCAGTTCAAAGCGACGCCACCGGCAAGACATAAGTTATCAACGCCTAATTCTTTATGCACCGATCTTGCGAGTTTTAAAACGATGTCTTCAGTCACGACCTGAATTGATCGCGCAATATCCATTTCATGTTGACTAAGTGGACTTTCTGGAGCTCTGACGGGTACGCCGAATAAGTCACTAAATTTTTGATTCGTCATGGTCAAGCCAATGGCATAATCAAAATATTCCATGTTCAGGCGATAGCTACCGTCTTCTTTAACATCGATCAAATTATCGAGGATCAAATCGACGTATTTTGGCTCTCCATAAGGAGCCAGTCCCATGAGTTTGTACTCACCAGAATTGACCCGAAAACCAGTGTAGTAAGTAAATGCTGAGTAGAGTAAACCGAGTGAATGTGGAAAATCGATCTCCCATTGTGGAGTCAATTCTCTTCCATCACCTAACCAAACAGAAGACGTTGCCCATTCACCAACACCATCAAGACACATAACCGCTGCATTCTCGAAAGGACTCGGATAAAATGCAGACGCCGCATGTGATTTATGGTGCTCATTAAATAATAAATTAGGTAATTCTTTTTGAGGGATATTGCCCGTTTTGGATAACTCTTTTTTAAGAACCGTTTTAAGATAAAGTTTTTCTTTCAACCAAACAGGCATTGCAGTGATAAATGATCGTAGCCCTTTTGGTGCGTAACTTAAATAAGTTTCGATCAGTCGCTCAAATTTGATCAGAGGCTTGTCATAAAATATGACATGATCAACATCTGACAGTTGAATACTTGCCTCTTCTAAACAATATTTGATTGCATTATCTGGAAAGCTTGGATCATGTTTTTTACGGGTAAAACGTTCCTCTTGTGCTGCTGCGACAATTTTACCATCTTTGATTAACGCTGCTGCGCTATCATGATAATAAGCCGATAAACCAAGAATATATACTTCCATGCAGATCCTCTTGTTCACTTCCAATGTAAGACGAGTTTATCACAGAAATTTTTGTAATAATTTGGTGTGCAACAAAGGTTAACGCAATTTAACTTTGGCCAAAAAATAGTTTTTTTTTGATTGTACATTTTAATTGATGTTCTCAGAAATGATCTTGCCTAGATATGGTGTCAAAGTTTCGGAAACCAGAATGTTATATTGTTTGTTCGGATGACTGTCGAGCAGGTTTACCCGAAGCTCTGGTTCTTTAATTCCGCTTTCGATAAAAGGATATAGTAAGACAACAGGCTCAACATTTCTCTTTGATAAATATGTTTTAATTCGATCAATTGATTTATGTTGTGCCTCATAACTCCAGCTATCAGGCAACAAAGTAACCACGGTGGGAATATTCTTTTCTTGTGCAGTTTTTAGGATCCGATTTAATGCAGCTAAGTTCTCCATCCAACCACGCTCACTTTCTTTCCTCGCTTCAGCAATTTGGGATTCATTTTTAACAGGTCTAACAAAAAGACTTTTAAGTTTGCTCTTAACTCGCCACAAAAAGGCCCGGTAAACATAGGATTTTCTAAACCAGAATATCTCTTCTTGTTTAACATCTTCTCCTCTAGCAATGAGAAAATTATTATCGTAGATTGTCATACTAAAATCATTGCTTGGAAAAACCGAGACTAATATTAGATCAGGTCTTAGATCCAGGGCAACCTCATTCAGTACCATTTCATATTGAACAATGTTATAACCAGCTACCGCAAGATTCATCACTTCGATATTCTTAAATTGTTTTTGCAGATTTTTTTCTAACAATGTCGTATAGATAGAGTCAAAATTGACCCCAGCAGAAACCGTAAACGAATCCCCCAAAACAACCACTCGGAATTCGTCTGATCGTTTATCAGGAACAGCTGTCTGATTATCTCTAAACCCTAATTCATTCGTGCGTAGCTCTTCACCCCATGCAATAATGCTGGCATCTTTCTTCATTAATTTATATCGTTTAGTGTCCAGCGTATAAGTGAAAATTGATTCGCTAGATAATTCTGGAATAGTGATTCTTAAATATGCTTCGAAGATCCCCAAAAGAATAAGAACCAAAAAAGAGAGAATACAAATATTGAAAAAAATGATCTTAAAAAAAGAATTGTTTGATGTGGGATCTGTGTTTTGAGTAGTCATGTAATAAACATTACCTTACTCGCTATCAGAGATAAACCAGGTGGGAATGAATTTCTAAAATTTATTCCATGTATTTAAAATTGTTTACATTATGAAAATTTTAGTACATTTTCCAACGATATAAGGGGAACTTTTGGCGAGTAATTCTTTGACCTTTATAGGTGACATGGCCTTAATTAGTTAACAGCTTGCCTTGTTTTATTAACTTTACAACTTGGGGTCACTTTTTTGCTAAGTCGAGCGAAATGATTGGTCGATTATTCATGGTTGGACTCCTTTGGTTTTTGTAGGTACCAATCTACGACTATAGGGTGGTGGAGTCCATATATGATCTGGGGTTATTTTATTTACTAGAGACTCCAGCAGAATCATCGATTTTAACCGAAATCATTGTCTCCCGACATTTCCGCGCAAACCGAGAAGTATCGCGAGTGATTTAACCTATAACCTACCTCATTCGATTAGTAAAATACGCTGCTTTGGGTCATTATTGCTATGGCCTCACTATATTCTAAATCCTCCATGTCGTTTTCTGATTTTATGGTCTTCCCAACGACGACCAACAAAGAAGGCGATAAGAGCCAGAACAGCAAAAGAAATTTGTATGAATCTATTTTTGAGCAGATTTAATATTTCTGACATTGACGGTAAACCTGTTGATGTGAGTACATTACCCATTTGATCAGTAACTTTGCTATGAGAATTTTCAAGTTGTGCTTGTAGCTCGCTGACTTGTTTTTCTAGTTCGGTTACTTTGGAATCATTATTTTGTTCTTCATCATTCGAGATGCTGGCTTCCATTTGGGCGATCTTTTTTTCGTGTTGTGAAATGGCTGCTTCCAATTCACCTGCTTTGAGTTTTTCGGAGGAAAGACTTTGTGTTAGATCGTCTATTTGTTGGGTCAGTTCTTTTGAGTTTTGTTCGTGTTGCGCTTGCATAGCGAATAATGCTTGAGTGCTATCTTGTGATTCGAAGTTTTTCACTTTTTCTTGTAGTTCAGCGAGAAGCAGTTTGGCTGGCCGGTCGTACATCAGATACGAAGCGTCTACCCAACCTATTTTACCTTCTTCTTTTTCACGGATTTGTGCGTAATCACCTTCGCGTAAAATAAGCTCAACCTCTGTTGCGGTAGAAAGCACTTTTATAATCGGACTACCGGTATCTTTTTCTTGGTGTAACCCAACCAGAAGTTGATCGACAATGTAAGCTGACTTTGCCGTTGTAAAAGGTGAGGTTAATAAACTGCCCGCAATTAAGAGTAATGTGATATTCAGTTTCATATTATTATTATGTTACTTAGTAATGTAAGACAAACTGATAATCCTTAGAAGCTCAACTATTTTAGTTCCTAGGCAATAATTCCAGAATGTCTTAACAGGGGCCCAATGTCTGGTTTACGACCGCGAAAATCAACAAACAGTTCCATCGCATCTCGCGAACCACCCATCTCAAGGATAGCATGTAAAAAGCGATCACCTGTAGCCCTGTCAAAAATCCCATGTTCTTCAAACATTGAAAAAGCATCAGCCGATAATACTTCGGCCCATTTATAACTGTAATATCCTGCCGAATATCCGCCAGCGAAGATATGTGAAAAGCTATGTTGGAATCGATTAAACTCAGGTGTAGGCACGACCGAAATTTCGCTTCGAATTTGATCTAATAACTGTTGGATCTTATCTCGACTGAAGGTTTCTTCGAGCATATGTAAACGGAAGTCGAATAAAGAAAACTCGAGTTGGCGCAGCATTTGTAATCCAGACTGGAAGTTTTTCGCCGCCTGCATTTTTTCAAATAGTTCATCATTAATCGCTTCGCCGGTTTCAAAGTGACCACTAAACAGATTTAACGCTTCACGTTCCCAACACCAGTTTTCCATAAACTGACTGGGTAATTCCACTGCATCCCAGGCGACACCATTGATCCCAGAAACACCTGCAACATCTATTTTTGTCAGCATGTGGTGTAAACCGTGTCCAAATTCGTGAAAGAGGGTTGTCACTTCTGAATGTGTTAATAACGAAGGTTGATCACCTATGGGCGGTGTGAAGTTACAGGTCAAATAGGCGATCGGATTTTGTATGCCATTACTTGTTCTTTTTTTGATCTGACATTCATCCATCCAGGCGCCACCGCGTTTTTGAGGGCGAGCATAGAGATCAAGATAAAAACTGCCACGTAGTTTATTATTTTGATCGGAAATTTCGAAAAACTGCACGTCATCATGCCAAACATCAACGTCTTTTCTCTCGCTGATTTTCAGACCATAAAGTCGTTCGACAACCTGAAAAAGTCCACTGATCACTTTGGCTGCTGGGAAGTAAGGACGCAGCATTTCTTGAGAAAGATTGTAACGATGTTGGCGCAATTTCTCGGCATAATAAGACATATCCCAAGCCTGAAGATCATCTACATCAAACTCATCGTTAGCAAAGTCTTGCAGTTCTTGCAGGTCTTTTTCGGCAAAAGGTTTTGAACGTTTAGCTAGATCATTGAGGAAATTCAATACTTCCTCAGGATTGTCTGCCATTTTAGTGGCCAGAGAATATTCCGAATAATGCTTAAAGCCTAACAAAGTCGCCATTTCCTGGCGCAAGGCAAGCAATTTTTCCATGTTCTCACTGTTATCCCACCTGCCATCTTCATCATTTGCATTTTGATCAGACGCACGAGTCACAAAGGCCTGATACATTTCATAACGCAGTTCAGCATTATCTGCATACGTCATGACAGGCATATAAGAAGGGAATTGTAGATTCAGAGCCCAGCCATTCAGTCCTTCATGTTCGGCAATTTGTTTTGCTAATCCTTTAGTTGATTCAGGTAAACCGGAAAGCAGAGTTTCATCGGTGATGTGTTTCTTCCAGGCGTTGGTTGAATCGAGCAGATTTTCTTCAAATTTGGTTGCGTATTTTGAAAGTTGTAATCGAAGTTCTTTAAAACGATCTTGATCTTTTTGATCTAATTCAATTCCTGATAAGCGAAAATCACGTAATGCATTTTCTATTACTTTTTGTTGTGCTTGTTCCAGAGATGTGAAACTCTCACTCTCAGCGATCGATTTGCAAGCCTGATAATAATCCTCGTTTTGACTTAGCTCAGTCGAATAGGCCGATAATTTCGGTAAGCATGCATTATAAGCAGCACGTAGATCATCATTATTAGCCGTTGCATTCATGTGCTTGACTGGTGACCAGGCTCGGCTAAGGCTCTCATCCAGATCTTCCAGCGGCTCAATGGTGGTTTCCCAGCTGGATGGGCTTTGATCGGATAAGATCTCTTTTACGCGACGTTTATTTTCCGCAAGTATTTCATCTATCGCAGGTTCAATATGTTCAGGCTTGATTTTACTGAACGCGGGCAGCTCGGTTTTTTCTAACAAAGGGTTTTTCATAGTAGTTTTATCTTTACAAGTTTTGTATTGTTTGAACAGTCTAGGTCGATCAATTTAGCATGTCAGATACGCTAACGCATTAATTTATCACATGACTATTTCACAGAAAAGTAACCTTACAGTCGAATGGATAGAGTCCCAATACCAATAGTAATGCCAGTTGTTAAAACACTCATGATAAAGAAAGCGAGAGAACGTTGATGATATCGCTCGATCAAATCATAGATAGTCGATCCTGAAATATTCATTTCAAACATTGTACTTGTTGCAGGTTCTGGTTTACAAAAAGCACTTGCCGTAATGATTTTATAAATGGAAAAAATAACGTCCCGCATCCACTTTTTGAAATTGAATGCAGCTGCCGGTATTAACAGTTAAGCGATGGCCGCTTTTTAAGTAGCCGATGACCAGCTTTATCCTCGCGCATCGTCTAAACTGTTTTCTCGCTAGGGCAATGGTTTCATCGAATGTGATTGGTATTAGGTATCTTCGCTTGACTCGTTATAGTTACTTCTCAGATCGGCCAGTTTTTCATGATTTCACTGTTTTTTTGGACGTTTATTTTAATAGAGTTTATAACCTATTCCTTTAAAATCATCAGTTTATCTATATTTCAGGGGAGACTAGTTAATATCTGATGAACCCTTTGATCCGTACCCATTTATCTTACTCAACATTTCGAAAACTATTTATTTGTGTATTCCTTTGATGTTGATGTATTAAGTGTCGTTGTTGGCTTTTTCTTTAGAAATTACAATCATTTTGCCAAAGAAATAACTGGTTTTTGAGGATTCCTACGGAATAGGGTCGCAGTATTACCGATTTTTTGAATACATTTAGATTTTGTCTCTTCACAAATTTTCAGCAAAACGTTGTCACGCTCCTGTCGTTCACCAACATTTATCTTTAGTTTGATCAACTCATGATATTCCAGCGCATTTTTTACTTCTTCGAGCACATTCTCTGTCAGACCATTCTGACCAATACGCACAACTGGGTTCAAGCTATGTGCTAATGAACGTAAATATTTGCTCTGCTTTTTAGTAAGTATCATAGCTCCGATTCGAAATAATTAGTCTCAAAAATATAGAAAAGGCGCGATACTACATAAACTTGTATGTAATTGCGATGATATCTTGATCAAGTGGATTTAATAGCGAAGGCAATATTCTGATCATGATAGCTTAGAATATCCCGCCCGACTTGGGTTCTTCTCAAATATTCTATCGATTCTTTGACATAAGGTTCGATAGAACTCCTATAGAAATCAGCATAATTTTTTAAAAGATCACCCGGTTGTTTATATCCTGTAATTTGGTTAAACCCAGATTCTTCAAATTCAAAAAATACAGCGGGTAATTTATTAATATAACGAGGGTCACTCACCTGCCCAACCAAATCAGCACCACGAACAAGTCCAGGAAAATCATCTGTCTGTTGAGCTTCTTCTGTATCCATAACGGGAAAACGAGTACGTTCTATACATTGTTGAATAAATTCTAGTTCAATTTCAGACTGTTCAGAGAAGACCTCAGCCACAAATTGTTTACCACGATCAATATGTACTGACATTAGTTTCGCATTACTTGCTAGGTTGGGTACATTTTCTTGGCAATCAGATGAACATATTCCAGATACATAACCTATGTCATGGCATAACAATGCAATTATGAAATTCAACCAAATTTCTGGTGTCACGCTATCATCGACAGTTCGTTTTCCTTGCAGAATAGCTTGTCCTACAAGTGTCACTTGAATGGTATGCTCCACATTATGATAGAGAGTATTACTACTTGAAATGATAACAACAATCCGTTCGACAGTATTTTTGATCAGATCTTGGTATTCAGGATGTTCATCATTAAACTCAGATCGGTATCCATCAACGAGACACTCGACAAATTTATCCGACAATATTTTGGTTATATCAAGCATTCTGCTGTATGAACTTCATCTAAAATTCTTTTGATGACTGTAGTTGCATAATGTAGGCCACTATAAACCAAAACAATACTTCAGAAATGCGATTTAGATCACAAAGCTAGGCATCAGATATTAATTCCCTCAGATTGGTTTAAGCAACGGGCACTAATGCCTAAACCGTTCTCAGGTTTTAAAGTTAACTGTTCCCTTTAATTTTGGTAAAAGTCAAGGACACCAACTTGCTTTTTTATCTTTATCGTAAGGTACCCCATAGCCACTTTGGATCAAAGCGTCTCGCAATAATTTGCCGCGAATATTTCTGATTTTTGCATACACTTTATTATTTTTCGTCGAACGTCGAACATCTGTCAGTCGCACTTGTTTACCGATAAAAACTCGCGTCAATTCAGCCGCTTCTTTTGCTAGCAGCTTCTCCACATCACATGCTCCATCAATTGAAGGGGCATCGACACCCAACACACCTATATCGATCAATTTTTCTTCACCTGGCCAAACAGCAACTTCCAACCTTAACGTTTCTGCATCAATCACTGATTGCACCGTGGCATTGTAAGGACCGTATAGAAGATTTAAAGCAATTACGAGCCACATAGATGTCCTACTGTTTATTTATATAACTAAAAATAATCCCTAACAAAATAACAACTCCTATCCAGTGGTTTTGTTTAAACGCCTGAAAACATTTATCGTTATCTCTATCACGGATCATCACTCGGTGTTTTAACATCAGCACCGCTGCGATCAATAACGACAAATGTAAGGGCCAGTCCAAGCTGATCATCGTTCCTGCCCAAAAAAGCAGGGCCAACATCAAAAATTGCAGGATCCCAATAATCATTCGATCATGTTCACCAAATAATATTGCTGTTGATTTGACGCCAATTTTTAGATCATCTTCATAATCCACCATCGCATACATCGTGTCGTAGATCACCGCCCAAATCATCGTCGCCAGCAACAAAATCCATGCAACTTTTGGAACCGTATTCTGAATCGCGGCAAAGGACATCGGTATTGCCCAACCAAAGGCAAGACCAAGATAAAATTGTGGAAGATTGGTAAAACGTTTCATTAAAGGATAGGACACCGCGAGCAAAACAGCTACAAAAGAAAGTTTGATTGTCAGGCTATTCGTTAATAATACCAGGCTGAATGCGATTACACACAGCAGCATAAATAAAATGATTGCTTCTTTGCCCGACACTCGACCTGCTGCAATCGGTCGAGCTGCGGTCCTTTTGACATGAACATCAATTTTTCGATCAAAAAAATCATTGATGACACATCCAGCTGATCGCATCAAAACTACGCCAGCAACAAATACAAATAAAACTAATGGATCTGGCTTACCTTCGGAAGCAATCCAGATTGCCCATAAAGTTGGCCACAACAAAAGATAAATACCAACAGGCTTATCCAACCTCATCAGCAGCGCATATTGGACTAACCTTTCCTTTAAGCTTAGACATGCTTTAGTCATTCTTTAAACATCCGCGTAGTCAATACCATGGATCATCCAACGTTGGATCAAAGGTTCTATGATTTCCGTATTTGTTTTCATTATTTGCACGGCTGTTTTTTCAACCTCGGGAACCAGATCCTGATCACGCATTAAATCGGCTATTTTAAAACGCATTGAACCCGCTTGCCGTGTTCCGAGAAACTCACCTGGCCCGCGCAACTCGAGATCTTTTTGTGATATTTTAAAACCATCATTGGTTTCTCGCATAATCGCCAGTCGCGCTTTGCCATGATCAGAAAGAGGAGAATGATACATCAATACGCAATCACTTTTACGCGAACCACGTCCGACTCGACCGCGCAACTGATGCAATTGTGCAAGCCCTAATCGCTCGGCATTTTCGATGATCATTAAGCTTGCATTTGGTACATCAACCCCAACCTCAATCACCGTTGTTGCAACAAGCAGATCAATTTCACCAGAGTGAAATGTTTGCATAACAGTATTTTTTTGATCTTTATCTAAACGACCATGGATCAATCCCACTTTTAAACCATCCAAACTTTCCGCTAACAAACTTGCGGTTTCGGTTGCGGTCTGGCATTGCAAAGTTTCTGATTCTTCTATTAAAGTACAGACCCAATATACCTGCCGACCTTGATGACAAATATCCGAAATTCGTTCAATGATTTCTTCACGTCGAAGTTCCGGAATAACCGATGTTGTCACCGGTTGCCGACCTGCGGGTAATTCATCTATAACAGATACATCAAGATCGGCATAGGCAGTCATAGCCAGCGTACGCGGGATCGGCGTAGCCGTCATGATTAATTGATGTGTGGTATTGCCATCCACCTTGCCTTTTTCTCGGAGTGCTAAACGTTGATGCACGCCAAAACGATGTTGTTCATCAACAATACTCAACCCTAATTTTTTGAATTCAACACTTTGTTGAAACAACGCGTGCGTACCGATCACAACACATTTATCAGTCTCTGAAATGTCTAACAAAGCTTGTCTTTTTTCTGCGGCTTTAAGCTTGCCAGAAATCCAGATAATTGGAATATTCAAAGGCTTCAACCATTGTTGAAATATTTTTAAATGTTGCTCAGCTAATAATTCAGTCGGTGCCATAATCGCAACTTGAAATCCAGCTTCTATCGCCTGCAATGCTGCCATCGCTGCAACCAATGTTTTTCCTGAACCAACATCACCCTGAACCAGTCGTGACATTGGTTGACTTTTGATCAAGTCATTCTGAATTTCTTTCGTCACACGTTGTTGTGCTGACGTTGGTTCAAAGGGTAATGAGGTGAGTAATTCCTTCGCTAATATTCCATTAGCTTGTAAGGAAGGGGCCTTTTGATCTTTAAATTCTTTACGACTTAATTTCTTACTTAACTGATGCGCAAGTAATTCTTCAAACACCAATCTTTTTTGAGCAGAATGTTGCCCGGTAATAAGCTGATTAACTTCTGCTTCTGGTGGTGGCCGATGCACAAACTGAATTGCCTCTGAAAGCCCCCAATCGTTGAGAATTTTTTGTTTTGGTTTTATTTTCTCCAACTTCAAAAAATAATCTTCGAGAAAATTATTTTGATCAGCCGCTAACAATGAGAGAACTTGATCGGTTAGCTTCCGTAAACTGATCTGATGCAAACCTTCCGTCGTTGGGTAAACCGGTGTCAACGAATCTTCCATCTGTAGGATTTTTTCATCTTCTCCAACCACTCGATATTCTGGATGCACCATTTCTAATGTTGTTGGACCACTACGAATTTCACCAAAACAAATAATACGCAATCCTTTAGAGAGATTTTTTTGTTGTGCTGCGGAGAAATGAAAAAAACGTAAGGTTAGTGCTCCAGTTCCATCACTTATCCGACATAGTAGAGAACGCCGTCGACCAAACTTGACTTGAGATAATTCTATTTCGCCTTGAACGGCTATTTGGCTTCCATGTAACGCCGAACCAATCGGTATAATTCGCGTACGATCCTGGTAGCGTAATGGAAGATGAAAAAGGAGATCCTGGATTTCTTTTATCCCAATCTTTTCCAGGCGTTCAGCGACACGAAGGCCAACACCTTTTAAAGTGGTTATGGGGGTTTTTGACCGTTGCTCGGTCATAACGTGATCAAACGTTGTCCCGTCTTATACCCAAGATACCTAAGAATGCAGGATTTAAAGTGGGTTTGTTTTCATTCAGGACAAGGCACGACGACGCGCATGACCACTCCCTGTAAGGAGGAAAAACGATGCACTGGATGAAAACAAATGTGTTATAGACCGGCATTCTTAGGTATCTTGGATATTTAATAACTCCATTATGGCATCCATTTCCACCTGCGAAGCCTTCGGCAATTGTGCAACGCCTACTGCAGCTCGTGCGGGATAGGGCTGAACAAAGTATTCCGCCATCACCTCATTAACTAATGGGAAGTGACTTAAGTCGGTTAAAAAGATATTCAATTTTGAAATATCAGCCAATGAGCCACCCGCCGCTTCGGCCACGGCAGTAAGGTTGTCAAACACGCGTACAATTTGAGCGCGCATATCGCCCTCAACCAATTCCATTGTTTCGGGCACTAAGGGTATTTGCCCAGACAGATAAACCGTTGTTCCCACTTTGACCGCTTGTGAATAGGTTCCAATTGCTTGTGGTGCTTTGTCAGTACTGATGATTTGTCTAGTCATTTTTGTTTCCTAATCTTTGTATAGTTGTGTTCAGCCGGTATAAACACAGCCGGAGGTACAAGTTTCTTTTATGATCACTTTTGATAACAAGGTTAATTCTGGTTTTAAACGATCCCAGATCCATTTCGCCAGATTTTCGCTGGTTGGATTTTCTAAGCCTTCAATCTCATTTAGATAGTGATGATCAAGTTGATCAAAAACTGGCTTATAGGCCTTTTTAATTTCGGCAAAATCGATAATCCAACCTGTGTCAGGATCAACTTCACCTTCGACACAAATTCTGATCAAAAATGAGTGTCCATGTAAACGAGAACACTTATGATTATCCGCCAGATTAGGTAAACGATGTGCAGCTTCGATACTAAATTCTTTATAGATTTCCATATCGTTATGCGGCCGCGTCCGTTCCAGTGAAGCTATCTTTGAAAGATTGATATAAATCGACTGTACTCTGCCAGATCAAACCAGGCTCACCTGTCCCGACAGGTTTTCCATCCAGTTGCGTGACAGGCAAAATTTCTTTTGTCGAGCTACTTACCCAGAGCTCATCGGCGTTACGAAGTTCGACTTCAGTAATTTGTGTTTCCTCACATGGGCGAGATTCTTTTTGTAACAACTCAACCACCAGATCACGTGTGATCCCGGGTAATAGTCTTGGTCCCTTTGGAGGTGTTTTTATCACCCCGTCTTTGATAACAAAAACATTACTTGCAGCGCCTTCGGTTAGTTGTCCATCTCGGATCAAAATTGCCTCATATGCACCCATTTCTCTTGCTTGTTGTCGTAGTAAAACATTGGGTAACAAAGAGATCGCTTTAATGTCACAACTATTCCAACGAGGATCCTGCAAGACAATCGCTGAAACCGGATGTGCTTTTTGCGACTCAGGTAAAGGATTACTCATGATAAAAACGGTTGGTTCAGATTTTTCTGGAAAAGCATGATCACGAACGGCAACGCCGCGGGTTATTTGCAAATAAATCGCCTGATGACCTGCACCATTCTTTTTGATCATTGTATCGATCAAATTTGTCCACTCATTAATTGTGTTGGGATTGCTAATGTAAATCGCCTTGAGACTATTTGCCAAGCGTTGTAGATGCTCAATCAAACGAAATGCATGCCCACTAAATACCGGGATCATTTCGTAGATACCATCACCAAAGATAAATCCGCGATCAAGTACAGGAACCACCGCTTTCGCAAGCGGTTGAAATTCACCGTTTAAGTAACAAATTGAATCTGACATTTTTTCTCAGTCGCTTTTTATTCTAATAAAAGCTTGGCTTTGTCCATTAGTTGTTTAACCAAACCTGCTTTCTCGATCGATTCCAATGCAATGAGTGGAATACTGGCAATTTCTTTATCTTCCAAAGTTACTGTCAACGTTCCATACGCTTCGCCAGCCGCGACAGGCGCCATGATTTGGGCATCAATATCCATTTTAGCTTGCAGATGTTCGTATTGCCGTCTGGGGATCATTACATTCAGATCTTCCTTGATGCCCAGTTTGAGTATGTCAGTGGCTCCTAGCCAAACCTTAACCTCCGTTAAGGATTTGTTCGCTTCTTTTAAGGTATGCGATTCAAAAAAACGAAAGCCATAATTTAGTAGTGTTTGACTGGCATCAATTCTGGAATCTTTTGTTGCTGAACCGAGCACAATAGAAATCAGTCTAGTTCCTTTTTGAACTCCTGAAGAAACAAGGCAATACCCAGCTGATTCTGTATGACCAGTTTTAACACCATCAACCGTCTTATCGCGCCATAGCAGATTGTTTCGGTTTGGTTGTGTTATGCCGCCGTAGGTATATTCTTTAATTTTATATCGTGCATAATCTTCTGGAAACTCGGTGATTATCGCTTTGGTTAATTTATACAGATCTTCAGCTGTTGTATAATGTGCCTCGTCTGGCCAGCCAGTCGCATTGATAAAATTGGTTCCTTTCATGCCCAGTTCCTGAGCTCGCAGGTTCATTAAAACTGCAAACACTTCTTCCGTACCTGATATATGCTCAGCGAGTGCAACACTGGCATCGTTACCAGACTGCACCACAATCCCCATTAATAATTCTTCGACGGTGACCTTATCACCCACCTCGATGAACATTTTCGAGCCTTGCATTTGCCAGGCTTTTTTACTGACGAGTACTTCATCCGACAAGCTAATGTTGCCATCGCGTAATTCATGTGCAGCGACATAGACGGTCATTATTTTTGTCAGGCTGGCGGGTTCAATTCGATCAGTAGCATTTCTATCTGCCAACACTTTGTCTGTTAAAACATCGACCAATAAATAGGCTTTTGCATTAACATCGGGTGCAGCAGGTACGGGTAGAATCACGGCCTGTACAGTAGTGGTGATACATAACAACAAGAAAGGTAAAACAGATTTTATATTCATGGGCGTGATTTTACTGGAAAAGGACATGATGATCATAGAGGCCAGCTGCATTGAGATCTTTAACCACACGATCGCTAGTTTCAATATCTGCTAATGGCCCAATTCTGACCTTGTATAATGGTTTACCTTGAACAGGAAGCGTCGCAATTGAGACAATAGTACTTGAAGTTTTGCTGAGGCTGTTTTGAATACGGTTTCTGAAATTCTGTGCATTAGTTAATTCAGAAAATGCGCCCAGTTGTATAAATAATTGTTTTTCTGCTGGAATCTGAGTCACGCTAGTGCGTGACGGAGGTGCTTGTGGTTGAGTTTGTTCCAAGGGAGGAAGCCGACGATGAATTTGAACAGAGGTTTGGTTAGAAGGTTGTTTTGATTTTTGACGATGAGCATGTGGATTAGCGGGATCGATCACTCGAATTTCAACCATACCTGTACCAGCTTTCACAATATCTAACTTAGCCGCTGCAACGTAAGACAGATCGATAATGCGATTATCATGAAATGGCCCTCGATCATTTACGCGGACTACAATTCTTCTTCCATTACGTAAATTTGTCACTTCGACATAACTTGGAATAGGAATGGTTTTATGTGCTGCCGTCATTTGGTTCATGTCATACACTTCCTGGCTTGAGGTTCTTTTGCCATGAAAATTAGGGCCATACCAAGAAGCAACACCAGTTTCAGAGAAACCTTTAGCTGAGCTCATTGTGTAATAACGTTGACCAAAAACCACATACGATTTTGGGTTACCGTAACGACTTTTTGGTTCATGTCGAGGAACTGCATCGGGGATCTTTGATAAATCTATCGCCGGATCGGGTTTGCTGGTTGGGTAAAAAACCTTCTTAGTCGATCCGCAACCATTTAATGAAAGGCCTATAAAAAAGCAGATCAAAAACTTTACAAAAAGACGTTCCATTATTTGATCAGCACCAACTGGATGTATGCTTCTTTGATCTCCTCAGAGAGTTGATAAACGGCCATGCCATAGAGTGGACTATGGTTATAGCGCGTAATCGTATAAAAATTCTGGAAGATCACCCAATAATCCTTACCATTTTTCTGTTTGTATTCAAGCAGGCTACTTGTAGGATTCCCATCGATATTTCTTTTTGTCTGAATGCCAGACTTTGTCAGCTCATCAAATGGAATGGTTGGTTTAAGTCCTTTTTCAATAAATTTTTCTAGCCTAGCATTATTTTTAACCCAGGTCGGCACCGCGACAGGCTCGCCGGTTTTCCAGCCATGACGCTTAAAATAATTCGCTACACTGCCGAAGATATCCGCTTTGTTATCCCAAATATTGATTTGATCATCGCGATCAAAATCTATTGCATAAGCCTGAAAGCTACTCGGCATAAATTGCGGCATTCCCATAGCGCCAGCGTAAGATCCCATGCGGGAAAATGGATCCATTTTTAACCTGCGCGTGAAAAGCAAAAACTGCTTTAATTCATTTCGAAAAAATTTCGCTCGCTTAGGGTAATTAAATGCCAGTGTCGCTAAAGAATCGATGACACGATATTTACCTTTAAATTTTCCATAGTAGGTTTCCACTCCAATAATCGCGACAATCATTTCGCGAGGAACGCCATATTCTTTTTCTACTTCCATTAACAAATCACGGTTTTCTTGCCAAAACAAAACACCTTTGTCGATACGTTCTTGTGTTAAGAAGATTTTTCGATATTCATGCCACTCTTTTGATTTTTCAGCGGGCTTCTGTATTACTTCTAAAACATAATCAAGTAACTCCACTTTTGTAAATATACGCTCAAGAGCTTGCTTATCGAAACTGTGCTCATTGACCATTTCCTGAATAAATTTTTTCTGTTCTGCTTGATTTAATTCAGCCCCATAAGCTGTTGAAGAAATCAAAAAGAATAAAATAGCAATCAAAAATTTATGTAACACACCTATAGCCAGACCACTTGGAAAAACAAATTTCAGCATGTCCAAGTCGTTGTGCAATAAGGCAGTGCATGCCGAGGATAGTGGTTCCATTTTCAAGTGGTTTGGGTATGACATAAATTATCTCGACATAAGTTCTCGGTGGCTATATGCAGACATGATCAAACCAAAACCTAGCAACAAGGTAACGATTGATGTTCCGCCGTAACTGATCAAGGGTAATGGTACACCGACAACAGGTAATTGACCGGTCACCATTCCCATATTGACAAATACATAGGTAAAAAAAGTAAGCGCAAGGCTACCTGCAACCAGACGCGAAAATGTGCCTTGCGCTTGTTTGGCCATATATAAGCAACGTAAGATTATAAGACAGTAAAGACCTATCAACGCGACAACGCCTAAAAAACCGAACTCCTCGCAAAAAACTGCAAAAATAAAGTCTGTGGTCCGCTCAGGTAAAAACCCCAGCTGTGATTGTGTACCGTTTAGCCAACCTTTGCCGAAAAGTCCTCCTGAACCGACGGCGATTTTAGATTGAATTATATGATAACCTGCACCTAGCGGATCAGAACCAGGATCAAAAAATGTCAGTACACGTTGCTTCTGGTAATCTTTCATCCCATACCAAAGCAATGGTGCTGCGATCATTCCTAAAACTGCAGCAAGCGTAATGAGTCGCCAGCGTAATCCAGATAAGAATAATACAAACCCTCCTGAAGCTGCGATCAGGATAGCTGTGCCCAAATCGGGTTGTCTTGCGATCAAGATAGTCGGCACAATGATGATCACCAAACCAATAAATATATTATTTAACTTAGATGGTGTCTGTTTGTCATTTAAGTACCAGGCAACCATTAGAGGCACAGCAATTTTCATAATTTCCGATGGTTGAAACGTTAAGAATTTCAGATCTAACCAACGTTGCGCACCTTTACCAATATGCCCGACGAACATTACTGCGATCAGCATTAACAATCCTAAACCAAAGATCCAGGGAGCCCACCACATAAGGGTGCGCATTGGAATTTGTGCAAGGATGAGCATACCTGTCAGGCCTATTCCAAGACGAACTGACTGGCGTATCACGATATCCATTTTTTGATCTGCCGCACTATAGAGGATCAGTAATCCAACACCACAAAGAAGTAATAACTCAATCAGTAACGGGACATCAATATGAATTTCTGGCAGAGTATTTTTTAGTAATACCATAATGAATTAATTATTATCCATGTAATAATCGAGTAATTTCCTTGCAACGGGCCCCGCGGTTCGACCACCACTTCCACCATTTTCGACAACAACTGCAACGGCAATAACCGGATCTTTTATCGGAGCAAAAGCAATAAACAAAGCATGATCTCTCAGACGCTCTGGGATCTCATCCTTATCAGCATTTTCTTCGGCAATCTGTTTCAGTCCAAAAACCTGCGATGTTCCCGTTTTCCCCGCAAACTCATAATAAGCACCTGCTCCAACTTTTCGAGCAGTGCCTCTTTTGCCCAAAACAACCTCTCTCATAGCTTGTTTAATTATGCGCCAATCACCTTCTTCAGCTTTTACAACTTTTGTCGGCAGTTCTGATAATAGATCACCGGATTTCCCTGTTGCCGGATCTTCCATTTGTCCAACGAGCCGCGGAACAACTCGATGACCATCCATACTCAGGGTTGCAGTAGCAGAAGCTAACTGAAAAGGAGTCGTTAACATATAACCTTGACCAATTCCTGTAATCAAGGTTTCACCAGGGTACCAGGCGGAATCTTTGGTTCTCAATTTCCACTCACTTGATGGCAACAAACCTTGTGCTTCACTAGATAGATCAACACCCGAAACTTTACCGAGACCAAAGCCTTGAAGGTAGTTGTGTATTTTATCGATACCCAAGGTCTGTGCAAGCTCGTAATAAAATACATCACAGGATTCAATAATAGATCTTTGTAAATTAACTCCCCCGTGTCCCGTTTTATTCCAGCAACGATATCGATGAGTGCTACCTGGTAAGCTAAACCAGCCAGGGCAATGTGTATGATCATGCTCATCTCGGACACCATAATAACGCGCAGCCATTGCTATGAAAGGCTTGATTGTTGATCCCGGAGGGTATTGCCCCTGTAAGGCGCGATTAAATAAAGGCCTGTTTGAAGACTGACTTAATTTTTGATAACGATCCGTACTAATCCCATTAACAAACCAGTTTGGATTGTAACTGGGATAGCTTACCATCGCCAACACAGCTCCTGTATTAGGATCAATCGCAACGACAGCTCCGCGTCGTTGGCCTAGTGCATCAGCAGCTATGGACTGTAGGCGCGTATCAATCGTCAAATAAAGATCTTGACCTGGCAAAGGAGGTTGTCGATCAAGTATTTGTACAACTCGACCCTGAGCATTTATTTCTACCTGTTGGTAACCTACCAAACCATGCAGCTGTGGTTCATAGGATTTTTCAATTCCAGTTTTACCAATATGAGTTGTTGCACTGTAATTTGCTTTGTCTAATCGTTTCTCTTCTTTTTCGTTGATGCGACCCACGTAACCAAGCATGTGCACAAAATCATCACCATATGGGTAATGGCGAACTAATCGTGTTGTCACTTCAACCCCAGGGAAGCGATATTGATTGACTGAAAAACGGGCTATTTCATCTTCACTCAGTTTATATTTGATCGGAATGTTTTCAAATTGCCGTTTCCGCTTTATTTCTTTTTTAAAACGTTGGATCTCCTCCCCGCTAAGACCAATAATGCTATTCAGATTAACAATTAACTCATCAATATCACCGGCTTTTTCAGGGATCACTTCTAAACTAAATGTTGGAATATTTTCCGCTAATAGCACTCCATCCCGACTAAAAATCAGCCCTCTAGGCGGTGTTATTGGTAGAATTTTCACACGATTATCTTTCGATCTGGTAGTAAAGTGATCATGCTGTACTACTTGTAAATCAGCGATACGATAAGCTAGAAAACCAAATAATAATCCCATAAAAATCAATGAGATAATTACGCGGTGGGAAAATATCTGATTTTCACGGCCGATATTTTTCAGTATCAGTCGGGACATGTTTTATAGGAGTAGTATCTTATGAGACCTGAGTACTGCGTCGAATATCGCGCAAAATAACAAATAACCATGGCCAAAGGAGCATACTGGTTAACACTGGCATCAAAAACGACCAAGATTGTGGTGGTCTACCAATAATGCCATTTACCCATACAACAAGGCAGAGATAGACAGAAATCAGAAGGCCTATGAATAATGCTTGTTGATATAAGGGATGTTGTCTTATTTGTAAGTGTAGCTTGACCGTGACATAGGCAATAATCGACAGTCCGATCGCATGTTGGCCTAATAATGAGCCTTGCAGAACATCCATTAATAGTCCCGAAATCCAGGCAGTTCCAATACTTACTCGTTGAGGCAGCGCCATACACCAATAAATGACCACCATTGCCACCCATGCTGGTCTCCCGTGAGAAATCCACTCTGGAAGTGGCATTGCTGCGAGTAAAAACGCAACAAATATTGTCCACAATATGATCAAATAGCTATTATGGTTGGTCATGGGAATTCTTATTACTTCCTAGCTACCTTGCCAGTTTCAGTTTGTTCAGCCTCTGAAATTCCAGGCCAAATGAGTAACACCTCTCTGGTTTTCGTCAAATTCGCAACCGGTGTAACTTTAACCTTCATAAAACTGTCTCCGGGATGTAGAGTAACTTTTTTGACTGTCCCTACTGGGTAGCCCTTGGGAAAATGACCACCAATACCTGTAGAAACTAACAAATCACCTTCTTTAACATCTGATTCGGGAGGCACATAATCCAACCTTATTCCAGCATTAACACTTTCGCCGGTAGCAATCGCACGAATACCACTACGAATAACCTCGACCGGCACGGCATGCTCTTCATCAGTAACCATCATCCCTGTACTAGAAGCTTGTCCCACATGGACTATTTGCCCCATAATTCCCTGAGAATCAATAATAGGTTGTCCAAGAAAAACGCCTTGTTTTGACCCTTTATTCAAAACAAATTTACGAGTAGTACTATCCATCTCTACTCCCATAACATCTGCAACAAGTACTCGCTCACCCTGGCGAATAGGTGCTTCTATCAAACCTCGTAACCGTTGATTTTCCAAGACTAACGACTGATATTTATGTGTATGTGTTTTTAGTAAAAGATTCTGAGCTTTTAACTTTTCATTCTCTTTCAATAAGTTCTCACGAGTATCAAACGATACAGACATCCAATCTCCAAATTTCAAGGGTAGATTGACCAAATATTGAACTGGGTAAATAATAGATGAAAGGTGACTGCGGACACTTTCAAGATAATCAACCTTACGATCGATTGTCATTAAGACAATCGATAGCAAAACACAAAGGAATAATCGTGCCCCCAAAAACAGATGTTTTGAAAAGAGTGGTTTCATCTTTAACTTACTCGGAATCCTTATTGTCTTTCTTGTCTATGTCATCGCTACTAGTACGCGAACAACATAGACAGCCATGATCTATCTGACGCTATCAAGCGCAAAGATTTCTGGTCCGTGTTCTTCGATCATTTCAAGTACACGGCCACCACCCCTTGCAACGCATGTTAATGGATCTTCAGCAACAATGACCGGTAATCCTGTTTCTTCTATAAGCAAGCGATCCATACCACGTAATAATGCGCCTCCACCAGTCATGATAATACCCCGTTCAGAGACATCTGCTGCCAGTTCTGGTGGCGTTTTTTCTAGCGCCGCTTTTACAGCACCAATAATACCCGAGAGAGGGTCCTGTAGTGCTTCTAGAACCTCATTACTATTCAGTGTAAAACTTCGTGGCAAACCTTCAGCAAGATTTCTTCCTCGCACTTCCATCTCTTGAACTTCATTACCCGGATAAGCACAGCCTATTTCGTGTTTAACCCGCTCGGCAGTCGCATCCCCAATTAAGGAGCCATAATTTCTTCGAACATAATTAATAATCGCATCATCAAAACGGTCTCCACCAATACGTACAGAATCTGCATAAACAATGCCATTTAAAGAAATAACCGCGACTTCTGTCGTACCACCACCGATATCAAGAACCATTGAACCGCGCGCATCACTCACTGGCATTCCTGCACCAATTGCGGCAGACATAGGCTCATCGATAAGGTGCACATCACGTGCACCCGCGCCAAGCGTTGATTCTTTAATTGCTCGACGTTCAACCTGAGTGGATCCACATGGCACACAAACTAAAACTCGTGGACTTGGTTTTAAGAAGCGTTCACCATGAACCTTATGAATGAATGACTGCAACATTTTTTCAGTAACGGTAAAGTCAGCGATAACACCATCTTTTAGTGGACGCATCGCTTCGATATGACCAGGTGTTCTTCCCAACATTGCTTTGGCTTCGGCACCAACAGCTACGACAGATTTTATACTTTCAGGATCTCTTCCGACTTTAATTGCTACAACGGAGGGCTCATCAAGAACAATTCCTTTGCCCCTTACATAAATTAGAGTGTTTGCTGTACCTAAATCAATGGAAAGGTCGTTAGAAAATAAACCGCGTATCCTGTTAAACATATGTGAAGCAACCCAATATTCCTTTAATCATCGAACTTTATCAGTGGTCGCATCTTTCAGCAAGCGTAACAGTACTCTACCCAGTCAATATTGTTGTATTCAGTTAGCTTGACAATGCTCATGACAAGGCGTGTTTTGCTGAAAATAGTGGTTCTATTTTTCACAGACACAACGCAGTCCGTGGGCACTGGCAAGCCAATTTCAAGGGTACTACTAAGGCGTCTTGCTGCAAAATACCTCAACAGCTCCTAATATGTTAAATTGCCTCCTTTTGACTACTTAAGGTTACAAAATGTCTCTTAAAAAGGAAGATGTTGAAGCAATTGCCCGCTTAGCTCGATTGGAAATCAACCCTAAACATATTGATGAAACTGCGACGCAACTTTCCAGCATTCTCGAATTTGTCGATCAAATGAATGCGGTTGATACAACAAACATTAAACCGATCGCCCACCCATTAGATTTGATCGCCAGAATGCGTGAGGATGAAGTGACGGAATTTAATCAGCGCGATCACTTTCAATCCATTGCACCCAATGTTCAAGATGGTCTTTATCTTGTTCCGAAAGTCATCGAATGATCCTAAATTGAGTAATCATTAAAACACCTGATCAAAATACTATGCATAACAAAACTCTCTCAGAGATGAGTACTGCGCTGAAAAATAAAGATTTCTCCAGCGAAGAACTGACTCGTCATTTTCTGGATCGTATCAAACAACACGATCCATCACTCAACAGCTTTATCACTGTGACAGAAGATCTTGCTCTTTCTCAAGCTCAAGCAGCGGATCAAATAATTGCTGCTGGAAATGCGGGTCCATTAACAGGTATACCACTGGCACAAAAAGATATTTTCTGCACCAATGGCATCAGAACCTCTTGCGGATCAAAAATGCTCGACAAATTTATCGCGCCCTATGATGCGACGGTTGTGAGCAAAATTAATACTGCTGGGATGGTCATGCTGGGTAAAACTAACCTGGATGAATTTGCCATGGGCTCGACGAATGAATCCAGCTATTACGGAACCGTAAAAAATCCCTGGGATACTGACAGAGTTCCTGGTGGTTCCTCGGGGGGATCAGCCGCTGCTGTTGCAGCTCGTCTAACACCAGTCGCAACCGGTACTGATACGGGTGGTTCAATCAGGCAGCCAGCATCTTTGTGTGGAATAACGGGTATCAAACCCACCTACGGCGCAGTTTCTCGCTTTGGCATGATTGCGTTTGCATCGAGTCTTGATCAAGGTGGCCCAATGACGCGCACAGCGGAAGATGCGGCAATCATGCTAAATGTCATGACTGGTTTTGATGAAAAAGACTCAACTTCTTATGACAAGGAGGGTGAAGATTACACTCGCTCCTTAAAGGATCGCCTTGAAGGTTTGAAGATCGGCTTACCGAAAGAATATTTCAGTGATGGTTTGGATGCGAATATTGCCAGCATAATAGATGCTGCCATCAAAGAATATGAAAAGCTTGGTGCAACTGTAAAAGAGATTAGCTTACCGAATACCAGTTTGAGCATCCCCGCATATTATGTAATCGCACCTGCGGAATGTTCATCAAATCTTTCACGTATGGATGGTGTTCGTTTCGGTTATCGTTGTGAAGATCCTAAAGATCTGAATGACCTTTATTCTCGTTCTCGTGGTGAAGCTTTCGGCGAAGAAGTTAAGCGCCGGATTATGATCGGTGCGTATGCATTATCAGCAGGTTATTACGATGCTTATTATCTTAAAGCGCAACAGATTAGACGCTTGATCAGCGAAGACTTCAAAGCCGCTTTTGAAGATGTGGATGTGATCATGGGGCCGACCTCTCCTTCCACCGCATTTAAAATAGGTGAATTGTCGGAAGATGGTGATCCGACCAGTATGTATCTTGCCGACATCTACACAACCTCTCTCAACCTGGCAGGTCTACCCGGTATGTCGATCCCTGCTGGACAAGTTAATGGATTGCCAGTCGGTCTACAGTTGATCGGAAATTATTTCCAGGAAGCCAAATTATTAAATATTGCTCATCAGTTTCAACAAACAACTGATTGGCATGACCAAACACCTGACGGCTTTCAGTAAGGAGAATTTATGATGGAATGGGAAACCGTACTTGGACTCGAAATTCACGCGCAACTGGCAACCAATAGTAAAATTTTTTCGGGCGCCTCGATTGCCTATGGTGCAGAACCAAACACACAAGCATGTGTGGTAGATCTAGGGTTACCCGGTGTTTTGCCTGTACTCAATAAAGAAGTCGTTCGCATGGCGGTAAAATTTGGTTTAGCTATAGATGCACAAATTGATGAGTTTTCCATTTTTGCGCGTAAAAATTATTTCTATCCAGATCTGCCCAAAGGCTATCAAATTAGTCAGTTTGAGAAACCGATCGTCGGGCTTGGTTATACCGGCATTGAAGTTGAAGAGGGCAAACCGATTCGTGTTGGAATTACCCGCGCGCATCTCGAAGAAGATGCCGGAAAATCGCTACATGAAGATTATCAAGGCATGACAGGAATTGATCTCAATCGTGCTGGAACACCGCTGTTGGAAATCGTCTCAGAACCCGATATGCGTTCACCTCAACAGGCCGTTGCCTACATGAAAAAGATCCATTCTATTGTGCGTTACATCGGTATTTGTGATGGCAACATGGCAGAAGGATCATTCCGTTGTGATGCGAATGTTTCGATCCGTCCCAAAGGTCAGCAAGAACTCGGTACACGGACAGAATTAAAGAACATCAACTCATTTCGCAACATTGAAAAAGCGATCAATTACGAAGTCGATCGTCAAATTGATGTACTCGAATCTGGCGGTCGCATCACGCAAGAAACGCGCCTCTACGATGCCGATAAAGATGAAACCCGTTCCATGCGCAGCAAGGAAGAAGCCAATGATTATCGCTACTTCCCGGATCCTGATTTGTTACCCGTACAAATCACTCAAAAATTACTTGATGAAGTTCGCGCAACATTACCTGAGTTGCCAGACGCACGTAAAAAACGCTTCGAGGAAGAACTCGAATTATCTGCCTACGATGCCGGATTGCTTACTTCTGATCGTGAACTGGCCGATTATTTTGAAACCGCGATCAAATCTGCAAACGGCGAAACAAAACTCACCGCAAACTGGGTCAATGGCGAACTAAGTGCAGCTTTAAATAAAGAAAATAAATCTATCGCTGAAAGCCCGGTCAATGCTGAGCAACTAGGCCAACTGGTTTTACGCATAAAAGACAACACTATTTCTGGAAAAATCGCTAAACAGGTCTTTGCATCACTCTGGTCCGGTGAAGGCGAAAGTGCCGACACGATCATCGAATCTCAAGGTCTTAAACAAATGAGTGATTCGGGCGAATTGGAAGCCTTGGTCGATGAGGTGATCAATAACAATCCAGACCAAGTCGAACAATATCGCGCCGGTAAAACCAAAGTAATGGGATTTTTCGTTGGCCAGATAATGAAAAATACTGGCGGCAAAGCGAACCCCGGTCAGATCAATCAGCTATTAAAAGCGAAGCTAGATGGCTAAGAAAAGTTTCTTATTCTGACAAAGACCAATCGATAATTTGTACACCTCTTGCGCTCAAATATTCATTCGCTTGAGAAAAATGTTTACAGCCCAAAAAACCTCGATAAGCAGAAAGTGGGGATGGGTGTGGTGCTTTCAAAACCAAGTGCTTTTTCTGATCAATAATCGCACCTTTTTTTTGCGCGTGACTTCCCCAGAGCATAAAGACCAGTCCTTCACTATTATCATTTAATGCGGTAATTACACTATCAGTAAACTGCTCCCAACCTTGTCCTTGATGGCCCCCTGCTTGCGATTCTTCAACGGTCAATGTCGCATTCAGTAACAATATGCCTCTTTCCGCCCAATTTTGTAAACAACCATGCTCAGGCATAGTGATTCCAATATCAGATTCAAGTTCTTTATAAATATTTTTTAACGAAGGAGGTGTTTTTACACCGCGCTGTACCGAAAAACAAAGTCCATGTGCTTGCCCTGCTCCGTGATAAGGATCTTGTCCAAGGATAACCACTTTGACTTGATCAAAAGGTGTACTGTCAAAAGCGTTAAACCATGAATTTTCTGGTGGGAAAATTATTTTTCCTTCTGATTTTTCAGCACTTAGAAAGGTTTCGAGTTGCTGCATATACGGCTGATCAAATTCAGCTTTCAGCTTTTCTAGCCAGCTTGGATGTAATTGGAACCCGGTGTTCATTTATAGTAGGCACATATCTGATTTTTTTTATAAAGAAACATTCATTCCGTATTTAACAAGGCTCTAGCGGATCAATCAGCTTCTTTCTTTTCGATCAGTTTTGAAATCAACAAACCCAACTCAAACAATAACCAGACGGGAACGGCTAGTAGAATTTGTGAAATAACGTCTGGAGGGGTGATCAACATGCCGATGACAAAACTACCAACAATGACGTAGGCTCGCTTTTCAGCCAGCCCTTCAACCGTAACCGCGCCCATTTTGGTCAGTAATATAATCGCGATGGGGACTTCAAATGCGATCCCAAAGGCCATGAACATTTTCAGTACGAAATCCAAATAGTCGCTTATGTCGGTCATTGGCGTCACGCCTTCTAGCGTAATCGAAGTGAAAAACTGGAACGCCAGCGGAAAGATTATGTAGTAGGCAAAGGCAAGGCCAAAGTAAAACAGAAGTGTGCTGGAAACAAGCAGTGGTAAGGTTAGTTTCTGCTCGTTCTCATAAAGCCCTGGTGCAACGAAGGCCCAAACTTGATAAAGAATAAATGGAATGGCAATAAAAATCGCCATCACCATTGATAATTTAAAGGGCGCCAGAAAAGGCGATGCTACCTGGGTTGCGATCATACTGGCATTTTCTGGAAGGTAACGCAGCAGTGGTTGTGCTAACCAACCATAAAGTTCCGCCGCAAAATAAAAAAGTACTAAAAAGATGCTTAAGACGGCGACGACAATTTTGAGTAATCTTGATCTGATTTCGATCAGGTGTGAGACGAATGTTTGTTCTGACTCTTCCCCTTCGGGCAAACGCTTATCTTGATCGCTCATTTTTGATCTTTTATTTTTGAACCAATTTCGGGAGGTACTTTTTGATCTTTTAGCTCTGATTCAAAATCGGTTATTTCAGCATCAAGATTAATATTGTCGAAACCGGGCAAGTCCGTTTTATTAACCGTGAGAGACTCTTTTATATCGTGTTGAAATTCTTGAAGGGTATCGATGGTTTCTGGATCCACCGCTTTTTTCATTTCTTCAACGTCAAGCTCACGTTCAATCTCGGCTTTCATTGTTGTCACGGTTCGGCGTGCTTTGCTAATCCACAGTCCTGTTGTACGGACGGCACGCGGTAATCGTTCAGGCCCAAGCACCAGAAGCGCAACAACGCTGATCACGGCCAGTTCCCAGAAACCTACATCAAACACGGTGGATTAACTATTCTTGGATTTTTCGTTTTCTTCGAGCGTGGTTTTGGTTTCTTCAGGAGAAGATGTGTCGTCTTTGAGTGCCCCCTTAAAGTTTTTGATCGCACCACCAATATCGCCGCCCATAGACTTTAATTTACGTGTTCCGAACAGCAATACAACAATTGCCAATATGATCAATAATTCTGTTATTCCAAATTTTCCCATGATGTTCTCCAGTGAGCTTATTTTTCTCAAGACCGTTTCACGATTGTTCTTTTATCCTCTGGCATCGTTAAAAACGTACTCAATCAGTCATTTATGCGTATAAACTCCTTCATTCCGTGCGTTTTTGCCTTGCCAACGAATAAAAGCCTTGCTCGTGAAAGGCCTTAAATCGCTTATTTTTCTCTGCTGGCTTTTTCTTCGATTCCTGATTGTCCGAAGCGGCGTTCTAATTCTGCTAGCACGGCTTCTGGTCCTAATTCGAGATTATCCAACATAACAAGTGTATGAAACCATAAATCTGCTGTTTCATAAACGACTTGTTCAGGATCTCCATTTTTTGCTGCTACGACAGTTTCCGTAGCTTCCTCACCAATTTTTTTTAGTATAGTGTCTAAACCTTTTTGATTCAGGCTTGCGACATAAGAAGATTTTGGATCAGCCTGCTTGCGATCTTTGATGACCCTAGCTAATAGCTGCAATGTTTCATTTTTATTATTGGCCTGCATGTTCTCGTAATGAATTCTTCAATGTTTGTACTGCTCTTGGCGATCTCACTTCGCCATTGAAAATCTGGCGTGGAGAAATTTCGTTTCTATTATAAAAAGCTGCATTCGCAGCATTATTAATACCTAATGAGGCGCCTTCCAGAGAAATCCCTGCAAACAGACCTCGACTCCTTGAGTATGACATGATCTCAGATCGAAGTTTAACATCAGTTGCAGCTAAAGCACTTCTACCAACTGGGCCTGCAGCAACCGAAGCGCCAGCGCCAAGAGTAAGTTCTCCATGCATTAGATCTGTAAGACCGCGTTTATTCTTAAAAACGAGAATTAGATCAGAAGATTGGGCACCCATTTGTAGTCCTAAACTTCCACCTTTCAGGGTTAAGAAAACAGGATCACTCCATGTACGAGTATGCCGATTCTTCATCAAAATTACGCCCTCTCCATAACTACCACCGAGTACCAACCCGATTTTAATAACTCCAGGAATAATCGCTATTGCTTGAACTTGGGCTAACAGAGCTGGAGGGATGCTTCTTTCAGGAATGGTCAAAATATCCCTAAGAACTTCATCAGCTAAAGCAACTGTCGTATTTTCTTTAGTTTCAATCGTTTCAGCACTCATTGCTACCGAGCCAATCAAATAAATAGTAATCAAAAGTAAAGAAGGTATTTTCTTGTGAAAAGTGTGCATAGGAGTTTATTTATTTTTTATAAATAGACTCTGGATCTTGCAATATTGGTTCCACTTCCTGCCACTGGCCATCTATTAAGCGCTTGAAGAAACAGTTATGCCGACCTGTGTGGCAGGCGATACCCCCTTTTTGATCTACTTGAAGTAATAGCACGTCATTATCACAATCTAGACGGATCTCTTTTATGATCTGTACATGTCCGGATTCTTCGCCTTTACGCCAAAGCTTTTTTCGAGATCTTGACCAGTAAATTGCACGCCTCTCTTCTACTGTCAATTTAAGTGATTCGCGGTTCATCCATGCAACCATCAACAGCTTGCCGGTATTCGCTTCTTGAGCAATTGCCGGGATCAAGCCCTTTTCATCCCATTTGATCATTTCCAGCCAGCTGAGTTTTTGATTGTTACTTTGATCCTTTTCTTGATCCATCACAAAGCTCTTTCAGGATTCATAAACATAAAACTTACAAACGTACCTCTATACCCGCTTTTTGCATTTGTAATTTTGCTTGTTCTACAGTGTGCTCTCCAAAATGAAAAATGCTCGCAGCTAATACAGCATCAGCTTTGCCTTTTAAAACACCTTCAGCCAAATGCTCAAGATTACCGACGCCTCCCGATGCAATAACGGGGATATCAACAGCTTCTGAGACAGCACATGTTAACTCCAGATCAAAACCATCTCTGGTACCATCACGATCCATGCTGGTTAATAAGATTTCCCCTGCACCTAATTCTTGCATTTTTACCGACCATGCAACCGCATCAATGCCTGTTGGTTTTCGACCGCCATGGGTAAAGATTTCCCAACGACTTGCCTCTCCAGGCTCTGAAACTCGTCTAGCGTCAATAGCTACAACGATACATTGTGAGCCAAACTTAGATGAGGCTTCAGCGACGAAATCCGGATTGAAAACAGCGGCAGTATTGATCCCAACTTTATCCGCTCCTGCATTAAGCATGCGGCGAATGTCTGCAACGGTGCGAATGCCACCGCCAACAGTTAAGGGAATAAATACCTGACTAGCGACTTCTTCAACGACATGAACGATGGTTTCACGATCATCACTACTAGCAGTGATATCAAGGAAGGTAATTTCATCAGCACCTTGTTGATCGTATCGACGTGCGATCTCTATTGGATCGCCGGCATCACGGATATCAACAAACTGGACACCTTTGACTACACGGCCGGCATCGACATCCAAACAAGGAATGATACGTTTGGCTAAGCCCATGGAGATTTCCTATGATCTAGGCCCATGAACAATATTTATTCATTCAGGCTGCAAAGTTCATCGGCAAGTCTTTGACCTTCTTCAAAATCCAAAGTACCTTCATATATTGCTTTACCCGTGATCGCACCTTCAATACCTTCATTTGCGACGGCACAAAGCTTTTTGATGTCTTCAATGTTGGTTATTCCACCCGAAGCAATTAATGGGATAGTCAGTTCTTTTGCAAAAGCAACGGTTGCATCGACATTAACACCGGTCATCATTCCATCTCGGCTAATGTCAGTATAAACAATCGCTGCCACACCTTTTTCTTCAAACTGTAATGCCAGATCAAGTGGATCGTGATGAGAAAGTTTAGACCATCCATCAATTGCCAGTTTGCCGTCTCTTATATCCATACCAACAATAATATGGCCTGGGAATTCCAAGCATGCATCTTCAACAAAATGTGGTGCAGTAACCGCTTTGGTTCCGATGATCACATAACTGACACCTGCATCCAGATAACTCTGGATGGTATCATCATCTCGAATACCACCGCCGACTTGGATAGGAACATCAGGAAATGCCTCGGCAATGGCGTGTATGACTTTACCATTGACTGGCTTGCCTTTAAAAGCGCCATTCAGATCCACCAGATGCAGCCGTTTCGCACCAGCCGCAACCCACTTGCCAGCCATAGCAACGGGATCTTCGGAATACACAGTATTTTGATCCATGTCGCCTTGACGTAGGCGCACACATTTGCCGTCTTTCAGGTCAATTGCAGGGATTAACAACATAATTAATATCTTCTAAAGAAAATAGACTAATAGGAAAGGATTTCTGATTGTAGAGTGATTCTCATGCAATGTTCAAATCAAATAACTTAACATCAATAATAGCATAGACTTTGTATAGGTAGTATATACCTCAAAGCCTCGATAAGGCTTCTTGCACTTTTTCCTTTTCAGGAAATTCCTGACCTGAAACTAGTGCTTTTTCTAATTCACCCTTAGCCTTTTCATTATTACCACTTTTGAGATAAGCCAAACCTAAGTGGTAAAGAATGCTAGGTTGATCCGGTGCTAGTTCGAGACCTTTTTGCAGATTCATAATCGCTGCATCAGTATTGCCCATTTTAGTCTGGATCCAACCTAGTGTATCCAATACTTGCACATTCTCTCCTAATTTTTCTTTGGCCATTTCTGCATATTTCAAAGCTTCATCAAGATTTTTTTCTTGCTCGGCCAACACATAAGCGAGATTATTTTTTGCCGGTATATAACTTGGGCGTAGCTCTATGATCTTCCGGTAATGTGGTTCTGAACGATCAAATTCACCTCTCAAGTCATATATGTTTGCTGCCAATAGATGAGGCACTGGCTGATCGGGATTTTGCAAAATATTTTCTTCCATAATCTCGATTGCTTTATCAGCACCAAACCGCGCAATATTCAATTTAGCCAAGAAGAAATATCCTTCTTGCTGATCTGGAGCCAATTCTATTGATGTTTCAAACGACAACTCAGCTTTATCCAGTTCTTTCGTCGTCAAATGAATTTGACCTTTTAATAACTCTATTCCTGCAGATATTTTAGAATTATTTGTTATCTTTGATAGTGCTTCATCGCACACTTGCAATGCCTTATCTGGTGCTTTATTCGCTACGTGGATCGAAACCATCTTTTGTAGCACTTCAATTCTTTGCGGATCTATCTCGATCGCTTTCTCATAATTCTCAATTGCCTTAACGAAATCTTTCTGTCTAGCGTATAAAAGCCCTAAAGCTTGGTATCCATCTGATTTGGTCGGATCAATTTTGATCAGCTTTTCAAAGACCTGTCGGGCTTTTTCTGTTTGCTCTAATAAAATAGCGCTTGCGCCAACCATCTTCAGTGTATCCGCATTCTCCGGATGTAAAGTTAAAATACGCTCTCCAAGATCGACCGCTTTCTGATATTCACGATCCCTCAAATAAAGCTTGCTTAACAATTTTCGCGAATTTGTGTGGTCAATCCTGACGGCAAGTATTTCTTCCAGCAGTTGTTTGCCGGCCTCAATTTTACCATTCGCAAGCAAAGCTAATGCTTTTGTATAGTTCGCTTCAACAAAACTAGCTGGTATGTCTTCAAGTAGTTTATCCAACTGTGCAATTGCCGGATCAAATTCTTTGATAGTAATTAAACGTTCCGCGTTCAGTATTCTCGCTCGTTGATTGTCGGGTTGTTTCTCTATTACCTGTTGTAAATATTTGCCCGCTTCATCCTGTTCACCAAACTTCAGCAGCGCTTCCCCAAGCGCCAACTGCTTTTCTGAATTTTCTGGTGACTTCTCTAACGCTTGTCGATAGAGTGCGATAAGATCATCTTTGCGCCTCAATGATTCATAAACTTTTGCAAGTGCAGCAAATATTTTTCCATTTTCAGGATGTTTTTCCATTGCTGAATTGAGGATACTCTCCGCTTCATCAACCTTATTCTGGCCAAGTTTTACATTTGCCAGGGATAATGAAACCGATACATCTTCGGGATATTGCTTAACTAGATCATTGATATAAGCATCTGCTTTGTCCGTTGTACCTTTTTGCTTGTATAAGCTATATAAAGCCAGTTTTAAGTTGATCTTGTCAGGTATTATCTCACTACCTTTTTCTAACAAGGCTTGAGCTTCGTCGATTTTTCCTTTACTCACCAAGATCTGAGCAAGAGGAAGATAAGGCTGTGCATCTTTTTCATCTTGCCTTAGAACCCGACGTAAAATAAATTCAGCCTCATCCAGATCTCGTTCTTCGATCAAAAGCCCTGCTTGTAGCATAAGTGCTTCCGTATTAAACGGTTCCTTTTTCAAAACCAGGCCAATACTCTTCCTGCTGTCATCAAACTTCTTCATCATGAAATAAAATGAAGCTAATCTCATCTGTGCATCTATATTCTCAGGTTGTAAAGCTAGAACTCGCGTATATGACTGGTAAGCGCTGCGTAAATCTTCCAACTTGAGATGTGTTTCTGCCAGTTTAAGGTGTGCATCTACATTGGCCGGATCAACTTGTAGTGCATTTTTGTATTCCAATGCAGCCTTTGTAAAATTTTCTTGTGCAAATAGGGTATCCGCTTTTTCAACAAACTTAGTACTCTTTTGTTGATCAGATCCAGAACAGCTGGTAAGAAACATGCATACCAATAAAAAGCTAAAACTTTTTTTCATTCAGTTCACCCAAAATATTTTATAACCATGATTCTATTTTATCAGGGATTATTAAAGCATAAAACAGACCAATTGTGTTATGTGTAATCAGATTTTTTGAGAACAAACAACTGTAATTACTAAAGAAGTTTTCGTAATAGACGATAACGATGGCAGAAGGTAATGTTTTTTTAAATTATTGATATATTTTTTTAAATTTATAGACAAGGAAAAAGGCTAGAGGATTTACAAAATGCTGAAACTTAAAACAAAAATGACGTTAACTTTAGTGTTGTTAGCTGCTGTTCCCGCGCTCATCGCTAGTACGATTGTAGGCTGGGTTATTTCCCAAGGGGCAATGACGTCAAGTATAGCCATGACTATTTTAGCTTGTGTTGCTGGAGTTAGTCTCCCCGCATACGTACTCAGTATGAAGTTGGTAAAATATGTGCTTGAGCCAATCAACTATACTACAGGCTCAATGACCTGGATTGCTAAAGATATTATTTCTGGTAACTGTGATCTCACGCGGCCATTAGAAGGTGGTAAAAATCCATTAGGAATACGACTCGCAAAAGCGACGAATGAAATCACAGCAGCTTTCGCTGAACTGATCAAAGAGGTTTCCAATACGACAAATCAAGTGGCAGTAGAGACCAATAAAATGGCTTCTATTACAGAGCAGTCTATGCAAGGTATCGTTCAACAACGAAATGAGACAGGGCAGGTCGCAACTGCAATGAACCAAATGACAGCCTCAGTCCAAGAAGTATCTAAAAGTGCGGCAAGTGCGGCAACCGTTGCTCAAACAACGGCAACACAATCTCAAAAAGGTGCAAAAGTTGTTCAAGATACGATTAATGGTATCAACACTCTCGCGAGTGATGTTGAACGAGCCGCAGATGTCATTCACGCTTTAGAAAAAGACAGCGAAAGTATAGGATCTGTTTTAGATGTTATCCAGGGTATTGCTGAACAAACAAATTTATTAGCTTTGAATGCTGCAATCGAAGCTGCACGAGCAGGTGAGCAAGGTCGTGGTTTTGCCGTTGTTGCAGACGAAGTACGCTCGCTAGCAAGCCGAACACAAGAATCAACTCAAGAAATTCAGTCAATTATCGAAAAACTACAGTCAAGATCAAAACAAGCTGTGGGTGTAATGGATGATGGTCAGAAGCAAGCTCAGGTCAGTGTGGAACTTGCACAAGCAGCAGGTGAAGCATTGTCAGATATTTCTAGTGGTATAGGTGAGTTGGAGCACGTATCAACCCAAATAGCCGTTGCTGCGGAACAACAAAACACGGTTGCAGAAGAAATCAATCGTAATATTGTTAATATCAACGATATTTCAATGCAAAATGCAGAGTCCGCTGATGTATCAACTTCAACCAGTCAAGGTCTATCTGCGCTGGCGAATCAAGTTGGTGATACGATGGGTTCATTTAAAATTTAAACATGACATTAAGTTCGATAATTCGGGTGTGTCTCAAATATTACACCCGGAATATCAAACTAGTTGTTTAAGTTTTTTATATCTGATTTTTAACTCCAGAAAAAAGTATCATAAGTTTTAACAACGCTAATTATCGATATTTATCCATCATTGGTATAGGACGCAGTAATATCACCTCTGTTTCAAATCTGATAAAAACAACACAACTAAAAAAACGAACCTATAATTTGAAAATTTTCTTAATCGTTTACCGCTAAAAAATTAAAGTACACAGAAAACCCAGGATCCGTTCTAATAAATTTTTCTATTAATAAGATAGGAACAATTGCATTGATTATACTGTCGGACATATGATTAAATGAATCGATCTATGGTTCCCGACGTGAATTACAACACTTTATACCTCCTTTTCATGTTCTTTTTCTCCCACCTGTCCTACGCGAATGAAGCCGAACACGTCGGTGCCTTGATCAGCGCTTGTTCTGATGGTCAGATGGAAATTTGTGATCAAATTAGTCGTATGGAACATCCCTTAGAACCTGTCTCGGCTTTGGATGCTATGGCGCTTAGTTTCGCAAGCCGTTCAGCTTCCATGCAGCTTGATAAAAATAAAATCCCTAATCTTGGTAAAGCATATCCTCTCATTGTTAAGGATTATTTTTCTAATGAAAAAATCACTGACGAAAGCCGAAAAAAATGGCTTAAAACAGCTAATCTTGAAGACTGCGGCAAGCATTACCATATCGAGTGGAGAATAGATAAAAACTGGTGGCCTGTTGATAATAATGAAGATCCTGATTGGCGTGCACTCTATCCGCATGCACTTGATCATTATTTTGGTTACTGCGTGAGACAATGAATATGAAAAAAATAATTCTAACAATCGTCCTTTTTTTCTCAATATTTTTGCTTTCCGCTTGTGAAGATGAGCCAAAAACTCCGATGGAAGTCACACAGGCTTTTTGGTCTGCAATTGAAACAAAAAATATTGATCAGCTTAAAAATTATATTTCGGAGAAATCTCTACGTGATGAACATCAAGCAGAAAATATAATCTCCGTTTCAAATATTAGTTTCGGTAAAATAGTCATTGATGGAAAACTTGCAGAAGTTGAAACCAATGTTGTCGTTGAGAGTGATAAACCTTTCACTGTTGCTATCGACACATTGCTCGTACAAGAAAATCAACAATGGAAAGTTGATTATCACGCAACCGTTGATTCGATCCGTAACACTGGACAGTTGAATCAAATTTTTCAAGAGTTGAAAGGTTTCAGTGAACAACTTTCAAAACAGTTCGAAAATTCAATGGAAGAACTGGATAGAGCTATGCCTGAGATCGAAAAAGGCATCTCTGACTTTGGTAAAGAAATGAAAGAACGGATCCCAGAGATACAAAAACAATTTGAAAACATCACCAGAGAACTAGAACGCGCATGGGAAGAGTCGCTACAAAAAGATCAGAAACCGGAATCAATTTAGCATTTTGTACCTAATCTGGTTTCGTTGATTTTGAATTTAGCTTATCCACACTACGATTCAAAACTAAATGTGGCTTTAAAGTATTCGATGGAGTGGACAAATGCGACATGATCCTCGTTATTATCAAATCGCTATATTAAGTTTTTTACTTTTTTATGGTTTGCTATTTCTTGATTTTGAAATCCGTTTTGATATAGCGATTACCATTCTATTATTCGCACAACTTACACAATACTTTTTTACTAAAATATTTCTTCAACAACACTCATCACTCAATAAATTTGATCCACGCAGTGCCCTAATCTCAAGTTTATCCCTTTGTCTTTTGTTACGAACCGACGTTTTATTTATCGCAGCACTTGCAGCTTTTATCACTATCGCCAGTAAGTTTGTCATTCGATCAAAAAACAAACATATTTTCAACCCGACAAATCTTGCACTGGTTGTGATGATCTTATGTTTCGATTCTGCTTGGGTTTCGTCCGGGCAATGGGGGCGTGATCTGTTATTCCTGTTTTTGATCGCATGCCTTGGTATGCTCGTGATCAATAAATCACGTCGATCAGATATCACCATTGCTTTTCTGGCATTCTATACAACTGTGATTTTTGGACGTGCGTTTTGGTTGGGAGATCCTTTAACAATTCCACTTCATCAGTTGCAAAGCGGTGCACTTTTGATCTTTGCTTTTTTTATGATTTCAGATCCAATGACAACCCCAAATTCACGAGCTGGACGAATTGTTTTTGCTGCGATAGTGACTCTAGGGGCAACGACTATTCAGTTTGTACTTTATCAACCAAACGGTGTGCTATACGCATTAGTAGGGTGCTGTTTGTTAACACCCATAATTGATCGATTCTTACCCGATGAAAAATTTCAATGGCAGATGCTTTCATCAGGGTATTCATCAAAATCAGTTCAAAACAAAGGAATACATTATGAAAAAACCAATACTCTTACTTAGTTTTATCTCAATGACATTAATGCCTGTATTCAGTCAGGCATTTTGTGGGTTTTATGTCGCAAAAGCAGACAGCAAGTTATTCAACAAAGCATCACAAGTTGTCATGGTTCGTGATGAAAATCGAACCGTGTTAACCATGAGTAATGATTTCAAAGGCGATGTAAAAGATTTCGCCATGGTCATTCCTGTTCCTACGGTTTTGCAACGCGAACAAATTCATGTCACCGACAATGCAATTGTTGATCATCTTGATAGCTATTCTGCACCACGACTGGTGGAATATTTTGATGAAGATCCTTGCATGGTTATTCGCATGATGAAGAATATGTCTGCGTCTGAAGCAGTAATGGATGGTGCTGCACAACAACGAGCGAATAGTCTAGGGGTCAAAATCGAAGCCTCATACACTGTGGGTGAATACGATATTTTGATCTTAGCTGCCGAACAAAGTAATAGTCTGATCACCTGGTTAAAAGAGAATAGTTACCGTATTCCTGATGGTGCAGAATCTGTCGTTAATAGTTATATTAAACAGGATATGAGGTTTTTTGTTGCGAAAGTGAATTTGGAAGAACAATCAAAATTGGGGTTTGCAAATTTGCGTCCTATTCAAGTTGCTTACGAAAGCCCCAAATTCATGCTGCCGATCAGATTAGGAATGCTCAATGCTGATGGTGCACAAGAACTTTATGTTTATGCACTGACAAAAAAAGGACGCGTCGAAACGACCAATTATCGAACCGTAAAAATGCCAACTGGAATGGAGTTACCAGCATTTATAAAAGATGACTTTGGGAATTTTTACCTCGACATGTTTCGATCGCAAGTTAAAAAAGAAAATAATCGTGCAGTCTTTCTCGAATATGCCTGGGATATGAATTGGTGCGATCCATGTGCCGCCGATCCATTATCCGATAAAGAATTAAAAGAATTGGGTGTTTTCTGGCTAAATGATCAAATACAACCTGTGGATCAACCGAATTCCAAACGGATCATGCCTCAAGCAAAGGATGTTTTTATTTCACGTTTGCACGTTCGATATGATCAAGAAAATTTTCCGGAAGATCTATTCTTTCAACAAACGGGTGACCGTGAAAATTTTCAAGGACGCTATGTAATTAAGCACCCCTGGAATGGCGAAGCTAAATGTCCTGCAGCAGAAGAATATCTAACTAAAACGTTACCCAAACGTAAAGAGCAAGAGGTCAAAACCCTCGCGAATCTAACCGGATGGGACATCAACGGTATTCGGAATAAAGTGCCCGGCGTAAAACCGATTCAACCTGTAGAAGAACTGCCTTGGTGGAAAAAACTCTGGGATGACTAATTAGACTTTGCTCATGTCTATTTTATTTAGCTAAATACAGGAGTTCTAATTATAATTTTATTGTTATAGAAATGGCGGGACTTTTTATCTTGATATTTTTCTTTAAAAATTGCTTTCGATTTGCTAATGAAAAAATAGTTGGCACTGTTAATGTGAGTACTATACAGATACTTGCGGAAAGTGATTAAACATCATTATGAACTCTTAATAGTTGATGCTCATGAGCTATTTGTTTCGGTAAGTATTAGGGCTCGCGTTTTATCTCAAATATGTTGGAAATAGTGCAGAACTTCTTAAAAATGCAGATAAGGCTACGTACCACACCAGATCTTCAAGAAAAATCAGTGCTATCTATAAACTAACGGAACCCAGTTAATTTAACACCTCTCTGCCATCTTATTTTAAGCTATCCACAACAACCAGAATTAACACGGCGGGCAATAATATCGCGGACCTTTCCTGTAGAGAGACCAAACTTCCGTGCAATTTTTTCACAACTCATACGTTGATGTCGATGCAACATAAACATCAAATAAATATCCTCATCAGATATTTTTTTATTAGCTAAAGAAGCTGAGCAATTATTTTGTTTTTTACGCATTACGATTCACCTGAGATAAACATTCTAAACTTATAATTTAATCAAATAGATAGCTATTGAATTTTATCGAATATTAGTCTATCTATGACGCTAAAAAATATTCCTTTCTTTATTTTCATTATATTAACTAAAAAATGATAGCTTTGGTTAAAGATTCAAAGACCAAAGCCGCTATCTTAGCAATACTACTACCAAAACTGGAATTGAGGACTTTTAGCTTTTGTGAATGCGGTATTAAACTATTTAATAATAACAGGGTGTTACATACGTGAATAAATGGCAAGCTTCGATCAGTAATAAAATTTTGTTAGGCTATGGTGCAATTTTACTTATCACAATAGTTACCGCTTTGCCTTTAATTAGTACAAGTTCTTCAGTGTCTAATAAGACTTCGAGCTTTGTAAAACAAACACTTCCACAGCTAAGTACATTCAGGTCAATTTCTAGTGATTTAAAACAACTAGAAATCTGTGCTTATTCATTGTATGGATACACATTGTCAGAAGATCAGTTTGATATCGAATCTAAAACTACAATAGATTCCATTAAGCATAGTCTAACTCAAATTCTTCCGGGCAATACTGATATAAATCAATACTTCGGCGTGTTTTCACAACAGCTAAAAACCCTCCGTACCACGATGGCCATGAAACCCATTGTATGGGAAACAGCTAGAAAAAACCTGGCAGATCTATCAAAAACATCAAAGTTGATGACTACACGGATAAATCAATATACACAAACCTTAGCAAATTCAGCACAAAGTAATTCAGCTAATATCATCCATGAATTGTCCGTTGAGATAAACCTTATATTCACTTTAGTCGCAGTTATCCTGTTGGTATCTATTATTGCTTATTTATATTCACATAAACAAATCGCTGATCCAATCAAAAATCTTGTGGTAGCTGCTAATAAAATCACGCTTGGTGATTTTGAAACAAAAGTAAGAATAAATAATAGAAATGATGAAGTCGGAAAGCTGGCAGAAGCGATCGATCATATGCAAACCGGTATTTCAAAACGCGAAAAAAGAATTTTAAAACATGCTCATTTTGATGAACTAACCGGCCTGGCAAATTCAGTGTTCATGGCCAATCATATTACTCGTGCTATAAGCCATGCAAATAAAAATCAATCTTCATTTTCGCTTGTTCTTCTTAATGTAAATAGATTTAAAGATATTAATAATGCCTTTGGTCATAAACTAGGCGATGCTGTTATAAAAGAGGTTTCCACACGCATTTTGAACAACCTTCGTGGCTCTGGTTCTGTTGCTCGAGCGAATGGAGACAAATTCCTTATTTTGCTTGAGGGTTCAGACAATACATCTAGTGTTCAATATATGACTAATCTGATCGCTAAGTTAAAAAAACCTATAGAGCTTGATTCCACTACAATTATTTTATCTTTATGTTCTGGAATTGTTTCTTATCCAGAACATAAAAAAGATGCAAACGAGCTGCTACGTCAAGTAGATATAGCCATGCACGAAGCTAAGGAACACTTTGCTGAAGTATCCGTGTATAAAAGTGCTAATGACGCGGGCCATCTTCGCCAATTATCAATTATCCGAGACCTAAGAGAGGCTGTACAAACAGATCAATTCTTACTCAATTATCAGCCAAAAATTAATGTTAAAACAAATCAGGTGGTCGGTGTTGAAGCATTAATCCGCTGGATACATCCGGAACTTGGTTTTATGCCTCCGGATGAATTTATCCCGATTGCAGAACGATCCGGAAATATAAGTTTAATCACCTATTGGGTACTGAGAAAAGCTATCGAGCAGTGTAGTAACTGGAACCGGCAAGGCTTACATATGAAAATGAGTGTAAATCTTTCTACCATCGATTTACTGGATCCAGATTTGCCTAAAATTATTCTAAAACTACTAGAAAAAAATAATGTGCGGCCATCTCAAATAGTACTAGAAATCACAGAGAGTAGCTTTGTCAGAGATACAGATCTTGCATTACAATTGCTTAATCAAATAAGAGATGCTGGTATTAATCTTTCGATCGATGATTACGGAACAGGTTTTTCATCTCTGGCGAAATTACGTGAATTACCTGTACAAGAACTCAAAATCGATAAATCATTTGTTTTTAATATGCTAAACAATAACAACGATACTGTGATCGTAAAATCGACTATCGATCTTGGTCACAATATGGGGCTTAGAATCACTGCTGAAGGTGTCGAAGATCAAGCAACATTAGAATTATTAAATCAACTTGGTTGTGATGAAATCCAGGGATATATCATTAGCAAACCATTATCGATTGGTGAGTTTACACCTTGGATATCTTCCTATAATCCAGTTATAGATAATTTGGAAACTGCCATTACAAGTTAAAATTTGATATATCTTAATAGACACTATCTTTAATTTACTTTACTCAAAACAAGATCCCATAAGCACCCAATCAGAATCTACTTAAGCGCTAAATCTATAAAATTAATGTGGTACTAGTCATACCAAAGCAAGTATAATGGCAACCACTGAACTAATAATTATCATGATTCATGGAGGCTAAAAAAGAGAAAATTGGGAAAATAATGATTGTTACAAGTGCGATCATAATATTATCTGTTCTATGCTTTATCTCACCAATATCACAAGATATCGAATATCATAACTTTTCAGATACTGCGAGTTTCTTTTCAATCCCAAACACATTAAATGTGTTATCAAACCTGCCATTTTTGATCGTAGGCATCTGGGGACTAATAAAATTATTACATGATAAAAGCCTGAATGTTTTGTATCAAAACAAGTTCGCTTATGTTGCACTTTTTCTAGGTTCTACACTCGTTGCCTTTGGGTCGGGTTGAACCTGCTACATTTTAACGGATACATTAAATAGGCGACAATATGCCTTTAGGAGTATCCAAATGACCAGCAACAGAAAACCATACAAAACCTATACCCGAGAATTCAAACTAGAAGCGTTACGCTTGATGGAGCAATCAGATAAACCGTCATCTGAGATTGCCGCTGAACTTGGTATACGGCGTAATCAGCTCTATAAATGGAAAGAACAACTGACCGACAAAGGTGATACTGCATTCCCAGAACAACGTGGAAGGCCTAAGAAAGAAGCACAAAGTGAACTCACCACCTTACGCCAAGATAATGCACGGCTGAAGGAGGAAGTTGAGATATTAAAAAAGGCCGCGGTGTACTTTGCAGGCGAACTCAAGTGAAGTACGCCTTTATTAAAATACAACGTCGCCATCACTCTGTGTCGTTATTATGTCGCACCCTGACTGTCTCAGTCAGTGGTTATTATGATTGGTTAGACAGGCCTCAAAGTAAGACACACTCAACGAATCAACGGTTACTGACGAAAATAAGATGTTTTCATCAAGCTAGTTTTAAGCGTTATGGTTCACCTCGGATACATCGAGACCTACTCGATTCAGGTGAAAAAGTAAGTCGACCGCGTGTTGCACGTTTGATGAAGACTGCTGGCATTCAATCGAAGATGGCCAAACGGTTTGTGATTACAACCAATTCAAAAAATACCACAGCACCTGCACCCGATAGGCTCAAACGTGAATTTCGTGTCAATGAAACAAATAAAGCCTGGGTAGCTGACACGACCTTTATTCGTACTCGGCAAGGTTGGTTATATTTGGCTACCATGATGGACTTGTATTCACGGCAAATTATTGGCTGGGCGATGTCTGAGCGTAATGACACCAAGCTAGTCACTGATGCGTTAACGATGTCGCTGTCACGCAGAGACAAGGCAAAAGATGTGATTGTCCATTCCGACCAAGGCAGCACTTATGCCTCGGGTGATTATCGAAAGCTCATTAAAGATAATGGCTTCCTTTGTAGTATGAGCCGAAAAGGTGAATGCCATGATAATGCGGTCGCTGAAAGTTTCTTCGGCAGCCTCAAAACAGAGTTGGTTGATGATGAGGATTATCGAACACGTAGCGATGCCAAACAAAGCCTATTTCACTATATTGAAGTGTAGAAGTTTAGACCCAATCTGACACATCACTAAATCAAGCGGAGCGTAGCGACGCTTGATTTAGTGAGAGTTACCCGCTTTGATGTAACTGCAACGTAAACATCAAAACACAAAGAGGTAACTCTCATGATTCATACTAATGACAAAGTTATAAAACATAAAGTTGGTCTACTCAATCTCGCTGAAGAACTCGGCAATGTCTCAAAAGCCTGCAAGATGATGGGTTTGTCCAGAGATACATTTTATCGCTACAAAGAAGCGGCTGATGAAGGCGGTGTAGAAGCCTTGTTTGATCGTAATCGGCGTACCCCAAATCTTAAAAACAGAATCGACCCGGCTATTGAAACCGTTGTGCTCGAGTATGCACTGGAAGAGCCCGCACATGGTCAAACGCGCACCAGTAACGAGCTGCGCAAACGGGGAACATTTGTCTCACCCAGTGGCGTTCGTTGTATCTGGCTTCGTCATGGTCTTGCTTGCTTTAAAGATCGCCTGAAGGCATTGTCTGATAAGGTAGCTGGTGAAGGCTTGATCCTCACTGAGTCTCAAGTCGCGGCGATGGAACGCAAAAAAGACGACGATGAGGCTTGTGGCGAGATAGAGACGGCACACCCTGGTTATCTTGGCTCGCAAGATACTTACTATGTCGGTACTTTCAAAGGCATTGGTCGGGTTTATCAACAAACGTTTGTTGATACTTACAGCAAGGTCGCTCACGCGAAACTGTACCCGACTAAAACACCGATTACGGCAGCTGACATGCTCAATGACCGCGTCCTCCCATTCTACGAAGAACAACGTTTGCCTATGTTGCGCATTTTGACAGATAGAGGGACGGAGTATTGTGGGCGAGCTGACCAGCATGATTATCAGCTTTATATGGCGTTGAACAATATCGAACACACCAAAACCAAGGTCAAATCACCTCAGACGAATGGTATTTGTGAGCGATTCCATAAGACGATCCTCAATGAGTTTTATCAAGTCGCTTTGCGTAAGAAAATTTACCAATCGATTGATGAACTGCAACTCGACCTTGACGAATGGTTGCTCAAATACAATACTCAACGAACTCACCAAGGCAAAATGTGCTGCGGGAGGACGCCGATGGAAACACTCATCGACGGACAAGCTATCTGGAAGGAAAAGTTTGTGAATTAAACTTAACCTGACAGTCGGTTACTGATAATTGGGTAACTGTCAGATCAAATCTGAATTTCTACAATTGAAGTGTTTTATAATCGAAGACGGAGGCATTCTTATTTAGGCTATGTTAGCCCTGTAGAATTTGAGCGGGCAAATGCCCCTTAGTTATTTGCTCCGTTAAAGTGTTGCAACCTCAGGTTATTACCATTTGTGGCCTAACAATGAAACCTTGGTTTGGGACAGATTACCAATGACCATCGCATTTATGGGTTTGGTATCGATCATAATAAGCGAATTTATTTCATTGAAACTAGGCAAGGTTCTCTTACTACCTTTATTATTGTTTGGATTATTTTCTGTGCTCTACTGGCATTACACAGAGTTAAAACAAATGGGTGATCTTCGCCCTTATATTTTCGTTCAGTTTTTTCCAATCCTTTCTATACCGATTGTGCTAATTTTATTTACTCCAATATTTGACCGTGTCTCGTGTTACTGGTGGTTATTAGCAACTTATGTATTGGCAAAGTTTTTCGAATTCTTTGACGACTCATTACATGAAACATTAATGATTATCAGCGGCCACTCTATTAAACATATCGCAGCAGCACTTGGCTTATACATTCTGATAAAAGGATATCAAACGAGAGACAGACTAAGCGTTAAATAGTCAAAAATACTGTTTTGCTTTTAGAGGATATACAGGGATAGAAAATGGATGGTTGTAACTACCAAAGATGATCCGTAGTAGCTTTTGATCAAACTAGCGTAATTGGCTGTCCTTACTACCGCGACGATTAAATGAATTTAAAGCTTGTTCATTCTCTTCATCTAGCTCAGTCTGACATTTAATACACAGCTGTACGCCCATAATCGCATCCCGCCGAGCTTGAGGGATCTCCTCTTCACATTCTTTGCAATGTGTCAGACTCTCTCCAGAAGGTAATTGACTTCGAGCAAGCTTAACCGCGTCATCGACACTCGCATCAATTTGATCTTGCACCGCACCATCACGAGCCCAACCAGTCGCCATTTGTTGCTCCACTTATAACACTAATACTGTAAATCTAGGTGCGATCAACGAATAAATCAACCTCCTGTTTGACTGACAATAAACCATAACTATTTGAAGTTAGTATTTACTGTAGTCACTCTTTGCTAAAAACACCCATTCTTTGTAGAGAGTATTGTAGTGTTTTCCTGAAATTTTTGACTGATGAAGTATTTTCACTATTAATAATTTGGCTTTTTCAGATTCGCCAATACTTTTGAGTAACAGCGCATATCGATAAGTTGCTTCAGGCCCAGGGAAATAGTCATTGAGAACCTCATATTCCTTTAATTGTAGAAATTCAGATTTGATCTGACAGTTACCCAATTATCAGTAACCGACTGTCAGGTTAAGTTTAATTCACAAACTTTTCCTTCCAGATAGCTTGTCCGTCGATGAGTGTTTCCATCGGCGTCCTCCCGCAGCACATTTTGCCTTGGTGAGTTCGTTGAGTATTGTATTTGAGCAACCATTCGTCAAGGTCGAGTTGCAGTTCATCAATCGATTGGTAAATTTTCTTACGCAAAGCGACTTGATAAAACTCATTGAGGATCGTCTTATGGAATCGCTCACAAATACCATTCGTCTGAGGTGATTTGACCTTGGTTTTGGTGTGTTCGATATTGTTCAACGCCATATAAAGCTGATAATCATGCTGGTCAGCTCGCCCACAATACTCCGTCCCTCTATCTGTCAAAATGCGCAACATAGGCAAACGTTGTTGTTCGTAGAATGGGAGGACGCGGTCATTGAGCATGTCAGCTGCCGTAATCGGTGTTTTAGTCGGGTACAGTTTCGCGTGAGCGACCTTGCTGTAAGTATCAACAAACGTTTGTTGATAAACCCGACCAATGCCTTTGAAAGTACCGACATAGTAAGTATCTTGCGAGCCAAGATAACCAGGGTGTGCCGTCTCTATCTCGCCACAAGCCTCATCGTCGTCTTTTTTGCGTTCCATCGCCGCGACTTGAGACTCAGTGAGGATCAAGCCTTCACCAGCTACCTTATCAGACAATGCCTTCAGGCGATCTTTAAAGCAAGCAAGACCATGACGAAGCCAGATACAACGAACGCCACTGGGTGAGACAAATGTTCCCCGTTTGCGCAGCTCGTTACTGGTGCGCGTTTGACCATGTGCGGGCTCTTCCAGTGCATACTCGAGCACAACGGTTTCAATAGCCGGGTCGATTCTGTTTTTAAGATTTGGGGTACGCCGATTACGATCAAACAAGGCTTCTACACCGCCTTCATCAGCCGCTTCTTTGTAGCGATAAAATGTATCTCTGGACAAACCCATCATCTTGCAGGCTTTTGAGACATTGCCGAGTTCTTCAGCGAGATTGAGTAGACCAACTTTATGTTTTATAACTTTGTCATTAGTATGAATCATGAGAGTTACCTCTTTGTGTTTTGATGTTTACGTTGCAGTTACATCAAAGCGGGTAACTCTCACTAAATCAAGCGTCGCTACGCTCCGCTTGATTTAGTGATGTGTCAGATTGGGTCTAAACTTCTACACTTTAATGCCAGCTCAGTATCATTGAGTTCTTCGGCCACTCTCGCATAGAGCAAATGATCATCTGCATTTTTATAGTCCGGATTTTTAGCGATTAACGCATCCAGCAGCTGCTTAGCTCTTATGTGATTTTTTAAGCCAAATTCTGCTTTAGCTAAACCATGCATGAGTTCAGGGTCATCTTCGTGTATTCCTTTAAGCGATTTCTCATACAACTTTTTTGCTTCTTCATACAACTCTTTGCTCATACACTCTTCCGCGAGTCTTAAAAAGTTCTCGACAGTATCTGTAACAGAGTATTCGTATGCGGCAGAATTAATATCTTCATTAGGGTTGGTGACACTTTTTATATTTCTCTTAGCCTGGCTAATGGTCCGTCCACCTATTATCCCAGGTAGAACTTCAACTATTAAGTAAGCTATTGAGCCTGCTAAAGGCAACATAACTACAATCCAGATCCATGTTGTGTTTCTTCCCGTTTTTACTATATGCACTACCAATGCTACTTGTAGAATTATTGATAAAACAAAAATCGGCATTATTTTTCCTTTTTAAATATCCATTATAATAAGTAAGTAATCAACTTAATATCGTGCTTCAGGAAACGTTACTTTAATTATTCTAGCTAAGTCCAACTAAAATTTCCTATTAATCATAACTAACACCACAGCCACCCAAACCACAATATCCTGCTGGATTCTTTGCCAGATATTGCTGATGATCAGGCTCAGCATAATAAAACTCTGGCGCAGTTTTGATCTCGGTAGTGATTACTCCTTTGGATGCCGCAGTTAATTTTTGCTGGTAGCTCTTCAGCGAATTGATCGCTAGTTCTGTTTGATGATCGTCATAGGTATATATCGCGGATCGATACTGCGTCCCCACATCATTACCTTGTTGCATGCCTTGAGTAGGGTTATGCACTTCCCAAAACGTTTTTAGTAAAGATTCATAACTGATTTCTTTTCGATCAAAAACGATCAAAACAACCTCTGTGTGGCCTGTCATTCCGGTACATAATTCCTGATATGTCGGATTAGGAGTGAAACCTCCTGCATAACCAACTGCAGTGGAATACACACCTTCCAATTGCCAGAATTTTCTTTCTGCCCCCCAAAAGCAACCTAATCCAAACATTGCCATTTCCAGCCCTTCTGGGAAAGGTGGTGAAAGTGGGTGTTCGTTTACAAAGTGCGCATCTGGGACAGGCATTTTTTCTGTTCTTCCCGGCAGTGCTTGTGCCGGATCAGGCATTTCAGTTTTTTTCATTTTTATCCATGAAGTGCATTGAAATTTCCAAGTTTTTACTATAATTTCATTTCTAAATAGATTGTTTATTAAGGGAATTTTTAATTTTATATGATTCAGCTTCTGTTTATCATGCTTACACTGTTTTCCAGTTCTTTAAACGCAACAGATACCGTGTCTGACAATAGTTTCTGGACGTTTAGCCTGCAATTCGAGAATGATCTTTTTGGTGACACGGATCAGAACTATACCAATGGTATCAAATTAAGTCTTGTTTCCTCCGATCTGACTAAATTTCGTGATACTGACAAACTCCTTCCGTGGGTTGATTGGTGGGCAGATCTCCTTTTTGTTAATGATGATGTTTACAATGATCAAATTCAACGCAATATCGCTTTTTCTATAGGACAAAAGATTTTCACACCACAAGATATTCAGGAAAAGGATTTGATAAGCGATGATAGACCTTATGCTGGCTGGCTATATTTCGGAACGGCTTTCCATACAAAAACAGCCGACAGGTTGGATACACTGGAATTGCAATTAGGCATAGTCGGTCCTTATTCTCTTGCCGAAGAAGCTCAGAATTTTGTCCACGATTTGCGCGATATTGCAACAGCAGAAGGATGGGATAACCAGCTAGAAAACGAACCGGCATTTGCTGTTATATATGAACAAAAACATCGTTTTCGTCCTGATAATTTTTATAACAAATGGGGATATGACGTGATTGGTCATATTGGTGCTGCTGTCGGTACTGTCTACACTTATGCAAATGCCGGGGCCGAAGTTCGTGTAGGCTGGAATATTCCTGCCGATTTTGGAACATCTTTGATTCGTCCTGGTGGTGATACAAATGCACCAATTAATAATAGCGACCCGCGGCTTTCAAATAAAAAGGAGTTTAGCGTTCATGCGTTTGCGGCAGTCACAGGTCGAGCTGTTTTAAGAGATATCTTTCTGGATGGAAATACATTTTCCAACAGTCATGATGTTGATAAAAGATATTGGGTTGGTGATTTTATTATTGGGGCTAGTGCGATTTACGAAGGTATAAAATTTTCTTATGCGCAGGTTTTTCGAACTAAAGAATTTGTTAATCAAAGTGACAGCCATAACTTTGGTTCGATCAGTATTTCATTTACTTTTTGAACATGGTTAATTTTTGAGAATGATTACTTTTATTAGATCAATCTTTATTTTCATGTTTCTATTCTTAAATGGTTGTTCTAATACACCCGCACCTATTGTAGAAAGCCATCGTGTTAATGACGAAACAAGATCGCCTTCGCCAAGCTATGCGACCATAAAACCTCACGGAAAAGGCGTTGAAATTTTTACTATTGCTAGTAACCTTTTAGGTTCACCATATCGTTATGGTGGTGAAGATCCATCCGGTTTTGATTGCAGTGGCTTGGTTCAATATTCTCATCAGAGTGTCGGTATAAAAGTCCCAAGAACTGCAAATGATCAATATAAATCGGCTTACTCAATTCCAGCTTCTAAATTAAAACCTGGTGATGTTATCTTTTTTCGTTTTAACTGGCGTAATATTTCTCACGTCGGGATTTACGCGGGTCATGGTAAATTTATCCACGCACCACGCAAAGGAAGAAAAGTAAAAATTTCTAGTCTCAGCGAACCTTACTGGCAGAAGCGTATAGCAAAAACCGGACGTTTTTATTAAGCTTTTTAGATTGACAACACTATCTGTTTTAGTTGAGTTATATTGTCCGAATAGCTGTAAAAAATGACCTCACGAAATCGCACATATGAACCTTAAAAAAATTATTAAATCTTTTTTATTTTTTCTACTGCTTGTTTTAACAACTGGCTGTGATGCTGAACGCCCAATTCAAAACTATTATGAAGCACGCGATCTATTTTGGTCAGATCTCTACCCTAACGGTGGAAAAAGCCTTTATTGCGGCCAAAAATTTAAATCGAATTATCAGGGTGAAATAAACGTCGAACATGTTCTTCCTATGGGCTGGGTAATGCGTGAACTACAATGTGGTGATCGAAAAACCTGTCGTCGAAATAGCTCCCGCTTTAATGTGATCGAAGCCGATCTTCACAATCTTTATCCGGCAAAAAAGAATATCAACAGAGATCGTAGCAGTTATGCTTTCGGAATTGTGAAAGGCGAAAAACGCAAATATGGAAAATGTGATTTTGAAATTGATCGAAAAAAACGTCGCGTGGAACCAAGAGAAAAAGTACGCGGTGATATCGCTCGATCAGTTTTATATATGAGTGAAAAGCACGGTATCGAATTGTTCAAACGACAACGTGATCTTATGCTTGAATGGCATCGATCAGATCGACCAGATGCTGAAGAAAAACGCCGAAATAATATAATTCAGATCCTACAAGGAACTCGAAATCATTATATCGATGAGTAACTAACCTGATGTGATGGTCTCCTCCCCCTAACGGCATCTAGGTGCCATGATTGAACTGACATACACACAATCAAAAGAGGAGAAGACCAAAATGAAGACTACAACAATCGGGTTAGACATAGCAAAAAACGTATTTCATGCTGTCTGCTGTAATCAACAAGGGCGTATAATCAAAAAGAAAATGTTAAAGCGAGCGCAGGTACTCTCCTTTTTTCAATCTCAACCTCCTTGTTTAGTCGCAATAGAATCTTGTGCAACGTCACAGTATTGGGCCCGAGCGATACAACAACAGGGACATCAGGTGAAATTACTACCACCTCAGCATGTTAACGCATTTCTAATCGGCAATAAGAATGATTATAACGATGCCTTGGCCATCGCCGTTGCTGCGAAACAACCTCATTTAAAAAGTGTGGGCATTAAATCAGTTGAGCAACAAGACAACCAGGCACAACATAAAGCAAGAGACTTAGCGGTCAGACAAAGAACCGCATTATGTAACCAAATGAGAGCGCTTGTTGCAGAATATGGCATTAGCCTTCGTCCCGGCCTAAATACCCTACGTCAATCTATCCCGTTGCTATTAAGTGATGAGAACGAACGGTTGTCCGTTACTTTCAAAAGGATACTGCGCCAGCTAAAGGAACAATGGCAATCACTTGATGCCTGTATTGCGACATTTGACCAATTGATCATTCAATCGGCAAAAAACAATGCGATTTGCCAACGCTTACAAACTATTCCAGGGTTTGGGCCGATGGTCTCGAGCGCGTATTTTAATGAAGTGGGAAACGGCGCTCATTATCACAAAGGGCGCGATGTGTCCGCCTCATTAGGACTTGTTCCACGACAGTACAGTAGTGGTGGTAAAGAGGTGCTACTGGGGATCAGTAAACGCGGCAATAAATACCTTCGTTGTTTGTTAATTCTAGGCGCGAAGGCCGTGGTATCAAGAGCCAAAACGAAAGGCGATAAACTGAGTCAATGGATTAATCGTTTAGTTGAGACGCGGGGGCATAATCGAGCGTGTGTGGCGTATGCCAACAAAATGGCAAGAATGGCCTGGGCTATAACGGTTTCTGGTGATGACTACTCACCGGCCTAAATAGAGAGAACAAATCATTTCAACGAATTGCGAAGGTAAAACTAAAGATGGCATAACAGGTCAAACCAGCCTATTGAAAACCTGTCGAGCTCAGGGGTAACTAATACCGATAACCTGATAAGGAAAATAGGCGCGTAATACATCCAGGTCAGAAGTTGAAAACTTCATTGAAGGCCGTATATATGACAGCAATCCTGTCCCTGTTATCTGAATGTTTTATCTTGCAATACGGGAGGAGACCATATATGAATTCGGGATAAGAATGACTATAAAAACATTAAAGTGTAGAAATTCAGATTTGATCTGACAGTTACCCAATTATCAGTAACCGACTGTCAGGTTAAGTTTAATTCACAAACTTTTCCTTCCAGATAGCTTGTCCGTCGATGAGTGTTTCCATCGGCGTCCTCCCGCAGCACATTTTGCCTTGGTGAGTTCGTTGAGTATTGTATTTGAGCAACCATTCGTCAAGGTCGAGTTGCAGTTCATCAATCGATTGGTAAATTTTCTTACGCAAAGCGACTTGATAAAACTCATTGAGGATCGTCTTATGGAATCGCTCACAAATACCATTCGTCTGAGGTGATTTGACCTTGGTTTTGGTGTGTTCGATATTGTTCAACGCCATATAAAGCTGATAATCATGCTGGTCAGCTCGCCCACAATACTCCGTCCCTCTATCTGTCAAAATGCGCAACATAGGCAAACGTTGTTGTTCGTAGAATGGGAGGACGCGGTCATTGAGCATGTCAGCTGCCGTAATCGGTGTTTTAGTCGGGTACAGTTTCGCGTGAGCGACCTTGCTGTAAGTATCAACAAACGTTTGTTGATAAACCCGACCAATGCCTTTGAAAGTACCGACATAGTAAGTATCTTGCGAGCCAAGATAACCAGGGTGTGCCGTCTCTATCTCGCCACAAGCCTCATCGTCGTCTTTCTTGCGTTCCATCGCCGCGACTTGAGACTCAGTGAGGATCAAGCCTTCACCAGCTACCTTATCAGACAATGCCTTCAGGCGATCTTTAAAGCAAGCAAGACCATGACGAAGCCAGATACAACGAACGCCACTGGGTGAGACAAATGTTCCCCGTTTGCGCAGCTCGTTACTGGTGCGCGTTTGACCATGTGCGGGCTCTTCCAGTGCATACTCGAGCACAACGGTTTCAATAGCCGGGTCGATTCTGTTTTTAAGATTTGGGGTACGCCGATTACGATCAAACAAGGCTTCTACACCGCCTTCATCAGCCGCTTCTTTGTAGCGATAAAATGTATCTCTGGACAAACCCATCATCTTGCAGGCTTTTGAGACATTGCCGAGTTCTTCAGCGAGATTGAGTAGACCAACTTTATGTTTTATAACTTTGTCATTAGTATGAATCATGAGAGTTACCTCTTTGTGTTTTGATGTTTACGTTGCAGTTACATCAAAGCGGGTAACTCTCACTAAATCAAGCGTCGCTACGCTCCGCTTGATTTAGTGATGTGTCAGATTGGGTCTAAACTTCTACAATTAAAGAGACAATGAATTAGATGAAAACACAGTGACTGTTTTGTCCAGCAGACTTCTTTTAGCGCCTCTGTGCGTTGGAGTTGTTTCTCCAATAGCCACTAAAAGAAGTCCACAGGACAAAACAGTCACAGTTGCCGGCCTTGACGTATCAATAACAATTACGGTTATTTGCCCAATACGGCTTTGTAACCCTGGATATACACCCAATCATTAGTTTTGACCGGTACATGGCAACCATAACAATTATTAAATCCTTCGCCTTTCCAATTGCTGGTTTGACTCTTTGGGTTACCTGGATTGAACAAGGCCCAACCCCATCCTTCGTCCCAGGCCGCATTTTTAGCGAAACGGTTTTTATTATCTTTCACCATGGCAAATATCACCTTGGGTGCATCCTGATAACTGGCGAGACCGGTTGTCATGGCTTCTGACTTGGTGGCATTAACCTCTTTGATTAATACCGCACCATCTGGGAATCTGCCATGCTTACGATAATGTGCCACAGCCTTGGCCTGTGTGTATACCGTATGCACATCATAAGTAGGCTCATTATCTGTCGCTGTGCTTTTTACAAAATATGACCCCAAAAAAGTCCAGTTTTGGCGGTAATCTTTCGGTAAAGAAATATTCCCTTTCTCATCCACCAAGGTTTTATAGGTATCTTCAATGTCGGTGTGGCTGAATACGTTCGCACTGATCAGCAGTGAGAAAGCCGCAATGATTAATTTTCGCATAGTCTATCTTCCATCAAATGATTAGAAACAAACATTGATGGTATAGGGAGTGACTGAAAAGTTCTGTCAGCTGGCAGACAGTTTTGCTAAAAAGTGGTAACCGCGATTGACTCCTGACACAACCGCTGTAATTTACCCGCATTGACCAGACAGAGATAACTGCGTGTATAGTCAATAATACTATCTTGCTTCCAGCGGGCTAAAAGTTGACTGACACTTTGACGGCTGCCCCCCACCATACTCGCAATTTCTTGCTGAGTAAGACTCACATCACGATCATGGCTGTGACCGCAATGCTGTCCTTGATAATCAAACAGGTAAGATAATAACCAGGCCAAGCGAACAGGAAGAGGCGCGGTTTGTTGTAAAAACAAACGTTGTTGTAAATGATGTTCTCTTTGACTTAATTGTTGAATCAATTGTTGAGCAAAAAAAGGGCGACCAGCCATACATGCGGGCAAATCCTGTTGCCGTATACGTTCTATCACACATCCGGCTTTCGCAACAGCGTTCTGAACCGCCACATTATCATTCAAGCCGGGACCAAACCAGTTACCAGCTCCATAAAGATCCGTTAGGCCGTGTTTACCGTTCGGACTAATACCGAACACAATGACAAACCCTTGCTGTATGTGATAAATCCATGGGTGCACATCTTGCTGGTTGAACAAGTTTGTCGTTATTCGGTAGGTAATGGTTTTTATTTCTGTATCAGACATGATTATATGTTTGTGTGGTATTTGACTTTTAGAATTATAAATACTTGTTCCGCCTATTGGTTCAATTTCACCATAAATTTTAGCTATCGATTTTAACCGAAATCATAGCCTCCGGCATTTTCGCGCAAACCGAGAAATATCGTGGGTGATCTAACCCTACCTCATTCGATAAGTTCAGAGTTTAGGTTCTTTCCACCAAGTTCAGGCGCAACTACCCTGCATAACTTTTAACGGTTTGTGTGTGTACTACTTCTGTTGAAGATCTAGGTTTTTCTGATAACTAAGGATCTCTTGTTTCGGTAAATTAGATTCTTGATCTTGTTGATTTTCAAGTTTTGAAACACTGATCCCCAACAGTCTGACTTTACGTGTTTCGATTTCTGTTTTTTCTATTAGAAGTGGAATCAGAGAGAGCATTTTTTCTGCAGTTAGTGGGGATTCTAGGGTTTGACTACGTGTAATTTGCTCAAAGTTGTCGTACTTTATTTTAATCGTAAATGTACGGGCGAGAAGTTTTTTATCCGATAAACTCTGATTAACTTTGCGTATAAACTTTTTTAATTCCTCTTTGATTTGTGTAGGATTGTCTAAATCTTGATCATAAGTCAGTTCGCTACCCAGTGATTTTCTAATCCGCGATGGTTCTACTTTTCTGTGATCAATACCACGTGCAATTAAATAGTAGTGCTTACCTATTTTACCAAACTGTTCAGTTAAGTTTTCTTCCGACCATTTTTTTAGATCCTTACCGTTATGAATTCCTAGTGACTTCATTTTGGCTTCGGTCACTTTTCCAACACCATAGAATTTCCCAACTTTTAATTGTCGAACAAATTCTTCGCCTTCTTCAGGTGTGATTAAAAAAAGACCGTTTGGTTTATCTTGATCTGATGCGATCTTGGCAAGAAATTTATTATATGAGACACCGGCAGAAGCGATTAGATCTGTCTTTTCAAAGATTGAACGTTTAATGTCTTTTGCAATCAAGGTTGCAGATCCCTGAAACTGATCAGAATTACTAACATCAAGATATGCTTCATCTAATGAAAGAGGTTCAACCAGATCAGAATATTGATCGAAGATTGCGCGGAGTTGATCAGAAACTTCTCGATAAGCATCAATTTTTGGTTTTACAAAAATCGCATCCGGACATAATCGTTGTGCGCGAGAAGAGGGCATTGCGGAATGAATGCCGAATTTCCGCGCCTCATAACTACAGGCGGCAACGACACCACGCTTACCCGGATCGCCACCGACGATCAGCGGTTTGTTTCGGTATTCAGGATGATCGCGTTGTTCCACAGAGGCAAAAAAAGCATCCATGTCGATGTGAATGATTTTTCTAGTGCTTGCGATAGTAATTAACCTGATGTGATGGTCTCCTCCCCCTAACGGCATCTAGGTGCCATGATTGAACTGACATACACACAATCAAAAGAGGAGAAGACCAAAATGAAGACTACAACAATCGGGTTAGACATAGCAAAAAACGTATTTCATGCTGTCTGCTGTAATCAACAAGGGCGTATAATCAAAAAGAAAATGTTAAAGCGAGCGCAGGTACTCTCCTTTTTTCAATCTCAACCTCCTTGTTTAGTCGCAATAGAATCTTGTGCAACGTCACAGTATTGGGCCCGAGCGATACAACAACAGGGACATCAGGTGAAATTACTACCACCTCAGCATGTTAACGCATTTCTAATCGGCAATAAGAATGATTATAACGATGCCTTGGCCATCGCCGTTGCTGCGAAACAACCTCATTTAAAAAGTGTGGGCATTAAATCAGTTGAGCAACAAGACAACCAGGCACAACATAAAGCAAGAGACTTAGCGGTCAGACAAAGAACCGCATTATGTAACCAAATGAGAGCGCTTGTTGCAGAATATGGCATTAGCCTTCGTCCCGGCCTAAATACCCTACGTCAATCTATCCCGTTGCTATTAAGTGATGAGAACGAACGGTTGTCCGTTACTTTCAAAAGGATACTGCGCCAGCTAAAGGAACAATGGCAATCACTTGATGCCTGTATTGCGACATTTGACCAATTGATCATTCAATCGGCAAAAAACAATGCGATTTGCCAACGCTTACAAACTATTCCAGGGTTTGGGCCGATGGTCTCGAGCGCGTATTTTAATGAAGTGGGAAACGGCGCTCATTATCACAAAGGGCGCGATGTGTCCGCCTCATTAGGACTTGTTCCACGACAGTACAGTAGTGGTGGTAAAGAGGTGCTACTGGGGATCAGTAAACGCGGCAATAAATACCTTCGTTGTTTGTTAATTCTAGGCGCGAAGGCCGTGGTATCAAGAGCCAAAACGAAAGGCGATAAACTGAGTCAATGGATTAATCGTTTAGTTGAGACGCGGGGGCATAATCGAGCGTGTGTGGCGTATGCCAACAAAATGGCAAGAATGGCCTGGGCTATAACGGTTTCTGGTGATGACTACTCACCGGCCTAAATAGAGAGAACAAATCATTTCAACGAATTGCGAAGGTAAAACTAAAGATGGCATAACAGGTCAAACCAGCCTATTGAAAACCTGTCGAGCTCAGGGGTAACTAATACCGATAACCTGATAAGGAAAATAGGCGCGTAATACATCCAGGTCAGAAGTTGAAAACTTCATTGAAGGCCGTATATATGACAGCAATCCTGTCCCTGTTATCTGAATGTTTTATCT
>CBDEGZ010000002.1:0-8481 GCA_965238175.1 Gammaproteobacteria bacterium | reverse complement strand
GATTAATCAAAAATCCCCGCAAGAGCCTTTCTTGAGGGGATTTAAAAATTCAAAGGGCTCGGTATCAATAATTTACTAAAGCTCTTTAATCTCGATTTGGCGCAATGCTTCCATGTACTCTAGAGTCTCGTTTACATCGATTGGTTCGTATAAGCGCAGTACTCCCGCCCAACCTTCAGAAACTTCAAAGTCATATTCAGCACCAGTATCACAGTTGAACGTGACCGAAACGGTACCATCACCGTTGTCACGCATGGACTCGCCAGACGCATAGAATTGCTCAGAATCAATCCAACCGTTTGCGCCATAAGTGGTCAAAGAGTAATAACCGCCACGACCTTCAAAGTCTAGGTTTGGTGTTGGAATCGTCCACTCTTGGCAGGTAGTTTTACCTTGGCCGGGAACACGCTCCAAATATTGCGCTGTATCTGGCCGGTAGCCCTGCATAGCCAAACGCCGTCACATATTTGAAATGGTGATCTTCCACGTCATCTAACGTGGCGCCAAACCCTTTCAAGCCCTCAATCGGTGCGCCATGTTTCATGACGTTGTTGATGAGTTTTAAACGATAATCTTCAACGTCGCTTGGGTTGTAACCTTTGCCTTGATAAGGCTTGGCTGAGTTCGCTTTTATAGAGAGTAGACTCTGGCGGCGCTTAGTGTCTTCAATAGAATCAGCTATACGTGTTCTTGCTAGCACATGAACATGAGTACCCTTCGGTCAGATCATCAGCGGTTAGAGTTAGCGTTTCGCCACGGCGAACCACTTTATGCAGAAGATGATTTTCGTCCATGATATGAATGATCTGGAAATAATCGTTATCTTCTTTTGGTACATGGAACGTTGCACCTTCTGATACGTCAACCACCATCGTCGAGTAAACGACATCACGATTTGAGCGAATCACCGTTTGTGCGTCTTTGGATACTGGGTCTGCGTGCAGCCAATGGTTTACGCCCACTTTGTTTTGTAATCCAAGGAAGTTCCAATCAGACTCGGCTTCAGGGTAGTTATCCCAGTTAACACCACCAACGGCAGCATGGTCATAGGTAGATGAACGATTGTTGTCCTCTGCCGTTACACCAAATGCGGTTAATGCTAGTAGCGTCGCTAACGTCGTTTTATTCATGATGGTTTCTCGTGTTTGTTTCGATGAGCTCAGTATGTAGATGCGCCGTGATATACTCCAATTGATTATATGAAAACAAGATATACACTTTAGGTATATCTAATCATCTTTGTTTCTGGATCCCACAATGATAATAAGTAACCGCTTTAAGCGCTTAGACCTCAACTTACTTAAAGTATTGAAGGTGTTGATCGAGGTGAAAAACACTCGAAAGGCGTCAGAACTCCTGTTTACGAGCCAACCCTCAATCAGTCGTTCATTACAAAAGCTACGCGACTACTTTGACGATGAGTTGTTTATACGCTCACAACATGGTTTAGAGCCGACCGCTAAATTACTTGAAATTAAACAAACCTTGATGCCAGTGTTACTACAATTAGAACAAGTGCTTGAACCAGAATCTGAGTTTGATGTCGCTCAATTTGATGGCACCGTGAACATCGCTATCAATGGGTTCATTGCCAATAGCATCTCGGCGAAGCTGATTAATATTCTGTTAGCACAAGCCCCGAAGGTGAAAGTGAACATCGTCGATTGGGGAGTAAATACATCGGACTTGATGACCTCTGGTGAAATCGACTTAGGAATCAATTACTACCCATTAGAATTATCTAAGCAGGTATACCAAAAACGAATAGCGAGTGATGACTTTGTCTTGATCTGCCGATCTGGGCATCCGCTTGCTGACTCATTATTACCACAAAATCAGGAAGAGCCGCTTCAATTAGCAAGCTTAGTCGTGAGTGATTGGAACGAGAATATTGCACTTGCCCCTAACGTGCTAGCGGACGTTGGAATCAATACTGAAGTGAAAATACGATCGACCTATCTACACAGTTTATTGTCAATCGTAAAACAGAGTGATGTGTTGTTCCCTTGCTCTAAATTACTAGCGAACTCACTATCTGGTGAGTTTTCATTTGTGAAATTCCCTCACATACCCAACATGCCGAACAGTGATATTGGCATGACCATTGGACGTAAGCACCGTAACCAATCCAAAATACGCTGGCTTGAATCGTGTATTGAAGAAGTGTTCACAAGATAACGGTGTGCTTGTTATCACTGACAAAGACAAACCAGACTAGCGATTACGAGTGATTAGCATCCACCATCGCAGTTTCGATCAAATCCCAGTAGCCATTTGTATTTTGCAGGAATGTTGGTTTTTCTTGTGAAGATAGGCGAATACCTCCATTTCCTCAGCCCCCTCCTCTAATCCTTCAATCACGATTGAGCGGCAATACTCCCTTATGTTGTTCAATCACTGGAGGCATACAAGGGGCAATAATGTTGGAGTGCTTGATCGTTTCGATGAGTCCAACAATTGACGTGGTTCGAAGCGCCATATTGATCGACTTGCCTTGGCTTAAAACTTCTTCTTCCAATCGCGAGTGCTTGTTTTGGTCGAAGTAAGCGAGGTCAACATGAGCGAATGGAAAGGACAACAAATCATCAATTGTAGCGATAGACGCCTTAAAAGGGTGATCAGCCCTTACCGCCAATACAAACTTTAAGGTCACGAGAGGCACGGCAATGATCTCGGCAGGCAAACTCTCCGCTTCAAAATGAATAACAAAATCAACTTCGTCACTTCGAAGTCTTTCTAACGAGTTTTGGGAACTAGTATGGCTTATCAGCCTAGAAAGCGGACTTTCCATTGAGAGTTGATGGAAGAGGGCTGGTGTTAACCAAGGCAAAATATGAGGATTCGCCTCTATCTTAAAATCTTCGTTTAGATCGGCAGGAGCAAACTGTTTGCCCTCCTCTATCGCCGTGACTAATCCGTCCAGTAGTGGAAAAACACGTCGATACAAATCATCGGAATAAGGCGTTGGTAGAAACTGCTTATAAGAAAAAACAAACAGCTCTTCACCTAACGATTCCTTGAGCTTTTTTGATGCTTTGACTTACCGCGGGTGTCGAAACAAACAGTTTTTCGCCGGCTTTACGCAAGCTCTTTTCCTGATACACCACCACAAAAACTTTCAGTAAGTTCAAATCGACATTGTTCAGTTTCATAACACGACCATAAAGCACAGATTAACGAGTGGTTAAGTTTATATGAATTCACTTAACAATGTCCACTTTGTATAGTTATCCCACATTCACGAATTACACGGACGTAGTGAGATAAATTTATGAGGCAACTATGTTATTACACCGTTCAATCCTTTCTCTTACTTCTTTCCTTTTCGCTGGTTTAGCTATCGCGGAAGAAACCGAAATTCAAGATATGTCCGACCCTCTGGCGGTGTATACACAAGGTGGCTTTGGTTACACAGATAAAGGCCTAAACCTAAAAATAGGCCAAACCTACGATACTGGTAGCGACACAACCATGGGCATGAATGTGTTCGAAATAAAAGGCATCGCCGGTGAAGCCGTTGGTTGGAACAACCGAGGCGCAGACGACAGTATTGATTCGATTCGTTTTAGAAATTTCGGTGTGGATTTAACCAATGGCCGAGGTACACAAGTCGATATGTCTTGGGATTTCGATAGTAATCAAGGTAGTGCATCTTACAGCTTTATTCAGGCGCTACCACAGATGGGCATGTTTAACTTCTATCCGCTTGCTGGTCTCGGTATCGCTGCAGGTGAAGAGTTAGTTGAAGGGACTGGAGGCGACCTCGATGCCGCGCAGCTCAGCGATCGCTACAACATGCACGGTACTTTCTACGTAGCGGGTATGTACGCCAAGATGCAACTTACCGACAAAATTTGGCTGAACTATAACCCTATGTATTTAGGCACAATGTCTGGTTCTTCAACGTTCAAAGATCATGGCTTTGAAGGCAGTGATTCTGTACTCGCGCATGAGTTTGCAGCAAGTTACCAAATTAACCCAAGAGCCAACGTTCGTTATTTCGCAAACTGGACAGAAAACACCAGTATCGAAGACGGTGATCACCGTATCGAATTTAACTATCAGTTTTAAGCAGTAATTTTCTGTGCGGATAAGCTCTTGCAGTCTTAACCCATGATTTCTGTTTGACGAGCTATTTCAGTTTTAACGAGAAATTCCAGTTTTAACGAACAATTTTTAGTTTTTGAGGACACATTATGAATATGATATCTAAAGCCTTTGTCGGGAGTTTCACTTGCCCATTACGATCTGCTGCCATGCTCGTTTCTGTAACGGCTTTATTTTCAGCAGCGGCGATAGCCGGAAACGATGACGCAACAGAAACGATCCAGACGCGTGCAGGTGACTTTACTTTCGAAACCGATTTTCTTCACGGCATTCCAACACAAGCAAGCTCAGAGAAGCTATTTGAATTAATGGATTATCAACGCGCGTCACAAGCGTACATTTGGTCGGTACCTTTAGTCTCGAACTACGCGTGGAAAAAATCGTATGCAGATATGGGGGCAGAAGATGGCCAAATCACCTACGTTGAGTCTCATGAATCCAAGCTGGGCGGCTTAACTTACAATACCTCTACGCCTTATGCGATTACCTGGTTTAACGTAGAGAAAGAACCAGTAGTGATTGAGATCCCGACGGATGAGTTGCGTGGCGCAGTACACACCATGTGGCAAATTGGCATTTCTCAGATGACAGAACCGGGTGTTTATGTTGTCAAAGCGAAAGGTTCTGAAACGCCGAGCAACCTTCCAAAGGGTGCAAAGGTATTTGAGTCTGACACAAACAATGTTTTCTTCGGTGTTCGCTTAATGGCTAAGTCAGAACAACAACGTATGAAAGATTTAGAAGCGCTAAAAATCACAGACCTCAGTGGCAAACTACTTAGCAATAAAGGGGTGAACTTCCCTGAGCGTGGCGAAGATGCCAAACACCCGCGTGGCATGGCATTTTGGGAAACGCTAAATGAAGCAATCCAATCTGAGCCAGTAGCAGATCGCGATCGTATGATGCACGACATGCTGCGCCCATTAGGCATTGAGAAAGATAAAGCGTTTACGCCATCAGCTCAACAACGTGAGATTTTAGAGCAAGCTGTCATCATGGGTGAAGCTATGGTTAAGAACATCGACTTCAACAAAACGGAACGCTTGCCACACGCAGCTTACGGTAATGAAGGAAATTCGTGGGAAATAGCAACCGCTTCGACTCCGAACCAAGATCGTGACTACGGTATGGATCTCGATGGACGTGCGGCTTGGTTTTATGAAGCGGTGACCAACGATATATGCGATGCACGGTTTTGAAAACGGCGGTTGGGGTCAGATCTATCTAGACAATTACCGTGACGATAATGGCAACGGACTTAATGGCAGCAATCACTACACTTTGACACTGGATGGGGATGTAAATTTTGCCGATTTGTTCTGGACAATTACCGTCTACAACGTCGAAAATCGTGCCATCATCGACAATCAGATTGAGCGTGCCGATGTCGGTTCAAACATAGAAGGAACGGTTAAAGACGCACAAGGCAATTACACCTTCCACTTCTCACCAACTAAAGCCAGCATGGTGTGAATGAAGCTAACTGGGTGCAAACACGAGAAGACGAAAAACTGGTTTGTTTACTTCCGTGCATACTCACCAAGTAAAGCGATTTGTAGCGCAGCGAGCCAGAAACCTTGTTGCCTAACTTCAAGCGTGTAAAATAACAGCAACGCTCGTGAAGTCATGAATAACTGTAGAGAGGAGCCTAAGTGCTCATCTTTTTTATCTCTATCTACCTATCTATCTATCTATCTAACTAACTAACTAACTAACTAACTAACTAGGCTCACTAGAGCTAACTAACAAACAGGGGAAGAACACATCGTAGAAACGAAAGGAATTAAATAACTTTCCTCTTTTCTATCTTCATCTAGTCAGCTAAGTAAGCTTCGCTAACAGTTAATCTAAAAGTGAACGAACATAGTCTGCAATGTCTGGGTTTTGGCAATGATCAAAGAAACATTGTTGGAAACGCTCACTGCCAACCGCTGTTTTCACGAGTTCTTGATCGATCGCTCTTAGCGAGTCAATAAAGTTATCTTTCACTACCGCCGCTTTCACCTCATTTAACAGTGCTGCGTTACGCTGTTGTGGTTCTGCTCGCTCTAGCGGATACCCGTTACCACGCTCGCCTGTAAACGCTTTTTCAAAGATATAACGAATGTTGAGTTCACCAGCCCAGCCAAAGCCTTTAGCAAAAGCGAGAGCGAGAGCATTGCCGTTGTTGATTTGGTTAAACAAGAAAGCATCTGATGGTTCTAAACAGTAACCACAAACCACACCGGGATGTAAGTTCAGTGACATCAAAGCACCTTGCCCTGTTCCACATCCCAGTCACAATGAAAGTCCACAGCCTTTGAGTTGATGAGAATACTCGCCATGATACCTAAGTGGATATACGTTAAGTGGTGATCATTCTCGTCGGTCATACCTAGAGTTGAAAACATCGTGACCAATAGCCACCCGCCACTGACTCTAGCTCAGCTGCAACCATGGCATTTTTACCTGCCTGACTGTTTTCCATCATTAGTGCTATTTTCATTTATGTTCTCCTGCAAGATTGATGCAAATTTAAAATTCTTAACCGTGTTTGTTACAAGGTCAGTTAACGAGCTAACCAACCACCGTCAACAGCAATGGTATAGCCGTTAATGTAATCCGATGCTGATGAGGCTAAGAAGACACAAGGACCTGCGATATCTTTCGGTGTACCCCAGCGTTCAGCCGGAATACGTTCAAGAATCGCTTGATTGCGCTCAGCATCTTCACGCAGATGCTTGAGTATTGTTCGTTTCCATATAACCGGGGGCTATCGCATTTACATTGATATTGTCGCGAGCCCATTCGTTCGCCATCGCACGGGTAATACCCCATCACTGCACTCTTAGATGCAGTGTAAGAAGGCACGCGAATACCACCTTGGAACGAGAGCATCGATGCAATATTGATGATTTTACCGCCAGTACCTTGCGCCCTTGAAGCTGCTTCGCAACAGACTTGAGACATAAAGAAAACAGTCTTGGTATTGATGTTCATTACGTCATCCCAGTTTCGCTCTGAGAACTCAATGGCGTCTTCACGACGAATGATTCCAGCATTGTTCACAAGGATGTCGATCTGACCAAACTCAGTCAAAGCTTTCTCTATAATGCCTGGAATGCACTCTTGCTTTAGAAGGTCGGCACGTACATCGAAAAACGCATGACCTGCGGCATTCATTACCTCAATCGTCTCTTTAGGCTCAGTACGATTAACGCCAACAACCTTACAACCAGCTTCAGCTAAACCCATTGCAATACCTTGTCCAAGGCCAGTATTACAACCAGTCACTATCGCTACTTTTCCTTCCAAATTGAATGACTCTAAGATCATGCTCGCTTCGCTCAATTACATTTGGATTCATTACGTATCATTATTACCGACCCAATTAAATCATACAATAAGATATTAAATACGAGGGCTGACGTTGTAGAAGTTCGATCTTGCACCAAAATCAGTCGAGCAAGTTGAGACGAGCACCATAAACTAAATGGACATGGGGGCGAAATGATTTGAAGAAGAGTAAACCTATAACCCACTATGAACCATTGAACTCGTAAGATCACCTAAAACAGATATTTCAGCTATTTGGCAACAATCCCATGATTTAAAAGGCTAAACGGTATATACATAATAATGTGTTATTAAAAGTACTGAATTATCATGACGCTCAAAGAGATCCTTAACATTCCCAATGTACGCTACTTCTTAATATTTAGAAGCAGTTACTTTGCGCGTTTTTATTACCCTGTATTCACTCTACTCTATTTAGATTACGGGCTTAACCCTTTCTCAATTCGCGATGCTCAATGTAGTTTGGGCTGCCACCACTTGTGCTTGCTGAGGTGCCATCAGGGCGCATTCGCCGATATCTTAGGGCGTAAGAAACTTGTGGTGTTATCTTCGATTGTGATGTTTGTTGAAATAGCCATGATCGCCTTTGTGCCGACAGGAGATCCTAATCTAGTCTTCATCGTCTTCTTGATTAACCGAATATTAAGTGGCTTAGCAATGGCACTGGCTAGCGGGGCCGACGAGGCATTGGCTTACGACACCTTAAAAGAACAAGGCAATGAAGAGTTGTGGCCGCGAGTGCTGCAAATCCAGCTTCGTGTCGCCTCAACCGTCGGTATCTTTGTCACATTGATTGGTGCGGCGATGTACGAAGTGAACTTCATGGCGAACATCTTTGATTTCCTAGGATTAGCCGAGCCAGAAAGCACCAAAGACCTGATGCGTATTCCCGTGTTCGCCACCCTATTTGTCGCGATGGTCGCCATTTATGCGGCTATAAACATGCGAGAAGAGAAAAAGATCCTACCAAGCGGCCAAACCAAGTTGGCTACATCTATAGCTAGCCTTAAACTAACTGCCGATACTGGTAAGTGGGTA
>CBDEGZ010000001.1:0-10967 GCA_965238175.1 Gammaproteobacteria bacterium | reverse complement strand
TTAAGGCGATCGCCGAAGCGCGTGCGCATGGCGACCTTTCCGAAAACGCCGAGTACAGTGCAGCCCGAGAGCAACAAGGCTTCATCGAAGGCCGCATCTCAGAACTTGAGTCGCAATTGAGCGGCGCCGAGGTAATCGATCCCACGAAGTTGAATGCGAATGGAAAAAGTCGTATTCGGGTCTACCCTTAAGTTGTACGACGCCGATCAAGACAGCGAGGTTAGCTATCAGATTGTCGGCGATTTAGAGGCGGATATCGACAGGGGCCAAATTTCGATCAGCTCGCCAATCGCACGGGCGCTTATTGGCAAGGCCGAGGGCGATGAGGTTGACGTGAAAACACCCCGGTGGGGTTCGGCACTACGAGATTTTTGACGGTCACCTACGCTTAAGCGCGATCAGGCATATAATTCGGGCTAATTCGTCATCAGGCCGTCTCAGCAATCGAAAATTGGCGTTGACTCGTACCGACGGCGTCCCCTGCAGCATTGAAACGCCGCTCCGCAAAATTCACATTACCCCCGGATCCAAAGCCCACAACGGTTGAGCAGCGCGTGCCGTAATCCGCTGTCTGAATAAATATCGGCGCAAGATCGCGTTCGCGTTTATGACCAATTCCTGTATCGGGAAGACATGCATCCGGGTCGGTTACCTTGATCCTTCAATAGGGCGAAGATTGATTCCGTCGGCAACGTTTCGGCATCCTCCGCTGTAGTCAATATTTGCGTGAGTGCACGCTTGCCCCGAAGAACCTTTGGCCATGGATCGTTCAGGGTTCCGTTACTTAGGGCGTGGCAATCCGGGTTCAATAGGCGTTGCTCGTTGGTCGATTCGGTTGGATACGTAGCGCAGATTCGGGCCTCGCCCATAGACGAGATTAAACCCCTGGTAGCGGTGACGTTCGGTCAGCAACTTTGCGGTGTATTCGTCATCGTCCTTCGCGAGAAGATAGTTTTTGACCAGTTCGCCACGACTAGGTCCAGTCGATACCGCCGCCTGCCCGTCGCGGAAGTTAGTCAACGCGGCAAATTGACCTCGGACGATTGACGGCCGAGCCAGGTGCCGCCGGCGACAAGGTCGCGGCCAGCCAGCACGCCGGCATCGTCTGCCCAATAGTCGGCGTCGGCGGTTGCGCGTGCGTAGTTTTCGTCACGATTACCCGCGACGATTAACGGAAACCCGGGATGCGCGTGGATTGCAAACAGAATAAAGCACATTGGCGGTAACGCCTTAACGCTTAGCCAGTATAAGAGCAGCTACAATTTTGTTTCATTGTCGTAGCGTCGTCGCGGATCGTTAGTTGTGCTGCTATTCGTCGCATATTTCTCGTTGCTAACTTACGGCTTTTGGTGGTGGTAGCTTGATCCGGCCGGATTCGCCGGCTTTATACAGCGTACCGTTTCGGCCTACGCGTTGTACCACTATGGATTCGGTGGACTCGGCGAGGTTCTCAAGCAAGGCGTGACGTTGTTGCCGGTCGATCGCCGGCAGTCGCACTTTTATGAGTTCGTGGTGGGCGAGCGCAAGATCGGTTTCTGCGATGACTGCCGCTGATAACCCAGACTGTCCGATCGCAACGATCGGCTTCAACGAGTGTGCAAGGCCGCGGAGATAATCTAGTTGTTTGCCACTTAGGCTCATGGTGATACGTTCGACGTTGTCTGATCTGGTGTTTGGTGATGGCCCATATCGCCGTAGCCTATCATTATAATGGGCCGAGCTAGTGGCCCGAGCTATGGCGTCGAACCGTAATACCAGTGCAGTCCCGCGGCGAGGCCCTTTGTTGCGCAAGTCTCAGTAGGGTAAACGAAGATCGATGGCGAAAAAACAAGAAATCCCGGACGCGCAATTGGGTCAACCGACAAGCCCGCGATCCCTTCGTGAAAAAAGCGCGAGCGAGCGGCTACGCGTCACGCGCGGCCTATAAGCTCCAGGATATCGACAACCGCGATCGACTCCTAGCGCCTGGAATGACTGTCATCGATCTCGGTGCCGCACCCGGCAGTTGGTCCCAGTTTGCGCTTGAACGCGTGACGACGCGCGGGCGTGTTATTGCCGTAGATCGGGCGCAGCCAACGATAACCGGCGTCATTTCAATCTGCGGCGACATCCGCACCGATGCCACGCGCGAAAAGATCGCACAGGCACTGGATGGCCGCCTGGCTGACCTTGTCCTTTCCGATATGGCGCCAGATATAAGTGGCATTCGCGATGCTGACGAGGCGCGTTTCGAGGAATTGTTGATTGCAATAGAGACTGTGATCGACGAGGCACTGCGGCCAGGTGGTCGCCTGTTGGTGAAGCTATTTCAGGGGCCTGCAGCGGATGCTTTCCGGAAGCGAATTCGGCCGCGTTTTGATCGAGTTTCCGCCCGTAAACCCAGCTCGTCCCGTGCCGAAAGTCGTGAGTATTTCGTGACCGCCAGCGGCTATATTAAGCCGACAGAGGTCGCCCCTTGAATTTGGCGCTTTCAGGTCCATAACGTCTAATGTAGGCGAGCCCGATATGAACCCGTAGGTATCTGAGCGGAATCTAATAAAAACGGTAAAATTCTGTATTTAGCTTCAATTTTAACGACATCTGTCCGCCTTGGATGGTCATAATTGACCTTACTTCTGCGGGCAACTCGGGTGTATCGGCTAAAGTTACGGTGAATCGACGGAAACTAGGCCACGATTAGGCAATCGCGCTTGCCGCGAGCAGGCACGACCCGCAGAATCGTCTAGACGGCTTTAAATACGAATGTTTGAAGAATTTCTGAAGACGCCAGTTTTGTCTTCTTTTTGGATTACAAATTGTGAATTATCCCGGCTCTAGCGAGTCTCCATCGAACCGATAAAGTCGATGGGTAATGTCGACGAGGCTTTGACGAGGCTTTGACGAGGTTTTATCGAACAGACTAATCGAGAAGAGTCTTATCGACAGAAGAGTCTTATCGACATGAGCCAAAATTTCACCTGATATCGAACAATTTTTCAATGCGAGTGTCAAAAGACGAGTCGCATTACAATTAAATAGTCGATCACAAAGACCCGTATCGACTGCGGCGATCCGCCGGCGCATTTCGGAGCCGGCGCTCGCCACGATTCTGGGCATACCGTGGATGATTAGTTTTTGAATAATCTGACTAAAAACCTAATGCTGTGGTTGGTTATTGCCATGGTGCTGATGGCCGTATTCAACAGCTTCGCGCCGAACGAGCCGAGTGGTGGCAACGAAATCGGCTACTCGGAATTCGTCGATGAGTACAAGAACGGCGATGTCGAGGAGGTGTTGATTAAGGGCAAAACGATCCACGGGAAATACTTCAACGGTTCCCGTTTCTTCACGAATAAAATGGATGACCCGGGGCTCGTTAACGATCTCCTCAAGTACAACGTCAAATTCAAGAGCGAACCGGAGAAAGAACCCGGGCTCTTAGTTAGTGTATTTATCAATTGGTTTCCGTTGCTGTTGTTGATCGGCGTTTGGATCTTTTTTATGCGGCAAATGCAGGGCGGCGGCGGCCGCGGAGCATTGTCCTTCGGCAAGAGTCGCGCCCGCATGCTGACCGAAGACAAGAACAAGGTGGACGTTTGCCGACGTCGCGGGTGTCGAAGAAGCCAAGGAAGAAGTAGGGGAACTGGTCGAGTTCCTGAGTGACCCGAGCAAGTTTCAACGACTTGGCGGCCGTATCCCACGGGGCGTGCTTATGACCGGTAGTCCAGGTACAGGTAAGACGCTCCTAGCGAAGGCGATAGCTGGCGAGGCCAAGGTGCCGTTTTTTACTATATCGGGATCCGACTTTGTCGAAATGTTTGTGGGTGTCGGCGCATCGCGGGTTCGCGACATGTTCGAACAGGCGAAGAAGCACGCACCCTGCATCATCTTCATTGACGAGATTGACGCCGTGGGTCGCCAGCGGGGCGCGGGACTTGGCGGTGGCCACGACGAACGCGAACAGACATTAAATCAATTGCTGGTCGAAATGGATGGCTTCGAAGGCAATGAGGGCGTCATTGTTATCGCCGCGACGAACCGACCGGACGTGTTGGATCCAGCGTTGTTGCGACCGGGTCGATTCGATCGTCAGGTTCATGTGCCATTGCCCGATATTAGGGGTCGCGAGCAGATCCTTAAGGTGCACATGCGCAAGGTACCCATCGCCGACGACGTCGATCCGCGCACAATTGCGCGCGGAACGCCGGGATTCTCTGGAGCGGACCTTGCGAATCTGATCAACGAGGCGGCGTTGTTCGCCGCACGAGCCGGCAAGCGCCTAGTTAATATGGAGGAATTCGAGCTCGCCAAGGACAAGGTCATTATGGGCGTCGAACGACGTTCCGTCGTGATGCCCGAAGAGGAGCGCCTCAACACGGCCTATCACGAATCAGGACATACGGTTGTTGCCAAAGCCTCGGGCGATAAGACCGATCCGGTTCACAAAGTAACGATCATTCCGCGTGGACGAGCACTTGGCTGTGACCATGCAGCTACCGGAGGAGGATCGCTACTGCCAGGACCGAGAATACCTGCTTGCCAGAATCGCCGTGCTCATGGGCGGGCGTATTGGTGAGGAGATATTCATGAAGCAGATGACCAACGGTGCTGCTCACGACTTCCAAGCCGCGACGCAGATGGCGCAAAACATGGTCTCTCGTTGGGGCATGAGCGACGAGCTTGGTCCCCGCGTGTACGGTGAGGATCAGTCGGAGGTTTTCCTTGGCCGGGATATGACGGCCAACAAGAATATCTCTGACGCGACGGCGCAGACCGTCGACGCGGAGATTACCCGCATCATCACCGAGCAGTATGCTCGGGCACGAAAAATTCTTGAACAGAATCGGGAAAAGGTCGAAGTCATGGCGAAGTCACTCATGGAGTGGGAGACCCTGGATGCCGATCAGATCAACGACATTATGGAAGGCCGGCCGCCGAAACCACCGGCAGACTCTGATATACCTCCAGCAGGGCCTGAATCCGGTACGCCGGAACGTGAACAGGGTTCGGCTCCACTCACGCCGGATGCTGGAATAGACGATGCGGCTGGGGATACGGTCTGAGTCCACAATCTCTCGCACCCCTTGATTGCGGTGGGGCGCACACTCGATTTGTCGCGCGCCGCAATCATGGGCATTTTAAATGTAACCCCTGATTCCTTCTCCGACGGTGGCCGCCACGATTCGCTCGACGCCGCCACGGCGCACGCGCCGTGATCTCGTCGATGCGGGTGCCGACATCATTGATATCGGCGGTGAGTCCACTCGGCCAGGCGCGATACCGGTTGAAGAAAACCGAGAGCTTGATCGGGTTATTCCAATTGTCGAGGCGGTGCATGCAGCCGTCGATGTTCCCATCTCGATTGATACCTACAAGCCGAACGTTATGCGCGCCGCCGTTAGCGCTGGCGCCGGACTGATTAATGATGTTTACGGTTTGTCGCAGGCGGATAGTCGTCAGGCGGTGGCGGGAATTGGGCGTTCCCGCTTGTCTCATGCACATGTCAGGCGACCCGACGACAATGCAGAGAAATCCGCGTTACGAAAACGTGGTGGAAGACGTGTTTCAATTTCTGTACCAGCGTCGTCGTAGTTGTCTGGCGGCGGGAATTCGACGAGACCGTATCATTGTCGATCCGGGCTTCGGATTCGGCAAATCGCTGCGCCACAATCTTCAGCTACTCGACTCGCTTTGGCGTTTGCGTGCATTAGCGTCGCCCATTTTGGTTGGGCTTTCGCGCAAAGGCATGGTTGGTCAAATAACCGGGCTCGACGCCGACGACCGAGACTTAGCGAGTGCCGCATTGGCGGCACGCGCGGTTGGGCGCGGCGCCAATATCATTCGAGTTCACGACGTTCGCAGTACGCGGCATATCGTGCGCTCGCTGGAGGCGGTAGACGCCGAATTTTGGCAAAGCCGTGACAGTCCGCAAATTGCCTCGCTTGCTCGCGCGCGATTTTAACCGCGTTGTGCACGTGTTGCTACTGTTTTTAACGCGCGAATTGCCTACACTTAGCGAAACTATCCAGCAAAGACTTTCGAACGATGGCAACCGACAAACGCTTTTTCGGCACGGACGGCGTACGCGGGCCGGTCGGAGAAGAACCGATCACGCCCGAACGAATCCTCAAACTCGGCTGGGCGGTTGGTCGAGTGCTCGGCGACGGCCAAGGCAGTACGGTGGTTATCGGCAAGGATACGCGGGTATCCGGCTATCTGCTCGAATCTGCATTGCAGGCCGGTCTATCCGCGGCGGGCGTCAACGTCTCCTTGCTTGGACCGATGCCGACGCCGGCAATCGCGTATTTCACCCGCACATCGCGCGCCAACGCGGGCGTTGTCATTAGCGCGTCGCACAATCCCTACTACGACAACGGCATCAAATTCTTTTCCCCGGAAGGGCGCAAACTGCCGGACTCGACAGAGCATGCAATCGAAGCGCTAATCGATGAACCGATGACGACGGTAGATTCCGCGCAGCTTGGAAAGTCTGTTCGATTTCCAGACGCGGTGGGGCGGTACGTCGAGTTCTGCAAGAGTACGATTCCGATGCGGGCGACGTTCGCTGGACTGCGGATAGTGCTCGATTGCGCGAACGGTGCCGGCTATCACGTGATGCCGGAAGTCTTCAGCGAGTTGGGTGCTGATGTCACAGTGATTCACAACGAACCGGATGGCTTTAATATCAACGACGGTTGTGGATCGACTAGTCCGCAGTCGTTGCAAGCTGCCGTTGTCGAATCCGGGGCGAACGTTGGCGTGGCGCTCGATGGTGACGGCGATCGCGTCGTTATGGTGGATGAGAAGGGCGAGCTCGTCGATGGCGACGCGATACTGTACGTTCTTGGCATGGCACGTAAGCAACGTGGTCTATTAGGTTCGGGCGTGGTTGGCACCGTGATGACAAACCTTGGGCTTGAGTTGGCGTTCAAGGCGGAGGGCATCGAATTTGAGCGAGCGGCCGTTGGCGACCGCCATTGTATTGCAAATGCTAGAACAACGGGATTGGCAACTTGGTGGAGAGTCATCCGGGCATATAATTTGCCTAGACAAAAGCACGACGGGCGACGGCGTTATCGCGGCGCTAGAGGTCGTCATGGCAATGGTCGAAGCGGACCAATCCCTGTCAAGGCTGCTGCAGCCATTATTTGTCTACCCGCAGCGAATGATTAACGTCAAACTCGCGGATATCGGTGAAAACGTGAACGCAAAGGCCCTGCCAGATCACGAATTGGTGTTACGCAACGTCGATCATGCCGAGCGTGACCTCGGCGACGAGGGGCGGGTGCTAATACGTCCGTCCGGCACCGAACCCGTCGTTCGCGTGATGGTGGAGGGGGCGGACGCCACAAAAGTCGATCGCTGGACCGAAGAATTGGCGGCATCGGTCGCAGCGGCAGCCCGATCGGTGTACGGTTGAGGGTATTTTCAGGGTGCGCCAAATGGGCGTGGACGGTGTCGACCCGGTGTTGTGGCCACGGCGCTTAGCGCCGTGGGACCCCCAGAGACAAATAAATAGGCGGAGTAGTGTTGGCGTCGGCATCCCGGCTCCAGTAAACTCCGTTCGCCGGCGCGGGGCGGCTCGCCTCGGTCGCATGACTTTGCGCTCCGTTGCTGCACTGAGATGGCGCGAATAATACAGCGCAATTGAAAATTGAGCCGTCACGAGCGGCGCGAATATCGCACTTCTGCACTTCCATTGAATAGAGGGCTTCTCCTTGCGTCGATTAATGGTCGCCGGAAACTGGAAGATGAACGCTTCCAATGCCGACACGGATACGCTGATCGGTGGCATCATGAACGGACTTTCTGGCGCGAGCGCCGATAAGGATGTACTAGTGTGTCCACCGTTCCCGTATTTGAGCCAGGCACGGGCGCTAATTGGGCCGGAGTCGACTGGGGTAATCGCACTCGGAGGGCAGGATGTTGACGTCAATGCGGCCGGCGCTTACACCGGCGCGGTGTCGGCGGGCATGTTGGTCGATTGTGGCTGCAGCCACGTTATAGTCGGACACTCGGAGCGACGCAGTCTTTACGACGACACCGTCGAAAGAGTTGCGGAAAAAGCGGCGGTGGCGCTCGATGCTGGGCTGACGCCCGTTGTCTGTATCGGGGAAACGTTACAACAGCGCGACCAAAATCAAACAGAAGATGTCCTTGCGAGTCAGCTTGGGGCGGTCATCTCGCGGATCGGCCGTGGGACAGTTGTCGAAATCGATAATCGCCTATGAGCCCGTATGGGCGATTGGAACGGGAGAGACGGCGAGCCCGGAGCAGGCGGCAGGCAGCGCACGCGTTCGTGCGAGAGTCTATTCGGCGAGAGGATGCGGCGGTGGCTGACGCTGTGCGCATATTGTACGGCGGCAGCGTCAAAGGTGAGAACGCGGCCGGGTTATTTAACCAACCAGACATTGATGGTGGACTCATCGGCGGCGCTTCCCTAAATGCCGCTGATTTTCTCGCCATTGTTAAAGCGAATTAACACCCTAAGTTCATGCTCTTAATCAATATACTACTTATCATCCACATTCTGGTTGCAATTGCGATCGTTGTCCTCGTGTTGCTGCAACAGGGGCGTGGCTCCGACATGGGCGCAGCCTTCGGCGGCGGTGGCGGATCGCAGACGCTGTTCGGCGCCCGCGGTTCCGCGTCGTTCTTAAGTCGATTGACCGGAGGTCTGGCCGCCGTCTTCTTTATTGGCAGCTTGTCGCTGGCGTGGCTTTACAATGATCGCAGCCCGAATGCCAGTATCATTGACGGAACAGTGTTCCGGTAGATTCTCAAGAAAGTGGGGACGCCGTGCCGAGTATCGACGGCGATAGCGCGGTGCCCGGAGATAGTACTGACAGTGGACTGACGGACGACGGAGTTCCAGCTGCACCGGCCGACGCCGTTGATGATTCAGCGGGCGATGCCGAAGCCGTCCCCGGCGCGTCGGACGAGACGAGTGAAACGGCGGCGGATGCTGCCGCGACGGACGAGACTGTGCCGGATCCAAGCTTCAGAATCCGCACCGTCCGAAGAAGCCGACGGTAGCAATGAAACTGGCAGCGGCGGCTAATCGAAAGCGCCGCCACTGCGAACAAATCTCGTTAACGTTAAACTTATGCGATTCGACTTAATCAATGCCGAAGTGGTGGAACTGGTAGACACGCCGTCTTGAGGGGGCGGTGGCGCAAGCCGTGCCGGTTCGAGTCCGGCCTTCGGCACCATGAAATGTTTGGGTTCAAGTTTTCGGAACGAGCACTGGCCTTGCCGCTCGGACGTTAGCGCAACTAGGCGGAACCCTTAGGAGAGAGCCCGTTGCTAGCTGAGTACATTCCGGTACTAATCTTTCTAGGCGTTGCCCTAATATTAGGGGTCGTTCTTCTGACGCTCGGGCGCGTGCTGGGGCCGCATCGACCGGACGCAGAAAAATTGTCACCCTATGAATGCGGGTTCGAGGCCTTCGAGGATTCTCGAACCAAATTTGACGTACGCTACTACCTCGTCGCGATACTGTTCATTATTTTCGACCTTGAAATAGCCTTTTTATTTCCATGGGCCATCGTTCTTGATCAGATCGGTGTATTCGGCTTTTGGGCAATGATGATTTTTCTCGGCATTTTGGTGGTCGGATTCATCTACGAGTGGAAAAAAGGGGCGCTCGAGTGGGAGTAGTTTGCGCCATTCCTCGAGTTAGAACGAAGCCGCTGCGCACGAGAAGCAGGAGTTCTCGGATATGAGTATTGAGGGGGTTCTGGACAAAGGGTTTGTCACGACGTCGGTGGACTCTGTCGTCAACTGGGCGCGTACCGGTGCCATGTGGCCGATGACCTTTGGCCTTGCCTGTTGCGCCGTTGAGATGATGCACGCCGGCGCATCGCGTTACGACCTTGACCGATTCGGCGTGATCTTCAGGCCAAGCCCGCGGCAATCCGATGTCATGATTGTCGCCGGCACACTCGTGAACAAGATGGCACCTGCATTGCGTAAGGTATACGACCAAATGCCAGAGCCACGGTGGGTTATTTCCATGGGGTTTCTTGCGCGAATGGGGGCGGGTATTACCATTATTCGTACGCTGTCGTACGAGGATGTGATCGAATCGTTCCAGTTGACGTTTACGTACCCGGTTGTCCGCCGACGGCGGAGGCCTTGTTATATGGAATATTGCAGCTGCAAAAGAAAATTCGACGTACCAACACCATCGCGCGCTAGCGGCGCGCCTGACACCGCCAAACCATGAGCAACGACGCCGTACAAAAATAACAATAAAGCGCTGTTTAGCGAAGTTAGCGATCGATTTCCGGCTGTCGTATGCGGCAGCGATTGCGTTGGCGAGCCTGTTATCGATGTGCCGCGGGATTCCTGGGTTGAGTTCGCTCTGTATTTACGGGAACGAGCAATCATACGAACAGCTCATCGATCTTTGTGGTGTAGATTTTCTTCACTATGGTGGTGAAGGAATTCAGCCCGATGCCTCGGAGCGTTCACTGACTAACCCGGCAGACGCACGTTTTCGAGTGGTTTGCCATTTACTATCGATCAGTCGCAATCAACGCGTCCGTATTCGAACGGACGTCGACGATGAGTTCCCCACGGTTCAAACGCTGTGTGAAGTTTGGGCGGTGGCAAACTGGTTCGAACGCGAAGCATTTGATCTTTTTGGTATCGTTTTTGAAGGGCATCCGGATCTTCGTCGATTACTCACCGACTATGGCTTCATCGGCCACCCCTTTCGCAAAGATTTTCCGCTCTCTGGTCATGTCGAAATGCGCTACGACCCGGATAAGGGACGTGTGGTGTATCAGCCGGTAAGCATCGAGCCCCGGGTGGCTTGTGCCGAGGACCGATCATTTCGCCCGCTACGGATCAAGATCAGGCGACACCCGCCGTGCAGGACAATTAAAGTGAGTGAGATCCATAATTACACGATGAATTTCGGCCCGCAGCATCCGGCCGCGCATGGTGTACTGCGTCTCGTAATGGATCTCGACGGCGAAGTC